>NZ_CM170155.1:0-3831381 GCF_057221735.1 Cellulomonas sp. plas2
TTGGCACAGGCGGACGAGAGCACGGCGGTGTGGCGGCAGGCCGTCGACCTGCTGGAACGCAGCCAGGACGTCACCCAGCGGCAGCTGGCCTTCGTCCGCCTCGCGCGGCCCCTCGGGCTCCTCGACGGCACCATGCTGCTCGCCGTCCCCAACGAGCTGACGAAGGACTTCCTCGAGACGCGCACCCGCGGCGAGGTGGTCGCGGCGCTCGTGGACGTGCTCGGCCGCGAGGCCCGGATCGCCGTCACGGTCGACGACTCCATGCCCGACGACCCCGCGCCCACCCCCACGCAGACCACCGCCCCCCTCGACGGCGACGACGGCGGTGCGTACGGGAACGGGCGGGCGGACGGCTACGGCGGCGACCGCTACGCGGACGGCTACGACCTGCGCCGGGGCGACGGCTCCCGACCCGACGGTGCCCGTGGCGACGGACCCCGCGCGGACGGACGGGTCGGCACGCGACCCGGTGGGCGGACCGAGACCTACCCCGACGGCCGGACCGCGCTCGACGGCTACGGAAGTCCCGACGGCGACGGCTACCGGGAGCACGACGCGTACCGCGGCGACGCCGCCTTCGACCCCGCCCCCCGCGCGCGTCCGCCGGCGCTGGCCGCCGGGCCCGGCCGGCCCGCGGACAACGGCCGGCTCAACCCCAAGTACACGTTCGAGACGTTCGTGCCGGGGTCGTCCAACCGCTTCGCCCACGCGGCCGCCGTCGCGGTCGCGGAGGCGCCCGCCAAGGCCTACAACCCGCTGTTCATCTACGGGGACTCGGGCCTGGGCAAGACGCACCTGCTGCACGCCATCGGCCACTACGCCCAGGCGCTCTACCCCAGCGTCCGCGTGCGGTTCGTCAACTCCGAGGAGTTCACGAACGACTTCATCAACTCCATCGGCGAGGGCAAGGCCGGCGCGTTCCAGCGCCGCTACCGCGAGGTGGACGTCCTCCTCATCGACGACATCCAGTTCCTGCAGGGCAAGGAACAGACGATGGAGGAGTTCTTCCACACGTTCAACACCCTGCACAACGCGAACAAGCAGGTCGTCATCACCTCCGACCTGCCGCCGAAGCAGCTCAACGGCTTCGAGGACCGCATGCGCTCCCGCTTCGAGTGGGGGCTCATCACGGACGTGCAGCCGCCGGACCTCGAGACGCGCATCGCCATCCTGCGCAAGAAGGCGACGAGCGAGTCCCTGCAGTCGCCCGACGACGTCGTCGAGTACATCGCCTCGCGCATCTCCACCAACATCCGCGAGCTCGAGGGCGCGCTCATCCGGGTGACCGCGTTCGCCAACCTCAACCGCCAGCAGGTGGACCTGTCGCTCGCGGAGATCGTCCTGCGGGACCTCATCAGCGACGAGCAGACGCCGGAGATCACCGCGGCGACGGTCATCGGCCAGACGGCGGCGTACTTCAGCCTGTCCATCGACGAGCTGTGCGGGACCTCCCGCTCGCGGGTCCTCGTCAACGCCCGTCAGATCGCCATGTACCTGTGCCGCGAGCTCACGGACATGTCCCTGCCGAAGATCGGGCAGGCGTTCGGCGGTCGGGACCACACCACGGTCATGCACGCCAACCGCAAGATCCGCGAGCTCATGGCGGAGCGTCGGTCCATCTACAACCAGGTGACCGAGCTGACGAACCGCATCAAGCAGCAGCAGCGCGCCTGAGGCGCGCGCCTCCCCACCCCCGTTGTCCACACCTGTCCACAGGCTCCTGTGGATAGGAGCGACGTATCCGACGACGGCCCGCGTGCCCTCCCCGTGTCGAGCCCTCCTCGTCGACCCCCCGGCCCCGCCGGTGCTCCGGCCTCCGGATCACGCTCTGATCACGGGCGACACCCGACGCCGGCCCTCGACCGGGTGTCCACGCAGGACAGGTCCGACGATCCGGGCACACCGGACAGCCGTCCACAGGTCACCTGCCGGTCACGCGACGTTCGTCCACCGGTCGAAGGACGCATGGGACGACTGCCCACACCTGTGCACCGTGCTGTGGACAGAGGTGGACGACACGCGACGGCCCTGTGGACAGCGCGGTCGGCCGTCGTGGACGCACCAGGACGGCACGAGCGCCGTCCACACCCGTCCACCGCTGCACCCAGGCCGCGCACACCGGCGAACCACACGTCCGCGGCCACTCCGACCTGCACCGACGCCTCGTCGCCCACAAGGTGCACACCCGCGATGACGACGAAGAGACCTCTCTCCACGGGGCGATGGGACACCGGCGAAGGGCGGACGGCGGCAGGGTCGGGGCCGACCGGCGGAGGTCCCGGCTCGCGTAAGGTTCGCCCGGACGACGGCCGGTCTGGCGGAGGGGTGTGGCATGAGGTTCCGGGTGGAACGAGACGTCCTGGCCGAGGCCGTGACGTGGACGGCGCGCAGCCTCCCCACGCGCCCGCCCGTCCCGGTGCTGGCGGGCGTCCGCATCGAGGCCGACACGACCGGCACGTTGCAGCTCTCGTCGTTCGACTACGAGGTCTCCGCCCGCTCCCAGGTGCCCGCCGACGTCAGCGAGGCGGGCACGGTCCTGGTCTCCGGCCGGCTCCTGGCCGAGATCAGCCGCGCGTTGCCCGGCAAGCCCGTCGACGTGGTGCTCGAGGGCACGAAGGTGACGCTCACCTGCGGCGCCTCGCGGTTCACCCTCCTGACGATGCCCGTCGAGGACTACCCCGCGCTGCCGGCCCTGCCCGCGACGAGCGGCACGGTCGACGGCGACGAGCTCACGCACGCGGTGGCCCAGGTCTCCGTCGCGGCGAGCCGGGACGACACGCTGCCGCTGCTCACCGGGGTCCGGGTCGAGATCGAGGGCGAGCGCGTGACGCTGCTGGCCACCGACCGGTACCGCCTGGCCCTGCGCGAGATGACGTGGAAGCCCGCGCGGCCCGACCTGTCGACGGTCGCGCTCGTGCGCGCCCGCACCCTGTCGGACGCGGCGAAGTCCCTCGGCGGCGGCGGGACCGTCACGATCGGACTCTCGTCGGGCGCGGGGGTGGACCTCATCGGCTTCGAGGCCGGCGGCCGGCAGACGACCAGCCTCCTCGTCGACGGCGACTACCCCGCCGTGCGGCGCCTCTTCCCCGACGAGACGCCCATCCACGCGGTGGTGGCGACGCACGCCCTGGCGGAGGCCGCCCGGCGCGTGGCCCTCGTCGCCGAGCGCAACACGCCCATCCGCCTCGCGTTCAGCCAGGGCCAGGTCGTCCTCGACGCCGGCCAGGGCGACGTCGCGCAGGCCTCTGAGGCGCTCGAGGCCACGCTGGTCGGCGACGACATCACCGTGGCGTTCAACCCGCAGTTCCTGCAGGACGGCCTCGGCGCCCTGAGCACGCCCTTCGTGCGGCTCTCCTTCACGCACCCGAACAAGCCCGTGGAGTTCACGGGCCAGGACAGCATCGACGGCGAGGACTCCCAGGAGTACCGGTACCTGCTGGTGCCGATCCGCTTCGCCGGCTGAGCCGCTCGACCCGTCCCGCACGCCCCCCACGGACGCGCCGCCCGCTCGCCGGGCGCCGCACCGCGCGGCACAGTGGGACGGCCACCCACCACTGGAGGACGAACGAGCATGCACATCGGTCTGGTCGGCCTGGGCAAGATGGGCGCGAACATGCGCACGCGCCTGCGCAACGCGGGCATCGAGGTGACGGGGTACGACCGCAACCCCGACGTCACGGACGTGCCCTCCCTCGAGGAGCTCGTCGCGGCTCTGCCGGCCGGTGAGCGCGTCGTCTGGGTGATGGTCCCGGCCGGCAAGGTGACCCACGCCGTGATCGAGGACCTCGCCGGCCTGCTCACCGCGGGCGACGTCGTCGTCGACGGCGGCAACTCCTACTACGTCGACGACGCCCCGCACGCCGAGCTGCTCGGCCGCACGGGTGTCGGCTTCATCGACGCCGGCGTGTCCGGCGGCGTGTGGGGCCTGGAGAACGGGTACGGCCTCATGGTCGGCGGCGAGCCGGAGCTCGTGGAGAAGGCCATGCCGGTCTTCGACGCCCTGCGCCCCGAGGGCCCGCGCGCGGAGGGCTTCGTGCACGCGGGGACCGTCGGCGCCGGCCACTTCGCCAAGATGGTCCACAACGGCATCGAGTACGGCCTCATGCAGGCGTACGCCGAGGGCTACGAGCTGCTGGCGGCGAAGGACCTGGTCACGGACGTGACCGGCACGATGAAGGCCTGGACGCGCGGGACCGTCGTGCGGTCCTGGCTGCTCGACCTCCTGGTCCAGGCGCTCGAGTCCGACCCGGGCCTGGGCGAGATCGACGACTGGGTCGAGGACTCCGGCGAGGGGCGCTGGACCGTGGACGAGGCGATCGACGCCGCCGTGCCGGTCCCCGTCATCTCCGCCGCCCTGTTCGCCCGCTTCTCCTCGCGCCAGGAGCAGTCGCCGGCGATGAAGGCCGTCGCCGCGCTGCGCCAGCAGTTCGGTGGCCACGCCGTGCACGCCGCCAAGCCCGGCGTCACCATGCCGCCGGAGTGACGGCGCCCCGCACGCGCTGAGCCCGCGCACCCGCCCGCACCCCACCCGACCGCCCTCCCCGAGATGTACGTCGCGCACCTGTCCGTCACCGACTTCCGCTCCTGGCCCTCCGTCGAGCTGCCGCTCGACCCCGGGGTGACGGCGCTGGTCGGGCCCAACGGCCAGGGCAAGACGAACCTCGTGGAGGCGGTCGGGTACGTCGCGACGCTCGGCAGCCACCGGGTGCCGACCGACGCCGCGCTGGTCCGGCACGGGACGAGCCGCGCCGTGGTGCGCACCCGCGTGGTGCGGGAGATCGACCCCGGGCAGCCCCGGGCCTCGCTGCTCGAGGTCGAGGTCACGCCGGGCAGGGCGAACCGCGCCCGCATCAACGGCGGGTCGCCGGGCCGCGCGCGCGAGGTGCTCGGCATCCTGCGCTCGGTCCTCTTCGCGCCGGAGGACCTGGCGCTCGTCAAGGGGGACCCGGACGGGCGGCGGCGGTTCCTCGACGAGCTGTCGGTGCAGCTCACGCCGCGGCTGGCCGGCACGGTCACGGACTACGAGCGGGTGCTGCGCCAGCGCTCGGCGCTCCTGAAGTCGGCGGCCGCCGCGTCGCGGTCCTCCCGCGCCGCCCCCGACCTGCGCACCCTCGACGTGTGGGACGCGAAGCTGGCCGCGGCGGGGGCGCAGCTCGTCGTCGCGCGGCGGCGGCTGGTCCGTGCGCTGCAGCCGCTCGCCGCGCACGCCTACGAGCAGGTCAGCTCGGGTCAGGGGGCGTTGGTGCTCGAGTACCGGGCCTCGGTGGACGCCGCGCTCGAGGACGCGGACCAGGGTCGCGACCCCCGGGACGCGGCCGGTGGCGGGAGGGCGGACGGCCCCTCGGGACGGGGCGACGACGCGCCGGGGCTCGACCCCGTGCTCGTCGAGGGCCGGCTGCTCGAGGCCATGGCGCGGCTGCGCGCGAAGGAGGTCGAGCGGGGCGTGTCCCTCGTCGGGCCGCACCGCGACGACCTCGTCCTCACCCTCGGCGGGCTGCCTGCGAAGGGGTACGCCAGCCACGGCGAGTCCTGGTCCGTCGCGCTCGCGCTGCGGCTGGCGTCCTGGCGGCTGCTGTCCGGGCCGGGCTCCGTGCACCGGGAGGGCGTGCCCGTGCCCGACGACGAGGAGGGCTGGGTCTTCGACGACCGGCCCGACGGCGAGCCCGTGCTCGTCCTCGACGACGTCTTCGCCGAGCTCGACGCCCGCCGGCGTGCACGGCTGGCGGCCCTCGTCGCGCCGGCGCGGCAGGTGCTCATCACCGCGGCGGTGGCCGAGGACGTGCCGGCGCCCCTCGTCGGGGCGCGAGTGGACGTCCGCGACGGGACGGTCACGCGTGCCGGGGCGTGACCCGGATCCGGGAGCAGGATCGTCGCCCGGCTCGGCCGCCGGCCCGGCACCGACGTCGGCGGGACGCCCGGTCGCCGGGCCCGGGGCGCCGGTGGGGCTGCTCGTCGAGCTGACGCCGCCCGCCACCGTGGCAGCGGCCGCGCTCAACCGTGCCCGGGCCGCCGCGCGCGCCCGCGGCCTGCGGCCCGGGGACCCGCCGCGCCGCACCGCGCTGGCGATCGCCGAGCGGCAGGCGGAGGCCGCGGCGGGCGGCAGCGGGGCCCACCCCTCGGCCCGCGACCCGCAACCGGTCGCCGCCACGCTCGGGCGTCTGCTCGACGAGGCCGGCTGGCGGCAGGACGTCCTCGTCGGCGGGGTCGTCGGACGCTGGGCGGACATCGTCGGGCCGCAGGTCGCCGAGCACTGCGTGGTCGAGCGGTTCGGCGGCGGGGAGCTCGTCGTGCGGACCGACTCCACCGCCTGGGCCGCGCAGATGCGGCTGCTGGCACCCACGCTGCTGGGCCGGCTGGCGCAGACCGTCGGGGAGGGCGTCGTCGTGGAGGTGACGGTGCTGGGGCCGACCGGACCGGGCTTCGGCCGGGGCCCCCGGTCCGTGCGCGGGCGTGGCCCCCGGGACACCTGGGGCTAGGCCCCGTCCCCAGGCGGCCCCGCAGCCGGGAAAACGCGTACGGGGGGAGTAGACTTCAGAGGTTCACAGCCGCGCGCTGGCACCCTGCCAGAGCCGCGAACACGGACGTCCCGGGGTGATCCGCTCTCCTGATCGACGAGCGGGCCGTCACGGGGCGGACACAACGTCGAGGAGACCCTCCGCCCGTGGCCGACGAGACCACCCCCGCCGACGCGACCGTACCGCAGCCGGCGCCCCCGGTCCCCGGCAGCGACGCCGCCCCCGCCAGCCCCGCCGCCGACGGCGTCGCCGAGGCCGCCCCGGCCGCCCGCGCCCCCCACGACGGCTCCTACGGCGCCGACGCCATCACGGTCCTCGAGGGCCTCGAGGCCGTGCGCAAGCGGCCCGGCATGTACATCGGCTCCACCGGTGAGCGCGGGCTGCACCACCTCGTCTACGAGGTGGTCGACAACTCCGTCGACGAGGCGCTGGCCGGCTACTGCGACACGATCGACGTGACGCTGCTCCCCGACGGCGGCGTGCGCGTGTCCGACAACGGCCGCGGCATCCCCGTCGCGATCCACCCCACCGAGGGCCGGCCGACGGTCGAGGTGGTCATGACGATCCTGCACGCGGGCGGCAAGTTCGGCGGCAGCGGGTACGCCGTCTCCGGCGGCCTGCACGGCGTGGGCATCTCCGTCGTCAACGCGCTGTCGACGAAGGTGCAGACCGTCGTCAGGCGCGACGGCTTCACCTGGGAGCAGGACTTCCGCGACGGCGGGCGCCCCGACGGGGAGCTGCGCCAGGGTGCGGCCACGGAGGAGACGGGCACCACCCAGACGTTCTGGGCCGACCCCGCGATCTTCGAGACCACCGAGTACGACTTCGAGACGCTGCGCTCGCGGTTCCAGCAGATGGCCTTCCTCAACAAGGGCCTGCGCATCACGCTCACGGACGAGCGGCCGGAGCACGCGGACACGGGCGACGAGGTCACGGAGGCGACGGACGAGCAGGAGGCGTCGACCAAGGCCCACACCGTCTCCTACAAGTACGACGGCGGCCTGACGGACTACGTCAAGCACCTCAACTCCGCCAAGAAGGTCGAGGTCGTCCACCCCGACGTCATCGACATCGAGGCGGAGGACACCGCACGCCGCATCTCGGCCGAGATCGCGCTGCAGTGGACCAACGCCTACTCCGAGTCCGTGCACACCTACGCCAACACCATCTCCACCACGGAGGGCGGCACGCACGAGGAGGGCTTCCGCGCGGCCATGACGCGTCTGGTCAACGACTACGCGCGCACGAAGGGCCTGCTCAAGGAGAAGGACGAGAACCTCACGGGCGACGACATCCGCGAGGGGCTCACCGCCGTCATCTCCGTCAAGCTCGGCGAGCCGCAGTTCGAGGGCCAGACGAAGACGAAGCTCGGCAACACGATCGCCAAGACGTTCGTCCAGCGCGTCGTCACCGAGCGGCTCACGGACTGGTTCGACGCCCACCCCACCGAGGCCCGCGACATCATCCGCAAGGCGATCGGCGCGGCGGCCGCACGCATGGCGGCCCGCAAGGCCCGCGAGGCCACGCGCCGCAAGGGCCTCATGGACTCCGCCGGCCTGCCTGGCAAGCTCAAGGACTGCCAGTCCAACAACCCCGCCGAGTGCGAGGTGTTCATCGTCGAGGGCGACTCCGCCGGCGGCTCCGCCGTCCGGGGCCGCAACCCGCGCACGCAGGCGATCCTGGCCATCCGCGGCAAGATCCTCAACGTCGAGCGCGCCCGCCTCGACCGCGCCCTGGGCAACCAGGAGGTCCAGGCGCTCATCGCGGCGTTCGGCACCGGCATCGGCGAGGACTTCGACATCGCCAAGCTGCGGTACCACAAGGTCGTCATCATGGCCGACGCCGACGTCGACGGGAAGCACATCAACACGCTCCTGCTGACGCTGCTGTTCCGCTACATGCCGGGGCTCATCACGGGCGGGTACGTCTACCTCGCGCAGCCGCCGCTGTACCGGATCAAGTGGTCGAACGCGCCGCACGACTACGTGTACTCCGACCGGGAGCGCGACGCGGTGCTGGCCGACGGGCAGGCCAACGGCAAGCGGATCCCCAAGGACAACGCCATCCAGCGCTACAAGGGCCTCGGGGAGATGGACTACTCCGAGCTGTGGGAGACCACGATGGACCCGGAGCGCCGCACCCTGCTGCAGGTGACGCTCGACGAGGCGGCCGCCGCCGACGAGATCTTCTCGGTGCTCATGGGCGAGGACGTCGACTCCCGGCGCTCCTTCATCCAGCGCAACGCCAAGGACGTCCGCTTCCTCGACATCTAGGCGGGCCGCCGGCGGGTGCGGCAGCACCCGGGCGCCGGCCCCGACGACATCCCCCTCGACCCTGACGAAGGACTCCCGTGACGGACACCCCCGACGGCCCCGGCGGCGGCACCCCCGAGAACCCGCTCTGGCAGGTCGGCGCCGACGGCATCGCGCACGGCCGCATCGACCAGGTGGACCTGCAGCTCGAGATGCAGCGGTCCTACCTGGACTACGCGATGTCGGTCATCGTCGGGCGCGCGCTGCCCGACGTGCGCGACGGCCTCAAGCCCGTCCACCGCCGCGTCCTGTACGCGATGTACGACGGCGGGTACCGCCCCGACCGGCAGTTCTCCAAGTGCAGCCGCGTCGTCGGCGACGTCATGGGCAAGTTCCACCCGCACGGCGACGGCGCGATCTACGACGCGCTCGTCCGCCTCGTGCAGGACTGGTCGCTGCGCTACCCGCTCGTCGCCGGCCAGGGGAACTTCGGCTCCCCCGGCGACGACCCGGCCGCCGCCCCGCGGTACACCGAGTGCCGCATGGCGCCGCTGGCCATGGAGATGGTCCGGAACATCGACGAGGACACCGTCGACTTCCAGGACAACTACGACGGCCGCGAGCAGGAGCCCGTCGTCCTGCCGTCCCGGTTCCCGAACCTGCTCGTCAACGGCTCGGCCGGCATCGCCGTCGGCATGGCGACGAACATCCCGCCGCACAACCTGCGCGAGGTCGCCGCGGGCGTGCAGTGGCACCTGGACCACCCGGACGCGAGCAAGGAGGAGCTCCTCGAGGCGCTGCTCGAGCGCATCAAGGGCCCGGACTTCCCCACCGCGGCGACGATCCTCGGCCACCGCGGCATCGAGGAGGCGTACCGCACCGGGCGCGGCTCCATCACCATGCGCGCGGTCGTCGAGGTCGAGGAGATCCAGAACCGGATCTGCCTGGTGGCCACCGAGCTGCCGTACCAGGTCAACCCCGACCGCCTCGCGGAGAAGATCGTCGAGCTCGCGCGCGACGGCCGCGTCCAGGGCATCGCCGACGTGCGCGACGAGACCTCGGGCCGCACCGGTCAGCGTCTCGTCATCGTCCTCAAGCGGGACGCGGTCGCCAAGGTCGTCCTCAACAACCTCTACAAGCACACGCAGCTGCAGGACACCTTCGGCGCCAACATGCTGGCGCTCGTCGACGGCGTGCCGCGCACGCTGAGCATCGACGCGTTCGTGCGGCACTGGGTCACGCACCAGATCGAGGTCATCCGCCGGCGCACGCAGTACCGGCTGGCCGACGCCGAGCGGCGCATCCACATCTACCGCGGCTACCTCAAGGCGCTCGACGCGCTCGACGAGGTCATCGCCCTCATCCGGGCGTCCGCGTCCGCCGACGCCGCGCGCACGGGGCTCATGGAGCTGCTCGACATCGACGAGGAGCAGGCCAACGCCATCCTCCAGATGCAGCTGCGCCAGCTCGCGGCCCTCGAGCGGCAGAACATCCTCGAGCGCTACCAGGAGCTGGAGCGGCTCATCGCGGAGTACAACGCGATCCTCGCCAGCGAGCAGCGCCAGCGGGACATCGTGTCGGAGGAGCTGGCCGAGGTCGTCGACCGCTACGGCGACGAGCGGCGCACCCGCGTGCTCCCCCACGACGGCGAGGTCTCCATCGAGGACCTCATCGCCGAGGAGGAGGTCGTCGTCACCATCACGCGCGGCGGCTACGCCAAGCGCACGCGCACCGACGCCTACCGGGCCCAGCGCCGTGGCGGGAAGGGCGTGCGCGGGGCGCAGCTGCGCCAGGACGACCTCGTCGACCACTTCTTCACCACGACGACCCACCACTGGCTGCTGTTCTTCACCAACCTCGGCCGGGTGTACCGCGCCAAGGCGTACGAGCTGCCCGAGGGCGGCCGCGACGCCAAGGGCCAGCACGTGGCCAACCTCCTGGCGTTCCAGCCGGGCGAGAAGATCGCCCAGGTGCTGGACCTGCGCGGCTACGACCAGGCGCAGTACCTGCTGCTGGCCACGCAGCGCGGCCTGGTGAAGAAGACCCGCCTGTCCGACTACGACACGAACCGCACGGGCGGCGTCATCGCGATCAACCTGCGCGAGGACGAGGAGGGCCGCGCCGACGCGCTCGTCGCCGCCCGCCTGGCCGACCCCGAGCAGGACGTCATCCTCGTCTCCCGCAAGGGCCAGTCCGTGCGCTTCACCGCCTCCGACGAGGCGCTGCGTCCCATGGGCCGCGCCACGTCCGGCGTCACCGGCATGAAGTTCCGGGGCGACGACGAGCTGCTGGCGATGGACGTCGTGCGCGAGGACGCGGACCTGTTCACGGTGACCCAGGGCGGCATCGCCAAGCGGACCGCGCTGACGGTGGAGAACTACCGCCAGCAGGGTCGTGGCGGGCTCGGCGTGCGCGTGGCGAACCTGCCGGAGGCGAACGGCGACCTCGTCGGCGCGCTCGTCGTCGACCCGGAGGACGAGGTCCTCGTCATCATGGAGCACGGCAAGATCGTCCGGTCGGCGGCCGCCGAGGTGAACGCCACGGGCCGCACCACGCAGGGCGTCATCTTCGCGAAGCCCGACCCCGGCGACCGCATCATCGCGGTGGCGCGCAACCCCGAGCGACAGGCGGCCGAGGAGGTCGTCGTCGCGGAGGACCTGGTGCCGGCGGTCGACGTCGAGGTCGTGGAGGCGGACGTCACGCGGGTCGAGGCTGACGGGACCGAGCCTGCCGGTAGCGTGGAGGACGACGGCACGACCGGGCCGGACGCCGCTGACGGGAGGGACGCGTGAGCACACCCACGCCCCCGCAGGGACGTCCGCTGCGCACCTCGGTGGTGCCGCGCCCCGGGACGACCGACGACGCCGGACGGGCCGGCGCCGGTGACGCGAAGGACGGGCCCATGAGCCAGACCAGCACGGGCCCGCGCACGGCCAGCTCCGGCAGCTCGGCGGTCCCGCCGGCCGAGGTGCCCGTCGGCGGGTCGCCGGCCGCGGGTGCCGCGCAGGCCACGGGTCGTCCGGCTGCCGCCTCCGCGCCGCGGCAGGCCGTGCCCGGTCCCCGGCGCGTGCGGCTGGCGATCTCGCGGGTCGACCCGTGGTCCGTCATGAAGCTGTCGTTCCTGCTGTCCTTCGCGGTGGGCATCATCATCGTCGTCGCGACGGCGGTGCTGTGGCTGACGCTGGACGGGCTGGGCGTCTTCGCGCAGGTCGACGAGCTCATCACCACGGTCGTGGGCGACGCGACGACCATCAACGTCCTGGACTACCTGCGCTTCCCGCGGGTGGTGTCGGCGGCGATGCTGGTCGCGGTGATCGACGTCGTGCTGCTGACGGCCATCGCGACGATCGGCGCGTTCCTGTACAACCTCGTGGCGGCGCTCGTCGGCGGGCTGCACGTCACGATGACGGACGACTGACTTCGTCGTCGGCGGCACGGCGCCGGTTTGGGGCGCGTGCACGGGCTGGGGTACTCTCGTCCGGCGCACGCGGCCCCCGGGTCGGACCGTGCCACGGGCCTATAGCTCAGACGGTTAGAGCGCTTCCCTGATAAGGAAGAGGTCACAGGTTCAAGTCCTGTTAGGCCCACGCACTCCCCCCTCCAGGAGGTCCGGTGAAGAGGCTGCTCCTCGTGGCGGCGCTGGGCGCCGTCGCGTACGGCGCGTACCAGCGGTACGCCCAGGACCGCGACGAGCGCGAGCTCTGGGCCGAGGTCACCGACGACGTGTCCTGACGGTCCCGCACACGCGGGACCCCCGGGGCCATGGCGCAATTGGTAGCGCACCTGCTTTGCAAGCAGGGGGTTAGGGGTTCGAGTCCCCTTGGCTCCACTCCTGCCCGTTCTTCAGGCCCGGGCGACCGGTCGTACGCGCCTTGCCGCGTGCCTCCCGCCACGACGGCCCACCCTGGCGTCACGTCCGGGGCGGCGGTCGTCTCCCGGTGACGAGCGGTGCGCCTACACGATCGGGTGGCAGGCGAGTGCACCCGCCTGTCCTGCAGGCGGCGCAGCGCTGCTCCTCCGAGACTGACGGCGATGACTCCTGATGACTGCGACCCTCGACCCGACGACGTCCCGCCCGCGGTGCCATCGATCGACGACGCCGCGCTCGCCGCGTGCGTGGCGGCGATGCGCAGTGCGGTGCTGGTGGCCGACGCCCGTGACGCCGACCTGCCGCTGGTGTTCGTCAACGACGGCTTCGAGCAGCTGACGGGCTACGCCCGCGCATCGGCGCTCGGGCGCAACTGCCGGTTCCTGCAGGGTCCGGGCACGGACCAGGCCGTCGTCGACGCCCTCCGGGTCGGCCTGGCCGAGAGTCGGTACACCCGGGCGCGGCTCCTGAACTACCGCGCGGACGGGTCGACGTTCTGGAACGACCTGCACCTGTCCCCGGTGCACCACGACGACGGGACGCTCCGCTACTGGGTGGGGGTGCAGCACGACGTCACCGCGCAGGTGGCACAGGAGACGGCTCTCGCACGGGCCGCGACGCAGGACCCGCTCACCGGGCTGGCCAACCGGACCGTGCTGGCGGAGCACCTGCGGGGGGAGGTCGCGCGCGCGTCGGCCGCAGGGCGCGCGGTGGCGGTCCTCTTCCTCGACCTCGACGACGACAAGCAGGTCAACGACAGCAGGGGGCACCTGGCCGGCGACCAGCTCCTCGTCGAGATCGGGCGCAGGATGCGCGCGGTGCTGCGGCCGGGCGACCTCGTGGCCCGGTTCGGCGGGGACGAGCTCGTCGTCGTCGTGGGTGACCTCCCGCTGGAGAGCGGCGGGCGCGTGCGCGAGCTGGTCGAGGGGCTGCGGCAGGCGGTGGAGCGACCCGTCCCGCTGCCGGACGGCGACGTGCGCGTCGGCGTCAGCATCGGCGTGGCCGTCCACCCGCACGACGCGGCCGACGGCGACACGCTCCTGGCGGTGGCCGACGCGGCCATGTTCCGCGACAAGCGCAGCCGCTGACGGGTCGCGGACCGGCGTGGCCCGTCCGCAGCCGTCGCCGATCCGCTACGCCTCGCCGGCGTCGTGGACGTACCGCGCGATCTGCACGCGGTTCGTCGCGTCGAGCTTCTCGAACAGGTGCCCCACGTGCGTCTTCACCGTCGCGGTGCCCAGGTGGAGATCGGCGGCGATCTCGGCGTTGGTCAGGCCGCGGGCCACGGCGGAGGCGACCTCGCGCTCACGGGCGGTGAGGGTGTCGAGACGGCGGACCGCCTGCCGGCGCCGCACGTCGTCGCCGCGGGTCTCCGTCGCAGCGGCGATCACCCGCGCCGTCACGGTCGGCGACAGCATCGGGTCGCCCGCCGCGACGCGTCGGACCGCCTCGACGAGGGCCGCCGGGGGCGTGTCCTTGAGCAGGAACCCCGCCGCGCCGTGGCGCAGGGCCGTCAGGACCATCTCGTCCGTGTCGAAGGTCGTCAGGACCAGGACGCGCGTCGGCAGGCCCTCCTCGACGACCCGACGGGTGGCCGCGAGGCCGTCCAGGCGCGGCATCCGGATGTCCATGAGCGCGACGTGCGGGACGAGCCGCCGGACCAGGGCCAGTCCTTCCTGCCCGTCGCCGGCCTCGCCGACGACCTCGATCGTCGGGTCGCCGCCGAGCAGGAGGCGCAGCCCCGTCCGGACGAGAGCGTCGTCGTCGACGACGACGACCCGGACGGTGCCGCCCGGGACGGCGTCCGCGGTCGCGTCCGTGACCCGGCCGGGCACCGGCGGCGTCACGCCGCACCGCCGGGCAGGTGCAGGGCGAGCACGAAGAGGCCGTGCTCGTCGCGGCCCGCCTCCAGCCGGCCGCCGGCGAGCGCCGCGCGCTCCCGCAGGCCCGTGAGGCCCCACCCGGTCGGTGCTGGGAGGTCGGCACCGTGTGCGCCTGCGGTGACGGGTGCCGGGTTGCCGACCCGCACCTCGAGCGCCCCGGAGGGCGTCGTGGTGACGAGCACGTCCACGGGTGCACCGGGCGCGTGCCGACGCGCGTTGGTCAGGCCCTCCTGCACGACGCGGAAGGCGGTCCGGGACGCCGTCACCTGCACCCTCCGAAGGTCGGTGCCCGGGGCGAGGTCCGCGTGCCACGTGACGACCTGCCCGGCGTCCCGCGCGTCCGCCACGAGCGCCGGGAGCTCGGCGAGCGTCGGCTGGGGAGGCTCGGCCGCCTCGTCGGCGCGGCCCGGCTCGACACCTCCCGCCGGCTCGGTGCCACCGCCGCTGCGCAGCACGCCGAGCACCTCGCGCAGCTCCTCCAGCGCGACGTGCGCGTTCTCCTGCACGACCGTGGCGACCTGGGCGGTCTCCTCGCGGCTGAGGTCCGTGCGGTAGGCGAGCGCGCCGGCGTGCAGCCCGACGAGGGAGATGCGGTGCGCGAGCACGTCGTGCATCTCGCGCGCGATCCGGAGGCGCTCGGCCTCGCGCGCCGCCTCCGTCTCGACAGCACGCTGCCGCTCGGCGGTCTCCGCCCGTTCCCGCAGCCGGACGAGCAGCTCGCGGCGCGCCCCGACGAACGATCCGGTCGCCACGAGCGCGCCGACGACGATCAGCGCCAGGCCGGCCGACCCCGCAGCCCCGACCACCGACGCCGCAGGCCCGGTGGTCGCCGGCCGGTACAGGAGCTCGTAGGCCAGGGTCGCGCCCAGGAGCACGGCCGCGACAGCCACGACCTCGCGCCACCGCCGACGGGTCGCCAAGGACACGATCGCGAGCGCCGCCGCGGCGACCGCGGCGCCCGAGACGGCCGTGACCGCGGTGGTCACGCCGGCGACGAGCACCGGGTGGCTGCGCCGCAGCGGGAGCAGCGCCACCATGCCGAGCCCGAGCAGTCCGTCGAGGGCCAGGACGACCCCGACGACGAGGTCGTCCCCGGCCGGCGGCACCTCCCGCGTCCCCCCGGCGGTGATCGTGTCCCAGGCGACCACGACCCAGACGAGCAGGGCGACGAGGACCACCACGACGTACCGCCACGTGCGCGACCAGGCTCCGAGCGCGGGCGGCGGGACGGGGGCCGGCACGGGTGCCGGTGCGGGGAGATGGCTCATGGCGGTCAGGCTAGGGCGGGCCCTCGACGCCGGGGATCAGCCGTGGAGCGGGACCGTCTCCTCCTTTGGTCGCAGGGGTCGCAGGTCAGGGCTGCCTGCCCGCGTGCGCCGACGTCCGCCCCGGCGCAGCATGAGGGGGTGGACACCGATGAGGCGGACGACATCCGGCGCGCGTTCGGCGAGGCCGTGAACATGACGCCGAAGGCGCTCGAGGACTGGCTGGGCACGGACGAGTCGCAGGAGGTCGGGCAGAAGTCCGACGGCGGCGGGGAGTCGACGGGGCACGCCTCCGGCCGGCGCATCGTCGAGCTGCTGCGGACGAAGAAGGCCGACCTGTCCGACGACGACCTCGCGCACATGAAGAAGGCGACGGGTTACGTGCACCGGCACCTCGCGCAGCGGCCGGACGGCGACGTGACCGACACGCACTGGCGCTGGTCGCTCATGAACTGGGGGCACGACCCCCTGCAGGACTGACGAGCGTCGCGTCCGCCTCCGTGCCGCGCCACCGGGCCACCGCCCGCATGAGGTGGTGCAGCCCGATCGCGGCGGCGGTGCCGAGCGCGATGCCGCCGAACGTCAGGTCGCCGGCGACCCACGTGAAGTTCGCGATGCCGATCACCAGGGCCGCGGCGGCGCTCGTGAGGTTCACCGGGTCGGAGAAGTCGACGCGGTGCTGGATCCAGATGCGGGCGCCGAGCAGGCCGATCATCCCGTAGAGGACCGTCGTCGCCCCGCCGAGGACGCCCGCGGGGATGGTCGAGACGACCGCGCCGAACTTCGGCGACAGGCTGAGCAGCAGGGCCGCACCGGCGGCGACCCAGTAGGCCGCGGTCGAGTAGACGCGGGTGGCCGCCATGACGCCGATGTTCTCCGCGTACGTCGTCGTGCCGGAGCCGCCGCCGAGGCCGGCCAGCGTCGTCGCCAGGCCGTCGGCCATGAGCGCGCGCCCGGTCACGGGGTCCAGGTCCTGCCCCGTCATGGCGGCGACGGACTTCACGTGACCGATGTTCTCGGCGACGAGGACGAGCACCACCGGCAGGAACAGGCCGAGCACGGACACGTCGAAGGACGGGGCCGTGAACGAGGGCAGGCCGACCCACGCGGCGTCCGACACGGGCTGCAGGTCCACCTCGCCGCGCAGCAGCGCGACGACGTACCCGACGAGCACCCCGACGAGGATGGCCAGCCGCCCGAGGATGCCGCGGAACAGCACCGTCACCAGCGCCACCACCAGCAGCGTCACCACCGCCGTCACGGGGGCCGCCTGCACGGAGTCCCACGCCGTCGGCGCGAGGTTGAGCCCGATGAGCGCGACGATCGTCCCCGTGACCACGGGCGGCATGAGGACGTCGATCCACCGCACCCCGGCCGCCTGCACGACGAGCCCCACCAGCGCCAGCGCGACGCCGGTGACGACGACCCCGCCGAGTGCAACCGCCGGGCCGCCGGCGTCCTGCGCCGCGGCGATCGGCGCGAGGAACGCGAAGCTCGACCCCAGGTAGCTCGGCACGCGGCCGCGGGTCAGCAGCAGGAACAGCGCGGTGCCGACGGCGGAGAAGAACAGCGTCGTCGCCGGCGGGAAGCCCGTCAGCAGCGGCACGAGGAAGGTCGCGCCGAACATCGCGACGACGTGCTGCATGCCGATGCCGACCGTCCGCGGCCAGCTGAGCCGCTCCTGCGGCGCGACCACCGCCCCGGGCGCGATCCGTCGTCCGTCGCCGTGCAGGCGCCACCCCTGTCCCGCCATCGCGGTGCCCTCCGTCCGTGGGTCGCCGGCGCTCCCGCACGGCGGCGCCAGGCTAGCGGCGGCGCGCGCACCGTAGGCGGGACGACCAGCCCCAGTCGTCCCACTGTCTGGCGCCCCTCTGACCGAGCGGCGGACGCGGTGCTACCGTCGCCCGGTCCGCACCCCAGGGAACCGGAGCCGCACCGTGCCCACGACCGCCACCCTCCGCGCCGCCGGCGCGCTGGTCGGCATGTGTCGTGGCTGCCTGTGCCGCCCCGTGCGCTGAGCCCTCACCGCTCGCGTCCGGTCCCGGGCGGACCTCCCCGGCCCTGCCGAGCGCGACCACGTCACGCCCGTGCGCACGCGCCGGGTGGCGTCCCGGGTCCGACCCTGACCCGCACCCGACCGGTCGAGCAGACCCCGGTCACGCCCCGCCCCGAAAGGCACCACGAGATGACCCTCGCCGTCCTGCCCCGTCGCCGCGCCCTGCGCACCGGCGCCCTCGCCGCCGTCGCCGCCCTCACCCTGGCCGCCTGCGGTGGCGGGGAGACCTCCGGCGCCGCCCAGGCCACCACCACCGCCGACCCCGAGAACCGGCAGAGGGTCACCATCGGCGTGACCGACCAGTCCAAGGACTACTGGCGCACGTTCGAGGACCTCGCCGCCGAGGAGGGCATCGACGTCGAGCTGGTGAACTTCACGGACTACCAGCAGCCCAACCCGCAGCTCTCGCAGGGGCAGCTGGACCTCAACCAGTTCCAGCACCTGCTGTTCCTGGCGAACTACAACGTGGAGGCCGGCGAGGACCTCGTGGCCATCGGCTCCACGGCGATCTACCAGCTCGGCCTGTACACGACGAAGGGCTACGCCTCGCCCGACGAGATCCCCGACGGCGGCCAGGTCGCGATCCCCAACGACCCGACGAACCAGGCCCGGGCGCTGCTCGTCCTGCAGTCGGCGGGCCTCGTCGAGCTGGCGGACGGCGGCAACGCCCTGTCGACGCCGGCGGACGTGCTCGAGGGCTCGCGCGTCGAGGTCGTGCCGGTCGACGCGAACCAGACCCCCGTGCAGCTGCAGTCGCTGGACGCGGCGGTCATCAACAACAACTTCGCCTCCGACGCGGGCATCGACCCGACGACGGCGATCTACTCCGACCTCGACGACCAGTCGGCGGCCGAGCCCTACATCAACGTCTTCGCGGCGCGGGCCGAGGACGCCGACAACCCGCTGTTCGAGCAGGTCGTCGAGATCTACCACAGCCCCGAGGTGGTCCAGGGCCTGCTCGACGAGTCCGCGGGCACCGCCGTCGACGTCGACCTGAGCGCGGACGAGCTCGCCGGGATCCTGTCGGGTCTCGAGGAGGACATCACCGCGGCCCAGGGCTGACGGGCCCGACGAGGACCGACACGACGAGAGGAGCCGGACCATGGGTGCCGCCGTGCAGCTACGCGACGTCACGAAGGAGTTCACCGGCGGCCGCCGCACGGTGCGCGCGGTCGACGGGGTGACGCTCGACATCCGCGCGGGCGAGGTGTTCGGGGTCATCGGGTACTCCGGCGCGGGCAAGAGCACCCTGGTCCGGCTCATCAACGCCCTCGAGGCGCCGACCGCGGGCAGCGTCGTCGTCGACGGGACGGAGCTCGCCGGGCTGCCCGAGCGCCGGCTGCGGCCGGTCCGCGCGGGCATCGGCTTCATCTTCCAGCAGTTCAACCTCCTGTCCTCGCGCACGGTGGCGGGCAACGTCGCGTACCCGCTGCAGGTCGCGCGGTGGCCGAAGGAGAAGCGGGAGGCCCGCGTCGCCGAGCTGCTGGAGTTCGTCGGGCTGACGGACAAGGCGCAGCAGTACCCGAACCAGCTCTCCGGCGGGCAGAAGCAGCGCGTCGGCATCGCGCGGGCGCTCGCGACCTCGCCCTCGCTCCTCCTGGCCGACGAGTCGACCAGCGCGCTCGACCCGGAGACGACCCGCGACGTGCTGGACCTGCTCCGGCGCGTGGACGCCGAGCTCGGCGTGACGATCGTCGTCATCACGCACGAGATGTCGGTCGTCTCCTACCTCTGCGACCGCGTCGCCGTCATGGAGGGCGGCCGCGTCATCGAGCACGGGGACGTCTACGACCTGTTCGCGCGGCCCCGGGAGGTGGTGACCCGGCGGTTCGTCGGCACGGCGCTGCACGACCGGCCGCGGCCGGACGTCGTCGAGCGGCTGCGGGACCGGCACGCCGGACGGATCGTCACGGTCGCCGTGACCGACGACGAGGGGTCGCCCACGCTGCTCACCCGCCTGCTGCGGGAGCACCGCGTCGACGGCTCCATCGTCTTCGGCGGCATCACCGAGGTCGGGGCGCGGCCGCTGGGCTCGGTGACGTGGGACCTCGTCGGGGCACCGGCGGACGTGGACGCGCTGCTCGACGAGCTGCGGCGGTGCACGGAGGTCGTCGACCACGGCCAGGGCCGTGCCACGGGGACGACGGGGGGTGCGCGATGACGAACGGCTCGACCAGCCTGTGGCCGGTGCTGCTGGCCTCGCTCGGCGAGACGCTGTGGATGGTGGCGGTGACGCTGCTGATCGGCGGTCTGCTCGGCCTGGCGCTCGGCATCGCGCTCTACGTCACGCGGCCCGGCAACCTCCTGCCGAACCGGGCCGTGCACGCGGTGCTCAACGTGGCCGTCAACCTCGTCCGGCCGATCCCCTTCATCATCTTCCTGACGGCGGTGCAGCCGCTGACGATCGCGGTGACGGGCACGAGCTACGGCACGCGCGCGGTCATCTTCCCGATGGTCATCATGGCGACCTTCGGCACCTCGCGGATCGTCGAGCAGAATCTCGTGGCGCTCGACCCCGGCGTCGTGGAGGCGGCCCGCGCGATGGGCGCGGGCCCGATGCGGATCATCGGGACCGTCATCGTGCCGGAGACGCTGGGGCCGCTCATCCTCGGGTACACGTTCCTGTTCGTCGCCGTCGTCGACATGTCGGCGATGGCGGGCGCGGTGGCCGGTGGCGGGCTCGGGGACTTCGCGCTGCAGTACGGGTACCAGCGGTTCAACCCCGTGGCCACGTGGGTGGCGGTGGCGGTCATCGTGGCGCTGGTGCACGTCGCGCAAGCGGTCGGCAACACGCTGGCCCGGCGGGTGCTGCGGCGGTAGCGACCGTGCCGGCGGCACACCGGCACCGACGACGACGGCGCCCCGGTCCTGGTGGACCGGGGCGCCGTGGCGTCCGCAGCAGCGGCCGGGACCCGCTCGGTGTCAGCGAGGTGCGGGACCCGGGAGCAGTCGTCAGGCCTGCGAGGTCTTGATCTCGCGCTTGATCTCGCGGGCGACGGTCTGGACCTTGATCTCGCGCTTGATCTCGCGGGCGACGTTCTGGACCTTGATCTCGCGCTTGATCTCGCGGGCGACGTTCTGGACCTTGATCTCGCGCTTGATCTCGCGGGCGACGTTCTGGACCTTGATCTCGCGCTTGATCTCCCGCGCGACCGTCTGGACCTTGATCTCCCGCTTGATCTCCCGCGCGACCGTCTGGACCTTGATCTCCCGCTTGATCTCCCGCTTGATCTCGCGCGCCGGCTCGACGACCTTGATCTCCCGCGCCGCGGAGACCTGCGCGACCGACGTGGCGGGCACCGGGGCGGCCGACGCCGCACCGGCCGTCCCGAAGGCGGTGCCGGCGAGGACGGCGGCGGCGACGGCGAGGCGGGCCGCGCGGCGCTGCCAGGTGCGGGTGGAGGTCATGATCGGTGCTCGCTCTCTGCTGAGGAGGTCTGCCCGGTCACCCGGGCGAACAGCGGTTCAGGTACGTGCCTGCCATCGGCCCCGCGTCACGACCACTTGAGCCCGGAACCGTGCGCTCGCGCCCGGACCGACGGAGCGCGAAGCCCCTGGTCGGGAGGATCTGTAACGATACGGACGTCGTGGTCCGGAGGAAAGAGGACGGATCGGGCGGGTGAAAACACCTGTGACCGGGCGTGTGCGGCGCCCGGTCGTGCCCGGTCGCGACGGTCGGCGCCCCGCGGCACAGTGGTCCCATGACCTCGGACCCCGGCCTCACCCCCGTCCCGCTCGTCCCCGTCGGCTCCTCCGACCTCCGGGTGGCCCCGCTCGCCCTCGGCGGCAACGTCTTCGGCTGGACGGCCGACGAGGAGGCGTCCGTCGCCGTGCTCGACGCCTTCCGCGCGGCCGGCGGGTCCCTCGTCGACACCGCCGACAGCTACTCGGCCTGGGTCGACGGGCACACGGGCGGTGAGAGCGAGCGCGTCATCGGCCGCTGGCTCGCCGACCGCGGCTGCCGCGACGAGGTCGTCGTCGCGACGAAGGTCAGCCAGCACCCGGACTTCCGGGGTCTCGCGCCCGACACGGTCCGTCGTGCGGCCCACGCCTCGCTCGAGCGCCTGGGCGTCGAGCGCATCGACCTGTACTACGCCCACTTCGACGACGAGAGCACGCCGATCGAGGACACGGCCGCCGCCTTCTCGGCCCTCGTCGACGAGGGCGTCGTCCGGTACGTCGCGCTGTCGAACTACGCGCCCGAGCGCATCGACGCCTGGATGGCCGCGGTGCAGGAGCGGGGGCTGCACGTTCCGGTGGCGCTGCAGCCGCACTACAACCTCGTCGAGCGCGACTTCGAGGGGGCCCTGCGGGAGCGGGCGGAGCGGTACGGGCTGGGCGTCCTGCCGTACTTCGGCCTGGCCAAGGGCTTCCTCGCCGGCAAGTACCGCGAGGGCGGCCCCGCGGTGGACAGCCCGCGCGCGGGGCAGGCGGCGGGCTACCTCGACGACCGCGGCCGGCGGGTGCTCGCGGTGCTCGACGAGGTCGCGGAGGCGCACGGCGTGGCCGTCGCGTCCGTGTCGCTCGCGTGGCTGCGCCGGCAGCCGACGGTCGTCGGGCCGATCGCCTCGGCCCGCAGCACCGACCAGCTCGCCGACCTCGTCGCCTCCATGACGCTCGAGCTCACCCCCGCCGAGCTCGAGGCGCTGGACGCCGCATCGCGCCCGACGCCCTGACGCGGGTCAGCGGGCGGTCCCGCGCCGCGAGCCGCGCTGGGTGATCTCGCCGAGGACCTCGGGCAGGTACACGTCCTGGGGCCCCTCCGTGACGGGCCCCTGCTCGAGGACCGACCAGCGCCAGGTCGGGGCGACCGTCCACTG
The DNA here is from genome assembly GCF_057221735.1 of Cellulomonas sp. plas2. Classification (NCBI taxonomy): domain Bacteria; kingdom Bacillati; phylum Actinomycetota; class Actinomycetes; order Micrococcales; family Cellulomonadaceae; genus Cellulomonas; species Cellulomonas sp. plas2. The sequence goes on from NZ_CM170155.1 coordinate 22,660, forward strand.
CGTCGTCGCGTCGTGCAGCCGGAGGGACAGCGCCACGGCGTACCGGTAGCCGAACCGGCGCTGGAGCTGCAGCCCGTACTCCTCGCCCTCCGGGCTGCCGTCGGCGGAGAGCTCGACGAGGAGCAGGTTGTGCTCCGGGCCCAGCTTGCCGCGCCGGTGGACGACGAGGTCCGGCGAGCGGTGGTCGGCGAGGCGCTCGGTGCTCTCCAGCGCCATGCCCGACCGCTCGTACTCGGTGTCGATGTCCCAGGACCGCTCGACGAGGGGCCGCAGGTTCCACCCGAGGTGGAAGGCGATCGAGCGCTGGCTCGGCCGGCTGGTCCCCGCCGTGGGGCTGAAGAGCGACCACTCGTTGACGAGCGTGTTGGTCAGGGCGATGCGGAGACGGGACTGCAGGTCCGGGAGCAGCATGCACGGACGGTAACGCCCCAGGTCGGGGGGCGCCTCACGCCGTCGGGCCGGGCAGGAAGGCGCGCAGGGCCTCGAGGCCCTCGGTGGTGACCGGCGGTCGGAGCGCTGGCGGGCGCCCGTCCCAGTCGGCCCGGTCCAGGCGGAACCGCAGGATCCGCGCGGGCATCCCCTCGACCGCCGCGTCGGCCGTCCCGTCGGGCCGGTAGCCCAGCGCCCGGGTGACGCCGAGCGACGCCGCGTTGTCCTCGCGGGCGGAGGTCGTCGCCGTCCGCGCCCCGAGGCCCTCGAACAGCAGGTGCAGGACGAGGTGGCGCATCTGCCGCCCGAGGCCCCGCCCCTGGTGCTCCCGCCCGAGCCAGGAGCCCGTCTCGGCGGCGCCCAGCACGGGGAAGTCGGTCGTCGTCATCGCCTGCACGCCGACGGCCCGGCCTTAATGCAGGACGGCCAGCTCCAGGGACCACCGCGACGGGGTGAGCGCCGCCCGCTGCGCCCACTGGTAGGTGAGCACCGAGCGCGCCACCTCCGCGGGCGTGCCGCGCGTCCACGGGTGGAGGAACGGCATGCGGTCCTCGTCGTGCAGGCCGCGGGACGCCAGGTCCGCGAGGGCGAGGAGCAGCTCGTCGTCGAGGTAGCGCAGCTCGAGGTCGCCGCTGCGGACGCGCACCGCCGACGGCGGCCACAGCGCGGCCCACGACGGGCCGGTCACGGCTGCCGTCACCGGCCGTCACCGCCGACGGGCGTCGCGGCCTCACCGACCCCGCCGCGGCGTACGGCGTCCCGCAGGCGCAGCGGCAGGAGCGCGGCCAGGCCGAGGACCAGGACCGCCATGAGGCCGAGGATGCCCCAGTGCTGCGACCCGGACAGCGACACGCACACCGAGAACGCCAGCGGCGCCAGGGGGCTCGCGGCCCGGCCCGTCGTCGCGTACAGCCCGAAGACCTCGGTCGTGCGGCCGGGCGGGGCCAGCCGGGTCAGCAGGGACCGGCTCGCGGACTGCGCCGGCCCGACGAAGACGCACAGCAGCAGGCCCGCCACCCAGAACGCAGCAGGTCCGGCGTCGTGCAGGAAGAACAGGGCCAGCCCGGTGACGAGCAGCCCGACGAGGGACGCGACGATGACCGCCCGCGGACCGACGCGGTCGTCGAGCGTCCCGCCGGCGAACGTCGCGAGGCCGGCCACGACGTTCGCGGCGATGGCGAACACGACGACCTCCCCGGCCGAGAACCCGAAGGTGCCCGACGCGATGACGGCGCCGAAGGTGAACACCCCCGCGAGCCCGTCGCGGTAGACCGCGCTGGCGACGAGGTACCCGAGCAGGGTGCGGTCGTGCCGCCACAGCTCCCGGACGTCGGCGGCGAGCCGGCGGTAGGACGCGAGCAGCCCGAGCCGCTCCGGCGCGGGACCGGTCCGGGGCTCGTCGCGCACGACGAGCAGCACCGGGACGGCGAACACCGCGAACCACAGGGCCGACACGAGGACGGCCGCGCGGATGTTCCACCCGTCCTCGCCCGTGACGCCGAACCAGCCGACCTCCGGGTTGATGAACCCCACGAAGAGCAGGAGCAGGAGCACGATCCCGCCGAGGTAGCCCGCCCCCCAGCCGATCCCGCTGACCCGCCCGTACGTCGCGGGGGTCGCGACCCTAGTGATCATGCCGTTGTAGGTCACCGACGCGAGCTCGAAGGTGATGTTGGCGAGCGCGAGGATCGTCAGGCCGAGGACGACGTTCGTCGCCAGGGCGTCCGGGTCGGGTCGCACCATGGCGAGCGACAAGCACAGCAGGACCGTCACCGCCGTGAGCAAGCCCAGGCGGCGGGTGCGCCGGCCCGTGCGGTCGACGCGGCTGCCCAGCACGGGTGCGAGCAGCGCGATGAGCACCCCGGCGGCGGTCAGCCCCCAGCCGAGCCAGGAGGAGTGCTCGGCCAGGACGGCCTGGACCGCGGTCCGCGCCGGCCCGTCCGTCACGCCGGCCGCGGACTCCGCGTCCGCGTCGGCGACGAGGGCCGGGTCGACGAAGGCGTCGGACGTGATCCACCGCGTGAAGACGAACGTCGTGATGACGGCGTTGAACGCCGCCGAGCCCCAGTCCCAGGCGGCCCACGCCGCGATGCGCCGCCGGTCACCCGGCGTGCCGGCGACGGCGGCGGGCGTGGCGGTCGACGGCACCGTGCGGCTCACGCGCCAGACCCTAGGCCCCCGGGGCGGCGGTGCCCAGGGGTGGTGCCGCGCGTGGTGCTGCGTGTGGTGCTGCGTGTGGTGCTGCGTGTGGTGCTGCGTTAGTGCCGCGCGCCGGACGGACGAGACCCCCCGGCCCGGGCGGGCAGGGGGGTCTCGTGGACGGCGTGCCGACGGGCGGCGCCGGGGTCAGCCCTTGGTCTCGCCCTCCGGGCGGGTCTCGAGCGCGCCCGTGGGGTCGACCGTCACGGTCGTGCCCGCCGCGGTGCCCTCACCGGTCGGCGTCTCGACGTCCGCGTCCTCCGTCTGGACCGCGGCCGCGGCGTCCGCGGCGCTGCCCGCGGCCTCGTCGGTGCCGGCGGAGCCGCCGGAGGAGCGGCGGCCGGCCTTCTTCGTGGCCTCCTTGGCGGAGCCGGCCACGTCGGCGACCTTCTCGGCCAGGTCCTTGCGGGCCTCCTGGACCTTCTCGCCGAGGTCCTCGGTCACCTCGGCCAGCTTGCCGGCGGCCTGACGGCCCTTGGCGACGGCGCTGCCGGCGGCCTCGCCCACCGCCTCGGCGGCGCCACCGGCCACGTCCTGCGCGTCGGCGGCGCGGTGCTTGGCGGCATCGGCCTTCTCGGCCGGCTCCCACGGCTCGGCCCACGGGTCGCCCGCGGAGCGGCTGCGCACGTAGGCGTAGGCGGCGGCGCCCGTGCCGGCGACGGCGGCGACGACCCAGAAGACCTTGCCGGCGCCGCCCTTCTTCTGCTGCACGACCGCGGTACCGGCGGCGGTGGCCGCGGCGGCCTGCACGGCGGCCCGGCTCGACTCCGCGCGCTCGGCCGCCGCGTCGACGGCGGCGGTCGCGGCGGCCCCGGCCTTCTCCGCCGCCTCGTTGAGCGCGGCGACGAGCTTGGGAAGCAGGTCCGCGACGAGCTTGTCGTGCGCGGTGCCGATGGCGGGGGTCGCCCGCTCGGCGGCCTTCTCCACGCGGGGCGCGGCGGCCTTGACGCTCTCCTTGTAGACCGTCTCGATGCGCGGGGCGAGCCACTCGACGAGCGCCTCGACCTTCGGCGCGGCGTAGTCCTTCGCCTCGGTGGCGTACAGGGCCGCCTTCTCGGCGGCGACCTTGCTCTGCTTGAGCGCCTCGGCGGCACCGACGCCGGCCGTGGTGGCGGCGACGGCGGCGGTGGCCCTGCTGTGCTTGATCGCGTCGGCCGCGGTGGCCGACAGGCCTGCGGCCCGCTGCTTGATCAGCTCGCTGTCCAGCTCGACGGGGGGACGGCGGATGCTGAAGCTCATGGTCTGCCTCCGGTGGCGGTCGTGGCGTGGCCACTCACTCTGCCACCGACGGCGCACGCGCGCAGCGGTTCCGGGCGACGAGCCACCTGTGCGTCCCCCGCACCGCCGCCGCCCTGGTCACCCCTCGCGCGCGCCTCCCCTCGGCCCCTCCAGATCCTGCACGCGAGGCCCTGCGTGCCAGGATGGACCCATGTTCGCGACCCTGCACACGTCCGCCGGCGACATCCGCGTCGAGCTGTTCGAGAACCACGCGCCGAAGACCGTCCAGAACTTCGTCGGCCTGGCCACCGGCACCCAGGAGTGGACCGACCCCCGCACGCGCGAGAAGCGGACGGACGCGCTGTACAGCGACGTCGTGTTCCACCGCGTCATCCCGAACTTCATGATCCAGGGCGGCGACCCCCTCGGCACCGGCACCGGTGGCCCCGGCTACCAGTTCGACGACGAGATCCACCCCGAGCTGCAGTTCGACCAGCCCTACCTGCTCGCCATGGCCAACGCCGGCAAGCGCCCGCACCCGGTCACCGGCCGCCCCGCCGGCACCAACGGCTCGCAGTTCTTCATCACCGTCGCCGCCACGGGCTGGCTCAACGGCAAGCACACCATCTTCGGCAAGGTCGCCGACGAGGAGAGCAAGAAGGTCGTCGACGCCATCGCCGCCACGCCGACGCGTCCCGGGGACCGGCCCGTCACCGACGTCGTGCTGACGTCGGTCGACGTCGAGTCCTGAGCACCGCCGCGGCCGGGTCGGGGACGGACCGCCGCCCGTGACGCACGTGCCGCCGCCCCCCGCCCCACCCCCGCCGCCGGGGCCGCCGATCGACCCCGGCCCGGCGGCGGGGGGCCCGGCCGCGGTCCCGGTCTGCCCCCGCCACCCCGACCGCGTCTCGTACGTCCGCTGCCAGCGCTGCGGCCGCCCGACGTGCCCGGACTGCCAGCGCCCGGCGGCGGTCGGGATCCAGTGCGTGGACTGCGTCGCGCAGGCCGCGCGGACGGCACCCCAGGTGCGGACGGCCTTCGGCGGCCGGCTGCGCGACGGGCGGCCGGTGGTGACGCTCGTGCTCATCGCCCTGTGCGTGGGCTCGTACGGGCTGCAGTGGCTCGTGCCCGGGTGGACGGGGCGGTGGGCCTTCGCACCGGTGGTCGGCGCCGCGGAGCCCTGGCGGTTCCTCACCGCCGCCTTCCTGCACTCGCCGACGAGCATCCTGCACCTGGCGTTCAACATGGTGGCGCTCTGGGCGGTGGGGCCGTTCCTCGAGCAGTCGCTCGGGCGCGCGCGCTACCTGCTGCTCTACGGCCTGAGCGCGGTCGGCTCGTCCGTCGCGGTGCTGCTGCTCGCGACCCCCACCGACTCCTGGTTCACGCCGGTGGTGGGCGCGTCGGGGGCGGTGTTCGGGCTGTTCGGCGCGGTGCTCGTGGTGCTGCGCAGGCTGGGCCGGTCGGCGCGCGGCATCGTCGGCGTCCTCGTCGTGAACCTCGTGCTCGGGTTCGTCGTGCCGAGCATCTCCTGGCAGGGGCACCTCGGCGGGCTCGTCACGGGCGCGGCGGTCGGCGCCGCGCTGGCGTACGCGCCCCGCGCCCGACGACGGGCCGTCGCGGTGGCCACCGGCGTCGGGACGCTCGTGGTCCTGGTCGTGGCGGCCGTCGTCACCTACGCGGCGGTCGGCCTCGTCTGACGTCGCGTGCGACCCCTGCGGCGACAGACGCCTCGTCGTCCACAGCCCTCCGGGTCGTCCACAGGGCGGTCCACCGCTGGGGACGAATGACACCGGTGTGATTTCCACAGGCATGTCCACCGCTGGGGAGAACGACACCGGTGTCATTCGTGCCGCGCCAGGCGGGCGGTCAGCGCCAGCGCGTCGTCATCCCGAAGCCGACCAGCATGATCGCGAAGCCCACCCCGAGGTTCCAGCGGCCGATCGACGGGATCGGGTACTGGGAGTTCGACAGGTAGGTCGTCACCACCCATACGAGCCCGACGAGCATGAGCCCGAGCATCACGGGCACCCACCAGGCGGGGTTGGGCTTGCGGGCCGCCGTCGTGCCGGTGGGCGGCGGCGTGAAGGCCGGCTTCTTGCGGGACCTCGACTCGGGCACGGACGCACTCCTCGTTCGGCGGGTGGCGGGCGCCGATGTGGGTGGTGGACCCGCGCCGGCCTGCTCTGACCTAGCGTAGTGCGGGCCCGCCGCTGCCCCCGGGGAGGAGGCCTCCGTGACCACGTCGCCGCGCCGCCTGCGCCCCGCGCTGTCCATCGGGGTCGTCGCGGCGCTCAGCGCGGTGCTGTTCGCCGCCAACGCCCGGGTCGCGGACGGCTCCGCCACCCGGCAGCCGCAGGACCTCGCGGGGCTGCTCGAGGCGGAGTCCGACCGGGTCACGGGGCTCGCGGGCCGTGTCGACGCGCTGCGCGCGGAGGTCGACGCCCTGAGCGAGGGCATCGCGGCGGCCGAGGGGGCGCCGGCACCCACCCCGGCGCCCGCCCTGCTCGTCGCGGGCGGCACCGTGCCCGTGTCGGGCCCGGGGCTGACGGTCCAGCTCGACGACGCACCGCCGGACCAGCCCGGCGTCGACGCGGACATCCTCGTCGTGCACCAGCAGGACCTCCAGGCCGTCATCAACGCGCTCTGGGCCGGCGGGGCCGAGGCGATGACGCTCATGGGCCAGCGCGTCGTCTCGACCACGGCCTTCGAGTGCGTCGGGAACGTCCTGCGCCTGCACGGGCGCGTGTTCTCCCCGCCCTACACCGTGCAGGCCGTGGGGGACCCGGAGTCGCTGCGGGCCGCGCTCGGGCGCTCGCGGGAGGTCCGCCTCTACCAGGAGGCGGTCGACGAGTACGGGCTCGGCTGGTCCGTGGCGGCGGAGGACCGGCTGCGGCTGCCCGCCTACACGGGCGTGACCGACCTGGGCACCGCGCGCGTGCCCGACGACGTCGACGCGCTCGCGGTGGCGCCGTGACGGGCGCGACGGCGACCACGGCGACGGGACCGGCGGTCCCGGTGACGCCGCGTCGGGGCGGTCGGGCGGCCGGGGCGGCCTGGGGTGCCGTGGGGGTGCTCGGCGAGCTGCTCATCACCGCCGGTGTGCTGCTGCTGGCCTTCCTGGCGTGGCAGCTGTGGTGGACGGACGTGGTCGGCAACCGCGAGCAGGCGTCCGTCGTCGCGGGCCTGGAGCGGGAGGAGCCGCCGACCGCGGCCCCGGCTGACGGCACCGGCGACGAGGAGGGCGCGGCGCCCGCGCCCGCGCCGGTGGTGGCGCCGCCGCGGTACGACGAGCCGCCCGTCGACGAGGAGCCCGCCCACGCGACGACCTTCGCCACGCTGCAGGTGCCACGGTGGGCCGGCGAGCCCGAGCGGCCCGTGAGCCAGGGCACCGACCGGGAGACGGTGCTCGACGTGCTCGGCATCGGGCACTACGAGGGCACGGCCATGCCGGGCGGCGTCGGGAACTTCGCCGTGGCGGCGCACCGGACCACCTACGCCAAGCCGTTCCACCGCATCGAGGAGCTGGCCGTCGGAGACCCCCTCGTCGTGCGGACCGACGACACCTGGTACGTGTACCGCGTCACCTCGTGGGACGTGGTGACACCGGCGGACGTCGACGTCATCGCGCCGGTGCCGGGGGACCCGTCGGCGGAGCCGACCGAGCGGACCATCACGCTGACGACGTGCCACCCCATGTACTCCGCGCGCGAGCGCTACGTCGTGCACGGCGTGCTCGACCACTGGGCGCCCGTCGCGGACGGGACACCGGCCGAGCTGCTGCCCGACGCCTGAGGCCCCGTGCCGGCGTGGTGCCCTGGCACGGACAGGCCAGGCATCATGGGGGACGGCGCGCGGAGACCCGCGCGGAGGTGCACGGGGACGGGCACGGGGACGAGCACGGGGACGAGCACGCGGACAGGCGCGGAGGTGGTGGACGTGTACGGATGGCTGTGGCGGCACCTGCCGGGGCCCGTGGTCGTGCGCGCGCTGCTGCTGCTGGTCCTCGCGGCGGCCGTGCTGGCCGCGCTGTTCACGTGGGTGTTCCCCGCGGTCGCGCCCCTCATGCCCTTCAACGACACCACGGTGGGTGAGCCATGACCAAGATCCTCGTGGTCGACAACTACGACTCCTTCGTCTACACGATCGTCGGCTACCTGCAGCAGCTCGGCGCCGAGACCGTCGTCGTGCGCAACGACGCGGTGCCGCCGGTCGAGGACCGCGCGGCGTTCGACGGCGTGCTCGTCTCGCCCGGACCGGGCAACCCGCAGGAGGCCGGCCAGAGCCTGCAGGTGATCCGGGACTGCGCCGAGCGTGCGACGCCGATGCTCGGGGTCTGCCTCGGCCACCAGGCCCTCGGCGAGGCCTTCGGCGGGACGGTGACGCACGCGCCGGAGCTCATGCACGGCAAGACGAGCCGGGTCGAGCACGCGGGAGCCGGCGTGCTCGCCGGGCTGCCCACGCCGTTCACCGCCACGCGGTACCACTCGCTCGCCGTCGTGGACGGCACCGTGCCCGACGAGCTCGAGGTCACCGCGCGGGCCAACGGCATCATCATGGGGCTGCAGCACCGGGAGCTCCCGCTGCACGGCGTGCAGTTCCACCCCGAGTCCGTGCTGACCGAGGGCGGCCACCGCCTGCTGGCCAACTGGCTCGGGGTCTGCGGCAGCCGCGACGCCGTCGAGCGCGCCGAGGGCCTGCACCCGCTCGTGCGCCTGTAGGCGGTCGCCGACCCGTCGTCGGGCGGCAGCGCGCAGGAGGCCCCGGACCGTGCGGTCCGGGGCCTCCTCACGTCAACGGTCCCGCGCGTCAGTCGTCGTCGTTCCCGCCACCGTTGCCGCCACCGTTGCCGCCACCGTTCCCGCCACCGTTGCCGCCGCCGTTCCCGTTGCCGCCGCCCGTCGCGGTGGGGGACGGCGAGGCGCCCGCCCCCGAGGAGACCGTCACCTGCACCGTCGACCCGGCCCGGACGGTCGTGCCGCCCGCGGGGTTGGTGGAGACGACCGCGCCGGCGGGCTGCTGCTCGGACGGCGCGTCCACCCGCTCGGGGACGAGCCCGAGCGCGTCCAGCGCGGCGGCGACGTCGTCGTAGCCCTTGCCGACGAGGTCGGTGGGCACCGTCGCGGTGGTCGGGGCCGTCGCGACCTCGAGGGTGATCGTCGTCTGCTGGCGCACGAGCCCGCCAGCCGGCAGGTCCTGGGACACGACCGTGCCAGGAGCGGCGTCGCCGGTCTCGACGTTGGTCGTGGCCGGGCGCAGGTTGAGGTCGGTGAGGAGCGCGATCGCCTCGTCGACGTTCTTCGTCGTCACGTCCGGCACCTGCACGTTGCCGGTGGACACGAAGAGCGTCACCGTCTGCCCGTCCGCGGCCGGCGCGTTGGCGGCGGGGTCGGTCTTCGTGACCTGGCCCGCCGGGAAGTCGGGGTTGTCCTCGGTCTGCCGGTCGTCGGACACGACGAGGCCCTCCGCCTCGAGGATCCGCGTCGCCTCCTGCTCCGAGCGGCCGGACACGTCCGGCACGACCACCTCGGCCGGTCCGGTCGACACGGTGAGCGTGACCTCGCTGCCCAGCTCGGCCTGCTGCCCCTCCTCGGGGTCGCTGCTGATGACCTGGCCCTCCGGGACGCTGTCCGAGGCCGCCTCGGCGTGCCGGTCCTCCAGCCCCACCGCGTCCAGCGCGGCCACGGCGTCCGCCTCGGCGAGCCCGACCACCGGCGGCACCGCGACCGTCTCCGGCCCGGCGTCGCGCTGGTTGAGCAGGAGGGCGACGATGCCCGCCAGCGCGAGCAGACCGACGAGCACGAGGGCGACGACGAGACCCCGGCGGCTGCGCGGCGGCTCGTCGGCGACCACGGGGGTGGCGGCCGTCGTCGGGCCGGTGGGCGGTCCCGCGGTGCGCGGCGCCCACGCGGGCGCGGTCGGCGGGAGGGCGGCCGTCGTCGCCGCGGCCGGTGCGGGTGCCAGGACGGCGGTCGCGTCCCCCGCCGCCGGCAGGGCCAGCGCCGCGGCGACCGACGGCGCGGTCACGGACCCGCCGCGGACCGCCTGCTCGAGGTCGGCGCGGAACTCCGCCGCCGAGGAGTAGCGGTTCGTCCGGTCCTTGGCCAGCGCCTTGAGCGTGATCCGGTCAAGGGTCTCGGGCACGTCCCCTGCGAGGGCGCTCGGCACGGGCGGCTGCTCGTGCACGTGCTGCACCGCCACCGAGACCGGGGAGTCGCCCTGGAACGGCGGCCGGCCGGTGAGCAGCTCGAACAGCAGGCAGCCCGTGGAGTACAGGTCCGAGCGGGCGTCGACGCTCTCCCCGCGGGCCTGCTCGGGGGACAGGTACTGGGCCGTGCCGATGACGGCCTGCGTCTGCGTCATGGTGGCCGAGGAGTCGGCCAGCGCCCGCGCGATGCCGAAGTCCATGACCTTGACCGCACCCGTGGGCGTCAGCATGACGTTCGCGGGCTTGATGTCGCGGTGGACGATCCCGGCGTGGTGGGAGTACTCGAGCGCCGACAGGACGCCCGTGGTGATCTCCACGGCCTCCTCGATGGGCACGGCGTGCCCGTCGCGCAGGATGTCGCGGACGGTGTGGCCCTCGACGTACTCCATGACGATGAAGGGCACGTGGCTCGTGGCGCCCGTGCGCTCGGTGACGAGGTCCTCGCCCGTGTCGTACACGGCGACGATCGCGGGGTGGTTGAGCGCCGCGGCGGCCTGCGCCTCGCGCCGGAACCGCGCCTGGAAGGAGGGGTCACGCGCGAGGTCCGAGCGCAGGATCTTGATGGCGACCGTGCGGCCCAGCCGGCGGTCGTGCCCGATGTGCACCTCCGCCATGCCGCCGCGGCCGATGGTCTCACCGACCTCGTAGCGGCCCGCGAGGATGCGCGATCCGTCGTCCATCAGAGGAGATCCTTCGTTCGTTCCGAGTGCCCGGCCGGGGTCGTGGCCCCCGGCCCGGCGTCCTGGCCGATCATCGCACCCGCGCCGACGGCGGCACCGCCGGCGGCACCGCCCACGGGTCCGCCGGTGCGGTCCGTCAGCAGCAGGCCCAGCAGCACGAGGAGCCCGGCGACGACCAGCGCGAGGACCCACCGGCCCGCCGCGCTGCGGCGCCGCGGCCGGCGTCGGACCGTGGGCTGGACGGCCGTGCGCGGGCCGCTCGCCCGTGGTGGTGGCGACCCCGCGGCGGTCCCGCCCGCCGTCCGCGGCCCGCCGGGCCGGACGGGTGGTGGGACGGACGGGGGCACGGACGACGGGGGCGACGACGGCTGGACGGGCGCCGCCGTACCTGCTGCGCCCGGTGCTGACCGGGGCGCGAACGACGGCGGCGCACCCACGACGCCGGTGCGCGGCCAGACGGGCGTGCGGGAGGTCGTCAGCGCGGTGCCGGCCTCCTCGAGCAGCCGCGCGAGCTCGGCGCCGGACCGCGGGCGCGCCGACGGTTCCTTCGACAGCAGCCGCAGGACGAGCGCGGCCAGCGCGACGGGCACCGCCGGCGGCAGCGGCGGGACGGGCGAGTTCACGTGAGCCACCGCGATGTCCACGGTCGTCGGGCCCGTGAAGGGCCGCTTCCCCGCCAGGGCCTCGTACGCGACGACGCCGAGCGCGTACAGGTCCGACAGCGGCGTGGCGGGCCGCCCGACGGCCTGCTCGGGCGACAGGTACTGGGCCGTCCCCATGACCATGCCCGTGGCCGTCATCGCCTGCTGCCCGTCCGAGCGGGAGACGCCGAAGTCGGTGATCTTCACGCGCCCGTCGGCGGTGACGAGGATGTTGCCCGGCTTCACGTCGCGGTGCACGACGCCCGCCCGGTGCGCGGCGTCCAGTCCCCGCGCGGTCTGCGCGAGGACCGGCAGCAGCCGCGCCGGCGGCAGCACGGGCTCGCGCTCGAGGATGTCGCTCAGCGGCTCGCCCTCGACGAGCTCCTGCACGAGGTAGGCGGACCCGTCCTGCTCGCCGTAGTCGTACATCTGCGCGACGTTCTCGTGGCGCAGGTCGGCGCTGTTGCGGGCCTCGGCCTGGAAGCGCTGGAGGAAGGCCGGGTCGCCCGCGAACTCCTCGCGCAGCACCTTGACCGCGACCGGCCGGTGCAACGACTCGTCCTCCCCCGCCCATACCTCGCCCATGCCGCCGGTCGCGATCGGCCGCACGAGGCGGTAGCGGCCGCCCAGCACCACGCCCTCCCCGGTCCTCACGAGCCCAGCACCGCCTGCATGACGGCCCGGGCGATCGGCGCGGCCACGCGGCCACCCGTCGCCTCCGAGCCCAGGTCCCCGCCGTTCTGCACGAAGACCGCGACGGCGACCCGGGGGTCGTCGGCCGGGGCGAAGCCCGTGAACCACGCGTGCGGGGCGGCCTCCGCGGTGGTCTGGGCGGTGCCGGTCTTCCCGGCCACCTGGACGCCGCCGATCTGCGCCGACGTCCCCGACCCGCCCTCGACGACGCCGACCATCATCCGCGTGAGCGACTCGGCGGTGGTGCCGGAGACGGCCTCGGACCGCACGGACGGCTCGGTCCGCGACACCACGGACAGGTCCGCGGCGCGCACGGTGTCGACGAGGGTCGGCTCCATGAGCACCCCGTCGTTCGCGATGGCGGCGGCCACCAGGGCCATCTGCAGCGGGCTCGCGGTGACGCTGCCCTGGCCGATCGCGGCGAGCGCGGTCTGCGCGCCGTCGAGGTCGTCGGGGAACGTGCTGCCGGCGGCGTTCGGCAGGATCGCCGGCGGGTCGGCGTCGAACCCGAACCGCTGCGCCTGCTCCTCCAGCGCCTCCGCGCCGAGCTCGATGCCGAGGCCGGCGAACGCGGTGTTGCAGGAGACGCGCAGCGCGTCGGCCAGGCTGATCGGGTCGGCACCGCAGCCGCCACCGCCGAAGTTGCCGAGGGTGGAGGAGCTCAGCGGCAGCTCGAGCTCCGTCGGCGCGGGCAGCTCGCTCTCCGGCGTCCAGCGCCCGTCCTCGAGCGCTGCGGCGGCCGTCACGAGCTTGAACGTCGACCCGGGCGGGTAGTTCTCCTGGGTCGCCTTCGAGCGCAGGGGGTTGCCGGGAGCGGCGACGAGCTCGTCGAAGGCCTGGGACGCGGCGGCGGTGTCGTGGACGGCCAGCGTGTTGGGGTCGTAGCCGGGGGTGGACACGAGCGCGAGGATCCGGCCCGTGGCCGGCTCGATGGCCACGACGGCGCCCTGCTGCTGGCCGAGCGCGTCCCGTGCCGCCTGCTGCGCGGCGGGCAGGAGCGTGGTCTCGACCGTCGCCCCCTCCGGCCGCTGCCCGGTGAGCACGTCGCGCAGGCGGGAGAAGAACAGCCGGTCGGACCGGCCCGTGAGCACGTCGTCCTGCGTGTCCTCCAGCCCCCAGCCGGCGCCGTTGGCGATGGAGTAGAAGCCCGTGACGGCCGACCACAGCGGCCCGTCGGCGTACACGCGCTGGTAGCCGAAGGCGTCGTCGACCGGCGTGGAGGACGCGACCGCCTCCCCCGCGACGACGATCGAGCCCCGGGCGTTGCCGAACTCGCGGTAGATGGTGCGGACGTTGCGCGGGTCGTTGTTGAGCGAGCCCGCCTGCACGTACTGCACCGCGGTGACGCTGCCGAGCAGGGCCAGGAACATGACGAGGACGACGGACGCCAGGCGGCGCAGGGGCGTGTTCACCGCGGCACCCCCCGGACCACCTCGGTGGGCTGGTCGTCGTCCCCGGGCCCGCCGGCGCGCGCGACGCCCGGCCCGACGGGGGTGCCGCCGACGACGGGCGTGCCGTGCGCGGGCGTCCCGGTCGCGCCGGGCCCGCCGGTGGGCGTGCCGCCGCCGGGCGTGACCGTGCGGACCGCCGGGGCGGGACGGCGGGCCTCGTCGGAGATGCGCAGGAGCAGGGCGACGACCACCCAGTTCGCGACGAGCGACGAGCCGCCGTAGGCGAGGAACGGCGTCGTGAGACCGGTCAGCGGGATGAGGCGCGTGACGCCGCCGACGACGACGAAGCACTGCACGGCGATGACGAACGACAGCCCGCCGGCCAGGAGCTTGCCGAAGCCGTCGCGCACCCCGATCGCGGTGCGCAGCCCGCGCTGCACGAGGACGAGGTAGCAGGCGAGCACCGCCATGAGACCGGTCAGCCCCAGCTCCTCGCCCAGGGAGGCGACGATGAAGTCCGACTCGGCGTAGGGGACCAGATCGGGGCGGCCCTCGCCCCACCCGGTGCCGAACAGGCCGCCGCTCGCCATGCCCCACAGCCCCTGCACGAGCTGGCCGGACCCCCCGGGCGAGCGCGCGTAGACCTCGTCGTCGAGCGCGTGCAGCCACACGTCGAACCGCGCGGCGACGTGCCCGAAGGTCGACGCGGCCGCCGCGGCCCCCCCGGCGAACAGGGCCAGGCCGATCACCACCCAGCTCACGCGCTCGGTGGCGAGGTAGAGCATCGCGACGAACATCCCGAAGAACAGCAGCGACGTCCCCAGGTCCCGCTCGAGGACGAGCACGCCGAGCGAGACGAGCCAGACGAGGAGGATCGGGCCGAGGTCCCGGGCCCGCGGGAGCTGCAGCCCCAGCAGCTTGGGGCCGGCGAGCGCGAGCGTGTCGCGGTTGCTGACGAGGTAGCCCGCGAAGAAGACGGCCAGCGCGATCTTCCCGAACTCGGCGGGCTGCAGGCCGACGCCGCCGACGCGCACCCAGATCCGGGCGCCGTTGATCGTGGCCCCGATGAACGGCAGCAGCGGCAGCACGAGCAGGACGAGGCCCGCCAGCATCGCCACGTAGGTGTAGCGCCGCAACGTGCGGTGGTCGCGCAGCCAGACGAGCACGGCCGCGGCCAGCACCATCGACAGCGCGGTCCACGTGAGCTGTCGGACCGAGAAGCCCGTCTCCTCCGCGAGGTCGATGCGGTAGATCATCGCCAGGCCGATGCCGTTGAGGCCGACCGCCAGCGGCAGGATCACGGGGTCCGCGTAGGGCGCGCGCCAGCGCAGCACCCCGTGCAGCGCGAGCGACAGCACGGTCAGCCCGATGGCGTAGCCGAGCCAGTTGGTGGGGACCGCGTCGGCCGTCCCCAGCCCGACGAGGGCGTACGCGCCGACGCCCAGCGCGAGGGCGAGGACGAGCAGCCCGAGCTCGGTGGTGCGCCCGGCACGGACCTGGTGGGAGGCGATGGTGGCCACGGTCACGGCCCCCCGGTGGTCGCGCCGTCGGCGCCGGGGGTCGGCAGCGGCTCGCCGGCGGCGCCGGGGACGGGCTCGGGGGTGGCGGTCGCCGTGGCCGAGGCCGACGGGGACGGGAACGGGGACGGGGACAGCGCCTCCTGCCGGGCCTCGTCCTGCGCCACCTGCTCCTCGAGGTTGTCCACCACCCCGCGGGCGGCGGCCAGCGAGGCCGCGGCGATGGTGTCCTCGAGCTGCTCGCGCTGGTAGACGGGCAGGTCCTGCACCTGCACCGAGGACCGCTCGACGACCGACGAGAGCCGCAGGGGCCCGAGGTCGTCGGGCAGCCCGCGGAAGACGGCGACGCGGCCGTCCGAGGCGCCGACGAAGTACTGCGTCTGCGTCCAGGCGTAGGCGCCGGCGAGGCCGCCGGCGACGAGCAGCACGAGCACCACGGCGAGGAGCGGCCCGCGCCACCGGCGCCGGCGCGGTGCCTCGTCCTCGTCGTCGCCGGCCCTCGTCGCGCCGGCGGCCCCGGCGGCCCCGCCGCCCGCCGCCCGTGCGATCGCCACCTCGTGCGCGAGCGCCGCGGCCCGGGCCGCCGGGCTGGCGGCGGCCGAGGTCGGCGAGTGGCGGGTGGTGGCGGCGGCGCCCACGACCGCCGAGCGCTGCGAGGGCGCCGCGCCGTCGGGGAGGGCGTCGAGGTCGACCACGTCCGCGACGACGACGGTCACGTTGTCCCCGCCGCCGGCCCGCAGGGCGAGCTGGACGAGCCGGTCGGCGCACTCCTCGACGTCGGGCACCGTCGCCAGCGTCTCGGCCATCGTCTCCGCGGACACGAACCCCGACAGCCCGTCGGAGCACAGCAGCCAGCGGTCGCCCGGCCGCGCCTCGCGCACGGACAGGTCCGGCGTCGTGTCCGCGTCGAAGTCGCCGAGCACGCGCATGACGACCGACCGCTGCGGGTGCGTCTCCGCCTCCTCGGCGGTGATGCGGCCCGTGTCGACGAGGTGCTGGACGTACGTGTGGTCGGCCGTGACCTGCGTGAGCACGCCCCCGCGCAGCAGGTACCCGCGCGAGTCGCCGAGGTGCAGCATCGCCAGCTTGTTGCCCGTCCGCAGGATCGCCGTGACGGTGGTGCCCATGCCGGCCAGCGTCGGGTCGGCGTCGGAGCGGGCGATGATCTCCTCGCGCGCGACCTCCAGGGCGTCCTCGAGCTCGTGCAGCGCGTCGTCGGGACCGTGCGCCTCGTCGTCGAGGGGGACGAGCGCCGCGACCGCGACCGAGGAGGCGACGTCGCCGCCCGCGTGCCCGCCCATGCCGTCCGCGACGACGAGCAGGTGCGGCCCGGCGTAGGCGGAGTCCTGGTTGTTGGCGCGCACGAGGCCCACGTCGGAGCGGGCGGCGTAGCGCAGGGCGACGGCCACCGGGCTACCTCTGCAGCTCGATGATGCTCTGGCCGACCCGGACCGGTGTGCCCGTCGGCAGCGGCACGGGCTCGACGACGCGCTGCTCGTCGACGAAGGTGCCGTTGGTGGAGCCGAGGTCCTCGACCCACCAGCCGCCGTCCTGCGGGAAGATCCGGGCGTGCCGTGAGGAGGAGTAGTCGTCGTCGAGGACGAGCGTGCAGCTGGGGGACCGGCCGACGAGCACCGACGACGTGCTCAGCGGCATGGTCGTTCCGCGCAGCGGGCCCTCGATCACCACGAGCCGCGACGGGCCCGAGGAGCGGCCGTTGCGCCGCTCGGGACGGGCCTCCGCACGAGGCTCGGGCGCCGCACCCGTGCCGCCGGCCGCCCCGGCCGTGGCCGCGGCGCCGCGCGGGGCCTCCCGCCGGCCGCGCCCGGGCAGGCCGCGCTGCACGATGCGCGTGCCGTACAGGTCGCGGCGCAGCACGCCGATCGCGGCCAGCACCAGCAGCCACAGCAGCGCGAGGTACCCCAGCCGCAGCAGCGCGACGGTCAGCTCACTCATGCGCCGCCGTCACGCGTCGGCGTCCTCGTCCGCACCCGTGGAGAACAGGATGCGCGTCCGGCCGATCGTGAGCGTGTTCCCGTCCAGCAGCGTCGCGGCGGGGACCTGGTGGCCCTCGACGAGGAGCCCGTTGGTGGATCCCAGGTCGGTGGCGATGACGCCGTCGGGCGTCACCCGGATCTCGAGGTGCTTGCGGCTGACCCCGGGGTCGTCGACGACGATGTCCGCCTCCGAGCCCCGGCCGATGACGGTGACGGGCCCGGTGAGGATGTAGCGCTGGCCGTCGATGTCGACGAGCGGGTGCCGCGGGCTGGGCGACGCGGTCGTCGCCGGGGCCACCGCACCCCGCACGGAGGAGGAGGACACGGTGAAGCGGCCGGCCTCGAGGTCGACGTCCTCCGTGAAGCGCACGCTCACGGGCCCGACGAAGGCGTACTGCTGGCTGGCCGCGTGGTCCGTGGCCGTCGCCGCGAGCTCGTCCGCCATGGCCTCGGCCCCCCACGACTCGACGAGGTCGTAGTCCGGCGTCGACAGCGTGATGTCGTACTCGTTCGGCGCGACGGTGCGGTCCCGGCCGACGACCATCGCCCGGTCGTCCATCTCGCGGCGCAGCGCGTCGACGAGCTGGACCGGCTTGAGCTCGCCGCGGAAGGAGCGGACGTTGTTCATGGCGCGTTCCACGCCCTTCTCGATCCTGTCGAGGATGCCCATCCGACCTCCCTCCGTCCGTCGCGTCGGTGCCGCCGGTGGTCGGGGCACGCGTCCGCGTCGTCGATCGTAGCCACCGGCCCGGTCGGGAGGGGTCCGGGCCGTGGCACACGGCCGGGTGAGCGGGGCTGGGGACGGCCCGACGGCGTCCCCCGCAGGTGCGGAGCCCGTGACCTGCCCGTGACGAGCCACGTGGCGACCCCGGCGGGTGTCCGGACCACCCGCGGGACCGTGCTAGCGTTCTACGTCGCGCGCGAGTGGCGAAATGGCAGACGCGCTGGCTTCAGGTGCCAGTGCCCGTAAGGGCGTGGGGGTTCAAGTCCCCCCTCGCGCACAGAGCAGAAGGGCCGGACCTCGGGGTCCGGCCCTTCTCGCGTTCCTCGGGACGACCGCCCGGCCGTGACCACATCGTGACGCACCCGATGCCGGAGAAGTGTGCTTTGTGGCTTGCCTGTGCGAGATGGGACAGCTTCCATGTGAGGTGCCCGGCACGGTGGCTCGAACAGGACGTGGTCGCCGCAGAGGGCTCAGGGGCGTACCCGTCCCCACGTCGACGTGGAGGTACTCGCATGAGCAGCATCAGCAGGGGCCGGGGGCTCGCGGCCACGATGGCCGGCGCGGCCGCCCTGGCCGCGGTCCTGGCGGCGTGCACGCCGCCCCCCTCGGAGGGCGGCGGCGGCGAGGGCGGTGGCGGCGGCGAGGTCGCGGAGGGCTGCGAGGACTACGCCCCGTTCATCGAGATGGGCGACCTCCAGGACACCGAGGTCTCCGTCTACACCACCATCACCGGCGACGAGGCGACCGCGCAGGAGGCGTCGTACGAGGAGTACGAGCGCTGCACCGGCACCGACATCGTCTACGAGGCCAACGACGAGTTCGAGGCCCAGATCGCCGTGCGGATCCAGTCCGGCAGCGCGCCCGACATCGCGTACATCCCGCAGCCCGGCCTGCTGCAGCGCCTCGTCAACGACTTCCCCGACGCCATCCTCCCGGCGTCCGACGAGGTCGCGGCCAACGTCGACGAGTTCTTCACCGAGGAGTGGCGCGAGTACGGCACGGTCGACGGCACGCTGTACGGCTCGCCCCTCGGCGCCAACGCGAAGTCCTTCGTCTGGTACTCCCCGAGCATGTTCGCCGAGGCGGGCTACGAGATCCCCACGACCTGGGACGAGCTCATCGCCCTGTCCGACCGGATCGTGGCCGAGCACCCCGACACCAAGCCGTGGTGCGTCGGCATCGCCTCGGGTGACGCGACGGGCTGGCCGGCCACCGACTGGCTCGAGGACGTGGTCCTGCGCACCGCCGGCCCGGACGTCTACGACCAGTGGTACACGCACGAGATCCCCTTCGACGACCCGCAGGTCGTCGAGGCGCTGGACACCGCGGGCGAGATCCTGCGCAACCCGGACTACGTCAACGGCGGTCTCGGCGACGTCTCGAGCATCGCGACGACCGCGTGGGACGCGGGCGGCTTCCCGATCCTCGACGGCTCCTGCTGGATGCACCGCGCCGCCAACTTCTACGGCGTGAACTGGCAGCAGGCGCAGGAGGGCGTCGAGATCGCCGAGGACGGCGACGTCTTCGCCTTCTACCTGCCGGGCGCCACGGCCGACGAGAAGCCGATGCTCGGTGGCGGCGAGTTCGTCGTCTCCTTCGAGGAGCGTCCCGAGGTCCAGGCCTTCCACGCCTTCCTCGCCAGCGACGTGTGGGCCAACGACAAGGCCGAGGTCAGCAACGCCGGCTGGGTCTCCGCCAACAGCGGCCTGGACGTCGAGCTGCTGCAGTCGCCGATCGACCGGCTCGCCAGCGAGATCCTCGCGAGCGACGAGTACACGTTCCGGTTCGACGCGTCCGACCTCATGCCCGGGCCGGTGGGTGCCGGCTCGTTCTGGACCGGCATGACGAACTGGCTCAGCGACCCGAGCACGAGCTCGGAGCAGGTGCTCTCCGACATCGAGGGCTCCTGGCCCGCCAGCTGACGCACCGTTGGCGGCGGGGGTCGGGACGTCCCGGCCCCCGCCGTCCGACGGGGTCCTGATCGTCGGGGACGCGGCGGCACGCCGTCGCGTCCCCCGGAGCGCGGAGGCGTGCATGGTCGAGAACATCGGGTTGTGGGTCGGCTACTTCTGGGGCATCACCAAGGACTTCCTGCTGGACGCCGAGACGCCGGGGCACAAGCTCGCGCTCATGCTCGTGGCGATCCTGCTGTTCGTCGCGGTCATGGGCGCGGTCCTCCTGGCCGTCGACCGGCCGAAGCGCGTGCCGTCGTGGGCGGTCACCGCCGCCTTCGCCGGGCCGGCGCTGCTCGCGCTCGCGTTCGGGCTGG
Source organism: Cellulomonas sp. plas2 (assembly GCF_057221735.1). NCBI lineage: Bacteria > Bacillati > Actinomycetota > Actinomycetes > Micrococcales > Cellulomonadaceae > Cellulomonas > Cellulomonas sp. plas2. The sequence continues at coordinate 42,623 of NZ_CM170155.1, forward strand.
TCTACCCCGCGCTGCGCACCACCTACGGGTCCTTCTTCAACCGCAACGGCACGGAGTTCGTCGGGCTGGACAACTACGTCACGGCCTTCACGCAGGAGTCCTTCCAGGTGGTCCTGCGCAACACGGCGCTGTGGGTGCTGCTGGTGCCGACGCTGGCCACGTTCATCGGGCTCGTCTACGCGGTCGTCGTCGACCGGACGCGGTTCGAGAAGGTCGCCAAGGCCCTGATCTTCCTGCCGATGGCGATCTCGCTGGTCGGGGCCTCGATCATCTGGCGCTTCGTCTACGAGTACCGGGACGCCTCGCGGGCGCAGACGGGCCTGGCCAACCAGCTGCTCGTCTGGCTGGGGCTCGACCCGTACCAGTTCCTCGTCGACCAGCCGCTGAACAACGTCTTCCTCATCGCGGTGCTCATCTGGATCCAGGCGGGCTTCGCGATGACCATCCTGTCCGCGGCGATCAAGGCGATCCCCGACGACATCGTCGAGGCCGCCACGCTCGACGGGCTCAAGGGCCTGGAGATGTTCCGGTACATCACCGTGCCGAGCATCCGGCCCGCCCTCGTCGTGGTCGTCACGACCATCGCCATGACGACGCTCAAGGTCTTCGACATCGTCCGGACGATGACGGGCGGCAACTTCGGCACGTCCGTCGTCGCCAACGAGTTCTACGCCCAGAGCTTCGTGCAGGGGAACGCCGGGATGGGCGCGGCGCTGGCCGTGATCCTCTTCCTCATCGTCATCCCCGTCGTGGTCTACAACGTCCGTCAGCTGCGCCTCTCGGAGGAGATCCGATGACCACGAACCCGGCACCCCCGCAGGCCTTCGGCGCGGCGACGACGGGCGAGGCGAGCGGCGGCCGCGCCCCGGGGCTGCGCGCCGGCATCGGGCGCCGCGCCGACCGCGCGCGCCGGCGGCTCAGCTCGCCCTGGGCCTCGGGCATCGCGATCGCGATCGCCGTGCTGTGGACCGTGCCGACCTTCGGGCTGCTCGTGACGTCGTTCCGGCCGGTCCAGGACATCCGGGCCAACGGCTGGTGGAACTTCTTCGGCGCCCCCCGCGTGACGCTCGACAACTACCAGCAGGTGCTCTTCGAGGGCGACCAGCCGCTCGCGCAGTACGTCCTGAACTCCGTCGTGGTGACGATCCCCGCGGTGGTCATCCCCATCAGCATCGCGCTGCTCGCGGCCTACGCCTTCGCGTGGATCGAGTTCAAGGGCCGCAACATCCTCTTCGTGGCGGTCTTCGCGCTCCAGATCATCCCCATCCAGATCACGATGATCCCGCTGCTCACGCAGTACGTGCGGTGGGACCTCGCGGGGTCGTTCTGGGCGGTGTGGCTGTCGCACTCGATCTTCGCGCTGCCGCTGGCGATCTTCCTGCTGCACAACTTCATGAAGGACATCCCGCCGTCGCTGGTGGAGGCGGCCCGTGTCGACGGCGCGGGGCACGTGCAGATCTTCTTCCGCGTGCTCATGCCCCTGCTGGTCCCGGCGGTCGCGGCGTTCGCGATCTTCCAGTTCCTCTGGGTGTGGAACGACCTGCTCGTCTCGCTCGTCTTCGGCTCCCAGCGCCAGGTCTCGCCGCTCACCGTGCGCCTCGCGACCCTCGCCGGCGACCGTGGCGAGACGTGGCACCTGCTGTCCTCCGGTGCGTTCGTCGCCATGCTGGTCCCGGTCGTCGTGTTCCTCGCGCTGCAGCGCTACTTCGTCCGAGGGCTGCTCGCGGGGTCGGTCAAGGGCTGACGCCGCCCGTACCGGCCGTCGTCGCACCTCGTTGTCGCACCTCGTCGGCGTGCCGCGCGGGACCCCCCGCGCGGCGCGTCCGGCAGGATCGACGCCATGCGCACCGAGACGCTGCGGCTGCACGACGACCGCGACGACGTCACGCTCACCACCTACGTCCTCGACGACTCCCCGGAGCTCCTGGCCGGGGCCCCGCGCCCCGCGGTGCTGGTGCTGCCGGGCGGCGCGTACCTCGGGTGCTCCGACCGCGAGGGCGAGCCCGTCGCGCTCGCGTTCGCCGCCCTGGGGTACCACGCGTTCGTCCTGCGCTACTCGACGTACGGCGCCGTCCCCTCCGGCGTCGACCCCGCGACGGTCGTCGAGCCGAAGGACCACTGCCGGCACCCGGGCCCCCTGCGGGACGTGGCGCTGGCGGTGCTGCGCATCAAGGAGCGGGCGGCGGGGTGGCACCTCGACCCCGACCGCCTGGCGCTGTGCGGGTTCTCCGCCGGCGGGCACAACGCGGCGATGTACGGCACGCACTGGCACCGCCCGCTGCTGACGGAGGCCCTCGGGGTGGACGCGGCCGCGCTGCGGCCGGCCGCGCTGGTGCTCGGCTACGCGCTGACGGACTACGTGCGCCTCGAGGAGTGGGTGGAGCCCGCCGACGAGGGGGTCCGGCAGGTGATGCGCGCGGCCCACGTCGCGCTGCTCGGGACGGCCACGCCGGACGCCGCCACGGAGCTCGCGCTGAGCCCGGCGAGGCACGTCGATCCGTCGACCCCGCCCAGCTTCGTCTGGCACACCGCTGCGGACGCCCTGGTCCCCGCGCGGCACTCCCTGGCGTTCGCCGCCGCGCTCGCGGCCGCCGGCGTGCCGTTCGAGCTGCACGTCCACGAGCGCGGCGGCCACGGCCTCGCGCTCGCCACGGCCGCGACGGCGGGCAGCGCGACCCAGGTCGACGACGTCGCCGCGGGCTGGTTCGGCGCGTGCGCGCGGTGGCTGGAGCAGCGCCTGGCCCTGCCGGTGCCCTGACGTGCCCGACGAGCCGCGCCCGGACGAGCCGCGCCCGGACGAGCCGCGCCCGGACGAGGCGCGCCCGGACGAGCAGCCCCCCAGAGGCGACGGCCCGCCCGTCACCCCCGACGGCCGTTACCTCGTGGTGCGCGGCCGGCTGTGGCGGCGCTCGGACCCCGCGCTCGACGAGGGGCGACGCGCGGAGCTCACGCACGAGCTCATGGCGGCCCGCCGGGCCAAGGGTGCCGCGATGCGCGCGGGCGATCCCGCGGCACGGGAGGCGGCCCGCGCCAGGGTCGACGCCGCCAAGGTCGCGCTGGGGGAGCGCGGTCCGGTGTGGTGGGACGACGGCGCTCCCGACCTCACGCAGCACCTGGCCCGCACGACGGTCTACGCCGAGTGGTACGCGGGCCTCGCCCCCGGCGGCTGACGGCGTCCCTCAGCCGGTCGACGTCCGCGGGCCCTCGTCGCCCGGGTCCCCGCCCGCCCCGTCGGGCCACGAGGGCCGCGCCCGCGGGCGGGGCGCGTCCAGCCCCAGCCGCATCCCGACGACACGCACGACGAAGCACGCGGCCGCCGCCCCGACGGCGGCCGGCGCGCCCAGCACCTCCTCGACCCCGCCGCGCGCGGCCAGCACGGCCAGCGTCGCCCCGACGAGGGCCGGGATCGCGTACAGCTCGTTCGTCAGGACGCTCGGCACCCGGCGCAGCAGCACGTCGCGCAGGGTGCCGCCGCCGACGGCGGTCGTCGCCCCGAGGATGACCGCCTGCGCGGGCCCGGCGCCGAGCTCGAGGGCCCGCGCGGCGCCGGCCACGGCGAAGAGGCTGAGGCCGGCGGCGTCGAGCACCGCGATGGTCCCCGCGAGCCGGTGCAGGTGGTGCCCGAACCAGAACGCCAGCAGCCCGCCCGCGGCGGCGACCGCGAGGTAGCGCCAGTCGCCGAAAGTGGCCGGCGGCAGGGCCCCGAGCAGGATGTCCCGCACGATCCCGCCGCCGAGCCCGGTGATGACCCCGAGCGTGACGACGCCGACGATGTCGACGTGCGCCACCCGCACCGCGGTCAGGGCGCCGTTGAGCGCGAACGCGAAGGTGCCGACGAGGTCGAGCACCAGCAGCAGGGTGAGGGTGTCGTCCACGGGGGACGGTCTACCGCACGGCGAGGACCCGCACGCCTCAGATCCGCCGCAGCGTCTCGTCGTCCTCCACGCCGTCGTACCAGCGCTCGAGGACCGCTCGGAAGGCGGGCTCGTCGGGCGCGGCCTGCGCGAACAGCGTCATGGCGCTGCGCACCTTGACCGCGTCGACGGTCCCGAGGACGGCGACCGGGTCGGCGGAGGGTGTCGCGAGCAGCAGGTCCGTCGTCTCGCGCAGGCGCGGGCCGAGCACGGGGTGCGCGAGGTACGCGCGGGCCTCGTCGACCCCGGCCAGGGCGTAGCGGCGCGACATCTCGCTCTGCCCCAGCCCTGCCACCTGCGGCAGGACGAACCAGATCCAGTGGCTGGTCTTCCTGCCGCGGCGCAGCTCGGCCAGGGCGCGGTCGTACGTGCCCTCCGCGTCCTGGGCGTCGACGAACCGCTGCAGCGGGTTCCCGGCGCTCACGGGGAGAGGTCCGGCCGGTCGAGGTGGATGTCCTCCATCCCCCGACCCTGTGCCGTGGTCCGGGCCGTGTCCACCGCGGCGCGAGCCCAGGACCGCGTCGGACCGGAGGACCGACCGCCGGGTAACGATTCGGCAAGCGCTCTTCCGACTAGTTCGTCTATGGGTTAGCGTAACCAGCGCCACCCGGTTGAGGGGGGCGTCCGACGCCGCTGTCGGACCGAGCCGTCCGACGGCGTCGTCGGACCCGCAGAGAGGCGGAGGGTGCATGAGCGCCGTCACCAGCAGGACCAGCAGCACGTCCCGGACCCGAGGCCGCCGCACGCGTGCCCGCGCGGGTGCGGCGGTCGCCGCCCTCTCGGTGCTCGCGCTGACCGCGGCGTGCGGCTCCGGTGGCGGCGGCGAGGGCTCGTCGGACGGCGGCGGCACGACCGAGCTGACGATGGCCGTCTGGGGCGGTGACACCGACAAGGCCGCGTACCAGGCGCGCATCGACATGCTCGAGGAGGAGCACCCCGACATCCAGGTCACCCTGCAGCTGATCCCGTCGGACCAGTACGCGCAGAAGGTGCAGACCATGATCGCCGGCGGCGACGGCCCCGACATCATGCAGGTGGCGGAGAACGTCAACGTCTACTCCTCGAAGAGCCAGATCCTCCCGCTCGACGAGTACGTCGCCGAGGCCGGCCTCGACCTGGAGGAGCGGTTCGGCCCCGTCGGCACGCTCTACTCCTACGAGGACAGCGTCTACGCGATCCCCGACCGCTCCGGCGCGATGATCACGTACTACAACAAGGACCTCTTGGACGCGGCGGGCGTCGCCTACCCCACGGCCGACTGGACCTGGGAGGACGCGCGCGACGCCATGCAGAAGCTGACCGTGCCGGGCCAGCAGTGGGGCTACGGCGGCGCGGGCTGGTGGGCGCAGTGGTGGAGCCTGGCGTACCAGAACGGCGGCGCGATCATCGACGGGTCCGGCGCGCCGACGGCTGACTCGCCCGAGGTCGTCGAGGCCCTCCAGTGGGCCAACGACCTCACGTTCAAGGACCACGTCTCGCCCACGCCCGCCGAGTACGCGGACATGGGGCCGGACATGGGCGGCGACCCGGCGTTCGTCGCCGGCAAGGTCGCGATGAACACGACCGGCTTCTGGGCCATCGGCGGCCTCAAGGACGCCGGCTTCAACTGGGACATCGCGCCGTTCTGGGGCGGGGAGGAGAAGGCCGTGACGGCCTTCGGCTCCGGCCTGGCGATCTCCCGCGACAGCGACGCGCCGGACAGGGCGTTCGAGGCGATCGACTTCCTCACGGACGCGAAGGCGCAGGAGGTCATCATCGACATGGCCCAGGACGTGCCCGCGAACCTCGAGGTGCAGAACTCCGACGCGTTCCTCAACCCGGAGTGGGCGACGACGCCCATCAACATGGCGGCCTTCGGCGAGTCGGCCGACCACATCTACCGGGCGCCGTTCATCCCGGAGTGGAACGAGATGCAGCAGGCCTTCACGGACAACCTCGAGACGTTCTGGAACACGGGCGGCGACGCGAAGAGCGCGCTGACCGCGGTGCAGTCGCAGCTCGAGTCCGTCGTGCGGACCGACGGCTGATGACCGCCACCCTCGGCGAGGCCCTCGGGGCGGTGCGCGACGCGCGCCGCCCCGGGGCGGCCGGCCGCCGTCCCCGTCGTGGCGCGCCCCGGCAGCGGCTGACCCGCCGCGGCCGCCAGGAGGCCGCGTGGTTCTGGCTGTTCATCTCCCCGTGGGTGATCGGGTTCCTGGCGTTCCTGCTGGGCCCCATGATCGCGTCGGTCTGGTACTCCCTCACCGACTGGGACTCCTTCACCGCCCCCGAGTTCGTCGGGCTGGACAACTACGTCCGGGCGCTGACGGAGGACCCGATCTTCTGGAAGGCGCTCTGGAACACCCTGTACTACGCGGCCGTCTCCGTGCCGCTGGGCATGGCCATCGGCCTGTACCTGGCGAACCTGCTCAACAAGCAGGTCCGGTTCCGCAAGCTGTGGCGCACGCTCATCTACCTGCCCACGCTGGTGCCGCTGGTGGCCACCGCGATGGTCTTCAAGATGGTGCTCGCGCCGTCGGGGCCCCTGAACGACCTGCTCGGCGTGTTCGGGATCTCCGGTCCGCAGTGGCTGCTCGACCCGAACTGGGTCAAGCCGGCGCTCGTCGTGCTGTCCGTGTGGGGCGCCGGCGGTGCCACGGTGCTGCTGCTGTCCGCGATGAACGGCATCCCGCGGGAGTTCTACGAGGCCGCGGAGATCGACGGCGCGGGGCCGGTCCGGCAGTTCTGGGCGATCACGTTCCCGCAGATCACGCCCGTGCTGTTCTTCAACCTGGTGATGGGCCTCATCGGCGCGTTCCAGATCTTCTCGCAGGTGTACATCCTCACCGGCGGCGGGCCGAACAACTCGAGCCAGACCGTGGTGCCGCTGCTGTTCCGCGAGGCGTTCGAGTTCTACCACTTCGGCTACGCGTCGGCGATCGCCTGGCTGCTGTTCGTCGTCATCATCGGCTTCACCGCCATCGCGTTCGGCACGTCGAGGAAATGGGTCTTCTACGAGACGGAGGTGCGGTGATGGCCGCCACCAGCCAGCTGCCCGGGCTGTCCAGCACGGGTCCCGGCCTCGCCGGTGCCGCCGCCTCCACCGGGGGCGAGCCGCGCGGCCGGGTGCCCGCGCCGATCCTGCGGGCGTTCCGCGCCCGGCCGTCCACCTACGCCGTGCTGCTCGTGGTGTCCGCGCTGCTGTTCACGCCGTTCGTGCTCATGGTCTCGATCGCGCTGTCGAGCGACCGGACGACGGCCGCCGGCGCGTTCACGATCCTCCCCGGCGAGTGGAACTGGCAGAACTTCGTCGACGTGTTCACCACGGACCTGCCCACGGGCCGGTTCCTGCTGAATTCGGTCATCATCGCGACCTTCTCCGCGCTCGGGCAGGTCCTGTCGAGCTCGCTCGTCGGGTACGCCTTCGCGCGGCTGCGCGCCCCGGGCAAGAACGCCGTCTTCGTCGTCGTCATCGCCACGATGATGATCCCCGCGCAGATCACGATGATCCCGCAGTTCGTGCTCTTCAAGGAGCTCGGCTGGGTGAACACGTTCCTGCCGCTCATCGTGCCGAACTTCTTCACCAACGCCTTCAACGTGTTCCTCGTGCGGCAGTTCGTCACGCGGCTGAGCAACGAGATCGACGAGGCCGCCCAGGTCGACGGGCTCGGCTACTTCGGCATCTACCGGCGGATGATCCTGCCGATGCTCACCCCCGTGCTCATCGCGATCGGGATCTTCACGCTGACCGCCACGTGGGGCGACTTCATGGGGCCGCTCATCTACCTCAACAACGAGGAGGACATGCCCCTGGCGCTCGGCCTGCAGTACATGACGTCGACGACGAACGACCTGCAGACCCCGCCGTGGAACCTCGTCATGGTCGGCTCCATCGTGCTGACGCTGCCGATGATCGCCGTGTACTACCTCGGCCAGAAGTACCTGTACGAGATGAACCTCAACGGCGGGAGCGCAGGGGTCAAGTGAGCACCGACGTCCTTCCCGACGACCTCCTCGCCGAGGACCTGTCGTCGGACGGCGGGCAGGCGTGCGCCGGCGCGGTCCCGTCCGGCGCGGTCCCGTCCGTCGCGCTCACCGCCGCGGGCCTCGTCGTCGACGGCGAGCCGCAGGTCCTGCTGTGCGCGTCCCTCTTCCCGTTCCGGCTGCCGCGCGAGGAGTGGGCGGCGCGGCTCGCGCAGGTGCGGGCCTCGGGCTACCGGGCCGTCGACGTGTACGTGCCGTGGAACTTCCACGAGCTCGCGCCGGGCCGCTGGGACTTCTCGGGGCGGCGGGACGTGGGGGCGTTCCTCGACCTTGCCGCCGACGCCGGGCTCGCCGTCGTCGCCCGTCCCGGCCCGTACATCTGCTCGGAGTGGGACGGCGGGGCGCTGCCGGCGTGGCTGACCCTCGAGGACGGGCTGCGGCTGCGGCAGGCCGAGCCGCGGTTCCTGGCGCACGTGCGCCGGTGGTGCGAGCAGGTGCTGCCCCTCCTCGCGGCGCGGCAGCACGGGCGCGGCGGCTCCGTCGTGGCGGTGCAGCTGGAGAACGAGCTCGACTTCTTCGACACGGACGACCGCGCCGCGTACGTCGGGGCGCTGCGGGACCTCGCGCGGGAGCACGGCGTCGTCGTCCCGCTGGTCGCGTGCGCCGGGCAGGGGGACCTCGTCGGCGCCACGGGTGACGTCGAGGGCGTCGTGCCGGCGTTCAACTTCTACCCGTCCGACCGCTCGCCCGCGGTCGAGGCGGAGGTGCGCGCCTACGCGGACCTCGTCGCCGCGCGCGGGCTGCCGCTGCTGGTCACCGAGACGAACCGCGACCACCGCACGCTGCGGCGGCTGCTCGTCAGCGGCGCCCGGCTGGTGGCGCCCTACCTGCAGGCGTCGGGGTACGACTTCGGCTGGATGCCGTCGGTGGGCAACTGGGGCGACCCGGGCGGCCTCATGACGCACGACTACGACTTCGGCGGGTACGTCTCGCCGGTCGGCGAGCTGCGCCCGGGCCATGCGGCGGCGCGGGTCCTGGCGGCGGTCGTGGAGGCGTACGGGCCGGCGCTCGCGGCCGCGACGACGCACCCGTCGGACCTGCCGGTGGTCGTCGACGGCCCGACGGCGTCCTCCCCCTCGGCGCTGCACCTCGTCGGGGGCGGCTCCCTCGTCGGGCTGCCCAACCTGTCCGACGACGAGGTCGTCGCGCACGTCGGGCCGGTGGCCGGCCTGCCCGTCGCCGCGGTGCGGCTGCCCGCCGCGTCCTGCCCGCTGGTGACCGTCGGGCGTCCGCTCGACGCGCACGGGCTGCCGGGCACGCTCCTGCTGGCGACCGCCGACGTCGTCGCGCTCGGGCCGGACGGGGTCGTGCTGGCCTCGGCCGTGCCGGCCGTCGTCGGGCTGGGCACGTCCGCCGTTCGGGCCGGCGACGAGCGGCCCGCGGTGGAGGGCGCGCGGGTGCTCGGCACGTCGGACGCCGCCGGGTCGGGGGTGCTCGTCGAGCTGCCCGCCGGTGAGCGGGGCGTCCGCCACGAGGCGCGCGTCACGGTCGGGGCGACGACGTGGCCGCTCGTCGTCGTGCACCCGGACGACGTCGGCCCCGGCGGCGTGGCGGAGACGGGGACGGCGGTGCCGGGGGCGGGGGTGGTCGACGTCGGGAGGCAGGACGTCGACGCCGAGCCCCGGCGCCTGACGGCCGCGCGCCGGCTCGTGCCGCCGCCGCCGCCCGCGCCCGTGCGGCACACCCGGGCACCGCGGTCGGAGGAGGTCGGCGTCCACCGCGGCCGGGTCCACCTGCGGACCCGGCTCGTGCGGGACGGTGCGGACGCCCTGCTGCTCGAGGGTGCGGGCGACCTCGTCGACCTGTCCCTCGACGGCCGCGCGCTGCCGACCCTCGCCCGGTTCGGGGCGACGGCGGTGGTCGACCTGCACGGCGAGGCGGACGCGGTCGACCTGGCGGCGACCGTCGAGACGTGGGGGCACCCGAACTTCGACGACGCGCGGCTGCCGGGCCTGCGGCTCGGCTCGCTGCGCGGGCTGGGCGACGTGTGGCGCGTCGTCGGGCGCACGGACGTCTCCGCGCTGTGGACCGTGCACGGCGACGCGCAGTGGGCCGGCGACCCGGCGCCGCTGCGGACGCTCGGCGGCTGGAGCAGCACGCGGGTCGGCCGCGAGGTCGTCTACCGGCGGGCGCTGCCCGTCGCGCCGGACGCCAACCACGCGCTGCGGCTGGACGGCGTGCCCGGCGCGGTCGTCGTGCGGGTCGACGGGCACGAGCGGGTCGTGCACGCCGTCGACCCCTGGCTGCACCTGGCCCCGGGCGAGGGCGCGACCGTCGAGGTCGTCCTGCCGCACACGCCCGGTGCGCTGGGCGGGGCCGAGCTGCTGCGGCTGGCGCCGGTCGAGGGCTGGGACGTCGTGCCGGAGGACGACGAGGCGATCGTGGCCGCCGTGCGGGCAGCGGTACCGGCCGCCCCGCCGGAGGGACCGGGCGCGGACGTGTTCCCGGTCCGCCCCGGGCCCGGCGAGGAGGTCTGGCTGGAGCTGGACGTGCCGACCGGCACGGGCTGGTCGTTCCGCCCCGAGGGCGAGCAGGTGCGCCTCACCGTCGTCGCCGGCGACGAGGGCCTCGGCCGGGTCTGGCTCGACGACGCCGCCCGGCCGCGGCTCACCGGGGGTGACGGGGGCCGGATCTGGCTCCCCGCGGCATGGAACACCGGTACTGTCCGGCTCATGGTGCGAGGGACCGCAGGGGGGCCGTCGCCGGTGCTGCACGCGCTGGTCGCGTCGCCGGTGCCACCGCCGTCCGGCCCGTGATCACCTCGCGCCGCACGGCTCGGGACATCCGCAGCGACTCCCGGCTGGCGGTGCTGCACGCCCTGCTGTCCGCGGGCGAGGCCAGCCGCAACGACCTCGCCCGCGCGACGGGGCTCAGCACCGCCACCGTCGCCACGGTCGTGTCCGAGCTGCTCGCGGAGGGCCTCGTCGTCGGCGCGGGACGGGACCGCAGCGGCGTGGGCCGCCCCAGCACGAGCCTGCGGATCGACGGGTCGCGCGGCGCCATCCTCGGCGTCGACGTCGCGGAGACGTACGTGCGGACGGTCGTGTTCGACGCCGCCCTGGCTCCCGTCGGCCGGTTCGAGGTGCCGCTCGACGAGCACGAGAACCTGCCCGGCTACGTCGTGGACGGCGTCGGCCGGAGCATCGACGGCGCCCTCGGGGAGGCCGGGGTCGAGCGGTCGCGCGTCCTCGGCGTCGGGGTCTCCCTGCCGGGGCAGGTGCTGCCCAACGCGGGCGTGTCGGTCTTCGCACCGAACTGGGACTGGCGGGGCGTGCGGATCCTGGACCTGCTCCGGGCACGCGTCGACCTGCCGCTGGTCCTCGACAACCCGCTGAAGGCCATCGCGACCGCCGAGCTGTGGTTCGGCGCGGGGCGGTCGGTGCGCAGCCTGGTGACGATCAACCTGGGCACGGGCGTCGGGGCCGGCATCGTCCTCGACGGGCGCATCCTGCGCGGGGTGTCCAACAACGCGGGCGAGTGGGGGCACTCCCTGCTGGTCCTCGACGGGCGGGAGTGCCGGTGCGGCCGGCGCGGCTGCGTCGAGGCGTACGTGGGGGCGCGGGGCATCCAGCAGACGCTGGCGGAGATCGACCCGGAGCACCCGCTGCTCGCGCTCGGGCACCAGCGCGACTTCATCTCCGCCGTCGCCGCGGGCCTCGACGAGGACGCGTCCGGCCCGCTGGCCGAGCTCCTGCGACGCACGGGCCGCTACCTCGGCGCGGGCGTCGCGGACCTCGTCGCCATCCTCAACCCCGAGCGGGTGACGCTCACGGGGTGGACCGCCTGGACGCTCGGCGAGCACCTCATGGCCCCGACGAACGCCGAGCTGGCCGTGCAGGCCCCGCTCGGCTCGGCCAGCGACGTGACGCTCGACGTGTCCACGGTCCGCGGCGGCTCGGTCGCCCGCGGCATGGCGACCTTCGCCTTCGAGCGCTTCCTGGGCGACCTCGGCCTGCTCAGCGTCGACCGCTGACGCGCCGGCGCGGCCCGGCGTGCGCGCCCGCCCCCTGCGTGCGTCGGACGCGGCCCGGACCGGGGGACGTCAGGTGGTGGCCCCCGGTCCGGCGGCCCTGCGCCGACGTCGGGCGGCGGACCGGGGCGGCGTCCGGCGCATGTGGTCGCGCGCGCGGGTGAGGATCTCCGCGAGCGTCTCGACGTCCTGACGGGTCAGCGGCGCGAGGAGCAGGTCGTCGACGACGCCGACGTGGCCGGGCAGGACGTCGGCGAGGACCGCCCGTCCGGAGTCGGTGATGGACACGGTGACGCTGCGCTCGTCGTCGGGCGCCGGGGCGCGGGTGACGAGGCCGCGCCGCTCCAACGTCTGGGCCTGGTAGGTGAGCCCGCTGCGGCTGTAGACGACCCCGTCGGCGAGGTCGGTCATCCGCCGGCTGCCCCCCGGTGCGTCCCCGAGCGTGGCCAGGAGCTGGAACTGCACGTAGCTCAGCCCCGCCACCTCGCCGAGCTGCTGCTCCACGGCGTGCCGCAGCAGGCTGCTGGCCTCGATGAGGGCGAAGTAGGCGCCGAGCTCGGTGGCGTCGAGCGACCGTGCGGTGGAGGTCATGGCACGAGCGTATCGAAGCTTCGGCTTCGAACCACTTGCTACGGATTCGAAGCACGAGTACGGTGGCTGCAGGCGCTTCGAACTAGAAGCACCATATCGCTCACGACGAGGGAGAAGACCATGAAGGCAGTGCGTTTCCACGAGACCGGCGGCCCCGAGGTCCTGCGCTACGAGGACGCCCCCCAGCCCGTTCCCGGTACCGGGCAGGTCCGCGTCCGGGTCGCCGCGTCGGCCTACAACCCGGCGGACGGCGGCATGCGGGGCGGCTTCCTGCCGATCCCGATCACCCTCCCGCACGTGCCGGGCTACGACGTGGCGGGCACCGTCGACGCGCTCGGCGACGGCGTCGACGGGCTCGCGGTGGGCGAGGCCGTCGTCGGGTTCCTCCCGATGGCGTCGGACGGGGCGGCGGCTGAGTACGTCGTGGCGCCGGCCGAGGCGCTCGTCCCGGCGCCGACGCGGATCCCCCTCGTCGACGCGGCCGGGCTCCCCTCGGTCGCCCTCACGGCCTGGCAGGCACTGTTCGAGGCCGGCGGGCTGGAGGCGGGTCAGCGCCTGCTGGTCAACGGGGCGGGCGGACCCGTCGGCGGGTACGCCGTCCAGCTCGCCGCGCACGCGGGGGCGCACGTCGTCGCGACGGGCAGCCCCCGCAGCGCCGCCGCCGTGCGCGCGGCGGGTGCCGACGAGGTCGTCGACCACACGACGACGTCGCTCCTCGAGGCGGTGGCCGAGCCCGTCGACGTGCTGCTGAACCTCGCCCCGATCGGCGCGGACGACTTCACGGCGCTGGTGGCGCTGGTCCGCGACGGCGGCGTCGTCGTCTCCACGACCCCGATGGTCCCGACGCCCGGCGACGAGGCGCGCGGGGTCCGGGCCGAGACCGTCTTCGTCCACCCCGACGCGGAGGTGCTGTCCCGGCTGGTCGCCCGGGTCGACGCCGGGGAGCTGCGGGTCCAGGTGGCCCGGCGCGTGCCGCTCGCGGAGCTGCCGGCCCTGCACGCGGAGGCGGAGGCCGGCGGGGTGCACGGCAAGGTCGTCGTCGTGGCACCCGGCGCGTGAGCGACCGCACCGACCCGGCCGCGGCGCACGCACCGCGGCCGGGTCAGCCCGCCCGACGCATGGGGACGTGCGGGATGCCGTCCTCGTGGAACGCGGGCCCGTCGACGACGAACCCGAAGCGCGCGTACCAGTCGGCCAGGTGGGCCTGGGCGTCGAGCACGACGTCGACGCCCGGGGCCCGCTGGGTGCACCGCGCGACACCGAGCCGCATCAGCCGCGAGGCGACGCCCCGCGACCGCGCGGACGCCGCCGTGGCCACCCGGCCGATGCGCTGCGTGCCGTCCGGGTCCCGCAGGACGCGCAGGGTGCCGAGCACCTCGTCGCCGGCCGCGGTCCACAGCAGCTCCGCGTCCGCCTCGGCGTCCCGTCCGTCCAGCTCGGGGTACGCGCACTCCTGCTCGACGACGAAGACGTCCACCCGCAGCCGCAGGAGCCGGTAGAGCGTGCGGGCGTCGACGTCGTCGAGCGTCGCGCGGTGGTCGGTCAGGGGCGCGTCGAGGGGCAGGTCGGGTCCGGGCACGCCCCGGGACGGTACCCGCGCGGCCTCCGCGACGGATCCGCCGCTCAGCCGACGGCGACCCCACGGTCCGCGAGCATCTCGCGAGCCAGCGGCACGACCCGGGTGCCGTAGAGCTCCACCGCGCGCATGAGCCGGCTGTGCGGCATCGGCCCGCTGGAGTACTTGAGGTCGAACCGGTCGACGCCCAGGGCGGCCACCGCGTCGGCGATGCGCCGGGCGACGGTCTCGGGGCTCCCGACGAACAGCGCCCCGCCCTCGGCCTCGGCGTCGAACTCCGCCCGGCCCATGGGGGGCCAGCCGCGCTCGCGGCCGATGCGGTCGCGGTTCGCCTTGAAGTGCGGGAACAGCAGCTCGCGCGCCTCGTCGTCGGTGTCGGCGACGAAGCCGGGGGAGTGCACGCCCACGGCCTGCCGCCCCGTGCCGATCTGCTCGGTGGCCCGGTGGAACAGGTCGACGTAGGGGGCGAACCGCGCGGGCGCGCCGCCGATGATCGCGAGCATGAGGGGCAGCCCGTGCCGGGCGGTGCGCACGACGGACTCGGGGCTCCCGCCCACGCCCACCCACACCGGCAGGGACCCGCGCTCCGTCGTCGGGAAGACGCGCTGGTCCGTCAGCCCCGCGCGGGTCGTGCCGGACCAGGTGACCGGGCCCTCGTCGCGCAGCCGGACGAGCAGGTCCAGCTTCTCCTCGAACAGCACCTCGTAGTCGGTCAGGTCGTAGCCGAACAGCGGGAAGGACTCCGTGAAGGAGCCGCGGCCGACGGTGATCTCCGCGCGCCCGCCGCTGATCGCGTCGATGGTCGCGAAGCGCTGGTAGACGCGGACGGGGTCGTCGGAGCTGAGGACCGTCACGCCGGAGCCGAGCGTGATCCGCCGGGTCCGCGCCGCGACGGCCGCGAGCACCACGTCGGGGGCCGAGACGGCGTAGTCGTCGCGGTGGTGCTCGCCGAGGCTGAGGTGGTCCACGCCGACCTCGTCGGCCAGGACCCCCTCCTCGACGACGTCCCGGACGACCTGGTGGGCCGGCACCGGCCGGCCGTCGTCGTCGACCGTGACGTCGCCGAAGGTGTCGAGGCCGAAGGTGACGGTCCGGGGCTGCTGCGCGGTGGGGTCGCTCATGGCCCGATCAACGAGCACGCCGCACGCGGTGTTCCTGTGGGTGCCCTGTCCGCGCCGGCGCCGGCGCCGGCCCCGCCGGGCGGGTGTCGGGGGGCGGGGCTAGCGTCGGCGGCGGACGCGGCAGGACGACGACGCCGCCCGACGAGAGGAGCCGGCCGTGGCCGATGCCGATGACGTGACGCAGTCCGCCGAGAAGGACCCGTCGGACTGGACGACGGGGGACGAGCCCATGACGGGCCCGCAGCGCAGCTACCTGCACACGCTGGCGCGCGAGGCGGGCGAGGAGGTGCCGGACGACATCACGAAGGCGCAGGCCTCCGAGATGATCGACCGGCTGCAGTCGGCGACGGGGCGCGGCGCGTCCTGACCCTCGCCCTCGGGCTCCGAGGGCCCTGCGCCCGAACGGCCGTCGTCCCCCCGCGGGGCGGCGGCCGTTCCTCGTCTGGGGACGGCCCACGGCGGCCGCCGGACAGACCCTTGACACGGACGTGTGAACGGCAGACTTCCGCTGTGCGGTTACGACGTCGTAAAGTGCGCGTCAGCAGCATTACGACGTCGTGAGCGCGGTGCACGGGCGCGCCGCCGCGGGAGGCACGGCGCGGTGCCGGTCCCCGACGTGAGCGGACGGCGATGAGAGGCGAATCGATGGCGATGGGATCTCGACAGGGGACGACCGGGCTGCGGCGACGCCGCGGCCGGCAGGCCGTGGCGGCCACGGCGGCCGTGGCGATGGGGGCGGCGGCGCTGCTCGTCGCGCAGCCCGCGGCGGCGGACGCGATCGGCGCCGACCCGTGGGTCGCGGAGGTGCCGAACAACCCGGTGCAGGACGTCTACCGATTCACGGTGCCCTCCGCGGCGGTGACCGCGGCGACGGGCATCGCGGGCGGCCAGACGGCGGTCGAGGGCAACTTCGGCCCCGGCAAGGCGTGGACCACGTACAACATGGGCGCCAGCGGGGCGAACCTCACCGCGACCTTCGGCCCCTTCAGCCGGGCCTGTACTACTACCAGTACGCGACCCGCCCCGCCGCAGACCAGGACGCGGTCGCCTTCCGCAACCCGGCGGTCGCGCAGGAGGTCACGTCGAAGCCGACGCTGGCCACGCTCTTCGTCCCCGGGCCGGGGGCGGAGTGGCTCGCGGACGCGCCCGGTGGTGGTGAGCTGGAGACGTTCTCCTACGGCAAGGCGCCGCGCAGCGGGGGGGAGGCGGTCGTGTGGACGCCCCCGGGCTACGACGAGGACCGCGCGGAGCCCTACCCCGTCCTCTACCTGCTGCAGGACGAGGGCCAGAGCCCGCGCGAGTGGGCGGAGCTCGGCCGGCTCGAGCAGATCATGGACAACCTGACGCTCGGCGGCGACGCCGAGCCCATGGTGGTCGTCATGGGTGACGCGGGCGTGTCCGACCGCGTCTCCCGCGTGACGAAGGACCTCTTCCGCGACACCGAGCGCGCGTACAACGTCGCCACCGACGGCGAGGAGCGGGCGATCGCGGGCATCGGTCGCGGGGCCGCCCTGGCGGTGGAGAGCCTCGTCGAGAGCCCGCGGGACTTCTCCGCCGTCGGCGTCTTCTCGGGCGGCTACGACGGCTCGATCCGGGACAGCAAGGTCCGCAAGATCAACGAGTCGACGGACGTCCTGCGCCTGTACGCGGGCAACGTCACCGACCCCGCCTACGACGACACCGTCGCTCTCGCGGCGTCGCTCACGACCGCAGGTGTGGAGTTCCAGTCCGACGGCTCCGACCCGACCACCGGCGGGACCTGGGACACCTGGCAGAAGAACCTGCACGACTTCGCCCAGCGTGCCTTCCGTGACGCGGTCGACGACGGCCCGAGCGAGGGCCACCTGCCGCTCGTCCCGTACACGCCGCCCGCGGCCGGCACGACGCCGACGCCCGTGGTGGGCGAGAACGGCGTGGTGACCTTCGAGCTCGGCGCCCAGTACGCCGACGCCACCGGCGTCACCGTCTGGGCCAACTTCGGCCCGGCGGGGAGCTGGCCGCGGACGCCGATGGTGCAGCAGGCCGACGGCTCGTGGCGCCTCTCGCTCGTCGTGCCCGGCGGCTCGTACTACGACAAGTTCGTCGTCGACGGCGTGGACCTCAAGGACCCGACCAACCCGACGAAGGTGACGTCGGAGCCCACGTGGAGCACGTTCACGGTCGAGGGCGACACCCTGCGCGGCCGGTACACCTCCGAGGTCCCCGCGGCGGCGCAGGGCGAGGTCAGCGTCATGACCTACACGAGCACCGCCGGTGAGCAGCAGCGGCAGGCGTACGTGTGGACGCCCCCGGGCTACGACGCGGACCGCGCCGAGGCCTACCCGGTCTTCTACCTGCAGCACGGCGGCGGGCAGACCTGGACGGACTGGGTCGAGGTCGGCCACATCGACCGCATCCTCGACAACCACCTGCAGGACGGCACGATCGTCCCGATGGTCGTCGTCATGGCCAACGGGAACGCCGTGGACTTCCCCCGCGAGGTCACCGAGCGCATCGTGCCGACGGCCGAGGCGCAGTACAACGTCAGCACCGAGGGCGACCAGAAGGCCCTCGCCGGCCTGTCGATGGGCTCCGGCGCCACCCTGAGCACGCTCTGGGCGCACCCGGGCGACTTCGCGTACATCGGAGCGATGTCGGCCTTCGGAGCGGTGCCGGCGGGCGCCGACGTCGCGGCCATCAACGAGGGGACGAAGCTGCTGCGCGTGTACAGCGGCGACGTGCAGGACTTCACCTACGGCGCGACGCTGCAGCTCATCTCGTCGATGACCACCCGGGGCGTGGAGCACGAGTTCGCCCCGATCATCCCGGGCCCCCACAGCTGGGACGTCTGGCAGAAGTCGGTCATCGACCTCCTGCCGCGGCTGTTCGTGGACGGTGCCGGGGCCTGACGCCCCTCACCTCCGCCCCGGTGCGGCCGGCAGGCACGTCCTGCCGGCCGCACCGGCCCCGACGGCGCTCCTCGGTGCCCACCGCACCACCGCGCTCGTCACCGCACGACCGCAGGACGTCGACGTGCCCCAGCGCTCGTCGACGACGAGCCGCCGTGCGACGGCTCGCCCACCGTTCGAGGGAGAACAGTGATGTCAGCTCTGCACCCCAGCCGGGCCGTCGCCGGGTCGGGCCCCGCGACCGGACGTGCGTCCGGCCGTCGGACCGCCCGCCTGGTCCTGGTCACCGGCGTCGGCGCCGCGCTCGCGCTCGGCGCCGTTCCCGCGACCGCCATGGCCGACGACCACGTCGACCTCACCCCCGGCCCGACCGTCGTGGCCGACCCGGGGTCGCCGACGGGCTACACCGGGCACTTCGTCCTGCACGAGCCCGACGCCGAGAGCGTCCGCTTCGTCGCCGACATCAACCTGCGCAGCTGGGAGGACCCGGCGGACCCGACCGTGTACTCGCCCTTCGACTACCGGCCCGGGCTCATGCGCGGCGGCGGTGCGTACGAGGTCGAGATGACGGAGGTGGAGGACGGCTGGTGGGTCACGGAGGTGCCCCTGGCCGCCGGCGCGAACCAGTACTGGTTCTACGTCGACGGGGACACGAGCCTCTGGGTGACCGATCCCGCCAACTCGCCGGTCTACGCGCCCGACGGCCTCACGGGTACCGCCCGCCGCGCGTTCAACAAGGTCAACGTGCCCTACGACCCGGAGAAGCAGGACTACGCCCCGCTGGCGGCACGGGCGGTGGAGAAACCCCCGGCCCGGCTCGGCGAAGGGGACGTGGAGCTACGTCCCGATCCAGGTGGCCGGTGCCGAGCGCACCGTCGGCGTCTACCTGCCGCCCGGCTACGACCCGGAGCGGCGGCAGCCCTACAAGACCATCTACATGCAGCACGGCGGCGGCCAGGACCAGTCCGACTGGCTCAACATCGGCAGCGTCCCGGTCATCATGGACAACCTGCTGCAGGACGGGCTGACGGAGCCCGCGGTCGTCATCACCACGGCGACGAACTACCTCGGGGACCCCGCCCAGGGCTACCCGAACCTGCGCGACGTCGTCCTGCCGTTCGTCGAGAGCACCTACAACGTCTCGACGGACGCCGACGACCGCGCCTTCGCCGGGCTCTCGATGGGCAGCATCGCCACCCAGAACATCATCAACCACGATCCCACACTCTTCGGGTGGTACGGGCCGTGGAGCGGCGGGGCCCGGCTCGACCCGACCACGCCGGACCTGGCGACGCCGTACATCCTCTTCGGCGGCGGCGCGTGGGACTTCGGCCTGCCCAACGCGGCCGTGGTCGAGTCGTACGACAACGCGCTCGTCGAGAACGTCGTGGTGAGCGGGGCGCACGACTTCAACGCGTGGAACCAGCTCTTCACGATCTTCGCCCGTGACTACCTGTGGCAGCCGGACGCCTTCGTCGCCCCGTACCTCGAGCGGACGCAGGCCGAGCTGGACGCGCTGCAGGCCGAGCGGGCCGTCGCCGGACCGGTGTCCTTCCTGCTCGACGGGCACCTGTCCGCCGCCACGCGGATGGCGGACCGCGGGAAGACCACCGCGGCCGTCGTGCAGCTCGAGCGGTTCCTCGGCCGTCTCGACTCGCCCCCCGGGCCGTCCAGCCGGGTGTCCGAGGAGGCCGACGCCGAGCTGCGGGAGCGTGCCGAGACGCTCATCGAGAACCTCAGCCAGGAGCGCTGAGCGCGGGTCCACGCGGAGGGGTGCGCCGACCAGGGGGCGGCGCACCCCTCCGTCGTCATGACAGGGTGACGGACATGGACGACGAGGTCGGCAGCATCACGGACGTCCCCGGGGTGCGCGTGGGCCACGTGCAGCGGGTCGGCGACGGGTGGCTGACCGGCGTGACCGTGGTGCTGCCCCCGCCGGGCACGGTCGGCGGGGTCGACGTGCGCGGCGGCGGACCCGGCACGCACGAGACCGACGCGCTCGACCCCCGCACGCTCGTCGCCACCGTCGACGCGGTCGTCCTCACCGGCGGCAGCGCCTACGGCCTCGTCACCGCCCACGGCGTGCAGCGCTGGTGCGCGGAGCAGGGGCGGGGGTTCCCCGTCGGCCCGCGGCCCGACGAGGTCGTGCCCATCGTCCCGGCCGCCGCCGTGTTCGACCTCGGCCGCGGCGGGCGGTTCACGGCCCACCCCGACGAGGCCATGGGCTACGCCGCCGCGGTCGCCGCCGGCGCGCAGCCCGAGCACGGGACGGTCGCGCGCGGCACGGTCGGCGCGGGCACGGGCGCGGCGATCGCCGGCGGCCGGTTCAAGGGCGGGGTGGGCACGGCGTCCGTCCGCGTCACGGTGGACGGGCCGCAGGGGCCGCGACCCGTCGTCGTCGGCGCCATCGCCGTCGTCAACGCGGCGGGGGCGCCGCGCGACGACGCTGCCGGCGCGAGGACCGCGGTCCCGGCCGCCGCGGCGGAGGCAGGAGGCGCGCTCGCCGCCGCACCCCTCAACACGACCATCGCCTGTGTCGTGACGGACGCGGCGCTCGACCCGGCGGAGACGTCCCGGACCGCGACCGCCGCGCACGCCGGCCTCGCACGGGCCCTCAACCCGGTGCACACCCTCGTCGACGGCGACACCGTCGTCGCCCTCGCCACCGGCGACGTCCCGCTGCCCGCACCGCGCCCGGAGCGGGTCGGTGCCCTCGTCGCCCTGCACGCCGCCGCGGCGCACGCGCTGGAGGCGGCCGTCCGCGACGCCGTGCGCTCGGCCACGCCCGTCCGGACGCCGGCCGTCGACCTGCCCGTGTGGCCGGGCGGTCCCGCCGTGGACCCCGGGAGGGGGACCGGCGGCGGGACCACCCCGGGTCACATGTCGCGGTAGCGGCGCGCGGCGCCGAGGGCCTCCTGCAACCCCGCGACGTCCAGGCGGACGCCGTAGCCGGGCGTGTCGCGCTGGATGCGCCAGCCCTCCGACAGCGGCTGGAGGGTCACGGTGTCGAAGCCGAGCTCGTGGATCAGCGCGGCGACCTGGCCGACCGCATCGGTGTCGTCCCCGGCGACGACCAGTGCACGGCGGCCCGCGGGCTCGTCGGGCTGGGCGTGCTCGAGCAGGTGCGAGGCCATGATGTGGTTGAAGGCCTTGACCACGCGGCTGCCGGGCAGGTGGGCCTGCAGCAGCTCCGCGGTGGTGGTGCTCTCGTCGTCGAGCTCGGCGATCTGGCCGTCGCGCTGCGGGTAGTAGTTGTTGGTGTCGACGACGACCTTGCCCACCAGCGGCTCGGCGGGCACGGACCCGATCGCCTTCAGCGGGATCGTCACGACGACGAGGTCGCCGGCGGCCGCCGCGTCCTGCGCCGTCGCCGCCCGGGCGCGCGGGCCGATGTCTGCGACGAGGTCCGCGAGCGTCTCCGGCCCGCGGGAGTTGGAGAGCACGACGTCGTACCCGTGCTGCGCGAAGAGCCGCGCGAGGGAGGAACCGATGTGGCCTGCGCCGATGAACCCGATCGTGGTCATGGCGGCCCCAACGTCACCCGACAGGGGTCGTGTTCCCGCAGGGTCGCGCCGCTACGGTCCCGGCATGGACCCGGTCCGGCCGGCTCGGCCGCTCGTCGTCGCCCACCGCGGCAGCTCCTCCGTCGCCCCGCAGAACACGCTCGCCGCGCTGGAGGCGGCGTGGCGCGCCGGCGCCGACCTGGTGGAGGTCGACGTGCAGCGCACGCGCGACGGCGCGGTCGTCGTGCTGCACGACGACGACGTCGACGCGACGACGGACGGCACCGGGGCGGTGGCCGACCTCGACCTGGCGCAGGTGCGCGCCCTCGACGCGGGGGCGTGGTTCTCGCCGGCGTACGCCGGGCAGCGGGTGCCGACGCTGGCCGAGGTGCTGGCCTTCCTGGCCGACCGGCCGGGCATCGACCTGCTGCTCGAGGTCAAGGGCACGTGGGACGAGGACGCCGTGCGCGCGGTGACGGAGCCGGTCCTGGCGGCGGGGCTCGGCGGGCGGGTGCTCGTGCAGGGGTTCGACGAGGGGACCGTGGCGGCGCTCGCGGCGGTGGCACCCGGGCTGCCCCGCGCGCTGCTGGTGGCCGAGGTGCCCGACGACCTCGTCGAGCGGTGCCGGGCGCTGGGCGTCGTGGCGTGCAACCCCGGCGCGCTGGCGCTGGCCGCGCGGCCGGACCTCGTCGGGCGTCTGCAGGCGGAGGGGTGGCGCGTCATGGTCTGGACGCTCGACGAGCCCGAGGACTGGGCGGCCGCGGTCGCGCTCGGCGTCGACGCGGTCATCACCGACCGGCCGGACCGCCTGCGGGGCTGGCTGGAGGGGCGGGCGTCGTCGTCCTCCTGAGCCCCCGCCGAGGACCGGCGATCTCCCTCGGCGAAAACCCCTTGGCGTCCCCGCCCGACGGACGTACGGTCGAGGCACACGGAAGGGAGGTGGTCCTGAGGTGAATTCTCATAGGACGCGTGAGGTGGCTGCCCGCTAGTCGCCCGAGCACTCGGACGGATTGTCCCGATCCGCCGTGCCCCGCCGGACCGTTCCGGACGGGCGCAGCGAATCCCCGGCAGTCACCGCAGCCCGTGGGCGCCGTGGTCTCGTCCTCCACGGCAGGTCCCCGTCAGGGGAGCCAGCCCACGGGCTGTTGCCTGCCCGCGTGCGAGAGTGGGGCGCATGGCTCTGAAGACCCCCGCCCAGATCGAGGAGATGCGGCCGGCCGGACGGTTCGTCGCCTCCGTGCTGTCGTCGCTCCGGGACGTGGCCCGCGTCGGCATGACGCTGCAGGACCTCGACGACCACGCGCACCGCATGATCGACGCCGCCGGCGCCCGCTCGGTGTACCTGGGCTACCACCCGTCGTTCGGCGCCATGCCGTACCCGGGGGTGCTGTGCACGTCCGTCAACGACGCGGCCCTGCACGGCCTGCCGTCGGACCGCGTGCTCGAGGACGGTGACGTGCTGAGCATCGACTTCGCGGCGGAGCTCGGCGGCTGGGTCTGCGACTCCGCGCTGACGGTCCAGCTCGGCACGACGACGCCCGAGGCGCAGGAGCTCATCGCGACGACGGAGCGCGCGCTCGAGGCCGGCATCGCGGCGGCCCGCGTCGGCGGGCACATGGGCGACGTCTCCGCGGCGATCGGCCGCGTCGGGCACGCGGGCCGCTACGGCATCAACACCGACTTCGGCGGCCACGGCGTCGGCCGGACGATGCACGAGGAGCCGCACGTCCCCAACGACGGCCGCCGCGGCTCGGGCATGCGGCTGAAGGCGGGGCTCGTCGTCGCCATCGAGCCCTGGTTCATGGCCGGCGGCCGCGACTACGTCATCGACCCCGACGGCTGGACGATCCGCTCCGCCGACGGGTCGCTCGCCGCGCACGCCGAGCACACCGTCGCGCTCACCCCGGAGGGGCCGCTCGTCCTCACCGCCCGCGACTGACGGCGTCGCGGGGCAGGATGGCCGGGTGACCAGCACCCCCGAGCCCTACCGCGTCATGACCGTCTGCACCGGCAACATCTGCCGCTCGCCCATGGCGGAGGTGGTCCTGCGCGAGCGGCTGCGGGAGGCGGGGCTGGCCGACCGGGTGCTCGTCGACTCGTCGGGCATCTCGGACGAGGAGAACGGCAACCCCGTCGACCGGCGCGCCCGCCAGGTGCTGCAGGCGCACGGGTACCCGGTGCTCGAGGGGCACCGCGCGCACGCGGTGGCCACCAGCGAGGTCGTGGAGCGGGACCTGCTCCTGGCCATGACGGCCCAGCACGCGAAGGCGCTGCGGCACCTGGCCGACCACGCCGGGGCCGAGACGACGAAGGTCCGCATGCTGCGCAGCTTCGACCCCGACGCCCCGCGCGTGGAGCCCGGCGGCCGCGAGTCCCGGCTCGACATCGCGGACCCCTGGTACGGCGGCATCGAGGACTTCGAGGTCACGCTGCAGGAGGTGGAGGCGGCCGCGGACGGCGTCGTGGCGTACGTGCGCTCGCAGCTCGAGGCGCGCGACGCGGGCGGCGGCGCCTGACCGTGGCGCCGCCGCCGCCGACGTCGCAGCCGGTCCCGCCGCCTGACCTGCCGCCTGACCCGCTGCCCGCCTCCCGCCGGTCCCGGGTCCCGCCGTTCGCGGTCATGCAGATCGTGGCCGCGGCCAACGAGCGCCGGGCGGCCGGCGCCGACGTGCTGTCCCTGTGCGTGGGGGAGCCGGCCGGCGGCGCGCCCGCGGTGGTCCGGCGGCGGGCGGCGGAGCTCGTCGAGCACGCGGACCTCGGCTACACGGAGGCGGCGGGCCTGCCCGCCCTGCGCCACGCGATCGCCGGCCACTACGCGCGCTGGTACGGGCTGGACCTCGACCCGCGCCGGGTGGTCGTGACGACGGGCTCGTCGGGCGCGTTCGTCCTGGCGTTCCTCGCGGCCTTCGAGCACGGCGACCGGGTGGCGCTCGCGCGGCCCGGCTACCCGGCCTACGCGAACATCCTGCGGGCGCTCGGCTGCGAGGTCGTCGACCTGCCGTGCGGCGCCGCGCAGCGCTACCAGCCGACGACGGCCCAGCTCGACGCGCTGGACCGCCCGCCCGCCGGCCTGCTCGTCGCCAGCCCCGCCAACCCCACGGGCACGATGCTCGACGCGGCCGCGCTCGACGCGCTGGCGGCGTGGTCGGCCGCGCACGGCACCCGGCTCATCAGCGACGAGATCTACCACGGCCTCACCTACGCGGGCCCTGACGGCCGCCGCCCCCCGCTCACCACGGCGGCCCGCCACCCGGACGCCGTCGTCGTGTCGTCCTTCTCGAAGTACTGGGCGATGACGGGCTGGCGGCTGGGCTGGCTCGTCCTGCCCGACGCGCTCGTCGACGCCGTGGACGCGCTCGCGGGCAACATCGCGCTCTCCCCGCCCGCCCTGCCGCAGCACGCGGCCCTGGCCGCCTTCAGCGAGGAGGCGTACGCGGCGGCGGAGGCGTCGGTCGCGCGGTACGCCGACGCCCGGGCGCTGCTGCTGGACCGGCTGCCGGCCCTGGACTGGTCGCACGTCGCACCCGCGGACGGCGCGTTCTACCTGTACGCGGACGTCTCCGCCTCGGGCCTGGACTCCGTGACGTGGTGCGCCCGGCTGCTCGACGAGGCCGGCGTCGCCCTCACGCCCGGCACGGACTTCGACCCGGCGGACGGCCACCGGTGGGTGCGGCTGTCCTTCGCCGTCGCGCCGGAGGTGCTGTCCGCGGCGCTCGACCGCATCGAGGCGTGGCAGGCGACGATCGGCGTGGCTCCCGACACCGGCACGACCCCGTAGGTTCTGCGCCGTGGACGTGGCGGTGCTGGGGGCGACGGGGGACGTCGGACGGCAGGTCTGCACGCAGCTCGTCGAGCGGCGCGTGCTGCCGACGAGCTCGCGGCTGCAGCTCGTCGGGCGGGCCGACGGGCACTCCGGCCGGGCCACGCACGGCCTGCGCGCGGACCTCGTCGACGCCTACGACGAGCACGCCCCGCTCATCGACGTCGCCCTGACGCCCGAGGAGGTCGTCGCGGACGTCGTCGTCGTGTGCGCGGGCAGCACCGCACCCGCCCGTCCCGACGCCTCCACGGACCGCGGCGCGCTGGCCGCCGGGAACGCCGCGGTCTTCGCCGCCTACGCCGACGCGCTCGCGGCGCACGGCTCGGGCAGCGAGGTCGTCGTCGTCGTCTCCAACCCGGTCGAGCTGGGCGTCGCCGTGATGGCCGAGCGCCTGGGCCGGCACCGGGTGGTCGGCATGGGCGCGTGGCTCGACACGCTGCGGTTCCGCCGGGAGGTGGCCGTGTCCCTCGGCGTGCGTCGGCACCGGGTGACGGGGTTCGTGGCCGGGCAGCACGGCGACGACCTCGTGCCGCTGTGGTCGACCGTGCGGGTGAGCGGGCTGGACCTGGCCGAGCGGCGGCGGGCGGTGGACGGGCTGCGGCGCGGGCGGACGCTGGCGACCTTCGGCGCGGAGATCGCGGCGGCGCAGTCCGAGCTCTCGTCGCTGGTGCTCGACGACGTCGAGGCGGCCTTCGCCCGCATCGACACCTACCCGGCGGACCTGCGCGTCGTCACCCGTCCGTCGCTGACGCACCGCAGCGGCGCCAAGACCGCGGCCGGGACCGCCAGCGCGACGATCGACCTCGTGGAGACGGTGCTCGACGGGCGGGACATCGTCGTCGCCGGGCAGGTAACGCTCGACGGGGAGACGATCGCGGGCCGGGAGCGGCACGGGGTGCTCGGCGTGCCCGTCGTCCTCGGCCCGGAGGGCTGGTCCCGCGTCCTGCTCGACGAACTGCCGCCCGACGAGGCCACGCGCCTGGACGAGGTCGCCGACCGGATCGTGGCCGTCACGGCGCCGTGGCTCGGGACGGGTGCCCGGTGACGGCGCCCGACGAGAGCCGC
The DNA here is from genome assembly GCF_057221735.1 of Cellulomonas sp. plas2. Lineage (NCBI taxonomy): Bacteria > Bacillati > Actinomycetota > Actinomycetes > Micrococcales > Cellulomonadaceae > Cellulomonas > Cellulomonas sp. plas2. The sequence goes on from NZ_CM170155.1 coordinate 69,094, forward strand.
GCGCCCCTGCCCGCCGAGGACGAGGAGCGATGGGTCGCCTACGTCCGCGCCGACCACCGCACGGGCACCGTCGCGGCGCTGGCCGGGGTCTTCGCCACCCGCGGGGTCAACTTCGACTCCCTGGCCGGGTCGCCGGGCTCCCGGGTGCCGGCGGCGGACGGCACGGTCGAGCCGGGCCTCGTCGTCGTCACGTTCTGGGCCACTCCGCGTCGTCAGCGGCTGCTCACCCGCAGCGTCGAGCGCCTCGCGGCCGTCCGGAGGGTGCAGGTCCGCAGCGCGGGCCATCCGGACGTGCGGGCGGCGGCGGTCGTCCGCCTGCCCGTCGAGTCGACGTTCCGGCCGCCCGACGACTCCGCGGTGCGCTGGACGGGGGAGCCGCAGGGCCAGGGACCGCTGCTCGTCGAGGGTCGGTTGGCCGACGTCGAGGCGGTGCTGGACGCCGCAGAGGCGGCGGGCGCGGTGGCCTCCGCCGTCGTCCTGGAACCCTTGCCCCCCGCCGAGCTGATGGCGGAGGCGAGCACCTCGATCCTCGACGAGGTGCACGACGGAGCTGGTGGACGAGCCGGGGGCGGCCTGCCCTTCCGCGATGCGGCGGAGGCGGTGCGCGAGGACCGTGATCGTCGTTGACGCGAGCTCGTCGCAGGTCCTCTCGTCGATGTCGAGGTGCTTCTCGATGCCGCCGGCGGTGGTCGGGGCCTCACGCTGTCGGTCCAGCTCCGCGTACTTCGTGCGTCGCTGAGTTGGATGTCGCGATATGCAGACGTGCCGTTGGCGACCGGATATCCTGACGCACGGCAGGCAACGGTACGGTCACAGGAGGGCGTCGTGGAGGAGCCGCGCAGAGCCGGCTGGGCCTACGTCGCGACGCCCGAGCAGCTCGGGCGCTGGCTGCGCGAGCAGCGCGAGTCCCTCGAGCTGACCCAGGAGCAGCTCGCCGACGAGCTGGGCATCACGCGCCAGTACCTGCACGAGATCGAGAGCGGCAAGCCCAGCCTGTACACGTCGCGCCTGTTCTCGCTGCTACGCCTGCTCGGCGCGCGGTTGAAGGTCGAGGGGCGCAACGGGTGAGCCCAGCGCTCGACGCATGGCTGTACGGGACCCACGTCGCCACCTTCAGCCCCGCCGCCGGACGCTCCAGCCCCGGCGTGCGGATGACCTGGGCGTCCGGGGCGGCGGAGCGGTGGGGCGACGGATCGGTCGTGCTGTCCCACCTCCTGCCGACCGGTGCCGACCCCCACCCGGCACGGGCGCGCGCCTGGCTCGAGGGACTCCTTCCGGAGGGGCGCGCGCGCACCCACCAGGCCGTCGAGGTCGGGGTCGACCCGGAGGACACGCTGGGGTTCCTCGCCATCTACGGCCGCGACACCGCCGGAGCCCTGGTGCTCGTCCCGGCAGGGGAGACGTCGGTCGACCGCATCGGTCACCTCGAGACCGTCGACGACGAGGAGATCGCCCGCATGCTGCTCCGGGCTGCCGAGCGAGCGGGAGGGGCGAGCGGCCGTCGGGACTCACTCACCTCGCTCCCCGGCATGGAGCCGAAGATCGCGCTCGCCCTGGACCCGCAGGGGCGGTGGAACCGGTGCGTGGACGGGGCGCCGTCCACCCACATCCTCAAGCTGTCGCGCGAGGCCGGCAGCGCCACCGCTGACACGATCGACACCGAGGCGGCCGCGCTGGACCTGGCCCGGCGGATCGGCCTCACCACCGTCGACGCCCACGTGGCGACCTTCGGCGGCGTGCGGGCGATCGTCGTCAGCCGCTACGACCGGATCGCCTCTTCAGACGGGGTCACCGCGCGGCTCCACCAGGAGGACTGCGCCCAGGCGATGGGACTCGACACCCGCAATCCCGACAGGAAGTTCCAGTTCGGGCGCTCGCTGCCCTCGCTGCTCAGGATCGCGCAGCTGCTGCGTGAGGGCGCCTCGGAGCCGGACGAGCTGCTGCGCCTGACGACGTTCAACCTGGCCATCGGGAACACCGACGCCCACGCCAAGAACATCTCCCTGCTGCACCCGGACGACGGCACGGTGTCGCTGGCACCGGCCTACGACGTCGCGATGCACCTGCACGCGGACGTGCCCGGCGAGAGCGCCATGGACATCGCCGGCCGACGCGCCATGCGCGACGTCACCGGACCCGACCTGCTTCAGGAAGCCACGAGCTGGGGCATGCCTGCGCGTCGCGCCGAACGCGTCGTCGCGGCCACCCTCGACGAGCTGCGCACCGCGCTGGAGGAGATCGACCGCGACCGGCACCCCGGCGTCCGCGATCTGGCGTGGCGCACCGTCGAGAAGCGCACGCAGCAGCTCGCGGACCAGCTCGCACCCGTGCAGCGTGCTGCGCGTCCCCAGGGGCGCGCGCACGCGACGCAGCCGCGCCGACCGAAGGGCAGCCCGCGCGGCGGGCAGTTCGGCACGATGCATCGCTCCGAGCCCGACCCTGAGCCGTGACGGTACGGGCGGCGAGGAGTTCGGCACCGCGATCTCCGCCGACGGCAGTCCCGGACCATGCCCTTGTCGGCGCGCAGGGCCGCCACAGCTCGGCGAGGATCACGACGTAGTGCCGCCCGGCTCTTGCGCCTGCGCGATAGCCTGGGCGCGGATCGACAACCGAACACGCTGCTCGAGCCGTGGTGGGAGAGCTCCCGCCGCACCCACCGGCGCGACGCCGTAGGAGCAACCCTCCCCGGGAAACTCTCAGGCCCCCGCACCGCCACGGCGAGGCGACTCTGGAAAGCGGCCGCCCGTCCTCGACGGGCCGGCCCACCGACGGTGCAAGCCGGCGCGTCCCGCACGACGGACCGGCGAAGCTCTCAGGTCGTGCGCCCGCGCAGGGCGCGCCGATGACAGAGCGGGGAGCCCCCTGCCCGTCCCGGCCTGCCCGGGCGACCCCGTGGAGCCCCCGTGACCGACCAGCTCGAGCGCACCCTGCCCGCCGGCACCACCGGCACGTCCGGTACCGACGCCCCCGTCAGCGCGACGCACGGCGACGAGTGGTCGCCGGCCGCCACCGTCTTCGCCGACCGGCACGTCGGTCCGCGCGGCACCGAGACCGAGCACATGCTGGCCGCGCTCGGCTACGCGGACCTGGACACGTTCGTCGACGCCGCGGTCCCCGCCGCCATCCGCTCGGAGCACCCCCTCGACCTGCCGGCCGCGCGCTCGGAGGAGGAGGTGCTCGCGGCCCTGCGCGGCATCGCCGACCGCAACCGCGTGCTCACCTCCATGATCGGCCAGGGCTACAGCGGCACCATCACGCCGCCGGTCATCCGCCGCAACGTGCTCGAGTCGCCGGCCTGGTACACCGCCTACACGCCCTACCAGCCCGAGATCTCCCAGGGCCGGCTCGAGGCCCTGCTCACCTTCCAGACCGTGGTCTCCGACCTCACCGGCCTGCCCACGGCCAACGCCTCCCTGCTCGACGAGGCCACCGCCGTCGCCGAGGCCGTCGCGCTCATGTGGCGCGCGCAGAAGAACGCCCCGGGCACGGTCGTGCTCGACGCTGACCTGTTCGGGCAGTCGCTCGCGGTGACCCTCGGGCGCGCGAACGCGATCGGCCTGCCGGTCGTCGTCGCCGACCTGACCCAGGGCCTGCCCGACGTCGAGGGCAAGCTCCTCGGGGTCGTCGTGCAGCAGGTCGGGGCGTCCGGGCGGGCGCTGGACCTCGGTCCGGTCGTCGCCGCCGCGCACGAGCAGGGGGCGCTCGTCACCGTCGCCGCGGACCTGCTCGCGCTGACGCTGCTGCAGGCCCCCGGCGACCTCGGCGCCGACGTGGCCGTCGGGTCCGCGCAGCGCTTCGGCGTGCCGCTGTTCGGGGGCGGCCCGCACGCGGCCTTCGTCGCCGTCCGGGCCGGGCTGGAGCGCACGCTGCCCGGGCGGCTCGTCGGCGTGAGCCTCGACGCGGACGGCGCGCCGGCCTACCGGCTCGCGCTGCAGACGCGCGAGCAGCACATCCGCCGCGAGAAGGCGACGAGCAACATCTGCACGGCCCAGGCGCTCCTGGCCGTCGTCGCCGCCATGTACGCCGTCCACCACGGGCCGGACGGGCTGCGCGCCATCGCCGAGCGGGTGCACGGCCGCGCCGTGTCCGTGGCCGACGCGCTGCGCGGGCACGGGCTGACGGTCGAGCACGCGGAGGTCTTCGACACCGTGCGCGTCGTCGTGCCGGGGCGCGCCGGCGCGGTCCTCGCGGCTGCGGAGGCGCGGGGCATCAACCTCTGGGCGCCCGACGCGGACCACGTCCAGGTGGCCTGCGACGAGCGGACGACCGCCGACCACGTCGTGCAGGTCGTCGAGGCGTTCGCCGAGGCGGCGGTGCTGGGCGAGGCCGACGGCACCGACGGCGACGACGCCGTCGTCGCCACGACGCCCGGCGTCACGGTGCTCGACGCCGCCACGCCGCCCGCGCACCTGCTGCGCACGTCGGACTACCTCACGCACCCCGTCTTCCACCGCCACCGCTCGGAGACGGCGATGCTGCGCTTCCTGCGCCGGCTGTCGGACCTGGACCTGGCGCTGGACCGCACGATGATCCCGCTGGGCTCCTGCACGATGAAGCTCAACGCGACGGTGGAGATGGAGCCCATCTCCTGGCCGGGCTTCGCGGACGTGCACCCCTACGCCCCGGCGGACCAGACCCGCGGCTACGCGGAGCTCGTCGAGCAGCTCCAGGGCTGGCTGGCCGAGATCACGGGCTACGCGGCCGTGTCCGTGCAGCCCAACGCCGGCAGCCAGGGCGAGCTCGCGGGCCTGCTCGCGATCCACGCCTACCACCAATCCAACCGCGCCGAGGGCGAGCCCGACCGCGACGTGTGCCTCATCCCCGCCTCCGCGCACGGCACGAACGCGGCGTCCGCGGCGCTCGCGGGTCTGCGCGTCGTCGTCGTGGCCACCGCGCCGGACGGGTCCGTCGACCTCGCCGACCTCGACGCGAAGCTCGAGCAGCACGGCCCGCGCGTCGCCGCGATCATGCTCACCTACCCCTCGACGCACGGCGTGTACGAGGAGCACGTGCGCGAGGTGACGGGCCGCGTCCACGCCGCCGGCGGCCAGGTGTACATCGACGGCGCGAACCTCAACGCCCTCGTCGGGCTGGCGCGCCCGGCCGAGCTGGGCGGCGACGTGTCCCACCTCAACCTGCACAAGACGTTCTGCATCCCGCACGGCGGTGGCGGGCCGGGCGTCGGGCCGGTCGCGGTCGCCGCGCACCTGGTGCCCTACCTGCCCGGGGACCCGACGCCGGAGCGCCTGCGCTCCCGTGCGGCGCACCCCGCGGCCGGCGGTGCGGCGGGCGGGGCGGCGGCGTCCGACGAGGTGCGGGCCGACGAGCGCGCGGGCCGTCCGGGGGCGGTGCTCGTCGCCCCCGGGGACGTCCCGCTGGCCGGCACGCCGGTGTCGGCGGCGCCGTGGGGGTCGGCCGGGATCCTGCCGATCTCCTGGGCGTACGTCGCGCTCATGGGGCCCGACGGCCTGCGGCGGGCGACCGAGACCGCAGTCCTGGCGGCGAACTACCTCGCCGTGCGGCTGCGCGACCACTTCCCGGTGCTCTACACCGGCCCGGGCGGGCACGTCGCGCACGAGTGCATCCTCGACCTGCGGCCGCTGACCGCCGGGACGGGCGTGACCGCCGAGGACGTGGCCAAGCGGCTCATGGACTACGGCTTCCACGCCCCGACGCTGTCGTTCCCCGTGCCGGGCACCCTCATGGTGGAGCCGACGGAGAGCGAGGACCTCGGCGAGCTCGACCGCTTCGTCGACGCCCTCGTCGCCATCCGCAAGGAGATCGACGCCGTGGCGCAGGGCCGCTGGCCGCTGGCCGACTCCCCGCTGCGGCACGCGCCGCACACCGCGGCGAGCGTGTCCGCCGACGCGTGGGACCTGCCGTACGGCCGCGAGCTGGCGGCCTTCCCCGTGCCGCGGCTGCGGCGCGCGAAGTACTGGCCGCCGGTGCGGCGGATCGACGGCGCCCGCGGCGACCGCACGCTCGTGTGCTCCTGCCCGCCGGTCAGCGCGTTCGACGAGGGGGACCGGGCGTGAGCGGGGACGTGACGGTGGGCACGACGACTGACGCGACGACGGGCACGACGACGGACCAGACGCGGCGGTCCCCGCTGCACGACGAGCACGTCGCCCTCGGCGGGACGCTCGTGCCGTTCGCCGGCTGGACGATGCCGCTGCGCTACACCTCGGACCTGGCGGAGCACACGGCCGTCCGGACCGCGGCGGGGCTCTTCGACCTGTCGCACATGGGCGAGATCGTCGTCGAGGGTCCGGGCGCCGGCGCGTTCCTCGACCGGGCGCTCGTCGGGGCGCTGTCGGCCCTGCGCGTGCTCGGCGCCCGTTACACGATGCTCTGCCAGAGGGACGGCGGGGTGCTCGACGACCTCGTCGTCTACCGCACGGGCGACGAGGCGTACCTCGTCGTCGCGAACGCGGCCAACCACGAGGTCGTCCTAGCGGCGCTGCGCGAGCGGGCGGCGGCCGCGAGGGGTGTGGTCGGCGAGGTGCGCGTCGAGGACCGCTCGGCGGCGATCGCGCTCGCTGCGGTGCAGGGCCCGCGGGCGCTGGACGTGCTCGTCGCTCTGCCGGGGCTCGTGCTGGCGGCGGGGCCCGACGGGTCGGTCACCGACCTGCCCACCGGGCTGGCGGCGCTGAAGTACTACGCCTGCCTGCCGGCGGCCGTCGACGGGCGGCCGGTGCTCCTCGCGCGGACCGGCTACACGGGGGAGGACGGGTTCGAGCTGTTCTGCGACGCGGCCGACGCCCCCGCGCTGTGGCGCGCGCTGCTGGCGATCGGGACGCCGCTCGGCCTGGTGCCCGCGGGCCTGGCCGCCCGGGACAGCCTGCGCCTCGAGGCCGGGATGCCGCTGTACGGGCACGAGCTGGACACGACGACGACGCCGTTCGAGGCCGGGCTCGGCCGCGTGGTCCGCCTGGACAAGGTCGACGCCGCCGGGGAGCCGGTGCCGTTCGTGGGGCGGGAGGCACTGGCCGCCCGCGCCGGCTCGGCACCCGCGCGCGTGCTCGTCGGGCTGGAGGGCCTGGGCCGGCGGGCCGCCCGGGAGGGCTACCCGGTCCTGGCGTCCGCCGCCGCCGACGCGCCGCGCGTCGGCACGGTGACGTCCGGGGCGCCGTCGCCGACGCTGGGCCGGCCCGTCGCCATGGCCTACGTGACGCCGGAGCTGTCGGCGCCGGGGACGCAGCTGGCCGTCGACGTGCGCGGCCGCCCCGAGCCCGTGCGGGTCGTGGCGCTGCCGTTCTACCGCCGCGCGCGCTGACCCCTACCCCCTGGCGCGACCCCCTGGCGCGACCCCCTAGCGTGACCCCCGACCGTCCCCACCCGGAGGAGACCCCATGACGTCGCCCGAGCTGCCCGCCGACCTGCACTACACCGCCGAGCACGAGTGGCTGCGCGACGGCGAGCCCGCCATGTTCGGCATCACCGCCGTGGCCGCCGACGCGCTCGGGGACGTCGTCTACCTCGAGCTGCCGGCCGTGGGCGACGAGGTCACGGCCGGCGCGGTCGTCGGCGAGATCGAGTCGACGAAGTCCGTCTCCGAGCTCTACTCCCCGGTGACCGGCACGGTCGTCGAGGTGAACACCGCGGCCGTCGACGACCCCTCCGTCGTCAACGCCGACCCGTACGGCGCCGGCTGGCTGCTCAAGGTCGACGTGACGGCTACCGGGTCGCTGCTCACCGCCGAGGAGTACGCGGCCAGCACCGCGGGCTGACCGCGGCTCCGCCGCACGACGACCGCCGTACGACGACGGCAGCCCCACGACGCCGGGACCCGGGAGGGTCCCGGCGTCGTCGTGTCCGCGCACGTATCAGGACGCTCCTCCGGCGTTCCTGCCGTGCCGAGGGGTGCGGAAAAGGTCGCGCCGTTCACCCAAACCGGTGAACGATGGGCTCCGAACCCCCCGTGTCAGAAGAAGTCGCGGAAACGGCGTCATAGGCGTGAGCGGGGCACCTCTCATGCACGACGCACACGGACGGACCCCTGCCGGGGGCCGTCGGAACCCGGAGGGCCCAGATGAGCACCATGGTCGAGATGCGCGAGCCGATGACGTCCCTCGTCACGCTGACACGTCGCGAGCGCGTCGTGCTGGCCGAGCTGGGTGAGGACGTGACGCTCGAGGAGATCGCCACGCGCCTGTTCGTCACCCGCAACACGGTGAAGAGCCAGGTCCGCAGCGTCTACAAGAAGATCGGCGTCTCCACGCGCCACGAGGCCGTGGCCTGGGCGATCGCGCACGGCATCCGCTGACGCACCCCGCAGGACCGCCGCCGGGCGGAGCAGGCAGCCCGGCTGGCAGGATCGGCGCATGACCGGCTCGCAGCCCACCCTCGTCGTGGCAGCCGCCCTCGTCGACGACCTCGACGCGCCCACCGTCCTGCTCAGCGCTCGTCGCCGCACGCCGGCCAGCCTCGCCGGCCGCTGGGAGTTCCCCGGCGGCAAGGTGGAGCCGGGCGAGACGCCGGAGGAGGCCCTCCACCGCGAGCTGCGCGAGGAGCTCGGCGTCGCCGTCGGGCTGGGGGACGAGGTCCCCGGGCCCGAGGACGGCGTCTGGCGCATCACCCCCACGCACGTGCTGCGGCTCTGGCTGGCCGAGGTGGTCAGCGGCGTGCCGGCCCCCCTCGTCGAGCACGACGAGCTGCGCTGGCTCCCGGCCGGGCAGTGGTTCGACGTGCCGTGGTTGGACGCCGACGTCCCCATCGTCACGGCCGTCGTCGCGCTGACCAGCGCGGACGCTGCCTGAGCTCGTCTCGTTCGTCCTGGGCGAACGAGGCCACGACCGCCCTCGAAGGGCTGGCACTCACGTGCGTCGAGTGCTAGAACATCTCCCGTAGCCGCTGCGCGGTGACGCCGACCGCCACCGCGTGAGCGCCCCGGCGCCGGGAGGTCCGGCGCCGTCCCGAGGGAGGTGACGGCTGTGGCTACGCGACTCGACCCGTTCCAGGAGATGGACCGTCTGCTCGGCCAGATGTTCGCGGCCGACCGCGCGACGGCCAGCATGCCGATGGACCTGTACCGGTCCGGCGACCACTACGTCCTGCACGTCGACCTGCCGGGCGCGGACCCGGGGACGATCGACGTGAACGTCGAGGACCGCACCCTGACGATCCGCGCCCAGCGCACGCCGCGCACGGAGCAGGACGTCCAGTGGCTGGCCAAGGAGCGGCCCGTGGGCACCTACGCCCGGCAGCTCACCGTCGGCCGCGGGCTCGCGCTCGACCGGATCTCGGCCACCTACGCCGACGGCGTCCTCACGCTGACGATCCCCGTCGCCGAGGAGGCGAAGCCGCGGCGCATCGAGGTGCAGCACGGCGGCAGCGCCACCCAGATCGGCGCGTCGGAGCCGGCCAGCGCCTGATCCGGCTGCGTGATCCGGCTGCCGGTCGGCTGCGCCGGCACCGACAGCGAGAGCCCGGGACCGCGAGGGTCCCGGGCTCTCGCCGCGTGAGGCGTCAGCGTCAGGCGTCAGCCGTCAGGTGTCAGACCGTCAGGCGTCGGCCGTCACCGCGCGCCGCTCACGGACGGCCCGCGTCGCGGCGACGAGGTGCTCCAGCGAGGGCACGACCTCCTCGTAGCGGCGGGTCTTGAGGCCGCAGTCCGGGTTGACCCACACGCGCTGCGGGTCGATGGACCGCACCGCCTCCGTGAGCAGCTCCGTGACCTCCTCCGTGCTGGGCACGCGGGGGGAGTGGATGTCGTAGACGCCCGGGCCGATCTGGCGCTCGAAGCCCGAGGCGGCGACGTCCGCGAGGATCTCCATCTTGGAGCGCGCGGCCTCGATGCTCGTGACGTCCGCGTCGAGGCCGTCGATCGCGTCGATGACCTCGCCGAACTCCGAGTAGCACAGGTGCGTGTGGATCTGCGTCTCGTCGCGCACGCCGGCCGTGGCCAGACGGAAGGACCGCACCGACCAGGCGAGGTACGCGGCGTGGTCGGCCCGGCGCAGCGGCAGGAGCTCGCGCAGGGCGGGCTCGTCGACCTGGATGATGCCGATGCCGGCGGCCTCGAGGTCGGCGATCTCGTCGCGCAGGGCGAGGGCCACCTGGTCGGCCGTGTCGCCGAGCGGCTGGTCGTCGCGGACGAAGGACCAGGCGAGGATCGTCACCGGACCGGTGAGCATGCCCTTGACCGGCTTCGGCGTGAGCGACTGCGTGTAGGTCGACCAGCCGACGGTGATCGGCGCCGGGCGGGACACGTCGCCCCACAGCAGCGACGGGCGCGTGCAGCGCGAGCCGTAGGACTGCACCCAGCCGTTGGCGGTGACCGCGAACCCGTCGAGGTGCTCCGCGAAGTACTGGACCATGTCGTTGCGCTCGGGCTCGCCGTGGACGAGGACGTCGATGCCGACGTTCTCCTGCAGCTCGACGACACGGCGGATCTCCGCCTTCATCTCGTCCTCGTACTGCTCGGCCGTGAGCTCGCCCTTGCCGAAGGCGGCGCGCGCCTTGCGGATCTCCTGCGTCTGGGGGAAGGAGCCGATGGTCGTCGTCGGCAGCGGCGGCAGGGAGAAGCGGGCGGTCTGCGCGGGCTCGCGCTGGGCGTACGGGGTGCGCTCGGCGTCGGCGTCGGTGAGGGCGCCGGTGCGCTCGCGGACCTCGGGCCGCACGACACCGGGGGTCTGCGCGCGGGTCCGCAGGGCGTCGCCGGCCTCGAGGAGCTGCGCGTGTACGGCCTCGCGGCCCTCGACGAGCCCCTCGGCGAGCGTGACGACCTCGCCGACCTTCTGGTCGGCGAACGCGAGCCAGGACCGCAGGGTCGCGTCGAGCTGCGGCTCGTCGGCGACGTCGTGGGGGAGGTGGAACAGGCTGGTCGACGAGGCGACCATGACGGCCCCGGCGCCGAGGCGCTCGAGCTTCTCGAGCTGGGTCAGCTTCGCGTCGAGGTCGGCACGCCACACGTTGTGGCCGTCGACGACGCCGGCGACGAGGGTCGTGCTCTCCAGGCCCGGCACGGCGGCCGCGGGCGCCGACCCCTTGACGAGGTCGATCGCGAGGGCCTCGACGGACGTGGCGGCCAGCACCGGCAGCGCGTCCTGCAGGTCGCCGTAAGGCGCGGCGACGAGCAGCGCCGGGCGCTCGGGCCGCGCGAGCTCGTCGGCCAGCACGGCGTAGGCGCGAGCCGTCGCCGCCAGGAGGGCGTCGTGGTCCGCGTCGACGGAGTCCGACACGAGGGCCGGCTCGTCGAGCTGCACCCACGTGGCGCCGGCGGCGGCCAGGCGGCGCAGCAGCTCGGCGTACACGGGCAGCAGGTCCTCGAGGCGGTCGAGCGGGACGAAGCCCTCAGGGCTCCCGGCGGCCGGCTTGGACAGCGCGAGGAACGTGACGGGCCCGACGAGCACGGGGCGCGTGAGGACCCCGTCGGCGAGGGCCTCGGCGAACTCCCGGACGGGCCGGTCGGACGCGAGGCGGAAGGTCGTGCCCGGGCCGATCTCGGGGACGAGGTAGTGGTAGTTCGAGTCGAACCACTTCGTCATCTCCAGCGGCAGGTCGTCCCCGCGGCCGCGTGCCACCGTGCTGTAGCCGGCGAGGTCGAGGCCGCCGTCGGCGTCGACGAGGTCCGCGAAGCGCTCGGGCACCGCCCCGGTGACGACCGCCGCGTCGAGCACGTGGTCGTAGAAGGAGAAGGCGCTGGGGATCGAGGCGTCGTCGGTGCCCAGGCCCAGCTCGGCCAGGCGGGTGCGGGTGCGGCGGCGCAGGTCGGCGGCGACGGTCTCGAGCTCGTCGGCGGTGCTGCGGCCGGCCCAGAAGGACTCCAGCGCGCGCTTGAGCTCGCGGCGCGGGCCGATGCGCGGGTACCCGAGGACGGTCGCGCGGGGGAACGGGACGGTGCTGGTCATGGTCCTGGCCTTCGGTCGGTCGGTCGTCAGGGCGGTACGTCGTGGAGGTGCGGGTCGTGGAGGTGCGGGTCGTGGAGGTGCGGGTCGTGCAGGTCGTCGTGCGAGCGGTCGACGGCGGCGCGGTCAGCCGACGGCGGCGGGGACGCGGTCGCCGGCGGCGGGGGTGTCGCCGGGCGCTTCGCCGGGCGCTTCGTCGGGCGCGTCGTCGTGCGCGTGGCCGAGCAGGCCTGCGCGCTCGAGGGCGTCGAGCGGCCCCCGGTGCTGGTTGAACGTGTAGACGTGCACGCCGGGGGCGCCGGCGTCGAGGACGCCGCGCAGCAGCTCGGCGGTGGCGTCCACGCCGACCTCGTGCCGGTGCTCGGGGTCCTCGATGGCGTCGAGCCGCCCGACGAGCGCGGCCGGCGCCGGGACGCCGGTGAGCTGCTCGAGGCGGCGCAGGCGCCCGGGGTCGGTGAGCGGGATGACGCCCGGGATGATCGGGATGCGCACCCCGGCGGACCGCGCCTCCTCGACGAGGCCCGCGAAGTCGTCCGCCGTGTGCACGACCTGCGTGATGGCGAAGTCCGCACCCGCCTCCTGCTTCGCGAGCAGCGACTGGACGTCCTGCGCGCGGGTGCCGCCGGTGGCGTGGTTGCCCCGCGGGAACGCGGCGACGGCCAGCGACAGCGGGCGCACGGTGGCGCGCACGGCCTGCGCCGGGCTGACCGCGACGCGTTCGGCCTCGATGCGGCGCAGCAGCGCCACGAGGTCGGCGGCCGTGTCGACGCCGTCGGGGTGCGGCTGCCAGTCCTCGGCGTCGGCGGGCGGGTCCCCGCGCAGCGCCAGGAACGCGCGCACGCCCTCGTCGAGGAACTCGCGCACGACCTGGGACACCTCCTCGCGCGAGGTGCCCACGCAGGTGAGGTGGACGATCGCCGTCAGGGACGTCTCGCGCAGCAGCCGCCGCACCAGCGCCCGCGTCGTCTCCCGCGTGCGCCCCGAAGCGCCGTAGGTCACGGAGACGAAGTCGGGGCGGGCCGCCTCGAGCGCGCGCACGGTCTGCCACAGGCGGGGCTCGGCCGCGGGGGTGCGCGGCGGGAACAGCTCGAAGGAGAGCGTGGGGCGCTCGGTCACGGCGGGCAGGTGCTCGGGGCCCGGCGGGCACACGTCGGCGCCGCGGGGACAGCGAGGTCGGTCGGTCATCGTCCGGCTCCATCGGTCCTGGCGGAAGCACCCACACCCTCGGTGAGGAGGGCGGGTTGCTGCGGCGTCGCTGAGCCAGGTCTCTCGGCCGCTCTGGATGGTCGCGGTGAGGCTAGGGAAGGTCTCGCAGCGTGGGCAAGAACCGTCCACCAGCCGAGACGATCGGTCTCGTGGAGCCGGACGGACCGGGACGGACCGGTCGGCCTAGCGTCGCGTCACGACCGGGCAGGTCGCGAGGTGGTCGTCGACGAGCCCGCACGCCTGCATCGTCGCGTACATCGTCGTCGGCCCGACGAACCGGAAGCCGAGGCCCTTGAGCTCCTTCGCGAGGGCGGCGGACGCCGGGGTGCGGGCGGGTACGTCGGCCCAGCTGGTGGGCCGTGGCCGCGCACCGCCCTCGTCGTCCGCCGGCGCGTGGGACCAGACGACCTCGTCGAGCGACCGGCCCGCGTCCTGCAGCGCGACGACCGCCCGCGCGTTGGCGACCGTCGCCTCGATCTTCAGACGATTGCGGACGATGCCCGCGTCGGTGAGCAGCCGGGCGACGTCGGCCTCGTCGAACGCCGCCACCGCCGCGGGTTCGAAGTCCGCGAAGCCCCGGCGGAAGGCGGGCCGTTTGCGCAGCACGGTGATCCACGACAGCCCCGACTGGAAGCCCTCCAGCGCGATGCGCTCGAAGAGCGCCCGGTCCCCGTGGACGGGCACGCCCCACTCCGTGTCGTGGTACTCCTCGTAGAGCGGGTCGCCGTCGCCGAAGCAGCGGCCGGTCACCGCACCGGTCATCGCACCGGTCATCGCACCGGTCATCGCACCGGTCATCGCACCGGTCGTGTCGCTGGTCATGCCGGTGATCCTGCCGGAGCACGGGGACACGGCCGCAGCGCCCGGGCGCGGGTGTGGACGGCGGCGTCGAGGACGGGCCCGGGGACGGCTCGGCGAGCCGTCCCCGGGTGTACCGGCACCGCTCAGGCGAGCTGGAGCCTGTCGCCCACCCGCACGACCGGCAGCGGGTCGGTGATCTCCCCGACGAACTGCCCGTCCTCGGTGTCCCGGAAGCCGATCAGGGACCACCCGAGGACCGGGTCCTGCACCAGTCGGGCGGCGTACAGCGACGGGTGGTCGAACGTGTGCGCGCGGGAGAAGTCCCACGGCCCGAGCAGCGACTCCCCGGGGACCACCCACATGCCGCCGCCGGTCCACTCCTGGCGCCGCTCGGGCGACAGGTGCTCCGACCAGCAGCAGAAGATGAGCACGGGCAGCCCGTCGACGACCTCGACCTGCGTGACCTCGAGCTGGCCGAAGCCGGCCGGCGAGGTGAGCGGCGGTCCGACCTCCCAGTGCTCGAGGTCCTGGCTGCGGGCGTGGCCGACGACGCTGCGGCCGATCGGGTCCCCGGTTCGCACCCGGGCGGTGACCAGCATGTGCCAGCCGTCGCCGTCCGGGTCGCGCAGCACCCACGGGTCGCGCCAGGCCTCGTCGAACCAGGTGCCCTGGTCCAGCGTCTCGTACCAGCGCGGGTCGGCCGACGTCACCGGACCGGGCAGGCGCTCCCAGACGACGAGGTCGTCGGAGCGCGCGACCCCGATCCGCTGGACCAGCCCGCGGTCGGCGCGGGACACGCCTGTGTAGAACATCCGCCACGACCCGTCGTCGGCGCGGACGACGGACCCGGTCCACGTCGCCTGGTCGTCCCACGCGTCGGGGTCCGCCGCCACCAGGGCGTCGGGCAGCAGCTCCCAGGAGCGCAGGTCGGTCGAGCGGGCGTGCCCGATGGAGGCGCGCAGGTGCCGCCGGTCGGGCTCGAGGAGGGCGCGGGAGGCCCGGAGGAAGAACAGGTGGTGGTGCGTCCCGTCGTAGGCGGTCCAGCTGTCCCACACCCAGTGGTCGGCGAGCTTGAGCACCGGCCCTACCCCTTCACGCCGCTGGCGGCGATGCTGCTGACGAAGGCGCGCTGGAAGACCAGGAACACCAGGAGGACCGGCAGGGTGATGAGCGACGTGTACGCCATGACCTCACCCCAGGCCGTGTTGAGCTGGAAGAAGTACTGCATGCCGACCATCACGGGCCGCAGCTCCTCCTTCTGCACCGTCATGAGCGGCCAGAGGTAGGAGTTCCACGCGGGCAGGAAGGTGAGGATCGCGACGGTGGCGAACGCCGGCCCGGCCAGCGGCGCGACGATGCGGCGGTAGATCGTGAACCAGCCGGCCCCGTCGATGCGGGCGGCCTCGTCGAGCGACTTCGGGATCGTCGAGAAGTACTGCGTGAAGAGGAAGATCGAGAACGCGTTCGCGACGAACGGGATGATCTGCACCTGGTAGGTGTTCAGCCAGCCGAAGTCGTACTTGAGCACGAACCCCTCGAACACCAGCGTCGGCAGCTTCGAGACCCAGTAGACCATCGGCACCGCGATCGTCTCGAAGGGGACGATGAGCGTGGCGATGATGACGGTCAGGAGGACCTTGCGGCCCCGGAACTCCATCCGCGACAGGGCGAACCCGGCCATGGAGTTCACGACGAGCCCGAGGCCCACGATGAGCACGGTGACGACCACCGAGTTGAGCAGGAACCGGCCGACGGGGACGCGGTCGAAGACGTCGGCGTAGTTCTGCAGCGAGATGTCTCCGACCGGCAGGAAGGCGCGCGGCGAGTCGACGTCGGACAGGATCTGCGCGTCCGGCTTGAGGCTCGAGACGAACATGAAGACCAGCGGGAAGAGGAAGAACACCGCGAGCACGGTCATGAGCGCGTAGGAGCGCCAGGCGCGGGTGGTGCGGGGGCCGGTGGCGGGCGCGGTCGCGGGGGTGCGACGGGCGGACCGGCCGCGCGGCGGGGCGGCGGCGTTGGCCATGGTCAGTCCTTGTCTCGGGTCAGCCGGCGCTGCACGAGCGCCACGGCCAGGACCAGCACGAAGAAGATGAGGGAGATGGCCGCGCCGTAGCCGACCTGCTGCTCGCGGTAGCCGCGGCGGACGGCGTGGTACACGAGCGTCGTCGTGGAGTTGACCGGACCGCCCTGCGTCATGACGTCGATCTGCACGAACAGGCCCAGGGCGGCGATCGTGATGGTCACGAGGATGAAGACCATCGTCGGGCGCAGGCCCGGCCACGTGACGTTGGTGAACTGCTGCCGCGGCGTCGCGCCGTCCATGCGGGCGGCCTCGTACAGCTCCTCCGGGATGGTCTGCAGGCCCGAGAGCCAGATGATCATGTGGAAGCCGACGGCCTGCCAGATCGAGAGCACGATGATCGCGGGCAGCGCCGTGGCGGTGTTGTTGAGCCACGCGGTGCCCTGCCAGGCCCCGAAGGTGAGCGTGTCGATCGCGGAGTTCACCAGGCCGTCCTGCTGGTACATGAACTTCCAGAGGATCGACACGACGACGATCGACGTCACCACGGGGATGAAGAAGATGACGCGGTAGGCCGTCACGCCGCGCAGCCGCTGGTTGACCAGCAGGGCCAGCACGAGCCCGAGGCCGGCCTGCACGGGGACGACGACGACCGCGAACAGCGCGGTGTTGAGCACCGAGCGGAGGAACACCGGGTCCGCGGTGAAGGCCCGCACGAAGTTGTCGCCGCCGACGAAGCGGGGCGGCTCGGGCGAGATGAGGCGGGCGTTGGTGAAGGAGAGCCCGAAGGCGAGCGCCACCGGGACGACGAGGAAGAGCAGGAGGAGCACGACGGCGGGGGCGACCATGCCGTAGGCCGACCGGTGGCCGCGCAGGGCGGGCGACCGCCGACGGCGGGTCGTCGGGCGGGTCTCCGGGGACGCGGCGCGCGCGGTCGCGGTGGCCGGCGTCCCCTGCTGCTGGACGGGGATGCTCATGACGGGTCCGTTCCGGCGGGTGGGCGGGCTCGCGCCTGCCCACCCGCCTGGCGTGGTCGGGGGCTGCCGAGCTCAGCGGCTCAGGAGCCGTAGCCGTCGTTGGCCTGGATGTCCGCGTCGATGTCCGCGACCGCCTGGTCGAGGGTCGACTGGATGTCGGCGCCGGCCATGATGTCCTTGGCCGCGCGCTCGAAGGTGCTGCTGATGACGGCGTAGGCGGGCGTCGGGGGCCGCAGGACCGCGAACTGCGTCAGGTCGACGAACGGCCGCAGCGGCGCGCCCTCCGCGAAGTCCTGCGAGGCGGCCTCGGCCTCCTCCGTCGCCGGGATGACGACCTGGCCGTCGCTGAAGGCGGTCACGTACTCCGTGTCGAAGCTGTGCTCGAGGTACGCGCGCGCACCCTCGACCTGGTCGCAGGAGCTGGAGATGCCCCACTGCCAGGACCCGCCACCGATCTTCGGGCCCTGGCCGAAGTCCGGCGGCGGGAGGATCAGCAGGTCGTCACCGGCCGCCGTGAGGGAGTCCTTCGCGTTCCAGACGCCGGTGTAGCTGATGGCGGCCTCGTCCTCGTTGAACTCGGTGTTGCCCACCGTGCCGCCGTTGCTCGTCAGGCCGCGCTCGAACGCGCTCTGGAACCAGGTGAAGAACGCCACCGCCTCGGGACCGTTGAGGACGCCGTCGGCCGACTGGTAGTCCTCGCGGTCGATGAGGTCGCCGCCGGCGCTCTGCAGCATGGGGGAGTAGGCGTAGGGCCACCACTCTCCGGTGTCCTCGGCACCGATGTCGAGGGGCGTCTCGTAGCCCGCGGCCTTGAGGGTCACCAGCGCCGCGTCGAACTCCTCGATGGTCCACGGGGAGTCGACCGTCGGGATGCGGATGCCGTTGGCCTCGAGCACCGACTGCCGCGCGAACAGCGACAGCGCCGCGTCCCAGTAGCCGGCGGAGTAGATCTCACCGTCCCACTCGCCCACCGCCGTGGGCAGCAGCGCGTCCGTGATCTCGGAGGAGATGCCGAGCGGTTGGATGTAGCCGGCCCACGCCCAGTTCGGGACGATGGGTCCGTCCATGTCGAGCAGGCACGGCAGGTCGCCGGACGCGGCGGCGGCGACGATCGCGTCGTTGTACGCGCCCTGCGGGAACGACTCCTCGACGACCTCGTAGTCGTCCTGCGAGGCGTTGAAGTCGTCGATGATCTGCTCGTAGACGGCGAGCTCGGCCGGGTTGCCGGCGGAGTGCGTCCAGAGCGTGATCTGGGCGGGGCCGTCGCCGGAGGAGCCCTCCGACTGGCCGGCCTGGCCGCAGGCCGTCAGGGCCGTGGCCGACGCGGCGGCGATCGCTACGATCGACGCGAGGGACGTGCGCTTCATCGCGGTTCCTCTCCTGGGGTCGGGCGTTGCCGCGCCCGTGCCCCGTGCTCGGTGGGCGCCGCGGTCGCGGCGTCCACGGGTGTGTCACTGCCCGTCGCCGGTCCTCTGTCCAGGAACGACCGGCGGCGGGCTCACGGAACCCCGCTCGACGAGGGGGCACGGCATCCGCAGGACGCCGTCGGCCTCGTCGGGGGGTGGTCGGACCCCGAGGAGGACCTCGGTGGCCCACCGGCCCATCGCGTGGTGCGGCAGCGCGACGGTGGTGAGCGGCGGGTCGAGCTCGGGGGCGATGAGGACCAGGTCGTCGTAGCCGACGACGGACAGATCCTGCGGGATGCGCAGGCCGTGCCGGCGGGCCGCGGTGTACGCGCCGTGGGCGACCTGGTCGTTGTAGCAGAACACCGCGGTCGGACGGTCGGCCGGCGGCAGGGCCAGCAGGGTCTCCGTCGCCGCGGCGGCGTCGGCCGCCGCCGTCGTGGCCGAGCGGACGTGCCATCGCGGGTCGGGTGCGACGCCGGCCTCGGCGAGGACCTCCCGGTAGCCCTGCTCGCGCAGGACGGAGGCCACGGGCCTCGGGTCCTCGTCGATGTCGACGAGCCCGATGCGCCGGTGCCCCGCGGCGACCAGGTGCGCGATCGCCGCGCGGGCGCCGCCGAGGTCGTCCGGGACGACGGCCGGCCGGGCGTCGTCGCCCACGGGGTAGCAGTCGAGGAAGACGGTGCCGGGGGGCAGGTCCGCCGGCGGGTCGACCGGCCGGTGCCACATCGAGGCGTAGATCATGCCGTCGACCTGCTGGGCGAGCAGGGCGCGCACGGCGTCCTCCTCGACCTCGCGCACGCCCCCGGTGCCGACGAGGAACAGCAGCCGGCCGTGCTCGCGGGCCACGTCCTGCGCCGCCTCCACCATGCCGACGGCGAACGGGGTGGTCGCGATGCGGTCCGAGAGCAGGCCGATGGTGTGGGTGCGGCGGGTGCGCAGCCCCCGGGCCAGGACGTTGGGCTCGTAGCCCATCTCCCGCGCCAGGTCGCGGATGCGGGTCCGGGTGGTCTCCGGGAACCGGGCCGCGTTCCGGTCGTTGAGGACGAGGGACACCGTGGTCACCGAGACGCCGGCCGCACGGGCCACGTCGGCGATCCTCACGCGCGTCACGAGCTCTCCTCTGAGCAGGTAAACCGATTGACCAGCACCCCGAGGATGGCCGGGTGCCCGGTGCGCTGTCAACCACCGATGCACGATCGTGACCGGTGTCCGCGCCCGGTCGTGCCCGGGTGCGCCCGTTCAGGTGGCGCGGCAGGGCTCCTGACCTGCGAGGTGGCCGGTCAGGGCAGGGTGGCCAGGGCCTTGCGGATACGGGTGGTCGAGACGGGCACCGGGACGCCGAGCGTCTGGGCGAAGAGGCTCACCCGCAGCTCCTCGAGCTGCCAGCGCACGGCCTCGAGTGCGGCGTCGCGCGCCACGTCGGGCGGGGCGGCCGCGGCCCGGGTCACGGCCGCGCGGTAGGCCTCCGTCACGTCGCGGACCTGCCACGCGAGGTCGGCGTCGCGCTGGGGGCTGTCCGCGGCCTTCTCCAGCCGCAGCCGCGCCGCGCGCAGGTACCGGGTGAGCTGCGGCAGCCGGTCGGCCCCGGTCTCGACGACGAAGCCCGGGTGGACCAGCGCCGCCGCCTGCTCGCGGACGTCCTGCACCGTCGCCAGGAGCGCGAGGCTCGTCGTCCCGCGGACGGCTGCCTCCAGCTCGCGCCACGCGGTCAGCACGGCGACGAGGTGCCCGACCAGGCCGTGCACGGCGTCCTCGAGCCCCGCGCGCACGGCCGCGCGCACGGCGGCGTAGTCCTCCGCGGTGCGGACGCGCTCGGCGGGCACGGACCCGGGGGCGGCGGCGCCGGCCGCGGGTGCGAGGTGGCGCGCCACCAGCGCGTCGATCGCCGCGAGCTGCACGTCCGCGACGAGCGCGTCGGTGCTGGGGTACGGCGAGGCGGCCAGGGCCAACGCCTGCGTGCCGGTCCAGCGCGAGGTGACCCGGCCGGACGGCAGACCGACGTCGGCCAGCAGCAGGCGACGCAGCCCGCGCCGGGAGGCCGTCGGGCGGGCGGCTGCGTCGGCGAGCGTCCGCACGGCCGCCGTCGCGCCGGCGCCCGTGCCCTCCTCGACCAGGGAGGGGTACGCCCGGACGGGGACGCCTCCGACGGTCGTCTCCACCACGTCGGGCAGGGTGCCGCCGGGCAGGTCCGGCCACGTGGTGAGCCCGCTGCGCTCCAGGGGCGGGCTCGGTGGGGCGGCCGGCGCCGCCCCGGGACCGGGTCGCGGCGCCGGCGACCCGTCGCGGCGGCCGCCGCGCCCCCGGGCGCGCACCTCCCCGTCCGCGCGGGGACCGGCGCCCGGCCCCGCCGGCCCGCCGCCCGCCGCTGCCTGCGCCTCGGCCATCGCGGCCTGCACCGCCGTGCGCACCGCCGAGGAGACGGCGTCCTGCGCCCGGCCCGCCAGCCGGCGCTGCAGCACGAGGAGGTCCTTGCCCTCGTCGAGCACACCGCCGCGGTCCCCGACGACGCGGAACGTCATGCGCAGGTGCGCGGGGAGCCGGTCCTCGTCGACGTCCGCCGGGTCGACGTCCACGCCGCGGACCGCGCGCACGGCCTGGGCGAACGCCTCCCGGAACGACGGCGCCGCGTCGCCGGCGCGCACGGTGTCCTCCCACGACGCCAGGTGCTCGTGCATCCACGCGTCGACGAGCCGCGCGACGTCCGGCGCCGGCACGAGCTGCACGCGCACGGGCTTCGGCAGGGCGCGGATGGTCGCGGTGACGAGGTCGGCGCGCAGCCCGGGCACCATCCAGTCGAAGCCCTCCGGCCGCAGCCGGGCCAGCGTCACGAGCGGCACGTGCACGGTGACGCCGTCCGCCTCGGTGCCGGGCTCGAACTGGTACGTCAGCGGCAGGCTGAGGTCGCCCTGCGGCCAGCGGGACGGGAACGCGCGCTCGTCGACGCCGTGCCCCTCGCCGACGAGCAGCTCGCGCGTGAAGGTCAGGAGGTCGGGGTCGGCGCGCCGCGCGCCCTTCCACCACCGGTCGAAGTGCGCGGCCGACACCACGTCGTCCGGCACGCGCTCGTCGTAGAAGTCGAACAGCACGTCGTCGTCGACGACGAGGTCGCGGCGGCGGGCGCGTGCCTCGAGCTGCTCGGCCTCGGCCAGCAGGCGCCGGTTCTCGTGGAAGAAGCGGTGCGGCGTCGTCCACTCGCCCTGCACGAGCGCGTGGCGCAGGAACAGCTCCCGCGCGTGGCCGGGGTCGACCTTCGAGTACAGGACCCGGCGGTCGGCGACGATCGGGACGCCGTAGAGCAGCACCTTCTCCGTCACCATGGCCGCGCCCTGGCGGGTCGACCACGCCGGCTCGGAGTACGTGCGCCGGACGAGGTGGGCCGCCAGCTCCTCGGCCCATTCGGGCTGGATGCGCGCGGCGTCCCGCGCCCACAGCCGCGACGTCTCGACGAGCTCGGCCGCCATGACCCACGCCGGGGGGCGCCGGGCCAGGCCGGAGCCCGGGAAGATCGCGAACCGCGCGCCGCGAGCACCGATGTACTCGTTGCGGGCCCGGCGGTCGGGGCGGGCACCGCGGGCGGCGTCGCGACCCCGGTCGCCGCGGCCCTTCGTCGTGGCCTGGACCTCCGTGGCCTCCTGCATGCCGATCTGCGACAGCAGCCCGGACAGCACGGCCTGGTGGATGCGGTCCCCGTCCCAGCCCCAGCGCGTCCGGTCGGCCTCGAGGGCCTCGGCGTCCGCGGGGGCGTCAGCGGGTGGCGCCTCGGTGCGGAGCGCGTCGGCGGCACCGGTCCCCGACGGCGTGTCTCCGGCGACACGCCGGTCACCCGGACCGCGCTCCGCACCGTTCCGCCGACCGGCCGCGTCGCCCGGCGCGTCGACGACGCCGCGGTCGGTGGGGCGGGGGGCGCCCTTCGCGTCGATGCCGAGGGGGGCCGTGAGGTCGCGCAGCTGCGTGACGACGTCCTGCCACTCGCGCAGCCGCAGGTAGTTGAGGTGCTCGGCGCGCACCTGGCGCCGGAACGCCGACCCGGACAGCGCTCGGCGCTGCTCGCGCAGCCACGTCCACAGGTTGAGGTACGTCAGCAGGTCCGACGAGGGGTCGGCGAAGCGGCGGTGCAGCGCGTCGGCCTGCTCGCGCTGGTCGGCCGGGCGCTCGCGGGGGTCCTGGATGGACAGCGCCGCGGCGATGACCGCCACCTCGCGGGCGACCCCGCGCCGCCCCGCCTCGACGATCATCCGGGCGAGCCGCGGGTCGATCGGCAGCTGCGCCAGCGCCTGCCCCGTCGACGTGAGCCGCAGCCGGCCGTCCTCCGCCGCCAGCGCCCCCAGCTCGGTGAGCAGCGCGACCCCGTCCCGCACCGACCGCACGTCCGGCGGGTCGACGAACGGGAAGTCGACGACCTCGTCGGGCGAGGCGACGACGCCCACCGCGATCATCTGCAGGACCACCGACGCCAGGGACGTGCGCAGGATCTCCGGCTCGGTGAACTCCGGCCGCGAGAGGTAGTCCTCCTCCGAGTAGAGGCGGATGGCGACGCCGGGGGAGAGGCGGCCCGAGCGCCCCGAGCGCTGGTTCGCGGACGCGCGCGAGATCGGCTCGATCGGCAGGCGCTGCACCTTCGTCGCCTTGGAGTAGCGCGAGATGCGGGCGGTGCCGGGGTCGACGACGGACGTGATGCCGGGGACGGTGAGGGACGTCTCGGCGACGTTCGTCGCCAGGACGACCCGGCGGGCGGTGTGCGCCTCGAAGACGCGGTGCTGCTCCGCCGCCGACAGCCGCGAGTACAGCGGCAGCAGCTCCACCGGCCGCGGGTGCCGCGGGTCGGTGACGCGCGTCCCGAGCGCCGTGCGCAGGGCGTCCTCGGCGTCGCGGATCTCCCGCTCCCCGGACAGGAAGACCAGCACGTCGCCGGGGGAGTCGACGAGCAGCTCCTCGACCGCCTCGACGATGCCCGTGACGAGGTCCTTGTCGGCGCCGCGGGCCGCGGCCGCCGCGCCCGAGGCCCGGCCCGTGCGGGCGCTGCCGCCGCGCGCGGCCCGTGCGGCCGGCGCGGGGGGCGTCGTGGGGGCGCGGTCGTCCTCGTCGACGAACAGCTCGTCGTCCTCGTCCTCGACGCCGGTGCGGTCCGGCGACAGCGGCCGGTAGCGCACCTCGACGGGGTAGGTGCGGCCCGTGACCTCGACGACGGGGGCGGGCAGGACGTCCGGGTGCTCCGGGTCGACGCGCGCGCGCTCGGCCTCCGTCAGGCCCGCGAGGCCCGTCGCCGGGTCCACCGGCGTGCCGAAGTGCCGGGCGAACCGCGCCGAGTCGATCGTCGCCGAGGTGATGATCAGCTTGAGGTCCGGGCGGCGCGGCAGCAGGCGCGTGAGGTACCCGAGGATGAAGTCGATGTTGAGCGACCGCTCGTGCGCCTCGTCGACGATGAGCGTGTCGTACTGGCGCAGCATCGGGTCGCGCTGGATCTGCGCGAGCAGGATGCCGTCGGTCATGACCTTGACGAGCGTGTCCTCGCTCGACTCGTCGGTGAAGCGCACCTGGTAGCCGACGACGCCGCCGATGCGGCCGCCCAGCTCCTCCGCGATGCGCTCGGCGACGGACCGCGCGGCGATGCGGCGGGGCTGGGTGTGGCCGATCTGGCCGGCGCGCCCGCGGCCCAGCTCGAGGGCGATCTTGGGCAGCTGCGTCGTCTTGCCGGACCCGGTCTCGCCCGCGACGACGACGACCTGGTGGTCGCGGATCGCCGCGGCGATCTCCTCCCGGCGCGCGCTGACCGGCAGGTCCTCGGGGAAGGCGATCGTGCCGAGGTCGACGGCGGCGCGGTGCTCGGCCGCGCGGGCGCGGCGGGCCTCGGCGCGCGCGTCGTCCGCGGGGCGACGGCCCCGGGGCTGCTGCGGCCCGGCGGCCCGGCCGCGGACGTCGCCGCGTGCGTCCGACCGGGCGACGTCGCGAGGCCGCCGGCCTCGTCGTCGGCCCTGCCCCTCGCTTCGGCCCCCGCTGCGGCCCCCGCTGCGGCCCGGACCGCCGCCCGACCCCGGGCGCGACGGCTCGCCGCCCGCGGGGGGCGGTGGGTCGACCGGGACGGACGCGCTCACGACGTCCCATCCTCGCAGCCGTGACGACCCCTGCCCGACGAGGGACCTGGCCGCAGGGGCGTTGCGCCGCCCGGGTGACCGTGCCCGCGGCGTGTCCTCACCCCTCCGCACCCGCCCGATGGACAGGACGAGGGCCGCGACCGGCCCCTCGCGGACGACGGATCGGGGTGACCGGTGGGCGGCAGGACGAGCAGGTGGTCCCCGGTGGCGACGAGCATCGCGCCCAGCCTCGCCTTCGCCCTGCTGTTCGCCGCCGCGTCCGTCGTCACCCGGCTGAGTGCCGGCACCTCGCCGGTCGGGCTCGTCCACCCGGCGGCCGGTGTCGCGGCGGTGTGGTTCGTCGTGCAGGGGCTCCGGCCACGGCCCACCCGCGTGGTGGTGCTCGACCACGCCCTCCTCGTCGGCAGCGCCACGACCGTGGGTCTCCTGGACGGCGTCCCGACGGTCACCGCGGTCGGTCTCGCGCTGGCCGGTGTCGTCCGCGTCCACGTCTTCGTCCGGCTCCTGCGCCGCTGGGCACCGGACCTGACGGGTCCCGACGGCGGCTGGGAGCTGCACCGGCCCGGGCAGATCGTCCCGGTGCTCGCGGCCGCGGTCGTCGCGTCGCTCGCAGGGTCGACCGTGTCGTGGCCCGCCGTCGCGCTGGGACCGGGCGCGCCGTGGCCCGACACCGTCCTGCTGCTCGTGACGCGCAGCGCGGCGGGCATCGTCGTCGTCTCGCTGGTCGCGCTGCGGGTGCCGCAGATGGCGCGCGACTGGCGGGCACGGGCGCTCGAGCGCCGTGCACCGGGCCGTGCAACCGGACGTGCACCCGGACGTGCACCCGGACGTGCACCCGGACGTGCACCCGGACGTGCACCCGGACGGGTGCCGGCCGCCCGCCGGTGGGCCGCGGCCGAGCTCGCGCTCGCGCTGGTGGTCTCGGCCGCCCTGTGCACGGTCGCCTTCGGGCTGCTGCGGCTGCCGCTGGCGTTCACGGTGCTGGCGGTCACCGCGTGGGTCGCGGTGCGGTTCCGGACGTCCGTGGCCGTCCTGCACGACGCGGCCGTCGGTGTCGTGGTGCTCGTCGCGACCGTGCGCGGCGCCGGGACGTTCTCCCTGGTGACGAACCACGTGGAGCAGGCGCTCGTCGCGCAGCTGTTCGTCGTGCTCCTGCACGTGCTCGGCCTGGCGCTGGCCACGGGGCGCGACGAGCGGACCGCGCTCGCGGACCGGCTGCGCGGCGCGGTCGCCGAGGCGGAGCGGACCACCGACCGGGTGCGCGACCTCGCGGCGGCCGTCGCAGCCGTGACGCAGGCCGCCGACCCCCGCGCGGAGGTCTGCGCCGCCGCGTGCCGGCTGACGGGCGCCGACTCGGCGTTCCTCGTCGAGCCCGACGGGTCCGGGGACCTCGTGTCGACCGGGGAGTCGGGGTGGGACGTGCCCATCCGGCTGTCCATGACCGACGAGAGCCTGAGCCTGCGCGTGTACCTGTCCGGCGAGGGGGCGTTCGCCCCGGACGTCACGCGGCACCCGCGGGTCGCGCCCGTGATGAGCGAGGCGCTCGGCCCCGCGTCCGCGCTCTGGGAGCCGGTGCAGGCGCGCGCCGGCGTCACCGTGGCGGTGCTCGTCGTCATCTGGCGGACGCCGCGTGCGGAGCTGCCGCCCGAGGACGTCGCCACGTTGCGGGCGCTGGGCGCGGGTGCGTCCCACGCCGTGGAGCGGGCGGACCTGCTGGCGCAGCTCGAGGTCGCCGCCGAGCGCGACGTGCTCACCGGCCTGGCCAACCGCCGACGCTGGGACCACCTCGCCGCGACGGAGGTCGCGCGGGCGCACCGGGCCGGCACCCCCTTGAGCTTCGCGCTCGTCGACCTCGACCACTTCAAGGCGTTCAACGACACCCGCGGGCACCTGGCCGGCGATGCGCTGCTCGTCGACTTCGGCCGGCTGCTGGGCCGGTGCCTGCGGGAGACGGACGTCGTCGCGCGGTGGGGCGGCGAGGAGTTCGCGCTCGCGCTGCCGGGCTGCACCGCGACGGACGCGGCGCAGCTCGCCCGGCGGGTCCAGGCCGTGGTCCCGCAGGGGCAGACGTGCACGATCGGCATCGCCGAGTGGCGGCCGGGGCTGTCGGTGGCGGACGCCCTGGCCCGCGCCGACGAGGCGCTCTACCGCGGGAAGAAGGGCGGCCGCGACCTCATCGCGGTGCACGGCCGCGCGCTGCCGGGCGTCATCCCGAGCCCGCCGCCCGGCAGGGGGGCCTGACGCCCGACGCCGGAGCCGGTGACGGAGGCCACCGCTCCCGCCCGCCCCGACGGAGGGCGCCGCGCGTCGGCGGCGGGCATGATGAGGGTCAGGTGCGCCGGGAAGTCTGGTCGGCAGTCCCGTCGGCGTCCCCGCCGGCAAGCCGCCGCCCCTCCGGAGGAACCGTGTCGTCCTCGTCCCCCACCCCGCCCGGCTCCGCCGCCCCTGGTCCGACCGCCGCACCGGTGGCGCCGCGGTCCCTCGTCGTCCGCTTCGGCCGCTGGGCCGCGCAGGAGACGACGGGCGGGCTGCTGCTCCTCGGCGCCGCGCTGCTCGCGCTGCTCTGGGCCAACTCCCCGTGGCGCGGCGTGTACGAGACGGTGTCGAGCACGGTCGTCGGGCCCGCGGCCCTGCACCTCGACCTCAGCATCGCGACGTGGGCGGCCGACGGGCTGCTGGCGATCTTCTTCCTCGTCGTCGGCATCGAGCTCAAGCACGAGCTCGTCGCCGGCAGCCTGCGCAACCCGCGGCAGGCCGGGGTGCCGATGATCGCCGCGGTGGGCGGCATGGCCGTGCCGGCGCTGGTCTACCTGGGCGTCGTGCACGGGCTCGGGGAGCCGACCGCGTCGCACGGGTGGGCCATCCCCAGCGCCACCGACATCGCCTTCGCGCTGGCGGTGCTGGCGATCTTCGGCCGCGGGCTGCCCGTAGCGCTGCGGACGTTCCTGCTCACGCTGGCGGTCGTCGACGACCTGCTGGCCATCGTCGTCATCGCCGCGTTCTACACGAGCGAGCTCGCGATGCCGGCGCTGCTGGGCGCGCTCGCGCTCGTCGCCGTCTTCGGGGTGCTCGTGCGGCTGCGCCGGCCGCCGGTGTGGCTGCTGGTGCCCATCGGCGTGGCGGCCTGGGTGCTCATGCACTCCTCGGGGGTGCACGCGACGATCGCGGGCGTCCTCCTGGGCCTGACCGTGCCCGCGAAGGCCCTGCACGGCGAGCACCACTCCCGCACGCACAGCTGGGAGGGCGTGTGGCGGCCGGTGTCGGCCGGCTTCGCGCTGCCCGTCTTCGCGTTCTTCGCCGCCGGCGTCAGCCTGCTCGACGAGGAGGGCAGCCCGGTGGTGGGCGAGGTGCTCGGCCAGCCGGTGGTCGCCGCGGTGGTCCTCGGCCTGGTGGTCGGCAAGGTCGTGGGGGTGCTCGGCACGACGGCCCTCGTCGTGCGCCTGACGCCGCTGCGCCTGGCGGACGGGATCGGCCTGCGCGACCTGCTGCCCGTCGGGCTGCTGGCCGGGATCGGGTTCACGGTGTCGCTGCTCATCGCGGAGCTGTCCTTCGCGGACGGCGAGCACACGGACGGGGCGAAGGTCGCGGTGCTGCTGGGCTCGGTCCTGGCGGCCGTGCTCGGGTCGGTGATGCTGCGCTGGGACGCGCGGCACGACCGGACCCGGGACATGAACGAGGACGGCATCGACGACGGGGACCTGGTGCGCATCGGGGACGAGGCACCGGCGCCCGCCGCCGATCGCCCGTAGCATCGCGCCTCCCGGGACCGCAGCCGGTCGGCCCGGCGAGGGGAGGCCTGCGTGCGGCACCCCGTCCTGCGCCCGGCACCGCCGCACCCGGCCGGTCTCGTGGTCGCGACGCTCTTCGCGGTCCTGGCGACGACCCCCTCGCTGCTGCCGCGGGACTGGCTGTTCCAGGGCCTGGTCTCGGGCGTCTCCGGAGCCGCGGGGTACGGCGTGGGCGTCGCCGGGGCGTGGCTGCTGCGGCGGTCGTCGCGGTGGCGGGCGTGGCGGGCGCGGGTCGACGTCCGCGTGCGGGACCGGGTGCCGGCGCGCCTGCGGCGCGCCGGGCTGCCGCTGCTGGGGGTGCTCGCGGCGGCGGCCCTCGTCGTGGCGCTCGCGGTCGGGGCGGGGTGGCAGCGGGAGCTGACGACGGCCATGGGCATGCCGTCGACGACGACGTCGGGCTGGCTGCGGGCCGCCCCGCTGCTCGTCCTCGTCGCCGGCGTGCTCGTCGGGGTCGGGCGCGGGGTGGGCCTGCTCGTGCGGCTGGCGGCTGCGGGGCTGCGCCGGCTCCGCGTGCCGAGCGGTGTCGCCGGGCTGGTGGCGACCCTGCTGGTGGCGACCGGGCTCGTCGTCGTCGTGGACGACGTGCTGCTCGCGCGGGCGCTGTCGGCGGTCGACGCGGCGTTCCGCGGGTCGAACCAGGCGGACCTGCCCGGGGCGCCGGCGCCCGTCGAGGCGGACCGCACGGGCGGGCCGGGGTCGCTCGTGGCATGGGAGACGCTGGGGAACTGGGGGCGGGCGTTCGTGGACGGGGAGCTGTCGGCGGCGACGCTGGCCGCGGCGCCGCGCGGGGCCGTCGCCGACCCGGTGCGCGTCTACGTCGGCATCGACAGCGCCGAGGGCGCGGCGGCGCGGGCCGACCTCGCCGTCGCCGAGCTCGAGCGGGTCGGGGGCTTCGACCGGGAGGTGCTGCTCGTCGTGACGACGACGGGCAGCGGCTGGGTGAACGCCGCGGCCGTGGACGCGCTGGAGCTGCTGCACGGCGGCGACACCGCGGCCGTCGCTACGCAGTACTCCTACCTGCCGAGCTGGCTGTCGTTCCTCGTCGACCGGTCGCGCGCGGAGGTCGAGGCGCGGGCGCTGTACGACGCCGTCGAGGCGCGGGTGGAGGCGATGCCCGCCGACGAGCAGCCGCGGCTGCTGTCCTACGGCGAGAGCCTCGGGTCGCTGGGGTCGGAGAGCGTCTTCACGTCGCTGGCCGACATCCGGGCGCGGTCCGACGGTGCGGTCTGGTCCGGGCCGCCGCACGCGAACACGGTGTGGCACGCGCTCGTCGAGCGCCGCGACCCCGGGACGCCGGAGGCCGAGCCCGTGTACGCCAGCGGGCTCGTCGTGCGGTTCGCCGACGACGCCGCCGACATCGCCGAGCCGCCGACGCCGTGGGAGGAGCCGCGGGTGCTGTACCTGCAGAACCGGTCGGACCCCGTGGTGTGGTGGTCGCCGGAGCTCCTGCTCGAGCGCCCGGACTGGCTCGCCGAGCCGCCCGTGGACGGCGACCGGCCGACGATGACGTGGTACCCCGTCGTCACGTTCTGGCAGCTCACGTTCGACCTCGTCAACGCCAAGTCGGTGCCCGACGGGCACGGGCACAACTACGAGGCCGTGCTGCTCGACGCGTGGGCGGCGGTGGCGGCGCCCGAGGGCTGGACGGACGCGGACACGGCTTCAGCGCACCTGGTGCTGGACCCGCTGCTGGACCCGCTGCTGGACCAGGTGCCGGACGAGGTGCCGCCCGTGCAGGAGCAGGAGGGCTGAATACAGTGGACGCCATGGCGCCCGACCGTGGTGGGACCGGCAGCGACGGCGAGCGGCGGGCGCGGGCGGCGTTGGAGGCGTGCGGGGCCGCGTTCACGCTGACGCGGCACGGGCCGGTGGCGTCGCTGGCCGAGGCGGCGGCGGCGCGGGGCGTGACGCCGGCGGACGTCGTGAAGACGCTCGTCGTGCGGCGCGGCGACGACGACTTCCTGTTCGTGCTGGTGCCGGGCGACCGGACGATCTCCTGGCCCAAGCTGCGGGCCCTCCTGGGCGTCTCGCGCCTGTCGATGCCCGACGCCGAGACCGCCCGCGACGTGACCGGCTACGAGCGCGGCACCATCACGCCGTTCGGCTCGACGACGGCCTGGCCCGTCGTCGCCGACCACCGGGTGCGCGGCCGCACGATCTCGCTCGGGGCGGGGGCGCACGGCGTCGCGGCGACCATGGCCGGGGGCGACGTCGTGCGCGTCCTCGCCGCGACCGTGGCGGACGTGACGGACCCCGTGCCGGACGTGTGACGGAGGCGTGAGAGGGCCGGACGAGGGCGGACGTCCCTCCTCCGGGTGAAGACTGTGGCCTATCCTGGTCGCCCGGCATGCCCGTGTCGGTCCCTCGTGGGAACGTCGTGCGGGTCCCCGGACGTCGACCGGTCGGACCTGCGGGATGCCACGTGGCACCCCATGGGCGGACCGGTGAGCAGGACGCACCGGAGCGTCCGGCTGGATCACCGAGGACACCTCGGCCGGTCCCGGCGGTCCAGCGAGGGCCGCACGTGCACCACCCGCACCACGAGAGCGACGCAACCCGCAGGGGACCACGGCTGCGCGCGGCAAGGAGCACCACGTCATGACCCATCTCGCCGACAGCCCTGCCGGCGCGATCCTCGTCGAGCACGAGAGCGGCACCACGCTCGTCCGGCTCGTCGGGGAGATCGACGGGGCCCTGCGCGAGCAGGCCAGCCACACCATGGGGCTGGCCCTGTTCGCCGACCAGCGCGTCGTCGTCGACGCGACGAGCACCACCTTCGTCGACTCCTCCGGCCTGGCGTTCGTGCTGCAGCTGCACATGGCCACGCAGGAGGCCGGCCTCGAGCTGCGCCTGCGGGACCCGTCCCGCGTCCTGCGGACGGTCCTGGAGACGGTCGGGCTGTCCGACCGCATCCCCGACGACGAGCCCGCGGCCGCCACGGCGGGCACGCCGGCCGTCGGCGCCCGGCAGGCGCCGCGGGGCTAGCGCCAGAGACGGCGGCTGGCCAGCTCCGCCCCGGCGACGAGCGACTCGAGCTTCGCCCACGCGATCTGCGCGTGGACCCGGCCGCCGAGACCGCAGTCCGTGGACGCGACCACGCGCTCGCGCCCGACGCGCTGCGCGAACCGCTCGATCCGCTCGGCGACGAGCTCCGGGTGCTCGACGACGTTCGTCGCGTGCGAGACGACGCCCGGCAGGATGACGGCGTCGTCGGGGAGCACCACGTCGTCCCACACCCGGTACTCGTGCTCGTGCCGCACGTTCGCCGCCTCGAAGGAGAAGGCGCCGGCGTGCACCCCCAGCATCGTCGAGACGATGTCGGCCATCGGCAGGTCGGTGGTGTGCGGTCCGTGCCACGAGCCCCAGCACAGGTGGAAGCGGATGCGGTCCTTCGGCAGGCCGCGCAGCGCGTAGTTGAGCGCCTCGACGCGCAGCCGCGTGAAGGCCAGGTAGTCCTCGAGCGACGGCTCGGGCTCGATCTGGTCCCAGCTCTCGGCGACGGAGGGGTCGTCGATCTGCAGGACGAGGCCCGCGTCGATGATCGCCGTGTACTCCTCGCGCAGGACGTCGGCCCAGGCGTAGAGGAACTCCTCGTCGCTGCGGCCGGTGGCGTCGTGGATGCGGGCGGCCGACCCGGGGGCCAGCGAGGTGACGAAGCCCTCGGGCGCCCCGGTGGCGTCGAGGGCCGCCCGCAGGTGCCGGACGTCGGCGGCGATGGCGTCCTGGCCCGTGTACGTGAGGTCGCCGACCGCCTCCGGGAAGACGGGCGGGGCGCCGTGGAAGATGCCCGACGTCGGGTCGGTGTAGGCCTCCGCGAACCGCTGCTGGTCGCGGCGGTGGGAGAAGCCCGTGAGCCGCACCTCGCCGGGGCCCGACACGACCTTCTCCGTCGCCCAGGCCGCCCGCTCGTCGAGCGCCAGGCCCCCCGTGCGCTGGAAGGAGTAGGACCACCAGGCGCCGAAGTCCATGGGCGAGCTCATGGCCTTGCCGTACTCGCCGTCCCCGGGGACGGAGATGCCGAGGGCCAGCTGGCGCTCGACGAGGGCGCGGACCTGCTCTCCGAGGAAGGCGTCCCAGTCCTCGGGCACGCCGTTGCCGGCCCCCTGCGCCGACTCCTGCGCCGCCTCCTGTCGCGCGCGGTTCGCCGCGACGAGCTCGTGGGTGCGCGGCAGGGAGCCGGCGTGGGTAGTGAGGATGGCGTCGTCGCTGCGGAGCATGCGGCGATGCTAGGGGCGTCCCGGTCAGGGGCGGGGGCCGCGTCCGCCGCCGGCGGGGCCGCCGCCCATCCCGCCGCCCCCGCCCATGCCGGCGACCTCGACCCCGGCGGTGGCGGTGACGAGCGTCGTCGCGCCCGAGGCGTCCCCGGACGCCGCGAGCCCGCCGACCTCGTCGCCGGACGCCGTGCCGCCCTCCGCGAGGGTGTACGTCGCGTCCGCGACGACGTCCGCCGAGGAGAGGACGACGTTGCCGACGGTGGTGCTCGTGGTGAAGGTGGCCAGCACGGCGCCGCTCTCGTCGAGCAGCTGCAGGACGGTGCCGTCACCGACGGGGGAGCTGAGGGTGAAGGAGACGAAGGACTGCGGCGACGAGGCCGAGGGGGTCATGGCCATGCCCGACGAGCCAGCCGCCAGCAGCGTGCCGCCCGAGACCTCGAAGGTCCCGTCGACGTCCAGTGCGCCGTTGCCGCTGCCCTCGGGGCCGTTCACGACGACCGTGCCGCCGGTCATCGTCAGGTAGCCGTTGGCGTCGAGACCGTCGCCGTCCGACCGCACGACGACCGTGCCGCCGCTGATCGTCAGGCCGTAGGCGTCGCTCGTGCTCTGCGCCATCGGGTCGCCACCGGCGGCTTCGGTGGCGGTGGGGTCGGAGGCGTTGACGCCGTCGTCGCTCGCGGTGATGTCGACCTCCCCGCCGGCGAGGGTGATGACGCCGGACTCGAGGCCCTCGTAGGAGTCCGTGACGGTGACGGTCCCGCCGTCGACCGTGACCGCACCGTCGCCGTGGATCCCGTCGTCGCCCGACGCGACCGTCACGGTGCCGCCGTGGATGCCGACCGCGCCGTTCGTGTGGATCGCGTCGTCGGTGGCGTCGACGTCGACCGTGCCGCCGCCGACGACGACGGACACGCCCGCGACGAGGCCGCGCGGCGACTCCGTCCCTGTCGGCGTGCTGCCGCTGCCGTCGCCGGCGGTGACCGCGAGGACGCCGTCCCCGACGACCACGTCCGTCGTGGCGTCCACGCCGTCGTCCGTGGCGGTCACCGTGGTGGTGCCGCCCGTGATCGCGACGTAGCCCGCCGTGGCATCGGTGTCGTCGTCGGCCTTCAGCCCGTCGCCGCCGGCGGTGACGTCGAGCGTGCCGCCCTCGACGACGAGGTAGTCCTGCCCGCGCACGCCGTCGTCGACCGCGGCGACGACGAGCTCGCCGGACTGGACGACGAGGCCGTCGGAGGAGGAGATGCCGTCGTTGCTGCTGCCCTCCACGCTCAGCGCGCCGGTGCCGGTGATCGTCAGGTCGATCTGGCTCGCGAGCGCGGCGGTCGGGCCGGCGCCGTCCGCGGCGGTCCAGCCCGCGGTGTCGGCGAGGTGGTTCTCGCTGCCCTCGGCGAGGAGCACGGTGACCTCGTCGGCGGCGACGACGGACAGCGCGGCCCCGGTCGACGACGTGACGTCCGCGCCGTCTAGCACGAGCGTGACCGTGCCCTCGTCGGCGGTGTCGACGACGACCTGGCCGTCGTCGAGCGTGCCGGAGAGGACGTAGGTGCCGGCCGCGGTCACGGTGACGGTCGAGCCGTCGACGGTGACGCCGTCGCCGCTGCTCGTCGCCGAGCCGCCGTCGAGGGTGACCGTCGTGGCGGTGGACAGGTCCACGTCGGCCTCCGTGCCGTCGGTGTGGGTGGCGAGGTTCGCGGCCAGGGCGTCGGCGACGGACTGCGCGGCGTCGGTGCTGGTCACCGTGCCGTCGGTGGCGTCGTCGACGGTCGTGGTGGAGCCGCTCGACGCGCTGGTCGTCGAGTCGGCGGAGGTGGTCGCGGCGGCCGTCGAGCAGCCGGTGAGCACGGCGGCGACGAGGGTGGCGGACGCGAGCGTCCGGGCGAGGACGGGGCGGCGGGCGATGCGCATGGGAGGTCTCCTGGTGGCCCGGTGCGGGCCGGTGGTGGGGTTGGGGGCGGGGGTGCGGCCGGTCAGGCGGCGACGAGGTGCGGCCCGACGTCCTGGGTCAGCACGCGGTGCCAGGGGGTGGCGGGCAGGCCGGGGTGCAGGGCCGCCATGCCGGTGCCGTACTTCGAGATGCGGACGGGCCGGTACCCGTGGCGCCACAGCAGGCGGTCCGTCGACGAGGGGGTCGACCCGGTCTTCGTCTCGACGACCGCCATGCCGGCCAGGGCCAGCGGCGGGGCCGACGGGGTGCCGTCGGGGCCGAGCGCGGTCCAGGTGAGCCCCGTGTCGATGGTCGTGCGGCTGTCCGTGGCGGGCAGGTGCAGCGTGGCCCGGCGGTAGCGGCTGACGAGCGTGGGTCGCAGGTCGGGGATCTCGTCGCCGTCGGCCAGGGGGACCGCGGCGGCGTCGAGGACCTCGGCGGTGAAGCGCAGGCCGTCCTCGTCGAGCACGTCGCGGTGGACGAGGTCGTACGGCAGCCGCTCCTTGACGGTGGTGCCGCGCGTGCCGCGCGTCTTGACCTCGACCCAGCAGCTCGCCGCGTCGACGTACGTGCGGGTGCGGACCTTGAACCGCCGTCGCCGACGACGTGCCGCGCCGAGGTACGACACCAGGCCGGGGGTGTCGAAGTAGACGGACTCGTAGGCGAAGGAGCGGGCGCCGTCGATCTCGAGGACGCGGGCGCCGGCCTCGACGCCCGCGCCGATCCCGCCGAGCACGTGGTCCAGCTCGGCCAGCGGGACCACGTACTTGCGGTCCACGCGGGTCTGCCGCGAGGCCCGCTCGACGAGCTCGGCCAGGCCCACGGGCGGCAGCCGGTGCAGGACCGCCTCGCCGAGCGGCGGCATGCCGGCCGTGACGGGGACCGGGGTGCCCGCGGGGCTGCCCGTCGGGGCGCTCATCGGGGCGCTCATCAGGAGACGCCCTGGTCGGCGCGGTGCTGCAGGGGGAGCGGGAGAGGGTCGCGCGCAGGGGTGTGCAGCGCGGCCTGCAGCGGGGCCTGCACCGGCGGCTGCGTCGGTCGCCCGGCCTCCACCAGCTCGTACCGCACCTCCAGCGCCGTCGTGTCGTTCACCAGGTCGACCCGGTGGACGCCCACGGAGTGCACGCGGGCACCGAGCAGCCGCTCGAGGTGCGCGACGAGGGCCGTCTCGTCCGTGAAGGCGCGGTCGAGCACCATGTCCTGGCGGCGGTACCGCCGCAGCAGCCGCGGGTGGTCGCCGACGGCGAGGACGAGGACGACCAGCGCCATGAGCGCGACGGACACCAGGACGTCCGTCGTCGCCAGCCCGCCGAGGAGACCCAGCGCCAGGGCCGCGAAGTAGTAGGCGACCTCGTGCTGGCCGAGCTCGGTGGACCGCAGCCGGATGATCGACAGCACCCCGAACAGCCCCAGCCCCAGGCCGGCGCCGACCGTGCTCGTCGCCAGGGCCGCCGACACCGCGAGCACGCCGACGTTGACGGCGAGGAAGGACACGACGAGGTCGCGGCGGCGGTGGCGCGGCAGGTAGACGGCGAAGGCGAGGAGGCAGACGGCGACGAGGTCGGCCGCGAGGAGGGGGAGGCTCATGTCGGGCTCCGGTGGGGCTCGGGGGTGCTGCTGGGGACGGGGACCATGAAGCCCGCGGCGTCTGTGCCGACCCTGTGCCCGGGGTGTGCCGGAGGTACGGACCGGCCCGACCCGCCGCCCGCGTCCGGGGTCGTGTCGGTGCCCCCGTCTACCGTCCCCGGCATGCGGATCCTGCACACGTCCGACTGGCACCTGGGCCGGTCGTTGCACGGCGTGGACCTCCTCGACCACCAGGCGGCGTACGCCGACCACCTGGTGGAGCTGGTCCGTGCCGAGCGCCCGGCGGCGGTCGTCGTGGCGGGGGACGTGTACGACCGCGCGATCCCGCCGGTCGAGGCGGTGGCGCTGCTGTCGGCGACGCTCGCCCGGCTGGCCGAGCACACGGTCGTCGTGCTCACGTCCGGCAACCACGACTCCGCGACGCGGCTCGGGTTCGGCGGGGCGCTCATGCGCGAGCAGGTGCGGCTGCGCACGACGGTGGCGGCGCTGGCCGAGCCGGTGGTGCTGCCCGGGGACGACGAGGACGTCCTGGTCTACGGCCTGCCGTACCTGGACCCGGACGCCACCCGCGCGGCCCTGGCCGACGAGGGGGCGGAGCCGCTCGCGCGCTCGCACGCCGCCGTGACGGGCGCCGCGATGCGCCGGGTGGCGGCGGACGTCGTCCGTCGCCGTGCCGCGGCCCCGGGGCGGCGGCTGCGCGTGGTCGTCGCGGGCCACGCTTTCGTCGTCGGCGGCCAGGCCAGCGAGTCCGAGCGGGACATCCGCGTCGGGGGCGTCGACCACGTGCCGGCCGGCGTGTTCGCCGGTGCGGACTACGTCGCGCTCGGGCACCTGCACGGCCCGCAGCGGCTGAGCGGCGTCGAGGGCACGGTCGTGCAGTACTCCGGCTCGCCGCTGGCGTTCTCCTTCTCCGAGCAGCACCACCGCAAGTCGACGGTCCTCGTCGACCTCGACGCGGCCGGCGGCGTGCGGACGGAGCTCGTCGCGGCGCCCGTGCCGCGGCGGCTGGTGGACGTCCGGGGCTCGTTGGAGGAGCTGCTCGGCGCGGCGGGGGAGCCGCACGTCGACGCCTGGACGCGCGTCACGGTGACGGACGCGCACCGGCCGCCGGACCTGTACGCACGCGTGCGCGCCCGGTTCCCGCACGCGCTCGTCGTGCACCACCGGCCACCGGAGGCCGTCGGGGCCGGCGCCCGGTCCGCGCTGGTGACCGCCGCGCGGGACCCGTGGGAGGTCTCGGCGGAGTTCGTCGCGCACGTGACCGGCTGCGACGCCACGCCGGCGGAGCTGGCGGTGCTGCGGCGCGCGACGGAGGACGTCCTGGCCGCGGAGAGGAGCGCCTGATGCACCTGCGCACGCTGACCCTGCAGGCCCTGGGGCCGTTCCGGGGCCGCCACACCGTCGACCTGGCCGCCCTGGGCGCCTCCGGGCTCTTCCTGCTCGAGGGCCCCACCGGCGCCGGCAAGTCCACCCTCATCGACGCGGTGGTCTTCGCGCTCTACGGCAAGGTCGCCTCGGCGGACGCCAGCGACGAGCGGCTGCGCTGCACCCTGGCGGCCGACGACGTGGAGACGGTCGTCGACCTGGTCTTCGAGGTCGAGGCAGGCCTCTTCCGGGTGCGCCGGACCCCGGCGTACGACCGGGCGAAGAAGCGCGGGACGGGTTCGGTGCGGCAGCAGGCGAGCGTCCGGCTGTGGCGGCTGACGCCGGACGACCCGGACGGGACGCTGGTGGCGAGCCGGCTGGACGAGGCGGGGGCCGAGATCCTCCGCGTCGTCGGGCTGGACCGCGCCCAGTTCGTCCAGACGATGGTGCTGCCGCAGGGGGAGTTCGCGCGGTTCCTGCGCGCCGACCCGGAGGAGCGCCGCGGCCTGCTGCAGACGATCTTCGGCACGGAGGTGTACGAGCGGCTGCAGGCGCGGCTCGTCGAGCTGCGGCGCGAGGCCGACCGGGCGACCGAGGAGGCGCGGAACCGCGTGACGGGCGCGCTGGCGCGCACGGTGGGCGCGGCCGGGCTCGACGAGGAGGCCGCGACCGCGCTGACCACCGCGCTGACCGCCGGGCTGGGCGAGGCTGGTCCCGCGGCGGGCGCCGTGCTCGCCCTGACCGGGCCGCTGCAGGCCGTCGCGACCGGGCTGGCCGACGACGCGGCAGCGGCCGGTGAGGCGGCAGCCGTCGCGGGGGAGGTGCTCGCCGGCGTCGAGGACGCGCTGCACGCCGCCGAGGGCATGGTGGGGCTCGTGCGCCGGCGCACCGACCTGCTGGGACAGCGCTCGGCACTGGAGGCCGAGGAGCCGACCGTGCAGGTCCGGCGCGGGCTGGTGGTCGCATCGCGGACGGCCGGGCCCGTGCGGGGTCCGCTGTCGGCGGCCGACCGCGCCCGCACGGAACGGACCGCCGCCGCCAAGGCCCTCGAGGCCGCCTGCGACGCGGCGCCGGCGGCGCTCCTGACCGCCCTGCGCGACGCGGCGGACGGGGACGGGACCGGGGCAGGCGATGAGCGCGCGGGCGGCGCCGGGCCGGTGGGCGTCACGGTCGGGGTGCTCGCGGAGCGGGAGGCGCGGGCCCGGGCGGTGCTCGGCCGGCTGGAACGTCCCGTCGCGCTGGAGGCGGGTCTGGAGGCCCGGCGGCGCGGCGTCCGCGAGGCGCGGGCCGAGGTGGACGACGCGTCGGCGGTCGCCGCGGCGGTGGCGGTCGCCCTCGCCGCGCGGCCGGAGGGGCGCGCAGCGTTGGAGGAGGCCCGCGAGGCGCTCGCCGACGCACCGGCCGCGCTGGTGCGGGCGGAGGGCGCCGTCGCGGAGGCCGAGGCGCTCGCGCGGGGGGTGCTCGCCGCGGCGGCCGCGGCCGAGGAGGTGGGGGCGGCGCAGGACGCCGTCACGCGGTGCGCCGGTGCTGCCGGGGTCGCGGTGGCGGCCGAGGCGGAGGCACGCACGCGCCGGGTCGCCGGGCTCGCCGGCGAGCTGGCGCAGGACCTCGTCCCGGGCACGCCGTGCGCGGTGTGCGGCGGGCGGGAGCACCCGCTGCCGGCGCCGCTGGCCCCCGACCACGTCACGGAGGAGGACGTCGAGCGGCTCACGGCGGCGCGCGAGCGGGCGGAGGCCCTGCTGTCGGCCGCTGCCGCACGGCTCGCGGAGGTGACGGCCCTCGCGGACGCCGCGCACGCCGCCGTCGGCGGTGCCACGGCCGACGACGCTCGGGAGGCGCTCGCGGCGGCACGTGCCGCGCTCGAGGCGGCGGAGGCGGACCGGGCGGCCCTCCTCCGCGCCGAGGCGGACCTGCGCGAGCACGACGCGCGGACGGAGACGCTGCGGGCGGAGGCGCAGGAGGCCGCCGGGCGGCGGGCCGAGGCGGAGGCAGGGCTCGTCGTCCTCGTCGGCGCGCTGGAGGCCGACGAGGCCGAGGTGCGGGCGGCCCGCGACGGGCACCCGACGGTCGCGGCCCGGCACTCGGTGGCCGCCGCCGAGGTCGACGTGCTCGTCGAGCTCCTCGAGGCCGTGCGGGCGCACGCCGAGGCCGACCGGACGGCGGCGCGCTGCGAGGCCGATCTGGCCGCGGCGCTGCTCGCCGCCGGTCACGGCGACGAGGCCGCCTGCCGGGCGGCCCTGCTCGAGCCGGAGGAGGAGGAGCGGCTCGACGCGCAGGTCCGCGCCCACGAGGCACGCCTCGCGGCCGTGACGGCGGCGCTGGCCGACCCCGAGCTCGCCGCCGTGGCCGACCTGTCGGCCGACGCCCTGCCCGACCTGACCCTGCTCACGGCCGCCCGCGCGGAGGCGCGGTCACGCGCCCGGGACGCGGCCGGCCGGGCGCAGGCCGCCGCGGACCGCGTCGAGGCGTTGCGCCGTCACGCCGACGCGCTGACCGCCGCCGCCGCTGACCTCGACGCGGCGGTGGCCGCGGCGGCCCCCGTGCAGCGCCTGGCGGCGCTGGCGTCCGGGACCGGCCGGGACAACGCGACCGGCCTCTCGCTGGCGACCTACGTGCTGGGGCGCCGGTTCGAGGACGTCGTCGCGGCCGCCAACGAGCGGCTCGCGGTCATGTCCGACGGCCGGTACGCCCTGGCCCGGTCCGAGGAGCGCGAGGACGTGCGGACGCGGCGCACGGGGCTTGCCATGAAGGTCCTCGACCACCGGACGGGCGCGTCCCGCGACCCGCGGACGCTGTCGGGCGGGGAGACGTTCTACGTCTCGCTGTGCCTGGCGCTGGGGCTGGCCGACGTGGTGTCGGCCGAGGCGGGCGGCATCCGG
This sequence comes from Cellulomonas sp. plas2, assembly GCF_057221735.1. Taxonomy (NCBI): domain Bacteria; kingdom Bacillati; phylum Actinomycetota; class Actinomycetes; order Micrococcales; family Cellulomonadaceae; genus Cellulomonas; species Cellulomonas sp. plas2. Next base: position 109,208 of record NZ_CM170155.1, read on the forward strand.
CTGGGCACGCTCTTCGTCGACGAGGGCTTCGGGTCGCTCGACCCCGGGACGCTCGAGGGCGTGCTGGCCGAGCTGGGCCGGCTGCGGGCCGGTGGACGCACGGTGGGCGTCGTCTCGCACGTGGAGGCGCTCAAGCAGGCGGTCGCGGACCGCATCGAGGTGCGGCCGTGCGGCGACGGGTCCAGCACGCTGCGGGTGCTGGCCGGATGAGCGGGAGGGCGTGTGCCCGGGAGCGGCGGCTACCAGGTCCAGCCGCGGGAGACGAGCTCGGACTCCTCGCGGAACCGCTCCGACTCGTCCATCGGACGCCGGCGGTCGACCTCGATGCCGGCGAGCCCGCACGCCTCGGCGAGCAGGGCGTCGTAGGCGAGCTGGCACGCGAGCAGGCGCGTCGTGCGGGCGTAGGCCGTGGGGTCGTCCTCGAGCTCACGGACGTTGCTGACGACGGCGCTGAGCCGGGTCTGCAGGAGCAGCGCGTCGAACGGGTCGAGGGCGCCGCCCTCCTCGCCCTTGGCCCGGCCGTTCATGGGGCCGTCGAGGAGCGCGACACGGTTGGTGCCGGACCCCTGCTGGGGCAGCACGGCCGGCGTCCGCGCAGGGGCGGACGAGCGGCGGTCGGCGTCGTGTCCCGTGGGGACGAGCATCCACACGAGCCACAGCACCGAGGAGGTCACCATGGTGACGACTAGCAGCAGCACCCACGTCATCGTGTGTCCTTCGTTCGGCTGGGAGCACGATGCTACGTGACGTACGCCTCACTTGCGAACAGAAGCGGACACCCCGGGCGTACCGCTGGGGGCGACCTGCGGGGCCGTCGCGCGGAGCTCGGGCGCCGGGAAGCGCTCGCGGGGCCGCTGACCAGCGGTCCTGCCGTCGTTCTCCGGCGGGCGAAGGAAACGGACGCACGATCCACAGGGACGGGACGGGGACGGAAACATGAGCGCCCGGGCTGCTGACGGGCGACGAGCCGGCCGCTGGGCGGTGCTCGTCGCCGTGCTGGTGCTCGTCGCCGTGGTGCTCGGCGGGCTGTGGTGGGCCGACGGCTGGGCCGGTCGGCGGGTGCGCGACGGGGTGGCGCTTGCCGTGGCCGAGGCCGTCCCCGGCGCTCGCGGCGAGCCCGAGGTCGTCGTGCACGGGTGGCCCGTGCTCACGCAGCTGGTCGCCGGCCGGCTGGAGCGGGTCGACGTCCGGCTCGACGGCGCGACGCTCGACGGCGTCGACGTCACGGACGTGAGCGGGCGGCTCCGCGGGGTCAGCACGGGCGTGGCCCCCACCGCGGAGGACGCCGTCCTGCACGCCACCGTGCCGGTGGCGTCGCTGCAGGCCCTCGTCGACGAGCAGGTGGACGTGGACACCGAGCTGGCCGTCCGGGACGGCGCGCTGACCGCCGACCTGGAGGTCCTGCGGCTGCCCGTCCGGGTCGAGCTGGGCCTGCGGGTCGAGGACGCCCGCCTGCTCGTCGACGTCGTCGGCGGCACCGTGGCGAGCGCGCGGGTGGACGTCGACGACCTCCCGGGCGTCCTGGCCAGCCGGGTCCAGGGGCTCGAGGTGCCGGTCGCGGGCCTGCCGGCCGGCCTCGCGCTGACGGACGCCGAGGTGGTGGCCGACGGCGTGCGGGTCCGTGCGGCCGGGACCGACGTGGTCCTGACGGCGTCGTCGTGAGCGCCGAGCTCGCCGCGGTGCCGCGGCCCGCGCTCGGGCTGGCCGTCGCGGCGCTCGTCGTCCTCGTCGTGTCCTGGGGTCCGGCGTGGCGCGTCGCCCGGCACGGCGTGACGCTGGTCCACGAGGCGGCGCACGGCGCGGTGGCGCTGCTCGTCGGACGGCGGCTGGCCGGGATCCGGCTGCACTCCGACACGTCGGGGCTCACGGTGTCGGCGGGCCGGCCGCGCGGGCCGGGGATGGTGGCGACCCTGCTCGCCGGGTACCCGGGTCCGGCGCTGGTCGGCCTCGCGGCGGCGCGGGTGCTGGCGGAGGGTCGCGCCGCGCTCGTGCTGTGGGGGCTGCTCGTCGTCGTCGTCCTGGTGCTGCTCGTCGTGCGGAACCTGTTCGGGCTGTGGACGGTGCTCGTCGCCGGGGGGCTTCTCGTCGCCGTCACCCAGCAGGCGTCGCCCGAGGTGCAGGGGGTCGTTGCGCACGCGCTGACCGGCCTCCTGCTGCTGGGGTCGGTGCGGGCCGTGGTGGAGCTGGGCCGGTCGCGGCGGCGGCTGCGCGGCGGCCGGCGCCAGGACACGTCGGACGCCGGGCAGCTCGCCGGGCTCACCGGCGTCCCCGGCACGCTCTGGGTCGCCTTGTTCGGGCTGGTCTGCGTCGGGTGCACCGCGCTGGCGGCCACGTGGCTCTGGGCGGCGGCGACCGCGTGACGCGGCGGGAGAGGACTCAGCCCGCGACGACGCACCGGTCGAGCCACCGCGCCATGGCGTCCCGCTCGGCCGGCGTGACCCACAGGCCGTACGCCGCCTTCACCCGCACCTGCCGCAGCACGTACGCGCACCGGTACCCGGTCTGCGGGGGCAGCCACGTCGCGGCGTCGCCCGCGCCCTTCTGCTGGTTGGCGGGCCCGTCGACCGCGAGCAGGTTCGCCGGGTCGTTCGCGAAGGCCTCGCGCTGCTCGACCGTCCAGCCCTGGGCGCCCTTCTGCCAGGCGTCCGCCAGCGCCACGACGTGATCGATCTGGACCGCCGCGGAGTCCGGGCCGCGGCGGAAGGTCAGCGTGCTCCCCGTGTAGGGGTCCGCGAGCGTCCCGGCCACGACGACGCAGGCGTCCTCGGGGTCGGTCCGCACCGCCTCCAGGTCGCGCGCCAGCACGTCGTCACGGGTGCGGCAGCCGTTGCCGTCGACGTCCGCCCACGGCTCGCCGAACCGGGCGCGGTCGTAGCCCTTGCTCGGCGCGCGCCCCTTCACCGCCAGACCCTCGAGGGCGGACCGCCCGGCCGCGAGGTCCTGCGCGGTGACGGGGAACCGGGCCGCCTGCTGGGCCTGCGTCCACACCGGCGTCCCGGCCCCGACCGCCACCGCGACCGCGAGCAGCACGAGCAGCGGCACCCATCCGGGCAGATGCCAGCGGCGTCGTCGGCGGGGTGGCCGGGTGCCCGGTCGAGGGGTCCCTCGGCGGGTCCTCGCCACGTCCACCTCCCGCTTCACCTCGCCCGCGCTGGCACGCACCTCGCACGCACCTGGCACGCACCTGGCACGCACACCGCACGCACCTCGCACGGGCACCCCACGACGTGCCCCGGGGATGCCCCGAGCCGGGCAGCAGGGTGCCACCCGCGGCACGGTCCGCCGGTCGAGCCCTGCGGCGTGGCGCGCCGCCCGGGTGGGGCGGGGCTGGGGACGGCTCGATCAGCGACCGGCGGCGCGGCGCAGCGGGGCGAGGAACCGCCCGACGGCGGAGCGGGAGCGCTGCGTGGGCAGGACCGGGAGGGTCGGCGTCGCGTCGGTGGTCGGCGTGGCGTCGGCGGACCGTTCGGCGGCCTGATCGGTGGCCGGGTCGGGGGTCCGGGTCGAGGACGCCGGCCCGGCCGTGCCGGTACCGGCGCCGGCGTCGGATCGGGCCAGCGCCGCGCGCTCCCGCCGCGCCTGCGCGTGCATGCGGTGCGGCAGGTCGGCGGTGGACAGCATCGGGCCGTCGGGACGGCGGACCAGCGCGCGGACCAGGGCGTCCGTGACGGCGCGCACCTCGTCGGGCCCGAGCCGCGCCGGCAGGGCGTGCAGGATGCCCGGCAGCTCGTGCGTTCCCACGACCGCCACGCCGCGGGTGCCGCCGACCAGCGGGTACAGCTCGTGCGGCGACCGCTCGTCGGGCACGCAGACGGCCACGCGGACGAGGTGCCGGAACCGGGCGTCGAGGAGCGAGGTGATGACGCTGCCCGCGCGCTGGACCGCGCCGCGTGCGGCGTCGAGCCGGCGCGCGGCGAAGGGCCCGCCACCGGTCGCGCTCACCACGACGACGACGCCGCCCGGGCCCACGACGATGCACTCGGCCGCCGCGCCCGGCAGCTCCGCCACACGCGGTCCGTGCAGCACGGTCCAGCCCTCGAGGCGCCGCGTCGGCACCGGGGCCCCGTGCAGGTCGTCCATGGTCATGATGCCTCCCTGCCGCCTCCATCGGCACGGGTGCGGGCCGACCTGAGGCCCGGGGGACGCGGGTCTCTAGCGCTTGCCGCCCTTCGCGCCCTTGGGCGGCTTCGTCCCGGCCTTCGTCCGACCGGTGGTGGTCTTGGTGGCAGGCGCGGTGGTGGGCGCGGTGGTGGGCGCGGCGGTGGTGGCGGGCTCGGCGGGCAGCACCTGGCGCTCGACGGCCGCCCACAGGGCCGCGAAGGCGGCCGTCGCCGGGGAGCGCGGCGCGAACGTCACCAGCGGCGCCCGGTGCACGCCCATCTGCTCGACCGCGGTCGCCGCGGGCACGACGACGTCCAGCACGTCGGGCCGCCCTCCCGCCAGCTCCCCCACGGCCTGCCGGTGCGCGGTGCGTCGTCGGTCGACCATGGACAGGAAGGCGAGCACGGGCACGGGCCGCGGCGCGTCGGCGACCAGCTCGAGCACCTGCTCGAGCGAGCGAAGCGCCAGCGGGGACGGCGGCAGCGGCACGACGAGCGCGTCCGCGGCCCGCAGCACGTTGCGGGCGACGAGCGACGCCGCCGGCGGGCAGTCGAGCACGGCGAGGTCGTAGCGGTCGCGGACCGGCTCGAGCGTCTCCTCGATGCGGCGCCCCGACCGTTTGGCGGCGTCGAGCGCGAGGTCCAGGTCGCGGTAGGTGGCGTCGCCGGGCAGCACGTCGAGCGTCTCCCACGCGGTCTGCCGGATGGCCGACGCGACGGTCGACCGGCCCTGCACGAGCGCCTCGGCGCCGCCCTTGAGCCGCGGCTTCACGTCGAGCAGCCACGTCGCGCCGCCCTGCGGGTCGAGATCCCACAGCAGCACCTCCCGGCCCGCCGCGGCGGCGTGGGCGAGGTTGACGGCCGCCGTGGTCTTGCCGACCCCGCCCTTGACCGACCACACCGCCACCGTCCGCAGCCGCCGACCGCTGCCCGTCGTCCGCCCTCGTGCCACGCCCGGCCTCCGTCCGTCGTGCGGCCCCTCGCCCCTGCCCGCGGTCCGCGGCGCGCCGCCCCGGTCGGGTGCGGTCGTGGCCCGAACCGTACCGAGCCGCCGCACGCGTGGTTCGATCGCGACGACGTGCCGCGACACAGGACCCGAGGAGATCGCCCTGCTGCCCGACCCCCTGCCCGCCACACCGCCCGCCACACCGCCCGCCACACCGCCCGCCACACCGCCCGCCACACCGCCCGCCACACGGCCCGCCACACTGCCCGACGCCGTCCTGCTCGACCTCGACGGCACCCTCGCGGACTCCGAGCCGCTGTGGTCCCGGGCCACGGCGGAGCTGGCCGCCCGGCACGGCGCGCCCTGGGACGACGCCACGGACGGCCACCGCATCGTCGGGTGGGCGATCCCGGACATCGCGGCGCTGCTCGTCGCGCGGGGCGTGGCACTGCCGTCCCCCGTGGTCGAGGAGTGGCTCAACGACCGCGTCGCCGCGCTCATGGGGGCCGAGCCGCCGTGGCGCCCGGGTGCGACCGCGCTGCTCGGCGCCCTCGTGGACGCCGGCGTGCCGACGGCGCTCGTGACGATGACCTACCGACGGCTGGCGACGACGGTCCGCGACGCGGCGCCGCCCGGCGCGCTGGCGGTCGTCGTCGCCGGCGACGACGTGCGCCGCGGCAAGCCCGACCCCGAGGCGTACCTCACGGCCGCGGCGACCCTCGGCGCGGACCCGGCGCGGTGCGTGGCGGTGGAGGACTCCCTCACCGGCGTGACCGCCGCGCTCGCCGCGGGCGCCCTCACGTACGCGGTGCAGCCCGCCACGGTCCTGCCCGCCGCGCTGGCCGACCACCCGCGGGTGCGGCGGGTGGACGGGCTGCCGGCGGTCGCGGCCGCGCTGGGGCTCAGCGCGGCGGGACGGTGAGGTGCTCGAGCAGCTTCTCGACGAGCATCCGCTGCCGCCGCGGGGTGATCGCGTCCCCGCCGAGCGCCGCTGAGGCACGCAGCCCGACGAGCAGCCACAGCGCCTCGTCCACCACCGTCTCGTCCGACTCGGCCGTGCGCACCTCGCCCCGGGCGCGGCCCTCACGCAGGTGCTGGTACATCCGCGTCCGGCAGCGCTGGTGGTGCCCGGCGAACAGCGCCGCCACGGCCCGGTCCTGCGTCGCCGCCTCCCAGAAGGCCGTGACGACCCGCGCCTCGAGGCGGCGCTCGTCGTCGAGGGGCAGCAGCTCGACCCACTGCCGCCGCAGCGCCTCGAGCCCCGTCGTGCCGTCGACCGCCGTGGCGACGCGGGCCTCCGCCCGCTCGAACGCCTGCCGGCACGTGGCGTGCAGCAGCTCGTCCTTCGTCGGGAAGTAGGGCTTGACGGCCCCGTTGGCGAACCCGGTGACCTCGGCCACGCGGCGCAGGGTCACGGCGGCGAGCCCCTCGTCGAGGATGAGCCGGCCCGTCGCCGCCACGAGCTCGTCGCGGCGGCGGTCGCGGTCCACCGTCCTGGGCACGGTCGCCTCCCCTCGGTCGGGGCAGCGCTGCCCCGCCGGCGGCCGGGAGCGCGCCCCCGTCGTCCGCGCGCCCGACGGTAGTGGTCCGCGGCGTCCCCCGAGGCCGGCGCGGACGGGTCGTCCGTCACAGCGGGCGCTCACGCCGGACGCCGCGCCGCCGATGGGCTGACGGGCCGGCCGGCCCGCCGCCGCCCGCCGCGAGCGGCGACCTGGGACGGGGGACGCGTGCACGACGAGACGGCCGCCGCTGCGGCGCCGCCCGCGCCGGAGCCGGTGCCCGCTCCCGTGCCCTGGGCCGACGAGGTGCTCGGCGTCCCCCGCCGGCACCCGCTACGGGACCTCGACGCGGTCCGCTCGGTCGTCCTCGACCTGCCCGACGAGGGCCGCGACCTGCTCGACCGCCTCGCCGAGGGCCGCCGCGTGCTGCTCGTCGCCGGCGAGCCCGCGAGGGGCGAGGGCGTGTGGCGCGTGCTCCCGCCGCCCGCGACGGCAAAGCCGGTCACCACGCCCGGTGTCACGCCCGTGCCCGTCGACGAGCCCCCGGGCGACCCGCTCGAGGCGCTCGCCCGGGCGGCGGCGGCCGCGGACCGGCGCCTCGACGGCGCGGAGCTCGTCCTCGCGCTCGGCCGGCTGTCGGACGCCGACGACGCCCCCGGCTGGTCCGTCGCCGCCGGCGGGAGCCGGCTCGGCCGCACCGCCGCCCTGCTCCTGCCCGTACGGCTGCACCCGTCGCCCGAGGCCCCCGACGCGTGGGAGCTGCGGTGCGAGCCGGGCCGTCCCGCCCGCCGCAACGCCGCCGCGGGCCGCGCCGTGGCCGCCGAGCACGGGCCGCTCGCCGCCGCGCTCGCCGACCCCGCCCCCGTCCCGGTGACCCGGCTGGCCGGGGTGCTCGACGAGGTCCTCGCCGCCGCGACGCCACCGGTGCGCGCGACCCGCGCCGCCGAGCTCGCCCTCCTGCCGCTCGCGCCCCTCGAGGACGCGGCAGCCCTCCGAGCGCTGCCGCTGCCGGTCGCGGGGCTGAACCCGCGCGGGCCTCGCCCGGGGGTCGAGGTGCTCGAGACGCCCGCCGGGCCCGGCGGCACGCGCGCCGTGGCCGGCGTGCTCGTCGCCGCGCTCACGGCCGGGACGCCGGTGACGGTCGTCGCCGGGCAGGACGCGGACCTCGACGACCTCGCGACCCGGCTCGAGGCCGCGGCCCTCGGACCCTTCGTGCTCGCGCTCACCGGGCGCGGCGCCACCGCGGGGGGGCTGCGGGACCGGCTGCGCAGCGCGGGGCGGCCCCCGGCGGCGCTGCTCGAGGGCGTCACGGCGGACGCCGCGGAGCACGCCGCGCTCACGGCCTGCCTGGCGCGCGACGACGCGGCCGGGCACCTGCCCGGCCCGGCCGGCGTGGCGCTGTGGGACGCGTTCGCGGCGGTGCTGCGGCTCGAGGCGGAGCTGCCTCCCGAGGCGGTCGCGCTCGAGCCGGCCCTGCCCGTCGGCGACCCCGCGCGGCGTCCGGACGCGCTGCCCGCGCTGCGGTCGACCGTCGCCGACCTGGCGGAGGCGCTCGTGGCGGGCGGGGACCCCGACGCGTGGGTCGCCGAGCACCTCGCGGGCACCGGGGCGGTCGACCTCGACCGCGTCGCCGTGGCGGTCACCGGCCTGCTCGCCGCCGACCGTGCCGTCCGCGCCACGGGCAGCGCGCTGGCCGACCTCGTGGACGCCCCGCGCGCGCTGGTCGACGTCGCGGCGCACCTCGGGCTCGTCGCCGCGTGGCTGGACGCGCGCGCGGCCGGGCGTCCCGTCGCCGCGTCGGCGTGCGTCCGGACCGTCGACGACACCTGGCACGCCGCCGCGTCCGCCGCGCGGGCCGCGCTCGCCGGGGTCCGTTCCGCCGGGAGGGAGCTCGTCGGGCCGGACGGCCCCGTCGGCCCCGGTGCGCTCTGCCTCGACCTCGACGTCCTGGACGCGACCCTCGTCGCGACCCCGGAGCGGCGCTGGTGGCCCGAGCGGGACCGGCGCCGGCGCCGGGCCGCGGTGCTCGCCGCGCTCGCCCCGCACCGTCGGCCGGACGTCGCGCTCGAGCCCGACGACGCGCCCGGGCTCGTCGAGGCGCTGCTGGCGCTGCGGGACGCCGCGAGCGAGGTCGTCCGGCGGGTGGCCGCGGTCCCGGGGACCGTGCTGCCCCCCGGGTGGCAGCCCCTCGACGACGCCGCCGCCGACGCCCTGCTCGCCGACCTCGACCTGCGCGCGGCCACCGCCGCGCTGGCCACGGCACCCGGCGTCGGCCCGGGGGCCGTCGACGCGGCCGTGCCGCCCGGGCCGGCGGAGGCGCGCGCGGCGGCGGAGGCGGTCCGCGCGCTCGCGGCCGCGTGGTCCGCCCTGCCGGCCGCGCTCGGCACGGACCTGGCGGGGCTCGCGAGGGCGTGCGGCGACCGGCCCCCGGCCGCGGTGCTGACCCACGACGGTCCGCGGTGGGCCGACGAGGTCGCGGCGGGCCTGCCCGGGCTGCGGGCGCGCGCGGGCCTGCGGCTGGCCCGGGCGGCGCTGCCCGACGAGGTCGCGGCGGTCCTGCTGCCCGACGGGCCCGGGGGCCGGCGACGCGCGCGGGTCGCACCGGAGCACCTCGTGGGCACGCTGGAGCTCGCGGCGGCCCACGCCGTTCTCGACGAGCGCCGGGCCGCCCTGGACCCGCGCTCCTCGGGCACCGCCGTGCTGCGGCCGGCCGAGCGGGCGGCCGTCGTCGACCGGCTGGCCGCCCTGGAGCTCGCGGAGCGGTCCGCGGCCCGGGCGCGCGTGCCGCTGCGGCTGCTCGCGGCCCTGCCGGAGGAGGCCCGCGTCGCCCTGGCCGACGGCCTCGTCGCCGACCTCGCGGCGGCCGTGCCGATGCGGCCCCTGTGGGCCTTCCTCGCTGCCCGCGGCGACGACCTGGCGGTGCTGCTGCCGGCGGTGCTCGTGCCCCTGGACCTGCTGGGCCGTGCCCTGCCGCTGCAGCACGAGGACGCGGTGCTCGTCGTGGAGGACGCCGGCCGGGTGCCGGCGGCGCGGGTCGCGGTGGCCGCGTCGCGGGCGCGCCGCGTGCTGCTCGTCGAGCGCACGGGAGGGGCGCCCCCCGACCCGGCCAGCGCCCTCGTCGTCCTCGGCGCCGGTGCGTCCCCCGTACAGGACGGCGGCGGCCCCCGGCGGCCGGAGCTGCGGGCGGCCGGCGGCGGCCCGGCCTGGGAGCGGCACCGGGCGGCCGTGGCCGCCGCGCTGGTGGCGGCGGGCCTCGTCGTGCGCGACCCGGCCGGTCCGGAGGGGACGGTCGCGGACCTCGTCGTCGGACGGGCCGACGGGTCCGGGGTCGCCGTGCTGCTCGACCGGCCGGCGCCCGGGGCGCCCGCCGGCAGCAGCAGCGGCGACGTGGCGCTGTCGGCCTGGCTGCAGGGCCGTGACGACGGGGGCTCCTGGGCCGCGGTGCGCACCGTGACCGCGGCCGCGTGGCTGACCGTCCCGGACGGTGTCGTCCAGGACGTGGACGCAGCGCTGCCCCCGGTGGCGGGATCCGCTGCACGTCACACGATGAAGTGATGACAGACAACACCGCACCCGACCCGCGCGAGGCCCACCCCGGCACGGAGGCCCAGGACGCCGAGACCATCGCCCACCCGGGTCTCACCGGCGACATGCCCTCCGAGCCCGACCACGGCGAGGAGAGCTACGTCGGCCACGGCAAGCTCGACGGCCGCAAGGCCCTCATCACCGGCGCCGACTCCGGCATCGGCCGCGCCGTCGCCATCGCCTTCGCCCGCGAGGGTGCCGACGTGGCCATCTCCTACCTGCCCGAGGAGGAGGAGGACGCGAAGGTCACCGCGTCCTGGGTGGAGAAGGCCGGCCGGAAGGCCGTCCTGCTGCCCGGGGACATCCGCGACGAGTCCTTCTGCACGCAGCTCGTCGAGAGCGCCGCCTCCGGGCTCGGCGGCCTCGACGTGCTCGTCAACAACGCCGCGTACCAGATGGCGCAGCCGGCGGGCCTCGAGGACATCACCACCGAGCAGCTCGACCGCGTCTTCAAGACCAACCTCTACGCGATGTTCTGGATCACGCGGGCGGCCCTGGCGCACCTCGGCGCGGGCTCGACCATCGTCAACACGAGCTCCGTGCAGGCCTTCCAGCCCAGCCCGCCGCTGCTGGACTACGCCACGACGAAGGCCGGCATCCTCAACTTCACGAAGGGCCTGGCGGAGACCCTGGCCGAGAAGGGGATCCGCGTGAACGCGGTGTGCCCCGGCCCGATCTGGACCCCGCTCATCCCCGCCACGATGCCCGAGGAGAAGGTCGACGAGTTCGGCGGCGACACGCCGCTCGGCCGCGCCGGCCAGCCGGCGGAGATGGCCCCGGCCTACGTCTACCTGGCCTCGCCGGACTCGAGCTACGTCACCGGCGACCGCATCGTCGCCACGGGCGGCAAGATCGTCTGACCGGACGGCGGCCGGGACCCGTCACGCGTGACTCGTCGCGTGACCCGTCACGCGAAGCGCGACGGGTCCCCGGCCCCCTCCCGCACGACCTCGGGCGACCCGCCCGTGAGGTCGACGACCGTCGTCGGCGTGGTGCCGCAGTCGCCCGCGTCGACGACGGCGTCGAGCACGTCGTCGAGCTCCTCCTTGATCTGCCAGCCCTCGGTCATGGGCCACTCGGCCCCGGGCAGGAGCAGCGAGGAGGACAGGATCGGCTCGCCCAGCTCGGCGAGGATCGCCTGCGCCACCGGGTGCTGCGGGATCCGCACGCCGACGGACCGCTTCTTGGGGTGCGCCAGCCGTCGCGGGACCTCCGGCGTGGCCGGGAGGATGAAGGTGTACGGCCCCGGCGTCGCGGCCTTGATGGCCCGGAAGGCGCTGTTGGACAGGTCGACCATCTGCCCGAGCTGCGCGAAGTCCGCGCACACGAGCGTGAAGTGGTGCTTGTCGTCGAGGTGCCGGATGCGCCGGATCCGCTCCGCGCCCCCGTGGTTCTCCAGCCGCGCGCCGAGGGCGTAGCAGGAGTCCGTCGGGTACGCGATGAGCGCGTCGTCGCGGAGCTGAGCCACGACCTGCGAGATCGCGCGCGGCTGCGGGTCCTGCGGGTGCACGTCGTAGTAGCGGGCCACGACGCCCACGCTAGGCCGACGCGCGCCGGGCGCCACCGCGAGGGCGGCGCCCGGCGCGGGCGCGAGCGCGTCAGGCCGCCGGCGCCGGGACCGTGCCGAGGAGGTCGACGACGAACACGAGCGTCGAGCCGCCCGGGATGTCGCCGTTGTCCTCGGCGCCGTAGCCGAGGTCCGGCGGGATGACCAGCAGCACCTGCGAGCCCACCGTCTTGCCGGCCAGGCCCTGCGTCCACCCCTGCACGACCTGCTGCAGCGAGAAGGACGCGGGCGTGCCGCGCTCCCAGGAGGAGTCGAACGAGGTGCCGTCCCACAGCCACCCGCTGTAGTGCGCGATGACCGTGTCGGTCTCGGCGACGACCGGCCCGGTCCCCGTGATGAGGTCCTGCGAGACCAGGGTCGTGGGCGGGTCGCCGGCGACCGGCTCGATGGACGGCGCGCCGTCCTCCGCCAGCGTCACGGTCGGCAGGCCCTCCGGGGGCGTGACGGCCGTGCCCTCCGCACGGTCGGGGACGGTCTGCGCGGAGGGGATGTCGACCACGGCGACCCGCGTCGGCTCGCCCGGGATGGCGAGGAGCGCGCGCACGCCCACCTGCTGCCCGACGAGGGCCTCGACGAACGCGGTCGGCAGGGAGGTGCCGTCGAGCACGAGCTGCTCGGGGGCGCCGCCCTCGTCGTGCGTGGAGCCGAGCGCGGACCCGTCCTCGCCGGAGACCCACGTGGAGTCCAGCGCGACGATCTGGCCCTCCTCCAGGGTCTCGCCGGTGCCGGGCGTGAGGATGCGGGCGGCGACGTCGCCGACGGTGAAGGGGGTCTCGGGCAGCGTCACGGTGGCGGCGGCCCCGGGCTCGCCCTCGACCACCACCTGCTCCAGCGCCGCCTGGTCGGCGGCGCTGGTGTCCGCCGTCGCGGAGGCCGACGACGAGGGGCTGGCGCTCGCGCCGTCGGTGCCGTCGTCGGCGGAGCACCCCGCGACGACGGCCACGAGGCCGAGGGTGAGCACGCCGCCGGCGGCGACGATCTTGCGGAAGCGGGCGGTGCGGCGCACGGCGGTCCTCGGGGCTGGGGGTGGGTGTCGGCGCGCGGTGCCCGGCGGGCCTTCGGCGACCCGGCGACGGCCCGCACGCGCTGCGGTCCGGGGTCGACGGTACGCGACGGTCCTGGACGCCCCCTGGGCGAGATGCCGGTGACTCTGCCGGTGGTCTGTCGGTGCCGTCGTCTAGCGTCCGCCCCGGGTCCACGACGACGGGGAGGTGCACGTGGCGGAGCCGCTGCGGTTCGGGCTGGTGGGTAGCGGGTGGCGCGCGGAGTTCTTCGCGCGCGTCGCCCGGCTCTTCCCCGAGCGCTACACGCTGGTCGGGGTGGTGACGCGGTCCGCGGAGCGCGGGGCGCAGGTCGAGCGCGCCTGGGGCGTGCCGACCGTGCGCACGGTCGAGGAGCTCGTGACCGGCGCCCTGCCCGGTGCCGGTGCCCGCGCCGACCGCCCGCAGCTCGTCGTCACCGCGACGCCCTGGCCCGTGACGCCCGACGTCGTGCGGGGGGTCGTCGCCGCGGGCGTGCCCGTGCTGGCCGAGACGCCGCCCGCGCCGGACGTCGACGCGATGCGCGAGCTCTGGGCCGACGTCGGCAGCACCGACCTGGTGCAGGTCGCCGAGCACAGCGTCTTCATGCCGCAGCACGTCGCCCGGCTGGCCGCCGTGCGGGCGGGGCTGCTGGGGACGGTCACCTCCGTGCACGTGTCCTCCACGCACCAGTACCACGCGGTGGCGCTGCTGCGCCGGTTCCTGGGCGCGGGCCGGGGGCCGGCGGAGGTGCGGGCGACGACGCACGTGGCCCCGCTGCTGGACCCGGCCTCGCGCGCGGGTTGGACGGGGGCGACCGAGCCGGTTCCCGCGACGACGACCCTCGCCACGCTGGACCTCGGCGAGGGGCGGCTGGGCCTGTACGACTTCACCGACAACCAGTGGCACAACCCGCTGCGGGCCAACCGCCTGCTGGTGCGCGGCAGCCACGGCGAGCTCGTCGACGACCGGCTCACGCGGTGGCTCGACCCGCGGACGGTCGTCACGTCGTCGCTGGTCCGCCGGCAGTCCGGCGTCGAGCAGGACCTCGACGGGTACGACCTCGAGCACGTCAGCCTCGACGGCCGGGTCCTGTGGCGCGCGGAGCACGAGGGCGGCCGGCTCGCCGACGACGACCACGCGGTCGCGGGGCTGCTCGCCGCGACCGCTGCCTGGGTGCGCGGCGACGGCCCGGCGCCCTACCCCCTGGCCGAAGGCCTGCAGGACCACCTGCTCGGGCTCGCCATCGGGGAGGCGGCGTCGTCGGGCGGCGTCGTGCGCACGGTCGCGGAGGCGTGGGCCTGACGTGGCACGACCCTCGTCGGGGACGTTCCGGATGCGGCGTGACCGGGGCCGCGCGACGGTAGCCGCATGACGCGTTTCGGCTACACCCTCATGACCGAGCAGTCCGGTCCCAAGGACATCGTGCGGTACGCCGTGGCGGCCGAGGAGGTCGGCTTCGACTTCGAGGTCTCCAGCGACCACTACTTCCCCTGGCTGGACTCGCAGGGGCACGCCGGCTACGCGTGGAGCATGCTCGGCGCGGTCGCGCAGGCGACGTCGCGCGTCGGCCTCATGACCTACGTGACCTGCCCGATCCTGCGGTACCACCCCGCGGTCGTCGCCCAGAAGGCCGCGACGCTGGGGATCCTCTCCGACGGGCGCTTCACCCTCGGCCTCGGCGCGGGGGAGAACCTCAACGAGCACGTCGTCGGCGAGCGCTGGCCGGCCGTGGGCGAGCGGCACGACATGTTCGAGGAGGCCGTGCACATCATCCGCGAGCTCCTCTCGGGCGAGCGGCTGACCTTCGAGGGGACGCACTTCCGCACGGACTCCGCCCGCCTCTGGGACCTGCCCGACGAGAAGGTCGAGATCGGCGTGGCCGTCTCCGGTCCGCAGTCGGTGCACCGGTTCGCGCCGCTGGGCGACCACCTCGTCGCCACGGACCCGGAGAAGGAGCTCGTCGACATGTGGCAGGAGGCGCGCCCGGCCGGGACCGGGCCGTCGCGCGCCGTCGGCCAGATCCCCATCTGCTGGGGCCCGGACAAGGACGCCGCGCTTGCGAAGGCGCACGACCAGTTCCGCTGGTTCGCCGGCGGCTGGAGGGTGAACGCCGACCTGCCGACGACCGAGGCCTTCGAGGCGGCGAGCCAGTACGTCCGCCCCGAGGACGTCGCGGAGACGATCCCCTGCGGCCCGGACCTCGACGCGATCGTCGAGGCCGTGCAGCCCTACTGGGAGGCCGGCTTCACCGACATCGCCCTCGTGCAGGTGGGCGACGAGGGCCAGCAGGAGTTCCTCGACACGGCCGCCGGGCCGCTGCTGGAGAAGCTCCGCGCGGCCGCGCCCAGCGCCTGAGGCGTCCGTCCGCGTCGCCGCAGGTCGGGGCGCACCGACGCTCGTCGGGCGTCCTGACCTGCGGTTTCGTGCGCCCGAACACCGCGCTCGGGCGTGACCGGCGGCGCAGCCGCGTGCCAGGATCGTCCCATGACCTCCTCCTCCACCCCGGGCTCCGCCGTGCCCGCGCCGGCCGCCCCCACGCCGGCCCAGGTGCGGCGCTGGCGGCAGATGCTGGCCGACGAGCGCGCCGAGGCGGCGGTCTACCGGGACCTGGCGTCGCGGCGCGAGGGCGAGGAGCGGGAGATCCTGCTCGCGCTGGCGGAGGCCGAGCGGCGCCACGAGCAGCACTGGCTCGACCTGCTCGGCGACCAGGTCGGCCGGCCGCTGCGGGGCGACTGGCGCAGCCGCGTGCTCGGCGTGCTCGCGCGGCGGTTCGGGTCGGTGTTCGTGCTGGCGCTGGCGCAGCGGGCCGAGGCCCGCTCCACCTACGAGCGGGACCAGGACGCGACCCCGCGCATGGCCGCCGACGAGCGCCTCCACGAGGAGGTCGTGCGCGGCCTGGCGATGCGCGGGCGCAACCGCATGTCCGGCACGTTCCGGGCGGCGGTCTTCGGCGCGAACGACGGGCTCGTGTCGAACCTGGCGCTCGTCCTGGGCGTGGGGGCCGGCGGGGTGTCGACGTCGGTGGTGCTGCTGACGGGCCTGGCCGGGCTGCTCGCCGGGGCGCTGTCCATGGCGGCGGGGGAGTACGTGTCCGTGCGCTCCCAGCGCGAGCTGCTCGACGCCTCGCGCCCCGGGCCGCACGCCCGCAGCGCCCTCGAGCACGTCGACGTGCAGGAGAACGAGCTCGCGCTGGTCTACCGCGCGCGCGGCATGGCGCCCGACGAGGCCGCCGAGCGGGCGCACACCGTCCTGGCGGCCCTGCAGGCCGGCAACCCGCGCCGCCCGGCGTCCGGCCTCAGCCCGTCGGACGACGAGGGCGACCACGAGACGGTCGGCACGGCCGTCGGGGCGTCGCTCGCGTCGTTCGCGTTCTTCGCCTCCGGCGCCGCGGTCCCCGTGCTGCCCTACCTGCTCGGCGCCGAGGGGCTCGTGGCCGTCGCGTGGTCGGCCGCGCTCGTCGGGCTGGCGCTGTGCGCGACGGGGGCCGTCGTCGGGCTGCTGTCCGGGGCGCCGCCGCTGCGGCGGGCGCTGCGGCAGGTGGCGATCGGTTTCGGCGCCGCCGCCGTCACGTACGCGCTGGGGCTCGCGTTCGGCACGGGCGCGCTCTGACGCCGGCCTGACGCCGGGCTGACGGCGGGCTGACGTCGGGCTGACGCCGGGCGGAGGCTGACCCGCCCTCTTAGGCTCGACGCGTGCCGCCGCCCGGCGGTGCGCGGCGCGGGGGCGTGCCGCACCGACGTCAGGGAGGTCCCCATGCGGGGCAAGGTCGCGTTCGTCCTCGGGGCAGGGGTGGGCTACGTGCTCGGCACCCGTGCCGGCCGCCAGCAGTTCGACCGCCTGAAGGCGCAGGCCGACAAGGTGTGGCAGAACCCGAAGGTGCAGGACTACGTCCACGGCGCCGAGGACCAGGTCGCGACCTTCGCCAAGAGCCAGGGGTCGGCGCTGAAGGACAAGGCCGTGGGCGCGGCGAAGGCGAAGCTGCAGGGCTCGTCGGGCTCGTCCTCGACGGAGCCGACGCCGGGCGTGGACCCGACGGCCGGCGTGCCCGGCGCGCCCGCCACCCCGCCGCGGACCGCGAGCGGCGAGCCGGGACCGTCGGCGCCCGGGGGGACGCCGCAGGGCTGACCTCGGCCGCCGAGCGCGGCGGCGGCGGTCGTCCACAGGCCGCCGCACGCGTGCCGCCGCCCCTGCCCTAGCGTCCGGCTCCGCGCGGGGCGACCGTCCCCGCCGGGACGGGGTGGGTGCGGTGGCGACGGACACGGGCGGCGGGGGCGCGCCGGCGGGCGGCACCCTCGTCGTCGACACGGGGGCGCTGCGATCGCTCGCGGCCGCGCTCGACGCCGTGCGCGCGCTGCTGCCCGGCGGCACACCCGCGCTCGACGAGCTGCCGGCCGCGGTCGGGCACCCGGCGCTGGCGGCCGCCGCGCGCGACCACGTCGACGGGCGCCGCGCGGACCTGGTCGGGATGGACGACGAGCTGCGGTCCCTGGCCGAGGGCTGCCGGGCGGTGGCCGACGGCTTCGAGTCGGCGGACGGACGGCTGGCGGCCGGGGTGCCGGCCGTGGGCGGCGCCGCGTGAGCCGGCCCGCCGGCGGGTGGGCGCCGCTCGCGGCCGAGGACCCCGTCCCCGGGAGACCGGACCGCGTGAGCGCTGCCGCGGCCGAGCTCGCCCTCGCGGCGGGTGCCCTGCTCGACGCCGCTTCCCGCGTGCGGGGCTCGGTGGTCGCCGGGCAGTCCCTGGCCGCCGCCGCCCTGGCCTCCCGTGCCGGCGGGACGGCCATCGACCTCGACCGGGTCGCCGACCGGGCGGCGGCCGCGTCGCGCGCGCTCGGCACCTACGCCGCCGACCTCGAGGAGGCGCAGGCTCGCGCCCGCACGGCCCTCGAGCACGCCCGCGCGGCGGAGCGGGTGCGGGACCGTGCGGCTGCCGCGGCTGACGACGTCGTCGCGCAGCAGGTCCGCGAGGTCGACCCGGTCCGCGTCGCGGCGCTGGCCGCCGACGGGGCGGCCGCGGCGGGGGCGATGGCCGCCGCGGAGGACGACCTCGCGGCGGCGCGGGCCTCGGTGGCGGCGGTAGAGGCCGCCCGCGACGCGTCCGCCCTGGCGGCCGCGCGGGTGCTCGACGCGAACGGTCCGCTGCCGTGGTCCGCCCTGGGAGGGCTGGCGGCCTCGGTGGGAGCCGTCCTGGGGGCGGTGGTCCACGCCGTGGGGACCGGCGTGGGGACCGGCGTGGCGACCGCCGCCGGGACGGCCTGGGACGGCGTGGTGGCAGCGGGTCGGTGGCTGCTGGAGCGCCTCGACACCATCGCGCCGGTGCTCTCGATCGGCGCGTTCCTGCTCGGGTGGGTGCCGGTGCTCGGGCAGGTGCTGATCGTGCTCGCGACCGTCGCGGCCGTCGTGGCTCTCGTGCGCGACCTGTGCCGGAAGCTGCAGGGCGACGACGAGACCACCTGGTGGACGGTCGCCGGCGACCTCCTCGGCGTGGTGTCGGGCGGCCTGAGCCGCGCCATCGGCGTCGGTGTGCTGGCGGCTGCCGGCGGAGGCGTGCGCTTCGGTACGGTCGTCGGCCGGGAGGCCCGTGCCTCCATGACCTCGTTGGTGCTCTTCCGCGCCCTCCGTGCGGACCTCGGCGACGGCGTCTCGCGGGTGCGGGACGTCGCGGCGCAGGTCCGCCGGATGCCGGTCGGGGACGCGCTGGGCACGGTCGGCGCGTCCGTGCTGGGCGCCGCGCGCGCGCCGCACCAGCGCCTGCTCCGGTTGTTCGCCAACGCCGACGAGTGGCAGGCCGTCCGCGGCCTGGCGAGCACGGTCGCCGGGCGGCCCGTGCTCGGGGCGGTTCCGCTCGACGACGTCCCGCGGGAGACGGCGGCCGCGGGGACGCTCGCCTGGACCGGGATGCGGGCGTACGACGCGACGAGCCTCGTCGGGGAGGTCGGCGAGCTGCGGCGGGAGCTGATCGGTCCCGGGCGGCGCGTGGCCCGGAGCGCGTCGTGACGGCGGTCGGCAGCGGGGTCGTCGTCGTGCTGCCGGACCACTGGACCTCGGTGCCCCTCCGGGACCTCGCCGGCCGGGAGCGGGCGGTGCGCGCGGTGGTCCGGCGGCGTCTCGGGGTCGCCGACGGGCGCGCGCACCTGCGGCGCGAGCTGACGCGGGACCTGACGGCGTCGGCGCGGCGGGCGGCCGACGCGGGGGCGTGGCTGCTGGCGCTGTACGCCCTGCCCGTGCCGCAGCCCGCCGGGGCGTCGCGCGACGACCGCCGCGCCGACCGGTCCGGGGACCACCCCCTGGCCGTGGTCACCGCCTCGCTGACGGCGTCCGTGCTGCCGCTGCCGGGCGGTGGGCGCGGGCTCGATGCGGTGGCGGCTGCCGTGGGTGGCGCCGCCCGGACCGCGGCGGGCGCCGGCGACCGGACGCTCGTCCGCGGGACGGGGTCCCTGGGGCCCGTGCTGCGGCGGCGGCGCGTCCTCGACCGTCCGGACGGCTCGCAGCACGTCGTGTGGGACGCGTGGCTCGACGTGCCCGCCTCGCGCGGCGGGGCGGCCGTCCACCACCTCGCCGTCGCGTCGGAGCACGTCGAGCTCCTCGAGCCGCTCACGGGGCTGGTCGACGCCGTCGTCGGCGCGGTGCACCTGCTGCACGACCGTGACCGCCCAGCAGCCTGACGCGACGACGACGGCGCCTCGCCCGTCAGCCGCCCAGCTCGGTCCGCAGGTGGGTCAGCCGTCGGCGCAGCGCGGCCGGCACCCGGTCCCCGAAGCCGTCGAAGAAGGCCTCGATGCGGTCGGCCTCGGCCGTCCACGCGTCGCGGTCGACGGTGAGCAGCGCGTCGAGGTCGCCGGGAGTCGGGTCGAGACCGTCGATGTCCAGGGCGCCGGGCGCCGGCAGGAGCCCGAGCGGGCTGCGGACCGCCGCGACGTCGTCCCGCCGCCCGCGCGCCCGGTCGACCTGCTCCGCGACCCAGGCCAGCACCCGGATGTTCTCGCCGAACCCCGGCCACAGGAACCGGCCGTCGGCGTCGCGGCGGAACCAGTTGACGCCGAAGACCAGGGGCCGGCGGTCCTCGGCGATCCCTTGGCCCACCCGCAGCCAGTGCTCCCAGTGCCGCGCCATGTCGTACCCGCAGAAGGGCATCATCGCGAACGGGTCGCGCCGCACCTCGCCGAGGGTGCCCTCCGCGGCCGCGGTGCGCTCCGAGGAGATCGTCGCCCCGAGGAACACCGCGTGCTCCCAGTCCTCCGCCTGCAGGACCAGCGGCACGTCCGCGGCCCGGCGCCCGCCGAACACGATCGCGTCGAGCGGCACGCCCGCGGGGTCGTCCCAGTCGTCCGCGATGGTGGGGCACCGGTCGGCACGGACGGTGAAGCGCGAGTTGGGGTGCGCCGCCGGGCGTCCGGCCGCGCCGTCGGCGGGGGTCCACGGGCGCCCGGTCCAGTCGGTCAGGTGCGCGGGCGGCTCGGGCGTCAGGCCCTCCCACCACACGTCGCCGTCGGGGGTGAGCGCGACGTTGGTGAAGATCGTGTCCCGGGCGACGGTCTCGACCGCCGCCGGGTTCGTCGCCGCGCCCGTGCCCGGGGCGACGCCGAAGAACCCGGTCTCGGGGTTGATGGCCCGCAGCGTGCCGTCGGCGCCCGGACGCAGCCACGCGATGTCGTCGCCGAGCGTCTCCACGCGCCAGCCGGGCAGCGACGGGCTCAGCATCGCCAGGTTCGTCTTGCCGCAGGCGGACGGGAACGCCGCCGCGACGTGGTAGCGCCGCCCCTCGGGCGAGATCAGCCGGACGAGGAGCATGTGCTCGGCGAGCCAGCCCTCGTCGCGCCCGATCACGGAGGCGATGCGCAGCGCGAAGCACTTCTTGCCCAGGAGCGCGTTGCCGCCGTACCCCGAGCCGAACGACCAGATCTCCCGCTCCTCCGGGAAGTGGACGACGTACTTCAGACGGTTGCACGGCCACGGCACGTCGGCCCGGCGCGTCCCGTCCGCGTCGACGAGCGGCGCGCCGACGGAGTGCACCGCCGGGACGAAGGGCTCGCCGGCCTCCACGAGGGCGAGGACGTCGGACCCGACCCGCGCCATGACGCCCATGCTCACCACGGCGTAGGGCGAGTCGGTGAGCTGCACGCCGAGGGCCGACAGGGGTCCGCCGACCGGGCCCATCGAGAACGGGACGACGTACATCGTCCGGCCGCGCATGCAGCCCGCGAAGACGGCGCGGAGCTCGCGGCGCATCTCGGCCGGGTCGCGCCAGTTGTTCGTCGGCCCCGCGTCGGCGGCGTCCGAGGGGCAGATGAAGGTCCGGGACTCCACGCGCGCCACGTCGTCGGGGTCGGAGCGGGCCAGGTAGCTGCCCGGGCGGAGCTCCGGGTCGAGCGGCAGCAGGGTCCCCGTGGCGACCATGCCGGCGACGAGCCGCTGCCGCTCCCGCTCGGAGCCGTCGCACCACACGACCGCGTCCGGCTCCGTGAGGCGGGCGACGGCGTCGACCCAGGCGCGCACGTCGCCCGTCGCGGCGACGGCGGCCAGGTCCTCGAGGGTGGTGAGCGGTGCCGGGGCACGTCCGACGAGCATCGTCATGTCGGTGACCTCCTCCTGCGGGCCCGGACGGCCCGACGTCGGCCTCTATGCTTCGTCACGCAGAACGCCGCGACGACGGGGACGAGGTGTTGAGCATGGCGATTCTTGACAGCGGGTCAGATCGCGGCGGGCGGGTGGCGGCGGACGCCGACGCGCCGGGGGCGGACGCCCTGACCCTCGGGCGTCGGCTGCGGCACCTGCGGACCGCCCGCGGGCTCACCCTCGACGCGCTGGGCAGCCGGGTCGGGGTCACGGGCAGCCTGCTCTCCCTCGTCGAGAACGGGCGGCGCGAGCCGCGGCTGCCCCTGCTGCGACGCCTCGCCGAGGCCCTCGAGGTGGGCCTGCCCGACCTCCTCGACGCCGAGCCGCCCTCCCGGCGCGCGGCACTGGAGATCGCCCTCGACCGCGCGCAGCGGTCCCCCGGCTTCGAGCGCCTGTCCCTGCCGGCGGTCCGGCCCGGCCGGACGCTGCCGCTGCCGGTGCTCGAGCAGCTCGTCGGCCTGCACGCGGAGCTGGCGCGGCGCGACCTGGAGGCCGTGGCGACGCCGGAGGAGGCGCGCCGGGCCAACACCCAGATCCGGCTCGAGCGGCAGGCCCGGGACAACTACCTCCCCGACATCGAGCGCCTCGCCGAGACGATGGCCCGGCGGGCCGGGTACAGCTCCGGCGCGCTGACGCACCGGGCGGTGTCCCGCATGGCGGAGGACCTCGGCTTCCGCATCGTCCACGTCGACGACCTGCCGTCGAGCACCCGCACGGTGACGGACCTGGCGAACGGGCGGATCTACCTGCCGCCGGCGTCCTCCCCGGGTGGGCACGGCCTGCGCTCGCTCGCGCTGCAGGCCATCGCGCACCGCGTCCTGGGCCACGAGCGACCGACCTCCTACGACGACTTCCTCCGCCAGCGCGTCGAGATCACCTACTTCGCCTCCGCGTGCCTGCTCCCCGAGTCCGCCGCCGTGGAGGCGCTGGGGGCTGCCAAGAAGGCGAAGGACCTCGCCATCGAGGACCTGCGGGACGCCTTCGGCGTGACGCACGAGGCGGCCGCCCAGCGCTTCACGAGCCTCGCGACGCACCACCTCGACATCCGCGTGCACTTCGTGCGGGTGGGCGGCGACGGCGCCCTGCACCGGGCCTACGCCAACGACGGCCTGCCCCTGCCGACCGACGTCACGGGTGCGATCGAGGGGCAGATCGTCTGCCGGCAGTGGGGGGTTCGGCAGGCCCTGGCCCGTCGCGACCGGTCGTCGGAGTCCTACCAGTACACCGACACGCCGGCGGGCACCTTCTGGTGCTCGACGCAGACGGGCTCGGGTACGGGGGGCCACACGGGCCTGGCCATCGGCGTGCCGTTCGCGTCCGCCAAGTGGTTCCGCGGCCGCGACACGACCGTGCGGCGCACGTCCACCTGCCCGGACGAGGCGTGCTGCCGACGGCCGTCCCCCGTCGCCGCGGCCCGGTGGGCCGACGCCTCGTGGCCGAGCGCCCGCGTCCACCAGCAGATCTTCTCCCCGCTGCCGGCCGGCGACTTCCCCGGCGTCGACTCGCGCGAGGTCTACGCCTTCCTCGAGCGGCACGCCCCGGCGGCGGGAGCCCCCGGAACGCGCTGATCGGGCCGCTGTCAGGGCAGCGGGACGTTGCGCAGGTTCGAGCGGGCCATGGCCATGACCTCCCCGACCCCGCCGCCGAGGACCTCCTTGCTCATGGCGGCCGTGAAGCCGGTGACCTGCTGGCGGGTGAGCTTCGGGGGCAGGGAGAGCGCCCGCGGGTCGGTGACGAGGTCGACGAGCGACGGCCCCTCGTGCGCGATCGCCTCGCGCAGGGCGGCCCGCACGTCGCCGGGGTGCTCGACGCGGACCGCGTGCAGCCCGACCGCCCGGGCGACCGCGGCGTAGTCGACCGCGACGGAGTCCGTCCCGTAGGACGGGAACCCGTCGACCAGCATCTCGAGCCGCACCATGCCCAGCGTCGCGTTGTCGAACAGCACCACGGTCACGTCGAGCTGCAGCTGCTGCAGCGTGATGAGCTCGCCGAGCAGCATCGACAGCCCGCCGTCGCCCGCCACGGCGACGACCTTGCGCCCCGAGGCCGCCGCGCCGCGGACGGTGAGCCCGTCGGTCCCGGCGTCGCCCTTCCCCAGCGGTGCCCGCCCGGCCAGCGCCGCTCCGATGGCGTGCGGCAGGGCGTTGGCCATCGACCCGTGCCAGAAGGACCCGATCATCCGGCGGTGGTGCGTGGGCGTCAGGTACCGCGCCGCCCAGACGTTGCACATGCCCGTGTCGACGGTGAAGACGGCGTCGTCGGGCGCCTCCTCGTCGAGCAGCACGGCCGCGTACTCGGGGTGGATCGGCTCGAGGTGCTCCACGTCCTTCGTGTACGCGCCGACGCCACCCATGAGCTTGGCGTGCCTCGCGCGCATCCGGTCGAGGAACCGGTGGCTGCGCTTGGGCCGCACCAGGCCGAGGAGCGCGCGCACGGTCTCCCCGACGTCCCCGACGACCGCGAGGTCGTTGCGGGTGCGGCGGCCGAGGTGCGTGGCCTCGACGTCCACCTGCGCCGTGCGGACCCCCGCGGGCAGGAACTGGTCGTAGGGGAAGTCGCAGCCGAGCAGGAGCAGCAGGTCGGCGCCCTCCATGGCCTCCTGGCACGCGCCGTACCCGAGCAGCCCCGACATCCCCACGTCGTACGGGTTGTCGACCTGGACGAACTCCTTGCCCCGCAGGCTGTGCCCGACCGGGGCGTTCAGGCGCGCCGCCAGGGCCACGACGTCCTCGCGGGCCCCGCGCACACCGGCGCCCGCGAAGATCGTCACCTTGTCGGCGGCGTCGATCGCGGCCGCCAGCCCGGCCACCGCGGTGGCGTCCGGGACGACGCGCGGCGCCGCGGGCCGGGTGAGCACGTCCGGCGCAGCGGGCGGCGCGTCGAGGTCGGCGACGTCCCCGGGCAGCGTCAGCACCGCGACGCCCGGGGCGCCGTAGGCCTGGTGGATCGCCGAGCGGATGACGCGCGGCGCCTGCGCGGCCGAGGAGATCATCTCGGAGTAGACCGAGCACTCCCTGAAGAGCCGGTCGGGGTGCGTCTCCTGGAAGAAGCCCGTGCCGATCTGCGCGCTGGGGATGTGCGAGGCGATGGCCAGGACCGGCACCCCGGACCGGTTGGCGTCGTACAGGCCGTTGATGAGGTGCAGGTTGCCGGGCCCGCAGGAGCCGGCGCACACGGCGAGGGTGCCGGTGATCTCCGCCTCGGCCGCGGCGGCGAAGGCGGCCGCCTCCTCGTGCCGCACGTGCACCCACGCGATGTCGGCGCCGTCCTCCCGCGCCCGGCGGATCGCGTCGACCACCGGGTTGAGGCTGTCGCCGACGATCCCGTAGACGTGCCGCGCGCCCGCGGCGAGGAGCTGGGCGACGAGCTGGTCCGCGACGGTGGTGCGGCGACGGGGCACGGTGGACCTCCGGTCCGGTGGGCGTGCTGCGCACGGCGGACCGCCGCGCGGGCGTGGCGCCATCGTCGTCCCGGGGTGCTCCGCGCGCACCTGCGCGGGGGTGCCGGCCGAGGCGCGGGGCCGTCGGTTCAGCCGACGAGCGCCGCGCGACGCAGCACCGGCCCGGCCGCCACCGCCGCGAGCACGGACAGCACCCCGGCGGCGACGACGACGTGGAAGCCCGCGTGCGCACCGGCCGCGTCGATCCGCGCACCGGCCAGCGCCGACCCGAGTGCCACGCCGGCGCCCAGGGCGGTGCCGATCCACGACAGCCCCTCGGTGAGCTGCTCCGGCGGGACGGCGGCCTGGACCAGGGTGTTGCCGTTGATGAGCGTGGGGGCGATCGCCAGGCCGGCGACGAACAGCACCACGCCCAGCACCGGCAGCGACCCGACCAGCGCGAAGAGGCACACCGCCAGCCCGAGGGCCACCATGCCGGTGGCGAACCTCTGCCCCACCGGCCGCGTCCAGTGCCGCGTGCCGTACACGAGCCCGGCCAGCAGCGACCCGACCGCGAACAGCGCGAGCACCACGCCCGCCGCCCAGGGGGTGCCCGCCTCCTCCGCGAAGGCCACCGCGGCGACGTCCACCGCCCCGAAGATCGCGCCCATGGCGACGAAGACCGCCGTCACGACGGCCATCGCCGGGGTGCGCAGCACCGTCCGACGGCGCGCCTCGTCGTGCCCGCGCGGGGCGGGCGCCGGCTCGGTGGACCGCTGCTGCAGGAAGGCCCACCCGCCGACGAGCAGCGACACCGTCCCGACGACGAGGCCGGCCGTGGGGTGCACCGCGGTGGCCAGGAAGGTCGCGAGCACGGGCCCGACGACGAAGACGACCTCGTCGAGCACGGACTCCAGCGCGTACGCGGAGTGCAGGCGGGTCGGGTCGCGCCGCAGGAGGGCGCTCCACCGCGCACGCGACAGCGAGGAGAAGGAGCCGATCGCGGCACCGCCCACGGCCGCCGCGAGGTAGAGCCAGACCTCGGCCCAGCCGGCGACCGCGCCCACGCCGACGGCGACGAGCCCGAGCGCCGACAGCAGCATCGCCGGCCGCATGACCCGGCCCTGCCCGTGGCGGTCGACCAGCCGCGCGAGCTGCGGCGCGCAGAGGGCCTGCAGGGCGACGAACACGCCCGAGACCCGGCCCGCCAGCGCGTAGGAGCCCGTCAGCTGCGAGACGGCCAGGACGATGCCGATGCCCACCGTCGACATCGGCAGCCGCGCCAGGGTCCCCGCCGTGACGAAGGCGGGGGCGCCGGGGCGGGCCAGGACGTCGCGGTAGGGCTGCAGCACGGGGGACATCCTCCCAGCCGCCGGCCTGGCGGCGACCGGCCCGTCCCCCAGACCGACCGCGGAGGGGTTGACGACGGGCCGCGACGACCGCATCCTGTGCGTGTTCGTGAAGGGGAGTACCCCTCGACACCTCGTCGTCACGACGGTCCCGCGATCGGGGCCCGGCGCGGTGGACCGGACGGGCGCAGTCCGCAGCAGGACCGCCCGCGGTCGGGGGAGACCTTCGGTCGACCGACCGAGAGGTGCCCCGTGGACGTCCCCCTGTGGCTGTGGTCCGCCGTCATCGGCCTCATCCTCGCGATGCTGGCCGTCGACCTGTTCGCGCACCGGCGTGCGCACGTCATCGGTGTCCGGGAGGCGGCGGCCTGGTCCGCCGTCTGGGTCGCGATCGGCGTCGGCTTCGGCGTCGGCATCTGGCAGGTGTACGGCTCGGAGCTCGGGCAGCAGTACTTCGCCGGCTACCTCATCGAGAAGTCGCTCGCCGTCGACAACGTCTTCGTCTGGGCGATCATCTTCACGTACTTCGCCGTGCCGCGGGAGCTGCAGCACCGGGTGCTGTTCCTCGGCGTCCTCGGGGCGCTGGTGCTCCGCGGGGCCTTCATCGCCGCCGGCGCCGCCGCGATCGACGCGTTCTCCGCGATCCTCTACGTGTTCGCCGCGTTCCTGCTCTGGACCGGCGTCCAGATGATCCGGACCCGGGACGCGCACATCGACCCGTCGCGGTCGCGGGTCGTCCGCTGGTTCCGACGCGCGGTGCCGATGACCGACACCTTCCACGGCCAGCGGTTCCTCGTCCGCCGGCACGGGGCGCTGCTCGCCACGCCCCTGCTGCTCGTGCTCGTCCTCGTCGAGGTCACGGACGTGATCTTCGCCGTCGACTCGATCCCCGCGATCTTCGCCGTCACCTCCGAGCCGTTCCTGGTCTTCACCGCCAACGCGTTCGCGCTGCTCGGCCTGCGGGCGATGTACTTCCTGCTCGCCGACCTCATGCACCGCTTCGTGTACCTCAAGCTCGGCCTGGCCCTCGTGCTGGTCTGGGTCGGCGTGAAGATGGCCCTCCAGGTGGACGTCTACAAGATCCCGACGGCCGTCTCCCTCACCGTCATCGCCCTCCTCATCGGCGGTGCCGTCGCCGCCAGCCTCTGGCGCACCCGCGGCCAGGAGCGCACGGGCCTGCCGGCCCCGGAGGACCCGCCCTTCCGCGTCGCCACCGCCGA
The DNA here is from genome assembly GCF_057221735.1 of Cellulomonas sp. plas2. Classification (NCBI taxonomy): domain Bacteria; kingdom Bacillati; phylum Actinomycetota; class Actinomycetes; order Micrococcales; family Cellulomonadaceae; genus Cellulomonas; species Cellulomonas sp. plas2. The sequence continues at coordinate 136,488 of NZ_CM170155.1, forward strand.
GGAGGACGCCGAGGTCGAGCCCGCCTTCCGTCGCCGCCGCGTCCCCTCGCGCGTCTAGCCGGCGCCGGGCGCCCGGCCGACCGCGGCCCCGACGAGGGCCGGGCCGGCCGTGCGCAGCAGGGCGACGTAGCGGGCCGCCCGCTCCTCGTCGTCGCCGGGGAGCAGCCCAGCCAGCTCCAGCGCGACGGCGCCGTGCACGAGCGACCACAGGTCGAGCGCCAGACGCGCCGCGGCGTCGTCGGGCACCGCGGGCAGCACCCGGGCGACCGCGGCGCGCAGGAGCGAGAACGCCGCGGTCGTCGTCGGCTCGGGCCGCGCACCGGGCGGGAGGGGGGCCTCGACGACCACCCGGTAGCCGTGCGGGGACGCCAGCGCGTGGTCCCGGTACGCCGTCGCCAGGGCGAGGAGGTCGGCCATGGCGTCACCCGTCACCGGCACCTGCGTCAGCCGCTCGGTGAACGCGGCCTGCGCCGCGCGGGAAGCGGCGCGCAGCAGCTCCTCCCGGCTGCCGAAGAGGGCGTACACCGCCGAGGCGGAGGTGCCGGCCCGGGTGGCGACGTCCCGGACGGTGAGCGCGACGGCGCCGCGCTCGGACACCACGCGGGTCGCCTCGGCCAGCAGGCGGGCGCGCAGGGCGTCGTCGTGGGTCCGGGGCCGGGGCACGGCAGGAGCCTAGCCAGCGTCGCCGCGTTGTGGAACGCTGTTCTGTAACAGTGTTCTGATTCGTCGCGGGTGGGGCGGCCGGACGGGGCGCGAGGGCGGTGGTCGCGGTGCTGGAGCTGTCCGACGACGCGCGGGTGACGGCGGGCGTCGTCCTGCTGACGGTGGTGGCGGTGGAGGCCGGCGGTGTGTCGCTGCTGCGCCTGCTGCTGGGGCGGGAGGCCGCCACGGAGTGGGTTCTTCCTGGGCGCGGCCGGGCGGGGCCGCACCACGCCGCGCCGCGTGTTCGTGCTCGTGCCCGTCGGCGCGGTGGTGCTGGCGGCGGGCGTCGTCACGCTGGGGGTCGGTCTCCTGCGGGGGTGACCTGCAGGTCCGACGTGGCGACGACGCCCGCCGCGGGCGCTCAGCCCTGCAGTGCGTCCGAGACGACCTGCTTCGCGGCGGCCTGCACCTCGCCCAGGTGCTCCTCGCTGACGAAGCTCTCGGCGTAGATCTTGTAGACGTCCTCCGTGCCGGACGGGCGCGCCGCGAACCACGCGTCCGCGGTCGTGACCTTGAGGCCGCCGATCGCCGCGTCGTTGCCCGGCGCCCTCGTCAGGCGTGCGGTGATGTCCTGGCCGGCGAGCGTGGTGGCGGTGACCTGCTCGGGCGAGAGGGCGGCGAGGGTCTTCTTCTCCTCGCGCGTGGCCGCCGCGTCGACCCGGGCGTACCAGGACCGCCCGTGCTGCTCGACGAGGTCCGCGTGCAGCTGCGACGGCGTCCGGCCGGTCCTCGCCGTGATCTCCGAGGCCAGCAGCGCCAGGAGGATGCCGTCCTTGTCCGTCGTCCAGACGGTGCCGTCCGTGCGCAGGAACGAGGCGCCCGCCGACTCCTCGCCGCCGAAGCCGACGGACCCGTCGACGAGGCCCGGCACGAACCACTTGAACCCGACCGGCACCTCCACCAGCCGCCGCCCCAGCGAGGCGACGACGCGGTCGATCAGCCCCGACGACACGAGCGTCTTGCCCACCGCCGTCCCCTGGCCCCAGCCCGGGCGCGCGCCGCCGAACAGGTAGGAGATCGCCACGGCGAGGTAGTGGTTCGGGTTCATGAGCCCGTCGGCCGTGACGATGCCGTGGCGGTCGGAGTCCGCGTCGTTGCCGGTGGCGATGTCGTAGGGCGCGGCGCCGCCGCCGCCCGTCATCCGCTCGACGAGCGAGGCCATCGCGTACGGCGACGAGCAGTCCATGCGGATCTTGGCGTCCCAGTCGAGCGTCATGAACGACCACCGCGGGTCGACCTCCGGGTTCACCACCGTGAGGTCCAGCCCGTAGCGCTCGCCGATGGCGCCCCAGTACTCCACCGACGCGCCGCCGAGCGGGTCCGCCCCGATGCGGACCCCCGCGGAGCGGACGGCCTCGAGGTCCAGCACGTTCGCCAGGTCGTCGACGTAGGCGGTGAGGTAGTCGTGCTTGCGCGTCGTCGATGCGGCCAGCGCCTGCTCCACCGGGACCCGGCGGACGCCCTTCCAGCCCTCGCGCAGGATCGCGTTGGCACGGTCGGCGATCCAGCCCGTGGCCTCGGAGCCCGCGGGGCCGCCGTCCGGCGGGTTGTACTTGAAGCCGCCGTCCCGCGGGGGGTTGTGGGACGGGGTCACGACGATGCCGTCGGCCAGGCCCGGTCCCTGCGTGCGGACGCCGGCGGAGGTGCCGGCCCCGTTGTGCCGCAGGATCGCGTGCGAGACGGCCGGGGTCGGCGTCCAGGAGTCGCGCGCGTCGACGTGCACCTCGACCTCGTGCGCCGCCAGGACCTCCAGCGCCGTGCGGAAGGCCGGCTCCGAGAGCCCGTGCGTGTCGCGCCCGATGAAGAGCGGGCCGTCGGTGCCCTGCGCGCGCCGGTACTCGACGATCGCCTGCGTCGTGGCCGCGATGTGCGCCTCGTTGAAGGCGCCGTCGAAGGCCGACCCGCGGTGCCCGGAGGTGCCGAACACGACCCGCTGCCCGGGGTCGTCGAGGTCGGGCTCGGTGTCGTAGTACGCGCCGACGAGGGCGTCGACGTCGATGAGGTCGGACGGTTGGGCGGGGGTGCCGGCGCGCGGGTCCATGCCCCGATCCTGGCCCACGGGTGCACGGCGGCGCACCCGCCCGATCACCACCTGGTCTCGAGCCCCTTCCCGGTGCGGGGTCAGCGGGGGGTCGTCGGGTCCCGCGGCACGAAGGTCTGCGGGACCATGACGCGCATGGCGTCGCCCGTGACCGTCACGGTGGCCGGCGTGCTACCCGTGACCTCGCCGTCGACGTCGAGGGCCAGGGGGCGGTCCGTCGTGATCTCGAATCGGGTGCCCGTCAGGTAGCCCTTGCGCTCCAGCGGCTGCCAGGGGGTGAGCGCCTGCCGGGCGGCCGCGGTGGCCACCGAGAACCGGCGCGACCCGCCCAGGGCGTAGGCGACGAGGAGGCGGTCGTCGACGCCGGCGTCGCGCGCGATGGGCGTGCCCGCGTGGACGCGGCCGTTGGCGATGTTGAGCTGGTGGGTGCGCACGGTCCAGACCCGGTCCTCCGTGCGGATCTCGGCCTCGAACGCGCGGTGGGTGGTCAGCGCGCGGGCGGCCGTCACGGCGTAGGCGGCCCGGCCGATGCGGCGCTTGAGGGCGTGCGGGGTCCGGCCGGCGACCGCCGCCGACACCCCCATGCTCGCGAGGTTGGCGAACCAGTCGCCGTTGACCTGCCCGAGATCGACCGACGCGACGCGACCGCGGGCCACCACGTCCACGGCGTCGGCCAGCCGGAGCGGCAGGCCCAGGCTGCGGCCGAAGTTGTTCGTCGTGCCCAGGGGCAGGTAGCCCAGCACGGTCGACGTGTGCGCGAGGTGGTCGACCACCCCGGCGACCGTCCCGTCCCCGCTGCCGACGACGAGCAGCGGCGGCCGCGCGGCCAGCACCTGCGGCAGCAGCACCGGCATCTGCGCGGCCGGGTCGTCGACGAGGTGCTCCGCGGTGACGACGACCCCGCGCTCCTCGAGCATCCGCCGCACCCGGCCGTGCAGGGCGGCGCCGCGGCGCGAGCGCACGTTGACGACCAGCACCGCCTCGCGCGGTCGTGCGGGCCCCGGCCCGTCCATCGTCCGTCCTCCTGCTCGACCTGCTGCTGCACGTGGTCCGGGCGTGCGCCCCCGCCGTGGCCGGCGGGGGCGTGCCCGGCGACGCCGATCCTGCCGTCCGGACCCGAGCATCCTCCACGGGCGGGCTGTGCGGGCGCCGTGCGTGCGGGCGAGCCCGCACGGGTGACCGGCCGGTGACAGGCCGGTGACCCGCTCCTGACCGGCTAGCCTCGGGCGCGTGCCTGCACACACCGACTTCGTCCTGCGCCCGTTCGAGGGTCTGCCGTCCGAGACCGACTGGGTCGCCCTCAAGGAGCTCGTCCCGGCCGGCACGGGGACCGCGCGGACCACCGCCGAGCACGGGTCGCGCGACGTGCTCGTCACCACCGTGCTGCCCGAGGGCTGGCGCTCGCTGCACCGCGCCGACGGCGCCGTGCTGCTCGCCCTGCAGACGCTGGGCGCCGGCTCCGGCGACGCCAGCCGCGACGCCGCGGCGGCCCTGCTCGAGGCGCTCGAGGTCGAGCCGGGGACCGCGGTCGAGGGCGGCTCGCTCGTCGGGCCGGGGCCGCGGCTGCAGGACGTGCTCGACCTCGACGTCCCGTTCGAGGTCACCGTCACCGACACGTTCGACTACTGGCTCGACCCCTCCGCCGAGCGCACGCCCGAGCTCGTCGGGGCGCTCGAGGAGGCGGACAAGGGCATCGTCGACACGGTCAAGCTCGCCGCCGCGCCGTCGGCGTACTGGGTCCGCATGGGGGCCAAGGAGTTCCTGCGCTGGGTGCAGCCGCTCGACGAGCAGGTCGTCCTCGACGCGCTCGCCCGCCTGCACGGCCGGCGCGAGTCGGGCTTCGAGGGGTCGAAGTTCATCGGGTACTTCCGGGCCGCGGGCCTCGTCGTGCCGGTGTGGGAGCTCGCGCGCGGGACGGAGGCGGAGGAGCTCGAGGCGCCCTTCGCGGCGTTCCTGCCCCGGTTCGAGGCGGCGCTGGCGGAGACCGGGCCGCTCGACGCGAACGCCCGGCGGGCGCGCGCGGGCCTCGTCGCCCGTCAGGTCACGCTGCGCTGACAGGGGCCGCCGCTAGGGTGAGCCGCGTGGAGCGCGCCTTCCGCCGGGTGGCGGTGATCATCCCCGCCAAGGACGAGTCGCGGCGCATCGCCGCCACGGTGCGGGCCGCCCGTGCCATCCCGCACGTGGACCTCGTGCTCGTCGTCGACGACGGGTCCGTGGACAGCACGCAGCACGTCGCCCGGGAGGCGGGGGCGGTCGTCGTGCGGCACTCGCACAACCGCGGCAAGGCCGCGGCCATGGAGACGGGGGCGGCCGTCGTCGCCATGCGGGACATGCCCGACCGGCCGGCGCGCGACCTGCTCTTCATCGACGGCGACCTGGCCGACACGGCCGTCAACACCGCGCCGCTGGTCGGGCCCGTGCTCGCGGGGGAGGCGGACCTCACGATCGCGCTGCTGCCGCCCCAGCCGGGTGCCGGCGGGCGCGGGTTCGTCGTCAAGGCGGCACGTCGGGCGGTGGCGTCGCTGACCGGGTGGACGCCGACGCAGCCGCTGTCGGGGATGCGCTGCCTCACGCGCGAGGCGTTCGAGGCGGCGACGCCCCTGGCGCGCGGCTGGGGCGTGGAGGTCGGCATGACGATCGACCTGCTGCGCCGGGGCTTCCGCATCCAGGAGATCCCCTGCGAGCTCAAGCACCGCCCGTCGGGCACGGACCTCAAGGGCCAGCTGCACCGCGCGGCGCAGTACCGCGACGTGCAGCTGGCGGTCAACGCCCGGCGGTTGCGGGCGGCCGTGGGGGGGCTGCCGCGCGGCGCGGCGCCCCGGCGTCCGGCCACGGGACGCGGTCCGGAGGACTGAGCCGCAGCGCTCGTGGCAGGTGCAGCTCCGCCGTGGCACCCACGAGGGCCGGCACCGCCACGGCGACGCCGGTCGCGGGGATGATGATCCCCGAGTCGTTGACGAGGAAGCCGACGGCCAGGCCCAGCCCCGCGGCGACGAGGCCCGCGCGCACGAGCGGCACGGCCTGCTCGAGGTCCGCCGCCTCCCGCGCCAGCTCCGCGGCCTGGCGCCGGGCCGTGCGGGCGAGCACCCACAGCAGCGCGATGCCGGCGACCGCGGGCACGAGGTAGCGCCAGGTGGTGAGGATGCCGAGGTTCGCGTCGAGCTTGCGCTGCAGGACGGGCAGCAGCCCGCCGTCCAGCACGGTCGCGACGAACCGCCCGAGGTGGGTGCGCTCGTCGGCCGGACGTGCCCAGTCCAGCAGGGCGAACCCGCCGACGACGGCCGCCCCGACGGCCACCACCGCGGCGACGACGCGCCAGCGCACGGGCCGCCCGCTGACGACCAGCGCCAGGTAGGCGAACGAGATGAGCAGGGACGGCGGCCCGCCGAAGTCGCTGCCCAGCCCGGGCGCCCCGTCCACGACGACGAGCAGCAGGCCCAGCGCGACGACCCCGGCGAGCGCGGCCCGCCGGCGCCCGGCCCGGACGAGCACGTCGCCCAGGACGACGGCCAGCATGACCCCACCCGCGAGCAGGAGCGCGAAGCCCTGGTTGCTCATGCCGTAGAAGCGCGCGGCGAGGATGCGGTGGGCCCCCATGGGGGAGTCGATCGTCAGCCACGAACCCGTCAACGCGTCCGCGACGAGCACCCCGACCGTCACCGCCGCGACCACCGCCGCCGGCCCCAGCACGTACCGGCGCCAGGGGCCGAGCAGCGCCGCGGCCGTGATGACCAGCGCCCACCCGAGCAGCGCCGCCCAGAAGCCGAGCACCGGCGCCCCGGCCCGCCACCACGGCACGAGCCCGGTGAGGAAGGACGCGACCGGCCAGGCGGCCAGGAACGGTCCGACCACGCGCAGGACCCGCACCGGCCCGCGCAGCGCGCCGTGCTGCCGGTCCCGCGGGCGGGTGAGCACGAGCGCCGCGGCGACGAACAGCGCCACCTGCAGCAGCACCAGCACGGTCGAGAAGCCGCCGCTGACCTCGCGGACCTGGTCGGCCTCGGCCGCGACGTCCTCGAGCAGCGCGATGCGCGCCCCGGCCGTGGCGGGGCCGCCGGTCGCGCGCATCGTCGAGCCGGACATGGCGGGGTCGGCCGGCAGGCCCAGGGCCGACAGGACCGTGGGCGCCACGTCCACGGCCTGCACGAGGCCGCGCTGCTGCGTCGAGCCGGTGGTGAGCAGGCCGGGACCCGCCCAGCGGGTGCCGGCCGGGCCGGTCGCGGCGGCGAGCTGCAGCTCCGCGCGCCCCGAGTCCGCGAGGGACACGACGAGCACCTGCGCCCCCGTGCCCTCCGCGCCGGCCAGGACCGCGGCGAGGGTGCTGTCGACGACCGCGACCTGCTCGGCCCGCGGGGCGAAGGCGGTGCCCTCGCGGTCCCGCACCCCGCCGGCGTCGACGACGACGAGCGGGGCGGCCGCCAGCGCCGAGGTGACCTGCTCCGACAGCCCGCCGGCGGGCGCGCGCCGGCTCTCCCACGTGCCGACCTGCAGCCCCGCGCCGTCCGCCAGCGCCACGGCCGCCCCCGGGCCGATGCCCGCGGGGCTCACGCCCGCCTCCCGCAGCGTGTCCCCCAGCAGCCCGATGCGGGCGTCGTAGGCCTGGTCGACGACCGCCGCGGCGTAGTCCGACCAGCCGGGCGCCAGGCCGTCGGGACCGATGTCGACGAGGACGCGGCAGCGGTCCCGCACGAGGCCCTGCTCGTCCTCGGCGGCGAGGTCCTCCTCGGTCACGTGCGCGAGCCCCGTGCGCTCCAGCGGCGGGGCGTCGGCGGCCCGCGCGCCGGCGGAGACGCCGAGCCACCCGTCCGCCGGGCACGCGCTCGACGAGACGCTGCGCGCCGCGACGTCGGCCAGGCGCGCGTCCTGCGCCAGGGCGTGCAGCGCCGGCGTGCCCGTCGCCGTCACGTCGTCCCAGCGGACCCCCGTGACCCCGACGAGCAGGACCGGCGGCTCGTCGGCGGCGCGGGCGGGCGTCGCCCCGGCCACCAGCAGCACGAGGAGGCCGGCGAGCGCCGCGAGCGCGACGGACGGGCGGGGGAGGGACCGCGGGAGCACGCGGCCAGGCTACGGGCAGGCCGCGTAGGGTCCCCCCGGGGCGCGGCGCCTCCCGCCGGGACCCGCACACGGCGTCCACGCCCCCTCCACAGCCGCCCGACCCGTCCGTCCGACAGGCCCGACCGACCCGGAGGAGCCATGCCCGCCCCCGACGCCCCGCGCTACGCCTACCTCGGCCCGGCCGGCACGTTCACGGAGGCCGCGCTGCGCCAGGTGGCGGGGCCCGACGAGGCCGTCTACCTGCCGCAGACCGACGTGGGCTCGGCCATCGCCGCCGTGCGGTCCGGGGAGGCCGACCTCGCGGTCGTCGCCATCGAGTCCACGGCCGAGGGCGGCGTCACCGCGACGCTCGACGCGCTGGCCACGGGCGAGCCGCTGGTCCTGCTGCGGGAGATGCTCGTGCCGGTCCAGTTCACGCTCGTGGCACCGGCCGGCACGGACCTGGCCGACGTGCGGCGGGTCAGTGCGCACCCGCACGCCTGGGTGCAGTGCCGGCGGTGGCTGGCCGCGCACCTGCCCGGGGCGATGCACGTGCCCGCGACCTCCAACACCGCCCCCGCGGCGATGCTGGCGGCCGGGGACGGGCCGGTGCCGTTCGACGCGGCGCTCGTGCCGCCGGCCGCGGTGGGCACGTACGGGCTGGTCCCGCTGGCCGAGGACGTGGCGGACAACCCGTCGGCGATGACGCGGTTCGTCGTCGTCGGGCCCCCCGGGGACGTGCCGCCGCCGACCGGGGCGGACAAGACGACCCTCGTCGTGCACCTGCCCGACAACGAGGCCGGGGCGCTGCTGGCCATGCTCGAGCAGTTCGCCGTGCGCGGGGTGAACCTGTCGCGCATCGAGTCGCGGCCCATCGGCGACGCCCTGGGGCGTTACTCCTTCTCCATCGACGCCGAGGGTCACATCGCCGAGGAGCGCGTGGGGGAGGCGCTGATGGGGCTGCACCGGCGCTGCCCGTACGTGCGGTTCCTCGGCTCCTACCCGCGGGCAGACGCCGTCGCCCCGACGATGCACGCCGGTACCACCGACGCGGAGTTCGTCGCCGCCCGCGCCTGGCTGCGGGCGGTGCGCACGGGCGGCGCCGGGGCCTGACCGCTGGTGCCCGTCCACCTCCGAGAGGTACTGCGGCGACACCCCGGCGCGGTCCGCCACGTCGACCAGGCGGAGCCCGGCGTCGCGGCGCGCGTCCCGCAGCCGCTGCCCGATGGCCCGCCGCCAGGCCAGGCCGTCCGGGGCGGGCCGAGGGGCGACGGTCGTCCGGTCACCGGCGGCGACGCGGGTGCGGGCGAGCGGACGGCGACCGGCGCGGCGGGGGAGCGGGAGGACGGTGACGACGGCGCTCATGCCTCGGACGCTAGCCAGGCCGCGGCCGGCCGGGCCCCCGCTCCGCTGAGGGCAGAACGCGCCGGGTGGGCCCACAACGGCACGGCGGTGCGGACCGGTGCCGACGGACGGTGGGCGACCTGGAGGACGCGTGGAGGACCGAGTGCCTCGACGATGACGGCGAGGTCGTGCTCGTCCTGCACCAGTCGGACGACATCACCGACTACGTGCGGCTGCGCACCTCGGGCCGTGCGCCGGCGCCCGACGCCGACGACCTGCAGGAGCGCGTGCGCGAGGTGGAGGCGGACCTGTACGCGCGCACGCGCGAGCTGGAGGTCCTCAACGCCCGGCTGCGGGACGCCAACGAGCGGGACCGCCGCACCGCCCGCGCGCTGGCGAGGCTGGCGCGAGCGGCGTCGGAGCTGGCGCACGCCCAGACGGTGGCGGACGTCGTGGAGCACGCCCTGGGGCCCGGCGCCGCCGGCGCGGTGGCCATGTTCGGCGTGCTCGACGGCGACGCCCTCCGGCTGTTCTCGACCACCCCGGGCACGGTCGCCGGCACGGTCGCCGGCACGGTCGCCGGCACGGTCGCCGGCACGGCCGTCGAGCGGGTCGTCCCACGGGACGCGGCGCTGCCGGCCGCGCGCGCCGCCCGGGGCGAGCGCCTCGTGGCCGACGAGCACCTCGACGCCGCGCCGGGCGCCGCCGCCGGTGAGCCCCTCGGCCCGACCTGGGTCGCGCTCCCGCTGCGGACCGGCGACGAGGTGCTCGGCTCGCTCACGCTGTCATGGCCCGAGCCCCACACCTTCGACGGGACCGAGCACCAGCTGCTCGACGCGCTGGCCACGCAGTACGCGCAGGCCCTCGTACGCGTCCGTCGCCTCGAGGTGGAGCGCGAGCTCGCCGACGCGACCCGGCATCTCGCCGAGGCCCTGCAGCGGTCGCTCCTGTCCGACCCGGTGCAGCCCGAGCACGGGCAGGTCGTCGCGCGGTACGCCCCGGCGTCGCGCACCGCGAAGATCGGCGGGGACTGGTACGACGCCTTCGTGCAGCGGGACGGCGCCACGGTCGTCGTCATCGGCGACGTCACCGGGCACGACGTCAACGCGACCGCGGCGATGGGGCAGCTGCGGTCCCTGCTGCGCGGGTGCGCTGGTCGAGCGCCGGGCACCTGCCCCCCGTCGTCATCCGGCCCGACGGCACCGCCGACCTGCTGACCACGGGACGCAACGACGTCCTGCTCGGCGTCCGGCCGGATGCCGCCCGGACCGAGCACCTGCGCACGCTGGAGCCGGGTGCCACCCTCCTGCTGTACACGGACGGGCTCGTCGAGCGCCGGGACGAGGACCTGGCCGCGCGGCTGGAACACCTGCGCCGCACCGTGGAGGAGCTCGCCGCGGGGGACGGCGAGCTCGACACGCTGTGCGACGAGGTGCTGGCCCGCGTGCTCCCGGCGCACCCGGACGACGACGTCGCGCTCCTCGCGGTCCGCCTCCACGCGCAGGACCGGTAGGCCCGGCCACGGCCCTCGCACTGTGACGGTGCTGGCAGCGGCGGCGCCTCGACGGGCGCGACCGGCCGGCCTCTGCCTACCGTCCCCGCGTGACGGACGTGCGGGGGCAGGCACCGGGCGCCGCCATCGCGCTCCTGGAGCCGCTCGCCCCGCGCCCGGCCTCGCGGCCGCGGCTGACCGCTCGCACGGTCCTGGTGCTCCTCGCGGTCTACGCGGGCGCGCGGGTCCTGTCGGCGCTGCTGCTGCTCGTCGTGCACCGGACGGGCGTCGTCGACGACGGGCCCGGAGGCCTGGGCGTCGGCCTCGCGGCGACGCTGCCCGGGACGGGCTTCACCGACCTCCTGCAGGGGTGGGACGGGGAGTACTACCGGCGGATCGCCGAGGACGGCTACCCCACCGACCTGCCCCTCGACGCCGACGGCGAGGTCGCCAAGAACGCCTGGGCCTTCATGCCCGTCTACCCGCTCCTGGCCCGCGGGGTCATGGCCGTCACGGGCCTCGGGTTCGGCGCCGCCGGCACCGCCGTCGCGCTGCTGGCCGGCGCGGCGGCCGTGATCGTCCTGCACGTGCTGCTCCTGCCGCACGCGGGTCGCCGCGCCGCCACGCTCGGGGCCGTGCTGCTGGCGATCAGCCCGATGTCCTTCCTGTTCACCGTCACCTACGCCGAGAGCACGTTCCTCGTCCTGGTGTTCGGCGCGCTCGTCGCGATGACGCGGCAGCGGTACGCGCTGTTCGCGGTGCTCGGCGTCGTGGCCGCGTTCACGCGGCCGGGTGCGCTGGCGCTGGCCTTCGCGCTGGTGCTGCTGCACCTCGTGCGGGCCCGACGAGGCCTGGTGCAGCACCGGCGCGAGCACGTGGCCGCCCTCGGCGCGGCCACGGCCGTGACGCTGGCCGGTCTCGCGTGGCCGGTCGTCGCCGGTCTCGTCACGGGCCGCGCTGACGCCTACCTCGCGACCGAGACCGCCTGGCAGCAGGAGTACACGGGCCGAGCCGGCTTCGTGCCGTTCACGCCCTGGTTCCGGTTCGCCTCGGCGGTGCTCGACCCGGTGCTCGGGCCGGGTGCCGGAGTGGTGCTCGTGACGCTGCTGCTCGGGACGACGGTCGTCGTCGTCGCGCGGCGGTGGAACGCGCCGGGGGCGGACCTCACCGTGTGGGCGGTCGCGTACCTGGCCTACCTCGTCGCCGTGTTCGTGCCGCAGCACAGCACGTTCCGCCTCCTGCTGCCGCTGGCCCCGGCGCTCGGTGACCCGGGGCTCACCGGGACCCGACGACGAGCGGCGCTCGCGGTGGGGGCCTCGCTGGCGCTGCAGCCCGTCGCGGTGCTGGCCCTGTGGGTCGTCGTCGCGCCCTGAGGGCCGGAGTTCACCGAGGGGCGGGGACGGGACCTCCGTCCCTGGACCGGGGCGGGCGTTCCGGTCGATGGTGAGGGAGCCGGCGACCCCGGCACGCCACCCGCGCCCACGAGGAGCCCCCGATGTCGACCCTGACCGCGACCCACCCGCACCACGCCCCCCACACCGCCGTGGCCGCGGCGCTCACCGCGCTGCACGACGGCGCCGAGCGCGGCCACGACCTCGTCGAGCGCGTGCGCACGGCCCCCCTGCCGGAGCCGACCGGCGTGGCCGGCCGGGTGCGCCGCGCCGTCTGGGTCGCCGTCAGCTCCGCCGCGCTGGGCGGCGGTGCGCTGCTCGTCACCGGGCTCCTGGCGGGGGTCGTCGACGTCCTGTCCTGAACCCCGCCAGGACCGGGTCAGCCGGCGTCGCCGCAGGCGAGGCCATCCCGGAGGGCCGTCAGGTTCTCGCGCATGAGGCCCGGGTAGTCCTGCCCCTCGGCGACGCGCTCGATCGGGTGCAGCACCGCCGTCGTGACGCCGAGGTCGTCCGCGAGCGTGGTGGCGACCTCGGGGCTCGTCGTCGCCTCGAAGAACACCGTGCGCACGCCCCGGCCCTGCACGACGTCCACGACGGCACGCAGCCGGGCCGGGGACGGCTCGACGTGCGGGTCGATGCCGGCGATGCCCACCTGCTCCAGCCCGTAGGCGCCGGCCAGGTAGCCGAACGCCTCGTGCGCGGTCACGAGGGTGGCACCCGCGCACCCGGCCAGCCCGGTGCGGTACTCGGCGTCGAGGGCCTCGAGCTCCCCGACGAGCCGCTCGGCGCCCGCCCGGTACGCGCCCTCGCCCGCCGCGTCCACGGCGACGAGCCCGTCCGCGACGTCCTCGGCCAGCCGCGCCATGCGGGTCGGGTCGAGCCAGACGTGCGGGTCGCCCTCCTGGTCGGCCAGCGTCGCGGCGTCGACCAGGTGCTCCGGCACCTGCAGCGCCAACGCCTCGTCGACGCCGGTCTGCATCCCGCTCAGGTGCACGACGAGGTCCGCCGCGCCGAGCGCCGCCACGCCCTGCGGCGACAGCTCCGTGGCGTGGCTGTCCGCTCCCCGCGCCGTGAGGTTCTGCAGCTCCACCCGGTCGCCCGCGACCTCCTGCACCACGTACTCCAGCGGGTAGGAGGAGGTGACGACGAGCGGACGGCCGTCCGGACCGGCACCGTCGCCCGTGTCGCCACCGCCCGCACCACCACCCCCACCACCGCCCCCGCCGCCCGAGCAGGCGACGAGGGCGGTGAGCGCGAGGGCGGCGGCGCCGGCGCGGGCGGGTGCGCGCAGCCCCCGCGGCATCAGTGGTCGTGCCCGGCGTGCGCCTCGGCGGCGCCGGTGACGCCCTCGAGCTCGTTGGGCACGACGTCGAGCTCCGCGCTCGCCCAGACCTCCCCGGTCGCGATGTCCACGGCGTGCACGGCCCTGGCGGCCGGGTCGGTGATGTAGGCGGTGCCCTCCATCGTGAAGACCTGCGGCTGCGGGTCCTGCCAGTTCCCCGACACCTCCCACGCGTCGATGACGGGGACGGACCGCGTCACCGTGCCGGCGACGACGTCGATGACGTGCAGCGACCCGTCCGTACCGAGCACGACGCCCTCGCCGTCCTCGCCGCGGCCCAGCGACCGGTACCAGTAGGAGGAGGGCAGGTCGACGAGGCGCACCGTCGCGGTGGTGGTGTCGATGAGCGACACGCGCGTCGTCAGGTCGATCTCCGCGTCGGGGTCGCTCTTGTAGTCGCCGATGACGACGGTCTCGTCCGCCGCCACGGTCTCCCCGTGGACGTCCGGGCACTGGTCGTTCGCCGCGAAATCCTGGCCCTCGGCGTCGAGGACGCGGATGCCGGTGCGGCCCTCCTCCGTGCCCTCGGAGACGACCATGCGGCCGTCGGACAGCTCCACCGCGACGCCGTGGTGCGCGGACGGCGTGGTGTACGTGCGCTCCTCGCGGTCCGCGTCCTCGATCTCGGTGCTGTCGAAGGCGGTCACGTCCCCGGTCCCGTCGTCGAACAGGACGGTGCGGCCGGCGTGCGTGACGACGTGCGCGGGTTCCTCCGCCGGGAACACGGTCCCGGTCAGGTGCGGCTCGGCCGTGTAGAAGTGCGAGTGGTCGCCGTGCGGCTCCTCCCACGCGCCCGCGTCCAGGACGTGCCACCCGCCCTGCCCCGAGACGAGCAGGTGGCGGCCGTCGCCGGCCGGGTTCAGCCGGACGAAGCCCTCCATCTCCTCGTCCGCGAGCACCTCGAGCGTCGTGGCGTCGAGGACCTGGACGCCACCGTCGTAGGAGATGGCCAGGCGCGGGGAGGAGGCGGCGGCCTCGACGGCGTCGGCGGCGCCGTGCGCGTCCTCCGTGGCGCCCGGGGCGGTCGTGCCGGTGGACGTCGCGGACGGCTGGGTGCCGCCGCAGGCGGTGAGGAGCGCGAGGGGCAGCACGGCGGCGGCCGCGAGCGACCGGCGTCGGGTCGGGGTGGGGTGCTGCGCCGTGGGGTACGCGGGACGCCCCCTGCTGCGCGACGTCGACGTCGCGGTGCACCGCTGCGAGTGCGTGGCCGTGACCGGCGCAAACGGGTCCGGCAAGACGACGCTGCTGCGCGCGGTGCTCGGTGCCGCGCAGGTGCTGGGCGGCTCGCTCGAGGTGTCCACGCCGCGCGTCGGCTACGTGCCGCAGCGCGACAGCCTCGCCTCCGTCGTGCCCGCGACCGTCGGGGAGGTCGTCGCCGTCGGGCGGCTGCCGCTGACCGACCCCCTGCGCCGCCTGCGCCCGTCGGCCCGACGCGCCGACCGCGAGGCCGTGGCCGCCGCCCTCGACCTCGTCGGCCTGGCCGACAGGGCGCGCACCCCCATGGCCCAGCTCTCCGGCGGCCAGCAGCGCCGCGCGCTCGTGGCGCGGGCGCTGGTGGCCGAGCCGGAGCTCCTGCTGCTCGACGAGCCGACCGCCGGCGTCGACGCCCGGCACCAGAGGGTGCTCGCCGACGTCCTGGACCGCGTGCGCCGGGCCGGTGTGGCGGTCCTCGTCGTCACGCACGAGCCGGCCGCGCTGGCGGGCGCCATCACCCGGTCCCTGGCCGTCGCGGACGGGCGCGTCGGGACGGTGGCGGCGTGAGCGACCTGCTGACGGTCCTCGACTACGGCTTCATGCGGCGGGCGCTGCTGGCCGCGGCGCTCGTCGGGGTGGCGGCACCGCTCGTCGGGACGTTCCTCGTCCAGCGCGGGCTGTCCCTCGTCGGGGACGGGCTCGGGCACGTGGCGCTCGCGGGCGTCGCGGCCGGCGTGCTGACCGGGACGGCGCCGGTGTGGACGGCCCTCGTCGCCGCCGTCGGGGCCGCGCTGCTCGTGGAGGCCGTGCGGGCGCGCGGGCGCACGGGCGGCGACGTCGCGCTGGCCGTCGTGTTCTACGGCGGCATCGCCGGCGGCGTCGTGCTCATGAGCCTCGCTCCCGCCGGGACGACGACGAACCTTGAGGGCTACCTCTTCGGCGCCATCACGACGACGAGCCCGGGGGACGTGCGGGTGTTCGCGGTGCTCGCCGCGGTGCTGCTCGTCGTCGTGACCGTGCTGCGGCCCTGGCTGTTCGCCGTGGCCGTCGACGAGGAGCACGCGCCCGCCGCCGGCCTGCCGACGCGGGCGCTCACGTCGGCGCTCGCCGTGCTCACGGCCGTCACCGTCGTGCTGTCGATGCGGACGGTCGGCCTGCTGCTCATCAGCGCGCTCATGGTGCTGCCCGTCGCCGCGGCGCAGCGCGTGTGCCGCAGCTTCGGATCGGTCGTCGTCGCCGGGTCCGCCGTCGGGCTGGTGGCGAGCGTCGGCGGCGTGACGGTCTCGGCCGCCGCCGGCACCCCGTCCGGCGGGACGATCGTGCTGCTCGCGCTGGCCGCGTTCGCGCTGGCGGTCCTCGTCGGCGGCCTGCGGCGACGCGGGCTGAGCCGGTCCTGGGCCGGCACTGCGACCCGTGGGGCGCGCCCGTAGCCTGACGCGATGCCCGAGGGTCACACCGTCCACCGAGCCGCTCTCCAGCTGGCGCAGGACCTCGTCGGGCGGCCCGTCGCCGTCTCGTCCCCCCAGGGCCGGTTCGCCGCGGGTGCCGAGCGGCTCGACGGGCGCGTCGCCGAGCGGGCGGACGCCGTCGGCAAGCACCTGTTCCTGTCCTTCGAGGGCGATGCCGTGCTGCACGTGCACCTCGGGCTCTACGGGCGCTGGGACCTCGCCGGGCGGGTGTCGCGGCTGCGCGCCGACGCGCTCGAGGACCCGGCCGCGTTCGCCGACCGGCCCGTGCCGGCCTCCGCCTCGTCGGGCGGCGCGGGCCGGGGCGGGTCCCGGCACGTGCGGCTGGGAGAGCGCGAGGTGGAGGACGAGGGGGACGCCGAGGGCGAGGAGCCGCTCGACGGCCCCACGTTCCCGCCGGATCCCGTCGGGCAGGTGCGCGTGCGACTGCTCACCGAGCACACGGTGGCGGACCTGCGCGGGCCGACGGCGTGCGAGGTGCTGGACCCGGAGGGGGCGGCGGCCGTCGTCGCCCGGCTGGGGCCGGACCCCGTGGTGGGCGACGAGCTGCGGCAGCGTCTCGGTGGCGCACCGGCCACGCGCAGCCCCGCCGACGAGGCCGTGCACCGGATCACGAAGCGGTCGGTGCCCGTGGGGCAGCTGCTGATGGACCAGGCCGTCGTCGCCGGCGTGGGGAACATCTACCGCGCCGAGCTGCTGTTCCGCGCGCGGCTGGACCCCTGGACCCCCGGTAAGGAGGTCCCCGCGAAGACGGCCCGTGCGCTCTGGGAGGACTGGGACACGCTCCTGCGCGACGGCATCCGCACCGGGATGATGATCACGCGCGAGGACCTCGACGCCGAGGGCCGCGCGGCTGCACGGCGCGACAGGTCGCAGCGGCACCACGTCTACCACCGCCAGGGGCAGCCGTGCCTCGTCTGCGGGACGCCGGTCGTCATCGAGACCATGCAGGCCCGCAACCTGTTCCGCTGCCCGTGGTGCCAGGTCCGGCCCGGGACGCGTCGCCGCGCGCGGCGCGCGCCGCGGTGAGGGGCCGCGGCCCGGGGGCGACGGCGCGGGACGAGCACGTCGAACGGGTGCGCATCGGTGGTGCCGTCCTGCGGGTGCGCTCCCGCACGGGTGGACAGGCGTCGGGGGCGGCGTCGGGGGCGGCGTCGGGCTCAGGGGCCGACGAGGGCCGCCACGACGTCGTGCTCGTCCACGGGCTGGGCGTCGACGGGCTGTACTTCGAGCGGCTGACCCGACGGCTGACCGACCTCGGCGCGGTGCACCGCGTCGACCTGCCCGGCTTCGCAGGCCTGCCGCTGCCGGACCGCGAGCCCGTCGAGGTCGTCGACCACGCCGAGCTGCTCCTGCACTGGCTCGACCGGGCGCGGCCCGTCCGGCCGGTGCTCCTCGGGCACTCGCTCGGCACGCAGGTCGTCGTCGAGGCCCTGGCCCGCCGGCCGGACGCCGCGACGCACGCCGTCCTCGTCGGCCCGACGGTGTCCCCCGACGGGCGCACCGCGCACCAGCAGGTCGGCCGCCTGCTGCGGTCCGCGGTGTTCGAGTCGCCCGGCACGCAGGCGCTCATCGTCCGTGGCTACGCGCGGTGCGGCGTGCCCTGGGCGGTACGCCAGCTGCGCGCGATGCTCCGGCACCCCACCGAGGACCGGATCGGGCGGGTGGCGGTGCCGGTGCTCGTCGTGCGCGGGACCCACGACCGGGTCGCGCCGCGGGGCTGGGTGCAGGACCTCGCGGACGCCGCCCCCCGCGGTGCGGTGGCCGAGGTGGCGGGGGCGTCGCACGCCGTGGTGCACGACCACGCGGAGGAGCTCGCCGCGCTCGTGCGGGAGCACGTGCGCCGCTGAGACCTCAGAGGCCGCCGGCCCCGAGGCGGGCGGCGATGGCGGCCGTCCGGTGCCGCTCGAGGTCGGCGAGGGCCGCGGCGTACGCGGCCCGGTCGCGGCGGCGGCCCTCGTCGCGCAGGGCGGGGCGGGAGCGCGGCGCCGCGACCTCGACGAGGAGCTCCCCGCGCACGCGGCCGAGCCGCAGCAGCACGCGGAGCGCGGGGGCGGGCGTCGCGGGGCCGGTGGCGGAGGTCGCGGCGGGGGCCGGGACACGGGTGGGGGCGAGGGCGGGGGCGAGCGTGCTCATGGTCGGTTCTCCGCAGCAGGGGGGATCTCGTCGGGGTTGACGGTCGCGAAGAGGCGTCCGATCCGGGCGCCGTCGGGCCGCAGGGAGGGGTCGGCGCGCCGCCCCGCGAAGCGTGAGGTCAGGTCGTGCACCTGACGGACGAGGTCGCGCATCTCCTCGGCCGTGGCCCAGAAGGTGGCGGACGTGACCGTGACGGTGTCGTCCCAGTCGGCGTTGCGAACGTGCGGCGCCTCGAGGAACGCCTTGACGCGCTCCACCTCGCGCAGCATCTGCAGGCCGGCGACCTCGGCGACGGCCCGCTCGGAGGCGGGGTCGTCGGGGTCGGGGTCGAGGGTGCGCTCGGTGGCCGTGACCCGCCACGGCTTCTCGCGTCCGCGGGCGGTGGCGGGCTCGATGAACCCGGCCTTGGCGAGCGTGCGCAGGTGGAACGAGCAGTTCGCCACCGTCTCGTCGAGGCGGTCGGCGCACTGCGTGGCCGTCAGCTCGCCCTCCTCGCCCAGCAGGCTGAGCAGGTCGAGGCGGACGGGGTGGGCGAGCGCACGGATCCGCGCCGGGTCGCTGACCCGCTGGACGGCGGGGGCGAGGGGGCGGGCGTCGGACGGGGTCGCGGACGGCATGGGTCGAGCCTAGAAGCGCAAGAACGCTTGCGCAAGAGGTGTTGCGAAAGAACTGTTGCGCTCGAGCCGGAGGCGGTGGCGGCCGCGATCGTCAGGCCGAGGCGCCGACCGCCGCCCCCGTCTTGCGCCCCAGCGCGCTCTCCGGCGTCACCCGCACGACGAGCGCGCCGGGCTCGACCCGCGCCTCCAGCCGGCTCACCCTGCCGATCACCTCGCCGTCGACCTGCACGGCCTCGCCCTCCGGGACGTCCACCTGCACGGTGCGGGCGCGCGCGTGGTCGATCCGGCCGATCTTGTTCGGGAGCTCGTTGCGCAGGCCGACGCCCTGCAGGACCACCTCGCCGAGGAGCTGCGCCCACCCGACGAGGCCGCCGCGCGTGTCGATCGACGCCACGTCGAGGACGCCGTCGTCGAGCTCGGCGTCGGGGAGCAGCATGATGCCGCCGGGCAGCCGGCCGCAGTTGCCGACCAGCAGCGAGCGGAGCCGGACCGCCTGCCGGTCGCCGTCGTCGAGGCCGACCTCGGCCCGGATCCGGCGCCCGTGGAGGTGGCGGACCCCGCCGACGAAGTAGGCGATCCACCCGACCCGCGCCTTGAGCCCCTCGTCGGTGTCGGCCACCATCGCGGCGTCGAACCCCAGGCCGGCGATGACGAGGAAGATGTGGTCGCGCGGCTCGTCGGTGTCGGCGGGCCGGTCGTCGGCCGCCTCCGCGATGTCGTCGCGCACCTGCGACTCCCAGCGCTCCACCCGCAGCTGGCCGACGTCGATGGCGCGGTCGACGCCGTCCAGCGCGATGTCGAACGCGCCCATGGGGTCGTTCAGCGGGATGTCGAGGTTGCGTGCCAGCAGGTTCCCGGTGCCCAGCGGCATGAGCCCCATCGGCACGCCCGTGCCGAGCAGCCCCTCCGCCACGGCCCGGACCGTGCCGTCACCGCCCACGGCGACGACGAGGCGCGCCCCGTCCTGCACGGCCTGACGCGTCTGGCCCACGCCGGGGTCCTCCGCCGTGGTGTCGTACCAGAGCGGCTCGGGCAGGTACTGCTCGGCACAGGCGCGCCGCACGGCCCGCCGCAGGCCGGGGACGTCGGGCTTGGTGGGGTTGGCGACGAACGCGACGAGGGGTCCCTGCCGCTCGGGCAGGGCGGGCCCGCCGCCGACCGCCGGGGCGGGAGCGGCGGGCAGCGGCGGCGCCGTCGCCAGCCGCTCGAGCGAGGCCGACACGCGCCGGCTGCGCGCGTTGATCATGAGCGCGAGCACGAGCGCCGCCCCCGCGAGCAGCACCGCGACCACGGCCAGGCCCTCACCCCATGTCATGGCCGCAATCTACGCAGCGGGCACCGGCGCGGCCCGACGGGTCCGGGTGCCGTACCCGTCGTCGCCGACGAGACTCGGGGGACCGCCGGCCCCGTGGCCGGTCCGACGGACGAGGGAGCACCACATGCGCCGGGGACGACCGCTGAGGGGGCGCCGCATCGCCGTCCTGGCCACCGACGGGTTCGAGAAGGCCGAGCTCGTCGTGCCGGTGCGGGCGTTGCAGCGCGCCGGTGCGCGGGTCGAGGTGGTGTCGCTGCGGCGCGGCCGGATCCGCGGGATGAACCTGCACCAGCCCGCCACCGCGTCCGCGTGGACAGGACCGTCGGGCGTGCGGACCCGGCCGGCTACGACGGCCTGCTCGTGCCCGGTGGCTTCATCAACCCCGACCTGCTGCGCCAGTCGGCGCAGGCGCGGGCGTTCGTCCGCGGGTTCGCCGCGACCGGGCGACCGCTGGTCACGCTGTGCCACGGGCCCTGGGTCCTGGCGTCCGCCGGGCTGCTCCAGGGCCGGACGCTCACGTCGTGGCCCGGCATCCGCGACGACGTGGTCAACGCCGGTGGCACCTGGCTGGACCGTCCGGTCGTGCGGGACGGCAGCCTCACCACCAGCCGCGGCCCGCAGGACCTGGCGCTCTTCGTCCCCGCGATGCTCGACGCGTTCGCCGGGCCGGGGCGAGGGACCGGCCACGGGGCGGCAGGACGGGCGGCGCGACGCGCGGCACGGCACACGGCACAGGACACGGCACGGGACACGGCACGGGACAAGGCACGGGACACGGCACGGCACACGGCACGGGCGACGGCCGCGGACCCGCGCCCGGCGCCTCCGGGTTCCGACCCCCAGCGCGAGCAGCCGCCGGGCCTGGCGGCCGCCGCGCTGCGCCGCGCGCCGAAGCCGTCCCTGGCGGCGGTCGTCGGCGTGGCGCTGGCGGGCGTCGCCGTCCGTGCCCGTCGTGCCGGCGCAGGTGGTCCGGCTGCCCGGGGCGGCGGTGGCTAGGCTCGGACCGTGATCGACCTGCGACTCCTCCGCGAGGACCCCGACGCCGTCCGCGCGAGCCAGACCGCACGCGGCGACGACCCCGGGCTCGTCGACCAGGTGCTGGAGGCCGACGCGCGGCGCCGGTCCGCGCTGACGGGCTTCGAGACGGTCCGGGCGGAGCAGAAGGCGCTCGGCAAGCAGGTGGCGGCCGCGCAGGGCGAGGCCAAGCAGGAGCTCCTGGCGCGGGCGAAGGCGCTCGCGGAGCAGGTCAAGGGTCTGCAGGCCGAGGCGGACGCGGCGGAGACGGCCGCGACGGAGCTGGCCCGGCGGATCGGCAACGTCGTCGAGGAGGGCGTGCCCGCGGGCGGCGAGGACGACTACGTCGTGCTCGAGCACGTCGGCAGCCCGCGGGACTTCGCGGCCGAGTACGGCGAGGGCTTCCGCGTCCGCGACCATCTCGAGCTGGGCGAGGGGCTGCGCGCGATCGACACCGAGCGCGGCGCCAAGGTGTCCGGCGCGCGGTTCTACTTCCTCACCGGCGTCGGGGCGCGGCTGGAGCTGGCGCTGCTCAACGCCGCGGTGGACCGCGCCCTCGCCGCTGGCTTCACGCCGACGATCACGCCGACGCTGGTCAAGCCCGAGGTGATGGCCGGCACGGGCTTCCTCGGCGCGCACGCCGACGAGATCTACCGGCTCGAGGCCGACGACCTGTACCTCGTCGGGACGAGCGAGGTGGCCCTGGCGGGGTTCCACGCCAGGGAGGTGCTCGACCTGACGAGCGGGCCCCTGCGGTACGCCGGGTGGTCGGCCTGCTACCGGCGCGAGGCCGGCTCCTACGGCAAGGACACCCGCGGCATCATCCGCGTGCACCAGTTCCACAAGGTGGAGGCGTTCACCTGGACGACGGTGGAGGACGCCGCCGCCGAGCACCGCCGGATCCTGGCGTGGGAGCGGGAGATGCTCGACCTCGTCGAGCTGCCGTACCGCGTCATCGACGTGGCGGCCGGGGACCTGGGGTCGAGCGCCGCCCGCAAGTTCGACTGCGAGGCGTGGCTGCCGAGCCAGGGGCGCTACCTGGAGCTCACGTCCACCTCCAACTGCACGACGTTCCAGGCGCGCCGGCTCGGCGTGCGGGAGCGGACCGCCGACGGGCAGCTGCGCCCGGCCGCGACGCTCAACGGGACGCTCGCGACCACCCGCTGGCTCGTCGCGCTGCTGGAGAACCATCAGCTCGAGGACGGGTCCGTCCGGGTGCCCGAGGGGCTGCGCCCGTACCTGGGCGGGCTCGACGTCCTGCGACCGGTGGGGGTGACGGCATGAGGCGGACACGGCTGGTGGCGCTGGACGTCGACGGGACGGTCATGTCCTACGACGGGGTCATCTCGCCGGCGGTCACGGCGGCGGTCGGGGCGCTGCGGGACGCCGGCATCCACGTGGTGCTCGCGACCGGGCGCGGCCCCCACTCGGCCGTGCCGGTGGCGCGGCAGCTCGGGCTCGACGAGGGCTGGGTCGTCTGCTCGAACGGCGCCGTGACGGCCCGCGTGTCGCCGCTGTCCGACGACGGGTTCGAGGTGGTCCAGGCGGTCACCTTCGACCCCGGGCCGGCGCTGCGGGCCATCGCGCTGGAGATCCCCGACGCGCTGTTCGCCGTCGAGGACCTGGGCCACGGCTTCCGCGTCTCGGGCGAGTTCCCGGCGGGGGAGCTGTCCGGGAAGGTCGAGGTCGTGCCGTTCGAGGAGCTGTCGGCCGAGCCCGCCACGCGTGTGGTCATCCGCGCCCCGCAGGCCGAGCCCGAGGAGTTCCGCGCGATCGTCGAGCGCGTCGGCCTGCACGAGGTCGAGTACGCCGTCGGCTGGTCCGCCTGGCTCGACCTCACGCCCGGCGGCGTCTCGAAGGCGAGCGCGCTGGAGTTCGTCCGGCAGGACCTCGACGTCGAGCCGTTCGGCACGGTGGCCGTCGGCGACGGCGCCAACGACATCGCGATGATCCGCTGGGCGGCGCGCGGCGTGGCGATGGGCCAGGCGGCCGACGAGGTGCGCGCCGTCGCCGACGAGGTCACGGGCACGATCGACGACGACGGCCTGGTGCCGGTGCTGCTCAGCCTGCTGGAGCGGTGACGCACGTCCCGGCGCCCGCGCTGTTCGTCGTCTCCGGCCTCACGCAGTACGTCGGCGCCGCGGTGGCGGTGGGGCTGTTCGCGGTCCTGCCGGCGCCGACGGTGGCGTGGCTGCGGGTGGCGGTCTCCGCGCTGGTGCTGCTGCCGTTCGCGCTGGCGACGAGGGCAGCCGACCGGCGACGCGCGGCCGGGGGCAGTGCCGGGGGCAGTGCCGGGGCCGAGGGCGAGGACGCCGCGCCCGTCGTCGAGCCCTGGCGGGCCGCCGGGACCGCGGCGCTGTTCGGCGTCGCGCTGGCGCTCATGAACGTCTCGTTCTACGTCGCCATCGACCACCTGCCGCTGGGCACCGCCGTGGCGGTGGAGTTCCTCGGGCCGGTGGCGGTCGCCGCCGTGACCGGGCGGGGGTGGCGCGAGCGCGGCGCCGTGGCCGTCGCGGCCGCCGGCGTGGTGCTCCTCGCCGGCGTGACGCTGGAGGGCGGCGACGACGGGACCGTGCCCGTGGTCGGCCTGCTCGCGGCCCTCGGGTCGGCGGCGGCCTGGGCCGCGTACATCGTGCTGGGCCGGCGCGTCGCGCGGCAGGCGCCGCGCGGGCTCACGGGCCTGACGGTGGCGATGGCCGCCGGGGCGGTCGTGCTCGCTCCCGCGCTGGCCGGTGACGCCGGTCCGCTGCTCGACGACCCGCGGCTGGCGCTGCTCGTCGTCGCCATCGCCGTGTGCTCCTCCGTGGTGCCGTACGGGCTGGAGCAGGTGGTGCTGCGCCGGGTGAGCGCGGCGACCTTCGCGGTCCTGCTGGCCCTGCTGCCCGCCACGGCCACCGTCGTCGGGCTCGTCGGGCTGTCGCAACGTCCTGCACCGCTCGACCTCGTCGGGCTGGTGCTGGTGTCCGTCGCGATCGCGCTGACGGCCCGGCGGACCGGCGGTGGTGGCCGGTCCGCCGGGCGCGGCGGTGGTGCAGGTGCAGGTGCAGGTGCAGGTGCAGGTGCGGTCGGTCGCGGCCGCGTCAGCGGCCGAGGAGCCGCTCCAGCACGCCCTTCTTGACCTCGGTCGCGCGCTCCTGCTCGCCGGCGAAGGCGCTGACGACGACGAGCGCGCCCGTCAGCGCCGGGATGACCCACTGCAGCACGTCGAGCTGGCGCTGCGCGGCGGCGACGGAGTCGGGCGTGGTCGCGGTCGGCGTCGTGCCGTCCTGCGCCGGCACGTCCGTCTGCGCGGAGACCTTGCGGCCGAGCACGCGGCTGTAGCCCGTGGCGGCCAGGGCCGCGGCGGTCAGCGCGGTCTTGCCCGCGGCCATGGAGGCGACACCGCTCTGGGCGGCGATGCGGCCGCTGTTGGAGCCCACCTGCGCGACGCTGCCGAGCAGGTGCACGCCGATGGCGACGGCGTTGACGGGCGTCCACCGGTCCCAGCCGGTGTTGGCGACCGCACCGGAGCCGGAGGCGGTGGGCGCGGCCGCGGCGGCGGGGTTGAGGGCGACGGCGTTGGCGAGCGTGCCGCCGAACCAGGCGGCGAGACCGAGGTCGTGCAGCGAGCGGGACAGCGTCGAGCGGGCCACAGGGGCCAGGGGTGCCGCCGTCCCGACGACCTCCTCCCCGCCCCTACCTGCGAGCGGTCAGAGGTACTGGCCGGGACCGGGGCGCTCGTCGCCGGGCTGGCCCGGCTGGCCGGGCTGGCCCTGGCCGGCGACCGGGACGACCATGCCGCGCTGGCCGCCCGGCGGCAGGCCGCGGCGCAGGCCCGTGATCTGCTGCTGGGCGGCCATCTGCTGGGCGACGATCGCCGTCTGCAGGCCGTGGAACAGGCCCTCGAGCCAGCCGACGAGCTGCGCCTGCGCGATGCGCAGCTCCGCGTCGGACGGGGCGTCGTCGGCGACGAACGGCAGGGTGATGCGCCGCAGCTCGTCGACGAGCTCCGGCGAGAGGCCCTCCTCCAGCTCCGTGAGGGACCGGCCGTGGATCTCGGCCAGGCGGGCGCGGGCGGCCTCGTCGAGCGGGGCGGAGCGCACCTCGTCGAGCAGCTGCTTGACCATGGTGCCGATGCGCATGACCTTCGCGGGCTGCTCGACCATCGAACCGAGGTCCTCGCGGCGGCGGCCGTCGCTCTCGCCGGCGGGCGGGCCCTCGTCGGGGGAGCCGACCTGCGGGCCGCCGGAGGCCGGCAGGACGAGGACGCGGGGGTCGGTGGGCTCGGGGGTCGCCTGGGTCACGCCCTCGATGATGGGTGCCCCCGGCGCGACGCGCACCCGCGGCTCAGACCTCGAGCGCGAGCGAGCCGAAGACGCCGCCGGCCTCCAGCGTGCGGTGCGCCTCGTCGGCCCGGTCGAGGG
This sequence comes from Cellulomonas sp. plas2, assembly GCF_057221735.1. Classification (NCBI taxonomy): domain Bacteria; kingdom Bacillati; phylum Actinomycetota; class Actinomycetes; order Micrococcales; family Cellulomonadaceae; genus Cellulomonas; species Cellulomonas sp. plas2. Next base: position 161,979 of record NZ_CM170155.1, read on the forward strand.
GGAGGGCGGCGTGCAGGCAGGGACGCAGCGTGCCGTCGACGACGTGCGGCCACACGTGCGTGCGCAGCCCGGCGACCACCGCCCGCCGCTGCGCCAGCGGACGCGAGCGGAGGCTCGTCCCGGCGACGCTCAGCCGCCGTGCCAGCAGCAGGCCCAGGTCCAGCCCCGCGCGGGTGCCGCCCTGCAGCCCGATGACGACGAGGCGGCCGTCGGGCGCCAGCACCGCCAGGTTGTCGGCCAGGGCCGCGGCGCCCACGACGTCGAGCACGACGTCGACGCCCGCGCCGCCCGTCGCGGCCAAGACCTGCTCGACGAGGTCGTCGGCGCGGTGGTCGAGCACCGTGGGGACGCCGAGGTCCCGCACGCGGGCGACCCGGTCCGGGCCGCCCGCGGTGGCCAGCACCTCGAGCCCGAGCGCCCGGCCGAGCTGCACCGCCAGGGTCCCGACGCCGCCGGACCCCCCGCGCACGAGCAGCCCCTCCCCGGGGCGCGCGTGCGCGACCTCGAGGTTCGACCAGGCGGTGGCCAGGGCCTCGGGCAGCACCGCCGCCTCGGCCGCGGACAGGTGCTCCGGCCACGGCAGCGTCAGCCCGGCGTCGACGACGGCCCGCTCGGCGTAGCCCCCGCCGGGCAGGAGCGCGACGACGCGGTCGCCCGGCGCGGGCGTCGGGGTGTCACCGGGGGCCGCGTCGTCCGGCGGGCCGACGGCGGCGACCACGGCGGCGACCTCGAGGCCGGGCACGTCCGACGCACCGGCGGGCGGCGGGTAGAGCCCGCGCCGCTGCAGGAGGTCGGCGTTGTTCAGGCCGGCGGCGTGGACCTCCAGCAGCACCTCGCCCGGACCCGGCACGGGGTCCGGGACCTCCCGCACGACGAGCTGCTCGGGACCACCGGGACGGGCGACGACGACGGCACGCACCCGGCGACCGTACCGGGCGCCTCAGCGGTCGACGCGGGCGCTGCCGCCGCCGGCCAGCTTGAGGACCTCGGCCTTCGTCACCATCGTCGTGTCGCCGGGGGTCGTCATCGCCAGGGCGCCGTGCGCGGCGCCGTACTCCACGGCGGTCTGCAGGCTCTCGCCCTCGAGCAGGCCGTAGACCAGGCCCGACGCGAACGAGTCGCCGCCGCCGACGCGGTCGAGGATCTCCAGGCGCGGGCGGTGCGTGGCCTCGACGAGGCCCGTCGGCCGGGACCACGCCACGGCGCCCCAGTCGTTGATCGTCGCCGTGTGCACGCCGCGCATCGTCGTCGCCACCACCCGGAAGTTCGGGAAGTCCGCCACGGCCTTCTCGATCATGGCGCCGAAGGTCGACGCCTCGAGGTCGGACAGGTGCTCGTCGACGCCCTCGACCTCGAAGCCGAGCGAGGCGGTGAAGTCCTCCTCGTTGCCGATCATCACGTCGATGTGCCGGGCGATCTCCCGGTTGACCTCCTGCGCCTTGGCCTTGCCGCCGATCGCCTTCCACAGGCTCGGGCGGTAGTTGAGGTCGTAGGAGACGACCGTGCCGTGGCGCTTGGCGGCCGTGACGGCCTCGATGACGGTCTGGGCCGCCGTCTCGCTGAGCGCCGCAAAGATGCCGCCGGTGTGCAGCCAGCGCACGCCGAGCTCGCCGAACAGGTGGTCCCAGTCGACGTCGCCGGGCCCGAGCTGGGACGCGGCGGTGTGCCCCCGGTCGGAGACGCCCACGGCCCCGCGGACGCCGAAGCCGCGCTCGGTGAAGTTCAGGCCGTTGCGCACGCCGCGGCCGATGCCGTCGTACGGCACCCAGCGCACGAACTGCGTGTCGAGGCCGCCGGTGAGCATGAGGTCCTCGACGAGCCGGCCGATCTCGTTGTCGGCCAGCGCGGTGACGATGGCGCCGCGCATCCCGAACGCCCGCCGCATCCCGCGGGCGACGTTGTACTCCCCGCCGCCCTCCCAGGCGCGGAAGGAGCGGGCCGTGCGGATGCGCCCCTCGCCGGGGTCGAGCCGCAGCATGACCTCGCCGAGGGAGACGACGTCGTAGCGGCAGTCGGCGGCCGGGCGGACGGCGAGCCCGGTGTCGGAGGGGCCGGCAGGGGTGGCGCTCGGGGTGCTCATGGTGGGAGGTCCTCGCTCTCGTCGGTGGGGGCGTCGGGCTCGGGCGGCGTCGGGCGTCAGGCGGGGACGGGGCTGCCGGCCAGCGCGACGGCCTCGGCCGTCAGCTCGCGGACCGCGGCGAAGTCGCCGGCTGCGATGCGGTCCTTGGGCACCATCCACGACCCGCCGACGGCGGCGACGGCGGGCAGGGCCAGGTACTCGTGGAGGTTCTTCGGCCCGACCCCGCCGGTGGGGACGAACCGCACGCCCCCGAAGGGCGCGGCGAGCGCGGCGATGGCCGGCGCGCCTCCCGAGGTCCCCGCGGGGAAGAACTTCACCGTCGTCAGGCCGAGCTCGAGGGCGGCCTGGATCTCCGTGGCGGTGACCGCGCCCGGCAGCGCGAGCACGCCGTGCTCCGCGCAGCGCTCGACGACCGCGCGGCTGGTGCCGGGGGAGACGACGTAGGACGCGCCGGCGGCGACGGCGGTGTCCACCTGCTCCGGCGTGAGGACGGTCCCGGCCCCGACGAGCACGTCGCCGCGGTCGGCCATCGCGCGGATCGCGTCCGCCGCGGCGGCGGTGCGGAACGTCACCTCGGCGACGGGCAGCCCGCCGTCGACGAGGGCCTGCGCGAGGGGGGCCGCGTCCGCGGCGTCGTCGAGCACCACGACGGGCACGAGCCGCGCGGCGGCGAGCTGGGCGAGGAGGTCGGCCATGGGTCCTGTCCGGGTCGGGATGCGACGTTCCGGCTGACGGAACAAACGATTCGCTGTACGGAACCCATCGTGTCACAGCGGGATCAGTCGGCGACACCCTCCGGCAGCGCCAGTCCGGCCGGGAGGAGGGGCGGGAGCACCTCCGCCACCGTGCGGCGGAGCGCGTCGACGCGGTCGGGCGTCATCCGCTCGGCCGGTGCCGTGACGCTCACCGCCGCCACCGCGGCGCCCGAGCGCAGCAGCGGGACGGCCACGCAGGAGATGCCGGCCTCGTTCTCCTCCACCTCCGTGGCCCAGCCCCGCTCCCGCGCGCGCTCGACGGCGTCCCACGCGCGGGCGGCGTCGGCGGCGTGCTCACCCGCCACGGCCTGCACGTATCCCTCCAGCGCCTGCCGTCCCGTCCCGCGCCACGCGAGCAGGGCCCGCCCGAGCGCGGTGGTCACCGCCGGGACGCGGCGGCCCACCGCCGACCACACCCGCAGCGCCCGTGCCGGCTCCACCTTGTCGAGGTAGACGACGTGGCTCCCGTCCAGCACGCCGAGGTGGACGAGCTCGTCGGCCGCGGCGGACAGGGCGACGAGCGCCGGGTGCAGCAGGACGGGCAGGTTCTCCTCCCCGAGGAAGTCGTCCGCGAGCCGCGTCGCGGCGGGACCCAGCACGTAGGCCCCGCGGGCGTCCTGCACGACGAACCCGCGGAACCGCAGCGCCGCGAGCACCCGGTGGACGGTGGCCTTGCTGAGTCCGAGCGTCCCCGCGAGGTCGGCCAGCGCGAGCCCGCGCGGCCCGGCCGGCGCCAGCGCCTGCAGGACCAGCAGCGCCCGGTCGACGGCCTCCACGGGCGACGAGCCGGCCGGCCCGGGGCGGGTCGCGGCGGGCACGTCGGCGGGGGTGCCGGGGGCGGCGGCGCCGCGGGGCTGGGCCGGGGACGGCGGCGGGGGCGTCATGGGGCCAGCCTCCCAGGCGGCGCTCTCGTCGCGGTGGCGTGACGGGCCGGGGACGGGTCTCCCGCCGGGACCTCCCCGTGAGCCAGGATGACGGCGTGACCGAGCCGCTCGACACGACCGCCCCGCACGTGCCCTCCGTCCTGTTCGTCTGCGTGAAGAACGGCGGCAAGTCCCAGATGGCCGCGGGTCTCATGCGGCAGGCTGCCGGCGACGCCGTGCGGGTGGCCTCCGCCGGCACCCGGCCCGGGGACGCGGTGAACGCGCTGTCGGCCGAGGTCCTGCGGGAGGTCGGCGTCGACATCACGCGGGAGAGGCCGCAGCCCGTGACCGACGCGCTCGTCGCCGAGGCGGACCTCGTCGTCGTGCTGGGGCGGGAGGCGGTCGTCGAGCCGGCGGACGGCACGCCCGTGGAGACCTGGGAGACCGACGAGCCGTCGGAGCGCGGCATCGACGGCGTCGAGCGCATGCGGCTCGTGCGCGACGACATCGCCGCGCGGGTGCGCGAGCTCACCGCGCGGCTGTCGGCCCGCTGACCGCGGTCGCAGCGCCTGCCGTAGCGGCGTCGCCCGCACCGACGCCACCGCCGTCCCGGTCGGCGGCGCCCGGTACCGGTCGGCACCTGCCGAGATCGATCGAGGGACGGCTGGGTGCGGAGCGCGCCGTCATCACGGCGTGACGCCGGCGTGTCGCCCGGGACGCGCCGGTGCCGGCCACGCGATCCGCACCGGCCCGCCACGGAGGTGGTCCTCCGGTGCGGCGTCCGCGGCGGGGACGGGGGCGCGGTCGGCGTGTCTCCCCGGGCACGCCGACCGCGCAGCCGCACGCCGCACCGACGGACCACCCGTCCCCGCGGGCATCCGCGCCGGCACCCCCTGGTGCTGCAGGACCGGCACCGCCCCGCCGCCGCTAGGCTCCAGGTCCTCGGGAGGGCTGTCTGAGCGGCCGAAAGAGACGGTCTTGAAAACCGTTGGGGCGGGACACCCCCGTCCTCGTGGGTTCGAATCCCACGCCCTCCGCCCGGGAGCCCCGCCACGTCAGCCCGCGGTCTTCGCGGCCGCCCCCAGGATCACGTCCGTCACCACCTCCGGCCGCGAGACCGTCACGGCGCGCGAGGCGTCCACCTCGACGAGGTGCGCGCCGGCACGGTCGGCCGCTAACCGCGACAGCTCGCCCGGCACCGCGAGGTCCTGCAGGGCCGACAGGGACCAGGACTGGACGGTCTTCCACGCCGCCCGGGTGGCGGGGGCCGGAACGCGGCGAGCGCCAGGGGCCGCTGCGTGGCGACCGTGCGCCGGGCCACGACCGAATCGACGTGGACCGCGAACAGCTCGTGGAACTGCTCGGGGTCGATGTGGAGATCCGTCCCCGCCCCGACCCCGAGAGCTCGGGGTCGACTCCCGCAGGAATCCGGCGGTGCACTCGGGCAGCGTCCGACCGGCTGACGCGGGTGGTGCACGTCGCCCCGCCAGCGGTGGTCGGTCCGGAGCCGCGGGCCTACCGTCGTGGGGCACCCTCCCGAGCCCGAGGAGCACCGTGGTCCCCGCCATGCCGCCCGAACCGTCCGACGTCCGGGCGCACGACGACGCGGGCCTGCCCACCGGCGCGCCCACGGCGGGGTTCTCGCTGCTCGGCGCCTGGCGCCTGCCGTCGACCGCGGGACTCGCGGGGCTGCGCGGCGGTCTGCTCGACACGCTCGAGGGCGAGGGGGCCGGTCGCGTACGGGACGTGACCAGCCAGGAGGTCGTGCTGGTGGCGTCCGAGCTCGCGACGAACGCGCTCGAGCACGGCGGTGCGCCGGCGGACGTGCGCCTGCTCTGCGACTCGCGCTGCTACCTGCTCGACGTGGCCGACCCGGGCGTCGACGCCCTGCCCGTCGTCGCCGGGGTGCGGCCCGCCGGGGCCGGCGGGTTCGGGCTGCTCATCACCCAGCGGCTCTCCGAGAGCCTGGGCTGGTACGCGGACGGCCCGACGAAGCACGTGTGGGCCACGGTCGGGCCCCACCCGTGCTGACCGGGCGGGTCATGGCCGAGCACCACCACGCTCGACGAGCGGACGGGCCGTCCCCCGCCTAGCGTGGGCCGGGCAAGGATCCCCGAGCAGTGGAGGACGTCATGGGTCTCGACGACAAGATCAAGAACGCGGTCGAGGAGGGCGTCGGCAAGGTCAAGGAGGCCGCCGGACGCGCCACCGACGACGAGCGCCTCGAGGCCGAGGGTCACCGCGACCAGGCCTCGGCGAACACCAAGCAGGCGGGCGAGAACGTCAAGGACGCGTTCCGCGCCTGATCGACTCCTGGTCGACTCCGGGTCGACTCCGGGTCGACTCCGGGTCGACTCCCCACAAGGGCCCGGTGCACACCTCGTGCACCGGGCCCGCGTGCGTCCCGCGGACGGGTGGTGTCGGGGCGGTCCCCGTCCCGACGCGGCGCCCGGGCGGGCGCACGCCCCGCGAGTGGGCACAATGGGGGGATGGAGTCCTCCCCGTCGGCGGCGTCCGCGCCGTCGCACCACCTCGACGACGCCGCCGCGGCACCGTCCGGCGCCGTCGTCGTCCACCCGGAGGACGCCCGCGTCGTCGTGACCCTCACGGGGGACGTCGACGCCGCGCTCGTCGACGACCTCCAGCAGGCCGCCGTCGACACCTCCGAGACCGGGAAGCCGGTCGTCGTGGACGCCTCCGGCGTCGACTTCATCGATTCCTCCGGGCTGAAGTTCCTCGTCCGCGTGGCGACGCGCAGCCCCGAGGGCACGCTGACCCTGGCGGGGCCGTCCCCGGCGTTCCGCTTCCTCCTCGAGACGGCCGAGCTCACCGACGTCCTCCGCGTGGTCGACGAGGTCCCGCCTGCCGCCTGAGGAGCCCGGGCCCGCCGCCCGAACACCTGCCGCACACCCACCCCGCCCGCCCCCTTCAGCCAGGAGAGAGAGCCCGTGGCCGAACCCGCCGCCGCGTCCCCCGGGTCCGTGCACGCCTCCGTGCACGCCTCCGTGCACGCCTCCGTGCACGCCTCCGTGGGTCCTGCGGGGCGCGCCGGCGCCGGGGCGCACGACGTCCGCGCCGCGGCCGACGCGGGCCTGCCCGAGGCACTTCCCGAGGCGGGTTTCGACCCGGTGCGGTTCTGGGTCCTCGCGTCGGTGCGTCAGCTCCAGGCCCTGCGCGGCGAGCTCGTCGCGGCGCTGACGGCGGACGGCGGCCAGGGCGCGGCCACCCGAGAGGTCTCCGTGGCCAGCGCCATGGCGCTCGTGGCGTCCGAGCTGGCGACGAACGCGCTCGAGCACGGCACGCCGCCGACGACCGTGCGCCTGTCCGTGCGCGGTGACACGTACCTGCTGGACGTCGCCGACCGCGAGCTGGGGACGCCGCCGGTCGTGGCCGGGACGCGTCCGGCGGGCGACGGCGGGTTCGGCCTCATGATCGCCCAGCGCCTCGCGCAGGACGTCGGCTGGTACACCACGGAGCAGACGAAGCACGTGTGGGCCACGTTCTCCCGGTCGCAGCAGGCCTGACGACGCACCGGCCCGGCATCGGCCGTCCGGGTGATCCTCGGCGTGCGGGGCCCGCTCGGCGCGCGCGCCCTCGTCGCCCGCGCCACGATCACGTCTGTCCGCACCGGGCGGACGCAGGCGGGCGCAGGGGGCGGACGCGGCACGCCGTCGGAGCAAGGAGGCACGACGTGGGCATCGGCACGGGCATCTTCCTCATCGTGGTCGGCGCGATCCTGGCGTTCGGGGTCGCCCCGGACACCTGGTCGGTCGCGGACCTCAACGTGATCGGCTACATCCTCATGGGCGCGGGCGTCCTGGCCCTCGTCCTCTCGCTCGTCCTCATGCGCCAGCGCACGCGGACCAGCCACCACGAGGTCGTCGAGCGGTACGACAACCGGACGCCCCCGCCGGCGGTCTGACCGGCAGCGACATCGACGAACGCAACCGGAGGGGTCGTCCGAGCGGACGGCCCCTCCGCCTCGTCGGTGCGAGGGCTACGGTCGGACCATGGCGACGGCCCCGGCGGCACCACCGGCACGCCGCAGCGACGCGGCGCGCAACCGTGCGGCGGTGCTGGCCGCGGCGCGCACGCTGCTCGACGAGGATCCCGCCGCCCTCACGATGGGAGCCGTCGCGCGGGCGGCCGGGGTCGGCACGGGGACGCTCTACCGGCACTTCCCAACGCGCGCGCACCTCGTCGAGACGCTGGCCGGACCGGCCCTGGCGGCCCTCGCCGAGCGGGTGCGCGCCGCCTCGCTCGACGACGCCGCGCACGCGGTCGTCGCCGCCCTCGTCGCCGACCGAGCGGTCGCCGACGCGCTGCGGGCGCCGGACGCCGTGACCGCCGAGGGCGCGGCGGCGCGGGCGGCCGTGCTGGGCGGGCTGCGGCGGGCGCTCGTCCGTGACCGCGCGCAGCGGCGGCTGCGCCGCGACGTCACGGTGGAGGACCTGCTGCGGCTGCTGTGCGGGGCCGAGCACGCGGCGGCCCTGGGGGCGCCGGCCGTGGCGGGTCCTGCGGCTGGTCCCGCGGCCGCGTCCGACGGCGACGCCCGGCGACGCCGGTACGTCACCGTGGTGCTGGCGGGCCTGGCCGACGAGGGCTGACGCCGGCGAGCGCCAGCACGGTCCGCAGCCCCGCCGGCGTGCCCGGCCAGTGCCGCTCGACCGCACCTGCACCCGCCCGTCGCACGACGTGCCGCAGGACGAGCGCGACGGCGACGGCGTCGTCGGCGTAGCCGAGCACCGGCACGACGTCCGGCACGAGGTCCAGCGGCGAGGCCAGGTAGACCAGCAGCACCCCCAGCCACACCCGCGACGAGCGCGGCACCGCCGGGTCGCCCAGCAGCCGCCGGACCAGCCGCACGACGTCGGGCACGAGCCGCGCCGCCTCCCGCCACCCCGTCGCGTCCCCGTGCCGCCTCTGCTCGCGCCACAGCACGACGAGCAGCGCCACCCACACGAGGGCCAACCCCGCCAGCACGCCGAGCACCGGTCCGAGCCACCACCCGGGCAGGCCGTCGGGGAGGTCCACGCCGGCGACGGTACCCGTCGTCGTGCGCGGCCCGGCACCCGCACGCGATCACGGATGGCATCCGGAACACCCGCGACGTCCCGCCGGTTGCGCCGGGGGTGACCGCTCTCTCCGTCCTCGACCTCGTACCCGTCCGCTCGGACCAGTCCACGGGCGACGCCGTCGCGGCCAGCCTCGCGCTGGCCCGCACCGCCGACGCGCTCGGGGTCACCCGGTACTGGGTGGCCGAGCACCACAACATGCCGGCCGTCGCCGCGACGAACCCCCCGGTGCTCATCGGCCTCATCGCCTCGGCCACGCGTCACCTGCGGGTCGGGTCCGGCGGCGTCATGCTGCCCAACCACGCGCCGCTGGTCGTCGCCGAGCAGCTCGCGCTCCTCGAGGCGGCGTTCCCCGGCCGGATCGACCTCGGGCTCGGCCGCGCCCCGGGCTCCGACCCCGTGACCAGCCACGTGCTGCGCCGGGGCGTGCGCGACGACGGCGTGGACACCTTCCCCGACGACGTCGCCACCCTGCAGGCCCTCCTCGGCCCCGACGGCGTCGAGGTCCGGCTGGGCGAGCGGACCTACGGCCTGCGCGCCACCCCGCGGGCGACGAGCGCGCCGCAGCTGTGGCTGCTCGGCTCGTCGATGTACTCGGCGCAGCTCGCCGCGAGCCTCGGCCTGCCCTACGTCTTCGCGCACCACTTCGCCGGGCGCGGCGTCGACGAGGCGGTCGCGCTGTACCGGCGCGAGTTCCGGCCGTCGGAGGCGCTCGACGCGCCGCGGACGGTCCTCGTCGCCAACGCCGCCGTGGCCGCGACGGAGGCCGAGGCCCGCCGCCTGGTCCTGCCGCAGGCCCGCAGCATGTTCCGGCTCCGCAGCGGCCTGTCGCTCGAGCCGCAGGAGCTCGTGGAGGACGCGGAGGCCGCGCCGCTGCCCGTGACCGCGTCAGGCCTGCTCGACGACCTCACCGCCGCCTGGGTGGTCGGCACGCCCGAGGCCGCGGCCGCCGAGCTCGTGCGCCTGGCGGACCGGATCGGCGCCGACGAGGTCATGGTCCAGCCGGTCACGGGCGAGGTGCGCGGCACCGACCCGCGTCGCTCCCCGCACCGCGAGGAGACGCTGCGCCTCCTGGCCGCCGCGCTGGGCACGGTGCCGCGCCCGGAGGACGGGCGGCAGGCCGGGTCGGAAGACGGGTCGGCGGCCGGGTCCGACAGGGCCGTCGCGGGCCGGGAGCCGCAGCCCGTCGGCGCCTGAGACCTGAGGCGGACCACCCGGACGGCCTGGCGGCGGACGGCCTGGCGGCGGGCGGTCCCGGCAGGGCAGAGTGGGAGCCCCCGCCCGTGGCGTGGGGACCGGCAGGGAGGGGCCGCGTGGAGGAGCTGATGACGGTGGTCGCCGTGGCGACGGCCGTCGCCGCCGCGCCGTCCGCCGTCTGGGCCAGCGCGGTCGTGCACCGACGCGGCGGCGCCCGCGGCCTGCTGCCCGGCGGAGCCGGCCGGGTGCGCCGCGAGCAGGCCCGCACGCGGACGCGGGTGCTGCGTTCGCTCGAGACGCTGCGCCGCCTGGGTCGTCGCGCCGGGCCGCGGGAGCACCTCGTCGTGCGGCGGCTGGTGAAGGACGTGCGCGTCTACCTGCGCCAGGTGCCGCTCGACGAGCAGGACCTCGGCGTGCTGGCCGTCCGGCTCGAGCTGCTCGCCGAGGGGCTGCCGCTGCACGTCGCCGCTCGGCGGGCGCCCCACCAGGTCAGCGACGGCCCGCAGGTGCGCCGCGCGTGGACGGGCCTGCTCGACGCCACCGCGGAGGAGGCGGCGGCCCTGCACCGCAGCCGCTCGCGGGCGGCGGTGGCCGGGCTGATCGGCGCGGCGGAGGCGCTGGCCCTCGAGCGCGGCGACGAGGTGACGGCCGCCCTGGACGAGGCCCGCCGGCTGGACGGCCGGCGCCCGGACGGTCGCCGGGACGTCGGCCCCCGCGCGGGTCGTCCCAGGACCGACGCGTAGCCTGCCGGGGTGACCCGCGCGCTCGTCGTCTCCCGTCCTGCTGCTCGTCCTGGTGCCCGCCCTGCCACTCGTCCTGCTGCTCGTCCGGGTGCCCGTCCCGGCGCGCTCGCGCTCGTCCTGGGGCTGCTCCTGGCGCTCGCCGGCGGCACGCTCGCCGCCCGTCCGGCCGCGGCGCACGACGCGCTCGTCGGCAGCGACCCGGCCGCCGGGGCCGTCCTCGACGCCGCGCCCACGCAGCTCGTCCTCACGTTCTCCGGCGACCTGCTGGACCTGTCCCAGGAGGTCCGGGTCACCGCCCCGGACGGGACCGACCTGCCGGGCCTGGCCCCGGTCGTGGCCGGGCCGCAGCTGACCGTGCCGCTGCCCGAGGAGCTGGGCGCGGGTGCCTACACGGTGCTGTGGCGCGTCGTGTCGGGCGACGGCCACCCGATCGAGGGCACGTTCGACTTCAGCCTGTCCGACGCCGCCGCCCCCGCGCCGACCACGGCCGCGCCGACGCCCTCGTCGTCGGCGGACGCGACGGACCCGACGACGGCCGCGACCGGCGGGCCGACCACGGGCCCGACGGGCGAGCCGACCAGCGAGACGACCAGCGAGCCGACCAGCGAGACGACCACCGGCCCGTCGCCCGACGCGACGCCCACGGCGGCCGGCGAGGACGGCAGCGACGACGGCCTCGGTGCCGGCATCTGGATCGGCGCCGGGACCGCGGTCCTCGCGGGGATCGTCGCCGCGGCGTGGATCGCCCTGCGCCGTCCCCGCGACGACGGCTGAAAACCGTTTGCAGGTCGTGCAAGCACGTGACGGGACGGGGCGCGTCCCGCTAGCGTGGCCGGGTGACCCAGACCGCTGACCAGATCACCACCCCGCAGCACTCGGTCGAGGGCTTCGTGCAGGACTTCCTGCGCGAGCTCCAGTTCGGCCAGGGGATGTCGATGTCCCGGGCGTCGACGAACGACCAGTACCTCGCCCTCGCGCGGACGGTGCGCACGCACCTCATGTCGCGCTGGCTGCGCACGCTGGACCACCAGCGCGACGTGCAGGCCAAGTCCGTGGCGTACCTGTCGGCGGAGTTCCTCCTCGGCCGGCAGCTCGGCAACGCGCTGCTGGCCACCGACCTCGAGGAGATCGTCGAGGAGGGGCTGGCGTCCCTCGGCATCGACCTGCAGCGCCTGCGGTCGATGGAGAAGGAGCCGGGGCTCGGCAACGGCGGCCTCGGGCGGCTGGCCGCGTGCTTCATCGACTCCCTCGCGACGATGAACATCCCCTGCATCGGGTACGGCATCCGCTACGAGTACGGCATCTTCCGGCAGACCTTCGTCGACGGCTGGCAGGTGGAGAAGCCCGACGCGTGGCTGGCGCAGGGCTCGCCGTGGGAGTTCCCGCACCCCGAGGCCGCGGTGACGATCGGCTTCGGCGGCCGCACGGAGGCCTCGACGGTCGACGGCCGCCTGGTCACGCGGTGGATCCCGGACTGGCAGGTCCAGGCCGTGCCCTACAACTACATGGTCCCGGGCTACCATAACGGCCGCGTCAACACGCTGCGCCTGTGGTCGGCGGCGGCGACGGAGTCCTTCGACCTGTCGATCTTCAACGCCGGTGACTACTCGGCCGCCGTCCGCGCGCAGACCGCCGCCGAGAACATCTCGAAGGTGCTCTACCCCGAGGATTCCACGCCGCAGGGCAAGGAGCTGCGCCTGCAGCAGCAGTACTTCTTCGCCGCCGCGTCGCTCAAGGACTTCCTCGACAACGTCCTGCCCGAGGGCTTCGACCTGCACCGGCTCGACGAGCGCATCGTCTTCCAGCTCAACGACACCCACCCCGTCATCGCGATCCCCGAGCTCATGCGGATCCTGCTCGACGAGAAGGGCTGGGACTGGGACGAGGCGTGGGCGCTCACGCAGCGCTGCTTCGCCTACACCTGCCACACGCTGCTGCCCGAGGCGCTCGAGGTCTGGTCGGTCGAGCTGCTGGGCCGGCTGCTGCCGCGCCACCTCGAGATCATCTACCGCATCAACGAGGACTTCCTCGCCGAGGTGCACACCGCCTACCCCGACGACGAGCTGCGCGTGCGCCGGATGTCGATCATCGCCGAGCACCCCGAGCGGGCGGTCCGGATGGCCTACCTCGCCACCGTCGCCGGCACGAAGGTCAACGGCGTCGCCGAGCTGCACTCCCAGCTCCTGCGGGACAAGGTGCTGCAGGACTTCTCGGAGTACATGCCGGAGAAGTTCACCAACGTCACCAACGGCGTCACGCCCCGCCGCTTCGTCCGCCTGTCCAACCCGCGCCTGTCGTCGCTCATCACCGAGGCGATCGGCGACGGCTGGGTCACGGACCTGGACCGCCTGCGCGAGCTGGAGCCCCTGGCCGAGGACGCGGAGTTCCGCCGCCGCTTCCGCGAGGTCAAGGCCGCGAACAAGACCCGCCTGGTGGACCTGCTCAAGGTCCGCGACGGCATCGAGGTCAGCCCCGACTCGATGCTGGACGTCATGGTCAAGCGCCTGCACGAGTACAAGCGCCAGACGCTCAAGCTCCTGCACGTGGTGTCCCTGTACGACCAGGTGCGCCGCGGCGACCTGGCGGCGTCGGACATCACGCCGCGGACGGTGACGTTCGGGGCCAAGGCCGCGCCCGGCTACAAGATGGCCAAGCAGACCATCGGCCTCATCAACGCCGTCGGCCGGACCATCAACGCCGACCCGGTGCTCGAGGGCCGGCTGCGCATCGCCTTCCCGGCCAACTACAACGTCACGCTGGCCGAGCGGCTCATCCCCGCGGCCGACCTGTCGGAGCAGATCTCGCTGGCCGGCAAGGAGGCGTCGGGCACGGGCAACATGAAGTTCGCGCTCAACGGCGCGCTGACCATCGGCACGGACGACGGCGCGAACGTCGAGCTCCGCCAGCTCGTCGGCGACGAGAACTTCTTCCTCTTCGGCCTCACCGAGCCGGAGGTCGCCGAAATCGTCGAGAAGGGCTACCGCCCGACCAGCTTCTACGAGTCGAACGCGACCCTGCGGCACGCGCTGGACCTCATCGCCTCGGGCGCGTTCTCCGACGGCGACCGCCGCACGTTCGAGCCCATCGTCTCGAACCTGCTGTACGAGGACCGCTTCCTCGTCCTGGCGGACTTCCAGGCCTACCTCGACGCGCAGCTCGTCGTCGAGCGGGCGTACGCCGACCCGGACGCCTGGGCGCGGTCGGCCGTGCTCAACGTGGCACGGTCGGGCTTCTTCTCCTCCGACCGCTCCATGCGCGACTACCTCGACCGCATCTGGCACGCGGAGGCGGCGCCCGTCCCGACGGCCTAGTTGTACTGCCCAGGCAGGTTGGTCAACCTGGTGATCGGTGGGACCTTGCCGATCGCTGAGTGGGGCCGGTGGTGGTTGTACTGGTGGAGCCATCCTGGCAGGGCGGCGCGGCGGGCGGTCTCGGACTTGTAGTGCCGGGCGAAGGCCCAGCCGGCGGCCATGGTGCGGTGGAACCGTTCGATCTTGCCGTTGGTCTGCGGCCGGTACGGACGCGTCTTCTTCACGGTGATCGCGAGCTCGGCGCAGGCGTCGCGCCATGCGTGGGACTTGTAGGCCGACCCGTTGTCGGAGAGCACCCGCTCGACGCGCACGCCGCGGGCGGCGAACCAGACCACCGCCCGGCGCAGCACACCCACGGCGGTGGCCGCGGTCTCGTCGTCGTGGATCTCGGCGTAGGCCACCCGGGAGTGGTCGTCGATGACCGTGTGAACGAACGCGGTGCCCATCTTGGGGTCACGGTGCGCATTCTTCGGCTTCCCCGCAGTGGCAGCGCGGTGCCGCTTGCCCTGCTGGCGCCCGACGAAGCGCCACCCGCCGCCGTCGGGGATGTTGCCGAGCTTCTTGACGTCCACGTGCAGCATCGCCCCGGGGCGTTCGTGCTCGTAGCGGCGGATCGGCTCGCCGGTGCGGATGTCGACGTGCGAGAGCCGGTTCAGCCGGCACCGCACCAGCACCGCGTGCACGGTCGAGGCCGCCATGCCCACCCGGGCGCCGATCTCGATCGGTGACAGTCGCTTCTTCCACCGCAGGTGCACCACCCGGCGGACTTGGTGCGGCGGGGTCCGATTCGCGACCCGGTACGGGCGGCTCGAGCGGTCGCTCATGCCCTCGGCCCCGGCCTGCCGGTACCGGTCAGCCCACCTCTTGGCGGTCGGCCAGGACACGTCGTACCGGCGGGCGGCCACCGCGACCGGCCAATCCTCCTCGACGATCAGACGCGCCAACCGCAGACGCGCACGCGGAGTCAGAGCAGCGTTAGCGTGGGACACGAAGACCTCCTGGTCGTGGTGCGGAACGTCAGCAGCTCCACTCCACGACCGGAGGTCTTCGTCGTCCACGACCGCTACCGCGTGTCGTCACACCCGCTCAACCAACCTGCCTGGGCAGTACACCTAGTCCGCGGGCACTCCCGCACGCACCGCTCGCACCCGGCCCGGCAGGTGGGCGGGCACGGACGTCGGCCATGATGGCGTCCGTGCCCGTCCCCGTGCCCACCCAGCCCGACGACGACGAGCTGCAGCTCATCCGCCGCTCGGGCGTCGCCCTGCGCATGGGCCGCCTGAGCCTCGGTGCCGGCACCGGCTCCTACCGCGTCAAGGCGTCGATGGCCCGGGTCGCGCACGCCCTGGGGGTGGAGCGGCACCAGGCGCACGTCACCCTCACCGAGATCACGACGACCTCGCACCGCGGCCGCAGCTTCCGCACCGAGGTGACGGAGGTGCGCCGGGTCGGCATCGACGCGCACCGGCTCACGCTGCTCGAGCGGCTGGCGGGCGACCTCGACGCCGGCCGGCGCCCGGCCACGGTCGAGGACGTCACCCGCGCGCTCGACGAGATCGAGGCGCGCGGCCCGCTGTGGGGCGCGCTGCTCAACGCCCTGTGGGCCGGCCTGGCGTGCGCGGCGTTCTCCTTCCTCAACCGCGGCGGGCCGGTCGAGATGGCGGCGGTGTTCGTCGCGGCGGCGCTGGGGCAGGGCGCGCGGCGGGCGATGCTGCACCGGGGGCTCAACCAGTTCGGCGTGACGATGGTCGCGGCGGCGCTGGCGTGCCTGACCTACCTGGCCTTCGTCACGGCGCTGCACGGCTCCGGGGCGACAGCCACCCGCCACGAGGCGGGGTACGTGTCCGCGGTGCTGTTCCTCGTGCCCGGCTTCCCGCTGGTGACGGGTGCGCTGGACCTGGCGAAGCTGGACTTCTCGGCCGGCGTGGCCCGCCTGACCTACGCCCTGACGCTGCTCATGTCCGCCGCGCTTGCGGTGTGGGGCGTGTCGGCCCTCGTCGGGCTGTCGCCGGACCTCGCGCCCGACACGCGGCTGGCGCCGGGCGTGCTCGTCGCGCTGCGCTGCCTGTTCTCGTTCCTCGGGGTGCTGGGTTTCGCGCTGCTGTTCAACTCGACGCTCCCCATGGCCGCCGCGGCGGCGGCCGTCGCGGTGGTGCCCAACGTCCTGCGGCTCGGGCTCGTCGACGCCGGGGTGCTGCCGCAGGCGGCGGCCGCGGGGGCCGCGCTGCTCGTCGGGCTGCTGGCGGCGCTCGTCGCCCCGCGCCTGCGCGTCCCGCGCATCACCGTGTCCGTGCCGGCCGTGGTCATCATGGTCCCGGGGGTGACGGCCTACCGGGCGGTGTTCGCGCTGTCGGAGGGGGACACGACGCAGGCGCTGGCGTCCGGCGTGCAGGCGGTGCTCGTCGTCGCCGCGCTGGCCATCGGCCTGGCCGTCGCACGGATGCTCACCGACCGGGAGTGGGCGTTCGAGCACTGAGGGGCAGGTGCCCGCTTTGGTCGCAGCCCGCACATGCGGTTACCCTGACCGGCGTCTGGGAGACGTCGCATAGCCCGGTCTAGTGCGCGGCCCTGCTAAGGCCGTGAGGGGGGCAACCTCCTCCGTGGGTTCAAATCCCACCGTCTCCGCCCCCGACGAGCCCGTCCCCACCTCCTGGGGACGGGCTCGCGCGGTCCTGGGCTGGCTCATCCGTGCACGCTCCCGTGCACGCTGCTGCCGTCGTCCATGACGTGGACGGGCTCCCAGCCCAGGACGGTGGGGTCGAGCATCCCGGCGATCATCGCGACGTGGGCGACGACGAGGAACAGCCCGACGAGCCCGGCGTGCACGGCCAGCCGTCGCCGCGGCGTCCACCCGGCGCCCACGGCCCGCAGCTCGACGAGCGCCAGGCCCAGCAGCGGCACGATCCCCAGCAGGTACCCGCCGACCGCGACGACGTCGGCCGGGCCGCGCCACCCGCCGGTGAGCGTCAGCGGCACGACGGCGTGCCGCAGCAGGTACGCGGTGACCCCGACGAAGTACACGCCGCCGACGATGCCGGCCCACCGCGACAGCCGGGCCACCCACGCCGGCGCCGCGTCCCGGCGCAGCAGCAGGACGAGCTCGGTGACGGCGACGGTCTCCGCGAGCACGACGGGCACCGCCATGAACAGCAGCAGGTTCCACGGCTGGTTCGCCGCGAGCAGCTCCATGTAGTGCGTGCCGCCCATGTCGCCGCCCGCGGGCCAGGCGGGCAGGGTGAGCGCGACGCCCGCGACGGCGACGAGGAGCGCGACCAGGGCGGCGGTCCGGGTAGCACGGGCGGCCGGCGCGGGAGCGGCGCCCGGGTCGGCGACGGCGGGGGACAGGGCGACCACGACGGTCTCCTCTCGGACGGACGGGCCGCCGGAGGCTCCCGGCGGCTACCCCCTCACCATCGCCAGCCGAGGCGGGTGACCCGAGCCACGCTCGATGAAGAAGCGATGAAGGCGTACGGGCGCGGTCGCGGGGTGACGTGGGACGGGGACCGAGGTCCCGGGTGGCAGGAGGCGGAGCAGGGCGAGCGGCTCGGGACGCGGACACGGGACCGCGCGACCGGGTGACGGGCAGGATGGCCGCCATGACGACGCACGGCACGACCCCCGGGAGGCGTCGCCTGCCGCTGCCGGGGTTCCTCGCCCTCGGACTGGTCGCGGCGGTGGTGGTGGCGGGGCTGCTGGGGCTGGCGGCCGGGGCGCTGGCCGCCGCCGGCGCGGGGTCCGGCGGGTTCCAGGACCTCGTCGGCGTGCTCGTCGGGATGCTCGTGGCGGCCGTGGTGGCGTCGGTGGTGTGGCTCGTCGTGCTCGTCGTCGCGCACGTGCGGTACCTGCCGGCCGGGCGGCGGCTCGCGACGGGCTGGCGGTCCGCGGCGGTGGTGCTGGGCGTGCTCGTGCTGGTGGGGGCGGTGCTCGCGCTCGTGCCGTCCGACGAGGTGCGCGGCGCGTCGGTGCTGGTGGCGGCGGTCGCCGTCGTCGTTGGGCCGTCGGTCGTGCTCGTCGCGGGGGAGCGCCGGGACCGTCGGCACGGGCACGTCCCGTCCTGAGCCCCGGGGGCCAGGGTTCACCGAGCCGTCACCCGGCCCTCGTCCGCCGGTCCCGCCACCGTCGCCCGGCGGCACTGTGCTGGGGCCATGAGACGTCTGAGGACTCGGACGGTCCTGGTCACAGGGCTCGTCGCCTGCCTGCTCACCCCGACCGCCGCGCTCGCGGCCCCCGCCCACACCGCCACCGGCACCGCTGCTGACTCCGCCGCCGCGCAGACCTCTCGCACCCGCATCAGCCCGCTCACGGAGCCGACGCTCGTCGCCCGCGCGACGCTCGACGCCGACACCCTCGTCGAGGGCCCGCCGTCGGGTGCGCTGGCCACGCCCGCCAACGGCCGCCAGGGCCCGTTCGCCGGGCAGGTCGTGCCCGGCTTCTCGGCGGTCGTCGAGGGGCGCGACGGCACCCTGTACGGCATGCCGGACAACGGGTTCGGCACGAAGGGCAACTCGGCGGACTTCCTCCTGCGGATCTACACGCTCGCGCCCGACTGGGAGACGGCCGAGGGCGGCTCGGGGGAGCTCGCGCTCGACGGCTTCGTCAGCCTGCGCGACCCCGACGGCCTCGCCGGCTTCCCGATCGTCAACGAGGGCACGGCCGAGCGGCTGCTGACGGGCGGCGACTTCGACGTCGAGTCCCTCGTCCAGCTCCGCGACGGCACCTTCTGGATCGGCGAGGAGTTCGGGCCGTTCCTCCTGCACGTCGACGCCACGGGCAAGCTGCTGCAGGCGCCCGTGCCGTTCCCGGGCGGCCGCTCCCCGCAGAACCCCTTCCTCGCGCCCGACGAGAGCCCGCGCGTCAAGGCCTCCAAGGGCTTCGAGGCGCTCGCGGTCTCGGCCAACGGCAAGTTCCTCTACCCGATCACCGAGGGCGCCTACGTCGACGACCCGCAGGAGCGCCGGCGCACGGTCCACGAGGTCGACACGGCCACCGGGCAGTACACCGGCCGGACCTGGGACTACGAGGCGGACCGTGAGCCCAACGTCATCGGCGACGCGTTCATGGTCGGCAACCACCGGATGCTCGTCGTCGAGCGGGACGACTTCGACGGCGCCGCGTCCGTCACCAAGCGCGTCTACGAGGTGGACCTGAAGCAGGTCGAGCCCGACGGCTACCTGCGCAAGACGCTCGTCCTCGACGCGCTGAAGATCGCCAACCCCGACGGCATCGGGGCGGGCGACGGGTACGGCACGGGCGACCCGTACTCCCTGCCGGTGCAGTCCTTCGAGACGGTCGTGCGCCTGCGCGACGGGCGCCTGCTCATCGCCAACGACAACAACTACCCGGGCAACGCCGCGCGCGTGCCGGGGACGCCGGACGCCACGGAGCTCGCGGTCGTCGACCTGCGGCGCGTCCCCGCCGCGGCGCCCTCCGAGACCACGGTCATCGCCCACCGCGGCGCCTCGGGCGAGCGGCCCGAGCACACGCTGGCCGCGTACGAGCGGGCCATCCTCGCCTGTGCCGACTACATCGAGCCGGACCTCGTCATGACGAAGGACGGCGTCCTGGTCTCGCGGCACGAGAACGAGATCAGCGGCACGACGGACGTCGCGACGCGGCCGGAGTTCGCGGACCGCCGCACGACGAAGACCGTCGACGGCACGGCCTACACCGGCTGGTTCACCGAGGACTTCACGCTCGCCGAGCTCCGCACCCTGCGCGCGGTGGAGCGCCTGCCCGAGGTCCGCCCGGGCAACACCGCCTTCGACGGCCTGTACGAGATCCCGACGTTCGACGAGGTCATCGACCTGGCGCGGCGCTCGGTCTCCTGCGACGGCCGCCCGGTCGGCGTGATCCCCGAGATCAAGCACGGCACGTACTTCGACTCCATCGGCCTCTCGATGGAGGAGGCCGTCGTCGCCGGCATCGACGCCGCGGGCTGGAACAGCCGCGGCTACCCCGTGCAGATCCAGTCCTTCGAGGTGGGCAACCTCCAGGAGCTGAACGGGATGACGACGGTCCGCCTGGCCCAGCTCATCGACGCCGTGGGCGCACCGGCCGACAAGGTCGCCGCCGGCGACCCGCTCACCTACGCGGACATGGTCACGCGCGAGGGCCTGCACGACGTCGCGGAGTACGCCGACGTCGTCGGGCTGCAGAAGAACGTCATGATCCCGCGCGAGGAGGACGGCACGCTCGGCGAGCCGACCGGCGTCATCGAGCAGGCCCACCGCCTCGGCCTCGAGGTCACGGGCTGGACCTTCCGCAAGGAGAACCAGTTCCTGCCGGCGGAGTTCCGCATCGGCGACGACCCGAACGCCCCCGGCGACCTCGTCGGCGAGATCCGGGCCTTCGTGCAGGCCGGCATGGACAACGCCTTCACCGACGACCCGGCCGTCGCGGTGACGGACGACCTGCGGGTGGCCACCTACAACCTGTCCCTCAACCGGGCGACCGAGGGCGGCCTGGCCGCGGACCTCGCCACGGGCGACAACGCGCAGGCGAAGGCCGTCGCCGAGGTCATCCAGACCGCCGCCCCCGACGTGGTGCTGCTCAACGAGTTCGACCACGACGCCGAGGGGGTCAGCGCCCGGCTGTTCCGGGAGAACTACCTCGCGGTGCCGCAGGGCGACGGGGCGCCGGTGACGTACCCGTACGCCTTCTGGGCACCGGTGAACACCGGCGTGCCGTCCGGGTTCGACCTCGACAACGACGGGTCCGTGGGCGGCCCCGACGACGCCTGGGGCTTCGGCGCCTTCCCGGGCCAGTACGGGATGCTCGTCCTGTCGCGGTACCCGATCGACACCGACGCGGTGCGGACGTTCCAGGGCTTCCGGTGGCAGGACATGCCCGGCAACGTCATCCCGGCCGACTGGTACTCGTCGGAGGAGCTGGAGAGCTTCCCGCTGTCCTCCAAGTCGCACTGGGACGTGCCCGTGGTCGTCGACGGCCGCACCGTCCACGTCCTGGCCGCGCACCCGACGCCGCCGTCGTTCGACGGCGCCGAGGACCGCAACGGCCGCCGCAACCACGACGAGATCCGGTTCTGGGCGGACTACGTCCAGGGCGCGGACTACGTGTACGACGACGAGGGCGTCCACGGCGGCCTCGCCCGCGGCGAGCGGTTCGTGATCGTCGGGGACCTCAACGCCGACCCGGCGGACGGGGACTCCTACGACACGGCGATCGGTCAGCTCCTGAGCCTGGACCTGCTGCAGGACCCGGCGCCGACCTCGGCCGGCGGGCCGGAGGCGGCGGCCTCGCAGGGTGCGGCCAACGCCGCCCACACCGGTGACCCGGCGCTCGACACGGCGGACTTCGCCGACACCGCGCCGGGCAACCTGCGGGTCGACTACGTCCTGCCGTCCACCACGCTCGGCGTCGCCGACGCCGGGGTGTTCTGGCCGGCCGCGGGGCAGCCGGGCTCGGAGCTAACAGGCACCTTCCCGTTCCCGACGTCCGACCACCGCCTCGTCTGGGCGGACCTGGAGGTCGACCTCCTGCGCTGAGCGCAGGGCGGAGAGGCGGCCGCCGCACGCGGTGGCGACGACGACGGCGGGTACCCGGACGGGTGCCCGCCGTCGTGCTGCCACCGCCGGTGCCCGCCGGTGCCCGCCGGACGTGTCGCCTCGCTGTCGGACCCGTGCGGCACGCTGGCCGGGTGATCACGACGGTGGCGGTCGAGGGGTACCGGTCCCTGCGCGAGCTCGTGCTGCCGCTGGGGCAGCTGACCGTGGTGACGGGTGGGAACGGGTCGGGGAAGACGAACCTGTACCGGGCGCTGCGGCTGCTGTCCGGGATCGCGCTCGGCGGCGCCGTCGGGGCGCTGGCGCGCGAGGGCGGTCTCGACTCGACGCTGTGGGCCGGCCCGGAGGGGACGGGGCTGGAGGTGCGCCAGGGCCGCGCCCCGGTGCAGGGGACCCGGCGGCGGCGGCCCGTGGCGTTGCGGCTCGGGGTGGTCGCCGACGGGCACGGCTACGCCGCCGACCTCGGGCTGCCGCAGGAGGGCGGGGTCTTCGCCCGAGACCCGGAGATCAAGGTCGAGGCGGTGTGGACGGGCGAGGTGCTGCGGGCGGGGTCCCTCGTCGCCGAGCGGCACGGGCCGACCGCGCGGCTGCGGGACGACGAGGGCGGGTGGCGGCGGATGCCCGAGCAGCTGGCGACCGGGGACAGCCTGCTGAGCGAGGTGGTCGACCCGGCGGGCGCGCCCGAGCTGTCGGCCGTGCGCCGCACGCTGCGGTCCTGGCGCTTCTACGACGGGTTCCGCGCCGACCCGGACGCGCCGGCGCGGCAGGAGCGCGTCGGCACCCGGACGCCGGTGCTGGCCGCCGACGGCGGCGACCTCGCGGCGGCGGTGGCGACGATCGTCGACGCCGGGTGGGGGGACCTGCTCGACGAGGCCGTCACCGCGGCGTTCGGCGACGCGCGGGTCGCTGTCGTCGAACGGGGCGGCCTCCTGGGCCTCGAGCTGCACCAGCACGGGCTGCTGCGGCCGCTGCGGGGCGCGGAGCTGTCCGACGGGACGCTGCGCTACCTCCTGTGGGCCGCCGCGCTGCTGAGCCCGCGGCCGCCGCGGCTCCTCGTGCTCAACGAGCCGGAGACGAGCCTGCACCCCGACCTGCTGCCCGGGCTCGGCGGGCTCGTGGCGGCCGCCGCGCGGCGCACGCAGGTCGTCGTCGTCACGCACTCCGCCGCGCTGCGTCGTGTGCTCGCGGACGCGGTGGACGCCGAGGACCTGGCCGAGGTGGAGCTGGTGAAGGAGCTCGGCGCGACGCGGGTGCGGGGGCAGGAGGGGCCGTTCGACGTGCCGGCGTGGTCGTGGCCCAGCCGGTGACGGTCGACCGCGAGGTGAGGACCGGGCGGCCCCTGCTCTGGACACGGCCGCCGATCAGCGGGTAGGACTAGGTGGTCCAAGGTTTACCCAGCGCCGGGTGGGCCGTCCCGACCTGCCTGGGAGCTCGACGATGAGACGACCCGCACGCCCCGCCCTGCTCACCGCCGCCGTCGCGCTGGGTGCCGCCCTGGTGGCCCCGACCGCCGCGGCGGCCCCCGGTCCGACGGTCGTCGGCGACGGGCCGCTGGCGCCGACCGCGACGACGTACACCAACCCGGTCAGCGACACGTTCGCCGACACCTACGCCGACCCCGCCGTCATCCGCGGCCAGGACGGCTGGTGGTACGCCTACGGCACCACCGACCCGCTGCGCGAGGGGGAGGGGACGCGGCACCTGCTGCCGATGTCGCGCTCGCAGGACCTCGTCGACTGGGAGTACGTCGGCGACGCGTTCACCGAGACGACGCTGCCGTCCTGGGCGGACACCGCCGGCGGCACCGCGCTCTGGGCGCCGGACATCCGGTACGTCGACGGCGAGTACCGCCTCTACTACGTCGTCACCGACACCACGGTGACCGGCGAGCGGGGCGACGGCGCCATCGGGGTCGCCACCGCGCCCACGCCGACCGGCCCGTGGACCGACGCGGGCGGCCCGGTGGTCGGCCCGCGGCGCGGGGCGGGCGGACCCGGCGACTTCCTCTGGACGTTCGACCCGCACCACGTCGCGACGCCGGACGGCGAGGAGCACCTCTTCTACGGCTCCTACTACGGGGGCATCTTCGTCACCGAGCTGTCCGACGACGGCACCCGCGCGGTCGGCACGCCCACCCGCGTGGCCATCGACAACAAGTTCGAGGGCGCCTACGTCGTGCAGCGCGACGGCTGGTGGTACCTGTTCGCCTCCACCGCCAACTGCTGCGCCGGCCCGACGACGGGCTACAGCGTGCAGGTCGGCCGGTCGCGGGACCTGACCGGCCCCTACGTCGACCGCGAGGGCGTCCCGCTCGACCAGAGCCGCGCCGGCGGCACGCCCGTGCTGTTCCCGAACGGCAACGCCTTCGTCGGGACGGGGCACAACGCGATCACGACCGACCTCGCCGGCCAGGACTGGATCGTCTACCACGCCATCGACCGCGCCGACCCGTACCTCGACGGCACGGACGGCATCAACGAGCGGCCCATGCTCGTCGACCGGCTGGACTGGGTCGACGGCTGGCCGATCGTCCGGGGCGGCCTCGGCGGCTCCGACGACGCGCAGCCCGGCCCCGTCACCGGCGGTCGCGCGGTGACCGGCTTCGACGCGGGCCTGCCCGACGGCCGCGGGACCACCGCGCTGCGCGCCGAGGGCGCCTGGGCGACGGCGACCGACGTCGCCGCCGGCCCGTACGCCGCCTCGACCGGCGCCGCGACCCTGCTGACCCGCGGCGGCGGCCTGACCGACGTCCGCGTCGAGGCCGACGTCCGGCGTGCCGCGGGTTCGACGGCCAGCACCACCCTGGCCGCGGCGGTCGGCGGTCGCGGGACGACGCTGCAGGCCGCGCACATCCGGGCGCGGCTCGAGGACGACGTGCTCGTCGTCGAGACGACGGCCACGGTCCGCGGTCGCACCGCCGTGACGGCCACGTCGAGCGCGCCCCTGCCCGACGCGTTCCGGTCCGACGCCTGGCACGCGCTGGTCCTCGAGGTCCGCGACGGGCAGGCGCGCGCCGAGCTCAGCCACGCCCGCCTCGGCGACCCGCTCGCGGAGGTCGTCCTCGACCTGCCGCGCGGCACCCGGACGCACGGCGCCGCGGGTGTCCTCGTCGACGGGCCCGGTGCGCACGTCGACGACGTGAGCGTCCTGCCGGCCGCCGTCCCGGTGACCGACGTCGTCGAGCCGACCGCTCCCGGCCCCTGGGACCCGGCGCTCGGCGACGAGTTCGACGGCGACACCCTGGCCTCCGGCTGGACCGCCGTGCGCGACCCGCAGGTCCGGGTGGAGGACGGCTCCCTCGTCTGGCCCACGGAGGCCAAGGACCTCACGGGTGACAGCGACGACGCGGGGCTGCTCCTGCGCGACGCCCCCGAGGGTGACTGGGTGGCCGAGACGCGGCTGACCATCGACCTCGGGGTCGAGGAGATCCGCAACTACCAGCAGGGCGGGATCGTCGCCTACGTCGACGACGACGACTTCGCCCGCCTCTCGCACGTGGCCATCTGGAACACCCGGCAGACCGAGTTCGGCCGGGAGATCCCCTTCGCGGGCGGCACGCGGTACGGCGGCACGATCGTCGGGCCCCCGGCGGAGACGACGTGGCTGCGGCTGACCCGCACGGCCGACGCGGCCGGCGAGCAGGAGGTCCGCGCCTCGACGAGCACCGACGGCATCACATGGGTGCACGGCGGCACGTGGACCTTCGACGCCGGTGCCGAGGTCCGCATCGGCCTCGTCGCCCACGGCGGTGCCGGGGCCACCGCGCGGTTCGACCACCTGAGGGTGGCACCCGCGAACGGATGATGGGCGGGCCGTCACGGGCGGCCCGTCCTCGCCTATCCTTCCGCCGACCCCGCACCGCGCCTCCGCGGGTCGCCGATCCGGCTCCCGGCGCCCGCCCCCCAGCAGGTGATCCCGTGAGCGCGTCCGCAACCGACCGGACCCCCGGCCTTCCCGGGGGTCCGGAGCGGGTCGCCGCCACTCGGCGCGTGCTCCCGGCGGTGGGCAGCCCCGTGCTCGACCGCGTCGTGGGGCTGGCGTCGCGGCTGCTGGGTGCGCCGTCGTCGCAGATCTCCCTGCTCGAGGACGTGCAGGTCGTCGGTGCCGGCCACGGGCCGGGGCCGGACCCGGCGGGGACGCGCAGCCCGCTGGCGGACTCGCTGTGCACGGTGACGGCGGCGGCCGGCGCACCCGTCGTCGTCACCGACGCGGCGCAGGACGACCGGGTCGCGGACCTCCCGCCCGTGACCGGCGGTGCCGTCGGTGCGTACCTGGGCGTGCCCCTGCGCGGCCAGCAGGGGCACGTCGTGGGCGCGCTGTGCGTGTTCGACCCGACGCCCCGGCCGTGGCGGGACGAGGACGTCGCCCTGCTCGACGAGCTGGCGGGCTACGCCGCCACCGAGCTCGAGCTCGCGGCCCTCGCGGCGGAGTACGAGGCGGACCGCACCCGGTGGCAGCTCGCGGTGCGCGCCGGGGGCGTCGGCACCTTCGACTGGGACCTGGTGACCGGCGCCCTCGGGTGGGACGACCAGCTCCTGGACATCTTCGGGCTCGAGCGGGGCCAGTTCGGCCGGACGATCGAGGACTTCGTCGCCGCGTTGCACCCCGACGACCGCCCGCGGGTGCAGGAGGCCCTGCGCGTGGCCATCGAGGCGTGCGACGAGTACGACGCGGAGTACCGCGTCATGCTGCCGCGGGGCGGTACGCGCTGGGTGCACGCGCGGGGACGGGCCGTCGCGGGCGAGGACGGCACGGCGGTGCGCCTGCTCGGCTCGGCGTACGACACGACGGCCCGTCGCGACGCGGACGCGCGCGTCGCGCGGGTGCTGGAGACCATGTCGGGCGGCTTCTACTCCCTCGACGAGGAGTGGCGGTTCGGCTACGTCAACGCCGAGGCCGAGAAGCTCCTCGGGCGCTCCCGGGAGGAGCTGCTCGGCCAGAGCCTCTGGACC
Organism: Cellulomonas sp. plas2; assembly: GCF_057221735.1. Taxonomy (NCBI): domain Bacteria; kingdom Bacillati; phylum Actinomycetota; class Actinomycetes; order Micrococcales; family Cellulomonadaceae; genus Cellulomonas; species Cellulomonas sp. plas2. The sequence continues at coordinate 188,478 of NZ_CM170155.1, forward strand.
GCCTTCCCGGCCACGGTCGGCAGCGTCTTCGAGGAGCAGTACAAGGCGGCCGTGCTGACCGGCACGCCCGGCACGTTCGAGGCCTACTACCCGCCGCCCCTCGACGGCTGGTACGAGGTCCGGGCCTGGCCCACCGACGAGGGCCTGTCGGTCCACTTCCACGAGATCACCGCCCGGCACGCGGCGCAGGCCGCCGCCGCGGAGGCCGGACGGGTCGCCGACGAGGCGCGCCGGGTCGCCGAGGACGCGCAGGGCGCCGTCGAGCGGGCGGCCCGGCGGCTGAGCCTCGTCGCCGCCGTCAGCGCCGACCTCACCGGCACGCTGGACACGGACGAGGCGGTGGCGCGGCTCGCGCAGCACCTCGTGCCGGCCCTGGGCTCGTGGTGCCTGGTGACGCTGCTCGACGAGCACGGGACCCTGCGGGACGTCGGCTCGTGGCACGCCGACCCCGACGCGCGCCCGCTGGTGCAGCAGTACCGGCGGCTGCGACTGCCGTCGCTGGACCAGCACTCGTACCTGCACCGGGCGTTGCGCGAGCACCGGCTCGTGTCCGTGCCGGTCGACGCCACCGAGCACATCGCACCGCTGCTGGCGGGCCCGGCCCAGGACGCGCTGCGTGCGCTGGGGCCATCGGCGGCGTACTTCCTGCCGCTGCAGGCCCGTGGTCGCGTCGTCGGCATCGTCTCCCTGTTCCGTGGGCCCGACGAGGGCGAGCTGTCCGCCGGGGACCTGCTGACCGCCGCGGAGGTGGCGGACCGGGCCGGCCTCGCGATCGACAACGCGCGGCTCTACCAGCAGCAGCACCGGATCGCGGAGAGCCTGCAGCGCAGCCTCCTGTCCGCGCCGGTCGAGCCGGACCACGTCGAGATCGTCGTTCGGTACCTGCCGGCCGCGGAGGCGGCGCAGGTCGGCGGGGACTGGTACGACGCGTTCCTGCAGCCCGACGGGGCCACGGTCCTCGTCATCGGGGACGTCATGGGCCACGACTCCGATGCGGCGGCCGCCATGAGCCAGGTGCGGACGCTGCTGCGCGGCATCGCGTACGCGACGGGGCAGGCCCCCGCGGGCGTCCTGACCGGGCTCGACGCGGCCATGCGTGGGCTCGAGATCCGGACGCTGGCGACCGCGGTCGTCGCCCGGCTCGAGCAGTCCGAGGACGAGCGCGAGCGGAGCGTCACCCGGCTGCGCTGGTCGAACGCGGGTCACCTGCCGCCGCTCCTGCTGCACGAGGACGGCACGGTGACGGAGCTGCACGGCAACGGCTCGTCGCTGCTGCTGGGGATCGACCCGGGGGTCGACCGGACGGACTCGGTCGTGACCGTGGACCGCGGGACGACCCTGCTGCTCTACACGGACGGCCTCGTGGAGCGCCGGAACGCGTCGCTCTCCGACGGCATCCGCCGCCTGCGCGAGACCGTCGCGGCGACGGCGACGGACGGCCTGCGCGGGGCGACCCTGGACGAGCTCGTCGACGGGGTCGTCGCCCGGATGGTGCCGGAGCGTCCCACCGACGACGTCGCCCTCCTGGCCGTCCGGCTGCACCGCCAGGACCGTCCCCGGCCGGCCGACGCACCGCCGGCCCGGGTGCCGGACGCGCCCCCGGTGCCCGGGGCCTGAGCGCCGGCGTCAGCAGGCAGCCCGACCGCCCGTCACGGCCAGGGGGCCAGCAGCGCGGTGCCGAGCACGATGACGACGGGGATCGACACCAGCCACCCGGCGAGCCCCTGGTCGGAGCTGATGAGCGGGTCCTGACGGGTGCCGGCGGCGGCCCGCGCGCGGCCCTCGCCGTGGCCGGCCCCGTGCCCCAGCCCGAGGCCGGCTGCCAGGTCGCGCACCCGGTCCCGGGCCGCGTCGGCCAGCGCGAGCGCCCCCGGTCCGTGGTCGTCCTGCTCCCCGGGGAGGGCGGGCCGGGCCTCGAGCGTGCGCGTCATGGATCGACGGTAACCGCGACTCCGGAGGGTCGCAGGGCGAGCGGGGACGGCCGGGCGACCGTCACACGGACGGGTCCGCGACGTCCCCGGACGGGCGGGCCGCCCCCTCGTCGACGCCCGTGACGAGCCGCCGCAGCACCGCGACGGGCAGCTTCGGGGAGCGGTCGGCGCGCAGCAGCCCGTTCGTCTCCTGCCCCGTGTCGGTGAGCTGGGTCCAGCAGAACCCGGCCAGCGGCGCGGCCTCGCGGGCGGCCGCGAGCAGGTCGCCGATGCGCGCGGCGAAGTCCTCGTCGCTCGTCGCGGTCGAGTAGCCCCAGGCGTCGTGGCGCTCGGCCGCGTAGCTCACGCCGCCGAACTCCGTGAGCATGACGGGCTGCCCGCGGTCGTGGGTGGGTGCCGCGTCGGCGAGCCGCAGCCGCCGTCCCGCGGGCCCGATGCCCGCCAGCAGGCGGTCGACCGCCTCCGGCGTGCCGTACCGCGCGCGCAGCTCGTCGCCGCGCTCGGCGTAGTCGTGCACGGTCCAGATGTCGGAGTCGGTGTGCTCCCAGCCGTCGTTCGACACGACCGGCCGCGTGGGGTCCAGCGCCCGGGTGAGGTGCGCCAGGCCGAGGCCGTAGTGCTGCTGCGCGACGTCGTGCGCGCCGTGCTGCACGCCCCAGCTCTCGTTGAGCGGCACCCACGTGATGATCGACGGGTGCGAGCGGTCGCGGCGCACCAGCTCGAGCCACTCGCGCGTGAGCAGCTCGACCGACCGCGGGGAGTAGGCGTAGGCGTTGGCCGTCTCGCCCCACACGGTCAGTCCGAGCCGGTCCGCCCAGAAGAGGAACCGGGGGTCCTCCGCCTTCTGGTGCACGCGCGCGGAGTTGAAGCCCAGGTCCTTGATGAGCTGCACCTCCTGGCGCAGCGCGTCCGCCGAGGGCGCGGCCAGGTGGGTCCCGGGCCAGTACCCCTGCTCCAGCACCGACCGCAGTCGGTAGGGGCGGTCGTTGAGGAGGAAGGCGCCTGCCGCGACCGCGCAGCTGCGCAGGCCGAGGTAGGAGGCGACGACGTCCGGGGAGCCACCGGGGGCCGACAGCGTGAGCGTCGCGTCGAGCAGCGTGGGGCGCTCCGGCGACCACAGCAGCTCCTCGTAGCCCTGTCCGTTGGCCTGCCGGGGCAGGTCGACGACGACGCGCACGTCGCGGCCCAGGACGCGCACGCGCTGCTCCGCGAGCACGTCCTCGTCGTGCCGTACGACGACGTCCAGCCACGTCCCGGGCACGGGGGGCGACGAGAGGCGGGCCGTCAGCACGGCCGCCGCCCGCGGCAGGTCCGCCTCCCAGGCCAGCTCCTCCAGCGCGAGCGCCGGCACCGCCTCGAGCCAGACGGGCTGCCAGATGCCCGTCGTGCGGTCGTACCAGATCGAGTGCGACGAGGGCTTCCAGTCCTGCTTGCCGCGCGGCTGCACGACGTCGTCGGGGTCGTCCTCGGCGCGCACGACGACGACGGCGCCCGTGCCGACGTCGCCTTCACCGCTGCCGCCGACGGCGGCCGTCACGTCGAGCGCGAAGGGTGTCTGCCCGCCCTCGTGCCGGCCGACGTGCTGCCCGTCCACCCACACGTCGGCGGTGTGGTCCACCGCGCCGAGGTGCAGCACCACCCGGTCGCCCTGCCGGCCCAGCCCCGCGGCGGCCAGGTCCTCGGCCGTCAGCCGCCGCCGGTACCAGACCACCCGCAGCGGGCCGGGGTCGCCGATCCCCGAGTCCGGCGCCTCCGGCGGGAAGGGCACCTGGATCGTGCGGTCGAACGGGTCGGCGCCCTCCGGGCCGCCCGGGCGCCACCAGCCGGCGTCACGGCCGGCGTCCTGCGGGTCGAGCGCGAAGTCCCACGGCCCGCACAGGTCGGCCCAGGAGGGCCGGACGAGCTGCGGGCGGGGGTAGGTGCCGTCGCCGCGCGAGGCGCGCGGCGTCGTCGCGGCGTCCCCGGCCGCGGCCGCCGGGGGGACGGGGCCCGTCGCGGGGCTCGTCGTCGTGCCCGTCGTGGGGCTCGTCGTCGTGCTCGTCGTGCTCGTCGTGGTGGTCACGGTGGGGGTCCTTCCGGTCACGGGCGCGGCGTGCCGCCGGTGCTCTCGCGGACGACGAGGTGGTGCTCGGCGACGGCGTGACGCGGCGGTGCGTCGGGGTCGGTGCGGTGGCGGAGCAGGAGCTCCAGGGCGGTCTCGGCGATGCTGCGCTTGTCGGGCGCGACGGTGGACAGGCTGGGGGTCGCGTAGCGGCCCTCCTCGACGTCGTCGATGCCGACGACGACGACGTCCTCCGGCACCCGCAGCCCGCGGTCCCGCAGGGTCCGCAGGGCACCGAGGGCCAGGAGGTCGTTGAAGCAGAAGACCGCGTCGGGCGGCTCCGGCAGGTCGAGCAGGGCGTGCATGGCAGCGGCGCCGTCGCTGCGGTGGAAGTCCCCGACGCTCGCGACGAGCTCGGGGCGCAGCGGGTGCCCGGCCGCCGCGAGCGCCGTCCGGTACCCCTCGAACCGCAGCTCGGCGGTCTCGGCGGGGACGACCCCGCCGGCGGGGTCCTTCGCGCCGATCGCCGCGACCCGGCGGCGGCCGAGGGACAGCAGGTGGGCCGTCGCGTCCCGCGCCGCGGCCCGGTTGTCGATGGCGACGTGCGGGAACGGCGAGTCGTCGCCCACGTGCTCCCCGAGCAGCACCAGCGGCGTCGGGTCGAGCCGGTGGCGCAGGTCGTCCGCGGTGAGGGTCAGCGGGCTGAGCACGAGCCCGTCCATGAGCGGGAGGTCGATGCCGTCGCTCGCCGCGCGCTCCGCCTCCGGCGAGCCGTCGGTCTGCGCGAGCAGGACCGTCAGCCCGCGCGTCTTCGCGGCCCGCACCATCTCGGACGCGAGCTCGGCGAAGTACGGCTGCGTCAGCTCGGGCAGGGCCACCGCGACGATCCCGCTGCGCCCCTGCCGCAGGTGCTGGGCCGCCACGTTCGGCCGGTACTGGAGGTCGATGACGGCCTTCTGCACGCGGTCGCGCGTCTCGTCCGTCGCCCGGCCCTTGCCGTTGATGACGTTCGAGACGGTCTTGATCGACACGCCGGCGCGCTCGGCGACGTCCTGCAGGCGGATCCGTCCCACCCCGCCCACCTCCTCTGCTCGCCCGTCACCCTGGCAGACGTGACGGATTGGTACAAGGTTTACCTGTTCCGGTGGACGCGCCGCGGCAGCGTGCGGTAGGAAGTGGTCCAAGGTTTACCCGCGCAGGGCCGTCAGCAGTGCACGGCCGAGGCCCCGCCACGGCGGCGGGGCGCAGGGCGCACCCCCACCGGAGGAGCTCGAGGATGAGAACCACGACGACCACGTCCACCACCGCCCGGCGCTCCCGCGCCCGGCTGGGCCTCGCCGCCGCGGGCCTGGCCGCCACCTTCGCCCTCGCCGCGTGCGGCGGCGGCATGTCCGCCGAGGAGGCTGCCGGCGGCGGCGGCGGCGAGGCGGCCGAGCTGCCGGAGTTCACCGGCGAGTACGACGGCCCCGAGGTCGAGCTGTCCTACTGGAACGGCTTCACGGGCGGCGACGGCCCCTTCATGCAAGGCATGGTCGAGCAGTTCATGGAGGAGAACCCGAACATCACGGTCACGCCCAACACGATCCAGTGGGCGGACTTCTACCAGCGGCTCCCCGCCGCGGTGAACGCGGGCGAGGGCCCGGACGTGGGCGTCATGCACCTCGACCAGCTCGCCACGAACGCCGCCCGCAACGTCATCGTCCCGCTGGACGAGCTGGCGGACGGCATCGGCCTGACCGAGGACGACTTCAGCGAGGAGGTCTGGCAGGCGGGCATCTACCAGGACGCGCGCTACGGCATCCCGCTCGACGTCCACTCGCTGGCCATGTACTACAACACCGAGCACTTCGCGGCGGCGGGCATCACCGAGCCCCCCACCGACCAGGCGTCCTTCATGGACGCGCTCGACAAGCTGCAGGCGGCGGGCTACGAGACGCCGTTCTGGAGCCCGACGCTCTGGCCCGCGCACCTCATGTTCTACTCCCTGACCTGGCAGAACGGTGGCGAGCCGTTCGCCGAGGACGGGTCCGAGGCCACCTTCGGCTCGCCCGAGGGCGTCGAGGCGCTCGAGTGGCAGCGCTCGCTCGTCGACGAGGGGTACAGCCCCTCCGACGTGGCGCAGGACTCCCAGTACGTCGCCTTCAAGAACGGCGAGACGTCGATCACCTGGGACGGCATCTGGCAGATCAACGACCTGCAGGCCTCGGAGCTCCCGTGGGGCATCGCGCCCGTCCCGACGATCTTCGACGAGGACCGGGTCTGGGCGAACTCCCACCAGTTCTTCATGACGAAGCAGGCGTCGGGCGACGCGGACAAGGCGGCCGCCGCACAGGTCTTCATCGCCTGGATGTCCGAGCACTCCGAGGACTGGGCGCAGGCCGGCATGATCCCCGCCCGCCAGTCGGTGCGGGACGGCGGCGCCCTGGAGGGCCTGCCGCAGCAGGTCATCGCCGAGCGGATCGAGGACATGCGCTTCCTGCCGCCGGTCCCCGGCATCGGCACGGTCGCCACGGAGGCCCTCGAGCCGGCGGTCGCCAACGGCGTCCTCGGCAAGAGCAGCCCGGAGGAGGCCCTCACGGGGGCCGCCGACCAGGCGACCGAGCTCATGCAGGAGAACCTCGAGAGCTTCGGGGGCTGACGTGTCCACGACGCGCGTCGCGGCGCCGGCCGACGTGGCCGGCGCCGCCCGGCGGGGCCCCGCACCGGCGTCGCGGCGCGGCGTCCCGGCGCACGGGAGGCTGACGCCCTGGCTGTTCCTGGCGCCGTACCTGCTGCTGTTCGGCGTCTTCGTGCTGGCCCCCGTGGTGCTCGGCGGGTGGATCAGCCTGCACCGGTGGGACTACACGCTGCCCGGCAAGCCGTTCGTCGGGCTCGAGAACTACACCGACCTCTTCTCCGGGTCCGCCACCGCGGACACCTTCTGGCGGTCCATGCGGGCGACCGCGATCTTCACGGTCTTCAGCGTCCCGCTGCTCCTCGTCGTGCCGCTGGTCGTCGCCCTGGTGATGAACAAGAAGTTCCCGGGCCGGAACCTGTTCCGGGCCGTGTACTTCGCGCCCTACGTCCTCGGCGTGGCCGTGGTCGCGGTGCTGTGGCGCTACCTGCTCGACACGAACATCGGGCTCATCAACTACGGGCTGGGCCTCGTCGGGCTGCCCGACACCACGGCCTGGACCACGTCGCTGCCGGCGGCGTGGGTGGCCCTGGTCGGCGTGACCGTGTGGTGGACGCTCGGCTACAACGCCGTCATCTACCTGGCGGCGCTGCAGGACGTGCCGGCCGAGCTGTACGAGGCGGCCCGGGTCGACGGCGCGAACTCCTGGCAGCAGTTCGTGCACGTCACGCTGCCGGGCCTGCGGCCGGTGCTGGCCTTCGTCACGATGATCACGATCATCGCGTCGGCCAACATGTTCGGGCAGTCGTACCTCATCACGCGCGGCGCCCCGGGCCGCGAGACCCGGACCGCCATCTACCAGATCGCCGAGACCGGCCTGCGCAACTACCAGATGGGCTCGGCGGCGGCCATGAGCTACGTGCTCACGGGCTTCCTCATGGTGCTCAGCGTCGCCGTGTTCTGGCTGCTGCGGGAGAGGAAGGCGCGATGACCGCCACCGCCGTCCCACCGACCCGTCCCGGCAGCACGGCGCCGACGCCCGCGCCGGCCCCCGGTCGGCGCACGGGCCGCACCGTCGTGCGGTACGTGCTGCTCGTCGTGCTCGCGCTCGTGTTCGTCAGCCCGCTGCTGTTCATGGTGCTGACGTCCTTCAAGACGCGGGCCGACGCCGCCGGCTTCCCGCCGTCGTGGCTGCCGACGCCGTTCACCACGCAGGCGTACGAGTCGATCCTGGCCGCCCCCGGCACGCCCGTGCTGCGGTGGTTCGCCAACTCCCTGGTCGCGGCGCTGGGCAACGCGGCCATCGTCGTGGCCACCTCGGCGCTCGCGGCCTACGCCCTGGCCCGCATGCGGTTCCGCGGCCGCGGGATCATCTTCGGGCTCATCATCGCCACGCTGTTCATCCCGCCGGTCATCCTCATCATCCCCAACTACCTCATCGTGGGGGAGCTGGGGTGGCTGAACACCCTCGCGGCGGTGATCGTCCCGACGGCCGCGTCCGCGTTCGGCGTGTTCTTCCTGCGGCAGTTCTTCCTGTCGATCCCGGAGGAGCTGGAGGAGGCGGCCCGCCTCGACGGGGCCAGCCCGTGGCGGATCTTCTGGCGCGTGGTGCTGCCGCTGTCGCGGCCGGCGCTGGCGACCCTGGCGCTGCTGTCGCTCCTGACGAACTGGAACGACTTCCTCTGGCCGGTGTACGTGCTCTTCAGCCCCGAGCTGCAGACGCTGCCCGCCGGCCTGTCGACGCTGCAGTCCGCCAACGCCGTGCGCTACGACCTGCTCATGGCGGGCGCGGTCATCGCCTCGGTGCCGGTGCTCATCCTGTTCGTGTTCCTGCAGCGCTTCATCATCGAGGGCGTCTCACGCTCGGGGCTCAAGGGATGAGGCGGGCGACGAGGGCCCGGCCCCGCGCGGGCGCGCTCGTCGCGCTGGCCGCGGTCGTCGCCCTCGTCGTCGGCGGGTGCAGCGACACCTCGTCGACGACGGGCGGCGGCGCGGCCGACACCGCGGGCGGCGGCGACACCGCGAGCGCGTCACCGAGCCCGTCGCCGAGCACGTTCACGGGAGCGGGCACCGGCCCGAACCCCGTCATCGCCGACGACTTCCCCGACCCCGACGTGCTCGAGGTGGACGGGGTCTACTACGCCTACGGGACCAACGGGAACCTGCGCAACATCCGCGCCGCGCGGTCCACGGACCTCGTGGAGTGGGAGACGCTCCCGGACGTCCTGCCGTCGCTGCCGTCGTGGGTCATCCCCGGCAAGACGTGGGCGCCGGAGGTGACGGAGGTCGAGCCGGGCCGGTACGCGCTGTACTTCACGGCGACGAACTTCCGGCCGTCCCTGCAGTGCGTCGGCGTCGCGGTGGCGTCGTCGCCGGAGGGGCCGTTCGAGGTCGTCGGCGACGCGATGCTCGTCTGCCCCCCCGACGAGGGCGGGGCGATCGACGCCAGCACGTTCCGCACGGCCGACGGCACGCTGCACCTGCTGTGGAAGAACGACGGCAACTGCTGCGGCCTCGACACCTGGCTGCAGACCGCGCCCCTGACGCCCGACGGGACCGCGCTGGCGGGCCCGGCCGTCAAGCTGCTGAAGCAGGACCAGGAGTGGGAGGGCGACCTCGTCGAGGCGCCCACGGTCGTCGAGCGCGACGGCCGCCTGGTGATGCTCTACTCGGCCAACTCCTACGGCGGCGACCAGTACGCCATCGGCTGGGCCTCGGCCCCCGCGCTCGAGGGCCCGTGGACGAAGGCCCCCGAGCCCCTGCTCACGACGGACGCGACGGACCGGGCCTACATCGGCCCCGGCGGCCAGGACGTCGTGGTCGGCCCGGACGGCGAGGACCTCCTCGTCTTCCATTCCTGGTACGACGACGTCTCCTACCGCGGCGTCAACGTCCTGCCGCTGGACTGGGAGGCGGGGGAGCCCGTCGTCCGGCTGGAGCCCGACGAGGGGTAGCCGGTCCAGCCCGGTCGGCCACCGATTTGGGCCCGGGCCCCGGCGCCTGTACCCTCGTCTGCGGCCCTCCGGGGCCACGCGCCCGTAGCTCAATGGATAGAGCATCTGACTACGGATCAGAAGGTTGGGGGTTCGAGTCCCTTCGGGCGCACTCGTTGAGACAGCGACGCCGACAGCCCCGCACCGACAGGTGCGGGGCTGTCGGCGTTCCTGCGCCGTCGGGCTGGCCCACGAGGCACACGGACCGAGGCGTGACCGTCAGGTGGAGGTGGCGGCGGGGCGCAGGTGGACGTCGAGGGCCTCGTCGGCGCGGACGTCCAGGGCGCGGACCACGCTCAGCGCGCCGTCGCGGTCGAGGGTGCGGCCGTGGGCGGACCGCTCGGCGAAGAGGTCCTCCGGCAGGGCCGCCCGGACCGCCGCGACCGTGCGGGCGCTGTCGACGGGGTCCATCGCCTCCGGGTGGAAGCCCGCGCGCTCACCGGCGGCTGCCACGGCGCCGAGGAGGACCGCGCCCTGCTCGGCCTGGTCCAGTGCCGCCGCCGCGCCGGCCAGGGCGTGCAGGCCGACCAGCCAGGAGGAGACGTCGCCGTCCTCGCCGAGCTCCTCCACCTGGAGGCGCAGGCGGACGGCGGCGACCTCGGGGCGGTCCAGGTCGAGGGCCACCTTCGCGCTGATCCACAGGGCCGAGGCCCGCGCCCAGCCGTGCGACGCCGCCGCGGCGACGCGGATCGCCTCGTCGAGGACGGCCATGGCCCCCTCGAGGTCACCGGTGTCGCGCAGGAGCTGCCCGCGCAGCATGAGCACGTCGGCCAGCGCCCAGTCCGGGCCGTGCCGCCGCGCCAGGGTCTGGGCCCGGTCGCTCGCGGCGGCCGCCGCGGCCACGTCACCGGCGTAGGCGTGGACGTACGCCAGCGTGCCGAGGGTGAGCGCCGCGGTGGTCCAGTCCTCGGCGCGCTCCGCCCACGCCACCGCCTCGACGCCGTAGCGCGCGACCGCCTCGCCCTCACCGGCCAGGTACGCGAGCATCCCCGCTGACAGCAGGGCGCGCGCCTGGTCGGCGGCGTCGGCGGGCGTCGCGGTGGCCAGGTCCTCGTCGGGCGGGGTGGCGAGCGCGACCGTGCACCAGCGCAGGCCCTCGGCCACGTGCGCGCGGCGGTACCAGAACCACCCCAGGTGCCCGACGAGGGCCCGCAGCGCACGGCCCTGACCGGTGGCCCCGGCGTGCGCGAGGGCGGCGCGCACGTTCGGCGTCTCGCGCTCGGCGCGCGCGAAGGCCGCGCCCGAGCCCGGGCCGCGGAGGCGGGGCCCGAGCTCGGCGGCGAGGCGGAGGCACCAGGCGAGGTGCGCGTCGCGGGCGGCCGCGAGCCGGTCCGGCGGCGTGTGCAGCACCGCGTGCTCCCGCACGGTGGCGAGCATGCGGTAGCGGTGGCCGTCCGGTGCGCGCAGCACGGCGAGCAGGCCGGCGTCGACGAGCTCGGCCAGCCCGGCCAGGACCGGGGCCGCGGCCGGCTCGTCGTCGGGCTCGTCGGCGTGCTCGCCGTCGGGCTCGTCGTCGTGCGGCGGGCCGGAGGGCCCGACGGCCGCCAGCGCGGCCAGGTCGAAGCCGCCGTCGAACACCGCGGCCCGCTCGTGCAGCCTCGCCGCTGCCGGCGACAACGACGAGACGCTCCAGTCGAGCGCCGCCTCCACCGACGCGCCCCGCGACCGCGCGGCGGACCGGGCACGCGACCCGCCGGGGGCGCTGCGCAGGAGCGCGAAGCGGTCGTCGAGCTGGGCGGCGACCTGCGCCGGGCTCAGCGTCCGGCAGTGCGCGGCGGCGAGCTCCAGCGCCAGCGGCAGGCCGTCGAGCTCCCGGCAGATCGTGGCCACTGCGGCAGCGTCCCGGTCCCCACCGGGCTCCCAGCCCGGTGCGGCGGCGCGGGCGCGCTCGACGAAGAGCTCCACGGCCTCCGTCGCCGGGTCCAGCGGGCCGAGGTCCAGCACGACCTCGCCGTCGACGTCGAGCATCCGCCGACTCGTGACCAGCACCCGTACACCCGGGCAGGCGGCCAGCACCGCGACGACGAGGTCGGCCAGCGGCTCGCGCAGGTGCTCGCCGTTGTCGAGCACGAGCAGGGTGGTCCGCCCCGCGAGCGCGCCGAGCAGCGCCGGCAGGCCGCCGGGCGTGAGCACCCCGAGGGCCGCGGCGAGCGCGTCGAGCAGCACGGCCTCGTCGTGCACCACGGCGAGGTCGACGAACCAGGGGCCGTCGGCGTCCGTGCGCGCGGCCGCGACGTACAGGGCCAGGCGCGTCTTGCCCGTGCCGCCGATGCCCGTCACGGTGACGAGGCGGTGCTCGTCGAGCAGCGCGGCCAGGCGCGCGGCCTCGGCCCGCCGCCCGACGAAGCCCGTCAACGGCGCGGGCACCGCCCGCCGGGCCGTCGGCGCGGCGGGGCCGGGCCCGGGAGCCGCGGGCGCGAGCGCCGGGTCCTGCGCCAGGATCCGGCGCTCGGTCTCGCGCAGGGCGGGGGAGGGGTCGAGGCCGTGCTCGTCGCGCAGCACGGCGCGGGCGCGCGCGAGGGCCGCGAGGGCGTCGGCCTGCCGGTCGAGGAAGTAGAGCGCGTGCGCCAGCAGCCGCCAGCCGTCCTCCCGCTCCGGGGTCGCGCGGGTCAGCGCCTCGAGCTCGCCCAGCGCCCGGCCGGCGTTCCCGCCGCGGACGAGGGCCTCGAGCCGCAGCAGGTCGGCGGCGTCGCGCAGGCGCTCCAGCCGGTCCGCCTCCGCCGCGACGGGGCCGCGCCGGGGGACGCCGTCGTAGGCGGGCCCGGTCCACAGCCGCGCCGCGGCCTCGAGCACGGCGGCCGCGCGGGCGTGCTCCCCGCGCCCGACGAGGCCCGACGCCTCGGCGACCGCCGCCTCGAAGGCGTCGGCGTCGAGCGTGACCGTCCCGGCCGGGACCCGGTAGCCGCTGCCCTCCCGCAGGATCACGCCTTGCCGCGCCGGGTCGAGCGCCCTGCGCAGCCGGGAGACGAACGCCTGCAGGCTGGTCAGCGCCGACGGCGGCGGGGCCTCGTCCCACAGCAGGTCGACGAGACGGACGTCGGGCACCACCCGGCCGCGGGCGGCGAGCAGCACCGCGAGGGCGGCGGACTGCGTCGGGCCCCCGGTCTCGGCCCGGCGCCCGTCGACCAGCACGCGCACCGGTCCCAGCACCGACCCCGACAGCTGCACCATGGACGACCTCCGGGCCGGACTGTAGAGGTCGGGCACGGCCCGGGCACAGGGTTTCCTCGCGGTCTCGGACGCGCCGCACCCCGGCGGCCACGGGGGACGCCGGGGTGCGGGGTGCTGCCGGGGGGTGCTGGGTCGGCTCCTGCCGGGCTCAGGAGAGGCCGGCCGTGCCCTTCCACAGCGCCAGGTTGCCCGACGAGAACGCGCCCGCCGTGCAGAACGACCCGCCGACCCAGGTGCCGGGCGACGACGAGTGGGCCAGGGCCGTCACCGACCGGATGCCGCAGCCGCCCTCGCCGATGCCGCTGCCCCAGGCGGCGTAGGTGCGCGCCGCCGGGTCGTAGAGCGCCACGCCGGCCGCCGACCGGCCGCCGATGGACAGGAAGTTCCCGCCGATGACCAGCTTGCCGCCCGCGGAGGCCAGGGCGTCGACCCGGTCGCTCGGGCTGCCCACCGTGCTCCAGGCGCCGGTGGTGCTGAACCGCCACACCACCAGGTGCTTCGCGGCGAAGCCCGACGAGGTGCCCGGGCCCTGCGTCATGATGCCGGCGCGGTCGAACTGACCGCCGACGTACAGGTCACCGCCGATGACCTTCAGCGTCCGGACGCCGCCGGGGCCGCCGGCCCAGGACACGCCCTCGAGCAGGTAGTACCCGTCGAGGACGTCGCTGCCGGTGACGTCCTTCGTGTCGAACATCGTCATGCCGTACAGGCCCTCGACGGCGGGCATGCCGCCGGCGTAGAAGCGGTGGAAGTGGCCGCCGATGACGAGGTACTGCCCGGCCACCGACGACAGGGCGCGCACGTCGTCGGAGTACTGCGGGTGGTTGCCCAGGGGCAGCCACTTCTTGGCCGTGAGGTCCCACGCGCCGACGCCGCCCAGGTGCTGCGTGCCGGAGTTCACGAACTCCCCGCCGGCGTACAGCTTGCCGTTGAGGACGTGCAGCGCGTAGACCTCCCCGTCCAGCCCCGCGCCGAGCGCGGACCACGACGTGCCGTTCCACCGCGCGATGTTCCGCACGGCCACACCGCCGGCCTTCGAGAACTCGCCGGCGACGTACAGGTCGGTGCCGACCTTGACCATCGCGTGCACCTCGGCGTCACCGATGCTCGTCGTGACCCCGCCGGCCATGGTGTCCCACGACGAGCCGGTCCACCGCGCGATGGAGCGCGCCGGCTTCTGCCCGACCTGGTTGAAGATGCCCGCGACGTAGGCGCCGCTGCCGTCGGGGACGATGGCGTGGACGTCGCCGTTGCCGTAGGCCGTGGTGCTCACGCCCTGGCCGAACGTCTGCCAGGCCGTGCCGGTCCAGATGCCCGCGCGGTTCATCCGCAGGGTGCCCGCGGTGACGAAGTCGCCGAGCACGACGACCCCGCTGTCCTTGGGCGCCATGGCGACCACGACGTCGTCGAGGCCGCCGCCCGGCGTGGACCAGGTGGTCCCGCTGCGCACGGCCCAGTTCGACCGCTTCACACCGTCGATCTCGGTGAACGTGCCCCCGATGTAGAGCTTGCCGCCCGAGAAGGCGACGGACTGCACCGTGGCGTACTTGTCGCCGTAGAACGTCACCTTGCCGACGGAGGAGAACGTGGTCCCGGCGAGCTTGGCGAGGTTCATCGTGGTGACGCCGTTGGCGCGGGTGAACGAGCCGCCGACGTAGAGGGCGCGTGTGGCGGGGTCGAGCGCGAGCGACTCGACGACGCCCTTGTAGCCGTCCTCGGTGTGGATGCCCTTGCCGTAGGCGGTCCAGGTGCCCGTGGCGGTGTCGACCGAGGCGAGCGACATCGTCGTGCGGGTGCCCGCCTTGTCGAAGTTCCCGCCGACGTACAGCTTGGTGCCGTCCAGCAGCAGGGCGTTGACCGCCCCGGGGTCGCCGACCCCGCAGCTCGCGCAGCGGTACAGGCCGGCGCCGACGGCGCTCCAGGTCTTCGCCGTCAGGTCGTAGGCCGCGAGGCTGCGCGCCGAGACCGTGCCGGCCTTGGTGAAGGTGCCGCCGACGTAGAGCTTCTTGCCGTTGGTGGCCAGGGCGCGCACGGCCTCGTCGTAGTCGGCCGCGGGGTTGGTGACACCGCCGGCCACGGCGCTCCAGGCCGAGCCGTTCCAACGGGCCAGGTCGTTGGCCGCGACGCTGCCGGCCCGCTCGAAGTCGCCGCCGACGTAGACGTCGGTCCCGTTGACGGCGATCGTCATCACCTCGCCGTCGATGCCGGTGCCCAATCGCTGCCAGGCCTTCCCGTCCCAGCGCGCGACGTGCTGGTAGGTGCCCTCGGCGGTGGAGGCGAGGTCCGTCACGGTGCCGCCGACGTAGATGTTCGTGCCGCTGACCGTGACGGCCGTCAGGCCCATGCCGGCGGTGGCGGCGCCGAAGGTCGTCGACCAGCTCGTGTCGCCCGCCACGGCCAGGGCGGCCGACGACGCGTCGGCCGCGGCGTCCTCGGCGACGAAGCGCGGGCTGCCGTCCGGCGCCGTCGTCATCGTCCAGCCGCTGACGTCGACGGGTCCGTCCGGGGCGCCCTCGCGCAGGGTGCCGTCGGCCTCGAGCAGCTCGGTCACCGACCGCAGGCCGTGCGGCAGGTCGGTCGCGGCCGGCGCCGCCGTGCGGGACGCCTCGTCGGGGGCCGCGGTGCCCGCCGCCCCGTCGGCGGCCGGCGTGGTGGCCGACGCCTCGTCGAGGGCCGTGGTGGCCGAGGCGGTCGACGCCCCCGCGGGCGCGAGCGCCAGCGCCCCTGCCAGGGCGAGCGTCAGGAGCCCGGGCACCGCCCGGCCCCCGGCACGGGCACGTGCACGGACCTCCCCTCGTCGTCCGGTCGTCTGCTGCCTGACCCCTGCCATGGCCGTCCTCCGTGCTCCGGTCCCGCCTCGCGCGGGACGTCTCGAGCAGGACGGTGCCGGGCTGCGCTTGCAGGCCGCTTGCAGGCCGCCTGCGGGGGGAGTGCACGGCCCGCCGTGAACGTCCCGTAAAGTCTGTGTTCCCGGGCGGTAAACCGTGCGGGACCCGGAGGGCGCGGAGCCAACGGCACCCCCGGGCCCGACGTAGCCTCCCGTGGTCCGCCCGACGAGCCGGCTCACCGATCTGTGCCGGTACCGCTGCGGACACCCGGACGGCGACACGACCGTCGCCGCCTCTCCCCGGAGGAACACATGAAGATCAGGCGTCACGCGCCCCTGACGGCCCTCGCGCTCGCGACCGCCCTCGCCCTGTCCGCGTGCTCGGGCGGCTCCGACGCCGAGGAGACCGGCGACGGCGGGGCCACCGGCGGCGGCGAGAGCGGCGGCGTCGTCACCGTCAGCAACGGCGAGCCCCAGAACCCGCTCATCCCCACGATGACGAACGAGACCAACGGCTCCGTCGCGGTCCAGAACGTCTTCGCGGGCCTCGTGTACTACGACGCCGAGGGCGGCGTGCACAACGAGGTCGCCGAGTCGATCGAGTCCGAGGACAACCAGACCTGGACGATCACGATCGAGGACGGCTGGACGTTCTCGGACGGCACGCCCGTCACCGCGGACAGCTTCGCCCGCGCGTGGGACTACGGCGCCGCGCTCGACAACGCGCAGAACCTGTCCTACTTCTTCGAGCCGATCCAGGGCTTCTCCTACGACGAGAACACCTCGCTCATCGAGGCCGGCGGCCTCGTCGTCGAGGACGAGCGCACGCTCGTCGTCAAGCTCAACCAGCCGGAGTCGGACTTCCCGATCCGCCTGGGCTACGCGGCCTTCTTCCCGCTGCCCGAGTCGTTCTACGACGACCCCGAGGCGTTCGGCGAGGCGCCGGTCGGCAACGGCCCGTACGTCCTGGACTCGTGGGAGCACGACGCGCAGATCACGCTGTCGCCCAACCCCGACTACGCCGGTGAGCGCGTCGCGCAGAACGGCGGCGTGGAGCTCATCGCGTACACGGACGAGGACTCGGCCTACAACGACCTGCTCGCGGGCGAGCTCGACATCATCAAGAACGTCCCGTCGTCGGCCTTCGCCACGTTCGAGGACGACCTCGAGGGTCGCGCGGTCAACCAGCCCGCGGCCGTCATCCAGACGATGACCGTGCCGGAGTGGCTGCCCGAGTTCCAGGGCGAGGCCGGCCTCCTGCGCCGCCAGGCCATCTCCCACGCGATCGACCGCGAGGAGGTCACCGAGACCATCTTCAGCGGCTCGCGCACCCCGGCGACCGACTTCACCTCCCCGGTCATCGACGGCTGGACCGACGAGATCCCCGGCAACGAGGTCCTCGCGTTCGACGCCGACACGGCCGTGGACCTGTGGGCCCAGGCCGAGGCCATCGAGCCCGTCGGCGCCGACTACACCCTGCAGATCGCCTCGAACGCGGACTCCGACCACCAGACCTGGGTCGACGCCGTGTGCAACAACGTGCGCGCCGTGCTGGACATCGGCTGCGAGTTCTACCCCTACCCGACGTTCGACGAGTTCCTCGACGCGCGTGACGGCGGCACGGTCCCCGGCCTGTTCCGGGCCGGCTGGCAGGCCGACTACCCCGCGATGAGCAACTTCCTCGGCCCGATCTACGGCACGGGCGCGGGCTCCAACGACGGCCAGTGGTCGAACCCGGACTTCGACGCGAAGCTCGCCGAGGCGAACGGCGCCGCGGACGCGGAGCAGGCCGTGGAGCTGTACAAGGAGGCCGAGACGATCCTCTTCGAGAACCTCCCCGGCATCCCGCTGTGGTACTCGAACGCGACCGGCGGCTGGGCCGACACGGTCGACGACGTGGAGTTCGGCTGGGACTCCGACCCCATCCTCTACGGGGTGACCAAGGCCGCGTGAGGTCCCTCCCCGCCGGGACGGCGCCCACGGGCGCACCCCGGCGGGGCGACCTGCGCACCAGCACGGGCGGGGCGTGCCACGGCACGCCCCGCCCGCCGTGCGCCGCGGTGAGACGACACCCGCCCGGGCCCCGCGGCCACGGGCGGACGACGGAAGTGGATCGTCATGCGCTGGTACATCGGACGCCGGCTCCTGCAGGTGGTCCCCGTGTTCCTCGGGGCCACGCTGCTGCTCTACGCCCTGGTCTTCCTGCGGCCGGGTGACCCCGTGGCCGCGCTCGGCGGTGAGCGGGGCCTGCCCGAGGCCGTGCAGGAGCAGATCCGGGCCGAGTTCAACCTCGACCAGCCGTTCCTCGTGCAGTACCTGCTCTACCTCAAAGGCATCTTCACGCTGGACTTCGGCGTGACCTTCGCCGGGCGCGACGTGCTCGAGGTCATCGCCCAGGCGCTGCCCGTCACGTTCCAGCTCGCGCTCATGGCCCTGCTCATCGAGGCCGTGCTCGGCGTCGGGTTCGGCCTGCTGGCCGGGCTGCGCAAGGGCGGCGTCTTCGACTCGACCGTGCTCGTGCTGAGCCTGCTGGTCATCGCGGTGCCGACGTTCGTCATCGGCTTCGTCCTGCAGATCGTCGTCGGCGTCAACCTGGGCTGGCTGCCCGTGACCGCGGGACGGGACCCGGACGTGGTGAGCCTGCTCATGCCGGCCGTCGTGCTCGCGGCGACGTCGTTCGCCTACGTGCTGCGGCTGACCCGCACCTCGGTGCAGGAGAACCTGTCGGCGGACTTCGTGCGGACGGCGCGGGCCAAGGGCCTCTCGCGCGGGCAGGTCACGACCCGCCACGTGCTGCGCAACTCGCTGATCCCCGTCGTCACGTTCCTCGGCGCCGACCTGGGCGCGCTCATGGGCGGCGCCATCGTCACCGAGGGCATCTTCAACATCCGCGGGGTCGGCGGGACGCTCTACGACGCGATCACCCGCGGCGAGAACGCGACCGTCGTCTCGCTGACGACCGTCCTCGTGCTCGTCTACATCGTCGCCAACCTGGTGGTCGACCTGCTCTACGCCGCGCTGGACCCGAGGATCCGTTATGCCTGAGACCCCGCACACCGCCGGCCCGGCCGCGACCGCCGGCCCCGCCCGTGCGCCCCGCACGCCCCGTCCCGGGCAGGAGCACGTGGCCCGGGCGGCCGACGGGGGCGGCCTCGGCGCGGTCGACGCCGTCTCCACCACGGACGCCCCCGCCGGCTTCTGGCGCGAGGCGTGGCGCGGGATGCGCCGCCGCCCGCTGTTCTGGGTCTCCGGCGCGATCATCGTGCTGGTCCTGCTCGTGGCGGCGCTGCCCGACCTGTTCAGCGCGACGGACCCCCGCTCGTGCGTGCTGGCCAACGCGCTCGACGGCCCGACCGGCGGGCACCCCTTCGGGTTCGACCGCCAGGGCTGCGACATCTTCTCCCGCACGATGCACGGCGCTCGGGCGTCGGTCACCGTCGGCGTCCTGACCACCGCACTCGTCGTGGTCGTCGGCACCCTCGTCGGGGCGATGGCGGGCTACTTCGGCGGGTGGGCGGACACGATCCTGTCCCGCGTGACGGACATCTTCTTCGCGATCCCGCTGGTGCTGGCCGCGATCGTCATCATGAGCATCTCCCGCGACCGGACGGCGCTCACGGTGGCGCTGGTGCTGGCCTCGTTCGGCTGGACGAACATCGCGCGCATCACCCGCGGCACGGTCATGTCCGTGAAGACCAACGAGTTCGTCACCGCGGCGCGGTCGCTGGGGATGGGGCGCACGGCGATCCTCTTCCGGCACGTGCTGCCCAACGCGGCGGCGCCGATCATCGTCTACGCGACGGTCGCGCTCGGGACGTTCATCGTCGCCGAGGCCACGCTGAGCTTCCTCGGCATCGGCCTGCCGCCGTCCACCGTCTCGTGGGGCGGCGACATCTCGCAGGCGCAGGGCGCCATCCGCACGAACCCCGAGATCCTCTTCTACCCGGCCGGGGCGCTCGCGCTCACGGTGCTGGGCTTCATCATGATGGGCGACGTGGTCCGCGACGCCCTCGACCCCAAGGCGCGCACCCGATGAGCACCTCCTCGACCCCCGCCCGCCCCTCCGCCACCCCTCCCGCCGGCCCCGGCACGCCCCTCGACCGGTCCGTGCCCCTGCTCGAGGTGCGCGGCCTGGAGGTCTCGTTCCGCACCGCGGTGGGCGAGGTCCAGGCCGTGCGCGGCGCGGACCTGACCGTCTACCCCGGGCAGGCGGTGGCGATCGTCGGCGAGTCCGGCTCCGGCAAGTCGACGACCGCGCACGCGATCATCGACCTGCTGCCGGGCACCGGCCGCGTGACGGGCGGGAGCATCCGCTTCGGCGGGCGGGAGCTCGTCGGGCTGGGCCGCAAGGACGTCGAGCGGCTGCGCGGCGCCCAGATCGGGCTCGTGCCGCAGGACCCGATGTCCAACCTCAACCCGGTCTGGCGCGTCGGGACCCAGGTCGACGAGGCGCTGCGGGCCAACGGCTTCACGGGCTCGCGCGCCGACCGTTCCCGCCGCGTGGCGGAGCTGCTGGCCGAGGCCGGCCTGCCCGACGCGGGGCGCCGGGCGAAGCAGTACCCGCACGAGTTCTCCGGCGGCATGCGCCAGCGCGCGCTCATCGCCATCGGCCTCGCGTCGCGCCCGCAGCTGCTCATCGCCGACGAGCCGACCTCGGCGCTCGACGTCACCGTGCAGCGGCAGATCCTCGACCACCTCGAGGGCCTCACCCAGGACCTCGGCACGGCCGTCCTGCTCATCACGCACGACCTGGGCCTGGCCGCCGAGCGCGCCGAGCACCTCGTCGTCATGTACCGCGGCCAGGTCGTGGAGTCCGGGCCCGCGCGGCAGATCCTCGCGGACCCGCAGCACCCGTACACGCGGCGGCTCGTGTCGTCCGCGCCGTCGCTGGCCTCGCGCCGCATCCAGGTCGCGCACGAGCGCGGCGCGGCGCCGGCGACGACGGCCAGGGCGGGTGCGGCGGGCTCGTCGGCGACCACGGCCGTCGGCGCCGCCGACCTGCTGGCGCACCACGCGGGCGAGGCCGAGGCGACGCCGCGCGAGGCGATCGTCGTCGCCGAGCACCTGACGAAGGTGTTCCCGCTGCGCGGCGGCGGGCGCGGCGCATCGGACTTCATGGCCGTCGACGACGTGAGCTTCTCGCTCGCGCGCGGGCGCACCCTCGCGCTCGTCGGGGAGTCGGGGTCCGGCAAGTCCACGGCGGCCAACATGGTGCTGGGCCTGCTCGAGCCGACCTCGGGCACGGTCCGGTTCGACGGGCAGGACGTCGCGGCGCTCGACCGCCGGCAGCAGTTCGCGTTCCGGCGGCGGATCCAGCCCGTGTTCCAGAACCCCTACGGCTCCCTGGACCCGCAGTACTCCGTGTACCGGTCCCTGGAGGAGCCGCTGCGGCTGCACAAGGTCGGCACGCCGAAGGAGCGCGAGGGCCGCATCCGGGAGCTGCTCGACATGGTCGCGCTGCCGGCGTCGACGATGCGGCGCTTCCCCAACGAGCTGTCGGGCGGGCAGCGCCAGCGCGTCGCCGTGGCGCGGGCGCTCGCGCTCAGCCCCGAGGTCATCGTGCTCGACGAGGCCGTGTCCGCCCTGGACGTGCTGGTCCAGGCCCAGGTGCTCGAGCTGCTGGCCGGCCTGCAGGAGGAGCTCGGCCTGGCCTACCTGTTCATCACGCACGACCTGGCGGTGGTCCGGCAGATCGCCGACGCCGTCGTCGTCATGCGGCAGGGCAAGGTCGTCGAGCACGCCTCCACCGACGAGGTGTTCGACTCCCCGCGGGAGCAGTACACCCGCGACCTGCTGGCGGCCATCCCCGGCGGCGGGCTCGAGGCCGAGGCCGTCCGGGGCTGAGGCGCTGACGTCCGGGGCCGGGCCGGTCCGACCGGCCCGGCCCGGCCCGCGCGGGGTGTCAGCCGCGCGCGAGGGGTCGGGCCCGCTCCGCCAGGGTGGTGAGCAGCGCCGCCGCCGTGGCGGCGTCGTCGACCGTCACCACGAAGGTCCGCCCGCCCGTGCGGCTCACCTCCAGCGCGTCGCCCGTGCGCAGCACGTACCCGACCCGTCCGCCGCGGCCGAGCCGGTAGCCCCAGCCGCCGAAGTCCGCCAGCGGTCGGACGTGCGTCGCCCGGGCGCCGAGGACCTCGTCGAGCGGGATGCGGTAGCGCGGCCACCCGAGCGGGGAGCGCGCGGTCAGCCCGGTGGCGTCGACCGTCACGACGACGACGGCGCCGGTGACGACGAGCGCGGCCAGCGCCGCGACCAGCACGAGCAGGCCGGGTATCCGCAGCCCCACGGCCAGCGCGGCGACGAGCAGCGTCGCCCCGCCGCCGAGCGCGACGGCGACCCGGCTGACGACCCGGCCCGTCCACACCGCACGCTCCTGCGGGCCCAGCGGGAGGCGCGGCCCGTCGAGAGGCCCGGGGTCCGTCGCCGGTGCGGAGGCGTCCGCGGGGACCGCCCACGCGCACAGCCCGCCGAGCACGAGCCCGGCGACGACCGCGCCGGTCACCACCGGGTCGACGTCCGGCGTGCGGGCGGCGTCCGCCAGCCCCCGCTGCAGGGCGAGCACCCCGGCGACGAGCACCGCGCCGAAGGCCGCCAGGCCGGCCGCCAGCCCGACGCCGATCCGACGGGTCATCGCGTCCCGCCCCCACCGCACGGCGACGAGCCACCCCGCGACGGCCAGTGCCGCGAACAGGCCCAGGCCGAGCGTGACGAAGGGCCCCAGGGCGCTGTAGCCGTCGGCGCCGCCGGGTCCGAAGTGCACCGCGACCGGGTCGGGCAGCCGCGACCGCCACGACGCGACGAGCGCTGCAGCCGTCCCGAGCGTCACCGCCGCGGGCACCAGCGCCAGCACCGTGCTGGCCGTGCGGTGCGGCACGGTCGGCCGGGTCGTCCCGACGGGGCTGGTGAACGGGCGGCTGCTCATCGGTCCTCCTGCTGGCTCAGGGCGTCCTTGAGGAGGCCCACGGTGGTGGCGGGCGCGAGCCCGCGGGCGCGGGCGGCGGAGACGAGGGCGGCCACGGCCGCGTGCACCGGGTCCAGGTCGCCCGCGGCGTGCGCGGCGACGACCGCCCCCCGCCCGCGGCGCAGCTCGACGAGGCCCTCGTCGCGCAGCTCGCCGTACGCCCGCAGGACCGTGTGGAGGTTGACGTCGAGCGACGCCGCGAGGTCGCGCGCGGTGGGCAGGCGGGCGCCGGGCCGCAGCTCGCCGCGCAGCACCGCGGCGCGCACCTGCGCCGCGAGCTGGGCGAACAGCGGCTCGGTCGAGCCGGGGTCGATCCGGAGGAGCACGGAACGACCCTACTTGTTTGAGGACAACTAGAACAAGTTATGGACGGCGCCAGTCGTCCGACGTCATGTGCGAGCCCGCCATCGGCCCCATCTGCAGCATCCCGCCGTCGACGACCCACGACGCGCCGTTGACGTAGGCGCCCTTCGCGGAGCACAGCAGCTCCACCACCGCGGCGATCTCGCGCGCGTCGCCGGGACGGGCCACCGGGATGCCCGGGCGGTGCGCGTCCTGCACGGGGGCGTCGTCGGTCTGGCCGGTCATGGGCGTCGCGATCTCGCCCGGGGCGACGGCGTTCACGGTGATCCCGTGCTCGGCCAGCTCGATCGCCGCCGTGCGCACCAGCAGCCCGATGCCGCCCTTGGCGGCGCAGTAGGCGCCCGCGCCGACCCGCGGCGCGTGCTCGTGCACGGACGTGATGGCGACGACCCGTCCGCCGCGCCCGGCCGCGATCATCCGGCGCGCAGCCGCCTGCAGGGCGCAGAAGAACCCGTCGAGGTCGATCGTCAGCACCTCGCGCCACTGCTCGAACGGCAGGTCGACGAGGAGCTGCGACGCCCCGGCGCCGGAGCACAGGACGAGCGCGTCGATGCCGCCCATCGCGTCGGCGAGCTCGTCGACGGCGGTCGAGGCGTCCGTCGGCGTGGTGAGGTCGAGGTGCCGGACGTGCGCGGTGGCCCCGGCCGCCTCCACCTCGTCGCCCGTCGCCCGGCCGCCCTCCTCGTCGCTGTTGTGCGTCACCGCGACGTGCCGCCCCGGGGCCGCCAGCGCGACGGCGACGGCCCGGCCGATGCCGGAGTCCCCGCCGATGACGACGACGCGCGCGGGCTCGTGCACCTCCCGCGTGACGGCCGGGTCGGGCGTGGGGCTGCCGGCCGTGGTGGTCGTGCTGGTGGTGCTGCCGGTCGCGGTGCTGGTGCCGCCGGCCGTGCTGGTGATCGCGCTGGTCATGTGCGGGCGTCCCTCCGTCAGGGGCCCGGTCCGGCACGACCCGTGGACCCGTGAGCGAGTCTCGTCGCGGGGGTCGCGCCGTGCACGGCGGGGTGGCGCGCAACGGGTCAGGCGACCACGGGCTGCCCGACGACGGCCCGACCTGCCCGCAGCTCCGTCGACTCGACGCGGCCCTTGCCGCCGGCCTTGGCGCGGTACATGGCGTCGTCGGCGCGGCGCAGCAGCTCGTCGGCACCGGGCAGCCCGGCCCCGGCGGTGCCGACCGCGACGCCGATGCTCACCGCCACGCGCCCCGTCCCGCCGGGCAGGGTCACGGGCGCCGCGACGCCGGTCACCAGCCGCTCACCCACGCCGCGCACGGACTCCCCGAAGACGACGGGGTCGTCGTGCGGCCGCGAGCGCAGCAGGACCGCGAACTCGTCGCCGCCGAGGCGGGCGCACAGGTCGCCGGCGCGCACGTCCCGGCTGAAGCGCTCGGCCACCTCGCGCAGGAGCGCGTCACCCGCCGCGTGGCCGAGCGCGTCGTTGACGGCCTTGAACCCGTCGAGGTCGCAGAACAGCACCGCGAACGACGCCCCCGACGGGAGCCGGCCGACGGCCTCCTCCAGCGCCTCCATGAACGCCGCGCGGTTGGGCAGCCCCGTCAGCGGGTCCGTGCGCGCGGCCCGGACGAGCTCGTCCCGGGCGTCCGCGCTCCGCAGCGCCAGCGCCACCTGGGCCATGACGGTGCGCACGGCGACGACGGCCTCGTCGGGCACCTGACGGGGGGCGCCGAGGAGCATCCAGCCCTCGACCCCCGCGATGGGCAGGGCGAGCCAGCGGCACGTCTCGTCGGCGGCGGCGTCGAGCAGCCCGGCGGCGTGCGCGGCGACGGGCACGCCCTCGTCGTCGGCGCCCGGGAGCTCCTGCGGCAGGTCGTGGGGGAGGGCGTTGCGCGGCAGGGCCTGGGGTGTGACGGCGAAGGGACCGGCCGTGCCGCGCACGACGAGGAGACCGGGCGTCGGTTGCACCGTCAGCGCGCGCAGGCCGGGCGTGGTGCGGCAGACGGCGGCCGTCGCGGTCCACGCCGCCTCGTAGATCTCCTCCGTCCCGGTCACGGACAGCAGACGCGTGCCCAGCGCGGCCAGCGCCTCCTGCCGGCCCTGCGCCTGCTCCCGCGCGAAGAGGTGGACGGCGAGGTGCCGGGCCACGAAGAGGATGACCAGCGCGAGGGGGAGGGATGCCAGGAGGGGCGCGGCCTGCGCGGGACCGGTGTGGCCCGGCACGTGCGGCCACAGCGCGAGCGACCCGACGAGGCCCGCTGCGAGGAGGAGCGTGTGCAGCAGTGCCCGGTGCGCCGTGCCGTAGAGGGCCCGCGACCACAGGGAGGCGAAGGCGAAGCCGGACGCCATGGCGGGGACGGGCACCGCGGCCGTGACGAGCAGCGCCGCCAGGGCCTCCGACACGTCGTCGACGGGCGTGACGCGCGCACGACGGTAGCGCCGCACCCAGACCGCGGACAGCGCCACCGACCCCGTCAGCACCAGGACGACCGCCTCGGGTGAGCCGCCCGTCAGCGCCCCCGGCAGCGTGAGCGCCAGCGACAGGAGCGCGCTGCCGCAGAACAGCCACCGCGCGCGCTGCACCAGCCCGTCGGGCCCGCGCAGCCACCTGCGGCCCTGCACCGTGCGTCCGCCGTCCACCACGGCCCACCGTCCTGTCGTCGCCGGACACCGGTCCGGGGAGCACGGGCGCCTGCTGCTGGTCGCCCTCGCCCGGACGATCGGCGGCGGTGCGCGCCGGGGCAGGAGCCGTGCGGCGTGCGGGTGGTCCGGGGCCGTCGGTCCACCCGGACGGGTGCACCCGGACGGGTCACGCGGACGGTCACGCGGACGGGTCGCGGGAGTGCCACGACGACGGACGGCGTTCCCACCGGCCCGCGGGCAGGATGGGGACCGTGAAGCTCCTCGTGCCGACCGCCGCCGCCACCGACCTGGAGGTCCCGGACCTGGTCGAGCTGGTCCGGTACGACCCGGAGGGGCCCGTCCCGGCGGAGCACGCGGACGCGGTGGGGCTCGTCGCCTGGGGCAACGCCGCGGGCACGCTCGAGGACGCCGCGCGGCGCCTGACGTCGCTGCGCTGGGTGCAGGGGCTCGCGGCCGGTCCGGACAGCGTGCTGGCCGCGGGGTTCGCGCCCGACGTGGTGCTCTGCTCGGGCGTCGGGCTGCACACCCCGACGGTGACGGAGCACGCGCTCGCGCTGGTCCTCGCGCTGGTGCGGCGCCTGCCCGCGTCCGCGGCGGCGCAGGCCGAGCAGCGCTGGGCCCGCGAGCTCGGGGGCACGCAGCCCCTGCACCCGCCGGGCCCGGTGACGACGCTGCTCGACGCGCGCGTCACCGTGTGGGGCTTCGGGGCCATCGGGCAGCGGCTGGGGCAGGTCCTCGCCGGCCTCGGCGCGCACGTCACGGGCGTCGCGCGGACGGCCGGGGAGCGCGGCGGCCTGCCCGTGGTCGGTCCCGACGGGCTCGACGAGGCGCTCGCGGCCACCGACGTCCTCGTCCTGGTCCTGCCCAGCGGACCGGCGACCGACCGCGCCCTCGACGCCCGCCGGCTGGCCCTCCTGCCGGACCACGCGTACGTCGTCAACGTCGGGCGCGGCTCGACGGTCGACGAGGACGCCCTCGTCGACGCGCTGCGGGCGGGGACGCTGGCCGGTGCGGCGCTCGACGTCGCCGCCACCGAGCCCCTGCCGCCCGGCTCACCGCTCTGGGACGCCCCGCACCTCGTGCTCACCCCGCACGCCGCGGGGGGCCGGCCCGTCGGCGCCGCGGAACTGATCCGGCAGAACCTCGACGCGCTGCTGGCCGATCGGCCGCTGCGGAACGTCCTGCCGCGCTGACGGCGTCCGCGGCGCGGTCCCGGCGCGTCGTCCCGGCGCCGGCACGGCCTCAGCGCAGGACGCCGCGGCGCGCCGCCCGGTCGGCGTGCATGCGCACGTCGGCGGCCTGCAGGAGCGCGTCGAACCCGTCGCCGTCCTCCGGCGAGGTGCTCACTCCCACGCTGACACCGACCGCGACGACCCCGCGGGAGGTCGTCACCGGCGTGCTCAGCAGGAGCGCCAGCTCGTCCGCCACGCGCCGCCCCTCGTCGCCGGCCGTGCCCCGCCCCAGCGCGGGCAGCACGACGAGGAACTCGTCCCCGCCCAGCCGCGCGACGAGGTCGCCGCGCCGCAGCCGCGTGCGCAGCCGGTCCGCCACGGCCCGCAGCAGCTCGTCGCCGGCCGCGTGCCCGAGGTCGTCGTTGACCGCCCGGAAGCCGTCGAGGTCCAGGTGCAGCACCGCCGTGCCGGTGCCGGTCACCGAGGCCTCGAGCAGCACCGCCTCCAGCCGCTCCTCCAGCCGGTGCCGGTGCAGCAGGTCGGTGAGCGGGTCGCGCCCGGCCAGCCGCTCGGCCTCGACGAGGAGGGCCTGGGCGCGCTCGCGCTCGGCCTGGAGGCGGGCCTCGGCCTCGACCCGTCCGGTGACGTCGTTCTGCACGCCGATGTACTGCACGACGCGGCCCTCGTCGTCGAACACGGGAGCGAGGTAGACCTCGTTCCACCAAGGGGTGCGCTGCGGGCCGCGGTGGTTGAGCAGCGTCTCGCGCGCCTCGCGGCCCTCGGCGACGGCCTCGCGGAGGCGGGTGACCGCCGCCGGGTCGGTCCCCTAGCCCTGGAGGAAGCGGCAGTTGCGGCCGAGCACGTCCTCCGCGCGCAGCCCCGACAGCCGTTCGAAGGCGGTGTTGACGTACACGAGCGGCTGGTCCGGCCGCGTCATGTCGCTGATGCTCACGCCGTTGGCCGTGGCCGCCAGGGCCCGGCGCAGCGTCCGCTCGGCCTCCGTCGCCACCGGGGCGCGGCCGTGGCGCCCGGGCGCAGGTCGGCCGGCGAGGGCCGAGCCCGCGTCCGGGGCCGTGCCCGCGGCCCGGCCGTCACCCGCGCCCGTCGTCGCCGTACCCAGGTCGTCCTGGTCGGCCTGGTCGGCCTGGTCGGCCTGGTCGCCCCACGTGCCCGGCCCGACGAGCGGCGCCGACGAGCGGGTCCCGGCGGGCAGGACCCGCGACATGAGGGCCTGCGCGGCGTCGGCGACGGTGTCGCGGTCGTAGGTCAGCGCGAACTCGAACCGCCGCTGCCGGTCCGGCCCCTCGTCGCCGAGGTCCCGGGCGAGCAGCGCGGCCGAGAAGTGCGGCGACAGCACGGCGATGTCCCACTCGTCCCGCAGCGGGTCCCCGGGGGCCAGGTCGGCACCGCGCACCCCGCGGACGGGCTCGACGGGCAGGCCCGCACCGATCGCGGACACGAAGCCGACGCGCTCGGCCAGCTCGCGGTAGCGGTGGCGGGTGCGCGGCGTGAACTGCGCGGCCTCCTGGAAGGTCGACACGACGACGGCGGTGCCGCCCAGCCGCACCGCCTCGCGCTCCAGGTGCTTGCTGATCTCGATGAGCAGCGGCTTGGCGGACCGGCGCAGCGTCGTGCCCTCCGGCAGGCAGTCGAAGGGCGTGGCCGACGACGCCGTGGGGCGCGGCGCGCGCAGCTCCAGCGCCCGCACCGGCAGCGCCGTGCTCAGGCCCGGGGACGGCCGGCCGAAGAGCCAGCCCTGGCCCAGCGTGGCGCCCAGCGCCCGGGCGGTCGCCAGGTGCTCCTCGTCCTCGATGCCCTCCGCCAGCAGCACGGCGCCCGTGCGCTCGGCGTACGCGTTGACGGCGTTCATGATCTCGGCGACGGCCGGCCCGGGCCGCTGCTGCACCAGGCGCAGGTCCAGCTTGACGATGTCGGGGCGCAGCAGGGGCATGAAGGCCAGGGACAGGTCCTCGGCGCCGACGTCGTCGAGCGCGACGCGCCAGCCCGCCTCCCGCAGCCGGCGGACGGTGGCCAGCAGCTCGGCCGGCCGTGCCGCCAGCGCCCGCTCGGTGATCTCGAGGACGACCTGCAGCCCCGCGGGCGCGCCGGCGGCGATCTCCAGCAGCTCCTCGAGCGGCGCGGTGCCGAGCACCTCGGGCTCGACGTTGACGAACAGCATGAGCGGCGCGAGCACCCCGGCGCCGATGGCCGTGCGCAGCGCGACGCGACGGCACAGCTCGTCGAGCTCGCGCAGGCGGTCCACGTCCCGGGCCGCCGCGAACAGCGCGTCCGGCGCCTCCAGGGGGCTGCCGTGCGGGCCGCGCGCCAGCGCCTCGTAGGCGACGACGGCCCCGCTGCCGAGCTCGACGATCGGCTGGAAGACGCTGCGCACGTCACCGCGCGCCAGCACCTCGTCGATCCCCGTCATGCGTCGTGCTCCCCTGCTCGCCAGGCGGCGCCCGCGTCCTGGACCACCGGTCCCCCCCATCGGACCGAGCGGGGCCGCGGTGAGCCCGTCCGGGTGGCGCCACCCGGACGGGTGCGCCACGACGACGGGCGCCGCCCGCCCCCGGGGTGGGGGACGAGCGGCGCCCGTCGCGTCGTCGGAGGCCCGTCAGGGGCCTGTCAGGGACCCGGCAGCAGGTCAGCGCCCCGTCAGCGCGTCACGAGCGCGAAGGAGTACGTCCCGGAGTGGACCGCGTCGTTGTCGCCGGTGCGGATCGTGACGGTGTACGTGCCCGACGAGGTCAGCGTCGGCAGGTCCGTGTCGTAGCCGAGCCACTTCGTGAGGACCACGCGGCCGGACGGGTCCGTGACCTTGGCGATGCCGTAGCCGGAGGTGGCGTCGGCGAGGTGGTCGAAGCGCAGGTCCTGCCCCGAGGTCGCGCTGAACGTGTAGACGTCCACGGACCCGACCGTCTCGAGGTTGCCCGCGCCGACGGCCGGCACCCCGTTCGACACCGTCTGGCCGACCCGGATCGCGAAGGTCTGCGGCGCGGGCGTCTTCATCAGCCGGAACGAGTACGTGCCCCAGTGGGTGTTGTCCGTCCCGGCGATGACGAGGCGGTAGGTGCCCGTGGCCGGCAGGACGATCCCGCCGCGGTCGCCGTAGGCCCAGCCCTGCTCGACGGTCCTGCCGTCGGGGGCGACCAGGGTGCGGGACAGGTAGCCGTTCGTCGACTCGGCCAGCACGTCGTACAGCAGCCGGTCACCGGCGGTGCCGGAGAACGTGTACGTGTCCGACCCGCCCACGCCCTCGACGTTCCCGGCGCCCGCGGCGGGGACGCCGTTCGAGACCGTGCTGCCCAGCGTGTACGCGAACGTCTGCTGCGCGGCGGCCTTGACGAGCGCGAAGCTGTAGGTGCCCCAGTGGGTGGTGTCGGTCGTGCGGACCTCCAGGCGGTAGGTGCCCGTGGCGGGCACGGCGGCCGGGAAGCGGTTCGCCGCGATCCATCCGGACCACACCGTGGCACCGGACGGCGCATACAGGGTCACGTAGCCGTAGTTGGCGGTCGTGTCGGCGAGGCTCGTGTAGCCAATGCGGTCGCCCGCGGTGGCGGTGAAGGTGTAGGTGTCGACGGCGCCGGGGCCCTCGAGGTTGCCCGCGCCGGGCCCGGGGACGCCGTCCTTCACGGTGGCGCCGAGGGTGATCGGGAAGGTCTGCGGCCCGGCGGTGGCCGGCTGGATCGTGAACCCGTAGGTGCCGGTGGCCCGGTCGTCGACGCCGGCCTTCACGGAGACCGTGTAGGTCCCGGTGGTCGGCAGGGTGAGCACCGCGCTGTCGCCGGTGACCCACTTCTCCAGGACCTTCGCGCCCGACGGCGAGGTGACCGTCACGAACGCGTGGTTGCCGGTGGTGTCCGTGCCGGCGTCGTAGAAGACCTTCTGGCCGGCCGTGCCGCTGAAGGTGTACCGGTCCTCGCTGCCGGGCTGCTCGAGCGTGCCGGCACCGGTACCGGGGACGCCGGGCGCGACCGCGGAGCCGATGGACGTGGCGAACGTCTGCGCCGCGGGCACGGTGGCGAGCCGGAAGCCGTAGGTGCCGGCGTGGTCGTCGCCCGTCGGCGTGCCCACGGACAGCGTGAAGGTGCCGGCCACGGGCAGGGTGATCGGCCCGCGGTCCCCGACGAGGAACTTCTCCATCACCACCGCGCCCGACGGCTGGGTCAGCCGGACGTAGGCGTACCCGGCCATCGTGTCGCCGGAGGACAGGAAGAAGACGCGCTGCCCGGCGGTGGCCGTGAAGGTGTAGCGGTCCACGTCCTGCACGCCGAGGACCCCCTGGCCCGACGAGGGCGTGTTCGCGCCGACGGTGGTGCCGAGCGTGTACGGGTAGGTCGTGGTGGCGGGCAGCACGAGCCGGAACCGGTGCGTGCCGGCCGCGGTGCCGCCGAGGGTGGCGGTGTGGGTGCCGGCGGTGGCGGTCCACGGGCCCTTGTTCGCGGTGGTGACCGCGACGGGCGCCAGGACGGTGGTGCCGCCCGGGCCGGTGACGCCCCACGTGAGGTTCGTGCCGGCCGTCCCCGTCAGCAGGTTGTCGAGGAAGAAGCGCTGGCCGGCCGACAGGCTCCACGTCGCCGCGTCCGTGGCGCCCGCCGCGTCGGTGACGACCGTGAGGTCCTCGCAGGCGACGAGCGTGTCCGCGCCCTTGCCGGTGCTGCAGGCGTCGCCGCCGCGGGCGCCGTCGAGGCGGTTGGCGCCGTCGTTCCCGACGAGCGTGTCGCCGGAGGGGGACCCGACGAGCTGCGCGAAGCCGCTGAACGTGTCGGTGCTGCCACCCGTCGCGGTGCCGGTCGCCAGCGACGCGGTCACGCCGGCCGTCGCGGAGTCGAAGGAGACGGTGTCGGTGCCGCCGCCGCCGGTGAGCCGGTCGGTGCCGGGCCCGCCGTCGACGGTGTTGGCACCGGTGCTGCCCGTGATCGTGTCGCCACCGGCGCCACCGCGGACGTTCTCGAACCCGGCCAGGGTGTCGGTGCCGGCACCGCCCGTGGCGGCCCTCGTCGTGAGGTTGACGGTCACCGCGGTCGTGGCGCCGCGGTAGGACACGGTGTCGGTGCCGCTGCCGCCGTCGAGGCGGTCGTTGCCGGCGCCGCCCTCGATCGTGTTGGTGCCCGTGGAGCCGGTGAGGGTGTCGGCCCCGGTGCCGCCGCGCAGGTTCTCGAGCGTGGTGCCCTTGTCGGTCCCGGCCCCGCTCGACGTGCCGGTCGCGAGCGAGGCCGTCACGGCGGTCGTCGCCGACGCGAAGGACCACGTGTCGGTCCCGGCGCCGCCGTCGACCGTGTCGTTGCCGGTCCCACCGTCGAGGGTGTCGGCGCCGTCACCGCCGCAGACCGTGTCGTTGCCGCCGCCGCCGGTCACGGCGTCGTCGCCGGCGCCCGCGTCGATGACGTCGTCGCCGGAGGTGCCGGTGAGGGTGTCGGCGCCGGAGGTGCCGGTGATCGTGACGGTCTTCCCCAGGCAGGTCGTCGCCGCCTGCGCGGGAGCCGCGCCGAGCGGCGCGAGGGTGAGGGCCAGCGTGAGGCCGAGGAGGGAGGAGAGCGCCGGCACGTGCCGGCGCGGGTGCGTGGTGGTCATGCCGCCGAGCGTCGTGGCGGCGGGGGTGCGCAGGGATCGGGGTCCGACCCCTACGCACCCCCCGCAGTTACCGGTCCCGCTGGGGGTGCCGGGGCGTCAGCGGGCCAGGAAGTCCACGACCGCCCGGTTCCACTCCTCCGCGTGGCTGACGTTGCAGCCGTGCGGGCCGCCCGCGATGACGTGCAGCTCGCCGGCGGCGAGGGCGGCGTGCGTGCGGGCGCCGGAGCCCTCGAAGGGGACGGTGGCGTCGGCGTCGCCGTGGAGGACGAGCGCGGGGACGGTGACCTTCGGCAGGTCGTCGCGGAAGTCGGTCTCGCCGAACGCAGCCATGCACGCCAGCGCGGCGCGCTTGTTCGCCTGCTTGCACAGGGCGAGCGCCTCCTGGCGCTGGGCCTCGGTCACCTTCAGGACGCCGTCCGCGGAGAAGAAGTCCCGCGTGAAGCCGTCGTAGAAGGTGTCCTCGTCCTTCGTCAGCGAGGCGGTCATCTCGGCTGCCTGCTCCTGGGACAGCGGGCCGTCGGGGTTGTCCGGGCCCTTCGCCATGTAGGGCGGCACCGCCGAGGCGAAGACGACGCTGCGCACGCGCTCGGCGCCGTAGAGGGAGAAGTAGCGGGCCACCTCGCCGCCGCCCATGGAGAAGCCGACGAGCGTGACGTCCTGCAGGTCGAGCTCCGTCAGCAGGGTGTGCAGGTCCTCGGTGAGCGTGTCGTAGGTGTAGCCCGTGAGGGGCTTGTCGCTGCGGCCGAACCCGCGGCGGTCGTAGGTGACGACGCGGTACCCGTCGGCCGCGATCGCCGGCACGTTCTCGGAGAACGACTCCCCGGACAGGGGCCACCCGTGGATGAGGACGACCGGGCGGCCGGTGCCGCCCGTGTCGTCGACGTGCAGGTTCGTGTCCTTGAACAGGCCGTGGTGCGCGGTGATCTCCGTCAACGGACGGTCCTCTCGTCGGGCGGGCCCTCGCTGGCCCGCTGCCCTCGACGCTAGGTCGGGTCCCCCGGGGCGGCACCCGGGGCGGCACCCCGGGCGACTCGCTCACCCGACGGTGTGAAGGCCCCGGTGCTCCCCGCTCTCGGCGCGGTGCGCTGCCACGGCTCAGGCCGGCACCCGCTGGTGCTCGCGGGCGCCGGCGCCGAGCGCGGCGGCGAGCTCCCGCCGCGAGGCGATGCCGAGCTTGGTGTACGTGCGGCCGAGGTGGATCTCGACCGTCTTCGGGGTGACCCACAGCGTCTGCGCGATCTCGCGGTTCGTCAGGCCGGAGACGGCCAGGTCGGCGACGCGGCGCTCCGAGGCGGTGAGGGCGTCGACGCCGCTGGCGTAGGCGCGCCGGGGCCGGGCGCCGGCCTCGTCGAGCAGGGCCCGCACGTGCCGGTCGAGCCGGGCGGACTCCGTGCGCGTCGCCGCGTCGAGGGCGAGGCGCAGCGGCTCGCGCGCACCGGTGCGGTCCCCGCGCCGCAGCAGCAGCGCGCCGAGGTCGTGCAGCGCCCAGCCGTGCTCGAGCCGGTACGGGGTCGGCGCCAGCACCTCGACGGCCTCCGCCAGCGTCGCGAGGGCCGCCTCCGGCCGTTGCGTCCCGGCACGGACGCGCAGCACGGTGCCCAGCGGCCCGCGCAGGCCCGCCACCGTGGCGACGGCCTCGTCGTGCGCGAGGAGGTCGCCGGCCTCCGCCGGCCGCCCGAGCGCGCGAGCACCGCCGCCAGCCGCAGCCGCCCGCGCGTGGCGTGCGGCGCCGCCCACCCGCGCTCGTCGCCCAGCGCCACCACCCGGCGGAGGTCGACCTCCGCCGCGTCGAGGCGCCCGGCCACCGCGCGGACGAGACCCCGGGCCGAGAGGACGAAGGGCTCCATGAACGTGCCCTCCGCCGGCCCCAGCGGCCGGTCGACCAGCGCCAGCGCCTCGTCGAGCCGGTCGAGGTGCGCGAGGTTCTCCGCCGCGATCGCCGCGAGCGCGGGGATGGTCAGCTCGAGCCCGAGCTCCGTGATCGCCGCGTGCCCCAGCAGCGAGCGCGCCGCCCCCGCCGCCACCGACCCGAAGTCCCGGTGCCAGTACCCCCACGACTGCTCGATGAAGAACCGCGCGGACACCAGCCCCTTCTCGACGACGATGCGCTCGCCCTCCTCCAGCACCTGCGCGCACCGGTCGGGGGCCTCGGCGAACCGGAACGCGTGCGTCAGCAGGTTCCAGGTGGAGGAGGCGGGTCCCACGTCGGCGACGAGGCGGCCGTCGGCCACGGCCCGCTCCGCCAGCCGCAGCACGTCGGCACGCGGCAGCCCGGCGCACCCGCCGTCGACGGCGAGGTGGACGAGCATGACGGGGGAGGGGTCGGGGTCGGTGCGGCCCAGCTCGAAGGCCGCCCGGCGCGGCTCGGCGAAGGCGTCGGGGAAGACGAGGGACTCCAGCGTGAAGGCCTCGAGGCGCAGCTGGAGGCCGGGGTCGGTGGCCTCCTCCATGCCGCGGCCGACCTCGTCGAGCGCGGCCATCGGGTCGGAGTGGACGAGGAGGTTGCCGAGGGCGGCGCGCGCCCGGGCCGACGCGTCGCCCGGCGGCAGCAGCGCCAGCGCCTCGCGCAGGTGCTCGGGCCCGCCCGGCTGCTGGGCGCGCACCTCGGCCTCGCCCAGCTCGAGCAGGACGGCGCCGCGCCGGTCGGCGGGCGGTGGCTCGTCGAGCGCGCGGCGCAGCAGCGGCACGGCGGTCTCGAGCGAGCCCGCACCGGCCGCCGCGACGCCCGCGCGCAGCAGGTCCTCCACCGCCTCCGGGTCGCCGGCCGGGTCCGCCGCCAGGCGGTGCACCGCCACCTCCTCCGGCCGGGCGCCGCGGGCCCGCAGCAACCGGGCGGCTCGGGCGTGCAGCGCCGACCTCTCGCGCGGCGTGCACGCGTCGAGCACCGCGGCGGCCACCAGCGGGTGCACGAACGCCCGCGCCCCGGGCAGCAGCACCTCCGCCTCGACCAGTCGGTCCGTCAGCGCCTGCACGTCGGCCACCGGCACCCCGCCCAGGTCGCCGAGGTCCTCGGGCGTCGCGCGCTCCCCGAGCACCGCGACCGCCCGCGCCGTGGCCGTCGCCCCCGCGCCGAGCTGCCGCAGCCGACGTCCCACGGCGGCGGCCACACCGCGACCCCCGAGCGCCGCGAGCCGCTCGCCCTCCTCGTCGCGTCCCCGCAGACCGGCGGCGCCGGCCTCCCGCGCCAGCACGCCGACGAGCAGCGGGTTGCCGCCGGTCGTCCGCCACGCCGCGGCGACGAAGCCGGCCTGCGGGTGCTCCGCGAGCGCACCCGCGAGCACCTGCTCGACCTCGACGGTGCCCAGCGGCCGCGGCCGCAGCACCCGCGCGCCCGGACCCGCGGCCACCTCCGCCAGCAGCTCCGCGGGGGCGTCGGGCTCCCCGGTCCGCACCGTGGCCACGACGAGCACCGGCAACCCGTCGAGCCGCCGGCCGAGGTACTCGACGAAGCGCAGGCTCGGCAGGTCCGACCACTGCAGGTCGTCGACGAGCAGCACCACCGGCCCCCGCTCCGCCAGGTTCGCGACCAGCCAGAACAGCCCGAGCTGGACCGCGTAGGACTCCTCGTCGCCGGCCTCCGCACCGCCCGTCAGCAGCGCCGCCGCCCGCGTCGCCCCGCCGGCCAGCAGCTCGGCCCGTGCCGCCGCGTCCAGCGCCGGGTCCGCGACGACGGGCCCGAGGACCTGGTGCACGACGCCCCAGGCGAACCCGCGGTCGAGCTCGCTGGCCCGTGCCGCCAGCACGCGCGCACCCCGCCCGGTCGCCGCGTCCCGCACGTGGTGCAGCAGCGCCGTCTTGCCGATCCCGGCTGGTCCCTCGAGCACGGCGACGGCCCCGTCCCGGGCCTCGACCGCGCGCTCCAGCAGCCCGTCGAGGGCGGACACCTCCGCCTCCCGCGACAGCAGCACCCCGACCACCCCCGCACGCTAGCGGCGTCACCACCCCCGGCGGGAGAGGCGCCGACCCTCGGCGAACCCCACGCCCGCCCGCCGGCCGTGCGGGCGTGCGGGTCGGCTCGTCTCCCCCCCGGTCAGGCGGGGTGCGCGGGGCCGTAGCCGGCTGCGAGCCCGGCGTAGTCGTCCCAGTCGTCCGGCACGGGTTCGTCCCGCAGGGACGCCTCCAGCCGGTCGAGGTAGTAGTGCCACCCCGCCCCGATGCCACCGACGTCGCCGCCCTCGACGTCGGGGCCCAGCAGGTGCCGGAAGACGAGCGTCGTCCCGTCGCCCTCGCCGTCCCCCTCCGTCCCGTCCCCCTTCGCGGCGAGCGCGACCGTCAGCGGCCACGCCGTCCCACCACCTGTCCCCCCGCCCCCGACGGTGACGGCGAGCAGGCTCGGCGGCTCGCACCAGTCGATCCGCAGCGGTTCTGCGGGCACGTCCCCCTCGGCCACGAGCCGCACGACGACGGCCCCCGTCGCCGGGTCGCCCTCCCACCGCCCGTACCACCGCTCCAGCCGGTCGGGGTCGGTCAGCTCCCGCCACACCACCTCCACCGGGTAGGGCAGCACCCGCCGGAACACCAGCGACGTCCCCGCGCCGTCCCGCTCGACCCGCCCACCCGACGTCGTCACCCCGCTCATCCCCGCACCTTCTCGTCTGCCCGACCGATCACGACAGGGTGCTGCCGCCCGCAGTCGGCGGAGGTCGCCGGATGGCACCGTGCGTGGGAGGGTCGTCCGCCCGGGCCCGGCCCGGACCGCCAGGAGGAGGTCACCCGTGCGCACACCCTGGGGCCGACGGGCAGTGGTCGTGCTGGCGTGGTTCGCCGGCGCCGCGCTCGTGCTCCTCGCGGTCCGCGGCATCAACGCCGTGCGCGGGCTGCCCGGCACCGAGGCGTGGACGACCGGTCTGCCAGGGGCAGGGGGTGCGTTCATCGGCGTGGTCGTCGGGCGGTGGTCGATGTCACGACGCGCACGCCGCGAGGCGGCGCGAGGGCGCCTCGTCCTGCCGGTGCGGTCCGCCGACGACGTGGACGGCGTCCCACGTCAGTGGTCCGGCCGCCAGGTCCAGCTCGGTGCCGGCAGCGTCGAGCTCAGCGCCCTCCGTCATCGGCTCCACGCCGGGCCCTTCGTCGTCACCGCCGCTCGGTCGACGGGCCGGACCACGGGCTGGGGCTGGGCCACGGAGCCGGGCCGCGTGGTCGAGCTGCTCACCGCTGCCGGCGCGATCGAGCTGGCCGTCCCGCACGACCGTGTCGACCGCGTGCTCGAGATGGTGACTCCGCATCCGGCGGTCGACGGTCCCGCCGGCGGGTAGCACCGACGTGCTGCGTCGGCCGGCCGGCAGCGGTCGCGGACCACGCACCGCATCGCGGCTCCTGGTGCCGATGACGCACGCCTCTGCCCGGCGGCCCTG
The DNA here is from genome assembly GCF_057221735.1 of Cellulomonas sp. plas2. Classification (NCBI taxonomy): domain Bacteria; kingdom Bacillati; phylum Actinomycetota; class Actinomycetes; order Micrococcales; family Cellulomonadaceae; genus Cellulomonas; species Cellulomonas sp. plas2. The sequence goes on from NZ_CM170155.1 coordinate 226,073, forward strand.
CACGGCGACGTGCGTCCGCTGGTGCCCGACGATCCTGCCGTCGGGCGCGCGGAACTCGTACCGAGCGGGTTCCAGCTCGGTCGCCTTGATCCGTCCTGACCGCGGACGTCTCGCGCGGTCGATCAGGCGTCGGATCGTGAGGTCGGCGCGGTGCACCTCGTGGTGGTGCCGACCGCACAGGACCACGCCGTTCTCGACGCTCGTCTCCCCGTCGTCCCGGGCCCACCAGCGGATGTGGTGGACCTCGCACCACCGGGCCGGGGTCTCGCACCCCGGGAACACGCACCCCTGGTCCCGCAGGATCACCGCCCGGCGCTGGTGCCCGGTGAACAGCCGCTCCTCCCGTCCCTCGGACCGCTCGAGGGCTGAGACCGCCGCGGCGCAGGCGCTGGACGCCTCAGGCGCGCTCGAACAGCTCCGCCATCGCCGCCTGCTGCTCCAGGACGTCGTTGATGCGCTGCTGGACCGCGTCGAGCTGCCCGACGATCTCGCTGGTGGCGTGAATGCCCGAGGCGACGGACTGGCTGCTGGCCTGGATGCCCGCGATCTGCCCGGCGACGCGCTGGGTCGCGGCCGCCGTCTCGCCGGCCAGCTCCTTGACCTCGTTGGCGACGACCGCGAAGCCGCGGCCGACCTCGCCGGCCCGCGCGGCCTCGATGGTCGCGTTGAGGGCGAGCAGGTTGGTCTGCTGCGCGATGCCCGTGATGACCTTGATGACGTCGCCGATCGCGGTGGAGGCGTCGTTGAGGGCCGCCACCTCGTCCCGCATCGTCGCCGAGCGTCCGACGGCCTCGTCCGCGACCCGCCCCGCGTCGCCGGCCGCCCCGCGCAGCTGCGCGACGGTGTCGAGCAGCATCTGCGCGTTGCGCGCGTCGGCGGCCGAACGGCGCACGACGGACAGCCGCTGCGACACGAGCTGGGCCACGTTGCGCAGCGCCGCCCCGCGCGAGGGCGAGAGCTCGATGGTGTCCGTGGTGAAGAAGTCCATCGTCCCGATGACGCGCCCGTCGTCGAGGATCGGGAAGCACACGCCCGACCGGACGCCGGCCCGCTGCGCGACGGGCGCCCGGACGCAGTCCGTCATCTCCCCGAGGTCGCGGACGAACACGAGGTCACGCCCCTTCCAGGCGCGCCCCGACAGCCCGACGCCCTCCGCGAAGGACGCCTCCAACGTCACCTTGCGGAAGTCGGCACCCGCCGACCCGGACTCCAGCGCGAACCGCAGCACGCGCGCGTCCTCGTCGAGCACCCAGTAGGAGCCGTACGCCCAGCCGAACGCCGTGCGCACGGTCTCCAGCGCCACGCGGATCGCCGACTCCTCGTCGCGGGCCTCACCGACGCGCGTGACGACGGTCGTGACGGCCTCGCGGTCGTTGAGCGTCTCCTGCAGCGACGCCGCGGCCAGCGCCTGCCGACGCGCCAGGGTCGCGATGCGGCCGATGGCCTGCCACTTCTCGTCGGCGAACCGCGGCAGGCAGCGGGCTGACCAGAACTCGAGCACGCCGACGACCTCGTCGCCGTCCGTCATGGGGATCGCGGCCACCGCGACCATGCCCACGCCCTCGGCGGCGATCCGCCGCGCGCTGCGCGTGGTCGGCGGGGTGTCACCGGGCGAGAAGACCTGCGGGCGGCGCGTGCGCCAGGCCGCCTCGGCGAGCGTCCCGCGCGATCCCCGCGACTCGGGCGTCAGCCGCGACGCGACCGGCCCGGCCTCGTAGGCCAGCTCCAGCCCGCCGGCGACGGGCGCCCACTGCGCGCCGTAGTCGACGCCGAGCGCCCGCACGAGCGTGTCCGTCATCTTCACGCGTGCGTCCTGCTCGTCCTCCACCCCGCCGTCCAGCGCGATGAGCACCTGCTCGAGCGCCTCGACGTCACGGGGCACGACGGTCGGCGCGACCTGGTCGCTGCGGCGGCGGAACGGCATGACGGACTCCTCGGCAAGGGGGACGTGCCTCCTCCCGATCGGTCGCCGGTGCCCAGGCGTGAGCCGTGACGGCCACCACCTGGTGACGACCGCCACGGGGCGGGTGCCGCGCGTAGATTGAGCGCCTCCCGCGCCCCCGACCGGCAGGACCGCGCCGGCCGACGACCCCCTGGAGCCCCCGTTGCGCCGTGCCCTCGCCCTCGCCGCCGTCAGCCTCCTCGGCTCCCTGGCGCTCGTCGGGTGCGCGCCCGTCTACGAGACGCCGTCCGGCGGGTCCTCCGCCGGCGCGGGGACCTCCACCGCCGACGCGGGCACGGCCACCGGTGGGGACCTCCCCACCCTCACCGACGGCGTCCTCACCATCGCGACGTCCGAGCCTGCCTACGAGCCGTGGGTGGTCGGCGACGACCCGACGACGGGCGAGGGCTACGAGGCCGCGGTCGCCTACGCCGTGGCGGACCGCCTGGGCTACGCCGCCGACGACGTCGAGTGGGTCCGCGCCACGTTCGAGCAGATCATCGCCCCGGGGGCGAAGGCCTTCGACCTCGCGATCAACCAGGTCTCCATCACCGACGAGCGCCGCGAGAACCTCGACTTCTCCTCCTCCTACTACGACACCGCCCAGGCCGTCGTCACGCTGGGGACCGCGGCGGCCGCGGACGCCGCCTCGCTCGCGGACCTCGCACCCCTGCGCATCGGCGCCATGGTCGGCACCACGAGCGCGCAGGTCGCCGAGGACGCCATCGCGCCGACGACCGACGTCCAGCTCTTCAACGACAACGACCAGGTCAAGCAGGCCCTCGTGGCCGGCCTCGTCGACGCGATCGTGGTCGACCTGCCGACGGCCCTGTACCTCAGCGCGGTCGAGCTCGAGGGCGGCGTGCTCGTCGGGCAGCTCCCGGCCGGCGACGACCCCGACCAGTTCGGTCTGGTCCTCGACAAGGGCTCCGCGCTCACCGAGCCGGTCACCGAGGCGGTGGACGCCCTGCGCGCGGACGGCACGCTGGCCGACCTCGAGGCGCAGTGGCTGACCGACGCGGCCGGCGCCCCCGTCCTGCGGTGACCTCGCGCGCCGCCGAGCCCGCACCCGAGCCCGCACCCGATCGCGCCTCTCACCCGGCGCACCCCGCCTGGACGCCCTCGCCCCTCGCCCGCGAGCGGCTGGCGTACCGCCGCGCCCGTGCCCGCCGGTCGGCCCTCGTCGGCCTGGCGTCCACGCTCGTCGTCGGCGCGCTGGCCGTGCTCGCGCTCGTCTCGTCGCCGGGCTGGCCGCGCGTACGGGCCTCGTTCCTCGACCCCGAGGTCGCGTGGGCGTCCCTGCCGCGCGTGCTCGAGGGGCTGTGGCTCAACCTGCGCGTCATGGCGGTGGCGGCGGTCTGCATCCTCGTGCTCGCGCTGGTCCTGGCGGTGTGCCGGACGCTGCGCGGGCCCGTGTTCCTGCCGCTGCGCCTGGCCGCGACCGTCTACGTCGACGTCTTCCGCGGGCTGCCGCTCATCCTCGTCCTGCTGCTCGTCGGGTTCGGCCTGCCCGGGCTGCGGCTGCAGGGCATCCCGACGAGCGCGGTCGTCCTCGGCGGGCTGGCGCTCGTCCTCACCTACTCCGCCTACGTCGCCGAGGTGTTCCGCGCCGGCATCGAGTCGGTCCACCCCTCGCAGGTCGCGGCCGCCCGGTCGCTCGGGCTCTCCCACGCGCAGGCGCTGCGCACGGTCGTGCTGCCGCAGGCCGTCCGCCGCGTGGTCCCGCCGCTGCTCAACGACCTCGTCGCACTGCAGAAGGACTCGGGCCTCATCTCGATCCTCGGCGCCGTCGACGCCGTGCGCGCCGCGCAGATCCAGACCTCCGCGTACGCCAGCTTCACGCCCTACGTCGTGGCCGGCCTGCTCTTCGTCGCCCTCACGATCCCCCTCTCGCGCCTCACCGACGCGCTCGCCCGCCGCGGCGGCTGGCAGGGCGCGACGGCGGGCGTGGCCGGCGCGGGACCGATCCGGTGACGGCCCCCGGTCCCGCCCCCGTCCCCGTCCTGCAGGTGGAGGGCGTCCGCAAGGCGTTCGGCGACCACGTCGTGCTCGACGGCGTCGACCTGCGGGTCGACTCCCACCGCTGCGTGGTCCTCGTCGGGGCGTCCGGCTCCGGCAAGTCGACGCTCCTGCGCGTCGTCGACCTGCTCGAGGACGTCGACGACGGCGTCGTGCGGCTGGAGGGCCAGGACGTCACCGACCCCCGCGTCGACGCCGACGCGGTCCGTGCCCGCATGGGCATGGTCTTCCAGGCGTACAACCTGTTCCCGCACATGCGCGTGCTGGACAACGTGACGCTCGCGCCGCGCCTCGTCCACGGTGTCGGTCGCGAGGAGGCCGAGGAGCGCGCGCTCGCCGTGCTCGACCGCGTGGGCCTGCGCGCCCGCGCGCACGCGTTCCCCGACCAGCTCTCCGGCGGCCAGCAGCAGCGCGTCGCCATCGCCCGCTGCCTCGTCACCTCCCCGCGCCTCCTGCTGCTCGACGAGGTGACGAGCGCGCTGGACCCCGAGCTCGTCGGCGAGGTGCTGGACCTCCTCGTCGAGCTCAAGGCCGAGGGCACGACGATGCTCGTCGCCACCCACGAGATGGGCTTCGCCCGCCGCGTCGCCGACGAGGTGTGCTTCCTGCACGCGGGCCGGGTCCACGAGCAGGGCCCGCCGCAGCAGGTCCTCGACGACCCGAGGGACCCGCGCACGCGCGACTTCCTGCGCCGCCTCGTCTGATCCCGGCCGGACCTCGGACGAGCCGGCTCATCCTCCGGTCGGACCCCGGACCCGCCCCGCTCATCCCTCGGTCGGGTCCTGGCCAGAACCAGCCCCGTCGCAGGTCAGGAGGCGCTACGTTCGGCGCGCCCGTCCGCGCGGACGCGACGGGCGTCCGTCGCACGAGGGGGCACCATGAGCACCGTCCACCGTCACTCCCACCCTCCGGTCCACCCCCTCGCGCTCCAGCCCGGGCGGCGTCCCGGGCGGCGTCTGGCCGTCCTCGTCGCCGTCGCCGCGCTGGGCCTCGCGGGGTGCTCCTCGTCGTCGGAGGGGGACGGGGAGGGCGGGACGGACGGCGGTGCCCCCGCGGTCGAGGACCTGGGGCCCATCAGCGCGAAGCTGCAGGGCATCTACGAGGACTTCGACGCGGCGGCCGCGGACGAGCAGCAGCGCGAGGCCGAGGAGGTCATCGCCGCCTGCATGAAGGAGCAGGGCTTCGACTACACGCCGGTCGAGCCGCAGAACACCACGGCGTTCTCGGAGCCGGACCCCGACATGCCCATGTGGGGCACGGTCGAGTTCGCGGAGCAGTACGGCTACGGCATCACGACGCAGGAGGAGCTCGGGTACGGCTCCCCGGACGAGCCCGAGATGCCCGAGGACCCGAACCAGGCCGCCGTCGAGGCGATGTCGGAGAGCGAGCAGACCGCCTACTACGCCGCGCTGTACGGCGAGCCGGTCGAGCCCGACCCGGCGGCCGACCCCGACGAGCCGGTCGAGTGGGACTGGACGACCGCAGGGTGCTCCGGCCTGGCGCAGCACGAGGTGTACGACCAGGGCGGCATGAGCGAGAGCCCCGTCATGCAGGAGCTCAGCACGATGTACGAGGACGCCACCTCCGACCCGCGGTACACAGCCGCGCAGCAGGAGTGGGTGACGTGCATGGCCGACGCGGGGCACCCGTACACCACCTCCGACGAGCCGCAGCAGGACATCAGCGACCGGTACTTCGAGGAGGCCATGGACCCCGAGACGGGTGAGGTCGACGAGGCGGCCGCCGCCGAGCTGCGCGACGAGGAGATCGCCGTCGCCACCGCCGACGCCGGCTGCCGCGAGGAGGCGGACGTCGACGGGACGACGGCGGCCATCCTCAAGGAGATGGAGGAGGAGTACTACGCCGCCCACCGCGCGGAGGTCGACGCCTTCATCGCGGAGCAGGAGGCGCAGCAGGGCGGTGACGACGCGTGAGGTGGCTGCGCGGCGGTGACGAGGCGCCCGCCCTCCGCGGGCGGACGGCCGTGGTCGTGCTGGCCGCCGTGGCGGTGGTCAGCCTGCTCCTGGGGCTGCTGCTGAGCCGGCTCGTCGTGTCCCCGGCCCAGGCGGCGGCGGCCCAGCGGCCCCCGGCGGCCGGCCCGGTGACCGTGCCCGTCGAGGAGCGCGTCGTGGCCAGCACGGTGGTGCTGCGGGCCGACGTCGCCTACGAGGACCCGGTCAGCCTGTCGCTCGAGACGGGCGACCTGGGCCGGCCGGCCGTCGTCACCGGCCGCGTCCCGGAGGTGGGCGCCCAGGTCGAGGCCGGTGCGGTCCTGCTCGAGGTGACCGGCCGCCCGGTCCTGGCGCTGCCCGGGGAGCTGCCGACGTACCGCACCCTGCGCGCCGGCGTCTCCGGGCCGGACGTGCAGCAGCTGCGCGCGGCGCTCGCGGCCCTGGGCATCTCCGCGGGGGACCCGTCCGACGCCGACTACGACGCGACCGTCGCGGCGGGCGTCCGGGCGCTGTACGACCGGGCGGGCTACCCCGCCCCGGAGCCGGGCGACGAGCTGACCGCCGCGGTCGAGGGGGCGCAGGACGCCCTCACGGCGGCGCAGGAGGGGCTCGCCGGTGCCCAGCGCGCGCTGGACGCCGCGCGCCGCGGCCCGGCGACGGACGCCGAGCGCGTCCGCCTCGACGGGGACGTCGCGGTGGCGCAGGCCGCCCGCGACTACGCGGGCACGCAGTGCGCCCTGCCGCTCGAGACCCGCGACCCGGCCGCGGACTGCACGCCGCCGACCCTGGCCCGGCTCGACGCCGACGTGGCGGCGGCGCGCGCGGCCCGGTCGGCGCTCGAGGCCGCCCCCGACACCCGCGCCGAGGCCGCCGACGTGGCCGCGGCGCGCACCGCCGTGGAGCGCGCGACGGCCGACCTGCGGGAGGCGCAGGCCGCGACGCTCACCCCGTTCCCCGCGTCGGAGGCCGTCTTCGTGGCCGAGCTGCCGCGTCGCGTCGACGCCGTGGGCGTCGCACGCGGCCAGACCGTCGGCGCGGGCTTCGTCACGGTCTCGGGTGCCACCGTCACCGTGACGGCCGGCGCCTCCGAGGAGGACGCCGCCCTCATGCCCGTCGGCACCCGCGGCACGGTCGACCTCGACGGGGAGCCCCTGGGCGTCACCGTCACCGCCGTCGAGGACCCGGCCGCCGACGCCCCGCAGGCCGCTCCCGGCGGTGCCGAGGGCGAGGGCGCGACGGGCGGCGACGCGGGCACGTCCGACGCCGCGCCCACCGACGAGCGCCGGGTGGTGCTCACCTTCGACGCCGTCACGCCCGAGCAGGAGCTCGCGCTCCAGGGCACCAACGTGCGCGTGGTGGTGCCGGTGAGCTCCACGGGCAGCGAGGTGCTGGCCGTGCCGCTCGCCGCGCTGAGCGCCGGCCCGGACGGCGGCAGCCGCGTGGAGGTCCTGGGCGACGACGAGGCGCGGCACCTCGTGCCCGTCACGACCGGTCTGGCCGCCGAGGGCTACGTCGAGATCGCCGCGTCCGACGAGCCCCTCGCCGCGGGCGACCTCGTCGTCGTCGGCACGGCGGGTACGGACGACGGGCAGGACGACGGGCAGGACGAGGGCGACGCGTCCGACGACGCCACGACGGAGGAGGCGTCCTCGTGACGCTCCTGCTCCCCGGCGCCGCCGACGCCCCCGCCGGGCAGCCCGCCGACGGGCCGGAGGCCGGGCCGCCGCCACCCGTCCTGGAGCTGCGCGGCGTCCACCGCGAGTTCCGCGGTGCGGCGACGGTCACCGCGCTGCAGCCCACCGACCTCGTCCTGGAGTCCGGCGGCTACCTGGCCGTCGTGGGGCCGTCGGGCTCGGGCAAGTCGACGCTGCTCAACCTCCTGGGCCTGCTCGACCGGCCGTCCGGCGGGGAGTACCTGCTGGACGGCGTCCCCACGGCCCGGGCGCGCGAGCGCGTGCGCACGGCCCTGCGGGCGGAACGCATCGGCTTCGTCTTCCAGGCCTTCCACCTGCTGCCGCAGCGCACCGTCCTCGAGAACGTCCTCCTGGCCACCACCTACGCGGGCGTCCCCCGCGCGCAGCGGCGGGAGCTGGCCCTCGCCGCGCTGGCCCGGGTCGGCCTCGGGCACCGCACGCACTTCCTGCCGACGACCCTGTCGGGCGGCGAGCGCCAGCGGGTCGCGGTCGCCCGCGCCGTCGTGGCCCGGCCGGCGGTGCTGCTGGCCGACGAGCCCACCGGCAACCTCGACTCGCACAGCTCGGCGGCGGTCCTCGAGCTCTTCGACGAGCTGCACGCCGACGGCCTGACCCTCGTCGTCATCACGCACGACCACGCGGTGGCCGCCCGCGCCCAGCGGCGGGTGTCGATCACCGACGGCGTGCTGCGGGAGGACGCATGAGCGCCCGGCGCGACCGCTTCGGCCTGCGCGACGTCGTCGCGGAGGCGACCTCGGGCGTCGGCGCGCGGCCCGTGCGGCTGCTGCTGACCGTCCTCGGGACGGTCCTCGGCATCGCGTCGGTCGTCGTCACCATCGGCCTCGCGCAGACCGCGGCCAACCGCGTCAACGAGCGCTTCGACGCGGTCGCGGCGACGCAGGCCACCGCCGAGCCGGCGACCCGCAGCACGTGGAGCGGTCGGCAGCAGGCCATCGGCAGCCTGCCGTGGGACGCCCCCGAGCGGGCGCAGCGCCTGGCGGGCGTGGAGGCCGCGGCGACGGTGTCGCCCGTCGACCTCGGCGGGGCGACGGTCAGCACGGTGGCGGTGCACGACCCGTCGGCCCCCGCGCTCGCGCCGCCCCCGGTGGTCGCGACGTCGCCGGGCCTGCTCGACGCCGTCGGCGGGCACCTGCGCGAGGGGCGCTTCTTCGACGCGGGGCACGATGCCCGCGGCGACCGCGTCGTCGTCCTGGGCGCCGACGCCGCCGCGCGGCTGGGCGTCACCCGCGTCGCGACCCAGCCCTCGGTCTTCATCGGCGACGTCGCGTACCAGGTCGTCGGTCTGCTCGACCGCGTCGAGCGCCGGCCGGACCTGCTGGGCGCCCTCGTCGTGCCGCAGGGGACGGCGGCCGCGGACCTCGGGCTCGTCTCGCCCGCGGCCCTGCAGCTGCGCATCGCCGTCGGCGCGGGGGCGACCGTGGCCGAGCAGCTCCCGATCGCGCTGGCGCCGGACGCGCCCGACACGGTCGACGTGTCGGTGCCCCCGCCGCCCGCCGCGGTGCAGGACGAGGTGCGGGCGGACCTCAACGTCGTGTTCCTGGCCCTCGGCGGGGTGGCGCTGCTCATCGGCGGCGTCGGCATCGCCAACGTGACCCTGCTGTCCGTCATGGAGCGGGCGGGGGAGATCGGCCTGCGCCGGGCGCTCGGCGCGCGCCGCCGGGACGTCGCGGCGCAGTTCGTCGCGGAGTCCGTGCTCGTCGGAGCCCTGGGCGGGCTCATCGGGGCGGCGCTCGGCGTCGGCGTCGTCGCGGTCGTGAGCCTGACGCAGGAGTGGACGCCGATCCTCGACCTGCGCGTGGTGGCGGCGGCCGCCGCCGTGGGCGCGCTCGTCGGGCTGCTGGCCGGCGGGTACCCGGCGGCGAAGGCGGCCCGGCTCGAACCCGTGGCCGCGCTGCGCTCGGGCCTCTGACCGGCGCCCCTCGTCGCACCCCGCCCGCACGACGAGGCGCGGCCGACCCGGGGTCGACCGCGCCTCGCGCCGCACGCCGGCCTCATGCCGGCCCGGGTGCTCAGGTGAGCGACCGGATCACCGCCTCGGCCTGCGTGCGCAGGGCGGTCCCGGCGCGGTCGGTCAGCGTGCTGCGGGCCGGTGGCGCGTCGAGGCGGCCGAGCAGCCGCTCGAGCTCCCGGACGGCCTGCGCGTCGCGGCCCCGGTCGAGAGACCGCTGCGCGGCGTCCACGTGCCCGCGGGCGAGCGACGCGAGCGGGCCGCGCACCTGGCCGTCGGCGCGGAGGGCGGCCAGGTCCGCCGCGATGCCGGCCACGGACGGCCCGGCCACCGCGGGCAGCGGCACCTGCATGAAGTCCGTGTCGGACGCGAGGTACCAGCCCGGGTAGGCCGGCTGGTTGTAGGCCGTCTGCTGGCGGGCCGTCTCCGCGCGGTACTGCGGGTCGTGCAGCAGCGTGACGACCTTGCGGTCCGTGTCCTCGGTCGAGGTGAAGACCCGCAAGGCGCTGCTGTCGACCGTGCGGACGACGAGCTCCTCGCGCGCGTCGCCGAGGACGTCGGCGACGAGCGAGGGGTTGCCCTTCGTGCCGTTGTTCGTGCGCGTCCCCCCGGCGACGAGCAGCGTGCCGCGCGTGCGGTCGGTGATCGACGGCGTCACGTCGCCGGCGCCCTCCACGATCTGCGTCGTGCCGTCGCCGGCCCAGCGGATCGACTGGTTGGTGCCGAGCGCCGGCGTGCCGAGCGGCTGACCGGTCGCGGACAGCAGGCCGCTGCCGTTCGACCCGTCGGGCATGCCGGCCCAGATCTCCAGCCCTCGCGTCGTCGGGTCGACGTCGCCGATCATCCCGCGGCCGGTGTCGCTCCCCGAGTACGCCCCGGCCAGGGTCGCGCCCGTCGCCGCGTCGCGCAGCGCCCAGCCGAAGGGCGCGTAGGCGCCGCCCTCGTGGACCGTGAAGACCTCCAGGCCCGGCCGGTCGGGGTCGATGTCGGTCACGTGCATGGCGTCGCCGTGCCCGAGCCGCGCCTCCTCGCCCGGCGTCGCCGAGCCCTCGGGCATCGTGTCGGTCGACGAGTACAGCAGGCTGCCGTCGTCGTCGATCGTCGCCGAGCCGTACACGATCTCGTGCCGGCCGTCGCCGTCCACGTCGGCCGCGGACAGCGAGTGGAAGCCCTGCGTGGTGATCGACCCGAACTCCGGGTCGGTCCCGTCGCGCCCGTGCGGCCCGTCGTCGAAGGGGTTCGTCATGGGCGTCCAGCCGGAGTCCACCGTGAACCGCGTGGACAGCGCCTCGCCGTCCCAGTCGTACGCGACCATCGTCGAGCGCGTGTAGTAGCCGCGCGCGAACACGGCCGACGGGTGCTGCCCGTCGAGGTGCGCGACGCCCGCGAGGAAGCGGTCCACGCGGTTGCCCGGCTCGATGCGGGCCATGGCGTAGTCGCCCCACAGCAGCCCGTCGTCGGTGCGGCCCGGCTCGTAGCGGACCGTCTGCAGCTCGTCGCCCGTCGCGGCGTCGAGGACGGACAGGTACTCCGGGCCGTCGAGCACGAAGCCCTCGAAGGTCCGCAGGTCGTTCCGGGCGGACCGGGAGGGCGCGTAGACGTCGATGACGTAGTCCGCCAGCGCCTCGGCGTCGGTGCGGGACAGCGGGTAGGCGTACCGCGGCGCGGCGCCCAGGGCCTCCTCGACCGTCGCGGGCCACTGCCCGGAGGTCACCTCCTCGCGCGCCGACCAGCCCTCGAGGACGTCCGCCAGGTGGTCGCGGTAGCCCGCCGCCGACAACCGGTAGTCGTCGTCGCCGGTCACCCCGGCCGCCACGTCCTCGGGCAGGAGCGTGATGTCCCGCGCCTCGCCCGCCCGGCCGTCGGTGTAGCGCGTGGTCGTCGTCCCGGGGGCCGTCTTCAGCATGATCTCGGCCCGGCCGTCGCCGTCGAAGTCCTCGACGAGGAACTGCGTGTAGTGCGCGCCGGCGCGGATGTTCACACCCAGGTCGATGCGGTTCAGCAGCGTGCCGTCGAGCTCGTACGTGTCGACGTAGACGTTGCCGGTGTAGCCCTTCTGCGACACGTCCTTGGCGTTGGACGGGTCCCACTTCACGACGAGCTCGATCTCCCCGTCCCCGTCGACGTCCGCGGGGGCGACGTCGTTCGCGGCGTAGGTGTAGGCCTCGCCCTCGGGGTGGATCGTCCCCGCGGGCGTCCGGCCGTCGGCGGGCTTCTGCAGCGGCACGTCGAGGTAGCCGTGCGACCACGGCTGGACGGTGCCCGTCGGCCCCGTCTCGCGGCCGTCGACGACGGGCACCACGCGGTAGGTGGCCCCGGCCGCGCCGGACGTGTCCCGCCACGTCGTGCTGTCCGTGACCGTGGCGACGAGCGTGCCGTCGCGGTACACGTGGAAGTCGGCGCCGGTCATGCGCTCGGGCGTCGCGCCGGTGACCTCCGTGCCCAGCAGGCGCCAGGACAGGTACGTCCCGTCGTCGGTGGGCACGGCGACGAGGCCGCGGTCGAGCCACTCGACCTGCGTACCGGTGCCGGCGGGGGCGGGCGGGGTCACGGCCGCCGGTGCGACCGGGGCGCCCACGGCGGCGCCGGTCCCGAGGCCGACGAGCAGTGCGGCGCCGGCACCGCCGGCGAGGAGGGCGCGTGGCGGGCACGCGCGGGGGAGCAGACTCATCGTCGAATCCTTCGTCCGCGGGCCCACCCGGTGGGGGCACGCCGTCGCCACGGTGGTGGCAACGTTTCAGGCGCGCGCCGGTGGACCCTGGTGCCGTCGACGCTAGGCGCGGTCGGACCGGATGGCAAGCGCTTCCCGATCGGCCGCACCGGCGTTGCACAGCGACGCCGGCTCACCCCTGAGGGTGAACCGGCGTCGGCAGTGCCGCGGCGAGCGGTGGTCGGCAGCGCGCCGACCGCGTCAGCGGTCCGTGCGCGAACCCCCGGGCAGCGGCGTGGCGGCCTTGCGCCGCGTCAGGAGGTGCAGCACGACGCCGACCGCGAGGAGCCCACCGGCCAGGGCCCAGTGGCTCGCCTCCTGCTGGGTGAGCAGCACCAGGCACGAGACGATGGCGAGCACCGGGACCACGGCCGGGACGCGGAAGTGCTCGTGGTCCACGCGGTCCTTGCGCAGCACCAGCACGGCGACGTTGGTGGACAGGAAGACGAAGAGCAGCAGCAGCACCACGGTCGACGCGAGGTCGATGAGCTCGCCCGTCGCGGCCAGCACCATGGCGACGAGGGTCGTGACGACGATGGCCACCCACGGCGTGCGCCGCTGCGGGAGCACGCGGGACAGCGGCGACGGCAGCAGGCCCCGCTCGGCCATCCCGTAGGCGAGCCGGCTGGCCATGATCATCGTCAGGAGCGCGCCGTTCGCCACCGCGATGAGGGCGATGAGGGAGAACAGGGCGTCGGGGACGGACCCGAAGGCCCGCACCACCTCGAGCAGCGGCGCCGAGGAGTCGGCCAGGTCCGCGGGGGCGACGACCGCCGGCGCGACGGCACCGACCAGGAGGTAGACGAGACCGGCGACCGCCAGCGACCCGAAGAGGGCCTTCGGGTACACGCGCGAGACGTCCTCGACCTCCTCGGCCATGTTGGCCGAGGTCTCGAAGCCGACGAAGGAGTAGAACGCGACGAGCGCGGTCGCGAGCACCGCGGCGGCGGCACCCGTGCCGGCCGGCGTCTCCACGAGCCGCGACAGGTCGCCGTCCCCGCGCCCGAGCACGAGGAACCCGACCACGACGACCACGAGCAGGCCCGAGACCTCGATCGCCGTCATCACCATGTTCGCCCGCAGCGACTCCTTCACGCCGCGCGCGTTGAGCAGCGCGACGAGCGCGAGGAAGACCAGCGCGGTCGGCACCGCCGGCAGCTCCAGCAGCGCCCCGAGGTAGTCGCCCGCGAACGCCAGCGCGAGGCCCGCGGCGCTGACCACCCCGGCGGCGAGCATGGCGAACCCGACGAGGAACGCGACGAGCGGGCTGCGGTACGCCCGCTCGGCGAACACGGCCGAGCCGCCGGCGTGCGGGTACTTCGTCACGAGCTCGGCGTAGGAGCCCGCGGTGAGCAGCGCCATGAGCAGCGCGACGAGGAACGCGAGCCAGACGAAGCCGCCCGCGGTGCCCGCCATCTCGCCCACGAGGGCGTAGACGCCGGCGCCGAGGACGTCCCCGAGGATGAAGAGGAACAGGAGCCTGCCGGACACCGCGCGGCGCAGGCCGGGTCCCTGCTGGAGGGCGGAGCTCGCGGTCGCTCCGCTGGGCGAGGTCGTGGTCACGGTCCCACTGTCACCCGTGCGTGCGCTGTGCGCGCGCGGAAGGGTGCGCGTCTCCAGCATGCGGGCGGGGGGCAGCGGGCGGGGGCAGCGGGCGGCGCGCGTGGCCGGTGATCGGCGGCACGGTCACCGCGCGCCCGGGGCCGGTGCTGGGGCACGCTGGTCCGATGGCGCGCACGGTGAGCGGCGCGGCGGTGGCCGCTGCGGGGACGTGGACGGACCCCGACGGCGTGCGCATGCCGTCGGGCGAAGTCCACGCGTGGGAGCGGGGCACGAACGCCACCGTGTGCGGCCTCCAGCTCAGCCGGCAGGGGCTGCTGCGCTTCCCGCACGTCACCTGGGCCGACGCCCAGCCCGGCACCGGTCGCGACGCCGACGCGGTCACCTCGGTCTGCCGCCGCTGCGCCGCCGGCACCGGCGCCCGCCGCGACGAGAAGCCGTGGCGGCGGGTGGACCCGCGCCCGTGACGCACGCCCACGGCCCGTCCCGGACGCGCAGGAGGGGTCGGTCCACCCGGACCGACCCCTCCCGCACCCGTCAGAAGCCGAACGACCCGAGGTCGCCGTCGACCGGGGCCGGCCCGGGTCCCTCGACCAGCCACGGCACCGTGGCGAACTCGGCGCCGAAGAGCACGAGCCAGCCGCCCGGGTACAGGTTCAGCGCCTCGACCTGCTGGTCCGCCGTCCCGGAGGACCACAGCGCGGACCCGTCCGCGGCGTAGACGACCAGGTTGCCGTCCTCCTGCAGCACGAGCGCGGCGCCCGGGTGGCCGGCCGTCCCGGTCTGCCAGTACGCGCGGCCCTCGGGCGTGTACCCGACGAGGTTGCCGTCCTCCTGCATGACGACGCGGTACTGCCGGTCGTAGGAGACGAGGTCCTCGCCCGGCAGGAGCCCCTCGCCGGGGACCAGCAGGCTGCGCACGAGGTACGTCCCGGACTGCCACGTCGGCGTGGTCCCGGCGTAGACGACGACGTTGCCGTCCCCCTGCACGACGAGGCGCGCGCCGGCCCGGTCGAAGGTGCCGGACTGCCACAGCGCACGCCCGTCGGCGGTGTAGACGACGGCGTTGCCGTCGCCCTGCTGGACGAGCCGCGCGCCCGGGTGGCCCTCGGTCCCCGACGACCAGAGGGCGAGCTCGGCGCCGGCGGCCTTGACGTAGAGCACGAGGTTGCCGTCGGTCTGCATGGCGAGCTCGAAGGTCGCCTCCGGCTCCTCGGCGTACGTGGCGGACAGGCTCTGCCCGGCGGACAGGGTCTCCCCGGCGAGCAGCTCCGGGCCGGGCGGTGCGGCGGTCGCGGCGGGCGCCGCCACGGCGAGCGTGGCGGCCGCCAGGACCGCGGCGGCGAGGGCGGACAGGGTGCGTCGTGCGGACATGCGGTCGTCTCCCTGCCGTCGGTGCGTCGGACGATGTGTCGGTCGGGGGGTCGGTGGTTGGGCGAGGGGACCCGTCACAGGTCGCCGATCTCGGGCAGCGGCTCGAGGCCGGGCACCAGCCAGACGGCGGTGAAGTTCGTGCCGGTGGACGGCTCGCTGCCCAGGACCGTGAGCGTCCCGCCCTCCCAGTACCAGAGGAAGGCCCCCTCGCTGCCCGACGTGCCCGAGGACCACAGGGCGGCCGCCCCGTCGGCGCGGTACACGACGAAGTTGCCGTCCTCCTGCATGACGGCGTACGCCCCGGCGTGGCCCTGGGTGCCCGACGACCAGTACGCGCGCCCCGTGGGGCCGTACGCGACGAGGTTGCCGTCCCCCTGCATGACGAGGCGGTACCGCTCGTCGGACGAGGGCAGCACCTCCCCGGGCTGCAGGTCCTCGCCGGCGGCCAAACTGTTGACGACGACGTAGGTCCGCGACTGCCAGGCGGCGGCGGTCCCGGCGTACAGCACGACGTTGCCGTCGCCCTGCACCACGAGCCGCGCACCGGACCGGCCGTAGGTGCCGGACTGCCACAGGGCGCGGCCGTCGGCGGCGTAGACCACCGTGTTGCCGTCCGGCTGCTGCACGAGGCGCGCGCCGGGGTTCCCCTCGGTGCCCGACGTCCACAGCGCGTACTCGCCGGAGGGGTCCTTGACGTACAGCACGACGTTGCCGTCGGTCTGCATCGCCAGCTCGAAGGTCGTCCCGTCCAGCGACCCGGTCCCAGGAGCCGTCAGGCTCTGGCCGGCCGTGAGCTGCTCGCCGGTGAGGAGCTCGGGCCCGCCTGCGGCGGCGGTGGCGGCCGGTGCGGTGCCGGCGAGCACGGCCGCCGCGAGGGCCGTGGTCGTGACGGTGGAGAGAGTACGGCGGAGGTGCATCGGTGGATCCCCCTGCGGTGCTGACCGGGGCGGAACACCCGCCCCTGGTGCCGCGATCCTGGCAGGTGTCGACGCTGGTCGGAGGCGGTTCCGCATCACGATCCCGTCTCGGCCCGCCCCTCGTCTCCGGGACGACGACGGCCGGCCCGCGAACGCCATGAGCGTTCGCAGACCGGCCGCGTGGTGACGCCGCGCAGGCGGCAGGGGATGTCAGGGCTCGGTGGCGGCCCGCCACCACGCCACGACAGTCCTCCGCCGGGTGAAAACCCCGGCGGAGGGCTGACGTCACCCCTCCGACCGGGCGGGACGGGACCTCAGACCCCGGAGGGGGCCCGCGCGGGTCGGGGTCCCGTCCCGCCGGTGCCGATCACACGGGGCGCTTCTGCGGGGCCGTCTCGGCGGTCTTGCCCGGGTCGCGCTCGACGACGTCGCCCAGGGCCTCGTCGATGCGGGACAGGAGCTCCGGCGGGATGGTGACGCCGGCGGCCTTGACGTTCTCCTCGACCTGCTCGGGGCGGGACGCGCCGATGAGCGCGGCGGCGACGTTGTCGTTCTGCAGCACCCAGGCCACCGCGAGCTGCGCCATGCTGAGCCCCAGCTCGTCGGCGACGGGCTGCAGGCGCTGGACGCGCTCGAGGACGGTGTCGTTCATGAACCGCTTGATCATGTTCGCGCCGCCCTTCTCGTCGGTGGCGCGCGACCCGGCCGGCGGCTCCTGGCCGGGCTTGTACTTGCCCGTGAGCACGCCCTGAGCGACGGGCGACCAGACGATCTGCGACACCCCGAGCTCGCGCGAGGCCGGCACGACCTCGTCCTCGATGACCCGCCAGAGCATGGAGTACTGCGGCTGGCTGGAGATGAGCTGCACGCCGAGCTCCTTTGCCAGCGCGTGCCCGGCCCGCAGCTGCTCCGCGGTCCACTCGCTGACGCCGATGTAGAGGGCCTTGCCCTGCCGGACGACGTCGGCGAACGCCTGCATCGTCTCCTCCAGCGGCGTCTCCGTGTCGTACCGGTGCGCCTGGTAGAGGTCGACGTAGTCCGTCTGCAGCCGCTGCAGGGACCCGTCGATGGACTCGAGGATGTGCTTGCGGGACAGCCCGACGTCGTTGTGACCGCCCGGGCCCGTCGGCCAGTAGACCTTCGTGAAGATCTCCAGCGACTGCCGGCGCTCGCCCTTCAGCGCCTCGCCGAGGACGGTCTCCGCCTTCGTGTTGGCGTAGACGTCCGCGGTGTCGAACGTGGTGATCCCGGCGTCGAGCGCCGCGCGCACGCACCGCGTCGCGGTGTCGTTCTCCACCTGCGAGCCGTGCGTGAGCCAGTTGCCATAGGTGATCTCGGAGATCTTCATCCCCGAGGCGCCCAGGTAGCGGAACTCCATGGTCATGCCTCCCGTGTCGTCGGTGAGCTGTCGTGGGTCTTGGCGGGGTCGCGCTCGACGACCCCGGCGAGCGCGGCGTCGATCCGCTCCATCGCGTCGGCCGGGATCGTGACGCCGGCCGCCTGCACGTTGTCGTGGACCTGCTCCGGGCGCGAGGCGCCGATGATCGCCGTCGCGACGTTCTCGTTCTGCAGCACCCAGGCGATCGCGAGCTGCGCCATGGACAGGCCCAGGTCGTCGGCGACCGGCGTCAGCTCCTGCACGGCCGCGAGGGTCTCGTCGGACATGAAACGGCTGATCATCTTCGCGCCCCCCTTGTCGTCCGTGGCGCGCGAGCCCGAGGGCGGCTGCTCGCCCGGGCGGTACTTGCCCGTGAGGACGCCCTGGGCGATGGGGGACCAGACGACCTGCGAGACGCCGAGCTCCTGCGACGCCGGCACGACCTCGCCCTCGATGACGCGCCAGAGCATGGAGTACTGCGGCTGGTTGGAGATGAGCTGGACGCCCAGCTCCTGGGCCAGCGCGTGCCCGGCGCGCAGCTGCTCGGCCGTCCACTCGGAGACGCCGACGTAGAGGACCTTGCCGGCGCGGACGACGTCGGCGAACGCCTGCATCGTCTCCTCGAGCGGCGTCTCGTGGTCGTAGCGGTGGGCCTGGTACAGGTCGACGTAGTCGGTCTGCAGTCGGCTCAGCGACCCGTCGATCGACTCCAGGATGTGCTTGCGCGACAGGCCGGTGTCGTTGTGGCCCTTGGGGCCCGTCGGGCCGAAGACCTTCGTGAAGATCTCCAGCGACTGCCGGCGCTCGCCCTTCAGCGCCTCGCCGAGCACGGTCTCGGCCACGGTGTTGGCGTAGACGTCGGCGGTGTCGAAGGTCGAGACGCCGGCGTCGAGCGCGGCCCGGACGCACGCGGTCGCCGTGTCGTTCTCCACCTGCGAGCCGTGCGTGAGCCAGTTGCCGTACGTGATCTCCGAGATCTTCAGCCCGGACCTGCCGAGGTAGCGGTGCTCCATGCTCGTCAGTCAACGCGACGAGCGGGACTCCCGCCCGCGCTGGGCCCCGCGGCCGCCGCCCTCGTCGCCCGGCCGCGGCCCCGCCGCGTCCCGGAGCAGTCCCGTCGCGCGGGCACCGACCGTCAGCGCGCCCTGCTCGACGAGGTCCCGGGCGAGGTCCCGCAGCTTGACGTTGCGGTGCTGGCTGAGCGCGGATAGGAAGGCGAAGGCCTCGTCCGGCGTCCCGCCGCGGTGCGCGACGACGATGCCCTTGGCCTGGTCGATGACGGCACGGGAGACCAGCGCCTGGCGCAGCTGGTCGGCCAGAGCGTGCCCGTCCGCGAGCGCCTGCGCGTGCGCCACGGCGGAGGCGACCGCCGCGGCCAGGGTGACGACCACGGCCGCGTGCTCGTCCCCGAAGGCGCCGACCGCACCCCCGTACACGTTGACGCCGCCGACGACGACCCCCTCGTCGAGCACGGGAGCCGAGAGGACCGCCGGGGCCGCTGCGCTCCCGGCGCGGCGCGCGAGCCGGGGCCAGCGGGCGTCGTCGCGCAGGTCGGCGGTGAGCACCGTCGTCGCGGTGTCGGATTCCTGTACGCACGGGCCCTCGCCCGTCTGGATCTGCCAGCCGTCGACCTGGGCGGCCGTGGGCGAGGTGGCGGCGATCTCGGCGGGCTCGGCCGCATGACCGAGCTGCACGCTGACGGCGGCCGCGCCGGGCACGGTCGCCAGTACGACGCGCGCCGCCCCGGCGAGGACCGCGTGCGGCGACGAGCGACCCGTTGGCGTCGGCCGTCGACGAGATCCAGTACGGGCTGGGGACGGGCCCGTGTCTCGAGTGCCTGGAGAACGGCGTCGTCCTCGTCGTGGAGGACATGGCCACCGAGACGCGGTGGGACGGCTACCCGGTGCATGCCGTCGCCCACGGCGTGCGCAGCAGCATCTCCTTCCCCCTGGTCGAGGGGTCGAGCACGGTGGGGGCGCTCAACGCCTACGGCCGGGAGCCCGGGCTGTTCGGGGGAGACCTCGCCGGCAGGCTGAGCGACTTCGCGGGCCGGGCGCAGGCGGTGGTCTCCCTCGCGGTGCGGCAGGCCCGGCAGGGGGACCTCGTCGACCAGCTCCACGACGCCATGCAGTCGCGCAGCCTCATCGACCAGGCGCTCGGCATCGTCATGGCGCGGCGCCGGTGCACCGCGGAGGAGGCGTTCGCGGTGCTGCGGACCGCCAGCCAGTCCCGCAACCGCCGCCTCACGGACGTGGCGGCCGAGCTTATCCGGTCGACGACGGGCCAGGAGCCACGGCCGGGGCGGTTCGGCACCTGAGCCGCGCCCGCCGCCGCACCGTGTGATGCGCCCCACAGCGGCCGCGACCCCGCGTGCCGGGGTGGGACGATCGGCCGGTGACCGGTCGGGGGGCACCACCTGCGCACGTCCTGGCGGCTGTCGGCGCCGCCATGGCGGACCACCCGGAGGACGGCCTCGTCGTGCACGAGGCGGTGCGGGACCCGGCCGGGCGGCCGGTGGACCTGCGCTTCGCGTGGGTCAACCGGGCGCTCGAGCGCATCGCCGGCCGCCCCGTGACGGGGCTCCTCGTGAAGGAGACCTACGGCGACGACGCCGTGCTCCTGCCCGCGATGCTGGAGCTCGTCGGCACCGGCGGGCAGGCGGTGCACGAGGTGGTCTTCGACGGCGACCCCCTCGACCCCGCCCTGCGCGGCCGGACCCTCACCGCGTACCTGACCTCGGTGGGGGAGGACCTCGTCGTCGCGCAGTACCGGGACGTCAGCGGCGAGCGGCGGCTGCTGCAGCGGCTGGAGCACCTCGCCGGGCACGACGACCTCACCGGCCTGCCCAACCGTCGGCTCGCGGTCGAGCACCTCGAGCGGGCCATGCGCCGGCTGCCGCGCTCCGACGCCGGTGTCCTCGTGCTCCTGGGCGACCTCGACGGGTTCAAGGAGGTCAACGACACCCACGGGCACGCGGCCGGCGACGCCGTGCTCCGGGCGGTGTCGGCCGACCTGATCGGCGCCGTCCGGGCCGGGGACGTGGTGGCGCGCTGGGGCGGCGACGAGTTCCTCGTGCTGTGCGAGGACGTCGACGAGCCGACGGCCGCCGCCGTCGCCGACCGGCTCGAGGCCGCCGTCGTCGGGCAGGTCCTCCCCGACGGGACCCGCACGGCGGTGACCCTCAGCCTCGGCGCGGCGTGGACGGGCCTCTCGCTCGAGCCGGACGCCCTGGTCCGGGTGGCCGACCGTCGGCTCTACGAGCGCAAGGCCACCCGGGTCTGAGGCCCGCCCGGCCGGGGCCCGTACCGCCGGCGGCACCCGGCCGTCAGGCCGGCAGCAGCTCCCCCCGCACGATGGAGTCGCCCGAGTGGCCGGGGTCCCCGTCGGTGGGCTCGTCGCTGACGTCGACGAGCGCGTACACGGCCAGGTCGAGGTCGTCGGGCACCGCGAACGTGCCCTCGGCGTCGTCGAGCACCCCGAGGCTGACCAGCCCGCTGCCGTCCGCGGCGAGGAGCCACACCTCGCGGTAGTCGCTCGCGGGCACGTCCACGTCGAGGGTGACGGACAGCACGCGCCGGCCGTCCTCGTCGACGAGGGTCGCGTGGCCCGCAGCCCCCGGCCAGTCCGGGAACGCCGCCAGCTCCGCGCTGGCCAGCGGGGGCGGTGCGTCGGGGGTGAGGGCACGGGTCGCCACCACGCCGCCGAGCGCGACCGCCGCCACCCCGGCCACCGCGGCCAGCCAGGTGCGCCGGCCCCGTCGCGGGCGCGCGCCGCCCGCGGGACGCCGGCCGGGGGGCCGGGTGGACGCGGTCCGGGCCGTGCGGGCGGTGTCGTGGGCGGTGTCGTGGGCAGGGTTGTGGGCGCTGTCGTGGACCGGGTCGACGACGGGCGCGCGGGTGGCCTCGGCCGGCAGGGGACGCGGAGCCGTGACGACGTCCGTGGGCGCGGCCGGCACGTCCTGCAGGCCGAGCTCGGCGGAGATGCGGTCCCAGACGCGGGCGGGCGGGGCGACGAGCTCCCCCTCGTGCACGGTCGCGCGCCCGACGGACACGGTCGCGCCGAGGTCGGCCACCTCGTCGCGGCAGCCCGGGCACGCGACGAGGTGCGCGGCGGCGTCGTCGTCGGGCGGGGCCTCCCCGAGCGCGAGCAGGGCGAGGGTCTCGGGGTCGAGGTGCCGGTCGGCCGGACGGTCGGCGCCGGTCGGGCGGTCAGCGGAGGGCACCGGTCACCTCCAGTCGCGTGCGCAGCCGGGCGAGGCTCCGGTGGATGAGGGACTTGACCGTACCGAGCGGCAGGCCCGTCCGGTCGGCGATCTGCACGTGCGTGAGGCCGTCGTAGAAGGCGAGGTGGATCACGCGGCGGGCGTCCGGCGCCAGCCGGGCGATCTCGTCGGCGACGACGAGCCGGTCGGTGAGGTCCGTCTCGACGACCTCCGACCCGGCCGGGGTGCCGGCCGCGAGCTGCTCCTCGAGGGCGCGCACGCGGGCCCGGGCGGCGTGGACGTCGGCGATGCGGTGCCGGGCGATCCCGACGAGCCAGCCGGGCAGGGCCCCGGCGCCGGGGTCGAACGAGCCGCGTCCGGTCCACGCCGAGACGAAGGTGCGCTGCGTGACGTCCTCCGCGTCGGTGGCGTCGCCCAGCGAGCGCAGCGCGAGGGTGTGGACGAGGGCGGACCAGCGCCGGTACGCCTCCGCCAGCGCCGTCTCGTCGCCGGCGCCGAAGGCGCGGCCCAGCGCGTGGTCGTCGGGCCGGTCGTCGGGCCGGTCGTCGGGATCGTCGCCGCCGGCGGGGTCGTCGGGGGCCCGGTGGGTGCTCACGGGGCGGTGGTCCTCTCGGTGCGGCGTCGCGGTCCGGGAGGCCGCGGCCGCGCCGTGCGGGCGGGGTGCCGTCACGACGGCACCGGGCGCTCTCACGGCAGGCGGTCGGCCTCGACGAGGACGTTGTCACGGTACGAGCCCGTCGTCCTGTCGAACGGTCCGCCGCAGGTGATGAGGACGAGGCGCGGGGCCCCGTCGCGGGCGAACAGCGCGTCGGCGGGCAGGGCCGTCTTGGCCACCTGCTCGACCGCGGTCACCGCGTAGCGGTGGGTGGTGCCGGCCTCGTCCGCGAGCTCGACGACGTCGCCGGGCCCGAGGTCGCGCAGCCGCGCGAACGGCCCGATGCCGTCCGCGACCGTGTCGACGTGGGCGGCGACGACCACCGAGCCGGCACCCCCGGCGGGCGCGGGCCCGAACCGGTACCACCCGGCCGTGCCCGCGCTCGCGGGGATCTCCATGGTGCCGTCGGCGTCCACGCCGACGGCCTCCACCGGCATGTCGATGCCGGCGGCCCCGACGAGGAGCCGCACCGGCGGGACGGGTGCCGCCACGACGACGTCCTCGGGACGGGTCGGCAGCATCGGCAGCCCTGCCGCCGCGCCGGTGCCGGTCCCGGTCCCGGATCCGTCGCCGGCACCGGCGGCGTCCGCCGCGGCCCCGTCGGGTGCGGCGGACGGTGACGGGCCGCCCGGGGCACCCGCCGCACCCGCGTCCCCCACCGCTCCCGTCGTGCCCGGCGTCGCGCCGTCGGCACCCGTCGCCGCCGGACCGCACCCGACCAGGACGGCCAGGGCGGGGGCGACGAGGAGCGCCAGGGCGGCGCGGCGCCGCCGGGAGGGCTGGGAGGGTCGCCGGGCGGTGCGGGGGCGCCCCGGACGGCGCCGGCTCATCGGCCCGCGGTCACGCGCGCGGTGCGGCGACGCAGGCCCAGGGCCGCCACCCCGGCGAGGGCGACGAGCGCGGCGGCACCGGCGGCGACGCCACCCGTCGACGTGGCGTCGTCCGCGACGAGGCCCGCCTGCCCGCTGTCGACGCCGCTCGGAGCGGAGTGCAGGCCGCCGATGTTCTGCACGGCGAGCTGCAGGTTGCCGGCGGACGCGCTGCCCCAGGCGTAGACGACGGTGAGCGTGCCGTCCTGCACGGGGACGTCCGCCGGGCCGATCACGGGCGCGGTGGTGCCCGCGAGCGCCACCGCGGCGCTCACCGTGCCGGCCGGCAGGTCGAGCGAGCCCTCGTTCGGGTTCGTCACGTCCTCGAGCACCGGCGAGCCCCCGGCCAGGATGTCGACGGCCGGGGCGGCCGCCGTGTGCCGGACCGTGAGGCGGCCCTGGCCGGCGTCCGTGCTGGAGATGTCGTTGGTGAACAGGGTGGCCGTCGGCGACCCGTCCTCCTTCAGGTGCGCCACCGCGGTGTAGCTGTTGCCGGCGGTGAGGCTGAGGTCGATCGGACCGATGACGGGGGCCGAGGCGTCGGCGGCGTCAGCCGCGGTGACGGCCACCGTGTACGTGCCCGTCGGCAGGTCGAGCGGCCCGGTGAGCGTGCCCGGCGTGAAGTCGTCGAGCGTGCGCTCACCGTTGACGTAGACGTCCACGGTGGTGTCGGGGACGCCGTGCAGCACGTACAGGTCGGCGCTGTCCGCGTCCGCGGCGAGCGCGGGTGCGGCCAGGGCCACGGGGCCGAGCAGGCCCAGGGCGGCGCCGGTGAGGACGGGGGTGCGCAGCGGGTGTCGCATGGTGTTCCTCCGGGATCGGGCGGCGGGTGCCGTCGCGGTGCTGACACCCCCTCTTCCGCGCCGGACCCGTCCCCGGATGCACCGGGTGCCCGCCCGTCGGTGCCCGTCCTCAGGGACGCCTCAGGGGCGCGGGCCGGGCCCGCGCCCCTGGTCGACCGCCGGTGGCCTCGCGTCAGCCGTTGAGGAAGCCGCCGAGCCCGCCGCCGCCGCCCGTGGCCTGGCCCGCGCCGTCGGTGACCGACTCGCTGGGCTGCACGAGGACGTACCCCTGCCCGCCGAACGCCATCTGGAACGTCTCCCCGGTGCCGCCGCGGAGCATGGACTTCAACCCGCCGGTGTCGATGCGCACGTCCATCGTCACGCCCGCGGTCCACAGCACGACGGCCTGGGCGTCGGCGAACGTCGGGGCGCTCGCGACGTCCAGGGCGACCGGCTCGCCCTTCGTCGTGACGGCCACGTACCCCGTGCCGCGCAGCGCGACGTTGTAGAGGTTGCCGGCCGTCGCGGCGCCCCGGGCCGCCACCCGGTGGATGTCCCACTCCACCGACGACGAGAACGCCAGCACGTTCGCGCCGTTGACGGAGATGGCGTCGTTCTCGAGGTAGAGCACCTGCACGTCGGCGGCCTCGTCGGCGACGAACAGCTCCCCGTGCCCCGTGCACTGCATGAGGTCGATGCCCTCACCCGTCATCGCCTGCTTGAACATGCGCCCGAGGCCGCCGGAGCCGCGGTTCTCGAACCGGATGTCGCCCTGGTAGGCGACCATCGACCCCGTGCGCGCCCAGACGGGCCCGTAGCCCATCTGGACCTTGAGCATCTTCTTGCCCTGCAGCGCGAACGGGTCCTGCGACCCCGTCTCCCGGAAGTCGCTGAACAGGCTGCCGTGGATGGCCATCGTCGTCCGTCCCCTCGTGACCGCGTCGTCGCAGCGCGCAGCGGCTGCGGCCGCACTCTACTGAGCGGCCGCAGCCCGGCGGGAGGTCCCGCCGGTGCGGCACGGCGTCGTCGGCGGGTGCTCGGCGGGGAGGTCAGCGGGGGCCGAAGGCACCCGGGTTCGCCGGCCCCGCGGGCGGCGCCTGGCCGGCGACGGGGACGACGCCGTCCCCGGTGCCGGCCACGGGGGTGTCCTCCTCGTCGTCCGGCCCCAGGACGGAGTCGGCGGTGGCCGCGCCGGCGGTGTCGGAGGCGTCGCCGACGTCGGCGCCGTCGTCGTCGCCGACGAGGGACTCGACGTAGTCGGAGTCGGCGGCGCCGGGGACCGGCCCGTCGGAGGTGGCGTCCGCGGCGGCGTGCTCGGGTGCGTGCTCAGGTGTGGTCGACATGCCTCCTGCCTACCCCCGCTCGCGCGCGGGCGCGAGCGGGACGACGGGCCGGCAGGGGGCCGTTCAGACCCAGGGCGAGACGATGCCGAACTCGTCCGCGACGCGGCCGATCTCCTCGCGCGTGAGGCCCTCGGCGCGGCCGCCGGCGACGAGGTCCATGTACTCGTAGCGCGCCCCGGTCTCGGCGTACTCGATGCGGTCCACCGCGCGCGTCACGGACAGGTCCGACCGTGCCATGACGCCGTGCTTGCTCCACAGGACGACCTCGTGGTCGCGCAGGCCGGCGACGTTGGCCGCCATGAGCTCGGCCGACCCGGGGACCATGAACGGCAGCACGCCCACGCCGTCGGACAGGCTGACGACGGTCTCGGGCTCCCACCGCAGGATCCGCGCGTTCATGGCGGCGGTGTCGCGGTACGCCGGCACGTGGGACAGGTAGGTCAGGTGGACCGGCTGGGCGTGCACGACGGCCTGGTACGTCAGCCGGCGGCGCGCGACCTGGTCCTGGTGCACGCCGAGGTGGGAGTTGAACTCGCTCGTCAGCCGCTCGAACAGCCGCCGCGGCGAGGTGTGCACCGTGGCGGTCAGCCCCCCCTCGTGGATCCGCACCGCCGCGACGTTCGCCTCGGGGTCCTCGTGGATCTGCCGCAGCCGGCGGCCCGAGCCGGTGACCAGGACGGTCCGCCCGGCCAGCGCCGGCGCGGGAAGCGGCAGCTCCATCTCGGCCGCCAACGGGAACCGGCGTCGGACCTCGAGGTCCCAGCCCGCGTAGACGGAGATGTTCCCCGCCCCGGCCTCGGAGGCGTCGATCTCGCAGATGCGCGCGCCGGCCGCGCCCATGCTCGCGAGCAGCTCGTCGAGCGTCGGGAAGGGCGGGTGGTCGGCGGGGCCGGCTACGGGGCCGGCTGCGGCGTGCGCTGCGGTGCGTGCGGCGGCGGTGGTGGTCATGGTCGCCCTCGTCTCGGTGGGGTCGAGCTCGTCGTGTGAATCGTTCCAAGACCAGTGTCGGCGGCGGTCGGTCGTGGCTCCCGGGGCCAAGGTCCTGGGACGACCTGGCAGGCTGGCGGCGTGCCGTCGTACCGCGTCCGTCTCGTCCCCGGGCTCCTGCGGGCGGGCGTCGACCCGGCCGCGGTCCTGCCCGCGGCGCTCGACGAGGGCCGCCGCCACACCGCCGTCGAGGCGGGGACG
The DNA here is from genome assembly GCF_057221735.1 of Cellulomonas sp. plas2. Taxonomy (NCBI): domain Bacteria; kingdom Bacillati; phylum Actinomycetota; class Actinomycetes; order Micrococcales; family Cellulomonadaceae; genus Cellulomonas; species Cellulomonas sp. plas2. The sequence continues at coordinate 252,647 of NZ_CM170155.1, forward strand.
GTCGACGTCGTGCGCGGTCGTCCCGTGCTCACGGTCCGGTACGAGGCGCCCGACGACCCGACGGCGGCGTTCGTCGGCCGCGCGGTCGTCGAGCACGTCGGCACCCTCGTCGACGTCGAGACCAGCCGGGTCACCCGCCGCTGGGGGAGCCGCTGGGAGCCGCTGCGCTGACCTGTCACGGATTGCCCCCTGCCGGCGCGGGGGCGGCCGCGGGGGGCGCGCCGCGCGGCCGTCGGTGCCCGGACGTAGTGTCCGCGCGGTGAGCGGTGAACGGGCGACGACGGGGGACGCGGCGCGCACGGGACGTCCGGCGGACGCGGGCCCGCCGACGGGCGCCGGCGCGGAGGACCACGCGGACGACGGGCAGGACCCGCGCCGGTGGAAGGCGTTGAGCGTCTGCCTCACCGCCGGCTTCATGACCCTGCTGGACGTCAGCATCGTCAACGTCGCGCTCCCGTCCATCCGCGACGCCCTGGACGCCTCCGACGCCGCGCTGCAGTGGGTCGTGTCGGGCTACGCGCTGACGTTCGGGCTCGTGCTCGTCGCGGCCGGGCGGCTCGGCGACGCGCGCGGCCGCCGGTCGGTGTTCGTCCTCGGCGTGGCGGTGTTCACGGCCGCCAGCCTCGGCGCGGGGCTGGCGCAGAGTGCGGCCTGGCTCGTCGTCGCGCGGCTGGTCCAGGGCGTCGGCGGCGGCATCATCAACCCGCAGGTGTCCGGGCTCATCCAGCAGCTGTTCCGTGGTGCCGAGCGGGGGCGCGCCTTCGGTCGGCTCGGCACGGTCATCGGCATCTCGACCGCCATCGGGCCCGTGCTCGGCGGGGCGCTCATCGCCCTGCTCGGCCCGGAGCAGGGGTGGCGGTGGATCTTCCTCGTGAACCTGCCGGTCGGCGCCCTCGCGATCGCGCTGTCGCTGCGCTACCTGGGCCGGCGGACCGACCCCGGCCCCGTCTCCGACCTGGACCCCGTCGGCGCCCTGCTGCTGGGCGGCGGGGTCGTCGGGCTGCTGTGGCCGCTCGTCTCGGAGGAGTGGGAGGCCGTCGACCTCGCGCTGCTGGCCGGCGGCGTCGTGCTGCTCGTCGCGTTCGTCCTGTGGGAGCGGCGCGTGACCGCCCGCGGCCGGACGCCGATGGTGCGGCTCGACCTGTTCCGCACGCCGGGCTACACGCCGGGTGCGGTCCTGGCGCTGACGTACTTCTCGGGGTTCACCGGCATCTTCTTCGTGCTGACGCTCTACTTCCAGAACGGGCTGGGGTACTCGCCGCTGCAGGCCGGCGTGGCGATCACGCCGTTCGCCGTGGGGTCGGCGGTGATGTCGACGGTCGGCGGGCGGCTCGTCGCACGGCACGGGCGGCGCGTCGTCGTCGCCGGGCTCGTGCTCGTCGTGGCGGGGCTGGCGGTCACCGACGTCGTCGTCGCCGTGGCCGGGACGTCCCGCGCGACGGGGTGGTACCTCGTCGCGCCGCTGCTCGTCGCGGGGCTGGGCTCCGGGCTGGTCATCTCGCCCAACCAGACGATCACGCTCGCGCAGGTGCCGGTGGCGCAGGCCGGGGCCGCGGGCGGGGTGCTGCAGACGGGTCAGCGCCTGGGGACGGCCGCGGGCATCGCGCTGGTCGGCGCGCTGTACTTCTCGGGGTCCGCGGGCGGGGACCAGGCCACCGGCGCCGCGCACGGCTTGCGCGCGACGCTGGCGCTGACGGCCCTGGCCCTCGTCGTGGGGCTCGTGGACCTCCGGCGCCGGCGCGAGCCGTCGGAGCCGACCGGGGCCCGCGCGACGCCCCGCGCGGCCGGCGGCGCCGGGCGCTGAGCGGCGTCAGGACCGGCCGATGTCCCCCGGCTTGGCCGTGGTGAAGGGGCTCTCCAGCTCCTCCATCGCGTTGGCCGGCTCGTCGGAGGGGTCCGGCAGGCGCGGGTCGGCCTCGGGGTCCGTGTGCGTCTCGCGGGGGCTGTCGGGGTGCGGGTTGCCCGTCCCGCCGGCGGTGGCCGAGGGGATGGTGCCGTCCTGGGTGTGCGGGTCCGTGGTCATGCCCTCCTGCCTACCGCAGCGGTGCCGGGCCCGCACCCGGCCGCCCCGCCCGTCGTCGGGCGGCGCCACCCCGTCCGGGTGCCTACGGTGACGCCCATGCCGGAGCAACGTGCGCGGGGCTGGACCGCCGACGACATCCCCTCCCTCGACGGCCAGCGGGCCCTCGTCACGGGGGCCAACAGCGGGCTCGGCCTGCAGACGGCCCTCGCGCTCGCGGCGCACGGCGCGGACGTCACGCTCGCGTGCCGGGACCTGCGGCGCGGCCGGGACGCGCAGGACGCGGTCGCCGCCGCGACGAGCCGCACCCCGCGGCTGGAGCTCCTCGACCTCGCGGACCTGCGGTCCGTGCGGGAGCTCGCGGAGCGCTGGGGGGCGGAGGAGCCCCTGCACCTGCTGGTGGCCAACGCCGGGGTCATGGCGGTGCCGTACGGCACGACGACGGACGGCTTCGAGCGGCAGCTCGGCACGAACCACCTGGGCCACTTCGCGCTCGTCGGGCGGCTGCTGCCCGCGCTGCGCCAGGCGCCGTTCGCGCGCGTGGTCGTCGTGTCCTCCCAGGCGCACCGCTTCGGCCGCATCGACCTCGACGACCTGCAGTGGCAGCGCCGCCGCTACCGCCCGTGGCCGGCGTACGGGCAGAGCAAGCTGGCGAACCTGCTGTTCGTCCGCGAGCTCGACCGCCGGCTGCGGGCCCACGGCGACCCCGTCCTGGCCGTCGCGGCGCACCCGGGGTTCGCGTCCTCGAACCTGTCGTCGTCGTTCGTCGCCGGGCTGCCTGCTCCGCTCGCGGCGGCGTACCGGTGGGGCCAGTCGCGCCTGGAGCAGTCCGACGCGGACGGCGCGCTGCCCTCGCTCTACGCGGCGACGATGCCCGACGTGCGCGGCGGTGAGTACCTCGGCCCCGACGGGTTCGGCGAGCAGCGCGGCGCGCCCACCCGGGTCGGCCGCTCGGCCCGCGCCCAGGACGACGACACGGCTGCCCGGCTCTGGGCCGCCAGCGAGCGGCTGACGGGCGTGACCTTCCCGGACCTGCCGGCGGCACCGCCCCGCTGACCGGCTACGGAGCCGTCCTGCTCGCCGTCCTGCTCGGGCCTGCTCTCCACGGGCGCGGTTTGCCGCGGCGGGTGCGACGCGGGGAGACTGCGGGGGGCGTCGCGGACGGGCGCGCGACGGGGCGACGAGGGGCCGGGCATGGGACAGGGCGGGGGCACGCCACCGCCCGACGACGTCGAGTCCAGCGCCATCCGCGCGGCGGCCGAGCGCGGGTCCATCCTGCGGTACGACGACGGAGCCGCCCTGGGGGCGCGGCTCGAGCAGGAGGCGGCCGGCGCGCGCCGCATCTGGAGCGCGCTGCCCGGCGGCCACTACGACGTGGGCACGCTGCGCTCCTCGTGGGACGAGGACGTCGCCCTCATCCGTGCAGGCCGCGGGGGGCCCGTCATCTACCAGGCGGACTCGGTGCGGCGGCCCGAGGTGCTGCGCTACCTCACCGAGTTCGCCGCCGCCGGCGCCCAGGTCCGCGTCGCGGTGCGCGTGCCGCACCGCATCATCCTGTTCGACCGGCGCACCGTCGCCGTCGCGGTCGCCCCGGACACCCTCGAGCCGCCCTACCTCGTCTCGACCGAGCCGGCCGTGGTGTACAGCTTCTTCCAGCAGTTCGCCACGATGTGGCGGTCGGCCCAGCGCGTCGGCACCGGGCCCGAGGACCTGCTCGCCGAGTCCACCGTGCGGGAGATCCTCGACATCATGGCGGCGGGCGTCACGGACGAGGTGGCCGCCAAGCAGCTCGGGCTCTCGACGCGGACCATCCGGCGGCGGATGGCGGCCGTCATGACGATGCTCGGCGCCCGGTCCCGGTTCGAGGCGGGGGTCAAGGCCGTGCGCAGCGGCTGGCTCTGACCTCGCCCGTCGCGAACCCCTCGGTGACGCCCGGGTGACCCTCAGTGGCCCTAGCCACCGCCGACGCAGAGGATGCAGCTCGTCGTGGCGCCGGCCGTCGTGGTGCCGGCGTCGGCGCTCGCGGCCGTCGCCCCCGCCGCGAGGGCGGGCACGGCCAGCAGCCCGACGAGCAGCGCGCGCGCCGCGAGCCGGCCACGGTGCCGGGAGGTCGGGGCGGTCGAGGCGGTCGGCACCGTGGCGGTCACGGTGGTGGTGGTGGCGGTCGAGGCGGACGTCGAGGTGCGCATGGTGCCCTCCGGTCGGGTGCGGTGCGTCGCGGGTGCCGGTGCCGACGGGACCGGTCAGGGCGATGGTGCGCACGCTCCCGGCCGCGTGGCACCGCCGGTGTCCGCTACCGGACGCCCGCGTTGTCGGCGGCCCTGTGGCGCACGAGGGTGCTGCCCATGCCGCATCCCGCCGCACGCCCGGCTCGTGCACGGCGCAGCCCCGCCCGGCCGGCCGCCACCGGCCCGGGCCCTGCCGGGTGCGGGGGCGCCGACGACCCGCAGGACGTCGCCGTCGCGGCGCTGCCCGTGGAGGACACGGACGTCGTCCTCGGCATCCTGCGGCGGATGCAGGAGGCGCAGGACCTGGCCGTCGTGCGGGTGTCCCCGCTCTGACGCGCACCTGACGCGCGAACGGGCCCGTCGTCGCCTGGATCGAGTCCGTCGTGGGCGCCGGCCGCATCTGACGCGCATGGCGGCGGGCCCGCGGCACCGACGCTCGAGCCCCCTGCGACTCGTCGTCGGTGCGCGGTCCGCACCGCGCCGCACTCTGGGTCGTGCGGGGCCGGGGCGCCAGACCCGTGGCCGGAACCGGACACGGCCGTCCGCCGGCGGGCCACCCGTGCGGGTGTGTGATGCGCGACTCCGTCGGGGGCGGGCGGTCGCGTCGCGCCTGCTCCTCGTCGTGCGCCCGCTGTCGAGTGCCGCCGCAGGGCCCCGCGGGCCGTCTCACCTCCGGGCGCTCGCGTTGACGGTCCGACACCGTTCTCCGAGACTGGACGTGCCGACGTCGCCTGCGCGCGACCGCGCGCAGCCACCGACGACGACCCCGCCCCAGCACGGTGCGCGGGTGGCGTGGGGCAGGCCGCGGGTGCGGCGCGAGGGGAGTGGCATGAGCACGGAGGTCCGGACCGTCGAGGCGCGGTCGCGCCAGCTGCGGTACCACCTGGACCGGCAGATCCACCGGATCGCGCGCCCCGGCCCCGTGCCCGCCTCCCGTCACCTCGAGCGCGCGCTGGTCGTGGCCCGGGCGTGCCCGCCGGGTCGCGGCACGCACCTCGCGGCGGCCGGGACGGCCACCGCGCTGTTCGCCGCCGCCTTCGTGCCCGGGCTGGCCGTGGGCGGTGCGGCCGTCGTCGTCGCGCTGCTGGGCGCGGTGCTGCTGGCGGTCACGGGTGTCGTCGTCGTCGAGCTGGGCTGGCGCACGGCCGTGGGGCTGCGCCTGTCGCGCCGGGCCACGCGCGCCGCGTGGCTCGCCGAGCGCGGGTGGCGTGCCGGGGACCGCATCCTCGAGCACCGGGTCCCGCGCTCCGTCCGCGCGGCCCGGCGGTCGCTGCTCATCGAGATCGAGCGCGCGCGGGTGGCCGTCGACGGCCCCGCGGCCGTGCTGCCGGCGCCCGCCGGGGCGGACCCGGCGCGCTGGGCGTCCGTCAGCGGCGCCGAGCCCGAGGACGTGCTGGAGGGCATCCTCCTCAACGACGTGGCGCTCCTGGCCGAGGTCGCCGACCGGCTCGCGGCCTTCGAGACGTGGCCCCGGGAGCGGGCCCGTGCCGGCCGCACCGTGCAGGGGGCGTGGGAGGTCCTGCGCCGCCCCTGACGGCGCCTGGTCGTGCGCCTGGTCGTGCGTCTGGTCGTGCGTCTGGTCGTGCGCGGCGGGCCCGGCCGGGTGATGCTGACGCCATGGACGGTGCGGTGACGTGGACGACGCGGTGAGCGGTGGTGCCCTGGCACCCGACGGGCGCGACGACGAGGGTCCCGCGGCAGGCAGCCGTCGGCGGGCGCCGCGGTCGCTCAACGACCGGGTCCTGCACTACGGCCTGACGAAGGGCATCGCCCGCGGTCTCGAGATCGGCATCGAGCGGCTGCCCGTCGACGCCACGCAGAAGGCCGCGCTGCGGGCGCGCAGCACCGGGATCGTCTCCACGCTCGCCGACACGGGCGTGGCACTCGCCAACGGCGCGATGGCGGCGCGGGCCGCCGCGACCGCCCGGACGTCCGCCGCGCAGCAGCCGGTCGTCGCCGTGCCCGCACCGACGCCGACGGGCGGCGGCAGCCTCATCGACCAGCTCGAGCGCCTCGCCGCGCTCCGGGCGCAGGGGCACCTCGACGACGAGGAGTTCGCGGCCGCCAAGCGCCGCGTGCTCGGCCACCGGTCCTGACCTGCGCGGCCGGGCGGCGACGCGGGCCGCCACCTCAGGCGCCCCTCCCACCGCCTCCCGGCGCCGCGGCTCCTGACGCCCGGCAGTCCCGTGTCCCCTCAGCGGGTGGGCGTCGGGCCCGTGCCGTCCCACCAGTCCAGCACCCGCGTCCCGACGAGGGTCAGCCACGGCGACCGCTCGCCGGCGGGCACGTCGACCTCGAACCACACCCGTCCGGGCTCGCGCTCACCCTGCCGCCACGTGCCGTCGGCGCCCCGGAGCGCCCGCACGAGCGCGACGGCCTCGGCGGCCCGCGGGTCCGGCGGGGTGCCGTCGAGCAGGGACGCCGCCCGCAGGTGGTCGAGCGCGTTCAGGGCGTTGTACCGCCACCGGAACGGCCAGGCGATCGCGTCCACCCACGGCCCGACGCGCTCCCCGGTCGACAGCCGGTGCAGCAGCCGGCGCTCGAGCAGGTACTCCTCGCCGGCGTGCCGCGCGGCGCGCAGCTCGTCGGACCCGCCGGTCAGCCGCTCGTGCTCCAGCAGCGCCCTGACGACGTTGAGCGTCGAGTGGAACGACGAGCGCGTCGACCCCTCGACCCACTGGCAGTTCCACCCGCCGTCGGCCAGCCGGTGCTCGACGAACCAGCGCTCGAGCCCGGACACGTCGACGCCGAGCCAGGCCCCGTTCGCGAGCGTGTACCCGTTGATGCAGCAGTCGACCTCGCCGTCCCAGTACGGCAGGTCGTCGTACTCCCACCGGCTCCCGGCCGCCAGGCGCTCGGCCGTGCCCGCCAGCGCGGCGGCGTCCAGGCCCCAGCCGCGCAGCGCGTTCAGCGACCACGTCGTCGCCGTCCAGGGCTGGCCCTCCTCGCCCTCGCCCGTGAAGCCGGCGGGGAAGAAGGCGCCGCCCGCCCACTGCCCGTCGTCGTCCTGCAGGGCGAGCAGCCGCGCGCCGTAGCCCTCCGCCGCGACGCGGGCGCGCGTCGCCCGCCAGACCTCCTCGGGCACGCCGAGCAGGTCGCGTTCGACCTGCCACCGCAGGGCCGGGTCGGTGTCGAGCAGCCACTCCACGAGCGCGGGCGCCAGAGCCATGCGGCCAGGCTAGGACCGCCCCCCGACACCCGGGGCGCCGTGCAGCGCGGCGCCGAGCCGCTCCACCGCCGCGCCGAGCACGGGCGCCGGGGTCGCCAGCACCAGCCGCACGTGACCGGCCCCCGCGTCACCGCACAGCCGCCCGTCGGTGACGGCGAGCCCGGCGTGCTCGCGGCACCAGGCCGCGGGGTCGTCGGCGGCCGCCGTCCCGCGCAGGTCGAGCCACGCCAGGTACGTGCCCTCGGGGTCGCTCACCGGCACGCCCGGCAGGTGCTCGGCCGCCAGCGCCGCGAACAGCCGCCGGTTCGCGTCGAGCCAGCCGACGACCTCCTCCAGCCACGGCCGCCCGTGTTGGTAGGCCGCGACGTTCGCGACGACGCCGAGGGTCGACGTGCCGCGCCCGACCGCCGGCCCGACCGCGGCCCACCGCGCGGCGGTCGCCTCGTCGGACAGCAGCACCTGCGCGCACTTGAGGCCGGGGACGTTCCACGCCTTGCTCGCCGACGTCGCCGTGACGGCGTGCGCGGCGGCGGCGGGGGAGACCGAGGCGTAGGGGACGTGCACGGCTCCGGCGCGGACGAGCGGTGCGTGCACCTCGTCGGCGAACACCCGCGCGCCGGCGTGGTCCACGACCTCCGCCAGCGCGGCGAGCTCCGCCCGCGTCGCGACCGTCCCGAGCGGGTTGTGCGGGTTGCACAGCACGACGAGCCCGCCGCCCGCGGCGAGCGCCCCCGCGACCCCGTCGAGGTCGACCACCCACCGGTCCCCGTCCCGCACCGACGGCACCTGGACGACCCGTCGCCCCCGCAGCGCCGGGACGGTGAGGAACGGCATGTACGCCGGGGTCGGCAGCACCACCGCAGACCCGGGCGGCGTCAGGTGGTCGATCGTCGCCTCGAGCGCGGCCATCACGTCCGGCACGTGGTGCACCCAGGCGTCGGGCACGGTCCACCCGTAGGCCTGCGCGTACCAGGCGGCGGTCGTCGCGGACAGCTCTTCGGTCAGCCACGGCGGCAGGTACCCCGTCAGCCCGCGGTCGAGGGCGTCGTCGAGCGCGGCGCGGACGGGCGGTGCCGGCAGCACGTCCATCTCGGCGACGAACGCCCCCGTCGTTCCCGGGAACGTCGTCCACTTCATGCTGCCGCGCGCCCGCAGCTCCTCGTCGGTGGGCGCGTCGAAGGCGTCAGGCACCGCTGCGACGCCGCAGCGCCACCACGGGGATCACGCGCGCGGTCTTCTCCTGGTACTCGGCGAAGCCCCGGCTCGCCGAGGTGAAGCGCGCCCAGGCGGCGTCGCGCTCGTCGCCGACGAGGACCTCCGCCCGGACCGGGACCGTGCCGTCGTCGGGGGTCTCCACCACCGTCTCCGGGTGCGCGACGAGGTTGTGGAACCAGGCCGGGTTCTCGGGGGCCCCGGCCTTCGACGCGGCGACGAGCCACGTGTCGTCGTCGACCCGGATGGCCCGGAGCGGCGCGACCCGCTCCGTGCCCGTGCGCGCCCCGACGTGGTGGACGAGGACGAGCGTGCGCCCGAAGCCCATCGTCGTCACCGTGCCGCCCGACGCGCGGAACTCCTCGATGATCTGCTGGTTCCAGTCCGCCACGCCGCCGATCCTGCCCTACGCCAGGGGCCGGTGGTCGACCCCGGAGACGACGAGGTCGGCGCGGTCCCGGGATGCCTCGATGACGAGCGCGTTGGAGCCGTCCACGGTCCGCGCCCAGGCCTCGGCCGCCTCGGGGCTGCGGCCGTGGCGGGTGTGCCGGTCGACGAGCCGTGCCAGGCGCTCGTCGGGCGAGGTGTCGCAGTACCAGCAGGCGGCGAGCACGTCGCGGACGCCGGCCCAGGGCTCCTGGTCGACGAGCAGGTAGTTGCCCTCGGCGACGACCAGGCGGGTGCCGGGCGCGACGACGGTCGCGCCGGTGACGCCCTCGTCGACGCGTCGGTCGAAGCCGGGGACGTACACGGGGTTGCCCGTCTCGGTGGCGGCGCGGCGCAGGAGGGCCAGGAAGCCCCAGCCGTCGAAGGTCTCCAGCGCGCCCTTCCGGTCCCGCAGGCCGCGCCGGTCCAGGGTGGTGTTGGCCAGGTGGAAGCCGTCCATGGGCAGGTAGGCGGCCCACCCGGCGCCGTGCCGCTCGTCGAGCAGCGCGACGAGGGCCGTGGCGAGGGTGGTCTTGCCGGCACCGGGGGTGCCGGTGATGCCGAGCAGGGGCCGGCCGGGCCCCGCCGCGCCGGCGACGAGGGCCTCGGCCCGGTCGGCGAGCGCGGCCAGGCCGGGCGTCACGGTCGTGCTCACAGGTCCTCCCCTCGGCCCGGGCCCTCCGGCGTCGCCCACCGCGTCCCTGGGGGTCGAACCTCGTCCCAGGCTAGACGGGCGTGTCGAGGGCCGGAGGAGCCCTGCCTGGTAGAACCGGTGCACTCAGTGCACGTACACGTACGCTGGCGCGCATGGACGACGGGCCTCGCGAGCGCCGCGTGCCCGACCGACGGGTGGCGCACCGGGCGCGGACGCACCAGGCGATCCTCGACGCCGCGGGCGCCCTCATGGTCGGGACGGGCGGCACGCGCTTCTCCGTCGACCGGCTGGCCGCCGAGGCCGGCGTCGCGCGGCGGACGGTGTTCAACCACTTCGACTCGCTCGACGACGTCGTCGCCGCCGTCGGCGCGCAGGCGTTCCGGGAGGTCCTCGACGGCCTGGTCGGGGACGACGCGCCCTCTCCGCCGGCGGGGCACGACGACCCCCGGCGGGCGGTGGCCTCCGATCTCGCGGCCGCGCTGCGACGGGCGGACCTCGTCGGGCCGATGGCCGCCCTCACGCGGGGGCTGGGCATCACGGCTGCGACCGCCGGGTCCGCGGCCGGCGTGCCGCCGCAGCAGGCCGTGCTGCTGCTCCGGGCGCTCGTCGAGGTCGGCGACGGGCTGGCCGCCGCGCTCGTCCGGCGCCACCCCCGGGCCGACCCCCTCGACGTCGAGCTCGCCGTCGGTGCCCTGACCAGCGGGCTCGTCGTGCTGCACCGCCACTGGCTGGCCGGTGCCGCCGCGTCCGACGACGTGGCGGGCCGCGCGGCGTGGGCGCGGCTCGTCGAGCACCTGGCGTCGACGCTGCTCGCCACGCCCGCACCGCCCGCCGCGCCCGCTCCGCGCCAGACTCCCTGACACGTCCCCCGACACGCCCCCGGCACCACCACCCCCACCGATCGAAGGACACGATGGCCGAGCTCCTCTTCCGCCTGGGCCGCGCCGCGGCCCGCCACGCCCGCGCGGTCATCGCCGTGTGGGTGGTCGTCGTCGCGCTCGCGGGGGTCGGCTACGGCGTGGGCGCCGGCACGCTGGCCAGCAGCTTCTCCATCCCGGGCACCCCGACGGCGGAGGTGACGGACCGCCTGGCGGCCCAGCTCCCCGAGGCGGCCGGCGCCACGGGCACGGTCGTCGTGCACACGGCCGACGACGCACCCTTCACCACCGAGCAGCAGCAGGGCCTCGCCGCGGTCGTCGCGGACGCCACGGGGGTCGAGGGCGTCCAGACCGTCGTGGACCCGTTCGCCGCCGAGGCGCAGCGCACCGAGGGCGCCGCGCAGCTCGCGGCCGGCGCGACCCAGGTCGAGGAGGGCCGCGCGCAGCTCACCGCCGGCCGCGCGCAGCTCGACGCGGCGCAGGCCGAGCTCGACGCCGCCCAGGACACGCTCGACGCCGCCCGCGCGCAGGCCACCACCGCCGGAGCCAGCTCCGAGGCGACGGCCGCGCTCGACGCGCAGGAGGCGCAGCTCGCGGCCGGGCAGACCCAGCTCGACGAGCAGCGGGCCCAGCTCGAGGCCGGGTCGGCGGAGCTCGAGGCGCAGGCCGCGCAGCTCGAGCAGGGGCAGGCGCTCGCGGACCTGGCCTCGGGCATCCGCGTGGTGTCGGAGGACGGGACGACCGCCGTCGTCACGGTGGTCTTCGCCGGCGCCCAGCTCGACGTGCCGCAGGAGGCCAAGGAGGCGGTCATCGCGACCTTCACCGAGGGCGTCGCCGACGTCGGGGGGCTCGAGGTCGACTTCGGCTCCGACATCGCGCAGGAGACGCCGTCGGTCGTCGGGCCGGGCGAGGTCGTCGGGCTCGTGGTGGCCGGGATCGTGCTCGTCGTCATGCTCGGCACGCTGGTCGGCGCGGGGCTGCCGCTGGTCACCGCGCTCGTCGGCGTGGCCATCGCGGCGCTGGGGTCGCTGGCGTTCTCCGGGGTCGTCGACATGTCGTCGGTGACGCCGGTGCTCGGCCTCATGCTCGGCCTGGCGGTCGGCATCGACTACGCGCTGTTCATCGTCAACCGGCACCGGCGGCAGCTGAAGGAGGGCTACGACGTCGAGGAGTCGATCGGGCTCGCGAACGGGACCTCCGGCAACGCGGTGGTCTTCGCGGGGTCGACCGTCGTCATCGCGCTGCTGGCGCTCAACGTCACCGGCATCCCGTTCCTCGGCCTCATGGGGACGGTCGGCGCGGCGGCCGTGGCCGTGGCGGTGCTCGTCGCCGTCACGCTGACGCCCGCCCTGCTGCACCTCATCGGCCGCCGCATCCTCACCCGGCGGGAGCGGGCGGCGGCGGACGCGGCCCTCCTGGCGGCGCAGGAGGCGGACGCGGCGCGCACCTCGCACGGCCGGCACGTGGCCCCGCCGACGGGCGCGATCCCGGTCGTCGGGACGGCGGCCTCCCCGGCCGCGACCGCCGTGCGCCCCATGTCCACGGCGGGTGCGGTCGGCCGCGTCGTCGTCGGCGTCGCCGTGCTGGCGGCCGTGGCGGTCCCCGCCCTGAGCCTGCGCACCAACCTGCCCGACGGCTCCTCGGAGCCCGAGAGCTCGACCTCGTACCAGGCCTACACGCGCGTGGCCGACACGTTCGGCCCCGGGACGAACGGGCCGCTCGTCGTCGTCGCGGAGCTGCCGGAGGCGCCCGCCGAGGGCGAGGAGGTGGCCGCGCAGCTCGCGGTGGCGCAGACGGTCGCGGCCGTCGACGACGTGTCCGCGGTCGCGCCCGCCGGCACGTCGGCGGACGGCACGACCGTCGTCCTGCAGGTCGTCCCCGCGCAGGGCCCGACGAGTGAGAGCACGGAGCGGCTGGTCACGGACCTGCGCGAGCTGTCGCCGCTCGACGACGGCACGACGCTGGGCGTGGCGGGCGCCGCCAGCGGCAACATCGACATCTCCGACAAGCTGGCCGGCGCGCTGCCCGTCTACCTCGGCGTCGTCATCGGGCTGTCGCTGGTCATCCTCGTGGTGGTGTTCCGGTCGCTGCTCGTGCCGCTGCTGGCGACGCTCGGGTTCGTGCTGTCGTACTTCGCCGCGATCGGCGGGGTCGTGGCGATCTACCAGTGGGGCTGGCTGTCGGACGTCTTCGGGGTCGAGCGGCCCGGGCCGATCCTCAACTTCCTGCCGACGATCCTCGTCGGGATCCTCTTCGGCCTGGCGATGGACTACCAGCTCTTCCTCGGCTCCGGCATGCGCGAGGCGTACGCGCACGGGGCGCCGGCCCGGCTGGCGGTGGCGCAGGGGCTGCGCGCGGGGCGGGCGGTGGTGATCGCGGCGGCGATCATCATGATCTCGGTGTTCGGCGGGTTCATGTTCGCCGAGTCCGCGCTCATCCGGCCCATCGGCTTCGCGCTGGCGTTCGGCGTGCTCGTCGACGCGTTCGTCGTGCGGATGCTCGTCGTGCCCGCGCTGCTGCACCTGCTGGGCGACGCCGCGTGGTGGCTGCCGCGCTGGCTGCAGCGGGTGCTGCCCGACGTGGACGTGGAGGGTGCGGCGCTCGAGCGGCGCCACCCGCACGTGCCGGGCGCGCCGGCCGCCTGACCGAGGGCTAGCGTCGACGACCGTGACGACGACGCGCGCCCTCGGCCCCTTCCAGGTCCACCCCGTCGGCATGGGCTGCATGCCCCTGTCGATGAACAACGACAAGCAGTACCCCGACGAGCGCGAGGCCGTCGCGACGATCCACGCGGCGCTCGACGCCGGCGTGACCCTGCTCGACACCGCCGACTGCTACGCCCCCTCGTGGGACACCTTCGGCCACATCGAGCGCCTCGTCGCCACGGCCCTGCGCGCGTACGGCACCCTGCCCGACGGCCTCGTCGTCGCCACGAAGGGCGGCATCACGCGCGGCGAGGGGGAGACGTGGGGCCGCGACGGGTCCCCGGAGTACCTGCGCTCGGCGGTCGAGGCGTCGCTGGGCCGGCTCGGCGTCGACGTCATCGACCTCTACCAGTGGCACCGCCCGGACCGGGAGCGCGACTACGCCGAGGTCGTCGGGACGTTCAAGGCCCTGCGCGACGAGGGCAAGGTCCGCGCGGTCGGCATCTCCAACGCGAACATCGAGGAGATCCGCATCGCGCAGGACGTCCTGGGTCCCGGCGGGCTGGTGAGCGTGCAGAACCAGTTCTCGCCGTCGCACCGCCAGTCGGAGGACGAGCTGCGGCTCTGCGACGCGGAGGGCATCGCGTTCCTGCCGTGGAGCCCGCTGGGCGGCACCGGCGGCGGCGCGGCCGGGGTCGGGGAGCGCTTCGGCGTCTTCGCCGAGATCGGCGCGGAGCACGGCGTGAGCCCGCAGCGCGTCGTGCTCGCGTGGGAGCTGGCGCTCTCGCCGCACGTCATCCCCATCCCCGGCGCCCGACGAGCGACGTCCATCACGGACTCGGCCGCGGCGGCCGACCTCGTCCTGTCCGACGACGAGCTGGCCCGCTGCAGCGCGGCCGGCTGAGGCGGCGACGCCCCGCGAGACCGGTGCTCGTGCGCCTGTAACCCCGGGCCCTGCCGGGACACTGCAGGGTGTGAGGTGGCCCAGCACGGACCCGGAGGCGTGGTTCGACGCCCTGTGGCGCGAGCACGCGCCGCGCATCCAGGCGTACGCCGTGCGCCACGTGGGCGTGCACGACGCCGAGGACGTCCTGGCGGAGACCTTCACGGTGGCCTGGCGCCGCCGGGACGAGGTGCCCGCGCACGTCCTGCCGTGGCTGCTCGTCGTCGCGCGGAACACGGTGGCCAACCGGCGGCGGACGGAGCTGCGGCACGACGAGCGCGTCGCGGCGCTCGCGGCCGTCGCCGGGCCGGCGGGCGGTGCGGACGACGGCGTCGAGCACCACGTCGCCGAGCGCGCGCAGCTGCTCGGCGCGCTCGCGCTGCTGTCGGAGGCCGACCGGCCGGCCCTGCTGCTGACGGCGTGGGACGGGCTGGGGCCGGCGGCCGCGGCCCTCGTCGCCGGGTGCTCGACGACCGCGTTCAAGGTCCGGCTGCACCGTGCCCGGGCCCGGCTGCAGCGGCTGCTCGACGAGGCCGACGGCGACGGCGTCGGCGCGGGCGCCCCGGTGGGCGCCGAGGACGCGGTGCAGCGGACGACGAGGGGACGGTGAGGGTGGTGGACGTCGAACGGAGGGTGCGCGCGCTCGCCCCGACCGGGGTCGTCGACCCCGACGGGCTCGAGCGCGCCCGGGCGCGGGTGCGCGCGGAGCAGGACACGCACGCCGGGGCGGTGCCGACCCTCGCGGCCGCGCGCGCCCGGCGTGCTGGGCGGCCGGCCCGGCGCTGGGCGCTGGCGGCGGGCGGCGCGGCGGCTGCCGTCGTCGCGGCGGTGCTGCTGACCGCCCCGCCCGACGAGCCGGCCTTCGCGACCTGGACCGCCATCCCGGCCGCCCCGGACCCCGCGACGGCGGCCCGCGCGACGGCGTCGTGCGCCTCCTCGGTCCCGGCCGACGTGCAGCCCGTCCCGGTGCTCGTCGAGCAGCGTGGCGCCGTGGTGCTGAGCGTGCTCGCCGACGGCGACTGGGCGAGCGCCTGCGTGTGGAGCGACCACGAGACGAGCGAGGGCTCGATCTCGTCGTACACCCGGACGATGCCGCCCGCCCCGACGGCGGACGGCGTGGCCGTCGTGAGCTGGGTGGGCACGTGGTCGCCGGAGGACGGGCCGTGGACCGCGGTGTACGGGCTCGCCGGCGACGACGTCGCGCAGGTCGTCGTCGACCGGGAGGCCGGCGGCCCGGTCCGGGCGACGGTCCAGGACGGCTGGTTCGCCGCGTGGTGGCCGACGGACTCCCCGGCGGCGACCGTCACGCCGTTCGACGAGAGGGGCGTCCCCGGCGCGCCGGTCGAGGTCGCCCGCTGACCGGGGCGCGGCCCGGCGCGTTCAGCCGGTCGTGGCCGCGGGTGTCACCGGTCCGTACTCGACGGTGACCTCCTGGGGCTCGACGACGACCACCGTGGCCGCTGCCGCGACCACCTCGAACGTCCGCGGCAGGCAGGCGGGCGTCAGCGGGACGGTCTGCACGCGCCACGGGCTGGCGGCGGTCCCGTCACCGGCGCTCACCGCGACCGGCACCACGCCGTCGCGGCCGTCGACCTCGCACGACGCGAGGTCGAGCGCCTGCCACAGCGCGTCCCCGGCCTGCCCCGGCGCTCGCGTCATGGTGGTCGTGACGACGGTGCCGGCCCCCGCGCCGGCGCCCTCGCCGGCCCCCTCGCCGTCGTCGCCCACGGCCAGCACGAGCTGGAAGCCGATGCCGCCGACGGCCGCGACCAGTCCGGCCACGGCCGTCGTCCGCAGGAGGCGGGCCGTCTCCTCGTCCGTGCGCCGCGCCTGCGCGGCGGCGACCAGCACGGACCGCGACCGCTCGAGCGTCTCCAGCGTCCGCCGGCCCGTGGCGAGGGCGTCCTCGGCGTCGACGAGGTCGTCACGGGCGCGTGCCGTCGCGGCGGCGTCACCGCGCGCCTCGGCCCGCTCGAGCAGCCGCCGCGCGCGCAGCACCTGCGCCTCCATCGCCGCGGCGGCGTCCCTCTCCTGTCCCAACCGGGTGCGGAAGGCGCCGACGGAGGTCAGGCCGCCGGGCAGGTAGCGCGCCCTGTCCGCCTCGGACGCCCCGTCGATCTCCGCCTCGAGGGTGCCGAGCTGCCAGAGGTCGACGACCTGCGGCGCGAAGACCCGCGTGGCGGTCACCAGCAGCAACCCCACCGCGAACAGCCCGACCGCCCCGAGCACCCAGGCGAGGACCAGCCGGCCGCGCTCGTCCCCCCAGTCGAGCGCGGGTCGGGCGACCACCGCGGTGCCGAAGACCGTCGCCCCGACCGCGGCCAGCGCCGCCACGAGCCACTTCGCCGCGGTCTGCGCCTCGGTCGGGAACCGGGTCAGCGACGTGAGCTGCTCGTCGGGCGGTGCCGCGGGGGTGGCGGGTCGCGCCGTGAAGCGGTCGGCGAGAGCCGACAGCAGGGCCCCCGCGGGTGCCTCCAGCGAGGCGGGCAGCACGTCCCGACGGGACCGGAGCACGGTGCGGCCCCGCTCAGCGCAGCGTCGGCGGGTCGGTCAGGACCTGGTCGAGGGCCCAGACGCCGAACACGGGCGGCGTGGCGTTCTGGTCGTGGGGCCGCCACTGGTACATCCGGCCGTCGGGGCCCCGCCGCCGTTCGTACGGGAACGTGCCGGGCTCGGCCGGAGGCGTCGGCGGGACCGCGCGCATACCGAGCGCGGCGCTCGTCGGTCCCGGACCTGCTGGTGTGCTCATGTCCCCACCTCGCCGTCGCCGTGCGGCCCGGCCGCCGTGCCGAGCGCCGGTGCCGACGGTCCTCGCTGCCGGTGCGGCCGGGAAGGGTCCTAGCACCCGTACGTCTGAGGTCTGCTAGGCCAGGGGTGCCCAGCGCGCCCACTCCTCCGGCGGGGCCAGCTCGAGGACGCCCGCGTGCTTGCCGGCGGGGCGGAACGTACTCGTCCGCCGTGGCACGCCTCGCGTCACGCCCGTGGACCGCCAGCGTGGGGACGGCGCCGAGACCACCCGTTCGGCCCAGGGGCGCCGTCGCCCCTCAGGGCTCAGTCGTCGGTCGCGGAGCCCGTCGCCGCGGTCAGCGCCTGCACCACCGCGTCCGCGCGCTCGCCCTCGTAGACCACCATCGCCTGGAAGGTGCTCTTCGCCTTGTGCCCCAACGCCTCGCTGAGCAGCGCGTACGGCAGCTCGACCGGGCGGTAGTCCTCCACCGCGTACTGGAACTCGTAGAGGCCCTTCTCCTCGTCGGGCGTCCAGAGCGCCGCGGCGAAGCGGTCGTTGCTGAACTGGTAGCCGATGCGCCCCAGCGCCCAGATCCCGCCACCGCCGGTGAACACCACGAGGTCGCCCTCGGTGACCTTCTTGTACTTGGGCAGGTTGGCGCGGTACGTGCCCCAGATGCGCGCCTCGGTCTCGTAGCGGCGCTGCAGCGCCATGCGCTGGTCGGCGACGAGGATCGGGAGGAGGTCGGGGCGATCGGCCCACACGACCGGGTTCTTCAGGGAGACGTCGGCGTTGACGAGGCCGTCGCCCTTGCCCTGCGAAGGATGGATGAGCACGGCGGTCATGAGGCCCCTGTCTGACGGTGCGGCACGGCGGGACGCTGGCACCCCAGCCTCCCACGCACCCGCCCGTCACTGCTCGGGCGACGGGCGCGCCGGGGCGACGACCGCTCGGCGCCCCGGCGGACCTCACCAGGCCAGGACGCCGTGGCGGTCCTGCAGGGTCCCCGTCGGGCCGTCGGGGCCGACGGTCGCCATGGCGACGATCGCGTCGGTGCCCTCCTCGAGGGTCTGCGGGCCGCTGTTGCCGTTGAGGTCGGTGGCCGTGTAGCCCGGGTGCACGGCGTTGATGCGCAGGTCGGGGAGGGCCCGCGCGTACTGCACCGTGAGCATCGTGACGGCCGACTTGGACGCGGTGTAGAACGGGGCGACGACCCTCGACTCGATGCGGCTCTCGTCGTGCACCGTGGCGAAGGAGCCCAGCCCGCTGGTCACGTTGACGACGACCGGGGCCGACGAGCGGCGCAGCAGCGGCAGGAACGCCTGCGTCGTGCGGACGACACCGAGGACGTTGGTGGCGAAGACGGTCTCGGCGTCGGCGGCGGTGAGCTCGGTGACGGGCGCCGCCGAGCCGGCGATGCCCGCGTTGTTGACGAGGACGTCGAGCACGCCCTCGTGGGCCTGGACGTCGGCGACGGCCGCGGCGACGGACGCGTCGTCGGTGACGTCGAGCGGGACGAAGCGGGCGCCGAGGGCGTCCGCGGCCGCCCGTCCGCGCTCGGGGTCGCGTGCGCCGACGAGGACGGTGTGGCCGAGGGCGAGCAGGCGGCGGGCGGCCTCGTGGCCGAGGCCCTTGCTGGCGCCGGTGATCAGGGTGGTGGTCATGGCGTCCACCCTGCGGGCCCTGCCGGGCGGGCGACCAGTGCCCCCGGCGTCGGTAGGACCGGTGGTACCACGGTCGGGGCTGCCGCCGTGGTGGTGCCCGGGGCGAGGATGGGCGCGTGACGGACACGGTGACCGAGACGCTCGGCACGGCGCTGCGGCGGTGGCGGGACCGGCTGGACCCGGCCGACGTCGGGCTGCCGACGGGGCGTCGCCGCGCGCGCGGGCTGCGGCGGGAGGAACTGGCGCAGCTCGCGGGGCTGTCGGTCGACTACGTCGTGCGGCTGGAGCGGGGGCGCGCGTCGCACCCGTCGGCGCAGGTGGTGGGTGCGCTGGCCCGGGCGCTGCAGCTGTCCGACGACGAGCGCGACCACCTGCACGTCCTCGCCGGCCTGCTGCCCCCGCGCCCGACGACGGTCTCCACGCACCTGCCGCCGGGGATCGTGCGGCTCGTGCACCGGCTGACCGAGCTGCCGCTCGCGGTGTTCAGCGCGTCGTGGGACCTCGTCACGTGGACGCCGCTGTGGGCGGCGCTGCTCGGCGACCCGGGCGCCCTGCCCGAGGGCGAGCGCAACCTGGTCCGCACCCGGTTCCTCGGCACCGGCCCGCTGGCCGTCCGGTCGTCCGTCGGCGAGTCCGGCTCGGACCCCGACGTCGAGCACATCGCCGCGTTCGAGGCCGCGCTCGTGGCGGACCTGCGCGTGGCGGCGGGCCGCTACCCCGACGACCGCGCGCTGCGGGCCCTCGTCGCCGAGCTGCACGCCGGCAGCCCGCGGTTCGCGCGCCTCTGGGACAGCGGCGCGACAGGCGAGCACCAGTCCGCGTCCAAGACCGTCCACCACCCGGTGGTCGGTCCCATCGCGCTGGACTGCGACGTCCTCACCGTCCCGGGATCCGACCTCAAGGTCGTCGTCCACTCGGCGCCGGCCAGCAGCTCCGCCGCGCAGGCCCTCGAGCTCCTGCGCGTGACGGGCGGGCTGCCGGTCCGCGCCGCGACGGGCGTGTGACGCCTGGCGACGACGAGGGCCGCGGCACGAGGATGGCCGGCGTGGAGCCCCACCGGCTGACGCAGGAGCAGGCGCGACGGGTCGCCGTGCGGGCGCAGCTGCTCGACGAGCCGCGGCCCGACGACGTGCTCGAGGTCGTCGAGCACCTGACCCTGCTGCTGGACGACCGCACGGCGGCCGTCGCGCCGAGCGCCGACCACGTGCTGTGGAGCCGGCTGGGGTCGGGCTACGCGCCGGAGGAGACGGCGGCGCTCCTGGCGCAGCACGTCCTCGTCGTGCTGGACGGGAGGATCCGGCCCGCCGAGGACGTGGCCCTGTACCGCGCCGAGATGGCTGCGTGGCGCGACGGGCAGGGGCTGCTGCCCTACCAGGAGGCCGCCCGGACGTGGCTCCTCGACAACCACGCGTGCCGGGCGGACATCCTCGCGCGGCTCGCGGCCGACGGGCCGCTGCCCGCCCGCGCCCTGCCGGACACGTGCGTGCGGCCGTGGCGCTCGTCGGGCTGGAACGACGCCCGCAACGTGCGCCGGATGATCGACGCGATGGTCGCCGCGGGCGAGGTCGCCATGGCCGGCCGCCGCGGCCGCGACCCCTTGTGGGACCTCGCCGAGCGCGTCTACCCGGACGCGCCGGTCGTGCCGCTCGACGAGGCGCGCCGCGAGCGGGACCGCCGTCGGCTCCGCGCGCTCGGCCTGGCTCGGCCGAAGGCGCCGCGCACGCCGCAGGAGCCCGACGACGTCGGCGCGGTGGGGGAGCCGGTGGCCGTGAAGGGGGTGTCGGGCGAGTGGCGCGTCGACCCGTTCGTGCTGGGCACCTTCGACGCGGAGCCCTTCGTCGGGCGGACCGTGCTCCTGTCGCCGCTGGACCGGCTCGTGTTCGACCGCGTGCGCATGGCCGCGCTGTTCGCCTTCGACTACGCCCTCGAGATGTACAAGCCGGCGGCGCAGCGGCGGTGGGGCTACTGGGCGCTGCCGGTCCTGCACGGCGACCGCCTCGTCGGGAAGGTGGACGCCACCGCCGACCGCAAGGCCGGTGTCCTGCGCGTCGACGCGGTCCACGAGGACGAGGCATTCGACGCGGACCTCACCGCGGCGGTGCAGGAGCAGGTCGAGGACCTGGCCCGCTGGCTCGACCTGGAGCCGCTGCACGCGCGGTGAGGACCTGCGCCGGCGCGGTGCTCAGGCCGGCTCGACCGGGGTAGCCACCAGCGCGTCGACCGCTGCCGCGATGGCGTCCACGGGGTCCCCGAGCTCCGCGATCTCGGCCGCGAGGCGCTCCGCGGCGGTGCGGTACGACGGGGTGCCCAGCACGCGCCGCACGCCGTCGCGGACGCGGGCGGGGGTGGGCTCGCCGGTCCGCAGGTCCACCCCCGCGCCCGACCACGCCACCCGCGCGGCGATCTCCGGCTTGTCCTCCGTGGCGCCCGCCACGACGAGCGGGAGCCCCTGCGCCAGCGCGAGCTGCACCCCGCCGAAGCCGCCGTTCGTGACGTAGGCGTCGGTCCTCGGCAGCAGCGCGTCGTAGGGGAGGAACTCGGCGACGCGGGCGTTGGCGGGCAGCGTGCCGCCGCACGCGTCGACGACCTCCCGCACCGGGCGGCCCCCGGAGCTCGCGACGACGAGCACGTCGTCGTGGGCCAGGGCCTGGAGCGTGGGCACGACCAGCCGCGTGAGGTCGGTGTTGTCGATGGTGCCCTGCGTGACGTGCACGACGGGCCGGGTGCCGTCGAGGTCGGACCACCAGGCCGGGAGGTCCGCCGCCGCGCGGGGCTGCGCCCGCAGGGGACCCACGAACCGGACCCGGTCGGGCAGCTCGCGCCGGGGGTACTCCAGACCGGGTGCCGAGAGCTGGAAGACCGCGTCGTACGAGACGAGCTGGTCGAACACCGTTCCCGGAGCGGGAGGCGCGCCGACCTCGGCGAGCGCGCGGGTGAGCGCGGTGCCGAGCGGCTTCAGCGGCCCTGCGTGCAGGACGGTGTTCAGCACCCGGTTGCGCAGGCGGGACAGCGGCGAGCTGCCGGGCGCCAGGGCGGGACCGAACGGCGCGCAGTCGACGCTCGTCAGGGTCATGGGCAGAGCGGAGACGCCGATCAGGGGCACCCGCTCCGCCGCGGGCACGGTCAGGTACGTGGGGAGCGTGCCGAGGAAGGCGCCCTCGCCGACGACGAGGTCGAAGGCCCCGGTGGCCAGAGCTGCCGTCACCGCCCGGTGCTGGGCCGGCAGCGGACGGATGAACATGCCGGTGATGTCGTAGCGCACCGCGGCCAGTCCCCTGTGGCGGTCGCGGCCCGGCAGCCACGCGTCGAGGTCCGCGTCGTCGTAGTCGGCCTCGGCGGGCAGCGGCAGGAAGGACAGTCCCGCGTCCTCGACCGCTGCCCGGTACTTCGAGCCCGTGAGGACGGTGGTGCGGTGCCCCTGCGCGAGGAGGGCGCGGGCGAGGGTGATCATCGGCGCGACGTGGCCGTAGATCGGGGAGGAGGGCATGAGGATGCGAGCCATCGCGGTGGCGTCCGTTCGTGAGGGAGGGTGGGGGAGGGAGGCGCTGGGCAGCTGCGCTTTCGCTCCGGTGGTACGGTATTGAATATGAGCAACGTAGCGAAAGCGTCGGCGGCGGGCAAGACCCCGGCGCGGCCGAAGCGGCGGTACGACTCCTCGCGCCGCGCGGCGCAGGCGGCCGAGACGCGGCGACGGATCGTCGAAGCGGCCGCGGCGTGCTTCTCCGAGCGCGGCTACGGGCGCACGACGCTGGCGGCCATCGCCGAGCGGGCCGAGGTCTCGCCCGAGTCCGTCGCCGCGGCGGGACCGAAGCGGGCACTCCTCATCGCCGCCTTCTCCCAGACCTTCGCCGGCCGGGAGAGCGAGGCGAAGCTGTCCGAGCAGGAGCCCTGGGCGTCCCTGCTGCGCGACGAGCCGGCAGCCATGCTGGAGGGCATCGCGGATCTGGTCCTGGCAGGGCAGCAGGCGGGCATCGGCATCTGGCGGGCCGTCGCGGCGGCGGCCGTCGAGGAGCCGGAGGTGGCCGAGCTGTACACGGCGCTCGCGGCGCGGCGCCGCGCCGACAACCGCGCGGCCGTCCAGGTCCTGGCCGAGCGGGGGCTGCTGCGCCCGGAGCGCACGCCGGAGCAGCACGCCGACACGTTCGCGCTGCTCAACGGCTTCGACCCCTACCAGCTCTACGTGCTGGACTTCGGCTGGACGCCGGAGCAGCTGCGCGCCTGGTACGTCGACACGGTGCGGAGCCTGATCCTGCGGCCGGCGTAGCGCCTCAGCTCTCCAGCACGTCGCGGCCCCGGCCCAGGATGAGCGGGTCCGGCGTCCCGACGACGGCCGGGTTGCGGTCGTCGTACGGGAACAGCGACAGCACGTGGCGCATGGCCTCCAGCCGGCCGCGCTTCTTGTCGTTGCTGCGCACCACCGTCCACGGCGCGTGGTCGGTGTCCGTGCGGGCGAACATCTCCTCCTTCGCCCGCGTGTAGTCGTCCCAGCGGTCGAGGGACTGCAGGTCCATCGGCGAGAGCTTCCACTGCCGCACGGGGTCGATCTGCCGGATGAGGAACCGCGTGCGCTGCTCGGCGCGGGAGACGGAGAACCAGAACTTCACGAGGTGGATGCCCGAGCGCGTCAGCATCGCCTCGAGCTCGGGGGCCTGCTGCATGAATTCCTCGTACTGCTCCGGCGTCGCGAAGCCCATGACCCGCTCCACGCCGGCGCGGTTGTACCAGGACCGGTCGAACAGCACGATCTCCCCGGCCGCCGGCAGCTGCGCGACGTAGCGCTGGAAGTACCACTGCGTGCTCTCGCGCTCGCTCGGTTTCTCCAGGGCGACGACGTGCGCGCCGCGCGGGTTGAGGTGCTCGGTGAACCGCTTGATCGTGCCGCCCTTGCCGGCGGCGTCGCGGCCCTCGAAGAGGATGACGACGCGCTGACCGGTGGCCTTGACCCACGCCTGGAGCTTCAGCAGCTCGATCTGCAGGGCGCGCTTGACCACGTCGTACTCGCGCCGGGTCATGCGGTGGTCGTACGGGTAGTCCTCGCGCCACGTGTCGACGACGGTGCCGTCGGGGCGCAGCAGCACCGGCTCGCCCTCGTCGTCGATGGTGACGCGGAACTCCGCCAGCGCGGCGGCGAGGTCGGGCGGGAGGTCGGCGACCGTCGCGCTGTCGCGGGCCTCGCGGGCGGTCCGGGTGAGCTCGGCGACGAGGCCGTCCAGGCGCTGGTCGTCGGCGGAGGGGGTGCGGGAGAGGGGCTCGACCGAGAGGGGGAGGCTGTCCTGCGTCACCCCGTCATCGTGCGACGGCGCCCGGCGCTCGGCACCTCGTCGGGACCCTCGACATGCAATTGGATGCTTGCCTATGGTGAGGCCGTGCCCGATCCTCTCCGGGCGTTCGCGGACCCGACGCGGCGCGCGCTCCTCACCGAGCTGCGTGCCCGCGACGGTCAGACGCTGTTCGAGCTGTGCACGCGGCTCGCCCAGCACCACGGCCTGACGCCGACCCGGCAGGCCGTCTCCCAGCACCTCGACGTGCTGGCCGAGGCGGGCCTCGTCCGTCGGCACAAGGTCGGCCGCACCCTCGTGCACGAGGTCGACCTCACCCCGCTGCGGCAGGCGCTCGCGCCGTGGGCGGACCTCCTCGAGCCCGACGACCACCCCGCCGCGAAGGCCTACGCCGCCGCCCTCGTGGCCGACGGCATCCCCATCACGAGCTTCGCGGTCGACGACGTCGTCGCCGAGCACGCCCGGCTCGAGGCGCTCGGCGTGCGCTTCACCCAGCCGCCGGTCGAGATGGGCCCGGTCGTCACGGCCGTGCTCGACGACACGGTCGGCAACCTCGTGCAGATCGCCCAGCTGCGCTGAGCGCGCGCGGGCCTCAGGCGAACCCGGGTCCGTGCCCGCCCGTCGGCGGCCGTCCCACCGGTCCGACGGCCGCCATGTGCTCGGCGTGGTGCGCGGTCGCGGTCAGGAACCGCTGCCGGACGAGGTCGAAGGTCCGCGCGAAGTACGCGAGACCCGCGTCGCCCGGCGCGGCGCGGGCCACGGTGGCCGCGAGCGTGCGGCGCCGGTCGCGGATCGACGGGTAGGCACCGTCGGTGCCCGCCGCGTCCTGCTCGTGGTCGAAGCGCTCGACGCCCGCCCGGGCGTCTCCGGCCGCGAGCACGTGGACGCTGAGGTCGAAGGCCTCCCAGGCGAGGAAGAACTGCCAGGCGCCGAGCATGCTGACGCCCAAGGGGATGCCGCGGCCCGTCCGCAGGGTCCAGGTGCTGATGCTCGCGCCGAGCTCGTCGGCCTGGAGCTCCTGCCAGGCGCGCGTCGGCGCCCGGGCGAACCCCAGCCGCTCGACCGCGGGCCGCGGCGGGCCGTCGTGCGACATCTCGTAGTGCGCCATCTCGTGCCCGAGGACGAACATCAGCGCCGCGTCGAGCAGCAGCGTGAAGTGCGCGTACCGCTCGGGCGCGACGGGATACGAGCCGCCGGTGACGTCGGTCCGCATCTCGGCCAGGCTCACGGCGGCCTCGGCGAAGGTCCGCACGGTGCGGTCGGGCTCGGTGCGGAGGTGCTCGTCGAGCGTGCGGCGCACCTCGTCGTCGGGCGGTCGCTCGACGAACCAGCCGAACGGCACGGCCGCCGCGACCGACCGGGCCACCAGGTCCAGGTACAACGGGAAGCGGTGGTGCAGCAGGACGAGGTACGCGTCGTCGATCCCGGTGTCCTCCTGCATGCGCGCGAAGAAGAACGGCGTCCGCGCCAGCACCGCGATCACCGGTGCGCCGGCGGGCTGCCCCCCGAGGGCGCGGACGGCCCCTTCCCGCAGCTCGGCCGCGAGGCCCTCGAGGTGCGGGCTGCGCCCGGGCTGCTCACCGGCCATGTCCCGGCGCGCCCGTGCGAGGAGGACCTCGCGATCGGGCAGGTCGCCGTGCCACGCCGGGTCTGCGCCCAGCCGCTGCAGGACCCCGTCGACGCGGTCCTCCGCCGTGCCGGGCGTGCTGGCGAGGCGCTCCTCGTCGTACTGCTGCGCCACCCAGGTGCGCAGGGCCGCGGCCGCGTCGTCGAGTCGCCGGCGGTGCGCCTCGTCGTCGCTCACCGACGGCCCTTGACCAGCTCCGTCAGCGCCCCCGCCAGCCCGTCGCCGCGGTCCAGCGTCACCGGCCGGCCCTCGCGCCCGACGACGACGACCGACCCCGGCGGCAGCGCCCGGTCGGGGCGGATGGTCAGCTCGTCGGCCGAGGCGTCCACGACGACCCCTCGCCGGAAGCGCCCGATCACCGCGAGGATGCCGTTGACGGCGACGGAGGCGGCCGCGGCGGTGACGACGAGCTCCTGCACGAGCGGGAGCATCTCGGCGACCCCTCGCGGCGGCGCGGCGTGCACCTCGCTCGTCGCGAGCCCGAGCGTGCCGAGCTGCTCGACAAGGGCGTCCGCGTCCGGCGACGTCAGCTCGTCATGGGCGTCGAAGTAGAAGCGCATCGCGGTCGACCTCCGGTGGCGGCTCCGAGCCCCGATCGTGGCACGGCGAAGTCCCCGAGGACAGGGCTGGCGTACGGATCGGCGCTGCCGCTCGGTGCGGGCAGGCGGGTAGACAGGGCCTATGACGCGCTACGTGGGGATCGACCTCGCCTGGGGACCTCGCGCTCGGACCGGGATGGCGGTGCTCGACGAGGACGGGCGGCTCGTGCACTCGAGCAGCGTGGTCACGGACGCGGAGATCGACGTGGTCCTTGCGGCGCACATGTGCGGCGCCGACGTCGTCGCCGCGATCGACGCGCCGCTCGTCGTGCCCAACCCGACGGGGATGCGGCCGGCTGAGCGGCTGGTGACTCAGCACTTCGGCCGGTACTCCGCGGGGGCTTATCCGGCCAACCGCAGCAACAAGAACTTCGACCCGCCCCGCGGTGAGGTGCTGGCGCAGCGGCACGGGTGGGACGTCGACCCGGAGGTGCGTCCCGCCACCGGGCGGTCGGTGGCCATCGAGGTGTATCCGCACCCCGCGATGGTCGTGCTGTTCGAGCTGGAGCGCGTGCTGCCGTACAAGTCGAAGCCCGGGCGGGACGTCGCGTCGCGCGCGGTCGCCTGGCAGGCGCTCCTCGACGCGCTCGAACGCGTGACCGGGCCGCTCCTCGCGCTCGCGGAGAACGAGAGGTGGGAGGAGCTGCGCGCGGCGGTCGCGGACGCCCGCCGGCCGGTCGAGCTCGACCGGGTCGAGGACGAGGTCGACGCGATCCTCTGCGCGTACCTCGCGTGGCTGTGGCACCACGACCGCGACCGCATGGTCGTGCTGGGCGCGGCGCGCGACGGCTACATCGTCGTCCCCGGCCTCCCCGCCGGCGCCGCTGCGATGACAACCGCTCGTCCGGTCCTCCCGCCGACCGCCGAGCCGGATGCCGAGCACGACGACCGCGCCGAACGGGCGAGGGACGCCCTTCTGGCGGAGATGCCGTTCCTCACCCGGGACGCGGCGGAGCGGATCGTGGCCGTCGTCGGCCGTGAGCTCGGCGTCGCCTCCGGTCCGGCGGAGACCGGTCCCAGCTCGCCGTCTTAGCAACGGTTGTCGGCAAAGCCGTTGCTATGCTGCTTGCATGTCAACGGATGTGGCGGTGCCCTGGCCGACGTTCGGCGACGAGCCCGTCCCGTGGACGCCCCGCCACGCCGACGGCGGGCCGCGCGCCGGCCGGTCCCGGTCGTCGGGCCCGTACCGGGCGGCGGTCGTGCCCAACATCGCTCAGGCCGACCCCCGCTTGTCGAGCAGCGTCGTCGCACTGGTCGCCGAGGCGTCGGCTGAGATCGCCCGCTTCGACGGCGAGGCCTCCGGATCGGCGATGTCCTACGCCGCGCTCCTGCTGCGGACCGAGGCGGCGAGCTCCTCGCAGATCGAGCACCTGACGTCGTCGGCGAAGGCCATCGCACTCGCCGAGCTGGGCCGCGGAGGTCGGCGCAACGCGGACGAGATCGTCGCCAACGTCCAGGCGATGACGACCGCGCTGGACAGCGCTGCCGAGATCACCCCGGCGTCGATCCTCGCCATGCACCGCGCCCTCATGGCGTCGCAGATGCCGGATGCAGCGGGACGGTGGCGGACCGAGCCGGTGTGGATCGGCGGATCCGGACGCAGCCCGCACGGTGCGGACTGGATCGCACCCGTTCACGAGCGCGTCCCGGACGCCGTCGACGACCTCGTCGCTTTCATCGCCCGGGACGACCTGCCGGTCCTCGCGCAGGCGGCGCTCGCGCACGCCCAGTTCGAGTCGATCCATCCCTTCCCGGACGGCAACGGTCGGACGGGACGTGCTCTGCTGCACGCCCAGCTGCGGACCGGCGGCCTGGTCCGGACGAGCATCGTCCCGGTCTCGGCGGGGCTGCTCTCGGACACCGAGCGGTACTTCGCCGCGCTGACCGCGTACCGGCGTGGCGAGATCGAGCCGATCGTGGAACGGGTCTGCGAGGCGGTCTTCCCCGCGCTGGCGAGCTCGAGGACGTTGCTCGCCGATGTCGCGGCGGCGCGCGAAGGCTGGCTCGATCGCGTGCGAGCACGACGCGGCTCCGCGCCCGAGCGGCTGGTGGACCTCGTGGCGACGAGACCTGTGGTCGACGCGAAGTTCGTCGCCGAGCGGCTGGACGTCTCGACCGTCAACGCCCAGCTCGCCATCGACCGGCTCGTCGACGCCGGTGTTCTCGAGCAGATCGGGTCGGCGCTGCGCGACCGCGTCTGGCAGGCGCTCGACGTGCTGGTGGCCATGGACGCCTTCGCCGCCCGGTCGCGTCGCCGCGGTGCTGGTGCTGGTGCCGGGCGTGAGGGCGAGCTGCCGCACGGCACGTAGCGGCCGTCGGCTGTCCCTCCCGGGCGTCGGCAGGTGACGATGAGGGATGCGTCGCACACCTGCCCTGGTCGGCTGCCTCGTCGGGAGTGCCCTTGCGTTGGCCGGGTGCACCAGCACGACCGACGAGGCGACGCAGCCCGTGGCTACCGCGACGCCCGGTGTGGCGACGAGCGCCGGGACCGCGCCGGCGCTGCGTATCGAGACCGTCCTCGACGGGTTGGAGCACCCGTGGGACGTGGCGCAGGCGCCGGACGGGACGCTGCTCGTCGACGAGCGCGCCGGCGGGTTCACGGCCGTCCGCCCGGACGGGACGGTCGTCGAGATCGCCGCCGACCTCGACGACCTCTGGGCGCGCGGCGAGACGGGTCTCATGGGGCTGGTCCTCGACCCCGCCTTCGACGAGAACCGGCGGCTCTCCACGTGCCAGGGCGTGGCGGACGGCGGAGCCGACGGCGGGCCCGGCATCGAGGTCGTCGCGTGGACGGTGGCGGCGGACTGGTCGTCGGCGGAGCGCGTCGCCGACCCTCTCGTCGGCGGCATCCCGGTCAACGCGGACAGCGGCCGTCACGGCGGGTGCCGGCTGCGGTTCGACCCGGCGGGGGCGCTGCTGATCGGCACGGGCGACAACGCGGTGGGGACGAACCCGCAGGACCGCGCGACGACGGCCGGCAAGCTCCTGCGCGTCGACCCCGCGACGGGCGAGGCGTGGCCGACCAACCCGTTCCTCGGCGACCCGGACGCGTCGCCCCTCGTCGTGCAGACCGGGCACCGCAACGTGCAGGGCATCGCGGTGCGGCCGGGAAGCGGGCAGGTGTTCACGGCGGAGCAGGGGTCGAGCGTCGACGACGAGGTGAACCTCGCGACCGACGGCGGCAACTACGGCTGGGATCCGGTGGGCAGCGGCACGTACGACGAGAGCGTGCCGATGACCGACCCGTCGATCCCGGGCGCGGTCGCGGCGGTGTGGGACTCGGACGGCCCGACGATCGCCGTCAGCGGCATCACGTTCCTCGACGGCGAGCAGTGGGGCGCCTACGACGGGTTGCTGCTGCTCGGCGTGCAGAAGGGCACGGGGGTGCTGGCGCTGCGGCTCGACGAGGCCGGCGCGCTCGTCGAGCAGTTCCGGCTGCCCGAGCTCGAGGACGTGCTGGGCCGGGTGCGCACGCCGCAGCTGGGCACCGACGGCGCGCTGTACCTGACGACGGACAACGGGGAGGGGCAGGACAGGCTGCTGCGGGTGACGCCTGCCGGGTGAGGTGTCACGGCCGTCACCGCGGGCGGCCGTCGGCATCGACCACCCGGCGCGCGCGCAGCACCTCGCGGAACGTCGGTCGGCGACGGTTGGCCTCGAGCAGGTCCGTGACGACCGCGGCGTACTCGTCGAGCCGCCCGGATGCCGCGGCGGCCTCGCGCATCGCGAGCAGACGCTTCGCCGCCTCGGCGTACGCGGCCCGTCCGGTGGTGGTGAGGGTCCGCTCGACGAGGGCGCGGTACGCCGGGAGCGTGTCCTCCGGGTGGGTGCGCGCCCGCCGGGCCAGCAGGCGGTCCCAGGCGTCGGCTGCCGTGACCGCGGAGGGGTGGGCGGTCCCGAAGGCCCACGCCTCGTCGTCGCGGTCCTCGCCCAGCAGCAGGTTCACGTACTCCCAGTCCCGGTTCTCGGCCAGCAGCGCCTCCGCCGCCGGGCGCTCCCGGTCCCAGACGCCCAGCGGCTCGGCCACCGCGCGCAGGGCGGCGAACGACGTGCTGCTCGGCTGCACCGCCAGGTGCTCCCGCCGCAGGCGCAGGGCGTCCTCGGGGTCGTCGCGCTCGAGGGCGTCGTGGACCAGCCGGTCGACGAACGCCGCGTGCCGGTGGCTCGGCCGCATCGCGGCGGCTCGTCGGGCCCACTCCAGCGCCCGGTCCGGGTGGCCGGCCTCGTCGAGCTGCCGCACCAGACCCTCCAGCAGCAGCGGGTTGTCCGTCCGGTCGCCCAGCAGGGCGACGAGCGCGTCGGCGTCCCCGTCGAGGACCGCCAGGCGCTCGCGGGCGTGCCCGACGGCGAACTCCTCGACCCCGGTGGCAGCGCTCTGCTCGACGAGCGCGCGGTACACGGCGACGCCGTCCGGGCCGAGGGCGTCGCGGTACGGCACGACGTCGGCCTCGAACACGTCCTGCGTGCCGTCGAACCGGAAGCGGTGCAGCCAGGTCGCCAGCCGGCGCCGCTCGGCGGGCGGCAGCGGCTCGAGCAGGTGCCGCGCGGCGCCGGCGTGCGCGGCGAGGAGGCGCTCGACGAGGTCGCCGTGGATGCCGGCCGAGTCGTCGCTACGCAGCGTCGCGCGCACGGTCAGTGTGATGGCGCGCTCCAGCAGGGACAGCACCGCGGCGGACGGGTGGTCCTGCGCCACGTCCTCGAGCTCGGCGACGAGCGGGTGCGCCTCCGTGGCCCAGCGTTTGGCCGCGCGGTAGTCGTAGGACCGCGCGCGCGGGGTAAGCACGGCGGTGACGTCGTCGCGCAGGGCCGCGAGGTCGTCGGCGGTGAGGGGTCCGGGCTGGTGCACCGCCGGCGCGCGGTCGTCCGGGGCCTCGACCGAGATCTCGCCCAGGGGCTGCGCGTCGGCGTGCAGGACGACGGCGACGACGTGCTTGCACAGCGTCCCGTCGTGGCCGACCGGGCACGTGCAGCGCCAGGAGGCCGCGGTCACGCCGACCTCGTAGGCCTGCGCGCCCTCAACGCGACCGACGAGCTCGTCGCCGCGCCACCGCAGGTCACCGACCCGCCCCTGCCGCAGGTATGCCCGCCCGCGGGAGAGGGTGACGGGGTCGGTCAGCTCGGTCAGCGCGTCGGCGGCGATGATCACGGGGGTGATCCTGGCAGGGCACCCTGCGAGGGACCTCCTCGTGCCGTCCCGGTGGTCAGCTGCTCGATCCGTAGAGCCGCGCGACGTCCTGCGAGCTGCCCCAGCCCGCGCCGGCGCCGCCGAGCCGCGGCCAGCCTTCGGGGGAGTCCTGTCAGTCCTCCTGCCGGCCCCAGGGCAGCAGGTCGACGAGCGCGAAGGTGTGCGTGAGCTGCTCGGTGCCGCGGCCGTCGGTGTGCCAGGTGCGGTAGACCGCGTCGCCGTCGCGCAGGAAGACGTTGACGGCGTAGCCCTCGCCGGGCCCGGCGCCCACGTCGGCGCCGAACGGGCTGTCTGCGGTCGAGTACCAGGTCATGCGGTTGCCCACCTTGTCGCGGTAGGCCAGCGCCTCGTCGATCGCGCCCTGCGTGACGACGACGAAGCGCGCGTCCACCGGCTCGAGGAACTCCAGCCGCGTGAACTGCGACGTGAAGCCCGTGCAGCCGCTGCACTGCCACTCCGCGCCGGGCGACCACATGTGGTGGTAGGTGATGAGCTGGTGCCAGCCCTCGAAGACGTCGACGAGCCGGACCGGCCCCTCCTCGCCGACGAGCGTGTACTCGGGCAGGCGGACCATCGGCAGGCGTCGGCGCTGCGCGGCGATGGCGTCGAGCTCGCGGGTGGCGGCCTTCTCGCGGCGCCGCAGGTCGGCGAGGGCGGCCGCCCAGGTGGCGGCGTCGACCACCGGGGGTAGGGCGGTGGGATGTGCGGCGGTGGTCATCGCGTCCTCCTGGCGACGGTCGTCGGCGCGCCGGTACGTCGGGGCGTCGGCGCGCGTCGTTCAGAGGGGCAGACCGGCGGGTGGTGCGGGACTCATCGCGACGCCCGCCAACCGACGCGGGCTCATGGTGCCGGCGCGACCTCGACAGGTCCCGTGGTGGCCACAGGGGTCGGGGTGAGGTCCTCGGTGATCTGCGACGTCATTGCGCCGGTGAACACCTTCACCACGCCGACGATGATGGCGACCGTCGCGATGGTCAGTCCGAGCTGGAGGACTCCGGCGAGCAGGCGCCTGCGACGGGACGGGCGAGGGCTCCTCCGCGGAACGCAAGACGCCGGCGCCGACGACGGCCGACGCCTCGGCGCACGACCAGCAGACGGCGGCGCCGCGGACGTCCCGGTCTGCGCCGCCCGGACCGGCCGGTCGAGCTGCCCGCCGAGGTGCCGCCCGATGTCGGCGACCTCGTAGGGGTCGAGCCGCGGCCCGAGCGTCGCGAGGTGCGCGACGAGGTGGGCCCGGCCCACGACCGTCACCCCGGAGGCGAGCACGACCGGTTCCAGACCCTGCCCCTGCCCGGCCAGGCAGAGCACGCCGCGCGCGGCCGTCCGGTGCTGCGGCGCAAGCATCGCGGTGACGGCCGCGGTGGCGGCGGCGACGCCCTCCACGGCCTCGTCGCGCCGGTAGCCGTTC
This sequence comes from Cellulomonas sp. plas2, assembly GCF_057221735.1. Taxonomy (NCBI): domain Bacteria; kingdom Bacillati; phylum Actinomycetota; class Actinomycetes; order Micrococcales; family Cellulomonadaceae; genus Cellulomonas; species Cellulomonas sp. plas2. Next base: position 285,313 of record NZ_CM170155.1, read on the forward strand.
TGCCGCAGCTCGCCGTCGCGGACGGTGACGGTCCCGTTCCAGTTCTTCGCGTCGACGACGACGACGCCGCCGGGACCGAGCGCGACGTGGTCGAGGTTCGCCTGCGGCCGGCCGGGCCAGCGCACGTCGTGCAGGGCGGTCCACCCGCGGTCCGCCAGCCCGAGCAGCGTGTCGGCGACCTGCCGCTCCCCGTCCGCACCCGTCGTCCAGGCGTGCACAAGACCCTCGGCGCTGCGCAGCGCCCGGGCGGACTCCTCCGTCGGCGCGAGCGCGTGCTCGGCGCGCAGCCGCTCGAGCCGCCGCTGGTGCCGCGCCGCCTGCTCGTCGGCGCCGTCGCCTGCCTGCATGTCCGCCCCCCGGTCCGTGGCGTGCGAGCCTCGGCGCGGTCGTCGTCGACCGGTCGCGTCGCAGCGTGCGCCGGACGATACGGACGATCCGCACTCCCGTGGGCCGGTCCGTACACCCGTCGGGGTGACAGCGGCGGGCTTTCACCCGGCGGCCGGTCACCGGGCGGCGTGACTCGTCGCCAGAGCCCGGGACGACGGGCCGCGCGGCGTCAGGGACACTGGAGGGTCGTTGACGTCCCCCCGTCCCGAGGAGCTGCAGTGCCGAACGGAACCGTCCGCTGGTTCGACGTCGATCGAGGCTTCGGCTTCCTCGCGCCCGACGACGAGGGCGAGGACCTGTTCGTGCACGTCACGGAGGTCCTCGACCACGACGGCCCGGTGCCGCTGCGCGAGGGCCAGACGGTGGAGTACGAGGTCGGCGAGGGCCCGCGCGGCCCGCAGGCGCGGCAGGTGCGCGTCACCGGCGACTCTGCCGCCGACGCGACCTTCGGTGTGCTCGGCACCGTGTCCTGGTACGAGCCGACGAAGGGCTACGGCTTCGTGGCGCCGGACGGCGGCGGGCCGGAGATCTTCGTGCACAGCTCCGGCATCGTGACCGGCGGCATCATCACCGAGGGCCAGCGGGTGGCGTACCTCGTCGGCGAGGGGGAGAAGGGGCCGCAGGCCGAGCACCTGCTGCCGCTGGGTCCGGACGCCGGGCGTGCGACGCCGGCCGACGGCGCGGACGGGACCGTGGCGTGGTTCGACCCCGACAAGGGCTTCGGATTCATCGCCGCGGACGCGGGCGGTGACGTGTTCGTGCACGTGCGGGCGCTGACCGGCGGGCTGACGGGGCTCGACGAGGGCGACCGGGTCGCGTTCGACGTCGTCGAGGTCGAGCGGGGGCCGCAGGCGCGCGAGGTGCGGCTGGTGCGGGGGTCGGGTCCGGCGCCCGCGCCGCGCGGCGGGTCCACACGGTCGGGCGGCGGCGCGCCCGAGCGCCGCGACCGACCCGGCCGGCCCACGTCGTCGGGTGCGCCGGTGCGCGGGGGCGAGGGCGTCGTCGCCCGCTTCGACGCCGACCGTGGCTTCGGCTTCATCTCCCCCGACGCTGGCGGGGCGGACCTGTTCGTGCACGTGTCGGTGGTCCGAGGCGGTGAGCCGCTGGAGGAGGGCGACCGCGTCCGCTACCAGGTGCGCCAGAGCGACCGCGGCCCGCAGGCGGACCGGGTGGAGTTGATCTAGGGGACCGCACGACCTACCCGGCCGCACGCCCGGACTTTGCCGTCGACGGCGGACGTCACCTTCCGACGAAGCGCTCCCACCGCCAAGCCAAGAGGTCACGCGAGGGCCGGTCCTTGACGGCCCTAGGCAGGACCACTTGCCGTCCGTGCATCTCCTGGATTCCGTGACGCAGCATCGGTCCGTCCACTTCGTCGAGAACGTCGAGCCGCACCTGAACGCGGTAGTCAGGGTCCACGCCGATGATGTTCTGGTCAAACGCAGCGTGATGGATTTTGCACAGGGCAAGGCCGTTCGATGTCGTGGGAACCCCGCGCTCGTCCGAGTCCGGGACGATGTGTGCGGCGTCCAGGAGTGCCCCGTGCTTTAACTCACAGATGGCGCACCGCGTCTCGTAGGCCAGCAGGACGCGCGTCCGGAACGCGGGCTGGTGTAGCCGCTGCTTGGCGAGGCGCCGTGCGTAAGCACGGCGATCCGCGCTCAGTTCCTCCTTCGCCGGCATGTACCGGAATGATTCGTCGAACGCCATGATGAATTGGCGATTCTCGGGTTCGTCGTCGATGACATACACCGGCATGATGGGCGTCAGGATGTTGCGCACTTCCTTGCGGAAGAGAACAAGTGGTTGGCCGGTCTCGTAGGCGCGGCGCAGCTTAACGTTGTCACCGCTGAACTCGTCGCCCTTGCGGTATGCATAGTGCAGAAAGCCGTCGTCGGACTCCACGTCGTCGTAGGGCCCGTCTGCGGAGGATACGATCGACAGAGTGGAGGAAAAGTCGGCGGGATTCCTGATGCCTCGCGAGAAATCGATGATGGGCAGTCGCCGGCCATCGACGGAGTATCCGAGCAGCTCGTCGCGGTAGACGAAGCCCCCGTTCTGCTCGGCGCGGTCTCGCACCCACGCCATGATGCGCTCGCGCAGTGCTCTCTCGACGACGCTGTCCATGGGAGTAGCTCATCATGCAGCAGTGACTCGCTGGCGTCACCTCGCGGGTGAACCTCACGAGGGCCGGAGCGGAGGTGCCAGGGCGCTGCCTGCCTTCACCCGATGGGGGCATTCGCCCAAGTTTCACCTCCTCCGCACGCGGATCGGCGCTTCCATCCCCGCGGCTGCTCGGTAGCCTCGGCGGCTGGTGTCCGCGTACCCACGCGCGCTCGAGGCCCACCGTGCCCTGCCCGGGCGGGCGACGGCACCTCGGTTTCCTCAGGGGGCAGCAGCATGGCCGACGACGCGGGCAACGCCCACTTCCTCACGCTCATCTGGCCGCAGTTCGGCAAGTTGGCCAATGGCGGCGTCGAGGCCGTCACGCCGATCCTCGTCGTCATCATCTGGCTGGTGGCCCTCGGCGTCATGGGCTTCTCCTGGTGGCAGGTGCGGGTGTCGAAGCGCTGGGTGCGCGAGACGCGCGACCTCGTCGCCGACCTCTCGAAGGCGGACGTGCCGACGCAGCGCACGCAGATCCTGCAGCGTGCCAAGGAGTCGTCTGAGCCGGTGGCGCATGCCTGGCAGGAGTTCGACGAGACGCTGGTCGCCGAGGGCGGGCAGCTCTACAACACCGTCGACGCGGCCGAGTTCTTCAACGAGCACCGCTTCGCGTCGCGGCTCGTCGACAACCGGTTCCTGCATGCTGCCCCGACGGCACTGACGACCCTGGGCCTCCTCGGCACCTTCCTCGGCCTGACCGTGGGTCTCCGAGGCCTCGATCTCGGCTCCACTAGCGACCAGCTCCGTACCGGCATCCAGACCCTGGTCTACGGCGCAGCGCTCGGCTTCACCGCCTCGCTGTGGGGTGTCTTCATGAGCCTCGTGGTCAACGTCGTCGGACGGTGGCAGGAGCGTCACGTCGTACGCCGCATCCGGGAGCTGCAGGCTCGGGTTGACAGTCTGTTCCGGCTCCGCTCGCCCGAGCAGTCCCTCTCGGACATCGCCTCGCATACCGGGGAGTCGAAGGAGGCGCTGCAGGTCCTGCACGAGAAGGTCGGCTCCGCGCTGCAGGAGGCCGTGGCGCACGTCGGCGAGAACACCAGCCGTGCCGTCAGCAACGCCATCTCCAACTCGCTGGCCCCCGTCATGGCCGATCTGGCGGAGAAGGCTGCGAACCAGTCGGCGGACGTGTTCCGCACGATTTCTGGTGAGCTCACGGCCTCGTTCAACGAGATCGGGATGTCGCTGGCCAAAGAGCTCAAGGACTCGTCCTCGGCGATGAAGGCAACTATCGACTACATGGGCGAGCAGCTCGCCCGTCACGCCGAACAGCACATGGCGCTTCTCGACGCCCATCGTGAGGCGATGGCGGCGCAGCTGCAGATCGTGACAGATGGCACGTCCCGGCAGCTGCTCCTGCTCGACGAGTCGCTGCCCAAGGTCATTGCTGGGCTTGACCAAGCGGCAGATGTGGTGAGCACCGCGACGACAGGCATGGATTCGGCTGCTGCCAATCTCACGGAGGTCGCGGACCGGCTGGGTAGTACGAGCACGTCGATCGCCGGGATGCTCGTGGGCGCCACCGAGGCGGTCGAGCAGCTCGCGTCTCGAACGGCCGACGCTGCCGGTGCCATGACGGAGCAGCAGCGCACGGTGATGCACCTGACGGAGAAGGCCCTTTCGGCCGCCGAGCTCCTAGAGGGGGCGTCAGAAACGCTCAGCGGCGGACTGGGCGGGATGCGCTCTGCGCAAGAGGCGTTCCTCGCAGATCTGCGGCGTCAGTTGCACAGCCACTCGGAGGAGATGTCCGGCTGGCTCGTCGCCTACTCCGACCAGGTCAGCAAGGACACCGGCCGTCGGATGGACGAGTGGAACGTGCAGACGCGCGAGTTCAGCACGCAGATGCTCAACGCGACGTCCGCTCTCTCCGATGCGATTGATGAGCTCGGTGATCGTCGTCCCGACCAGCCCACGCGCGTGGCATGAGCCGGCGGATCCTGCGTCGGGGGCGGTCGACCGTCACCGAGGAGGAGACGGTCTGGATCTCGTTCTCCGACCTGATGACCGCGCTGCTCACCGTTTTCCTCCTCGCCGCCGTAGCCCTCGTCTTCTCCCTGCGTGAGGAGCAGGACGCGTTGGCGGAGGCGCGCGCGGAGGCCGATGCGGCGACGGCCCGGGTTCTGCAGTTCGACACGATGCTGGCGAGCCTCGGCACCGGTGAGCAGACACGATCCGACATGGTCACCGAGATCCGTGACGAGCTGCAGGCGCGCGGCATCCAGGTCGAGGTCGACCCGGCAAGCTCCGTGATCCGGATCCCGGTGGAGCTGCTCGGCTTCGACAGCGGGTCGTCCGACATCCGCCCCGAGCACCAAGCCAGCGCGCTCGTCATCGGGCAGGTGATCTCCGACGTCCTGCTGAGGGGCGACCGATACCAGCAGCTGGACACGGTCTTCGTCGAGGGGCACACGGATAACGTCCCCATCGGTAGCACCTTCGGAGGCAACTGGGGGCTCTCCGCCAACCGTGCCATCGCGCTGTGGCGGCTGTGGGAGGACCAGCTGCCGACGAAGCCGGGCGGCCTCGTCGGCCACACGGGAGAGCGGCTGTTCTCCGTCTCCGGCTACGCCGAGACGCGACCGGTCGTGGTCGACCAGGCGTCCGACGAGGGACGTGCGGCGAACCGCCGCATCGACATCCGCTTCACCGAGCACCGGCTGTCGGAGGAGGAGATTGCCGCGATCAGCGCGGCCTCCGGGGTGGCGCCGTGACTCTCGTCCTTCCGCCGCCTCGACCGCAGGAGGTCCGGTCCTCCTGGACCTCGGCGGACCTTGCCGGTTGGACTGAGAACCTCGAGCGTGCCACCGCGCTGGTTCGCGGCCCGGCGCAGGGCCAGGTCTTCGAGCAGCTCGTCGACGAGGCGCGCGTCCTCCTGTCGGCCCACAATCTGCCTGCCCTGGCAGCGCGGGTCGTCGACCGCCGGTTCATCCGGGCCATGGCCGTGGCATGGGCAGGAGATGCGGCGCTTACGCGCGCCACCCTGACGCCGGACGTGCTCGCGATCCTGGCGGGAGCGCACATCTCCCGCCTGGGCACCATCGCCCTCGCGCGCGTCCTCTTCGAGCACTTCGACCGGCTCGACGAATGGCGCATGGGACTGTTCTCCGAGGTGCGCAACCTCGTCCGGAGCGCGGTAGCGCAGCAGCCCGAACGAGCCAGTCGCGACGTCGTCGAGACGTTGCGCAGCCAGGACGGATTCGTGCTCGAGATCGGCGGCCCCCTGCAGCTCGCGCGCGGCCTGGTGGAGTACGGCGCCGACCTCTTCGACTGGTTCCGGGACATGCAGATGGCGCCGTTCTCCGACACCCGCTTCGGCTGGATCGCGCGGGACTGCTTCTACCTCGAATGCATCGCCGCGGCCGATCCCCAGGCCGGCGACCACACGTTCCTTGCTGCCGTCCGCTCGGAGGTCGTCGCGCGGCAGCGCACCGCGACGACGGAGGAGAACGGGCGCTACTTCGGCCACCAGGTCCTGCTAGCCCTGACGTCGAAGCCGGCGCTGCACCCGAGCGACAGCTGGCTACGCGCGATGCTGGACATCGGTGGCGACCCGCGGCTCCGGCAGGGCCAGCAGTGGCGGGACTGGTGGTCGCCTCTGCCGGAGGAGCACGTGGCTCGGGCGACGAGGTGGATGCAGGGCGTCGACCTGCGCGCGTTCCTCGACGGCGTCGCTGCCTATGCGGCGCAGACCGAGAACCAGCCCATGAGCCGGCTGGTCGCTCCCCGGCGCCGTCTCCTCCTGGGTCTGTACGAGCAGGGCCGGGTCCGTGACCTTCGCCTGCTCCTGGGCAACGACATCCGGCAGTCCATCAGCCGGTCCTCGCCCTTCGGCCTCGGTGACGTGGCGCAGCTTGCCGGCGGCACCCGAGCGGACACGGCGGTCATCTACCTCGACTGCGGCGACTTCTGGCTCGTCGAGGGTTCGCACAACTTCCAGCTGTACCTGTACGTCGACGGCCCGCCGCCGAAGATCGCGGACCGGAAGGTGCGCTTCTTTGACAACGGCATGTTGACCCAGACGATCCCGGGGCTGCACGCGGAGCAGTACGGCGACCAGGCGCATGAGGCGGTCTGGCACCGCGGACGGGAGTGGATCCGTCAGGCATTGGACTTCCTGCGTGCCCACGATGTTCGTCTCGACGAGCAGGGCCTCCTCTCGCGCGAGGACTTCGTGAACCTGCAACGACGACGAGCGGGCTGGTACTGACCGTGGGACTCCTCGACCGTCTCCGGGGTCGCACACCCATGACCCCGGACGACCCCTTCTCGGCGCCGCCCGTGTTCCGGGTGGACTACGGGGACCTGACGCGTTTCGTCGTCGACGGAGAGACCCTCGCGCTCATGCGCGCCGGGATGGCGCCGCGTTCGGCGCAGGAGCAGTTCTACGTCCTGGACCTGCTAGCGGAGGAGGGACGGGCGAGCCTCAGCGAGGACGGCTTCATCGTTCCGGCCGAGGAGCTGAGCCGGCTGGACGACGAGGATGCCCGCGTCCTCGGCTTGGCCGAGCCGTTCCGCGGGCAGGTACACACGACCGTGCGGCGCTGGACGGCGTCGCAGGACTTCGCCATCGAGCTCGAGGTCCAGACCGGTGAGCACCCGGAGCTACCGGAACGGCGCGGCCCGGTCCTCCGCGTGGCGGGCCGCCTGTACCGGGTGAGCGTTCCCTTGCTGCGGGCCTTGCGCGCCGTCGAGGCGCATGCGGCTCTCGACCGCGCGGCGCGCACCGAGACCGAGAACGTGCGCCTCGTCGCGCAGCTGCAGGCCGCCCAGCGCACCGCTGCGTCGGCCGACGATGCCGGCGACCGCGACGCCGGTCTGCACTTCTCACTCGGCGCGCTCGACAAGTTCCGGACGGTCGAGCCGGAGGCCGTCGGGCTCCTCGTCGAGCCGCAGGCAGACGGCTCTCTCGCGGTCGAGCCGCACCTGGGGCCCGACGTCGATGCCGATGTCTTGAGGACGCGGTGGCACCAGGTGGACCAGGTGCCTGAGCGGCACGAGGGCGGCGCGGTCATCCGTGCCGACGACACCCTCGTGCTCCTCGGTCCGCAGCAGCTCGCTGGGGTGCGCGAGGTGCGGGACCGTCCACACATCCCTTTCAGTGAGGTGCCCACGTTCCACCGCGCGCCCGGGGCGTACTACGACCCGGCACTTGTGGACGTCGACATCCGCTTCAGCGTCCGCGTCGCCGGCCTCGGCGTCATCGCCCCGATCACGTTCGACGAGGCGTCGACGAGCGGGATCGAGTGGTTCGAGGCGGCCACGGCCGTGCGGGAGGCGGAGGCCCTCGTCGAGATCGTGACGACGCCGGTTCAGCAGGGCCAGGTCGAGACGAAGGTGGCGGAGGCGTGGGACCGTGGCGAATCCGTCGTCGCCGTGGGCGAGCAGCTCGTCGACATTGCGGACCGCAGCCGCGTCGAGGAGGTCCTTCAGGCGTCCCGACGCCGGCTGGCCGACCTCGCGGACGAGCACGTCGAGCCTGAGCCCGAGCCTGCCGTGGCTGACGAGGCACCTTTAGGGCGACAGGTCCAGGTCGGCCTCCACATTCGCGACGCGGCGAACGTGTCGGACGTGCTACGCGATCGTGCTCGGGATGCCCGCCCTCGAGTCGCCGTCGACTACGGCCGTCTCCGCCGCGACCCCTTCCCCCACCAGCGGGTCGGCATCGAGTGGATGACCGGACTCCTGCAGGCGGCACTGCTCAGCGACCCCAACGACCCGGCCCGCGTCCAGGGTGCGCTGCTTGCGGACGACATGGGGCTGGGCAAGACGTTCATGACGCTGGCAGCCCTCGGCGAGGCGCAACGCTGGCAGCACGACGCCGGCGAGGAGCCCCTGCCGGTTCTCGCCGTGATGCCGGTCGCCCTGCTGGAGAACTGGCTGGCCGAGATCGCCACCGCGTTCGGCTCCGACCACGGGCCGTTCGACGACGTGGTCGTCCTGCAAGGCGAAGGACTCGCGGACTACAAGCGGCGCGGTGCAGCCCGGGAGACGGCGGCCTCCGTCGACGACCTCGACGAGCACGGCATGGTGCGGGCAGACCGACTCCACACGTCGCTCCGGGTCGGACCTGCGTGGGGCGCCGCACGCCTCGACCGACCCGGTGTGCTCGTCCTCACCACCTACGAGGCACTTCGCAGGTACCAGGTCTCGCTGAGCCAGGTCGAGTGGGGAGTGGTCGTCCTCGACGAGGCCCAGGCAACCAAGAACCCGGAGATCCTGGCGGCGCGCGCCGCGAAGGGCCTGCAGGCGCGCTTCAAGCTGCTGGCCACGGGCACACCGGTGGAGAACTCGCTCCGCGACTTCTGGTCGCTCGTCGACACCGCGCAGCCCGGGCTGCTCGGCTCCTGGGCGGAGTTCCAGGAGGAGTGGGCGACGCCCATGGCAGCGGCGTCCGGCGCCGAGCACGAGCGCCTGGGCAAGGCGCTGCGTGGCGCGGTCGGTGAATTCATGCTGCGCCGCATCAAGGAGGACCACCTCCCGAACCTGCCGCCCAAGCACGTGCACGAGTACCCGCAGCCGATGCCTCCGGCGCAGGTGCAGGCGTACGACGCGGTCCTCAGCGACCACCGAGCGCGGGCGGGAGGCAAGGGTGCGGCGCTGAAGACCTTGCACGAGCTTTCGGCTGTGTCGCTGCACCCCGGGCTGCTGCGTGGCGACCTCGACGGCGGTGCACGCCGACTCGACGAGTCGGCGCGCACCCTCGTCGCGGTGCGCGTCGTGCTCGACGCCGTCCGCGCGCAAGGGGAGAAGGCGATCATCTTCGCGAAGACGAAGGAGCTGCAGCGCGCCCTGGCGCTCTGGCTGAGGGACCTCTACGGCTTCCCCGTCAGCATCGTCAACGGCGATACCGCCGCCACCGGCCGGGGAGAGACGCGGATGGCAAAGATCCGGGCGTTCGAGGCGCAGGAGGGATTTAACGTCATCATCCTGTCCCCGCTGGCCGTCGGCGTCGGGCTGACGGTGGTGGGCGCCAACCACGCCATCCATCTCGAGCGGCACTGGAACCCGGCGAAGGAGGCGCAGGCCACGGACCGGGTGTACCGCATCGGTCAGAAGCGGGACGTGCACGTGCACTACCCCGTGGCGCTGCACCCCGACGTGGACTCCTTCGATGTCAATCTTGACCGTTTGCTGCGGAGCAAGACGGCATTGAAGGACGCCGTCGTGGTGCCGCAGGAGGTCGGTCAGGACGAGCTGGAGCGTGCTCTGGGCTTGTGAGCACAAATGGATGCGACGCATTGCAAATCTCTGGTGGAGCGCGAGGTAGCGTGCGGTACCACTCATCTCAGACGTCAGGGGTTCGGAGGCATGGCAGCAGTGACTGAGGCGGGCGCGCCGCCGGAGGCAAGCGACTCAGCGACGATCGCGCCGGGGTCGGTCGTCGTGGTCCGCGACGAGGAGTGGCTGGTCCGCACGACCGAGCAGACCGCCGACGGTCTCCTCGTCCGAGTCCAGGGCCTCAGCGAGCTGGTCCGAGACACCGAGGCGGCGTTCTTCGAGAGCCTCGACGGCATCAGCCCGCTCGATCCCGCCGCGGCGAAGGTGCGCGCGGACAGCAGCCCTCACTACCGGACCGCGCGCCTCTGGCTCGAGTCGACAATCCGCAAGACGGCGGTGCCACTCGCGGAGCAGTCCCTGACCGTCTCGACGCGCGCGCTGGCCGACGCCCTGAGCTACCAGCGGTCCGCTGTCCGCCAAGCGCTGGACCCGGCGAACCTGCGCCCGCGCATCCTGCTCGCCGACGCTGTCGGCCTCGGCAAGACGCTCGAAATCGGGATGATCCTGTCCGAGCTCGTCCGGCGGGGACGCGGCGACCGGATCCTCATCGTGACGCCGCGGCACGTCCTCGAGCAGATGCAGCACGAGATGTGGTCCCGCTTCGCGCTGCCGTTCGTACGCCTGGACTCGGCCGGCATCCAGCGGGTCCGCCAAAAACTGCCGGCCACCCGCAACCCGTTCACCTACTACCGGCGCGTCATCATTTCGATCGACACCCTGAAGTCGGACCGCTACGTCGCCCACCTCTCCAAGCAGCGCTGGGATGCGGTGGTGATCGATGAGTCGCATAACCTCTCCAACTCGGCGACGCAGAACAACCGCCTCGCCCGGGTACTGGCACGGAACGCGGACGCGCTGATCCTCGCCTCTGCGACACCGCACAACGGCCGCCGCGACTCTTTCGCCGAGCTCGTAAGGCTGCTCGACCCTTCGGCGGTCCGCCCCAACGGCGAGCTCGTCGAGGCGGAGGTCAAGCGCCTCGTCATCCGCCGCCACCGGCACAGCCCCGAGGTCGCTCAGGTCGTCGGCGCCGACTGGGCTGAACGGCAGGAGCCGTCGAACCTTCTCATCCCGGCGACGCCGGCTGAGGACGCGATCGCGCATGAGCTCGACGACGTCTGGCTGCACCCGAGCAGCGGCACCAGCCCCTACTCGGGCCAGAACGCCGCGCTGTTCCCGTGGACGCTCGCGAAGGCGTTCCTTTCCTCGCCTGCCGCCCTTCGGGACAGCATCAACGAGCGTCGCCGCCGCATCTCCGCCGCGCCCGGCCCTGCGACGACCCGCGAGGACGACGCCCTTGCTCGGCTGCTAGCGCTCACTGAGACGGCCCTCACCCAGCCGTCCGCGAAGTACCAGGCGCTCCTGGCCCACCTACGCGAGATCGGTGTTGGCAAGGGCTCGCCGGCGCGTGCCGTCGTCTTCGCGGAGCGCATAGCGACGCTTCACTGGCTGCAGCGACAGCTTCGCCGCGACCTCGGCGTACCGGCCGGCGCGGTCGAGATCATGCACGGCGGCCTGCCCGACGACGAGCAGCAGCGCATCGTCGACGCCTTCAAGCAGGCGAACGCCGACATCCGCGTGCTGGTGACGGGTGATGTCGCGTCGGAGGGCGTGAACCTTCACGCCCAGTGCCACGAACTCATCCACTTCGACATCCCGTGGTCGCTCATCCGCATCGAGCAGCGCAATGGTCGCATCGACCGCTACGGACAGAAGCACCCCCCGCGCATCACCACCCTGCTGCTCGACCCGACGAGCGACGGCTTCGCGGGGGACGTGCGCGTGCTAGCGAAGCTGATGGAGAAAGAGCACGAGGCCCACGGCGCCCTCGGGGACGTCGCCTCCCTCATGGGTCAGTACGACGTCAAGGGCGAGGAGGAGGAGATCCGCAAGGTCCTCGCCGGCCAGAAGCACCTCGACGACGTCGTCAAGACGGTCCAGGACGTCGCAGCCGGCGACGACCTCGCGGGCATGTTCGCCCGCCTCTTCGACGCTCCGGCCGCCGGTGCTGAGGTCGCGCCGCCGCCGGTCGGCGCGACAACCGCGGCGCCCACGACCGGCCTCTACCACGATGACATCGCCTACCTCGACGACGCTCTCCACGCCGCCTTTGTCGACCCGGCAGGCCCCCCGTCGAACGCCGGAGTCGCGTGGCGCCACCACGAGGCGTTTGGTACCGCGGAGCTGGTGCCCCCGCGCGATCTCCTGCAGCGTCTGGAGGTCCTGCCGCAGTCCTACCTTGCTGACCGGCGCATCGGCGAGAAGCTCCAGCTTGCGACCAACCCCGAGCGGGGCAAGGCGCGGCTCGCGGCCGCACTGTCCGACGACAGCGACTCCAGCTGGCCCGACGCCCACTACCTCGCCCCACTGCACCCCGTCCTCGAGTGGGCCTCGGACCGGGCGCTCGCCCAGCTCGGCCGCAACGAGGTGTTCGCCGTCCGTGGGGGTGTGGACTCCCCGACGGTGCTGCTTCTGGGCACGCTGACGAACCGGCGCGGACAAGTCGTCGCGGCGTCCTGGCTGACTGCCGAGTTCCCGTCGCCCGACAACACAACCTTCGTCCTGATGGAGCCCTACGAGTCCGCTGCAGCGGCACTCGAGGCGCTTGACCTCGTCGCGCCGACGGCCAACCCCGGGCCGGTGGCGGGCGCCGACACCCTGGAGCGGCTGATCCCCGCAGCCGTGCAGAAGGCGCGGGCCCAGATGCGCTCCCTCTTCGCTGCGGCCGAGACCGACGTCGCGCGTCGGGTCGAGGAGTGGTCGAACCGACTGGACCGCTGGACCACCGAGGCCGACCGGGAAGCCCAGCGCGGCACGCTGAAGCTCAGCCGGGTCGGCGTGGAGCAGGAGAAGGAGCTGGTCGCCGCGATGGCACCTGACCGACAGCTGGTGCGGCCGCTACTGGTCGTCGTCCCCGCCTCGACACCGGTGGCGCAGCCGTGAACCCCTCGGACGCAATCGTTGTCGGCGAAGCGTGGATCTCCGAGCACTATTTCACCACCGACGCCAAGTCCCAATCGTTCCAGGCCAAGGTGCTCGAGCGCCGCAAGGCGTGGGACGCCGAGGAGGTCGAGGGTCGCCCCACGGTCCGATCCCGCTTCGCGTCCGCGCGGCAGCAGCTCGAGATCGACCTCGCTGCGCTCAGCGAGATCACCGATCCCGTCGCGGCCACCGCGGCCGCGGACGACGTCCACGAGCGACTGGTCACCCTCCTCGGGCTGTGCGACCACGGCCTCGAGGTCACACGTGACGGGCGCGTGCTTTCCGTCTCCGCCCCGGGCATCACCAAGGGTGCGCCGCTGGCGGTGGTCCTGGGCTCGGCAGTCGGCGCGGTCGAGGAGCTGCTCGCGAAGGACGGTCGAACCCTTCCCGTGCCGGTCGAGCTCAACGAGGTGGGGTACACCTCGACCGCCCGGCTCGTCTCGGCGCTGTTCGTGCAGGACGAGGCGCCCGACCTGGTGCTGGTCCTCGCCGGCCGCTGGGCCCTGCTCGCCGAGCGCGAGCGGTGGGCCGAAGGCCGCTACCTGGCAGTCGACATCCAGCTGGTGGCGGAGCGAAATGACGCCAAGCGCGGGGGAGAGATCGACCGCGCGCTCACATGCCTCGCGGCCGAGTCCATCGCCCCGGACGCCGACGGCGCGCTGTGGTGGCACAGCGTGCTCGAGGAGTCGGTCAAGCACACGGTCGGCGTCTCGCAGGACCTGCGTGACGGCGTCCGGCTCTCCATCGAGGTCATCGCCAACGAGGTCGTCGCTCGGCGCAGGGACAAGGGCCTGGATGCGCTCCCCACCGAGGAGGCGCAGCCGCTCGCCAAGCAGTCCCTACGGTTCCTCTACCGGATCCTCTTCCTCCTGTACGCCGAGGCGTCGCCCGAGCTCGATGTCCTCCCGATCGGTGACCCCGAGTACGCGCAGGGGTACAGCCTCGACCGGCTGCGCGAACTTGTGCAGGTCGTGCTCGCCTCGCCTAGGGCTCAGAGCGGGACGCATCTCTACGACTCGCTCGGTGTGCTGTTCCGCCTGGTCGACGGCGGGCACTCGCCCCGCGAGGGCGCCGGCGCGGACTCTGTCTCCGGCGATGGCCTTATCTTCAACCCGCTCCGTGCGGACCTCTTCAAGCCGGAGGCTACCGCGCACATCGACGCCGTCGGGCTCGGCAACGCGGCCGTGCAGCGGGTGCTCAACCGCTTGCTTCTGAGCAAGGAGTCCCGCGGCAGGGACCGTGGTTTCATCTCATACGCCGAGCTGGGCATCAATCAGCTGGGCGCGGTGTACGAGGGGCTGATGTCCTACACCGGATTCTTCGCCGAGACGGACCTGTACGAGGTGGCCAAGGGTGGCGATGCGAGCAAGGGCTCGTGGGTCATTCCCGTTGAGCGCGCGGCCGGCATCAGCCCGAATGACTTTGTGCGCGATCCGGACGCGGCGACGGATGAGGCGAAGCCCGTTGTGCACAAGCGCGGCTCGTTCGTGTTTCGGCTCGCCGGCCGGGAGCGCCAACAGTCGGCTTCCTACTACACGCCGGAAGTCCTCACGCGCTTCACAGTCGGGCAAGCACTCGAGGAGCTGCTCGACCAGGACGGCACGACGACGCCCGCCGCGGACATCCTCGAACTGACGGTCTGCGAACCGGCCCTGGGGTCCGGGGCGTTCGCAATCGAGGCCGTGCGCCAACTGGCCGAGCACTACTTGCAACGTCGGCAGAAGGAACTCGGCCAGCGGATTGATCCCGATGAGTACCCGCGCCGGCTGCAGGAGGTCAAGGCGTACTTGGCGCTCCACAACGTCTACGGGGTCGACCTTAACGCGACGGCGGTGGAGCTCGCCGAAATTTCCCTTTGGCTCGACACGATGGTGCAGGGTCTCGACGCACCGTGGTTTGGCCTCCACCTGCGGCGAGGGAACTCCCTCATCGGGGCCAGACGGGCGGTTTTCCGCCGGGACCAGGTGCTGAGTAAGGCCTACCTTAAGGACGTCCCGAGGGACGTGCCTCTGTCGTCCCTCGCCGAGGACATTCGGACGGGTGGACTGGCCAGCGGGATCGACGGTGGCATCCACCACTTCCTCCTTCCGGCGCCCGGGTGGGGGGCCGCGGTCGACGCCAAGGAGGCGAAGGAGCTCGCGCCCGAGGCATTGGCTCGCCTGAAGGCGTGGCGCTCCGCCGTGCAGGCGAAGCCGACAAGGGCCCAGGTTGACGCGTTGACCGACCTCTCGTACCGAGTGGAGGCGCTTTGGCAGATCGCGCTGCAGCGGCTCAAGCTTGCCGAGCGGGAGATTCGACGAGCGATCCCACTATGGGGGGCCGACGGGCTGCCCGCCGGTGGTGCGGTGCAGCGCGAGCAGATCGAGGTGGCGCTCGCCGACGCGAGCGGCGCCTACCGACGGCTACGCCGCGTGATGGACGCATGGTGCGCGATGTGGTTCTGGCCGCTCACTGACACGCTCACCGCCCGCCAGGTCGATGGACGGGTCGAGCGCATCCAGCCGCCGACGCTGCAACAGTGGATCGACGCGCTGCAGATGCTGCTGGGCAGGCACGCCGGCAAGGCCCGCACACAGGCGGGCGGCAACCAGACCCTCGGCGCCGGGACGGCCTGGGACCAACTCAACGACTTCGAGGACTTGGACCGCGGCTTCGCCAGCGCGATGACGATGGCGAAGTTGCTTGATGCTCATCCGTGGCTGCAGGTTTGTGAGGCGATCGCTTCGGAGCAAGGCTTCTTCCATTGGGAGCTCGACTTCGGAAAAGTCTTCGCCAACGGTGGATTCGATGTTCAGGTGGGGAATCCGCCGTGGGTGCGCCCTCGTGCCGATGTAGACGCCCTGCTTGCGGAAGGCGACCCATGGTGGCAACTCAAGGCCCGGGTCACTCAGGGCGAGATTGCCAAGCGTCGAGTTTCCACTCTGGCTGAGCCCGGAGTGGCCGACCTTGTAGTGGACGGCACTTCTGAAGTCGCTTCAATCGCCGCATTCACGGGCTCGGTGCAACATTTCCCTCACCTAGCCGGGCTGCAGCCGGACCTGTATCGCTGCTTCATGGAGCGCACGTGGCGATCCCGCGGCGGCCGCGGGATCGTCGCGCTTATCCACCCCGAGTCACACTTCACCGACGAGAAGGCGGGCGGGCTCCGGTCAGCCGCCTACTCGCGGCTTAGGAGGCATTGGCAGTTCATTAATGCGCTCATGCTGTTTGAGATCAAAGACAACAAGCGCTACGGTGTCCACGTCTACGGCGCCTCCCGAGGCGCGGTTGAATTCATGAATGCCGTTTCTCTGTATCACCCGTCAACCGCTGAGAAGTCACTAATACATGACGGTTCGGGACCTGAGCCTGGCCTCCGGGACGCAGATGGGGGATGGGACACTCGTCCGCACGCGAGCCGCGTAACGACCGTCACGGATCAGGCGCTCGTTGCCTGGAGTGACGTTCTGGGCGAGTCGTCTCATCCTGCGCGTGAGACCCGCATGCTTTTTCTCTCTGGTCGAAGTTCGGCTGCCGTCCTCGAAGCGGCCTTGTCATCAGAACGCATAAGTGACTCAGGAGCGCGGTACTCCTCGGGTTGGGTTGAAGGCCAGGACACGGCTGCGGGCGGGGCGATCGACGTCCGCTGGGGTTCGGTCGGAAGTTGGGCCGATGCAGTTCTGCAGGGGCCATTCTTTTTCGTAGCGACGCCGTTCTACAAGCGCCCCAACGAGACGATGCGCCACAATCAGGACACCACGGAGTACGACCTCGAAGCCGTCTCTGCGGCCGAACTGCCAATTGTTTCATTTCGGCCGATCGTCGCTCCGGTCGATTACCGCAGACGCTATACAAGTTGGGAAGGCGCTTCTGCGCTCGACTTCTTTCGGCTCGCGTGGCGGACAATGGCTGACAACGTTGGACAGCGGACCCTCATGCCGGCAATCATTCCTCCGGGGGCTGCCCACGTCGATGGGGTGCACTCTCTGGCGTTTCCGAGCGAAGGGCTCGAAGCGCTAATCAGCGCCGCTGGCGCGCTCGCGTCATTGATCTCCGATTTCTGTGTGCGTGTAGCTCCAAAGTCCACTATCAGATCCAATGTAATGAACCGGCTGCCTCTGCCGTCGTTCGGGCCGCTGTATGCAGATGTCGCTATCCGCGTGCTCCGCTTGAACGCCATGTCCGACGCCTATGCGCCTCTGTGGCGGGATGCGTACCTTCCAGAGTTCCAGGAGGCAACTTGGACGCGCGCGGAACTTCCTGGTGCCGGTCCGCTACGGCTAATGTCGCCAGAATGGTCCATGGACGTGCCCCTTCGTAGGGCGATCGAGAGGCGGCAGGCGCTGCTTGAGCTTGACGCTATTGTGGCGCTATCAGTGGGGGTCTCGGCAGAGGACCTGAAGGCGCTCTACCGCACGCAGTTTCCCGTTCTTGCCAAATTCGACCGGGCGAAGTACTGGTTTGACTCGGCAGGCAGGGTTGTGCCAACATCCGTTTTGAGCGTGTGGCGCAAAAAGGGCGATCGAATCACCGATGATGAACTCACCGCTATTCACCCGGGCAGTGGCATTGCCTATGCGTACGAGTTGCCCTTTGTGACGCTTGATCGCGAGGCTGACATGGGGCAGGCTTATGTCGAGTTCGAGCGGCGGCTGGCGAAGCGGTCGTGAGTGAGCTCTTACCGACGACTCAGGCAGAGCGTGTACAGCGAGGACTGCTTGACTACCTGGTTACGACGTTCGCACTCACGGACGCGGACGCCAGTGATGCCCTCGACCAGTTCTTGGCGGACCCCGAATCAGGAATGTTCAAGGGGCCGTACGTCCGCCTGCGCCTCCCGTTTCGGCCGGCCGCCGAGGGGTGGCGAGAGAGCCTCGAGTGGTACGAGGGCTTTACGCCCTACGGGCACCAAGCCGCCGCGTTCGCGCGGCTCTCATCCTTCGTCACCGGCGAACGGCGTCGGCCCCAGCCCACACTTGTCACCACCGGCACGGGGTCGGGAAAGACCGAGGCCTTTCTCTACCCCATCCTCGACCACGTCCTCCGCGCGCGGAGGGATGGTGTTATGGGCACTAAGGCGCTGATTCTTTATCCGATGAACGCCCTGGCCAACGACCAGGCGCTGCGACTGACGAAGTTGCTGACGACCCATTCGGCCCTGCGAAGCGTCACGGCGGCGCTCTACACCGGTCAGGACGGGCCGCCGCGAACGTCCGTCACGGCCGACGGACTCATCACCGACCGCGGCGTCATTCGCGACTCCGCGCCCGACATCCTGCTCACCAACTACAAGATGCTCGACCAGCTCCTGCTCCGCCGCGACGACCAGGAGATCTGGCGGCAGAGCGCGACGAGCCTGCAGTACCTCGTGCTTGACGAGTTCCACACCTACGACGGCGCGCAGGGCACCGACGTGGCGATGCTGCTCCGGCGGCTCGGCTTGACGCTCAAGAGTCACTGGGCGGACGGCGACCCGCGTGTCACCGAGGACGACCGTCGGCGACCCTTGGGCCGCATCACGCCCGTCGCGACGTCAGCGACGCTCGGCGACAAGGGGGACCCCGCCGTGATGGTCGAGTTCGCTCGCACCGTATTCGGTGAGGTCTTCGAGGCCGACGCCGTCGTGACCGAGTCGCGGCTGAGTCGCGAAGAGTGGGTGGGCGATGCCGCTGAGCGCGTCGCCGCGGCAGGCTTGGTCGCGCAGACGGCCAGTGGCATCGACGTCGCCGGTGCGCTCCGCGAGATCGACGACCTGAGCGAGGACCACGACCCGTCGCCCGCGGCGCTCAGCGGGGTGGTCCTGCAGCACCTCTACGGCGGCGCTGACGCCCCGTTAGGCGCGCTCACATCACCTGAGGTCGACGCGGACCATCTACTCGATGCTGTCCGGGCGCACCCGCTCGTGCAGGCCCTCGCCGCGGCTGCCGCGGACGCGGTGGCGCTCGAGGACTTGCCGCGCGCGGTGCTCGGCGAGACCGGCACCGCGGCGCTGGCGTCGTCGGGTACGGATAGCGCCTGGGAGGCCTTCTTCACCCACGTCGTCGCGCTCCTCGGTCATGTCCGCGCGCTCGCCGGGCGTGACGCCCTGTCGGTCGACGTCCACCTCTGGGTACGGGAGTTGACCCGGATCGACCGCGCCGCCGACGCCACGACGCGCTTCCGCTGGTCCGACGACGGCCCGCCCCTCGCCGAGACGGGCGACCTCCGACCGTCCTTCCCCGCCCTGTACTGCCGTCACTGCGGCCGCTCCGGCTGGGGCGTCGGCCTTGCGCCGGTCGGCACGGACCTCGCGGGCGAGGACGAGGGCATCCGTCGCAATCACGCCATGAAGGAGGGCCGCTTCCGCGCGCTGATCTACGCGCCCGGCGAGGCGGACGACGTCCACGTCCGCGGTGGTGAGCCCGTCGAAGGCCTGGTGTGGTTCGCGGTCAACGGTCGCGCCCTCCTCCCGGCCGCACCGCCGGACGACGACCCCGACCTCCTCGACGGCTGGGTGCTCCCGGTCCTGACGACCGTCGGCAAGGACGACGACAAGGCCGCCCGCGACGACACCTGCCCGTCCTGCGGGCAGGAGGACGGCATCCGGTTCCTCGGGTCCGCGATCGCGACACTGCTCTCCGTCTCGCTGTCCACGCTGTTCGGCTCCGGAGAGCTCGACGCCCGCGAGAAGAAGGCTCTCGTCTTCACCGATTCCGTGCAGGACGCCGCCCACCGCGCGGGCTTCGTCCAAGCCCGGTCGCACACGCTGACCCTGCGCGCGGCACTGCGTGAAGCCGTCAGCGACGGGCCGCTCACGCTTGACGCCCTGGTGGACGAGGTCATCCGCCGGGCCGGCGACGACCCGTTCGCGAGGTACCGCGTCGTTGCGCCCGACTGTTCCGACCGTGACTCATTCCGGTCCTTCTGGCAGGCACCCACCCTGCGCGCGGTCTCCGCCACCGTCCGCTCGCGCGTCAAGCGCCGGCTCGCCTTCGACGCAGCGATGGAACTTGGCCTGAACTCGCGCACCGGCCGCACGCTCGAGCTCACCGGGGCTGTCGCCGCAGAGGTTGACGCGCACCCGGATCGCATGCTCCGGGCTGCGCGCGCGGCGCTGCAGGGGTTCGCCCTCCACGGGACTCTCGACGGGCCAAGCCAGGACCCGGACGACCGGGTTCTTGTCCAGTGGGTCCGCGGCGTGCTGGACCGCATGCGCGCCCAGGGCGCGATCGACCACGACTGGTTCGCGAAGTACCGCACCGAGGACGGTGCCCGGTGGTCAATCTGGGGTGGCCGGCCCCGCGGGGAGGGGATGCCGGCGTTCCCGCGAGGTCGACCGGCCCCTGCCTACCCGCGCATCGGCGGCGCCACCGACAAGGGGCGGGAGTCCGGCCTGGACCCCGTCACGTCGCCGCAGTCCTGGTACTCGCGGTGGACGTCACGCGTCCTGCCCGTGAGCCCGCCCGACGGCGGAAAGCTCGTCCGGCTCCTGCTCGAGCGGCTGGCTAAGGACGGCGTCCTGCTCGAGACCCCGAGCCAGTCCGGCGGCAGCGTCTACGCCATCCCTGCCTCCGGCGTCGTCGTCGTGCCCACGGACGACGACGACCTCGCCACGGGGCGACACATGCTCGCCTGCACCCTGTGCCGCGCTGTCACCCCCGGCACGGCCAATGCGGTCGCCCAACTCGACGGTGCCCCATGCCTGGCCGTCCGGTGTCACGGGAGGCTCCGGCCCGTCCCGGTCAGCGATGGGTTCTACCGGCGGCTGTACTCCTCGCCCGACATGCGCCGCGTCGTCGCGCGAGAGCACACGAGCCTGCTCGACGACGAGACGCGGCTCGCGTACGAGGACGGTTTCAAGAGCGCACAGGTCGACCCGCAGGCGCCCAACGTCCTCGTCGCGACGCCCACCCTCGAGATGGGCATCGACATTGGCGACCTGTCGACGGTGTTCCTCGCGTCGCTGCCCCGAACGGTGGCCTCTTACCTGCAGCGCGTCGGCCGCGCAGGCCGACTGACAGGCAACGCCCTGAACCTGGCCTATGTCACCGGCCGCGGCGACCACCTGCCGAAGCTCGGCGACCCGCTGTCGGTCATCAACGGCGAGGTCCGCCCACCCGCCACCTACATCGAAGCCGAGGAGATCCTGCGTCGCCAGTACACGGCACACCTCGTGGATGCCATGGCGCGTGACAAAGGCCGGCCGCACCCGCGCAAGGCCACCGCCGCTATCGGGTCCACCGAGCCCGGGACGTTCCTCGGCGAGCTCATCGAGCTGGCCGAGAGCGGCGTCGAGGACCACCTCATCCGCTTCAGCGCCACGCTCGACGGCGTGGGGGAGGGGGCGCTCGACGCCCTAAAGGAGTGGGTCCTGCCTCAGGACGGACCCGGCACCAGCGCCCTCGCCGCGCACCTGCACGCAGCGAGCCAGCGGTGGCAGGGGACGGTGGAGACTCTCAAGCACCGGCTGGACGCGATCGAGGCCGTGCTCCCTGAGCTCGAGAAGCTCGCGCAATCGCCCGCCGCCACCGACGACGACAAGCGGACACTGAAGTCCGCGAAGACGGCCCGCAAGATGACGACGCGGCAGCTCGCGCATCTGCGCAGCGAGCACTGGATCGCGGTCCTTGAGGAGTATGGCGTCCTGCCTAACTACACCCTCCTCGACGACTCGGTGACGCTCGACGTCGGCCTGAGCTGGACCGACCCGGACAGCGGCACGTTCCAGAGCGAGCACGTCGCCTTCCAGCGGGGGGCCGCCCAGGCGATCCGCGAGTTCGCGCCTGGGGGCACGTTTTACGCACGCGGCTGGGAGATCGAAATCGACGCCGTCGACCTCGGCATGGACGGCGAGGCCATCCGACCGTGGGCGTTCTGCCCCGCGTGCGGTTTCGGCACCGACACGGAGCTGGGCGCCACGCCGCTCCAGCTGAGCCAGTGCCCCCGATGCGGCTCGCCAGGGATCGCGGACACCGGTCAGCGGATCGAGGTCGTCGAGCTGACGCACGTGACCGCCGAGGTTCGGCGCGACGAGGCGATGATCTCCGACCGGCGCGATGAGCGGGACGCCAAGCGGTTCCAGATCTTCCTCGCGGCCGACGTCGACCGCGCGCACATGGGCGACCAGTGGTTCGTCGAGGAGACCGAACTCGGCTGCACGTACCTGCGCTCGATGGACCTGCGCTGGATCAACGCCGGGATCCCCGGGCAGGGAGGCACGCGCCTCATCGCCGGCGACGAGCGGCCTGCCGGTCTTTTCCGGCTCTGCGCGGGCTGCGGAAAGCTCGATACGGATACCGGTCGCAACAAGCGGCACGAGCACCGGCCCTGGTGCGCCTACCGTGACGCCGTCACCGAGAACACCCGGTCGGTCGCCCTTTCGCGCACCCTGCGGACGCAAGGGCTGCTCCTGCGACTCCCGTACACGGTGACGGTCGGCGACACGTTCGCCGTCCCGAGCCTGTCCGCCGCCGTTCTCCTGGGATTGCGTGAGCAGCTCGGCGGTCACCCCGACCACATCCAGGTGGCCGCGGTCGTCGACCCGACGCACACCGACGGCACCGACAACCACGAGGGATTGCTGCTGCACGACATCGTCCCCGGCGGCACCGGCTACCTTGCCGAGCTCGCCGACCACGAGCAGATGCGCGCCGTCCTGACCACGGCATGGGAGCGGGTGCGCGACTGCGAGTGCCGAGAGGAGCAGCGCCAGGCGTGCCATCGCTGCCTGTTGCCATTCGTCGCGCCGGGGGCCGTCGGCCATGTCTCGCGCGCCTCTGCGGAGCGTCATCTTCAGGCGCTCCTGGGGTTGGGCGGCGACGCGGCCACGGCGGACGACGTGACGTGGACGATCACCAGGATCCCACCCGACAAGGTGAACCCGGAGTCTTACCTCGAGCAGTGGTTCCGCAAGGTGCTCATCGACCGTCTTAAGGCGGTCGGGGCGAGCCTCACCGAGGTCCCCGGCGCGTGGGGGAACACGTTGCGCTTCGTGCTGCCGGGCTCGCCGCGCCAGTGGGTCCTCAAGCCACAGCTTCACCTCGAGAACTCACGCCCGGACTTCGTCCTGCAGTCCAACGACACGTCCGTGCCGTGGGTGGCGATTTTCACCGACGGGCGGATGTTCCATGCCGTGCCGGGGTGCAACCGCCTGGAGGACGACGCCGAGAAGCGTGCCGTGCTGCGCGACGTCGGGCACTTCGTCCTCGGGGTCACCGCCGACGACTTGCGAGACGCCGAGGCGGCGACGGTCCAGCCGCCGGCTTGGCTGGCGACGGGAGCGATCGGCCAGCTGATCAGCCGGCCGGAGTTCATGGCCTCGCCGAGTGCCTACGACACCTTGGCCCTCGGCCCGGTGGACTTCCTCCTGCGCTGGATCGCCGCGCCGGCGCCCGGTGATCGCGCGACGGTGGCGCGTGCCGTGCCCTATCTGCTGGCGGCACACGCGGCCGCCTCGCTGGGGGGGCAGGCGGTGGCCCCCGGAGGCGTGAGCCTTGCCGCCTTGGCCGACGCGCGTCTGCGTGGCGCTTCGATCACCGGTACCGGTCCGGGGCGAGGAGTCGCGGTCTGGCAGCACGGTGCCTTGGCGGTCGCGGTGGAGCCACGGGACAACGTGCTCGACGTCGCCGTCGTGCTGGACGACCGCGACGAGGTACTCACGGACGCGCACGCGACTGCGTGGCGGGAGTGGCTGCGGGTCTCGAACGCGCTGGCTCTGCGCGACTGGCCGACCACCATCACGACGACGCGACTGCTCGCAGCCGAGCCGGCAGCCGTGCCGGCCCCCGTAGGACCGGTCACCGCGAGCGGGCCGGACGGAAGTGCGACGGACGGCCTCCCGCCCGGATGGGGTCCGGTCTACGAGGCCGCCGAGCCTGGCCTCGAGCGAGAACTCGTGCTCGTCATGGCGAGCCACCACGACGTCCGGCCGCCCGCGGTGGGAGAGGAGGGCCCGGACGGAATCCCGATCGACATCTCGTGGCCGGATGCTCGCATCGCAGTCCGGACCACGGGGATGTCGGAGGACGACCGGGCGGATCTGACCAAGGCCGGATGGATGGTGGTCGAGCCCCAGGTGGAGCTCATCGCCGCAGCACTGGCCGGCGTCGGCGCGACCGAGCGAGGGAGTGGAACCTGATGCCCACGATCATCATGACGAAGATGGCCGGAAAGCTCGACGGCTCGGTCAAGGCCAAAGCCATGACGTTCCTGGAGAAGCTGACCGCGGACGACGCAATGCCTGGCTTGCACGTGGAGCCGATCCATCAGTCGGCTGACCCGCGGGTGCGGACCGGCCGGGTCGACCAGTTCTACCGCGCCGTGATGTTCCGCCTCGACAGTGACGGCGAAGCGCACTACGTCATCCACGGTGTGTGGCCCCACGACGACGCGATCGCGGTGGCGAAGCGGGTGCGGCTCAAGGTCAACCCCATCAATGGGCTGCCGCTGATCGAGGAAGTGGCGGTCGGCCCGGACGCTGCGCCGGCCGGCCTCGTGGCTCCCGAGCCGAGCGTCGGAGGAGTTGCACTGTCGACCGGCGAGGGCACCGCCGCCGCCGGGGCGGCGGACGAGGGCACGTCCGGCGGTAACGACGAACCGCTCCTGCTCCGGCTGGGACGCACCCGCGAGGACCTGGTCGACCGGCTCGGCATCCCGGGAGAGGTGGCGGACGCTGCTCTGTCGGTTCCCGACGAGGACGCGATGCTCGCCTTGGCGCAGCCACACGAGGGCTCGTGGATCGGGATGATCCTCGTCGACCTCGCCACCGGAGACGCGGTCGACGACATCGTCGACCGGCTCGAGCTTCAGCGCGTCGAACCCACCGGGGACGAGGACGCCGACCTTCTCGACGCACTCAAGCGGCCCGGCGCCCAGGCGCAGTTCGCCTTCATCGGCGATCAGGACGAGCTTCGACGCGTGATCGAGGCAGGGGACTTCGGTGCATGGCGAGTCTTCCTGCACCCCGAGCAGCGTCGTTACGTCGACCGGCAGTACAACGGCCCATTCCGGCTCTCCGGCGGCGCGGGGACGGGCAAGACAGTCGTGCTGATCCACCGTGCTCGCGCCTTGGCTTTGCGCAACCCCGGTGCGCGCATAGTCCTGACCACCTTCACGACCAATCTCGCCGATCACCTCCGCGACAGCCTCGTACAGCTCGACGCTCACATCTCGATCGCGCCCTCTCTCGGCGCGCCCGGTGTGCACATCACCAGCGTCGACGCGCTGGCGGCTGCCGTGCTGCGACGGGCGGGCGTCGGACTGGCGGACGCCGCAGAGGCGGTGCTCGGGGATAGACGGAGCGAGGTCACGGGACGCACGCCCGCCGCGAGATGGCGGGCCGTTGTCGAGGCGGCCGCAACAGCGTTGCCGCCGGCTATAGCAAATGAGACCTTCCTCGCGGCCGAGTACGGGCTTGTCGTCCTCCCCAACCGGGTCGCCGGCGCTGAGCAGTATCTGCGCGTGCGTCGCCCTGGGCGCGGCGTGGCCCTCGCCCGTGCGCAGCGGCTCGCCGTCTGGGAAATCCTCGAGTCCTACCGGGCGCGGAACCGCGTCGACGGCACGCTCGACTTTGCCGAAGCCGCCGCGGTCGCGGCTGCTCACCTCGAGCAGCGTGCCGCAGCGGGGGAGCGTCAGGCGGATCACGTGCTCGTCGACGAGGGGCAGGACCTGTCGCCGACGCACTGGCAGCTGCTGCGCGCGCTCGCGGCTCCTGGTCCCGACGACCTGTTCATCGCGGAGGATTCGCACCAACGGATATACGGGCCCCGTATGGTCCTGGGCCGCTACGGAATCAGCGTGGTGGGGCGGTCGCGGCGGCTCACGCTGAACTACCGGACGACGGCTCAGAACCTGAAGTACGCCATGGATGTGCTTTCCGGTGCGGAATACGTCGACATCGAGGAAGGCCAGGCGGAGGTCACGGGCTACCGCTCCGCCCGTACCGGCCCCGCGCCGCGGGTCATCGAGACGAGCAGCATCACCGAGGAGCTCGAGGTGCTGGCCGGCGTCGTCCGGGGATGGCTCGACACGGCGGCCGCGCCCGAGACCATCGCCGTGCTCGTGCCCGACCGGTTGGGGCGGGAAAGGGTGGTGAACGGACTCGGTGAGCGGGGTGTGGCCGTGCGCGCTGTCGACCGTGAGCGGCCGGCCGCGGGTCGACCGCTCGTCATGACGATGCACCGTGCCAAGGGCACGGAGTTCTCCAGGGTGGCCCTGGCGCTCGGGCAGCGATCATCGGCGCAGGCAGCGATGCGCGCTGAGCTTGACCGGGCAGACAGGGCGGACATCGAACTACGTGACCGATCTTTGGAGTACGTTGCAGCGACCCGAGCGCGGGACGAACTGGTCGTTTTTCGTCGGTGACGAGCGCCTCCTAGAGGCGACCCGTCGGGTGGCTCGATTCAACCCCGGATCCGGCGTGTACAGGAGCGTTCCTGTGCGAAGCCTCAGATGAGGGCGTGTTGGTGTTACATCTGCCATGGGTGTTCGCGCGGCCGTACCTTCCAATAGCCGTGCGCCACCTCCACGACTGCTTCCACGGCAGCGCCGACGGCGAAACGTGGACGGGGCGCACTTCGAGACGCTCGGCTGCGCCTGGGACGAGCCATCGCGGATAGACCGCATCGCCGCCGAGGACGTCGTCGCTGTCTCGACCGTCAGCGTCGACGTGCCGTCGGCCACGTCGATCAACCTGCTCGGGCCGCGAGCTGCGGAGGTCTCGGAACTGCTGGCGGCGATCCCGCCCGGACTCGAGCTGGCTGCCGCAGACGACGAGCACACGCCAGTTAGGTATCGCTCCGCCTGACGTCGCTTCCTGAAGTGGCGAGCTCCTAGGCGCCCCCCGCGCTGGTCAAGCAGGGCCCGGCTCGATTGCGAGGACACCTCCCTCGTCGTCGACGACGTACACCGTGATGCTGAGGAGCCGGCGCACGTCGTCGCTGACTCGGAGCGCCGCGCCGCGGCCCTCGGTCGGGACGACGACGCCGAGACGGGTGGTGGCGCCGCGGGAGGCGGGGATGCGGCGGAGGAGCTGTCCGTAGAGGGTGTCGACGTCGAGCCCTGGCGCGCTGGTCCGGCCCTTCGCCTCTGCGTACAGGACGTCGTCACCGCGTCGAGCCACGACGTCGCAGAAGTCGACCTCGCGGTCGACCTCCCATCCCTCGGTCGTCAGCCATCGCACGAACTGTTCGACCACCCGGGCCTCGTCGCCACGCACGGCGCAACGCTACGGCGTGCTGCCGCGTCGGGACGAGCCCCCCACGACTCGAAGAGCGGCTTGCGCTGCGAGCGTTTCGTCGGCGTAGCAGCCGGGAGCGCGACCTCCGTCGGCGGC
The DNA here is from genome assembly GCF_057221735.1 of Cellulomonas sp. plas2. Taxonomy (NCBI): domain Bacteria; kingdom Bacillati; phylum Actinomycetota; class Actinomycetes; order Micrococcales; family Cellulomonadaceae; genus Cellulomonas; species Cellulomonas sp. plas2. The sequence continues at coordinate 312,416 of NZ_CM170155.1, forward strand.
GCGCTCGCCGTCTGGTGACGTCGAGCGATGACGACCGACCGTGCGCGCACATCGGCGCGATAGCGTGACCGGCGGTCATGCTGAGGACGGAATGCGGAGGCGTGCGTGGTCAAGGCGGCAGAGACGAACCTGGCCGGCGTCCTCGAGGGCAAGAAGCAATACCAGGTGCCCCTGTACCAGCGGGTCTACTCCTGGGGGCAGAAGCAGCTCGACCAGCTCTGGAACGACGTGGCCGAGCTCGCCGCAGCGCGGCGAGCGGACCCGACCGCCACCCACTTCATCGGCTCGCTGGTCCTGGCGCAGAGTCCCGACTACTCCGTGGTCGGCGTCTCCAAGCTGCTCGTCGTGGACGGACAGCAGCGGCTGACCACGCTCACGCTCCTGCTCGCGGCACTGCGTGACCATCTCATCGAAGTCGGCGACGAAGAGCGAGCCGAGGGGATCCACGCGCAGTACCTGATCAACGTGTACGACAAGGGCAAGCCATCGAAGGTGCTGCCGACGCAGGCCGACCGGGCCGCCTACCTGTCGGTCGTGCGCGCCGCCCCGGACGCCGGAGGCAGTGACAAGGTCGGCGAGGCGTACAACCACTTCCGCGCGAAGATCGCCGCAGCCGACGATCCGGACGACCCGCACGACCTCGAGGAGATCGAAAACGCCGTCGTCAGCGGTCTCGCGCTCGTCGTCGTGACGGCGGAGCCCGGTGACAACGCGCACCGGATCTTCGAGTCGCTCAACAACACAGGCCTGCAGCTGGCCCAGTCGGACCTGCTCAAGAACTACCTCTTCATGCGGCTCGGCGAGCGCGGCGACGACGTCTACGACAGCGTCTGGTTGCCGCTCGAACGCAAGCTGGCGGCGGACAACCTCGAGCTGTTGTTCTGGCTCGACCTGGTCCAAACCGACGAGCGGGTCAAGCAGTCCGACACGTACGTCGGCCAGCAGAAGCGGCTCGAGCGGCTGACCACGTCAGCCGAGATCGAGGCCGAGATCCTCCGGGTCGCGAAGCTCGGCGACGTGCTCGCGACGATCCTCGAGCCCTCTCACGAGCCGGATGAAGAGATCCGTCGTCGCCTGACGCGCATCAGGGCCTGGGGCTCGACCACCGCGTACCCCGTGGTGATGCGGATCCTCGACCGGCGCGCGTCGGGAACAGCAACTGCGGAGGAGGTCGCTCGAGCGCTGACGTACCTCGAGTCGTACTTCGTGCGGCGCATCGTGATCGGGCGCGCCACCGCGAACCTGAACCGGACGTTGCTACAGGCGGTGGGCGCCATCGCGGATGCCGAGGCCGTCGACGTCGCGCTGCGTGACTACCTCTCTCGTGGGCGCAAGTACTTCGCCACCGACCGGCAGTTGCGGGAGGCCGTCGGGACGGTGCCCTTCTACTGGCAGGGCCGGGCGACGCAGAAGAAGCTCATCCTGCAGTGGCTCGAGGAGTCCTACGGCTCGAAGGAGGCGGTGGACCCGACGAACCTCACCATCGAGCACGTCCTCCCGCAGACGCTGACGCAGGCGGTGCGGGAGGCGTTCGCGACAGGTCTACCGGAGGGGTCGGACGTCACCTACGAGCACGACAGGCTCGTCCATACGCTCGGCAACCTCACGCTCACCGGGTACAACAGCGAGCTGAGCAACCGGGGGTTCGACGAGAAGCGCGTGATGCTCGGTGAGAGCGGGCTACGTCTCAATCAAGAAATCGCCGCCCATGAGGCCTGGGGCGCCGCGGAGATCCGCAAGCGCGGCGAGGAGCTGGCGGAGAAGATCATCGCGCTCTGGCCAGGGCCGGATGAGACCGTGGCCGATGGTGACTTCGAGGCACCGTCCGCACTGCGTCGGCAGGTCGCCGCGATCGTCGCCGAGATCCCGGCGGGTCGATGGACCTCGTACGGCGAGGTCGCGCTCGTCGCCGCATCCTACCCGCAGCCGGTCGCCGCCGTCCTCGCCAGCAACCCGATCCCGAACGCCTGGCGGGTGCTGCAGGCCGGCGGAACCATCTCGCCGGGCTTTCGCTGGGTCGACGCGCGACGCACCGAGGACCCGCGCGACTACCTGGTGTCAGAGGGTCTCCGGTTCGACGACGAGGGGCGGGCGGCGCCGGAACAGTTCCTGCCGGCCGAGGAGCTCGCCGAGTTGACGGGCCTGGAGTTGGGTGAGGGCCGCCGCGGAGCGCACGAGTCGAGGCCATTGCTCGCTCAGCGCTGGGACTTCTTCCAGGCCGTCCGAGACCTGGGCGAGGCGACATCGAGGAAAATCTCGTCGTGGCCCGGGTCCACGACAAAGTACGCGCTCGACGTCGGCCTGGGTCTGAACGGGAGCTTCATCGTGCTCTCACTCGCGTCGCGCGAGCCAGCTGGCGTCGCCTGCGCGTTCTATATCCGCCAGGACAAGGACCTCTTCGCTCGCCTGCTCGAGCATCGGGACGAGATCGAGGCTGCCGTCGGCGCGACTCTCGAGTGGCGTGACGAGCCCGGGAACAAGTCGAGCTCGGTCGTGCTGCGCGAGGAGGGCGATTGGCGCGATGGCGCCCGCGCGCCGGAGCTCGCGCACTGGCTGGTCAGCACCACTGACCGATTCGCCGAGGTCTTTCCGACCTTCGTGTGAGGCGTCGCGGATATAGCCGAGGCTGTTCGCTCACGTGGTCTTCAGGGCCAGTAGCGCACGGGGTTCTGGCCCGTGTCCAGGAACTCGGCTCCGACCAGATCGCTGACCGGTCCTCCCAGCCGGAACTCGACGCGTCCCGGCAGCGTGCTCTGGTACGCCTCCTCGAACTTCCAGGCGCCGACGACACGCTGCTTCACCACGGCCGCGACGGCCGCCGGTGGAGCGTTGCGGACGCGGTCCAAGGAGATTCGCCACGCCTTGCGGGCGCGCTCCTTCAACTCGGCGTCGTTGAGGCCAGAGGCTTCGGCATTGAGCTTCACGAGGATGAGGCGGCGGTCGGTGGGGAGCGCGCGCGTCGAGGTCGGCACTGCTTGCGTCGATGGGCGGTGTGCGTCGGAGGCGGCGTAGACCTCGGGAGGCTCGGCGAGCGCGATCAGCGCGACGAGCTGGTCGTCCACCGCGTCAGCGCCTCCTGATAGCTCGACGTACGCCTTGGCGGCCTCCACGACGGCCGGGCCGACGAGGACCTCGCCGTCCTCCACGAGCGGCTGCTTGGCTTCGTCGACGACGCGGACACGGCTATTGCCGTCGCGGAGCTGCAACGCGAGTTGCCCCAGGACCTCGGCCGAGCAGGTCGAGCGGACGTCCTCACGAAGGATGGCCACGGCTTCGCGCGCATCGGACTCCGATACCGACTTGGCCTGCACGGCTTCGACGACCATCGCCCGCCCCAGCGCCCGTTGCCGAGAATGCTCGGAGGTGAGCAGTTCGAGCGCACTGTCGAACTTGCGCCGACGCCGGTCGGTACGGCTGACGACGAGCGCGAGCACGCCGGCCATCAACGCACCGACGAGTGCAAACACTGCCGTCATCACATCAGCAGACGTCACGAGTCCTCCTTCGTTGGGTCGACGGCCTACCGCAAGGCTTGACGGCCCGCCGACGAGTGTTCCATAGGGGCCGGAGGCTGAGGTCCCCGAGGACCCGGAGCGGATGACCGAGGGACCCGGCCGCAGAAGGGCTGCAACGATCTCCGGCGCGAGTCAGCCCAGCGATCGTTCTTCACCCGCTGACGACACCGTGCACGGCAGGGGGCTGCGTACAGTCGCCAGCGTGAGGATGACCGACGCAGAGGTCGACGCCGCCGCGGTACGCGTACGCGACCTGTCCATCGAGGTGCTCGGTGATCCTGCCAGTTGGAGGTATCCAGAGGGATATCCGGACAGCGTGGCGCTATGCACAGTCGACGCAATTTGGTCTCTCGCTGCGCGCTACGACTCCCATGTTGTGCCCGTCATCAGCGCGTACCGGCAGCTCTCGCGCGCTCGTGGCGGCGACCCCCCAACCGACGGTGCCGCCGAGCTGGCCTCGCTAGCGGCTTCATACGATGCGCCAAGTCTCTTCGCCGACGCGTTGGGCAACCGCCAGCGCACCTCGACACGCAACGGGATTCTCAAGGCCGAGGCAGTACATCGTGCCGCGGACGTACTGCTCACAGCCGGGGTGGACTCCATGCGCGACTTCCGTGCAGCCATGGAGCGAGATCGGACGTCGGTGCACCGCGTGTGGCGCAGCATCCCCGGGCAACGATCATCTGACGTGGGATGGCGCTACTTCTTGTTGCTCAGCGGCGAGGACGCGGTGAAGCCCGATCGTATGGTGCTGCGGTTCTTGGAGCGGGCCGGTACTCGAGTGACTCATACGGCGCAAGCTGCTCGCATCGTCACCAGGGCGGCGGAATGCCTCGACGTCCCGGCCCGCGTGCTCGATCACGCAATCTGGCGGTACGAGAGCGGCCATAAGCGGACGAGAGGGGTCTCAGACTCAGCCGCGTCTGGCGCTACATCGGCAGCGTCATCTCGCGATGAGACGCCACGCCAGGACCGATTGAACTGAGGGTGGAGAGAGGTGCAGCCACTGCTTGGATTCATACTGGGCGTCGTCAAGAACCCAAGGACTATCGCGGTCTTAAAGTAAAGACTAGCCTGGGCGGTCGGTAATGCGCAGATCCGAAGCGAATTGGAGCGGCGTTTCGGCTACCTGCTCGAGAAGATTAGGGGCGCGGAGCGCAGCAAGAGTCCGACCGAGCGGGTGCAGCGGACACTCGATGCCATCGACGAGAACATCGGCATGCTCAGCATCCCGCCATAGATGAGGAGACCCGAATTGATTGGCGTCAGCGAAGCCGCGCGCTGCGGGATGCTCTGCGGGTCGCGGATTCTGTAGAAGGGCGAGGTCGTCGCCGTGCTTTGAAGGAAGTCGAGACGCGTACCGATGCACTGCGGGATGACGTCTTGCTTGCGCTACTTGCTCCTTTCGCCCAGGAGTTGCAGGCGAAGGGTGCGCCGAAGCAAGAAGCCGAGGGCGATCGTCTCACTCGGATCGTCCGATTGCGTCGTCGTCAAGATTGACAGCGCGCTGGTGCATGCTCAAAATGAGCCGTTAGGGTGATTGCGCGAGTTATTGAGGGACCGACGATTCTCCTTTGCTTAAACGCGCGGTAGGCGACGTCTTACCAAGGCGGATGTCGAGTGATCAAGGACGAACTGCGATGGTGTCATGGCGCGCTTGATCCCGCCTGAGCCGGACAACGCAGCGACCGACGGCGGTGCCGAGCGTGCCGTGTGGGAGGCGTTGCGCGACCAGCTCCCTGATGACGTCGTCGTGTTCGTCAACCTCCTGCTGCTCGACGGGCCTGACGAGCGGGAGGTTGACGCGCTCGTCGCCTGGCCCGACGTGGGGCTGTGCGTCGTCGAGGTCAAGGGCGGGCATGTGGCGCGTCGCGACGGGCAGTGGGTGCAGGGCACCGGCGCCCGGGCGCACGACATCGACCCGGTCTATCAGGCGCGACGGGCGCGGCACACGGTGCGGGACCTGCTGCGGCGGCACGGGCTCGGGGCGTGGCGTGCGCGGGCGGCGGACCTCGTCGTGCTGCCGCACACGCAGGTGCCGGCCGGGTGGGAGTCGGCGTCGTCCCCGGCCGGCACGGTCGCCGGGCGGGCCGACCTGCCGCACCTGGCCGGGCTGGTGAAGCGGGCGATCGACGTGCACGGCACGGGGAACGCGCCGCTGGCGGTGGAGGACGTGGGGCCGCTGGTCGACTTCCTGGCGGGGGCGTTCCCGTCTCAGGTGGAGGTGCTGGCGACGGCGGCGCAGTTCGAGGACCGCGTCGAGCAGATGACGCAGGACCAGGCGCGGATGCTGGACACGCTGCGCAGCTTCGAGCGGCTGCGCATCATCGGCGGGGCCGGCAGCGGCAAGACGTGGTTGGCGCTGGAGCAGGCGCGGCGGCGGGCGGCGGCGGGGGAGCGGGTGGCGCTGGTCTGCTACTCCCGGGGGCTGGGGCGGTACCTGGAGCGCATCACCGCGACGTGGCCGGTGAAGCAGCGACCGGCGTTCGTCGGCCTGTTCCACGACCTGCCGCTGCAGTGGGGCGCGGCGCCCGGCAGCGACGACGACGCCGACTACTACGAGCGCCGTCTGCCGCTGGAGCTGGCGGAGCTGGCTGATGCCCTTGACGAGCGCGAGCGGTTCGACTGCGTCGTCGTCGACGAGGCACAGGACTTCTCTGACCTGTGGTGGCCCTCGCTGGTGCGGTGCCTGCGCGACCGTGAGGCGGGCGGCCTGTGGGTGTTCATGGACGAGGACCAGCGCATCTTCGACCGGGACGGGTCCGCGCCCATCACGCTGCCGCCCGTGCGGCTCGACGAGAACCTCCGCTCGACCAAGCAGATCGCGCAGTGCTTCGGGTCGTTCGGGACGTCGACGGTCAAGCCGCGCGGGGCGGCGGGGGCGCCGGTGCGGCTGGTGGACGTGCCCGCCGACGAGGCGGTGTCCGCGGCGGACGACGTCGTCGACGCGTTGCTCGACGAGGGGTGGCAACCGGGGCAGATCGCGCTGCTGACCACCGGGCGGCGGCATCCGGAGCAGATCAACGCGGTCGAGGTCGGCGGGCACGCGGCGTACTGGGACGCGTGCTTCGCCGGCGAGGACGTGTTCTACGGGCACGTGCTGGGGTTCAAGGGGCTCGAGCGGACGGTGGTGGTGCTCGTCGCCAACGGGTTCCGGGACGCCGAGCGGGCGCGGTCGATGCTCTACACGGGGCTGTCGCGGGCGCGGGTGCTGCTGGTGCTCGTCGGGCCGCGGGGTGAGGTGGAGCGGATCGGCGGTGATGGTGTGCGGTCACGGCTGCGGCATGCGTCGTCGTGGTCCCTCGTGGGGGACGACGACTGACGGCGCCCGGTGTCGCGAGCGGCCACCCCGGCTCGCCTCACCCGGCAGCGGCGGCCCCTTCGTCAGCTGTCCTCCGGGCCGAGTGGCGTGACGGCACCGGACTCGCCGACGACGTAGACGGTGATGCCGAGCAGGCGGCGTACCTCCCCCGCGACGCGGAGCGCTGCCGTCCGTCCCTCCGTGGGAACCACGACCCCGAGCCGGACGCCGGCTCCGGCGACGGTGGGGACACGCCGCAGGAGCTGTCCGTACAGCGTGTCGACGTCGAGCCCGATCGAGGCGGTCCGGCCTTTCGCCTCGGCGAAGAGCCGCTCTTCGCCCCGATGAGCGACGACGTCGCAGTAGTCGACCTCGCGGTGCACCTGCCACCCCTCGGCAACCAGCCACCGCTCGAACTGCCTGACCACCCGGGCCTCGTCGCCTCGCACTCGCCCACGCTACGACCCGGGCGTGAGCAGGCGGGAGCCCTCGACCATCACAGGATCGCCGGCGCAGGCACGGGCTCGTCGGTGTAGCAGTACCAGCCTGGTGTGGGAGCACCGTCGCCCTGGAACGTCACCTTGTTGACCTTCCCCTTGTTGACCTTCCCCTTGGCGTTGGCCACGACGCGCCAGACGAGCGTCCCCGCCGCCGACTCCGCAAGCAGGGCCTCGACTGCGGATCGTGACGTGTCGGCGTTCACGTGCACGGGGACACCGCCGATCGCGGCGTGGAGGGCCGCCGCACCACCGAAGGTGCCGACGTCCGCGAGCGTGGGCGAGCTCGACGTCGTGACCCAGTGGTGCAGGTGGGCGACCAGCTCGTTCCCGGTGAGGGGCTGCCCCGTCGGAGGAGCGGGAGTGGCCGGGACGACGCCGACTGCGGACCGGAGCAGCGGCGATGCACCACTGCGAGAGGTGGCTCTGATCCACGTGCTGAGCTGCTCGATGAAGTGCGCCCCGACGCCGGCGAACGGTGCTTGGAGGTTGGTGGACCACCCGAGCGCCCGGACGCCGCCGATCTCGCCCACGTACAGCTTCGTCGGGGCTCCCTCCGGCTTGATCTGCTTCGACTCGGCGAGGTCGAGCTGCGCCAACCCGGCGTGCTGCACCTGCTCGACGACCTGCTTGCCGTTGAGCAGCACGAGGTCCAGCGACGTCGCCTCGAGCACGGAGGCCAGGACGGGAGCGCCGGCATCGAGCAGCGCCTTCCTGGTCGTCGCGTCGGTGATCTGGCCCCAGACCGGCGTGGTCGCCCAGGGCACGACGTCGAGGTGGCACGCTGAGCCGTCGGAGAAGGACGTTCCCGTTCCCGCCTGCAGCACCTTCTCCAGCGGAGCGAAGTACTTCCAGTAGGGATGGTGCTGGAAGTAGCCGGAGCACACGGCGAGGAGTCGCTCGGCGTGTTCGACGGTGGCAGGGGTGCCCGTCGACGTCCCGAGCGCCGAGGCCGTGAGCGCGATCGGCGGGTTCGTGCCGGCGAACTCGGCGTCGCTGGGGTTGATCCCCACCGTCGCCACGCGTGCGCGCTGGGCGTCACCGAAGGCGACGACGGGCACGGAGTCCGGGACGCCGTACGCGCCGACGGGCGGCTCGACGTCGAGCAGGGCCCGGACGTGGGCGACGAGGAGGTCCGTGGACGAGGTGGCGGGCACGCGCCGGTCCTGGCACTGCGACCGAGCGCGCGGAACGGTACGCGCCAGCGGACGGGGGGCTGCCGATCAGTCGGAGTAGGCCAGGACGTGGCTAGGCACGCAGCTCCGATGGCCCGAACCAGAGCTGGGGGTCGACCTGCCCCAGGTAGACCATCGGGCTCGACATGCCTGCTCGCGTGGTGACGTGACCGTCGTCGTGCACGCGGATCCGCCCGCCCTCGGGCCGGTGCTCCAGGAGAGCGGCCGCGACGGCTCGGGCCGCGGCGGCCCCGACGACGGAGGAGAGCCACACCTTGCTCGTCGGGTCCTGCACGTCCGCGTGCCGAGCGGACAGCTTGTAGGCGCGGCCGCCGTGCTCGTACGGCCAGCGCTCGCCGGGTGCCGGGACCGGTCGCTCGACGAGGACCAGCGGTCCCACGGCCTCGACCGCGTGCGAGGTGGGAGCCTCGATGGCCGGCGTGTGCACCGGCGTCGGTGGAGCGGGGACGGGCTGGGTCGCTGCCGCACGTGTCGAAGCCGCGGCCACGTCCCCGAGCCCGAAGGGCAGCGGTCGCCGGTGCACGAGGGTGAGGGACCGCGTCGCACGGGTCGTCGCCACGTACAGCGCGCGAGCGGCGGCGGCCTCGTCGGGAGCGCCGTCCGGGTCCTCCGTCGCGTCGAGGAACGCGGCGGGCTCGAGGAGGACGACGTGGTCGAACTCCAGCCCCTTGGCGTCCTCGGCGGTCGTCAGCACCACACCCGCCGCGAGGCACCGCGCCCGCTCCTCGTCGCCGAGCCGGTCCATCAGCCGCGCCGGTGCGAGCAGGGCGGTGAGCGCGCTGCCCGCGAGCGCGACGGCGAGGTCGGCGCCGGTGCGCAGCACGTCGGCACCCGCTGCGACAGGGATGTCCGTGAGGCTGTCGGGCAGGTCACGCACGGCTCGCGCTGCCCCCACCTCCGCGCCCGTGTGCGGCAGAACCGCATTGGCCAGCGCGAGGACGGCGCCCGGCACCCGGTAGCCCTGGGTCAGGTGCGCCTCGACGTGCGTCGCAGGGTGGCCGAGGTGCTCGACGAGCTCCACCCACGACCGGTGCATCCACGGACCCGTCGTCTGCGCGAGGTCGCCCAGCAGCGTCACGCCGCCGGTCGCCGGCACGCGTCGGCCGATGCTGCGCAGCTGCATGGGGGTGAGGTCCTGCGCCTCGTCGACGGCGACGTGCCCGACGCGCTGGGAGGCGCCGTCGACGAGCACGTCGAGCTCGTCGAGGAGGGGAAGATCGGCGTCGCTCCAGCGGTGCTGCTGGGCACTGCGGCGGGAGCGCGGCGCCTCGGGGCGCGGGCGCGCGTCCCAGGACCGCCAGAGCAGGCTCGTCTCGTCGTCGTCGAGCAGGCCCCGGCCGACGTCGAGCAGCAGCGTCGAGCTCGACCAGAGGCGGGCGAGCAGGTCGTCCGGGCCGACCGGCGGGCACATCTCCTCGGCGTAGGCCTGCAGGGCCCGGTCGCGCTGCAGCTCGCCATAGGGGTCACGGACGCCGCTGCGCCGCAACGACCCGCCCTCGAGCCCGTCGACGAAGCGCTGCCCGAGCGTCGCGACGAGGCGCGAGACGAGCAGCCCGTGGCGGGAGCGGTGCGGAGCGGGGTCGGCGAGGACGGCCCGGAGCGCCGCGAGGGCGTCGGCGCGGGAGAACGTGAGCACGGTGGCGTCGAGCGTGACCTCGAGGGGATGGTCGGGCACGACGAGGCTGCGGTCCACGGCGCGGCGCAGCAGCTCGGCCAGCCGCGGGTCGCCCTTGAGCCGCTGCACGCGCCGGTCCTGCTCCGTCCACGCGGCGGTGCGCGTGGTCAGCCCCGTGACGGTCGTGTGGCGGACCTGGTCGTCGCCCAGCGCCGGCAGCACCCGGGAGACGTACTCCAGGAAGCGCTCCGAGGGTCCGACCAGCACCAGTCCCGACGAGCGCAGCGTCGGCTCGCGGAAGGCCAGCAGCGACAGCCGGTGCAGCGCGACGGCCGTCTTGCCCGTGCCGGGGGCGCCCTGGACGGTGAGGAGCGTGCGGTTGTCGGACTCCATGAGCTCGTACTGCTCGGCCTGGATCGTGGCGACGATGTCGCGCATGTAGGCGTCGCGCTCGCGTCCGAGCTCGTCGAGGAGGACGTCGATGCCGCCGCCGATGGGCTCCGGGGCGCCTGCCGCCCTCTCCGGCGCTGCACCCGGGCCCGCCTCGCCGGCGGACGTCGCCGCGACGGGTCCCACTGCCGGCTCCAGGACCGGCTCGACCCCATCCGCGCCGGGTCCTGGCGCACGGGCCGGGACGTCCGCGGGCGGGGACGGGACGGTGCGGCGGGGCAGCAGCTCCTCGTCGCTGTAGCCGACGAGCTGCCCGTCGACGAAGCGGAAGCGACGCCGGCGGTGAACGTCGTGTGCTGCGCCCGGCCGCGCGCGGTAGAAGGCGGCGGCCGCCGGCGCCTGCCAGTTCGTGACGACGTCGTCGACGACGTGCGCGTGGCTGGCGGGTCGCTCGTCGAGCAGGTCGCGCACGCGCGTGCGGCCGAGGTAGAGCGCGTGCCCCTCGACGTGGTCGATGCGGCCGAAGTAGCGCTCGTCCTCGCCGACGAGCGCCTCGAGCTCGCCGTCGTCGGCCAGGAGCTCCGCCAGTACGCGGCGGGCGTAGCGGTCGGCGCCGGCGTGCGTGGCGCGGGGGTCGCGCGCTCGCAGCTGCGCCACCCGCGCGTCGACGTTCCGCTCGACGTACCCGTGCCAGCGGCGCTCCGCCTCCAGCTCCTGCATCCTCGGCCCCGCCCTGCTCCTCGTGCTCGCACGCGTCTGCTCGCGCCCGACGTCCGACCCGATCGGCGTCGCCCGCCCGACGATGAGGGGCGCCGACGTCAGTAGGGGCGCTGGGGCCGGAGGTCGTCGGCCATGTGGGGGAACGCCTCCCGGATCCGTCGCCGGGCGCGGTTGACGATCGTCGAGACGACGGCCGCGCTCGCGTAGCCCTGCTGCTCGGCGATCTCCGCGTTCGGGACGCCCTCCAGCCAGAGGAGCAGGACGACGCGCTCGCGCTCCGACAGGACGGCGAGCACGTCGCGCAGCTGCTCGCGTGCGACCACCTGCGCGCTGGCGCCGACGGCGTGGTCCTCGTGAGCGGCGATCTCCTCCTCGTCGAGGACCTCCGGCGCCTTCTTGTTCGCATGGTCGACGAGGCGGTGCCGCACCGCCTGGGCCACCCAGCCGCGCCAGTGCTCCGGCTCCTCGTCGCGGCGCGCGTACTGGAGCGCGACGTCCTGCGCGATGTCGCTGGCGGACAGGTCGGGCCGGCGGGCGAACAGGCCGTCACCGGCGGCCTTCCTGCGGGCGAAGGCGCGGACCTCGTCGAGGTCGGGGCCGTCGTCGTCGCTCGTCTCGGTCACACCGCGATCGATCGGCGGAGGACCGCACGTCGTGAGGCGCCGCACCAGCAGGTGTTGATGGACGGGTCCTTGGCACCGCTCAGGCCCTCGGAGGAGCAATCCGGCTCTTTGGACGACGAGACCAAGGGACGACGATGGCCAACATCAGTCGCATCACCGACTTCCTCTTCACCGGCGGGGACCTCCCCGTGCACCTCGGGACGGTCGCGATGCTCGCCGACCTCGACGACTACCGGGGCGAGGGCATCTCGCACGTCGTCGACAACCGGATGGAGTGCTCCGACGACAGCTTCTTCGCCGAGTACGCGCCGGACCTCGTGTACGTGCACAACGGTCAGGACGACCGAGGGCAGCGGATGCCGGACTCCTGGTTCGACCGCGGCGTGGGGGCTGCAGTGGAGGCTCTCGCCCGCTCGACCGAGGCCGTCGTCCTGGTCCACTGCCACATGGGGGTCGACCGCGGCCCCTCCTTGGCCTACGCGATCCTCCTGGCGCTCGGCTGGGACACCCTCGACGCGATGCGTGCCCTGCGGGCGGCCCGGCCGATCGCCGCCGCGCACTACAGCGCGGACGCCCTCGACTGGTGGTTGCGCTTCGACGGTGCCGCTGCGGCAGTCCGGCGCCGTGAGCACCGCCGGCTCGCAGAGTGGCACGAGCGGCACCCCCTTGACGGGCGGCACGTCGTCCGACGACAGCGCGAGCTCGAGGCGGCCGGCCTGCCGCTCGGGGCGTGAGCGCCATGGGGAACGGCCGGCTCCAGCTGGACGTCGTGGCGCTCGATCAGGGGGACGAGGTGGCGGTCCTGGTCGACGTGACGGCTCCCGTCCCCGACGGCACGGTCGAACGGGCGCCCGTGATGGTCGTCGTGGCGCTGGACCGGAGCGCCTCCATGTCGGGGCGGCGCATGCGGGCTGCCCGGGACGCGCTGGTCGACCTCGTCGGGCGGCTCCGGCCCGGCGACCGGTTCGGCCTCGTGACCTTCGACGACGAGGCACTCCTCGTCGTGCCGGCAGAGCCGGTGACCGACCCCGCCTCCGTCGTGGAGGTGATCGAGGACATCGTCGTGGGCGGGGGGACGGACGTGTCTGCCGGGCTGCTCCGGGGGCTGCAGGAGGTGCGGCGCGTCTCGTCGGGCGGCCCTGCGCACCTCGTCGTGCTCAGCGACGGGCACGCCACCCGCGGGCTGACGTCGCCGGCGCTCCTCGGCGGCCTCGTCGGCCGGCACGCGCAGCACGGCGTCACCACCTCGACGCTGGGGCTCGGCCTGGGCTACGACGAAGGGTTGCTCGGTGCCGTCGCCCGGGCGGGCGGAGGGCAGGAGCTGTTCGCGGAGCACGCCGCCGAGGCGGGTCCGCTCCTCGCCCGGGTGCTGGACCGGGCCACGGAGCAGGTCGTCGTCGGAGCCGTCCTGCGCGTCCGGCGTGCGCAGGGCGTGGTCGATCTAGTCGTCGCCGACGAGCTGCCCGTGCACACGGTCGACGACGGGCTCCTCGTCGAGCTCGGCGGTCTGACCGCGGGGGAGACCCGCTCCGTCGTCCTCACGGCAACGCGCGGGCGCCGGGGGACAGGCCCGGGCACGGAGGTCGCCCACCTCGAGCTGCGTGGCGCTGTGCTGCCCGGTCTCGAGGAGGACGAGCAGACGCGAACGGTGCGGCTCGGGGAGGTCGCCACCGACCCGTCCGTCGCCGCCCGGGTCCGCCGCGAGCTCCTCCACCGCGACACGCAGTCGGCCTAGCGGCGCGCCGCAGCGCACCTCGCCGACGGCGACGTCGATGCCGCGACGGCGGTCCTCGGGTCAGCGCTCACGGAGCTGCGGACCGTCGTCGGAGCGCCGGACCCGGGGCGCGAGCTCGACGACCTGCGGTCGGAGGGTGAGCGGCTCGCCCGCTTCATCGACGAGGCCGTGCAGGGATCGACGAGCCGTGCGGCCAAGGGGCTGCGGGCGGACGCGGCCGAGGGAGCACGGGGTGCGACGGGCTCGTCGAGCCCGACGGCCCGGGGCAGGACCACCGGACGGAGCGGGTGAGTTGCCTCGCTCGGACGAGGGAGCCGACGCCGCTCCGCGAGCGCGACCCGTACCGCTGACGATCACCACGACGAGGCACGACGAGAGGACGAGACGATGAGGACCTTCCTGCTGACCTACAACCCGCGGCGCTGGCAGGTGCCGGCGGACGAGTGGGACGCCCTGAGGTCGGGCACCGGGCGCGGCGAAACCGTGCCCGGTGACTGGTCCACAGGGCAGCGCCGCGATGTGGATCCGGGCGACCGGCTGTTCCTGCTCCGCCAGGGCAGCGAGCCGCGCGGCATCGTGGCCGCGGGCTGGGCGACGTCGGTGCCCGAGCGGGCGGTGCTCTTCGACGGCACGGGGTCGACGCACTACGTCGACCTCGAGTGGGAGGTGGTGCTCGACCTCGACGACCCGCTCCCGACGGAGGTGCTGCTGCGCGAGGTGCCGCGGGTGCCGTGGAACGGGCTGCGGGGGAGCGGCGTGGAGGTCGCCCCCGAGGAGCTGTGGCTCCGGCACCTCAACGACGGTCGCACGGTCCGCTGACGGCCCGACGGGGTGCCGCTCCACGGTGCGGCGCCCCGTCGGCACATAGCGCTGCCCTGACGCGGCCGCGCGCACCGCCGAGTGTGCATCCTTCGGGCATGACCAGAAGTTGGACTAGTATCTTCGCCATGGTCCATGTCCGGTCGGTGCCGCTCCACGACGCCAAGACGAAGCTCTCGGCGTACGTGGCCGAGGTGCGCGAGACGCACGAGCGCATCACGATCACCCGCCACGGTGAGGCGGAGGCGGTCCTCATCTCCGCCGACGAGCTCGACGTGCTCGAGGAGACGCTCGAGCTCCTGGCCGGCGGTGCGCTCTCCGACGCCGAGGCGGCGCGTCGTGCCTACGACGAGGGCAGGACCACGTCGCTCGACGACCTGAAGGCCGAGCTGCGTGCGGCCGGCAAGCTGCCTCCGGGGTGAGCTACCGGGTCGAGCTCGCGCCTCGCGCGCGACGCGAGATCACCCGCCTGCCGAATCGCGTCGTGCCCGCGGTCGTCGAGTTCCTGGACGTCATCGCGGAGAACCCGTTCCGGGTGAGCAAGGCGCTGCACCCACCGCTGGACCACCTCCTGTCCGCGCGCCGAGGCGCCTACCGCATCCTGTTCGAGGTGGACGACGAGGAGAAGGTGGTCGTCGTGGCTCGTGTCGACCACCGCGCGGACGTCTACCGGCCCTGACGGAGACGGGTGGGCCTTGGTCGGACCTGGTGAGCCGCGACGGCGATGACGGAGAGGGCCCGGCTGTCGGTGGCGTGACCTACCGTCGCTGCCGTGACCGCGCTGCACCGCACGCTGGAGGCGTCGCGCCTGGCCGAAGGGCCGGCGTGGACGCTGCTGCGCGCCGACCACCGGGCCGTCGCGGTCGGGGTGCTCGGCGAGCACCTCGGCGGTGAGGTGCGCCGCCTGGCGGCCCCGGTGCTCGCCGAGCGCCTGGAGGAGGACCTGGTCGTTCTCCGGGACCACGGGTTCGCCCTGCCTCAGACCGCGCAGGCCTACCTCAAGGAGTGGACCGACCAGGGCTGGCTCGTGCGGCGGCCCGCCGAGGGGCGCGAGGAGACGCTCGAGCTGTCCGACGGCGCCCTGGCGGCGCTGCGCTTCGTCGCCGGGCTGGCCGAGGCGCGGCGGACGGTGACCGAGTCGCGGCTCGTCACCATCGTCGAGCGCCTGCGGGCGCTGGCGATGGCCACGGATCCCGACGCCTCGTCGCGTCTGGCCGCCCTCATGGCCGAGCGGGACCGGCTCGAGGCCCGCATCGCACAGGTCGAGGCCGGTGAGGTGGACGTGCTCGCGCCGGAGCGTGCGCTCGAGCAGGCGCGGGACCTGCTGGCGCTCGCGGCGGAGCTGCCCGCGGACTTCGCCCGGGTGCGCGCCGAGCTCGAGCGCATCAACGTCGAGCTGCGGCATCGGCTGGTCGAGGACCCCGACGAGCGCGGCGCGGTCCTCGACGACGTCTTCCGCGGCGTGGACCACCTCGCCGACTCCGACGCCGGGCGGAGCTTCGACGGGTTCCACGCGCTCATGCTGGACCCGGAGCTGTCGGCCGAGGTCGAGGGGACGGTCGCGGCGGTGCTGGACCGGCCGTTCGCCACGGCGTTGGGCGAGGGGCGCCGGTCGCTGCGGCGGCTCATGCCGACTCTGCAGGACTCGAGCACCGAGGTGCACGACGTCATGACGTCCTTCAGCCGGAGCCTGCGGCGCTTCGTGCAGAGCCGCGAGCTCGGCGAGGAGCGGCACCTGCACCGCCTCCTGCAGGACGCCCAGCGGGACGCGCTCGCGGTCGCCGAGCGGGTGCCGCCGTTCCGTCGGCTCGACCTGACGCTCGACCTGTCCTCGGTGCCGGTGGGGTCGGTCGCCGCCCTGGTGCTGCACGACCCCGCCGATGCCCGTGTCGCGGCCGACGTGCGGCCGGCGTCGGTGCCGCCGGTCGACGTGGCGGCGCTGCGGGAGCTGGCGCGGGCGTCCGAGATCGACCTGCGCGAGCTGCAGACGCACGTCGACGACGTCCTGGCCACGCAGGGGACCGCGACGATCGCGGAGGTGCTCGCCGCACGTCCCGCCACGCAGGGGGTGGCGAGCGTGGTCGGGCTGCTCGTGCTGGCGGAGGAGCAGGGGACGCGGCTGGAGGGCGAGGAGGAGACGGTGGCGTGGACGTCGACGACCGGGGTCGAGCGGTGCGGCACGGTGCCGCGGTACCTCTTCGTGCGGCGGACCGCCGAGGTGGTCCGGTGAGCGCGGCGGTCGAGGAGACCACAAGCCCTCGTGATGACGGTGGGGCCGGCGCCGGGCTCGACGACGCGCCCCGCGGGGACGGGCTCTGGGCGGACGACACGGGCACGCTGCGCGAGGCGTCGCGGCGGGCGCTGGTCGCCCTGGTGCGCGGGCCCTACCTCTCCGCCGAACGCCAGGCCCAGCTGTGGTCGGCGCTCCTCGTCGACGAGCCCGCCATCCGCTCCCGGCTGGCCGACCTCTTCCTCGAGCTCGTGGTCGACCACGAGGCCGGCGTCGCGTTCGTGCGCAACGTCGACGACGACGCCCTCGCCGCGCCCACCGTGGTGCGCAGCGTCGGCCTGACGTTCATGGACACCGCGATGCTCCTGCACCTGCGGGGGCTGCTCGTCCGCGCCGCGGGCGGCGAGCGGGTGATCGTCGGCGAGGACGAGGTCGTCGAGCAGCTCGCCGTCTACCGTGCGGCGACCAGCACGGACGCCGCCGGCTTCGCGAAGCGCGTGCGGGCCTCCTGGCGCAAGCTCGACGACTACGGCCTGCTGCAGCGCACGTCCTCCGAGGGGCGCTGGGAGGTCTCGCCCGTCCTGCGGCTGGTCTTCGGGGCGGAGCAGGTGGCGGCCGTGCAGGGGGAGTACCGGCGCCTGCTCGAAGGGCCGGGAGGTGCGTCCGTCGGCGACAGGGTGCCGGGCGACGAGCGATCGGGCGACGAGGTGCAGGGCCACGCGGAGGCGGCGTCGGCCGGAGCCGGCGGAGCCGCCGATGTCGGCGACGACGCCGACGGGTGGGACGTCATCGGCGAGGAGGGCGTGCGGTGACGGCGCTGCCGACGCGCGGCCGGCAGGACGTCCTCGCCCTCGACGGCGAGCCCGACGACGACCCGGGCCGGGAGGTAGGCCCGCCGAGGCCCGAAAACCCCGGCCAGTGGCGGCTCGACCGCGTCGAGGTGGTCAACTGGGGCACGTTCGACGGGCACCACGTCGTGGACGTCGCGCGCTCCGGCTTCCTGCTGACGGGGCACTCCGGCTCCGGGAAGTCCTCGCTGCTCGACGCGGTCGCGGCCGTGCTGACGCCGCGCGGGCGGTTACGCTTCAACGCCGCCGCCGCGGACGTCGGGCAACGAGGCCAGGACCGCACCGTCGCCTCCTACGTCCGCGGGGCGTGGAGCCGCCAGGCCGACGAGCTCACCGGCGAGGTGGTGAGCCAGCACCTCCGCACCGGCGCGACGTGGAGCGGCATCCTGCTGCGGTACGCCGACGGCACCGCCCGGCCGCCCGTGCACCTGGTCAAGCTCCTGCACATGCGGCGCAGCGCGGCCACCGCCTCCGAGGTGTCGGAGCAGCACCTGCTGACGACGACACCGCTCGGCCTGCTCGACCTCGCGCCCTATGCGGCGAACGGGCTCGAGGCGCGCCGGCTGAAGCAGGCGTACCCCGACGCGACCGTGACCGATCGCCACAGCGTCTTCGCCGCCCGCTTCACGCGGCTGCTCGGCATGCGGGGGGACAACGCGCTCGAGCTGCTCCACCGCACGCAGGCGGCGAAGAACCTCGGCAGCCTCGACGAGCTCTTCCGCGGCTACATGCTCGACGAGCCCGCGACGTTCCGGCTCGCCGAGACCGCGGTGGAGCAGTTCGCCGAGCTCTCGCAGGCGCACGCCGCGGTCGTCGAGGCGCGCGACCAGGTGGCGCACCTCGCCCCGCTCGAGGCCCTGTCCGCCGGGTACGACGAGGCCGAGCATGCGCTCCGGCACGCCGAGACGCTGCGAGACGTGCTGCCCGTCGTGACGGACGCCTGGCGCCGCCGCCTGGTGGAGGAGGAGTCCGAGCGCACCCGCTCGGCCCTGGAGATCGCCGACGCCGACCGCGTGCGTGCCGAGGTGGAGCGGGCCCTCGCCGACCGGGCCGTCCTCGGCGCGGAGGCGGCGCTCGACGATCGCGGGGGCCGTGCAGTGCGGGAAGCCGCGGACGCGGTGGCGACGGCGGAGGGCTCGCTGCGGCAGGTCGCGGCGTCCCGCCTCGAGGTCGCCGCCGCCCTGGAGGCGGTGGGGGTCGCCATGCCCGGCACCGCCGCGGAGTGGGCGGAGCTGCGCGCCCAGGCGGCCCGCGAGCGGGCGGAGCTGGCCACGGGGGCCACGGCCCGGCGCGAGCGGCTCCGGGACGCCTACGGCGCCGACTCGACGGCGGCCGGCGAGGTGCGCCGGCTGGAGCGGGAGCTCGACGTCCTGCGGCGGGTGCGATCCAATCTCGACGCCGGCCTGATCGACGCCCGTCGTCGGGTCGCCGCCGCGGCGGGGATCGGGGAGCGCGAGCTGCCGTTCGCGGGCGAGCTGCTGCAGGTGCGCCCCGAGCACGCCGCGTGGGCGGGGGCGATCGAGCGCGCGCTGCGGCCGCTGGCCGTCGTGCTGCTCGTGCCGGCCGTGCACCGGCACGCCGTGGTGGCCGCGGTGGACGCCACCCACCTGGGCGCCCGCCTCCGGCTGGAGGTCGTGGCGCCCGACGTCGACGGGCCGCCGCGCAGCGTGGGGGAGCGCTCGCTCGTCCGTCGGGTCGAGGTCAGGCCCGGGGCGTTCGCCCCCTGGCTGGGGAGCACGCTGTCGCGCACCTACGACCTGGAGTGCGTCGAGCAGGTCGCGGACCTGCACCTCGTCGACCGCGGTCTCACCCGTGCCGGGCAGGTCAAGCGGGGACCCCGCAGCTTCGACAAGGACGACCGGCGGCGCGTCGACGACCGCGAGGGCTGGGTCCTCGGGTGGGACAACGCGGACAAGGTCGAGCACCTGCTCGGTCTGCTCCGGACGGCTCAGGGGGTGGCCGCGCGGGCGGCGGAGGCCGCGCGCCGCGCCCAGGGGGACGACGAGGCGGCGGTCCGGCGGGAGCAGACGCTGTCGGTCGTCGAGCAGCGTCCGTGGGACGAGCTCGACGTCCCGGCCGCCGAGAGCCGGCTCGAGGCGGCCCGCCGCGCCCACGCGCGGCTGCTCGCCGCGAGCGAGGACCTCCGTGCGGCCCAGCACGCGCTCGCCCAGGCGCAGGACGAGGCCCGCCGCGCCCGCAAGGTCCAGGACGAGACCCAGCAGCGGGTGTCCGACCTGCGGGGCGAGCTGAGGACCCTGTCCCGCCGGCACGAGGGGCTCGCCGACGCGGACGACGCGCACGTCGCCCCGGAGGTCCGCGACGAGCTGCACCGCCGCTACCGCGAACGGCGCCGCGCCCTGACGTCGGAGAACCTGTCGGACGTCGGCATGCAGGTCCAGCGAGCGCTGGAGAACGAGCGCGCCGCGGCCCTCGAGCGGCGGGCGCAGGCGGAGCAGCAGATCGTCGCGCTGCAGGGGTCGTTCCGCGACCGCTGGCGCGGGCTGGCCGGTGACCTGACGGGGCACGTCGACGATCGCCCGGGCTACCTCGACGTCCTGCGGCGGCTGCGCGCCGACCGGCTGCCGGAGTTCGAGACCCGGTTCTTCGAGCTCCTCGGGCGGCAGTCGCAACGCAACGTCGGCGTCCTGCGCCAGACGGTGCTGCGGGCCCTCGGCGAGATCCGCGACCGCATCGACCCCGTCAACAGGTCGCTGCGGCGCTCGGCCTTCGACCGCGGGCGGTACCTGCAGATCCGCCCGCAGGAGAGCCGGACGCCTGCCGTCGTCGACTTCCTGGCGGACCTGCGGACGATCTCGGAGGGCTCCTGGGCGCCGGAGGACCGTGTCGCCGCCGAGGCGCGGTTCGCGGTCATGGCACGGCTCATGCGCCGCCTGCAGTCCTCCGACGCCGCGGACCGCGCCTGGCGCGCGCAGTGCCTCGACACCCGACGCCACGTCACCTTCGTCGGCCTCGAGGTCGACGAGGAGGGCACCGTCCTCAACGTCCACGACTCCGCGGCTGGGCTGTCCGGCGGGCAGCGGCAGAAGCTCGTCGTCTTCTGCCTCGCGGCGGCGTTGCGCTACCAGCTCGCCGGGGACGACGAGGCCGTGCCGGGGTACGGCACCGTGGTCCTGGACGAGGCGTTCGACAAGGCCGACAGCCGCTTCACCGCCATGGCCATGGATGTCTTCCTCGAGTTCGGGTTCCACATGGTGCTCGCGACGCCGCTGAAGCTGCTGCAGACCCTCGAGGAGTACGTCGGCGGCATCGGGCTGGTCACCTGCACGGACTTCCGCGCCTCGCACGTCGGGCTGGTCGGCGTGCGGGACGGCCGGCTGGTGGACGCGGGGTGAGGCTCCGACGGTCGTCCGCCGCTGCCGCCGGGACGGGCGGAGGCGCTCCTCGTCGTCCTCCCGTCACTCCCGACGAGGTGCGGGACCGCGCCCGGGCCGCCCTCCGCCGGCACGGGGCGCGGTGGGCGGTGGCGCAGGCGGTCCCGGCGGCGGTCGGCGACGCGGACGGGGACGGGGTGGGCGGCCGGTCGGAGGCCGTGCTCGACGTGCCGCTGCACCCGCCGACGGAGCGGGCGGCGCTCGCGGACCCCGGCGCTGCCGTCGCCTGGGTTGCCGCGTGGCGGGACCCGGGTATGACCGGCGACGTGACGATCCGCTGGGAGGTCCGGGCGTGGTCGGGCCTCGGGCGGCAGGAGGTCCCGGTCCGGGTCCGGTTCGGCGACGCAGCCACGGTGGCGGCCGCGGCGGGGACGACCGAGGAGTGGCACCGTCTGGTGACGCGGTGCGAGGGGCTTGTCCAGCGCTGGGGCCGCTCGTCGCTGCTCGCCGAGGCGATGCGTCGGCACGCCCCGGTGCTCGGCGACCTGCCCGACGAGGAGCTGGCGCGGCTCGTCGCCGTGGTGGACTGGTTCGTCGACCATCCCCGCTCGGGTCTGCTCGTGCGACAGGTGCCCGTCCCCGGCGTGCACAGCAAGTGGGTGGAGTCGCACCGCGGGGTCGTCACGGGTCTCGTCGCGGCGTGCACCGGGTCGTCTGACCTCGGCCTCGTCGAGCCCGCCCCGCTGGTGCGGGTGCGGATCCTCGACCCGACCCTGCGCCCGGGTGGCCTGCACGACCTCGCGACGGACGTCGCCGGGCTCGCGCGGCTGGCGCTGCCGGTGCGGCGGGTGGTCGTCGTCGAGAACCTGGCCTGCCTGCAGCCGCTGCCGGACGCGCCCGGCGTCGTGGCCGTGCACGGCTCGGGGTACGCCGTCGACCGGCTCCGCGACGTGCCGTGGCTGGCCGACGCGCCCGTCACCTACTGGGGAGACCTCGACAGCCACGGCTTCTCGATCCTCGACCGGGTGCGGGCGCACCTGCCGCACGTCGACAGCGTCCTCATGGACCTGTCCACGCTGCGCGCCCACCGGGACCTGTGCGTGCCCGAGCCGATCCCCGCTACCGGGGAGCTGACCCGGCTGACACCCGCCGAGGCTGCCGCCCGCGACGAGCTGGCCGTCCTGGGGCACGTGCGCCTCGAGCAGGAGCGACTCCCGTGGCCCGACTGCCTGCGAGCGCTGCGTCTCGATCCGGGGCGCTGAGCAGCCGCTGCCGGCGGCTCGGTCCCGCGTGCCTTGTGGTCACCTGCACCGGACAGCGGGGGCGCCACAGGCGACACGTCCGAGCGCGACGGGTGCAGCACGTGCGTGCATTCGGGTGCGATCCGGCGTCCGCGTCATGCGCCCGAGCGCCGGTCGCCCGGATGCGCGGGTGCGGCGCCGGCCGTTTCTCCAGGTCGGTGACTCAGGAGGAGGAGCGCGCGGCGGAACGGTGCTGGCGCGGCTTCGTCAGTGGGAGCCGCGATGCCAGAACGCACGCGTTCCTGAGTACAGGAGGGAGGGGTGTGAAACGCGGCCCTCCTCGAACCGACCCGCTTCAGGAGGAACCATGACCACCGCCCATGACGCCCTGCACCGCGTCCTCGACGCCTTCGCCTACGTCACCCTCGCGGCCGGCGAGCTGTCGCACGAGGACCGGCTCGCCGACGTCCTGCCCGCTCTCGACCTGCTCGACCGCACGATGCGCCGCGTCCGGACGATCGTCGCCATGCACCCCGAGACACGGGTCGGCGGACCGGTCCAGGACACCCTCTTCGCGCTCGAGGACCTCCAGGACGCCCGGCACGTCGAGGACACCATCGCTGCGCTCGCGGCACTGCCGTCCGCGCCGGTGCGGCTCACGCTGCGTTCGGACGGCCTGTCGGGACCGGTAGGAGCGATGCTCGGGTCCGCGACGGACGGGCAGGTCCTCACGGCGGTCCCCGACGGCGAGGGGTACCTCGTCGACCTCGCGCCGCTCCTGCAGCGGGTCGCGGACGGACCCGTGGAGGACATGTACCAGGACCAGGACGACTACCGGCACGACTGCGGACGGCAGCACGTCGACGACGACCCCGAGGACTGGGAGCCCGAGGTGCCGGACCGCGTGCTCGCCTTCCGCGACGCGCTGCGGAGCCGACGTCCGGCCTGACGAAGAGGGTCCGGCATCTCGTCGCACTGGAACGATCCGGGGCGGCTCGGACGCTCGGGCGTCGGGCCCAGGACGTAGATGACGGACCACTCTTCCGCCACGGTGACGGCCTGCAGCACGAGCTGGCGTCCGGCCCGCCGGAGGGTCTGCCCGTCGAGACGATCGTCCACCCCGTCCCGCCGGCCTCGGTGGTGAGCTGGCGCCCATCGACATCACTGGCCGTCGGAGGCCCTCGACAGGCAATCGCCTGCTTGCCTATGGTGGGTGAGTGCCCGATCCGCTCCGGGCGTTCGCGGACCCGACGCGGCGCGCGCTCCTCACCGAGCTGCGCGCCCGTGACGGTCAGACGCTGTTCGAGCTGTGCACGCGACTCGCGCAGCACCACGGCCTGACGCCGACCCGGCAGGCCGTGTCTCAGCACCTCGACGTCCTGGCCGAGGCCGGTCTTGTCGACCGCCACAAGGTGGGCCGCACGCTCGTGCACCACCTCGACCTCACCCCGCTGCGGCAGGCGCTCGCGCCGTGGGCGGACCTCCTGCAGCCCGACGACGCACACCCTGAGGAGCACCGTGAAGATCCACCTGACGAGCATCCATGTCGATGACCAGGCGAAGGCGCTGGCGTTCTACACCGACGTGCTGGGCTTCCTGCCGAAGAACGACGTGCCGCTGGGGCAGCACCGCTGGCTGACCGTCGTCTCGCCCGAAGCGTCGGACGGTGTCGAGCTCGTCCTCGAGCCCGACGACCACCCGGCCGCCAAGGCGTACACGGCGGCCCTCGTCGCCGACGGCATCCCCATCACGAGCTTCGCCGTCGACGACGTCGTCGCCGAGCACGCCCGGCTCGAGGCACTGGGCGTGCGCTTCACTCAGCCGCCGGTGGAGATGGGGCCGGTCGTCACCGCGGTGCTCGACGACACGTGCGGCAACCTCGTCCAGATCGCCCAGATGCGCTGACGCCGCTCAGGACTGGTAGTCGACCCCGATGAGCCGGGCGGACGCCTCCCAGAGACCCGCGGCCGCGTGCTCGTCGGTCGCGATCGCGGCGAAGGGCACCCGAGGACGTCCGGCTCCGAGCGCAAGCCGGCGGGGCCCCAGAAGAGTCCGGGGTGCACCGACGGCGACGTGGCGGCGGCCAGGACCGCCACTGCCGCCGGCCCGGCCTCCCGGCCGATGACGGCGGCCGTCGCCCTCGTCTCCGCGCGCACGAGGGGCGACGGCTGCGTCGCGTGCATCGGGTCCGTGCCGGCGAACGGGTACCGGGACTACCCCGAGAGCGCCGTCGCGACTGCGGAGGGCATCCGCTCCCTGCTGGAGATCGGGATGCCGACCGCTGATGAAGGACATGCTGCCCTGCACGCTCGGCGGCCGCACGGAGTCGGGCTGCCCGCCGATCCTCGAGCGCATCGCCCAGCTGCGCGACGAGGTGCAGGCCCGCGCGGACCGGCTCGCCTCGCTGAGCACCTCCCTCACCGCCTACCTCAGGGCCGGCGCCTGACCGACGCCTGACCGAGCCAGAGTGCCGCCTCCTCTCCTGGCGGCACCCGCTGCGCCGGTCCGCCGCACGAGCCCCGATCATGACGGCTGTCCTCGACGACACTCGAGGCCACCTCGATCGGGATCGCGCCGATCCGCTGAGGACGGTGGCCAGCGCGCTCGCAAGACCGACCATGCGGTGCTCCGTCACCGAGCAGCGGCTGGTGCCTTACCGGCCCGTCGTCGGGTCGACCGTCCGCAGGCCCGGGACGGCACGGATGGCCGCGTCCGACGAGACGAGCGGCACCCCTTCGACGAGGGCCTGCGCGACGAGGAGCCGGTCGAAGGGGTCACGGTGCTCCCACGGCATCGAGCCGGCGAGCAGGGCGTGCTCGCCCGAGATCGCCAGCTCCTCGGCCGCGGTCTCGCGGAGCCATGCCGTCCACGTGGGCACCAGGGAGCGCCCGATCTCCAGCTTCCCGAGCCGGGTCTTCGTCGCCACCTCCATCGCGCTCGCCGCCGAGACCAGCAGGCGGTTGCGCGGGTCCCCGAGCACGTCACGCAGCTCCGGATGGACGCGGGTGGGGTCGCCGCGCAGCCACAGGACGACGTGCGTGTCCAGCAGGAAGGTCACTCCCATGCCGCGAGCTCGCCCTCGGGCAGGGGCTCGTCGAACGACGCCGGCACCTCGAACCGCATCGTCCCGAACGGCCGGCGCCACGACAGGTCCACCGGCACGAGGCGTGCGATGGGGGTGCCGGCGCGTGCGACCACCACCTCCTCCCCGCGTTCCACCCGGCTGAGGAGCTCGGAGAGGCGCGTCTTGGCCTCCTGCACGTTCACGGTCACCACCCGTCGAACCAACCAGACCAGGCTGGCGTGGTCAACCGCATGCGGGCCGCCGCGTCACTCCAGGTGCGCGTGCCGCTGTGCGCCTCGCGCGACGAGCCCCGACTCGTACGCCACCACCACCGCCTGCGACCGGCTCGTGAGGTCGAGCTTGGTGAGCACGTGCGCGACGTGGCTCTTCACGGTGCTCTCGCCCAGGTGCAGCGCCCGCGCGATGTCCGCGTTGGAGGCGCCCGTGGCCATCGCGCGCAGCACGTCCCGCTCGCGCGCGGTCAGCCGGTCGAGCGCCGGCGACCGACCGGTTGCAGGGGCGGGCCCGGCGAAGCGCTCGACCATCCGCGCGACGACCGTCGGCGCCACCGTCGGCACCCCCGCCGCGGCGGCGCGGACGGCCAGGACGAGGTGCGCCTGCGGCGCGTCCTTGAGCAGGAAGCCGCACGCCCCCGCCCGCAGCGCGCGGTAGACGAGCTCGTCGGCGTCGAAGGTCGTGAGCACCAGGACCTGCGGCGCGTGCGGCAGCCGCCGGATGCGCGCGGTCGCCTCGATGCCGTCCAGGCGCGGCATGCGCACGTCCATGAGCACCACCTCGGGCGGCGGGACGGACTGCGCCGCCGCCACCGCCTCGACCCCGTCGGCCGCCTCGCCGACGACCTCCAGCCCCGGCTCCAGGTCCAGCAGCAGCCGCAGGCCGGCGCGCACGAGCCGCTGGTCGTCGGCGAGCAGCACCCGCACGGTCCGCGCGGGCTCCGACGCCGAAAGGGCGCTCATGCGGGGGCCAGCGGCAGCTCGGCGCGCACCCGGAAGCCGTGCGGCGCTCGCGGCCCGCTCTCGAACCGGCCGCCGTACAGGCCGACGCGCTCGGCCATCCCGACGAGGCCGTGCCCACCCGCCGCGGCACCCACCGCCCCCGCCCCGGACGCCGGCGGACCTGCGCCGTCGTCCTCCACCTCCAGCTCGACCGCTTCCGCGCCGACGCTGACCGCCACGCGCACGCGCGCGTCCGGCCCGGCGTGCTTCACCACGTTCGTCAGCGCCTCCTGCACCAGCCGGTACGCCGCCGCGTCGACGCCGGGCGGCAGGCGGGTCAGGTCGCCGGCGACGCCGACCTCGACCGGCAGCCCGGCACCCCGCACGCGCGCGACGAGGGTGTCCAGCTGGGACAGGCCGGGCGCGGCGGTCTCGTCGGCGGGCGTCTGCTCGAGGGCGACGAGGCGTCGCACGTCCGCCAGCGCGTCGCGGCCCATGGTCTCCACGACGGTCAGTGCCTCGGCGGCGGCGGTCTCGTCGCCCTGCCGCAGCGCCGCGGAGCCCGCCCGGGAGTGCAGGACGACGACGGCGAGCGTGTGCCCGACGACGTCGTGCAGCTCGCGCGCGATGCGTTCCCGCTCGGCGCGCAGCACGGCCGCGGCCGCGCGGCTCTCCTTCTCGGCTGCACGCGTCCGTGACGCCTGCCGGCGCATGACGCCCCCGACGAGGAGCGGGACCGCGATCCAGGCGCTCGAGACGGCGTCGCTGCCCAGGTCGGGGGTGTCATCGAGCAGGAAGCCGCCCGTCCACGCGACGACGGCCAGCCCGACGACGGCCGTCACCGCGCTGCGCCGGCGGGCGTGCACGACGCCCGAGCCGGCCGCCACGAGCAGCGCGAGGTTCGTCGCGAGCAGCGGCGGCCCCGACGTCAGCAGCGCGACGACCGCGGTTCCGACCACCGCGACGACGGCGACGGGGTGCGACCGGCGCAGCGCGAGGGCCAGGACGGCGGTGGCGGCGAGCACGGCCTCGAGCGGCCGCAGCGGCGCTCGCTCAGCGTTTCGACGACGAGCGCCGCACCGAGCACGAGCACCGGCCCGGCGTCGGCGGCCACCGACGCCGTGCGCCCCGCGCGAGGCCCGGCCATCGGCCCACGGTAGCGGCGCGCCCTGCCGGCCCTCCTCCGCCGAAAGGACGAGACGTCTCCGCAGGACGGGGGCGGTGCCAGCGGCCGGCGCGCTCCTAGCGTCGCCGACGTCCGCTCCTCACCGGCGACGACCCGGAGGCACCCGCCATGACCGACACCCCGTTGACCAGCCGTCCCCTCGAGGCCGACGAGACACGTCACCTCGACCTCGGCCTCCGGGGGCCCACGCCCCGGCTCGCCGACGTCCGCGCACCACGGGCCGCCGCCCTGGCACTGCTCCTCGGGCCCGTGGTGCTCGCGGTGGCCGGCGCCGTCCACCCCGACGTCCCCGGCGACGACGCCGGGCAGATCGCCGCCGCCATCGGCGACGCTGCCGGCGCGTGGCAGGCGTGGGCGGCGCTGCTGCTCGTCGGGACGGTCGTCACCGTGCCCGGCGCGCTGCGGCTGCTGCGGGTCGTCGGGCGCGGCCGGGGGAGCGGGCTCACCTTGGCCGGGGCGGTGCTCCTCGTGCTCGGGGCGGTCGGCGCCGGCGGCTTCGCGGTCGTGAACTCGCTGATGGTGAGCATGCTGCCGCCCACGGGGACGCCGGCGCCGGAGCTGCTCGACGGGCTCGCCCGGTCCGAGACGGCCGACCCGCTCGCCGGTGCGACCGTGCTGCTGTTCTTCGTCGGGGTGCACGTCGGCTGGCCGCTGCTGCTGGCGGGTGCCACCCGCGCGCGCTGGGCGCGGCCGTGGCAGTGGGTCCTCGCGACGCTGGGCAGCGTCGCCGTCTTCGCGCTGTCGGGGCAGACGCTCCTCGTCGAGGCGCTCGGCCTGGGCGCCGTGGCCGTCGCCGCTGCGCCGACCGCCCTCGCACTGTGGCGAGCGGCTCCTTGAGTTCGGACCCGCGCCTGCGTGCGCCGGGTCCGCACCGGGCCGATCCCGGTCCCGGTCACCCCGATGGAGGAGAGTCATCATGAAGAACCGTCTGCGTGCCCTGGTGGTCCTGCTCGTCAGCACAGGCCTGGTCGCGACCGCGGCCACCGCGGCCGAGGCCGGCATCCGCTTCGCGCCGTGATGGTGCCGCGGGCAGCGATCGTCGGGGACGGTCGCGGCCCGCACCGGGCAGGGCCTGCCGCGATGCGCGGCGCTCTGCCACGATCAGCGCGTGACCGCTGCCGGCCCAGACCACGCGGGCGACGAGCGCCACACCGCCGTCGCGGGGCTGGCCTCGCGCCGCCGACGGCTGGCGGCCTGGGTGCTCGACGCCGTGCTCCTCGCCGGGGTGACGTGGTGGGTCGCCGGCGACGGTGTGCAGGCGCCCCTGCCGACGTCGGTGGTGCTGCCGCCGTTCGTGGTGCCGGCCGGGCGGACGGCGCTCGCGCCCTGGGTGGCGCTCGCGGTGCTGCTGGTGCTCCAGGGGCTCACCGGGCAGACGCCGGGGAAGCGGCTGCTCGACGTGGCCGTCGTCGACGACGCGACCCGGCGGCCCGTGGGCGTCGTACGGGTGCTGCTGCGGCAGCTGGCGCACCTGCTCGACGGGATCCTGCTGCTGGGGTACCTGCGCGCGGCGGTGCACCGCGAGCGGCGGACGTTCGCCGACAGCCTGGCGCGGACCCTTGTCGTCCGCGGCGGGTCGGTGGTGCGCGGTCGCGGGCCGGTTCCGCCGGTCGGCGCTCGCCGGGCCACCGTCGCGGCCCTCGTCGTCGTCGTGCTGGGCGCCGGCTTCGCGGTGCCGTGGTCGACGACGGTTCGGACCAGCGACTCGACGGCGCTCGCGTGCAGCTCCGCGGGTGGCGCCGTCGTCGAGGCGGCAGCGACCGCCGACGCCTCGACCTCGCTGACCCAGTGGCGGTGGTGGGTCCGCCGGACGTCCCCGCTCGCGCCGACGACCGTGCGGTGGTCCTGGCCCGACGACGCGTTCGACGGCCGGCTTGTCGGTGTCCACACCACGGTGCGCGACGCAGCCGGTGCGCTCGTCGGCGAGACGACGCTGGGCGGCGATCCGGCGGAGTTCACGTGGGAGGGGAGCCCGTTCGCTCCCGGCGGCGCCATCGTCTCCCTCGACCGAGCGGGTGCACCGCCGGGTGGTTGGCGGCTCGCCAGCACGCTGAAGGTCGACGACGAGGTCGTCGCGAACTGCCGCCTCGCCCTCCGCGCCACCGAGACCTGACCTGCGACGGCGCGCTCGCACTCAGTCCCGCGGGCCGTACAGCCGCGCGACGTCCCGCGAGCCCTGCCACCCCGCGCCTGCACCGCCGAGCCGCGGCCAGCCCTCCGGCGAGTCCTGCCAGTCCTCCTGCCGGCCCCAGGGCAGCAGGTCGACGAGCGGGAACGTGTGGCTGAGCTGCTCGGTGCCGCGGCCGTCGGTGTGCCAGGTGCGGTAGACGGTGTCGCCGTCGCGCAGGAAGACGTTGACGGCGTACCCCTCGTCGGGACCGGCGCCCATGTCGGCGCCAAAGGGGCTGTCCGCGGTCGAGTACCAGGTCATCCGGTTGCCGACCTTCTCGCGGTAGGCCAGCGCCTCGTCGAGCCGCCCCTGCGTCACGACGACGAAGCGCGCGTCCACCGGCTCGAGGAAGTCCAGTCGCGTGTACTGCGACGTGAATCCGGTGCAGCCGCTGCACTGCCACTCCGCGCCGGGCGACCACATGTGGTGGTAGGTGATGAGCTGGTGCCGGCCCTCGAAGACGTCGACCAGCCGGACCGGCCCGTCCTCGCCGGTGAGCGTGTACTCGGGCAGGCGGACCATGGGCAGCCGGCGGCGCTGCGCGGCGATGGCGTCGAGCTCGCGGGTGGCCGCCTTCTCGCGGCGGCGCAGGTCGGCGAGCGCGGCCGACCAGGTGTCCGCGTCGACGACGGGCGGCAGGGCGGTGTGGTGGGCAGCAGCGGTGGACTGGCGTCCTCCCTGGCGGCGGGCACACGATCGGTCAGGGCACCGGCCGCCGGGACTCATCGCGCCCGTGCCAGAAGGCTCAGGAAGGCTCCGCCGCGCGGTCGGCGTGACCCACCGCCATGTCCGGCGCGACGAGATCCCGCAGCCGGCGCTTGAGGTCCGTGATCTCGGGGAACCCGCCGTCGCGCTTGCGGTTCCACAGCGCCGTGCCGTCGACGTCGATGCGGAACACCCCGCCGTCGACCGTCGACGGCACGAGGGTCACACCGCCGAGCACCTGCTCGAACGTCGACAGCAGCTCGCCCTGGTACCACTGCGCCCGCAGCAGCCACCGGCAGCGCGTGCAGTAGGTGATGGTGACCACGGGTCCGCTCATGCGGCCATCCTCCAGCACGGCCGGCCGCTGCGTGCCCGCGCCTCCGTCCGGAGGGCTCACGACCGTGCGCGCTGGGCCGCATCCCGGCGGGGCGACCCGCCCAGCCCGGCGTCACGGGCCAGGGCGACGAGCGCGGGTCGACCGGGCGCACCCGTCTTGGCGAGCAGGGCCGTGACGTGGTTGCGCACGGTCTTCTCTGCCAGGAACAGCTTGCGGCCGATCTCGACGTTGCCGAGACCTTCCGCGACCAGCGCGAGCACCTCGAGCTCGCGAGGCGACATGTCCGCCAGCCCCTGCGGGGAGGACGCCGAGGCGCCGGCGGACGCGAGCAGCCCCGCGACACGACCGGCGAGGAGGGCGTCGAGGTGCAGCTCCCCGCGGGCGACGGCACCAACCGCTCGCGCGATGCCGTCCGCCGCGGACTCCTTCAGCAGGTACCCCCGCGCACCGGCGCGCAGGGCGGCGAGCGTGCTGGCGTCCGAGGCGTCCATGCTCAGGACGAGGACGCCGACGGTCGGGTGGGACGTGGCGAGCGTCCGCGCGACCTCGACGCCCGAGCGGTCCGGCAGGTGCAGGTCCAGCACCACGACATCGGGAGGTGCGGCGTCGACCGCCGCGAGGCACTCCGCCGCCGTGGCGGCCTGCGCCAGCACCTCGACACCCTCCTCGGCGAGCAGCATGGCCAGCCCGCGCCGGTACACGGGGTGGTCGTCGGCGAGGACGGCGGTCAGGCCCACGGCACCTCCCGGTCGTCGGGCGCCACCCGCACGAGGGTGTGCACGCGGCGAACCGGCAGCTCCGCCCGCAGCCGTGTCCCGCCGCCGGGCGCGGACGCGATGTCGACCGTTCCCCCGAGCTCCTCCGCCCGCGCCCGCATCGACGGGACGCCGGCGCCACCACGGCGCCGGGCGGCACCGGCCCCGATGCCGTCGTCACGGACCTCGACCACGAGGGACGGCGCACGCCGGGCACCGGGGGCGTCACCGCCCGGGGCCAGCCGGACGACGGCGCCGGTGGCCCTCGCGTGCCGGCGCACGTTCGTCAGCGCCTCGGCGACGATGCGGTGGGCGGCGTCCTCGACGGCGGCCGGCAGCGGCGCCGGCAGGTCGTCGGCGACCTCGACGGTCACCCGCAGGTCGTCGTCCGACAGCCGCCGCCCCAGCGCGCGCACGGCGTCGACGAGGCCGACCTGGTCGAGCGCGTCGGGCCCGAGGTGGTCGCTGACGCCCCGCACGTCGGCGGCGGCCCCGGCGGCGGTGCGTCGCAGCTCGTCGAGCACGGACCGGGCGCCATCGAGGTCGCCGCGGTCCAGCCGTCGTCGTGCCACCTCGGACTGCACGAGCAGCGCGGCCATCGCGGGACCGACGTCGTCGTGCAGCCGGGTCTGCACCGCGCGGCGCTCCTCCTCCCGCGCGCGGGCCAGGCGGTCGCGGGCCGCGGCCAGGTCCCCCGCGAGGGCGACGGCGGAGACCGCGGCGGCCAGCGGTGCCGCGAGGTCGAGGACGAGCCGCCGCTCGGTCCGGGAGTACCCCTCGCCGGTGGGCCGCGCGACCACCTCGAGCCGGCCGACGACGTCCTCGCCGCTGCGCAGGTCCGCGACCAGCCCGGCTGCGCCCTCGGCGCTCCCCACGAGCACCTCGTCGCCGCGCACCACGCGGACGCCGGGGCTGCGCAGGCCGCGTGCCAGGTCCTCGACGGCGACGGCGAGCGCGCCCCGCGGGTCGGCGCCGCCGGCCAGCAGCTGCGTCGTGCGGTGCAGTGCCGTGTAGGGGTCGCCCGCGGCACCGCCCAGCAGCCGGGACACGATGCGCTGCACGGCGACGCGGGCCGGTGCGAACCCGACGGCCACGAGCGCCGTGGCCGCCACCGACGCGACCCCGCCCCTGAGCCCGAGCAGCTCGGCCACGACCTGGACGACGACGACGTACGCCACCACCACCCCGCCGGACAGCACCAGCCCGACGACCGTCCGGTGCACGACGACCTCGACGTCGTACAGCCGGTACCGCAGCACGCTCACCGCCGCGGCGGCCGGCACGAGCAGCAGCGCCGCGTCCTGGGCGACCGTCCCCGCACGACCGAGCGACGGGGCCGCGAGGACGGTGCCGAGGGCGACCGCCCCGGCGACGAGGAGGGGTGCCACCTGTCGGCGCAGCGTCGGTCCCGCCCGGTGGAAGCGGCGCAGCAGCACGACGACCGCGAGCACCGCCGCCGCCGCCGTGAGGGCCTCGGCGACGAGCACGAGCACGTCCGCCCCGGGGACGGCCACGGGACTGGGCACCTGGGTGCCGGGGCCGAGGGCCACCGTGCCCGTCGTCGCCACGGCGAGCGTGAGCACCGCCCCGCAGGCGAGCGCGCCGACGAGCAGGGTGCGTCGGCACCGCGTCCCCGCGCCGTCGGGCACGACCAGGGGCAGCACGGCCGCCGCGAGGACGAGCCCGGGGACCCACGCCCAGCCGGCGACCCACGCGGCCGCCACCTGCAGCCCTCCGCCGGTGCCGGCCGTGACGGCGGACGCGACCACGGACAGCCCGTCGGACGCCGCGATGCCGGCGAAGACGAGCCCCACGGGGTGCCGAGGCATGCGGGTCAGCAGCAGCGCCGCGACGACCGTGCAGGCCACGGCCATGGTGGCGTCACCGAGGAGGTGCCCGTCGAGCAGGACCTCCGGGACGGGCCGGGGCTCGGGGGCGACGACGGTCGCCGTCACGACGGCCGCGCCGACGACGGCCGCCATGGCGACGGGCGCCGGCCACACCCGTGGCGGTCGGCCGGAGGGCCGTGCCGCCCGGTCGGCCGGCGTCTGCTGCGCCGGCCGTGCGGGGGCAGCCGGGACCGTCGCCGTGCCGTCGGCCGTGGCCCCCGCGGTCATCGACCCAGCGTGGTGCTCCTCGACGGCACGGGTCAACGGCGGGTCGACAGGACCAGGACGGCCCCCCCGGCCGCCCCGACGAGCCCGACGAGCGCCAGCGGCCCCGCGCCGACGGACGCGGACGCCAGCACCCCGACGACCCACAGGCCCACCGCCCAGTGCGGCACCACGCGCGAGCGGAGCAGCCCCGCAGCGAGGGCGAGCATGCCGAGCACGGCCAGCGGGACGGCGAGGAACGACACCGGCAGCGTGGCAGCCGAGCCGTCGAGGGCGGCCCCGAGCCGGACTTGCAGCTCGTCCGGCAGGCCGGCGCGCGCCGAGCCCCACAGCAGGTAGCCCCACAGGACCAGGGAGAGCGCGTTGAGCACCATCGCCAGCACGAGCACCGCACCCCCGCCGAACCTCAGCCACGCGCCGCGGCGGGTCCCGACCCGCCAGAGCGCGAGGACGAAGGGCACGTGCAGCAACGAGGCGAGCGCGTACATCAGGGCCGCCGCGAGGTAGCGGTCCGCCACCGCCGGCACAGCGGCGACCGCTTGCGCCGGGTCCCGCGGCAGCGCGGGCATGAGGGCGTTCCCCAGGACGAGCAGGGGCGGGGCGGCCAGGGCCAGCGCCGTGGTGAGGCGTCGGCGGAGGCCGACGACGGGGTCGGCGTCGTCCTGCGCCCTGTCGAGGTGCAGCACCTGCGGAGCCGCCGGAGCCGGCGCCTGCGTGGCGGACGAGGGCGGGGTGGTGGTCATGCGGCCTCCCGAGGTCGGGCCGGGGCGACGTCCCCGGCCCGCCCTACCGTCCGGGTCCCGACGTCCCGGTCACCAGGGACGCCGGTCCTCGCCGGGGACGGCCAGGGGTCCGGCCTGCCTCATGCGCCGAAATCGTGCGGTCAGGTCCGCAGCCGGGCCGCGGTGAGCGCGTGCCCCAGCCGGACGTGCAGGTCGTGCGGGACCGGCGTCGGCAGCGCGTCGACCGGCCACCACGCGACCTCGTGGCTCTCCGCGCTGGTCAGCGGCGGCACCTCGTCGGCGAACGCGACCCAGCCCGTGTCCCAGTGCGCGCGGCACCGGCCGAACGCGCCGCCGAGCGGGTGCCGGTGCAGGTCGACCGGCGCGTCCGCCCGCAGCTCCAGGTCCGCGATGCCGCCCTCCTCGCGGGCCTCGCGCAGCGCGGCCGCGGGCAGGTTCGCGTCGCCCGGCTCCACGTGGCCGCCGAGCTGCAGCCACAGCCCGGCCTTGCGGTGCAGGGCGAGCAGCACCCGTCGGTGGTCGCGGGTGAGGACGAAGGTGCTCGCCGTCAGGTGCTCCGGCCCGCCGTCGCGGTTCAGGGCCGCTGCCCCGCGCTCGCGGGTGAAGGCGACGAAGGCGTCGCGCTCGGCCCGCTGGTCCGGGTCCGTCGGCTCCCACGCGGCCAGCAGGTCCGCCGTGCGGGCGGCACGCTCGTCGGGCGACGAGACCCCGTCCGCCACCAGGCTCATCGGTCCCGCCGCCACGCCGGCGCTGCGGCGGCCACGGCGAGCGCACCGACCAGCGCCGACTGCAGCAGAACCCACCCCGCGCGTCCGCCGGGGCGCGACCGACCCATCACCGCGCCGACGCGCCGCGACGACATGACCGTCCCCGCCCCGAGCGCCGACATCACCGCGCCGACGCTCAGCGTCGATCCCAGTCCGAACAGCGACAGCGACGACCCCACGGACCCGACCGACGCGATCGACCCCACCGACCCGATCGACAGCACCGACCCGCGGGAGCCGATGCACAGGACGGAGTCCTCCGACGCGATGGACCACCTCGATGCCATGGGCGCCAGCATGCCGTGCGCGAGCCCCGTCGTCGCCGACCATCTCCGAATCGCCGGCGTCGCCGTCGTCCACAGGCCGTCCGGCGGCGTCGAGAGGCCACGGTCCACACTCCGGGCCATGTCGATCGACGTCGCACCTGCCCCGACCACCGCGCCCGTACCGCCTCGTGCTGACGAGGGGGTCGGGCGTCGGACCTTCCGCGTCATGCTGGCCGTCGCGGTCGTCATCGGTGTCGCGGGGGGCCTGCTGTGCGATGAGGAGATGGTCACCGACATGGCCGTCGTCGCCGAAGGGGAGGCGGTGCCGGCGACGGTCGTCGACGTGACGTACCGGGTGCGCGACGACGAGGTCCGCGTCGTCGCCGGCGACCGGCGCATGGCGCTACGAGCACCCGGTGCGCATCTCAGGATCGGTGACGAGCTGGACGTCGTCGTCGCCGAGGCAAGGAGGTCGCCGGTGGCACTCGGTGTGGAGGCGCACTCGTCGGGGTGGAGGACCCAAGCGGTCCTGCGGTGGCCCGCGGCCGTCGGAGCCGGAGCCGTGTTCGCCTTCGGCTCCTTGTGCGTCCTCGGGCCGCTCGTCCAGCTCGCGACGCTGCCCTTCCGGCGCCGGAGGGCTGCCGCTGCTCGTCGCTCGGCCGTCCCTGGTGCCTGACGACGACGGGCCAGGACCTCCGGCACGACTGGTGCCTCGAGGACCTGGCCCGTGGTGTCCCGCCCGACGCGGCGCGAAGCCGGCCGGACGGCTGTCAGAGCGAGACGCGACCGCCGTCGAGCAAGCCCGCGCCCTCGGCCGGCGGCGACTCGAACTGGTCGACGATCTGGTCGAGCTGCTCCTGGTCGAGGCTGCCGAACGCCGCGATGGTGGCCGCGAGCACGACCGCCGACACGACGATCGCCAGGGCGCCCAGGACGATGCCGGTGATCCCGAGCCCGCGGCCGCCGACGAGCTTGCTGCGGCGGACCGCGACGACGCCGAGGATGACGGCGACGATGCCCAGGACGATCGACAGGATGTTCACGAGCGGGATGAGGCAGCCGAGGATCGCCAGGATGCCGAGGACCAGGGCAGCGATGGCCATGCCGTTGCTGCGCGGGGGCTGCGGCTGGCCGTAGCCGCCGGCAGGCCCCATGGCGGGCGACGACCCCGCGGAGCTGCCGTAGCCGCCCGTGCTGTTGTAGCCGCCCGACGCCGGTGACTGGCCGTAGGGCGCCGCCGACGGCTGGCCGTACGTCTCGCCCGCGCCACGGCTCTCGGCGCCGGGCTGGACCTCCCACGGCTCCTGGCCGGAGCCGCGCGGCGGCGGCGGGGGCGTGGACCCGCTGTTGTCGTAGCTCACTGTCGTTCCTCCGGTCGGTCGGGACGGCTGCGGCCCGGGCGCTGCACCTGCGCACCTGCACCCGGGGGTCGGCTGAGCCTCCCACCAGCGCAGGGGCGGCGCTACCCGTCGCCGCAGCCGTCCCTCGTCGGGCGTCAGGGCACCGCCGGCGCGAGCGACGGGTCGTCCTTCGGCGGCAGGACCGGCAGCGGGGTGCACAGCTCCCCGACGACCTGGATGCCCTCGCCGACCAGCTGCACCGTCAGCGTCGTCGACCCGTCGGTGGTGACCGCCGCCGGCGGCTGGACGAGGAACGGACCGACGTACGCGGCCGCCCGGTCGAAGGCCGCCTGCGCCTCCGCCGTCCAGGTCCCGGTGATCTCGACGTCCTTGACGAGCACGAGCTGCCGCGGCAGGTACATGCCCTGCTCGTCGCCCGGCACGTCGGGGACCATCGAGCCGCGTCGCAGGCCCGGCACGTACCAGTCCTCGTCGGCCAGGAGCTCCTCGTTCCACCAGCGGGTCCCGGTGGGACCGATCCGCGTGACGACCACCGAGCAGAACGAGAACCGCACCCGCAGCTCGGTGCCCGTCGTGGTGGTCTGCGTGACCGTCGGCTGCTCGCGCACGTCGGCGAGCTCGACGTGCGCGAGCCGGTCCCGCAGGCGGATCCGGTCGAGGAGCACCCCCCGCACCGGCCGCTCGTCCGGCTCGGGGCCGGGCTCCGCGACGACGACCTCGTCGTGCAGCCGCAGCCGCCCCACGGCGGCCGCCGTCACGGCGGAGCGGGCCAGGGCCGGCCCGGCCAGCGCGTGCAGGCGCACCCCGGCCGGGACGGCGTCGGCCACGGCGACGCGCTTCGGGACGACGGACGCCACCTCCGGCGCGAGCGCCCGGAAACGCCCGAGCTGCTCCAGCCGCAGGCCCCCGGTCCGCTGCACCCGCTCGGCGACGGGCTGCACGAGCACGTCCGCGAGGTCGACGGTCCGCACCGCCTGCTCCGGCGGCGGCAGCTCGACGAGGACCCGCTCGTCCTCGCGCCGGGCCACCGCGACGGCCTCGGCCGCCGGCAGCCGCTCCAGCAGCGCCTCGTCCACCCGGCGCATCTTCCACAGCACCGGGTCGACGGGCCGGGGCGGGGCGGGGGTCGTCGTCGTGGTGCTCTCGGTGACGGTCAGCGCCGTCTCGAAGGTGCGCCACGGCGCCTCCGTCGCGACGGCGAAGTCCGTGGGCTCCACTCCGAAGGGCAGCGCCGCCGGGTTGCCGCCGAGCGCGATGCGCGCCGACCCGATGAGGTCCGCGATGCGGCTGTACGCCGGGCTGTTCGCGGGCACGGCCGGTGTGCCGTACCGCGCCGCGGTGACGTACATGCCCTTCGCCGCCCGTGACCCGATCGTCGTGCCCGGCACGCTCGTCGCGTCGTCCGTGCGCAGCAGGAGGGGGTAGTCGTACTGGTCGGCCACCCACTCCGACAGGCGCAGGGGGTTCACCTGCCCGCCCTGCACCAGGTCGTCGGCCACGGCCTGCCCGGGGTGCATCGCCAGGGCGACGCCCTCGTGCCCGTCCGGGTCGTACGCGGCCAGGATCGCGTCGGTGACCTGCTGCCCCAGGGCGACGAGCTCGTCGCTCACGGCACCGGGGCCGGCTCCGGCACGGGTGCCGGGACCGGGTCGGCCGGGACGTCCTCGTCGGACGCGAGGTTCGGGTCGTCCTTGCGCGGCGCCTCGGGCTGGATCTGGCCGATCCACCCCGCGATCTGCGAGCCCAGCAGCTCGAGCGTGCCGCCGGAGCCGCTGCGCGTGAACCGCCAGCCGCCGGAGCTGTCCGCGCCGGAGGAGAACGCCCCGTCGGACGCGGAGCTCTGGTGCTGGACGCTGCCGCCGAGCCCGAGCCAGCCCACCGACCCGCCGACGGACGTGCTCGACGAGCTCGTGGACCCGCTGCTCGACGACGACGCCTGCTCCCACGCGTCCGCCACGCTGCCGAAGTCGTCGCAGGTGATCTTCACGTTCCGCACGACGACGAACGCCTTGGGGATCATCGGCAGGAGCTTGGGCACGTCACCGATCTGGCCCGCGATGGTGCCGTCGGAGATCGCGCCCTTCTTCTGGCCGGTCAGGTACCAGCCGTCCATGTGGAAGAGGTCGCCGAGCAGCCACGGCCGCTCGATGCTGGCGACGAACCACTCGTACTCGAGCGTCGCGGTGGAGCTCTTGTCCTCGAAGTGGTTCCAGGAGCTCTCCTCGCCCGACGAGCCGTCCGTGTGCGAGTCGGACCGGTAGCCGGCGTTGGCGCTCGCGCCGAAGCCGAACATCGAGAACCCGGCGCTGCCCGACGTCGAGGACGACCGGTTGCGGTAGAAGCTCGACGAGAAGCGGTGCGAGCCGTGGCCGGACGACGCCTCGTAGTGCGAGGAGGACGTCACGACGCGCTGCACACCGAAGTCGCGGTTGGTGTGGTCCCACCAGGAGACCGGGTCGATGTACGACCACGGCACCTTGACCGCGACCGACCCGCCGAGCCCGACGCTGTAGGCGTCGTAGAGCTGGTTGGCCTTGGCGATGAGCGAGGCCGCCGCGTTGCCGCCGATGGACTGCAGCGTCGCCAGCGCGTCCTCGATCTTCTGGCCGCCCATCGCCTTGAGGTCGTTGTAGGCCTGGTCGACGGCGTCCTGCAGCGAGGCGCTGGTCACGGGCCACGACTGGCCGGACACGGGGTCGCTCATCGCCCGCGAGTAGGCGTTGGCGAAGGCGGCGCGGGCGTCGGCGAGGGTCTTGAGGTTGCGCCGGTACTGCGTGTACAGCGGCGTGTAGCCCGTGAGGTTGCCGTCGGCGTCCTGGAGGTAGAGCGTCGCCTGCGCGGCGGCGATCCGGTCCTTGACGTCCTGCGTCGGCTCGGGGATGGGCTCGGCCTGCATGCCCTTGAGCGCCGCGAAGTACTCGATGCTCACCGTGCGCTGCGGCCACGCGACCGCGACGCCGTTGTCGGTGACCATGAGCATGTCGTCGACCCGGCGGGCGGTGTTGAACGCGCTGGAGATGGCGAGCTGGAGCCTCGGGTCCGGGCCGGCGGCCGCGGCCTG
The DNA here is from genome assembly GCF_057221735.1 of Cellulomonas sp. plas2. Classification (NCBI taxonomy): domain Bacteria; kingdom Bacillati; phylum Actinomycetota; class Actinomycetes; order Micrococcales; family Cellulomonadaceae; genus Cellulomonas; species Cellulomonas sp. plas2. Next base: position 351,963 of record NZ_CM170155.1, read on the forward strand.
GGCGGCGGGGGTCGGCGCGGTCTCCGGGCCGGTCGGCGCGGTCGTCACCGGCGGCGGCGCGAAGACGCCGGTGCTGCTGACGGCGGCGTAGGCGCTGCCGCCCGCCGGGGTCCACGGGTAGGCGTACATCTTCGGGTCCACGGGCTGGCCGATGGGCAGCTGCATGTAGACCGCGGTGGTCGACGGCGAGCCGTCGGGGTTGACGAGCGACGCGGTGACCGCGTCGTGCATCTGGTCCAGCGCGTCGAGCAGTGCCTTGCTCACGGCACCGGTCACGGGCAGGTCGTCTCCGGGCATGGTGTCCTCCGTCGTCACCAGCACCGGTCCGTCCGGTGCTGACGGGGAGGAGCAGCCGCGGCGCCGCCCTGATACATGCGCGTGCGAGGTCACCGGCTCGGCGGCGGCCGCCCTCCGGTCACCCGCGGCCGGTGCGTGGCGGCCCGGTGCGGAGCGGGGTGCCGGCCGCGCTCGGCCCCGGCGTGCCGCTCAGGGCACGCCGGGGCCTGCCGCGCACTCCGCACCAGGGCGCCACCCGGTGCTGCCCGACGACGAGCTGCGGGTCAGCGCAGCTCCGCCTCCGCGCCCGCGAGCATCGCGAACTCCTCCTCCGGGGCGTTGGCGACGAGGTGGTGCCGCGACCACAGCAGGTAGAAGGCGACGAACGCCACCATCACCCCCGCGGTGATCCCGGCGGCCAGCGGGTCGACGACGAACGTCGCGGCGACCGCGACCAGCGAGAGCACGAGGCCGATGCCGGTGGTGACCACCCCGCCGGGTGCCCGGTAGGCCCGCGGCAGCTCGGGCTCGCGGATCCGCAGCACGATGTGGGAGAGGTTCAGCAGCACGTAGGACACGGCCGCGCCGAAGACGGCGATGTTGATGAGCTGGTCGCCGTTGTCGATGACCGCGGCGAGCACGAAGCCGATGGCGCCGGGCACCAGCAGGGCCCAGACCGGGGTCTTGCGGCTGCTCGTCCGCGACATCCACCGCGGCAGGTACCCGGCCCGCGACAGCGCGAACAGCTGGCGCGAGTACGCGTAGACGATGGAGAAGAACGAGGCGACGAGCCCGGCGAGGCCGACGTAGTTGAGCACCGTCGCCAGGGCGGGCGACCCCGCGGCGTTCAGCGCGTCCGGCAGGGGCGAGCCCGACGAGCCCATCGCCTCGGCGCCGCCGATGCCCGGGACCAGCACGAGCACGAGCAGGCCCGTGAACGTCAGCACGCCCATGGCGCCGAGGATCGCCCGCGGCATGTCCTTGGCCGGGTCGTTCGCCTCCTCCGCGGCCAGCGGCACGCCCTCGATGGCGAGGAAGAACCAGATGCCGAACACCAGCGCGCCCAGCGCGCCCGCCCAGCCGAAGGGGAGGAAGGCGGAGGACCCGGCCGCGGCCTCGTCGGGCACGATGTCGAAGAGGTTGTCGGGGTCGAAGGCGCCGATCGCGCCCGCGCCGAACACCAGCAGTGCCAGCAGCGCGACCGCCGTGATGGCGAACATCGCCTTCAGCGCCTCCCCGACGCCGACGAGGTGGATCCCGATGAACAGCGCGAAGCACGCGAGGTACACGGGCCAGCTCGACGTGAGCCCGAAGAGCCCGAGCGACTCGACGTAGCCGCCGATGAACACGGCGATGGCCGCGGGCGCCAGCACGTACTCGACGAGGATCGCGACGCCGGTGACGTACCCGCCCAGCCGGCCGAGCGCTCGTCGGGCGAACCCGTAGCCCGCGCCCGCGGTCGGCAGCGACGACGACATCTCCGCCAGCCCCAGGCACAGGCACGTGTACATGACGCCCATGAGGACGAAGGCGACGAGCATGCCGCCCCACCCGCCGACGGCCAGGCCGAGGTTCCACCCGGAGAAGTCGCCGGAGATGACGAAGGAGATGCCGAGGCCGGCGAGCAGCACCCAGCCGGCGGCGCCCTTCCGCAGCGAGCGCTGCGCGAAGTAGTCGTCACCGGCGGGCGAGTCGCCCGACGAGCTGCCGCCCGCCGGGCGGTCCAGGACTGCGGACATGAGGGGTCCTCCGAGGGGGAAGGGGAGCGGGTGCGAGCGGGGGGAGAGGAGGGGACGCGCGTCAGGCGTCGAGCAGCCACGTGGGGCTGGCGAGGAAGCGCTCGGCGCAGAGCAGCGCGCCGGTGACCTGGTCCTGGAGGGCCGGCGGGAGCGCGTCGATGCGGTGCGTCGTCGTCCAGCCGAGCATCTGCAGGCGGCGCAACATCGCCAGTGCCCCCGCGTGCCGCAGGTCGGCCGCGGTGAGCGGGGCGACCTCGCGGTAGCCGGCCACCCAGGCCTGCGCCATGGCCGGCGCGTACGGCTCGGCGTCGACGAAGGACAGCGACGCGGCGAAGTCGTACAGGTAGTACGACCAGCCGCAGTCGTCGAAGTCGATGACGGTGAGGTGGTCGGTCCCGGCCATGATGTTGGAGGGCCGGAGGTCGGCGTGGATGAGTCCCCACGTCGCCGGCGTGCGCTCGAGGTCGGCCAGCAGCGACAGGGCGCGGGACTGCGCGCCGGCCAGGAGGGCGTGCTGGCCCGGGTCGACGACGGCGTCCTCCCACCGGCCCCAGCGGGCGGTCGGCCCGACCATGTCGGGCAGGTCCCACGTGAAGCGCGTGAACCCGTAGGGCGGCTGCCACGTGCGCGAGTGCTGGTGGAACACGGCGCTCCACCGGCCGATGGTCCGGTAGTACGGCGTCGGGTCGGCCAGGTCCTCGAGCACCGTCCCCTCGACGAACCGCGTCGACACGACCGTCCAGCCGTGCCCGCGGTCGTCGCGCACGACGGCGTGGACGGGGCCGCGCTGCGTGGGCACGGGGGCGATGAGGTCGACGTCGTCGAGGTCGTGCAGCGACCCGAGCCAGGCGAACTCCGAGGCGATGGCCTCCGGCCCGCCGACGTACCCGGGCTGCGAGACGCGGACGACGCCGACGGGCCGGCCGTCCAGGTCGAGGCGGAACGTCGCGTTCTCCGAGACGGTGATGAGCGTGACGTCGACGCGCTCGCACTGCAGGCCCCAGGCGGCGCAGACGCCGCGGTGCAGCCAGTAGGGGGCGGGCGCGCCCTTGGTCAGCGCGTCGAAGGCGGCGAGCGACGGCGCCCCGACGGGCGGGGCCGGCTCGGCGGCGGTGGCGGTCATGGTGCTCCTCGACAGTCCTGGCGCCCGCCGGGGGGCGGGACGGTCCTGCGGGAGGGGAGCGGGCGGCTCGGGACGCACCCTGGCGGGACGCGCGGCTCGTCGTCCAGCCCCGCGGGGCCGCCGCAACGCAGGTTTTACCGGGACCGGGCGCGGCAACGAACCGTTCACACCCGTGGAGGATCCCGTTACCTCGACGTCACGGCGCGCGCCCGACGAGCGGGGCGTGCGCGCCCAGGATGGTGCCGACGCCGGGCGCACCCGGCGGGGAGGGGCCGGGCGGCTCCCTCAGGCAGAAGGCGCACCGCGCACCCGCGCACCCGCGCGCACCCCCCGTACAGAGGACCTCCCGTGGCACAGCTGTCGAGCATCATGGACACCAACGCGTTCCGCCCCGACGCGCCGGGCACCGCGGCCGACGAGCGCACCCTCGCGATGACCCGCCGGCGCGCGGAGCTGCTCGGCCCCGCGTACCGCCTCTTCTACTCCCACCCCGTGCACCTGGTGCGGGGTGAGGGGTCGCACGTGTGGGACGCCGACGGCCGCCGCTACCTGGACGTCTACAACAACGTGGTCTCGCTGGGGCACTGCCACCCGGCCGTCGTGGAGGCGGTCCACCGGCAGATGCAGGTCCTCAACACGCACACGCGCTACCTGCACGAGGCGATCCTGCGCTACGCGGAGGACCTGCTGGCGACGATGCCGACGCCGTCGCAGGGGCAGCGGGTCGGGCACGTCATGTTCCAGTGCACGGGCTCGGAGTCGAACGACCTGGCGATCCGGGTGGCGCGCGCCGCGACCGGCCACCAGGGCGTCATCGTGACGACGGAGGCCTACCACGGGGCCACGGACCTGACCGCGCAGGTGTCGCCGGCGCTGGGGTCCGGGGTGGTGATCGGCGACTTCGTGCGGCTCGTCGCCGCCCCGGACCCGTACCGGGAGGGCGAGGGCGCCGCCGCGCGCTTCGTCGCGGACGTCGTGGCGGCGGCCGCGGACCTGGACGCGGCGGGGCTGGGCGTCGCCGCGCTGCTCGTCGACAGCATCTTCTCCTCCGACGGCGTGCAGCCCGGTCCCGCCGGGGCGCTGCAGGGGGCCGTGGACGCCGTGCACGCGGCGGGCGGGCTGTTCGTCGCCGACGAGGTGCAGCCCGGGTTCGCGCGGACGGGCGAGGCGTTCTGGGGCTTCGCGCGGCACACGCCGGACGCGGACGTCGTGACCACGGGCAAGCCCATGGGCAACGGCATCCCCGTGGCGGGCATGGCCGCGCGGCCGGACGTGCTGGCGGCCTTCGCCGAGCGGTTCCCGTACTTCAACACCTTCGGCGGCAACCCGGTCTCCATCGCGGCGGCGCAGGCGGTGCTGGACACCCTGCGGGCGGAGGACCTGCAGGGACGCGCGCTGAAGCTCGGCGGCCGGCTCCTCGAGGAGCTGCGGGGGCTGGGTGCGCGGCACGAGGCGGTGGGCGACGTGCGCGGCGCCGGGCTGTTCGTCGGGCTGGAGCTGGTGACCGACCGCGCGACCCGGACGCCGGACCGGGCGCTGGCGCTGCGGGTCGTCGACGAGCTGCGCGAGCGCGGCGTCCTGACCTCTGTCGCGGGTCCCGGCGGTAACGTGCTCAAGCTGCGTCCCGCCCTCACGTTCGCGGAGGCGGACATCGACTGGCTCGTCGGCGCCCTCGACGACACCCTCACGGCCCTGCGGGCCTGACGGGCGCGCGGGCGGCGCTCGCGGCCCCGGCGTGCGGAGGTCACCGTGGCGGACCCGGGCGAGCGGGAGCCGTCGCCGGCGGTGGCGTCCGTCGTCGTGCGGCTGCGGCGCCTCGTCGCGGACGGCGGGTACCGGCCGACCGAGCGCATCGGCGACGAGCGCCGGCTGGCCGAGCGGCTCGGCGTCCCGCGCTCGGCGTTGCGGGGAGCGCTGGAGGTCCTCGAGCGCGAGGGGCGCGTACGGCGCAAGATCGGCCGCGAGGGCGGGGTCTTCGCCTCCGACGGCAAGATCGAGCGGCAGGTGGACACGGCCGAGTCCGTGCCGGACATCCTGCGGCGGCAGGGCATGACGTGCGGCACGGCGGTACTGTCCGCACGGCTGGCGACGGCGACGCCGACCGAGGTGCGGGCGCTCCGGTTGGACGACGACGGGGGCGGCGCTCGCACGGGCGCCCACGTCGTGCGCGTCGTCCGCACCCGCAGCGCGGACGGCGTGCCGTGGTCGCTGGAGACGTCCGTCGTGCCCGCGCACCTGGCGCCCGGGCTGCTGCAGCACGACCTGTCGACGTCGCTGTACCGCGTGCTGCACGAGCACTACGGGCTCGGACCGGACGTCTCCGAGGAGACGATCGACGTGGTGCAGGCGGACGACGAGCAGGCCGGCCACCTGGGCATCCCGGCCGGCGCGCCCGTGGTGCGGGTGGTCCGCGTGGCACGCACGGGGACGGGTGTGCCGCTCGAGTACGCGGTCGACCTGTTCCGGGCGGACCGGACGCGGCTGCACACCCGCAAGGTCGGCTACGTCGCGCTGGCCCGGACGGCCGGCACCGGCGGCTGACCCGGCCGCTCAGCCCTCGTCGCGCCGGCGGAAGACGAGTGCGGCGACGACGACGAGCGCCGCGACGCCAACGCCCAGGACGAGGGCGCTCTGGCCGGCGCCGATCGCGTGCTCCACGCCCTCGCAGATGGTCCCGTCGGCGCCGGTGGTGCACGTCTCCGTGTAGTACGTCGTGCCGCCGTCCACCCAGCCCGTGGCGTTGACCCGGGGCGACATCACCGACAGGTGCGGCAGCTGCGTCACGAGGATCGCCTCGAACGCCACGACCCAGCCCAGCACCGCCCCCATGACCGCCGCCGTGTGCCGCAGCAGGATGCCCAGCGCGGCCCCGCCCGCCGCCGCGACCGCCGTCAGCGCCACGACGCGCAGCGCCTGCAGCACCGTCGCGCTCCCCACCCCGTCCGCCGCCCCGCCGGCGGTCGGCACGTCGAGAGCCGCGTACACCGCCACGACCCCGCCGACGACGAGCGCCGTCGTCACCACGGCCAGCGGCACCACCCCCAGCGCCGCCGCCGCGACCTTGCTGCCGTACACCCGCAGCCGCCGCGGCTCGAACGTCAGCCACGTGCTCATCGACCGGGTGCTGAGCTCGGCGGCCGTGAAGGTCGCCCCGATGCCCAGCGCGGCCAGCCCCAGGACGAGCGCGATGCTGCCGAGCGCCGAGCGCAGCGACTCGGCGAGGGTGGGCGGCGTCGGCAGGAACCACTCGGGCCGCGGCTCGAGGTCCTCGCAGTGGTAGTCCGCGTCCCGGCCGGTGATCTCCTCCTCCCGCCGCTCCTGCTCGCGGCAGTCGGCGACCTGCTGCTCCCCGGTGCGTTCCCACTCCTCGGCGGCCTGGGCGTAGAACTCCTCGGCCTGCCGCACCTCGGCCGCCGACAGCGGCTGGACGCTGCTCCACAGGGACGCCAGCAGCAGCCCGACGACGACGAGCACGCCCACGTGTGCGACGAGCACCAGCCGCCGCGCGCGCAGCCGCCGCAGCTCGACCCGCAGCAGCCGGCTCACGCGGGCACCCCCTCGTCGCCCGACGCGGAGGCCGTCCCCGCCGTCAGCGCGAGGAACGCCTCCTCCAGCCCGGCGCGCTCGGGCACGAGCGCCTGCAGGAAGATCCCCGCCTGCGCCAGCGCCCACGTGATCCGGCCGGGGTCCTCCTCGCCGAGCACCCGCAGGCCGTCGCCGTCGTGCTCCACCTGCATCCCGGCGGCGACGAGCACCGCCCGCGCCGCCGCCGCGTCCGGCACGACGACCCGCGCGGCGGCCCCTCGTCGCCCGACGACCTCCGCCAGCGGGCCGGTCGCCAGCAGCCGCCCGCGCGCGATGATCGAGACGGTGTCGGCCACCTGCTCGACCTCCGCGAGGATGTGCGAGCTGACGAGGACGGTCCGCCCCTGGTCGGCCAGGGCGCGCATCGTCCCGCGGATCTCGTGGATGCCCGCAGGGTCGAGGCCGTTGGTCGGCTCGTCGAAGATGAGCAGGTCGGGCTGCTTGAGCAGGGTCGCCGCGATGGCCAGGCGCTGCTTCATGCCCAGGGAGTAGCCGCTGTACCGGTCGCGGGCGCGGTCGAGGAGGCCGACCTCGTCGAGCACCTCGTCCACCCGGGTGCGCGGGGCGCCGATGGCCCCGGCCAGCAGCTCCAGGTTCAGCCGCCCGGAGAACGCCGGGAAGAACGTCGGGCTCTCGACGATCGCGCCGACGCGCCCGACCACCTGCGGCAGCGCGTCCGGCACGGTCTGGCCGAACAGGCGCATGTGCCCGGAGTCGGCGCGGACCAGCCCGAGCAGCATGCGGATGGTCGTCGTCTTGCCCGACCCGTTCGGGCCGAGGAAGCCGTGCACCCCGCCGACCGGCACCCGCAGGTTCAGGTCGTCGACCGCGACGTGCACGCCGCGTCGGCCGCGGTAGGTCTTGCGCAGACCCCGCGTCGTGATCGCGAACCCCTCCGTCACGTCCACGCGGCGGCCTCCTGTCGTCGTCGGCTGGCCGTCAACCTAGCCGTCCTGACCGGGACGGCGCCCGGTTCTCGGAAGGCGTGGCAGCGTCACCAGCGCCGGGTAGGTTCGCGTCGTGGATCGCATGCGGTCGTTGCCGCTCGAGGACGCGGCTGATCGGCTCGGGGACCTCGTCGCCGAGGTGCGGGCGACCCGGGGGCGGGTCGTCCTCACACGTCACGGCGTGGCGGAAGCCGTGCTGATCTCCGTCGACGATCTGGCAGCCCTCGAGGAGTCCGTGGAGCTCGTCGCCACGGGCGCGCTCGTGGACGGCAGGGCCGCTCGTCTCGCGTACGACGAGGGCCGCACCACGTCTCTCGACGAGCTGAAGTCGGAGCTCGAGGCGGGCGGAGGCCTCGCCGCGCCGTCGGAGGAGGACGCCAGCCGTTGACGTCAGGTCGCGGTGCCTGACGCCTCCAACCCGACGACGAGCCGTGTGAAGGAGCGGCCCGTCGCGTCCTTGAGGACGACGTAGCTCGCGTCGACGTGCGGCTCGATGGCGCTGTGCTTGTCGTTCGGCGCGCCGATGATCAGCTGGAACCCCAGGCCCCGCCACGCGGCGATGGCGCGGCCCGTGAAGTGCGCGTCGGCCTTGATGAGCGCCTCGTCGAGGAACACCGGCGCGTACCGCGGGCGCTCGGCCCCCGCGTCGCCGAGCTGGTAGCGCAGCGCCGCCCCGACGATGAACGCGACGAGCTCCTGCGACTCCCCGCCGGACTTCTCGCCGATGTGGTCGTAGACCGCCACGTGCTCGCCGCTGCGCGTGACCTTCTCCGCGCTGATGCGGACGTGGGTGCGCACGTCGATGAGCTCGTGCAGCTCGGGGGCCGTGCGGCGGATCCGGTCGACGACCTTCGCCATGCGGGCGTAGGCGCGCTGACGGTCCTCGTCCGTGCGCGTCTCCGCGATGGCCGTGCGGACGGCCCGCAGGTCGGCGCGGAAGCGCGTGCGCACCGGCGACGCGGTGTCCCGCAGCTCGATGCGCAGGGTGTGGTGCTCGTCGGCGAAGTCGAGCCCGGCGAGGATCTCGTTGACCGGCTCGATGCGGTCGCGGATGTCCCGGACCGCCGTGGAGATGTCGGAGTCGAGCTGGGTCAGGTCCGCGCCGGACAGCCGCAGGAGGCTGTCGCGCCACTCCGCCTCGAGCTCGTGCAGGCCGTCGGCCTCGAGGTCCGCGAGCACGCGCTCGTGGTCGTCGTAGGAGGTGCCCGGGTCCGTGCCGAGGTTGGGGTTCGGCCACCGCTCGCCGAACGTCTCGAACACCGTGCGGAGGTCCCGCCGGCGGGCACCGAGCACCTCCTGCGCCTGGCGCACCTCGTCCCGGAGGCGCGCCGCGGCGCCCTCGACGGCCGCGTCGAAGCGGGTGCGCGCCTCCTCCGGCGTCGCGTCGGCCGGGACCTCGGCGGCGAAGAGGCCGGCGAGGAGCTCGGCGTGCTCGGCGCGGACCTGGGTCCCCGCGGCCTCCGCGGCGTCGAGGGTCCGCTGCGCGCCGTCGACCTCGTCGGCCGTGCGCTGCCACGCCTCCTCCAGCGCGCGAGCCTGCGCCTTTGCGACCCCCGCGGCCTCCGTCAGGGCGGTGACGTCCCGCTCGAGCACGTCGAGCCGGCCCTGCAGCCGGACGACCTCCGGGTCGCCAGACGTCGCCTCGACGACGAGCGCCGTCCACCGCGCGAGCTCGGCGTGCACGGCATCGACGTCCACGTCGTCCCAGCGGACCTCGACGACCGCCGCGAGCGCGGCCTGCCGCCCCTCCCAGGCGTCGAGCGCGCGCGTGGCCTCGTCGAGCGCCCGGACGGCGGCCGCCAGCCGCGCCTCCGCTGCGACGACCGCCTCCTCGAGCTCGCCCAGCCGCCGCGCGCCGGAGAACCCGAGGACGTTGGCCACGCCCTGCCCGCCGTGCGCGCCGCGGGCACCGTCGGAGGTCTGGCCAGAGATGGTCAGCGCCTTCGTGTGCGACGGGAGCTCCGCCGCCGAGTCCAGGCACACGTGCGCGTACCGGTCCGCGAGCTCCTGCTGCAGCCACCCGGTGAAACGCGTGGGCCGGTAGTCCAGCCGCGCGGGCAGGGTGCGGTCGGCCAGGACGACGTCGTCGCGGCGGCCCGTCGGGACGCCACGGAACCGGATGCGCCGGGCCGTGGGTACCGCGTCGATGGCCGTGCGGAACGCCCGCAGGCGCGCGGCGTCGACGAGCAGCTCCGTCGCGAACCCGCCCAGCGCCAGGTTGAACGCCGCCCGCCACGGCTCGAACTCCGTGCGCACCTCGACGAGCTCGCCGACGAACGGCAGCTCCGCGGGCGTCATGCCCGCCGCCTCGGCCAGCGCGGCCCGCGCCCGGTGCAGGTCGGACGGGATGCTGTCCTTGCGCGTGCGGGCCGCGTCGCGCTCGGCTCGGGCAGCGGCCAGCGCGTCCCTCGCCTGCGCCTGCTCCGCCGCAGCCGCGCCGAACCGCGCCCGCAGCGCGTCACGCCCGCCGGTGTCCGCGAGCGCCGCCTGCGCCCGCCCGACGAGGGCCGCGAACGTCCCCGCGTCGGCGACGGGCTCGTCGAGCACCGCGAGCTGCCGCTCCAGCCGCGCCCGCGCCGCCGTCACCGGCTCGACCCGCGCCGAGAGCCGGTCGACCTCGTCCTGCGCGCGCCGCAGCCGGTCCCCGCCGGTGGCGGCGAGCACGTCCCGGACGGCCGCCCGCTCGCTGCGCGCGGCGGCCACCCGCTCGCCCAGCTCCGCCGCCTCCTCGACCGATCGGGCGTGCCGGCGCTGCAGGTCCGTCTCCAGGGCGCGCAGCCGGTCCAGCCGCTGCCCCGCCAGCCACAGCGCGGCGGGCGACGAGGCGTCCGTGAAGCGGCCGACCGCGTCGAGGACGGCGAGCCGGTCGAGGGCCGCGTCGATGGCGGCGCGGTGCTCGCGGATCGGCGCCAGCGCCCGGACCTGCTGCCGCGCGGTCACCATGCGCTCGCGGGTGGCCGACAGCTCGTCGAACTGCTGGACGGCGGCGTCGGCGGTGGCGAACGTGGTGGGCTCCTCCAGCACCATCGTCTTGTAGAGCGCGTCGACCGTCGTGATCTGCTGGCCGGCCTGGATGCGGCCGAGCAGCGCGACGGCCTTGGCCCCGTCGCCGGCCGCCCCGATGCCGAGCGCCGTGTGCAGGCGGGCGGTGTAGTCGCGGTCGGTGTCGAGGCACGTCAGGCCCGTGCGGGCGACGAGGCGGCGGTCCAGCCGGTGCGCGGCCGCCTCCTCCAGCGCGGTGAGGTCGTAGGGGCCCTCGCACGTGGCCCGCACGGCGACGACGTGCTCGAGCGTGCGCGCCGAGGCCGGCACGTACCAGGCGCGGACCGCCGTGAAGGCCGCACCCGCCTGGTCCCGCCACGTCATCGCGACCGCCGACCAGGTGTCCTCGCGGTCGCCGCGCAGCACGCGGACCTCCGTGCGCCCGTCGACCCGCGTCTCGTCGAGCTTGCCGCGCGCGTAGGACAGGATGTTGCGCTGCTCCTTGCCGCGCGGCTTGCCCGTGACGCCGCCGTTGGACGCCCCGTTGAACGGGGTCGTGTGCGGCATGAGCAGCGCGATCGACGCGTCCATCAGCGTGGACTTGCCCGACCCCGACCCGCCGCTGAACAGCGTGGCACCGGGGGAGAAGCGCACGCGGTGGTGGCCGTGGTACCCGCCCCAGTTGACGAGCTGCAGGCTCTCGGCCACCCACTGCTGGCCGGTGGACCGCTCGGGGACGAGACCCCACAGCGTCTCGATCATCGTCACGGCTGCGGCTCCCCCTCGTCGCTCGCGTCCTCGTCAGGCAGGTCCTCGTCGAGCGCGTCCTCGTCGGGCAGGTCCTCGTCGTGCGCGTCCGTCCCCGGCGACGAGGGGCTGGCCTCCCGCGCCGCGGTCCGCTCCGCCAGCCACCGCGTCAGCTCGACGAGGCGGGCGTTGTCCAGCGCGACCTCGACCAGCGGCGTGATGCGGTAGCGGCCGGTCGACTCCTCGTCGAGCAGGCCCTCCGCGGCGAGGCGGGTCACCGCGTCGCGGATCTCGCGCTGGGCGCGCGAGACGTCCCCGTCGCGCAGGTCGAAGTACGTGAGCACCCCCTGCTCGACCTCCTCGAGGTCGACGCGGGCGGCGGTGCCGCCGGACGCGGCCTCGTGCTGGTGCACCGAGCGCAGGTGGACGAGCACGAGCGTCTCGGCGCGGGTGTACGCCTCGTCGCGCAGGAGGATCGGCACGTCGAGCTCCCCGGAGCGCACCTGCTCCTTCCACGCGATCCCGCGGTCGTGGTCGACGACGAGGCGCACGAACAGGTCGTGCAGCCGGGACTCCAGCACCGACTGGTGCGCGAGCAGCGTGCGCCACTGGGCGGGGCTGCGCTCGGCGGTGAGGAACCGGCGCTGCAGCAGCCGGACCAGCACGCGCCGCACCTCGGGCTCGAGCGTGCCGCGGTCGCCGGCGAAGAGCTCGGCGGCGTCGTCCTCCATGGCGACGGGCTCGATGAACCCGTCCACGTCGGTCAGGCGGTCGTCCACCGTGTCGAGGTCGTCGGCCACGCCGCCGGTCGCGTCGTCGACGTCCGTGGTGTCAGTCATGGCGTCCCTCGTCCCCTGCGCCCTCGTCGTCGCCGTTCTCGTCGTCGCCGTCGTGCTCGTCGTCGCCCCCGGACGCGGCGCCCGGACCGGCCAGCGCCACCGCGCCGAACGCGAACCGCCGGCGCGTGCCGTCCGGCCGGACCGCCTCGACGGTGACGACCTCGTCGCTCTCCACCATGCCGTGCCGGTGCGCGATCTCCAGCAGCCCCAGCAGGTCGACGGGGCGACGCAGGCCCTCCGGGGCGGCTGTGAACGCCTCGGCGACCGGGACGCGGTCCGACGTGCCGGCGACGAGCCCCGCCACGTGCCGCTCCAGCTCGACGTAGTGCGGCCCGCCCCACGCGCGGGCGTCGTCGTCGGGCACGTCGCCGACGACCACGGGCTCCAGCGGCGCCGGGGGAGCGGCGGGGCGCAGGTCGTCGGTGCGCTGCCGCAGGTGGGCGACATCCGCGACCGGCATGCGTCGCACCGGCGTGACCGGCTCCCGGCGCCGCGACGTGGGCATCCACCGCTGCAGCCCGGCCATCGCCTCGCGCAGCAGGGCGTCGACCTCGCGGTCGCGCAGCGGGTCGTGCGTGCGGATCTGGGTGGTGATGACGTGCGAGGCCCGCTGCTGCGCCTCCAGCACGTCGCGCACGCCCTGCTCGATCCGGCGCGCGACGTCCCGCAGCTCGCGCCGCTGGGACGCCGTGAGGCCGGCCGCGAAGGGGTGCCCGAGGATCGTGCGCAGGTGCGCGGCGAGCGCGTCGATGTGCTCCGCGCGCCCGATGAGCGCCAGCGCCCCGGCGAACGCCCGGCCCTCGCGCGTGGACTCCATGAGGTCGCGTCCGCGCTGGAGGTACTCGCGCAGCACCTCGCCGGTGGGCCGCACGTCCTGCCGCAGGTCGGTCACCACGTCGCGCTGCACCTGCACGATCGTCTCGACGACGCGGGCGAAGTCCGCCGGGAGCTCGCGCGCGAGGTGCAGGACGTTCTCCGCCTCCTCGAGCAGGCGGTCGTCGGGGACGGGCTCGACGGCGCCCGTACGCTCGAGCCGGCGGACCTCCTCCTGGCGCTCGCGGATCTCCGCGTCGAGCCGGGCGATGCGGGTCATGACGTCGGGGTCGGCGTCCTGCGCGAGCCCCTCGACGGCGTCGAGCAGCGTGCGGACGCGCGACTGCGAGACGCGCGTCCGCACGCCGCCGACGCGCCCGGCGACCTCGAGCGCCGCCACCCCGTGCGCCGAGACCTGGTAGACCTCCACGCCCTCGTGCGCCTGGCGGGTCAGCCAGCCGGCGCGCACCCAGCCGCGGCAGAGGTCCCGGGCGACGCCGCCGGGCAGCGGGGCCGTGCCGTCCTCGCCGTACCCGGCGGCGCGCAGCCGCGCCAGGGCCGCGTCGATCTCCGCGTGCACCTCGGCCACCGGCACCTGCGGGCGCTGGGCGGTGAAGACGAGCGCCAGCACCGTGACGACGAAGGGTGCTGACGACCCGTGCAGGAGACCCAGCAGGGGGTTCCGGAACGCCCGGAGCGCCCCCTCGTAGGCGCCCTCCACCGTCGCTGTGCTCATCGGGGGAGGAGCGTACGCGGGCGCCGTGCCCACCCGTGCCCACCTCGGGCGGCGTCCGGGACCCCCGCCGGGCGAGACGTCAGACCGCCACCCCCGTCCCCGCGAAGTACTGCTGGTACGTCGGGAAGTCGATCGCGAAGACCCCGTCGACGACGTCGAGGTCGATCGAGCGCCAGAACCCCTCGTCGCGCACGGTGATCGCCCCGTGCCGCGCACCGACCGTCGCCTCCGTGCTGCCCCACGGGTTGCGCAGGATCACGTAGTCGCGGGTGAGCAGGCGCAGGTCGAGCAGCGCGGCGGCCTGGGGCTCGAACGCCAGGCGGGCGGGCGACGACGAGTGGGCCAGCAGCCGGTCGAACGCCCGGCGCAGGACGGTCCCCGTGGTCCAGCCGAGGACGGAGTACGCGTGACTGCCGACGATGGTCGCGTCCGCGTAGCTGAGCCCGTCGGGGGCCGTACCGTAGGTCCACGCGGTCATGGGGTCGACCGTCCGGTAGGACCGGCAGTGGCTCTTGACGAGCGTGCGCAGCGCGGCGGCCGTCGTGCCGGCGTGCCACGTGTACTGCGGCGTCCGCCCGGACAGGGCCGCGCTGGCCCACACCGGGTCGCCGCCGTTGAGGACGGTGAGGTCCGGGTGGTCGTGCGTCGTCCCCTGCCGCCACTGCGCGAAGGCCTTCTCGACGACGCCCGGCCAGATCTCGCCGGGCTCGGCGCTGCGGGCGTACAGCGGGCTCGTCGTGCCGGACCAGACGAGGGTCTCGTCGGACGCCTCGAAGACCCGCTGGGAGCCGTCGGCGGGGTCGCGGTACTCGAAGCGGTGGGTGAAGCGGTCGTTCGGGACGCCCGTCGCCCGGGCCGCGTCGGCGATCCGCCCGGGCAGCGCCCACGCCACCGACGACATCGCGGCGATGAGCCAGCAGTCGCCGAGGCCGCCCTGGACCGGGTCGGAGAACTCGGCCGCCTCGTCGAAGAAGCGGCCCGTGTCCCGCCACTCGGCGCCGGCCGGTGTCCAGCCCGTGTCGAGCACGACGAGCCGCAGCAGCCGCTCCAGCACGGACCGGTCCACCACGGTGTCGACGAGCCTGCTGACGGGCGACCCCGCGGGGGCCACCTCGACGGTCCAGCCGCCGGCCCGCGTGGGCCGCGCGGCGCGCAGCGTGACCGCGTCGAGGTCGCCGAGGACCGCGCGCAGGTCGGCGAGCGTGCGCAGCTCGTCGGGCAGGCGGGAAGCGTCCTCGGACTCGGGCTCGACGGGCTTCCCTCCGTGCGGGAGCTCGACGGGGACGACCTCGTCGCGCTCCCCGAGCCCGAAGCCGAGGTAGACGGGCGAGCCCCAGCGGGGGTCGAACAGCTGCTCGCGCGGGGTGAGCAGCGTGTCCTCGACGAGGCCGAGCGGGTCGGTCACGGCCGCCCAGTCGACGGGGTGGCCGAGCACGAGCTCGGTGAGGGCGTAGGGGTTGCGTGCGGTGACGAAGGGCGCGGTCCCGGTGTCCTGGCGGTCAGGGTCAGGGTCAGGGTCGCGGTCGCGGTCGCGGGCCGGGGCGTGGCGGGCGGCGGCGGCCGTGGACCGGCGCGGTGCGGTGGTGGTCATGGTGCTGCCTCTCGGTCGGGGCACCGCTGTCGGTGCCGGTGACCAGGAGGAGCACGGCGGTGCTCGCCTGATACCTGTTACGTCGCCTGATACGTCACCCGGCACGTCGCCGGCACGACGGACGCCCGCCCCCGGGGTGCCGGGACGGGCGTCCGACGAGGCCGACGGGAGCGGCTCAGCCCGCGGCGAGCACCTCCACCTGGCCGACGAGCTCCGCACGCAGGGCCTCGTCGGGCACGAGGCGCGTGACGCGGTCGGTGAGGCCGGCCCAGTCCCGGGCGTCCAGCGCCGTCAGCAGCTGCTGCAGCTGCCCGGTGGTGACCGGCAGGGCCGCGAGCCTGCCGCGCAGGCCCTCGGCCGTGACCGTCACGGAGAAGGTCGTCGTGGCCTCCGCCGTCCCGCCGGCACCCGTGGCGCGCGCGACGAGCACGTGCTCGCCGAACGCGAGGTCGGCGGCCGGCACGGAGGCACCGTTGGCGACGGGCTCGCCGTCGAGGGTCAACGTCACCTCGTCGGCGTCCGTCGCCGCGGCGGCCAGGACGACGTCCTCGCCCCGCTCGACGCGGGCGGCGGCGGTGGGAGCGAGCACGGTGACGGTCGGCTCGTCGGCCGGGGCCGGCTCCGGCTGCTCCTGCGCGACGGCCGACTTCCAGCCGACGAATGCGCCGGGGCGGTTCGTGATCACGCCGTCCACGCCCGCCTCGGCGAACCGCCGCCACTGGGCGGCGGAGTCGACGGTCCAGACGAAGACGCCGATGCCGGCGGCGTTGAGCGCCTCGACGGCGTCGAGCCGCGTGGCGAGCGAGGCCGCGGACGGGTTGTACAGCCCGACGCCCAGCTCGCGGGCGTGCGCCACGGGGTCGGCCGCGACGTTCCCCAGGTAGCCCGTGGTCAGCTGCGGCGCGTACGCCTTCACCCAGCGCAGGATGCTCGTGTCGAAGGACTGGACGACAACGCGGTCGGCCATGGCGGAGGCGAGGACGACGTCGACGATGCGCTCGACCTGCGCCTGCGTCTCCGGGCCCTTGATCTCCAGGAGCATCGGGGTCGTCCCGCGGGCGCCGAGCGCGAGGGTCTCGGCCAGCGTGGGCAGCGGCTCGTCGACGAAGGCCGGGCTGAACCAGGAGCCGGCGTCGAGGCCCTCGACCGTCCGGGTGGGCAACGTCGACAGGTCGCCCGTGCCGTCGGTGGTGCGGTCGACGGTGTTGTCGTGCACGACGGAGGGCACGCCGTCGGCGTCCGTCTGCACGTCGATCTCGACGTAGTCGGCGCCGGAGCGCACCGCCGCCTCGTACGCGGCCAAGGTGTTCTCGGGCGTCACGGAGGAGTACCCGCGGTGCGCCACCGTCACCGGCAGCTCGTCGCCGTCGAGCACGGGCGTCCACGGCGCGATCTCGGTGACGACCACGTCGTCGATGCTCACGCGCGCGCCGTCCGCCGAGAACCCGAGCACGCCGTCGGCGCTCCGGGCGATGCGGCCGCTGAGCACCTCCTGCCCCTCGTAGAGCCAGGTCGCGCGGCCGCCCTGCACCTCGACGGCGATGCGGACGTCGCGGCCGACCCCGGCGTCGCGGGGGGCGGGCGTCGTGAACGGCACGTCCCAGGTGTTCGCGGCGGTCCGCTGCGCGAGCTCGATGCCGTTGCCGGCGGTCGTCGTCGTGCGCATGGCGGCCTGCGACCACGGCACGGCACCGGACGCGGGGATGTCGAGCACCGCCGCCAGCCACCGCGTGGCGTTGCTGACGGCGTCGAACCGGACCGTCGCCTCGAGCCGGTAGTTCTCCAGGTGCGGCCCGAAGGTGATGCGCGTGATGCTCCCGGGCTGCCCGACGAGGCGGCCGTCCTGCACGGCCCAGCTCCCGGCGGCCGCGCGCCACCCGGCGGGCAGGGCGCCGTCGGCCACGTCGTCGAAGTCCTGGGCGTAGGCGACCTCGCCGACGGCGGCCGAGGCGACGAGCGCGGGGGCGGCGGGTGCGGCGGCGGCCGGCGCGGCGGGCGCGGCGGCCGCGGACGGGGCGAGGAGGGGCACGGCGACGACGCCGGCGACGAGCGCGGCGGCGGCTGCGGCAGGGGCGGTGCGGGTACGACCGGGGGCGGGCACAGGTCCTCCTGGGTGCGGGGGTGGGGAGGGCCCCGACGCTAGGAAGCGCTGGTGAACGGGCTGGGACGTGCCGGAGAACGGTTCCCGGCGAGCGGTCGGCGCCGCGGCGACGATCGCTCGCCTCCCGGCACGGCTGAGCCGCGTCCACCGTCCGGCGGTCGCCGCGCAGCCGGTGCGGCGGCAGACTGGCACGGCGCCGCGACGGCGGTGCGGGAAGGGGCGGGCATGGCACGGACGACGCCGGACGGGGCGCCCTCGAGGTCCCGTCTCCCCGCACGCACGACGGATCGCGCCCCCCTCAGCCGGCCGGTCGTCGTCGAGGCAGCGATCGCCTACATCGACGCCCAGGGCCTGCCGGGTCTCACCATGCGCAGCCTCGGTCAGTCGCTCGGCGTCGAGGCCATGTCGTTGTACCGGTACGTCAACGGCCGGGAGGACCTGCTCGAGGCCGTGGTCGACCACCTCGTCGGCCGCCTGCGCCTGGACCCCGCGGACGAGCTGGCGCCGGCGGACGGCTGGCAGGGCTACCTGCAGTGGCTCGCGCACGGGGTGCGGGCGCTGGCCCACGACCACCCGAACGCCTTCCCGCTCGTCGCCACCCGGCACCCGGCCGCGCCGTGGCTGCGGCCCCCGCTGCGGAGCCTCGACGTCGTCGAGGACTTCCTCGGCGCCCTGACCTCGCGCGGGTTCTCCGACGAGGCAGCCGTCGCCGCCTACCGCGCGTTCTCGAGCTTCCTGCTCGGCCACCTGCTGCTCGAGGCGGCCTCGCGCGGCGCGAGCACCGCGCCGGTGGAGGAGCCCCTCGACGAGGGGGACGCCGACGTCCCCCAGGACGACACCGACCTGCGCGACTACCCGCAGACCGAACGGCTGCGGGAGCTGCTGTCGCAGAACCACGACGACGAGGAGTTCGAGGTGGCGCTGGAGAGCCTCCTCGACCGCCTCGACCTGCTCGTCAGCCAGTAGCGCCGCAGCCCCTCGCCCGACGGACGGGTCCGTCGAGGAGGGGCTGCGGGGCGGACCGGTCGGCGCCGTGCGGCGCCGCGACGGGTCAGGGCAGGCGCGGCGAGCGGGCCGTGGCGCCGGTGGTGCCGGTCGTGCCCGTCGTGCCCTGCGCGCTCGCGGCGAGGCCGGCGGCCTGGTCGCGGACGGACGGGGCGGCCTCCGCCTGGCGCTTGGCCTTCGGGGCCTCGGCCTCCGCCTTGGTCAGGTAGGCCTCCCACCGGGACTGCATGGGCTTGACCAGCCCGCCGCCGACGCCGACGACGAGGATCCCGCCGACCGTCGCCAGCACGGCGACGAGCACCGGCGTCGTGACGGTCGTGGCGATGCCGACCTGGTTGAGCGCGGCGATGATGCCCAGGCCGAGCACGAACACCGCGGCGATGTTGGCGAGGACCTTGCCGTAGGACAGGGCGCCGAGGGTGCCGACGATGAGCTCGCGGACGGCCGTGGCGATCGCGGCGGCCACGACGACGATGACGATCGCCACGACGAGCTTCGGCAGGAACGCGATGATGCTGGCGAGCAGGTCGCCGATGGGGTTGCGGCCGAAGACGCCGAACGCGGCCTGCAGGACGACGAGCACGAGCGCGTAGTACACGATCTTGGCGACGACGTCGGACGCGTCGTACTTGCTCTGCGCCAGGGCCTTCTTCACGCCGCCGCGCTCGACGAGGCGGTCGAACCCGACGCGGTCGAGGACCTTGTCGAGCGCCTTCGAGATGAGCTTCGCGACGATCAGGCCGATGACGAGGATGACGAGGAAGGCGACGAGCTTCGGGACGAAGACCGCCACCGTCGCCAGGGCGTCCTCGAGGGCGTCGCGGATGGGTTGTTCTCCTGGTTCGGACCTCGCCGGTGCGGCGTCGGTGCGCGCCCCGGCGTCGGCCCGAGGGACCGACGGATGACAGCCTTACGGCGTAAGTCAGGCCCGCAACCGGAACGGGCGGAGGGCGGGGCGCGTCGTGCGCGCCCCGCCCTCCGCCCGTCGTGCTCCTGGTGGTCGACGGCCGTCCTGGCGACGGCCGGACCGGTCAGGGTCAGATCCCGCGGGTGCCCGTGCCGTCAGCACGGCCGTCCGTGGCCGACGTGACGTCGCCCTCGAGCTCGATGCGCTCCTTGCGCGTGGTCTCGTTCACCGTCTCGGTGTCGGTGACGACGTCCTTGTCGAGGCGGACGCGCTCGACCGGGACGGTCTCCTTGGTCACGACGGCACGCTCCTCGGTGAGGACGACCTCGTGCTCCTCCTCCGACAGGTCCGGGCCGGCGAGCGCGTCGCCGACGTTGGCGTCGGTGATCGGCTCGCGCTCCAGGCGGACCTCCTCGCGCGTCACGGGCACCGTGACGGTCTGGTTCTCCGTGACGATGTACTTGCGGAGGCGGGCGCGACCGGTGGCGACGCGCTCGGTGCCCACGTTCAGACGCTCCTCCGAGCGGGTCATGGCGTCGTCCGTCGTCGGGCCGCTGGTGTCGTGGCCGACGGTGCCGGCGGCGTCCGTGGTGCCGGCGGCGTCCGCGGTGCCGGTGGCGTACGTGGCGTCGCCGGTCGCGGCGTAGCCGGCCGAGGTGCCGCCGACGCCGTAGTACGTGTAGAGCTCGTCCTCCTCGGCCTCGGACAGGTGGCCGTCCGCGTCGATGCGCGGCGCGCCCTTGACCTTGTCCTTGTCGAACGGCACGACGATCTGGTCGCCGCTGACGTTGGCCTGGTCCAGCGGGATGAAGGACTCGCTGGTGCCGAAGAAGCCCGTCGAGACGGTGATCCACTGGGGCTCGCCGGTCTGGTCGTCCAGGAAGACCTGGCCCAGCTTGCCGATCTTGTCCCCGTCGCTGCCGACGACCGTCGCGCCGGACGTCATGAGGGCCTGGATCTCACTGGTGTCGATCATGCGTCGCTCGCTCTCTGTCGCTGCTGACGAGGCGGTGCCCGGGCGGGCCCGCCGACTTACAACGTAAAGGCGTCTCTCGGGTGCCGCATCCGGACGCGAGCGGCGGGTGTCGAGGACGGGCCGCCCGTCGTCGCCCGCAGGTGCTAGGCACCGGCACCCGCGGGCTGCCAGGCTCTCCCCGTCACCACCGCGAGGCCGACGGCGGTGGCGGGGACTGGCCGGCGTCGGCACCGGAGGGAGCGGGCATGGGATTCCTGGACAAGGCGAAGGCCGCCGCCACGGACCTGGCGGCCAAGGCCGACACGGCGCTGGCGAGCTCGGGGCTCGGCGGACCGGGTGGCGGGTTCGGGCTGGGCGGGGCGAACGTCGACACGCTGTTCCGCGACCTCGGCGTCCTCGCCTACCTCGAGGCCGCCGGTCGCCCGGTCGACACGGCCGAGCGCGAGCGGGTCCTCGCCGCGCTGCGCGAGGCGGAGCAGCGGGGCGCGATCCCCTCGTTCGCCCTGCGGACGACCCCACCGCCGGCACCGGGCGCGTACCCGCCGGCACCCGGCGCCTACCCGCCGCCGCCCGGTGCGCACGCGGCGCCCGGCGCGCACGTGCCCCCGCCGCCCGGCGGTCCGCAGGGGGCACCGCCCGCGACGGGCTCGTCGACGCCACCTCCGGCCGCACCCCCGGCTGCACCGCCACCGCCCCCGTCCTGGGCCGCGGGCGGCGACACCCGCTGACGCGCCCCGTCCGCCGGGCGGGTGACCGGCGGACGGGGGACGGGACCACCGCCCGCTCAGGAGCGGCCGCTCCGGCGACGACGCCGTGGGCAGCCCGCCGAGCCGGCGCGGGCTCCCCGCCCACCCGTGGGAGATGCCGTGACGCCCGCCGTGACCCACGCCGTGACCCACGCCGTGACGCCTGCCGTGCCCCTCGCCCCCACCCCACCCGCGCACCCGGACGTCGTCGCCACGGGCGCGGGCGGCCCGCTCGTGTTCCCCGGCGCCGAGGGGCTCCCGAGCGGGGCGGCGGCCGTCCGGGCGGTGGCCGCCGACGTCCACCTCCTGCACGCGGCGCTCGCAGCCCGGACCGCAGGACGCGCACTGCGCGGGACGCACGAGCAGGACCTGCTCGCGCTGTCGCAGGCGCACGGGCGCGCGCTCGCGGACGTCCTGGCCGCCGTCCCGGGGGCGGTGCTCGCGTCCGCGTGCGGCCGCACCGCCGCGCACTTCCGTCCGCTCGACGAGGCGGGCGTCGCCGACGCGCTGCGCCGGCGCCACCGCCCTGTCCTCGACCACACCCTGCTCGTCCCGCACACGCAGGGCGGCTACCTGCGCACGTCGCTCGTCGTCGCCTTCGGCGCCGGCGGCCACTGGGAGCAGCAGACCTCCGCCCCCTACGCGGCGCACCCCGCGGACACCGCGGGGTCCGCCCTCGCGCGGTCCACCGGCTACCGGCGCGACGTCCAGCACTGGACGGCGGCGATGAACGCGTGGGTGGCCGCCGACCGGTGGCGGCCCGGGGACGACGAGCTCGAGGCGCTGTGGTCCCGGTGGCTCCGCGCGTGACACGGCCGGGGCAGCCGTGCCATCACGCCTGTCAGCCGCGAGGTCCGGGCCTCTCGCGCGGCGCCCGCGCCGACCGCGTCAGCCGAGCGTGACCGACGTGGTCCTGCCACCCGCGGTGACGCGGTACTCCCCGGCGAAGCCCTCCACGGCGACCCGTCCCTCGTCGTCGGTCCGGACGGTGGTCGGCGACAGCCACCACGCGCCCTTCACGAGCCCGTGCAGCGCGTCGTACGACGGCTTCGTCGTGCCGTCGGCGCGCACGAGCCCGACGGGCGCGCCCAGCCACGACCCGGCGTCCGTGATACCCCAGTAGGTGATGGCGTCGACGGCCGGGTGCTCCAGCAGCGTCGTGTAGTGCCGGACCATCTCGTCCGCCTGGCGCTCCTCGCCCTCGGGCGTCGTCGGCCAGGACGGGATCTGGTAGTCGTTCAGGTCGTCGATCTCCGGCGGCATGAGGTGGCCCGAGACGAGCGTGGTCTCCGTGAAGTGCAGCGGCAGGCCGAAGCGGCTGAACCGCTCCAGCACGTCCTGCGTCTTCTCCTCGCCCCAGTAGCCCTGGTGCATGTGGCTCTGCAGGCCCAGGGCGTCGATGCGGATCCCGGCCTCCAGGCACTCCTCGACGAGCCGCTCGTACGCCGGCGACATGTTGAAGTCGTTGAGCAGGAGCTGGATCCCCGGGTTGCCGGCGCGCGCCGTCTCGAAGGCCAGCCGCACGGTCTCCACCTGCCCGAGCCGCTGGCACAGCCGCGTGAGGCCGTTCTCCTCCTTGTCGAAGACCGGCATGATGACGACCTCGTTGATGGCGTCCCAGAGGTCGACGACGCCGGCGAAGTCCGTGACCTCGCGCGTGATGCGGGCACGGAGGACCTGCTCCACCTCGTCGGACGGCAGGTCCAGCAGCCACTGCGGAGCCAGGGTGTGCCAGGCCAGCGGGTGGCCCTTGACCCGCACCCCGTGGTCGACGAACCACTGCGCCGTCCGCAGCAGCCGCTGCGTGTCCGGGCGGCCGCGCTCGGGCTCGAACGCCGCCCAGTAGAAGGGCAGCGTGGCGAAGTTGAACAGACCGGTCCAGAGCTCGGCCAGCAGCGGGCCCTGAGAGGGGTCGGCGCCGCCGAAGGGGTTGTCGGGGATCGCCTCGGTCTCGCCGTTGGCGAGCGGGATGAGGTCGAAGCCGATGTTGCCGAAGCCGAAGGCGTGGGCCGTCTGCTCGACGACGACGTCCGTGTCCGCCAGGAGGCGGCCGGCCCCGTCGAGGACCACCACCTCGGACCGGCGCAGCCGGTGACGCAGGGGCTCGGCGACGGTCAGCGCTGCGACGTGCATCGGTGCACTCCTCGGAGGGACGGCGGTACCGGCCACGAAAGTTTCGGGACCTTTTCCGGCGGCGGTACGGTAGGTCGGCGTCGGCACGGCGTCAACGCGGGACGGAGCAGCGGTGGCGGGTCGCGGGGGCGTGCGGATCGCGGAGATCGCCGCGGCGGCCGGAGTCTCGGTGCCGACGGTGTCCAAGGTGCTGAACGGCCGCCCGGGGGTGTCGGCGGCCACCCGTGCCCAGGTCGAGCACCTGCTGGTCGAGCACGGGTACGAGCGGCGCGGGCGCTCGGGGTCCCAGACCGTCGGGCTCGTCGACTTCGTCATCAGCGACCTGGGCACGCAGTGGGCCACGGCCCTCCTGCGCGGTGCCGAGGCGGAGGCGTCGCGGCTCGGCGTCGGCCTGGTGGTCACGGCCGCGCACGGCCGGCCGGTGGGCACGCCGGACTGGCTGGAGCACGTGCTCACGCGCGGCACCGACGGCGTCGTCCTCGTGGTGTCCGAGCTGCTCGACGCCGGACGCGAGGAGCTCCTGCGGCTGCGGACGCCGGTCGTCCTCGTCGACCCCGTCGGCACGCGCACCGAGCGCCTCCCCACCGTGGCCGCGACCGACTGGGCCGGCGGCCGGGACGCGACCGAGCACCTGCTGGGCCTCGGCCACCGCCGCATCGGCTTCGTCACCGGGCCGCCGGAGCAGGAGTGCCACCGCGACCGCCTGGACGGCTACCGGGCCGCGCTGCTGCGCGCGGGGATCACGCCCGACCCGGCGCTCGTGCGGCACGGCGACTCCCTCGTCGCCGGGGGCCGGCGGTACGGCGAGGAGCTCCTGCGCCTGCCCGAGCCGCCGACCGCGATCATCAGCGGGTCCGACGAGCAGGCCTACGGCGTGTACGCCGCCGCGCGGGCGCTCGGCGTGGACGTCCCGGGCCGGCTGTCCGTCGTCGGCTTCGACGACGTCGACCTGTGCCAGTGGGTCACGCCGCCGCTGACCACGGTCCGGCAGCCGCTGGCGGGCATGGCCCGGGAGGCGACGCGGATGGTCGTCGAGCTGTCGCGGGGCGGGGAGCCGCCCGCCGCCCGCACGGAGCTCGCGACGTCGCTGGTCGTGCGCGCGTCGACGGCGCCGCCGCCGCCCGCACGCTGACCTCGTGTCCTCAGGACTCGAGGACGACGAGGTCCCAGGCCCCGAGCACGAGCTCGTCGCCCGTGCCGACGGCCCGGCCGTCCAGCAGCGAGGTGCCGGCGACCGGCGCCGGGAGCGTGACCGAGCGCCCGGCGTAGTTCAGCAGGTACGTCAGCTCCCGCCCGCGTCCGCTCGTGCCGCGGCGGACGGCGACGGACGGGGCCGTGGCCGCCAGGTCCTGCGGCCACCCCCACAGCCCCGCGTCGCGCACGAGCCGGCCGAGCACCGCCCGCGTCGTGACGGGGTCCGTGAGGGTCGCCAGGTAGGTCGCGGTGCCGCCGCCCACCGCGTTCCTGGTGATCGCGGCGTAGCCCGACCAGGCCGGGTGGTCGTAGGTGGCCAGCACCTCGGTGCCCTCGTCGGGCTGCAGGAGCTCCAGCACGGCCTCGGCGGCGGGGGTGGCCTCGTCGCCCGCCGTGCCGGCCACCGTGCCACCCGCCGCCAGGTCCGCGAACGCGCCGGTGAACGCCAGGCGCGCGCCGTCGGGCGTCGAGAACTGCTGGTAGGACGCGCCGAAGACGTCGGTGAGGGCGTGCGGCGCCCGGTCGTGCCACACCTGCAGGTGCTCGTCGGCGACGCCGGTGCGGAACGTGGCGACGAGGTGCCCGCCGCCCTCGACGTACGCCCGCAGCGCGGCGAGCGTCGCCTCCGGCGCGCTGTACAGGACGGGGACGACGAGCATCGCGTACACGCCGAGGTCCGCCGCGTCGAAGGGCACGAGGTCCACCTCGACGTTGAGCTCGAACAGCGCGTCGTAGACCCGCCGCAGCACGTCGTTGTAGGTGACGGACGGGCGCACCGCCTCCGGGAACCCGGTCTCGAGCGCGAACCAGCGCAGGGCGGTCAGCGCCTCGTTGCTCACCATGACCGCGACGCGGTTGCGCTTCCGCAGCCCGGTCAGCGCGGACCCGAGCCGCTCGACCTCGGCGCCGAAGACGCCGGCCTCCTCGAGCGTCGGGTTGCTCTCGAGGTCGTGGCTCAGCAGGCCCTTCCAGTACGTCTCGAACGAGTGGTGGATGGAGTGCCAGTGCCAGTACAGGACCCCGCACGCCCCGCTGGCGAGGTGGCTCCACGCCTGCAGGCGCAGCTGGCCCGGGTAGGGCAGCCAGCCGTGCTGCCCCTGCGCCTGCGTCTCGAGGACGAGGTGGTTCGCGCCGCCCTTGAGCGACCGCGTGAGGTCCCCGCCGAAGGCGATCTCCTTGCCCGTGAGCCGGGACTGGGTCGGGTGGTAGACGTCGACGCCCGCGACGTCCACGGTCCGGGCCGCGCGGAAGTGGTCGACCGACGGTTGCAGGCCGTAGGACCAGCCCGGCGCCCAGTCGAGGTCGAAGTTGTGCGTGACGAACTGCTCGGGCCGGGCCAGCTCGCGCACGATGCCCGCCTGCCAGCCGAGGTACTCCTCCACCAGCCCCCGGCGGTAGCGGTCGAAGGCGGCCCCGAGCGAGCCGTTGATCGTCCCGCGCACGTCGGGGAAGTCCTCCCACGCGTCGAGGCGGTTGGACCAGTAGGCGAGCCCGAAGGCGCGGTTGAGCGCGTCGAGGTCGTCGTCGAACTCCGCGCGCAGGTGCTTGACGAAGCCGCGCTGGACGCCGCGCGAGGCCGCGTCGTAGTGCTTCGTCTCGTTGTCGAGCTGGAAGCCGATGACGTGCCCGCGTCGCGCGACGTGCCCGACGAGCAGCCGGATCACGCGCTCGGCGTGGAACCGGAAGGCCGGGTGCGTGATGTCCATGATCTGCCGCGCGCCGTACCGGGGCGTGTCGATGCGGTCGGTGACGGCGAGCACCTCCGGGTGGGAGGCGACGAGCCAGGCCGGGACCGCGTACGTCGGCGTGCCCACGATCACCGACAGGCCCGCCTCCTCCGCGGCGTCGAGGGCGCGGTCGACGTGGCCGAGGTCGAAGACCCCCGGCTGGGGCTCGAGCGTGCTCCACGTCGACTCGGCGATGCGGATGACGTTGAGGTGCGCGTCCCGCATCATCGCCATGTCCGTGGCGATCCGGTCCGTCGGCAGGTACTCGTCGTAGTACGCCGCCCCGAACAGCACCCGGTCCTGCACGTGCCGCAGCGCGCCCAACCCTGCCCACCCCTCGTCGCGTGGCGCCCGGCGCCGGTCGGCGGCCGGGCGGGGCACACCCTAGCGAGGGCGGGCCCCGATCCCGGCGAGGACGGCGCGGTCGCCGCCCGTCAGCCCACCGCCCGGCGCACGAGCGCGGTGACGCGCTCCTCGTCGGCCGCCGTGAGGGAGGTGATCGCCCATGTCACGGGCCACGTCGTGCCCTCGTCGAGCACCGCGACGTCGTTGAAGCCGAGCGTGGCGTAGCGGGCCTTGAACTTGCTCGCGGGCTGGAAGAAGCACAGCACCTTGCCGTCCTTGGCGTAGGCCGGCATGCCGTACCAGGTGCGCGGCGCCAGGTCCGGAGCGGCCTCCGTGATGAGCGCGTGCAGCCGCTGACCCAGCCCGCGGTCTGGCTCGGGCAGGGCCTCGAGCGCGGCGACCACGGCGGCCGCCTCCTCCGCGGCCTTGTCGGCCTTGCTGCCGCCGCGACGGCGCGAGGCCTTGAGCTCGGCCGCCCGCTCCTTCATCGCGGCCCGCTCCTCGGCCGTGAAGCCGCCGGCCTCCCCGGCGTCGTCGCCCCGGTCCTGGCCCTCGTCCGGTTCCGCGCTGCCCATGGCCGTCCTCCCTCGCGTCGGTGCGTCGTGGCCGAGCGTAGGGAGGGCCGCCGACACGGCGCCAGGGTCGCCCCTGCGGGTGGGGCCACCGGCCGGACGGGTGGTGCGGCCCCCGGCCGCTCGTCACCGGGCCGCCACGGGCCGACGGGTCGGCAGGGACACCCGTCCCCGCACCCACCGGGAGGCCACCCATGAGCATCGCGAGCATCGGCGCGGCGCAGTCCGCCCTGACCGTCTCGACCCACCTGCTGAAGACCGCGATGGGCGCGGAGAAGCAGTACGCCGCCGCCCTGCTCGGGTCCCTCGACCCCGCGGTCGGCCAGGCGCTCGACGTGCAGGCCTGACCCGGCACGTCCCGCCCCGTCATCGGGGGCAGGTGCGCGTGCGCGCCGCGGGTGGCCCTCCCTAGGCTGCCCCCGTGCACCGCGCCGAGCCTCCGCCGGCCGG
The DNA here is from genome assembly GCF_057221735.1 of Cellulomonas sp. plas2. Classification (NCBI taxonomy): domain Bacteria; kingdom Bacillati; phylum Actinomycetota; class Actinomycetes; order Micrococcales; family Cellulomonadaceae; genus Cellulomonas; species Cellulomonas sp. plas2. Next base: position 379,497 of record NZ_CM170155.1, read on the forward strand.
CGACCCCGGTGGCGCGGCCGCGCGGACAGGGCACGCGCTCCTCCTCGCGGCCGTCACGGACCGGGGCGGCGACGACCTGCCGGCGGACCTGGCCCGGGACGACGCGGCCGCGCTCGCGGTGGGGCTCTGGCTGCGCGACGAGGCGGCGACGATCCTGCGCGCGGCCGACCGTCCCGACGAGCTCCTCGACGCGGTGCGCGCGCTCCTCGTCGCCGGGTCGCGGCTGGACCCGGAGCCGCCCGACGACGGCGGCATGGGCTGGCAGCGCGCGACGACGTTCGCCCTGCTCGTCGACGACGCCCGGGGTCGGCGGGCGGAGGCGACGCCGCGCCTGCAGGCGCTCCTCGTCGTCGACGCGCCCGCGGTCCTGACCGCGCTGGCGGAGGCCGTCGCGCACGTCGTCCGCGTGCACGAGTCGCCCGGCGGTGCGGCCGCGTACGTCCGCGCCCGCGCGCCGCGCGCCCCCGGCCGATGAGTCTGTCGGTGGTCCGCGGTCTACTGCGGTGACCGGCTCGCGCCCGCGGGCCGACGACGCGGAGGGACCGCCATGACCACCGAGCTCGCCCCGTACCTCTCGTTCCGCGACCAGGCCCGCGCGTGCCTGGAGTTCTACGCCTCCGTGCTGGGCGGGGAGGCGACGTTCAGCACCTTCGGCGAGTTCGGGATGAGCCAGGACCCGGCGGAGCAGGACCTGGTCATGCACGGCCAGCTCGTCACGGCCCGCGGTCTGAAGATCATGGCGGCCGACACCCCGAGCAGCATGGAGGTCACCGCACCCGGCGGCTTCTCCATGTCCCTGTTCGGCGGCCCGGAGGACGAGGCGGAGATGCGCGGCTTCTTCGAGGGGCTGCTCGAGGGCGGCACGCAGACGGTGCCGCTGGAGAAGGCGCCCTGGGGGGACACCTTCGGCATGCTCGTCGACCGCTTCGGCGTGCCGTGGATGGTGAACATCGGCGGCGCGCCCGACGAGGGCTGAGCCCGGTCCCGGTACAGGTCCCCGCGGCCGGCCGGGTCGGCGACGGCGCCGGCCGGCGACGCGTCAGCCGGCGAGCCAGCGCGTGAAGGCGCGGTCGTCGTAGGGTCGGCCGAGCAGGTCCTCGACGAGGTCGGCCGCGTCGCGCGACCCGCCGGGCGCCAGCACCCGGTCCCGGTAGCGCTGCGCCGGCCCGGCCGCGAAGAGGTCGTCGGCGTCGAACGCCGTGAACATGTCCTTGGCGATGACCAGGCTCCACATGTAGGTGTAGTAGGCCGAGGTGTACCCCTCGAGGTGCCCGAAGCCCGTGTGGAAGTGGGTGCCGGGCAGCGGCGCGAGCAGGCTGTGCTCGCGCTGCAGCTCGAGCACGCGCGCGGTCAGGTCCTCGGGCCGCTCGAGGTGCAGCCGGAGCGACACCGCCGCGTAGAACATCTGCGTGCGCGCCAGCAGCGCCTTGCCGAACTCGTCGGCCCGCCGCATCGCGGCCACGAGGTCGGCGGGGATCGGCGCACCGTCGGCGTCCACGGCGAACGTCCGCAGCACGGCGGCGTCCCAGGCCCACTCCTCGAGCATCTGCGAGGGCGCCTCGACGAAGTCCCGCTCGGTCGCCACGCCGGAGAACCGGACCCAGCGCTGCCGCCCGGCCAGCACGTGGTGCAGGAGGTGCCCGAACTCGTGGAAGAGCGTGACGACGTCGTCGTGGTCCATGAGGCCGCGCGGGAAGTTGCACACCAGCACGCCCTCGGGCAGCTGCCGGTCGAGGACCCCGGGGACGAGGTCGAACTGCGCGGCGTGGTTGTACTTGCGCTCGCGGGGGTGCAGGTCGAGGTGGATGCGGCCGAGGACCTCGCCGTCGAGGGCGACGTCGTAGGTCGTCACGTCCTCGTGCCAGGTGCGGGCCTCGTCGCCCGGTACGGGCGTCCACGTCAGTCCGAACAGCCGGCCGGTGACGGTCAGCAGCCCGTCGCGCACGCGGGGGAAGTCGAAGTAGCGCCGCACCGTCTGCGCGTCGACGCCGTACTGCTCGCGCCGCACCGCCTCGAACCAGTAGCGCCAGCTGCTCACGTCCACGGGCACGGCCCCGCCCGCGGGGTCGGCGGCAGCGCGCTCCTGCAGCACGGCCAGCTCGCGCTCCGCGGCGGGCCCCGCGGCCGCCGTGATCCGGTCGACGAAGTCCCCGATGGCGTCGCCGGTCCGGATCATCGTGATCTCGGCGTCCAGGTCGGGCCACGACGCGTAGCCCAGCAGCGTCGCCTTCTCGTGCCGCAGCCGCAGCAGCTCGGCCAGCACGACGTCGTTCTCGGGCCAGGCCAGGGAGAGGAAGGACGTGGCGACCGCGCGCCGGGCGGCGTCGTCGTGCGCGAACGTGAGGAACGGGTGGGTGTCGGGGTAGTCCGTGCTGATCGCGACGGTGCCGTCCGCGTCGGCCGGGTGCGCGGCGACGAAGTCGTCGGGCAGGCCGGCCAGCGCGGCGGCGGGGACCCGCGTCACCCGGCGGCCGTCGCGGATGTTCCGGGAGAAGGTGAGCGCGAGGTCGGTCAGCCGCTGGTCGAGCCCTCGCAGGCGCTCGCGGTCCTCGGCGGGGCGGTCGACGCCGGCGCGACGGAAGTCGCGCAGCGTCTCGTCGAGGACCCGCCGCGCGTCGGCGTCGAGACCGTCCACCGGGACGGACGCCAGGGCCGCGTGGACCTCGGCGTCCAGGTGGAGGTCCGTGTCGAACGCGCTCGCCTCGGTCTCGATGGTCTCGGCGAGCTCCACCACGGCCGGGTCGGGGTGCACGGATGCCAGCAGCGAGCAGACCGCCCGGGCGTTCGCCAGGGCCAGCGACGCCTCGTCCCAGGTGCCGAGCAGCGTGACGTCGCCGCGGGGCCCCGCCCGGAGCGCGTCGACCCGCTCCGCCGCCACGCGCAGCTGGCCGCGGCCGCGATCCTCGAGCCAGGTGTGCCAGTCGTCGGCGGGCAGGGCGAGCGGGACGAGGTCGGCCATGCGCCCGACGATAACCGCGGGCCGTCGCCCGGGACCCGCCCCGCCGGGCGGAGGGCCCGGCGGTCCACCAGGCTGGGGGAGGTCCGGCTCCAGGCCGGCGCGAGGGCCGGTCCGAGCACCGGTCCGAGCACCGGTCCGTGAGCGGGTCCGTGCACGAGGGCGGGAGGAGGGTGCGATGGCCGCGTCGCAGGACCGGACGTCGTCGCCGGCGTCCCCCGAGCTCGAGACGTACTGGACGAAGCGCGACTTCACCCGCACGGCGGAGCCGCACGGCGAACGGGTGCCGGCCGCCCCCGGCGAGCCGCTGCGGTTCGTGGTGCAGCGGCACCGCGCCCGGCGGCTCCACTACGACCTGCGCTTCGAGATGGGCGGCGTGCTCGCCAGCTGGGCCGTGCCGCGCGGCCCGACGCTGGACCCCGCCGCCCGGCGCCTCGCCGTGCACGTGAAGGACCACCCGCTCGAGTACGAGACCTTCGAGGGCGTCATCCCCGCCGGCGAGTACGGCGGCGGGGACGTCATCGTCTGGGACCACGGCACGTGGGAGCCGTTGCGCACCGACGACCCGGTGGCGGCGGTCGCGGCGGGAGAGCTGCACGCGGAGCTGCACGGCACCCGGCTGAAGGGCCGCTTCCTGTTGGTCAGGCGCGGGGAGGAGGGCGGCAAGGAGCAGTGGCTCCTGCTGCACAAGCACGACGAGCACGCGGTCGAGGGCTGGGACGCCGAGGACCACCCCACGTCCGTCGTGTCGGGGCGGACGAACGACGAGGTGAAGGCCGACCCGGACCGGCTGTGGCGCTCCGACCTGCCGCCCGACCGCGCGAGCGTCGAGCTGCACGCGCCTCCCGTCCCGGGGCCGAGGGCGGACGAGCTCGCCGCCCTGGACGAGCTGGGCGCGGGCGGCACCTGGGACGTCCTCGGCCGTCGCCTGCGCGTGACGAACCTCGACAAGGTCCTCTTCCCCGGGCGCGGCGACGAGCCGCCGGTGACGAAGCGGGAGCTGTTGTCGTACACGGCACGGATCGCCCCCGTCGTGCTGCCGTACCTGCGCGGGCGCGCGCTCAACATGCACCGGTTCCCCGAGGGCGCCGGCAGCGGCAAGGGCTTCTGGCACAAGGAGCTGCCGGGCCACGCCCCGGCGTGGGTGCCGCGCTGGGACAACCCGGAGGCCGACGAGGGCGAGACGCACACATACCTCGTCGTCGACGAACCCGCCGCCCTCGTGTGGGCCGCCAACTTCGGCGCGCTGGAGTGGCACGCCTGGACGTCCCGCACGGCGGAGCCGCACCGCCCGACGTACGCGCTGGTGGACATCGACCCCGGGCCGGCCACCGCCTGGGAGGACGTGCTGCTCCTCGCGCGGCTGCACCGTGACGCGTTCGCCCACCTGGGGGTGACGGCGCTGCCGAAGGTCACCGGGCGGCGCGGCATCCAGGTGTGGGTCCCCATCGCCGTCGGGCCGTCCTTCGACGAGACGCGCGCGTGGGTCGAGCGCGTCTCCCGCACGGTGGGGGCCGTCGTGCCGGACCTCGTGAGCTGGCGCTGGGAGGTGCGCGAGCGTGGGGGGCAGGCCCGGCTCGACTACACGCAGAACGCCATCAACAAGACGCTGGTGGCCCCCTACTCCCCGCGGGCGGTGGGCGGCGCACCGGTCTCCGCCCCCATCACCTGGGACGAGCTCGACGAGCCGTGGCTGCGCCCGGACGTCTTCACGGTCCGCACGGTGCTCGACCGGCTGGCCGAGCGCGGTGACCCCTTCCGCGGGGTGCTCGGCGGCGCGCAGGTCCTCCCGGCCCTGACCTGAGCCTCGCCGAGGCGCGGGCGGCGAACCGGACCACCCGCGACTACCGTCCCGCCGGTGAAGCCCTTCCTGCTCCTCGCCACCCGCGCCGACGACGTGGTGGCGGACGCCGAGTACGCGGCGGTGCTGCGCTACGGCGGCCTGCGCCCGGAGGAGCTGCGGCGCGTGCGCCTGGAGCGCGAGCCCCTGCCGGACCTCGACCTCGGCGCGCTGTCGGGTGTGGTCGTCGGTGGCAGCCCGTACTGCACCAGCGACCCGGAGGAGACGAAGGGCCCCGTCCAGCAGCGGGTGGAACGGGAGCTGTCCGCCCTGCTCGACGAGGTCGTCGCGCGCGACGTGCCCTTCCTCGGCGCCTGCTACGGCGTCGGCACGCTGGGGGTGCACCAGGGCGGCACCGTCGACCGCACGTTCGGGGAGCCGATCGGCACCGTGCCGGTGACCCTCACCGACGCCGGCCGGGCCGACCCCGTCTTCGCCGGGCTGCCCGCGACGTTCGACGCCTTCGTCGGGCACAAGGAGGCGCTGACCGTCGCACCGCCGCACGCGACCGTGCTGGCGACGTCGCCGGCGTGCCCGGTGCAGGCCTTCCGGGTCGGGCAGCACCAGTACGCGACGCAGTTCCACCCCGAGCTGGACGTCGAGGGCATCGTCGGACGCGTGACCGTCTACCGGGAGGCGGGCTACTTCCCGCCGGAGGAGTACGAGGAGCTCGTCGCCCGGCTGCGCCTCGCGCGGGCCGAGGTGCCCCCGCTGGTGCTCCGTCGTTTCGTCGACCGGTACCGCCGGGAGGACGGCGAAGGCCCCCGGGGCTTGGTCACCAGGGAGGGTTAGGCCTCGTCCAGCAGGACACTTGCGTTCGTGCCGACGAGCACGTAACGTTGCCGAGCCCGCTCAGCAGGGAGGAACGGACACCGCGGCAACGCCCCGGTGGCTGGTCCCACTGGGACGGTGCAACCCCCCGACGAACCGCAGGGCACACGTGTGCGCCCGCTCGACGTCGGGTCCTCGACAGCCGCCCGCGAGGGCAGCGCGTGACCGGGCAGTCCTGCGGGAATGCTCAGGGACGGGCAGTGGTTGTCGATGACGTAGGGTCAGGAATGCGTCGCACGGACCGGGCAGGAATGCCGGGTCCAACGCATCCGCTCCTCTTCCTGAATGCAGCGACGGCCGAAGAGGCCAGCGCCGTATGGCAGGATGGGGACCACCGGAAAGCAGCGCGGGTGGCCTTCGGGCCAGCTGCGGTGCGGTACGGTAGGAACCCACGGAATGGCGTTCGGAACGGTGTGAGAGCCGCTCGGGATGCGGTAACGTGAGGATCACCGGAAAGCGCCGGCGAGGTCGAGAAGGCCCCGCGGGATGCGGTACGGTGGAGCACGAGAACGAGCCCCAGGCGAGATCGCGGTGACGTGGTCGAGGTGGTGTGCGTCTGTTCCTTGAGAACTCAACAGTGTGTCAAGTAGTCGATGCCAAATCGCCTGCCTGTGCTGGTGCTGGTCCCTGTTGTGGGGGTTGGTGCTTGTGGGGGTGGGTTGTTGTTTGGTTGATCTGGACAGGCCAGATGGCTTGTTCTGTCAGCTAGAGTTTTTCTCTGTGTTTGTCGACTGCCAGGCTGCTGCGCTCTCGGGTGTGGTGGTGTGGTTGTTGTCGATCATTGACGGAGAGTTTGATTCTGGCTCAGGACGAACGCTGGCGGCGTGCTTAACACATGCAAGTCGAACGGTGATCTCCAGCTTGCTGGGGTGATCAGTGGCGAACGGGTGAGTAACACGTGAGTAACCTGCCCCTGACTCTGGGATAACTGCTGGAAACGGTGGCTAATACCGGATATGACGTGTGCCTGCATGGGTGTGCGTGGAAAGTTTTTCGGTCAGGGATGGGCTCGCGGCCTATCAGCTTGTTGGTGGGGTGATGGCCTACCAAGGCGACGACGGGTAGCCGGCCTGAGAGGGCGACCGGCCACACTGGGACTGAGACACGGCCCAGACTCCTACGGGAGGCAGCAGTGGGGAATATTGCACAATGGGCGAAAGCCTGATGCAGCGACGCCGCGTGAGGGATGACGGCCTTCGGGTTGTAAACCTCTTTCAGCAGGGAAGAAGCGAGAGTGACGGTACCTGCAGAAGAAGCGCCGGCTAACTACGTGCCAGCAGCCGCGGTAATACGTAGGGCGCAAGCGTTGTCCGGAATTATTGGGCGTAAAGAGCTCGTAGGCGGTGTGTCGCGTCTGCTGTGAAATCCTCAGGCTCAACCTGGGGCTTGCAGTGGGTACGGGCACACTAGAGTGCGGTAGGGGTGACTGGAATTCCTGGTGTAGCGGTGGAATGCGCAGATATCAGGAGGAACACCGATGGCGAAGGCAGGTCACTGGGCCGCAACTGACGCTGAGGAGCGAAAGCATGGGGAGCGAACAGGATTAGATACCCTGGTAGTCCATGCCGTAAACGTTGGGCACTAGGTGTGGGGTCCATTCCACGGATTCCGTGCCGCAGCAAACGCATTAAGTGCCCCGCCTGGGGAGTACGGCCGCAAGGCTAAAACTCAAAGAAATTGACGGGGGCCCGCACAAGCGGCGGAGCATGCGGATTAATTCGATGCAACGCGAAGAACCTTACCAAGGCTTGACATGCACCGGTAACACTCAGAGATGGGTGCCCCGCAAGGTCGGTGCACAGGTGGTGCATGGTTGTCGTCAGCTCGTGTCGTGAGATGTTGGGTTAAGTCCCGCAACGAGCGCAACCCTCGTTCCATGTTGCCAGCGGGTCGTGCCGGGGACTCATGGGAGACTGCCGGGGTCAACTCGGAGGAAGGTGGGGATGACGTCAAATCATCATGCCCCTTATGTCTTGGGCTTCACGCATGCTACAATGGCCGGTACAAAGGGCTGCGATACCGCGAGGTGGAGCGAATCCCAAAAAGCCGGTCTCAGTTCGGATTGGGGTCTGCAACTCGACCCCATGAAGTCGGAGTCGCTAGTAATCGCAGATCAGCAACGCTGCGGTGAATACGTTCCCGGGCCTTGTACACACCGCCCGTCAAGTCACGAAAGTCGGTAACACCCGAAGCCGGTGGCCCAACCTCCTTGTGAGGGGGGAGCTGTCGAAGGTGGGACTGGCGATTGGGACTAAGTCGTAACAAGGTAGCCGTACCGGAAGGTGCGGCTGGATCACCTCCTTTCTAAGGAGCATCTGACGCGCGTCCTTGCCTGTCGTGGGTGGGGGTGGTGCGTGCAGGACCATGCCCTGGCCGTGCGTGCTGGGGGTGGTGCTCGAGGGTGGAACATCGACTGCTGCCGGTCCTGCGGGCCCGGGTGACCCTAGTACGTCGTGTGGTCGTGTCCTTGCTCCTCCTGGTGGGGGGTGGGGTGCGGTGCGCGGGTGGGAACGGGTGGCCGGGGTGGTCTGGGGGTCGGCTGACACGCTGTTGGGTCCTGAGGGAGCAGCTGCCCGGTCGGGTGGTGTGTTCGTCTCGGGGCCATGGCCGGGGTGCTCGTACCGGCTCATGCCTGGTCCTCTTCCGTCGTGAGGGGGGTCGGGGGTGGGTGCTGGCGGTGCCGGATCCGGTCGTGGTGGTCGTTGTTTGAGAACTGCACAGTGGACGCGAGCATCTTTGAATGATCTTTGTGGCAAGTTTTTAAGGGCACAGGGTGGATGCCTTGGCATCAGGAGCCGAAGAAGGACGTGGTAGCCTGCGATAAGCCTCGGGGAGTCGGCAAACAGACTGTGATCCGAGGATGTCCGAATGGGGGAACCCCGCAGCAGTCATGTGCTGTGACCCGCACCTGAATATATAGGGTGTGTGGAGGGAACGCCGGGAAGTGAAACATCTCAGTACCGGCAGGAAGAGATATTCCGTGAGTAGTGGCGAGCGAAAGCGGATCAGGCCAAACCGTGCGCGTGTGATACCCGGCAGGGGTTGCGCGTACGGGGTTGTGGGACCTTGCTGGGCTGGCTGCCGCCGGCCCGGGGAGTGAGAAAGTCGCGCCATAGTCGAACGGCTTTGAATGGCCGGGCACAGAGGGTGGTACCCCCGTAGACGAAATGGTGTGGCCTCCCGTGAGGGATCCCAAGTAGCTCCGGGCCCGAGAAACCTGGAGTGAATCTGCACAGACCACTGTGTAAGCCTAAATACTACCTGGTGACCGATAGCGGACAAGTACCGTGAGGGAAAGGTGAAAAGTACCCCGGGAGGGGAGTGAAATAGTACCTGAAACCGTGTGCCTACAATCCGTCGGAGCCTCCCTAGCAGGGGTGACGGCGTGCCTTTTGAAGAATGAGCCTGCGAGTTAGTGGTACGTGGCGAGGTTAACCCGTGTGGGGAAGCCGTAGCGAAAGCGAGTCCGAACAGGGCGAGGTAGTCGCGTGCTCTAGACCCGAAGCGAAGTGATCTAGCCATGGGCAGGGTGAAGCGCGGGTAAGACCGTGTGGAGGCCCGAACCCACCAGGGTTGAAAACCTGGGGGATGACCTGTGGTTAGGGGTGAAAGGCCAATCAAACTTCGTGATAGCTGGTTCTCCCCGAAATGCATTTAGGTGCAGCGTCACGCGTTCCTTGCCGGAGGTAGAGCTACTGGATAGCCGATGGGCCCCACCAGGTTACTGACGTTAGCCAAACTCCGAATGCCGGTAAGCCACAGCGTGGCAGTGAGACTGCGGGGGATAAGCTCCGTAGTCGAGAGGGAAACAGCCCAGATCACCGGCTAAGGCCCCTAAGCGTGTGCTAAGTGGGAAAGGATGTGGAGTTGCACTGACAACCAGGAGGTTGGCTTAGAAGCAGCCACCCTTGAAAGAGTGCGTAATAGCTCACTGGTCAAGTGATTCCGCGCCGACAATGTAGCGGGGCTCAAGCACACCGCCGAAGCCGTGACACGTGCACAACAGCTCAGCCCGCAAGGGTTCAGGCGTGCAGGTGGGTAGGGGAGCGTCGTGTGGGCGGTGAAGCCGCGGAGTGATCCAGCGGTGGAGACCACACGAGTGAGAATGCAGGCATGAGTAGCGAATGACGGGTGAGAAACCCGTCCGCCGAATGACCAAGGGTTCCAGGGCCAGGTTCATCCGCCCTGGGTAAGTCGGGACCTAAGGCGAGGCCGACAGGCGTAGTCGATGGACAACGGGTTGATATTCCCGTACCGGCGAAGAACCGCCCATACCGAGCCCGGTGACACTAACCACCGCGTGCTCCCACCGTCCCTTCGGGGACACCGGGGGTGCGTGCTGGGACCTGATCCGGTAGTAGGTAAGCGTGTTAACAGGGGTGACGCAGGAAGGTAGTCCGGCGTGGCGATGGTAGTCCACGTCCAAGGCTGTAGGGCGTCCGGTAGGCAAATCCGCCGGGCATGTGCCTGAGAGCTGATGGTGACCGCACTCGCGGGAACAGGGTGATCCTATGCTGCCAAGAAAAGCCTCGACGCGAGGTTCTAGCCGCCCGTACCCCAAACCGACTCAGGTGGTCAGGTAGAGAATACCAAGGCGATCGAGACAATCGTGGTTAAGGAACTCGGCAAAATGCCCCCGTAACTTCGGGAGAAGGGGGGCCTGATGTGTGAACCGGCATGCCCGGGGCAGCACGGAGGGCCGCAGAGACCAGGGAGAAGCGACTGTTTACTAAAAACACAGGTCCGTGCGAAGTCGCAAGACGATGTATACGGACTGACGCCTGCCCGGTGCTGGAAGGTTAAGAGGACGGGTCAGCAACGCAAGTTGCGAAGCTCAGAATTTAAGCCCCAGTAAACGGCGGTGGTAACTATAACCATCCTAAGGTAGCGAAATTCCTTGTCGGGTAAGTTCCGACCTGCACGAATGGCGTAACGACTTCTCCGCTGTCTCAACCGCGAACTCGGCGAAATTGCACTACGAGTAAAGATGCTCGTTACGCGCAGCAGGACGGAAAGACCCCGGGACCTTTACTATAGCTTGGTATTGGTGTTCGGTGCGGTTTGTGTAGGATAGGTGGGAGACTGTGAAGCGGGCACGCCAGTGTCCGTGGAGTCATCGTTGAAATACCACTCTGACCGCTTCGGATGTCTAACCTCGGTCCGTGATCCGGACCAGGGACAGTGCCTGGTGGGTAGTTTAACTGGGGCGGTTGCCTCCTAAAATGTAACGGAGGCGCCCAAAGGTTCCCTCAGCCTGGTTGGCAATCAGGTGGCGAGTGCAAGTGCACAAGGGAGCTTGACTGTGAGACCGACAGGTCGAGCAGGGACGAAAGTCGGGACTAGTGATCCGGCGGTGGCTTGTGGAAGCGCCGTCGCTCAACGGATAAAAGGTACCCCGGGGATAACAGGCTGATCTTGCCCAAGAGTCCATATCGACGGCATGGTTTGGCACCTCGATGTCGGCTCGTCGCATCCTGGGGCTGGAGTAGGTCCCAAGGGTTGGGCTGTTCGCCCATTAAAGCGGTACGCGAGCTGGGTTTAGAACGTCGTGAGACAGTTCGGTCCCTATCCGCTGCGCGCGCAGGAAACTTGAGAAGGGCTGTCCCTAGTACGAGAGGACCGGGACGGACGAACCTCTGGTGTGCCAGTTGTTCCGCCAGGAGCACGGCTGGTTGGCTACGTTCGGAAGGGATAACCGCTGAAAGCATCTAAGCGGGAAGCCTGCTTCAAGATGAGGTTTCCACGCCCCCTTCGTGGGGTGAGAGGCTCCCCGTAGACCACGGGGTCGATAGGCCGGATGTGGAAGGCAGGACCAACGACTGCCGCAGCTGACCGGTACTAATCAGCCGACAACTTGCTCACACCATTCACTGCTACGCGTCCACTGTGCGGTTCCCGAACCACGACCCACCCCCACCCGCCACCACCACGTGGCCGGGTGCGCGGGGTGCCAGGTTCGACCCCGTTACGGCGGTCATAGCGGTGGGGAAACGCCCGGTCCCATTCCGAACCCGGAAGCTAAGCCCACCAGCGCCGATGGTACTGCACCCGCCAGGGTGTGGGAGAGTAGGACGCCGCCGGACAACCATTACCACGAAAGGCCACCCCGACACGGGGTGGCCTTTCGTCGTTCCCGGGCTCTCTTCCACCAGGGCCGGGGAATCGGCCGTCCGTGCCTCCGTGCCGTCCGGCCGCGCTCGACGACGGTGGACCGGCGGCTCAGCTCGCGAGGAACGAGAGCAGCACCTCGTTGACCTCACGGGTGTGCGTGGTGAGGAGGCCGTGCGGGGCGCCGTCGATCTCCACGTACCGGGCCGAGGGCAGGGCGGCGGCGAACCGGCGGCCCGTGGCGTCGATCGGCAGGATGGCGTCGGCGGTGCCGTGGACGATGAGCGCGGGAACGTCGACCCGCGGGATGTCGGCCCGGAAGTCAGTCGGCCACGTCAGCGGCGCGGCGGCGGAGGCGACGGCGCCGGAGCCGGCCGCGACGTCCCACGCGTGGCGGACCTGCTCCTCGCTGATGCGCGAGCCGAGGTTCTCGTCCAGGTTGAAGAAGCCCCGGTAGAACTCGGTGAAGTACGCGTAGCGGTCCTTTCTGACGGCTGCCGCGATGTCCTCGAAGAACGAGAGGGGCGCGGCGCCGTCGGGGTTGTCCTCGGTGATCTCCAGGTACGGCTCCAGGGAGGCGAGGAACGCGGCCTTGGCGACCCGTCCGGACCCGTACCGGGAGAGGTAGCGGGCCACCTCGCCGGTGCCCATGGAGAACCCGACGAGGACGACGTCCCGCAGGTCGAGGGTCTCGAGCAGGGTGTGCAGGTCGGCGGCGAAGGTGTCGTAGTCGTACCCGACCGAGGGCTGGCTGCTCCGCCCGAAGCCCCGGCGGTCGTAGGTGACGACGCGGTAGCCGGCCTCGAGGAGGGCGGCGGTCTGGCCCTCCCACGAGTTCCCGTCGAGCGGGAACCCGTGGATGAGCAGGACCGGCTGACCGGTGCCCTTGTCCTCGTAGTGCAGCTCGATGTCGAGCGAGTTCTCGGTGCCGACCGTGATGCGGCCCATGGTGCGCTCCTCCCGTCCGGACGGAGGACGTCTCTCCTCCGTCGTCAGGGTCACGGTGGAGATCGTCCGTCGTGCACGCAAGGGGTCGTCGGTGACGACGGGGTGAACGCGGGTCGTGGGTCGGCGGACAGCCGTGGTGGTCGGCGCGGCGACGACCACGGCCCGCGCAGGGGACGCCCGGCGCGGGCCGCTGCGGTGCGTCGGGACCGTCACTCCTGGCTGTACGCCGCGTAGAGGCCGCCGTCCGCGTCGATGGTGAGCTCGGTGAGCACCGGGGTCGTCGTGCCGTCGCTCCACGTGGCGGTGCCCCGGCAGGACAGGACGAGGGCCTCCTCCCCGGCGGTCGGCAGGGTGAGGGCGGTGCGGTGGTCCTCCACGACGACGGCCTCGGTGACGGCGAGCAGCGTCGGGTCGCCGGCGGCCGCCTCCGTGGCGGAGACGCCGACGGCCTCGTCGCCCAGGGTCGCGCAGTCGTAGGACGCGGCGGCGCCGACGGAGAGGTCCTCCGCGAAGGACTCCAGGTCGCCCTCGTCGACGCTCGCGCCCAGGGCGACGAGGACGACCCACATCGCCGCCGCCACGACGAGGCCGATCGCGCCGGTGACGATGCCGGCGATCGCCATGCCCCTGCCGGTCGTCGGCGGGACGAGCCGGCGCAGGGCGACCAGGCCGAGCACGACGGCGGCGAGGCCGAGGCCGACGGAGCCGAGGTTCAGCACGGGGACGAGGCAGCCGAGGAGTGCGAGCAGCCCGACGACGAGGGCGGCGACGGCGGTGCCGCTCCGCGGCGCAGGTCGGGGTCCGCCCTGCCACCCCGACGTCGCGGCGCCGGGCGCGGCGGACGGGAACGCGCCGGCGGCTGCGGTCGGGAAGGCGCCGGGCGCTGCGGACGGGCCGGTGCCGGAGGGCAGCGCGCCGGACGAGGCGGCGGGGGCGGGCGGGACGGGGGCGTGCGTGGACATGCTGGCTCCTGGAGGTGGGTCCGGTTCGACCGGCGGTCGTGCGACCGCCACGGCCCCACCGTGCCGCGCAGCACCCCGGCCCCACGTCGGGGGTGCTCCCGGTCGGCACCCCTACGACCACCCCGATCTCACGGGTGACGCCGCCTCACGCCCGGCGTCCCCGCGCGACGGCGGGACGACGCCGGCCGGCGGTCAGTACCCGCCGGACGCGCCGCCGCCGCTGAAGCCGCCGCCGCCGCCGAACGAGGACCCGCCGCCCGACGACGACCCCTGGCTGCCGCCCGACCACAGCGCGGGGTTGGCGACGTACAGCGGGAGCCACGCGCCGGGGTTGGACACCGCGTCGGAGCCGCGACGGTGGTACCGGTAGCGGCGGTAGGCGGCGCGCTGCTCGTCGGTCAGGTCGAAGCCGGGGTCCTGCTCGCGGGCGGCGGCGATCTCCCCGTCGGCGAGCCGGTGCCGACGACGGCGGTCGCCCACCAGCCACGCCACCAGCCCGCCGACCAGCAGCCCGGCGCCCCCGATCCAGGCCCCCAGGACGGCCCAGTTCGTCGGCTCCGACGCAGGAGCGGGCGGCGTCCCCCCCTCGGCGTACGTGTAGACCGCCACGACGGCAGCGGTGAGCCCCTCGGCGTAGCGCTCGTCGCCGAAGGCGGGGGCGAGCACGTCCTCGACGACGGTCGCGGCCTCGTCGTCGTCGAAGCGGTCGCGCACCCCGTCCGCGACCTCGACGCGCAGCTCGCGGTCGTCGGTCGCGGCGACGACGAGCACGCCGTTGTCGGCGCCCTCGTCCCCGACGCCCCAGCGCGTGGCGACCTCGCGGGCGTAGTCCTCGAGGTCGCCGTCGGCGGAGGGCACGAGCAGCACGGCGACCCGGGCGGCGTCCGTGCGCGCGTTCTCGGCGTCCACGAGCTCGGACACCGCGCGCTCCTCGTCGGCGGTGAGGACCTCGGACACGTCGAGCACCGCACCCGCCGCGGGCGGGGCGGGGACGTCGGTGCCCTCCTCCGACGAGCACGCGGTGAGCGCCGCCAGGACGACGGCGGACGCGAGCAGGGTGCGGTGCCGCCGCGCGCCCGGGGAGCGGTCGGCGCCGACGGTCGGGAGGACGTCGCGCCGGGTCACGGCCGACGCCCCGTGGCCGCGTGCGGGTCCGTGTCGACCATGCCGTGCCCGAGGACCCCGGGCGGGCCCTCGTACGCCACGACGCGGTCGGCGAAGACCTCGGCGTCGTCGCGCGGCTCGTACCCGAGGGCGCGGGCGCTCGTGAGGTCCCACCAGGCACGGGTGTTGGCGGAGATGCCGTAGGCGACGACCTGGCCACCCCCCGCGGCACCACCTGCGGCACCGCCCGTCGCGCCGCCTGCCGCACCCACCGCCGCACCCACCGGGCCGGTGAGCGCGGCGTGCACCAGCCGCACGGCGTCGGCGGGGCTCAGCCAGATGCCGAGGTCGAACGTGGTGCCCGGGCCGTCGGTGCACAGGCCGATGCGCAGGGACACGACCGCCAGGCCGTAGCGGTCGGCGTACAGGCTGCCCAGCGCCTCGACGGCCACCTTCGAGACCCCGTAGTAGGAGTCGGGGCGTGGCGCCGCGTCGACGGGTGCCTGCGCATCGGTCGGGTAGAAGCCGACGGCGTGGTTGGAGCTCGCGAGCACGACGCGGCGCACGCCGCACCGCCGGGCCGACTCCAGCACGCGGTAGGTGCCGTCGATGTTCGCGCGCCGCACGCGCGTCCACGTGTCCTCCGTCGGGATCCCGGCCAGGTGCACCACGGCGTCGGCACCGGTCATCGCCCCGTCGAGGGCGTCGCGGCACTCCTCGTCCGACAGGTCCGCGGTGTACGCAATCTCGTCCTCGCGCAGCTCGTCGGGCGCCGTGACGTCGAGCAGCCGCAGCCGCCAGCCCCGCGCCGCGAGGCCGCCGTCGGCCCGCCGCAGGTACGTCCCGATCCGCCCGGCTCCGCCCGTCACGACGACGGTCCGGACCCGTCCGTCGGCCGATCCGTCAGCCCGGTCGTCGGCCCGCCCGTCCGCACGGACGTCCCGTCGCCCGTCGTCCTGCCCCGCCTGCTCCACCGCTGCCTCCCCGCTCGGTGGTCCCAGCATGGCGAGCCGCGCGCGCGTGTGCAGGTCGTGCCGCGGGTCGTGGGCACCCTGTGCGCCGACGTGCGGGCGGCCGTCGCCTGACGAACACTGGCGGGGCACGACGAGCGCTGCCGGACCGGCGGCGCGCGGGCGCCGCGGCACCCGCAACCGGAGCGAGCAGAGGGAGTCCGTCATGGGCATCGACGACATCACCGAGAAGGCCAGCGACGCCGGGATCGACAAGGCCGGCGACGCCGTGGACCAGAAGACCGGCGGCGGGCACAGCGAGAAGATCGAGACGACGGAGAAGACCGTCGACGAGAAGATCGGCGGCTGACGCCAGCCTGCACGACGCCTCCGACGGCCGGTCGCCCCCCGTGGGCGGCCGGCCGTCGTCGTGCGCCCGGGCGGCGCCGGCGTCCGCACGCCAGGCTGGGCGCGTGGCGGTGCACGTGGGGATCTCGGGGTGGCGGTACGCGCCGTGGCGCGGGGTGTTCTACCCGCGCGGCCTGCCGCAGCGGCTCGAGCTCGCGCACGCGGCGAGCCGGCTGGGCTCGGTGGAGATCAACGGCTCGTTCTACGCGCTGCAGCGGCCCGACTCGTACCGGGCGTGGCGCGCGCAGACGCCCGAGGGCTTCGTGTTCTCGGTCAAGGGGCCCCGCTTCGTCACGCACATGAAGAAGCTGGCGGACGTCGCGACGCCGCTGGCCAACTTCTTCGCCTCCGGGGTGCTGGCGCTGGGCGACCGCCTGGGCCCGGTGCTCTGGCAGCTCCCGCCCACCCTCGGCTACGACGAGGCGCGGCTGGCGGCCTTCTTCGACCTGCTGCCGCGCTCGACGACCGCGGCTGCGGCGCTCGCGGAGCGGCACGACGAGCGCCTCGACGGACGGGCGCTGACCGTCACCGACGCCGACCGGCCCGTCCGGCACGCGCTCGAGGTCCGGCACGGCACCTTCGTCACGCCGGCGTTCGTCGAGCTGCTGCGCCGGCACGACGTCGCGCTCGTCGTCGCCGACACCGCCGGCCGCTGGCCGCACCTGGAGGACCTCACCTCGGACCACGTGTACGTCCGGCTGCACGGCAGCAGCGAGCTGTACGTGTCGGGCTACGACGACGAGGCGGTGGACGCCTGGGCGGCGAAGGTGCGGGCCTGGTCGACGGGCACGCCGCCGCCGGACGGGCCGCGGGTGGCGCCGCCCGCCGCCGATCAGCCGCGGGACGTGCACGTCTACTTCGACAACGACGTGAAGGTGCGCGCACCCGTCGACGCCATGGCGCTCGCCGCCCGGCTGGGGGTCGGGCCGCCGGCGGTCCCCGCAGCGGGTGCGGTCGCGGGGCCGGACGCCTAGCGTCGACGTGCTCGATGCGTCCGCAGCCCCCCGGAGGTCCCATGTCCACGGTCGTCGTCGTCGGAGCCGCCGGGAAGATCGGCCGGCACCTCGTCCGGCTGCTGCTCGCCCGCGGCGACGTCCCGCGAGGCGTGGTCCGCACGGCGGAGCAGGTGGCCGAGCTCGAGGCGGCGGGTGCGGAGGCGGTGCTGTTCGACGTGGAGGCGGGGGACGCCGCGTCGCTGGCTGCCTCGCTGACGGGCGTCGACGCCGTGGTCTTCGCGGCGGGTGCCGGCCCGGGGTCGGGCCCCGAGCGCAAGCAGACCGTCGACCTGGGCGGGTCCGTGCTGCTGGCCGACGCGGCGACGGCCGCCGGCGTGCGGCGCTACGTGCAGATCTCCGCCGCGGGCATCGAGACGCCGGCCGGCCCCGACGCCGACCCCTCCTGGGCGGCGTACGTCGACGCCAAGGCCCGGGCCGACGAGCACCTGCGCGGCACCGACCTCGACTGGACGATCCTGCGCCCGGGGCCGCTCGGCGACGGGCCCGGCAGCGGTCGCGTGACGTTGACGACCGAGCCGGGCGGCGGCCACGTCGAGCGGGAGGACGTCGCCGCGCTCGTCCTGGCCTGCCTCGACGAGGCCTCGTCGATCGGCTGCCAGTGGTACGTCACGGGCGGCGAGGGCGAGCCCGTCGACGGCGCCGTGCAGGACGCCGCCCGCGCGGCGGCCGCCGAGGGCTGACGTCAGGCGGGGGCGCGGCGCAGGACGAGCCACGCGCCGGCGCCGGCGAGCACGCCGACGAGCGCCAGCAGCGTCGACAGCACCAGGGGCCCGAGCGAGCCGAACCAGGCGAAGAGCCCGGCCCAGCCGTCCACCCGCCCGACGGCCCACAGCCCCACGACGACCAGCAGCGCGGTCGCGGCCAGGAGCGTGACGATCCCGGTCGCCCGCCAGCGCAGGTACGCGGCGGCGAAGGGCAGGGTGAGCCCGGCGGCGAACACCATGGGCAGCGCGTACACCACGGGCAGCTGCCACGCGGGCACCTCGGTGAACCAGGCGACGCGGAAGAACCGGCCGCCGAGGCCGAAGCCGTCGGTGAGCGCCTCCAGCCCGTGGAGCGCCGTCAGCGCCAGGCTGCTGACCGCGGCGTAGGCCAGCAGCATCAGCGCGGTGCCGCCCAGGAACGACCGTCGGGTCACGCCCATGCCGACGAGGTAGGGGAAGCCCCGGCTCACCAGCACGGCGACCATCGCCATCGAGTAGCCGTACAGGCTGCTGATGCCGCCGGTGCCGCCCTCGGCCGCACCCTCGACGAGGACCCAGACGAGCAGGTTGATGACGAGGGCGCTCCCGAGGACCACCCAGGGCAGGACGAGGACGTTGACGGCGTCCATCGCCTGCACGCGGGCGACGGTCAGCGCGCGGTGGGCGGGCAGCCGCACGGGGGCGGTGGCGAGGGTGGCGCTCATCGCAGGACCTCCTGGAGGGGACGGGCCGGTTCGGCGGCGGTGGTCAGCCCGACGACGACCTGCTGCAGGGACACGGGCGCGAGGTCCACGCCCAGCCTGTCGGCACGGGCGCGCTCCTCCCGGGTGGCGCGGGTCGCCACGGTGGCGCGGGCGGTCCCGCCCAGCACCTCCCGCCGCAGCAGGCGCCGGCCGCCGGTGAAGGCGTCGACGGCCGCGGACGGCCCCGTGACCTCCACCGCGCTGCCGCGCACCTCGTCGGCGTCCGCGTCGAGGACGACGCGGCCGTGGTCGACGACGACGACCCGCTCGAGCAGGTGGTCGACCTCGTCGATGAGGTGCGTCGAGAGCACCACCGTGCGCGGCTCGAGCGCGACCTCCTCGAGCAGCGCGTCGTAGAACAGCTGCCGGGCCACGGCGTCGAGGCCGAGGTAGGGCTCGTCGAACAGCGTGACCTCCGCGCGTGCGGCCAGCCCGACGACGACGCCGAGCGCCGAGGTCATGCCGCGCGACAGCTTCTTCACCGGCCGCCGGGTCGGCAGCGCGAACCGGTCCACCAGCTCGGCGGCGCGGTCGTCGTCCCACCGCGGGAACAGCAGGGACGCGGCGCGCAGGACGTGGTGCACGCGGAAGCTCTCCGGGTAGACCTGCGACTCCTTGACGAAGCAGAACCGGCCGGCCAGGCGCGGGTTCTCGAACGGGTCCTCCCCGAGCAGCCGGGCCGTGCCGGCCGTCGGGCGGTCGAGACCGGTGAGGAGCCGTAGGAGGGTCGTCTTGCCGGCGCCGTTGCGGCCCAGCAGGCCGTGGACGCGCCCCGCCTCGAGCGCGAGCGTGGCGCCCTCGAGCGCCGTGGTGGCGCCGTAGCTGCGCGTCAGCCCGGACGTCGCGATCGCGACGTCGGTGCTCGCTCCGGTGCGGGTGCCGGTGCTCGGGCCGGTGCTCGGGCCGGTGCTCATCGGACCGCCCCCGCCCCGCGCGTGGCGTCGACCACCAGACGCGCGACCTCGTCGGGCGCGAGGCCCAGCCGGCCCGCCTCCCGCACGAGCGGCGCGACGAACTCGTCGACGAACGCGGCCCGCCGCTGCTCCTGCAGCCGCGCCCGCGCCCCCTCGGACACGAACATCCCGATCCCCCTCCTCTTGTGGAGCACCCCGGTCGCGACGAGCTCGGCCATCCCCTTGGCCACGGTGGCCGGGTTGATGCGGAGGAAGGCCGACAGCTCGGTGGTCGACGGCACCTGGCTCCCCTCGGGGAGCGTGCCGTCGAGGACGTCGCCGGCGATGCGCTCGGCGACCTGCACGAAGATCGGGCGGCTGTCGTCGAGCACGCGGCGCCCTCCTGGTTCAGTGGTTCGTTACTCCACTAATGAACCAGTGAGCAGGAGAGGGTGTCAAGAGGTGACGGTGCGGGAAGCGGGAGCCCCGCGGGCGTCAGCGGTAGCCGACGAAGAGCGCGCCGGAGGCGTCGATCGACAGCGTGGTCGTCAGGGCGGAGGTCGCGCCGTCGCTCCAGACGCCGGTGCCGCTGCAGACGAGGACGACCGAGCGACCGTCCGCGGCGGGCACGGCGTAGTCCGCGCGGTGGTCGGTGGTCGCCGTGCTGCCCGTGACCGCGGTGAGGGTGCGTCCGTCGGTGGCCTGCTCGGCCGACAGGGCCACGGCGCGCGCCTCGATGGCGGCGCAGTCGACGTCGGTGAGGGGACGGAACGTGGCGGGGTCGGGGTTGGTCGGGGAGTCGGCGGTGACGCCGGCGGTGGCGTCGTCCGTGCTGCCGTCCGTGCTCTCGCCCGTGCTGTCGTCCGTGCTCTCGCCCGTGCTGTCGTCCGTGCTCTCGCCCGTGCTGTCGTCCGTGCTGCCGTCCGTGCCGGCGGGGGCGCTGCCGTCCGTCGCGCCGCCGCCGGCCTCTCCTGTCGCAGGGGCTGGCGTGGCCCCGGTCGCGGAGGTGCGCCAGGGCGCCTCGTCGCCGAGCACGACGACCGTGCCCACGACGAGCACGGCGCCGAGTGCCGCGCCGGTCAGGAGCCCGGCGACCGTCCGGCGTCGGTCGGGACGGGGGCGGGGCTCGGTCATGGGTCTCCAGCGGCGGTGGTGGCGTGGCGTCGGGTGGCCGTCCTGATCCTCCGCCGCGGACGGGCCCCGACACAGGTCGTGGGCCCTTTTTCACCCGGCCCTCCGCCGTCCGACCGGCGGCTCGACCTGCCCGGGCACCGTGGCAGGGACGTACGTCCCGTCACCCGTGCACGGGACCGCGCGATCGTACGGGGGCCGAGAGACGGCACCCGCTCGGGGACCCCCACACCTGAGGAACGACCATGACCCGCCCGACCGACCACCTCCGCCGGACGACCGGCCCCACGGCCCACCGCACCGCCGGCCGCCGGGTCCGCCGCACGCTCGGCGCCACGGCGCTGCTCGTCGCGCTGACCGCCCTGCCCGCCTCCGCCCACGAGCGCTGGTTCTCCGAGAACCAGCCCGGCGGCGAGTGGTCGTTCTTCCTGCGCCCGTTGCCGCTGGCGCTGACGGCGCTCGTGGTCGTCGTGGCGCTCGCGTGGCGGTGGGCGGCGCGGCTGCTGCCCCGCCCCGAGCTGCGGGTCCTGGCGCCGGTCGGCCGGCTGACGCCCTACGTGCCGCGGCTGCTGGCCGTGCACCTCGGCGTCTCGCTGCTCGCGTTCGCGGTGACGGGCAGGTTCCTGGCGCCCTCGACCCACCTCGACGACGTGCCCGGCGCGGCGTTCGCCGGCGTCGTCGAGGCGGCCATCGGCATCTGGCTCATCTCCGGCGTCCGGCTGCGCGCCGCCGCGCTGCTCGTCGCCCTCCTCGGCCCGGCCACCGCCGTCACCTCGGGGCCGGTGGCGCTGCTCGAGGCGGCCGACGTCGTCGGGATCGCCGCCTTCCTCGCGGTCCTGCCGCCGTCCGACGCCGCCTTCGGCCGGGTCGAGGCCGACGCGCGCCGCGAGCGGTGGGCCCTGCTGCTCCTGCGGCTGGGCGTCGCGACGGCGCTGGTCACCCTGGCGTTCTCGGAGAAGTTCACGAACCCCGCGCTGGCCCGCGAGACGCTCGAGCAGTTCCCCCAGCTCGACGTCTTCGCCCTCGTCGGCCTGCAGGTGCCGGTCGACGTGTTCATCGTGGTCGCGGGCACGGTCGAGCTGCTCTTCGGGGCGCTGGTCCTGTCCGGCGCGATCCCGCAGGTCGCGGTGCTCGTCGCCATGGTGCCGTTCAACGCGACGCTGCTGCTGTTCGGCACGACCGAGGCGATCGGGCACCTGCCGGTCTACGGCGTGTTCCTCACGCTGCTGGCCTACGGCTCCGACCCGCGCACCGCGGCCGCCGTGCCGTGGCTGCCGGCGCCGGCCGACCTGCGGGCCGCCCTCTCGTCCGGTGCGGCCGGCCTGCGCGGCCTGCGGCCGGCCACGGCGGCCCGCGCCCTCGTCGGCGCCACCCGCTGAGGCGCCCTGCCGAGACGGACCTGCGCGCGCAGCACGACGACCGCCGCCCGGCACCTCGCGAGGTGCCGGGCGGCGGTCGTCGTCGTGCGGGGTCGGGACAGGGTCGGTACAGGGCCGGTGCAGCTCGGTGCAGCTCTCTGCAGCTCGGTGCGGAGTCTCACCCGCGCCGCATGGCGTGGAGCACGTCCAGCGCCTCCGTGCGCAGCACCTCGGCCATCTGCGCGAGGCCCTGGCCCTGCGCGTGGTCGCCGGCGCCGGACTGCCCGGAGTCCACGGCCTCGGCGATCGCCGCGACCATGCGGTCCATCTCGTCCATCGTCTGGCCGAGGTGCTCGATCGTCGAGTCATGCCCGCGACCGCGGACTGCAGCGACCCCACCTGCGCGGTGATGCGCTCCGTGGAGGTGCCGGTGCTGTCCGCGAGGGACTTGACCTCCTGCGCGACGACCGCGAAGCCGCGCCCGTCCTCCCCGGCGCGCGCGGCCTCGATCGTCGCGTTGAGCGCGAGGAGCCGGGTCTGCGACGCGATGCGCGCGATGAGGTCGACGACGGCCCCGATCTCGCGCGCCGTGCCGTCGAGCTGCCCGACCGCCGCGAGGGTGCCGCTGGCCTCGGCCACCGCGTTGCCGGCGTTGCCCGCCAGGCTCGCCGCCGACGCGCTCATCTCCACCGCTGCGGCGGCGAGCTGCTCGGCCAGCGCCATGACCGTGCCCTCGAAGGCGTCGGCCGTGGCGAGCCGCTCGGCGGCGGCCGCGTCGATGGCCGCCTGGCTCTCGGCCATGCGCCGGCGGGCGGCGTTGATCGTCGTCGCCCCGTGCTTGAAGGCCCCGGTCATGCCGGTCGGCAGGAACTCCCGGTAGTACCGGCCCTCCGACGCGGCCGCCAGCGAGGCGCCGGCCTCCCGGGTGAAGGCGTCGGTGCGGTCGAGGAGGCGGTTGACCGCCTGCCGCGTCTCGCACAGGCCGGCGACGTCCTCCATGCCGTCGACGTGCGCGACGCGCACCTCGAGGTCGCCGAGCGCGGCGGCCTGCATGACGCGCCGGATCTCGGCCACGACCGCGGCGGTCGCGTCCTCGGCGGCGCGGGCCGTGCTGCCGGCCCGGGGGCGCAGCGTCCTGGTCATCGTGCCCTCACCATCCCTGCGAGCCCGCGAGGGCCCACACCATCTCGTCGTAGTCCTGCCCGGCGGTGGACAGGTGCGTGTCCAGCGCGGCCCGGCCCGCGACGACGGCGTGGCGTGCCGCCCCCTGCTGCCGCTCCGCGGCGACGAGCGCCCGGTACAGCGGCTGCACCTGGTCGAGCGCCGCGCGCGTGGGCACCCGGCGGTTCGAGTGGTAGCCGACGACCGTGCCGGCCGGCGAGAGCGACGGCGTCACGTGCGCGAGGACCCAGTAGTGGGCGCCGTCGGCGGCGAGGTTCACCACGTAGGCGAAGATCTCCTGCCCGGCGACGATGCGCTCCCAGAGCAGCCCGAACACCGCGCGCGGCATGTCGGGGTGCCTGATGAGGTTGTGCGGCTTGCCGATCGCCTCGTCCTCGCGCAGCGCCGAGACGCGCAGGAACACGTCGTTGGCGTACGTGAGCCGACCCTGCAGGTCGGTCTTGGTGACGATGATCTCGTCGGGGTCGAAGGTGCGCTCGACCCCGGTGGGTCGCACGGCTGCTGCGTGCATGGGTCCTCCCCTGGACATGCGGAACCACCCCCCTCATCGGCAGCGGGGGACGTCCCCTGAACGGCCGAGCGCCGTCGGACGGCGTCCTCGGGCGGGCGCGCCGGGACCGCGCACCGCCCCCCGGGCGGCCGGCGGTGCCAGGATGTGGCCATGACCAGCGCGTCCACGGGTCCGGCCACGGGCTCGACCACCGGCCCGGCCCCCGCCCCCGTCACCAACAAGGCGTACGGCGCCCTCGTCGGCATCGCCTCCCTCGGGATCCTGCTGCAGGGCCTGTGGGCGGGGCTGTTCATGGCGGCCTGGGGCGGCGGCGGGCAGTCCGCGGACACGTGGGAGTTCGTCCACGCCCGCGGGGCGGACGTCACGCTGCTCGTCTCGGTGGTTGCGCTCGTGCTCGCGGTGACGAAGCTCAAGGCCCGCCGGGACCTCGTCGTCGGGACCGTCGTGCTCGTCGCCCTCCTCGTGCTGGAGTACGTGCTCGGGTCGCTCATGGCGGACGCCGGCGCGGCCTCGCTGACCGCCGTGCACGTGCCCCTGGCGATGCTGCTCATGGCGGTCGCCGTGTGGCTGCCGCTGCGGCACCGCCCGCGCCCGGTGCGCTGACGCGAGGAGGGGTCGCGCCCCTCGGGGAACCCGCGGAGGGCGTCCGGCGTTGTGCCCGGGCGTGAGCGATCCCTCTGCGAGTCCCGGCCACCCCCCGTCCCGCCGCGCGCCCGGTGCGCGTGCCACGGGGGGTGGGCACTGATGGACTCCGGCACCCTGACCAACCTCGGGCTGGTCCTCGTCTTCATCGTCGTCGGCGGCGTCTTCGCCGGCACGGAGCTCGCGCTCGTCTCCCTGCGGGAGAGCCAGCTGCGCCAGCTCGAGCGCGACGGCGGCCGCGGCGCCAAGGTCGCGGCGGTGGCCCGCGACCCCAACCGCTTCCTCGCCGCGGTGCAGATCGGCGTGACCGTCGCCGGGTTCTTCTCCGCGGCCTACGGCGCCTCGACGCTGGCGCCCGACCTCGCACCGGTCCTCGTCGGGCTCGGCCTGCCCGAGGGGCTCGCGCAGACGGTCGCGCTGGTCGCGCTGACGCTCGTCGTCGCGTTCCTGTCCCTCGTGCTCGGCGAGCTCGTGCCCAAGCGCATCGCGCTGCAGCGGTCGGCCGCCGTCGCGCGGCTGGTCGGGCCCCCGCTGGACCGGTTCGCGCAGGCCATGCGGCCGGTGATCTGGCTGCTGTCGGTGTCCACCGACGCCGTCGTGCGGCTCTTCGGCGGGGACCCCTCCGCGCGCTCGGAGGAGATGACGAACGAGGAGCTGCGGGACCTCGTCGTCACCCACCGGGACCTGCCGGAGGCGGAGCGGCGCATCGTCGCCGACGTGTTCGACGCCTCGGACCGGTCGGTCAAGGAGGTCATGCGCCCGCGCGGCGAGGTCGCGTTCCTCGCCGCCGACCTGCCCGTCACGACCGCGCGCGAGCAGGTGGCGGCCCTGCCGTACTCGCGCTACCCCGTGACCGGGGAGGACTTCGACGACGTGCTGGGCTTCCTGCACGTGCGGGACCTGCTCGTGCCCTCGCCCGCCGGCGCGACCGTGCGCGACCTCGTCCGGCCGGTCCTCGCGGCCCCGTCGACGAACCGGGTGCTGACGACGATGGCCACCATGCGCCGCGAGGGCGTGCACCTCGCCGTCGTCGTCGACGAGTACGGCGGCACCGACGGCATCGTCACGCTCGAGGACCTCGTCGAGGAGCTCGTCGGGGAGATCCGCGACGAGTACGACGCCGAGGCCTCGCCCGTGTCCCGCACGACGGGGTCGGTGGACGCCGGCATCACCATCGAGGAGCTGGCCGAGCGCACGGGCGTCGTCGTGCCCGAGGGTCCGTACGAGACCGCGGCGGGGTACGTGCTGTGGCGGCTCGGACGGCTGGCGCGGGTCGGGGACGTCGTGCCCGCCGGCGACGAGGACGCCGCGCGGCTCGAGGTCGTGGCGGTCGACCGGCGCCGCATCACGCGCCTGCGGGTGGTGGCGCCGACGAACGCGGCGGGGCTGGTCGGGACGGCGGAGGCGGGGACGAACGCGCAGCCGAGCGCGCAGCCCACCGGGTAGCCGCCGCGTAGCCGACCGCCTGGCCGACCGCCTGGCCGATCGTGTAGCCGACCGGGCGGGGGCACGGGCAGGACCGACGTCATGTCCCGTGTCCCCGGTCGGTGGGACGCTCTTCCTGCGGGGGGTCGCCGCCCGCTAGAGTGCGGCAAGCGCTTTCCAACCGGCGCGGCGCGGGAGCCGCCGCCGGCTCGACGACGAGGAGCAGGCATGAGGATCGGCGTCCCACGGGAGTCACGACCCGGAGAACGGCTCGTCAGCGCCACCCCGCGCACGGTGGCGCAGCTGGTGGCGCTGGGGTACGAGGTGGTCGTGGAGCGCGGTGCGGGCGCCGGGGCGACGCACCCCGACGAGGCGTACGCGGCCGCCGGTGCGCGCGTGGCGGACGTCGACGCGGTGCTCGGCGCTGACGTGGTGACGACCGTCGGGGTGCCGTCGGAGGACCGGCTGGCGGCCCTGCGTCCGGGGACCACGCTCGTGTCGATGCTGGCACCGGCGGCGCGGCCCGCGCTCGTCGAGCGGCTGGCCGCGCAGGGCGTCACGGCGCTGGCGCTGGACGCCGTGCCGCGCATCTCCCGGGCGCAGGCGCTGGACGTGCTCTCGACGATGTCGAACGTCGCCGGGTACCGCGCGGTCATCGAGGCGGCGGCCGAGTACGGCGGCATGTTCACCGGCCAGGTCACCGCCGCCGGGAAGACGGCCCCGGCCACCGTGTTCGTCATCGGGGCCGGTGTCGCGGGCCTCGCCGCGATCGGCGCGGCGGGCAGCCTGGGCGCGCAGGTGCGGGCCTTCGACGTCCGGCCCGAGGTGGGCGAGCAGATCGAGTCGATGGGGGCGACGTTCGTCCAGGCGCGGGCGGCCCAGCAGGCCGTCTCCGCGGACGGGTACGCGGCGGCGCTGACCGCGGAGCAGGAGGCGCTGACCGCGGCGATGTACGCGGAGGAGAGCGCCCGGGCGGACGTCGTCATCACGACGGCGCTGGTGCGCGGCACGGCCCCGACGACGATCACCGCGGAGATGGTCGCGGCCATGCGGCCCGGGTCCGTCGTCGTCGACCTGGCGGCGTCGGGCGGCGGCAACTGCGAGCTCACCGTCCCCGGGGAGCGGTACGTCTCGGAGAACGGCGTCGTCGTCCTCGGGTACACCGACCTGACGAGCCGGATGCCGGCGCACACCTCGCAGCTGGTCGGCACCAACGTCGTCAACCTGCTCAAGCTCCTCACGCCCGGCAAGGACGGCGTGCTGGTGCTCGACCTGGAGGACCCGGTGCTGCGCGGCATGACGGTCGCGCACGGCGGGGAGGTGCTGTGGCCGCCGCCGCCGGTGCAGGTGTCGGCGGCGCCGGTGACCGCCTCGGCGACGAGCGCGGTGGCGGGTGCGGCGACGAGCGCGGCGACGAGCGCGGTGGCGGGTGCGGCGCCCGGGGTGACGCCGACCGTCGACCCGGCCGTCGACCCTTCCGCGCGGGCGGCGCGCGAGGCGGCGGCCGGGCGTCGCCGGGCGGTGCTGGCCGGGCTCGCGGCCGTGCTCGTCGCGCTGGCCGTCGCCGTGTCGCCGCCGGCCTTCGCCGGGTACCTGACCGTGTTCGTGCTCGCCGTGATCGTCGGGTACTACGTCATCTCGCACGTGTCGCACTCGTTGCACACGCCGCTCATGGCCCAGACGAACGCCGTCTCCGGGATCATCCTCGTCGGCGCGCTGCTGCAGCTGGGGTCCGACTCGTGGGTCGTCACGTCGCTGGCGTTCGTCGCCGCCGCGGTGGCGTCCATCAACATCGTCGGCGGCTTCCTCGTCGCCTACCGCATGCTCGGCATGTTCCGGAAGGAGGCGTGATGACGCTCTCGTCCCTCGCCCAGGGCCTGTACCTCGTCGCCGCCGTGTGCTTCGTCCTGTCGCTCGCGGGGCTCTCGCAGCAGGCGACGGCCCGCCGCGGCAACCTGCTCGGGATGGCCGGGATGGCCCTCGCGCTCGTCGCCACCGTCGCGCTCGCGGTGGACGTGTCCGAGCGCCCGGCCCCGGTGACGCTGCTGCTCATCGCGATGGTGTTCGCCGTGGGGGCCGTCGTCGGCACCTGGCGCGCGCGCACCGTGGAGATGACGCAGATGCCCGAGCTCATCGCCGTGCTGCACTCGTTCGTCGGCGCGGCGGCCGTGCTCGTCGGGATCAACTCCTACCTGACGGAGGAGGCCGACGTCGTCCACCTCGTCGAGGTGGGCCTCGGCGTGCTCATCGGTGCGGTCACGCTCACGGGGTCCGTGGTGGCCTACCTCAAGCTCGCGGCGCGGATCAGGAGCGCGCCGCTGACGCTGCCCGGGCGCAACCTGCTCAACGCCGGCGCGCTCGTCGTGTGCGCCGTGCTCGTCGGGTGGTTCGTCGCCGCGCCGTCGCTGGTGCCGCTGCTGCTGCTGACCGTGGTCGCGCTGGCCCTGGGGTGGCACCTCGTCGCGTCGATCGGTGGCGGCGACATGCCGGTCGTCGTGTCGATGCTCAACTCGTACTCGGGGTGGGCCGCGGCGGCCGCCGGCTTCATGCTCGGCAACAACCTGCTCATCATCACCGGCGCCCTCGTCGGGTCCTCCGGCGCGATCCTGTCCTACCTCATGTGCACGGCCATGAACCGCTCCTTCGTCTCCGTCATCCTCGGCGGGTACGGCGTGGAGGCCGGGACCGCGGCCTCGGGCGACGAGGAGGTCGGCGAGCACCGCGAGGTCACCGCGGCCGAGGTCGCCCGGATGCTCGTCGGGGCGCGGAGCGTGGTCATCACGCCGGGCTACGGCATGGCGGTCGCGAAGGCGCAGTACCCGGTCGCGGAGCTCGTCAGCCGGCTGCGGGCGCAGGGCGTCGGGGTGCGGTTCGGCGTGCACCCCGTCGCGGGCCGCCTGCCCGGTCACATGAACGTGCTGCTGGCCGAGGCGAAGGTGCCCTACGACCTCGTCCTGGAGATGGACGAGATCAACGACGACCTCGCGAGCACCGACGTCGTGCTCGTCATCGGCGCCAACGACACCGTCAACCCGGCCGCCGAGGACCCGGGCTCGCCCATCGCCGGCATGCCGGTGCTCGAGGTGTGGAAGGCCAAGCAGGTGGTCGTGTTCAAGCGCTCCATGGCCACGGGCTACGCCGGCGTGCAGAACCCGCTGTTCTTCCGGGAGAACACGGCGATGCTCTTCGGGGACGCGAAGCAGCGGGTGGAGGACATCGTCGCGGCGGTACCGGCCGCCACGGGGACGCCCGTGAGCGCGTCCGCCTGACCGGCGGCGGGGCTCGGGGACGGGCGCGTCGGCGGTGCCGCCGGGGTCAGGGGACCGGCGGCGCCGTCGAGGCGCGCACCCGCAGCGAGGGGCTGACGAGCACGCGGTGCACCGGCCGGCCGGGGTCGGCCAGGCGGGCCGCCAGCAGCGCGACCGCGGCCCGCCCCACCGACCGGCGGGGCGGCCGGACGGCCGTGAGGGCGGGGCTGAACAATCCGGCGACCTCGTCGTCGTAGGCCACCACCGACAGGTCCCCGGGCACGGACAGCCCGCGCTGCTCGCAGCGCTGCACGAGCGCGATCGCCTCGGGGTCGGAGTGCACGAGCAGGCCGGTCGCGCCGCCGCCGGCGCACCGGTCGACGAGGGCGTCGACCGCGTCCTCCCAGCCCGGTGCCTCGTGCGGGGGCAAGGGCAGGGCGAGGTCGTCGTCGCACGGCAGGCCCAGGTCCTCGCACGCCTCCCGCCAGCCGGCGAGCACGTGCCGGGTCGTCGGGCTCGTCCGGCTGGCGGCGACGAGGACGCGGCGGTGACCCAGGCCGGCGAGGTGCCGGACGGCCATCGCGGCGCCGAGCCGGTGGTCCGACACCACGGACTCCGCCGCCTCGTGGTGCGGGCCGAGGGCGGCCGAGCGCTCGAGCAGCACGACCGGCACGGGGGACCGTGCCAGCCAGTCGAGGGTCGCGGCGGCGCCTGGACCGTCGAGCGTCGGCGCCACGAGCAGCCCCCGCACGCCGGGCTGCGTCGCGAGGCGCTCGAGCTGAGGGCTCTCGTCGTCGCCCGCGTAGGAGGAGCCGCGCAGGACGATGCGCAGGCCGCGCGAGCGGGCCTCCTCCTCCGCGCCGCGGACGACCCCCGGCCAGTAGTAGTCGAGCGACGGCACGAGCATGCCGAGCGCGCCGGTGGGGGTGGCGGGGGTCGCGGTGTCCACGTCGCCGGGCGCGGAGGCGTCGGGCGCGTAGTCCGGTGACGTGCCGGCCGGTGGGGAGCCGGTCGGAGCCGCGCCGGTCGTGGTCGGGGTCGGCAGCACGCCGGGCAGCAGCGTGGCGCCTCCGTGCACGCGCTGCACCAGCCCCTCGGCGGCGAGCTGGCCGATGTCGCGGCGCAGCGTGATGGCGGTGACGCCGAGCTCGTCGACGAGGTCGGCGATGCGGACCGTCCCGCGCGTGGCCAGGGCCTCCAGGAGCTGGGCCCGCCGGGTCACGGGCAGGACGCGCCGGGTGTCGGTGACGCTCATGCCGGGACCTCCAGGTGCAGCGTGAACGAGCCCGACGCGGCCGGCTCCACCAGCGTCAGCGACAGGCGCCGCAGCCGGTTACCCCACACGTCGACGAGCAGCGGGTCGTCCAGGGGCCGGTCCTCGACGTCCGGGTGCGCGGCGGCCGCGTCCCAGGTGAGGACGATAGCGGCGCCGGCCAGCCCGACGAGCTCCGCACGGCCCGGCCCGAGCGCGGCCACCTCGCCCGCCACCACCCAGTGCAGGCGGGTCGGCCCGGCGGCGCCGGTGGCACCGGCCAGGTCGCTCCACTCCTCCCGCACGGTCACGGCCCCGGTGGCGCGGTCGAGGCGCGCGGTGCGCCGCCAGGTGCCGACCCCCGCGGCCGGCGGGTAGGCGGCGGCGAGGTCGAGGGACAGCTCGGCCACCCTGTCGTCGAGCCGGGCGCGGACGTCCCGGGCGGCGTGCTGCGCGCCGTGGCCCTGCTCGTGGCCGCGCACCACCGGCACGTCGTGCCAGCCGGACTGCATCGGCCACAGCGTGTACCGGTCGGGGCCGAAGGTGACGGCCGTGTAGGTGGGACGCCCGGGGTCGACGAGGACCGGCACGCCCCCCAGCGCCACGACCACGCTGCCGACGTCGTCGTGGTTGTGGTGCTCCCCGTTGTGGCCGCCCTTGACGGCCAGGACGACGCGGCTGTCGTCGGCGGCCGGCCGCGCGAGCAGCACCTGCGTCGACGGCAACCACACGTCCCGGACCAGCGGGGACGCGCCGGGCACCGCCCCGCACCACGCCGGGTCGGTCACGGCGCGCAGCAGCCGGCCGAGGCCGGGGACCTCGTCGGCGGCCGGGGCGCCCGGGCGGCGGTGGGCGGCGGCGTGCGCGACGGCCTCCGGGACGCCGAGCCGGCGCCCCCACCGGTGCAGCACCTGCCAGGGCAGGTCGTCGCCGGGGCGGGCGGGTCCGTCGGCGAGGTTGAGGTACCAGGGCCCGCCGAGGTGCATCCGGTGCGGGAACGCCACGACCTCCGCGAGCGGGGGGATCCCCGCGGGGTCCAGGGCGCCGCCCGTCGCGTGCTCGACGACCTCCAGGAGCTCCAGGAGCCGCGCGGCGCCGTTCCACCAGTAGCCGAAGCCCTCGTCGACCGCGCCGTCGGCGGGCAGGGAGGCGGCGTACCGGTCCACGTCGACGAGGGCCGCGGCGACGACCTCGGCGCGCACGTGCTCGTCGTCCTCGAGCACGAGCGCCGCGGTGACGACGTTGCCGAGGATCCACGGGTTCCAGTTGTGCACGTCCCCGTCGAGGCCCAGCCAGTGCCAGTCGCGCCGGGTCCGGTACGGCGTCAGGACCCGCGCGCGCACCTCGTGCCGCACGCGGGCGAGCAGACCGGGCGTCCGCGCCTCGAGCTCGGGACCGAGCAGGTGCACCGTCCACGCGAGCTGGGCCGCGACCTCGCCGGCCCCGAGGTCGAGGAAGGGGTCGGTCACGGTCGGCAGGAACGCGCCGTGGCGCGCCCGGGTGTCGTCGTGGGCCGGCCAGCACCACGAGCTCTGCTCGCAGAGCCCGACCGTGCCGTCGACGACCTCGTCGAGCCAGGCGTCGTCGAGCGTGACGGCGGCCGCGACGACGGCGCGCGTCAGCCGGCGCTGCCGCTCGAAGACCGCCGCCTCGTAGCCCACGCGGTCCCCGTCGCGCGCGTACCGGGCGAAGCCGGACGCGGTGGGTTGCGGCCACGGGGTGCCGCGCTCGCGGGTCGCGCGGTCGACGACGGCCCGCAGGGTCGCGCCGTCGGCGGCGGGTGCTGCGGCGGGTGCTGCGGCGTCGGCCCCGGCGCCCCACACGTCGCGGCGTGCGGCCGGAAGCAGGGGGAGCGCGTCCGCCGGCGGCCGGAGCGCGACCCGCAGGGCCGCCGGCCCGGCGGCCGCGCCCCAGGTGCGCAGGAGGGGGCCCGGTGCGTCGGTCGTGGCGGTCATGGCTCCTCGTCGAGCGTCGGGCGGTACGAGCCGTCGATCCTGCTTCATCGGGTCGACCCCAGCAGGTGATCGTTCGTGATCGTAACAGCGGCGCATGCGGGGTTGACAGAGCGTCTCTGATCGGTCTTGGATGATCAGGTCGCATCGAAGCGATCAGGACTGATCTGATCCGGCCGCCGACCGGCCTCTGCCCCGCTGCACGACCGCACCCTCCCTCGACGACGAAGGACCGCTGTGCCCCCCACCTCCCGGCCCACCGCGCTGCTGGTCATGGACCCGGCGACGTTCGCGCTGCAGTTCCGCGCCGACGAGCTGGCCCGCCTGACCGCGCTCGCGGACGTCGCCGAACCGGTGTGGACGCCGGATCTCGACAGCCCGGCCGCGCGGCGCCGGCTCGCGGACGCCGAGGTGCTCCTCACCTCCTGGGGCGCGCCGGCGCTGACGCCCGAGCGCCTGGCCGCCGCACCCCGCCTGCGTGCGGTGCTGCACGCGGCGGGCAGCGTGCGCGGGCTCGTGGGCGACGAGGTGTTCCGGCGCGGCGTCCTGGTGAGCACGGCCGCGGAGGCCAACGCCGTGCCCGTCGCCGAGTTCACGCTCGCGGCGATCATCCTGGCGGGCAAGAAGGCGCCGTTCCTGGCAGCGCAGGGCCGGCACGCACCGGTCTCCTGGGGTGCGGTGGTCGGGCGCGAGGACCTGTCGAACCGCGGGCGCACGGTCGTCGTCGTCGGGTTCTCGCGCATCGGCCGTCGCGTGGTCGAGATGCTGCGGCTGCTCGACACGGCGGCGGTGCTCGTCGTCGACCCGTACGCGGACCCGGCGGCGGTGCGGGCCGCCGGCGGCGAGCCCGCCGGGCTCGACGAGGCGCTGCGCCGCGCGGACGTCCTGTCGCTCCACGCGCCGGCGCTGCCGGAGACCCACCGCATGATCGGTGCGCGGGAGCTCGCCCTCCTGCCGGCCGGGGCCACGCTCGTCAACACCGCCCGGGGCAGCCTCGTCGACACCGACGCCCTGCTCGCGGCGTGCGCGGCCGGCCGGCTCGACGCGATCCTCGACGTCACCGACCCCGAACCCTTGCCGACCGGCCACCCGCTGCTCGCGCTGCCCAACGTCATGGTGACGCCGCACGTCGCGGGTTCCCTGGGCGCCGAGACCCGGCGCATGGCCCAGCACGCGCTCGACGAGCTGGAGGCCTTCGCGCAGGGGCGCCCGCTGGCCACGCCGCTGACCGTGGACGCGACGGCGGTGAGCGCGTGAGCGCCGGCGCGGGCTGGGACCGCGACCGCTGGGCCGCCCTCGCCGACCACCTGCTGCTGTCGGTGCGCCCCTACGCCTCCCCGGACCACGCGCTCGTGACCCCGCCCGGCGGCCCGGGCGGCTACGGCACGGCGGTCGACGGCCTCGAGGGCTTCGCGCGGACCTTCCTCACCGCCGGTTTCCGCCTCGCGGGGGAGCGCGGCGCCGACCCGCTCGACCTCGCCGGCTGGTACGCGCAGGGGCTGGCCGCGGGCACGGACCCGCGCGGCCCGCACCGCTGGGTGCGGCTGGAGGAGCACGGGCAGGCGAAGGTCGAGGCGGCCTCGATCGCGCTCGTCCTCGACCTCACGCGGCCGTGGATCTGGGACCGGCTGTCGCCCCGCGTGCAGGAGCAGGTCGTCGACTACCTGGCGCCCGCGGTCGGCGACGACACCTACCCGCGCATCAACTGGGTCTGGTTCCGCCTCGTCGTCCAGACGTTCCTGCGCTCCGTCGGCGGTCCGCACGCGCTCGACGAGATGCGCGCCGACCTGGCCACGCACGACTCCTTCGCGCGCGCCGACGGCTGGCTGTCGGACGGCGCCGAGCGCTCGTTCGACCACTACGTCGGCTGGGCGCTGCACCTCTACCCCACCCTGTGGGCCCGCATGGCCGGGGCGACGGACCTGGCGGCGCCGCGGCGCGAACGGGACACCGCGGCGCTGGACCGGTACCTGCAGGACGCGGTGCACCTCGTCGGTGGCGACGGCTCACCCCTCGTGCAGGGCCGCAGCCTCGCCTACCGGTTCGCGGCGGCAGCGCCCTTCTGGGTGGGGGCGGTCGCCGAGGTGCCGTCGACGCCGCCGGCTGTCCTGCGCCGCTGCGCGTCCGCGGTCGTCGACCACTTCGTCACCCGGGGCGCCCCCGACGAGCGCGGCCTGCTGACCCTCGGCTGGCACGGCGCCTGGCCGGCGCTGGCCCAGTCCTACTCGGGTCCGGGCTCGCCGTACTGGGCGAGCAAGGGGCTGCTCGGCCTGGCGCTGCCGGCGGACCACCCGGTGTGGACCGTCGCCGAGGCGCCCCTGCCGGCGGAGGCGGGCGACGACCTGCGCCGGGTCCGCGCCGCGGGCTGGCTCGTGAGCGGCACGGCGGACGACGGCGTCGTCCGCGTCGTCAACCACGGCACCGACCACGCGGTCCCCGGCGCCACGGGCGGCGACTCCCCGCTGTACGCGCGGCTCGGCTACTCCACGGCGACCGCCCCGCTGCTCGACGAGGGCGCCTGGACGGCGCCGGTGGACCAGTCGGTCGTCCTCGTGGACGCCGCGGGCCGGCGCTCGCACCGCACGGGCTTCGCCGTGCTGGGGCTCGACGACGCTCCGACGACGACGGCCGACGGCTCGCCGGCGGCGGTGTCCGCGACGGCCCTCGTCGCCGGGTCCCGCGCCGCGGCGCACTGGGTGAGCGCCGAGCCGGGCCCCGCGCACGGCAGCGGGCTCGCCGGGACCGCGCAGGGCGCCGGGACGGTGACGACGGTCTCGGTCGTCCGTGGTGCGTGGGAGGTGCGGCTGGTCCGCGTCGAGGACGCGGCGCCGGCGGCGGTGGCCCTCGAGGTCGGCGGCTGGGCGTTGGCCGACGGGACGCCGCCCGCCGAGGGGCCGGCCGGCACGGTGCGCACGGACCGGCTCGTCTCGGCGGTCGTGCCGCTGCCTCTGGGTGGCGAGCGCGAGCAGGGCGGGCTCCGGGTCGAGCGGCGGACGGACGCCTCTCCGCTCGGCACCCATGCCGCGGTGCCGGTGCTCCGGCTGCCCGTCACGACGCCCGGGACGGCAGGAGGCGCGACGGCCGACTGGCACGCGGTGGCCGTCGCCCTCGTCGGGCGCGCACCGGGGTCGCCGACGACCGACGACCCGGCCGCCCCCCGGCTGGACCGGCCGGACCACGCCCACGTGCAGCTGACGTGGGACGACGGAGCACGCACCAGGGTGCGGCTCCCGCAGGACGGGGACGGCGCCGCCGTCCCGTCAGGAGAGGTCGGCGACGACGGACGTCGCCGGACGGTGGAGGAGACGCGATGAAGCGCAGGATCGTGCAGGGGCTCGCCGCCACGGCGGTGACCGCCCTGCTGCTGGGCGGCTGCGGCAGCGGCGGCGAGGCCGCGGCGGACGAGACGCTCGACCCGGACGCCCCCGTCACGCTGACGGTGTCGGTGTGGAACCTCGAGGGGACGCCGGAGTTCGGCGCGCTCTTCGACGCCTACGAGGCGGCGCACCCGAACGTCAC
Source organism: Cellulomonas sp. plas2 (assembly GCF_057221735.1). Classification (NCBI taxonomy): domain Bacteria; kingdom Bacillati; phylum Actinomycetota; class Actinomycetes; order Micrococcales; family Cellulomonadaceae; genus Cellulomonas; species Cellulomonas sp. plas2. The sequence goes on from NZ_CM170155.1 coordinate 415,180, forward strand.
GATCGAGCCGGTCGACATCCTGGCCGACGACTACCCGACGAAGGTGACGACGATGCTCGCCGGCGGCGACAGCACCGACGTCATCACGATGAAGAACGTCATCGACTACGCGCGCTACGCCACGAACGGCCAGCTCGCCGACGTCTCCGACCTCGCGGAGGAGACCTCCGACCTCGCGGGCCTGGACGCCTTCGACCAGGACGGCAGCTACTTCGCGCTGCCGTACCGCCAGGACTTCTGGGTCCTCTTCTACAACAAGGCGATCTTCGACGCCGTCGGCGAGGAGTACCCGACCGACCTCACCTGGGACGAGTACGCCGAGCTGGCGGAGCGCATCACCGAGGAGGCCGCCGCGGCCGGGGTGACGCCGGCCGAGGGCCAGACGACCTACGGCACCTACCAGCACACGTGGCGCTCGACGGTGCAGGCGATCGCCGACGCGCAGACCGACGGCGACCAGCTCTCGGGCGACTACGAGTTCTTCGCGCCGTACTACGAGCGGGCGCTGGAGCTGCAGGACGCGGGCGCCACCCTCGACTTCAGCACCGCCTCCACGCAGAAGATCAGCTACCGCACGATGTTCACGACGGGCCAGGCCGCGATGCTGCCCATGGGTTCCTGGTTCATCGCCGGCCTGCTGCAGGCGGAGGCGGCCGGGGAGACCGACGTGGACTGGGGCATCGCCCCGATGCCGCAGGCCGAGGACGCCGACGAGGTCACCACCTTCGGCTCGCCCACCGCGTTCGCGGTGAACAAGAACGCCGAGAACAGCGCCGCCGCGCGGGACTTCGTCGCCTGGGCCGCGAGCGAGGAGGGCGCGAAGGCCATCACCGCCATCGGCGTCGTGCCCTCGCTGCAGTCCGACGCCATCACGGAGGCCTACTTCGCCCTCGAGGGCATGCCGACGGACGAGACCTCGCGGGCTGCCTTCGAGCCCGACGAGGTGGCCCTCGAGATGCCGGTCGCCCCGACGACGAGCCAGGTCGACCAGATCCTCAACGAGGAGCACCAGAACATCATGACGGGCTCCGTGCCCCTCGAGGACGCCCTGGCCACGATGGCCGACCGCGTCCAGAACGAGGTCGGCTGAGGCGACGATGGCCTCCACGACGCTCGACCGCCCCGCCGCCGCACCGCGGCGGGGCGGTCCCGCCGGGCGGCGCCCGGCCTACGTCAACCGGCGCCAGGTGCGCCGCAACACCCTGCTGGGCTGGTCGTTCATCCTGCCCAACTTCGTCGGGTTCGCGCTGCTGACGCTCGTACCCGTCATCGCGACGTTCGGCATCGCCTTCACGCGGTGGAACGCGTACGCCGCCCCCGAGTTCACGGGGCTGGACAACCTCACGCGCCTCGTCGGCGACGAGAACTTCCGCGTCGCCCTGGTGAACACGCTGTACTACACGGTCGGGCACGTGCCGCTGACGATGGCGGCCTCCCTCGGCCTGGCCCTGGCGCTGAACCGGAAGATCCGCGGCCTGGCGTTCTTCCGCACGGCCGCGTTCTTCCCGTACATCACGTCGATCGTCGCCGTCGCCGTGGTCTGGAACATGCTCTACAACCCGTCCCAGGGACCGATCAACCAGCTCCTGACGACGTTCGGCGTCAGCGACCCGCCGGGCTGGACGTCCGACCCCACCTGGGCCATGCCGGCGGTGATCCTCACCGGGGTGTGGAAGGACATGGGCTACTACATGATCCTGTTCCTGGCCGGCCTGCAGACGATCCCGCCGGAGCTGTACGAGGCGGCGAAGACCGACGGCGCCAACGCCCTGCAGCGGTTCCGGCACGTGACGGTCCCGTGCCTGCGCCCCACGACGTTCTTCGTCCTCATCATGCTGACCATCGGCTCGTTCAAGGTCTTCGACCTCATCGTCGTCATGACGAACGGCGGCCCGGGCCGCAGCACGCTCGTGCTGTCCCAGCTCATCTACCGCGAGGGCATCGTCAACGGCCGGTTCGGGTACTCCTCGGCCGTCGCGCTGGCGCTCTTCCTGCTCGTCCTCGTGATCACCCTGCTGCAGTACGCCCGCAACCAGCGGCTGGAGACGTGATGACGACCGCTCTCGGACCCCGCACCGGCACCACCGCCCCGTTGCCCGCCGGCACCCCGGCCGCCACCCGCGACCGCGCCCGGCCCGTGCGCCCGTGGGCGAAGCCGCTCACCTACGTGCTGCTCGTCGCGCTGTCGGCGCTGCTGCTCGTGCCGTTCTTCTGGATGGTCTCGGCGTCGCTGAAGACGAACGACCAGGTCTTCACGGTGCCGATCCGGTGGATCCCGGAGGAGCTCCACTGGGACAACTTCGTCACCATCTGGGACCGGGTCCCGCTGCTGACCTACCTGCGCAACTCGGCGTTCCTCGCCGGGGTCATCACGCTGCTGCAGGTGCTCACCGGGAGCTTCGCGGCGTACGGGTTCTCCAAGATCCGGTTCCCCGGCCGCGACGGGCTCTTCCTCGCCTACATCGCCACCATCGCGGTGCCCTGGCAGGCCTACATGATCCCGCAGTACATCCTCATGCAGCGGGCCGGCCTGGTGAACACGTTCACCGCGCTCATCCTGCTGCAGGCGTTCAGCGCCTTCGGGGTGTTCCTCATGCGGCAGTACTACATGTCCGTGCCCGACGAGCTCGTCGAGGCCGCGCGCATCGACGGGCTGTCGGAGTACGGCATCTACCGGCGGATCATGCTGCCCCTGTCGGTGCCGGCGCTGGCCAGCCTCGCGCTGCTGACCTTCGTCAACACGTGGAACGACTTCATGGGCCCGTTCATCTACCTGACCAGCAACGACCTGTGGACGATCCAGCTCGGGCTGCGCCAGTTCGTCGGCCAGTTCGACGCGGAGTACGCGATGATCATGACCGGCTCGGTGATCTCCGTGATCCCCATCCTGCTCGTCTTCCTCCTCGGGCAGCGGTACTTCATCCAGGGCATCGCGACGAGCGGCCTGAAGGGCTGACCGCCGTGCCGCACCTGTCCTTCGAGACGGCGACGCGCGCCACCGGCGCGGTCTACACGGCGCTGGCGACGAACCTCGCGCTCGCCCTCGCGCTGGGCCCGCTGCTCGTGCTGCTCGCCGCGCTGCCGGCCGGCGCCGGGGGCTGGCCGCTCCTGCTGCTCGTCGCCGGGGCGCTCGGGGCGCCGGCGCTGGCCGGCGCCGCGGCCGTGTGCGCGGCCTGGTCCGCGGACGGCTCGACGACCGCGCTGCGCACCTTCGCGCGCGGCTGGGCCAGGTCGCTCCGGCGGACGGTCCCCGTGGGCCTGGGCGTCGGCGCGGTGCTCGTCGTCGTCGGCGTGGACGCCGTCGTGCTGACCGGGGCACCGGGAGGGACGTCGGTCGGCGCGCTGCTCCTGCCGCTGCTCGTCGTGGTCGGGGCGCTGGCGGTGGCCACCGGCGTGCTGGCGGTCGTGGTGCTGGCGGAGCGCCCGGCGGCCCGCCTGCAGGACGTGCTGCGGCCCGCCGTGTGGATCGCGGTCCGGCGCTGGCCGCTGACGCTGCTCTCGCTGGGGGTGCTGGGGCTCCTCGTCGCCGCCGTGGCCGCGCGGCCCGCGCTCGGCCTCGGCCTCGCGGCCACGCCGCTGCTGTACGTGGTCTGGGCCGGCAGCCGGTGGTCGCTCACGCCCGTCCTGGGCGAGGTGCGCCCTGCCGGCGGCGCTGCGGCGCACCCGGTCGGGACGGCGTGAGGGGTCGGGTACCGTCCGCGGGGCGTGCACCGGCCGGGTCCGGTGCCGGTGCCGAGGGGGCGACGATGACGACGGGCAGCAGCACGGGCAGCAACGACGACACGGGGAGCGGCACGCGCGGCGGCACGGGACCGGCCGGTGGCGACGTGCGCCGGGCGCTCGTCCTCGTCGGTCGCGGGCGCTACGCCGACCCCTGGCACGACGACGCGGCGACCGGCCACCGCGTCGCCGGGGTGCTCGCCGCCCGCGGCCTCGTGCCGGAGGTGCGGGGCACGGCTCCGGACGTGCTCACGGGTGACCTCGCGCCGGCGCACGTCCGGGCGCAGGTTCCGGCGCTGCTCGTCGTCGTCGCCGGCACAGGACGTCGTGACCCCGGCTGGGACGGCGACGACGCCGCCTGGTCCGCCTTCCACTCCCGGCTGGCGGCGCTCGTCGTCGAGCACGGGGTGCCGCTCCTGGCCCTGCACCAGGCGGCCAACACCTTCACCGACGCGCCCGGCTGGGCGGAGCTCGTCGGCGGCCGCTGGGTGCCGGGGCTGTCGATGCACCCGCCGATCGGGCCGGCGACCTTCACGCCGGTACCCGGGGAGGACCATCCGGTGGTCGCGGGGATCGCACCGGTCGAGGCGTTCGACGAGCGCTACTGCCTGCTGCAGCCGGCCGCGTCCTCGCGCGTGCTCGTGACCACGGCCCACGACGGGACGGACCACCCGGTGGTGTGGCAGGCGGCGGGCCCGGGCCGCGTGCTCTACGACGCCCTCGGGCACGACACGCGCTCCTACGACAGCCCGGGGCGGCTCGCCCTCCTGGGGCGTGAGGTGGAGTGGCTTGTCAGCACGGTGAGGTAAGCCTTACCTTCTCCGCGTGACGACGATGCGACCCGCCGACGCCGCGGCCCCGGCCGCGCACGTCCGCGCGCACGCCACCGTGGACCCCGTGCCCGCCGGCCCGGCGCTGTCGGGCCGCGGCCTCCACCTCGCCTACGACGGCCACGTCGTGGCAGCCGACGTCTCGCTCGCCTTGCGCGCCGGCACCGTGACGGCCCTCGTCGGGCCGAACGGCAGCGGCAAGTCCACCGTGCTGCGGGCGCTGGCGCGCCTGCACCGCCCGGGCGCGGGCGAGGTCCTGCTGCCCGAGGGCGACGCGGCCGCGCTCGACGCCCGCTCGTTCGCCCGACGCGTGACCCTCCTCGCGCAGAGCCGGCCGGTGCCGGGCGGTGTCACCGTCCGCGAGGTCGTCGCGTACGGCCGCCACCCGCACCGCGCGCGCTGGCGCGGCACGGACCACGACGGCGCCCGGGCCGTGGCCCACGCCCTGGCCGTGACGGGGACCGCCGCGATGGCGGACCGCTCGGTGGACGAGCTGTCGGGCGGGGAGCTGCAGCGCGTGTGGTTCGCCACCTGCCTCGCCCAGGACACCGCGGTCCTCCTGCTCGACGAGCCGACCAACCACCTCGACCTGCGCTACCAGGTGGAGGTCCTCGACCTCGTCCGCGACCTGGCCGACGAGCACGGCGTGGCCGTCGGGGTCGTCCTGCACGACCTCGACCAGGCCGCGGCCGTCGCGGACCAGGTGGTCCTCCTGCACGGCGGTGCCGTCGTGTCCGCCGGGACGCCCGCCGAGGTGCTCACGGCCGGGGACCTCACCGCCGTGTACGGCCTGCCCGTCGAGGTGAGCACCGACCCGCGCACCGGCCTCGTCCGCACGCACCCCGTGTCCCGCCACGCGGCCCGGCGTCCTGCCGTGCGCCGGCCGGAGCCGGTGCCCGTCGCCTGAGCGACGCCCCCGCCTCCCCACCGACCACCACCGCGCCGCCGCCCGCCCGGGCGCGGCCTCCGCACCCGCCCCTGCCCGGGGCACCGACCCGAGGACGACCATGCCCATCGCCCCCGCCCCCCTGCACGCCCGACCGCCGGCCCGCCGGCTCCGCCGCGGCCGGTCCGCGGTCCTCGCCGCCGGCCTCCTGGCCGCCGCCGTCGCCCTCGCCGGCTGCGGCACCACGGAGGACGCCGCCGCGCAGGACGACGCCGCGACCACCGCGGCCCCGGCCGGCGGCCCGGTCACCCTCACCGACGAGCGCGGCGAGGTCACGCTCGACGCCCCCGCGCAGGACGTCGTCTCCCTCGAGTGGGGCCTGACGGAGAACCTCCTCACGCTCGGCGTCGAGCCCGTCGGGCAGGCGGACGTGGCCGGCTACAACACCTGGGACACCGTCGTGCCGCTCGACGCGGACACCCCCGACGTCGGCTTCCGCGGCGAGCCGAGCCTCGACGCCATCGTGGCGCTGGACGCGGACCTCGTCGTCACCACCACCGACCTGCCCGAGGCCGTCATCGCGCAGATCGAGGAGACGGTCCCGGTCCTGGCCCTGCGCGGGTCGGACGCGGGCGACCCGCTGGGCTACATGCGCTCGACCGTGGAGCTGCTGGCCGAGGCCACGGGCACCGAGGACCGCGCCGAGACCGTGCTGGCCGACTTCGACGCGGCCGTGGCCGACGGGCGGGCGGCGCTCGAGGAGGCCGGCGTCGCCGGCGGGACCGTCACGATGGCCGACGGCTGGGTCACGGACGGCGTCGTGTCCGTCCGCATGTACACCCCCGGCTCCTACCTGGGCGCGCTGCTGGCCGAGCTCGGCCTCGAGAACGGCTGGACGGGCGAGGGCGACCCGGACTACGGCCTCGCGACGACCGACGTCGAGGGTCTGACCGCGCTGGGCGAGCTCGACTTCCTCTACGTGTCGAACGGCGCCGAGACGGACCCGTTCGCCGAGGGCCTCGCCGGCAACGCGGTGTGGGAGGGCCTGCCCTTCGTCGCGGCCGGCGACGTGCACCGTCTGCCCGACGGCATCTGGCTCTTCGGCGGCCCGGCCTCCGGCACGGCGTACGTCGAGGCCGTCGTCGACGCGCTCGCGGGCTGACGTGACCGCCGTCGCGGGGGCCCCGGCGGTCGCGGCCCCCGCGGGTGGCGCCCCGTCCGGCGAGGTGGCCCCTCCCGACCGCCGTGCCGCCGGCCGCCCGGCCGCGGCCGTGCTCGTCGGCGTCCTCCTGCTCGTCGTCGTGCTCGGCGCCGTGGACCTCACGCTCGGCACGTCGTCCGTGGGCCTCGGCGACCTGGTGCGGCTCGTCGTCGGGGAGGGCGACGAGCGCACCGCCGCCGTGCTCGTCGCCTCCCGGCTGCCGCGGGTCCTCGCGGCGGTGCTCGTCGGGCTCGCGCTCGGCGTGGCCGGGGCCGTGCTGCAGTCCGTGGCGCGCAACCCGCTGGCGTCGCCGGACACGCTCGCGGTGAACGCCGGGGCGCACCTCGCGGTCGTGCTCACGGCCGTGGCCGGCGCCTCGCTGCCGCTGCTGCTGCGCGGGTCGGTGGCCTTCGTCGGCGGGCTCGCGGCGGCCGGGCTGGTGCTCGCGCTGAGCCGGGCCGGGGCCGCGGGCCCGACCCGGCTGGTGCTCGCGGGGTCCGCCACGACGCTGGCGCTGGCCGCGCTCACCACGGTCCTCCTCGTGCTGTTCGCGCAGGAGACGACGGGCCTGTTCGCGTGGGGCAGCGGGTCGGTCGTCCAGTCCGGGACGCGGACCGTCCTGCAGGTGCTGCCGGTCGTCCTCGTGGTGGGCGCGGGCACCGTCGCGCTCGCCTCGCGCCTGGACCTCCTGGCGCTGGGCGACGACGCCGCCGCCTCCCTCGGCCTGGCCGTCGGCCGCACGCGGGTGCTGGCCGTGGTGCTCGCCGTGGTGCTGTCCGCCGCCGCGGTGACGGTGGCCGGACCGGTCGGGTTCGTCGGGCTCGCGGCGCCCGTGCTGGCGCGGCTCGTCGCCCGGCGGGTCCCGGGGCTGTCCCGGCACCGGCTGCTGCTGCCGTTCGCGGGGCTCGTCGGCGCCGTCGTCGTGCTGGCCGCGGACCTGCTGCTGCGCGTCCTCCTGCCCGGCACGGACGCGGTCGCGGTGCCCACGGGCGTGGTGACCACGCTGCTCGGCGCGGTCGTCCTCGTCGTCGTCGCCCGCCGGCTGCGCGACGAGGTCGCCCGCCGGAGCGCCGGCGCGGGAGCCGGCGTCCGCCCGCGCACCGCCCGGCGGGCGCTCGCCGTCGGCGGCGGCCTGGTCGCCGCGCTGGTCGGGGCCGTCGTGGCCGCGCTGCTGCTCGGGGACCGGCTGCTGCTGCTCGGGGACGTCGCGCTGTGGCTCGACGGCACCGCCGGGCGGACGGTCTCCTTCGTGCTCGACCAGCGGGTGCCGCGCGTGCTCGCGGCGGTCCTGGCCGGGGCGGCGCTCGCGCTCGCGGGGGCGGTCGTGCAGGCGGTGTGCCGCAACGCGCTGGCCGAGCCGTCGCTGCTCGGGGTGACCGGCGGTGCGGGGGTGGGCGCGGTGGTGCTCATCGTGCTGGTGCCGACGGCGGGCCCGTGGGTCGTGCCGGCCGCGGCCGCCGCGGGGGCGCTGGTCGCGTTCGCCCTCGTGCAGGCCCTCGCCGCGCGCGGGGGGCTGGGGTCGGACCGGGTCGTGCTCGTCGGCCTCGGGGTGCAGGCGGCGACGACCGCGCTCATCACCGTGCTCGTCGTCGTCACCAACCCCTGGAACACGACGATGGCGCTCACCTGGCTCTCGGGCTCGACCTACGGGCGCTCCCTGGCGCAGTGCGCGCCCGTCGCGGTCGCGCTGCTCGTCGTGCTGCCCGTGGCCCTCGCGCGGCGGCGGACGCTCGACCTCGTCGCGCTCGACGACGACACCCCGCGCGTCCTGGGCGTGCGGCTCGCGCGCGAGCGGGGCGTCCTGCTGACGCTGGCCGCGCTGCTCACGGCCGCGGCGGTGGCCGCGGTCGGGATCGTGGGCTTCGTCGGGCTCGTCGCCCCGCACCTGGCCCGGCGGCTCGTCGGCGCGGGGCACGCGCGCGTCCTGCCGGTCGCCACCGTGCTGGGTGCGCTGCTCGTCAGCGTGTCCGACACGATCGGCCGGACCGTCATCGCCCCGGGCCAGGTCCCGGTCGGGCTCGTCACCGCGCTCGTCGGGGCGCCGTACTTCGTGTGGCTGCTCTGGCGCACGCGGCGGCGCGCCGGGGTGTGAGCGCGGGCGCGGGACGAGGGCCGCGGGCCGGGCTCAACCGCGCGGAGGCGTGCTGTCCCGCAGCACGACCTCCGTGCGGATCTCGGTCGCACGGACCTCGTCGCCCCGCGGGGTGAGCGCCAGCTCGGCGGCGGCCTCACCCGCCTCGTCGAGCGGGATGCGGACGGTGGTCAGCCCGGGCACGACGTCCCTCAGCGTCGCGATGTCGTCGAAACCGGCGACGGCCACGTCCTCGGGCACGCGCACGCCCAGCGCCCGGGCCGCCGAGAGGGCCCCGAGGGCCATGACGTCGTTGGCGGCGAAGACGACCTCCGGCCGAGGGCGCGTGCGCAGCAAGGTGGTCATCGCCTCGGCGCCGCCCTCCCACGTGAACGCCCCGTGCACCACGTCGGCCGGGTCGATCCGGCCGCCCGCACCGGTCCAGGCGGTGACGAAGCCGTCGCGCCGGTTCTGCGCCGTGAGCCGGTCGGTCGGTCCGCCGAGGATCGCCGCCCGCCGGTAGCCCAGCCCCCACAGCGCGAGCGCCAGGTCCCGCGCGCCGCCGGCGTTGTCGATGACGACGCTGTCCACGCCGTCCAGCGGCTGCCCGACGAGGGCCACCGACGCGCCGCCCGCCTGGAGGTCCAGCAGCGCCGCGCGCAGGCGCTCCTCGCGGTCGGGGTCGGCGAGCCGACCGCCGGCGACGATGACGGCCCGCGCGCGCAGGCGCTGCATGAGCGCGACGAGCTCGATCTCCCGGTCGGCCTCGTTCTGCGTGCTCGCCAGCGTCACGTGCAGGCCCACGCGGTCCGCGGCGCGCGTGACGGCCGCCGCGATCGTCGAGAAGTAGGGGTCGGCGATGTCGTGCACGACGAGGCCGACGGAGGTCGTCGCGCCGCGGGCCATGGCCTGGGCGTTGGCGTCGGGCGCGTACCGCAGCTCCGCGGCGGCGGCGACCACGCGCTCGCGCAGGGCCGGCTGGACGGTGCGGTTCGAGCTGCCGTTGAGCGCCCGGGAGGCGGTCGCGAGCGACACGCCGGCCTGGCGTGCCACGTCGCTCAGCGTCACCCTCGCCACCACGGGGAGAGGGTAGCGGTCGGAGGCCCGCCCGCGGCGGCCCGCGCGGCGCAGCGCGCGGTCGGTCGCCGGCTCCGGCGGGCGAGCCGCCCGGGCGTCGGGCAGGACGTCGGTCACGGCGGCTCCTTCGCCGGTCGCGCCCGCCGGCCCTCGTCGGCCGGTGGGAGGAAAGCGCTTGCAGGTCCGACTGTACTCATCCGGACGGGGGACGGAACCCCCTCGCGCCGCGCCGACGGCGGTTCCCGGAGCGCTGCGGCCGGTGCTTGACGGACCCGCCACCGGCCCCTACCGTGGAAAGCGCATTCCTCCGGCGCCGGTGCCGGGGGCGGACGAGGACCCTGGAGCTGGAATGGCCACGCGCACGCTGCGGATCGCGATGAACGGCATCACGGGACGGATGGGGTACCGCCAGCACCTGGTGCGCTCGATCCTCCCGATCCGCGAGCAGGGCGGCATCACCCTGCCCGACGGGACGACCGTGCAGGTCGAGCCCGTCCTCGTCGGCCGCAACGCGGAGAAGGTCGAGGCGCTGGCGCGGCAGCACGACGTCGAGCACTGGACGACGGACCTCGAGCAGGCCATCCACGACGACGCGACCGACATCGTCTTCGACGCCTCGATGACCAGCCTGCGCGCGGACACGCTGAGCCGGGCCATGAAGGCCGGCAAGCACGTCTACACGGAGAAGCCGACGGCCGAGACGCTGGCCGAGGCCGTCGACCTGGCCCGCCTGCGCGAGGAGACCGGCGTCACCGCGGGCGTCGTGCACGACAAGCTGTACCTGCCGGGCCTGGTCAAGCTGCGCCGCCTCGTCGACGAGGGCTTCTTCGGCCGGATCCTGTCCCTGCGCGGCGAGTTCGGGTACTGGGTGTTCGAGGGCGAGCACCAGGCGGCCCAGCGCCCGTCGTGGAACTACCGCAAGCAGGAGGGCGGCGGCATGACCGTCGACATGTTCTGCCACTGGAACTACGTGCTCGAGGGCATCATCGGGACGGTCCGCACGGTCTCGGCGCAGACCGCCACGCACATCCCGGTCCGCTGGGACGAGCGCGGCGACGTGTACGACGCCACCGCGGACGACGCCGCCTACGGCATCTTCGGCCTGGAGACCCCGGCCGGGGACCCCGTCGTCGCCCAGATCAACTCCTCCTGGGCGGTGCGCGTGCACCGCGACGAGCTCGTCGAGTTCCAGGTGGACGGCACGCACGGCTCGGCCGTCGCCGGGCTGTTCCGGTGCGTCGCCCAGCAGCGCGCCCACACGCCCAAGCCGGTGTGGAACCCCGACCTGCCGACGACCGAGCGCTTCCGCGACCAGTGGCTGGACGTCCCCGCCAACGCCGAGCTGCAGAACGGGTTCAAGGCGCAGTGGGAGGAGTTCCTCGCGGACGTCGCCCAGGGGCGCCCGCACCGCTTCGACCTCTTGTCGGCCGCGCGCGGCGTGCAGCTCGCCGAGCTCGGGCTGCGCTCCTCCGACGAGGGTCGCCGCCTCGACGTCCCGGCGATCACGCTGTGACGACGGCACCCGAGGTGGCTGCGCGCACCGCGGTCGCACCCGTCGGTCGGGCCGTGGCCGGCCGTCCGGCCGAGCTCGCGCGGCTGTCGTTGAACACGGCGACGACGAAGGCGCTGACGCTCGGGCAGGCGTCGGCGGCCGCGGCCGGCGCCGGCCTGTCGTCGATCGGCCTGTGGCGGGACCGCGTGCAGGAGGTGGGTGCGGCGCGGGCTGCGCGCATCGTCGCCGACCACGGCCTGCGCGTCTCCTCGCTGTGCCGCGGGGGCTTCCTCACGGCCGCCGACGAGACCGCCGCCCGCCATGCGCTCGACGACAACCGGCGCGCGATCGAGGAGGCCGCCACCGTCGGCACCCGGGAGCTCGTCATGGTCGTCGGCGGGCTGCCGGCGGCGAGCGCCCCCGGGGGCCCGGCGCAGCCCTACCCCGGGGACCGTGCCGCGGACCCGGGCCGCGACGTCGTCGCCGCCCGGGCGCGGGTGGCCGAGCGGATCGGCGAGCTCGCGCCGTTCGCGGCCGGGCACGGCGTGCGGCTGGTGCTCGAGGCGCTGCACCCGATGTTCGCGGCCGACCGTGCCGTCATCTCGACGCTCGGCCAGGCGCTCGACCTCGCGGAGCCGTTCCCGGCGGAGGTCGTCGGCGTCGTCATCGACACCTACCACGTGTGGTGGGACCCGGACCTGCGCGCGCAGGTCGCGCGGGCGGGCGTGTCCGGCCGCATCGCCGGCTACCAGGTGTGCGACTGGACCCTGCCGCTGGCCGCCGACCCGCTGCTGTCCCGCGGGCACGTCGGCGACGGCTACGTGGACTTCGCGTCCATCACCCGCTGGGTCGCCGAGGCCGGGTACACCGGCGACGTCGAGGTGGAGATCTTCCACCAGGGCGTCTGGGACACCCCGGCCGAGCAGACCCTGGGCACCATGGCGGAACGGTACGTCCGGCACGTCCTGCCGTACCTCTGACCCGACCGCTCAAGGGCGGCCCTCCGTCACCCGATGGGAGCAGCGGGGCACGGCGGACGGAGGGCGGTCATGGACGGCATCGCGGGGATCGGCGGCAGGATCGCGGCGATCGAGAGCGGCATCGCCGAGCTGCGGACCGGTGCCGGCGTGGCGACGGCGACGACGTGGCCCGCCGGCGCGGCCGGCGGTGTCCTCGGCATGTCGAGCTTCGCGGGGCCGTCCTCGTCGGCGGCCGGCACCACGACCGGCACCACGACCGGCACGACCGGCACGACGGCCGGAGGCTTCGCGTCCGTGCTGGCGGACCAGGTGGCACGGACGACGACGGCCGGACCGGCGGCGGCGCCGTCACCGGTCGGTGGCACCGCCCTGCCGGCGGTCGCCGGGTTCACCGCCGAGCAGGTCGGCAACGCCGCGGCGATCGTCGCGGCCGGGCGGGCGCTGGGCCTGTCCGTGCGCGACCAGACCATCGGCGTCATGACGGCGATGGGGGAGTCCTCGCTGCGCAACGTCGACCACGGCGACGCCGCGGGACCCGACAGCATCGGCCTGTTCCAGCAGCGCGACAACGGCGCGTGGGGCACGCTCGCGGACCGCACCGACCCGACCCGCAGCGCCACAGGCTTCTTCCGCGCCCTGCAGGGCGTCGCCGGGCGGGACGCCATGGCGCCGACGCTCGTCGCCCACGCCGTGCAGCGGAACGCCGACCCGCAGCACTACGCGTCGCGCTGGGCCGACGCGGTGCGGGTCGTCGGCGCCCTCACGGGCGCGGCGACCACCGGCGCCTGAGGGCACCGGCCGGCAGGGGTCAGCCCACCTCGCCCAGCACCGTGACGCTCGACCCGACGCTGAGCCGGTCGGCGACGCGCTGAGCCGTGGCGAGGGCCTCGTCCTCCGATGCGGCCGTGACGTGCAGGGTGAACTCGACGCCCTCGTCCTGCCGGAGCGCCTCCTCGACGGCGACGCCGCTCTCGTCGGCGACGGCGGCGTCGAGCGGCGAGGCCTGCCCCTCGAGCCAGTCGGCGGTCTGCGCGGTGCCGGAGATGCGGTAGGCGGCCATGGGTCCAGCCTGGGATCGTCACGCGCGACCCGCCACCCGGGCGGCCGGCGAGGGCCCGTGAGCGGCAGACTGGCCGGGTGCGCGAGCTCGTCGTCCTCGGGACGGCCTCCCAGGTGCCCACCCGGACGCGCAACCACAACGGCTACGTGCTGCGGTGGGACTCCGAGACGTACCTGTTCGACCCCGGCGAGGGGACGCAGCGCCAGCTCACGCTCGCCGGGGTGGCGCCGCCGGCCATCACGCGCATCTGCCTGACCCACCTGCACGGCGACCACAGCCTCGGTCTGCCCGGCGTGCTGTCGCGGCTCGTGCTCGACGGGGTGCAGCACCCGGTCCACCTGCACTACCCTCGCGGCGGCGAGGACGTGCTGCGCGCCCTCGTCGGCCTGGCCACGCCGGGGCTGGACCTGCGCCTGCACCCGCACGACGAGGCGGGACCGGTCGCGGACGGGCTCGAGGTGGCCCCGCTGCGCCACCGCGTGCCGACCTTCGGCTACCGGGTCGTCGAGCCGGACGGCCGCACGCTGCTGCCCGACCGGCTGGCCGCTGCGGGGCTGGCCGGGCCCGCGGTGGGGGAGCTCGTCCGGACCGGGACGGCGACGACCGCGGCCGGGCCCCTGCGGCTGGAGGACGTCTCCGTGCCGCGGCCGGGGCAGCGGGTCGCCGTCGTCATGGACACGGCGCCCTGCGTCGGCGCCGAGGCGCTCGCGGACGGTGCCGACCTGCTGCTGGCCGAGTGCACGTTCGCCGACGAGGACGCAGACCTCGCCGCGGCCTACCGGCACCTCACCGCCGGCGAGGCCGGGGCGCTCGCCGGCAGGGCGGGGGCGCGGCTGCTGGTGCTCACGCACTTCTCGGGGCGCTACGACGACCTCGAGCCGCTGGCGGTGCAGGCCCGCGCGGCGGCCGGCGACGCGCGGGTCGTCGTCGCCCACGACCTCGACCGCATCGGGCTGCCGCGGCGGCGCGGCGCGGCACCCCGGCGGCGCTAGGGTCGCCCCGCCGCCCTGCCCGGGCCCCTTCGTCCCGCCGTGACCTCCGCGCCCGTCCGCGAGCGGTCGACGGGCGGTCGGCGTGCCGGGGGACGGCGCCCGACGACGACGGCCCGTACCGAGGAGCAGGACGATGACGACAGCAGCGTGGCGACGAGGACGGGGGGCCGTGGTCGCGGTCCTCACGGCGGCGGTGGTCGTCGTGCCGGGCGCCGTGGCGGCGTCGGCCGCGTCGGGCACGGGCTCCGTGTCGGTCGCCGACGGGAGCGGCTACCGGCCGGTGCGGACGGACGTCGCCGCGACCTGGCTGGTGGACGAGGGGCGGGGCGTCGAGGTGCCCTCGGACACCTGGGAGGCGCGGGTCCGGCTCCCCTGGGAGATGGACCAGCTGCTCCGCGAGTCGGACGGCAGGCCGACGACCTGGACGACCGTCGACGGCTGCCAGGACCGCTACTCCTCCTCCTACTACGACGGCGTCGTCGCCGTGAACCACGTCGACGCGAGGGCGCGGTGCTCCGTCACGGACGCGACGGCGCCCGTCCTGGTGACCGTGGCCGGCGAGGGCGGCGGCACGCGGGTCGCGCTCACCATCGAGGTCGTCTCGACCGGGACGCCGGTGCCGGGTGGCTCGGCGATCGTCGACGTCGACCTGCCGGTCGACCACGGCGGCGAGGAGTCGCGCGAGTACGTGGTCGCGCCCGTCGAGGTCGGGACGCGCGTGGTGCTCGACCTGTCGATCCCCGACCTCGTCCGGTCCGGCGCCTTCGTCCCCTCGTACGTGCGGCGGGACGGCGCCGCGACGCGGCCGTCGACGATGACGGCCCGGCACGCGCCCGGCGACCCTGCGGTGGACATCGCCCTCCCCGGTGCCGTCGAGGACGGCGACTGGGCCGTCCTGACCCAGACGGAGACCCTCGACGACCTGACCCGCCACGTGAGGATCAGCGTCCCGCTCCGCCGTGCCGTCGTCGCCGAGCCCGTCGACGCGTACGTGACCCACGTGTACGGCGACCTCTTCGGCCGCGCGCCCGAGCCCGCGGGTCTCGCCGGGTGGTCGCAGGCGCTCCGGGCAGGAACGCCGTACTCCGCCGTGGCGGACGCGATCACCGCCTCGGCGGAGTTCCGCTCCGGGCTCATCCGGGAGTCCTACCTGCACTACCTGGGCCGGAGCCCGGACGCCGCGGGCGCGGCCGGATGGCTGGACGCCATGGGCCGCGGCATGCCGATCCAGCAGATGGAGTCGGGGTTCATCGCCTCGCAGGAGTACTTCCTCTTCTCGGGCGGGACGATCGAGGGCTGGGTCGAGGCGCTGTACCTCGACGTCCTCGGTCGCGAGGCGTCGCCCGACGAGGTGGCGGGTTGGCGCACCGCGATCGAGCGGGGTGCCGGGCGCGCGCAGGTCGCCACCGGCTTCCTGTACTCGACGGAGCACCTCTCGACCGTCGTCGGCGCGTACTACCGGGAGCTCCTGCACCGGGAGGCGGACCACTCCGGCGTGCTGGGGTGGGTCCGGGCCCTGCAGGCCGGTGAGCGGTCGGAGCGCATCGTCTCCGGCATCGTCGCCAGCCCCGAGTACCGGGCCGGCGTCCCGCTGCCCTGAGCCCAGGGCGCTCAGACGACGTTGCCGTGCTCGCGGAACTCGCGCCAGACGTTCTCGAAGAAGTCGTCGTCCTGAGGGATCGGCCGCCGCGGGCGCCAGCGGAAGACCGGTGAGCCGGCGGCGTCGTCGGCGGCGCGCTCCTCGACCGGCGCCCAGTCGACGAGCACGGCGTCGGCGGACACCGGCGGCTTGCCGCCCGCGGGCACCCAGGCCGTCTCCTGCACCTCGTCGTCGAGCGACCCCCGGTCGAGGCGGAACCGGAAGACCTCCGGGAGGTCCAGCTCGGCGTCCGCCGTCGGCCCGTACCCGACGTGCGGCAGGTCGCCCTCGGGGTCGGTGTAGAGCACCGACCCGCGCGAGCGCCCGCCGTGGGCGACGTAGTCGGCCATCGCCGACAGGTACACGTAGGCGCTGGTGAGGATGTCGCGCACGAGGAACGTGCGGTTCACGGCCCGGCGCGACCCGGCGTCGGCGGTGACGAGGTCCTCGTACCGGGACAGCCAGTCGTGCACCTGCACGAGCGCCTCGTGGATCGATGCAGCCGAGCGCACCGGCCCGGCCTTGGCGCTCATGAGCACCTGGACGTCGCGCAGGAGGTCCCCGGTGTTGTCCGGGACGCCCGCGGCGGCGCGGGCCGTGGCGCGCCCGACGAGGTCCAGCGCGCCGTCCAGCACGGGTGCGGCGGCCGCCGCGAAGGCGGCCTCGTCGAGCGGGGCGTCCGCGCGGCGCGCGGCGACGAACTGCGCCGCGCGCGTGGCTCCGACCTGGCCGCTGTTGAGCGCGGCGCCGCCGGGCCGGTAGACGCCGTGCGCACCGCCGGCCTCGCCCACGGGGAAGAACCCCGCGACGTTGGACTGCCACCACGCGTCGACGACGAGGCCGCCGTTGTTGTGCTGCGCGCAGACGTCCACCTCGAGCATCTGCGTCTCGAGGTCCACGTACGGGTTCTTGTCCAGGTAGAACTGGTACGCGGGCTCGTTCATGCGGCGCAGGCGCTCGATGGGCGTGCCGAAGAGGACGCCGGCGCGGTCGAGGTACTCGTACGCCTCGGGGCTCAGCGCCGACGGGTCGAACGTGTCCTGCACCGGGTTGCGTCGGAAGTCGAGGAAGACGCGTCGCCCGCGCAGCGTCGTCTCGCGGTAGACCAGCAGGTCGACGAGCGAGGAGCCGTCGAGTGCCTTCCGGATGTCGAACGGCCACTGGTAGCCCTTGAGGAACACCAGCGACATGAGGCGGCCGTAGTCGCCGATCGTCTCGGTGAGGAACTCCCGCTCGTCGCCGCCGTCGGCGTCGGTGGACACGAAGCGCGGGATGACCTGCATGTACGTGCCGGACACGTTCCAGCGCGGCTTCGTCGAGGCGAGGCCGAACTGCCACTCGGTGAGGTTCTTGCCGTGGACCCCGGCCCGGTACGCGGCGCCCGAGGCGCCCCACTGGCCGTTCGGGAAGACGCGCGTGGCGTACATGCCGGCGGGTCCGCCCGTGGCGTAGACGAGGTTCGTGCAGCGGAAGAGCAGGAACGGGCTCTGCTCCCCGTCGTGCGGGACGTCCGTGCGCAGGACCAGCAGGCCCGCGACCGCGGTGCCGCCGTCCTGGGTGGGGCGCGTGACGACGTCGACGACGCGGCACTCGTCGAAGATCCGGGTGCCGTTGCGGTGCACCTTCTTCTCCAGCTGCTCCACCATGCTGCGGCTGGTGTAGGGGCCGACGGAGGTGGCGCGGCGGCGCGGGTCGTGGTCGGTCTTGTAGCCGATGAACTCGCCGTAGCGGTTCTGCGGGAAGGGGACGCCGAGGTCGCACAGGTGCAGGAACCCGCGGGCGGACAGCGCCGCCTCGGCCAGCGCGTTGTCCCCGTCCATCGCGCCGCCGGCGAAGAGGGTGTCGGACATCTCCCGCACGGAGTCGCCGTCGCCACCGGACAGCGTGAGCTTGTAGTACGTCTGCTTGTCCGAGCCGGCGTTGCGGCTGGCGCCGGCGTTCACCTTGTCGGCGACCATGACGACGTCGTCCTGGCCGAACTCCCAGAGGCGGTCGGCGGCGCAGAGGCCGGCCGAGCCCGTCCCGACGACGACGGTGTTGGCTGTCACGACGGGCATGTCGTGCGTGCCGATGCGGACCGTCTCCGGCTCGTGCGTGCTCATGCGGGCCTCCTCGGCGCCGGTCGTGCGGGTGGCGGGCCCCTCGTCGGGCCCGCCGTCAGAGCGTGGGGATGTGCATGCCGCCGTCGACGTGGAAGACCTCGCCCGTCGAGTACGGCGTCTGCCCGGAGGCCAGGATCGCGACGGCGCCGGCGACGTCCGAGGGCCGGCCCCACCGGGCGATGGGCACGGACCCGCCGGCGAAGACCGCGTCGTACTTCTCGGTGACGCCGGCGGTCATGTCGGTGGCGATGACGCCGGGGCGGACCTCGTAGACGACGACGCCCTCGGGTGCCAGGCGCGCGGCCCAGAGCTGTGTCGCCATGCCGACGCCGGCCTTGGAGATGCAGTAGTCGCCGCGGTTGACCGAGACCGTGGTGGCGGAGATCGACGAGACGTTGACGACCGTCGCCACCGGGCCGGCGGGCGGCTCGGGCAGGGCCTCGAGCGGACCGCGCAGGCGGATGACCTCCTGCGCGAACCGCTGCGTGAGGAAGTAGGGACCGCGCAGGTTGATGCCGAGCACGCGGTCGAAGCTCTCGGTGCCGGCCTCGAGGATGTCCGCGCGCACGCTCGGTGCGACACCGGCGTTGTTGACGAGGAGGTCCAGCCGCCCCCAGGCGTCGACGGCGTCCTGCACGTACCGCTCGTGGTCGGCCGGCTCCGCGACCGATCCCTGGACGTAGCGCACTCGGGCCTCGTCGCCCGCCAGCTCCCGCAGCTCGCCCAGCACGTCCTCGGGGGCGGGCCGCGTGGCCAGGATGGAGACGGCCCAGCCGTCCTGCAGCAGGCGGCGGGTGATCCCCAGCCCGATCCCGCGGTTGCCGCCCGTCACCAGGGCCGTTGCCGGCATCGTCGCCCTCTTCCGTCGTGCTGCGCCACGCACGTGGCGGCGCCGTCGTCGAGGGCGAGCATGGCACGCGGGAGCGGCGCAGGCAAGCGCTTTCCGCGCAATCGCCACCTCTGCCGGGGCAGGAACGACCGCTGACGACCCGGCGGCTGCACCTGTCCGACGGTCAGCGCGCGTCCGCCCGCGAGCCCGCGTCCCACGGCACGGCCGGGGACCACCGGGCGGCCGGCCGCCAGAGCGTCCCGAGCAGCGCGGGCACGACACCCTTGCCCGCGTCCTCGCGGACGCCACCCCGCCCCGACGTCGGAGCGGGACGAGTGCGAGCTCCTCCCCACCGATGAGGGCGACCCCCGCCACCGGGCGCGGACCGGCCTGCGACAGGGCGGCCGTGTACCGGCCGACCGCCCGCACCCGCGCCCAGGGCACGTCCGCGACGAGGGACGGTGCCCGCCCACCGCGCCAGAGCCGCAGCCCTTCGTCGTCCAGGACCGCCGTGAAGACGGGGTTGTGCCACCACCGCAGGGCCCCGGGGTGGTGCAGCAGACCGCCGCGGCGCAGCGTCCCCCGCAGCTGGACGACGTCGTCGTGGGGGTGACGCGCGGTGGGCGCGGAGCCCGGCAGGATCGTCGCCGTGCGCACGCTGATCGTCACCGCCCACCCGGACCCGGCCTCGCTGACCCACCACGTGGCGGCACGGCTCGCGGAGCACCTCGGCCCGGCGGGGACCGCGACGGCACACCTGGCGCAGGAGGGCTTCGACCCGCGGTTCCGCCTCGAGGACCGGCACGCCTACCTCGGGCGGTCGCGGCCCGCGGCCGACGTCCTCGCCGAGCAGCGACGGGTCGACGAGGCGGAGCACCTGGTCCTCGTCTTCCCCGTGTACTGGTGGTCGCTGCCCGCGCTGCTCAAGGGCTGGGTCGACCGGGTGTTCGTCGCGGGCTGGGCCTTCGACCTCGACGCCGACGGGCGCGTCGTGCCGCGCCTGCAGCGCCTGACCGTGCACCTGGTGCCCCTGTCGGGGACCTCCGCGAGGTCCTTCGCACGGCACGGCTACGACGCGGCGTTCCGGACGCAGGTCGAGGCGGGTGTCGTCGGGTACTGCGGCGCGCGGCGGGGCGTCACCGCGTTCGTCCACGACAGCGAGGACGGCGACCGCGCCGCGGTGGCGGCGTCGGTCGGGTCGGCCGTGGGCGAGGTCGCCGAGGCGATCACCGGGGCCGTTCCACGGTAGGACGTCTCCGCTGAGCCGTCAGGACGCCGCCCGCGACGTGCGCGATCGTGTCCGGGCGGCCCGCCGAGCCGGTCCCGCGAGCCGGAGCACCGCCGCGGCGCAGACGGCCGACAGCACCTCCGCGACCGCGAGCGCGGGCAGGACCGCGCGTGTCCCGTGCGGGGCGGCGACGAGCACGGCAGGGATCCGCACGGCCACGAGCGTCCCGAGCGTGAGCACGTAGGCGGGACGGGGGCGCCCCACGGCCTGGCAGCAGGCGGCCACGACGGGCACCAGCCCGGAGACCGCGACGCCGACCGCCAGGACCCGCAGCGCGCGGGTCCCCGCCGCGGCGACGTCGGTCCCCGCGGTGAAGACGCCGACGAGTGCGGGCGCCGCCAGGGCGACGACGACCGCGGCCGCGCAGCCGTACCTGGTCGTCGCGACGACCGCGATCCGCCGCGCCGCCGCCACGCGCGCGTGCAGCCCCCGGCCGGCGTTGTACCCGAGCACCGGTGCGAGCCCCTGCGCGATGCCGAGGAACGGCATCGTCACGAAGGCCACGACCCGGGCCGCCAGCGCGTACCCCGCGAGGTCCGCGGGGTCGTCGGCGCGCGCCAGCGCCGCGTTGACCAGCACGGCCACGACGGTCGTGCCCGCCCCGGCGAGGAACGCCGGCGCCCCGAGGGACAGGACCGCGCCCACGGTCCTGCCGTCGGGCAGCAGGTCGCGCGGCCGGATCCGGTAGGGCCGGTCCCGCTGCCCGACGAAGAACCACGCGCTCATGGCGGCGGACACCAGCTGACCGCCGACGGTGCCGAGCGCGGCGCCGCGCACACCGAGGTCGAGCACGAGGACGAGCAGCGGATCCAGCGCGATCTGCACGAGGACGGGGACGAGCCACACCGCCGTCGCGTACCGCAGCCGTCCCTCGGCGCGGATCAGGGCCGAGAACCCGGTGGCGACGAGCGACCCGGCGAGGAGGACGGCCGCGTAGGCGCGGGCGTCGTCGCGCAGGGCGGAGGGCGTGCCCAGCAGGGTCAGCAGGGGCTCGAGCAGCACGAGCCCCAGGACGGACACCGTCAGCGCGCCCACCGTCCACACGGCGACCGCCCCACCCGCGGCCCGTGCGGCGCCCGTCGGGTCCCCTGCCCCGAGCGACCGCGAGACCAGGGACGCGCCACCCGTGCCGACGGTCGTCGCCAGGGCGCCGAGGACCAGGAGGACGGGCGTGACGAGGGTGACCGCCGCGACCGCCTGCGGTCCCACCCCCACGGCGACGAACCACGCGCTCGTCAGCCCTAGACGCCGTAGACGGCGACGGCGCCGGTGGTCTGGCTGCACGCGTGCCACAGCAGCCGGCCGACCGGCCGTGTGCCCAGCTCGGCCGTGGGGTCCCGTGCGGTGGTCAGGGGCGCCCGTCGCGCAGGGCGGCGACGACCTCGGCCAGCCGCGCCCGCGCCCAGTCGTACTGCGTCGGGTCCGTGTGCCCGCGGTAGACGGTCTCGACGACCATCACGAGGAGCAGGTGCAGCGAGTACAGCTGCCGCCGGCGCAGCTCGGTGTCGGTGAGGACGCCGGGGTGGCCGTACCCGCGCAGGAACGCCGCCGGGTCCCCGAGCTCGGGTGTCGTGATCCCGCAGAAGCCCGCCTCGACGAGCGGGTCGCCGTAGAACGCCCGCTCGTGGTCGATGACCGCCACGACCTCGCCGTCGTGGACCATGACGTTCGGGGGCCACAGGTCCCACTCGACCATGCGGGGCTCCGTCACCTCCTCGAGGGTGCCGCCGTGCGCGCGCAGGAGGGCCCGGACCTCGTCCGGCTCGACGCCGGTGTCCACCGCGCGCCGCTCCCCGTCGCGCAGCACGTCCTCGACGAGCCGCGTGAAGGTCGCACGCCAGGTGCGCTCGCCGGGCCCGGCGAGCGGGCCGAACCAGGGGCCGCGCACCTCGTTGATGCGTCGCGTCAGGTCACCGCGCACGGCGTCGAGCCGGTCGAGCTCGGCGGGCAGCAGGGTCGTGGACAGCTCGCCCAGGTCCTCGCCCTCGACGAGCGCCATGGTGAACCAGTCCGCGTCCACCAGGTCGTGCGTCGTGTCGACGTGGTGCACCTCGGGCACCGGCACCTCCGTGCGCTCGCGCAGCAGCGCGATCGTCGCGAGCTCGATGCCCATGGCACCCCGCTCGTAGGTCATCACCTCGACGTCCGCGGGTGGGGCGATCTTGGCGACCACCTCCCGGCCGTCGCGCAGCCGCAGGCGGTAGGCGACGTTGAACCAGCCGTGGCCGAGCTCGGACCACCACCCCTCGTCGCCGTCCCGCTCGTCGGGCACCTGGTCCGGCCCGTAGGCCCGCGCGAGCATCGCTCGCAGCGTCGCGGGCGTCTGCCGGTTCTTCGTGATGCTCGCGGTGACGGGCAGCACCTCACACCCCCCGGAACGCGAAGCGGAACGTGAGCTCCTGACCGCGGGGGAGCAGGAACTCCGGGTGGGTGCGGGCGCCCCAGGAGTTGTCGCCGCCGACGCCGCGGCGCATGAGCGCCGGCCGCAGCACGGTGCGGTGGACCGGGGGCAGCTCGTTCGGGTGGGTCGCGCTCTCGATCTCGTCCGGCGTCCAGGGCAGGACCGACAGCTCCATGCCGCCGGTCGGGCCGGGGTCCCCGACGTGCTCGAGCCGGATCCCCGTGCCCGCGTCGTCGGTGACCTCCGCCCACCGCACGCCTGTGCGGCTGCCCGCCTCCTGCGGCCGCAGGTACGGCGTGAGCGCCGTCCGGACGTCCCGGGTGTGCACGTCCAGCCGGGCGCCGGCGCGGCGGTCGACGTAGCACTCCTCGGGGCCCTCGCCGTACCAGCGCAGGTGGTGCAGCGCGGGGTCCATGGTGAGCAGCATGCCGAGCTCGGGCATGTCGGGCAGGCCCTCGCCCGGCCGCACGACCTGCGTGACCTCGACGCGGCCCGTGCCGTCGACCCGGTAGGTGACGTCGCACGTGCTCGTCGGCGCGGTCGGCAGGAGGTAGCGGAAGGTGAGCGCCACGCCCCCCTCGTCGGGCACGACCTCCGGCTGCGGGACGTCGGGCACGAGGCGCGGGTAGCGGCCGGCCAGCAGCCACTGGCCGTCCTCCGCCGGCCCGCCCCAGCCGCGCTCGTTGGACGTGGGGGCGTGCCAGAAGTTCGGCCTCGGCACGGAGGCGACGAGCTCGCGGCCGCCGCCGGTCGCCGTGCCGGGGCCGTAGCGGTAGGAGAGCAGGCCGCCGTGGAGGCGCGAGAACAGCGCGCTGAAGCCGGGGCCGTGCACGCCGACGTTGTGGATGCCGTCGACGACCTCGGGGGCGGGTGCGGCGCCGGTCACGCGGGCCCGCTCGGGCGCGGTCACCTGCGGCACGACGACGACCGCCTGCTCGTGCGCGACCTCGTGGCCCGCCGGCGCCCACCGCGTCGCCTCCCGGAGCCGGAACGAGACGTCGACGGTGTACTCGCCCGGCTCGTCCGGCAGCGCCAGCGGCAGCGGGACGGTGGTGGTCGTGCCGGGCGCGACGGCGGTCTCCAGCGGCTGCTCGTCGAGCACCACGCCCTCCCGCGCCAGCGTGACGACGCACGCGTGGGCCGACGAGGGCGTCACCAGGTGCCGGTTCTCCACCCGCAGCGCGGGCCGGCCGCCCTCGTCGACGAGCGCGACCCGGTAGGGCTGGTAGAGGTACCGGACCTCCTGGACGAAGGGCTTCGGGGTGTGGTCGGCGAAGAGGAGGCCGTTGCCGGAGAAGTCCCCGTCGTGCGGCACGTCCCCGAAGTCACCGCCGTAGCCGAAGAACGGGACGCCGTGCCGGTCCGTCAGCGGCAGCGCCTGGTCCGCGAGGTCCCAGATGAAGCCGCCCTGGAACAGCGGGTCGCGGTAGGCCAGGTCGAGGTACCTCCCGACGGCACCGAAGGAGTTGCCCATGGCGTGCGCGTACTCGCACAGGATGACGGGCCTGTCACGGTGGTCGGCCAGGAACGCCTCGACCTCGGCGGCCGGCGTGTACATGGTGCTGACGACGTCGGTCGTCGACGGGTACCGCGGGTCCCAGTGCACGCCCTCGTAGTGGACCGGGCGGTCGTCGACGGACCGGAACCAGTCCGCCACCGCGAGGACGTCCGTGCCGCCGTAGGACTCGTTGCCGCAGGACCACATGACGACGCTGGGGTGGTTCTTGTCCCGTTCGAGCATGGCGGCGGCGCGCGCGAGCAGGGTGGGCAGCCACTCGGGCCGGTCCCCGGGGAGGGCCTCCTCGGGCGGCAGGCCCCGGCGCAGGAGCCGGTCCCACATGGCGTGCGACTCGAGGTTCATCTCGTCGACCACGTAGAGCCCGTACTCGTCGCACAGGTCGTAGAAGAAGCCGTTGTTCGGGTAGTGGCTGGTCCGCACCGCGTTGATGCCGACCCGCTTCATGAACCGGAGGTCGGCCTCGGTCTCCTCGCGCGTGACGACCCGGCCGCGGAGCCCGAACTCGTGCCGGTTGACGCCCGTGAGCACCAGCCGGCGCCCGTTGATCCGCAGGACGCCGTCCTCGATGCCGAACCGGCGGACGCCCACGCGCAGGGGCACGTGCTCCGTCACGGCCCCGGCGGCGTCCCGGACCTCCAGGTGCAGGTCGTACAGGGCCGGGTCCTCGGCGCTCCACAGCCGGGGGTCTGTCACCTCGACGACGAGGTCGCCGTCGCCGTCGACCGCCAGCGGCCCGACGCCGTCGAGCACGGCCGTCACGGACCCCTCGCCGGTCAGCCGGACGCGGACGCGGACCGTCGCGCGGTCCAGCCCGTCCGCGACCCGGGTCGTCACCCGCACGTCCTCGGCGTGCACGGCCGGCCGGCGGCGCAGCACCACGTCGCGGAAGAGGCCGGAGAACCGGAAGAAGTCCTGGTCCTCGATCCACGAGCCGGCCGTCCACGTGACGACGCGCGCGGCCAGCGTGTTCTCGCCGTCGACGAGGGCGTCGGTGACGTCGAACTCCGAGGGCGTGAAGGTGTCGGTGCCGTAGCCGACCCAGGTGCCGTTGACCCAGACCAGGACGGCGCTCTCGGCGCCCTCGAACACGACGCTCACGCGCTCGCCCGGTGCGAGCGGACGGTCGAGGGTGAAGGTGCGCACGTAGGTGGCCACGGGGTTGCTGCGGCGGGGCGCCCGGCCCGGCTCGAGCGTCTCGTGGCCGTCCCACGGGTACTGCACGTTGACGTACTGCGGCCGGTGGTGGCCCTGGAGCTGCAGGTGGCCGGGGACCTCGATCTCGTCCCACCCGCTGCGGTCGGTCCCGGGCTGCTCGCAGCCCGGCACGACGGCGTCGGGGTTCTCGGCCACCTGCACGCGCCAGGTGCCGCTGAGCCGCTGCTCGAAGCTGCTGACCCCGCCCGCCGCCTCCCGCGCCGACGCGAACCAGCGGTGGTCCGCGTGCGGCGGGAGGCGGTTCTCGGCGACGCAGGTCGGGTCGTCGATGCGGGCGAGGTCCGGCGTCACTTGATGGCCCCCGTGATGCCCTCGGCGAAGCTCTTCTGCAGCGCGAGGAAGACGACCATGGCGGGCAGCGACGCGATGAGGACCGCGAGCATGAGCATCCCGTAGTCCGTGACGTAGCCGGCCTGGATGTTCGTGAGGAGCATCGGCAGGGTCTGCACGTCGTTGTTGACCAGGACGACCTTCGGCCACAGGAAGTTGTTCCACGCGGTCATGAAGGTGATGACGGCGGCGGCCGCGAACGTCGGCCTCATCGTGGGCAGGTAGATGCGCAGGAAGATCTGCAGCTCCTTGAGGCCGTCGATCCGGGCCGCCTCGATGACCTCGTGCGGGAAGGACCGCGAGGCCTGCCGGAACAGCAGGACGAGGAACGGCGTGGAGATCGCGGGGAGCACCACGGCGATCCAGCTGTTGACCAGCCCGAGGTCGGCGAACATCCGGAACAGCGGGATCATCGTCGCCGCGAACGGGATCATGATCGCCAGCAGCAGCAGCGCCATGAACCGGTCCTTGGCCTTGGTGTGGAACACCTCGAAGCCGTACCCCGCGATCGAGGTCACCGCGAGGGCCAGGACGGTCGTGCCGACGGCGATGATCGCCGAGTACCACAACGCCGTGCCGAGCGGCTGCGCCCCCACCAGGGTCTGGAAGTTCTCCAGCAGGTGCGTGCCGGGGAGCAGCTTGGAGGCCAGGACCTCGTTGCTGGTGTTCGTGGCCGAGACGACCATGAAGTACAGGGGGAACACGCTGGCGACCGCTGCGAACGCCAGGAAGACGTACCCCGGCACCTTCTGCATGGACCTAGTCACGCTTGTCACCGACCTTGAGCTGCACCACCGCGAGGGCCGCGACGATGATGAGGATCACGTAGGAGATGGCCGAGGCGTAGCCGAAGTTGGGGCTGTTGCGGAACGACACCTGGTACAGGTAGTGCGAGATCGTCATCGACGTGTTCGCGGGACCGCCGGCGGTCAGCGCGTAGGACTCGTCGAAGAGCTGCAGCGTGCCGTTCGTGGACATGATCGCGGTGAGCAGGATCATGGGCTTCAGCTGCGGCACCGTCACGTACCAGAAGGCCTTGGCGGAGCTGGCGCCGTCGATCTTCGCCGCCTCGATGGTCGAGCGGTCGATCGTCTGCAGCGCGGCCAGGTAGAAGATCATGTTGTAGCCCGTCCAGCGCCACAGCAGGCCGAGGACGAGGACGAACCGGGCGGTCCCGGTCTGGCCGAGCCAGTTGACCGGCGAGTCGAGGATGCCGACGCCCATGAGCAGGTCGTTGACGAGGCCGTCGTTGGCGAACATCGTCCGGAAGACCAGCGCGTAGGACACGAGACCGACCGCGCTCGGCAGGAAGATGGCCGTGCGCCACATGCTCTTGAACCGCAGGTTCGGGTTGTTCAGGAGGTTCGCCAGGACCAGCGCCATGATGAGCATGAGCGGGACCTGGATGACCAGGTAGATGAACGTGTTCTGCAGGGTGAGCCTGAAGGTCTCGTCCTCGAGCAGCCGCTGGTAGTTCGACCACAGCGGCTCGGCGAAGCTGAGTCGCGTGCCGCGGCCGGTCTGCAGCGACAGGATCGCCGCCTGGATCATCGGCCAGAAGCTCAGCCAGAGGATGAGCAGCGACGCGGGGAGCAGGAAGGCCCAACCCGTCAGGCTCTTGCGGCGCTCGAGCCGCGAGAGCTTCGGGCGGGGCGGCAGGGGAGCAGCGACGGTGCCGGTGACGGGGGCGTCTCCCGGCACAGGCCTCCGGGCCGTTGCGGTCGGACGAGCCACGGCGGACCCACCTCTCAGGGGTACGGGGTGCAGGGGTCGGGCGAACAGGGATCCGCGCGGCGGGCGGCTGGTGCGTGCCGGGCCCGCCGCGCGGGGAGGGTCAGCCGCCCATGGCGAACTCGACGGTCGACTGCGCCTCGGCGAGTGCGGCCTCCGGGTCCGTGCCGTTCATGATGTTCGTGATGGCGACGCTGACCGCGTCACGCCCCTCGTAGTAGTAGGCGCCGGTGTTGTTGCTGGGCACCTCCTCCGCGTAGCCGACGACCTTGCTGTAGATGGCGTCGCCGCCGAAGAACTCCTGGGGCTCGCCGTAGACGTCGCTCTCGCTGGCGGGGATCCAGTTCGCCAGCGCACCCGCGCCGGGGAGGATCGTGTCGTAGAACTCCGACGAGCCCGCGAACGTCGTCGCCAGGAAGTCCTGGGCGAGCTCGACGTCCGCGTTGGAGCTGATGGCCCACGAGGAGCCGCCGTTGGCGGTGTAGTTCGTCGCGCCGTCGACGCCGTCGAGCGAGGGCACGTTCGTGATGGCCCACTTGCCGGCCTGGTCCTCGGCGCTCTGGATCGAGCCGAGGATCCAGACACCGTTCACCGTCGCCGCGACGGTGCTGTTGACGAGGGTGTTGATGTACTCGTCCCAGGTGTTGACCTCGACGAGGACGCCGCTCTCCACGAGCCGCTGGTAGGTGTCGATGGCGGCGGTGAGCGCCTCGTTGTCGACGATCGTCGGGTTGCCCTCCTCGTCGAAGAGGCTCGCACCGGCGCTCTGCAGCATCATCACGGGCAGGTCGGCGGAGCCGGCCTGCCCGGACAGGAGCGGTTGACCCGTCTTCGCCAGCACGTCCTCACCCAGGGTGATGAACTCGTCCCAGGTGATGTCGGTGAAGTCGTCGACGGTGTACCCCGCCTGCTCCAGCACGTCCGTGCGCAGGGCCGTGACGGCGGTGCCGTTGTCGAAGGGCACGCCGTAGTGGACGTCGTCGACCGTCGAGTACGCCACGACGGACTCGGGGAACTCCGAGAAGTCGACGTCGCTGCCCTCGAGGTCGCTGAACAGGTCGGGGTAGTTGAGCACGTTCTTCTGGAACGCGTTGTTCTGCATGAGGAAGATGTCGGGCAGCTCGCCCGTCTGCTGGGACTGCGCGAGCGTGGTCAGACGCGTCTGCACGTCCTCCCAGGGAACCTCCTGGATGTCGAGCGTGAAGTCCGGGTTCTCCTGCTGGTAGACCTTCTCGGCCTCCTCCAACGCGTAGATGTTGAACGCCGGGTCCCAGGCCCACACCGTCAGGGTGTTGTCGCCCTCGGCGCCGCCACCGCCGCCGCCGGAGCCCCCGTCCGAGCCGCCGCTGCAGGCGACCAGGGCGAGCCCGAGGGGCAGGACCGCCCCCAGGGCGACGAGCTTGCGTGCTGAAGTCCTCATCGGAACGCCGTCTCCTTCTGCTGTGCGTCGCGTCGTCGCGTGTCACACGGGGTGACCGAGGGCCGGCTGCGCGCCGACCTGGTCCCGCCCGCCGGCGGTGGAGGGCCGCCCTGCGGCGCCCGGCGGGCATGCCGGGCCCCTGCCCGTGGACATCGCTGTCCACGGACGTATGACCTGCTCCTGACGTCGTCGTCCTGAATGGTGACGTGAACATAGCAGCGCCGGACCGGCCCGGCGCAAGGCCCTGCATCACGCTCGGATAACGATGCGGCGGGTCTCGCCCGGACGGGCGGGGCGTCGATGGTGACGTCCCCATCGACGGCTGCCGGCGGTCTAGCATGCCCGCCATGGGCACACCGACGACGGCGCGGCGGAGGACGGGCGGCCCCTCCATCGAGGACGTCGCGCGCCTGGCCGGGGTGTCCGCGCAGACCGTGTCCCGGGTCGCCAACGGCGCGACGGTCGTGCGGCCCGTGACGCGGGACCGGGTGCTCGAGGCGATGGCGCAGCTGGGGTACTCGCCCAACCGGGTCGCCCGGGCCCTGCGCAGCGGCCGGTTCGGCACGATCGGCCTGCTGGCCCAGTCCTTCGACCGCACCGGTGAGGCGCGCGTGACGGAGGCCGTGCTCGAGGCGGCGGAGGTCGAGGACTACTCCGTGACCCTGCTGCACGTGCGCACCACCGGTGCGGCGGAGTGGACCCACGCCGCGCAGCAGCTCTCGCACCGCGCGATCGACGGCCTCGTCATCATCCGCGCCGAGCACGACACGCCGGAGACGCTCGCGCTGCCGCCCGGGCTGCCGGTCGTCGCCTCCTACTCCCGGCTCGTCGGGCACTACCCGGCCGTGGCCGCCGACCAGGTGCAGGGCACCCGGGACGCGGTCGGGCACCTGCTGGCGCTCGGCCACCGGACCGTCCACCACGTCTCCGGCCCGGCCAGCTCCGAGCCGGCGATGGTCCGCGCCGCGGCCTGGCGGCGCCGGCTCGAGGAGGAGGGCGTGCGTGCGCCGCGCCCGTACCCCGGCGACTGGACGCCCCGCTCGGGCTACGCGGCCGGCCTCGAGATGGCTGACGACCCGGAGGTCACGGCGGTGTTCTGCGCCAACGACGAGACCGCGTTCGGCGTGCTGCGCGCGCTGCACGAGCGCGGCCGGCGCGTGCCGCAGGACGTGTCCGTCGTCGGTTTCGACGGGATCGCCCTGGCCGAGTACTCCTCGCCGCCGCTGACCACGGTCGCGCAGGACTTCCACCGCAGCGGCCGCGAGCTCGTCGCGCTCCTGCTGCGGCAGATGCGGACGTCGGAGCCACCGGACCTCGAGCCCGTCATGATCCCCACGCAGCTCGTCGTGCGCGCGAGCACGGGACCGCCGTCGTCCCGCTAGGCGCCGGCTCCTGCCAGCCGGTCGTCGCCGTCGCGGGGTCGTCACCCTGCACGAGGCTGACGACGGCCTCCTCGCCGGGTCCCGCGGGGGGGCGAGCCGCCGTCAGTTGGCGCCCGGGCCCTCCCCGGTCGAGCTGTGGAGCCCGAGGTCGAGCGTCGTCCCCGCGGCCTCCCACAGCAGGATCTGCTCGACGTCGCCGCGGTCCGACAGCTCGTGGCCCGGGCCGTAGAGGTACCGCCCGCCGGTGACCGGGACCGGCGTCGGCGCCGGCTCGCCGACGTGGCCGTCCGGCACGTCGGCCTGCTCGTCGTGCAGCGGACCACCCTCGTAGCGCTTCATCGGCATGCGCCCAGCATCACGAGGTGCGCGGCCCGGCGCATCCGCTGGCATGCTGCGACCGGTCGGCGCGTGCCGACGGGCGACGAGGAGGTGCGCGTGACGGCAGCGGACGGGCAGGGCGAGCGGCCGACGGTGGGCGACCTCGTCGCGGTGCGCGAGGGTCCCGGCGCCGGCCTGGTCGTCGACCCCGTCCTCGCGGAGCGGCTGCCGCTGCTCACGGGGATCGGCGGGCGCGGTCCCGTGAGCCACACGGTCGACGAGCTGGCGCGCCTCGAGGCCTACCACGCGCCCGTCGAGGGCTACCGACCGCCGGCCGCGGACGTGCAGGACCTGCGCGTGCCGGGGCCGCACGGCGACGTGCCCGTGCGCGTCTACCGCCAGGCGGGCGGCGGGCCCGCCACCCGCGGGCTCGTCTGGCTGCACGGCGGTGGGTTCGGGGCCGGCACGCTCGACTGGCCGGAGGGCGACGTCGTGGCCCGCGAGGTGGGCGCGGCGGCCGGCGCCGTCGTGGTGTCCGTGGACTACCGGCTCGTCACCGCGGACGTGCACTTCCCCGTGCCGCACGACGACGTGCGGGCCGCCTGGGCGTGGGCGGTCGGGGAGGACGGGCCGGGCGCGTCGCTGCCGTGGGCGCTCGGCGGTGCCAGCGCCGGGGGCAACCTCGCCCTCGGCGTCGCCCAGCGGCTGCGCGACGAGCGCGGGTCGGTCCCGGCGGCCCTGCTGCTCGCCTACCCGTGGCTGCACCACGAGCTGCCGGCCGCCACCCCGGACCTCGCGGAGCGGCTGGCGCGCCTGCCCGACCCGCTGCGCTTCACGCGCGAGGGCTGCCGGGCGATGAACGCCGCCTACCTGGGGCCGCACGCGCCCGACGAGCCCTACGCGACGCCCGCGCTCGGGCGGCTCGACCGGCTCCCGCCGACGTTGGTGCTGCTCAGCGAGCTGGACGACCTGCGCCCCTCGGGGGAGCTCGTCGCCGACGAGATCGCGGACGCGGGCGGCGAGGTCGCCGTCGTCGTCGAGCACGGCGCCCCGCACGGCCACCTCAACGTCGCGGGACTGCCGACGGCCGTCCGCTCGAACCGGACGATGGCCGAGCACCTCCTGCGCTGGACGTCCTGACCGACCCCTCGGACCTCCGCCCTACCGCGGCGTGCGGCGGTAGCGCGCCACGGACAGGGGCACGAAGACGGCGTGGGATCGGCTGCGGTCCCGCGGGACGGTGCCCGTGCGGGACGACGCGATCCTCCCGTCAGCGGTGGGCCGGCGTCGAGGGGCCCGTGCCCGACGAGGGGTGCGCCGGCGCGTGCGTCCTCAGGAACGCGAGGACCTCGGCGAGGTAGACGTCGCGGGCCGGGACCGCTGACAGCGCGAGGTCGTGCGCGCCACCGGGCACCTCGACGAGGCGGACGTCCCGCCCGAGCCGGGGAGCCCGCGCGCGCATGTCGGCGGGGTCGAGCACGCAGTCGGCGCTCAGCAGCCCCTCGTGCCACCGGTCGCCACGGCCCGCCGCGTCGGAGGTGAGGACCAGCACGGGTACGTCGACGTCCAGCCCCCGGGCCACCCGCCGCTGCCCGTCGCGCACGGCCCGGACGAACCCGGCGTGCACGGGGAACCCGGCGAACGGCTTCCAGGCCTGCTCGAAGGTCCACTCCCCGCCGCCCTCCGCGTGCAGCGCCCGCGCGTAGTGGGGCCCGAGGTGGGACACGACGGCGTCCGGCGCCACCCGCCCGATCGCGGAGGCGAGCGGCCCCACGGCGTGCTTCGTCAGCCACCCGCCCCGCAGGTCGAGCCAGGGGCTGTTGAGCACGAGGCCGTCGACGAGCCCGAGCCCGCGCCGGGCGTCCGCCCACAGCGCGGTCACCAGCCCCCCGGTCGAGTGCCCGAGCAGCACCACCGAGGCGTAGCGGCGGCGCAGGCGGCGCACCGCGAGGTCGATCTCCTCCGCGTGCGCGCCCAGGCCCGACGTCGTGGTCGGCGGGCGGCCCGGGCGGATGGAGCGACCGTGGTCGCGCAGGTCGAGGGCGTGCAGGTCGTAGCCGTGCTCGCCGAGGAACGCGCCGACGTGGGCGTGGAAGAAGTAGTCGGTGAACCCGTGCACGTACAGCACGGCCACCGCGCGGGGGTGCTCGTCGGACCCGGCGGGGGAGACGAGGGTGGCCACGGGCGCCGGCGCGCCGCGCCGGGCGAGGGCGTCGGGCCGCAGGGCCAGGGTGCGCGCCACCCACTGCTGCCCCAGCACGTCCTCGACCGGATGCTCGTCGGCGACCTCCGTGGCCCCGCCCGTCGGCAACCCTGCCGTCCTCTGCGTCCCGCTCATGCCCGGATGCTGCCACCCTTCCTCCGGAGCGCGGTACCTGTTAGCGTTCACAACGCCGTGGTTCCCTCGGGGGCGCCGGGGCAGGGGCTTCCGAGGAGAGAACCGAGTGTGACACGACACCCGACGGGGGGCGTGGCCGACGACGTCGCGGCCCCGTCGAGCACCGCCGCACCACGTCAGGGCCGGGCGCCGGACCGCAGCACCAATCGCAGCACGGACCGCAGCACGGACCGGCCGCCGGCGATGAGCGACGTCGCGCAGGCTGCCGGCGTCTCCCACCAGACGGTGTCGCGCGTGCTCAACGAGCACCCGAACGTCCGGCCCGAGACGCGCCGTCGCGTCCAGGAGGCCATCGAGGAGCTCGGCTACCGCCGCAACACCGCCGCGCGCGCCCTGGTGACCCGCCGGACGGGCGCCATCGGCGTCATCACGGAGGACTCACCCCTCTACGGCCCGACGATGACCCTCATCGCGCTGGAGAACGCGGCCCGCAACCAGGGGCTGTACGTGTCGGTCGCCACGGCCACGCGGTGGGACGTCGCGACCGTGCGCGGCTCCCTCGAGCACTACCTGGACCAGGGCGTCGACGGCGTGGTCGTCATCGCCTCGCACGACGAGGCCGTGCGCGCGGTCCAGGGCTACCGCAGCCGGGTCCCGGTGGTCATGGTGGGGCCCTCGGAGCTGGACGGCGACGTGCACACGGTGGCCGTGAACCAGTACGCCGGCGCCCGCCTGGCGACGCGCCACCTGCTCGAGCTCGGGCACCGGGACGTCGTGCACGTCGCCGGGCCGTCGGTGTGGCTCGACGCCCGGTCCCGCACGCGCGGCTGGCGCGACGCGATGCTGCAGGCGGGACTGCAGCCGCGGGAGCCGCTGGTGGGAGACTGGACCGCGTCGACCGGGTTCCGGCTGGCGAAGGACCTGTTGGCCCGCTCCCGCGCCTCCGACGACCCGGCCGACCGGCTGCCGACGGCCGTCTTCGCCGCCAACGACCAGCTCGCCCTCGGGGTGCTGCACGCCTTCGCCGAGGCGGGCGTCAAGGTGCCGCAGGACGTCTCCGTCGTCGGCTTCGACGACGTCGAGGGCGCGGCGCACTTCTTCCCGCCGCTGACCACGGTGACGCCGGACTTCGTCGCGCTCGGTCGCGTGTGCCTGGAGCAGATGGTGTCCGCGATGGCCGGCTCGCCGCCGTCGTCGCTGCTCGTGGGGTCGTCGTCGACGGTGCGGTC
The DNA here is from genome assembly GCF_057221735.1 of Cellulomonas sp. plas2. Classification (NCBI taxonomy): domain Bacteria; kingdom Bacillati; phylum Actinomycetota; class Actinomycetes; order Micrococcales; family Cellulomonadaceae; genus Cellulomonas; species Cellulomonas sp. plas2. Next base: position 449,230 of record NZ_CM170155.1, read on the forward strand.
GAGCGTGGGTCCGCCGCGCCGGACGTGACCGGGATGTGACGGCGACGCGCGTCGGCTGCACGAGCGGCTCCGCCGAGGACGCCGTGGAGACGACGGCCGCGGGCGGGACGTCCCTGCGGTACGACGCCACCGCCGGGCGGTTCGTCTACAACTGGAAGACGCCGGCCCAGGCGGGCCAGTGCCTGGAGGTCACCGTCGGCACGCGTGACGGGTCGAGCCTCTCGGCCCTGTTCCGGCTGACCTGACAGGAGCCACGGACGGGCCTCCGGACCGGGTGCGCACGGGGTTGAGCGGAATACACTCAACTCTGCTCGGGTTGCGATCGACAGCATCCCGACCAGCACACCGACCGGAGGTCCGTCCCGTGGACGTCAAATACACTACCAAGTCCCAGGAGGCCCTCGGCGACGCCATCTCCCAGGCGTCGGCCGCGGGCAACCCGCAGCTCGAGCCCGCGCACCTCGCCAACGCCCTGCTCGCGCAGGAGGGCGGGGTCGCGCTCGCGCTGCTCGATGCCGTCGGCGCCGACCGGCAGGCCCTCGGCCGCGCCGTGCGCGCGACCCTCGTCAACCTGCCGCACGCCTCCGGCGACGCGGTGGCCCGGCCGACCCCGAGCCGCACGCTGTCCGCGGCGATCGAGGCGGCGTCGGCCGAGGCGCGGACGCTCGGCGACGACTACGTGTCCACGGAGCACCTGCTCCTCGGCCTGGCCGCCGGCCAGAGCGGCGTCGCCGACGCGCTGCGCGCCCAGGGCGCCACGCGGGAGGCGCTCGCGGCCGCGCTGCCGTCGGTGCGCGGCACCGGCCGCGTCACGAGCCCGAACCCCGAGGGCACGTTCAAGGCGCTCGAGCAGTACGGCGTCGACCTCACCCAGCGCGCCCGCGACGGCCGGCTCGACCCGGTCATCGGCCGCGACGCGGAGATCCGCCGCGTCGTGCAGGTGCTCTCGCGCCGGACGAAGAACAACCCGGTCCTCATCGGCGAGCCCGGCGTCGGCAAGACCGCCGTCGTCGAGGGCCTGGCCCAGCGCATGGTCGCGGGCGACGTCCCGGAGTCCCTGCGCGGCAAGCGCCTCGTCTCCCTCGACCTGGCCGCGATGGTCGCCGGCGCGAAGTACCGCGGCGAGTTCGAGGAGCGCCTCAAGGCCGTCCTGTCGGAGATCACGTCCTCCGAGGGCGAGGTCGTCACGTTCATCGACGAGCTGCACACGGTCGTCGGCGCGGGCGCGGGCTCCGAGGGCTCGATGGACGCGGGCAACATGCTCAAGCCCATGCTGGCCCGCGGCGAGCTGCGCCTCGTCGGCGCCACGACGCTCGACGAGTACCGCGAGCGCATCGAGAAGGACCCGGCCCTCGAGCGGCGGTTCCAGCAGGTCTTCGTCGGCGAGCCGTCCGTCGAGGACACCGTCGCGATCCTGCGCGGCCTCAAGGAGCGGTACGAGGCGCACCACAAGGTGACGATCGCCGACTCCGCGCTCGTGGCCGCCGCGGCCCTGTCGGACCGGTACATCACCGGCCGGCAGCTGCCTGACAAGGCCATCGACCTCGTCGACGAGGCCGCGTCCCGCCTGCGCATGGAGCTGGACTCGTCGCCGGTCGAGATCGACGAGCTGCAGCGCGCCGTGACCCGGCTGGAGATGGAGGAGGTCGTGCTCTCCGAGGCCGACGACCCCGCCTCCGCCGACCGCCTCGAGCGGCTGCGCGCCGACCTGGCGGACCGCCGCGAGGAGCTGGCCGGGCTGACGGCCCGGTGGGAGCGCGAGAAGGCGGGCCACAACCTCGTCGGCGACCTGCGCGTGCGGCTCGACGCCCTGCGCGCCGACGCCGAGCGTGCCCAGCGCGAGGGCGACCTCGCCGCGGCGGGCCGGATCATGTACGGCGAGATCCCCGACGTGGAGCGCCAGATCGACGAGGCCGAGCGCCGGGAGGCCGAGACCGGCGCCGCCGCCCCCGCGGGCGAGGCGCCGATGATCGCCGAGAAGGTCGGCCCGGACGAGGTCGCGGAGGTCGTCGCGATGTGGACCGGCATCCCCGCCGGGCGCCTGCTCGAGGGGGAGACGGCCAAGCTGCTGCGCATGGAGGAGGAGCTGGGCCGCCGGCTCATCGGGCAGCGGGCGGCCGTCGCGGCGGTGTCCGACGCGGTCCGCCGTGCCCGGGCCGGCATCTCCGACCCCGACCGTCCCACGGGCTCGTTCCTCTTCCTCGGCCCCACGGGTGTCGGCAAGACGGAGCTGGCCAAGTCCCTGGCGGACTTCCTCTTCGACGACGAGCGCGCCATGGTCCGCATCGACATGTCGGAGTACGCGGAGAAGCACTCGACGGCCCGCCTCGTCGGGGCGCCTCCCGGGTACGTCGGCTACGAGGAGGGCGGCCAGCTCACGGAGGCGGTCCGGCGGCGTCCGTACTCCGTCGTGCTGCTCGACGAGGTCGAGAAGGCCCACCCCGAGGTCTTCGACATCCTCCTGCAGGTGCTCGACGACGGGCGGCTCACGGACGGGCAGGGGCGGACGGTCGACTTCCGCAACGCCATCCTCATCCTCACGTCCAACCTCGGGTCGGCGTTCCTCGTCGACCCGACGACGAGCGAGGAGGCCAAGCGCGAGGCCGTCATGACGGCCGTGCGTGCGGCGTTCAAGCCCGAGTTCCTCAACCGGCTCGACGAGGTCGTCCTCTTCGACCCGCTGTCGCTGGACGAGATCGGGTCGATCGTCGACCTGCAGGTCGCGTCCCTGGCCCGCCGCCTCGCGGACCGGCGGCTCACGCTCGACGTGACGCCGGCGGCGCGCGAGTGGCTGGCCCTCGAGGGCTACGACCCGGCTTACGGTGCGCGGCCGCTGCGCCGGCTCGTGCAGAAGCAGGTGGGGGACCAGCTCGCGCGCCGGCTGCTGGCGGGCGAGGTGCACGACGGCGACACGGTCCGCGTCGACCGCGCGGATTTGTCCGGCGGCCTGACGGTCGAGGCCGTCACCCCGGCGACCACCGGCTGAGGCGTACCGCAGCCCGGTCCGGGCGGCCCCGCGTGCGGGCCGTCCGGGCCGGCCGGAGCCTGGGGGCATGGCGACGACGGGACGGGTCCAGCGGCCGGGTGCGCAGGAGTGGGTGCCGCCCGCGGCCGACGTCGACGACCTGCGGGCGGCCGCACCCGCCTGCCGCGGCTGCGAGCTGTGGGAGCCGGCGACCCAGGTCGTCTTCTCGGCCGGGCCGTCCGACGCACGCCTCGTCCTCGTCGGCGAGCAGCCGGGCGACCGGGAGGACCGCGAGGGCGAGCCCTTCGTCGGCCCGGCCGGGCGGGTGCTATCCGACGCCCTGGTGAGCGCCGGCATCCCGCGCGGCGACGTCTACGTGACGAACGCGGTCAAGCACTTCCGCTTCGAGGAGCGTGGCCCGCGCCGCCTGCACAAGAGCCCCGCGGTGACGCACATCCGCGCCTGCCTGCCGTGGCTGTCGGCGGAGCTGGCGGTCGTGCGCCCGCAGGTGGTCGTGTGCCTCGGCGTCACCGCGGCCAAGGCGGTGGTGGGTGAGGCGGCGACGCTGGGCGCGCTGCGCGGCCGGATCCTGGGCGACGACGAGGTCGGCACGGGCCTCGGCGCCGGCCGCCGGGTGCTCATCACGGCGCACCCGTCGTCCATCCTGCGCCTGCAGGACCCGGCCGAGCGCCGCGCCGCGACCGGCGCCCTCGTCGAGGACCTCTGCATTGCCGCCGCTGAGGCGTGACTCGCGCCCTACCAGGGAGGGCTGGCGGAGGTGCCGGGGGCGCTTCAAGGCCAAGCTCCCCTTCGCGTTCGCCCGGTATCCATCGATTGCGGACGCCTTGCCGACCAACCGCGACACGCCCTTGACTGCGCGTCCGAAACCCCCGTCCGAAACTTGATGCGTCCGCAACGCCGCGGAGGACGTTTTCGATACGTTTGAGGCATGGCTCACCTGCTGGGGTACGCGCGCGTCTCGACGACCGCGCAGGACGTGTCGCTGCAGCGCGATGCTCTGGCCGCGGCCGGCTGCGCGCGGATCTGGGTCGACGTCGCCTCGGGCTCGCGCGACGACCGCACCGAGCTCGCCGGGGTCCTCGCGGCGCTGCTGCCCGGGGACACGCTTGTGGTGTGGCGGCTGGACCGGCTGGGCCGCTCGCTGCGGCACCTGATCGACGTCGTGGTCGACCTCGAGGCGCGCGGGGTGGGCTTCCGCTCGCTCACCGAGTCGATCGACACCACCACCCCGGGCGGCCGCCTGACGTTCCACCTGTTCGGCGCCTTGGCCGAGTTTGAGCGCCAGCTGATCCGGGACCGCACCGTCGCTGGCCTGGAGGCCGCTCGCGCCCGAGGTCGCGTCGGAGGACGCCCGACCCGCATGCCGCCCGGCCGGATCGAGGAGGCCCGGCGCATGCGCGCCGAGGGGCGCACGATCACCGAGATCGCCTCAGTCCTCGGGGTCGGGCGAGCGACGATCTACCGCCATCTCGACGACGAGCACGCGACGACAGGCTCGACGCGCACCGTAGGGGAGAGGACGTCATGAGCACCGAGCCGCACGGCGACGGGCAACCTGCCGTGCCCGACGACGACCGGACGCAAGGTGCGCAACCAAGGAGAGCGCGTTCACGACGCTGGGTAGGGATCGTCGCCTACCTGGTGGCAGTCCTAGCCGTGACGGCCGTGGCGACCGCGATCAAGGTCGCGTTCGGCGATCCGTTGGTCGACGCGTTCCTCAGCACGCTCATCCCGGCTCTGGGAGTCGTCGCGTTCTTGCCGCTGAGCGAGGCGTTGCGCCGGCGGCTGCAGCGGCGCCGCATTCGTCGCGGCTTCCTTGAGGTGGTCGTGCGCGACCGGGCACGTCTGCACCGCGGTATAAAACCTCGATGGCAGACCGTCAACGCCCGGCCCGAGCCAGGGCGTCTGGTGTTGAGCTCGGCGGGTTCCGCCACCCTGCCCGGCGGCCCGTTGACGCTGCCCGTGACGCAGGTGCGCGACACGGGCCGTGACACCGGCATACGAGACTGGAACCTATGGCCCGAGACCCGCATCGTGGCGGTAGACGTGCCGGCGGGTGTGATCGAGCTCGGCGTCGGTGTCGAACATCTGCCGTGGCTCCTCGCGGCCCTCGGCCTGGAGGAGCGGCATCCGCGGCTGGACGCAGCGCGCACCGCTGAGACCGAGACGGACTAGCTGTACTGCCCAGGCAGGTTGGTCAACCTGGTGATCGGTGGGACCTTGCCGATCGCTGAGTGGGGCCGGTGGTGGTTGTACTGGTGGAGCCATCCTGGCAGGGCGGCGCGACGGGCGGTCTCGGACTTGTAGTGCCGGGCGAAGGCCCAGCCGGCGGCCATGGTGCGGTGGAACCGTTCGATCTTGCCGTTGGTCTGCGGCCGGTACGGACGCGTCTTCTTCACGGTGATCGCGAGCTCGGCGCAGGCGTCGCGCCATGCGTGGGACTTGTAGGCCGACCCGTTGTCGGAGAGCACCCGCTCGACGCGCACGCCGCGGGCGGCGAACCAGACCACCGCCCGGCGCAGCACACCCACGGCGGTGGCCGCGGTCTCGTCGTCGTGGATCTCGGCGTAGGCCACCCGGGAGTGGTCGTCGATGACCGTGTGGACGAACGCGGTGCCCATCTTGGGGTCACGGTGCGCATTCTTCGGCTTCCCCGCAGTGGCAGCGCGGTGCCGCTTGCCCTGCTGGCGCCCGACGAAGCGCCACCCGCCGCCGTCGGGGATGTTGCCGAGCTTCTTGACGTCCACGTGCAGCATCGCCCCGGGGCGTTCGTGCTCGTAGCGGCGGATCGGCTCGCCGGTGCGGATGTCGACGTGCGAGAGCCGGTTCAGCCGGCACCGCACCAGCACCGCGTGCACGGTCGAGGCCGCCATGCCCACCCGGGCGCCGATCTCGATCGGTGACAGTCGCTTCTTCCACCGCAGGTGCACCACCCGGCGGACTTGGTGCGGCGGGGTCCGATTCGCGACCCGGTACGGGCGGCTCGAGCGGTCGCTCATGCCCTCGGCCCCGGCCTGCCGGTACCGGTCAGCCCACCTCTTGGCGGTCGGCCAGGACACGTCGTACCGGCGGGCGGCCACCGCGACCGGCCAATCCTCCTCGACGATCAGACGCGCCAACCGCAGACGCGCACGCGGAGTCAGAGCAGCGTTAGCGTGGGACACGAAGACCTCCTGGTCGTGGTGCGGAACGTCAGCAGCTCCACTCCACGACCGGAGGTCTTCGTCGTCCACGACCGCTACCGCGTGTCGTCACACCCGCTCAACCAACCTGCCTGGGCAGTACAACTAGCGCGACGAGCAATCCGGCCTGGAGTGAACGACGCAGCGCCAGTGGGCGATGCGCCGGCGCCGACGCGCGTCACCGAGTGGCCTCCCGCCGACGGGTCTCAGAAGTTGGTTCAGTAGCGGCGGCGGCCTGCCGATGTTCCGGACTGACTTGTGAGACGCGGTCAGTCGAAGCGATCGGACGACGTGGCGTCTCACCGCCGGGCCGTCGCAGAACCTTCGTCTGCGGCACAGGCTGCCGGTTCAGTCAGTGCTGTATAGTTCAGCACATGCTGAGCATTGCTACTCGCCTGGACGTGATGAACCGGTTGGGCCGGGCAATGGCCGACCCAACACGGTCACGGCTCCTGATGGCGTTGTTGGAGCGGCCCGCCTATCCGGCAGAGCTGGCACGCGACCTCGGGCTGACGCGCTCGAACGTGTCGAACCATCTGGCTTGCCTGCGCGACTGCGGCATCGTGGTCGCCGAGCCCGAGGGCCGCCAGACACGTTACGAGATCGCCGACCCGCACCTGGCACGGGCGCTCAACGCACTGGTCGAGGTCACCCTCGCCGTGAACGAGAACGCTCCCTGCATCGATCCTGCCTGCCCTGTTCCCGGGTGCGCCAACGCGGAGCCTGACGCGTGATCGTTTCCTCGGTCCTGCAGGCGATCGGCCTGTTCGTTGCCACCAACATCGACGACATCATCGTGCTCTCGCTGTTCTTCGCCCGGGGCGCAGGGCAACGCGGGACGACGGCCCGGATCACCGCAGGCCAGTACCTCGGGTTCGCCGGCATCCTGGGCACCGCCGTGCTCGTGTCACTGGGCGCGGGAGCATTCCTTCCTGAAGAAGCCATCCCCTACTTCGGGCTCATCCCCCTGGCCCTAGGCCTGTGGGCCGCATGGCGGGCCTGGCGCGGGAGCGACGACGATGACGATGACGCCAAGGTTGAGGGCAAGAACGTCGGCGTCTTGACCGTCGCCGCGGTCACCTTCGCCAACGGAGGAGACAACATCGGCGTCTACGTCCCGGTCTTCCTCAACGTGGGACCTGTAGCCGTGGTCGCCTACTGTGTCGTCTTCCTCCTGCTCGTCGCGATCCTCGTCATGCTGGCCAAGTTCATCGCCACGCGCCGACCGATCGCCGAAGTCCTCGAACGCTGGGAACACGTGCTGTTCCCGATCGTTCTGATCGGCCTGGGCATCGTCATCCTCGTCAGCGGCGGAGCCTTCGGCCTCTGACGCCCTGCCCCGGCCCATGACGCATCTCGGTTGAGAGACTGCACGCACGGAGCGAAGAGCTCCGAGGAGAGGCATGGTGGATAGCCGCGCCGGTGTTGCCATCGCGTGGCCGCGCTGGCAGATCTCGCGGTAGACCCGCGATCACCCCCTGGTTGTCGGCGCCAGCTGACCCGACCGCCACAGAACACCGACAAGGCCCCGCCACCTGAACGCCAAGACCACAGCCGACGGCGCGATCGGGGCAGCACCGGCAAAGTCACCCGTCACCCGTCTTGGCGAAGTGCTCGATGTAGCGCCGCTGCCACGGCGTCTCAACCGCCCGCCGGTGGTAGCCCGTCCGCACGTAGGCGATGGCCGCCCGCGCCGGTAGCCCGTCCATCACGGCGAGGCACGCTAGGGCGGTGCCGGTCCGTCCCACCCCACCCCCGCAGGCGACCTCCACTCGGTGACCCTCGGCTGCTTGCCACGCCCAGTGCAGCGCCTCGCCTGCGGCCACATGATCACCGGGCAGCCAGAAGTCGGGCCAGCGCACCCACCGGGACGGCCATGGCACGGGCGCGGGTCGCCTCGCCAGTAGATACAGGCCTGCTTCGGGCGCAGCCCACGGCGGCGGGGCAGCGCGCAGCCCTCGTCCTCGCACCAGCCGTCCGCTGGGCAGGCGGAGCACGCCCGGGGCGTCCCGTTCCCACGTCCGGCTCACGGCAGCACCGTAGACACGACGGGCTGTGTGGGGACGGCGTCGACGGTCAAGTCCTGGGTAGTGGTGTAGCGGTTCGGCGTGATCCTGGTGTTGTTCAGGCGGTCAGGGCCAGGGTGTTGTCGGTGGTGTTGATCTGCGGGTTCGGGTCGGGGAGGGCCTGGAGGCGGGCCTTGGCCAGGACGTCGAGGGCGAAGTAGCGGCGGCCTTCGGCCCATTCGTCGTGCTGTTCGGCTAGGACGGCGCCGACGAGCCGGGTGACGGCGTTGCGGTCGGGGAAGATGCCGACGACGTCGGTGCGGCGGCGGATCTCGCGGTTGAGCCGCTCGTTGGGGTTGTTGGACCAGATCTGGCGCCAGATCTCCTTGGGGAACGCGGTGAACGCCAGCACGTCGGCGCGTGCGGCGTCCAGGTGCTCATGGACCTGCGGGAGCTTGTCGGCGACGGCGTCGAGCAGCTTGTCGAACTGGGCGTTGACCTGGTCCTTGTCGGGCTGGTCGTAGACCGAGTGCAGCATCGCCTTGACTGCTGGCCACGAGCTCTTCGGGCATGCGCCCATCAGGTTCGCTGCGTAGTGGGTGCGGCACCGCTGCCAGGACGCTGCGGGCAAGGTGGCCCCGATCGCGGCGACCAGCCCGGCGTGGGCGTCGGAGGTCACCAGCTTGACCCCGCTCAGGCCGCGGGCGACCAGGCCTTGGAAGAACGTCAACCACGCCGGAGCGGTCTCGGAGGTGGTGACCTGCACGCCCAGGACCTCGCGGTGCCCGTCGTTGTTGACCCCGGTGGCGACCAGCACCACCGCGTTGACGACCCGCCCGTCCTCGCGGACCTTCATCGTCAACGCATCCGCAGCCACGAACGTGTACGGGCCGGCGTCCAGGGGCCGGTCCCGGAACGCCGTGACCTGCGCGTCCAGGTCCTTGGACATCTCGCTGACCTGCGAGCGGGACAGCCCGGTGATGCCCAGGGACTGCACGAGCTTGTCCATGCGGCGCGTCGAGACGCCCAGCAGGTAGCACGTCGCCACGACGCTGATCAGAGCCTTCTCCGCCCGGCGCCGCCGGTCCAGCAACCACTCGGGGAAGTAGGACCCGGTGCGCAGCTTGGGCACCGCCACCTCGATCGTCCCGACCCGGGTGTCCAGGTCCCGGTGCCGGTACCCGTTGCGGCGGTTGACCCGGTCCTGGCTGCGCTGGCCCCACTCGGCGCCGCACACCGCGTCGGCATCCGCCGAGAGCAGCACGTCGATGAACGTGCTCAGCAGGTGACGCATCAGATCTGGGGAAGCCTGCTCCAGGTGCTCGTGCAAGAACCGGGCAGGGTCGATACTCGTCGGTGCGGTCATCGTGTTGCTCCACTTCGAGAGTGCTGTGAGAGGTTCACTCGAAGGGTCACGCGGTGACCGCGTCCTCGTCTACGACGACGCGCCCACCGGGCTACCGGTACACCACTCTGCTGGACTCAACTTGCCGCGCGGTCAGCGCGTGCGCCCGTGAGGCGCTCGCTCAGCCGCTGGTCGCGCGCACCCTTGGCGCGCCCTGATACCGCCCGCCTTGATACCGCTCGCTACCAGTCGTCTGCGGCTCTCGCGGAGCGGCGTGCGGCGCCGGCATTGTGGCCCAAGCGTGATGCATCTCTCCGCAGACGTACTGCCCGAGCTCCTCCGCCGGCGCTTGCAGCACCCGCCAACTCGCGCAGACCGAAACCGGCTCAGGGGTCGTGCAGGTTGCTTGTCGTCGCGCGGCCCTGGGTCCGGGACATTGGCGTAGTCGTTGGACCCACCGTACGTATCACTGCTCCGACCGCGGCAGCAGCTGCAGTCAGCAGGTCCCACCGCCAACCCTCGAAGTCAGCTCATCGCCGCGGGCTCGGGCGGCAGGGTGGCCGCAGGTGAGCGCGTCGAGCCGCGCTGCGGAGGCAGCGGACGCTGCCCTCACACCCCGAAACCGTCCCGGCGTCGCTCTAGACGGATGCGTGTGCAGGCAGCGGAGGGCCTGGTGGGGTGCGGGTGTGGGCTGCAGGAAGTCGGTGCACGGCGTCGACCTTGTCCAGGCCTTCGCTGCGGTGAGTCAGTAGTAGGACACCGAGGTGGGAGGCGGCGTCGAGCAGATCGGCGACGAGGGCTTCGGCGGTGGGTTCGTCGAGGCCTTCGGTCGGTTCGTCGAGGACGAGCAGCGTGGGGTTGACCAGCAGCGCGCGCGCGGCTGCCAGGCGGCGACGTTCGCCGCCGGAGATGGTGCCGTCCCCGAGCCGCGTGGAGAGACCGGCGGGCAGGCCGGCGAGCCACGGTCCCAGGCGCACCCGTTCGAGGACGGCGACGAGCCGGGCGTCGTCGGCATCCGGGGCCGCCAGGCGAAGGTTCTCCCGGAGGGTGGAGTCGAACAGGTGGTCGCCGTGGTCGCCGACGACGGCCACGCGGCGTCGGACATCGGCGCCGGCGAGCTCGCGGATGTCGATGCCGCCGAGCAGCACGTGGCCGCCGGCGGGGTCGAGCAGGCGCGCGATGACGGCCACGAGGGTCGACTTGCCCGAGCCGGAGGGCCCCAGGAGTGCAACCTTCTCCCCCTCGTCGACCTTCAGGTCTAGGCCGTGGAGTGCAGGTGGGCGGGCCGGGTCCCATCCGGCGACCAGGCCGCGGACCGTCAGCTGCGAGGAGACCGGCAGGGGGCGTGGCGCCACGGGCTCGCCGGCGACGACCGGGGCGGTCGCGAGTTCGCGAAGGCGGGTCCGCGCTGCGGCCGCGCGCTGACGGGCGACGGCGGCGTCGACGAGGGTTTGTGCGGGCTCGGTGAGCGCCAGCGCGACGAGCACGAGGACGGCTGCCGCCTCGGGGCCCAGCGCCCTGGAGTAGGCGGCCGCGGCGGCGGCTCCTAAGACGGCGACGGCCACGCCGACGTGGCCGAGCGCGGTCGCGGCGCCGCACCACCACGCACTGCGGGCCTCGGCGACAGCGAGGGCGGCGCTGCGACGGTCGGGCAGGCGCAGGGCCTCCTCGACGCCGCGGGCCGCGAGCTCCTCGGCGCCGTCGAGTGTCTCGGTGAGGGCGTCGATGACCTGGTCGCGCGCGCCGGCGACGGCGGCCTCGCGGCGTACGGCTTCGCGCGCGCCGATGAGGGGGGCCAGCACTCCTGCGACGAGCAGCCCCGCGGCGACCGCCGCGCCAGAGAGGGGTAGGGCGGCTGTGGCTGCGCCCGCCGCCACGAGCAGCGCGAGGAGTGCGGACAGGGCGGGCAGCTGCCCACGCAGGAGCCCGTCGACGCGGGCGTCGACGTCGTCGACGACCCGGGTCAGCAGGGCCCCGCGGCGCAACGGGCCGGGTCCGGGCACGCGGGGCACGAGTTCCGCGTACACCTGGGAGCGCCAGCGCCCCAGCCTGTCGAAGGCGACCTCGTGGGAGACCAGCCGCTCGAGGTAGCGCAGCAGGGGACGGGCCACGGCGGACCCGCGGACCAGCACGACGGCGGTCGACAGGGTCAGCACCGGTGGGATCGCCGAGGCGCGCACGAGCAGCCAGGTGGCCGCCGCCGTCAGCAGCAGCCCGGCCAGCCAGGAGGTGGCGCCCAGGGTCACAGCGACCGGCGCCGACCGGGAGGCCCGCCGCAACAGCTGTCGTGACCAGGCTGCCTCAGCCGGTGGGAGGGCTTGGGGTCTGTCCTCATCGGACGCCATGCGCACGCCGTGATCTGGTGGCCCGGCAGATGCAGTCGCTGCGGCGCGACCGGGGCGGACGGGTGCGGGGATGAGGGGCTGGGGCGGGTGGACCTCGAGGGTGCGGTCGGCCGCGGCGAGCAGGGCCCGTCGATGGGAGACGACCAGGACAGCGCTGCCGCGTGCGGCTGCCTGGCGAAGGCGGGCGATGACCAGCTGCTCGGCGGCGGCGTCGAGGTGGGCGGTGGGCTCGTCCAGGAGCAGCAGACGAGGGTGGTGGGCCACCAAGGCCAGGGCGCGGGCCAGCGCCAGTCGTTGGCGCTGGCCGGAGGAGAGCCCGGCGCCTCCTTCGCCGAGCGGGGTCGCCAGGGCCAGCGGTAGGGCGGCGATCTCGTCGGCGAGCCCGACGTCGGCCAGGGCGGCCCAGCGCTCGTCGTCGCCCGCGAGCACGTCCAGGGCGTCGGCGACTGTGCGGGCGTGCGGCAGCGTCGGGCGCTGGGGCACGTAGACGAGGCCGTCACGACCGCCGGTGGCTCCTCCGCCGACTACCTCCACGGCGCCGGTGGCGCCCGGTTGGATGCCGGCGAGCACGCGCAGCGCCGTGGTCTTCCCCGCGCCGGAGGGACCCTGCAGGGCGACGAGCTCCCCGGCGGTGACGGACAAGTGCGGCAGGTGAAGGGCGTCGACCTCGGTACCGGGGTGGCGTACTCGCACGTCTAGGGCGCTTGCCCTGGCGGGGCCCCAGGCGGGGGTGCCAGGTCGGAGCCTGGCGGTGTCGCGGGCGTCGGGGACGGCGAGGAGGTTTTCGACCTCCTCGACCACGGCCGTGGCGTCGGCGGCGGCGTGGAAGCGGGCACCGACCTCGCGCAGGGGCCGGTAGGCCTCGGGGGCGAGCAGGATGAGCAGGAGCGCAGGCAGCAGGTCCAGGGTGCCGGCGGCCACGCGCAGGCCGGCCTCGACGGCGACGAGGCCGACCGACAGGGTGCCCACCAAGTCCAGCGCGGTTGAGGACAGGAACGCCAGCCGCAGCACGCGGGCCGTCTCGGTGGCCTGGGCCCGGGTCATCTGCGCGACGACGTCGACCTGGCGTTGGGCACGCCCGTACAGGCGCAGCGTGGGCAGGCCTGCGACGACGTCGAGGAAGTGGGCGGTCAGGCGCCGGGTGGTGACCCAGCGCTGGCGGGCTCGCTCGGCGGTGGCCCAGCCGACGAGCGCGGCGAAGACCGGTACGAGGGGCAGGGTGAGCAGGACGATGATGCCCGAGGCGGGGTCGACCAGGAGCATCGCGGCCACGACCAGGGGTGGAACGACACCGGCGATGACGAGGGAGGGCAGGTAGCCGTCGAACCAGGGCCGCAGCGCGTCCAGGCCGCTGCTGAGCAGGGCGCCCAGCCGGGCGGGTCCGTACGCGGCGATCCACGCGGGGCCCCGGCGCAGTGCGGCGGCAAGGGCAGCGCGGCGCACGTCGTCGACGGCTGCGGATCCGGCGCGGGTGGTGAGCACCCGCTCGCCCCAGGCCAGGGCGGCCCGCAGGCCGAGGGCGGCCCCGAGCAGCCCGAGCCAGGTCCCGACGCCCGCGCCGGGCATCGGCAGTGCCCCCGCACGGGCGGGGTCCTCGAGGGCGACCAGGGCGGTCACCAGGGCGGCCAGGATGCCGGCGACCAGGACGGTGACCAGCGCCTGGGCGCCGGAGACCAGCACGACGGCGGCCACCCAGGGCCGGGCGGAGGGCGCGCGGCGCAGCAGCCGGGGATCCAGCGGGCCACGGCGAGGGTCGGCGCTCACGTGGGTACCCGTTCGCTGGTCACCCGCTGGCGCAGCACCCAGTAGGAGAAGGCCTGGTAGGCCACGACGCCGGGCAAGACCACGACGCCGGCCCAGCTGATGACCTCCAGCGCCGTGCTCGAGGCGGCGGCGGACTCACGGGTCAGCGACCAGGCCGGGTCTAGCGTGCTGGCTAGCACCACCTCGCCACCGGCAGTCAGGGCGGCCACCACCGCCGCGGCGACCACCGCGGCCCCCGCGACGAAGGCCAGCGCCTCGCGGTGGGCCGCGGCCGCGGCGACGACGAGGAGAAGTACCAGGGCCGCGCCGCCCCACAGCGAGGCGGTGCCGTACCCGGTGAGGGCGCTGATGCCGGCGGCGCCCGCAAGGGCAGCGGCGCCCGTGGAGGCCGTGGCGACGGTCACGCGCCGGGCCCGACGTCGCAGCGGCCCGGTGGTGCGCAGGCCCAGAAAGGTCGAGCCCAGCAGCACCGCCAGGGTCACCGCGGCCACGGCACCGGCCAGTGCCTGCCAGGTCGCCAGCGGCTCCAGGGTGCGCAGGAGCCCGGCGCCCACGCCCGGACTCGAGTGCACCTCGCCGTCCGTGCCCAGGGCGAGCCCGCGGACGAAGACGGTCAGCAGCGCCCCGAGCAGGGCGACCACGCCGAGCGAGGTTGCTGCCAGCCACGCGTCGCACCGGCGCCGCCAGGCCGCTCCGGAGTGCTTGCCGCGGAACTCCAGTGCGACCCCGCGGCCGGCGAGCAGCACCAGCACGGCCACGAAGGGCAGGAACAGGCCTGACAGCAGGGCTGCGTACCAGTCGGGGAAGGCGGCGAAGGTGACCCCGATGGCGGCGACGAACCAAACCTCGTTGCCGTCCCAGAAGGGCCCGATGGTGCGCAGCGCGGCGGAGCGCTCGTGGTCGTTGCGTCCCAGCAGCGGTGACAGCGCGCCGACGCCGAAGTCGAAGCCCTCCAGGACGAAGAACAGCACCCAGCACAGCACGACGAGGGCGAACCAGATGGTGACGAGGTCCACGGCGGACTCCCCGGAGATGGTCCAGGGGCGGCGACCCCTGAGGTAGCGGTGCAGGTCAGGTCAGTAGGTGGTGACCAGGTCGGCGTCCTGCGGGGTGCGGCCGCCGGTGCGCTCGTCGGGCTGGTCAGTGGGGTTCTCCTCGCCCCGCTCGCCCGCGGCCAGGGCCTCGGCGTCCAGGTCCTGGCGGATGATGTGCAGCACCAGGCGGGTCCATACGACCGCGATGACGCCGTAGGCGAGGGCGAAGGTCCCCAGGGCCGCCAGCGCCTCCCCGGCGGTCAGGCCCGCGGATAGGCCGTCCTCGGTACGGGTCAAGCCGAACGCCAGCCAGGGCTGACGCGCGGTCTCGGTGAAAACCCAGCCGAAGGTGCCGGCCGCGGCGGGCAGGGCGGGTAGCAGCGGCAGCAGTCGCAGCGCCCGCCGCACACCGAGACGACCGACCGGCAGCTCACGGCCACGGCGCGTGGCCCACAGGTAGGCCGCGGCCACGGCGGTCGCGAGCATCCCGATGCCGATCATGGCCCGGAAGGACCAGTACGCCATCCACACCACGGGCACGTAATCGCCGGCACCGAACTGTTCGGCGTACTGCGCCTGCAGGTCGTCGATACCGGCCACCGTGGCGGTCGGATCGCCTACTGCCAGGACCGAGAGCAGGTAGGGCACGTCCAGGCTGAAGAAGGGCTCTTCTCCCCCGGGACGCCCGACGGCGAAGATTGAGAATGGCGCCCCGGCCGTGGTCGTGTACAGCGCCTCCGCGGCCGCCATCTTCATGGGTTGGACCTGGGTCATCACCTTGCCCAGCACGTCCCCAGTCAGGGCCACGAGGGTCCCGCCCACAAGCGTCGACCATGCCCCGACCCGCGCCAGCGTGCCGAAGGCCAGCCCCTGCTCGTGGTCGTCGCGGCTTTCGGGTTCCCCTGGCTCGCCCAGCCCCGAGGCCGTCGGCACGTGCACCCAGCGGCGCCAGGCACCCACGGCCAACAGCAGCGCACCGCCGAGCATCACCGCCCCGGCGATCGTGTGCGGGAAGGCGGCCAGGTTGACCGGGTTGAGCATCAGCTCAGGAAAGCTTGTCAGGCGCGCGCGGCCCACCTGCTCGTCCCAGCGGTAGGCGACGGGGTTCTGCATGAACGCATTCGCCGCGAGGATAACGAAGGCCGAGATCAGCGTCCCGATGGCGACCACCCAGATCGTTGCTAGGTGCAGCCGCCGCGGCAGCCTGCCCCAGCCGAAGTACCACAGGCCCAAGAAGGTCGCCTCGAGGAAGAATGCGAGCATGCCTTCGACGGCCAGCACGGGCCCGAAGACGTCGCCGTAGGCGCGGGCGAACGAGCTCCACCCCAGACCGAACTGCAGCTCCTGCACCAGACCGGTGACCACACCGACGGCGAAGGTCACCAGCAGCAGCTTGCCGACTAGCAGCGTCAGCCGGCGGTAGCAGTCGCGGCCCGTGCGGTGCCACGCGGTGTGCAGACCGGCCGTGGCTGCCGCCAGCGCTATCGACAGCGGTACGAACAGGTAGTGGTAGATCGTCACGACCGCAAACTGCAGCCGCGTGATGTCCAGGACAGAAAGGTCCACGCCCACCCACCTTTTCCTGTGCACGCCAGCGACCGGCCGGTGCCTGTCGCAGCCATACTACGCCGCGTCGTACGAGGTATGTAGTACGAAGGTGGAAGTACGTCGCCTGTCGTAGGAAGGTGTTGACCTGGCTATGCTGGGCGCTGTGGCGGGCAGCGGACTGGGCGACCTTGAGCGTGAGGTCATGGCGCATCTGTGGGACGCCGGCGCGCCCCTGACCGTCCGACAGGTGCACGAGCAGCTGTCCGGCGCGCGGTCCCTGGCGTACACGACCGTGATGACGGTGCTGGACCGACTGGCCAAGAAGGGCGTCGTGCGTCAGGAGCGCGCCGACCGCGCCTACCGCTACGCGCCGGTGCAGACCCGCGAAGAGATGACGGCCGCGCTCATGCTGGACGCGCTGGGCGCCACCCCCGACGGGCCCGCGCGCGATGCGGCCCTCGTGCACTTCGTCGGCAGGGTCGGACCCGAGGGCGCCGCCGCCCTGCGCGCGGCGCTGGAGCGCGCCGGCTCCGGGTCCTGAGCCGGCCGCCCGCGGCCCCTGCCTGACCTCTCCTCCGCCCCCGTGACGACGCTGCTGCTCGGTGGGCTCGGGCTGGCGCTGTCCCTGCTGGTGCCCGAGATGCTCGCCCGGGCCCGGTGGACCGATCGAGCGCCCGGGCCGGCCGTCGTGCTGTGGCAAGCCGTGACCCTGGCGTCGGTGCTCTCGGCGGTCGGGGTCGTGCTCGTGGCCCCCGAGGAGCTCGTGCGGGCACTGGACACCGGGCCCGACGTCGAGGCGTGGGTGCTCGTAGGCGCCCTGGCCGTCGCCGGCCTCATCGTCACCCGGCTCGTGTGGTCCACCGCCGGGGTGCTGCTGCGCTCACGACGGCGGCGGGCGCGGCACGCGAACCTGGTGGACCTGCTGGGCCGCGCCGAGACGGATGGTCTGCAGCATCCGGGCGGCGCACCGCTGCGGGTGCTCGACGGTCCCCTGCCGCTGGCCTACTGCCTGCCCGGGCGGGCACCGCGCGTCGTCCTTAGCGGCGCCGCGCTGCAGGCGCTGTCGGCCGAGCAGGTCCAGGCGGTCCTGGCTCACGAGCAGGCGCACCTGCGGGCGCGCCACGACCTCGTGCTGGAGTCCTTCACCGCTGCGTACCAGGCCGTCCCGAGGTCGCTGCGCAGCCGTATCCCGCTGGAGTCGGTGGCCCTGCTGCTGGAGATGGTGGCCGACGACGCAGCCCGGGCCCGCTGCGGCCCGGCGCCACTGGCCTCAGCGCTGGCCGCGATGAGCACCGACGGTGACCTGGGTGCGCAGGACCTGGGCCCTGCCGGGCGCGCGGCCCGCCGCCAGGTCCGCACCCCCCAGGGCGACCGCCGCCGCCGGGTCGGGCGGCTGCAGCGACCGGCCACGGCCGAGCGTGCTCTGCGCGCGGCCGTCCTGGGCCTGGCGGTGGCCGTCCTCGTGCTGCCCACCGCGTTCGTCGTCGCACCCTGGCTGGCCCAGGCGCTGCCGTCGCTGCCGCCGCTTCCCGGCTCTTGAAGCAGTCCTCGCACCGTCGGCACCGTGCCGGGGTTGTCGCTTCGCCCCGCTCGATCGGAGTCTCCGCGAGAGGAGCATGTGCGCGAAGTGCTGTGTCGTACGTGCGCGCGCCGATCGTAGATCCTTCACGCTCTCGGTTGATGCTCATCACCAAGACCCCATGGCCTTGCAAGTTATGCCCCGTGTGAGCCGATAATCGAGATGACGTCACGGCGCTTGCCGAGACGCCCTGCCTTGCGCCGGCGGTGCGCCGTCAGTCTCTGCCGGCGCTTCAGCTGCTGTACGTGGCAGCTCGGCGAGCATGCGGTTGTACTCCTCAAGCTCCAGGTCCCCGTCGCGTTCGACGTGGCGGTCACGGCGACGGGCGGCGCGGTCGTCGTCGCGTGCCCAGCCGTAGACCAGGCCGACGGCCAAAGCCAGGGTCGGGAGCTCCCCGATGCCCCAGGTGATGGCCGCGCCAGCTTGTTGGTCTTCTATCGCTGATGGTCCCCACGGTCGTCCCATCGCACCGAACCAGTCCGCTTGGAGCAGCGCGGTGGACTGCAGGAGCGAGACGCCGAAGAATGCATGGAAGGCCATCGTGACGAACAGCAGGAGGAGTCTCTGCGGATATCCCAGCCGCGTCGGGCCCGGATCCAGGCCGATCATCGCATTGACGAACAGATATCCTGCGACGGAGAAGTGCAGCACCATCGCCAGGTGTCCGACGTGACTGCGTAGCGCCCAACCGAAGGCGTCGGTGTAGTAGAAGAGCACCATCGACCCTGAGAAGTTGACCGCAGCGAACAGGGGGTGAGCAAGGATGCGACCGAGCCGGCTGTGCACCATGACCAGTAGCCATTCACGCGGCCCACGGGAACGGTCCGCCCGGTGTGTACTGGCGCGAGAGGGAAGGGCTCGCAGCGCGAGCGTGACCGGTGCGGACAGGGCGACCAGGATCGGCACGACCATGACCAGCACCATGTGGGCCAGCATGTGAGCGCTGAAGAGGACCCGGCCGTAGGTGGCTGGTCCACCAGAGGTGGCCCAGACGAAGACGGCCATCGCCGCCAGGAACGACACCGTTCGCAGCACGGGCCAGCGGTCTCCACGTCGGTGCAGTCGTCGGACCCACCGGACGTACATCACTGCTCCGACCGTCGCAGCGGCAGCCGTCAGCAGGTCCCACCGCCACTCGCTGAGCCAACTCATCGCGGTGGGCTCGGGCGGCAGCGGTGAGCCGGTCAGGATCTCGGCCGGCGTGAGGCTCTCCGAAGCGCTCTCCTGCTCCGGCGGTGGTGTGGAGGACAACGCGACGGCCACACCAGAGACGGCTCCCATGACCATGAGCTCGACGCTCACGAGCCGCCACAGCAGCCCTCGGCCCGGTGCACCGTCGGCGAGGTGACGCACAACGCGACGTCGGTGCATGAGCCCTAGAACGCCCAGGAACAGCAGCAGGAGCGCCTTGGCGATGAGAAGCGCGCCCCATTCGGTGGTCAGCCCTCCCCAGCCGGTGCGCAGGGCGCCGTTGACGACGCCTGAGACTGCAACGGCGGGCAGACACCAGCCGGCGATCGTCGAGTAGCGGGCGACGACGGGCGCCAGGTCGCCGCCCAGATGCGCACGTAGCAGGGGTAGCGCCAGCAGCCCACCGACCCAGATGGCTGCCGCGACCTGATGCATGACCATGGAGGAGGTGGCGAGCTCGTGGTTGGCGGCGCCGGCGGCGTGTCCGGTCTGCGACTCCTGCCACAGGGCGACGACGGCCACCGCTGCCAGTACCGCTGCTCCTGCGGGCGTGCGAACCAGCAGCACCAGGACGCTGACGAGGGAGACCAGGATGACCACGGAGAGCTGAGTGCGCCCCAGTTCGACCTGGGTGGCGTAAAGCTGCAGCTCGGAGCCGAATCCTGCCGTAGCCGGCGGTTGTCCACTGACGCTGGCGCACGCCAGGATCAGCCTCGCCAGGGCCAGGACCGTCCATGCGGCAGCCGCGACCGCGGCGATGTTCAGCACACGGGGCATGGCCGCACCGCGGACGTCTGACGCGGCTGGCGGCTGGGACGAGGTTCGAGGCGCGGCTGGTGCAGGTAGCAGGGGCAGCACGGTGCAGGCCAGCACGAGCGGCCCCAGGGTGGTTGCTGCTGCCAAGTTGGTCAGAGTCGAGACCAGCGGCAGTCCCCATCGCGTCAGCGCGCCCGGATCACCCAGTGCAGGCGGACGAGCCCCGCCGGACGCCGCCACGGCCGCCCCGACGACAAGGAGGCTGATGGCCGCAGCGACTGCTACTAGGGCAGCGCCTGCCGGCCGGCGTGCTGGTGATTGCAAGGGTGCGGGGCCCGCCGAGGAGCGTTCAGACGTCACAGCACGACCGTTCGTGTACGGGATGGCACGGCGTGGGCGAGCTACCGCCGCCGTGCTCTCGGGGGCTGACATGCCGGATCGCTCGGCTCATATGACCGTCACGAAGCCGCCGATGAGGGACTGCAGACTCTGCGTCCATCGACCCCACATGCCGGTGACCAGGGCGAGGCCGATCAGTACGAGTAGCGCTCCGCCCAGGCGCATGACGGCGACCCGGTGGACGCGAAGGAACGTGACGGCCGCGGTTGACCGGTGCGCGAGTAGCGCGATCAGCAGGAAGGGGATCCCTAGACCGGTGGCGTAGGCAGCGGCCAGCACGGCACCGCGCGGCGCGCTGGCCTGGTCCAGCGACAGCGAGAGAACGGTCGCCAGGGTGGGCCCGATGCACGGTGCCCATCCCAGCCCGAACGCGATGCCGAGCACGGGTGCTCCCCACAGCCCTCGGCCCCGCGCGACGACGTGGAAGCGACGCTCCCGCTGCAAGCTGGGGATCCAGCCCAAAAACGACAGACCCATGATCACCACCGCGATCCCCAGCACAGGTGTGATCACGTCTTGCCAAGGTCGCAGCGCGAGGCCGAGGGATCCGAACGCAACCCCGAGGAGGACGAACACGGCGGAGAAGCCGAGCACGAAGAGAGCGACCCCGGCCAGCAGCATCGTCTTGGCGCGAGGGCCTGTGTGGGCGCCGGTCATACCCGAGATGAACGCGAAGTAGCCGGGCAGCAGCGGGATGACGCACGGTGAGGCGAAGGAGACGAGACCCGCCACGACCGCCACCGGTACCGCGAGCAGCATGGGTCCTGCGAACGCCGTGGTCTGGAAGGCGTTGGCAAGGCCGTCCCAGAAGCTGGACGTCATGCGGGCTCGTCCAGGACGTCGTCGATCAGGTCGCGCAGGATCGTCGGGTCCGCCACCCCCAGGATGCGTCCGCTCACCCGTCCCTGGCGATCCAGCACGACCGTCGTCGGCACGGCTTCGACCGGTACCCGCCCCTGTAGGGCGGCGATCGCGGTGCCGTCGGTGTCGGCGATGCTCGGGTAAGGGATGTCGAAGGTGCGCTCGAAGGGCTGCGCGGCGCCGGCGTCGTCGGTGCCGTTGATACCGAGGAAGCGGACGCCGTCGGCGGCGTAGTCCGTTGCCGCTGCCGCAAGGTCCGGGGCTTCCACCCGGCAGGGCGGACAGGCGGCGTACCAGGTGTTGACCACGACGACGTCTCCCACCCATGGGCCGGTGTCCACGGGGTTGCCCGCGAAGTCCTGTCCCTGCAGGCGGACGGGGTCGCCTCGGCCGTCGGGCTCCCACGTCGCCACGGACCCGTCACCTGAGATGTACCCCGCCTGCGCACCGGTTGCCGTGCGCCCGTCGTCGGGCGAGGACGCGGTGCAGGCGCCGAGCGCGAGGGCGAGGACCGCACCGGCAAGGGCGGCATGGCCCGAGCGCCGACCAGGATGGACGGCCGCCGACGGCTCACCGTGAGCCGTCCTCGCGCCGGAGGTGCCCGGACGGCTGAAGGCGGCACGAGGGTCCGTCGTCGTCATCGCCACCGTGGGAGGATAGCGGCGATCAGGCTCTGATCCCCCGTGGCCCCTCGAGCCGCAGACGGCACCCGACGACGTGGCGCTACCAGTCTCGTCGATCGGCCCAGCTATCTCGCAGCCGCTGTCAGTGCTCGCTGAGGCTCGTCGCCGCCGGTTGGCCCGTGTCCGACCGTCGGGGACCGACGTGGTGTCCGTGCTCTTACTGGGTCACGTACGTCGTGAAGTACACGTCGACGATCTCGCCTTCGTAGGCCTCTTCCAACTGGGTGGCCAGCTCGGCCTTGAGCGCCTCGCGGCCCTCGGCAGAGCCGACCTCCTCCACCGGGCGCATGGAGAACAAGGCAATCGCTCTGTCGACGGCCTTGGAGACATCCACGTCCTCGACGACTGCGATCGTCAGCTGCAGGCCAAGACCCAGGCGCAGATAGTGCCCGTCGGCGAGATTGATGCTGATCGGTTCGACCGGCTGGACGGCGCCCAGCTCAGCGGCGGCGGCCTCCTCAGCAGCGATCTCCGCCTCCTCGGCTGTGGGCTCGGCCGGAGCCGGGCGCAGGAACAACCAGTAGCCGGCGCCGGCGCCGGCGAGCACCGCGACCGCGATCATGATGAGCAGCTTCTTGCCGCGACCCTTACGGGTCGGGGCAGCGCCCTCTGCCGGGTCCGCCGACGCCGTGGGCGCGGGCCGGGAGTTGCCGATCTTCTTGCTGGAGTCACCGATCACGCGCTGCTGCTCTGGCACTTGGTCCCGTCCCTGACGCTTCCTGGAGTCGAACACCCCTACGGTCTGCTCTCCCTCCTTTCGGCTCCTTCGAGGAGGTCGTGAGGCATCCACCGCTCAGCGCCCTGGGTCGCGACGCGGGAGCGAAGCGCCCTGTCTGTGCGTCGGGCGACGCCCGGCCGTCGGTGTGCGCCCGTTCATGTCCTAAACGCATCGCGGCTATCGCGGCTATCGGGGACAACGGGGCTGTTGGGTCAAGTCCCTGGAGGTGGTGTAGCGCTTCGGCGTGATCCCGCTATTGGTCAGGCAGTCAGGGCCAGGGGCTGGTCGGTCTCCTTTGCGTCCGTGGTGATGAGGTTGAGGCGGGCGCGGTGTAGGACGTCGAGGGCGAAGTAGCGGCGTCCTTCGGCCCATTCGTCGTGCTGCTCGGCCAGGACGGCTCCGACGAGGCGGGTGATGGAGTCGCGGTCGGGGAAGATCCCGACGACGTCGGTGCGGCGGCGGATCTCCTTGTTCAGGCGCTCGTTGGGGTTGTTGGACCAGATCTGGCGCCAGATCTCTCGCGGGAACGCGGTGAAGGCGAGCAGGTCCGCGCGAGCGGCGTCGAGGTGGTCGGCGACCGCGGGCAGCGGGCCGGCGACGGAGTCGAGGAGCTTGTCGAACTGGGCGTGGACCGAGGCCGTGTCGGGCTGGTCATAGACGCTGTGGAACATGGCCTTGACCGCCGGCCACGAGCTCTTCGGGCAGACGGACATGAGGTTCGCGGCGTAGTGGGTCCGGCAGCGCTGCCAGGATGCTCCGGGCAGGTTCGCTGCGATCGCCTCGACGAGGCCGGCGTGGGCGTCGGAGGTGACCAGGCGGACCCCGGCCAGGCCGCGGGCGACCAGGTCGGCAAAGAACGCGTTCCACGCTTCCTTGGTCTCGCTCGTGGTGACCTTGCAGCCCAGGACCTCCCGGTGCCCGTCACCGTTGACGCCGGTCGCGACCAGGACCACGGCGTTGATCACACGTCCGGCTTCACGGACCTTCATCGTCAACGCGTCGGCGGCGACGAACGTGAACGGGCCGGCCTCGGCGAGGGAACGCGTGCGGAACGCGGCGACCTGCGCGTCCAGATCGGTGGCCATCCGCGAGACCTGCGACTTCGACAGTGAGGTGATCCCCAGGGACTGCGCCAGCTTGTCCATCCGCCGGGTGCTCACCCCGAGCAGGTAGCAGGTCGCGACCACGCTGATCAGGGCAGCTTCGGCGCGCTTGCGCCGCTCGAGCAGCCACTCGGGGAAGTAGGTTCCGGTGCGCAGCTTGGGGATCGCGACATCGATCGTGCCGACCCGGGTGTCCAGGTCCCGGTGGCGGTAGCCGTTGCGCTGGGCCACCCGGTCCGGGCTGGGCTGGCCCCACTCGGCGCCGCAGACCGCGTCGGCCTCCGCCGACAACAGGCTGTTGATCACCGTGCCGAGCAGGTGACGCATCAGGTCCGGGGAGGCGTCGGCCAGGGCCTGGCCCAGGACGCCGGCAGGGTCGACAATGCGAGGTGCGGTCATCGTGATGCTCCGATCGAGGGTGCTGTGGAAGGTTCACTCGAAGGATCACGCGGTGACCG
The DNA here is from genome assembly GCF_057221735.1 of Cellulomonas sp. plas2. Lineage (NCBI taxonomy): Bacteria > Bacillati > Actinomycetota > Actinomycetes > Micrococcales > Cellulomonadaceae > Cellulomonas > Cellulomonas sp. plas2. The sequence continues at coordinate 473,188 of NZ_CM170155.1, forward strand.
CGTCGTCGTCCACGACGACCACGGCCCCCGCGCTACACCACTATCGGGGACTCAACTGGCTGTTGGTGCGTCAGCGCCTCGGGTCTGAGTCCGTCGGAGCCGACACGTTGGCAGGGCCTGAGCGCAGCGGACCGGGCGCTTGAGTGCGGTCGGCCAGCGACCGCAGGTAGGCGTTGTACTCCTCGAGTTCAGGGTCGTCGGTGCGGCGGTCGTTCACGCGGTTGCGGCGTTCCTCGTCCCGGTGCCAGCGCGCGGCCAGCACCAGCACCACGATGAGGTTCGGCAGCTCCCCGTACGACCACGCAAGGCCACCGGCGAGCCGTTGGTCGTCGAGAACCTCGACCCCCCAGGCCGTCGGAGGATGAGCGAAAGCAGCCACCATGGGCTGCGGGGCCATCATGATGAGCACCCCGAAAAAGGCGTGCAGGGGCATCTCCACGGCCATGTCTGCCAGGCGCGCTCCATGCCCCTGCCGGCGTGGCAGCGGGTCGGTGGACAGCACGGGAGCGGTGAACAGCAGCCCCGAGATCAAGAACATGACCTCCAGGGCCAGGTGCCCCTCCCAGCGCTGCAGCAACCAGCTGCCGGTGCTGCTGAGGTACACCCCGTAGAACAGAGCCAGGAACAAGGGCACCATGACGGCCGGATGCACGGCGGCTCGAGCCGCCGACGAGCGCAACGCCCGCAGGGCCGCAGCCCGCATCCACCGTCCCCGCCCTTGCGTGGGGGTGGCCTTGAGCAGCAACGTCCCCGGCCGTCCCAGCACCAGAAGCATCGGGACGGCGATCATCAGCGTCAGCTGCTGGAACATGAAGACCGAGAACATCTCCAAGCCGTAACCCTCGATGTCGGCCCCGGTCACGATGATCAGCACCAGACACCCGAGGAAGAACAGGGCGCTCTCACGCGCCGGCCAGCGCCGCCCGGCGCGCCACATCCGCACTGCACCGGCCAGGTACGCCACTACTAGCAGCAGCCCGAGCGCCGGTAGCACTGGCACCGGCTGCGGAGAGGTCCACGACAGGTACGCGGCCAACGAAGGTGCCTGTTGCGGCAGGACCGCGGCCCCGTCGAACTCCCCCAGCATCAGGTGCCCCTTCCCGCCCCGGCTCGGCCGTGTCCCAAGCCCGTCTCGAAGGTAGCTGGCTTAGCATCCCGGCCATGCCTGAGCCCTGCCGCTCGCCGTGGGCACGTCTGGGCAGGGCCCGCGCTGTGGCGTGGTGCACCTCCCTGCTCCTCTGCGCGACGCTCGCCGCACCGGCTGGCCCGGCGCCCGCAGTCGCTGACGACCTGGACGAGCGTCGTGCGGCCGCGCAGCAGCGAGCCGAGGCGGCCGCCGGGCAGGTCGAGCAGTTGCAGGCCTCGGTCGAGGGTCTCAGCTCTGAGCTTGCTCAGGCGGTCCTGCAGCTGCAGCAGACCCAGCTTCGACTGCCGGCTGCGCGAGCCGAGCTCGCCCAGGCTCAGGCCCAGGCCGACGCCGCGGACCGCCAGGCGCTGATGCTGGCCGACCGGCTCAGAAGCGCGCAAGACCAGCGCAGCGCACTGACCGAGACAATCGCGGCCTCCCGCAGCCAGGAGAGCCAGGCGCGCGATCAGATCGCTGAGCTGGCTCGCTCGATGTACCGGTCCGGGCCCTCGGACCCCCTGCTTGCCGCGGTCGTCGACGCGGGCGATCTGGAGGACTTCCTCGAACAGTCGCGAGCAGTCACGACCAGCACCTCCAGCACGGCACGCATGTTGACCGAGCTGACCGAGCTGCAGGCGGCCAGCCGAAACGCCCAGGCTCGCCTCGAGGCAGTCACCGCCACGCTGGCCGACCTCAAGGCCGAGGCCGACGCCCGCGCTGCCGAGGCCGCCCGGGCCCGTGACGTCGCCGCCGAGCGGCAGGCGGAGATCGAGCGGCTCATCGCTGAGCAGACCGCTCGGGAGCAGACCCTGACCGGGCTGCGCGCTCAGGCCGAGGCTGAGGCCCAGGTCGCCGAGCAGCAGCGCGCGGCCGTCGAAGGTGAGCTGGCGGCGATCATCGCCGAGCAGCAGGCGGCCGCTGCCGCGGCTGCTGCCGCTGCCGCCGCGGCAGCCGCAGCGCAAGGAGCGCCGGCGCCTGCGCCTCCTGCGCCGCCTGCCGCTGCTGCGAGCCCCGGTTCCGGTGCCCGATTCGTGAACCCGACCTCCATCAACCCGATCTACGTCACGTCCCGGTACGGCATGCGGTTGCACCCGATCCTGGGCTACACCCGGCTGCACGCGGGCATCGATCTACGCACCTACTGCAACACCCCGCTGTACGCCCCGGCGGACGCCACGGTGCGCTGGTCGGCCTGGCGCGACGGCTTCGGCAACCAGGTCATGCTCGACTACGGGCAGGTCGCCGGGGCCTCACTCATGACCAGCTCCAACCACCTGACCCGCTCCGTGGTCAGCGCAGGCCAGCAGGTCCGTGCGGGCCAGCTGATCGGGTACTCCGGCAACACCGGGTTGTCCGGTGCCTGCCACCTGCACCTGGAGGTGTACCGCAACGGCACCACCACCGACCCAGCGCCGTACCTCGGCCTCTGACGCCGCCCATCGCCGTCGAAGATGCTCGCAGTGGCGATGGCATCGCCGGGGAACTGTGCCGCGACCCGGTTCGTTAGGGGCGCGAGCGCACTCGACAGGTGGAAGGAACCATGGTCATTCGGCAGTCGGCCAAGCAACGGGCAGCACAGGTCGCGGCGATGCGTGCGGCGCAAGAGCGCGCGGCGAAGCGGCGCGAGCGCGGCATCATCGCCGCGGTGACCGGCCTGGGCCTTCTGCTGGTCGGCGGGGCCGGTTGGGTGATCGCCCGGGAGGCGCAGAGCCAGAGCCAGCTGGAAGCGGCCGCGGGAGCGCCCATCGAGGGTGTGCGGGAGTACGAGGGGCTGTCCCAGGATCACGTCAGCGGCACCGTGTCCTACGAGCAGGACCCCCCGGTCGGCGGTGACCACGCGGGGACCTGGACCAACTGCGGTGTCTACCAGAGCCCGTTGCCGGCCGAGGAGACCGTGCACGCCCTCGAGCACGGAGCCGTCTGGATCAGCTATCGGCCTGACCTGCCGGAGGAGCAGCTCCTGGCGCTGCAGGACACCGTCAGCGACCAGCCCTACACGCTGATGAGCCCAGACCCGGATCTGAGCGATCCCGTGGTGCTCAGCGCCTGGGGGGTGCAGCTGGCCGTGGCCGAGGCCACGGACGAGCGGGTCGAGCTGTTCGTGCAGAAGTACCAGCAGGGCGAGCAGACTCCTGAGCCCGGCGCTCCCTGCACCGGCGGTGTCACCCCGGCATGAGCGACACCCTCTCGCCCCCGGAGGAGGGCACCACTCCTCTCAAGGACGAGCCTCGCCGAAGGCGCTGGCGGCCGCTACAAGTCGTGGCCGTGACCTGGACCCTGCTGTTCGTGCTGCTGCTCGGTGCGATGGCCGGTCTGTGGGTCGCTCGCGGCGGCCTCTCCTCCTCGCCGGCCGACCGGTCCGTGGACGTCGGCTTCTCCCGAGACATGCAGCAGCACCACAGCCAGGCCGTGCAGATGTCGCTGCTGCTCCTGGAGCGGTCCGGGGACCCAGAGGTGCGCACCCTGGCCACCGATGTCCTGCTCACCCAGCAGCAGCAGGCGGGACAGATGTACGGCTGGCTCGTCCAGTGGGGGCTGCCCCAGACGTCGTCAGCTGCTCCGATGGCGTGGATGACCAGCGAGGCCGTGCCAGGAATGGCCGGCATGGGCGGCACGGGCGGCATGGACCACAGCGGGGCGACCGAGACCGCCCCGATGCCGGGGATGGCGAGTGCGGAGGATCTGCAGCGCCTGACGCTGGCCGCCGAGGAGGAGGCCGACCGTGCGTACCTGCAGCTGATGATCCCCCACCACGAAGCGGGGGTGGCGATGGCGACGGCGGCCGCCGAGCGCGCCGAGACGACGCCGGTACGGACGCTGGCACAGCGGATCCTGACGTCGCAGAACGCCGAGTTGGACGTGCTGCGCACCCTGCTGCAGGAACACGGCGGGTCGTGAAGCGCCTGCCGTCCCAGACCAGGGCTGGTGGAGACCACCTTTTGCGCACTGTGGTGATCCTGGGCGTGGCGGTGCTGCTGGGACTGGGGTGGGGCGTGCGGGCCGGGCTGGACTGGGCCGAGGAGCTGCGCCGCGCTGCAGCGACGCCTTCACCGGCGCCTACGGCGTCCGCGTCAGTCCCGCAGCAGAGCTGACCTCGAGGGACGACAGCGGAGATGGCGACACGTCCGTACCGACCGGAGGGCCTCCAGGACGCACTGGCGCCCGAGGAAGTGGCGTCGCCGGCGCTCGGCAACGCCGCGACCTCCAGTGCGCCCTTGGTCGCCGCGACGGATGAGCGCGAGCAGCGCCCGGACGGGCGGCCGCAGCTGCCCCAGCTGAGCTGGCTGGGCTGGGGCCGGTGGGCCTGGCGCCAGCTGACGAGCATGCGTACGGCCCTGCTGCTGCTGATGCTGCTGGCGGTGGCGGCCGTACCCGGGACGATCTTCCCGCAGAACGCCCAGGATCCCGTCGCGGTCGTGGAGTATGTCGACGAGCACCCCACCACTGGCCCGTGGTTGGACCGTCTGGGGTTCTTCGACGTGTACTCCTCGGTCTGGTTCTCGGCGATCTACCTGCTGCTCAGCACATCGCTGGTCGGCTGCATCGTGCCGCGCTCACGCGCTCACCTGACGGCGCTGCGCGCCCGGCCTCCGCGCACCCCGCGCCGCTTCGACCGCTTCCCGGCCCACGGTCGCGCCAGGACCGCGGCCTCGCCGCAGGACGTCGTGGCCCGAGCGCACGCCGATCTGCGCGCCGGATGGCCTCTCCTGCGCTTTGTGCCTCGTCACCGCGTCCAGGTGCTCGACGAGGGCGCCGGAACCTGGTCGGTCAGCGCCGAGCGCGGCTACCTGCGCGAGAGCGGCAACCTGCTGTTCCACCTGTCACTGGTGGGGCTGCTGGTCGCGGTCGCCACCGGTCAGATGCTGCACTACCGCGGCCAGGAGCTCGTGATCCAGGGCCGCGGGTTCGCCAACGCCGTGGTCAACTACGACACCTTCGAGCAGGGCACGGCGTTCGCGTCCGACAGCCTCGTGCCCTTCACGCTGCGTCTGGACCGGTTCGAATCCCGCTTCGACGAGGAGACGCTGCAGTCGCGCTTCTTCCGCGCCGACGTCACGGTGACGGAGCCGGGGCAGGCGCCCCAGGCCACGTCGATCACGGTGAACAACCCCATCAAGGCCGGTGGTGCCACCGTCTATCTCATGGGCAACGGGTACGCCCCGCAGGTCACCGTCCGGGACGCCTCGGGCGAGGTGGCCTTCTCCGGATCAGTGCCGTTCCTGCCCCAAGACGCCGTCTACACCTCGCGCGGGGTTATCAAGGTCCCGGACGTCTCCGCCGAGCAGGAGCAGTTGGGCCTGGTGGGCTACCTGCTGCCGACGGCCGAGCAGTACGGACCCCAGCTGTGGCGCTCGGTCCGCCCCGAGCCTCTCGACCCGCTCCTGGTGCTGTCGGTGTGGACGGGGAACCTCGGCCTGGACACCGGTGTCCCGCAGAACGTGTACCAGCTGGACGAGTCCCGGATGCGGCAGATCCTGGACGGGCAGGGCCGACCGGTGACCCTGTACCTGCGACCCGGGGACAGCGTCGACCTGCCGGACGGGCAAGGCACCCTGACGTTCGAGGACCTCCCGCGCTTCGCCGCCTTCGACTTGCGGCACGACCCGGCCCTGGGATGGGTCCTGACCTTCGCACTGTCGGCCTTCGCCGGATTGGGCATCTCTCTGTTCGCCCCCCGGCGACGACTGTGGCTGCGCGCCGGCCCGCATCCGGCCAGCACGGGCACGCTCGTCACTGCCGCGGGACTGGCGCGCGGCGAGGACATCCACCTGGGCCACGACGTCGAGCGCCTCCTACGCGCTGCCCTCGCCACCCCTGGCAGGTAGGGGGTCGCCGCCAGCCCTTGCCGACCGATCCTTCACCTCGGTGGGACGGCTGACGATCTGTCCGGTGCTATGGAGACGACCACCGCGCCCCTGACTCCTGCCGTCCTGCAGGGGCCGCATGCAGCACGTGGGCCTCGTGGGCACCGGCTACGTCGGGGACTGAGTCCGGTCGTGGTGGTCGGCGTGCTCGGGGTAGCCCTCCTGCAGCTGGATCGCACTCTCGAGGGGTACCGGTGGTCGCAGCTGCCCAGCGACGTCGCAGCGATCGGCGCCCCAGCCCTGGTGCTGGCTACCGTGGCGACGGTGGTCTCGTACGTCGCGATGACCGGATACGACGCCCTTGCGCTGCGGTACGTCGAGCACCCGCTGCGGTACCGGCGGTACGCGGCGGCCTCGTTCGTGGCCACCGCCGTCGCCAACTCGACGGGAGCATCGGCGGTCGTCGGTGCCGTGCTGCGTGCCCGCGTCTACGCCGCGTGGCAGGTCCCTGCCGCCGTGATCGCCCGCCTCGTGGGGTTCAACGCGGTGACCCTGGCGCTGGGCTTAGCAGCGCTGTCCGCCCTCGGCATGATCTCCGCACCCGGACGGGTCGGGGAAGCGCTCCGCGTGAGCCCGTCGCTGGTCGGCGCCGGCGGCGCCTCGCTGACGGTGGCCCTCATCGGCTACGTGGCGTGGGCACGCCGCGGCGGGCGACCCCTGCGCTGGCAGGACGTGCGGATCAACCGGCCGGCGCGCCCGCTCGCCGTGGCCCAGGTGCTGCTCTCGACGCTCGAGATCGCGACCATGGCGGCGGCACTGTGGTTCTTGCTGCCGGTCGGCTCGCAGGTCCCGTTCCTCCCCTTCGCCGCCGCCTTCGCCATCGCCACGCTCCTGGGTTTGCTCAGCAGCGTGCCGGGCGGTGTCGGCGTCTTCGAAGCCGTCCTGCTCGTCCTGCTGGCAACGTCTGTGGACCCGCTTGTCCTGGCGCCGGCACTGGTGGCCTTCCGGCTCATCTACTACGCGGTGCCGCTGCTGCTGGGCGCCGCCGTGCTCGCCGTCCTCGAGGCACGGCGCGGACACGCCGGGCGCTCCCGACGCCCGCGGGTCGACCTCGCGCAGCACCTGTGTGTCTGGGCGCCGAGAGTCCTCGCCGTCGCGGTGGCAGGTGCGGGTGCGGTCCTTGTGGTGACCGGTGACCTCGCCGGCCTGGCGCACCGGCTGACCGTTCCGCGGCCGGGGGTTGGCCTGCTCGGGGTGGGTCTTGTGCTGCTCGCCCTGGGTCTGCGTCGACGCCTGCGGGAGGCGTGGCTAGGCACCCTGCTGGTGCTTGTGCTGATGACCGCCCTGTGCCTGGTCCTGCAGGCCCCGATCACGGGCCTGGTGTCGCTGGGCCTGCTCGGCGCTTTGGCGGCGGCGGCCCGGGTCTTCGATCGGCGCAGCCACGTCTTCACCCACTCGCGAGGCTGGACCTGGTCCGCCGTGGCCACGGGTGCCGCCGCGACAGCGATGTCCTGGTTCGCCTGGCACACCTCCTCGACCCAGGACGAGGGCTCGGGGTTTGCGATCGTCCTCGACGGCGCGCATCCCGTGTCCGTCCGCCTCGCCGCGGCCGTCGGGCTTGCCGGTGTCCTCGTGGCGGGCGCGCGTCTGCTCGCCCCCGTGGTGCCCGGCCCTGCCACGGGTGGCCCTGACGACCTAGCCCGCGCCGAGGACGTCATCGCCCGCTTCGGCAAAGCTTCCGCTCACCTGGCCTTCACCGGTGACAAGCGTCTGCTGTTCAGCGCCAGGGGCGACGCGTTCCTCATGTACCAGGTGCAGGGCCGCAGCTGGGTCACCATGGGCGACCCCGTCGGCGACCCCACCCAGTTCCAGGAGCTGTTGACCGCCTTCGTCCAGCAGGCCGAGAGGCACGACGGGCGACCGGTGCTGTACGCCGTCGGCGACTCCTTGGCTCCCCTTTACCGCGAGCTCGGCCTCGGCCTGAGCAAGCTCGGCGAGGAAGCCCTCATCGACCTGCGGTCATTCGGCCTGGCGGGCCGCGACCGCGTGAAGATGCGGCGCTGGCGCAGCATCAACGAGCGCGCCGGGTGCAGCGTCCAGATCCTTGCGCCCGAGGCCGTCCGCCCCCTGCTGCCCGAGCTGCGAGCCGTCTCCAACCAGTGGCTGGCCGGACGCCGCGCGTCGGAGAAGCGGTTCTCGCTCGGCCCGTTCGAGGACGACTACGTGATGCGGTTCCCCCTAGCCGTTGTGCGGCGCGAGGGCCGGGTCATCGCCTTCGCCACGTTGTGGGTGGGGCACGGTGAGGGCGAGGTTGCGATCGATCTCATGCGCCAGGTGCGCACGGAGGTGCCCAACGTCATGAACTACCTGTTCCTGGAGGTCATGCTCTGGGCGAAGGAGCGCGGGTACTCGACCTTCAGCCTCGGCATGGCGCCGCTGTCGGGGCTGCGCACCGACGCGACGGCACCGGTGTGGGATCGCATCGGCAGGCGCGTCTTTGCTCATGGCGACGCCTTTTACAACTTTCGCGGCGTGCGGCACTTCAAGGAGTGCTTTCACCCGCGGTGGGAGGAGCGTCACGTCGCCGCCCGGCCAGGGCCGGCCTTCCCCAAGACGATGCTCGACGTCGCGACCCTCATCGGCGGCGGGGTCGGTGGCATGTCCGCGGGGCTGCGCACCATCGACGCCGAGGCGGCTCGCCAGCTGTGGCACTCGGCCTCGGCTCAGGCACGCCGGCGGGCCTGGGCACCACGAGCGGGAACGATGTCCACGGCGGTTCCCGCCCCTCGCGCCGAGGCGGACGTGCCCGCGGACCAACCGGCGTGACGCACGCGCGGCGGACGTCCGACGCGGCGGACCGCGTCGGGATCCGCGTCGGGTCCCTCAATCGGACGCTGGTCGTCGTCGGGTCGCGCGAGGGACCGCCGGGGCGAGACCTGGTGCTCGCCCTGCACGGGTCGGGCCAGAGCGGCTCCGGTCTGCGTCGCGTCACGGGGGCGGCGCTCGAGGTACTCGCCACCCGCGACGGCGCGGTCCTCGCCTACCTCGACGGCTACCGGGGGAACTGGAACGACGCGCGGCGTCACAACCGGTTCCCGGCACGTCGTCGTGATGTGGACGACGTGGCCTTCGTGCGCGCCGTGGTCGACCTGCTGACGTTCACGCACCACATCGATCCTCGCCGCGTGCATGCCGTCGGATACTCCAACGGCGGTCTGATGGCGCTGCGCCTGCTCCACGAGGGAGAGTCCCCGCTCGCCGGTGCTGCCGTCGTGGCCATGACCATGCCCGTGCCGCAGGACTTCCTGCTACCCGCCGGCCCTGCGACCCGACCGGTCCCGGTGCTGCTGCTGCACGGCACGGCGGACCGCGTCGTGCCCTACGGCGGCGGCCGTGTGCCGTGGTGGGTGCGAGTGGTCTTCCAGGTCGACGGCACCGCTTTGTCGGCCCCGGCTACGGCTGCCTACCTGGCTCGCCGCAACGGCATCCTCGCCACGCCCGTCCTCACTCCACCGGATCTATTGGCAGCACCGAAGCAGGGGCGGTGGGCGGCGACCCGGGGTACGCACGTGGAGCACCTGACGTACGCCCAGGACGGGCTGCCGCCGGTCGTGCTGGTCACGGTCCACCGCGGCGGGCACACGATCCCCGGGCCCCGACGCGCACCTGCGCGTCTCGGGCGCACGGCCGCCGTGCCGACCGCGGACCTGGTTGCACGGCTGCTCGGCGTCGGCGCACCTTCGTGCCGGACGTGACAGCCCCGGCCATTGCGGAGGACCGGGGCTGTTGCCACGTGGGTTCTCGTCAGCTGGCCGGCTGCAGACGCAGCGCGTTGCGCATGGTGAAGTACAGGTCGGTCTGGTCGGTCAGGCCGAGCACGTTGGTCGCGCGGGGGCCGAAGGCGGCGATGCGGACCTGGGCGCCGGTGTGGGCCTGGGAGTCGCCCTCCTCGGCGGTGCCGTAGGCGATCGTCATGGGCGCACCGTCCGCCGTCAGGAGCGTGCGCGTCAGACCGGGGGTGGTGCTGCCCGGGTAGACGATCTGGCTGGAGTGGGCGTGGTCGGCGGTGACGACGACGAGGGTGTCGCCGGCGGTCTTGGCGTACTCGAGCGCGACCTGCACGGCCTCGTCGAGGTCGACCGTCTCACCGATCTGGCCGCAGGGGTTGGCGGCGTGGTCCTGCTTGTCGATGGAGGCGCCCTCGACCTGCAGGAAGAAGCCCTTGTCGTTCTCGAGCAGGTCGATCGCCTTGGTCGTCATCTCGGCCAGGGTGGGCGCGGTGCCGTACTCGGGGTTCTCGGTGCAGGTGACCGGCTCCTCGGCGCCGCCCGTGACGGTGGCCAGGGGGCCCTGCCAGCGCACGGGCAGGTTGCCGTCGGCGAACAGACCGAGGACGGGGGCGTCGTCGTCAGCGCTGGTCAGCGCCTCGAACTGCGTCTGGTCGCCGACCAGCTGGTAGCCGCGGGCGTCGGCCTGCTCGAACAGCGTCTGGCCGGCCCAGTCGCCGGCCTTGGCGACCTCCTGGAAGGAGGTCGCGCCGCCGCCGAAGGTGACGTCGGCGCGGGTGTCGAGCAGCTGCTCGGAGATGGACCCCAGGCCGCCGTTCTCCAGCGCGTTCTCCGGGCAGTTCGTCGAGGTGCGCTCGGGGCCGTAGCAGCTGCGCAGCGAGACGTGGGAGACCTGGACGGCCGGGGTGGCGTCCTGGATCTCTGAGGTCGAGACGTTGCCGGTCTTGAGGCCGTTCGCCTTCGCGAGCTGCAGGATCGTCTGCTGCGGCTGGCCCTCCAGGTCCACGGAGACGGCGTTGTTGTAGGTCTTGGTCCCCGTGGCCCAGGCCGAGCCGGTGGCGGCCGAGTCCGGGACGTAGTCGGGCAGCCCGGTCTCGCGGTCCAGGGAGTACGTCGTGTACTGACCAGTGAAGGGCAGGGCATCGATGCCCGCGAACTCCCCAGCGGCGCCCTTGGCATAGTTGCGTGCGACCGTGATCTCGGAGTCACCCATGCCGTCGCCGACGAGCAGGATCACGTTCTTGGCGTACTTGCCGGAGATCTGCGCGCGGACCTCCTGCGTGTTGTCGGCGGTGGTGGTGCGGCGCGCGTCGCCGTTCCCGCTCAGTCCGCCGACCGCCGCCCAGGCGCCGGCCCCGCCGATGACCATCGACCCTGCGACGGCCGCGACCAACACCGGGCTGGTGACTCGCTTGCTCATGGCTCTCCTCGTGACGTGTCCGTCCTGCGGCGAAATGCCGAGACTGATCACATCCCGTCCGAACGAGGAGCGGGCCACCACGAGGTGACCGTCGAGCAAGGAGCGGGTGAACGACCGCCGCTGCGGGAACCGCCCACGTGCTGTGCGCGTTGTGCCCCGCTCTCGATCATGCGTGAGGGGCGGGTTCGTGGTCGCGGTGCCCGGCCGGCTCCAGCTGGAACGTGCAGTGGGCGGTGTCGAAGTGCTCGCCCAGGCACTGCCCGAGCGCGTCCAGGACCTGTCCGCTGCGGTCCTGGGCCAGGCACTCGGCATCGACCGTCACGTGCGCAGACAGCGCGGGCACGCCGCTCGTGATGGTCCAGGCGTGCAGATCGTGCACGTCGAGCACGCCCGGCACCTCGCTCATGTGCTCGCGCACCCTGTCCAGATCAATGCCGCGAGGAGTGGCCTCGAGCAGGACGTCCAGCACCTCGCGCAGCAAAGACCACGCCCGCGGCAGGATCAGGACGCCGATGGCGATGGAGGCGATGGCATCGGCGCGCACGTAGCCGGTGGTGGCGATGACGATGCCGGCGATGATCACCGCCACGGAGCCGAGCAGATCGCCCATTACCTCCAAGTAGGCGCCGCGCACGTTCAGGCTCTGCCCCTGCCCACCACGCAGCAGCAGCAAGGAGACCAGGTTGGCGGCGGCGCCAACGACCGCGACAAGCAGCATCACCCCGGTGGAGACCTCGGGCGGGTCGTTCCACCGCTGCAACGCCTCCACGATGACCCAGATCGCCAGCACGGCCAGCAGGACCGCGTTGGCCAGCGCAGCCAGGATCTCGGCGCGCATCAATCCGAAGGTGCGAGCGGTGGTGGCCGGGCGCGCCGCCAGTGACGCCGCGACGAGAGCGATCGCCACACCGCTGGCGTCGGTGAACATATGCCCGGCATCGGCCAGCAATGCCAGGGACCCCGAGGCCAGCCCGCCGACGACCTGGATCCCGACGATCGACAAGGTGATGACGAGCACGGCGAGCATCCGACGTCGATGCTGACCGGTGGCCGTGGCGGCCGCGCCATGGTTGTGTCCGGCGCTCATGGCACGTCTCCTCCTGTGAACGACGCGGTCGCCGAGTCAGTTCCCGCTCGGGGATACCGACCCAGACCGGGGACGAAGCGGCCCACGGTGCCGGCGTACCGGAGGTAGGTCGCACCGTGGACCGCACGCAGGTAGGGCTCCTCGACGCACCGCACCTGCAGCTGGACCGCCAGTACGAGGGCCACCAGCGCCGCGACGGTCAGGACCGTCGGGATCACCAGCGCGATCCCGGCCAGGGCGACGACCATCGCGCTGAAGACCGGGTTGCGCACCCGCGAGAACCACCCGTCGGTGACCAACGCGGTCCGTTCGGAAAGGTCGACCCCTATCCGCCAAGACGACCCCAGCGCGCCCTGCGCTGCCAGCACCAGGACGAAGCCCACCAGTGCCAGCAAGGCGCCCACGACGACGCGAACAACAGTGGTCGACTCACGAGCGGGCAGCACTCCTGCCGCAGCCAGAGCGGGACCGAGTGCTCCGGCAACGAGCGCCACCACGAACAGCACCCCGCCCCACCAGCCCGCCGAACCGGCCGGCCCGCTGATGCCGCGGAAGCCGGCGCTGCCGGTCCGTCGACGGTGCACGTAGCTACGCCAGCCGAAGGTTGCGGCGCACCCGATGGCGTAGAGCACCAGGGCGACCAGGCCTGCACGGTCAGTCGTCATCGTCGTCCTCCACCAGCTCGCCCTCCCAGGCCTCCTTGCCCTCGTGGACGGCGAAGGCGGCGATGACGAAGCCGGCGACGGGGTCCAGCCAGGCGGCGCCTGTCAGCGCGTACAGACCAACCCCGGCCAGCGTCGAGATCGACAGCAGCACGCAGATCCGCGTCTCGGCGGCGTCGGCCAGGATCAGGTTGTCGCCGAGCGCGCGCCCGACACGGGTCTTGGCCGCAGCCAGCACCGGCATCACGACGATGGAGGTGGCCAGGAGGACCAGCGCGACCGGAGAGGTGTCCGGCTCCTCGCTGCCGAGGAGTGCACGAATGCCTTCGACGGTGACGTAGCCGGCGAGCAGGAAGAACGTGACGGCGACGGCCCGCAGCACGCGCCGCTCTTTCGCTTCGTCGGCGTGCCCGTGACGCAGCCGAGCGGCGAGGCGCAACCCGACCAGGACGGCGGCGATCGACTCGATGCCGGAGTCGATACCGAAGCCGATGACGGACACCAGCCCGGCCAGGACCCCGACGGTGATCGCGACAGCGCCCTCCAGGACGTTGTAGGCAACCGTGAACTGCGCCAGTCGCAGTCCTCGCCGGGTGAGGGCTTCGGTCTGAACGGCGGTCAGCGACGACGCAGGTCCGCTCACCGCTGCCGCCCCTCGACCGAAGCCGCGCCGTACGTAGGGCACAGCGCGACCGCGTCCCCGGTCACCGCCAACAACTCCTCGGCGGCACCGAGCAGGTTCAGGACCTGCTCGGGGTGGTTCAACGAGAACAACGAAGCTCGCCCCTGGGGTCGAGAGCTGACCAGGCCGCAATCGCGCAAGCAGGCGAGGTGCTTCGAGACCGTGCTCTGCGCCAGTTCGAGGTGCGCCGTGAGGTCCACCACCCGGTGCTCCCCCAGCGCGAGGTGCCGGACGATCACCAGCCGGGAAGGGTCCGAGAATCCGTGGAACAAGCAGGCTGCAGCCGTCAGCGCCGCCGCTTCGACCTCGCCACTCACGTCGTTCGTACTCGCCCGGACCCCTGTTAGCATCGCCACGAGACGATGTTAGGGGCTGCCGCGCATCCGACACCAGCCCCAGCGATGGGTGCGTCAGAGGCGTGCTGACGCTCCTGCTGGGCGCCGTTGGAGGGAACTACACAGTCGTCATTGCGTCCCTCGCCGAGGCCACCTGTTCTTCTAGAGTGCCAACGTCCGCGAACTGATACGCAAAGAGGTCGACGACCACATCGTTCTGCACGTGCCAGTCGTGCCGTCGGACTGGTCAACTTCCTGGCAGGCGTCAAAGTGGCATCCAGCGGCCAAAGCCGGCGTCGCTGAGAAGCTCGCCGCCGGCAAGGCTCCTATGTGCACATCCCTTAGGGGATCCGGGTAGCGCCGTCCATCCTTGTAGCTGACGGCAGCATCGCCGCCAGGACCAAGGCGCCTGCGAGCTCGTTGAGTCGCGTGAGGCCGCCGTCGCCGAGCCCGTGAATCATGCGCCACATGCTCGCAGGCGACCGAGTCCGACGAAGCCGCTAGGCCGAGGTCGCAGGAGGCAGCGGCCGCGTCTGGCTGGGTCAAGTCCCCGGTCGTGGTGTGTGACGGCTGCCGCGTGACCTTCATTGGTTAGGCGCTGAGCGCCGGGAGTTGGGGCGGGGTGACCTCCTGCGGGTCGGGGACGGCGGTCAGGCGGGCGCGGCCAAGGACGTCCAGTGCGAGGTAGCGGCGTCCCTCGGCCCATTCGTCGTGCTGCTCGGCCAGGACGGCGCCGAGCAGGCGGATGATCGAGGTGCGGTCGGGGAAGATTCCCACGACGTCGGTGCGCCGGCGGATCTCCCTGTTCAGCCTCTCGTTGGGGTTGTTGGACCAGATCTGGCGCCAGACCTCCTTGGGGAAGGACGTGAACGCCAGGACGTCGGCCCGGGCGGCCTCGAGGTGGTCCGCGACGGCCGGGAGCTTGTCGGCGACGGCGTCCAGGAGCCGGTCGAACTGGGCGTGTACCGCGTCGGTGTCGGGCTGGTCGTAGACGGAGTGCAGCATGGTCTTGACCCACGGCCAGGAGCTCTTAGGGCAGGTGCTCATGAGGTTCGCGGCGTAGTGGGTGCGGCACCGCTGCCAGGTCGCCCCGGGCAGGGTCGCACCGATCGCGGCGACCAGCCCGGAGTGCGCGTCGGAGGTCACCAGCTTCACGCCGGTCAGGCCCCGGGCGGTCAGGTCCCGGAAGAACGCCAGCCACCCGGCGCCGTCCTCGGCGGTCGAGACGTCGATGCCGAGGATCTCCCGGTGCCCGTCGTTGTTGACACCGGTGGCGACCATGACCGCGATGTTGACGACGCGTCCGCCCTCACGGACCTTCACGCTCAGGGCGTCGGCGGCAACGAACGTGTAGGGGCCGGCGTCCAGTGGGCGGGTGCGGAACGCGGCGACCTGCTCGTCGAGGTCGGCGGCCATGCGTGAGACCTGCGACTTGCTCAGCCGGGTGATCCCGAGGGACTCGACCAACTTGTCCATCCGCCGGGTCGAGACGCCCAGGAGGTAGCAGGTCGCGACCACCGAGGTCAGGGCCGCCTCGGCCCGGCGTCGGCGCTCCAGCAGCCAGTCCGGGAAGTAGGTCCCGGCGCGCAGCTTGGGGATCGCCACGTCGATCGTGCCGACCCGGGTGTCGAAGTCCCGATGCCGGTAGCCGTTGCGGGTGTTGACCCGCTCGGTGCTGCGGGCACCGTACTCGGCGCCGCAGATCGCGTCCGCCTCAGCACCCATCAGAGTGTCGATGAAGACGCCGAGCAGCTCACGCAGCAGATCGGGGCTGGCGGTGGCCAGGTGCTCGTGCAAGAAGCGGGCAGGGTCCAGACTGGGTCCAGCGGTCATCGCGGGTCCTTCTCTCGAGTCGACTTGGTAGGTCTCTCGAAGAATCACGCGGTGACCGCCTACACGTCTACGACGACGCCCTCACCAGGGCCGGGCTCGCACACCACTCTGCGGGACGCCACTTCTGGCCAATACTCATCCTTAGGCCCGCAGCAGGCGAGAGGCGCGGAAGTCTCAGGGCGCCGCCATCACCGGGGGACTACGGCCGAGACGACTAGGTGGTGGTGGTGGTCGACTGAGCCGAGCGCACCGCCGACTGGTCGTCGTCTCCTGGCCCGGGCCGGTTGATCACCAGATGGGCAAGTTGAGCTGGAGGCGGTCCTGCGCTTAATCCGCCCTCGCGCAGCCAGGTCGCCAGCGCACCCGTCGCGCGGTCACCGGCGAGACGTTCGAACCAGACCGGCGTGGTGCCAGCCCGGCGGTGGCCCGGTGCCGGCCTGACCACCACGACGTCGCCGCGGTTGCACTCGTCGAGGCACTCCACCAACGTCAGCCGGGCAAGGTCTTCCCTGGTCAGACGGCGTAGCCGCTCCATCTGCCCGCCCGGCAGAGGATCGCTGTCACCAAGGGTCTCGCCGGCGCACAAGGAGCACGCGGTCAGCCCGGGGACACGGCTCACAGGCGTGGCGGTGGGATCGGCGGGCACGGACCGACAGTACGTGTCACCCACACTGCCTGGCTCGAGCGCGTGCGCGGTGCAGGGGTGACGGGAACGGCCGGTGCTCCAGAGTGGTGGCGGTGGCCAACCTCGCACTGGATCAGTGTCGACAGAGGGAGTCGTCGCCTCTCGCATGCCGTGCATCTACGTTCGGGTCTGGTCAAGGTTCGATGAAGGGCCGGAGCCCGGCTCGGCGCAGCGGTAGCTCGGGAGTCGCGACGGACAAGATGATCCCTGTGACCGCATCGACCTCCTCCCCCGCCCGCCGCGCTGTCGTCGTCGACGACGAGGAGGCGCTGGCGCGTCTCGTCGCTGGGTATCTCGAGCGCGAGGGGTACGCGACGACCGTGTGCCACGACGGCGCCAGGGCTGTCGATCTGCTCCGCGAGGTGGACCCTGACCTGGTCGTGCTCGATCTGGGTCTGCCAGGACTGGATGGGGTGGAGGTGTGCAGGCAGCTGCGCGCGTTCTCTGACTGCTACGTCGTGATGCTCACCGCCCGCACGGAAGAGGTCGACACCTTGGTCGGCTTGTCCGTCGGCGCGGATGACTACATGACCAAGCCGTTCAGTCCGCGCGAGCTCATGGCTCGGGTTGCTGCCCTGATGCGACGTCCGCGCCGCGCAGCGAGCGCCGTCCCACCGGCCAGCGAGGTCCTGGAAATCGGGGACCTGCGCATCGACGTTGAGGCCCGGGAGGTGCACCGCGCCGGGCGGGTGGTACCGCTGACTCGCACCGAGTTCGACGTGTTGGCGGCCATGGCGGCCAAGCCGGGGCGGGTCTTCGACCGTCGCGCCCTCATCGACACCGTATGGGGCGCCGGGTGGGTCGGAGATGAGCACCTCGTCGACGTCCACGTGCTGCACGTGCGCCAGAAGCTGGGCGACACGGCTAATGCCCAGCGTTACGTCCGCACGGTGCGCGGCGTCGGGTACCGCATCGGAACCGGCACATGACGACTGCCGCAACACGCCGCCCGCCGTTGGCCAGGCACGGACTTGCCGCTCGCCTTCTCGCAGCCCTGGTGACCGTGCTGGCCACGGCAGCGATCACCGCGGGGTTGGTGGCGTCCGCCCTGGGGCCAGGACTGTTCCACGACCACATGCTCCGCGCCGGCCTGCAGGACCATGACGCTGCTGTTCTCCACGCCGAGCAGGCGTTCCGTGACGCCAGCACCGTTTCCTTTGCCCTGGCTCTTGGCGCCGCAGCCCTCGCCGCCGCCGCCGTCAGCGTGGTGCTGACCCGCCGTATCGGCCGGTCTCTGGCGGCGGTGTCCACGGCCGCAGCACGTGTGGGGGCCGGTGCGTACGAGTCCCGCGTCCCGGACCCGGGTCTGGGAGCGGAGTTCGACAACCTCGCCCGCTCCTTCAACGCCATGGCTGACCGGCTGCACGAGGCCGACCGTCTTCGAGCGCGGCTGCTGGCCGACGTGGCGCACGAGGTGCGGACCCCGGTGGCGACGATCGCGGGCTACTTGGAGGCCGTCGAGGATGGCCTGCAGCCGCTGGACCAGACCACCATCGCCGTTCTTCGCGAGCAGGCGGCGCGCCTAACCCGGCTGGCGCAGGACCTGTCCGCCGTCACCCGTGCAGAAGCTGGGGACCTGACTCTGGATCTGGAGCCCGTACCTGCTGACGCCCTGCTTCGCGCCGTCGCTGCTGCGGCCGGTGAACGCGCCGCGGTCGCGGGCGTCGACCTCGAGGTCAAGATCGCGGACGGGCTGCGGCCGCTTGCGGTGGACCGCACGCGGATCGCCCAGGTGCTGGACAACCTCGTTGCGAACGCGATCCGACACACCGGCGCCGGCGGCACGATCGTGCTGTCTGCCGACCGCGGTCCGGGTGAGCGGGTGGTGCTGGCAGTAGCGGACACCGGCGAGGGCATCGCGTCCGAGCACCTGCCGCACATCTTCGAACGGTTCTACCGTGCGGACACCGCACGCGATCGTGGCCGAGGTGGGTCGGGGATCGGCCTGGCGATCAGCAAGGCCCTGACGGAAGCGCATGGCGGCACCATCACCGCGGCCAGCGCCGGCCCCGGCAGGGGGGCGACCTTCACCCTGGCCCTGCCGGGCGCCTGAATCCGCGCAAACGGCTCGGCGCACCGCGAGGTAGGTCACCGCTGATGCGACTCGGCGGGCCGGTGTGCCGGTGTACGCCGGGCGTCAGCGACACCGTCGCGAGCATCATCGCCCTCGCCACTCGCCAGGGCCGCGCCACGTCCCACACCGACGGGCGGCAGGGCAGTGCGACGTCGGCGCTGGCCGCGCCCTCTCAGGCCGGCGGCCCTGCGTGGTGGTCCTGCTGCCGTGGCAGTCGCAGCCGCTTGAGCAGCAGCGCGTTGACGGTGACGATGACGGTCGAGCCGGACATCGACAGGGCGGCGATCTCCGGCCGCAGCATGAGACCCCAGGCAGAGAAGAACACGCCAGCAGCGATCGGCAGGGCGATCGCGTTGTACCCGATGGCCCAGGCCAGGTTCTGGTGCTCTTTACGCATGGTCGCTCGACCGATGCGCATGGCGATCGGGACATCGAGCGGGTCCGACCGCATCAGCACGACGTCCGCGGTCTCGATGGCGACGTCGGTTCCGGCGCCGATCGCGATACCGACATCCGCCTGCGCGAGAGCCGGGGCGTCATTGACGCCGTCACCCACCATCGCGACCTTCCTGCCCATCTGCTGCAGCTGGCCCACGTGCGTCGCCTTGTCTTGCGGCAGGACCTCCGCGATGACCCAATCGATCCCGAGTTGGCCCGCGATGCGGCGGGCTGTGGCCTCGTTGTCGCCCGTCAGCATGACGACCCGGACACCGGCCTCGTGCAGTGATGTCACGGCCGCGCCGGCGCTCTCCCGGACGGCATCCGCCAGGGCGATGACGCCGACGGCGCGACCGTCGACGGCGACCAGGACCACGGTGCGGCCAGAGGCCGACAGCGCCGCCCGTCGCTCGTCCAGCTCCCCCAGGCGGATCTGCTCGCTGTCCATCAGCCGGCGGTTGCCGACCAGCACGCGATGGTGCCCCACCGAGGCAGAAGCGCCGTGCCCGGGCTTGTTGACGAAGTCGGTCGCAGCGAGCGTGGGCAGCCCCTGCTGCCGGGCGTAGCGGTCGACGGCCCGTGCCAGCGGGTGCTCCGACTCGCGCTCGACAGCCGCAGCCAGAGCCAGCATCTCCTGTTCCTCCAGGCCGGCCGCGACCACGTCGGTGACCTCCGGCTCCCCCTTGGTCAAGGTTCCCGTCTTGTCCAAGACCACCGTGTCGATGCGCGCGGTGGCCTCGAGCGCCGTGGCGTTCTTGAACAGGACACCTCGACGAGCACCCAGGCCCGTGCCCACCATGATGGCCGTCGGCGTTGCCAGACCGAGGGCGTCGGGGCAGGTGACGACCACCACGGTGATGGCGAACAGCATGGCTTGTGCCAGCCCTGCCCCGGCCAGCGTCCAGGCCGCGAATGTCACGGCGCCGCCGGCGAGGGCGACGAAGACGAGCCAGGACGCAGCGCGGTCCGCCAGGCGCTGGCCGGGCGCCTTGGAGTTCTGGGCCTGCTGCACGAGCTGCACGATCTGGGCCAGCGCTGTGTCGGCGCCGACCCGAGTGGCCCGGGCGCGCAGGGCGCCGGTGGTGTTGATGGACGCGCCGATGAGGTTCGCGCCGGGCCCCTTGGCCACGGGTAGCGACTCGCCCGTGACCATCGACTCGTCGACCTCTGACTCGCCTTGCTCGACGACCGCGTCGGTGGGCACCTTCGCACCGGGACGGATGAGGAGCAGGTCCCTCACCTGGACCTGGGAGGTGGGGACCTCGACCGTGTGCCCGTCACGGATCACCAGGGCCTGGGATGGCGCCAGTTCGAGCAGTGTGCGCACCGCGTCGTTGGCGCCACCGCGCGCCCGCATCTCCAGCCAGTGGCCCAGGAGCACGAAGGTGGTCAGCACGCTGGCGGCCTCGTAGAAGACCTCGCCGCCGCCGGTCAGGGTCACGACCACGCTGTAGAGCCAGCCGGCGCCGACGGCCACCGCGACGAGCACCATCATGTCCAGCGTGCGTGCGCGGAGAGCTCGAGCGGCACCGTCGAAGAAGATCCACGCCGAGTAGAAGACGACCGGGATCGACAGCAGCAGCGAGAACACGTCGTCGCGCAGCCCGAACGGGGCCGGAGCGTCGAAGCCGAGCACCTCGCGGCCGATGGGTGACCACAGCAGGATCGCGATGGACAGCAGCGCCGCCACGACGAGGCGGTTGCGCATGTCGCGGGCCATGTCCGCCATGGACCCGCCCCCGTGGTGACCGCCGTGTCCCATCGCGTCGTGAGCAGTGGGCGCCGCGTCATGCTCGGCGGCGTGGTGGGGCGTCTGGGTCGGCATTGCTGTGGGAACGGCGCTTGCCATGACGGTCTCCTGCGATGGGCCGTGACGTTGCGAGGGTGCTGCGTGAAGTGGGTTGCTCACCGCCGCGTGTGCAGGATCGCCGTGCCGATCCACGCCGGCGGGCGCGACGTGTGCGATCGCGGTCCTCGGTTCGGCGAGGGGGTGGCACAGGTGCTCGGGCACGGACTGTCCGGAGCAGTGGAAGCCGCACTCGCTCACCCAGTCGCGTAGCTGGGCCAGGGTCGTCTGGTCTGGGTCGTACGTGACGGTTGCGGTCTGCGACGCGGCGCTGGGCTCGACGGAGACGACCCCGGGACGTCGGAGCAGCGTCCGCTCCACGATGCGCTCGGAGGTGGCCCAGTGCAGTCCTGCCACATTGAGCACTGCTGAGCTGAGTTGCTTCACGATCCGCTCCCTCGTAGAAGACGCCGCTACGTCGCCGTCCCTCGATACCCCTAGGGGGTATCAAGCCGCACAACTCCAGCGTGGTCGCGAGGCTTCCCCGGCGCCATGAAGGTTCGATGAAGGCGTCGGCCGGGGACTCGGTGCTCGCGCTGGTCATTGCGCTGCGCAGGACGGACGCGGCAACAAGCCGCGCGGCTACGGGTCGCGCCAATACCCCCTGGGGGTATAGGGATGACGACGAAGAAGGACGCATCGGCGTCCCCTTGATGCCAGAGGAGCAGCGATGAGCACCGCGACGTATGCCGTCACCGGGATGACCTGCGGCCACTGCGTAGCTTCTGTGACCGAGGAAGTGGGCAAGATCGGTGGTGTCAGCGCAGTGGACGTGGATCTGATCAAGGGCGGGATCTCTCAGGTCACCGTCGTCAGCGAGGCACCCGTACCGGAGTCAGTGGTGAGGACCGCTGTGGGTGAGGCCGGCTACGAGGTGGTGGACGCCACGGCGTGATCAGTGCGAGCGGGTCGGCGCGTGGCAGGGCTTGCCGTGCCGGTGGTGTTCGGTCTGGTACCGCTGGCACGGATGTTCCTGTCGAAGGGGCGATGAGGACGCCCTGATGCGGGCGCCGAACGCCTCGGCGGCAGGGATATTCAAGCGGTACAGGAGTGCTGTCGATAGGCATAGGGCGTCGAGCCCGCTCGAGGGTGGTACCAGGAGCAAGTTGTCCTCGGACCGCGCGTCCCGCGTCTCGCGGTCGTGGCGGCTGGTTCGCCGCGCGGATCTGGGGAGGACGAAGAGCGATGGACAGCATCTCGCGCATCGGGCAGCGGATGGCGGAGATCCAGGCCCTGATCGGCGGTCCGCTCGGCTATGCCTCGGCCTCCGTCGGTGGGGTGGCCTCGTCGTCGCCGTCCGGCTCCGCCGGCAGCGCGGGTGCGGTCGCCACGGGGACAGGTTTCGCTGACGCCCTGGACCAGGCCGTCCGGTCGTCGTCGTCCACCTCGTCCTTGCGGAACGCCCAAGGGGTCCCGGCGGATCTGGCGAAGTTCGGGAACGGCAACGTCCCGACCAGCGCGCTGCAGGAGGTCGGGGACACCGGGCACCGGTTGTGGGCGCCGGCAGGTGAGGCCCTCGAGAAGCTCCTGGCGGCTGCCGCTCGAGATGGTGTCAGCATCGGCATCACCGATTCCTACCGCTCCTACGCAGCGCAGGTCGACCTGGTCAAGCGCAAGGGCTTGTACTCCCAGGGCGGCTTGGCGGCCGCACCGGGAACGAGCCCGCACGGTTGGGCTGTGGCGGTCGACCTGGACCTCGACGCACGTGCGCAGACCTGGATGCGTGCGAACGCCGACCGCTTCGGCTTTGTGGAGGACACCCCCCGCGAGCCGTGGCACTGGGTCTTCAAGGCCTGACCGCAGGCCCTGGCTCCTATCGCGACCGGCGCCCGGCCAGCCGACCGCGCACAGTTGCGTCGGACATCGACTGACGCGCCGCCCCCGGTCCCGGTCGAGCTGCTGGCAGCGCGGATGTGTCATAGGAGCGCTCCTGGCGACGCGCGCGAGGCGGATGCGGCTCCCGGCCTCTGCTGAGCGCTTCGAGGCGCCCACCACGCCAGGACGATGAAGGTTGGATCAAGAAGGGTGCGTCAACTCCTCGATCCGCTCGCGGCCGCCGATGCTGAGGTACCGCACCGGCACGACGGCTTCCGCCGTGCCCGTTGAGAGCAGGTGGACTCGTGAGCGCCAAGCCCCGGCCCGGGCATGACGGCCCTGCTCGGCTGCGCGCACGCCGCCTTGAAGTGCCCCGCGGACCTCAGCAGGTGAAGGCGTGGTTGGAGTCCGATCCCGACCTGGAGGAGCTGCAGGAACGCTTTCCCGCGGAGTGGGCGAGCGTCCGCGCCAAGCTGCGGGAGTTGGTGTCTCGGGAGGACGACGAGGCCATCGCCGCCTACGTCCAGAGCGTCGCCCGGGCCGCTGCAGGCACCCGTGGCCCGGGACGAAGCGACGCTTCTGCGGAGGTCTCGGCGGAGGTGCGGCGACGGATGCTGGCAGCCGCCCTGCGGCAGGTGTCCCTGTCGAGGGCCACCGGGGTGAGCCAGGGCACGGTCCGGTTCAATCTCGTGAACGGGTGGGTGGCCCAGCGGTTGCTATTCCGGCGTGGACTGGAACGCAAGCCGGTGTCGTTGCCGTGGTTCCGGCTCGTGTGGCCGCTGCTCCCTCAGCGGCGGTACCTGATGCCGCTGGTGACCCCTCAGGGGATCTACTGCTTCTACAGCAGCGCACTGATCCGTCGCCTGGTCGGGTTGATCGATGGGCGCACATGTGTCGAGATCGCCGCGGGCGACGGGACCTTGTCCCGGTTCTTGCGGGCTGCTGGAGTGCCGGTGCACGCCACGGACGACCACAGCTGGTCACGCACCATCAACTTCCCCGAGGACGTCGAACGCCTCGATGCACAGGCGGCGCTCACCCGCTACAGCCCCGCCGTGGTCCTGTGCTCCTGGCCGCCGGCGGACAACGGCTTCGAACGCTACGTGTTCGGGACCGAGAGCGTGCAGACGTACATCGTCATCGGGACCCGTCATCGGTTCGGGTCCGGAGACTTCGCGGGCTACCTGGCGCAGCATGCGTTCGAGATGCGTGAGGAACCGACGCTGAGCCGTCTGGTGCTTCCGCCCGAGCTCGACCCGGCCGTCTACGTCTTCGAGCGCCGGCCAGGATGACCACGGCGACCGACCTCGAAGACGCCCCGCGGGCAGCGGCCCCACGGCTGACCCTCGGCGCCCTGCTGCAGCGCCGCGGGGGCGCGCGACGAGGACCACGGCAGCATGCGCCGCGAGCTGGTGCACGCGCCGTGCTGTTCCGGGCAACGGTGGCGGGCGCGGCAGGCCTGGCGATCGGCGCCGCCTTCCCAGGACGGTCGTGGTGGCCGCTGGCCAGCATCGGCGTGGCTCTGCTGCTGGCTGCGGTGCACGGCTGCCGACCGACGTGGGCAGCATCGACCGCACTCCTGGCGGGGTCGGTGTTCTTCCTGCCGCATCTGTGGTGGGCGGTCGTGGCCTCGGGCTCGGTCCTGGGCTGGATCGTGCTCGCCCTCGCGCAGGCGTCCTCGTGGGCGGTGTTCGCCGTGTCCTGGGTCGTGGTGGCGCGACTTCGCCCCGTGCTGACGCACCCGGGCGCACAGCCCTGGGTTGCAGCGGTGCTGTGGGTGGCTGTCGAACAGCTGCGCGCACAGTGGCCGCTGGGCGGCTTTCCCTGGGCTCTCCTGGCCTACTCGCAGAGCGAGAGCCCTCTGCTACGGCTCGCCCCGTGGGGCGGCTCGGCACTGGTGAGCGCAATGGTCGTCGTGCTGGGGGGCTACCTCTACCTGTGCGGCTGGTCGTTGCGCCACCGTGCTCTACCTGCCGCCACCCGCAGCCTGGTCGCGGTCCTCGCCCTGTCCGCCGCTGCCGCGCTCACGCCGCACCCCACGCTCGTCAACGCCGGCACCATGCTGGTCGGCGTCGTGCAGGGCAACGTCCCGGGCCCTGAGCTGAGCGGGGAGCGACGTGCCCGCCAGGTGCTCGAGAACCACGTGCAAGGAACACGAGCCCTCGCCGAGGAGAGCTCGGCGGCCGAGCTGGACCTCGTCCTCTGGCCCGAGAGCTCCACCGACATCGACCCTCGCCGCGATGCTGCGGCGGCACGGCGCGTGCAAGCAGCGGCTCTGGCCGTCCAGGCGCCGATCGCAGTGGGCACCCAGCGTTACGTCCCAGACGGCCGTTACAACGAGTACGTGCTGTGGTCCGCCCAGGAAGGGGCTTCGCCACAGGTCTATGCCAAGCAGCGCCCCGTGCCGTTCGGGGAGTACATCCCGGCCCGCGCGTGGATCCGGCGGCTGACAGCCGCAGTGGACCAGGTCACCGTGGACATGCTGCCCGGCGAAGGCACCCCCACGCTCGAGGTGCCCGTGCCCCGCCTCGCACGAGCGGTGCCGCTGGCCGTGGGCATCTGCTTCGAGGTCGCCTTCGACGAGCCGCTGCGAGGTGCGGTGCGCGACGGCGGAGAGTTGATCGTCATCCCGACCAACAACGCCTCGTTCGGGTACACCCAGGAAGCCTCGCAGCAGCTGGCCATGGGGCGCTTCCAAGCCGCTCAGCACGGACGTGCTCTCGTGCAGGTCTCCACCGTGGGGCACAGCGCGGTGATCTCCCCTGAGGGCGACCTGCTGTGGAGCAGCGGGCTGTTCACCAGCGATCGCACCGTCATGCAGGTCCCCCTGCGCACGGGGCTCACCCTGGCGGACCGCCTCGGGGCGCTACCCGGTCGCACCGCCGTCGGTGCAGCTGTCGCTCTGCTGGTGGTCGGTGTGCTGACCGGCGGTCCCACGCGCCGACAGCGCCGCCCGCTGCGAGGGTGCACCTGGTCCACCCGTGCGCGCGCCGAAGGTGCCGGCGCCGTGCACAGTGCCCCAACGGAAGGGCTTGCCCGCTGATCATGCGCGATCCTGCTGCTCCTCTCATCCTCGCCGTTCGGTCTCGACGTCTGCGGCCAGCGCTGATAGCGGTCGTGCTTGCCGCAGGTGTGCTCGTTCCCGTCCTGCCTGTGCAGGCCGTGGGCGAGGACCCCGACGGTCTGCGCGAGCAGGACCAGGCGGCCGAGCAACGGCAGGCCCAGGTGCGCGAATCGATCGAGGACCTCAGCGCCGACCTGGCTCAGGTCGTGCTCGAGCTGGAGAACACGCGCGCGCAGGTACCTGCCGCTGAAGCTGCCCTGCAGCGCTCTCGCCAGGCCGAGGACCTGGCGGTGCGGGAAGCCGACATGGTCGGGCGACAGCTGCAGGATGCCCGCGACGAGCAGGCCGTCATCAGCGAGAAGGTGCGCGTCGGACAGGAAGCGGCCGAACAGGCGCGCACCTCCTTGGCCGAGCTGGCTCGACGGGCCTACCGCGGGGAGGCCACGGCCAGCGAGCTCGCGGCCGTGATGCAACCCGCGCGGCTGAGCGGCCAGGCGCGCGACACGGCCCTGCTGTCCGCGGCGCAACGCGCCCAGTCCCGGGTCTTCGCCCGCCTGCAGGAGCAGGCGAGCGCGGGGCGATCCGCCCGGCTCCGGCTCGAGAGCGTGCAGGAGCGGGTCGCCCAGCTGAAGGCAGAGGCTGACCAACGCGCCCGAGAGGCAGTTGCAGCCCGTCAGGAGGCAGTGCTGCAACGCGACGGGCTGGACGAGCTGCTTGCCTCGCAGACTGAGCAGGAGGCTGCGTTGGCCTCGAAGGTGACGCAGGCAGAGTCGGAGGAAGCGCAGATCCAGGCCGAGCGGGATGCCATCGCACGCGAGCTCGAAGCGATCGCCGAGCAGCAGCGCAACGCCGCTGCCGCCGCCGCGGCAGCAGAGGCCGCCGCGGCGGCGGCCGGACCCCCACAGGCAGCGCCGGCACCCATGCCGGCACCCGCGCCAGCAGCTCCGCCGGCCGATGCGCCCGCAGCTCCGCTCGCGGGGGCCGGTGCTGGCGCGATGTTCGGCAATCCGACGGCCACGACGCCCATGTACGTCACCAGTGAGTACGGCAACCGGCTGCACCCGATCCTGAAGATCATGCGGCTGCATGCTGGTATCGATCTGCGCGCGTACTGCGGCACCCCGATCTACGCGGCTCGGGACGGTCTGGTGCGCTGGGCGCAATGGCGCAACGGCTTCGGGAACCAGGTGATGCTCGACCACGGCCTGGTGGAGGGAAGGCTGCTGGCCACGAGCTATAACCATTTGACCAGCTGGGTCGTCGGTGGCGGGCAGCAGGTGCGCCAGGGTCAGCTCGTCGGCTACTCCGGCAACACGGGGCTGTCGGGCGCCTGCCACCTGCACTTCGAGGTCTACCGCGACGGCACGACCGTCAACCCCCGACCGCTGCTGGGAATGTGACAGCCCGAGCCGGTGAGGCCCGCGAGCACGATGAGAGAAGGGCGGTGTTCCCGGGCCGGTCAGGGCTCGAGAACACCGCCCGAGGGCGACAGCCTGAGAGGCTCAGGCCATTGCATCCAGCATCTGCTGCATCTCGTCGATCTCGGCGGTCTGCGCCTCGACGATGTCCTGAGCGAGCTGGATGGCTGCGGGGTCGCTACCGTCCTCGATCTCCTGCTGCGCCATGTCGATCGCGCCCGTGTGGTGCGCGATCATGAGCTCCAGGAAGCGACGGTCGAACTCAGCGCCGGACAGCGACTCCAGCTCCGTCATCGCCTCGTCCATGCTCATGCCGTCCATCTCCATGCCGCTGTGGTCCATGCCCTCCATCGACATGTCGGCGGAGGTCTCCTCGCCCCAGGCCTCCAGCCAGCCGGTCATGAGGTCGATCTCGGGGCCCTGGGCGTCGGCGATCCGCTGCCCCAGCTCCTGGATCTCGCTGGTGCTGCCCTTCTCCACGGCCAGGTTCGCCATCTCCAGCGCGCCGTTGTGGTGCTCGATCATCATCTGCGCGAAGCCGGTGTCGGCCTCGTTGTGCACGTCGGCCACCGCCGACTGGCTGCTGGCGGGAGCTGAGGCGGACGTCGTGCTCCCGCTGCCCTGCTCCGAGCTGGAACAGGCTGCCAGCGTCAGGGCCAGGGCGGCAGCGGTGGTGCCGGCCATCGCCCGGCGCATTCGGGTCTGCATGTCGTCTCCTTCGTGCGGTCAGTTGCGCGGCGGGTCCTGTTGCGCCGCTTGCCGTGCTGGGCGGTGCGGTGGGAGGTGGTCCTCGTGTCCGGGTCATGCGCGCCCGTGGGCACGCACCGAGCCGTCGACACCGCTCCCAGCGCACCCCACGCCTGTCGTGCCGCGCCCGACAGGACACTCCGCTCGCGGTGAGCGCCGGTGTGGCGCCCGTCCATACCAACACGGCGGCGGGGAAGGAACGTGGCTCAGAAGTCCTGCTGGCCATGAATTTTTCATGAAGACGCGCCCAGGAGGACCGTCAGGGGCAGGTGGTCCTGCTCAGCACCGGAAGGCTGGTGTGCCCCGCGCCCCCTCAGGCGCACGGGTGGGAGCGGAAGGGGCGGCGTGAGCGCGTCACAGAGCAAGAGACTCCAACGAGCGGCGCTGCGGGCTGCCCGCCTGGCCGAGGCGCAGGCGCAGCAGCGCCGCGAACAGCAGCGCCGCGGCCGGGTCCTGGTGCAGATCCTGGCGTTGGGCATCGTCGGGCTGCTCGTGCCCACCGCCGTCGTCCTGGTGATCGCGTTCCGCCAGAAGGCCGCCGTGGAGGCGGCCGCCGGATCGCCGATCGCAGGCGAGCAGGTATGAAGATCGCGGACACCGCGCACACCTCTGCTTCGGTGGACTACGACCTCGAGAGCGTCGCGACCCCCTCGGCCGGCACCCTCCCCCCCACTGGGGGCGACCACGACCCGGCCTGGCAGTCCTGCGGGATCTACGACACGCCGGTCCGCACGGAGAACGCCGTGCACTCCTTGGAGCACGGCGCGGTATGGATCGCCTACAACCCCTCGCTACCGGAAGGGCAGCTCGAGGACCTGGCGGACGTCGCCGACGCGCACCCCTACGTACTGCTCTCACCGGTCGCAGACCTGGCGGCGCCGGTGGTGCTCTCCGCATGGGGAGTACAGCTCCAGCTGCCCTCAAGTGCGGATCCTCGCGTGGAGCCCTTTCTGACGCGCTACTTGCAGGGTCCGCAGAGCCCCGAGCGGCGCGCCGCGTGCAGCGGAGGCGTCAGCGAGTGACGGGCGGCGTGTCGGCGATTGCTTGCCCTCCTTCCTCCGTTCCTGTCAGAGGAGGTCCCTGATGCGTCCGTCGCGACCGCGGGACCACACACCCCGCGACGACCAGTCGCCGACGGTGGAGGCGCCGGGATCACCGCGCTCATCCCCGACGTCAGATGCTGCTGAAGCCGCGCCGGCACCGGCCTCCCCCGGACGACTGCTCGCCATCGATGCCGCGCGAGGTCTGGCCCTCGTCGGGATGGTCGTCGTCAACGTCGGGCCCTTGTCCGTGGAGGGCCTCTGGCAACGGTTGTACCTGCTGCCCTACGGGCGGGCTTCCGTGCTCTTCGTCGTCATCGCCGGGATCGGTATGGCGTTCTTCGTGCGCGCGCGCCGCACCCCCAAGAGCCGCTGGCGAGCATTGATCTGGCGCGCAGCCGTCCTGCTGATCGGAGGGTTGCTGCTGCAGCGCACCACCGAGGACGTCGGGGTGATCCTGCCCGTGTACGGGGTCCTGTTCATCTCCGTGCTGGTGCTGCAGTTCCTGCCCCCGCCGGTCTTGCTGGGCGCCGCTGCCGTGCTCGCCGTCGTCGGCCCGGTCCTGTTCATCAGTCATGGCCTCGACGACGTCGGGCAGCATCTGGGCCCCCCGGCCCGGCTGGGTGACCCGTGGCCGGAGATCGCGCACGCGCTCGTGCTGTCGGGCCGCTACCCGCTGGTGACCTGGGCTGTGCCGTTCCTGGTCGGCATGTGGGCTGGGCACCTCGACCACACCCGGGCCACGACGGTCCGTCGCCTGATCGCGTGGGGCGGTGCGCTGGCGGTGCTCGCCCAAGGAGCCAGCCAGCTGAGCCGCGCTCTGCTCGGCGAACGAGCCGACCAGGGGTACTGGCGGCTGCTGACCGGTACGGCCCACGGTCAGATGCCCCTGTGGCTCATCGGCAGCATCGGCGGTGCGCTGTTCACCGTCGCAGTGCTGCTGCGCTGGTGGCCTCTGCTAGGACGCTGGGCGCGCCCGCTGGTCATGGCAGGGCAGATGGCCCTGACCCTCTACGTGCTGCACGTGCTGGTCCTGGCGATGCTGCGTCCGTCCGAAGACATCACCATCGCCACCGGTGCGCTCCTGAGCGCTGCACTCGTCACCGGCTGCCTCGTCGTGGCAGTCCTGTGGCGCGCGAGAGTGAGCATCGGGCCGTTGGAGTGGGTGCTGCGGGCGTCCTTCCTCACCGGCGCCGCGAGGACGAGGGTCCCGGCTGCTCCTGTCCCCCACCGCGAAGCACAGATCAAGGACCAGCACCCGTGAACAGCACCTCGGTCTCCCCTGTTTGGTCGGCGACCCCGCGTCGGTGGGCCAGCAAGGCTGTAGCCGTCGCCGTCGGCCTGACCATGGTCCTCACTGGATGCACGGACGACCCGGCGCCGACGGCCAGCTCACCGCGAGCACCTTCGGCGGGCACCGCCAGCTCTCCCCCAGCGCCGACGCCGACGCCGTCGACGTCCTTGGGCGCCTTCGGGGTCAACTCCGGCCATCCCTTGGCCACACGTGCCGGCATGCAGATCCTGGAGGCCGGTGGCAACGCCGTCGATGCAGCGATCGCAACCGCCTTCGCAGATTCGGTCATGCAACCGGCGTCGTCGGGGATCGGCGGTGGCGGGGCCGCGCTGGTCGTCGCCGACGGGCAAGCACGGAGCTACGACTACCGCGAGGTGGTCAACGCTGCAGGCGTGGTGCCGCCGAGCGGGACCGGCATCCCTGGGTTCGTCGCCGGTCTGGAGGAGCTGCACCGTGAGTACGCCACGCTGCCGTGGGCCGCTCTCCTGCAGCCGGCGATCGATCTGGCACGTACGGGCGCGCCGGTCTCGAGGTACCTGGCGCGCACGATCAACAGCTCCTTGGGTCAGCGCGTCACCGGTGCTCTCCCGCAGTTCCGCAACGCCGACGGGGCACCGCTGCAGGAGGGCGACCTTCTCGTGCAGCAAGAGCTGGCCACGACGATGGCCGCTCTGGCAGAGCAAGGTCCTCGGAGCTTCTACACCGGAGAACTGGCGCAGACCGTGGTGGGGGTCGAGGGCGTCGATGCGTCCAGCCTGGCCGCCTACACCGTGCAAGCCTCTGAGCCGCCACGCGGGCGAGTCGGCGACTACACGATGATCTCGGCATCCCCTGCCCTTCCAGGGGCGGCCATCATCCAGATGGTGCAGATCGCGGAGGCCGCCGGCATCGGGAGGGTTCCCGCGGGATCTGCCGAATTCGTCGACCTGCAGTCGCGCGCGTGGCAGGTCGCGGAGCGCTCCGTGCAGAGCCAGTTCGGCGACCCCGCCTTCGTGCAGGTCCCCACCGAGGCCCTCACCGATCCTGCTGCCAATGCTGCTCTAGCCCGGGATCTGCCGCCCGCGGTGTTCCAGGAGACCGGGCAGTCCTACGACGGGGCGCCGAACACGACTCACATCTCGGTCGTGGATGCCAACGGCATGGCTGTCTCCATGACGAACACGATCACCAACTACTGGGGCTCTGGTCAGTACGTGGCCGGGTTCTTCCTGAACGACCAACTCGAGCGTTTCCAGGACATCGGTGCCCAGGGAGCGAACAACCCACCGCTGCCGGGACGACGGTCGGTCACCTGGAGCAGCCCGTCCATGCTGCTCGATGACCGTGGCCGTCCGGCGCTCGTGATCGGCACCCCTGGGGGTCGCCAGATCCCCAACACCACCGCACAGGTGATCATGTTGTGGGCGTTGCAGCGCGTGAGCCTGGACGACGCGGTGCGCACCGACCGATTCATCCTCGCGGACGGCGTCCTGCGGCTGGAATCAGAACGGCTCCGTACCGAGATGACGGCCCTCGGCTATCCCGTACGAGTGCATCCCTCCGATGCGCGCGCGGACTGGGGCTCGATCCAAGCCCTCCAGGTGAACTGGGACGAGCGCACGGTCTCTGGAGTCGCGGACGACCGCCGGTCGGCGGGAGTGGAGACCGCAGTCGAGGCGCCACGGCAACCGGCCGGGTAGGCGCGAGCCCGCCCCGCCGACGGACCCGGTTGTGCGACCACTTCGGAGAGGCCCATTCACGGTCCGGCGCGCGGGAGGGCGCTACTGGGTGACGTAGGTGGTGAAGTACACGTCCACCACTTCGCCCTCGTACGCCTCCTTCAGCTGCGTGGCCAACTCGGCCTTGAGCGCCTCGCGTCCCTCGGCCGAGCCCGCCTCCGCCAGGCTCCGCATCGAGAACAGGCCGATGGTCCTGTCCAACGCCTTCGCGGGATCGAGGTCCTCCGCCACCTCGGCGGACAGCTGGAGCCCCAGGCCCAACCGCAAGTAGTGACCGTCTGCGAGATTGATGCTGATCGGATCCACGGCCTGAACGATCCCCAGCTCGACTTCTGACTCGACCTCCTCGGTCACCTGGGTGGCGGCCGTCTGAGAAGAGCCAGGGCCCAGCACGAACCAGTACGCCGCCCCCGCGCCCAGGACCAGCACCGCCACCAGTACCAGCACCAGCGGCCGGCGCCCCTTGCCCTTCGCCTTGCTGACGGGCGTGGCCGCCTCGGCCGGCTCAGGACTCGATCGCTGACCGATCTTGGCCTTGCTCGGATTTCCCATGATGCGCTGGTCCGACATCAACTGACCTCTTTCATAAACGACGCGAACATTGATGGCGGTCTCTCGGTTCTCGGCGTCACAGCGCCTCCGCCGAAAGGCATTGGTCCGCCACGTCACTTGCCAGGCCTGCCAACGTCGATGCAACATCGCGCCAGAACGCAACTAGAGGAGAAACGGGAGGCGACACGCGCGCCTCCGTCGACTACGAGGTGAAGGTCAGCCCCGAGTCCGCCGACAGCAGCACCCGCCCGTCCGCGACGACGACGACCTGCACCTGACCGTCCGGCATGAGCCAAGAGGCCAGAGCTTCTGGTGCCGGGGCCGCCTCGCCGGCTTCAGCCCAGCTGCTGCCGGCATCGCGGCTGAGATAGATCACCCCGTCCGGCCCAACTCCCACGACAAGCTGCGCAGTGGTGAAGTGCACCAGCTGGAGCAACGGGGCGTCGGGGTCCTGCTGCCAACTGAGCCCGGTATCCGCCGCGCGCGCAAGCCCTTGCGAGCTCGTGGCGAGCAGAACTTGGCCGTTGATCGCGCCTGCCATCGCGAAGACCGGCACAGGCGGCTTTGTCGACGTCCACGTCGTTCCGCCGTCCAAGCTGCTGAGCAGGTCCGCTCCGTCGTAGCCATGGATGCCCGTGCTGGTGACCGCCAGCGCGTGGAAGTCACTGGCTCCAGTGCGAGCCAGAGGTGTCCACGTCCGTCCACCATCCGTGGACTCCAGCAGGCCCACCGGGTCCGGTAGGTCCTGGCTAGGCCCTGGATGGCCGGAGGCGTAGAAGTGGTCCGGCCCGGCGACGACGAACCCCATGAAATCCATCGCCGGTCCCACCCTCGACGCCCCATCCTCGGTGTAGCGCAGCAGACCGTCGTGAGTGGCGACGTACAGGGTTGAGTCAGCAGGGTTGAAGCCCGCTCCGTGAACGTGAGCGCCGAGCTCACCCGACTGGGCCGTCTCTGAAGGCGCAGCGCCGGTCGCCGGTCGCGCAATCGGCCCCGAGCAGCCCACGAGCACGATCAGAGCACCGGCGATCCCCAAGCCGAGGACGGACCGGCGCCAGGACGAGAACGCGGCAATCACATCGGAATTCTCGGCCGCTCAGCGCCCCGCCTGAGCCCGGAGGTGGCGCAGCGGCAGGTCTTCATCAGACCTTCATCGACACTCAAGTCGGTCGGACGCACAGACGCAGCACGAGCGCGCTGAAGTTGAGTCCCGGATAGTGGTGTAGCGCTGGGGCCGGTGGTCGTCGGAGACGACGACGCGGTCACCGCGTGATCCTTCGAGTGAACCTCTCACAGCACCCTCGAACGGAGTCATCACGATGACCGCACCTCGCATTGTCGACCCTGCCGCTATGTCTACTAAAAGAGATACAAAGTATGCGACGGCGACGGCGATAAAGATCGCAAAAAGGCTCATGGCTAGTCTCCGTATAGAGATTGTCCGAGGAGGCCGATCTGGGCACCAACTGCACCAGCGGTTCGTGCTGGACGCAATTGCCAGTTGCCCTCGAAGGAGCGATTGGCGTACCGCAGCATCGGCTTGAACGAGAATTTTGCGCGGTGGCGCGCGGTGGAGCGCGACGCCCGATTCCACAGGCGCCCGGTTGCGGACAGGGCTTCACGGTGCCGCCCAATTAATTTCAAGGTCCGGGTACCAGGTATGGCGCCGAGAACGGCGTCTATCGCTATAGAGCGACCTAGTTGCGTCTTGGTTATGTCACCAGCGCGGAACTTCGAGTAACTGCTGGCCGCACTCATGCCTGCGGCCACTAGTCCCAATGCTAGGCAGGCGCCGGCCGAAGCCACGATGCACGCAGCTACTCCTACTATCGATGCGGCGGTAGCGACTCCACTAAGAGTGGATTTCCAGCTCCGCCCATCCAAATCGAACGCGTTGATCGGATCTGACGGATATGAGTATGCATTTGCTCCTCCGCCCTCGATGGGGTCGACCGAGAGGAAGCGTCCCAGCGTTGCGAGATAGACGCGTGCGCCCATTTCGATGGCGTAGATGGTGCCGGTGGTATCGGTGACCTTCTGGTGTTGGCCGACCCAGGAGTTGTCGCCGGTGCCCGGCGTGGTGTCGGGCCCGGCGTCGTTGGCAATGTTGGTGACGATCTCGTAGTTGGTGGGGTGGATGATTTGACCGAAGGGATCGTAGGCGGCGACTGGCGCGGCGGTCTTTACTCCGGTAGGTCGATCCCCGCCGCGCTGACCTGCATGCTCACCTCCGGGTAGGTACCCGACCCAGAAGTGGGTACCGCTGCCCGGGAAGGGTAGCCCGGTGGTCGCCGTTGGCGCAGGTGTCCGCGGCGGGCGACGTGCCCGCCGCCGAGCACGAGGAGGACGCATGTCGTACGTCGTCACCGGGGCCACCGGCCACCTGGGCCGCCTGGTCGTCGCGGAGCTGCTGGCCCGCGGGGTCCCGGCCGGGGAGATCACCGCGACCGGCCGTCGCGCCGACGCCCTCGCCGACCTGGCGGCCCAGGGCGTGCGCACGGTCGTCGCCGACTACGCCGACGGTGCCGCGCTCAAGGACGCCTTCTCCGGCGCCGACGTGCTCGTCCTCGTCTCCGGCAGCGAGGTCGGGCAGCGCGTGGACCAGCACCGCAACGCCCTCGAGGCCGCCCGCGACGCCGGCGTCCGCCGGGTCGTCTACACGAGCGCGCCGCACGCCGACACCACCGCGCTCGTCCTGGCGCCCGAGCACAAGGCCACCGAGGAGCTCGTCCGCGCCTCCGGCCTGGTGTGGACCGTCGTGCGGAACAACTGGTACACCGAGAACTACGAGGGCACCTTCGCGCAGGCGCGCGACACCGGTGAGGTCGTCACCAGCACGAGCCAGGGCCGCGTCGCCTCCGCCACGCGCGCCGACTACGCCGCCGGCGCCGCGGCGGTGGCCGTCGGCGAGGGTCACGAGGGCCGTGTCTACGAGCTGTCGGGCGACACCGCCTGGACGTTCGACGAGTTCGCCGCGACGGCCGCCGACGTCCTCGGGCGGCCGGTGGTGCACCGCGCGGTGACGCCCGACGAGCACCGCGCGGCGCTGACGGGCGCCGGGCTCGACGAGGGCACCGCCGGCTTCGTCGTCGCCCTCGACGAGGGCATCGCCCGCGGCGACCTCGCCGACGCGACGACGGACCTCGCGACGCTCATCGGCCGCCCGACGACGCCGCTGGCGGAGACGCTGCGCAGCTGGGTGTGACGCGACGGGTGCGGACGGACGGGAACCTCCGTCCGCCCGCACCCGTTCCACGCTCCGGACGACGACGGCGCCGCCCGGGTCCCGGCGCCGCCGGGGCGCAGGGCGGCCCGAGGAGCGGAGGCCAGGACGCGATGGCAGCATCGGCGGCGACGACGATCCATCCCCGTGTCCATCCTCATGTCCATCCCCGTGTCCATCCCAGGGTCGGAGGGCCCATCGTATGAGCGTGCTCGCCACGGCCGCCGCCTCCGGCGGGGCGGAGCTCACCGGGCTCACCGGGTGGGTGGTCTCGGTCATCGAGTCGATCGGGCCCGTGGGCGTCGGGCTGCTCGTCGCCCTCGAGAACGCCTTCCCGCCCATCCCGTCCGAGGTGGTCCTGCCTGTCGCGGGGTACGTCGCCAGCACCGGGCAGATGTCGCTGGCGTGGGCGATCGTCGGGGCCACGCTCGGGTCGCTGGCCGGCGCCTGGCTGCTCTACGGAATGGGCCGCGGGGTGGGCGTCGCCCGGCTGCGGCGGTGGATCGACCGGATGCCGCTCGTCGACGTGGAGGACCTCGAGCGGTCCGAGGCGTGGTTCCGGCACTGGGGCGTGTGGGCGGTGCTCGTCGGGCGGTGCGTGCCCGTGGTGCGCAGCCTCGTGTCGCTGCCGGCGGGGCTCGAGCGGATGGGGTGGCTGGCGTTCACGCTGCTCACGGCGCTGGGCTCGACGGTCTGGAACGCCGGGCTCATCGTCGCCGGGTACGCGCTGGGCAGCCAGTGGCAGGACGTCGGGCACTACAGCGACTACATCAACTACGCCGTCTACGCGGCGATCGTGTTCTTCGTCGGGAAGTTCGTCTGGACCCGCGTCCGCCGGTCCCGGCGCCAGCGCGCCGAGGCGGGCCGGGACCGCGCGCACGCCTGACACGCTCCACCGAGGTTTGCCAGGAAACGCTTCCCCAGCCAGGATGAGGCCTGGCGCCGGAGCCCCCGCGCCGCCTCGAGAGGGGAGCGGGATGCGCCCGAGGACGTCCGGCCGGCCGCAGATCACCGACGTGGCCGCCGCGGCCGGGGTCTCGCCCGCCACGGTCTCGCGCGTGATGAACGGCAACACGACGGTGGCCGCCGCCCTCGTCGAGCGGGTGCACGCCGCGGCGGCGGAGCTGGGCTACGTCGCCAGCCCCATCGCGCGCAGCCTCGTCCTCGGCCGCACCCAGACCGTCTCCGTCGTCGTCCCCGACATGGCCAACCCCACGTTCCAGGAGACGCTGCGGGGCATCACG
This sequence comes from Cellulomonas sp. plas2, assembly GCF_057221735.1. Taxonomy (NCBI): domain Bacteria; kingdom Bacillati; phylum Actinomycetota; class Actinomycetes; order Micrococcales; family Cellulomonadaceae; genus Cellulomonas; species Cellulomonas sp. plas2. Next base: position 510,084 of record NZ_CM170155.1, read on the forward strand.
CGGGCCGCGGCCCAGCAGCGCCACCGCGTGCTCATCGCCGACTCCGCCGAGGACGTGACGGCGGAGGTCGAGCTGGCGCGCGAGGCGCGGCGGCACACCGACGCGCTCGTCCTGTGCGCCCCGCGCATGCCCGACGAACAGCTCGCGGCGCTCGTCCCCTCGCTCGCGCCGCTGGTCCTCACGCACCGACGCCCGGGCACCGGCGTGCCCACCGCCACGGCCGACTACCGCGCCGGGATGGTGGACCTCGGCGAGCACCTCCTCGGCCTCGGGCACCGGCGGCTGCTCTACCTGGCGGGCCCGGCGTCGAGCACGAACAACCGGCTGCGCCTCGACGGCATCGACGCCGTCCGCACCGCTCACCCGGAGGTGGAGGTCGTCGTCCGAACTGGGGGCGTGAGCTTCGAGGACGGCTACGCCGCCGCGGCCGCCGTCCGCGAGTCGGGCGCCACCGCCGTCATGGCCTTCAACGACCTCGTCGCCATGGGCCTGCTCGGCGCGCTGCAGGAGGCCGGCGTCGACGTGCCCGAGCAGGTGTCGGTGACCGGCTTCGACGACATCCCGCTGGCCCGGTGGACGACGCCGAGCCTGACGACGGCGTCCGTGGCGAACGTCGAGCTGGGGGCGCTGGCGTGGGCCCGGCTCGCGGCGCTCCTCGCCGGGCAGGACCCCGACGAGGACGTCCTGCTCACGCCGGCCGTGACCGTGCGCAGCAGCACCGGACCGGCCCCGCGGTGAGCGTCGCGCTGCCGCCCGACCCGCTCGCCGGCTACGAGGACTGGCCGGGCTGGGCCCGCTCGACGCCGCCCCGCACGACCGGCGACGCCCGGCAGGACGCGCTCGCGGCGGTCCTCGGCGTCCGCGCCCTGCCGGCCGGGCCGCCCGCGGTCGAGGTCCTGGCGACACGCACCACGCCGGACGGCCTGCGCCTGGCGGAGCTGGTGTGGTCCACCGGCGTCGGCCCGCGCACCCACGGCTGGCTCGTGCGTCCCGACGACGACGCCGCCCGCCCGGGTGTCCTCGCGTTGCACTGCCACGGCGGCGTGAAGTCCGTGGGCGGCGCGCAGCTCGTCGAGCTCGGGGACGACGCCCCGGCCGGCGCGGTCAGGCTGCAGCGAGACCTCTACGGCGGGCGCGGGCCGGCGCACGCGCTGGCGCGGGCGGGGTGCGCCGTCCTCGCGCCCGACGCGTTCTGCTGGGGCAGCCGCCGGTTCCCGCTCACCGAGCGCAGCGCGCGGCTCGCCGGCGGGGTCGCGGCGCTCGAGGCGCGGTGGGCGGCGGAGGGCCACGACCCCGACGACGACCAGCGCTACGACGCGGTGTCCGGGCTGCACGAGGACACCGTCGCGAAGGCCGCAGGGGTGTTGGGCACGAGCCTCGCCGGGATGGTCGCGCGCGACGACCTCGTCGCCCTGGACGTCCTGGCCGCGCTGCCGGGCGTCGACGCCGGGCGCCTGGGGGCGTTCGGGTTCTCCGGCGGCGGCGGCCGCTCGGTGCTGCTCGCGGCCCTCGACGAGCGCGTCCGCGCGCACGTGGTCACCGGGATGATGGCGACCTTCGCGTCGCTGGTGCCGCGCTACCTCGACACCCACTCCTGGCTGCTCATGAGCCCGGGGCTGTGGGGCCTCTTCGAGTGGCCGGACCTGCTGCCGCCGCTCCCGGGCCGCTCCCTGCTGGTGCAGTACGGGCGGCAGGACGCGCTGTTCCCGCTCGATGGGCAGCGCGCCGCCGACGAGCGCCTCGCCGCCGCATGGGCCGGGACCGGCCGCTACACCGGCGCGTGGTGGGACCGCCCGCACGTCTTCGACGCACCGATGCAGGACGAGGCGTTCGCCTTCCTGGCCGGGGCGCTCGGCGCGGGGACGCCGGCATGAGCGGTGACGCCGGCGTGGGCGTGGACGCCCCTGCGGTGGAGGCCCTGGTCGTGGACGGCGTGCCCGTCGCGCGAGCGGCGGCTGTTCCGCGAGCTCGCCCTGCCGTCGGCGACCGCGGGCACGGACGACCAGCTCTCACCCCGGGGGGTGACACGCCGCCCGGGAGCCCCCGCGCGGGCGCCGGGCGGTGCAGGCTGTGCGCGGACCGGTCGACGCCCCGCGAGCGACGGCCCCGATAGGAGAGGACACGCGTGGCGCACTTCGACCTCCCGCTGGCGGAGCTCGAGCAGTACCGGCCCCGGATCGACGAGCCCGACGGGCTCGACGCCTTCTGGGAGCGGACCCTGGCCGAGACCCGGGAGTTCCCGCTCGACCTGCAGCTCACCGAGGTGGAGAACCACCTCGCGCTGGTGACGACGTACGACGTCACCTACAGCGGCTTCGGCGGCACCCGGGTCAAGGCCTGGTTGCACGTGCCGGCAGGCGCCGCGGGGCCGCTGCCGGCCGTCGTGGAGTTCCTCGGCTACAGCGGCGGGCGCGGGCTGCCGCACCAGCACATGAGCTACGCGCTGGCCGGCTACGCCCACCTCGTCATGGACACCCGCGGGCAGGGCTGGGGCTGGCGGGCCGGGGACACCCCCGACGACGTGCCGACGACGACCGCGGGCGCCGTCCCCGGGTCGATGACGCGCGGCATCGAGTCGCCGGAGACGTACTTCTACCGGCGCGTGTTCGCCGACGCCGTGCGGGCCGTGGACGCCGCGATGGCGGCACCGCTCGTCGACCCGGCACGCGTCGCCGTGGCCGGCGGGAGCCAGGGCGGCGGCATCGCCATCGCCGCCGCCGCGCTGCACCCGCAGGTCGCCGCCGCGCTCGTCGACGTGCCGTTCCTCTGCCACTTCCCGCGGGCCCTGACGCTCACCGACAACGACCCCTACCACGAGGTCGTGCGGTTCCTGGCCCGGTACCACGAGGCCGAGGAGGCCGTCATGCGGACGCTCGCGCACGTGGACGGCGCCGTCCTCGCCGCGCGCGCGACCGCACCGACGCTGTTCTCCGTGGCGCTGATGGACGCCACGTGCCCGCCGTCGACCGTCTTCGCCGCCTTCAACCGCTGGGGCGGGCAGGACAAGCGCATCGCCGTCTACCCCTTCAACCAGCACGAGGGCGGCGACGAGCACCACCAGGTGCGCAAGTACGCCTGGCTGGCCGAGCGGCTGCGGCCCACCGCCGTCTGAGGGGTCCCACCCGCCGCACCGCACGCCGCCCCGGCCCGGCTTACGGTGGGAGCGGGCGTCCGCCGTGCGGCCGCCCGCCCCCACCCGTCCTGCACCCAGGAGAGCTGTGCGTACCGTCAACGCCATCGCGGCCCCGTCCGCGACCGAGCCGCTCGCCCCGACGACCATCGAGCGTCGCGACGTCGGCCCGAAGGACGTCCTCATCGAGATCCGCTACGCGGGGATCTGCCACTCCGACATCCACACCGTGCGCGGCGAGTGGGGCCCGGTGCCCTACCCGCTGGTGGTCGGCCACGAGATCGTCGGCGTCGTCGCCGAGGTCGGGGCCGAGGTGACGCGTCACGCCGTCGGCGACCGGGTCGGCGTCGGCTGCATGGTGAACTCCTGCCGCGAGTGCGACAGCTGCCGCGCCGGCGAGGAGCAGTACTGCCTGAACGGCAACACGGGCACCTACGCCGCGACCGACCGCGACGGGACCGTCACCCAGGGCGGCTACTCCACGCACGTGGTCGTCGACGAGGACTTCGTCCTGCGCGTCCCCGAGGCGATCCCGTACGAGGGTGCCGCGCCCCTGCTCTGCGCGGGCATCACCACCTACTCGCCGCTCGCGCACTGGGGGGCCGGGCCCGGCAAGAAGGTCGCGGTGGTCGGGCTGGGCGGCCTGGGCCACATGGCCGTCAAGATCGCGCACGCCATGGGTGCCGAGGTGACCGTGCTGTCGCAGACGCTGTCGAAGAAGGACGACGGGCTCCGCCTCGGCGCCGACCACTACTTCGCGACCGGTGACCCGTCGACGTTCGAGGTGCTCGAGAACCGCTTCGACCTCATCGTCAACACGGCGAGCGCCGTCGTCGACCTCGACGCCTACCTGTCCCTGCTCACGCTGGACGGCACGATGGTGAACGTCGGCGCCCCGCCCGAGGCGCTGCCCGTGCACGTCTTCACGCTGTTCGGCAACCGGCGCTCGCTGGCCGGGTCGAGCATCGGTGGCATCCGGGAGACGCAGGAGATGCTCGACTTCTGCGCCGAGCACGGCCTGGCCGCCGACGTCGAGGTGATCGGGGCCGACGCCGTGAACGAGGCGTACGAGCGCGTCCTGCGGTCCGACGTGCGCTACCGGTTCGTCATCGACGTGCCGACGCTGGCCTGACCCGCCCGCGCGACAGCTCCCGACGAGGGCCGCGGCAGGTCAGCCCGTGAGCAGGCACAGGCCCGTGCGGTGGCCCAGCAGCCAGGCGGCCCTCGTCGGCGCCCAGGCCACCGCGGTGCGTCCCGCCGCGCGGTCGGCGTCGCCGAGCCGGCAGGACGCGGCCACGGCGCGGGCCGCCTCGGCCTGCCCCGGCCAGGCGGCCCCGGGGGCGAACGCGTAGGTCGAGACGGCCTCCGCCGCGTGCGGCTCGTCGCAGGGAACGAGCCGCACGCGGCGCACGGCCCCGTCGGGCGCGAGCCCGGCCAGGCAGTGCCCCGGGACGACCTGCGCGGGATGGGCGTCCCGCGGTCCGTCCAGGGCGGTCGGGAGGTCGCGCAGCCCGGCCAGCGTCACGGCCAGCACGACGACGGCGACCACGGCCAGCAGGGTCTCGACCGCCCCGACGACGAGGGCCGTCACCGCCAGCCGTCGGCCGCGGATGCCACGGTCCCGCACCCGTCGGAGCGCCAGCGCGCCCACCGCGACGGCGACGGGCCCGAGCAGCAGCACGGCGGCCACCGCCGCGGCGACGGCCAGGGGCTCGCGCCGCGGCCGCTCGGGCTCCCAGCCGGGTGCGCGGTAGGTCTCCGGCCAGGCGGGCGCGCCGCTCAGGTGGTGCTCCCGGGCAGGGTGCCGAGGTCGCCGGCCACGGCCGAGCCCTGCAGGTCCATGCCCTCGGCGAGCAGCAGGCAGTAGGCCTGCCGACCGCCGGACTCCCACTCGTCGGGGTGCGGGAAGTACACCTCCGCCCAGGCCCGGTGGCCCTGGACGCCGGGCGCTGCTCCGTCGATCTCGTCCTCGCAGGCGGTCAGCAGGTCCTCGTAGACCGGGTCGTAGTCCTCCAGCGAGAGTGCCACCGGGGCCTCCATGGGCATGAGGCTGACCACCTCCGCGTCGTGGGAGATGGCGCAGTCCACCGTGCGCACGTCGCCGAGGTCCCACTCGACGAAGTCGCCGTGGAGGCACGCGCCGGGCTGCAGGTCCGTCCGCAGGGTGTAGTCGGGCAGCGAGTCCTCGGCCGCCGCGCCGTCCCAGGGTGCGCCGGTGAAGCCGTCGTCCTGCGCCGGGCCGGAGGTCCGGGCGGCGAACACGACCGCGGCCACGATGCCGGCGGCGACGAGCAGCAGCACCACGAAGCCCGAGACGATGCCGGCGACCGCCAAGCCGCGCCCGCGGGTGCCGCGCCGCCGCGTCCGCCCGAGGGCGACGAACCCGAGCACGACGCCGACGACCGACGTGAGGCCGAACGTCACCAGCCCGACGAGGCTCGTGACGAGCGACCCGATGGCCAACCCGTCCACCGGTGGCGGGGATGCCCAGGGCTGCGCGGCGTAGGGCGGCGGGGCCCCGAAGGTCGATCCCCCGGAGGCGGGGGCGCCGTACGCGGGGGCGCCGTAGGTCGGGCCGCCGTGCGCCGGGCCGCCGGCGGCGGGAGCGCCGTACGCGGGACCGGACGGCTGGCCGGGGTACGGGGACCCGGCGGCGTAGCCGGGTCCGCCGCCGTACGTCGGGCCGCCGGCGTAGGTCGGGCCGCTGGCGTAGGTCGGGCCGCCGGCGTAGCTAGGGCCGCCCGCGTACCCGGGCCCGCCCCCGGGGGTGGCCTCGTAGCCGCTCGGCGGCGGCGGCACGGGCGCGCCTCCGGAGGCCGCACCGACCGGCTGCGGCCCACCGCCCGTGCCCGATCCCGTGCCCGCCCCGCCCTCGGGCGGCGGGGCGAAGGGATTGTCGCGTCCGACGCTTTCGTCCTGCTCCACACCGCGAACGTAGCGGGCGTCGTCGCACCGGCCCAGCGACCGGTGCGGACCTCACCCGCGGCCCGCGCCGACGTCACCCGGGTGGGCGCGTCGGCGCGGGCGGGGGGACCCGTCAGGACGCGACCGCGGCGGCCGCCTCCTCCAACCACTCCTCGGTCACCGGCGACCCGGGGAAGCGGGCCAGCCGACGCATCGGGATGGCGCGCATCATCTGCCCGGTCTCCGGGTGGTCCAGCATGGCGCCGTGACCCGTCCCGGCGAGGGCCGTCCGCAGACGGTCCCCGAGGACGGGGTGCGCCAGCCACTGCTCGGCGGTGGAGTCCGCCCCGACGGGCAGCACGACGGGCTCGGCGGCCAGCTCGACCGTGCCGCGCAGCCGGACGTCCCGCGACGACGCGCCCACGAGCACGGCGAACGTCCCCGGCTCGACGGTCCAGCGACGCAGCACGGGGTGCCAGAAGGCGAACGCGCGCGCGTCGAGCTCGAGCTCGACCCGGGCCGAGGCGCCCGGCTCGAGGGCCACCTTGGCGAACCCCTTGAGCTCCTGCTCCGGCCGGAACACGCTGGCCTGCTCGTCCGCGACGTACACCTGCACGACCTCCGCCCCGGCGCGCGCGCCGGTGTTGGTCACCGTGAGGGACACCCGGACCTGCGGCTGCGCGCCGTCGACCACGACCGTCGTCGTCAGGTCGGCGTACGCGAAGGTCGTGTAGCTCAGGCCGTGCCCGAAGGGGTAGGCCACCGGCAGCGCGTGCGCGTCGTACCAGCGGTAGCCGATGAGGAGGCCCTCGCCGTAGCGGACCGTCTCCCCGTCGCCGGGGAAGTTGCCGAGGGCGGGGTTGTCGACGAGGCCGACCGGCATGGTCTCGGCCAGCTTCCCCGACGGGTTGACCGCACCGTCAGCACGTCGGCGACGGCCCCGCCGCCGGCCTGGCCGAGCAGCCACGACTCGACGAGGGCGTGCGCGTGGTGCTGCCACGGCTCGACCTCGACGACGGACCCGTTGGTCAGGACGACGACCACGCGCTCGGCCACCGCGGCGACGGCCTCCAGCACGGCGACCTGCTGGGGCGGCAGGTGCATGTGGTCGCGGTCGTAGCCCTCCGACTCGTAGGCGTCGGGCAGGCCGAGGAAGACCACGGCGACCGCGGCGTCCCGGGCGGCGGCGACGGCCTCGTCGAGCAGGGCCCGCGCCTCGTCGGCGGGGGTCTCGTCGGAGAGCGTGAAGCCGGGCGCGAAGCGCACCTCCCGGCCCGTCACCTGCTCGCGCAGCGCGGAGAGGGCGTCGTCGAGCCGCGTGGGCGTCACCTGCGAGCTGCCGCCGCCGCCGAAGCGCGGGGAACGGGCGAACTCGCCGACGACGGCCACCGCGCCGCCCGCGGCCGGGTCGAGCGGCAGCGTGGCGTCGGTGTTCTTCAGCAGCACGACGGAGGCGGCCGCCGCCTCGCGGGCCAGGGTGTGGTGGGCGGCCTCGTCGTACGTCTGGCCGGGGGCCAGCGCGGCCTGCGAGCGCGAGACGAGCTCCAGCACGCGGGTCACCGCGCGGTCGACCTCGGCCTCCGTGAGGGTCCCGGCCTCCAGGGCCCGGTGCACCGCGGCGGCACCGACGCCGCCGGAGGACGGCATCTCGAGGTCGAGGCCCGCGGCCACGGCGCGGTCTCGGTCGTAGACGGCGCCCAGTCGGAGACGACGAGCCCCTCGAACCCCCACTCGTCGCGCAGCACCGTGGTCAGCAGCCAGGGGTCCTGCGAGGCGTAGACGCCGTTGATGCGGTTGTAGGAGCACATGACGGTCCACGGCTGCGAGCGTGTCACCACGGTCTCGAACGCCGGCAGGTAGATCTCGCGCAGGGTGCGCTCGTCGACCTCGGCGGAGACCGACATCCGGTCGGTCTCCTGGTTGTTGGCGGCGACGTGCTTGAGCGAGGTGCCCACGCCGTGCGCCTGCACGCCGTCGACGAGGGCGGCGGCGAGGTGCCCGGCGAGGAACGGGTCCTCCGAGAAGTACTCGAAGTTCCGCCCGCACAGCGGGGAGCGCTTCATGTTGACGCCCGGCCCGAGCACGACGGACACGCCGAGGGCGCGCGCCTCCTCCGCCAGCGCCCGCCCGACGCGGCCGAGCAGCGCCACGTCCCACGACGACGCGGTGGCGGCCGCCGGCGGGAAGGCGACGGCCGGCGCGGCCTCCAGCCCGCCGAGGTGGTCGCCCTTCTCGTGCTGGGCGCGCAGGCCGTGCGGGCCGTCCGCGACCATGACCGTCCCGATGCCCAGGCGCTCGACGGCCAGCGTGCGCCAGAAGTCGGAGCCGTCGAGCAGGGACACCTTCTCCTCGAGCGTCAGCCGGGCGAGCAGGTCGGGGACGTCGAGGGGGGCGCCCGTGGTCGTGGGGGGTGTGGTCGTGGTGGTCATGCGGGTCCTCCGGTGGTGCGTGCGGGTGCGAGGTGCGGGCTGGACGGACGGGGTCGCGGCGCTCAGCGGGCGCCGCGGATGAACATCGTGCTGAGGGCGCCGAGGGCCACGATGACGGCGCCGGCGACGAACAGCGCGGCGTAGTTGTCCGCCGCGCCGGCACCGATGCCCAGGAAGACGGGTGCGACGGCGGGCGCGATGGACTGCGGCAGGGCGTTGGCGATGTTGAACACGCCCATGTTCTTGGCGGCCTCCGTGTCCCGGTTCGGCAGGACGTCGGTGACGAGGGCCAGGTCGACGGCGAAGTACGCGCCGAGGCCGAGGCCGAACAGCGCGGCGCCGACGTAGAGCAGCTCCGGCGCCTGCGCCACGGCGAAGACGACGAGCCCGGCCGCGGCGAGGACGGTGGACACGACGACGAACACCTTGCGCCGGCCCGTGCGGTCCGAGGCGGCGCCGCCGGCGGCCGCGGCGACGAAGAGCAGGAGGGCCTGCACCACCATGAGGCGCAGCTGCCAGGACAGGGCCGTGGCGGTGTCGAAGCCGAAGCGCTCGAGCAGGTAGTAGACCTGGAAGGCGTTGTAGCTGGCGAACCCGAAGAGCAGCAGGAACCGGCCGGTGAACGCCCAGGCGAAGTCCGGGTGGCGCCGCGGGCTGATCCAGAAGCCCCGCAGGAACGCGCCGAGGCGGAAGGGCCCGACGGTCGACCGGTCGAGCACGCGGTCGCGCAGGGTCGCGGTCAGCCAGAGGACGCCCGCCAGCCCGATGACGGTGGGCAGCAGGAACATCCACGTGCTGGCCGCACCCGCGGACGTCAGCGCGAAGGCCAGCGCGATGCCGACGAGCGGCGCCACGTTCTGGGCGATGCCGAGCCACCCGGAGACGCGGGCGCGCTGGGCCTCGTCGACCTGGTCCGGCAGGAGCGCCTGGAGCGCGGCCTGCGTGCCGTTGAAGGCCGCCTGCGCGAGCGCCCACCCCACGACGACCACCGCGATGCTCGGCGCGAAGGCGATGACCGCGATGCCGACCGAGCCGAGCACGCCGCCCCACAGCAGCCAGGGGCGCCGCATGCCGAGGCGGGACGTGGTGCGGTCGGACAGCGCCCCGGCCAGCGGGTTGGCGACGAAGGCGAAGAAGGCGCCGACGCCGGTGACGAGCGCGAGGTCCGCGGCACGGGTCGCCTCGCCCGACAACCGGTAGCGGAGCCGCAGGTCACGACGGTGCCGCGCTAGGGTGACGCGCATGAGCCTGCCCGCCACGGACGACGGGGCCGCCGTGGCCGACGGGGCCGCCGGTCCCGCACCCGGCCCCGCACCCGGTCCCGCACCCCGCCGGCGTCGGACCGCCCCCGACGGCGCGAAGGGCCGCGCCCGTCGCCGGGACGTCATCGCGGCCGCCACCGAGCTCTACGGGGAGGTCGGCTACCGCAGCGCGTCGCTGCGCGAGGTGGCCGCCCGCGCGGGGCTGTCGCACCCGGGCCTGCTGCACCACTTCGGCACGAAGGAGGCGCTCCTCCTGGCCGTGCTGGAGCAGCGCGACGAGGACGACACGGTCGCCTTCGTCGAGGGGCGCCGGGGCGTGGCGGCCCTGGCCGGCATGGTCGACATCGTCGAGCGCAACACCCACCGGCCGGCGATCGTCGAGCTGTTCTGCGTCCTGTCCGCCGAGGCGACGGCGCCGGACCACCCGGCGCACGACTGGTTCCGCCGGCGGTACGAGACCGTGCTCGCCTTCGCCGCCGACGCCTACCGCGCGGCGGCCGAGGACGGCCACCTGCGGGCGGGCGTCGAGCCGGAGGACGCCGCGCGCCGCCTCGTCGCCCTCATGGACGGCCTGCAGGTGCAGTTCCTGTACGACCGCGCGGGCACCGACATGGTGGCGCGGCTGCGCGACGAGCTGCGTGCGGAGCTCACCGTCCCGCTGCCCTGACGGGTCACGCCGGGTCGGCCACCTCCAGCAGCACCGGCGCGTGGTCCGAGGCGCCCTTGCCCTTGCGCTCGTCGCGGTCGATCCGCACGCCGGTGACGCGTGCGGCCAGCGCGGGCGAGGCGTAGGCGAGGTCGATCCGCATGCCCTCGCGCCGCGCGAAGCGCAGGTGCTGGTAGTCCCAGTAGGTGAAGGTGTGCGGCTCCGGCAGGTGCACCCGCGTCTGCTCCTGCAGCCCCAGCGCGTCCAGCGCCGCGAGGGCCGCGCGCTCCGGCCCGGACACGTGCGTGCGCCCGACGAAGACCTCCGGGTCCCACACGTCGTCGTCGAGCGGCGCGATGTTCCAGTCCCCGACGAGGGCCAGCGGCAGGTCCGGGTCCGCCGCGAGCCAGCCCGCCGCCGCGTCCCGCAGCCGAGCCAGCCAGTCGAGCTTGTACGCGTAGTGCGGATCGGTCAGCTCGCGGCCGTTGGGGACGTACAGGCTCCAGACGCGCAGGCCGCCGCAGGTCGCGCCGAGCGCGCGCGCCTCCGCCGCGGGCGGCTCGCCCCACCCGGGCTGGCCGGGGAAGCCGTCGGCCACGTCGTCGAGCCCGACGCGGGACACCAGTGCGACGCCGTTCCACTGGCTCGTGCCCAGCGCGGCCACCCGGTAGCCGCGCTCCTCGAACGCCGCGGCCGGGAACTGCTCGGCCGTGCACTTCGTCTCCTGCAGGGCCAGCACGTCGAGGTCGTGCCGCTCGAGCAGCGCGAGCGCGCGGTCCAGCCGCGCGCGCACGGAGTTGATGTTCCACGTCGCCAGTCGCACGCCCGGCACCGTAGCCCTCAGCGCGGGTCCGTAGGGTGGGCGGCATGGGTACCGCACTCGTCACCGGCGCGAGCGCCGGCCTCGGGCTGGAGTTCGCCTGGCAGCTCGCCACGGCCCGGCACGACCTCGTCCTCGTCGCGCGCGACGCCGAGCGCCTGACCCGGCTCGCGCGGCAGCTCGAGGCGGCCGCCGGGGTGCACGCCGAGGTGCTCGTCGCGGACCTCGCGACGCGGGAGGGGGTCGACCGCGTCGCCGAGCGGCTGCGGTCCGACGAGCGACCGGTCGGCCTGCTGGTCAACAACGCCGGCCACGGGCTGGGCCAGCGGTTCGTCGGGGGCGACCTGGCGAAGGAGGAGCAGGCCCTGGACGTCATGGTGCGCGCCGTCCTCGTGCTGTCGCACGCGGCGGCGGGGGCCATGGTGGCGCGCGGGCGCGGCGCGGTCCTCAACGTCGCGTCCGTGGCGGCGCTGCTGGCCGGCGGCACGTACTCGGCGCACAAGGCCTGGGTCCGCACCTTCACGGAGGGGCTGGCGGTCGAGCTGGCGGGGACCGGCGTGACCGCCACCGCGCTGTGCCCGGGGCTGACGCACACCGAGTTCCACGCGCGGGAGGGGCTCGACGTCAGCTCCCTGCCCGAGGTGGCGTGGCTCGACGCGGAGGACGTGGTGGCGCGGGCGCTCGCGGACGTGCGACGCGGGCTCGTCGTGTCGACGCCGAGCCTGCGGTACCAGGCTCTGTCGGCGGCGCTGCGCGTGACGCCGCGCTGGGTGGTCCGGGCGGTCGGGCGGCGCCGGCTGGGGCTGCGCCGCTAGCCTGCGGGCGTGACGACCTCGACCGCCGCCTCCCCGCGCGAGCAGCTCCGCGCGCTCATCGCCGAGCTCGCCGTGGTGCGCGGCCGCGTGACGCTGTCCTCCGGCCGCGAGGCCGACTACTACGTGGACCTGCGGCGCGTGACGCTGCACCACCGCGCGGCGCCGCTCGTCGGGCACGTGCTGCTGGACCACCTCGAGGAGGTCGGGCTGGGCACCGCGGAGGTCGACGCCGTGGGCGGGCTGACGCTCGGCGCCGACCCCGTGGCCACGGCGCTGCTGCACGCCGCCGCCTCCCGCGGGCAGGACCTGGACGCGTTCGTCGTGCGCAAGGAGGCCAAGGCCCACGGGATGCAGCGCCGCATCGAGGGCCCGGACGTCGCCGGTCGGCGCGTCGTCGTCCTGGAGGACACCTCCACGACGGGCGCGTCCCCCATCGCCGCGGTCGAGGCGGCGCGGGAGGCGGGCGCCGAGGTGCTCGGCGTGGCGGTCGTGGTCGACCGGGCGACGGGTGCCAAGGAGAAGATCGAGGCGCTGGGCGTGCCCTACCACCACCTGTTCGACCTGGCGGACCTCGGCCTGGTGTAGTGCGCCTCAGACGTAGGCGGTGACCTCGGCGATCGACGGGAGGATCTCCGTCGGGCGGATGGGGTAGCGCTCGACGTCATCGCGCCGGGTGGAGCCGGTCAGGACGAGGAACGTCTGCAGCCCTGCCTCGAGGCCGGCCAGGACGTCGGTGTCCATGCGGTCGCCGACCATCGCGGCCGTCTCGGAGTGCGCGTCGATCCGGTTGAGCGCCGAGCGGATCATCATGGGGTTCGGCTTGCCCACGAAGTACGGCTTGCGGCCCGTGGCGGCGGTGATCATCGCGGCCACGGCGCCGGTCGCCGGCAGGTCGCCGTCGGCGGACGGGCCCGTCACGTCGGGGTTCGTCGCGATGAAGCGGGCGCCGTTCTGGATGAGCCGGATCGCCTGCGTGATGGCCTCGAAGGAGTACGTCCGCGTCTCGCCCAGGACGACGAACTCCGGACGCGCGGCCGTGAGCGTGTAGCCCGCGTCGTACATCGCGGTGGTCAGGCCGGCCTCGCCGACGACGTAGGCGCTGCCGCCGGGCACCTGGTCGGACAGGAACCGCGCGGTCGCCAGCGCCGAGGTCCACAGGGACTCCTCGGGCACGTCGAGGCCGGCCGCCGCGAGCCGCGCCGACAGGTCCCGCGGCGTGAAGATGGAGTTGTTCGTGAGGATGAGGAAGGGCCGTTCCTTCTCCCGCAGCGCCGCGATGAACTCCGCGGCGCCGGGCAGCGCGACGCCCTCGTGCATGAGGACGCCGTCCATGTCGGACAGCCAGGCCGCGACGGGTCGCACGGAGGTCACCGCAGCGTCCCGTCGACGGCCTCGGCGGCCGGGCCGAGCGGGGCCTCGGCCAGCGCGGCGGCCGCGGCGGCGGCCTCCCGGCGCCGGTCGCGGCGGGCGCGCAGGATCTCCACGGCCATCGGCACCAGCGAGGCGAGGACGACGAGGACCAGCAGCGCCTCGATGTTCTCCTTCACGAACGGGATGGTGCCCAGCGCGAAGCCCAGCAGCGTCACGCCCACGCCCCACAGGAGCGCGCCGAGCGCGTTCCACGTGACGAAGTGCCGGTAGGACATCCGCCCGACCCCGGCCGCGACCGGCGCGTAGGTCCGCACGAAGGGCACGAACCGCGCCACGACGATGGTCCGCCCGCCGTACTTCTCGAAGTAGGCGTACGTCTGGTCGATGTACGCGCGCTTGAAGAACCGCGAGTCCGGCCGGTCGAAGACCCTCGGGCCGAGCGTCCGCCCGATGAGGTAGGCGACCTGGTCCCCCGCGAAGGCGGCGACGAACAGCAGCACGCACAGCAGCCAGATGGGGAAGTCGAGCTGCTCCTGCGCCACCAGCGCGCCCGCGGTGAACAGCAGCGAGTCGCCCGGCAGGAACGGGAACAGCAGCCCGGTCTCGATGAAGACCACGGCGACGATGCCGATGATGGCGGCCGTCCCGAAGGAGGAGATGAGGTTGTCGGGGTCGAGGAAGCCGGGCCCGAGGGCGGGGACGGCGGCGCTCGTGAGGCCGGCCAGGGCGGTCGTCAGCATGGTCCCCGAGGGTACGGGCCGGACACGTGCGCGCGGTGTGGACGTGATGGGGATCGCGTGAGGACGTGGGCCACGATGGGCCCGTGACGACGATCGGGACGCCGGGGACGGCGGGGGCCACGCGGGTGCTGCTGCTGGGCGCGGGGGAGCTGGGCAAGGAGGTCGCCCTCGAGCTGCAGCGCCTCGGCGTGGAGGTCGTCGCCGTCGACCGCTACGCCGGGGCGCCGGCCATGCAGGTCGCGCACCGCGCCCGGGTGGTGGACATGCTGGACCCGGTCGCGCTGCGCGCCGTGCTCGACGAGGAGCGCCCCGACGTGGTCGTCCCCGAGATCGAGGCCATCGCCACGGCGGTGCTGGCCGAGGTCGAGGCCGCGGGCGTCCGCGTGGTGCCCACGGCCCGGGCGACGCGCCTGACGATGGACCGCGAGGGCATCCGGCGGCTGGCGGCCGAGACGCTGGGGCTGCCGACCTCGCCCTACCGGTTCGTGGACTCGCCGGAGGGGCTCGCCGACGCCGTGGCGGCCCTGGGGCTGCCGTGCGTGGTCAAGCCGGTCATGTCCTCGTCGGGCAAGGGGCAGTCCGTGGTCCGCACGCCCGACGACCTGGCCGGCGCGTGGGAGGCGGCGCAGTCCGGCGGTCGGGCCGGGGCGGGCGGCGGAGCGGCGGTGCGGGTGATCGTCGAGGGTTTCGTGGAGTTCGACTCCGAGATCACGCTGCTCACGGTGCGGCACGCCGGCGGCACGTCGTTCTGCGACCCCGTCGGGCACGTGCAGGTGGACGGGGACTACCGCGAGTCGTGGCAGCCGGCGGCCCTGCCCGCGGCGGCGCTGGCCGAGGCGCAGCGGGTGGCCGTCGCCGTGACCGACACGCTCGGGGGCTGGGGGCTCTTCGGCGTCGAGCTGTTCGTCGTGGGGGAGCGGGTGCTCTTCAGCGAGGTGTCACCGCGGCCGCACGACACGGGGCTGGTCACGCTCGTCTCGCAGGACCTGTCGGAGTTCGCGCTGCACGCGCGGGCGGTGCTGGGGCTGCCGGCGGGCGAGGTGCTGCGGCTGGGCGCCGGTGACGGCCAGGGGGCGGCGGCGTCGTGCGCGGTGCTGGCGGAGGGGCACGGGGTCCCGCGGTTCGAGGGGGTCGACGCGGCGCTCGCCGTGCCGACCGCGCAGGTGCGGCTGTTCGGCAAGCCGGTGGTGGCAGGGCACCGCCGCGTGGCGGTCACCCTCGCGCGCGGCGCGGACGTCGACGAGGCCCGGGCGCGGGCGCGCGAGGCGGCCGCGCGCCTCGTCGTGCACCTCGACCCGGCGTGAGCGGCACGGGCGGGGGGACGGACGAGCCTCGGGTCGGCGTCGAGGTCGGCGTCGGGCCCTGGCCCGGGGGCCCAGACGCCTGGCCCGACGACCCGCGCCTCGACCCGGTCCTGCTGGCCGAGGGGGACCGGCGCAACGTCGTCGACCGCTACCGGTACTGGACGGTGGAGGCGGTGGTGGCCGACCTCGACCGGAGCCGGCACCCCTTCCACGTCGCCGTGGAGAACTGGCAGCACGACCTCAACATCGGCTCGGTGGTCCGCACGGCCAACGAGTTCAACGCGGCCGGGGTGCACGTGGTGGGCCGGCGGCGGTGGAACCGCCGCGGCGCCATGGTGACCGACCGCTACCTGCACGTGCACCACCACGCGACGGTGGCCGACCTCCTGTCGTGGGCGCGCACGGGCGGGCCGGGGGGCGCGCCGCTGCCGGTGCTGGGCCTGGACAACGTGCCGGGGTCGGTGCCGCTGGAGGGCCGGGCGCTGCCGCGCGCGTGCGTCCTGCTGCTCGGGCAGGAGTCCGCGGGCCTGTCCGCGGAGGCCGTCGCGGGCGCGGACGCCGTGCTCCGGATCGCGCAGTACGGCTCCACGCGCTCGCTGAACGCGGGCGCGGCCGCCGCGATCGCGATGCACGCCTGGGTCGTGCAGCACGCGGGACCGCCGCCGGCCTAGGCGCCCGACCGCCGCGCATGCCGGCTCAGCGGGCGTGCATCTCCCGCTCCTCGCCCGACGACCACTGGGCGACGAGCAGCGTGGCGTCGTCCTGGAGCCGACCCTCCTGGTGGCGGAGCACGGCGTGCACCACCTGCCGGAGCGTCTCGGGGGCGGGCTCGCCGTTGGCCGCCGACCGCGCGAGCTGGTCGACGAGCCGGTCCACGCCGAAGAAGGTGCCGTCGGGTCCGCGCGCCTCGGTGATCCCGTCGGTGTGCAGGACCAGCCAGTCGTCCGGCTGCAGCCACTCCTCGGCCACCTCCAGCTCCCCGTGGCCCAGCCCGAGGACGATGCGGCGGCCGCCCTCCAGGCGCTTGACCACCTTGCGGTCGCGCATGAGCAGCGGGGCCGGGTGGCCGGCGTTGACGTACCGCAGGCGCCCGGTGGGCAGGTCGAGCTCGGCGAGGACGGCGGTCACGAACGTCTCGCCGTGCCACTGCTCCTGCAGGGCCTCCTCGATCCCCGTGACGGTCTCGTACAACGTCCGGCCCTCGCGGCGCGCGTTGCGCAGGGCGGCGACCGCGACCGAGACCGCCAGCGTCGCCTGCAGGTCGTGGCCGGCCGCGTCCAGCACCGCCAGGTAGGCCGTCCGGTCCTGCACGGCATAGTCGAGGCGTCCGCGGCGACCTCGTAGCAGGGCTCCAGCAGCCCGGACACGACGAGCCCTGGGCACCCGAAGGTCAGGGGTGGCAGGAGCCCCGACAGCAGCTCGGTGGCCACGGACCGGTGCCGGCGGCGCCCGACGACGTGCAGGGTGTCCCCGTAGGCGTCCTTCGCGGCGAGCAGGTGCCCGACGAGGTGCGCGAGCAGGGCGGCCCGGTCGCGGACGTCCGCGTCGTCGGGGGAGACGCCCGCCGCCAGCTCGTACTGGACCACCCCGAACCGGTGGACCCCGTCGAGCAGGGGGAGCCACAGCACGGGCGGCTCGCCGGGCACGGGTACGGGGGTGACCCGGCGGAAGGCCCGCCCGGCGAGCGTGCCGTCGATTCCCACCGGCTCCGCGGGCGGCAGCTCCGTGGTCGGCACGGGCACGAGCAGGCGCTGCTCGAAGTCGGTCACCCACAGCCGCGCCCGCCAGCCGAGCAGCCGCGCCGCGTCGTCGGCCACCCGCGCGACGTCGTCGGGGGTGGCGAGGTGGACCTCGTCGAGGAACGTGCGCAGCACCCGCAGGGTGAGGGTGTCGTCGCTCGTCATCCCGCCACCGTACGGAGGACGCGGTCGCGCCATCCGCCGGGGCGGCGGGACCTCCGGTGCGCGCTACCCGGCGGACGCGCCGCGCAGCGCGTCGACCTCGACCTCGACCCCGAGCGGCAGCACGACGACGGCGGCGCGGTGGCCGACGACGACCCGGTGCTCCCCCGCCGCCCGGGCGTGCTGCGCCCGCAGGGCGGCCCCCCGCACGCGCACCCGTCCCTCGTCGTCCCGGTCCCAGCTCACCCGGACCTCCACGCCCGGCCGGGCGACGAGGCCCCGCACCGTGCCGGCGCGCAGCGCGGCCGGCACCGCGGGCAGCAGCTCGACCTCCCCGCGGTGCGACTGCAGGAGCGCCTCGGCCAGGGCGGCGGTGACGCCGAGGTTGCCGTCGAGCTGGAACGGCGGGTGCGCCGCGAGCAGGTCCGGGTAGAGCCCGCCGCTCGTGCCGCCGCGGTCCGTCGTCATGTCGCGCAGCACGAGGCGCAGGAGACGGTCGACCGCCGCCGGCTGCCGCAGGCGGGCCCGCAGCGCCAGCTTCCACGCCAGCGACCAGCCCGTCGCCTCGTCGCCGCGCTCGTCGAGGAACCGCTCCGCCGCGGCCAGCCACGCCGGACCCGGGAGCTCCGTGGGGCTGCCGGGGAACAGGTCCACCAGCGGGGACAGGTGCCGGTGGTGCGGGTCGACCTGCTCGTGGTCGCCGGCCCACTCCGCGAGGGCCCCGGACCGGCCGGCGGCGGGCCGGCGCAGCGCGGGCAGGACCGCGCGCGCACGGCGCACGACGGGGTCGTCGTCGGACGTCCCGCGCCGGTCGGCCTCCCGCACGACGAGCTGCAGGTGGCCGCGCACGAGGTCGAGGTCGACCGCGGACGAGGCGGCGACGGAGGCGACCCGACCGTCGGCGGTGCGCAGGTCGTTCTCCGGCGAGGTGGACGGGTTGGTGCCCCACAGCCCGTCGGCGTCGCGCACCAGCAGGTCCAGGGCGAAGGCGGCGGCCCCGCGCAGCACGTCCGCCATGTCGTCGAGGAGGGCGTCGTCGGGAGCGAAGGAGGCGTGGTCCGCCACGTGCCGCACGAGCCACAACCCCGCCAGGGGCCACGCCGCCCACTTGGGGTCGTGGCGCCCGTGGCCGGTGGGCAGCGTGTACGCCCAGGCGTCGCTGTTGTGGTGGGCCGCCCAGCCGCCGGCGCCGTACAGGCGGCGGGCGGTGCGCGCTCCGGTGACCGCCATCGCCCGGACGAGGTCCAGCAGCGGCTCCTCCGTCTCGGCGAGGTTCGTCGGGCCCGCCGGCCAGTACGCCATCTGGACGTTGATGTTCGTCGTGTAGTTCGAGCTCCACGGCGGCTGCAGCTCCCGGTTCCAGATGCCCTGCAGGGTGGCGGGCAGCGTGCCGGGGCGCGAGGAGCAGATCAGCAGGTAGCGCCCGAGGTGGAAGAGGGTCGCGAGCAGCGTCGGGTCCTGCGCGGGGTCGGCCCCGTCGGGACCGTTCACGGCCAGCAGCCGCTCCGCGGTGTCGCCGCCGGTGACGGCGTCGTCGAGCGTGAGCTCGGCCCGGCCGTAGAGCGCGTCGTGGTCGTGGAGCTGGGAGCGGCGGACCGCGGGGACCCCGGCCGCCAGCGCGGCGTCGACCCGGTCGCGGGCTGTGGCCGCCGCGTCCCGGGCGTCGCCGCGCGGCGTCTGCAGGGGGCCGGCGGAGGTGGTGGCCGTGGCCAGGACGACGACGAGCCGCGTGGCGCCGGCGACGACGAGGCGGCCGTCGTCGTCGCGCCGCGCGGTGCCGTCGTGCTGCAGGCGGGCGACGAGGGCGCCGCGCAGGGAGGCGCCGGGGCGGTCGTCGTAGCGGACCGGGTCGGGCACGTCGTCGTGCGTCGGCGCCACGTCGGCGGGCAGCTGGAGGTGGAGCACGAGCCCGTCCGCGCCGTCCGTCGCCCCCAGCACGCGCAGCGGGCTGGACACGGACAGGCGCACGTCCTGCGGCGCGCGGGTGGCCACCTCGTGGACGAGCACGCGGTGGGGGGCGCTCACCCAGGTGCGGTGCGCGACGGCGGGGTCGTCGGCGGGTCCCTCGGCGGTCAGGTGCGTGGCGGTGCGCAGGTCGAGGGTCCGTCGCACGGCGGGACCCGGCGTCAGGCTCTCCGGCGCACCCAGCACCTCGACGACGAGGTCGGCGAACGGCAGGTAGGCCTGGCTGTGGCGGTGCTGCAGGGCGCGCAGCGCGTCCGTCGCGGCGACGAGGTCACCGGCGTCGACCAGCGCCCGCGTGCGCGCCAGGACCGCCGCGGCCTCGTCGGGCGTGGGCAGCCCGGGCTCGTCCTGGGACGCGGGGCTGCCGGACCACGCGGTGTCGTCGTTGAGCGCGAGCGTCAGGTGGCGCGCGTCGCCGAGCACCATGGCACCCAGGGACCCGTTGCCGAGGGGGAAGGCCTCCTCGAAGGCCCGCGCGGGGAAGGTGTGGACCAGCACGTGCGGCCCGGCCGGCAGCGGCGGCAGGTCCAGCGGGCTGACGTCGGCGTCGGCGGTCACGGGCAGCACGCTACGACGGCCCGACCGCTGGGCAGGACGTCCCGGTCATCTCCGCACGGGACGTGCCAGACTCGGGGGCAGACCGGTCGGCGGACCGCCGCGCCGGAGCCACCCCCACCACCGACACGCAGGAGATGCCCGCGATGCCCATCGCCACCCCCGAGGTCTACGCCGAGATGATCGACCGCGCCAAGGCCGGCTCGTTCGCCTACCCGGCGGTCAACATCACCTCGTCGCAGACCGTCACGGCCGCCATCCAGGGCTTCGCCGAGGCCGAGTCGGACGGCATCATCCAGGTCTCCGTGGGCGGTGCCGAGTACGCCTCCGGCTCGACGATCAAGAACCGCGTGTCCGGCTCCCTCGCGCTCGCGGCCTACGCGACCGAGGTGGCGAAGAACTACGGCGTCACGATCGCGCTGCACACCGACCACTGCGTGAAGAAGAACCTGGACTCGTGGGTGCGCCCGCTGCTGGCGCTCGAGGCCGAGCAGGTCAAGCGCGGCGAGAACCCGACGTTCCAGTCGCACATGTTCGACGGCTCGGACATCCCGCTGGACGAGAACCTCGTCATCGCCGCGGAGCTCCTCGAGCTGTCCCAGGCCGCCCGGACGATCCTCGAGATCGAGGTCGGCGTCGTCGGCGGCGAGGAGGACGGCCACGAGGCCGCGATCAACGACAAGCTGTACACGACGGCCGAGGACGGCCTGGCGACGGTCAAGGCCCTCGGCGCCGGTGAGAAGGGCCGCTACCTGACGGCGCTCACCTTCGGCAACGTGCACGGCGTGTACAAGCCGGGTGCGGTCAAGCTGCGCCCGTCGATCCTCGCGGACATCCAGAAGGCCGTCGGCGCCGAGATCGGCAAGGAGAACCCGTTCGACCTCGTCTTCCACGGCGGGTCCGGCTCCACTGCGGAGGAGATCGGCGAGGCCGTCGACAACGGCGTCATCAAGATGAACATCGACACCGACACGCAGTACGCGTTCACGCGTCCGGTCGTCACGCACATGTTCCAGAACTACGACGGCGTGCTGAAGATCGACGGCGAGGTCGGCAACAAGAAGGCCTACGACCCGCGCGCCTGGGGCAAGCTGGCCGAGGCCGGCATGGCGCAGCGCATCGTCGAGGCGTGCCAGCAGCTCCGCTCGGCGGGCCAGAAGATCGGCTGACCACCGCCGCTCGCTCGACGACGGAAGCCCGGTCCCCCGAGGGGGACCGGGCTTCCGGCGTGCGTGGCGTCGGTCAGCCGACGGGCGAGCTCTCCGCGCCGCTGGTCGGCTCGTCGACGACGTCGAGCAGCTCGCCGATCTTCGTGACGTCGAGGAGGAACCGCACCGTCGGCGGGACGCGCAGCAGGCGCACGCGGTGCTTGCTGCGCATGGAGAGGCGCGCGAGGAACGCGACGCCGGAGGAGTCCATGAAGGTGACGTGGTGGGCGTCCACCTCGACGGGGAGGCCGCGCTCCTCCGCCTCGGCCGTGGCCTCGCCCAGCTCGGGGCTGAGGTCCGCGTCGATCTCGCCCGACAGGACGATGACCGTCCGGTCCTGCTCGGTGATGACGTGCACCGACCCCGGCTCACCCACCGTGACGTCCGAGCCGTCCGGTGCGCCGTTCCCCGGCTGCGTGCTGCTGTCTGACATGACGTCCGTTCCGTGGGGCTCTGTGCGGGGCTCTGTGCGGGGCTCTGTGCCGGGCTCTGTGCCGGGCTCTGTGCCGGGCTCTGTGCGGGTGCGTGGCGGTGGTGCCTGCGTGGAAACCTACGGGATCACGGGTGGGGCCGGTCAACACCCGCGGGTGCGGCGTCGGCCTGCGGCGCGACGACGTCCTCCTCGACGGGCGTCCCCCCGGGCGGCGTCCCGTCGTCGGGCGTCTCGGGGCAGCGGTGCTGCGTGTCGAGCCGGAACATGTCGAGCACGCCGCAGATCTCGAGCACGAAGAGGTCCCGCGCCGCGGCGCCGCGCAGCACGGTGGCGGCCCCGCGCCGCCGGCCGCCGTCCGCCAGGGAGATGAGGAACGCGGCTCCGGTGGAGTCGAGGAACGTCACACCGCACATGTCGACGACGAGGAGCTGACGCCGCAGGGACCCGACGCGGGCCGTCACCTCGGGGAACTGGTCGCGCTGGCCGAGGTCGAGGTCTCCGGTGACCGTCAGCGTCGTCGTCGTCGGCGACGTCGAGATCTGGATCACGCGCACGTCCCGGGCTCGGCAGGGCCGGGACGTCAGGGAGGGCCCGGCGCCGGCGGTCGGGCCTCCGGCGCCCGTCAGCGTACGAGCGGCCCCCGGGGTCCGCACGTGCAGGGGCGCCGCCCGGGGCGGCGTCACCCCTGCGCGGTACGGGAGCGGCGTCTCCCGTCCGCAGTACCGTCGCACCCATGAGCCACGACAACCTCCTGGGCGGTCCCGCGCCCACGCTCCTGCCCGCCGAAGGACCTGACGCGACGGCCCGCGCGGCGCTGGCCGCGGGCGACGACGCCCGTGCCGCCGCCCGGACGGCGCCCTCGGCGAGCCTGCCGTGGGCGCTGCTGGCCGAGCAGGCCCTGGCCACGGACGCCGTGGCCGCCTACGCCTTCGCCCGCACCGGCTACCACCGCGGGCTGGACGCCCTGCGCCGCGCAGGCTGGCGCGGCCAGGGCCCCGTGCCCGCCGCCCACGAGCCCAACCAGGGTTTTCTGCGCGCCCTGCTGGCGCTCGCGCAGGCCGCCGAGGCCATCGGCGAGGACGACGAGGCGACCCGTTGCCGGACGTTCCTCGTCGACAGCGGCACGAGCGCGGACGAGGTGATGGCCCTGCGCGACTGACGGGCCGGGGCCCAGCCGGCGGAGGCCCAGGACGCCGACGGGCCGTTCGGTAGCATGGCTGGGCGCGGGGGCGAGCACGCCCCCGCTGCCCGGGACCAGCGGCGTGACGCCGCCCGCGAGGGCAGGACGCGCAGACGCGAGACCATCCGCAGACCCGGAAGTGGTGAGGACATGCCCGCCGTCGTGGTGCTCGGCGCCCAGTGGGGCGACGAGGGCAAGGGCAAGGCGACCGACCAGCTCGGCGATCGCACCGACTACGTCGTGAAGTTCAACGGCGGCAACAACGCCGGGCACACGGTCGTCATCGGCGGCGAGAAGTACGCCCTGCACCTGCTGCCGTCGGGGATCCTGTCGCCCGGGGTCGTGCCCGTCATCGGCAACGGCGTCGTCATCGACCTCGAGGTGCTGTTCTCCGAGGTCGACGCGCTGGAGGCCCGCGGGGTCGCCACCGACCGGCTCGTCGTGTCGTCGGCCGCGCACGTCATCGCGCCCTACCACCGCACGCTGGACAAGGTCACCGAGCGGTTCCTCGGCAAGCGCCGCATCGGCACGACGGGCCGCGGGATCGGCCCGGCCTACGCGGACAAGATCAACCGCGTCGGGGTGCGGATCCAGGACCTGTTCGACGAGAACATCCTGCGGCAGAAGGTCGAGGGCGCCCTCGACCAGAAGAACCACCTGCTGCTCAAGGTCTACAACCGCCGCGCCATCACCGTCGAGGAGACGGTCGAGGACCTGCTGCGGCACGCCGAGCGGCTGCGCCCGCACGTCGCCGACACCCCGCTCCTGCTCAACGGCGCGCTCGACGAGGGGAAGACGCTCGTCTTCGAG
The DNA here is from genome assembly GCF_057221735.1 of Cellulomonas sp. plas2. Lineage (NCBI taxonomy): Bacteria > Bacillati > Actinomycetota > Actinomycetes > Micrococcales > Cellulomonadaceae > Cellulomonas > Cellulomonas sp. plas2. Next base: position 533,557 of record NZ_CM170155.1, read on the forward strand.
GCCGGGCAGGCGACGATGCTCGACATCGACCACGGGACCTACCCGTTCGTGACGTCCTCGTCGGCCACGGCCGGCGGTGCCTGCACGGGGTCGGGGATCGGCCCGACGCGGATCGACCGCGTCGTCGGCGTCGCCAAGGCGTACACCACGCGCGTCGGTGAGGGCCCGTACCCGACCGAGCTGTTCGACGACGACGGCGAGTGGCTGCGCAGCACCGGCGGCGAGTACGGCACGACGACCGGCCGCCCCCGGCGCACCGGCTGGTACGACGCGGTGGTCGCCCGGTACGCCAGCCGGATCAACGGCCTGACGGACCTCGTCGTCACGAAGCTCGACGTGCTCACGGGCCGCGACCGCATCCCCGTGGCGGTCGCGTACGACGTCGACGGCCGCCGCGTCGACGAGATGCCCGACGACCAGTCCGACTTCCACCACGCGAAGCCGGTCTACGAGCACCTCGACGGCTGGAGCGAGGACATCAGCGGCGCCCGCGAGTTCGACGACCTGCCGAAGGCGGCCCAGCGCTACCTCCTCGAGCTCGAGCAGATGTCCGGCACGCGCATCTCCTCGATCGGCGTCGGACCCGGGCGCGAGGCCACGATCGTCCGGCACGAGCTGCTCTAGCGATCAGCCGCGGGGGGCGCCCCGCTGCACGACGACCGCCGTCAGGTCGGTGTCCGCCCAGGTGGTGTGCTGCTCGCCGACGACCCACGTCCGGGACGTCGACACGCACCCTCTCGTCCTCGTCGCCCGCGGACGGAGCTCGTGGTCCTGCGCGGACGGCGGGACGGGGGTGTCGGGGGGCCCCGCTAGGCTCCGGCGGCGTGAGGATCCTCGTCGTCGGCACCGGCGCCCGCGAGCACGCGCTCGTCCGCGCGCTGCACCAGGACCCGGCCGTCAGGGCCCTGCACGCCGCCCCGGGCAACCCGGGGATCGGCGCGCTGGCCACGCTGCACGCGGTCGACCCGCTCGACGGGGAGGCCGTCGCGGCCCTGGCGGCGCGGCTCGGGGTGGACCTCGTCGTCGTGGGGCCCGAGGCGCCCCTGGTCGCCGGCGTCGCGGACGCGGTGCGCGCCGCCGGGATCGCCGCCTTCGGCCCCTCGGCCGCGGCCGCGCAGCTCGAGGGCTCCAAGGCGTTCGCCAAGGACGTCATGGCGGCCGCCGGCGTCCCCACGGCCGAGGCCCGCGTGGCGCTCGACGAGGCGGAGGTCGCCGCCGCGCTCGACGCGTTCGGCCCGCCCTACGTCGTCAAGGACGACGGGCTCGCGGCCGGCAAGGGCGTCGTCGTCACCGACGACCGCGACGGGGCCCTGGCGCATGCCGCCGCGTGCCTCGCCAAGCCCGGGGGCCGTGTCGTCGTCGAGGAGTACCTCGACGGCCCCGAGATCTCGCTGTTCGTCCTGTCCGACGGGACCGACGTCGTGCCCCTGGTCCCGGCGCAGGACTTCAAGCGCGCGCACGACCAGGACGCCGGCCCGAACACGGGCGGCATGGGCGCCTACTCGCCGCTGCCGTGGGCGCCGGCCACGCTCGTCGACGACGTCGTCCGCGAGGTCGCGCGCCCGACGGTCGCGGAGATGGCCCGCCGCGGCACCCCCTTCTCCGGGGTCCTGTACTGCGGCCTCGCCCTGACGTGGCGGGGGGTGCGCGTCATCGAGTTCAACGCCCGGTTCGGCGACCCCGAGACGCAGGTGGTGCTGGCCCGGCTCGCCACGCCGCTGGCCGGCGTCCTGCAGGCGTCCGCGACGGGCACGCTCGCCGCGCTCCCGCCCCTGGAGTGGCGCGACGAGGCGGCGGTCACCGTGGTCGTCGCCGCGCACGGGTACCCGGGCACGGTCCGGTCCGGGGACGCGATCACGGGGCTCGACGAGGCGGCGGCGGTGCCGGGCGTGCACGTCCTCCACGCCGGCACGGCACAGGCGGACGACGCGACCCTCGTCGCCGCGGGCGGGCGCGTCCTGTCCGTCGTCGGCGTCGGGGTGGACCTGGCCGGTGCGCGGGAGGCCGCCTACGCCGGGGTCGGGAGGGTCGGCCTGCCCGGGTCGCACCACCGGACGGACATCGCGCTGACGGCGGCGGCGTCGCAGGATTGACGGCGGTCGGGCCGCGACGGCGCCCGGCCACGGACGGAGGGGGAGGGTCGTGAGCGGCTCCGAGACGTTGACGTACGGCGGCGGCGAGTGGGGCGGGGACCCCGCGGACGAGCCGAGCCTGACCATCGAGGTGCACGAGAGCGACCTCGCGACCGTGACCTACCGGCCCGCGCCCGAGGGGCTGGGCCGCTTCTACCTCGGCTACCAGCCGCGCGACTACTACGACGACCCGGCGGAGAGCGAGCCGGTGGACCTCGCGGGCGAGGCCGAGGCCTTCGCCGCCTGGGCCGCCGAGGTCGGGCACGACGACGTGCAGCCAGGCGAGGTGCGCGCGCTCCTCGCCGAGGAGGGCGTCGAGGACCCGCAGGACGTCTTCGTCGAGGAGACCGTCGAGCGGCTGCTGCGCCTCGTCGGGCTGCCCGTGCCCGACGCGCTGCACGACGCGGACCTGGGGTGACGGGCGTCGGGGTGCCCGTCGTCGGCGCGCTGCCGGGCTGGCGGCACACCTACTCCGGCAAGGTCCGCGACCTGTACGAGCCGGACGAGGGGGAGGCGGGCCGCGCCCTCGTCGCCGCCCACGGCGACGTCGTGCTCGTCGTGGCCTCGGACCGGGTCTCCGCCTACGACCACGTGCTCAGCCCCGGCATCCCGGACAAGGGCGTCGTCCTGACCCAGCTCAGCCTGTGGTGGTTCGAGCAGCTCGCCGACCTCGTCCCGCACCACGTGCTCCCGGTCCCGGTGCCCGCGGCGGTGGCCGGGCGCGCGATGGTGTGCCGCCGCCTGGACATGGTGCCGGTGGAGTGCGTCGCGCGCGGCTACCTCACCGGGTCCGGGCTGGCGGAGTACCGCGCCTCCGGCTCCGTGACCGGCATCCCGCTGCCGCCGGGCCTGCTCGACGGCTCCCGGCTGCCCGAACCCGTGTTCACCCCGGCGACGAAGGCCGCCGTCGGCGAGCACGACGAGAACGTCCCGTTCGAGACCGTGGCCGCCACCGTCGGCGCGGACCTCGCGGCGCAGCTGCGGGACCTCACGCTCGCGGTCTACACCCGGGCCGAGGGCATCGCGCGGGAGCGCGGGCTCGTCCTGGCCGACACGAAGCTCGAGTTCGGCACGGACCCGGTCACCGGCGCCCTCACGCTGGGCGACGAGGTGCTCACCCCCGACTCCTCGCGGTTCTGGCCGGCAGCGACGTGGGAGCCGGGGCGGGCGCAGGAGAGCGTCGACAAGCAGGTGCTGCGGGACTGGCTGACCTCCCCGGCGTCGGGGTGGGACCGGGCGTCGGACGCGCCCCCGCCGCCCCTGCCGGACGACGTCGTCGCGCGGACCCGGGACAAGTACCTCGAGGCGTTCGAGCGGCTGACGGGTCGTGCGCTCGCGCTGTGACGGAGGCATGGTCGAAGGGGTGGTGGGAGAAGGTTAGGCTTCCCTCACTCTCCGCCCCCTTCGACCTCCCGGGAGCTCCCGTGCGCCACCTGCGCCGCAGCGCGTCCGCCGGCCTCGTCGCCGCCGTCGCCCTCGCCCTCGCCGCCTGCGGCGGCACCGACAACGCCGGCTCGAGCAGCGCCGGCTCCGCCGAGCCGGCCGCATCGTCGAGTGCCGGTGGCGACGCGGCGTTCCCCGTCACCATCGAGGGCGCGCTCGGCCCGACGACGATAGAGGCGAAGCCCGAGCGCGTCGTCACCCTGGGCTGGGGCGCCGACGACATCGCCCTCGGCCTCGGCACGGTGCCCGTCGGCATCGAGGAGGACACGTGGGGCGGCGACGAGGACGGCTACCACCCGTGGTTCCGCGACGCCGTCGAGGAGCAGGGCGCCGAGCTGCCCGAGACCATCGCCATGTACCCGGAGCTCGACGTCGACGCCGTGCTGGCCCTCGAGCCGGACCTCGTCCTGGCGCCGCAGTCGGGCCTCGAGCAGGACGTCTTCGACCAGCTCTCGCAGGTCGTCCCGGTCGTGGCGTACCCCGAGCAGCCGTGGCAGACCCCGATCGAGGAGCAGGTCGAGATCGCCGCGACCGCCCTCGGCGTCCCCGAGCGTGCCCAGGAGCTGCTCGACGAGCGCCAGGCCGCCATCGACGAGGCCGTCGCGGCGCACCCGGAGCTGCAGGGCGTGTCGTTCGCCTACGTCTACGCCGGCACCCAGCCCGGGGCCCTCACCGTGTACATGCCGGGCGACACGCGCGTGGAGTTCCTCACCCAGCTCGGCCTGACCGTCGCCCCGTCCGTGGCGGCGCTGCAGCCCGACGAGGGGACCTTCACCGCGTCGCTCGGCCTGGAGAACGCGGACCGGCTCGCCGACGCCCAGCTGCTCTTCACCTGGTTCAACGACGAGGCCGAGCAGCAGGCCACGGAGGGCCAGGAGCTCTTCGCGCAGATCCCGGCCGTGCAGTCCGGCGCGTACGTGCCCATGCTCGACCGCCAGCTCGGCATGGCCGTCTCCACCGCCACGCCGCTCGGCATCCCGTGGGCCGTCGACGCCTACGTGCCGATGATCACCGCCGCCGCCGAGAAGCTCTGACGCCCGGCACCGCGTGGTCGTGACGGCACCCTCCGCGGGGGCGGCCGGGGCACCCGCCCCGGCCGCCCCCGCGGTGCGCCGCCCGCGGGGGCGTACGGGCCTGCTCGCCGCCGGGCTGCTGGTGGCGGGGGCGGCCCTGGTCCTCGCTGCCGGGCTGAGCATCGCCGTCGGGGCGCGGGGCGTTCCGCTCGCCGCTGTCTGGACGGCGCTCGTCGCGCCCGACGGGTCCTTCCAGGCGACCGTGGTGGCCTCCCGGGTGCCGCGGACCCTGCTGGGTCTGCTCGTCGGCGCCGCGCTGGCCGTCTCCGGCGCGCTCATCCAGGGCCTGACCCGGAACCCGCTCGGCGACCCCGGGCTGCTCGGCGTCAACGCGGGGGCGGCGGCGTCGATCGTCGTCCTCACGGCGGTGGCGGGAGCGGGGGTCGGGCGCACGCCGTGGGCGGCGGTGCCCGGGGCCCTGCTCGCAGCGGTCGTCGTGCAGCTCGTCGGGTCCGGCGGGGCCCGGGCCGGCCGCAGCGGGGCGGGCCCGGTGCGGCTCGTGCTGGCCGGCGCCGCCGTCAGCGCCGTGCTGGGCGCCGTCATCCAGGCGGTCTCGCTCGCGGACCCCACCGTCTTCGACGCCTACCGCGCGTGGGTGCTCGGGTCCCTCGCCGGGCGGGATCCCGCGGTCGTCGGGCAGGTGCTGCCGTTCGTCGCCGCCGGGCTCGTGCTGGCCCTGGCCCTGGCGCGTCCGCTCGACGCCCTCGCGCTCGGCGACGAGGCCGCCACCGCGCTCGGCCTGCGACCCGGCGCCACACGCGTCCTCGGGCTGGTGGCCGCGACGCTGCTCGTCGCCGGCGCCGTCGCCGCGGCGGGTCCGATCGGGTTCGTCGGGCTCGCCGTGCCGCACGTCGTGCGGGGCTTCACCGGCCCCGACCACCGGTGGCTCCTGCCCTACTGCGCCCTGCTCGGGCCGGTGCTCGTCCTGGCCGCCGACGTCGTCGGCCGGGTGGTCGCGCGGCCGGGGGAGCTGGTCGTCGGGGCCGTGACGGCGTTCGTCGGCGCGCCGTTCCTCGTCGCCGCGGTGCGACGCGGTCGGGTGGCGGCATGAGCGCCCTCGCCACGCGCCCGGCCCCGGCCGACGGGCCCGTCCGCCGTCCCGGGCACGCGACGCGGCGCCGGTCCGTCGCGGTCGGGGTGGGTGCCCTGCTCGTCGCCGCCGCCGCGGGTCTCGCCGCGCTCACGCTGGGCCGCCTCGGCCTCGCGCTGCCGGAGGTCGCGCAGGTGCTCGGCGGCGGCGGGACGCGCATCCAGCGCTTCGTGGTGCTCTCCGACCGGCTGCCGCGCGTCGCGGTCGGGGCCCTGGCCGGGCTCGCCCTCGGCGTCGCCGGCGCCCTCCTGCAGTCCGTCACCCGCAACCCCCTCGGCAGCCCGGACGTCATCGGCCTCGGCTCGGGGGCGGCCGCCGGCGCCGCGGCGGCGGGACTCGTCTGGCCCGGTGCCGTGCCCGTGCCGGTCGGCGCGCTGATCGGGGCCGGCATCGCCATCACGGCGGTCTTCCTCGGGTCGGGTCGCGGGTTCGCCTCGCCCTTCCGGATGGTCGTCGTCGGGATCGCCGTCGGGGCGATGGCGCTGGCCTTCGTCGAGACCGCCCTGGCGCGCGCGACCCGCGAGGACGCGCTCGAGGTCGCAGCCTGGATCTACGGCTCGCTCGCGGCGCGCGGCTGGGACGACGTCCTGCTCGTCGGTGCGGCCGTGGTGCTGCTGCTGCCCGCCGCCCTGGCGCTCAGCCGCCCGCTCGGCCTGGTGGAGATGGGCGACGAGTCGGCCACCGCCCTCGGCGTCCCCCCGGCGCACGTCCGGACCGCCGGGGTCGTGCTCGCGGTGCTGCTCACCGCGGCGGCGGTGGCCGTCTGCGGGCCCGTGGCGTTCGTCGCGCTGACGGCGCCGCAGGTGGCGCGGCGGCTGACGCGGGCGGCGGGGCCCGGGCTGGCGGCGGCCGGGTGCACCGGCGCGGCGCTGCTCGTCGTCGCCGACCAGGTGGCGCAGCGGGCCGTGCCCGGCACGCCCTACCCGGTCGGCGTGGTGACCGGCGCCCTCGGCGGCGCGTACCTGGCGTACCTGCTGGTGCGGGAGTGGCGGAGGGCCTCGGCATGACGCGGTGGACGGGTGCGACGAACGGCACGACGAGAGGCACGACGACCGGCACGGCGACGGGTCCGGCGGGGCGAGCCGCACCCCTCGTCGCGGAGCGGCTGACGCTGGCCTACGACGACCGCGTCGTCGTCCACGACCTGACCCTCGAGGTGCCCGCCGGGTCCTTCACCGTCGTCATCGGCCCCAACGGCTGCGGCAAGTCCACGCTGCTCCGGGCGCTGGCGCGGACCCTGCGCCCGCGCGACGGGCACGTGCTGCTGCACGGCCGCCCGATCGCCGAGCAGCGGCCCAAGGAGGTCGCCCGCCGCCTCGCGCTGCTGCCGCAGAGCCCCGTGACCCCCGAGGCGATCACGGTGGCGGACCTCGTCGCGCGCGGGCGCTACCCGCACCAGCGGGTCCTGCGGCCGTGGTCGACGGCCGACGCCGCGGCCGTGGGTGCCGCCATGGCGGCCACGGAGGTGGCCGACCTGGCCGAGCGGCCCGTGGCCGAGCTGTCCGGCGGCCAGCGCCAGCGCGTCTGGCTGGCCATGGCCCTCGCGCAGGAGACCGACCTCCTGCTGCTCGACGAGCCGACCACCTACCTCGACATCGCCCACGCGGTCGAGGTCATGGAGCTGCTCGCCCGCCTGCACGAGGAGGGCCGCACGCTCGTCGCCGTGCTGCACGACCTCAACCAGGCCGCGCGGTACGCGACCCACCTCGTCGCCCTGCGCGACGGCCGCGTCGTCGCCCAGGGACCGCCGGCGGAGGTCGTGACGGAGGCGCTCGTCGAGGACGTGTTCGGGCTGCCCTGCCGGGTGGTGCCGGACCCGGAGACGGGCACGCCGCTGGTCGTTCCGCGTCGGCCGGGTCCCCGGCCGGCAGCGGTCTGAGGCGCGCGCTGCCCGCCGCGCCGACCGCTGCACCCTGGCGGGGTGGGCGGGGTGGGCGGGCTGGACGGAGGAGGCGGAGTGGCCGGGCGGGCGGTCAGGCTGCGGCCAGCGCCTCGAACGCCGTGCGCAGCGCGTCGCCCGACAGCCCGGCCCGCAGGCACAGGGCGAGCAGCAGCCGCGCCTTCGCGCCGGTGAGCAGGCCGCCCCACAGCGCGCCCGCGCCGAGCAGGTCGATCTCCCCGCCGGGGTAGCCGTAGGTCCGCCGGAGCGTGGGCCCGACGCCCGCGCGGCTGCAGACGGCGACCGGCCCGTGCGCCAGCGCGTCGCGCACGTGCTCCATGGCCACCGCGGCGACGTGGCCGCCACCCATCCCCTCGACCACGACCCCGGCGTAGCCCAGCGCGGCGAGGTGCGGCAGGAGCCGCAGGTCGTCGCCGAGGCCGGTGCCGACCAGCGCGACCGCGGGCCAGCCCCCGGGCGGCGCCGCCAGCAGCGCGTCGGCCGCCGCGAGCCGGGGCACGGGCTGGGCGACGAGCGGCAGGTGCGGGACCCGCTCGTGCACGTGCCCGACGGGACCCCACGGCGCCGACGTGAACGCCGAGGTGTGCGTCGACGACTCCTTGCGCACGTGCCGGCCGGCGTGCACGGCGTCGGCGAAGGCGACGAGGACCCCGTGCCCCCGTGCGGCCGGGGACGCGGCCACGTCGACCGCCGCCACGAGGTTGGCCGGTCCGTCCGTGCCCGGGGCCTCCCGGTCCCGCATGGCGCCCGTGACGACGACCGGCAGGTCCCGCGCCGCGCCCAGCACGTCGAGCACGAACGCCGTCTCCTCGAGCGTGTCCGTGCCCTGGGACACGACGACCCCGGCGAACCCGCCGTCGGTGGTGTCCGCCGTCGCCGCACGGACCGCCCGGGCGACGGCCAGGACGTCGTCGAGCAGCAGGGACGGCGAGGGGGCCAGCCGCAGCTCGTGCGGGACGAGCGTGACGCCCGCCAGCCAGGGCTCCAGCTCGCGCGCCAGCAGCGCGGCGCCGGAGGTCGGCACGACGCCCGCGTCGGGTGCGCCGCCCGCCGGCCGCGAGGAACCGATGGTGCCGCCCAGCGTGAGGAGCAGGACCCGAGCGCTCACGCGAGCAGCCGTTCGACGTCGGTGGCGGTGTGCAGGGGCAGCCAGTCCTCGCGCGTCGGCACGGTGGCGGGCACGACGGCGCCCGCCTGCACGTCGGCCGCCACGAGCGGACCGAGCCCCAGGCCCGTGCGCGCCGCGACGTCCGCGACGGGGACGGTGAACGTGCGGAAGGGCCCCAGCGGCGGGGGCTCGTCGGCGGCCTGGGCCCGTGCGCGTCCGGCCCGCAGCTCGTCCTCGTCGAGCGCGGGCTCCTGGTCGAGCACGAACGCGAGGGCGCGCACGCGGTCCCCCTCCGCCCACGCCGCGACCTTCCAGAACAGCAGGGGGATGCCGATGCCGCGGTAGACCGGGTCGTCGTCGGCGAGCACGGGGCCGGTGAGCACGACGAGCCGGCTCCGCTCCGCCCGCGCGTACGCCAGCACGTGGTCCTCGAGGCCGACCCACAGGTCCTCGCCCTGGTTGAAGCGGGACGCCTGCGGGGCGGCGTTGGGGTAGCGGAAGGTGTCGGCGTTGGCGCGCGCGGCCACGGCCGGCGGGCCCCACACCGGGTCCCGGCGACGCACGAGGTGCCCGCGGTCGAGGTCGTTGCGGGAGTACAGCTCCGGACCCGCCTGCTCGTCCGCCGGCACGCGCTCGTCGAGCCGCCAGTCGTCGCCGCGCGGCACGTCGACCAGGGACGCGCCGTCGACGTCCACGACCGTCGCCGCGGCCAGGCGCCGGACTGGGTCCAGCAGCACGGTGAAGTGCGTGGCCGGCAGCTCCCGCACGCGCTGGGCGGGCACGGGCAGGGGGACGGCCAGCGCGGGTGCGTCCCCGAGGAAGCCGGGGTCGTGGCCGAGGGGTTCGTCGGCGTGCGGGACCACGGGGCCGGACCCGGGCACGGGCCCGTCGACGGGCACGGTGACGTGAGCGGTGACGGGATCGGTGACGGGCGTCGGCGTCGCGCCGGGGGAGGAGGCCACGCGTCGCACGCTAGCGACCGGGACCGACACGGGCCCCACGGACCCTCAGGGACCCGCACCGACCCGGTCAGCCGCCGCGCGGCGCGTACATGATCACCGCGACGCCGACGAGGCACACGAGCGCCCCGACGACGTCGAACCGGTCCGGCCGGTACCCGTCGACGACCATCCCCCATACCAGCGACCCCGCGACGAACACCCCGCCGTAGGCGGCGAGGATCCGCCCGAACTGCGCCCCGGGCTGCAGCGTCGCCACGAATCCGTACAGGCCCAGCGCGACGACGCCCGCCCCGATCCACACCCAGCCCCGGTGCTCGCGCACCCCCTGCCACACCAGCCAGGCGCCGCCGATCTCGGCGAGCGCGGCGGCCACGAACAGGGCGACGGAGGCGAGGACGCTCATGCACGCACGGTAGGGGTGCCGCGGCCGGCACCGGCCGGCACCGGCCGGCGACGCCCGGCCGCGAGCACCGTGCCGACCGCGGGCGTCAGTCGACCGTGACGACGACCTTGCCCGCGGCGTGCCCCTCCTCGGAGAGGCGGTGGGCGTCCGCGGTCTGCTCGAGCCCGAACGTCGCGGCGACCGGGACCGTGAGCCGGCCCTCGTCGGCCAGCGCGCCGAGCGCGGCCAGGTCCGCCGCGTCCGGGCGCACCCACACGTAGGCGCCGCCGAGCTGCGTCACGGACCCGTCCGCCACCGACGCCAGCCGCACGCCGGCGGTCCCCACGTCGGACGTCGTCGTCGCGACGCCGCCACCGACGAGGTCGAGCACCGCGTCCACCCCGCCGGGCACCAGCGCGCGCACGGCCTCGACCATCCCGTCGCCGTAGGGCACCGGCTCGCCGCCGAACCCGCGGACGCGCTCGTGGTTGCGCTCGGAGGCCGTGCCGATGACCCGCGCGCCGAAGGCCCGGGCCACCTGGACGGCGAAGGACCCGACGCCACCGGCCGCGTTGTGCACGAGCACGGTGTCGCCCTCGCCGACGCCCAGCCGCCGCAGCGCCTGGTAGGCGGTCAGCCCGGCGAGCGGCAGGCCCCCGGCCTCCGCCCACGACAGGCTCTCCGGCTTGCGCGCCAGCGTGCGCACGGGCGCGGCGACGAGCTCGGCGGTCGTCCCGCCGTGCATGACGTCCTTGCGCACGTAGCCGACGACCTCGTCGCCCACCTGGAACTCGGGGGTGTCGAGGCCGACCTTCTCCACCACGCCCGCGACGTCCCAGCCGGGCACGACCGGGAACACGTGGTCCAGGAGCCCCTGCAGGTGGCCCTGGCGCACCTTCCAGTCGACGGGGTTGACGCCCGCGGCGCGCACGCGGACCAGCACGGAGTCCGGGCCGACGAGGGGGGTGGGCAGGTCGACGGTCTCGAGGACCTCGGGTCCGCCGAAGCGGTGGTAGGCGACAGCTCTCATGCCGGGCGCAACGGACGGCGGGGCCGGTCGTGTTCCCGGCGGGGCTCCACCGCGCGCGCCGGGCCCGTCGGCCGCGCGCCCGTCAGGACAGCCAGGTCGCCGCGCGTCGGGTGTGCCCCGCCTTCGTCGCCGGTGCCATCCGGTCGTAGGCCTGCGTGATGACGCGCGAGCGGGCGTTGCGGCCGAGCACGTCGGCGTGGTCGCGGACGAAGGTCCAGTAGAGCGCGTCCCACTCCGCCGTCCAGGGCCCCGCCGGGATGTCGGACATGCGCCGCAGGTACGCGCTGCCGGACACGTACGGCTTGGTCGTCACCGCTTCCCCGGCGGCGAACTGGCTCATCGCGTACACGTTCGGCACCATCACCCAGTCGTAGGCGTCGACGAACATCTCCATGAACCAGCGGTAGGCGTCGTCGGGGTCGGTGCGCAGCAGCGTCATCGCGTTGCCCAGCACCATGAGCCGCTCGATGTGGTGCGCCCAGCCGTTGTCCAGCACCCGCCGCACCACGAGGTCCACCGGCTCGAGGCCCGTCGTGGCGTCCCACCAGCCCGGCGCGAGCGGACGCGTGTGCCCGAGCCGGTTGCCCGTGCGCAGCCGCCGTCCCCACAGGTGGTAGGTCCCGCGCATGTACTCCCGCCACCCGATGACCTGGCGGACGAACCCCTCGACGGTCGGCAGCGGCACCCCGTCCCGCTCGGCGACCTCCAGCACGCGCTCGACGACGTGCGCCGGGGACACGAGGCCCGTGTTGAGCGACGGCGTCAGCCGCGAGTGGAAGAGCGTGTCGTGGTGCGCGGAGATGGCGTCCTCGTAGGGGCCGAAGAGGCCGAAGCGCTCGTCGAGGAAGACCTCGAACGACTCCGCCGCCTCCTCGTGGCTCGTCGGCCAGGCGAAGGCGTCCGGGTCGCCCGGGGCGTCGGGGAACTCGTCGCGCACCCAGGAGATCGCGGCCTCGACCTCGGAGTGCCGCCGTTCCGCGACCGGCGGCACGGCCGGCACGACGACGTGCGCGGGCAGCGAGCGGCGGTTCTCCTCGTCGAACGACCAGCGGCCGCCGGCGGGCTCGTCGCCGTCCACGAGGACGTCGAGGCGCCGCCGCTGCCAGGCGTAGAAGTGCTGCATGCGCGCGCGGCTGCGGCTGCCGCCGAGCGCGTCGGCCAGCTGCCTGCGCGTGGTGAGGAATCCGGGCGACTCCAGCACCTCGTCGGGCCGCAGGCGGTGCCCGGCCTCCTCCAGCGCGGCGGACAGGTCGCGGCCCAGCCAGTCGTCGACGACGTCGACGACGCTCACCCCGGTGGGGCGCAGGCGCCGCAGCAGGGCGACGAGGCCGTCGTGGCTGGACCGGTCCGCGCGGCTCTCGACGACCTCGACGTCGTGCCCGGCGGCGCGCAGCCGCTCGGCGAACCGCCGCATGCCGGCACGGTGCAGCACGAGCTTCTGGGCGTGGAACGCGTACTGGCGGAACAGCAGGTCGTGCTCGACGAGGACGAGGACGGTGCCGCGCGGCACGTCGAGGTGCTCCGCGAACAGCTGGTGGGGGAGCACGAGGCGCACCGGCCGGGCCATGCTGCGACGCTCCCACGGCCCGCCGCCACCCGCCTGCCCGTGGGCCGGACGCCCGTTCAGGGCTGCCACAGCGGCTCGGTACCCTGGGGCATCCCCATCGCCACCCCCACCCGCCGCGCAGCAGGGAGCTCACCCGTGGGACGAGTCGTCGTCGACGTCATGCCGAAGCCGGAGATCCTCGACCCGCAGGGCAAGGCCGTCGCCAACGCCCTGCCGCGCCTCGGCTTCGGGCAGTTCACCTCCGTGCGCCAGGGCAAGCGGTTCGAGCTCGAGGTCGAGGGCCCGGTGACCGCCGAGGTGCTCGACGCCGCCGCGCGCGCCGCCGAGCAGGTGCTGAGCAACCCCGTCATCGAGGACGTCGTGCGGGTCGCCGACATCGAGGCGGACGCCGCCGCGACCACCGCCTCCGCCGGGCTGGCCTGATGGCCACCCGCATCGGGGTCGTCACCTTCCCCGGCACGCTCGACGACCGCGACGCCGCGCGCGCGGTCCGCCTGGCCGGCGGCGAGCCGGTCGCGCTGTGGCACGCCGACGCCGACCTGCACGGGGTCGACGCGGTCGTGCTGCCGGGCGGGTTCTCCTACGGGGACTACCTGCGGGCCGGGGCGATCAGCCGGTTCGCGCCCGTCATGGGCGAGGTCGTCGACGCGGCCGGCAAGGGCCTGCCGGTGCTCGGCATCTGCAACGGCTTCCAGGTCCTCACCGAGGCGCACCTGCTGCCCGGGTCGATGGTGAAGAACGATCACCTGCACTTCGTGTGCCGCGAGCAGGAGCTCGTGGTGGAGAACGCGTCGACCGCCTGGACGCGGGACTTCGCCGACGGCCAGCACATCACCGTGCCGCTGAAGAACCAGGACGGCCAGTACGTCGCCGACGAGCGCACGCTCGACGAGCTCGAGGGCGAGGGCCGCGTCGTGTTCCGCTACGAGGGCGTCAACCCCAACGGCTCGCGCCGCGGCATCGCGGGGATCAGCAACGCCGCCGGCAACGTCGTCGGGCTCATGCCGCACCCCGAGCACGCGGTGGAGGCCGGCTTCGGGCCGGACGGGCCCCGCGGCCCGCGGACCGGCACCGACGGGCTCGGGTTCTTCACGTCCGTCCTGCACGCGCTCGTCGGCTGAGGTGACGACGAGCACGACGAGCACCGGTGCGGGTGCTGGCCGGAGGACGGGTGCAGCCGCCGACGTCCTCGTCGAGGAGGTCCCCTGGGACGACCCGGCGACGGCGCACCTGCGGGCCGAGCAGGAGGCCGAGCTGGCCGCCCGCTACGGCGGCGCGGACCCGGCCGTGGCCGGCGAGGCGGTGCTGCTGACGCTGCGCCTGCTCGTCGCCGGGGAGCCGGTGGGGTGCGTCGCCGTGCGCGACGTCTCCGCCGAGCACGGTCCGGGGACGGGCGAGCTGAAGCGCCTCTACGTCCGCCCGGACCACCGGCGGCGCGGGCTGTCCCGGCTGCTCCTGGCGGCGGCGGAGGCGGGGGCCGCCGCGCGCGGCCTGCACCGGCTGGTGCTGGAGACCGGCACGCGGCAGCCGGAGTCGCTGGCGCTGTACGCGGCGACCGGCTGGACCGCGATCACGCCCTACGGCGAGCACGCGGGTCACCCGATGTCGCGGTGCTTCGCCAAGCGGCTGACGGGCGGGACTGCTGCGACGGTGTGAGTCGGGACCTGGACCCGGGACCTGGGCCTGGTCGGCGCGGCGGCGCGTGGGTACGCTCGTCCCGTGCTGCTGACCCGGGTGTGTTGTCGCTGAGCTGACACCCCCGCGCGCCCGCGGCCACCGACGGCCCTCGCGCGCACCCCCCGGTCCAGCGAGGAACACCCCCGATGGCTGAGCTCCTGCTCGCGTCCCGTCCTGCCGCCCCGTCCCTCCCGGTCGCGTCCGTCGCCCGGACGTCCGCGCCCGCCGTCGTGCTCGAGCACGGCCCGGACGTGCCCGACGACGCCGCCCTCGCGCGTCGGGCCGAGGCGCTGCGCGGCACCGCGCCCCGACTCCTGCCCCGTCTCCTGCTCCGGCTGCCCGTCGTGCTCGTGCCCGACGGGCCGGCCGCCGACGAGCGCATCGCCCGTGCCCGCGCCCTGCACGGCACGACCGACGCCATGGTCGGCGTCGGCTGGGCGCGCTCGGCGGCCTGGCTGGTGACGACGCCGTCGCGCCTGCGCGACGAGGTCGCCGCCCGCGTGGCCGCGACCGGCGCGGACGACGTCGTGCTCGCCCTCACCCCGTCGGCGCGCCGGTTGCTGGCGGCCTGACCTCCGGGCCGCAGGGACCCCCGCGGTCAGGCGAGCCGGATGCCGAGGTGCTCGGCGAGCAGCGGGGCCAGGGTCAGCAGGCCGTCGTGCGCCAGGGTCGCACCGCGCAGCCCGGCGACGCCGTCGAGCCGCTCGAGCGCGGCCACGTCCAGCCCCGTGAGGTCGGCCCCGGCCAGTGACGCCCGGTTGAGGTCGAGGCGCCGCACGCGGCAGTCGACGAGGGTCAGCCGGGACGTCTGCGCCCCGGCGAGGTCGAGGTCGTCGACCTGGCACCCCTCGAGCCGCACCGCCTCCAGCCGGGCGTCCCGCAGGTTGACGAAGCCCAGTCGGCACCCGCGCAGCGTCACCCGGTCCCACCGGGACCCGTGCGCGGTCAGCGCCCCCAGCCGCGAGCCCTCCCAGACGGTGTCCCGCCACCCGCCGTCCCTCGCGTGCAGCGCCGTGGCGTGGGAGCGGGTGATGCGGCACGCGGCGAGGTCCGCGCTGTCGAGGACCAGCTCGTCGAGCGTGCAGCCGGTCAGCGTGACGTCGAGCCAGCGCGCCCCGGAGGCGTCCTCGCCGCTCAGGTCCTCGTCCACGAAGCTCTCGTCGTCGAGCAGGTCGTCGGGGACGAGGCGCGCGCTCACGCCGACCAGCCTGGCACGGTCCCGCCCGTCACAGGGGTGCCACGGGGGTGCCACGAGGGTGCCACGGGGGTGCCACGACGGTGACGGTGGCGGGCGCTGGCAGGATCGCGGTATGCGGCACGACCTCGTCCTCACCGGTCCCGGCCTGCGCCTCGTCCCGCTGGAGGAGGACCACGCCGGCCCGTTGGTGGCACTCGTCGACGACGCGCTGTGGGCGGGCATGAGCACGCCGGTGCCGCGGAGCGCCGACGACATGGCGGCCTGGGTGGCCGCCGCCCACCGCGCGCCCGGTCGTCTGGCCTTCGCCGTCGTCGGGGACCAGGGGGAGGTGCGCGGTTCCACGTCGTTCTACGACGTGGACGAGCACGCCCGCCGCCTCGAGATCGGGTCGACCTTCTACGGTCGCGCGTGGTGGGGCGGCCGCACGAACCCCGCGTGCAAGCTCCTGCTCCTGCGGCACGCCTTCGAGGTCATGGGCATGCAGCGGGTGGCCATGCGTGCCGACGCCCGCAACGCCCGCTCGATCGCGGCGATCCGGCGGCTCGGCGCCCGACCGGAGGGCGTGCTGCGCTCGCACCGCGTCGACCCGACCGGTGCCCGCGCCGACACGGCGTACTTCTCCCTCCTGCCCGACGAGTGGCCGGCGGCCCGGACCGCGCTGGAGCGGCGGCTCGGGCTGACGGGCGACGGTCACCCCAGGCCGTGACGGGCGGCGAGGTAGCGCCCGGTGAGGGAGCCCTCGACGCCCATCAGGTCCGCCGGCGGTCCCGCGTGCACGACCTGCCCGCCCGCGGTCCCGGCGCCCGGCCCCAGGTCGACCACGTGGTCGGCGCGTGAGACGACGTCGAGGTTGTGCTCGATGACGATGACGGTCGACCCCGCGTCGACGAAGCGGTCGAGCAGCGTGATGAGCCGGTCCACGTCGGACATGTGCAGGCCGGTGGTCGGCTCGTCGAGGACGTAGACCGACGCCGGTGAGCCGAGCTCGATCGCGAGCTTGAGCCGCTGCCGCTCGCCGCCGGACAGCGTCGACAGCGGCTGCCCGAGCGTCAGGTAGCCGATGCCCACGTCCTCCATCGCCGCGAGCTGCGTGGCCACCGGCTTCTCCGACCGCTCCGTGAAGAACGCCCGCGCCTCGACGACGGACATCTCCAGGACGTCCGCGATCGACCGGCCGCGCAGCGTGTAGCCGAGGACCTCCTCGGTGTACCGGCGGCCTCCGCAGACCTCGCACGGCGACGTCATCGGCTCGAGGTTGCCCAGGTCGGTGTAGATGACGCCCAGGCCGCCGCACTCGGGGCAGGCGCCCTCGGAGTTGGCGGAGAACAGCGCCGGCTTCACGCCGTTGGCCTTGCCGAACGCCTTCCGGATGTGCTCGAGCATCCCGGTGTAGGTCGCGGAGTTGGACCGGCGGGAGCCGCGGGTCGTCGCCTGGTCCACGACCACCACGTCCGGGTACCGGCGCGGCAGCTCGGCCCGGATGAGCGAGCTCTTGCCCGAGCCGGCCACACCCGTGACGACGGTGAGCACGCCGAGCGGGATCTCCACCGTCACGTCGCGCAGGTTGTGCGTCCGCGCGTGCTCGATGCGCAGGGTGCCCGTGGGGACGCGGACGTCGCGCTTGAGCGGCTGCAGGGAGGTCAGGTGCCGTCCCGTGAGCGTGCCCGAGGCCCGGAGCCCCTCGAGGTCCCCCTCGTAGACGACCGTGCCGCCGGCCGTTCCCGCGCCGGGCCCCACGTCGACCACGTGGTCGGCGATGGCCATGACCTCGGGCTTGTGCTCGACGACGAGGACCGTGTTGCCCTTGTCGCGCAGCGCCACGAGCAGCTCGTTCATGCGGTGGATGTCGTGCGGGTGCAGGCCCACGCTCGGCTCGTCGAACACGTAGGTGAGGTCGGTGAGGGCCGAGCCCAGGTGCCGGACCATCTTCACGCGCTGCGACTCCCCGCCCGACAGCGTCGCACTGGGCCGGCTGAGGCTGAGGTAGCCCAGCCCGATGCGGACGAGGTCGTCGAGGCGGTCCGCGAGGTCGTCGAGCAGCGGCCGGTGCTCGGGGGCGTCGACCCCGCGCACCCAGGCGGCGAGCTCGGACACCTCGGCGTCCGCGCACCAGCCGATCGAGCGCCCTGCGACGAGGCTGCCGCGTGCGGCCGCGTTGAGCCGGGTGCCCTCGCACTCCGTGCACACCCCGCGCGTGGAGATGCGCTCCACGGCGCTGCGGATGTGGGACTGGAGCTGCTCGGGGTTCTTGCTCAGCGCGCTGCGCCGGAGGCGGGGGATCAGCGCCTCGTAGGACAGGGACATGCCGCCGACGTCGATCTTCTCGGCCTTCACCTTGCTGCGGGCCCGGGAGCCGGGGGTCGTCGACTCCTCCGGTCCCCACAGCAGCAGCCGCCGCTGCTCGGGCGTCCAGTCGCGCACCTTGGCGTCGACGTCGAACCAGCCCGACTCCGCGAAGACCTTCCAGAGCCAGGAGTCCGGCGCGAACCCGGGGAAGTCGATGGCCCCCTCCCGCAGGCTCAGGTCGGGCCGCAGGAGGACGTCCTCGTCGATGGCGGCGACCGTGCCGATGCCCTCGCACACCGGGCACATGCCGCGCGGGTCGTTGAAGGAGAAGGCGATCGGCGTGCCGAGGTTTGGCGTGCCGAGCCGGGCGTAGATGCGGCGCAGCCACGCGTAGGTGTCGGTGGCCGTGCCGACGGTGGACCGCGACGAGCCGCCCATGGGCTGCTGGTCGACCACGATCGAGGCGGTCAGCCCCGTCAGGGAGTCCGCCTCCGGCTGGCGCGACTGCGGCAGGAAGTTCTGGATGAACGCGGTGTGCGTCTCGTTGAGGAGCCGCTGCGACTCGGCGGCGACCGTGTCGAACGCGAGCGAGGACTTGCCGGACCCGGAGACGCCGGTGAAGACCGTGATGCGGCGCTTGGGCAGGTCGAGGTCGACGGCGCGCAGGTTGTTCTCGCGGGCGCCGCGGATGCGGATGACGTCGGTGTCGTGCTGGGGGACGTGCGGCGTGGTCACGGCGGCCTCTCGTCGGGGGGTCGACGGGGACGCTAGACCACCCCACCGACACGGGGTCCGCGGACCCCGCCCACCGACTGACCGTCGCGACGAGGAGGACTCATCGGCCCCCGTCGGACCCGCCGTCGTCCGGCCGTCGGCGACCCGTCGGCGACCCGTCAGCGACCCGTCAGTGACCGTGGCCGACGAGGCGCCGCACGTGCGGCCGGCGCGGCAGGAGGCCCGCCGTGCAGGCGTCCCCGACGGTCGTCGCCGCGAGGTAGACCAGCAGGAACGCCGGCACGACGCCGTCGGCCGACCCGCCGCCGGACAGCGCCCACGCCGCGGCGACGAGGAGCAGCACCACCGCGAGGTCGGCCGCCGGCCGGGCCGCACCCGCCAGCCGCCGGCGCAGCGCGGCCGCCGCGGTCCCGCCCGCGGCACCGAGCAGCATCGCCAGCAGCAGCGTCGTCCCCATGGCAGGGACGCTACGTGCGGCGCCGGCGCAACCCCTGGGCCCTTCGTCCGCTGAGGACGCCACGTCCGTGGCGACGGGCTCGTCGAGCGGATGTCGGTGGCCCTCCCTAGCGTGGAGGCGACCGATTCCCGAGGAGAGGGGCAGCACCATGGGCGACAGCCCGCGCGAGAAGGTCGTCGAGCTCGTCAAGGACAGCAGGTTCGCGATGCTGACCACGGTCGGGGAGGGCGGCGCGCTCGTCAGCCGGCCCATGGCCGTGCAGGACGTGGAGTTCGACGGCGACCTGTACTTCTTCGCCGACGCCGACAGCCACAAGGTGCACGAGATCCAGGCCGGCAGCCCGGCCAACGCCTCGTTCTCGAACGCCACGTCGTGGCTGTCCATCTCCGGCTCCGCCGAGGTCGTGCGCGACACCGCGAAGGCCAAGGAGCTGTGGGGCCCGTCCGCCGAGGCGTGGTACCCCGACGGCCCCGAGACGCCGAACCTCGTCATCGTCGTGGTGCACGGGCAGACGGCGGAGTACTGGGACAGCCCCGGCGGCCGCATCGCCACCGCGCTCAGCCTCGCCAAGAGCAAGCTCACGGGTGAGCGCTACGACGGCGGCGAGAACGCGACGGTCGCGCTCTGACCGTGGGCGCTCCCGACGACGCGACGCCCGCCGCCCGGGTGGCGACGGGCGTCGCGACCGTCGTCGGCGCAGGGCTGGGCCTGCTCTCGGCCGCCGTCCGCGCACTCGGGCGCCGGCGGCCGCTGCACCCCGTCGGCAGGGCGCTGCACGGCACCCTGCGGTGGGGGCCGGGCGCGGCCGTGGCAGGGCTGGGCGTCCCGGGTCACGAGCTCGCGGTGGTCGCCCGGCGCTCGCGGTCCGTCGGGCTGCCGGCGCCGCTGCCCGACGTGGACGGCCTCGCCCTGCGGTGGGGACCGGCCGACGCACCGCACGACGTGCTCCTGGCCTCGACCGGCACGGGGCCGCTGTCCCGGTTCGTGCTGACGCTGCGCCGGCCGGGGGTCGAGGGCACCCTCGGGTCGCTCATGCCGTACCGGTCCCGGCTCGGGCCGCTCGTGCTGTTCGCCGCGCCGGAGGGCGCTCCCGGCCGCTGGACGCTGCGCGCCGCCGTCGGCACACAGCCCCTGCACGACGTGGGCGCGTTGACGCTGGACGAGGAGTCGCACGACACCCCCCGCCGCCTGGATCCGGTCCTGCACCCACCGGCCGGCGTCACGACGTACGGCTGGGCGGCCGCCGTCCGCCTGCGCCCCTACCGGGCCGCCCGCGGCGGTCGACCCCTCTGACGGCGCCCCCGTTCGCGGCAGCGGCCGGCGTGCCGTTCCCTGAGACATGACCGATGCCCGCGAGTCGCCCGCCGCCCCGCCCGCCGAGCCGGAGCCGGAGGTCGAGGACGCGTTCGACCGGCTCGTCGACGAGGGCGAGGACAGGTTGGCCCGGCCCTGGTGGCCGCTGGTCAGCACGGGGATCCTCGGCGGGATCGACATCGGGACCGGCGTGCTCGCGTACCTGGTGGTGCTCGCCGCGACCGACGACCACCTGCTGGCGGGGCTCGCGTTCTCCGTGGGGTTCGTCGCGCTCCTGCTGGCGCGCAGCGAGCTGTTCACCGAGAACTTCCTCGTGCCGGTGATCGCGGTCGTCGCGCGCAGGGGCAGCCCGCGGCAGCTGCTGCGCTGTGGGGCGTGACGCTGGTCCTCAACCTCGTCGGCGGGTGGGTCATGACGTGGCTGATCGTCCACGCCCTGCCGACGGTCCGGGCGACGGCCTTCGAGGCGGGTGAGCACATCGGGACCGCGCCGCTGGACCTGACGTCCTTCAGCTCGGCCGTGCTGGCGGGCGCCGTGATCACGCTCATGACGCGCATGCAGCACGCGACGGAGAGCATCGGCGTGAAGGTGGTGCCGGCGATCCTGTTCGGCGCGCTGCTGGCCGGCGCGCAGCTCTTCCACTCCGTCCTGGACTCCCTGCTCATGTTCGCCGCGCTGCAGGTCGGCGCCGACTTCGGCTACCTCGACTGGCTCGCCCGGCTCGGGTGGCTGGTGCTGGGCAACGTCCTGGGTGGCGTGGTGCTCGTGACGGCGATCCGTCTCCTGCGCGTGCAGCACCGGGTGGTCCAGGAGCGGCGCGACCCCGTGGAGGGAGCCTGACGGGTGCGGCTCGTCGGGCGGGACGGGTCCGGGCGGCCGCCGCTCGTCGGCCGCGCGGCGTCATGCCTGCGGGACGATGCGCACCGTCACGTGATGACGACCGCTCCTCGCGTCCCGTCCGTCGACCACCCACCCCTGGGCCCCGCCGTCGCCGTCGGCTGACCGCCGCACCGCCACGGCGACGGTGCTCGGCAGCCGCACGGGGCTGCCGAAGGCGGCGCCCCATGTGAAGGCCGCACCACGGGCGCGGCCGACGAGGGCCAGGGCGCGGGCGGCTGTGTCCATGCCGTGCGCGATGGCTCGCGGCTGGCCCAGGGCGCGGGCCGTCGCGCGTGAGAGGTGGATGGGGTTGGCGTCGCCGGAGACGGCGGCGTAGCGGCGGCCCTCGTCGGCGGGCAGGCGCCACAGGGCCGTGCGGGTGCCGGGGTCGCCCGTGCTGTCGGGGGAGGGGGCCTGGTCGTGAGGGACGCTCGCGGGGCCCGGGTCTCGACCGTGGCCGCCGGCCGAGGGGTCGATGCCCTGCCCGCCGCGGGCCAGGTACGTCGAGACGCCCGTCCAGGCGACCTCGCCGGCGACCGACACCTCGGCGACGAGGTCGACCGCCGTGCCCTTGGGGTGCGGCCGCAGGTCCCGGGCCCAGGCGCGCACGTCCAGGGCGTCCCCGACGTCCAGGGGGCGGCGCTGCTCGACGTGGTTGGCGAGGTGGACCAGGCCGAGCAGGGGGAGCGGGAAGTCCGGACGCGCCATGACGGCCATCGCCACGGGGAACGCCAGGACGTGCACGTATCCGGGGGGCAGCGTGTCCGACGCGGGTTCGCCGACGAGGTGCTGGTAGTCGGTGAGCCGACGGGCGTCCGCGCGCACGTCGGTCACGCGCAGGGCGATGGCAGGCAGGGCGGCCTCGGGCAGGGTGGGGGCGCTGCCCGTCGCGGCCCGGCCCCTCGTCGGCAGCCCACGCCCGAGTGCCCGCCGCGCTGCACCCGTGAGTGCCGCCCGGTACAGCGTGCCGAGCGCGGGGACCGACGGCAGGTGCTCCTCCCGCGCCGGTGCGACCAGGGCGGCCCGCGCTCCGACCACGGGCGCGCTCGTCGTCACCGGCCGACCAGGTTCTGCCCGCAGACGCGCAGCGTGCGCCCCTGGATCCCGCCCGCGGCGGGCGACGCGAGGAAGGCGACGGCCTCCGCCACGTCGACGGGCAGCCCGCCCTGCTGCAGCGTGCTCAGCCGCCGCGCGACCTGGCGGGTCACCGGGGGGATGCGGGCCGTCATCTCCGTCTCGATGAAGCCGGGCGCCACCGCGTTGGCCGTCCCGCCGAAGGGCGCCAGCAGGGGCGCCGTGGCCCGGACCATGCCGATGACGCCGGCCTTGGAGGCCGCGTAGTTGGTCTGGCCGCGGTTGCCCGCGATGCCGGAGGTGGAGGCGAGGGCGACGAGGCGGGGTGCGTCGACGAACTCTCCGGACTCGAGCAGGGCCTCGGTGATGCGCAGCTGCGCCTCGACGTTGACGGCCAGCACCGACGACCAGCGGTCCGGCGCCATGTTCGCGAGCAGCTTGTCCCGGGTGATCCCGGCGTTGTGCACCATGACGTCCAGGCGGCCGTGGCGGGCCAGGGCGTGCTCGAGGATGCGGGTGCCGGCGTCGGCGGCGGTCACGTCGAGCTGCAGCGCCGTGCCGCGGACGGCGTTGGCGACGCGGGCCAGCTTCTCCCCGGCCGCCGGGACGTCGACGGCCACGACGCGGGCGCCGTCACGGACCAGCGTCTCGACGATCGCGCGGCCGATGCCCTGCGCGGCGCCGGTGACGACGACGACCCGGCCCTCCAGCGGCCGTGCCTCGTCGGCGACGACCGGTCCCGCCGGCACGTCGGCGTCGACCTCGAGGAGCTGCCCGTCCACGTACGCCGACCGCGCCGAGAGGAAGAACCGCAGCGTCGCCAGCACGGACGCCGCCGTCACCGGCACGCCGGCCGCCACGACGACGCCGTTGCCCGTCGCGCCGCCGCGCAGCTCCTTGGCCAGCGACCGCAGGAACCCGTCCACGCCCTGCCGGGCCGCGGCGAGCGCGGGTCCGTCGTCGGGCAGGGCGGGCCGGGACAGCGTGACGACCCGTCCGCCGGGCAGCAGGCCCTTCAGCACCCCGCCCACCACGAGCGCGGGGTCGGCGAGGTCCGCCGGACGCGCCACCTCGGTCAGCACGGCGACGACCGCGGCGTACCGCACGCCCTCGTCCGCGTGCCGGTGCACCGCCAGGTCCCAGCCGCCCTCGGCGGGCGGCCCGGCCAGGTGCCGGGCGACGGCGTCGGCGTCCGGGCCGCGCCCCGCGACGAGCACCGGCCCGGCGACGAGCGGCGCCCCCGGCTCGTACCGCCGCAGGACCGGGGGCCGCGGCAGGCCCAGCTTCTTCGCGACGGTCCTCGTCGCCCCGTGGTTGACGAGGTGCAGGTAGGTGTCGGTCATGTCAGGCCGCCTCGAGGAGGGCCGCCAGGCCGAGGCCGCCGGCGGCGCAGACGGACACCAGCGCGCGCACGGGGCGGTCATCGCCGTCCGCGAGCAGCGCGCGCCGGCGCAGGTGCAGCTCCTTGGCCACGGTGGCGACGATCCGCCCGCCCGTGGCCGCGAAGGGGTGCCCGGCCGCCAGCGACGAGCCGTGCACGTTGAGCCGCTCGGGCTTGACCGACCCGAAGGCGCCGTCCAGCCCCAGCCGCTCGCGCCCGAAGGCGTCGGACTCCCACGCCGTCAGCGTGCACACGACCGTCGCCGCGAACGCCTCGTGGACCTCCACGAGGTCCAGGTCGTCCAGCGTGAGCCCGTTCCGGGCCAGCAGCCGCGGCACCGCGAACACCGGCGCCATGAGCAGCCCGTCCTCGCCGTGCACGAAGTCCACGGCGGCCACCTCGGCGTCGACCACCGCGGCCCACGGGGTCAGCCCGTGCTCCGCCGCCCACGCGGCGCTGCCGAGCAGCACGGTCGAGGCCCCATCGGTCAGCGGTGTGGAGTTGCCGGCCGTCATCGTGGCCTCGCCGGGCAGGTCCTTGCCGAACACCGGCTTCAGCGCCGCCAGCTTCTCGAGGGTCGTGTCGGCACGCAGGTTCCCGTCGCGCGTCAGCCCGCGGTACGGCGTGACGAGGTCGTCGAAGAAGCCGGCGTCCCACGCGGCGGCCAGGCGCTGGTGGCTGCGGACCGCGACCTCGTCCTGCGCGCTCCGGCTGATGCCCCACTGCGCGGTGGTCAGCGCCTGGTGCTCGCCCATCGAGAGACCCGTGCGCGGCTCGGAGGCGCTCGGGGCGTCGGGGACGAGGTGCGCGGGTCGGATCCGCGCGAGGGCCCTGAGCCGTGCCTGCGGCGTGCGGGCGCGCTGCAGCTCGACGAGGGTCCGCCGCAGCCGGTCGTCGACGGCGACGGGGGCGTCCGACGTCGTGTCGACGCCACCGGCGATCGCCGACTCGAGCTGGCCGAGCCGGATCTTGTTGGACAGGGCGACGACGGTCTCCAGGGACGTGGCGCACGCCTGCTGCACGTCGAACGCCGGTGTCGTCGGGTCCAGGGCCGAGCCGAGGACGGCCTCCCGCGTGAGGTTGAAGTCCCGGCTGTGCTTGAGCACGGCACCTGCCGCGACCTCGCCGATGCGCTCGCCCTGCAGCCCGTGCCGCGCGACGAGCCCGTCGAGCGCGGCGGTCAGCAGGTCCTGGTTGGAGGACCGCGCGTAGGCCGTGAAGGCCCGCGCGAACGGCACGCGGTTGCCGCCGAGCACGTAGGCCGGCCGCGCGCCGCCCGGCGTGCCGGCGCCGCCGCTGCTGTCGCCGACCCGGGTGCCGGGGGTGCCGATCGTGGCGGAGGGGGACATGGCGCCTCTTCCTGCATCGTCGTCGATGGTCATGGAACTGGTGCTGTGCGGGTGCTGCTGCACGGCGGCCCTCGTCGGACCGCCGGTCTGTCTACGACCGACAGTACCTGATACCGTCGGTCCCGTGAGCCGCGACGACGAGGTGGTGCTGCGGGCGGTCCCCGGGACGGGGCCGGACCTCGACGAGCCCGACGGCCGCACGACGCGCTGGGCCGAGCACCGCGAGGCCCGCCGGGCGGAGCTGGTCCGGGCAGCGCGTCGCGTCGTGCACAAGCGCGGGCCCGACGTCTCCATGGAGGAGATCGCCGCGGCCGCCGGCACCTCCAAGTCGATCGTGTACCGCTACTTCAACGACAAGACCGGCCTGCAGATCGCGGTCGGGGAGCTCGTCGTCGGGCAGATCGAGGGCGCGATCGAGGCCGTGCTGCGCCTGGCGCCCTCCCCGCGCGAGGGGCTGCGCTCGATGATCGCGGTCTACCTCGACACCATCGAGCAGTCCCCGAACGTGTACGCGTTCGTCACCCGGGGAGGGTCGGTCGAGCTCGGCGGGCCGCTCGGGCACTTCCAGCAGTCCGTCGCGGCGCTCGTCGCCGCCCGGTTCACGCGGCTGGCCCCGGCCGACGACGAGGGCCGCGCCGAGCCCGACGAGGCCGACCGCTGGGCCGCGCAGGCCTGGGCCGCGGGTGTCGTCGGCTACGTCCGCGGTGCGGGCGAGTGGTGGATGGCCCACCGCGCCGACCCCGGCTGCCCCGACCGCACGGCGCTCGCCGACCGCCTGGCCCGCTGGCTCTGGGCCGGCCCCGGCGCCCTGACCCCCGCCCGTCCCGCCGCCGTTCCCTCGACCACCTGACCCCTGCGGCCCTGACCGAGGCCACCACCCTGCCCGCTCCACGACGACGACGACGAGGAGTCCCCGTGACCACCACCGCCCCCCGCCCCACGGCCGGCGCGCCGGCCGCCCA
This sequence comes from Cellulomonas sp. plas2, assembly GCF_057221735.1. NCBI lineage: Bacteria > Bacillati > Actinomycetota > Actinomycetes > Micrococcales > Cellulomonadaceae > Cellulomonas > Cellulomonas sp. plas2. Next base: position 559,556 of record NZ_CM170155.1, read on the forward strand.
CGCCCCGGCCGCACCCGCACCCGGCACCGTGCCCAGCACCGTGCCCAGCACCGTGCCCAGCACCGTGCCCGACACCGGCGACCCCCGCCTCGACCGCGACAGCGCCGTCGACGTCCCGGCGCTGGCCGGGCTGCTGCTCGGCCACTACCCCGAGCTGCGCCGCCAGGCCCGTGCGCTCATGGCCCAGGACCGGTTCCACGGCGTGCCCGGCCTGCCCATGGCCGAGCACCGCACGCGCGTCCTGGAGCAGCTCCGCGCGCTCGCGGCGGAGGGGGACGTGCACCGCGCCTTCCCGACGAGGTTCGGCGGCGCCGACGACCACGGCGGCTCGCTGGCCCGCTTCGAGGAGCTCGTCGTCGGGGACCCGTCGCTGCAGATCAAGGCCGGGGTGCAGTGGGGGCTGTTCGCCTCGGCGATCCTGCACCTGGGGACCGACCGCCACCACGACGCCTGGCTGCCCGACGCCCTGTCGGTGGACGTGCCGGGCGTGTTCGCCATGACGGAGACCGGGCACGGGTCGGACGTCTCGGCGATCGGCACGACGATCACGTTCGACCCGGCCACGGACGAGCTCGTCGTGCACACGCCGTTCCCCGCGGCGCGCAAGGACTACCTCGGCAACGCGGCGGTGCACGGCACGGCGGCCGTCGTCTTCGGGCGGCTGGTCACGGCTCCGCGCGGGGGGCAGCCCGTCGACCACGGCGTGCACGCCGTCTACGTGCCCATCCGGGACCGGGGGACGAACGCGCTGCTGCCCGGCATCGGCTCGGAGGACGACGGGCTCAAGGGTGGGCTCAACGGCATCGACAACGGCCGGCTCTGGTTCGACCACGTCCGCGTCCCGCGGACGAACCTCCTGGACCGCTACGGCCAGGTCGCTCCCGACGGCACGTACTCCTCGCCGATCGCCAGCCCGGGCCGGCGCTTCTTCACCATGCTCGGCACGCTCGTGCAGGGCCGCGTCTCGCTCGACGGGGCCGCCGTCGCCGCCGCCCGCGCCGGCCTGGCCGTCGCGGTGACGTACGGCAACCAGCGCCGCCAGTTCGCCGGGCCCGGGGGCGACGAGGGCGTCCTGCTCGACTACGCCGAGCACCAGCGTCGGCTGCTGCCCCTGCTCGCCGAGACGTACGCGGCGGGCTTCGCCCACGAGGACCTGCTGGCCGCGTTCGACGACGTCTTCTCCGGACGCAACGACACCACCGAGTCCCGCGAGGACCTCGAGACCATGGCGGCCGCGCTGAAGGCCGCCTCGACGTGGTCGGCGCTGCGGACGCTGCAGACCTGCCGGGAGGCGTGCGGCGGTGCCGGCTTCCTGGCGACGAACCGCCTCGTCGGACTGCGCGCGGACCTCGACGTCTACGTGACCTTCGAGGGGGACAACACGGTCCTCCTGCAGCTCGTCGGGAAGCGGCTCCTGGCCGACCACGCGCAGGAGCTGCGGCACCTCGACGCGACGAAGGTCGCGCGCCTCGTCGCGGAGCGCGCCGCGGACGCCGCCCGGTACCGCACCCCGCTGCACCGCGCGCTGCAGACGGTCGCCGACGTCGGCGACCCGCGCCGCAGCGCCGGCCAGCTCCGCGACACGGCCACCCAGCGCGCGCTGCTCGTCGACCGCGTCGAGACGATGGTCGCGGAGGTCGCCACGGCGCTCCGGCCGGCGCGCAAGGCATCTCCGGAGGTCGCGGCGGCGCTGTTCAACGGCCAGCAGCACGCGCTGGTGGAGGCCGCGCGGGCGCACGCGGAGCTCATCCGCTGGGAGTCGTTCACGGCGGCCGTCGAGCGCACCACCGACCCGGGCACGCGGCAGGTGCTCGTCTGGCTGCGCGACCTGTACGGCCTCGGCCTCGTCGAGCAGCACCTGGCCTGGTACCTGCTCAACGGGAGGCTGTCCGCCGGGCGCGCCCGGACCGTCACCTCCTACGTCGACCGCCTGCTCGCGCGGCTGCGGCCGCACGCGCAGGACCTCGTCGACGCCTTCGGCTACGGGCCCGAGCACCTGCGCGCCGAGATCGCGACGGGGGCCGAGGGCCGCCGGCAGGACGAGGCCCGCCGGTGGGCCCGCGCCCGCCGGGCCGCGGCCGACGCCCCCGTCCCCGAGCGCCGGACGGCTCGCCCGGCAGGGTGAACCTCGTCCCCGGGGGACGGAAGACCTGCCCCGGCGCCGCGCGTGCCCCGAAGATGGGGGTCGCCGTCGTGCAGGCACGCGCGCGGCACGGCACGGCCGCCCCGCCCGGGCGGGTCGTTCTCGTCAGGGGGACGGATGGGGGACGGACTGCCCTCGCCGCGGGACGGCGCGCCCGTGGGCGCGTTGCTGCACGACGCGAGCGCGGAGTGGACGGGGGACCCCGCCGGGCTGACGGGGGTCATGCTCGAGGCGATGTCCGCCCGCGGGGAGTCCATCTCCGTCGTCCGCCCGGTGCGCGACGTCCGGGGGCGGGTCGTCGACTTCGTCATCGTGGCCGACACGGGGCTGACCGAGCGGCTGTCGGGCCGTCCCTGCATCGGCCGCACCATCCGCGAGCTGTACGAGGCCGGACCCGCCGAGGACTTCGTGCGCCGCAACCGGGAGGTGCTCGAGCGCGGGGAGGTCGAGCCGAGGACTTCCCGCTCGGCCTCGACGCGGCGGGCCTGCGGCTGCCGCCGGACCGGGACGAGCCCGGGGTGGAGGTGCGCCAGGGCGTCCTGCTGCGGATCCCCGTGCGCGACCGGGTCGTCGTCATGTGGCGCGACCTCACCGACGTCCGCGACGCCGAGGCCCGTCGGCAGCACGTCGAGGCCCTGCTGCAGCAGCAGGCGCTCGCGGACCACCTCACGGGCCTGCCGAACCGGCGCTGGTTCACCGCGGCCCTGCGCGACGCCGTCGCCCGCTGCGACGCCTCGGGCACGCCGCTGGCCCTGCTCGTGCTCGACGTCGACGACTTCAAGGAGGTCAACGACACCCACGGTCACGCCGCGGGGGACCTGCTCCTCGTCGACATGGCGGCCCGGCTGTCCGCGGCGCTGACAGGACCGGGTCTGGCGGTGGCGCGGCTCGGGGGCGACGAGCTGGTCGTCGTCGCCGAGGGGTACGGGCCGGACGACGTGGAGGCCCTGGCCGGGCAGGTCGTCGGGGCGGTCCAGGGCCTGTACCGGCTGGGTGCCCTGACGGTCGAGGTCGCGCTCTCCCTCGGTGTCGCGCTGCGCGAGCCGACGGGGGCGGTGCCCGGGACGGTGCCCGGGAAGGTGCCCGGGAAAGTGCCCGGGAAGGTGCCCGGGAAGGGCGACGGCGGTCCGGACGACGAGCTCGCGGCGAGCCGTGCCGAGGAGCTGCTCGGGCAGGCGGACCTCGCGCTGTACGAGGCCAAGCGCCGCGGCCGCGCGCGCTTCCACGTGTACAGCGCGGAGCTCGGCGAGCGGGTCCAGCGCCGGACGGAGACCGGCACCCAGCTGCGCCGGGCGGCGGACCGTGGCGAGCTGACGCTGCACTGGCAGCCCATCGTGCGGCTGGCCGACGGCGCCACCGTCGCGGCGGAGGCCCTGCTGCGGTGGCAGCACCCCGTGCGGGGGCTGGTCGCGGCCGGGGAGTTCCTGCCGGTGGCGGCCGAGCTCGGGCTGCTCCCGGAGCTGGCCGCGTGGGCGGTCGAAGCCGCTTTCGCGCAGGCCGCGGCCTGGCGGCGTCGCGGCCACGCGCCGCACGTGTACGTCAACCTCGCGGCCTCGCAGCTGGCCTCCGTCGACCTCGGCAGCGAGCTGTCGCGGCTCGCGGCGGCGCACGGCCTGGACCGGCGGGGCGTCTCCCTCGAGCTGTCCGAGGACGTGCTCGGCAGCGACGTGGTGGCGCTGGGGGAGCGGCTGGCGCACCAGCGGGCGAGCGGCTTCTCCATCGCGCTCGACGACTTCGGCGCCGGCAGCACGGCCCTCACCTGGCTGCGGCACCTGCCCGTCGACGTCCTCAAGCTCGACCGGTCGTTCGTCGCGACCGTCGGGGAGGCCCGCACGCGGGCGGTCGTGCGGGCGATCCTCGCGCTGGCGCGCGACCTGGGCGTGCGGACGGTGGCGGAGGGCGTGGAGACGGAGGCGCAGCGCGACTTCTTCGCCGAGGCCGGCTGCGACTACGCGCAGGGGTGGCTCCTGGGCCGGCCCGTGCCCGCCGAGGTGCTGCTGCCCGGGTGACGTCGGCGGGTGGCGCCGGTGAGGCCCTGTCCGCGACCGGCCATCCCGACACGTGGCCCGTCGCTGGCGCGCCGAGCCGCTGACCAGCAGAGTGGCGACGTGGACGCGCTCCCCGAAGACTCCGGGCCGCCGGCCTGGGACCCGGACGAGCCGGCGCTCCTGGCGGCGCTCGTCGCCGGGCTGGCCGCGCAGGGTAGTGACGGCGTCACGGTGCTGCGGCCCGTCGGGCCGCCGGACGCGCCCACGGACTTCCGCGTGGTGGCCGACACGGGCATGACCGCCCGGCTGGCCGGGGTCCCGAGCCTCGGCCGGACGCTGCGCGAGCTCTACCCGCCCGCGTTCGCCGACCGGCTGGTGGCCGTCAACCGCGAGGTGCTCACCACCGGGGGCACGGTGCGCGAGGACGTCGAGCTGGTGGCGGACGCCGACGGCCGCCTGCGCCCTCCCGCCGTGCCCGGGGCGCCCGACGAGGGGTCGTCGGCGACCCGGGTCGCCGAGACGGTCCGCGTCCCGGCCGGCGGCCTCGTCGTCGTCCTGTGGCGGGACGTGACGGACGTGCGCCGGGCGGAGGCCGCCCGGCGCAGCAGCGAGCAGCGGTTCCGCGCCCTCGTCGAGAACGCCGCCGACGCCGTCGTCGTCACGGACGCCGGGGGGACCGTGACGTGGAGCGGCCCGGCCGCCGTGCGGGTGAGCGGCCGCGGCGCCGACGCGCTCGACGGCGTCGCCCTGCCCGCCCTCGCGCTGCCGGAGGACCGCGGGCTGGTCGAGGCGCTGCTGCGCGACGTGGCCGCGGAGCCCACGGGCGGGACCGCCGAGGTGCACGCGCGCGTGCTGCGCGGCCCCGGGCCGGAGGGGGAGGTGCGCTGGCTGCACCTGCTGGCGGCCAACTGGCTCGACGAGCCGGCCGTCGCGGGCCTCGTCGTGCACCTGCGCGACGTCACCGCGCAGCGCGCCGCCGAGGACCAGCTCCACCAGATCGCCCTCGAGGACCCGCTCACCGGCCTGCCCAACCGCCGGTGGTTCCTCGGGGCGCTGCGCGACGCGGTGGCCCGCAGCGCGCGGGACGGCACGTCGTTCGCGCTCGCCGTGCTCGACGTCGACGACTTCAGGGTCGTCAACGACAGCCTCGGTCACGCCGCCGGGGACCTGCTGCTCGTGGAGCTCGCCGCCCGCCTGGCCACGCAGCTGCGGCCAGGTCTCGCGCTGGCGCGGCTCGGGGGCGACGAGTTCGTCGTCGTCGCCGAGGGGCTGCCCGTCACCGCCAGCACGCTCAGGGACGCGTGTGGGAACGCGCACGGGGAGGCGACCGGCGAGGACGACGCCGGCACCCGGCTCGCGGCCCGCGTCGCCGCGGCGGCCGAGGGGCGGTTCCGCGTCGGCTCGGTGGCCACGCGCGTGACGGTGTCGATCGGCGTGGTCACGCACCAGCCCGAGGACCCGGGCGGCGACGACGCGCCGGCGGGCCTCACGGGCGGCCGCCGCGCCGAGGAGCTGCTGGTCCAGGCCGACGCCGCGCTGCACGAGGCCAAGCGCCGCGGCCGGGCCCGCGCCGAGCCGTTCACCGCCGAGCTGGGCGCCCGCGTGCAGCACCGCCTCGACCTGGGCAGCCAGCTCCACCAGGCGCTGGAGCAGGAGGAGCTCGAGCTGTACTGGCAGCCGATCGTCCGGCTGGCCGACCGGCGGACGGTGGCGGCCGAGGCGCTCCTGCGGTGGAACCACCCGCGGCGCGGGGTGGTGGAGGCCGCGCAGTTCCTGCCGCTCGCGGGGGAGGTGGGGCTCATGCCGGCGCTGTCGTCGTGGGCCGTGGACGCCGCCCTCGGCCAGGCGGCACGGTGGCAGGCCGCGGGCGACGGGCCGGACGTGTTCATCAACCTCGCGGCCGTGCAGCTCGCCGTCGCGGAGCTGGACCGCGAGCTCGCCGGGCTGGCCGCCTGGCACGGCGTCGACCCGCACGGCGTGTTCTTCGAGCTGTCCGAGGAGGTGCTCGGCACCGACGTGCCGGGCCTCGGCGACCGGTTGCGGCGCAAGCGCGAGCGCGGGTTCGCCATCGCGCTCGACGACTTCGGCGCCGGCAACACGGCCCTCACGTGGCTGCGGCGGATGCCCGTGGACGTGCTCAAGCTCGACCGGTCCTTCGCGGTGTCCGTCGACGAGAGCCGGACCCGCACGGTCGTGCGGGCGATCCTCGGCCTGGCCCGCGACCTGGGCGTCCGGACGATCGCCGAGGGCGTCGAGACCGAGGAGCAGCTCGCGTTCTTCACCGAGGAGGGGTGCGACGACGCGCAGGGCTACCTGCTGGGCCGGCCCGGGCCGGTCGCGCTGCTGGGCGGGTTCGCGGGCGGGTTCGCGGGCGGCTCGGCGGGTGGCTCAGCGTCCTGACGCACGGACCCGCCGACGGTGCGGCGCGGCTGCCGGCCGTCCTCCTCCAGCCGGGCCAGGACGGCGCTCGCGATGCCCCGGAGCTGCTCGACCTGCTCCTCGTCGAGCACGTCGAAGACGCTGCGCCGCACCTGCGCGACGTGCCCGGGGGCGGCGGCGCGCACGACGTCCCCGCCGGCGTCGGTGAGGGTCACGACCGTGGCCCGGCGGTCGGTGGGGCTCGTCGAGCGCGTCACCGCCCCCCGCGCCTCGAGGCGGGCGACGACGTGCGAGAGCCGCGGCAGCGTCGCGTCGGTGCGGCGGGCCAGGTCCGTCATCTGCAGCGTCGCGCCGTCGGCCTCGGACAGCATCGCCAGGACCATGTACTCGAAGTGCGTGAGCCCGGCGTCGCGCCGCAGCTGGGCGTCGAGCACGGTCGGGAGCCGCTCGACCACCGCGATGAGCGGCAGCCAGGCCGCCAGCTGCGCCTCGCCCAGCCACCGCGTGCCCATGACGGGACCCTACGGCGTCGTCGGCGTCCCGTCAGCGCTGACCAGGGTGGTCACCGTCCCGGCTTCCGGGTCCCACCGGCGCAGCGCCACCAGCCGCAGGACGACGTCGGCGTGCCCCAGCACCGCCAGCGCCCGCCCGACGTCGGCGCGTGGCAGCCGCCGGGCCAGCGTGACGTGCGCCAGCCAGCCGGGGTGCGGCGTGGTGGGGGCCGCGGCCCGCAGCTCGAGCGCCGCCGCGGTGAGCGCGTCGGGCACGTCGACGAGCCGCGCGAGGGTCACCCGCTCCCCGCCCAGCACGACGAGGCCCGCCGCGCGCACCTCCAGCGGCAGGAGGGGCCCGACCAGCGCCGCGGCCCGCGCCAGCAGCGGCTCGTCGAGCGCGGGGGCGGGCAGCAGGGTGACGTGCGGGGCGTTCGTCGCGCCGGTGTGGTCGAGCTGGGACGGCAGGTCCGCGTCGCGCAGGGCCTGCCAGTCGGCGCGGACCGCGGCGTCGCCGGCCCCGTCGGGCAGGAGCTCCAGGGCGTGGAGGCGCGGCACGTCAGCCCTCGCCCTGCTCGACCGGGTTGCAGCCGGCGGCCAGCAGCTCGAGCGTGTCGACCTCGGGCCGCCACGGCTCGAGGTTCCAGGTCGCCTTCGTCGGCGCGCCGAGCTGGTGGCACCAGAGCTGGTCGTGCATCGACGTCGTCCCGGCCTCCGGCTCGCGGGCGACGAGCTGCGCCCACACGCCCTCCGCCGCGGCGGCCCCGCCCACGCGCGCCCAGGCCGAGGGGGTCACGGCCAGGGACCGCCCGCCCTCGCGGTCGCCCCACCGCGCGTCGAGGACGGTGGTCGCGGCGAGCCACAGCGGCAGCTCGGCCGGAGTCGTGCCGGCGGTCGAGGTGGGGCTCGCGGGGAGCATGACCGCGAGGGTGCCGTCGGGACCGGGGACGACGCCCGCCCCGCGGGGCCCGGGGACGGACGTCGTCCCGTCGGCGGCCGGGGCCGTCCCCGGCGCGGCGACGCCCGCGACGAACCCGCCCGCCGCATCGGTGACGACCACCGTCCCGTCGTCCTCCGCGACGAGCGAGCGGTCCGGCGGAGCGGCCAGCCAGGCGACGGGGGACCGGGCCGCCGTCGCCCCGGGGGTGAGCCGGGCCAGCGCCGAGCCGTCCGGGCCCGCCTCGACGACGAGCGTCGTGCCGGGCGCGGGCAGGACCGCCAGCGTCACGTCGCCCGCGGTGAGGGCGGTGCCCCGGGCGCGCACGTCGGCGGCGTCGGCCGGGGCCGCGTGCGCGCTCGGGCCACCGCTCGGGCCGCCGGTCGTGCCGTTCGTCGGGCCGGCGGAGGCCGCCGGGCCCGTGCCGGTGCTCGTCGTCCCGGTGCTCGTCGGGCCGTCCGTCCCCGCCGTGCACGCGGCGGCGCCCCCGACGAGGAGCAGCGCGGCCGCCACCAGCGCGACCGGCGCCCGCGAGGGCGTCACCACCGGGTTCCGCGCCGGCGCTCGAGCCGCCGCGCCTCGTAGGGGTCCACGAGCCGGACCCGGCGGTCGACGCCGCGCCGCACGCGCTCCGGACGGGCCAGCGCCCGCGCCAGCACCAGCCCCGCGACGAACCCGCCGACGTGGGCGAAGTAGGCGACGCCGCCCCCGGCGAGGCCGGTGAGCGACGTGAGCCCGGACCAGAACTGCAGGAGGAACCACACGCCGATGAGCAGCCACGCCGGCAGCACGGGCCACACGAACAGCGGCGGCACGATGACGACGATCGTGCGCACCATCCCGCGCGGGAACAGCACGACGTAGGCGGCCAGGACACCGGCGATGGCCCCGCTGGCACCGACGAGCGGCACCGTGCCCGAGGGGTCGACGAGCACCTGCGCGACGCTGCCGGCGACGCCGGCCAGCAGGTAGAAGCTCAGGTACCGGACGTGGCCCAGGGCGTCCTCGACGTTGTCGCCGAACACCCACAGGTACAGCATGTTGCCGCCGAGGTGCAGCCACGAGGCGTGCAGGAAGGTGCAGGTCAGCAGCGTCGGCCACGTCGTCGGGTCGCTCGTGACGAGGGCCGGCACGGCGGCGTACCGCGCGAACGTCAGGGCCTGCTCGAAGGGCGTCGACAGGGCCGTGGAGACGAAGACGGCGACGTTGGTGACGAGCAGGAGGTAGGTGACCCACGGCGTCGTGCGGCGGCGGGAGTTGTCGTCCGCGATGGGGATCACCCGTGAACGGTAGGCGACCGCGGCCCCGCCCGGGCGCCGGCGGTGGCGTCGGCCGTGGCGTCGGCAGTGGCGTCGGCAGTGGCGGATGGGCTCAGGGGCGCGGGGGGCGCTGCCCGCCGCCGGCCGCGACGACCGCGTCCCAGACCTCCTGCACCACCGCGCGGGCGTGCCGCTCGGCGGCGTCCTCGTCGCCGGCCAGGACGGCGGCCGCCGTGGCCTCGTGGTGGTCGAGCGCGTCCGCGACGGGCAGCGCGGGCATGAGGCCGAGCGTCGCGCGGCCCGCCAGCACCTCCGCGACCGGGCCGGTGAGCGCCGCGAGCATCTCGTTGCCGCCGGCCTGCAGGAGCAGGACGTGGAAGGCCACGTCGGCGGCGAGGTACGCCTCGCTGCGGCCCTCGCCCTCCTCGCCCATGAGGCGCAGCCCGGCCGCCAGCTCGGCCAGCCGGGCGCGGTCGGCGGTGCTCGCGTGCCGGGCGGCGAGGCGGGCGGCCGTCGGCTCCACGGCCATGCGCAGCTCCGTCAGGGCGACGAGCTGCCGGTGCCGGCCCGGTCCGGCCAGCCGCCACTGGATGACCTGCGGGTCCAGCGCGTTCCAGCGGTCCTCGGGCAGGACGCGGACGCCGACGCGCTGCCGCGCCTCGACCATCCCGACCGCCTCGAGGACGCGGACCACCTCCCGCACCACCGTGCGGGACACCCCGAGCTCGGCCTCGAGGCCGGCCAGGGTGAGGACCGTGCCGGCGGGCCGTCGGCCGCCCGCGATCTCCTGGCCGAAGCGGTCCAGGACGCCGAGGTGCAGGCCTCCGCGCATGCGTCCCCCTCGGTCTGGTGCGGCTGCCGCCGGTCGTGGGCGGCACCGGCCGGTGGCGGAGTCTAGGCGGGAGGGCCAGGGTCGGGACGGGGTCTCCAACGCAGGAGTCCACCAGCAGGGTTGCTAATAGTCGTACTTTTCTGCGACGGTGGCGCGCCGGGCGACGCCGCCCGGCACGCAGGCCGGATCCCCGGCGCAGGACACGACCCCCTCGATCGACGGAGATCCCCATGGACGACTGGACCCAGACACTGGGCGCGGGACCGCTGCTCGGCATCGCCGCCGCGGCGATCGCGCTGATCCTCGTGCTCGTCATCCGCTTCAAGCTGCACGCGTTCCTCACGCTCATCGTGGTCTCGCTGCTGACGGCGCTGGCCACCGGCATCCCGATCGGCGAGATCGTGAACACCCTCGTCGGGGGCTTCGGCTCCACGCTGGGGACGGTCGCGCTGCTCATCGGGCTGGGCGCGATGCTCGGCAAGCTCGTCGAGCACTCCGGCGGCGCCCGGGTGCTGGCCGAGGCGCTCGTGGCCCGGTTCGGGGAGAAGCGGGCGTCGTTCGCGCTCGGCCTCGCCTCGCTCATCATGGGCTTCCCGATCTTCTTCGACGCCGGGCTCGTCGTCATGCTGCCGATCATCTTCGCGGTGGCGCGGCGCCTGGGCGGCAACAACGTGCTCGCCTACGGCATCCCCGCCGCGGCCGCCTTCTCGGTCATGCACGTGTTCCTGCCGCCGCACCCCGGTCCCGTCGCAGCGACCGAGCTCTACGGCGCCAACCTGGGTGTCGTGCTCATCGTCGGGATCATCCTGGCGTTCCCCGTCTGGTACGTCTCCGGCTACATCTGGGGCAAGCGGGTCGGCACCAAGTACGTCCTGCCGGTCCCGGGCTTCTTCGGCGCCGTCGACGACGACCAGCCGACGAACCCGCCGCGGTTCGGCACGGTCATCGCCGTCATGGCCCTGCCGCTCGTCCTCATCTTCATGAACACCGGGCTCGACGCGGCCGCCGCGGCGGGCGCCGTCGACGAGGAGGCCGGCTGGGTCCGCGTCCTGACGCTGCTCGGCACGTCCTCCATCGCGCTGCTCATCTCCGTGCTCGTCGCGATGGTCGTCCTCGGCTCGCGGCGCGGCGTCGAGGGCACCGCGCTGGAGAAGGTCCTCGACTCCTCGCTCGGCCCGGTCTGCTCGGTCATCCTCATCACCGGCGCCGGCGGCATGTTCGGCGGCGTCCTGCGCACGTCGGGCATCGGCGACGCGCTGTCCGACTCGCTGGCCTCCATCGGCCTGCCCGTCATCGTCGCGGCCTACGTCATCTCCGTCATCCTGCGGCTCGCGCAGGGCTCGGCCACGGTCGCCCTGGTCACGGCGGCCGGCCTCATGGCCCCGGCCGTCACCGCCGGGGACTACAACGCGCTCCAGGTCGCCTGCATCACGCTCGCCACGGCGGCCGGCTCGGTCTTCGCCAGCCACGTCAACGACTCGGGCTTCTGGCTCGTGGGGCGCCTCATGGGCATGGACGTCAAGACCACCCTGAAGACGTGGACCGTGCAGCAGACCATCGAGTCCGTGCTGGCCTTCGCGATCATCTCGGTGATCTTCGTCGGGGCGAGCGCGGTCTGATGGCCGCGGGCAGCACGGCCGTGGGCGGCCTGTTCGACGTCACCGGGCGGCTCGCGCTCGTCACCGGGTCGTCGCGCGGCCTCGGCCGGACGATGGCCACCGGACTGGCGGAGGCCGGGGCGCGCGTGGTCCTGCACGGCCGCGACACCGCGGCGCTGGAGGCCGTCGCCGACGACCTCGAGGCGCGCACCGGCACCCGGCCGGCGTCGGTCACCTTCGACGTGACCCACGCCGCCGCGGTGGCCGACGCCGTGGGGGCCCTCGTCGAGCAGCACGGCGTGCCCGACGTGCTGGTCAACAACGCGGGCGTGCAGCGGCGGGCGCCGATCCAGGAGTTCGCCGTCGAGGACTGGGACACCGTCATCTCCTCGAACCTGTCGAGCGCGTTCTACGTCTCACGGCAGGTCGCGCCGGGGATGGTCGCGCGCGGCTCGGGCAAGATCGTCAACATCGCGTCGGTGCAGTCGCGGCTCGCGCGGCAGACCATCGCGCCCTACTCGGCCAGCAAGGGCGGGCTCGCCTCGCTGACGCAGGGCATGGCGGCCGACCTCGCGCGGTTCGGGATCCAGGTCAACGCGATCTCGCCCGGCTACTTCGCCACGGACATGAACGCGGCGCTGTGGCAGGACCCGACCTTCGACGGCTGGGTAAAGCAGCGCACGCCGGCGCAGCGGTGGGGGCGCGTCGAGGAGCTCGTCGGCGCGCTGCTGTTCCTGAGCTCCGACGCCTCGAGCTTCGTCTCGGGGCAGAACCTGTCGGTCGACGGCGGGATGTCCGCGGTCGTGTGACCCGCCGGGCCGGTGCCCCCGGCCCGGCCCCGCTCTCCCGGTACCGCTCGACGAGGAGGTGGCGCCGTGCGCGCCCTGGTGATCCACGGCAAGGACGACCTGCGGGTCGAGGAGGTGCCCACGCCCGAGGCGGGCGAGGGCCAGGTCCGGCTCCGGATGGCGTACGGCGGCATCTGCGGCTCGGACCTGCACTACTGGGCGCACGGCGCCAACGGCGAGTTCGTCGTGCGGGAGCCGCTGGTGCCCGGGCACGAGGTCGTCGGGGTGGTCGAGACCGACCCGGCGGGGGAGCTGGCCCCGGGCACGCCCGTGACGCTGCACCCGGCCACGTTCGGCACGTCGCAGCCGGGGGTCGAGGACGCGCCGCACCTGTGGCCGGGCGGTGCGTACCTCGGCAGCGCGTCGACGACCCCGCACACGCAGGGCGGCATGAGCGAGCTCCTCGTCGTGCGGCGGGACCAGGTGCGGGTGCTGCCGGCGGACCTGCCGCTGCGGCGCGCGGCGCTGGCCGAGCCCCTCGCGGTCGCGCTGCACGGCGTGGCGATGGCGGGCCTCGCGCTCGACGGGACACCGGTCGTCGAGGGGGCGCGGGTGCTCGTCTCCGGCTCCGGGCCGATCGGGCTGCTGGCCGTCGCGGCGGCGCTGGCGCGGGGCGCGGCGGAGGTCGTCGCCACCGACGTGCTGACCGGGCCCCTGGAGCGGGCACGGGCGGTGGGCGCGGCGTCGACGCTGCAGGTGGGCGTCGACGAGGTGCCGGCGGGCGCGTTCGACCTCGTGCTCGAGTGCTCCGGCGTGCCGGCGGCGGTCAGCACCGCGCTCGCGGCGGTGCGCCGGCGCGGGACCGTCGTGCAGGTCGGCATGGTGCCGAACGAGCCCCGGCCGGTGAACCTCGCGCCGTTCATCTCCAAGGAGGCGACGGTCCGCGGCTCCTTCCGCTTCCTCGACGAGGTCGACGAGGCCGTGCGCCTCCTGGCCGCCGAGCCCGGCATCGGGTCCGTCGTGACGCACGTGCTGCCCGCCGACGACGCCGTGGTCGCGTTCCGCACCGCCGCCGACTCCACGGTCAGCGGCAAGGTGCTCGTCGACCTGTGGGGCGGGGACCCGGCCGCGGGGGCGGCCGCGTGAGCGGTGGGGCGGGCGCCGCGGACCTCGTCCTCGGCGTCGACCTCGGCACGACGAGCACGAAGGTCGTCGCGTTCGACACCGCCGGCACCCTCGTCGCGAGCGCGTCCCACGGCTACCCGTTGGAGGAGCCGCACCCCGGCCACGCGGTGCAGGACCCCGACCTCATCCTCGCGGCCGTGCACGCGGCGCTGCGGGACGTGGTCATGGAGGTCGGTGCCGAGCGGGTGGCCGCGCTGTCCTTCAGCTCCGCGATGCACAGCGTGCTGGGGCTGTCCCCGACGCTCGAGCCCCTCACCGAGGTGGTCACCTGGGGCGACACCCGCGCCGCGGCCCAGGCCGAGCGGCTGCGGTCGGCGCCGGGCGGGCTCGCCCTGCACCGCCGGACGGGGACCCCTCTGCACCCGATGTCCCCGCTGCCGAAGATCGTCTGGTTCCACGAGCAGGAGCCGAAGCTGTGCGAGCGCGTCGGCTTCTGGGTGGGCATCAAGGAGTACGTGCTGCTGCGGCTGTGCGGGGCGCTCGTCGTCGACCACTCCATCGCCAGCGCGACCGGTCTCATGGAGATGGCGACGCTCGCATGGGACGCCGAGGCGCTGGCGCTCGCGGGGATCACCGCGGAGCAGCTCCCGGAGATCGTCCCGACGACGCACGTGCTGACGGGGCTGACGGAGGCGGGGGCGGCGGCGACGGGGCTGCCGGCGGACACGCGCGTCGTCGTCGGGGCGGCCGACGGGCCGCTGGCGAACCTCGGCGTCGGGGCCGTGCGTCCCGGGGTCGCGGCGTGCTCGCTGGGGACGAGCGGGGCGCTGCGGGTCGTCGTCGACCGCCCGGCCGTCGACCCGCTGGGCGGGGTGTTCTGCTACGCGCTCACGCCGACGCGCTGGGTCGTCGGCGGGGCGATCAACAACGGCGGCGTCGTCATGGGCTGGGCCCGGGACACCCTCGCGCCCGACGCCGACGACGAGACGGAGCTGCTCGCGCTGGCCGAGGGGGTCCCGGTCGGGGCCGGCGGTCTGCTCATGCTGCCGTACCTGCTGAGCGAGCGGGCGCCGCACTGGAGCTCGCTGCCCAAGGGTGTCTTCGTCGGGCTGACGCGGTCCCACGGGCGCGAGCACCTGGTCCGCGCGGCCGTCGAGGGCGTGTGCCTGCAGCTCGCGACCGTGCTGGACGCCATGCGGGCCGCCGGCTTCGAGGTGTCGGAGGTGCGCGCCACCGGCGGGGTCATGCGCAGCGGCCTGTGGCGGCAGACCCTGGCCGACGCGTTCGGCATGGACGTGCAGCTCGCCGAGGGGCAGGAGGGCTCCGGCTTCGGGGCCGCGCTGCTGGGCATGGAGGCGATCGGGCTCGTGGAGAGCATCGACGTCGTGGCGGACATGGTGGAGGTGACGACGACCGTGCGGCCGCGTCCGGCGGCCGCCGCCGTGTACCGGTCACTGCTGCCGGTGTTCACCGGGCTGTACGACGCGCTGGTGCCGACGTTCACGTCCCTGCGGCGGCTCGCGCCGTCGCTGCCGCTGGAGGCCGACGGGTCCTGAGCCGTGCCCGCGTCCGATCTGGACGCGTCACCCTCGTCGGGAACGGTCGGGGCAGGATCACGAGACGTGCGACGAGCGGTGGCGGTGGGGGCGACGGCGATGGTGTTCGTGGGCGGCAGCGCGGCGGTCTCCGGGGTGCTGACGGACGCGCCGCTCGCGACGGCGCAGGCGCTGCGCTACCTGGTGGCGTGCGCGCTGCTGGTCTTCGTCGCGCGGCTCGGCGGGCACGCGCCGCACCGGCCGCGCGGCGTGGAGTGGGCGTGGCTGGCGGGCGTCGCCGGGGCGGGGCTGCTGCTGTTCAACGTGGCGCTCGTGCGCGGGGCCGAGCACGCCGAGCCGGCGGTGTTCGGGGTCGCGGTGGCGGGGGTGCCGCTGGTCCTGGCGATCGCGGGGCCCGTGCAGGAGGGGCGCCGGCCGCGGCGGACCGTGGTGGTCGCCGCGCTGCTGGTCACCGCCGGCGCGGCGCTGGTGCAGGGGTTCGGGCGCAGCGACCTGACGGGTCTGCTGTGGGCGGTCGTCGTGCTGCTGTGCGAGGTCGGCTTCACGCTGCTGGCCGTCCCCGTGCTGCGGCGGCACGGGCCGTGGGGCGTGTCGGTGCACACGACGTGGATGGCGACCGCGGGCTTCGCGCTGGCCGCGGTCCTGGGACTCGGCGGCCGCAGGGAGGGGCCCGGCGCGGTGGCGCGGCTGGACGTCGACGACCTGCTCGCGGTGGCGTTCCTGGCGGTGGCCGTCACCGCCGTCGCCTTCGTGCTCTGGTACTCCTGCGTGCGCGCCCTCGGGTCGGCCCGGGCCGGCCTGCTGACGGGCGTCGCGCCGGTCGCGGCGGCCCTCACCGGCATCGCGCTGGGCGGCCCGGTCCCGGCGCCGCCGGTGTGGGCGGGCGTGCTCGTCGTCGCCGCGGGTGTCGCCCTCGGCATGCGCGCCGCGGACGCCGGTCGGCCGGCGCCCGCGGCCCCGTAGGGTGCGACGCATGTTCGCCATCGTCGTCCGTTTCGACCTGCCCGACGAGGCCGCCGCCGCGCGCTTCGACGCCCTCGTCGCCGAGATCGTCCCCGACATCCACGCGCAGGAGCCCGGCACGCTGGTCTACACGACCCACCGGGTCGACGACGCGCCCCTCTCGCGTCTGTTCTACGAGGTCTACCGCGACCGGGAGGCGCACGCCGCCCACGAGGCCCGCGCGGAGGTCGCCGCGTTCCTCGACGAGGTCCGCACGCTGGTGAGCGCGGTGCGCGTCGAGCACCTCGTGCCGGAGCACGGCGCCGAGGGCATCACCGCAGACGGCCCGGCGTGAGCACCCTCGACGAGGTCGGAGCGCGCGACGGCTGGCGCTGCTGGCTCTGCGACGAGCCGGTGGACCCCGACGCCTCCGTCAACGCCGACCTCGGCCCGAGCGTCGACAGCGGCGGGCTGCCGGCCGCCGGCGGGGGCAAGGCCAAGAAGGGGAAGAAGGCGGCCCCGGCCGTCGAGCGGCTGGCCCACCGCGCCTGCAACACCCGCAAGGGCGCGGTCCGCCCGGTCGTGCCGTGGGGCGCGGACCTGTTCGTCGTCGATCCGGCGCCCATCGTCGAGATCGTCGAGCGGCTGGGCCGCACGGGCGGCCGCGAGGTCGTCGCCCGCTGCCCGTCGCGCTCGGACGCCGACGAGGCCGCCGCCTGGCTGGTCGACCGCGTCTCACGCCTGGCCCCGGACCTGCCGGTCACCGCCGAGGTCACGCCCGGCGGCGGTCAGTTCCTCCTGGCTCTCCGCGCGGTCTGACGCCCCAACCGCGACTCATCGCGCCGCCACCGGCGCCCGGCGGACGTCGGTGGCCGGGAGCCAGGCCGCCCCCGTGTGCCGACGGGCGTCGGCCAGCCGGACGCGCACCCGGCTCGCCGTCCACTCCACCGCGACCGTCCGCACGGTCTCCTCCGGGTCCCGCTCCCACCGCAGCCGCGCCAGCACCGGCACGGGCTGCAGCACGTCGTGGTGCACGCCCGGCGGCACCGGCAGGGCGTTGAGCAGCCGCTGCGCCTTCTCCGCGATGTCGGCCGAACCGGGGTTCGGCACGCGGTCGGGCGGGAAGGGGGAGCGGGCGCGCGTCGTCATGGCCTCACCCTGGCACCGCCGTCCGACACGTCCTCCGCGAGCCCGAGCTGCGCGAGCAACCAGGCGACGTGCTCATCGTGGATGCCGAGCTCGACCGCCCCCGTAGGTGTGGTGAGCTCGAGCACCGCCAGATTCGGCCAGACCGTCCAGTCCCGCGGGCCGGTCCACCGGCCGGTCCTCCGGGCTGCGAGGACGGGCAGGTCGAGGGGCCCGCCGGCGAGCACCCCGAACCCGGCCTCCGTCAGCCCCAGCCGACCGGGTCCGGGTCGAGCGGTGAGCGTCTGCCACCGCGGATGCAGGCCCCGGTGCGCGCGGCCGCGGTCGCGGACCACGACCTCGGCGTGACCACGACGGACGCGGCGGCGCTGCAGCCGTCGCCGGGCGAGACCGCCGAGCGCCAGGCCGCCGAGGATGCCGAGCGCCCCGATCGCCGAGCTGAGGAAGGCGTCGAGCGGCGGCTCGCCGAACAGGGATCGCAGGCCCGTCCCCATGCCGCTCAGCACGACGGACACGACGAAGGTGATGACCTCGACCCGCCGACGCCCCGTCCTCGGGCGGAGGCGTGCGCCGATCACCGCGGCCAGCTGAGTCCCTGACGCCGGGCGCGCCGGCGCTCCAGCAGGACGAACGAGACCATGGACACCACCGCGGCCCCGATCAGGGCGAAGAGCCACCAGGGCGGGTCGTCGACGGCGCGCACCGCGAAGCCGGGCAGGGCGAGCACGACGGTGAGCACCAACGCCAGACGCGAGCTCGCCGGCATGTCCTTCCAGCGTGCGTGGTTCTGGTAGGAGGTGGGGTCCTTCGCCGCCGCGCGGCGGTCGTCCTGCTCCACCTCGGCGCGGAACCGCCACATGCCGACCGCCATCACCGCCAGCACCGCGCCGATGAGCACGGTCGCGGTCACCAGACCGGTCATCGCCGGTTCCTCCGGGCGTACAGCACGGCGGCGATCACCACGACGACCATCACACCGATGAGTCCCACCGTGGGGGACAGGCTGCCCCCGGCCGTACCGGACATCGTTCGTGCCCTTCCCTCGACGAGCCGGCACGACACCGTGCTGGTCGTCGTCTTCCTACCGTGACGGGCGTCGCAGCGCACTGCGTGAGCTACCCCTCGCCAGCGGCCGCCGACGTGCCGGACAGGCGAGCCAGACCGAGCCAAGAGGACCGCCGCCGCATCGGGCCGGCGTCAGGTGCCGATGTCGCGCCGGTCGAAGCCGAGGGCACCTAGGCCGTAGGCCACGAGGGCGAGGCCGTACAGCAGGAGCTGGGGCGACGTGCCCGTGAAGCCGTGCCGCAGCGGCTCCGAGCCGTAGGCCCAGTGGAAGGCGGACACGTCCCGGAGCCAGGGCAGCGCCGCGATGTCGCTGAGCACGACGGCTGCGTGCGGCTGCTGCCCGTCCGAGGAGTCTGCGGAGTCCCCGGGGGGCGGATGTGCTCGGTGTGCGAACCGGTGTGCTCGTCGTGCACGGGTCGACGTCGGCGCCCTCGTGGGAGTGCACCCACCGTCGGGACCATGAGGCGTTGGCTGCCCGTGGAGGTGTCGACATGACGGTCAACTGGAGCGCGTCGCACGTGGAGGCCGACGTGCGCGCGGAGGCGCTGCGCGAGACGGTCCGCCGGGCGGTCGTGCGCGTGGAGCTGGACCTCCCGCAGCGCCCCGAGCAGGTCCGCGCCGAGCTCTCGCTGACGGACCTGGGGCGGGTCCAGCTGTGCTCGGTCGCCGCGATGCCGACGACGGTGACACGGACGGCGCGCGCGGCACGCGAGGACGAGGAGCCCGCGCTCTTCCTGACGCTGCAGGGCGGGCGGGGCTCGCTGATGGTCCAGCACGGCCGCCACGCGGTCCTGGAGCCGGGGCAGTTCGCGGTGTACACGACGACCTCGCCCTACTCGCTGCTGTTCGACAGGGCGTGCAGGCGCACTTCTTCCGGTTCCCGCTGCGGGACCTCGCGCTCCCGGACGCGGTCGTCCGGGAGGTGTCGGCGCGCACGTTCGACGCCTCGGAGCCCCTGGCCGGGCTGGTCGCCTCGTACCTGCCACGGGTGGCGGTCAGCCCCGAGCTGCGCGACCTGGCGGTCGCGGACTCGCTGGCCCAGCCGACGGTCGAGCTGGTGCGCGCGGCCCTGCTGGCCGGCGCCGGGGAGGACCGGCGGACCAGGGACGCGCTGGAGCCGACCCTGGCGGCGCGGATCCTGGAGCACGTGCGGCGGCACCTGGGCGACCCGGACCTCGGCCCGGCCGGCATCGCGGCCGAACACCACATCTCGGTGCGGCACCTGTACGGGGTGCTGGCGGCCGCCGACGTCAGCCTCGGGGAGTGGATCCGGTCGGCCCGCCTCGAGGCGTGCCGGCGGGACCCCGCCGCGACGGCGGGAGCGGAGGGCCGGACGACCATCGCCGCGGTGGCCCGTCGGTGGGGGTTCGTCGACGCCTCCCACTTCAGCCGGGTCTTCCGCCAGGAGTACGGCATGTCGCCGCGGGAGTGGCGGGAGCTCCGAGCCCGGCGGTGAGGCGCCGAGCAGGGCCGCAGCGGCGCCGGCTGCGGCCCTGCTGCCCCGTCCCGTCGGGGTCAGGAGTGGTGCCCCCCGGCGTGCGGCACCAGCGCGTGGCCGCGACCCCGCGCGATGAGCAGGGCGTTGACGGGCAGGGTGACGACGAACGCGACGGCCAGGGCCACGGCCATGGCACCCCAGAACAGGGCCGTGGTCGGTCCCGCCGTGAGGCCGCCCGGGAGGACCGCGAGGGCCAGGTTGTCGACGAGCTCCATCACGCTGATCGAGACCACCTCCGCCGCCGCGGCCACGCGGACGGCTCGTCGCCAGGGCAGTCCCAGGCGTGCGATCCGCACCGTGGCCAGCGCGATGCCGGCCACGAACGCCAGCGCCACGGACAGGGCGATCGTCGCGACCGGCGACCAGCCGGCGCCCTGCCCGATCGCCATGCCGGTCACCTCGCCGATCGTGCAGCCGAGCAGGCAGTGCAGCGTCGCCGAGCGGGCGGCGGTCCAGTCGGGTGCAGGACCCCGGACGGCGGTGCCGGCCACGGCTCAGGCCTCCGCGGCGACGCCGGCGCCAGCGACCAGGTGGGTCCGGACGAACTGCAGGGCGGTGTCGGCGACCTCCCGCCAGCCGTGGTCGATCGTCAGCGAGTGCCCCCGCCCGGCGAGCTCGACGAACTCCGTCGGCGACGGGTTGCGACGCTGCCGGACGAACGCGGCGTGGGCGACCGCGTGCGGGATGGTGTGGTCCTTCTCCCCGGACACGATCAGCAGCGGGCTCCGGTCGGGCGCCGCGACGTCCAGCTTCGTCTCGCTGAAGGGGTTCAGGTTCGCCGCCACGGCCTGGAAGATCGGGACGCCGGCGGCGGCGACGTGGAACTCGTCGTAGAGCGCGCGGGCCTCGTCCTCCTCCAGGGCGTTGGCCCAGCCGTACCGGTACTGCTCGAAGGTGAGGGTGACCGCCCGGTGCAGGTTCGCCGGGTTGCCTACGACCGCGGCGCTGGAGCGCAGCGAGGAGACCGGCACCGGGAGCACCCCGCGGAACGGGGCCGGGCCTATCGCCACCGTGGCAGCGCTGACGCCCTGCGCCGCGAGCTTCTGCACGACGAGACCGCCGAAGGAGTGCCCGACCAGCGCGGGGCGTCCCGACACGGCCGCGACCGCCTCGACGTAGTGGTCGGTGACCTCGCCGACCATCTTGTCCGCGAAGACCTCGGGGTGGGCGCGCGCCTCCTCGACGGTGGCCGGGTCGTCGGGCCACCCGGGCGCGATGGTCGCGTACCCGGCGGCCTCGTAGACGGCGCGCCACCGGTCCCAGCTGCTCGAGAGCAGCCACAGCCCGCGCACCAGCACGATGCACGGCCGCCCGGAGGCGTTGGCGCGGTCGATGTCGTCATGTTCCTGCGCAGTGAGTCCCATGCCGGCGGACCCAGGAACGGCCGGCGGCGGGCGGTGGTCCCCCGGTGCGGAGCGGTGTACCGCTCCTGCACACCGCTCCTGGCAGTGCGTCGTCCTCGCCGACGCGGGGACGGGGGCCGGTCGTCGTCGGCTCCCCGTCCTCACGTGTCCTGCGGTGTCAGCGCGTCGTGGGCACCGCGATGTCGACGACGGCCGGGCGCGTCCCGATCGTGCCCGTGGAGCCCGGGACCACCGCGCCGGTCGTCAGGTCCACGACGGACAGGGTCGCGCGGCCGCGGTCGACGACGGAGACCAGCGCGGTGTTCGACGTGCCGCGCGTGGCGATGTCGAAGCCGACCTCCGCCCTCACGGGGAGCCCGAGCCCGTCGCCGACCGGCACGAGGCCGCCCGCGTTCGGCGGGTCCTGCAGCAGCAGGGCGTCGTCGGCGGCCGAGATGTCGTAGAGCCTGGTGCCGGTGGCCGCGTCGGTGTCGCTGTTCGTGTAGGCCGCCCCGACGACCTGGCGCCCGCCCGGGGTGAGGGCACCGTCGACGAACGTGGTCCCGGTGGCACCCGCGGCGCGGTCGGACAGCAGGATGCGCAGGTTCTGGTCGGCGTCGCTCACGACACGCAGCGCGTCAGCGGCCGGGTTGACGTCGACCCCGAAGGCCCCGCCGGCCAGCAGGACCGGCGTGCCGTCCACGCCGAGCAGCGGGGTGGACGAGGGGACCGCACCCGTGCTGTCGTCGATGACGACGAGGCGGCCGGCACCGTCGTCGCCGCGCACGACCCCGACGAGCCCGCCCGTGGCGGGGCGGTAGTCGATGCCGAGCAGCTCGCCCTTCAGGCCGGTCACCTTGACCGTGCTCGTGACGTGCTCGGGCGATCCGGCCAGGAACGTGACGAGCCGGCCGTTCTGTGTCAGGCCGGTCACCTCGATCCCCTCGTGCGCGGCCTGGGCGGGGCCGGCGGCCAGGACCCCGACGAGCAGGGCACCGGCGAGGGACAGGGCGGGGACGGTCGGGCGCATGGCGAACCTCCGGGTCGTGCCGGCCGTCGTCGGCCGGCGGGGGTGCGCAGCAGGTGCTGCCGGCCCTGGTTCGGAGCACCGACCGGGACGGATGGGACGAACGGCGCGCAGGTCGACGAGGTGCCGGGCGTCGCGAGCTAACTCTCCGGGTCGTGCTGGAAGGCGCGGACCTCCTGCGCGCAGCGGCAGGAGGCGGCGATCTTCGCGGCCCACTTCAGCGCCGCGTCGTAGGACGGCAGCTCGAGGACGGTGTAGCCGCCCTCGAGGCGCTGCGTCTGCGGGTAGGTCCCCGGCGTGACGGTGCCGTCGGCAGCGACCATCACGGGCGGGACGCTCTCGTCGATGCCACCGCCGAAGACCCAGACGCCGGCCTCCTTCGCCTGGCGGACCACCGCGTGCGAGGCGTCGACGACCGCTTGGAACTCGCCGTCGGGGATGTCCATCTCTCCGCTCGGGAACGAGATCAGGTACTTCGTCATCGGCGGTGCTCCTCGCGACGGTGTCCGGCGCCACCCATGGTGTCGTCGGGAGCGGCCTTGGTGCCAGGTCAGCGGCCGTCCTCGTCGTGCGGCATGTCGGCGAGCCCGTCCTGCAGCCACGGCACGTGCTCGGCCTCGAGGCCGACCGCCACGAGCCCGTCGTCGTCGGCGAGGAGCAGGGCCCGCGGCCGGGTCGTGACGAGACGGATCGACAGCGGCACGGGAGACGTGTCGGGTGTGATCGACCGGGCGCTCACGGTGAAGGGCAGCGCCGACGGCCCGCCCAGCGGGGAGATGCGGACCGAGCCCCGCTGCCGGCGGAGCTCCGCGCTCTGCCAGGTCGTCGTGAGGCGCGAGTGGCTGCCGTCGGGCGTCCTGACCCAGGCGGCGACGTACCCGTCGACGTCGCGGTGGTGGACCGCCTCCCGGCGCCCCAGCCGTCGCATCACCGTGGCGTAGACGACCATGACCAGGGCGACGGCCACCGCGCTGAGGAGGGCTGCCGTCAGCGGCTCCCCACGGATCAGGTCGAAGGCCGTCAGGAGCGCGACGACTCCGAGGAGCGGTCCGGCGACGCGCGGCCACCGCCGACGTCTCATCCCGCCGGTCCTGGCAGGACGGCGCGCACGACCGCCGTGAGGGTGCGTCGCGTCAGGCGGCCTTCTGCCAGGGCCAGCTCGACGAGGTCGTCGAAGACGTGCCGGTCGCGGGCGGCGGCGCGGACAGCGGCGCGCAGGAGCGGTGGGGCGGCGACGAGACGCGCGGCTGCGGCGGTGTCACGGGCGTGCGCGGCCAGGAGGCGACGGAGCTCGCGGCGGTACGGGCGCGCCGGGGCGTGCGGGGACGTCGCGGCGGCGCGGCCCGCGGCGGCGCCGCTCATCAGCGCGTAGGCGATGCCCTCACCGCTGACGGGGTTGACGAGGGCGGCGGCGTCGCCGGCCAGCAGCACGCGGCCCGACGACGGGTGGCGCAGCCGTGCCGGCATGAGGGGGAGGTGGGCGCCCCGCCAGTCGCAGGCGTCGTCGGTCCTGCCCGGGAGGAGGTCGGCGGCGCGGGCGACGAGCTGCGCGCGCCCCGGGGCCGGCACGGGGGCGCCGCGCCGGCCGGAGGCCAGCAGCTCGCCGTAGCCGACGTTGCTCAGGCCGTCGCCACGGTCGAAGGCCCAGGCGTAGGACAGCGAACGGCCCGGGACGAACCGGATGATTTGGCGGCCCTCCTGGCCCGGCGGCGTCGGGGCGTAGGCGCGGACGGCGAGCGCGCGCCGATGGTGCCCCGGCGGCGCCAGCGCTGACCGGATCGCCGAGTGCACCCCGTCCGCCCCGACGACGACCCGCGCGCGGACGGTCTCGTCGAGCACCACGCTCCCCGGGGTCGTGCGGACGGCGCGCACGCGGTGGCGGCGCAGGACCGCCCCGGCGTCGACGGCCGCGGCGACGAGACGGGTGTCGAGCACGCGCCGCGGCACCACCCACGCCGGGCGGGCCATCTCGCGGTCGACGACCGCGTCGCCCGCCTCCAGCCGCAGGTGTGTCACGGTGTGCCGGTCGTCGAGCAGGCCGGTGACCCCGAGGTCGGCGAGGACGTCCAGCGCGTGCGGGGCGATGCCGTCGCCGCACGCCTTGTCGCGCGGGAAGTCCGCACGGTCGAGCAGCAGCACGCGCGCGCCGGGGCGGGCACGCAGAGCGCCCAGCGCGGCGGCGGCCCCCGCCGGGCCCGCCCCGACGACGACGAGGTCCCACACGTCAGCCCCGCACGTCAGCGCAGCGCCACCTGGACGACGTCGTAGTCGACGTCCGGCCCGGGCGGCGTGCCGAAACGGGCGTTGACCGCCCACAGCCGTCCGGCGGCGAAGGCGATGGTCGTGGGCACGCGGAAGTCGGGGTCGGTGAGCACCGGACCGACTGTCCCGGTGCGCAGGTCGGCCGACAGCCGCACCGGCGCGACCTGGTCGAGCTGGTTCTGCACGACGTACAGCGTGCGCCCGCGCAGCTCCAGGCCGTCGCCGTTGACGACCGTCGCGCCGCCGAGGTCCACGGTCGTGGCGGCGCCGGTGGTCGGGTCGACCGAGAACAGCAGGCCCGTGGCGGACTGCACGACGACCAGCCGGCCCTCCGGCGTGGCCACGATGCCGTTGGCGTTGAAGCCGTCGACGTAGACGAGGTCCCCGGTCAGGGGCAGCGTCGTGGCGGCTCCCTCGTCGGGCAGGGCTCCGCCCGCGCCCAGCGGCACGACCGCGAGCTGCGGGACCACCGAGTCCGTGACGTAGACCGTGCCGTCGGTGATGGCGACGTCGTTGAGGAAGCCCGCTCCCGGGAAGGAGTAGAGGGCCAGGAGCTCGCCCGACGAGGCGTCGTACGCACGGACCTCGCCGCTGGCGCCGCCCGCCATCCACAGCCGGTCGCGGCCTGCCTCGTACAGCACGCCCACCGCGGGAGCCCCCGCGCCCTCGACGAGCACCGCGCCCTCACCCGTGCGCAGGTCGCCGCGGTAGAGCGACCCGTCCGCGAGGGAGCCGACGTAGAAGGTCGTGCCGGGGCCGGCGTCGATGCCCTCCGGCTGGAAGCCGAGCGGCAGGGCGACGCGCTGGGGGAACGTCTCCGGCGGCGCGGCGGCCGCGCCGGTCGGGACCGTGGCCACCAGGGCCAGGACGAGGGTGACGAGCAGGGGTCGCACGCGCATGACGGGCCTCTCCATCGACGACAGCTCCGGCGGGCACGAGTGTGGTGGAGGGGTCCGACACGTGCGCGGGCGACGTCGTCGTCGTCCACAGGGACGGACGCGCAGCGGGGCCGTCACCCGCCCGTCGGTAGGCTGCCCCCGTGCCCGGACCCGTCCCCGCCCGCCCCGTCCACCCCGCCGACACGGTCGAGGCGGCCGCCGCCACGCCGGACCTCGCGCAGCCGTACGCCGAGCTGGGCCTCAAGGACGACGAGTACGCGCGCATCCGCGACCTGCTGGGCCGCCGCCCGACGGCCGCCGAGCTGGCGATGTACTCCGTCATGTGGTCCGAGCACTGCTCCTACAAGTCCTCGAAGAACCACCTGCGCCAGTTCGGCGAGAAGACGACGGACGCCATGCGCGAGCACCTGCTCGTCGGCATCGGGGAGAACGCGGGCGTCGTCGACATCGGCGACGGCTGGGCGGTGACGTTCAAGGTCGAGAGCCACAACCACCCCTCGTACGTCGAGCCGTACCAGGGCGCCGCCACGGGCGTCGGCGGGATCGTCCGCGACATCATCTCCATGGGCGCGCGGCCCGTCGCCGTCATGGACCAGCTCCGGTTCGGGGCCGTCGACCACCCCGACACGGCCCGCGTCGTGCACGGCGTCGTCTCGGGAGTGGGCGGCTACGGCAACTCCCTCGGCCTGCCCAACATCGGCGGCGAGCTCGTCTTCGACCCCTGCTACCAGGGCAACCCGCTGGTCAACGCGCTGTGCCTGGGCGTGCTGCGGCACGAGGACATCCACCTGGCCAACGCCTCCGGCGCGGGCAACCAGGTCGTCCTCTTCGGCGCGCGCACGGGCGGCGACGGCATCGGCGGCGCCTCGATCCTCGCCTCCGAGACCTTCGACGACACCAAGCCCTCCAAGCGCCCGTCGGTGCAGGTCGGCGACCCCTTCATGGAGAAGGTCCTCATCGAGTGCTGCCTCGAGCTGTTCGCGGCCGGGGTCGTCGAGGGCATCCAGGACCTCGGTGCGGCCGGCATCTCCTGCGCGACGAGCGAGCTCGCGAGCAACGGCGACGGCGGCATGCACGTCGACCTCGAGAAGGTCCTGCTGCGCGACCCCACGCTGACGGCCGGCGAGATCCTCATGTCGGAGTCGCAGGAGCGCATGATGGCCGTGGTCCGGCCGGACCAGCTCGACGCGTTCCTGGCGATCACCGGGAAGTGGGACGTGGAGACGGCCGTCATCGGCGAGGTCACCGGCACGGGCCGCCTCACCATCGACCACCACGGCCAGCGGATCGTCGACGTCGACCCGCGCTCGGTCGCGCACGAGGGTCCTGTCTACGACCGCCCCTACGCACGACCCGCCTGGCAGGACGCCCTCGTCGCGGACACGGTCTCCGGCCCGGAGGGCGCCGCCCGCTACGCCCGTCCCTCGTCGCCCGACGAGCTGCGCGCCACGGTCCTGCGCCTGCTCGGGTCGCCCAACCTCGCCTCGCCGGCCTGGGTCACCGACCAGTACGACCGCTTCGTCCAGGGCAACACCGCGCTGGCGATGCCCGACGACGCCGGCGTGGTCCGCGTCGACGAGACGACGGGGCTCGGCGTCGCGCTGGCCACCGACGCCAACGGGCGCTACGCCAAGCTCGACCCGTACACGGGCGCCCAGCTCGCGCTCGCGGAGGCCTACCGCAACGTCGCCACCTCGGGTGCGCGACCCCTCGCGGTCACGGACTGCCTCAACTTCGGCAGTCCCGAGCACCCCGACACGATGTGGCAGCTCGTCGAGGCCATCCGCGGCCTGGCCGACGCCTGCGCCGAGCTCGAGGTGCCGGTCACGGGCGGCAACGTCTCCCTCTACAACGGGACCGGCGAGCCGGGTCGCATCGACTCCGCGATCCACCCGACGCCCGTCGTCGGCGTCCTCGGGGTGATCGACGACGTCGCCGAGGCCGTGCGCTCGGGCTGGACGGCCCCCGGGCAGGCCGTCTACCTGCTGGGCACCACGCGCGACGAGCTCGACGGCTCCGCGTGGGCCGACGTCGTGCACGGGCAGCTCGGTGGGGTGCCGCCGCGCGTGGACCTGCCCGCGGAGCGGCGGCTCGCGCAGGTGCTGGCCCACGCGGCGCGCGACGGCCTCGTGGACGCGGCGCACGACCTGTCGCAGGGCGGGCTCGCGCAGGCGCTCGTCGAGTCCTCGCTGCGGTACGGCGTGGGCGTGCAGGTCGACCTCGCGGGGCTGTGCGCGCGCGACGGGGTCGACCCGTTCGTCGCGCTGTTCTCCGAGTCGACGGCCCGGGTCCTCGTCGCCGTCCCGCGCACCGAGGAGGTGCGCTTCACCGACCTGTGCGGTTCGCGCGGCGTGCCGGCCCTGCGGCTCGGCGAGACGGCCGAGACGTGCTCGGCGGGTGCGGGCACGCCGGTGGGCGCGGGCGACGGGGACCACGAGCACGTGCCGGCGGTCGAGGTGCAGGGGCTGTTCACGGTGCCGCTGGCCGAGGCCCGTGCCGTGTGGGAGGCGCCGCTGCGGGCAGCCTTCGCCTGAGCCGTCGGGGCGGCGGAACCGGTCCTGGCCGGCCGTGGACGCAATCGGCCGGTCGTGGATGCGACTGGCCGGTCGTGGACATGAGCGTTCGTCGCCGGGCCGACGGGCGCGCCCACCCCTAGTCTCGGTCGGGTGCCGACGTCCCGCGTCCGGCTGGCCACGGCGGCCGGTCACGAGCTCCTGGCGGCGTTGGGCGCGCTCCGCGCCGAGGTGGGCCTGCCCGAGCCGACCGGCACCGCGGGATTCAGCGCCGAGGCGCTCGCGCAGGCCGAGGGCGCGGCACGGGACCGCCTGCGGCCGGTGCCCGGGCGGCGCGCGCGGCGGCGGGACCGCACGGACCTGCCCCTGGTGACGATCGACCCGGTCGGCTCCCGCGACCTGGACCAGGCCGTCCACGTGGAGCCGCGCGCGCACGGCTGGCGCGTCCACTACGCCATCGCGGACCTGCCGGCGTTCGTGCGCCCGGGCTCCGCGCTCGACGAGGAGACGCGCGCCCGTGGGCTGACCGCCTACGGCCCCGACGGCCGGGTCCCGCTGCACCCCCGGGTGCTGTCGGAGGGCGCCGCGAGCCTCCTGCCCGGCGAGGACCGGCCGGCCGTGCTCTGGAGCATCGACCTCGACGTCGACGGTGGGCTGACGGAGGCGCTCGTCGAGCCCGTGCTCGTGCGCAGCCGCGCGCGCCTCTCGTACGACGAGGCGCAGGCCGCCCTCGACGCGGGCACCGCGGACGACCTGCTGCTCGCGCTGCGCCGCGTGGGGATGCTGCGGCAGGAGCAGGAGCGCGCCCGCGGTGGCGTCTCCCTCGACGTGCCGGAGCAGGAGGTCGTCGTCGGCGACGACGGGGCCTGGCACCTCCGCTTCCGCGCCCCGCTCCCGGTCGAGGGCTGGAACGCCCAGATCTCCCTGCTGACCGGCACCGCGGCGGCCGACCTCATGCTCGACGCGGGCGTGGGCGTGCTGCGCACCCTGCCGCCGGCCGACGGCCGCGACGTCGCGCGGCTGCGCCGGACCGCGGCGGCGCTCGGCGTGCCGTGGCCGGCGCGCGCGCCCTACGGCGAGGCGCTGCGGGCGGTGGACGCGGCGCAGCCCGCGCACCTCGCGTTCCTGCACGCGGCGACGTCGCTGTTCCGCGGCGCGGCCTACGCGGCCTTCGGCGGCGACGACGGCGCGGCCGCGCCGACGGGGGACGACGCCCGGCACGCGGCCATCGCCGCGCCGTACGCCCACGTCACGGCGCCGCTGCGCCGGCTCGTCGATCGGTACGGCACCGAGGCCTGCCTCGCGGCGTGCGCGGGGGCGCGGCCGCCGGACTGGGTGCGCGCGGCGCTGCCGGGCCTGCCCGCGCTCATGACGACGGCCGGGCGGCGCGCGTCGGCGTACGACCGTGGCGTGCTGGACCTCGTCGAGGCGGCGGTGCTGGCGCCGCAGGTGGGAAGCGCCTTCCGCGGCGTGGTCGTGGACGTGGACGACGACGGCCGGCGCGGGCAGGCCGTCCTGCCCGGTCCGGCCGTCCGCGCACCGGTCGTCGCCGACGGTGACGGCAGCGCGCTGGACCTGGGGGCCACGCTCGACCTCGTCCTCGCCGAGGCCGACCTGAGGGCACGCCGCGTGCGCCTCGCGACCGCCGGGACGCCCGCGCAGGCCGGTCGGCTACGCTCCCCAGGCCCGTGACCACGACCGTGGCGACGGGTGACGACCGCGACGAGACCTGAGGGGACGCCCTGCCATGGACGCCACGATGGACGCCACGATGGACGCCACGAACACCCGGGTGAGGGACGCCGCCCGCCGCCAGGTGAGCGACTTCACCGAGCTGGCCGAGCGGGTGCAGTCCGCCGGGCTCATGCGCCGCCGGTACGGCTACTACTGGACGCGGTTCGTCGTGCTGACGGGGCTGCTGGCCGGCCTCGTCGCCGCCGTCGTGCTCATCGGGCACTCCTGGTGGCAGCTCGCGGTCGCCGCCGCGCTGGCCCTGGTGCTCGGTCAGGTCATGTTCCTCGGGCACGACGCCGCGCACCGGCAGATCTTCGCGTCGGGGCGGTGGAACGACTGGGCCAGCCTCGTCATCGCCAACCTCTACGCCGGGATGAGCTACGGCTGGTGGCAGCACAAGCACAGCCGCCACCACGCCAAGCCCAACCAGATCGGCGCCGACCCGGACGTGGAGATCAAGGCGATCCGCTTCCACCACGAGAGCGGCGGCGAGCCCCGCACCCGCCTGGGCGCCTGGCTGCGGGCCCGGCAGGGGTGGCTGTTCTTCCCGCTCCTGCTCCTCGAGGGCATCAGCCTGCACGCCTCGGGGATCAGGACGATCTTCGGCCGCGGGGCCGTCAAGCGCCGCGGGGTCGAGATCGCCTTCGTGACGGTCCGCCTCGGCGCGTACCTCGGCCTCGTCTTCGCGGTCATGCCGGTCGGACTGGCGCTGGCGTTCCTCGGCGTGCAGCTCGGGCTGTTCGGCGTCTACATGGGCGCCGTCTTCGCGCCCAACCACAAGGGCATGCCGCTGGTGCCGCGTGACGCCCGGATCGACTTCCTGCGCCGGCAGGTCCTCATGAGCCGGAACGTGCGCGGGGGTCGGGTCATGGACCTCGCGATGGGCGGCCTCAACTACCAGGTGGAGCACCACCTCTTCCCGTCGATGGCCCGTCCGCACCTGCGCCGCGTCCAGCCGATGGTGAAGGCGTTCTGCACCGAGCGGGGTGTCACCTACACCGAGACGACCCTCCTCCAGTCCTGGGGAATCGTCGTGCGGCACCTGAACAAGGTCGGCCTGGCCGCGCGCGACCCGTTCCAGTGCCCCCTCACGCTGGACCTGCGCTCGGCCCGCTGAGGTCGCCGACCGCGTCCGCAGCCGTGGCGCCGCGCGGCCGACGGGATCCGGCGAGGACCGTGCATGCCGCCGTGGCGACCGCCGCCACGAGCACGGCGACGCCTACGACCGCCACGGCCCCGGCGGGTCGCACGACGCTCTGACCCGACAGCGCCTGCCAGGTCAGCACGCCCGTCAGGGCTCCCCAGGTCAGCGCACCCACGACGACGAGCCGCGTCCGCACCCGGAGGTCGCGCAGCGCGGGGACCCGGCGGGCGAGCAGCTCGAGCGCCAGCAGGCCGAGCGGCAGGCCCTGCAGCGCGTGCATCCCGACGAAGTGCGGCACCCGCAGGTCTCCGGCGACGGTGCTCCAGCCCAGGAACGGCAGGCCCGGCCCGTCGTCGGGGGCGCCGACGGCGTGGGCCCCGACGACGCCCGTGAAGGAGGCCTGCTGCTCGGGCGTCGGCATCGTCATGAGCACCGCGACCGCCATGCCGACCAGCCCCAGCGCGACGGCCGACAGCAGGGCGACCCGGCGGGCGCGGTCGGTGCCCGGCGTCCGCAGCAGGGTGACGCCGATGACGGCCGTCATCAGCCAGACGACCGCGATCGACGCCCCCATGACCGACCACAGCGCCGCGGCCAGCGGGGTGGAGACGTTGAAGTGGCTCGTCGTCCCGGCGGCCGCGGCCCCGACGATGATCACCATCTCGACGACGAGGCCGAGGACCGCGGTCGTCGCCGCGCGGTCGGCCCACCGCCGGCCCCCCGACCCGGGCGGCAGCTGCCCGACGAGCCACGCGAGCGTGGCGGCGTAGAGCGCGATCGACAGCGCGAACTTCGTCGGCTTGGCCCATGCGGCGAGACCGGTGATCTCGCGGGGGTCGACGACGACGAGCACCGCCGTGACCGCGCCGAGGGCGGCCATGCCGACGGCGAGCGCCACGGACGGACGGTGCCAGGCCGCGGGACGCAGCCGCAGGTCCGGCGCCGGCAGCACGGCCGTGGCGGTCCCGCCGCTCATCGACCGGCTCCGGCGGTGCGCATCTCCACGCCGCGGTCGGACGGGCGGCCGACGCCCTCGTCGCCCGTCCTGTGGCCCGTCCTGTGGCCCGTCCTGTCGCCCGTCTTGTCGCCCGTCCTGTCGCCCGTCCTGTCGCCCGTCCTGTCGTCGGTGCTGCCGTCCGCGCCCCGGCCCTGCCCCCCGCCCGCGCTCCCCGTGACGATCCCCGACCCGGGCCGTGGAGCGCCGCCGTACCGGCGGACCGACGCGTCCTCCTGGGCCATCCGCCGCAGCCCCGCCAGCAGGGTGTCACCCAGCACGGTCCCGACCACGACGGTCTCGGCGGCACGGGAGCGGTCGCCGTCGGCCTGCACGACGGCCTCGACCGCGTCGAGGTCGGCCTCGGCCACGACCGCGGCCGCGGCCGCGTAGCGCTCGAGGCCGGCGGCGAGGTCGCCGCGGCCGACCCGCGCCCACCCGTCGAGGACCGCCGCGGCGGCCTCGAGCCCCGGGTTGTCGTCGTGCACCCGCCACCCGCGAGCGGTCGTCACCGCACGCACGCGGTCCCGGGCGGCGGCGGACGCGGGGGCCGCGGGCCGCGGCAGGGCGCCCTGCGCGACCCCGAGCACCTCGGCGAGCGGCAGCGCCGTGCCGTCGATGGCGTCGAGCACCCGACGGGCCGCGGCCAGGGAGAGCCCGCCGACGTCGACCAGCGAGCGGATCAGCACGAGCCGGGCGACGTGGTCCTCGCCGTACTCCGCCGGCGGCCGGGCGCCGTCAGGACCGGCCGGCTGCCGGGCCGAACCGCGACAGCACCCACTGCTCGACGAGCTGGGCGAGCGTGTAGAGGACGAGCGAGGCCAGCGTCACGACGACGACGAGCGCCCAGACCTTCGTGTTCTGCGCCCGCCCGACCGCGGACACGACGCCGTAGCCGATGCCGCCGCCCGTGGCGAGCCACTCGGCGATGAGGGCGCCGGTGATGGCACCCGGCACGGAGATGCGCACCGCGGCGAACACCGACGGCAGCGCGGCCGGCAGCTGCACCAGGCGCAGCACGGTCCGCGGCCCTCCGCCCAGCACGGTGACGACGTCCCGGACGCCCGCCGGCGACGAGCGCAGTCCCAGCACGATCGTCACCAGCGCGGGGAAGAGCACGACGATGCCGCCCATGACCGCCACGGACGCGACGCCCCGGCCCACGAGCAGGATGATCACCGGTGCCATCGCGATGAGCGGCACCGACCGGAAGAGCATCGCCACGGGCAGGATCGCGCCCTCCGCCCCGCGGGAGAGCACCATGGCCGCCGCGAGCAGCAGCGCCGCGCCCATCCCGACGACGAAGCCGATGGAGGCGTCGAGGAGCGTCCGCCCCAGCAGGTCGAGCACCTCGGTGCGGTTCGCCACCGCGTCGGCGTCCGTGGCGAGGTACTCCCACACCTGCGCCGGGCCCTTGCCGACGTACGGCGACACGTCGAACGCGGCCAGCAGCCCGGTCCAGGCCAGCAGCACCACCGCTGCCGTGACCAGCGCGTCCACGACCACGCGGGACGTCCGGCGCAGGGCGGGGTGCGCGAGGCGCCGGGGCGCCGGCTCGGCGGTAGACGGGGCGGTGGGCGCGGCGGTCGACGCGAGCGCCGGCGAGCTGGGCGACGCCGTCACGAGGCACCGCCCGGCGACGCGGCGGTCGTGGCGGCAGCGGCGACGGAGCCGCCCGACGTGCCCGAGGACCACGGCGTCGCGAACCGCGCCAGCACGGCGAACAGCGCGTACCCGGCGCCCGCGAGCAGCGCGCACGCCAGCGCGATGCCCCACGCCCGCTCCGCGTCCAGCGACTGCCCGGCGTTGACCAGCGCCGGCCCGGCCCCGCGGTCCACGCCGCCGATGTACTCGCCCAGGATGGCCCCGAGCAGGGCCGCCGGCGCCGCGATCTGCAGCGCCCCGAGGACGTGCGGCAGGGCGGCGACGAGCCGGACGCGGACGAGCTGCTGCCACCGGCCGCCCCCGAGGACGGTGACCACGTCGAGCGCGGCCGGGTCGGCGGAGCGAAGGCCGAGCACGGCGCCGACCACGGTGGTGAAGAAGACCGACAGCGCCGCGAGCACCACGGCCGTCCCGGACGGCTGGCCGCTGGGCGGGGGGCCGATGACGATGTAGAGGATGGGCGTGATGGCCACGAGCGGGAGGCAGTAGGACAGCACCGCGAGCTGCAGGACGAGCCGCTCGAGCGCGGGGACCAGCAGCACGAGGGAGGCGAGGGCCAGGGCGACCCCGTTCCCGACGAGGAAGCCGCGCACCGCCTCCTGCACGGTCACGGACAGGTTCGCGACGTAGAACCCGAGGCCGTCGTCGACGAACCCGGCGAGCACGCCCGCCGGCGTCGGCATCGTCGTGCCGGCCAGCACGGTCACGGCCGCGAGCCACCACACCGCGACGAGCCCCAGGACCCCGCCGGCGCCGGGTGCCCACCGCCGGGCGACGGCCGCCGCCCGCGCGCCCGCGGTCACGCGCCGCCGCCGAAGAGCAGCTCCGAGGCGTGGTCGTGCAGCGCGTGGAACTCCGGCGTCCGCATCATCCCCGGCGTGCGGGGACGGGGCAGGTCGACCTCGATGACCGCCTTGACCCGGCCGGGCCGCGGGCTCATGACCGCGACCTGGTCGGAGAGGAAGATCGCCTCGGAGATGCCGTGCGTGACCATCAACGTCGTCGCCGGCTTCTCGGTCCAGATGCGCAGGAGCTCGAGGTTCAGCCGCTGGCGGGTCATGTCGTCCAGCGCGCCGAACGGCTCGTCGAGCAGGAGCACCGACGGCTGCACGACGAGCGCCCGCGCGATCGACACGCGCTGCCGCATCCCGCCGGAGAGCTGCGCAGGCTTGGCCGCCTCGAAACCCTCCAGCCCGACGAGCCGCACGAGGTCGGCGACGAGGGCGTCGTCGGGACGGGTCCCCGCGACCTCGAAGGGCAGCCGGATGTTCGCCACCACGCTCCGCCACGGCAGCAGCGCGGCGTCCTGGAACGCGATGCCCAGCGCGTGCTCGCCCCGCAGCTCCAGCGGCGTGCGGCCCTCGACGAGCGCCGTGCCGGTGGTCGGGGTCTCGAGCCCGGCGAGGATGCGCAGGATCGTCGACTTGCCGCAGCCCGAGGGGCCGAGCAGCGACAGGAAGCTGCCCTTGTCGGTGAACAGCGTCGTGTCCGCCAGCGCCGTCACCTGTCGCCGGCCGGTGCCGAACGTCTTGCCCAGGCCGTCGAGCCGCACGCCGGTGCCCAGGGAGGCGCCGGCCCTCGCGCCGGCCCCGGCCGCCGGCCCGGAGCCGGCCCCGGCCTCGCCCTCGGAGGGCCGGGTCAGGCCCGGGCCCGCGACCGGCCCCGAGACCGGCCCCGAGACCGGCCCCGAGACCGGCCCCGAGACCGGCCCCGTCACTGCGCCAGCTCGGGCTGCTCCTCGAGCAGCTCGGTCAGCAGGCTCAGGTCGAACAGGTCGTCCGCCTCGACGTCGATCCCCGCGGCCGCGAGCGTCGCCAGGTTCTGCTCGATCAGGTCGTCGGAGATGGTGAACAGCCCGTTGGCGTCCGTCTCCTCCGTGACGATGAGCGTCTCGGCCTGGATCGTCGCCTGCTGGACCTCCTTGGCGAGGTCCAGGTCGAGGTCCGTGCCGTACTCCTCGACCGCCAGGCGCGCGCCCTCCTCCGGGTCGGCGACCGCGTCCTTCCAGCCACGGATCTCCGCCTCGAGGAACGCCTTCACCTTCTCGGGACTCTCCGCGATCATCTGGTCCGTCGTGACGACGGACTCCGCGACGAACGGCAGGCCGTTGTCGGCGAACAGCAGGTTCGTCACCGTGTGCCCCTCGGACTCCACGGTGATCGCCTCGTTGGTCACGTAGGCGAGGAACCCGTCGACCTCGCCGTTGACCAGCGGCGACGGGTCGTACTCGACCGGCACCTTCGTCACGTCCGCGGGGTCGATGTCGTTGACCGCCAGCAGCGCGTCGAACAGCGCCTCGTTGGGGCCGGCCTGCACGCCGATGCGCTTGCCGACGAGGTCCTCCGGCGTCGCGATGTCGCCCGCGTCGGCCAGCGACAGGATGGTGAAGGGGTTCTTCTGGAAGGTGGTGCCGACGATCTTGAGCGGCGCCTCCTCCTCGGCGACGACCTGCCCGACGGAGACCGCGTTGGACAGCCCGAAGTCCGCCCCGCCCGACAGGACGATCGACTCGGTCGCGCCCGGCCCGGCGTTGAGGGTCACCTCGCTGAACCCGGCGTCGGTGTAGTAGCCCTTGCTGTCCGCGAAGAACTCGCCGGCGAACTCGGCGTTCTTGATCCACGACAGCTGCACGGTCAGCGGCCCGAGGTCGGCCGGCCCCGACGACCCGTCGGCGGCCGGCGCCGCGCCGTCCCCCTCGTCGGACGACGAGCAGGCGGTGAGGGCGAGCGCGAGGACGGCGGCGGCAGCGGCGAGGCGGTGACGGCGGCGGGTCGGGCGGGGGAGGGGCATCGGCACTCCGTCTCGGACGTGCGCGCGCGTCGCGCACGGGGGCGGCGGCCACCCCGGCGGCGCACGGGGCGACGCGGGACGGGTGGCGGCAGGACGACGGCGACGGTAGGGGCCGCGCGTGTCGGGCCGGTCTCGGCGTTGTGTCCGGGGTGTCAACGCCGTCCCGGCGCGCGCGCGGCGGCGCCGGGCCGCAGGGTGGTGATGCCGCCCCGGCCGAGGAGGACCATGACCGACACCGCGCACCCGACCGACGCCCACGCGACCGTCGCGCACCCGACGGACGCGCACGGGACCGACGCACGCCCGCGCGTGCTGCCCCGCGCCACGCCGGGCGAGACCCTGCAGGTGCTGGGCGGGCTCGTGGTGCCGCTGCTGGCACGGGGCGTGATCGTCCGACGGCCGGCGGCCGAGGCGCTCGCGGAGCGGTTCGACGCCGACGCCCGCGCGGTGCGGCTGCTGCAGCGGCTGCGGCACCGGCACGGCGAGGGCCCGCTCCGGCTGCGGCTGCCCGGGCGGCGGATGGTCGTGCTCCTCGCGCCCCAGCACGTGCACCGCGTGCTCGACGGCACCCCGGTGCCGTTCACGGCGGCGACGAAGGAGAAGCGCGCGGCGCTCGGGCACCTCGAGCCGCACAACGTGCTGATCTCCTCCGCCGAGGAGCGCGCCCGGCGCCGGCCGTTCCACGACACCGTCCTCGACAGCGCCAGCCCCGTCCACCACGGCGCGGCCCCGCTGGTCCGCGCGGTCGTCGACGAGGCGGACGGGCTCCTGGCCGACGCCGCCGCGAGGGGGGAGCTCGACTGGGACGCCTACGTCGCGCACTGGTACCGCGCGGTGCGTCGGCTCGTGCTGGGTGAAGGTGCGGCCGACGACACCGACCTGACGGACGACCTGCGCCGCCTGCGCGCGGCCGGCAACTGGGCGTTCCTGCGGCCGCGCCGCCGGGCGCTGCAGCGCCGGTTCTGGTCGCGCCTGGGGGAGCACCTCGAGCGCGCGGAGCCCGGGAGCCTCGCGGCCCACGCGGCGCGCGTGCCGGTGGAGCCCGGCACGGACGTGGTGCAGCAGGTCGTCCAGTGGCTCTTCGCGTTCGACGCCGCGGCGTGGTCGGGGATCCGCGCGCTGGCGCTGGTCGCGACGCACCCCGCCCACGCCGCCCGCGTGCAGGGGGAGGTGGCCGGCCGCGACCTCGCCGTGCCCCAGGACCTGCCGCTGCTGCGCGCCACGCTGCTGGAGTCGCTGCGGCTGTGGCCGACGACGCCCGCGGTGCTGCGGGAGTCGGTCGAGCGGACGCGCTGGGAGGGCGGCCCCATGCCGGAGGCGACGAGCATCCTCACCTACGCGCCGTTCTTCCACCGCGACGCGGAGCACCTGCCGCAGGCCGACGCCTTCGACCCCCGCCTGTGGGACGAGCGCGCCGGCGGCGCGGTCGCCGGGGAGTGGCCCCTCGTCCCGTTCAGCGCCGGGCCCGCCGCGTGCCCCGGGCGCAACCTCGTGCTGGAGACGACGAGCACGTTCCTCGGGCGCCTCGTCCGGGGGCACGACGTCGAGCTGCTCGGGCGGCCGCGCCTGGCGCCGGACGGGCCGCTGCCGGGCTCGCTGGACCCGTTCACGCTGCGGTTCGCGGTGCGACCCCGGGACGTCAGCCGCTGACGGCCGGCCCGCCCGCCGGGTCGACGTCCGGGGCCGTGCGGAGCAGCTCGCGCAGCGCCGCGGCGGGCTGCGGCCGCGCGAGGCGGAAGCCCTGCCCGAGCACCCCGAGGTCCCGCAGCACGTCCTGCTGGCCGGCGGTCTCGATGCCCTCGGCCACGCAGCCGACGCCGAGCTCCCGGGACAGGGTGACCACGGCGCGCACGATCGCCGTCTCGGTGACGTTGTCCGGGATCCCGGCGACGAAGCTGCGGTCGATCTTGAGGGCCGTCACCGGGAACTGCTGCACGTAGCGCAGGGACGCGTACTGCGTGCCGAAGTCGTCGAGCGTGATCCCGACCCCGGCCTCGCGCAGCGCCCGGAGGTTGTCGAGGGTGGTCCCGGAGGCCTCGAGCAGCGCGGACTCGGTCAGCTCGAGGTGCAGGCGGGCGGGCGCCAGGCCCGTCGTCGCGAGCACCCGCAGGACGCGCTCGGCGAAGACGGGCCGGGTCGTCTGCTCGGCAGCGACGTTCACCGCCACCGTGAGGTGCCCGAACCCCAGCGCGTCCCAGCCCACCGCCTCCTCGCACGCGCGCTGCAGCATCTGCTGGCCCAGCGGCACCATGAGGCCGCGCTCGGCGGCCACGTCGAGGAACTGGCCCGGCAGCAGGACGGTGCCGTCGTCGTCGTGCAGGCGGCACAGGGCCTCCGTGCCGACCATCCGCCCGGTCGCGAGGTCGTAGACGGGCTGGAACCACGGCACGACGGCGCCCGTGACCAGCGCCCGGCGGAGCTGGCGCTCCCGGTGCTCGCGCGCGGCGAGCTCGGCCTGCAGGGCGGCGTCGTGCAGCCGGTGGCGGTTCCGGCCGGTGGCCTTCGCGCGGTAGAGCGCGACGTCGGCCGCGTGCTGCAGGGCGTCCGGTGCCGTGGTGGCGTCGGGCCGGCACACCGCCGCGCCGACCGTGCAGCTGGTCTGCACCGTGCCGCCCGTGAGGATCGCGGGCGCGCCGACGAGGTCGACGAGGCCCTGGGCCAGCCGGGACGCCAGGTCCTCGTCGGCGTCCGGGCACAGGACGGCGAACTCGTCGCCGCCGAGCCGGACGACCACGTCCTGCGGCCGGACGTGCGCCCGCAGCCGGCCCGCCACGAGGACGAGCAGCTCGTCGCCGGCGTGGTGGCCGAGCCGGTCGTTGACGGCCTTGAACTCGTCGAGGTCCAGCACGAGCAGCGCCAGGGGCCGGCCCGTGCGGCGGGCGTCGTCGAGCCCGGACGCCAGCCGCTCGTCGAAGAGCGCGCGGTTCCCGGCGCCGGTCAGCGGGTCGTGCAGGGCGGCGTGCCGCAGCCGCTCCCGGAGCTCGGCGCGGTGCAGCGCGATCGCGGCCTGGTCGACGAGACCGCGGTGGGTCTCCGCCTGCTGCTCGGGGAAGGACCGCATGCGCCGGTGCACCGCCTGGTAGACCCCGGCCACGCGCCCGTCGACGAGGACGGGGTGCGCGACCGCCGACGCGAGGCGCGCGTGCCGGAGGGCCGCCGCCATGGCGGGTCGGTCGGCGACGTCCTCGGGGGCGAGGAGGACGACGGGGCTCGCCGTGGCGAGCGCGAGGGCCGCGGGGACGTCGTCGTCGGGCGTGAGCACGGCGGGCGCCAGGACGTGGGGACCCTCGACCCTGCGCAGGTGCAGCCTCCCGGTGCCCTCGTCGTGCAGCCACACCGCCACCGCCGTGACGGGCGCGACGGCCCGCACGGCCGCGACCAGCGCGGCCGCGACGGCGTCGTGGTCCTCGGCCGCCGCGAAGGCGCTGACGGCCGCGTTGAGCACGCGCAGCTGCCGCCCGGAGGCCTCGGCGGCGGAGCGCGCCCGCACGAGGTCGCGCTCGTAGGAGCGGCGCTCGGAGGCGTCGAACATGGAGCTGCGGACGAGGACGGGCTCGCCCTCGCCGTCGGTGACCACCCGGGTGCTGACGAGGACGGGCAGCGCCTCCCCGTCCGCGCGGCGCAGGTCGAGGGCCATCGCCGGCGCCGCGCCGCCCACCTGCACCAGCGGCAGGAGGTGCGTGTCCGCCCACGCGCGCGAGCCCGGCGTCAGCAGGTCGACCAGCGGCTCCCCGACCACCTGCGCCCGGTCCAGCCCCGTCCACGCGAGGAACGTCGCGTTGACGCGCACGACGCGGCCCGCCAGGTCCGTCGAGACGTACGCGCAGGGCGCGTGCTCGTACAGGTCGTCGGGGTCCTCCTCGACCGGGACGTCACGGGCCGTCACGGGGCGCCCACGGCGCGTGCGCTCACAGCTCGGCCAGGAAGCCCCGCACGGCGGCGACGGTCTGCTCCGGCGCGCTGAGGTGAGGGCAGTGCCCCGTCGTCTCGACCATCGCCAGCCGGCTGCCGACGACGTGCTCGTGCACGTAGCGGCCCACCTCGACCGGGGCGATGGCGTCGCGCGTCGCCTGCACGACGAGGGTCGGCACGCGCACCGCCGCCAGGTCGTCGCGGTTGTCCGACAGGAAGGTCACCTCGGCGAACTGCCGGGCGATCGTCGGCTCCGTCCGGCAGAAGCTCTCGGTCAGCTCGCGGGCGAGCTGCGGGCGGTCGGGGTTGCCCATGACGAGCGGACCCATCGTCCCCGCCCAGCCGAGGTAGTTGCCGGACATCGTCTCGAGCAGGCCGTCGATGTCCGCGCGGCTGAAGCCGCCCGTGTAGCCGGTGGACGGGTCGTCGACGTACCGCGGGGACGGCCCGACGAGCACGAGGGCGCCGATCCGGGTGGTCCGCGCGGCGGCGATGACGGCGATCATCGACGACACGGAGTGCGCCACGACCACCGCGTCCTGCAGGTCGAGGGCCGTGCACAGCTCGACGAGGTCGTCGGCGTAGCCGTCGAGGCTGTCGTACCGCGCCTCGTCGTAGGCGGACAGGTCGGACCCGCCGGCGCCGACGTGGTCGAGCAGGACGACCCGGTGGTCGGCCTCGAAGGCCGGCGCCACGAACCGCCACATGCTCTGGTCGCAGCCGAACCCGTGCGCGAACACCATGGGGCGCGCGGTCACCGGTCCGTGCACGTGCACGTTGTGGCGCGCCAGGACCCGGGCCGCCTCGTCCGGCACCAGCTGCGCGCCCTGCGTCGGCGTCATCGCCCCGCCCTCCCCTCGCGACGGCCCGGTCGGTTGCGTTCCCGGCGGACGTCCGTGGGTCGCAGTGTGCCAGGAGCGGGCGCCGCCGTGGCGGGCGCGGGCCCGCCGGGGCGGGGGAAAATCCCGTGGCCCGGGACCGGCCGGCGCTCCTAGCGTCGCCGTCATGACCCCGCCCCTCCCCGCCGGCGCCGCGACGGCGGTCCCCGACACCGGCGCCTCCTCCGGCACGGGTGCCGCTCCCGGTGTCCACCGCGTCGTGCGGGCCGACCACGGCGCGCTCCTCGTCGTGCCCGACGAGAGGCTCGACGCGCCGCCCCTGCGCGCGGTGCTGGACCGGGACGGGCTGGCCGCGCTCGTCGGCGGCGGA
Organism: Cellulomonas sp. plas2; assembly: GCF_057221735.1. NCBI lineage: Bacteria > Bacillati > Actinomycetota > Actinomycetes > Micrococcales > Cellulomonadaceae > Cellulomonas > Cellulomonas sp. plas2. The sequence goes on from NZ_CM170155.1 coordinate 600,795, forward strand.
CCTGGCGACGGGGCCGACGACGGGGCCGACCACGGGCCCGAGCACGCGGCCGACGGGAGCGAGGCGCCCGCGCGGCTCGTGCCGGCGGTCGGGGACCGCGTGGTCCTCGTCGAGCGGGGCGGCGTCCTCGCGGTCGGCGGCCTGCTGCCGCGTCGGACCGCGCTCGTCCGCGACGGCGCCGACCGGTCCTCGCGGGAGCAGGTGCTCGCCGCCGGCGTGGACGTCGTCCTCGTCGTCGAGCACCTCGACCCCGACCCGGCACCCGGACGCGTGGAGCGGCTGCTGACGCTCGCCTGGCGGTCCGGGGCGAGGCCGGTCGTCGTGCTGACGAAGGCCGACCTCGTGCCCGACCCCGACGGCATGGCGGCGGACGTCGCGCGCGTCGCCGTCGGCGTCGACCTCCACGTGGTGAGCGCCGCGACCGGCACGGGGCTCGGGCCCGTGCGGGCGCTGCTGGGGCCGGGGACGACGGTCGTCCTCGTCGGGCCGTCGGGCGCGGGCAAGTCGACGCTGGTCAACGCGCTGGCGGGGGCCGAGGTGATGACGACGGGCGAGCGCCGGGCCGACGGGCGGGGCCGGCACACGACGACCCACCGCCGGCTCGTCCCGCTGCCGGGCGGCGCGGCCCTCGTGGACACGCCCGGCATCTGGGGCGTGGGCCTCGTCGCCGACGAGGCGTCGCTCGACCGGGCCTTCGCCGACGTGGCGGACCTCGCCGGCGCGTGCCGCTTCCGGGACTGCGCGCACGCGGGCGAGCCCGGGTGCGCGGTGGCGGCCGCCGTGGCGGACGGGGAGCTCGACCCCCGCCGGCTCGAGAGCTGGCGACGTCTGGCGCGGGAGGCGGCGCACCAGGCCCGTCGCGCGGACGCTGCCGCCGCCGCGGCGGAGAAGGCGCGGCTCAAGGCCAGGACCGTCGCGTACCACCGGGCGGTGCGCGGCGGCGGGGGCGTGCAGCGGCCCTGAGCGCGGCGAGCCGTCCGGTGCGCGGACCGCCCGGTGCGCGGACGGTCCGGGGCTCGGGCAGAGTGGGTGCCGTGCCCCCTCGTCGTCGGACCGCTCCCGTCGACGGCCGCGCGGCGCTCGACGTCTGGCGCACCGGCCCCGACGACGTGCCCGTCCCCGCCCGGCGCACCGCGGTCCGCTTCACGCTGGAGGAGCTGGCCGAGGTCGCTCCCGGGAACGCCGTCGAGGTGCGCGTGCCGCCGGACGGCGCCGTCCAGGCCGTCGAGGGCCCGCGGCACACCCGCGGGACGCCGCCCAACGTCGTCGAGACCGACCCGCGCACGTGGCTCGAGCTCGCGACGGGGATCACCTCGTGGGCCGAGGCCGTCGGTGCGGGCCGCGTCCGGGCGTCGGGGGAGCGGGCGGACCTGAGCGCCTGGCTGCCCCTGCAGGCCACGCGTCGACGCCCCTCCTAGGATCGCCGCGTGCCGACCGACCCCGACGACCGTCCCGCCGACCGCCCCGACGACGTCGACGTCACGGCTGCCGACGTCACGGCTGCCGACGCCACGGCTGCCGACGCCACGGCCGCCGACGCCACAGCCGCCGACGCCACGGTCGCCGACGCCGCGGCCGCCGATCCCGACGGCGTGCCGAGCGAGGAGGAGCTGCTGCGCACCGCGCGGCCGGCCCGGGTGCGACGCGCCCCGAAGCTGTCGGCGTTCCTCGTCGCCGGGACCCTGGCCGGCGCGGTGCTCGGGCTCGTCCTCTCCGCGTTCGGCGACGGCGGCGGCGCCGCGGCGGGCAGCGGCTTCATCCCGCTGCTGGAGGGCGACGACGCCGCCCGGACCTACCTCGTGCTCACGGGGGCGGGGCTGGGGCTCCTCGTCGGCATGCTCGTCGCGACGATCGCCGACCGCCGGGCGAGCCGGCCGTCACGTCCCGGGGCGCGGCGGGGCGGCCGTCGGCGCTGAGGCCTCAGCGGGACCGGACCCGGGCACGACCTGGTTCGACCAGGCCAGACCAGGCCCGACCAGGGCCGGACCGCGCGGCCAGGGTCGGAGGTCCTGTGCCACCATGGCGTCGTGGCCCTTCGCGCAGACGGACGTCTGAACCACGAGCTGCTCCCCGGTGAGAAGGGCCCCCAGGACGCGTGCGGCGTCTTCGGGGTCTGGGCGCCGGGGGAGGAGGTCGCCAAGCTCGCCTACTTCGGCATCTACGCGATCCAGCACCGCGGCCAGGAGTCGGCGGGCATCGCCACCTCCGACGGCGAGCACCTGCTGGTCTACAAGGACATGGGCCTGGTCTCGCAGGTCTTCGACGAGACGGCACTCAACGCGCTGCAGGGCCACATCGCGATCGGCCACGCGCGGTACTCGACGACCGGCGGCTCCACGTGGGAGAACGCGCAGCCCACGCTCGGCGCGACCGCCGGCGGCACGGTGGCCCTCGGTCACAACGGCAACCTCACGAACACGGCCGAGCTCGTCGACCTCGTCGCCGAGCGGTACGGCCAGCAGCGCCGCGGGGAGCTCGCGCGCGGCAACACCACCGACACCGCGCTCATCACCGCGCTGCTCGCCGGGGACCCCGACCACACGCTCGAGGCCACGGCGCTCGAGGTCCTGCCGCGGCTGCGCGGCGCGTTCAGCCTCGTGTTCATGGACGAGCACACGCTGTACGCGGCGCGGGACCCGCAGGGGGTGCGGCCGCTCGTGCTGGGCCGGCTCGAGCGCGGCTGGGTGGTCGCCTCCGAGACGCCGGCCCTCGACATCGTCGGCGCGTCCTTCGTCCGCGAGGTGGAGCCGGGCGAGTTCCTGGCGATCGACGGCGACGGGCTGCGGTCGACGCGGTTCGCCCCCGCGGCCCGTGCCGGGTGCGTCTTCGAGTACGTGTACCTGGCCCGCCCCGACACGGCGATCGCGGGCCGGTCCGTGCACGCCGCCCGCGTCGCCATGGGCCGGCGCCTGGCGCAGGAGCACCCCGTCGAGGCGGACCTCGTCATCCCCGTGCCGGAGTCGGGCACGCCGGCGGCCATCGGCTTCGCGACGGAGTCGGGCATCCCCTTCGGCCAGGGCCTGACGAAGAACTCCTACGTCGGCCGCACCTTCATCCAGCCGTCGCAGACCCTGCGTCAGCTCGGCATCCGCCTCAAGCTCAACCCGCTGCGCGACGTCATCCGCGGCAAGCGGCTCGTCGTGGTCGACGACTCCATCGTCCGCGGCAACACGCAGCGCGCGCTGGTCCGGATGCTGCGCGAGGCCGGGGCGGCGGAGGTGCACGTGCGCATCTCGTCGCCGCCCGTGAAGTGGCCGTGCTTCTACGGCATCGACTTCGCCTCCCGCGCCGAGCTCATCGCCAACGGGCTGGCCGTGGCCGAGATCGGTGCCTCGCTGGGCGCCGACTCCCTGGGGTACATCTCCGTCGACGGCATGGTGGCCGCGACGGAGCAGCCTGCGAGCCAGCTCTGCGCCGCGTGCTTCACCGGGGTCTACCCCATCGAGCTGCCGCCCACCGACCGGCTCAGCAAGCACCTGCTGGAGCAGGACGCGCTGCCGCTCGGTGCGCCCGAGGACGGGCTGCTGTCGATCCTGCCGGGCGCCGGTGGCGCGTCGGCGCTGGAGCACCCGTGAGCGCGGGCGCGGCGGCGACGGGCGGCGGGCTGACCTACGCGGCCGCCGGCGTCGACACCGAGGCGGGGGACACCGCCGTCGAGCTGATGAAGGCGGCGGTGCGCGCCACGCACGGGCCGCAGGTGCTGGGCGGCGTCGGCGGTTTCGCAGGGCTCTGGGACGCCTCCGCGCTCACCGCGTACCGCCGCCCGCTGCTGGCGACCTCCACCGACGGCGTCGGGACGAAGGTGGCCATCGCGCAGGCGCTCGACCGCCACGACACCATCGGCTTCGACCTCGTCGGCATGGTCGTCGACGACATCGTCGTCGTGGGCGCCGCGCCGCTGTTCATGACGGACTACATCGCCTGCGGACGGGTGGTCCCCGAGCGCATCGCCGACGTCGTGCGCGGCATCGCGGCCGCGTGCGCGGTGGCCGGCACGGCCCTCGTCGGCGGGGAGACCGCGGAGCACCCCAGCCTCATGGCGCCCGACGAGTACGACGTCGCGGGCGCCGCCACCGGGGTGGTGGAGGCCGACGCGCTGCTGGGCCCGGACCGGGTCCGCGCGGGGGACGTCCTCGTCGCCCTCGGGTCGTCCGGCCTGCACGCCAACGGGTACTCGCTCGTGCGCGCGGTCGTCGCGCGATCCGGCTGGGGCCTCGAGCGGCACGTCGACGAGCTGGGCCGGACGCTGGGCGAGGAGCTGCTGGAGCCGACGCGCGTGTACGCCGCCGACTGCCTCGCGCTCGTCGCCGAGGCAGGCCCGGGCGCCGTCCACGCCTTCAGCCACGTGACCGGCGGCGGCCTGGCGGCCAACGTCGCGCGCGTGCTGCCGACGGGGCTGGTCGCGGACGTCGACCGCGGCGGCTGGGCGGTGCCGGCGGTGTTCTCGCTGGTGCAGGAGCTCGGCGGCGTGCCGTGGAGGGACCTCGAGCGGACGCTCAACCTCGGCGTGGGCATGGTCGCCGTCGTCGCGCCCGAGGCCGCCGACGCCGTCACGGCGCACGCGCGGCGGCTCGGCCTGACGGCGTGGGAGCTCGGCACGGTCCGGGCGCTGACCGACGACGACGCGACCCGGCCCGGGCTCGTCGCCGGGACGAAGGGCGTCGACGGCGGGGCCGTGCTGCTGCACGGGTCCTACCGCTGCTGACGCCCCGGCGCCGGCGCCCTGTCCGTGCTGGTCCCCCGCGCGCAGCCCGTGCCGCGCTGGTCCCGGACGCGCACCGGCCGGCCACCCCTGCGGGCGGCCGGCCGGTGACGGTCAGCGGGTGCGCCGACGGCGGACGACGAGGTCAGCGATCGTCGTCGTCGTCCGACCAGCGGTCCCAGTCCGAGGGGCGATCCGTGGTGTCCACGGCCCCGCGGCTCCGCTCGGGAGCGGGGTCACGGTGGCCGACGGCCCCGAGCTCCTGCTCCAGCGCCCGGTAGTTCGTCTCCGGGCTGTAGTACTTGAGCTCGCGAGCGACCTTGGTCTGCTTCGCCTTCTGACGGCCGCGCCCCATGGCATCGACCCCCTCTTACGTGAGTGTGGGGCGGCTCCGTGTCGTGCACGGGCGGCCCCTGATGCCGGTTCGTTGTGTCGGAGCGACACGCTACATGGTGCGACGCCCTCTCGACCACCGCGGACGAGGAGTGGGACGCCCGCCGCGGTGTGGCCCGCGACACGTCCCCTGCCGCCGGCCCGACGGTGACGTCACGACCGCCGCCTGCGACGTCGTCGCTGGTCGAGGGCCGCGACCGCGCACGCCCCGGCGTCCGGCGCGGGCGGGTGACGGGCATGGCGAGGGGTGGTCGTCGCATGACCCGACGTTCACCTGGACCTGTGGTGCGCCTGATCCGGACCCGTCCAGCACGTGACCCCGGCGATCGCCGGACGTGGGGCATCGGCGTAGATTGTCCGCACTGGGACGATCTCCGTCATGGGGCGGAGGACGCCATCCGCAGGGGGAGGTCGTCGTCCCGCACGAGGGCCTGGAGGTGTGTCATGGCACTGCAGTCAGAGTCGGAGACGCTGCTGACACCGTCCGAGGTGGCCAGCATGTTCCGCGTCGACCCGAAGACGGTCACGCGCTGGGCCAAGGCGGGCAAGCTCTCCTCGATCCGCACGCTCGGCGGCCACCGCCGCTACCGCGAGTCGGAGGTCCGTCGACTGCTCGACGGCCTGCCCTCGCCGCGGGTCCAGACGAGCTGATCCGGCCCGCAGCGACCCGAGCGCAGGTAGAGGACGCCGCCGCAGCCCACGGGCCACGGCGGCGTCGTCGTGTCAGCGCATCCGTCAGCGCATCCGTCAGCGCATCCGTCAGCGCATCCGTCAGTGCCGGCGGCGGACCGCGATCGTCACCACGAGCGCGAGGGCGCCGACGACGCCCCCCAGCACCATGCGGGCGCGGTTGCGGTCCTGCGGCGGCGCGTCCGAGCCGACGGCGTCCTGGACGAGCTTGCGGCCGCTCTCGACCGCGCGCGTGGCGTTGGCCTTCGGGTCGAGGCGGTCCGTCAGCTCGTCGACGGTCTCGGCGAGCTGCCGACGCGTGGCGGCCAGCTCCGCCTCGAGCGCGACCGTGCGCGGCGTGGCGAAGGTCCCGTTCTTGTCGCTCATCAGCCGATGGCCTCCTTCACGGCGGTGACGTCCTCGTGGACGTTCTCGGTGGCACGGGTCGGCTTCGGCGGGGACCCCGCGTCCAGCCGCTTCTTGCCGAGCAGGGCGAGCACGGCGACGACGACGGTGAGCACGACGACGACGATCAGCGCGGCAAGCCACAGCGGCAGGAACAGGTCGAGCACGATGACCACGAGCGCCAGCACGGCGATGCCGAGGTAGGCGGCCACCACCGCGGCGCCGATGAGCAGCCCGGCGCCGAGGCCCAGGGACTTCGTCTTCTCGACGAGCTCGGCCTTGGCCAGGTCGATCTCGGCGCGCACGAGGCGCGCCCCCTGCTCGCTGAGGTCGCTGACCAGCTGGCCGAGCGACCGCCCGGTGGTGCCGGCGCTCGTGCCCGCGCTCGTGCCCGCACTCGTGCTCGTGCTCATGGAGGACCCTTCGTCGACGGCAGTGGCCGTGGGGCGCGGGGCCCCACGGGGTGCATCGGCACAGTCTGTCGGTCCGCCGGTCCCGACGCGAGACGAACCCGGACCGGACCCGCTGGTCCCGCGCACGTCACACCGGTGTCGTGGTGCCGGGGGACGCGCGAGGCTCCGGGACGGGGGACGCGACGCGGGCCGCGGTCGTCAGGAGCGCCGGCCCAGCAGGTGGGTCAGGAGGCCGGCGGTCGTCGTGTCGTCGACCGGCACGGACGTGCCGTCCAGCGAGCGGATCGGCACGGACTGCCGACCGCTCGACAGCAGCCAGAGGCCGTCCGCCTCCCGCAGCCGCTCGACGGTGAGCTGCACCTCCGCGGTGGTCAGCCCCTGCGCGGCGAACCACGCGAAGGCGGCCGCCTGCGTCGTCCCGGCGAGGATGCCCTGGTCGGTCGCCGGCGTGACGACCCGGTCGCCGTACCGGGCGACGAGCGTGGACGTCGGCCCCTCGAGGACGAACCCGTCGGATGACACGAGCACGACGTCCTGCGCGCCGCGCCGAGCCGCCTCGCGGTACACCGCCTTGTTGACCGCGTAGCTGAGCGTCTTCGCACCCTGCAGCAGCCACGGCGAGGTCTGCGCGACGTCGTGCCGGTACCCGCGGTCGAGCGTGACGACGTCGACGCCCTCCGTGCGCTCGCGCCGGAAGTCCGCCCCCGGGTCCGTGTAGACCCACGCCGTGACGGCCGGGCGGCCGTGCGCGTCCGTGGCGCCCTCGACCCCGCGGGTGACGACGAGCTTGCACAGCAGCTCCGGCAGGGGCTCGTGCAGCTCGACCGAGCGCAGGACGGCGGTGCGGAGCACGTCGAGGTCGAGCGCGGGCAGGTCGAGCAGCGTTGCGGACCGGGCGAGCCGGACCAGGTGCGGCTCGAGCGCCTGCACCGCGCCCTCGACGACGCCGAAGGACTCGAAGATGCCGTCGCCGCGGGTGACCCCGAGGTCCAGCACGGTCACGTGCGGCGCCGCGGGGTCGACCGCGCGGATGCGGGCGTCGTCGTCGGGCGCGGTCGTGGCAGTCGTGACGCCGGGAGCCGGGGTGCCGGCGGGCGCCCCGCCCAGCGGGGGCAGGGCGTCGACGAGGAGGAGGACGGGCACGGTCACGCTCCCTGGGTGCGGGTGCCGGAGGGGACCTCGACGACGTCGCCGCCGTCGAGCCGGAAGGTGGTGGAGGACTGGGCGTTGGCGATGACCCAGTCGCGGTCGACGTCGAAGCCGAGGCCGGGACCGGTGGGGACCGCCGTGACCCCGTCGCGGGAGACGACGGGCGGCACGACGACGTCCCGTGCGTAGTACTTGCCGGAGCCCGAGACGTCGGACGGCAGCGAGAACCCGGGCAGGCTCGACAGCGCGAGGTTCGCGGCACGTCCGACGCCGAACTCGTGCATGCCGCCGCACCACACGGGCACGTCGTGCTCGCGCGCCAGGTCGTGAGCGGCCAGCGCCGGCGTCAGCCCGCCCATCCGGGAGACCTTGATGTTGAGGATGCTCCCCGCCCGCAGCGCCAGCATGGTGCGCAGGTCGTCGAGCGCCACCACGGACTCGTCGAGGCAGACGGGCGTGTCCATCCGCTCGGCCAGGGCCGCGTGCGAGAGGAAGTCGCGCGGCCCGAAGGGCTGCTCGACCATCGTCAGCCCGTACCGGTCGAGGCCCGCGAGCACCGCGAACGCCTCGTCCGTCGCCGGGTAGGCGCCGTTCGCGTCGACGTGCAGGTCGTGGTCGGGAAAGGCCGCGCGCACGGCCGCCACCGGCTCCGCGTCCCAGCCCGGCGCGATCTTGAGCTTCACGCGGCCGTAGCCGGCGTCGACCTGGAGCTGCACCTGCTCCAGCAGCGCGTCGACCGTCGGCTCGATCCCCAGCGAGACCCCCACGGGCACCTCCGTGCGCGTGCCGCCGAGCGCCGTGGCGAGCGGGACGCCCTGCGCCTGCGCCCAGAGCGTCCAGCACGCGGCGTCGACGCCGGCCTTGGCGAACTCGTGCCCGCGGACCTTGCGCCACGCCTCCGTGGCCTCGCGCGGGTGCTCCCACTCCGCGCGCAGGAGCGCGGGCAGCAGGTGCTCGCGCGCGACGAGCAGCGTCGTGCCGACCGTCTCCGAGGAGTAGAACGGGCCCGACGGGGAGGCGATCTCGCCCCAGCCGACCGTGCCGTCCTCCGCGACGAGCTCGACGAGGACGTGCTGCAGCCAGCTCTTCGCGTGCGAGCTCGTCGTGAAGGCGTGCACCAGGGGCAGGCGCACCACCGTCGCCGTCGCCTCGACGACCCTCATCGCGTCCCCCTCCGGGTGGTGTCCGTCTCGTGCTGCGGGGTGCGCCCCGTGTGCTCGTCGGCCGCGACGTACACGCCCAGGGCACCGCTGATGCGGTCGCGGTCGGCCAGGCGACGGCGGGCACCCTTCGCGCTGGCGGTGGTGAGCGCCCCCAGCAGGTGGACGGTGGCCGCGACGGCGGTGGGGGAGTCGGCCCAGGAGGCGGAGTCGGTGCCGACGACCACCGTGACGGCGGCGTGCCGTGCCAGCGGCGCCCTCTCGTCGTCCGTCACGGCGACGAGCGTGCCACCGCCGGCGACGAACTGCTCCGCGATCCCGAGCGTCGTGCGCCGGTAGCGCCGGAACGAGAAGGCGACGAGCACGTCGGTGTCCCGCACCTCGGTGAGCACGTCGAGCGCGCCGACGATGGTGTCGTCGACGAGCGTCACCTGCGACAGCGCCGCCGACAGGTCCGCGGCCAGCAGCGTCGCGTACGCGAAGGACTTGCCGGCGCCCGTGACGAACCGTCGCCGGGCGCCGACGACGAGGGCCGCCGCGCGCAGCACCTCGCCCGACGCGGTGTGCCGCGCGAGGGTCGCCGCGAGCGTGCGCGACTCCTGCTCGACGAGACGGGCCTGGAGCACGGCCGCCGAGGCGCGGCCCTGCGCGCGCGCACCGAAGCGCGCGGACGGGCTGCTGAGCCGTCGGTGCTCGGCGTGCGCGTCCGCCGCGCCCGTCACCGGCCCGCCTCGCAGACGTACACGGCGGTCCCCGCGTCGAGCCGCACGCAGGAGACGGCGGCGAGGCCCTCGTCGAGCAGCCCGGCCAGCGCGTCCTCCACGCGGGCGCCCGTCGCGCGGGCGGCCGCCCGGTCGCCGGAGCCCACCTGGAGCGTCGCCGGGAACGGGACCGCCGCCACGCCCGGCAGCGTCGGGTGCCGCAGGACCCGGCCCCAGTCCGCCGGGCCGCTGGCCTCCCACGGGGCGGGGGGCGCGGGGCGGTCCGCGGGGTCCTGCTCCCGGTCCCGCGTCAGGTCCCACTCGACGACGAGGCGGTCGGAGTCGCCGTCGGCGTACAGGTCGCGGTGCAGCCAGCGGCCGACGGCGCCGAGCACGTCGAGGTTGAGGTGCGCGTTGCGGGCGTAGAGCGGGTCGAAGGACCACCGCATCGTCGTGAAGCCCCGCTCGAGCGCCGCCAGCCGCTGCGCGTGCTTCAGCCGGCGGCCCAGCCCGAGGCCCTGCGCGTCCGCGGCGACGACGACGGCCTGCGAGTAGAACCAGGCGCGGGAGCCGTCCCACCCGGGGAACCCGTACCCGAAGGCGACGAGGCGGCCGTCCGTCGTCCGGGCGCCGAGCGCCGCGCCCCCGTTGGCGGCGAGGGCCAGGAGCAGGCGGCGGTTGAGGCCGCTCTCGGACCCGTCGTAGCCGAACACCGCCCGGTACAGGTGCGAGGCCTCGTCGAGCTCCGCGGCGGTGCGCAGGTGGTCGACGACGACGTCGGGGGTGCCGACCGGGGACTGGGTCACGCCGCGATCATAGGGAACGTATCTTGCGGTGTCACCATCGTGGGCGGGGATCGGTGCTGCACGCGGACGCCCGTCTGGCGTCCCCGTTCCGAGCGGGACCTGCCGCGTATGCTCGCCGCATGACCGACGACGGCACCGCGTCCGACCGTCCGCTCGAGCGTCCGGGGGACCGTCCGGGCGAGGGCCCTGCCGGGGGTCCGGCCCACGGCGCGAGTGGTGGGTCGCCAGGAGGCCTGCCCGGCCCGCGACCGCCTGCCCGGGGCGCCGTCGCCGCCGTGGACGCCGGGGTCCTCGCGCGGGCGGACGAGGCCGTCGCGCTGCTGCGCGCGCTGGTCCACCTCGAGTCCCCCACGGGCGACGCCACCGCAGTCGGCGAGGTCGTCGCCCTGCTGACCGCGACCGCCGCCACGCTGCCCGGCGCCCGGTGCCGGACCGTGCCGTCCGCCGGCGGCCCGCACCTCGTCGTCGACGTCCCCGGCCACGGGGCCGCGGGTGCGCTGCCGCCCGTGCTGCTGGTCGGCCACGCCGACACCGTGTGGCCCGTCGGGACGCTGGACGGCGACGTCCCCTGGCGTGAGGAGGGGGACGTGCTCGCCGGGCCGGGTGCCTTCGACATGAAGAGCGGGCTCGTCGTGGCCCTCACCGCGCTCGCGGTGCTCGCCGAGGCGGGGCTCGACCGGCGGCCGGCACGGCTCGTCGTCGTCGCCGACGAGGAGGTGGGGTCGTCGACGGGCGCCGCCGTCGTCACGGAGGCGGCGGAGGGCTGCGCCGCGGTGCTGGGGTTCGAGGCGCCGCACGCCGACGGCGCCCTCAAGGACGCGCGCCTGGGCAGCACGCGGGTGCGCCTGGTGGTCACCGGGCGGGAGGCGCACGCGGCCGTCGACCCGGAGAAGGGCGTGAACGCGGTCGACGAGCTCGTCGACCAGCTCCTGGCCGTCCGGCAGCGGCTCGCGGCCGTCGCGACGGAGCATCCCGGGACCCTGCTGGTGAACGCCGGTGGCGTGTCCGGCGGGGGGCGCGCCAATGTGGTGCCCGCCCGGGCCGAGGCGCTGCTGGGGCTGCGGTTCGGGGACGCGGACGTCGAGCGGGAGGTGCTCGGGTACCTCGAGGCGCTCGTGCCGGTGCGCGAGGGGGCCACGGTCGCCGCCGAGGTGCTGTCCCATCGGCCGACGTGGGCGCCCGGGGCCGCGTCGGCGGGGCTGCTCGCGGCGGTGCGCGCGGCGGGCGCGGCGGTCGGGGTGGCGGTGGAGGCGCGGCCGGCGCCGGGAGCCGCGGACACGAACGGCACGGGCGCCCTCGGGCTGCCGACCCTGGACGGCCTCGGCCCGGCCGGCGGCGGCGCGCACGCGGTGACCGAGCACCTGCGGGTGACGTCGCTGCTGGACCGGGTCCGCCTCGTCGCGGTGCTGCTGCACACCCTGTGATGCAGGAGACCCCCCGGGCGTGGCCCGGGGGGTCTCGATGTGGCTCCGACCGGTGTCGATCCGGTGACCTCACGATTTTCAGTCGTGCGCTCTACCAACTGAGCTACAGAGCCGTGGTCACCTGGTCCAGGGGACCGGGTGGTGGAGCGACCCCGACGGGACTTGAACCCGCGACCTCCGCCGTGACAGGGCGGCGCGCTAACCAACTGCGCTACGGGGCCTCGTGGTGAGACCTGGTACTGGTGGTGCTGACCTGCGGAACTGCTGGTGCTGCTCGTACCCCCAACGGGATTCGAACCCGTGCTACCGCCGTGAAAGGGCGGGGTCCTAGGCCGCTAGACGATGAGGGCGGGATCACCGCCCCGCACGACGAGGCGTCGGAACCGGGGATGAGCATACGCACGCCCGGGCCGGATCCCCAAACCGGCCTCCGGCAGCAGGGTGACGGGGGCCGACCACGGCCCGACGACCGGCGTGCGGATGGCGACGACGGGGGAGGATGGGTCGGTGGTGGAGATGTCCGACGAGGAGTTCGACGACGCCGTCCGCGACGGGCTCGACCAGGTGCCGGCGGAGCTCGCGCGGCTGATGGACAACGTCGTGGTGCTCGTGGAGGACGAGCCGCCGGCGGACGCCGAGGACCCGGACCTGCTCGGGCTCTACGAGGGCACGCCCCTCACCGAGCGCGACGGCTGGTGGGCCGCCGGGTCGCTGCCGGACCGCATCACCGTCTTCCGCGGCCCGACCCTGCGGATGTGCGAGGACCGCGACGAGGTCGTCGAGGAGGTGGCGATCACCGTGGTGCACGAGATCGCCCACCACTTCGGCATCGACGACGAGCGGCTGCACGCCCTGGGCTGGGGCTGACGGGTCCCGCGCCGGTCCTGAGGGCAGCCGTGCGGGACGCAGCGGGCGTGCGGGTGCCCGTCGCTACCCTGGTCGCGTGACGACCGTCGCGCCGCCGCCCGGGTGCGGGGACCCCGGACCGCACCCGGTGCCCGACGAGGCGCACGGGCCGGGGACGCACGCGCACACCCAGGGGCGCGGCCACTCCCACGGGCGCGGTCACTGCCACGCGCACGGACCCGGCCACGGATCCGGCCACGCGCACGGCGCGACCGCGGCGCAGGCACACCGCGGGCGGCTCGTCGGCGTGCTCGTCCTCACGCTCGTCGTCATGGTGGCGGAGGTCGTCGGCGGCGTGCTGTCGGGGTCCTTCGCGCTGCTCGCGGACGCGGGGCACATGCTCACGGACTCGGCCGGCGTCGCCCTGGCCCTCTTCGCGACGGCGCTGGCCGCCCGGCCGGCCAGCGCCGCGCGCACGTTCGGCTGGCAGCGGGCGGAGATCCTCGCGGCGCTGGCCAACGGTCTCGTCGTCGCGGTCGTGGGGGTGCTCGTGCTGGTCGGCGGCGTGCGGCGCCTCGTCGAGCCGCAGCCGCTGGACGCGCGGCTCATGCTGGCCTTCGCGGTGGTCGGCCTCGTCGCCAACGCGATCGGGCTGGCCGTGCTGCACCGGGGGCAGCGCGAGTCGCTCAACCTCCGTGGGGCCTACCTGGAGGTGCTGGGCGACCTCGTCGGCTCGGCGGCCGTGGTCGCCGCCGCGCTCGTCGTCGCCGTCACGGGGTTCGTGCGCGCCGACGGCGTCGCGTCGGTCCTCGTCGGGCTGCTGGTGCTGCCGCGGGCCGTCGTGCTGCTGCGGGAGGTCGGCGCGGTGCTGCTGGAGAGCACGCCTCAGGGCGTCGACCTGGAGCAGGTGCGACGCCACATGGCCGGCGTGCCGGGGGTGACGGGCGTGCACGACCTGCACGCGTGGACCATCACGTCGGGCGTACCCGTGCTGTCGGCGCACGTGGAGGTGTCCGACGAGACGTTCCGCTCCGGCCGGGCCGCGCAGGTCCTCGCCGACCTGCGCGGGTGCCTCGTCGGCCACTTCGACGTCGACCACTGCACCTTCCAGCTCGAGCCGCCGGCGACGACGGGCACGGAGCGGCACGCGCACGTGTGACACGCGCACATGTGGCACGCGCACGTGTGGCACGCGCACATCTGAGCGGCCGACGCGGCGGGCCGGCATCGCCCGCCCGTGCAGGCGTCAGTGGTCTGCGCCGGGCGACGGCCCCTCGTCGGGCGTACCGGGGCCGCCGCTGCCCAGGAGCGAGCGCGTGAGCTGCTCGGCGTCCGACAGCAGCTCGTCGAGTGCCTCCGCCAGGTCCGCGTCCTGCACCGGGCGTCCGTCCGTCGCAGCGACGAGCACCGCGCGGCGCAGCAGCTCCTTCGTGAAGGAGGCCGTCACCCCCGCGCTGCGGGCGGCGGCGTCGTCGAGCGCGGCGTCCGAGAGCGGGAGGTCGCGGGCGTACAGGCGCAGGAGCTGCCGCCGCGCCTCGAGGTCCGGCAGCGGCACCTCGACGGCGAGGTCGACGCGGCCCGGCCGCTCGGCCAGCGCCCGCTCGAGCAGGTCGGCGCGGTTCGTCGTGAGCAGGAAGGTGACGTCGGCGTCGCCGTCGAGCCCGTCCATCGCGTCGAGCAGCTGGAAGAGCAGCGGGCGCTCACCCGGCGACATCCCGCGGTCCTCGGCGACGAGGTCGCAGTCCTCGAGCACGACGACCGCGGGCTGCGTCGCCCGCGCGAGCTGGGCGGCGGTCGTGACGTAGGCGAGGGACGCGCCCGACAGCAGGACGACGGTGGTGCCGGGCGCGCTGGCGACGAGGTGCCGGACCGTGTGCGTCTTGCCCGTGCCCGGCGGCCCGTAGAGCAGCACGCCGCGCTTGAGGTGCTGCCCGGCGGCGACGAGCTGCTCGCGCTGCCGGCCGATGCCGATGACGTGCCGACGGATCCGCTCCAGCGCCCCGGGCGGCAGGACGACGTCCGCCTCGCCCACGTCGGGGCGGGCGACGAAGGTGATGCCGCCGTTGCTGTGCGGCTCGAACGGCGAGCCGGAGAACGACACGACCTGCCCGCGCAGGACGCTGCGCTCGAGCATGAGCCGCCGGACCTCGTCGATGAACGCCGGGGCGAGGTCCTCGTCGAGGCACGCGACCTCGAGGGCTGAATCCCTCCCGTACTGCGGCCGGGCTGCGCGCTGCAGGACCGCCAGCGGCTGCCCGCGGAACGTCAGGAGCCGCACGCCGAACGCGATGACCCGGCGGGTGGTGTCCGGACCCGTCGGGAGGTTCACGCGGTCCACCGGACCGGTGCCGTAGAAGCCGTAGCCGCGGGTGAGCAGGTCGCCGAACGACTGGTGGTGCGCCTGGTCCCCGCCGCCGACGCCCACCACGCGCTCGCCGCCGCCGCGCTCAGCCAGCACCTCGAGCGCGATGTCGAGGTCGACGAGGGCGTGCCCGGGGATCTCCTCGCGCACGACGAGCGGCGTCACCGTGGCCGCCGAGCCGAGGTGCTCGCGCACGACCTCGCCGATCTGGGGCCCGTGGTCCTCCGCGGTCGTGCGTTCCTTGGCGACGACCTCGTCGAGGAAGGCGCGGAACGCCCGGACGAAGCCCTTCGTGCCGTCCGCGTCGGCATTCACCTGCTCGTCGGACGCCGGGAGGGACCGGGCGGCGGCAGGGGCGCCCGGGACGGGGGACCAGTCGTCGGGCGGGGAGGCGTCCATGCCCGGAGAGTAGGGGCGCGGGCGGTCCGGCGGGGCCGGTCGGGAGGGCACCGGTGGACGACGAGCCGTCCCCAGCCCCGGCAGCCGCCCCGGCGTCCCCGGCGGCGCGCCCGACGAGGGGCGGCGCGGGGCGCGGCGTGCGAGCGTGGGGGCCGTGCGCGCGGGAGCCGAGCCGGGCGCGGTGAGGGGTGTGCGGTGCAGACGGTCGACGCCGTGGTCATCGGGGCGGGGCCGAACGGCCTCGTCGCCGCGAACGCGCTCGTGGACGCGGGGTGGGACGTCCTCGTGCTCGAGGCGCAGCCCGAGGTGGGCGGTGCCGTGCGGACGGCCGAGGTGCTGGCGCCGGGCTACCGGACGGACCTGTTCAGCGCCTTCTACCCGCTGGCGGCGGCCTCGCCGATCGTGCGGGGGCTGCACCTGGAGGACCACGGGCTGCGCTGGGTGCACGCGCCGGACGTGCTGGCGCACGCGCTGGACGACGGCCGCACGGCCGTGCTGCACCAGGAGGCGAGCGACACGGCGGCCGGCCTCGAGGGCTGGGGGGACGGCGACGGGCAGGCGTGGCTGGACCTCGTCGAGCAGTGGGACCGGGTGCGGGACCCGCTGCTCGACGCGCTGTTCACGCCGATCCCGCCGGTGAAGGCGGTCGCGCGCATCCTCGGCCGCACCGGCGTGGGCGGGGCGCTCGACCTGGCGCGCCTGGCGCTGCTGCCGGTCCGGCGGCTGGCGGACGAGAGCTTCCGGGGTCAGGGCGGCGGGCTGCTGCTGACCGGCAACGCGATGCACGCGGACATCCCGCCGGACGCCGCGGGGTCGGGCCTGTTCGGGTGGCTGCTGGCGATGCTCGGCCAGGACGTCGGCTTCCCCGTGCCCGAGCACGGCGCCGGCAGCCTCGCCGACGCGCTGGCGCGTCGGGTACGCGCGGGCAGCGGCTCGGTGCGGACCGGCGAGCGCGTGGTGCGGGTGCACGTGCGCGGCGGCCGGGCGATCGGCGTCGAGACGGCCGGGGGCGAGCGCATCGCCGCGCGGCGGGCGGTGCTCGCCGACGTGACGGCGCCGTCGCTGTACGGCCGGCTCGTCGAGGACCGGCACCTGCCCGAGCGGCTGAAGCGCGACGTCGCCCGCTTCCAGTGGGACCACCCGACGTTCAAGGTGAACTGGGCGCTCGACCGGCCGATCCCGTGGCGGTCGCCGCAGGCCGCGGGTGCGGGGACGGTGCACCTCGGCGTCGACATGGACGGGTTCGTCGACTACGCGGCCGACCTGTCGACGGGTCGGCCGCCGGAGCGGCCGTTCCTGCTCGTCGGGCAGATGACCACCGCCGACCCGACGCGGTCGCCCGCCGGGACCGAGTCCGTGTGGGCGTACACGCACCTGCCGCACGGGGGCACCTGGGACGCCGCGGCCACCGCGGCTGAGGTGGAGCGCGTGGAGGCGGCGCTCGAGCGGACGGCGCCGGGGTTCGGGGACGCCGTCGTGGCGCGGCACGTGCAGAGCCCCGACGCGCTCGAGGAGCACGACGCGAATCTCGAGAACGGGTCGCTCAACGGCGGCACGGCGTCGCTGCACCAGCAGCTCGTCTTCCGTCCGACGACGGGGCTCGGACGGCCCGAGACGCCGGTGCGTGGGCTGTTCCTGGCCAGCGCGTCGGCGCACCCCGGGGGTGGCGTGCACGGGGCGTGCGGCTGGAACGCCGCGCGAGCCGCGCTGAACCAGCAGGGGCTGCTCGGCGGGGCGCGCGCGGCGCTCGTGCGCACGGCCTGGGAGCGGGTGCTGGACCGGCCCTGAGGCGGGCGGATCACGGGCCGGCCGGGCGTGTGCCGCCGGTCCCCCCGTGACCGGTGGCGGACGGGCCCGTCGGCGGACGGTGGCGGACGGGCCCGTCGGCGGACGGTGGCGGACGGGCCCGTCGGCCGTGCCGTCAGGCGGTGGTCGTGACCGCGTGCGCCACGGCGGGCGCGTGCGACCCGCGCCCGCGCCACGCCTGCACCGCACGGGCGGCGTCCTCCTCGACGAGGTCGGCGTTGAGGCCCGCGCCGGCGGTCTGCCCGGCGGCCGCGGCGACGGCCACCGTGGCGGCGAGGTCGGCGACGTTGCCCGCGGCGACGACACCCGGCACGTCGGTCCGGCCCTGAGGCCCGGTGGGCACGTGCTGCGCGCCCATCGGGTGGTCGACGAGCGTGCCGCCCAGGGACAGGTAGAGGTCGGCCCGGGGCACGAAGCGCGGGGCGACGACCACGGCGTCGGCGGGCAGGGTCCGGTCGTCCGCGAGGACAACGGTGAGGGCGGCGGTCGCTCCCGCGGCGACTACGGGGTCCAGCCGGAGGACCGGGCCGTCGACGACCTCGACGCCCAGGGCGGCGAGCGTCGCGGCGCGCTCGTCGTCGAGGGGCGGCATCGCGTGCCGCACCACGGTGACGTGCGGCGTGAGCTGCCGGAACAGGAGCGCCTGGTGGTACGAGCCGTCCCCCGTGCCGAGCACGACGAGCCGGCGGTCGCGCACCTCCCAGCCGTGGCAGTAGGGGCAGTGCAGGACGCGCGTGCCCCAGTGCTCGCGCAGGCCCGGCACGTCGGGGAGCTCGTCGACGAGGCCGGTGGCCAGGACGATGCGTCGGGCGCGGACGGTCGAGGTCGCGCCGGCAGCGCCGGTCGGGCCGGTCGTGCCGGTCGCGCCGCTCGGGCGGACGACGAGGTCGACGTCGAACCCGTCGCTCAGGTCCTCGCCGCGTCGCCGAGCGCCGCGGACCTCGCCGTCGACGACGGCGACACCGAGGGCGCGCGCCTCGGTGCGACCGGCGGCGACGAGGTCGTGCGGCGCGACGCCCTCCCGGCCGAGCAGGTTGTGCACGCCGTGCGCCGGGGCGTTGCGCTGCTCACCGCCGTCGACGACGAGCACCGAGCGGCGCGAGCGCCCGAGCACCACGGCTGCGGCCAGGCCGGCCGCGCCGCCCCCGACGACGAGCACGTCGACGTCCGCCGGTGCCCCGGCCGGCTCGTCGGGGGCCGTCGCCGCCCAGGCGGTCCGGCTGCCGCGGACGTCGAGGTCGGCGGCGGTGAGGGCGCGCGCGTCCTCGTCGTCGAGCAGGGCGTCGAGGAGGGCCCGTCCGTCGTCGTCGAGGCCGTCGCCCAGCCCCTGGCGCAGCCGGGTCAGCTGGAGGTGCGCCCACGCGAGGAGCTCGTCCGGCGACGCGTCCGTGCGCACCCGGAACCCCGCGGTGACGACCGGGCCGAGCCCGGCTGCGGCGATGTCCGCCGTCCAGTCCGGGTGAGCGTTGTGGTGCTGGGCGTCGGCGGCGGCGTGCAGGTCGCGCTCGAGGACCGCGTGCTGGCCGTGCGACGGGAGGAACCAGGGCCGGTCGTCCATCTCGACGACGACGAGCGTGCCTCCCGGGCGAAGTGCCCCCGCCACCTCCCGCAGCAGCCGGGCCGGGTCGGCGACGTGGTGCAGCGACGACGCCGCCCACACGAGGTCGGCGCCCGCGACCTCCGCGGGCAGGCCGGCGTCGAGGTCGGCGCGGACCGTCCGCACGCGGTCGCCGACCCCCGCCGCGCGCGCCGCGGACTCCAGCCGGTCGAGCATGACCGGCGAGACGTCCACCGCGACGACCTGCGCCTCCGGCAGGGCGCGCGCCAGGGCGAGGGTGCCGGAGCCCGTGCCGGCGCCGAGGTCGACGACCGTGCGGACGGGCCGCCCGCCGGCGGTCGCCCGCGCGACGGACCACGCGACGACCTCGTCGAGCGTGGGGCGCAGCACGCATGCGTCGAGGTCGAGCAGGTCCGCGAGGGTGGCGTCGTCGTGCGCCGTGTGCGGCGTCGGACCCTGGTGGCGGCGCTCGTCGTGCTGGTGCCGGTGCTCGTCGTTCCGGTGCTCGTCGTCCCTGTGCTGGTGCATGGGAGTCACGGTAGGTCGGTCATGCTCTAGCGGCATAGGGTCTTGCTCATGAAGCAAGACGAGCTGGGCACCGAGGACCTCATCCGGCAGCGCCTGCGGAGCCTGCGGGTCTCGCGCGGGCTGTCCCTCGACGCCCTCGGCGCCCGGTGCCACCTCAGCCCGTCGACGATCAGCCGCATCGAGACCGGGCACCGGCGGCTCGCGTTCGACCAGCTCGTGCCGCTTGCCCGGGCCCTCGGCACGAGCATCGACGCGCTCGTCGAGCCGGCGGGTGACGACGACGTCGTCATCCGCCCGGAGCCGCAGCACGCCGCCGGGCTCACCACCTGGCTCCTGTCACCGGAACGGGCGCTGCCCGGCATCACCGTCGCGAAGATGCGCATCGGCACCGACCGTCCGCGCGAGCCCGCCGAGCGGCGGGTCCACCCGGGGCGGGAGTGGTTCCTCGTGCTGTCGGGGACCGTGCGTCTCGAGCTCGGGGACCGGGTGCTGCTCGTCCGCGCGGGGGAGGCGGCGTCGTTCTCGACGATGGTGCCGCACGCGGTCCTGGCGCACGAGGGAACGGTCGAGGTGCTGTCGATCTTCGACGTCGACGGCGAGCGGACCCACCTGCACGAGGGGTGACGGGCGAGCGCGAGCCGGACCGGCGGCCCGGCGGCCGGGCGACGTCAGCGCTCGGGGTGCGGGTGCCGACCGACCTCGGGGCTCGGCCGCTCGGCCAGCAGCGCGAGCCGCTTGACCGTCTCGATGTTGCGCCACCGCAGCACGAGGTGCCGCAGCGGCGGCGGCACGAGCCGACCGGGACCGGACGAGGCGTCCTCGGCGAACTCGACACGGCACCGGTCGTCGCCCAGCGGCTCCACGTGCACGACGATGAGCGCCTCGCCGAGCGGCCAGCCCCGCGCCCGGAGCCGGATGCCGTGCTCGGGGTCCCAGCCGCGGCTGACGGTGATGTCGTCGATGACGGCCGGCCACGGACCCACCGAGTGGGCGATGCGGGACCCCTGCTCCGGCCACGACGGGTCGACACCCTCGATGCGCGACGCCCCGACCACCCACGAGGCGTAGCTCCAGCCGTCCGCGAGCACCGCCAGCACGGCCGAGGCGGGTGCGTGCACGACACGGCTGACAGTCTCCATGCCTGCACGCTAGTCGCGCCGGCGGTGCCGTGCCGCCGGTCCGTGCCGTGTCGGTGGGCCGCCGTAGGGTCGGCGCCATGGTCGCCGTCGGGATGGTGCTGCTGCCGCAGGAACGCTGGTCACGCGCGCGGAGGCGCTGGACGGAGCTGGAGGAGCGGGGGTACGACCACGCCTGGACGTACGACCACCTGGCGTGGCGGTCCCTCGTCGACGAGCCCTGGTTCGCGACGGTCCCGCTGCTCGCGGCGGCTGCGGCGGTGACGGAGCGCATCGCGCTCGGCACCTTCGTGGCATCGCCGAACTTCCGGCACCCCGTCCCGTTCGCCAAGGACGTCATGGGCCTCGACGACGTGTCCGGTGGCCGGTTCCTCCTCGGGATCGGCTCGGGCGGCGAGGGGTTCGACGCCGGCGTGCTCGGACCGGCGCCGACGCGGGGACAGCGCACGCGCCGGTTCGAGGAGTTCGTGGCCGTGCTGGACCGGTTGCTCACGCAGGCCGTGACCGACCACGTCGGCGAGGCGTACGAGGCGCACGGCGCGCGCATGCACCCGGGGACGCTCGCGCGGCCGCGGCCGCCGTTCCTCGTGGCCGCGAACGGGCCGCGGACCATGGCGCTGGCGGCCCGGCTGGGCGAGGGCTGGGTGACCTACGGCCCGGCGCTCGGCCCGGAAGACCTGGACGACGAGCCCGCCGCCGCCCAGGAGCGCTGGTGGGAGGCGCTGGCCGCGCTGTCCGACGACGTCGACCGTGCTGAGGCCACCGCGGGCCGTGCCGCCGCCGGCCGCCCGCCGCTGCGCCGGGTGCTCAGCCTCGACGGCGCCCCGCGGTTCGCCCTGTCGTCGGTCGACCTGGCGGTCGAGGGCGTGGAGCGGGCCGCGGCCCTGGGCTTCACGGACGTGGTCCTGCACTGGCCGCGGGCGGAGGGCGTCTACGCCGGCGACGAGCGCGTCGCGGAGGCGTTCAGCGAGCGCCTGCCGGCGCTGCAGGCGCTCCCGGTCGCCCCACGGCCGGCGGCGCGCGGCTGAGGGCGGTCCAGCTCGGCGCTCCCGGGTGACCTCCGCCGGTTGCCGCCCGCGGTCACGCGCGCAGTGCGCGTGACGGCGGCGACGCGGCATGGCGTCCAGGGGGAGCGGGACGAGCCCGGCCGACGAGCGCCGCGACCGTCCCCAGCGCGAGTGCGCACAGGACGGCGGCCACGGCCACCGGGTACGTGCCCTCGCCGCTGGCCGCGGTGTCCTGCCCGGCGACGCGGACCAGCCAGGGCTGGCGGTCGGCGTACTCCACCTCGACGTGCGCGCCCGTCGAGGTGGTCCCGAGGTCGTCGACGTCGACGTGCCCTGTCTGCACGGTGCCGTCGGCGAGCTCGTAGGAGAGGCGGCACTGCCGCGGCCCGGCGCGGCCTGCGCCGTGGCACGCCTCCACGGTGGCGGTCGTCGTGGTCGCGCCGGCCGCGAAGGCTCGGACGGACCGGGCCGTGTCGTATCCCCAGATGCCGGCGACGACCGCGACGAGCGCGGCCCCCGCCGCCATGCGCCACAGGCCTGCGGCGACGCGCTGCAGCGGCCGCCGGTGATGCGCCGCGAGCTGCCGACTGCCGAGAGCCACGCATCGATCATCGACGACCTCGACGACAGGCAGAGAGCGGCGGGCGGAGCAACCGCGCGGGCTCACCGGCGCGATCGTGGTGAGTGGCGAGGATGCAGGGAGCAGCTCCATCACGCGCCAATACCGCGCACGCGACCCGTTCATCCATCGCATCGCTGCCGTCCACGAAACTGCCAGAGAGCTGTGGATGGCACGACTCAAATGAGGGCTGTGGCCGGCTCGGCGCATTCTTCCCTCTTTCGGGCGAACTTTTCGACGCATGGCCGCGGGGGGTGAGCTACCGGATCCTGCGATGTGGTGCCCGAGCGGCATCTGCGCTGGTCAGCGGCTTGATGCGCGCGCCTTCCCTTGTTCGTCCCGGTCCTGAGCGTTGTTCCCGGCGCGGTGTCGTGTCGGTGGTGCCTGGCATTGTCGTCTTCGTCGTCGAGGGCGGTGGAAATTGTCGGGACGGGGGTGAGCGGGATTGAGCGGGGTGGTGGGGGTGGGGTCGGCGTTGGCGGCTGTGCAGGTGGCGGTCGATGCGGTGGCGGCGGTGTTGGCGGCGGCGGGGCCGGGGGGTCGGGCGGTGGAGGGGCAGGGCGCGGTGGAGGCGGTGGCTGCGGCGTTGCGGTTGGCGGGGCGGTTGGAGGCGGTGGCGGCGGCGTTGTTGCCGGTGGTGGAGGCTGACGGGTTGTGGGCGGTGGCCGGTGCCCGGTCGTTGGCGGGGTGGGTCGGTGAGGTGGGGCGGGTGCCGCATGCGCGGGCGGCGGCGTTGGTGCGTACCGGGCGGGTCTGGCAGGAGGTGGTGCCGGCCACGGGGCGTGCGGCCGTGGCCGGGGACATCGGCGTGGAGGCGGCGCGGGTGATCGCCTCGGCGGCCACGACACCGGCGCGGGTGGCCGCGTTGCAGGAGGCGGGGTCGGTGGCGGGGGAGGGGTTCTTGCTGGCGCAGGCGCGGGTGCAGCCGGTGGGGTCGTTCCGTCGGTTGGTCTCGCGGTGGTCGGCGGCGGCGGACCCGGAGGCCGATGAGCGGGGGTTCCGGGAGGCGCAGGAGCGTCAGTTCGTGGATCTGGCGGCTACGACGGGTGGGTATCACCTGTCGGGGTTCTTGACCGAGGAGTCGGGCGCGACGGTGCGTGCGGCGTTGGAGATGGTGATGGGCGTGCCGGTCGCGGGGGATCAGCGGACGACTTCGCAGCGGCGAGCGCAGGGGCTGGTGGACCTGGCGCGGTTGACGTTGGACCACGGGTTGGCCGGGTCGGTCGGTGAGCAGCGCCCGCACCTGTCGGTGGTCGTGGACTTCGACACCTTGCGCCGTGCCGTGGCCGGGACGGGCCTGCTGGACGAGCGCGGGTCGTTGGCAGCGGCCGGGCCAGTGTGCCGGGCGGGCAGCGATGGGCCGGGCGGAGGGACCGGAGCCAGATCGACCGACGCAGGAGTTGTCGCGCCGGACGGCGCAGCGGCTGTCAGACCGGGAGAGGGGCTGCCTGACGGGCCTGGCGGCGGGTTGGGTGGCGGTCCGCGTGACGGTGAGGACGACGGGCTACCGGACGTCGAGCGGTTCGGGGTGGCCGAGCTGGTCGGGGGTGGGGCCGTGCCGGCCTCGGTGCTGGCGCGCCTGGCGTGCGACAGCGTGGTCTCGCGCATCGTGTTCGGGCCGCGCTCGGAGGTCGTGGACGTGGGTCGCTCGCAGCGCACGTTCACCGGGCCGCGTCGCCGGGCGGTCGTGGCTCGTGACGGGCGGTGCCGGTTCCCGGGGTGCGACGCCCCACCCGCGCTGTGCGAGGTGCACCACGTGCGGCACTGGGCCCGCGACGGCGGCGACACCGACGCCGGCAAGGGGGTCCTGCTGTGCTGGCACCACCACGCCCGCGTGCACACCCTCGGGATCGAGATCACCCGCCGCGGCACCCGGTGGCACTTCACCGACCGACACGGCCGACCCCTGCCCGGCGCGGGCATCGCTGGCGTGCAGGACGTGGCGGACGACGACGGCGACGACCTCTGCCCGACCGGGACGGACGGCTCGCCATGAGGAGCACGCCGCCGACTCGGACGGCAACCGATGAGGCGCAGGCCGCCGACTCGGAGGGCTTTCGAGGAGTCGCAGGTTGCCGACCTGGGGGCTTCTCGAGCAGGCGCACTCCGCGGACTCCGTCGGCTCTCCCGGAGGCACGCGTCGCCGACTCGGACGGCTGGCCGTGCTCGTGCTCAGTGCGCCTGGCGCGCCTCCCAGGCGCTGCGGACCATGTCGTCGAGCGAGTGGCGCATCGTCCAGCCGAGGTCCCGGGCCGCGGCCTCCCCGGAGGCGACGATCCGGGCGGGGTCGCCCGGCCGTCGGGGAGCCTCGTCGGGCGTGAAGTCGATGCCGGTGACCCGGGCCATCGCGTCCATGATCTGCCGCACCGAGACACCGTCGCCGGAGCCGAGGTTGTAGACGCGCTGCAGGGTGCCGCCGTCGGCGAGGGTGCGGGCCGCGGCGACGTGGGCGTCGGCCAGGTCGGCGACGTGGATGTAGTCGCGCACGCATGTGCCGTCCGGCGTGGCGTAGTCCGTGCCGTTGATGCGCGGGGTGCGTCCCGCGGCCAGCGCCTCGAGCACCAGCGGGAAGAGGTTGTGGGGGCTCGTGTCGTACAGGTCGGTGGTCGCCGACCCCACGACGTTGAAGTAGCGCAGCGAGGTGTGGCGCAGACCGGCCGCGCGGCCCTGGTCGCGGAGCAGCCACTCCCCGATGAGCTTCGACTCGCCGTAGGGGGACTCCGGGACCGTCGGCGTCTCCTCCGTCACGAGGTCGACGTCCGGCGTCCCGTACGTCGCCGCCGAGGACGAGAACACGATGTTCTGCACCCCCTGCGCGGCCATGGCCTCGAGGAGGTGCGCCGTCCCGGTGACGTTCTGCTCGTAGGTGTGCAGCGGTCGGTCGACGGAGACGCCGGCGTACTTGAACCCCGCCAGGTGCACCACGCCGACCACGTCGTGCTCGGCCAGCGTCCGCGCGACGAGGTCGGTGTCGAGGATCGAGCCCTCCACGAGCGGCACCTCGTCGGGCACGAAGCCGCGGTGCCCGCTCGACAGGTCGTCGAGCACGACCGTCGGGAGGCCCACCAGCCCGAACGCCCGCACCACGTGCGACCCGATGTACCCCGCCCCGCCCGTCACCATCCACGTCACGGGCCGTGAGTCTAGGTGCGACGGGCCGCCCAGCGGGCGGCTTCGCGCGCGGAGGGGCGGACGTCGTCGCGCGGATACGGACGGCGCCCGAGCGGGTGGTCGCTGGGGATGCGTGCGCGGACGGGCGCCGGGGCAGGCGCGAGCGAGGCCGGTGGTGTCGAGGGCCGCGGTCGCGGTCGCGGTCGCGGAGAGCAGCACAGCGCTGAGAGCGCGCTGATGCCGTCGTCCACACCAGCAGGTCGGAATGCGCGCGCACGGACCTCGGGTACGCCAGGGTCGGGAGGGGCACCCGGTTCCGGCCAAGGGACGGGTCGCGCGATCAGTAGGGTGGTGGACCGACCCGGAGGTGGACATGGAGCCGCACCGCACCGACGAGGACGTCAGCGTGCGCTCCGAGGCGAGCCGTCCCGGGCGTGGGCGAGCGGGTGGACCTGCGCGTCACGACCTGCTCTTCCCCGACGAGGGAGCGGTCCGAGGGCCCGCGCACGCGCCCTCGCCGCAGGACCCGGACGTCGTGGCGCTCGCGCAGGACGTCGGTGCGGCGATGCGCGCGGTCGAGGAGGTGCTGCGGGACGTCACGCACCGCCGGACGACGGAGGCCGCAGGCACGGCCGCCGAGTACACCGCCCTGTGGCAGGACCTGAGCCGGCAGGTCGGCGGCAAGATGCTGCGCCCGCACCTGACGGTGGCGGCGTACCTCGGGCTCGGCGGCACGGACGTCGCCGCCGTCGCGCACGTGGCCGCGGCGCAGGAGGTCCTCCACACGGCGATGCTCGTGCACGACGACCTCCTCGACCACGACGAGGTCCGTCGCGGCGTGCCCAACGTCGCCGGGTCGGCCCGGGCGCGGCTCGTGGCCGATGGCGCCGCGGGGCGCCGCCTCGAGGACCAGGTGGTCGCCTCGGGGCTGCTGGGCGGGGACCTGGCCATCGCGCAGGCGTTCGCGCTCGTCGCGGCCGCGCCGGTCGACCCGGCCGTGCGGCTGGTGCTCGTGCAGCAGCTCGCGGACGGCATCGCCACGACCGTCGCCGGCGAGCTGCTCGACGTGCGCTCCGCGCTGCACGCGCCCGCCGACGTCGACACCCTCGCGGTCGCCCACCTGAAGACTGCCGTGTACACCTTCGGTGTCCCGCTCGGTGCCGGTGCGGTCCTGGCGGGTGCCGACGACGCCACCGTCGCGTCCCTGCGGCAGGTGGGCGAGGCGCTCGGGGTCGCCTTCCAGCTCGTGGACGACGACCTCGGCGTCTTCGCCGACCCCGCCACGACGGGCAAGTCGGTGCTGTCGGACCTCCGCGAGGGCAAGCGCACGCAGCTCCTCCGGGCGGCCTACGCGGCCGCGAGCCCCCAGCAGCGCGACGTGCTGGACGCGCTCGTCGGGCACGCCGACCTCGACGAGTCCGGGGCCGCCGCCGTGCGCGCCGTGCTCGAGCAGACGGGTGCCCGCGCCGCGACCCTCGACCTGGCGCGCACGCTTGCCACGCGGGCGCACGACCTGGCCGTCACCACCGTGCCGCCGCCCCTGGCCGGCTACCTCGTCGGGCTGGTGGAGGACCTCGTCGGGCGGGGGGCGGAGACGGACGGGCGCAGCGTCCCCGGACGGGCCGCGGAGGGGCGTGGTGCTGGTGCCTGACGGGCTCGCGCTCTACGACGCCACCGCCGCGCGCGCCAGCCGCGACGTGCTGGCGGCCTACTCGACGTCCTTCGGCCTCGGGACGCGGTTGCTGGGCGCCCGCGCCCGGCAGGACATCGAGGCGGTGTACGCCCTGGTCCGGCTCGCCGACGAGGTCGTCGACACGTACCGCGGTCCGGTGGCGGCGGCCGAGCTCGACGAGCTCGAGGAGCAGACGCGCCGCGCGCTGGGCACGGGCTTCTCGACGAACCTCGTCGTGCACGCGTTCGCCCGCACGGCCCGGCGCACCGGGATCGACCGGGGCGAGATCGACCCGTTCTTCGCGTCCATGCGGGCGGACCTCTCCGTGCACGAGCACGACCGGTCCAGCTACGAGCAGTACGTCTACGGCTCCGCCGAGGTCGTCGGTGTCATGTGCCTCAAGGTCTTCCTGGCCGCGGACCGTCCCGACGGGGCGGGCAGGCCGCCCGCGCCGGACGCGGCCACCGTCGACGGCGCCCGGGCGCTGGGTGCGGCGTTCCAGAAGATCAACTTCCTGCGCGACCTGGGTGCCGACTCGGGCGACCTCGGTCGTGCGTACTTCCCCGGCCTGGACCCCCGCGCGCTGACGCCTGCGCAGGTGCGCGACGTGCTGGCCGAGATCGGCGACGACGTGGCGCGGGCGCGCGCGGCGATGCCCCGCCTGCCCCTCCGGGCGCGCTGCGCGGTCGCGGCGACGCTGGCCCTGTACGACGGCCTGCTCGTCCGGCTCGCTCGCACCGACCCCGCGGAGCTGGCCCGGCGGCGGGTGCGCGTGCCCGACCCGCAGAAGCTGCTGCTCGTGGGGCGGGCGGTGGCCACGACCCTGGCGGAGGACCGCCGACGCGGTGGTCGCGGCCAGGCGGCGGGGGGATCGTCGCGGCGGCCGTCGTCGTCGCCGCCGTCCACGACGAGGGCGCGCAGCCCGCGCGGCGATGCCGCGGCCCCGACGCCCACCGCCGACATGACCAGCACGCGTGGCGCCGTGACGACCAGCGCGACCAGCACGAGCGGCACCGGCACCGCGACCAGCGCGAGCGGTACCGGCAGCACGACCAGCACGACCAGCACGAGCACGACGGAGGCGGGACGAGGGTGAGCGGCGCAGGACGGGTGGTCGTCGTCGGCGGGGGGATCGGCGGCCTGACGACCGCCGCGCTGCTCGCGCGCGGCGGGGCGCGGGTGACGCTCCTCGAGCGGTCGGCACGCGTGGGCGGACGCGCCGGCACGCTGGAGCAGGACGGGTTCCGGTTCGACACGGGCCCCTCCTGGTACCTCATGCCCGAGGCGTTCGATCACGCGTTCGCGCTGCTCGGGGAGCGCGTCGAGGACCACCTCGACCTCGTCGAGCTCGACCCGGCGTACCGCGTGTTCCCGGAGCCGGAGCTGCCGGGGGAGGTGTCGCAGCCGCTCGACGTCTCCGCCGAGCCGGAGAAGAACTGGGCGACCTTCGAGGCGCTGGAGCCGGGCGCGGGGGAGGCGGTCCGCCGCTACGTCGAGGGCTCCACGCTCGCGTACCGGACGGCCCTCGACCACTTCCTCTACACGACCTTCGAGCGTCCCGATCGCGCGCTCGGGCGGGACGTGCTGGCCCGCCTCGGGACGCTGGGCGGCCTGCTCACCGAGACGATGGCCGACCGCATCGCCGGGACCGTCCAGCACCCCGTGCTCCGGCAGGTGCTGGGCTACCACGGCGTCTTCCTCGGCTCGTCGCCGTACCGGCTGCCCGCGCTGTACTCGCTCATGAGCCACCTCGACCTGGCGGACAAGGTCCGCTACGCCCAGGGCGGCATGTACACGCTCATCGAGGCCCTCGAGCGGCTCGCCCGCCGGGAGGGCGTCGACATCCGCACGGGCGCTGAGGTGACGACGATCGAGGTCGACGACGCGCTGCCCTCGCTGCGCCGCCCCCGCCGGACGGGCCGGGTGCGGGGCGTACGCCTCGCCGACGGCTCCGTGCTGCCGGCCGACGTCGTCGTCTCCGCCGCCGACCGGCACCACACGGAGACCGAGCTCCTCGAGGAGCGCCACGCCGACCTGCCGCCCGCGGCCTGGGACCAGCATGGCCCCGGCATCTCCGCGCTGCTCGTCATGGTCGGCGTCCGTGGCGAGCTGCCGCAGCTGCCCCACCACTCCCTGTTCTTCACCGCCGACTGGCCCGCCAACTTCGCCGCGATCCTCGGTGACGACGCCGTCTCCGATCCGGCGACCCTGCACGTGCCCGAGACCGCCTCGCTCTACGTCTCCCGCACCACCGCCACCGACCCGTCCGCCGCTCCGCCCGGCCACGAGAACCTCTTCGTCCTCGTGCCGTTCCCGGCCGACCCGTCCCTGGGCGCCGATCCGGCGTCGCGGGAGCGGATGGAGGCGGCCGCGGACCGGGCGCTGGACCAGGTGGCGGCCTGGGCCGGGATCAGCGACCTGCGGCAGCGCGTGGTGACGCGGCGGGTCGTCACGCCCGCCGACTTCGCCCGCGACCTGCACGCGTGGCGCGGGACCGCCCTCGGCATGGAGCACACCCTGCGGCAGAGCGCGCTCTTCCGTCCCGGCAACGCCTCCCGGCACGTCGACGGCCTGCTGCACGTCGGTGGCGGGACCGTCCCGGGGGTCGGGCTGCCGATGTGCCTCATCAGCGCCGAGCTGGTCGTCAAGCGGCTGCTGGGCGAGACCTCGGCCGCGCCGCTGCCCGCGCCGCTGCGGCCGGGCTACCTCGCGGCCTCGCTGCCCCGGGGCCTGTGGCAGCGGCTGACGGTGGCGTCGTGAGGGCGGTGCGGTGCGTGGTGCCGGTCGTCCGCGTGCTGCGTGCGGGATGAGCGCCCGGTGACCGCGCGACGCGCTGCCATCAGTCCCGACGAGCCGGGTCGCCGCCGGAGGGTGTCCTCGTGGGGCCGCGGTGAGCTCAGCGACGGGGCAGCGGCGAGCGCCGGCGTGACGGCCCGCGCGACGGGGCAGCGGTGAGCGCCGGCGTGACGGCCCGGGCGACGGGGCAGCGGTGAGCGCCGGCGTGACGGCCCGGGCGACGGGGCAGCGGTGAGCGCCGGCGTGACGGCCCGGGCGACGAAGGACGGCACGAGGGCGCTCGTGCGGGAGGTGCTGGTCGCCTCGCGGCCGTTCTCGTGGGTGAACACGGCATACCCGTTCGCGGCCGGGTACCTGCTGGCGACCGACGGACGCGTCGACGCGACCTTCGTCGTCGGGACGCTGTTCTTCCTCGTGCCCTACAACCTGCTCATGTACGGCATCAACGACGTCTTCGACTACGCCAGCGACCTTGCGAACCCGCGCAAGGGCGGGATCGAGGGCGGCCTCGTCGACCCGGCACGCGCCGCAGCGGTGCACCGGCGGATCCTGTGGTCCTGCGCCGCCGCGGTGCTGCCCTTCGTCGCCTACCTGCTCGCCGTCGGATCGGCGGCCGCCGGTGCGACGCTCGCGCTTGTCCTCTTCCTCGTCGTCGCCTACTCGGCGCCGGTCCTCCGCTTCAAGGAGCGGCCGGTCCTGGACTCGCTGACGTCGGCGATGCACTTCGTCGGGCCGCTGCTGTACGCGCTGGTGCTGGTAGGGGCCGACCTGACGGCGCGCACGACCTGGCCCGCGCTCGTCGCCTTCGTCCTGTGGGGCATGGCGTCGCACGCCTTCGGGGCCGTGCAGGACGTCCGGGCCGACCGGGAGGGCGGGATCGCCTCGGTGGCGACCGTGCTGGGCGCGCACCCGACGGTCGTCGGAGCGACGCTCGCGTACGTCGCCTCGGCCGCCGTCCTGCTGGTGCTGCCCTGGCCGGGGGTCCTGGCCGCCGGGCTGCCGCTCCTCTACGCGGCCAGCACCGCCCGGTTCTGGTCCGTCCGCGACGACGACTGCGAGCGTGCCAACCACGGCTGGCGGACGTTCCTGTGGCTGAACCTCGTCGCGGGTGCCCTGGTGACCATGCTGCTCCTCGCCGCAGCGGTCGAGAGGCCGGGCACGGACGTCGCGGGAGCCGGGACGGATGCGCCCACGACCGGCCCGGTCTCCACAGCCTGACGCGGACGCCCGGGCAGGCCGCACGGCACGCGCGCACGGCACGCGCGCACGGCACGCGCGCACGGCCACGCGGCGGGCTGCCCTGCCGTGCGGTCGCGCTGCCGGGGCCTCCGGGCCCGGTCGTCAGCCCGCAGCGGGCTCCGGCACCGCTGCGAGGACGCCGCGCTCGTGGGCCAGCAGCACGAGCTTGCGCTCGGCACCGCCGGCGTACCCGCGCGGTGCGCCGTCGGCACCGACCACCCGGTGGCACGGCACGACGATGCTCAAGGGGTTGCGGCCGTTGGCGAGCCCGACGGCGCGCATCGCGGTCGGCCGCCCGATCTCCGCCGCCAGGCGCGTGTACGACCACGTCTCGCCGTAGGGGATGCGCGTCAGCGCCGCCCACACCGCCTCCTGGAAGGGCGTGCCCGTGGCGGCGGTGGGCAGGTCGAACGTGCGGCGCGTCCCGGCGAAGAACGCGGCCAGCTGCTCCGCGGCGGCGACGAGCACCGCCGGCGCGTCCTCGTCGTCGGCCGTGACGAGAGGGCCGAACCAGGAGGCGTCCGGGGCGTGCCGGTGGTCGCCCATGTACACGCCGGTGAGGTGATCGGCGGCCGGACCCTCGTCGCCGGAGACGAGCGTGATCGGTCCGAGCGGGGAGTCGACGACGAGGTGGCTCATGCCGCGGGGTCCTCCTTCGTGAGCGGTGCTGCGGTCGGTGGCAAGGGTGGGGCCGCGATCGGTGCCACGTGCGGTGCCGCGATCGGTGCCGTGGTCGGTGCCGTAGTCGGTGCCGCGATCGGCGGCGCGTTCGGTGGCGTGGTCGGTTCGGTGGTCGGCGCTGCGGTGGGTGCCGTGCTCGGTGCCGTGCTCGGTGCCGTGCTCGGTGCCGTGCTCGGTGCCGTGCTCGGTGCCGTGCTTGGTGCCGTGCTCGGTGTCGTGGTGGGCCGCGGGGACGGGCGGGACGTCGGCCGCCTGCACGGGGGCTCGGCCGTGAGCGCGTGCCGGCCGGGCGTCCCAGGGCGCGGTGCGGCGTCCCCCGGCAGGGCGTTGACGGCGTGGGTCGCCAGCGCCCACAGGTGCTGCACGGCGTAGGACCGCCACGGCGACCAGGCCCGCGACCAGATCTCGAGCGCGCGCGGCGTGTCCGGGACGCCCATCGACCGCCCGGCCGCGCGGACGCCGAGGTCGCCGACGAGGAACGCGTCGGGGTCGCCGAGGGCCCGCATGGCGATCGTGCCGATCGTCCACGGGCCGATGCCGGGCAGCGCCGCGAGCGACGCCTCGGCCGCGTGCGCGTCGGCGCCGGCGTCCAGCACGACCGCGCCCTCGGCGAGCGCGCCCGCGAGGGCCAGCACGGTCCGTCGTCGGCTCGCGGGGACGCGGAGGGCGTCGTCGAGCACCTCGGCGGGCGCCGCGAGGACCTGCTCGGCGGTGGGGAAGAGGTGGGTCAGCCCGCCGTCGGGGTCCGGCACGGGGGTGCCGAGCGCCGCGACGAGCCGGGCCGCGTGGGTGCGCGCCGCGGCGGTCGAGACCTGCTGCCCCAGGACCGCCCGCAGCGCCATCTGCTCGGGGTCGAGGTGGTGCGGCACCCGACGACCCGGCACGGCGGCGACGAGCGGTGCGAGCGCCGGGTCGCGGGAGAGCGCCGCGTCGACGGCCTCCGGGTCCGCGTCGAGGTCCAGCAGGCGACGCGTCCGGGCGACGACGGCCGCCAGGTCCCGCAGGTCCGCGAGCCGGACGGTCACCGGGAAGGCACCGTCGACCGGCCGGCGCACGGCCACGACGCCCCACGCGTGCGGCAGACGGACGGTCGAGCGGTAGGCGCCGTCACGCCACTCCTCCACCCCGGGCACACCGGTGGCGACGAGGTGGCCGAGCAGGTTCGACGGCTCGAGCGGGGCGCGGAACGGCAGCCGCAGCGACAGGGTCGTCGTGCCGCCGTCCGCGAGCCCTCCGACCCCGCTGCCGACCCCGCTGCCGACCCCGCTGCCGCTCGCAGGCCCCACGGCCGACCCGCCGACGCGGGCCGCCGCGCGCAGGGCGGACGGGGTCGCCCCGTAGGTGCGCGCGACGACGTCGTTGAAGCTGCGCACCGACGCGAACCCGGCGGCGAAGGCGACCTCCGTCAGCGGCAGGTCCGTCCCCTCGACGAGGGCCCGCGCGGTCCGCGCCCGCCGTGCCCGGGCGAGCGCGTGCGGCCCGGCGCCCAGCTCGGCCAGCAGCAGCCGCTCGAGCTGCCGGACGCTGTAGCCCACGGCCGCGGCCAGCGCCGGCACGCCGGCCCGGTCGACCAGTCCGTCCTCGACGAGCCGCACCGCCCGAGCCGCCGTGTCCGTGCGCACGTCCCACTCCGGCGACCCGGGCGCCGCGTCCGGCCGGCAGCGCTTGCACGCCCGGAAGCCCGCCGCCTGGGCGGCGGCCGGGGTCGGCAGGAACCGCGAGTGCTCCGGACGCGGGGTGCGCGCCGGGCACGACGGCCGGCAGTAGATGCCCGTCGACGTCACGGCGTGCACGAACCGCCCGTCGAACCGCGGGTCGCGGCTCCGGACGGCCTCCCGCCGCGCTGCGTCGTCCATCTGCACCCCGCGATCCTCCCCCGCCCGCCCGCGCGGGGGCCAGCAGGATCACGACACGGCGGTGGGGAGCTGCCTCAGCCCCCGACGACCGTCCCCGCGGCGACGGTCCCCGGCGCACCCTCGGCCGGGACCGACGCCGCCCCGCGCGCGACGACGCCGTCCTCGAAGGTCCAGTCGCCCCGCACCGTGAACGACGACGCCTCCCGCAGCGACGGCGCCCCCGCCGGGAAACGCGCCTCGAACGCCCCGACCGTCTTGTAGACCTTGCTGTCCAGGTCGACGAGCGGCGCCTTCTCCACGGCGAGCCGCAGGGTCCGGTCCTCGCCGAGGTCGTACGCGTCGGAGCGGACGAGGAGCAGGTCGTTCGTCGTCTTCACCGGCAGGAAGCGCTCGCGGCCGACCGCGATCGCCGTCGCACCCTCGAACACCTCGATGGCGGCCCCCATGGCCGTCTCGATCTGGAACACCGCCGGCGACGAGGCGTCCGTCGGGTCGACCGTCTTCGTGTTCCGGATGAGCGGCAGGCCGAGCACGGCGCCCCGCTCCCCGAGGGCCGCCGCGATCTGCTCGAGGTCGAACCAGAGGTTGTTCGTGTGGAAGTACGGGTGGCGGTGCTCGTCGGTGAAGAAGTCCATCTCCTCGTCGGCGGTCTGCGCCGTGTCCCGCAGGATGAGGCGGCCGTCGGTCTTGCGCACGGCGAGGTGGCCGCCCTTGCGGTCCGCCGCCGTCCGCCGGCACACCTCCGCGGCGTAGGGCGCGCCCGAGGCGGCGAACCACCCGGCGATGCGCGGGTCCGGTGCGGCGCCGAGGTTGTCGGAGTTGGACACCGACGCGTAGCGGAAGCCCGCGTCGAGGAGCTGCTGCAGCACGCCGGACGCGAGGAGCGCCGTGTACAGGTCGCCGTGGCCCGGGGGGCACCACTCGAGCGTCGGGTCGGCCGGCCAGGAGACGGGCGTGAGGTCGTCGACGCGGAGCTTCGGCTCCTGGTTCTGCAGGAAGTCCAGCGGCAGCCCGTCCACCTCGAGGCCCTCGTGCCGGGCCAGCGCGGCGAGGGTGTCCTCCCGCGTCCGGAACGAGTTCATGAGCACCAGCGGCAGGCGGACGCCATGCGTGGCGCGGGCGTGCTGCACCTGCTCGACGATGAGGTCGAGGAAGGACCGGCCGCCGCGGACGCTCAACAGCGACTTGGCGCGGTCCATGCCCATGGAGGTGCCCAGGCCGCCGTTGAGCTTGATGACGGCCGTGCGGGACAGGGCCTCGCGGGCGGCGTCCGCCGGGACGTCCAGGTCGGCGAGCTGCGGCGGGTCCAGCAGCGGCTGGATGGTCTCCTCGCGGATGAGGCCCGTCGCCCCGGCCTCGAGCTCGCGGTAGTAGTGGGTGAAGACGTCGATCGCGGTGGGCGCGACCCCCGCCGCCGTCATCTTCTCCTGCGCCTGCCTCAGTCCCTCGTCGCTCATGGCGCCGATCGTAGGGGGGAGCACCGACGCGGGTGAGGCGTCAGGACACGCGGCGTGCGGGACCGGACGCGACGGCGACGAGGAACTCCGGCGCGGCGAAGCGCTGCTCGGCGAACGCCGCGGCGACGGCCCCCGCCACGGCCGGCGACGAGCCGGCCTCCACCAGCGCGATCGCCGACCCGCCGAACCCGCCGCCCGTCATGCGCGCACCGAGGGCGCCGGCCGCCCGGGCCGCCGCCACGGCGACGTCGAGCTCCGGGCACGTGACCTCGTAGTCCACGCGCAGCGACTCGTGGGAGGCGTCCATGAGGTGGCCCACCTGGCGCACCTGGCCGGCGCGGACCTCCGCGGCGAAGTCCTCGACGCGCGCGATCTCCGTCACGACGTGCCGCACGCGCCTGCGCTGCTCCTCGTCGTCCAGGGCGGCGAGCGCCGCGGGCAGGTCCGTCACCTCCCGCAGCGTGCCGACGCCGAGGACGCGGGCCGCCGCCTCGCAGGTCGCCCGGCGGGCGGCGTACTGCCCGTCGTTGAGGCTGTGCGGGGCCTTCGTGTCGATGACGAGGAGCTCGAGCCCGGCACCGGCCAGGTCGAACGGCACCTGCGTCACGGAGTCGTCGCGCGTGTCGAGCAGGAGCGCGTGGCCCTCGTGGCATCGCAGGCTGGCGGCCTGGTCCATGCCGCCGGTGGCGGCCCCGGCCACCTCGTTCTCGGTGCGGATGCACGCGGTGACGAGGCGGCTGCGGCGGGCGTCGTCGCCGCCCTGCCCGAGTCCGTACGCCTCGTCCAGCGCCACCGCGACGGAGCACTCGAGGGCCGCGGACGACGACAGCCCGGCACCCAGCGGCACGCAGGACGCGACCGCCGCGTCGAACCCGCCGACGGCGAGGCCGTCCTCCGCCAGCGCCCACGCCACCCCGGCGGCGTACGTCACCCAACCCTCCACCGTCCCGGGCGCCACGTCCGCCACGCGCCCGCGCCAGGGGCGCTCGGGCGCGAGATCCGACACGAGCCCGGCACCGCCGTCGTCCCGCCGCGCGAGCGCGACGAACGTCCGGTGCGGCAGGGCGATCGGCAGGCAGAGCCCGCCGTTGTAGTCCGTGTGCTCACCGATGAGGTTGACCCGCCCCGGCGCGGCCCACACGCCCTCGGGCTCGCGGCCGTAGGTGCGGCGGAAGAGCTCGGCCGCGCGCGCGGCGCCCTCCTCGTCCGACCATGCCTCGGACCAGCGGACGGGGCGGTCGGGATGCGCGACGGTGCTCACGGTCCCGCAGCCTATCGGCGCGCGGATGGGCCCACGCCCGCGCTCCCGCCCTTCCCGTCGCCGGCGACCTGGCCCCGCGCTACCGCCCCTCCCGTCGCCGGCGACCTGGCCCGTGCGGAGCCTGCCGGGCGCGGAGTGTGGGCGATCGGCGGCATCCTCGTCGGCCGGTCCGCCCAGCGGATGTGCCCGGTCCCGCTGCGTGGGAGGACCCGCCCGGGAGGTTGCGGCGCCGCGCGACCGCCCCGCACGGTGGAGGGGCCCGAGGGGATCCGGCGGCACGTCAGCGCGCGTCGGACCCGCACCTCGACACCGAGAGGAGCACGCCCGTGCTCACCCTGACCGACAACGCCCGCACCGCCGTCCGCGACCTCACGCAGAGCGCGGGGCTGCCGTCCTCCGGCGGCCTGCGGATCGCGGAGTCCGACGCCGGCACCGGCGCCTTCGAGCTCGCGCTCGTCCCGGAGGCCGTTCCCGGCGACGACGTCGTCGGCGACGCGGAGGCCACCGTCTTCCTGTCGCCCGTCTCGTCGGAGACGCTGGCCGACCTGCAGCTCGACACCGACCCGGCCGCCGGTGGCGCCGGGTTCGTGCTGGCGCCGCAGGCCTGACGCCGCGCGCCCGAGGAACGCCACCGCCCCCCCGGGGCACGACGAGGGCCGGTACCCGCTCGGGGTGCCGGCCCTCGTCGCGTCCGCCGTCGCGTCCGCAGTCGCCTCCGGCAGTCGCGTCGGGGCAGTTGCCTCGGGGCAGGTGCCTCGGGCCAGGTGCCTCGGGCCGGGCGCGGAGGGGTGGGCGTGGAGGGGTGGGAATGCGCCGGTCCTCCACAGCCTTGGCGCGGACGGGTCCCGTAGCGGGCGGTGCTCCGGCATCCTGGGGCCGCGGCGTCGTCCGGCGCCGTTCCCAGCATCGCCCGCCCGCGGGCCCGACGAGGGAGGCGACCCTGACCGCCCAGCCCACCACCGCCCTCCCGGCGCGGCCGGGCCCGCAGGCGCGGGTGACCGTCCCCGTGCCGTACGTCGCCCAGCCGCTGCGACGGTTCCTCGCCACGGAGTCGGGGAGCGCCTCGCTCCTGCTCGCCGCCACCGTGCTCGCGCTGGTCTGGGCCAACCTGCCCGGCGGCAGCTACGACGCCTTCTGGCACACCGAGGCGGGCGTCGTCGTGGGCGACGGCGGCCTGACGATGTCCCTGCAGCACTGGGTCAACGACGGGCTCATGGCGCTGTTCTTCCTCGCCGTCGGGCTGGAGATCAGCCGCGAGGTCACCGTGGGGGAGCTGCGGGACCCGCGGGCGGTCGTCGTGCCGGCGCTCGGGGCGCTCGGCGGGCTGGCGCTGCCCGCGCTGCTGTACCTGCTGGTCAACCCCACGGGGCCGGCGGCGGCCGGCTGGGGCATCCCGATGTCGACGGACACGGCGTTCCTCGTCGGCGTCCTCGCGCTGTTCGGGCCGCGGTGCCCGGACCAGCTGCGGCTGTTCCTGCTGACGCTCGCGATCGTCGACGACATCGGCGCCGTCGCGGTCATGGCGATCTTCTACACCGACGAGGTGTCGGTCCCGGCGCTCGTCGCGTGCGGCGTGCTCGTCGCCGTGCTGGCGGGGATGCGCTGGGCGCGGGTGTGGCAGCTGCCGCCCTACGTGCTCGTCGGGCTCGCGCTGTGGGGCGCGGTGCTCGCCTCGGGGGTGCACCCGACGCTGGCGGGGGTGCTCGTCGGGGTCCTGGTGCCCGCCGCGCGCGTCGACCCGTCGCAGCGCGAGCGGCTGCGCCTGTACGGGCGCGCGCTCGCGGAGCACGCCTCACCGCAGCGCGCCCGCCTGGCGACGACCGCCGTGCGCGCGACGATCCCCGCCAACGACCGGCTGCAGGCGGCCCTGCACCCGGTCAGCGCGTTCGTCGTCGTGCCCCTGTTCGGGCTGGCGAACGCCGGGGTCGAGCTGACGGGGCCGGTGCTGCGCGCGGCGGCGACGAGCCCCGTGACCCTCGGCATCGTGCTCGCGCTCGTCGTCGGGAACGCCATAGGCATCTCCGTGGCGGCGGGGGTCGCGCTGCGCACCGGGATGGGGCACCTGTCGGGGACGCTGCGCTACGGGCACCTCGTCGGCGGCGCGATGCTGGCGGGCATCGGGTTCACCATCTCCCTGTTCATCACCGACCTCGCCTTCGACGACCCCGTGCTGCGCGACGAGGCGAAGATCGGCGTCCTGGCGGGGTCGCTGCTCGCGGCGGTGCTCGGCTCCCTCGTCCTGCGCTACCTCGGGGAGCGGCTGCCGCTGTGCACGGTGGACGACGGCGGGAACGGGCTGCCGGACCTGCCGTCCGGGCCGTGGGAGGACCCGACGACGACCCGGTAGCCGAAGGCCACCGAGGACGGAGTCCCGACGCTGTCAGCGGTGCAGGCCCAGCGCCGCGCGCAGCTCGGCCAGCTCGACGCGGCCCCGGTAGATCCGGCCGTCGACCAGCAGCGTCGGGGTGCCGCGCACGCCGTGGCCGCCTCCGGAGCGGTAGTCGGCCTCGACCGCCCCCCGGTGCACCTGCACGGCGGCGCCCGTGACGGGTCCCGTGATGCCGAGGTCGGCGGCGTACGCCTCCAGGTCCGGGTCGGTGAGCCGGTCCTGGTGCCGGAAGAGCACGTCGTGCAGGTCCCAGAAGCGGTCGCCCGCCGCCTCGGTGGCCAGCGCCGCCGTCAGCGCGAAGGGGTGCTTGGTGAAGAGCGGGAAGTGGCGGAAGACGAGGCGCACGGCTCCGTCGGACTCGTCGACGAGCCGCGTCAGCACAGGTGCCGCCGCCGCGCAGTAGGGGCACTCGAGGTCGCCGTACTCGACGACGGTGATGGGGGCGGCGACATCGCCGCGCACGTGCCGGTCGAGGTCCGGTGCGCCGGCGGTGCCGCCCGGCGGCGTCTGCGTCTGGGTCACGGCCAGAGGGTCGCACGCGGCAGGGCCGCCCGGACAGAGCCCGGACAGAGCACCGGCCGGCCACCCTGGGGGTGGCCGGCCGGCGGCGTCCGTGCGAGGTGCACGTCCTGCGAGGTGCTGGTCGTGCGAGGTGCTGGTCGTGCGAGGTGCTGGTCCTGCGAGGTGCTGGTCCTGCGAGGTGCTGGTCGTGCGAGGTGCTGGTCGTGCGAGGTGCGGTCGTGCGAGGTGCGCGGTCAGCGGGGGCGCTTGGCCGTCACCTTCGACAGCAGCTCCTTGGCCTTGCGCTGGTTCTGCGGCTTGGCCATCTCGCGCTGCACGATGCGGGCGGCCTGCAGCGCGGCCCCGCTCTTGAGCGCCTTGCCCAGGAATCCCATGGTCGGTCCCTCCGTCGCGTGGGCGGTGGTGGCGGCCCGTCGCTCGACGAGCACGGGCGCACCGCCGCGCGGGCCGGCGGCCCGCGGCCCGACGCTACGACGCCGACGGCTGCCGCGCGACCCCACCTGCGACCACCGGTGACGCCGTCGACCCGGGACAGAGCCGGGAATGCCGTGCGATGCCGAGCCGTTCGACGCGGCATGAGCCTCCCGACGACGCAGACCCCCACCGACGTCACGCTGCGGGTCGACGTCTGGTCCGACGTCGTGTGCCCGTGGTGCTGGATCGGGCGGCGCCGCTTCGAGGAGGCCGTGACGCGCTGGCAGCAGGACGCGGGGCCCGGCGCGTCCGTCGACGTCACCTACCACTCCTTCCAGCTCGCCCCCGACACGCCCGTCGACTTCGCGGGCACGTCGACCGAGTTCCTGGCGGCGCACAAGGGCCTGCCGCTCGAGCAGGTGCGGACGATGCAGGACCAGGTCACGCAGATCGCGGCATCGGTGGGGCTCGAGTACCACCTCGACCGGGCGCAGCACACGACGACCCTGCCGGCGCACGAGGTCCTGCACCTCGCCGCGGACCGCGGCCGCCAGGGCGAGGTGCTCG
The DNA here is from genome assembly GCF_057221735.1 of Cellulomonas sp. plas2. Classification (NCBI taxonomy): domain Bacteria; kingdom Bacillati; phylum Actinomycetota; class Actinomycetes; order Micrococcales; family Cellulomonadaceae; genus Cellulomonas; species Cellulomonas sp. plas2. Next base: position 640,843 of record NZ_CM170155.1, read on the forward strand.
AGCGGCTCTTCCGCGCGCACTTCACCGAGGGACGGCACGTGGGGCGCACGGGCGACCTCGTGGCGCTGGCCGCGGAGGCGGGGCTCGACGCCGACGAGGTCCGCGCGGCGCTGGCCGACCACCGGTACGCGGCCGCCGTGCAGGACGACCTGGCGCTCGCGCGGGAGCTCGGCATCTCCGGCGTGCCGTTCACCGTCGTCGACGGGCGGTACGGCGTCTCCGGCGCCCAGGACCCGGCGGTGTTCATCGGGGCGCTCCAGCGGGCCGCCGCGGACCGCGCTGCCGCCGACGTCGCGGACGACGACCGGTGAGCGCGCCGCGGCCGGCGCTCGTGGGGCTCGTCCTCCTCGGCGACGACGACGCCGCGGTGTGCGGGACCGACGGGTGCGTCCCCGCAGGTGCTGGCGGGACGGCCGGAGCCGGAGCCGGGGACGAGGACGAGGACCGTGCCGGGGACGGGCGCCGTGCGGGGACGGGCGCCGTGCCGGGGACGGGCAGCGTGCCGGGGACGGGCAGCGTGCCGACGGGCAGGGTCCGGCCCCCGAGCAGCGCACCTCTCGCGCCGGGGTGGGCGCAGGAGGTTAGGTTCGTGCCGTGACCTCCCTGACGACCGAGGCCGTCGAGCTGCCGGGTGTCCGGCCCGCGGACCCGCCCACCGAGATGCTGCCGGGGAGGCTCTGGCACGGCGGCATCCCGGTCGACTACGACTGGGCGCGCGCGACGGGCGTCACGGCCGTGATCGACGTGGCCGACCCCGATGCGCACCCGCCCGCCGGCGCCACCGACGGCCTGCTCTACGTGAAGTCCCCGCTCGTCGACGGCGAGGACCTCCCGGACGCCGGGCTGGTGCTGCGGCTGGCCTCGCTCGTCGCCGGGCTCATGACCGACGGGCACCAGGTGCTCGTCCACTGCACCTTCGGCCGGAACCGGTCGGGCCTGCTCGTGTCCCTCGTCGTGCGCGAGGCGCTGGGCCTGCCGGGCGACGAGGCGCTCGCCTACGTGCAGCAGCGCCGGGAGGGCACCGTCAACAACACGGCGTTCGCGGCGTGGCTGCGCGGGCTGCCCGCGCCCGACGACCGGCCGGAGCCCGTGGACGTGCCCCGCCCGGGCGACTGACGGCCGCACCGCCCCCGCGCCGAGGGAGACGCCACGGGACGAGCGGGCGACGACCCCGGCGCCGGTGCGGCGCCGAACGGCGTCAGAGCGGGGTGCGCCACTCCGCGACGGCGTCGTCGAGCCACGCCAGCGACCCGTCGCCCTGGCGGCGGCAGTCCCAGAGCCGGAAGGCGACGCCGCCGAGCGCCGCGATCCGGTCCAGGACGATGCGGCCGTCCCAGCCGCGCACGTCGTGCCCGTACTCCCGGCAGAACGCGAGGTACGTCTCCGGGTCGAGCTCGCCCGTGTCCGCCCGCCGCGCCGCGCTGCCGAGGTCGTACTCCCGCAGGGCGCGCGCCGCGAAGTCGAGGTCGATGAGCACCGGCCGACGGCCGTGCCGCAGCACGTTCATGGGCGAGACGTCGCCGTGCACGGCGCCGACCCCCAGCGGCGAGTCGAGCCGTGCGAGCTCGGCCAGCAGCGTGTCGCGCGCGGCGAGCAGGACGGCCGCGGCCTCGTCGGGCAGGTCCGCGACCTGCGGCGCTAGCCGCCGCAGCGGCTGCCACGCGGGCAGGTCGGCGTCGGCGTGCGCGGCGTGGAAGCGCTGGAGCAGCCGGCCCGTCCGGGCCCAGTCCACGGGGCCGGTGCTGGTCAGCCACGGCTGCACGGTCACGACGCCCCACGAGGTGATGACGGGACCGGCGGTCGGCAGGAGGGCCGTGCGCGACCCGGCCAGGGCGGCGGCCGTCCGGCTCAGGTGCGCCGGGTCGGTGCCCGGCGGGTAGACCTTGACGGCCTCGTCGCCGCAGCGCAGGACGACCGTCGTCAGGGCGCTCACCACCTGCACGTCGGGGCTGATGCCCGGCAGGGCCAGGCGCGCCTCGTCGAGCGCGAGCAGCGCCTCGGTCACGCCCCACGGACCGGTGGGCAGCGGCAGCGGGTCGGGCGTGGCCAGCCAGGCGGCGGGGGCGGCCGGCGCGCCGGGGCGATGCGGCGCCCGGTCGGCCGCGTGGCCGCGAGCCGCGTGCAGAGCCGTGCCCGGAGCCGCGTCCAGGTCCGCGTCCAGCTCGGGCTCGAGCGTCGGGTCGGGCAGAGGTGCGAAGAGCGACACAGGGTCTCCCAGGACGTCCGTGGTGAGCGGGGGGTTGCCACCACGCGACGTCGACGGCGGGGACCGCGACCGGGTTGGGCCTGGAGCGTACATCGGCACCGGCTCGGCCCGTATTGACCCGTTCGGGTGACCTTTCTCGCAGCCGCTCGGCTCTCAGCGAGCCGAGGGGTGGGCCCCCTCCGCGCGCACCGCACCCCGCCGCTTCGTCGACGTGACGGGGTCGGTGATGTCCTCGAGCGACTGCCGCTCCGCGTTGATGCCGATGAACCAGGCGACGAGCCCGCCGGTGAGCATGAGCCCCGAGCCGAGGAGGTACCCCGCGGTGAGCGGCCCGCGCTCCGACCCGTCCCCGACGAGGCTCGCGTACACCGTGGCGGCCACCGCACCCGAGAGCTGGGCGATGCAGAAGAAGAACGCGATGGCCTGCCCGCGCAGCTCCAGCGGGAAGATCTCGCTCACCGTGAGGTAGGCGGACGAGGCGCCGGCGGACGCGAAGAAGAAGCAGACGCACCACAGCACGGTCTGCGTCACCGCGGTGAGGGCGCCGGCGCTGAACAGCACCGCGGCCAGCGCCAGCACGACCGCCGAGATGCCGTACGTCAGGAGGATCATCTTCCGCCGGCCCCACACGTCGAACAGGTGCCCCAGCGGCAGCGGCCCCAGCAGGTTCCCGAACGCGAACGGGATGAAGTACAGCGGGACGCTCCCGGACGGCACGTCGAAGTGGGACGTCAGCACGAGCGCGTAGGAGAAGAAGATGGCGTTGTAGAGGAACGACTGCGTGATCATCATCGTCGCGCCGAGCACCGCCCGGCGCGGGTACTCCCGGAACATGATCCGCGCGACGCGGGCGATGGGGATCGACTTCTCGCCGACGACCTCGATGGCCTTGCTCTCGTCGACCGGAGGCAGTGTGCCGCCCTGGTGCTCGACGGCGTCCTCGATGCCGGTGATGGTCTTCTCGGCCTCGCCCGTGTACCCGTGGGTGAGCTGCCAGCGCGGGGACTCGGGGATGTGGCGGCGGACGTAGATGATGACGAGGCCGAGCACCGGGCCGAGGAAGAAGCACAGGCGCCAGCCCCAGAAGATGGGCACGAGGCCCGGGTTGAGCAGCACGAGCGCACCGAGGGAGCCGATGAGCGCGCCGCCCCAGTACGTGCCGTTGACGGCGATGTCGACGCGGCCGCGGTAGTGGGCCGGGATGAGCTCGTCGATCGCGGAGTTGATCGCCGTGTACTCGCCGCCGATGCCCATGCCCGCGATGAAGCGGAACGCCATGAAGGACCAGAGGTCCCAGGAGAGACCGGCCAGCCCGCTGCCGACGAGGTAGATCGTCAGCGTGAGGATGAACAGCCGCCGCCGCCCGAGCCGGTCCGTCATGCGCCCGAAGACGAGTGCTCCCACGACCTGCCCGACGAGGTACACGGACGCGAGCAGACCGACCTGCGCCGCCGGGATGCCCAGCCCGCTCTCGGGCTCGGTGAGGATGGAGCCGACGTCCGCGACGAGCTGGACCTCCAGCCCGTCGAGGATCCACGACACCCCGAGCCCGACGACGACCATCCAGTGGAACCGCGTCCACGGGAGCCGGTCGAGCCGTGCCGGGATGAGGCTGCGGACCGCCCCGGGCTGCGCCCCCTGGTCCTGCGTCGTCGCACTCATGACCGCTCCCTCGCGCCCCGGCCGGGACCCCTGTGCCCACGGCCTGACCGGGGGACGCTAGGGCCGGTCCGTGAGCCCTGGAACAGGTGCGGGTGCGGGGGCGGCGGGGGACGGCCGGGACGGCCCCTCGTGGCGCCCCTCGTGATGCCCCTGGTGGCGTCCGTGGTCGGCACGCGGCGGACGGCCCGGCCACCAGAACCGGTCGCCGAGCCAGACGGCCAGCGCCGGCACCAGCACGGTCCGCACCAGCAGGGTGTCGAGCAGGACGCCGATGCCGATGACCGTGCCGATCTGGGCGAGGACGACCAGCGGCAGCACGCCCAGGACCGCGAAGACCGCGGCCAGCAGGATGCCCGCGCTCGTGATGACCCCGCCGGTCGCGGTCAGCGCCCGTAGCACGCCCGTGCGCGTCCCGTGGTGGGCGGCCTCCTCCCGGGCGCGGGTGACGAGGAAGATGTTGTAGTCCACGCCCAGGGCGACGAGGAACAGGAAGCTCAGCAGCGGCACCTGCACGTCGAGCGCGTCCTGCCCCAGGAGCCCGGAGAAGACCCACCAGGACAGCCCGAGGCTGGCGACGAAGGTGCCGACCACCGTGGCGACGAGGAGCACGGGCGCCAGCAGCGACCGCAGCAGCCCCACGAGCACGAGCAGCACGAGCGCCAGCACCACCGGCACGATGACGGTCAGGTCCCGCACGGCGCCGGCGCGCTCGTCGACGGACTGCGCGTCCGAGCCGCCGACGTCCGTGGCGGGCACGTCGGCGAGCGCCTCGCGCAGCGCCACGACGGTGTCGCGCGCCTCGGCCGAGCCCGGGGCGGCGGCGAGCACCGCGTCGAGCCGGACGAGGTCGTCCGTGCGGCCGGCCTCGCTGACCGCGTCGACCCCGGTCACGCCGGCGGCCAGCGTCTCGACGGTCGCCGCCTCGGCGGGCGTCGTGATGATGATCGCCGGGTCCGAGGCGCCGGCCGGGAAGGACTCCCCGAGCCGCTCGGCGGCGGAGATCGCCTCGGGCGTCCGCGTGAACTGGTCCGCGTCCGACAGGCCGGTGCTGATGCCGAGCACGCCGGACGACAGGGCGGCGAGCAGCGCGACGGTGGCCACGGCGAGGGTGGCGGGACGGCGGCCGACGAGCCCGCCCACGCGCGACCAGACCGTCCGGCGCTCCGTGGTCGCCGCGTCCCCGACCCGCGGCACCAGCGGCCAGAAGATGAACCGCCCGAACAGCACCAGCAGCGCCGGCAGCACGACGAGGCCGGCGAACGCCGCGAGCACGATGCCCACCGCACTGGCCAGGCCGAGCGCGCGCGTGCCGGGCGTGAGCGAGAGGAGGAGGGCGAGGGCGGCCAGGACGACGGTTGACGACGAGGCCAGGACGGCTTCTGCGGTCCGCCGCAGCGCGTGCCGCATGGCCTCGAAGCGGTCGGCCTCGCGGCGCAGCTCGTCGCGGTAGCGCGAGATGAGCAGGAGCGCGTAGTCCGTGCCCGCGCCGAAGACGAGGACCGACAGGATGCCCGTGGTGGACTCGTCGAGCGGCAGGCCGGCCGCGTCGAGGACGCCGGCCGCGGTGATCGACGCGAGGCGGTCCGTGATCCCCACCGTGAGCAGCGGGACCACCCACAGCCCGGGGCTGCGGTAGGTGACGACGAGCAGGACGGCGACGACGAGCGCGGTGGCCCCCAGCAGCCGGAAGTCGGCGCCCTCGAAGACCTCGGCCAGGTCCGCCTGGATGCCGGCCGGGCCCGTGAGCTGCGCGGTGACGCCGTCCGGGAGGCCGTCGCGGGCCGTCGCGCGCAGCTGGGACACCTCCTCCGACAGCGTCGAGGCCGACGTGGCGGGCAGGGCCAGCGTGACGATGGCCGCCGACCCGTCCTCGCTCGGGATCAGCGGGGAGGCCTGCGCCCCCTCGACGACGCCGGTCAGCGCGGCGACCCGCTCGCCGACGGCGGCGAGGTCGTCCGGCGTGAGCGTCCCGGAGTCGGCGGTGAACAGCACGACGGCGGCGGAGGTGTCGGCGGTGGGCAGGTTCTCCTGGCGCAGGGTGGCGGACGTGCTCTCGGCCCCGCGGGGGAGCTGCGCGTCCGGGTACTGCGCGGACGTGCTGCCCGTGTCGGCGCCGATGGCGAAGCCGAGCGCCGCGAGGAGGGTGGCGACGACCACCACGAGCAGCGACGTCCGACGTCCCACGATGGTGCGCACGGTCCTGTCCATGTGACGATCTCCTCGGTACGCTCAGCAGGTATGTCATCAGGTGAGCAATCTCGTGAACGAGATGGAGGGTAGGGCCGTGGCGGACGCGACGCAACCGCTCGAGGACCGCATGCGGGAGTCGGAGGTGCTGCAGGAGCTGCGGCGCATGATCGGCGTCGCCGGTGCCGTGACCCCGGCCGTCGCCGCGCGGGCGGGGCTGTCGTCCTCCGAGCTCGAGGCCCTCGAGCACCTCATGGCCGAGCCCCTCGGCCCGGTCGAGATCGCCAAGCGTCTGCACGTGACGTCGGCGGCCTCGTCGGGCATCGTCGACCGGCTGGAGCGCCGCGGTCACGTGGTCCGCGAACCCCATCCCGACGACCGCCGGCGGACGCGCGTCGTCGTCACCCCGAGCGGGCGTGCGGAGGTCGTGGCGCACCTCGTGCCCATGTTCACCGGCCTCGCCGAGGCCGAGGAGGCCCTGTCCGCCCACGACCGCGAGGTCGTCGCGGCGTTCCTGCGACGCGCGACGGACGCGATCACCGCGCTCTTGTAGGCCCCGCGTGCCACGGTGTGCCCGTGAGCGATCCGCTGCAGCTGTTCCCAGGCCGCGTCTTCGTCTCGACGGTGCTCGAGGCCCTGGTCACGAAGACGACGCTGTCCGGCGCCATGGCCCGCCGCTACCTCCAGCGTGCCGCCATGGCGGGGTTCCTCATCGGGATCTTCTACGTCACGCACTACGCCGTGGTCGCCGCGTTCGACGCCGTCGCGGTCGGCGGGGGAGCGGCCGGGGACGGCACGACGTTGCGCCCGATCGGCCGGCTCGTCGGGGCGGTCGTCTTCGGCTTCGCCCTCGTCTTCATCTACTGGTCGCGCTCGGAGCTGCTGACCTCGAACATGATGATCGTCTCCGTCGGCGCCTACCACCGGCGCACCGGCTGGGGGCACGCGCTGCGCCTGCTCGGCCTGTGCTACCTGGGCAACGCGCTGGGCGGGCTCGTCGTCGCCGCGCTGCTGCGGGTGTCCACGCTCACGGACGGGCCGGTCCTGGCCGAGATGGTCGCGGCGGTGGAGCACAAGCTGGCGTACGCCACCGACGGCCCGGGCGGCTGGGCGGACCTGCTCGTGCGCGCGGCGCTGTGCAACTTCTGCATCAACATCGCGATGCTGCTGGTCTACAACGGCCTCATCAAGGACGACCTGACGAAGGCGGTCGTCATGATCGCCTCGGTGTTCGTCTTCGCCTTCCTCGGGCTGGAGCACTCCGTGGCCAACACGGTCCTGTTCGCCATCGTCGGGCTCGAGCAGGGGATCGCGGTGGGGCCGGCCCTGGGCAACGTCGGCCTGGCGCTGCTCGGCAACTACGTCGGCGGCGGGCTCCTCGTCGGGTTCTTCTACGCCTACGTCAACGACGACCGCCGGTGGCTCGCGGACCGGCCCGACCGGCAGCAGCAGCAGGGGCCGGGCGGGGCCTGACCGGCAGCGGCAGCCGACAGGGTCCGACCGGCGGGACGCGGTCCCCGCAGGCCGGCGGACCTCGTCGTCCGTCGGCCCGGCGGGCGCCGCCCTCCGCGACCGGCGGCGGGGCGACGCACCGGCGGGAGGTCCGGGCGGGCGCCGTTGCCCGTCCGGGCGTCCCCCACTGTGCCACCGGCCGACCGGCGTGGTGGCCGTCACGGGCGGATCGTTGCCGGACCGAGACCTGGCAGCAGGTGGGATCGTTCCCGCCGACGCCCTCCGCGCGGCCCCGTCCCGCGGGGGGGCTGCCGATGGGCGGACGCGCAGGTCGGGGCGCTGTGACACGACCGGGTGATCTTCGTGACAGGAGGCCCTGACAGGTGTCACCACCCTGGCCGCGCGGCCCGCCGGTCGCCACCCTGGGCCCCGCTCCCGGACCCGGGAGGCACTGTCCCCCGTACGGGTGAAGGACCTCCTGTGAACGCTCGTCCCCCTGGTGGCCGCCCCGCGCGCCGCCGGACCGCTCGCGCCCGTGCGGCCGTCGTGCTCCTCCTGGCCGCGCTCGCGGCCCTCCTGCCGGTCGCGGTCCCCGGACCGACGGGCGGGGCGCCGGCCGGGACGGCCGCCGCGGCGACCGTCCCGGCGGGGTACGTGGAGCAGGTCGCGTTCCGCGGCCTCGTGCAGCCGACGGTCGTGCGGTTCGCGCCCGACGGCCGGGTCTTCGTCGCCGAGAAGCGCGGGACCGTCGTCATGTTCGACGGACCGGGCGACACGACGCCGACGCGCGTCGCGGACCTGCGCACGGAGGTGCACAACTTCTGGGACCGCGGCCTGCTGGGGCTGGCCGTCGACCCGGCCTTCCCGACGCGGCCGTACCTGTACGTCACCTACACCTTCGACGGGCCGGTCGGTGGGACGGCGCCGCGCTGGGGGACCCCGGGCGCCGACAGCGACCCGTGCCCCTCGCCGCCCGGCGCGACGGCCGACGGCTGCGTCGTCAGCGGCAAGCTCGCGCGGCTCACCCTGTCCGGCACCACGACCACGAGGACGGACCTGGTCCACGACTGGTGCCAGCAGTACCCGAGCCACTCGATGGGGGACGTGACGGTCGGTCGCGACGGCGCCCTGTACGTCTCCGGGGGCGACGGTGCCAGCTTCACCTTCACCGACTACGGCCAGGACGGGTCGCCGACCAACCCGTGCGGGGACCCGGGCGGCGCGACCGGTGCGGTGCTGGCGCCGCCGACCGCCGAGGGCGGGTCGCTGCGGGCGCAGGACCTGCGGACGACCGGCGACCCCACCGGGCTGTCCGGGTCGGTCGTCCGTGTCTCCCCGGACACGGGCCTGGCGATGCCCGACAACCCGGGCCGCACCGCCACCGACGCCAACGCCCGGCGCATCGTCGCCCACGGCCTGCGCAACCCGCTGCGGAGCGTGATCCGGCCGGGCACGGACGAGCTGTGGATCGCCGACGTGGGCGCCAACACGTGGGAGGAGGTGAACCGCGTCGTGGCCCCGAAGGCCGCCGTGACGAACCTCGGCTGGCCCTGCTACGAGGGCGACGCGCGGCAGCCGCGCTTCGACGCCGCCGACCTGCGGCTCTGCGAGGGCCTCTACGCGCAGCCCGACGCCGACACGACCCCGTTCCTGCGCTACCAGCACGGCGTGAGGCTGTCCGCGGCCGACACCTGCGACGCCGCGGGCGGCTCGTCGATCTCGGGGTTGGCCTTCGCCTCGTCGACCGGGCCCTACCCGGAACCGCTGGACGGTGCGCTGTTCGTCTCCGACTACTCGCGCGGGTGCATCTGGGTGGTGCCGCGCGGTGCCGACGGCCTACCCGACCGCGCCCAGGTGCGGCCCTTCGTCACCGCCGCCGCCGGGCCCGTGCAGCTCGAGGTGTCGCCGGCCGGGGTGCTGCACTACGTCGACCTCGTCGGGGGCACGATCCGCCGGGTGGTGCCCGACCCGGGCACGACGGGCTGCCCCGCCGGCTCGTTCCGTGCGGAGTACTTCCCCAACCGCACGCTCACCGGCGTGCCCGCGGTGACGGCCTGCGAGGCGGCGCCGCTGCGGCACGACTGGGCGTACGGCGCCCCGGCGGGGCTGCCGACCGACGGCTTCTCGGGGCGCTGGACGGGCACGGTCGACGTGCCCGCCGCCGGCTCCTACCGCTTCACGGCGACGGCCGACGACGGCGTGCGGGTGCGGGTGGACGGCGTGCTCGTCGTCGACCGGTGGGTGACGCAGTCCGCGACGACCGTCACGGGGACGCGGACGCTCGCAGCAGGCCCGCACCAGGTCCAGGTCGAGTGGTTCGACGCCACCGGGAAGGCGAGCCTCGCCGTCGGGTGGGCGCCGGTGGACGCGCCGCCCGTGCCGACGGTCACGACACCGTCGGCGACCTCGACGTGGCAGGTGGGCCAGACCGTGACCTTCAACGGCGGCGCCCGCGACCCGGAGCAGGGCGCGCTGCCGGCGTCCGCCCTGCGCTGGGAGCTCGTGCTGCAGCACTGCCCCGACGCCTGCCACGCGCACCCCGTGCAGAGCTGGACGGGGACCGCGTCCGGGAGCTTCGTCGCACCGGACCACGAGTACCCCGCGCACCTCGAGCTGCGGCTGACGGCCACGGACGCGGCGGGGAACGCCGCCACGACGGTCCGGCGGCTCGAGCCGCGGACCACCGCGCTCACCGTCACGACCCAGCCGCCGGGGCTCCAGGTCACGGTCGGTGAGCGGACCGGTCCGTCGCCGCTGACGACGACGGTCCTGCTCGGCGGCACGACGAGCGTCACCACCCCGAGCCCGCAGACGCTGGCCGGGCTGGGCCGGACGTTCACCTCCTGGTCGGACGGGGGCGCGCGCACGCACGGCGTCGTCGCGACCGCCGCCACGCAGACCCTCACCGCGACCTTCGCGCCGGCGGCGGCGTGCCCCGCCGGTCAGTACCGGGCGGAGTACTTCGCGAACCGGTCCCTGAGCGGGACGCCCGTCTCCGTGTCCTGCGAGGCGGCACCCCTGGCGCACGACTGGGGCGCGGGCTCCCCGCCCGGCGTCGGGCCCGACGAGTTCTCCGCGCGCTGGGCGGGGACGTTCGGCGTCGCGACGGCGGGCACGTACCGGTTCACGGTGACCGCCGACGACGGCGTGCGGCTGTGGGTCGACGACGTGCTGCTCCTGGACCGCTGGTACACGCATGCCGTGCAGACCTTCACGGCGTCGCGGACGCTGACCGCCGGCTCGCACCGGGTCCGGGTCGAGTGGTTCGACGGGACCCGCAACGCCGTGGCGCAGGTGTCCTGGGCGCTGCGGTAGCACTCGTCGGGCCTGGCGCACCACCGGGTCCGGGCTCCGGCGTGCGGGCTCCGAGGTCCGGGCTCCGAGGTCCGGGCGCCGAGGTCGGGTGCCGGGCCGGGCCGGCGTCAGGCGTGCACGAGGACGAACTCGGGGTCGACCTTCGGCACGCGGACGCGGGCGGGCAGCGGGGGGAGGCGGCGCTCGACGACGAGGAGCGCGGCGCCGAGCATCGCCACGAGCACCCCGACCCCGGCGACGAGGGCCGCGACGCCGAAGGCGACGACCGAGGTGAACAGGGAGGCCCGCAGGAAGGAGGCGTCCATGGCGACGGCGCGCAGCGGGTCCTCGCGGTCCAGCTCCGCGTAGGTGCGTCCGCCGGTGGCGTCGAGCGCGTGCCCGGCGATGACGTCGGCCTCGACCCAGGCGGTCCAGGGGGTGGTGACCGGCTGCCCGGCGAGGGTGGCGGCGTCGGCGGAGACGGTGACGTCCTCCGCGGCGAGCGTCGAGGCGACCCCGGCCCACGTGAGGACGCCGGCGAGGACGAGCAGGGCGCCGGCGACGACGGCGATCACCGCGACGACGCGGGCGGTCCCGCGGCGACGCGGGACCGCGGCGAGCCCGGCGGTGGAGGTGGTGCTGGAGGTCGTGCTGGTGCGGGGCGCGGCGGTGGGGGCCGCGGCGGTGGGGGTCATGCCTCCAGCGTCAGGGCCCCGGGGACGGCACGCCTGGGACCTTCGTCGCCGGCGGGAACGGGCCCTGGTCGGAGCCGGGGGCCGGCGGCGGCTCGTCGTCGAGGACGGGCCCGGCCGCGACGACCTGGTCCCGGCCCTGCCGCTTGGCGCGGTAGAGCGCCTCGTCGGCGGCGCGGTAGAGGGAGCCGAAGGAGGCCCGGTGCGGGGCGGCGCACGCGTAGCCGACGCTGACGGACAGGGGCCAGCGCCCCACGTGGGGCAGCTCGGTGGCCGTGACGGCCGCGTGCACGGCGACGGCGCGGGCGTCGACGGTCCCCGGCGTGCCGCACGAGGACGGCGAGCTCGTCGCCGCCGAGGCGCGCGACGACGTCGGACGGCCCGACGACGCCGCGGACCACGTCCGCGAGGTGCACGAGCGCGGCGTCGCCGACGGGGTGCCCGAAGGTGTCGTTGAGCGTCTTGAAGTGGTCGAGGTCGAGGACGAGGAGCCCGACGACGAGCGTGCCCGCGGGGTCGTCGGCGCGGAGCGTGGCCAGCGTCCGCGCGGCGGCGTCCTCCAGGCCGCGCCGGCTGGCCAGTCCCGTCAGCGGGTCGAGCGAGGCCAGCGCGTCGAGCCGGGCGACGAGCCCGTCCTGCCGCGCGTTGGACAGCACGAGGACGCCCGCCACGGTGACGAGGCCGCACGTGACCACCAGCAGGTCCTGCAGAGCCGGCCCGACCGGCTGCAGCGTGAGCACGACGGCCGCGTCCGCCACCACGCACTCCGCCGTGACGAGAGCGGCCACCCGGCGCCGGAACTGCGACGCCGCGAACACCACCGGGTAGGCGAAGCCCAGCTGCCCGGAGACCGACACGTCGCGGGCCGTGATCGACATGACGGCGACGGCGAGCGGCTGCAGGGCGGCCAGCGCGAGCCAGACCGGCGCCGGCACGCGGTCGGCCCGGCGCGCGGCCACCCACGCGCACACCCCCAGCGGCGCTGTGCTGAGCAGGGCCGTGGCTGCGGACACCGCCGTGCTGTCCGGCCGCCCGGTCAGCCACGCCACGACCTCCCAGCCGACCGTCGCCGTCAGCCCGAGCACCGCCGCGAGCAGCAGCACGCGGCCCGCCCCGGCGGGGTCGCGGGGCGCCCAGGGGCTCTGCGGGGTCACGGGTCACATCCTCGGGGAGGGGTACGACAGGTCGCCGTCGCCACCGTCACCCGGACGGGTGCGGACAGGGGTTGCGGGCCGGGCAGGTGGCTCGGGAAGGGACCTCGGTCCCAGGGGGACCGGCGGACCGGGCGTCGGCATGCACCCTCATCGCGCGGCGGTGGCGGCCGATGAGGGGGACGAGGCCGGACCACACCTGCGGGTGGGTGAGCGGTGCCGTCGGGGCGTCCGCACCCGGGGCGACCTGTCGCCGCGGTACCGGGACGCCTCAGCGCAGGACGACCTCGTCGGGCAGGACGTGCGCGACGATGTACGGCTCGGCCCCGTCGGGCGTCACGAGGGCCGCGCGGACCCGGGCCGGGACGGCGTGCCCGTCCGCGTGGCGGTAGCGCTTGCGCAGGTCGTGGACGTCGGTGCAGCCGGCCCGCAGCTCGTCGAGGTTGCGTCGGTCCGTCTCCCGGTCCTCCTCGACCGTGAGCGCGTCGACGGTGGTGCGCAGGACGTCGTCCGGCGTCAGGCCGACGAGGTCGGCGTACGCGGCGTTGACGCGCAGGAACCGGCCTTCGAGGGTGGTCATCGCCATGCCGGTCGGGGCCTGGTCGAAGGCCGTGCGGAACAGCTCCTCGCTGTCCGCGAGCCGGCGCTGCGCCCGGGCGGTGTCGGTCACGTCCCGCGCGACGCTCAGCGTCTCCAGCGGCTCGCCCGTCGGGGCGCGCCGGGTCTGCGTCGAGAGCTGCAGCCACCGCGGTTCCCCGGCGGCCGTGGCGACGCGGTACCGGGCGGTGCCCTCCGGCAGGCCGCCGGCGGGCGGCTGTGATGCAGCCTGCGACCCCGCCTGCGATTCCGCCTGCGTGCCCGTCTGCGTGCCTGCCTGCATCCCCGCCTCCGGGTCCGGCGTGAGGTGCTCCTGGACCGGGGTCCCGACGAGGTCGCCCGGCGAGCGGTCGAGCAGGCGCCGCGCGGCCGCCGAGGCGAAGCGCACCTCGCCGTCGGGGCCCGTGACGAGGACGAGCTCGTCGAGCCCCGCGAGCGGGAAGGCGGGCCGGCGCGCGGACAGCGGTCGGTCCCGCAGCGGCCGGGCGGCCCACGCGGCGCCCAGCGCGGGGTCGTCGGCGTCCCGCGCCCGGGCGAAGAACCAGCCCTGCGCGCGGTCGCACCCCAGGGCGACGAGCTGCCGCGCCTGGTCGGCGGTCTCGACGCCCTCGGCGCACACCGACAGGCCCATGGCGTGCGCGCCGTCGACCACGAGCCGGGCGAGCACCGCGTCCCGCAGGTCCGTCGTGACGTTCCGGACGAAGGCGCGGTCGACCTTGACGACGTCGGCGGGGAGCTGGCGCAGCAGCGTGAGCGAGGAGTAGCCCGTGCCGAAGTCGTCGAGCGCCACGGTCACGCCGAGCGCCCGCAGCTCCTGCAGGCGGGCGACCGTCGCCGGCAGGTCCCCGATGACCGCCGTCTCGGTGATCTCCAGGCACAGGCTCCCCGGGGCCAGCCCCGTGGCGCGCAGCGTGGCGGCGACGTGGGCGACGAAGCCGGCGTCGTCGAGCTCGGCGGGGGAGACGTTGACGCTGACGGAGAACGGGCGGGCCGGGTCGGCCAGTCGCGCGGCGGCCTCGCACGCGCGGCGCAGCACCAGCCGGCCGAGCGCGACGATCTGCCCGCTGCGCTCGGCCGCCGCGACGAACCGGGCGGGCGGGACGCTGCCCAGCTCGGCGTCGTGCCAGCGCGCGAGCGCCTCCACCCCCACGGCGGCCGTCGTCGCGAGCTCGACGAAGGGCTGGAAGTGGACGTCGAGGCCGCCGTCGCGCAGCGCACGGTGGAGCCGGTCCTGCAGGCGCTGCTCGACGCGCTGGTCCTGCCTCTCGTCCGGGCGCTGGTCGGGTCGGCGCACCGCGCGCGACCCGCTGAGCGCCCCCGTCGGGGCGCCAGGGTCCTCGCCCGGGTGCACGGCCTTGCCTCCAGCGCGCAGCCCCGGACGGTCGGTGCGCGGCGCTGGCCACCAGGCGGTGGGGCGCGTGTCGTGGGCTACGAGGCGCCAATAAAGCACATCACTCGTCCGGGTGAGTGCTCGGCGTCCGCACCCGGCCGTGCAGGCCGCGGTTTTTTCACCCGCGCGCGCGGACGCGGCCGGCACCGCGCGGTGTGCCGGCCGCGCCGCGCGGCGTCGTCCGCTACCCCTCCAGCGCCTGCGCCAGGAAGGCGGCCGCCTGCGCGACGGCGGCCTGCGCCGCCTGCGTGTCGTGCATCGCGTCCAGCATGACGAAGTCGTGGATCGTCGCCGCGTACGTCACGTGCGTCACCGGCACCCCGGCGGTGCGGAGCAGGTCCGCGTAGCCGAGGCCGTCGTCGAGCAGCACGTCGTGCGCCGCGTTGACGACGAGCGCCGGCGGGAGGCCCGTGAGCTGCTCCGGCGTGGCGCGCAGGGGGGAGACGTCGATCCGTGCACGGTCCTCCTCGCTCGTCGTGTACTGGTCCCAGAACCAGAACATGCCCGTGCGGGACAGCCAGTAGCCGTCGGCGTAGCGGTGGTAGGACGGCGTGTCGAAGCCCGCGTCCGTGACGGGGTAGAAGAGCACCTGCGCGACGAACGACACGTCCCCGCGCTCCTTGGCCATGAGCGTCAGGGCGATCGCCATGTTGCCGCCCACCGAGTCCCCGGCGACGGCCATGCGCGATGCGTCGAGGCCCACCTCGGCGCCCGCGGTCATGACCCACCGGGCGGCCGCGTAGGACTGCTCGTTCGCCACGGGGTAGCGCGCCTCGGGGGAGCGGTCGTACTCGGGGAACACGACGGCGGCGCCCGTGCGGACGACGAGGTCGCGGACCAGCCGGTCGTGCGTGTGCGCGTCGCCGAAGACCCAGCCGGCGCCGTGCGTGTAGAGGACGACCGGCAGGGTGCCGGTCGCGCCCGACGGGCGGACGACCCGGACGCGGACGGTGCCGGTGGGGCCGCCCTCGACGGTGAGCCAGGTCTCGTCGACGGGCGGCCTGCCCTCCTGCGAGTCCTGGGCGGCATCGACCGTCTTGCGGCCCTCCTCCGGGGTCATCTCGTACAGGTAGGGCGGGTTCGCGGTGGCCTCGGCGAAGGCGAGCGCGGCGGGCTCGAGCGACAGGCCGTGCGGGTTGGCAGCCACGGCGGTTCCTCTCGGGATGGGTGGGCGCGGCGGTGGTGAGGTGCTGGGCGGTGGCGAGGTGCGGTGGCGAGGTACGGTGGCGAGGTACGGATGGTCGGCGTCGAGCGGTGGAGCTCAGCCGCCGACGGCGGCGAGGGCCGTGCGGATCAGGTCGACGACGGCCTGCGGGTTCTGGTGCATGACGAGGTGCGGGGCCCCGGCGACCTCGACGACCTCGAGGCCCGCGCGCTGGTACCCGAAGCGCTCGACGTCGGGGTTGATGGTCCGGTCGGCCGCGGAGACGAGACCCCAGCCGGGCTTCGTCCGCCACGCGGCCACCGTCGCTGCCTCGCCGAACGCCAGCGCCGAGAGCGGCCGCTGCCCGACCGCGAGCACCTGGGCGGTCGCGGGGTCGACCCCGGCGGCGAACACCTCGGGGAAGGCGTCCACGCGCACGGACACGTCCGTCCCCTCCGTGCCGTCGGGCAGGGGGTACTGCTGGTACACGAGGTTCGCCGCGAGGTCCGAGTCGGGGAAGCCGCCCTGGAGCTGGCCGAGGCTCTCCCCCTCGACGAGGGCGTAGCCGGCGAGGTACACGAGCCCGACGACGGCGTCCGCGTCCCCGGCCTGCGTGATGACCGCACCGCCGTACGAGTGCCCGACGAGCAGCACCGGGCCGCCGACCTGCTCGACGAATCGGCGCAGCGCGGCGGCGTCGCCGATGAGGCTGCGGTTGGCCACGGGCGGCACCCGCACGTCGAGGCCCTCGTCGAGCAGCAGGCGTGTGACGGGGGCGAAGCTCGCGGAGTCGGCGAAGGCGCCGTGGACGAGGACGACGGTCGTGGGCATGGCGGTCTCCCTGCTGGTCGGTGCGGGCGGGTGCTGGTGGCCTGCTGGGGCGTGCTGCTGGTGCCGGTCTCCCGCGGCCCGTTCGACCGGGCCCCGGGGTCCTACAGTCGGGCGACGAGGGGGCGCGGCACCAGGAAGACGTCAGGAAGAACCGCAGGAGGAAGGGGCCCGTCGTGCCCAGGCCCACGGCGATCGGCGAGCTCGTCCGGCGCGAGCGGCTCGCCCGGGACCTGACGCTCGAGGCGCTGGCGGAGCGCTCGGGGGTCAGCGACCGCGCGATCGGGGACATCGAGCGCGGCGTCATCGCCGTCCCCCAGCGCCGGACCGTGCTGGCGCTCGCGGACGGGCTCGGGCTGGGGCCGGCGGAGCGGGAGAGGTTCGTCGAGGCGGTGCGCCGCGCGCGGTCCGACGAGGAGGGCCCGACGGTGGAGTCCGCCCGGCCGCACCGTCCCGACGACTTCACGGGGCGCGCGGAGGAGCTCGCGGTCCTCGTCGACCTGCTGCGGGGCGCCGGCACGGGCACGGGCACGGGCACGGGCACGGGCACGGGTGCGGGCACGGGCACGGGTGCGGCCACGGGAGCGGCCACGGGCGCGAGGACGGGCGCCGGGAGGACGGTGGTGCTGAGTGGCCCTCCGGGAGCGGGCAAGACCTCGCTCGCCCTCGAGGCGGTGCGCCGGGCCTTCCCGGACCTGCCGGCACCCCTCTTCGTCAACCTCGGCGGCGCGACGACACGTCCGCTCACGCCGCTGGGGGTGCTGCAGGTCCTCCTGCGGCAGGTGCCGGGGGCGCCCGAGGTCCCCGCGGGGTTCGAGGCGGCGCTGGTCGGCTGGGCCGACGCCGCCCGGTCCGCCCCCCGCGTCCTGGTCCTCGACGACGCCGCGACGGAGTCGCAGGTGCGCGTCGTGCTGGCCGCCGGAGGCGACGCCCGGGTCGTCGCCACGTCGCGGCGGAGCCTGGCGGGCCTCGAGGGGGTGCGGCACCTGCGGGTCGGACCGCTGCCGCGCGCCGACAGCACCGCGTTCCTCCGCACCGCGATCCCCGCGCGTCAGGGCACGGCGTCGGACCTCGACGCGCTCGCCGAGCTCTGCGGCGACCTCCCGCTCGCGCTGCGGATCGTCGCCGGGCACGTCGCGGCGCACCCGGCGCGGGACGCCGCCCACATGGTCGCGCGCCTGCAGTCCGACGACCGGCGGCTCCGGCTCCTGACGGCCGGGGACCTGGAGGGCGAGCGCGCCTTCGCGACGTCCTACGCCCTCCTGGACGAGGAGCAGCAGCGGGACTTCCGCGACCTGGCGCTGCTGCCGGCCGCGTCGTTCTCGGCGGCGGCTGCCGCCGCCGTGCGGTGCCGGGACGAGGAGGACACCGTCGACGGGCTCGAGGAGCTGGTGCACCTCGGCCTGCTCGAACCCCTCGATCGAAGCCGGTACCGGCTGCACGACCTGCTGCGGCTCTTCGCCCGGGCGCGCCTGGGCGAGCACCCGGAGGAGGAGCGCGTCGGCACGGAGACGCTCGCGCGCTGGTACGTCACGACCGCCGCCCGCGCGGGGAGCCACTTCGCGGACCCCGGCCTCCCGGCCCCGAGGAGCGGCACGCCGCCGAGGCTGCACTTCACCTCGTCGTCGGCGGACGCGTGGCTCCAGGAGGAGGCGGACGGGTGGCTCGCCGCGCTGCGGACGCTCGCGGCCGTCGAGGACGGCCGCGTCCTGCTGGACGACCTCGCGCAGATCCTGCCGTTCAAGAACCGGCACACGGCGTGGAGCGGCTGGCCCGAGGTGCATGCGATCGCGGTGAGCGCGGCCGTCGCGGCGGGCGACCACCGAGCCGAGGCGGAGATCCGGTCCGGCATCGCCTGGACGATGGTCAACGTGACCTTCGACTACCGCGAGGCGCGTCGGACGGCTCGGGCGGCGATCGCCGCGGCGGAGAAGGTGGACGCGGTGGGGCTGCAGGCCAACGCCCTCCTCCAGCTGGGCATCGCCGAGATGCAGCTGGGGTCACGGGAAGCCGGTGAGGCGAGCCTGCGACGGGCTGTCGCGCTCTACGCCACCGTGGACGACCCCGCCGGCCTCATCGATGCGCGCGTCCTGCTCGCGCGCTTCGTCCTGCTCGCGGACCCCGCCCGCGCCGTGGAGGAGCTCCGCGTGGTCCTCGACGAGCTGGTCCGTCTGGACGACTCGCCCTCCGTCTCGGCCGACGACCGCTACTTCCTCCGGCAGTCGGTGATGCTCACCCTGGCTCGTGCACTGACGGCGGCGGGCCACTGGCGGGAGGCCGTGTCCGTGGCCTCGGACGCCCTCCTCCTGGTGCGCGAGCAGGCGGGCGCCGGTGAGGAGCTCGCCCGGGGGCTCGCCGAACGCGCCCGCGCGCTCCACGCGGGGGGCGAGCACACCCGCGCCCTCGTCGACTACCGCGCCGCGCTGGACGCGGCCGGCCGGCACCGCCCGCAGTTCTGGGCCGACGAGATCGAGGCCGCCATCCGCGCGATCGACGCGTCGTAGGTCCACGTGCGGAGGTGGGTCTGTGGAGCCGGCGCGCCAAGGGTGGGCCCCGTGGGGATCGAACCCACAACCCGCGGATTAAAAGTCCGCTGCTCTGCCGGTTGAGCTAGAGGCCCCGGGCCGGGGCGCGGGTGCCGCACCCTGCAGCCGGGACGCCAGGCTCGCGGCTGCCCGGTCGCAGACCCGGGGGGAGCGTACCGCCGCCGCGCGACGGTCAGATGGTTGACCGACTGTGCCGGCCGCTCTACGGTGCGTGACATGTCATGTGTTGCATGACGACGTGGAGCCGACACCCGGAGGACCGGTGCCCGATCCGTTGGACGCCCCCATGCGTGCGTACCTGTTGGACGTTTTCGCCGAGCGCGACCCGGCACGCCGCCTCGCCGCGATCGCCCGCACGTGCACGGAGGACGTGGTCTTCGTCGACGCCGAGGGCGTCGTCGAGGGCCACGAGGCGCTGAGCGCCAAGGCGCAGACGATCCTCGACGGAGCCGAGGGGTTGGAGTTCCGGCCGGTGGACGGGCCGCGGCAGGTCCAGGACCTCGGGCACCTCGCCTGGGAGCTCGGCCCTCCCGGCGGGCCGGCCGTCGTCTCCGGGGCCGACATGGGGTTCGCGCGGGACGGGCGGTCGGCGAAGGTCTACACGGTCCTCCTCACCTGACACCCGTGTCGCCAGGGCCCGTGCGGGGATGATCGGTGCGTGCACGACGTCGCGCCGCAGTCGCCCTACGCGTTCCTGTCCGAGGAGGAGACGCGGACCTGGTTCGCCTACATGAAGGTGCACCTGCGGCTCCGGTACGAGATGAACCGGCAGCTCGGCGCCGACCACGGGCTGTCGCTGGCGGACTACGACGTCCTCGTCGCGCTCGTGAGCCAGGACCCCGAGCCCATGACGGTGTCCGACGTCGCCGTGCGGATCGGGGCGGAGCGCAGCCGGGTCTCCCACCAGGTGCGACGCATGGCCGGGCGCGGGCTCGTCGGGCTGGCCGGGAGCACCGACGACCGGCGCGCGACCACGGTGGTCCTCACCGAGGAGGGGCGCGCGTCCCTGGCGGCCGCGACGCCGGGGCACGTCGCGCTCGTGCGGCGCGTGTTCCTCGACGCCCTGTCGGGCGACCATCTGCGGGAGCTCGCCGAGGCCATGGAGGGCGTCTACGAGGCGCTCATCGAGCACGGCACGCTGCCCCGCCCGCGGGACCGCCCCTGAGCGCTGGCCGGCCGCCCGGCTGCCGCCCGCGCTCGGATCAGGGCAGCAGCGCCAGGACGACGGCGACGACGAGCAGCACCACCGCGACGGCCACCTCCACCACCGCGGCCCGCGGGCGGGGCACACGGGCGTCGCCCTGCACGGCCTCGATCGTCATCCAGGCCGGCTCCTGCGGGTCGTAGCGCACGTCGACCGGCTGCCCGACGAGGTACCGGGACCCGGGCGGCGGCAGGTTCGGCGACCCCTCCAGCCGCTCGCCGGCCACGTGGTAGCGGACGGTCGGGACGGTGCGCCCCTCGACGGCGTCGACCGCGACGACTTCGCCCGACGCCGTCCGCGCCCGGGCCACGCGCGCCCTCGTCGCCGACGCGCGGCGCAGGGCGCGCAGGCCGACGACGAGGAGGACGGCCGCCGCCGCCACGAGCACGAGCTGCAGGACGGCGGTCGTGGTCACGGGTCCATGGTGACGTCCGCGCCCGTCCACGACCCGCCGAGCCGCGTCCCTCGTCGGGCGGAGCGGGTGACATGTGTGGGCCCGCCGGGTGACCCGGGCGGCGCGTCCTGACGCCGGGGCGGGCCGGGGACGATGGACGGGCCGTGAGGGCGAACCGGGGGGTCACGGTCGCGGCGCTGGCCGTCGGCGCGGTCTTCGCCGCCCTCGTGCTCCTGCGGCCGCTGCCGGTGGCGGCGGGCACCCTCACCTCCTACCTGGTGCAGTGCACGACCGTGCTGGTGGCGGCGGTGCTCATGGCGGTGAAGGCGCGCGGGTCGGCCGGCGGGCTGCGACGGGCGCGGCTGCTCATCAGCGTGTCGTTGCTGCTCGCGACCGCCGGCGGGGTCGCCGTGCTCGTCCTGCGCGCGACCGGGGCCGCGGTGCCGATCCCGTCGCCGGCCGACGCGTTGCACTTCCTCTTCGTGCCGGTGTGCGTGGCGGGGCTGCTGTCCTACCCCGTGCGCGACGACGTGCCCGGCTCGCGCACCCAGCTCGTGCTCGACGGGCTCGTCGCCACGACGGCGCTGTGGTTCGTCACGTGGACGGCCGCGCTCGCGCCGGCGCACGTGGGCGCCGGCCTGCCGCCCACCACGGCCGCGACGATCCTCGCGTACCCCGCCTCGGACGCCTTCCTCGTCGCCGTGGCGGCGGGCGCGCTGCGACGCGTCGCCGACGAGGCCCGCCGCGAGGTGGGCCTGGCCGTCGCCGGCCTGCTGCTCTACGTGACCAGCGACGTCGCCTACACCGTCCTCGCCGCGCAAGGCCGCTACACCGCCTACAGCTGGGTCGGGGCGCTGGCCGAGGCCGGGCTCCTGCTGCTCGTCGTCGCGTTCGTCGGTAGCTGCTCCGGCGGGCGGTTGTCCCGGACGTGGGTGCGGGCCGCGGCGACGGTGCCGTGGTGCGGCGTCGCCGGTGCGCTGGTCTTCGCGGCAGCCGCCGCAGTGCTCGGGCACGACCTCGGCGGCATGTCGCTGGGGCTGCTCGTCGCGCTCATGGTGGCGCTGTGCCTGCGGCAGCTCGTCGCCACGCGGGACCGCGAGCTCGTCGCCCGGCGCCTGCGCGAGAGCCAGGCGCGGCTCGAGCACGACGCCCGGCACGACCACCTCACCGGGCTCGGCAACCTGGCGCACGCGCGGCGCGCGCTCGAGGTGGCGTGCGCGGCGGCCGACGACGGCACGGTCGTGCTCCTGCTCGACCTCGACGGGTTCAAGCAGGTGAACGACAGCTTCGGGCACTCGACCGGGGACGCGCTGCTCGTCGCCGTGGCGGAGCGCCTGCGCGGAGCGGCACGGCCGGCGGACACCGTCTGCCGCACGGGCGGCGACGAGTTCCTCGTCGCCCTCACCGCGACCGGCGAGGAGGCCGCCCGGGCGGTGGCCGAGCACCTCCTGGCCGCGCTCGCCCGCCCGGTGGAGATCGGGGCCAGGACGGTCGTGCTCGGGGCGAGCATCGGTCTCGCCCCCGTCCGGGCCGGCCGGACGCCCGACGACGTGCTGCGCGACGCCGACCTGGCGATGTACCAGGCCAAGGCCGCCGGACGGGGGTCGGCGGTCGTCTTCCAGCCGTGGATGCACGAGCGGTCGCAGCGCGAGCTGTCCGTCACCACGGCGCTGCGGCGGGCGCTGCGCGAGGGCGGCCTCGAGCTCGACTACCAGCCGCTGGTGCGGCTGGAGACCGGCGAGGTCACCGGCGTCGAGGCGCTGCTGCGGTGGCGGCCGGCGGACGGACCGCCGATCCCTCCCGACGAGTTCATCGGCCTCGCCGAGGCGGCCGGCCTCATGCCCGAGGTCGACGCGTGGGTGCTCGACCGCGCGTGCGCCGACCTGGCGGCGTGGCGGGCGGCGGGCGTGCCGCTCGCGCGCACGAGCGTCAACGTCTCGCGCCGCAGCCTGACCCCGGCGCTCCCGACGACCGTGCTGGCGGCCCTGGCGCGGCACGGGCTGCGCGGGGAGGACCTCTGCGTCGAGGTGACCGAGACGTCCGTGGCGCCCGACCCCGCCGCGGCGGCCACGGTGCTCCTGCAGCTCCGCGCGGTCGGCGTGCGCATCGCGCTCGACGACTTCGGCATCGGGCAGTCCTCCCTGTCGGAGCTGGCCACGCTGCCCGTCGACGTCGTCAAGCTCGACCGCTCGTTCCTCGCCCACGCCGGCGAGCGCGACGGCGACGCGCTGGTGACGTCCGTCGTCGCGCTGTGCACCGCGCTGGGGCTGGACGTCGTCGCCGAGGGCATCGAGGACCGCGCGACGGCCGCGCGGCTCGCGGCGGCGGGGTGCGCGTACGGCCAGGGGTTCGCCCTCGGGCGGCCGCAGCGGCCCGAGCAGGTGGTGGGCGTGATCGTGACCGGGGTCGGCGGCGTGCGCGGCAACGCGCTGACGGTGCCGCGCTGACGGTCCCGCGGTGACGGGTGCTGCGAGCGGTCCCCGTCAGAGCCCGTCGGCGACGTCCGCGAGCGCCGCGACCAGGACCTGCGGGGCCGACACCATCGGCCAGTGCCCGGTCGGCAGGTCGACGTACGTGACGTCCCGCGCGCGGGCCAGCTCCGGGACGTCCCCGGACGCCACCCAGGCGCGGGCGTCGTCGGGCGAGAACTCGGGGCACACCAGGACGACGGGGACGTCGTACCGGCGCTCGTCCGCCAGACGCACGACGCCCTGGGCCACGGCGCCCGGCACGGGGATGGTCCGGGCGGCCAGCGCGTCCCGCGCCGCCTCGTCGAGGTCGGCGGAGTCGGGGCCCTCGAAGGCAGCCCAACCGGGGAAGGGCATGGCACCCTCGACGAGGGGGAAGAAGTCGGCGTAGGCGGCGCCGTCGGCGCTCGGGAAGCCGCCGACCAGCACGGTCGCCCGGACGGCGGACGGCCGGGCATCCGCCGCCAGCCACGCCAGGCTCGCGGTGGCGGAGTGCCCGACGACCACGGGCCGGTCGGCAGCGTCGACGGCGTCGAGCACGGCCTGCCGCTGGTCGTCGAGCGTGGAGTCGGTGCGCCCGTCGCCCTGCCCGGGCAGCGCGACGGCGATGCCGCGGTGCCCGCGGGCGGCTAGCCCGGCGACCACGTCGTCCCACACGGAGGGGTCCAGCCACAGCCCGGCGACGAGGAGGAGGTCCACGCCGTCACGCTAGTCCGCAGGTGCAGCGCCGCGGGAGGCCTCGCGCTCGTGGCCTCGTCGCCCGGACGGCGGAGCCGCCGCCCGAACGGGATCCGAGGTCGCCCGCCTGCCGCGCCCCTCGCGTTCACGCGCGTCGTCCCGGGCGCCGACAACCCTGCTGAGCACCGGGGCAGGCCCGGTCGAGGAGGGGACGGACGATGGCGGCACGGCGCTGGCGGGCGGTCGCACCGGTGGTGGCAGGAGCTCTGGCGTTCACGGGGCTCGGCACGGCGGTGCGCGTCCTGCAGGCGCCGCCCGCCCTCGCGGTGTTCGACGGGCACTACGGGCCCGGGGACGGCTCGCACGTGCTCCTCGTGCGGCTCGACGAGGCGCAGGCAGCGGCGGCCACCTCTGCCGCGGGGTCGGTGGCGGAGACGCCCGTGGATGCCGCGACGACCGCCGCGACCGGCGACCCGATCGCGGCGACGGGAGAGGCCGGTCGATCGACGGGCGAGCCGTCGGCGCGGCCACCCCTCGACGCGACGTTGCTGGCGGAAGCCCAGCGCGTCCTCGGGCCCGGCGGCGTGCTCGAGATGAACGGCGGCACGGGCTTCTACGTCACGGCGGCGGGAGCCATGGCGGTGTCCGTCGGCGGCGACGGGCAGGCGTTCCCCGGCTCGCCCACCCCGTCCCCGACGACGGCCGCGACACCGACGACGGGCACGACGACCTCCGGCACGTCGGTGCCCGCCACGTCGGCCGAGCTCGTCGAGGCGTTGGAGGCCGTGGACGGCGTCGTCGCCGCGCAGGACTCCGGGTTCGGCGACGGCTCGCTCCTCGTCACGACCACGCTGACGCCCGACCGGCTGGCCGCCGTGCCGGGCGTCGGCGACGTCGAGACGTCCTCGTCCGCCCACGTCTCGGCGCTGGACCCGCGCGACGACCCGTACTACGCCGCCTACGGCTGGCACCTGGAGAACACGGGCAGCAACGCGTACGGGCAGACGGCCAGACCCGACGCCGACGTGGACGCGCCTCCGCTGTGGCCGGCGCTGCGCGGCGCCGGCACGGTCGTCGCCGTCCTCGACACGGGCTACGACACCGACCACGAGGACCTGGGCCCCGCCGCGCTGTGGACGAACCCCGACGACCCCTCCTGCGACACGACCCGGGACGCCGACCGGAACGGCTTCGCCGGCGACTGCCACGGGTGGAACTTCTTCACGAACAGCAGCGCGATCGACATGGGCGATGCCAGCACGCACGGCACCAACGTCTCAGCCGCGATCGCTGCCCCGGCGAACGGCCGTGGCAGCGTCGGGGTCGCCCCTGGCGCGCGCATGATGCCCCTCGTCATCGGTGCTCAGGACAGGATCGACTTCGGCCTCGCGGCCATGGCAGTCCGGTACGCCGTCGACCAAGGTGCCGATGTCATCAACGCGAGCTTCGGCGGAGTCCCCTCCGGGTACTTCCTGGACAACTTCCTCCGCGCCATCGACTACGCCGAGCAGCGCGGAGTCCTCGTCGTGGCCGCCGCTGGCAATGATGGCGCCGACCGCGACACCTCGTACTACCTGCCGGCCAGCTCCACCAGCGCCACGGTGATGACGGTCGGCTCGAGCACCGCCATGGACACCCGCTCGGCGTCGTCCGCCTATGGTGCTGCGTCGGTCGATCTGTTCGCCCCGGGCAACAAGGTCCTCACCGCCTGGTCGGACGGCGGGTACCGCGTCGTGTCCGGCACCTCGATGGCCGCGCCCCTCGTCGCCGGGGCGGTCGCGCTGTACCGGGCGGCGCACCCGGACTGGACGGCAGCCCGGATCCGCGCGCAGCTGCTGGCCGACGTAGACCCGGTGACGGCGTTCACAGGCAAGTCGGTCACGGGCGGGCGGTTGAGCCTCAGCGCGCTGGCTGCCTCGCTGTCTCCGACGGCGGCGCCCTCGGCTGCCGTCCGCTTCGCCGGCATGACTGCGACGACTCCCGAGCCCGGTGCGACCGTCGGCGCGGCGCCCCAGGTGTCCGTGACGACGAACGCCGGCGCTGGAACCTACGCCGTGACGTTCGGGCTGGGCATGGCCGATGCCGGCGAGGTGGGGCAGTCGCAGGGCAGGAGGTGACCCTCGACGGACGAACGGGCACCACCGACGACAGCGGGAGCGTGACCTTCCCGCTGCCGTCCGGGGCAGCAGGGCTGGGCACCGTGACACTCGCGCCGCAGCTCCCGCTGCACGAGGGCCGCTACGCGTTGACGGTGCAGGTGACGAAGGACGGCGCGGCGCTGTCCCGGCCGGTGGCGGCGCCGCTGGTGGTCACGGTGGCGTCGACCACGAGCCCCGCAATCACGACGCCCGGCACGACGACGCCCGGCACGACGACGCCCGGCACGACGACGCCCGGCACGACGACGCCCGGGACGACGACGCCGAAGACGACGGCACCCGGCACGACGGCGCCGGGCGCGACGACGCCGGGCGCGACGACGCCGGGCGCGACGACGCCGAGCACGACGACCCCGGCTCCGACGACGCCGGGCGTGCCGAACCCAGGTACGACGACGCCCCGCACGGGGCCGGCTCCGACGACGCCGGGCGCCGCCCCGACGCCGGGCGGCGCCATCCCGCCTGCGGCGACGCCCGTCGGCCCCGCCCCCGCGACTCCGGGGACGAGCGCACCTGGGACCTCGCCGGGGACCTCGCCCGGCACCTCACCCTTCGCGCCCGGCAGTGCGCCGTCGACCAGCCCGCCCCCCACGGCAGGCCAAGGGCCCGGGCCGGACACCGTCACCTACCCGTCCGTCGGCGACTTCGCGGTCACCGCGATGACGCCGCGGCACGTGTCGACGGCCGGCGGCCAGACCGTCCAGCTCACCGGAACGGGCCTGCAGGGCGCGGCGGTGCGCGTGGGCGCGACCGGGAACGCCCGTGTGGTGGCGGCGACGAGCACGACGCTCGTGTTCGTCGCGCCGGCCCTCGTCGCCGGGACGTACGACGTGACCGTGCACGCGACCGGTCGGACGAGCGTGCTGTCCCCGGGGCTGACCTACGTGGTGCCGGGCACGACGCCCGGCACGACGCCACCGCCGACCACCGCCCCGGCTGCCCCTGGTACGCCGCCGGCGACGACCCCGGGCACCACGCCCGGCACGTCTCCGGGCACATCTCCGGGTACCTCGCCGACGACGGCGCCGACCACGCCACCTTCCTCGTCGACCACCCCGCCCGCGGACCGGCGCACCGGGCCGTACGGGCAGCGGCTCGTGCGCTCCAGCACCTTCGCGCCGCTGACCACGCTGTGGGCGGCTCCGTGCACCTCGACCTGCACGGGCCGCCAGCTCTGACGGCGTAGGAGATGACGAGAGCGCCCTCAAGGCGCTCGAGGCGCTCGAGGCGCTCGAGGCCCCGGCCGGGTGCCGGACTCAGCGGTCGGCGGTGGTCCGTCGGTGCGGCGTCCAGCGGTACCAGAGGCCGGAGGGCGGCGTGTCGGCCACGACACGCCGCTCGGTCCGGCGTCTGCCGCAGCGAGCGACCACCGTCGGGGCTGTTGCTCCGTGGAAGGCGTCCGTGCGACGGCTCGAGACCGCCGCGTGGCGGGTCGGTGCGGAGCGACGGCACCGGAGCGTCTCCCGGCGGTGTCTCGCGCTGGACACGTCGTCCACGCCCCGCTCTCCGCACCAGGCCGCCACGGACGACAGCCGGTGCGCAGACCTCACCCACGACGGCCCTCGCGACGCGGTACCGATCGATGTGGTCGGGCCAGGCGTCACCACGCCCGGCGGCGTCGAGGATCCGAGGGACGAAAGCGCCGTCGGCGCGGCTCCGAGATCGTCGGGCGGCGCCGCGCGTCGCCGTACGGGAGGTGCAGGACATCTGACGACGACGAGGACCTCGCGCGTCAGCCGGTGAGGTGGGCGGTGCGCTCGACGACGGTCCTGGTCGGGAGGTCGGCGCTCGTGGTGGCGGTGCCCTGGACGTCGAGCCACGTGCTGGTGCCGGCGAGGCGGTAGCGGCCGGTCCAGGTCGTCGTGCAGCGGACGGTCGCGGGGCCGGCGGTGGTGAAGGTGTGGGTGACGTCGGCGTGCGGCCAGGTGTGCCCGGGGCTGGTGGTGGTCAGGGGCGCGGTGCCGTCGCCGAAGGCCCAGGTCCACGAGGTCGGGGTCGCCTGCACCTCGACGGTCCGGCCGAGCAGCGTGGTGGTGAGCGTCGCGGGTGCGGGGTCGACGGTGAGGACCAGGGGCATGTTGACCAGCACGTCGCCCGTGGCGGGCTGCGTCGCGGCGGTGGGCGCGGGCAGCGGCAGCCGCCGGAAGTCGGCCTCGGTGAGCACGGGCACCGCGGCCGCGTCGGCCCGGCAGAGCCAGCCGTTGTCGAGCGTCCACCGTCCGGTGGAGCCGGCGGGGCGGGACCAGGACGGCGGCACGACGGTCTCGCCGTCCGCGCAGGGCAGCGGCTGCGCCTGCCGGCCTGGCGGGCACTGGGTCGGCTGGTCCAGCAGTGTGGCCCCGGCGCCGTAGCAGAGGCCGCCGGGGTGCGTCTCGCGTTCCTGCGCCCCCGCGCCCGCACCACCAGCCTTCGAGGTGCCATTCCGCGAGGCGGATCCAGAAAGTTCGATGGCCCCGGAATCCGCGTGACCAGTGAAATCGCCGCTACGAGCCGCGCCCACCGTCAGTGCCGCAATCACCGCGACGCCTGCCGCAAAGAGATGAACTTCAAGGCGCGGCATCGACGACCATGTCCCGTACTAGCCAGCCTTCGTTCGAGGACTGCATCGCGAGTGTGGCGACCGCATACTGAGCTGGCTGCATAGGCCCCCTTTCGCCGGACTCCAGGATCTCGGACCGGGCTGCTTGCCGGACCTCCAGCCGCACCAAGACCTCGGCGCCATCGCGATCGACGACCTCCGCGAGCAGAATTTCGATAGCTCCGCCCTCGGTCGCCGGCGTGCCTTCGAGATCTGTGACGACCGAGGAGCAGTACACGCAGTCGGGACCTGATCGCGCGACCCACTCCGCGAAGTCGTGCGTGGCAATGACGTATCCGTAGAGCCCGGTGAAGTAGACCGCTGCGTCGACCGCTCCCTGCTCGCTCACGTCAGGCGGAGGGGACGCAGGGGCCGCCGGCGGAGCAGCAGCGGTCGGCGTCGCGGACACCGCGGCGCTCGGCGCGGCTGCCGCGTCCGTCGGGCCGGGCGCCGCTGCCGGCGTCGTCGAGCAGCCCACCAGCACCGGCAGCGCCGCGAGCGCGCACCAGAGCCGAGCGCGGCGGCGGTGATCCCCCATGCCGCCGGAGGTTACCGACGCTTCCCGACCCGCTCCCCGGGCCCTGTGGACGAATCACCCGGACGGCCCAGAACGGTCACCGCCACGCACTCCGAGGGGCTGTCACCGAGGTCGTGGCCGCCATCGCCGGAGTTTGCGCCCGCTCGTCGTGCCTCAGGTGCGCCGGCGCGGCGCCGTGCCGCCACCGCACAGGAGCTCCAGCAGCCCACGCAGCACGGCCACCCGCAGGACCAGCGTGCCGACCGTCAGCAGCAGCGCCAGGGCGGCCCCGCCGAGGGCGATGACGACCAGCACCACCGCGAGGATCAGCACGCCGTCCATGCCGTGCATCGTAGGACCGCGGCCGCGGAGCGGGTGCCCGGGTCACGGCGCCCGGCACGAAGGTCTCCGACCTGCCGCGAGATACCACGACACGCCGGTGGACAGCCCGCATCCGTGGCATCTCGGCGGAGGGCGCCGAGAGCCACCGGCGACATCGGCGGGTTCGAGGGCACGCCCGACGCGGCGGTGTTCAAGCGGTGGGTCGCCTTCGGGCTGCTGTCGTCGCACTCGCGGCTGCACGGGTCCAGCTCGTACCGCGTCCCGTGGGCGTTCGACGACGAGGCCGTCGACGTGACGCGGGCCTTCACACGGCTCAAGCTGCGCCTGCTGCCCTACCTCGGCGGCGCCGCGGAGGAGGCGACGACCACGGGCGTGCCGGTCATGCGCGCGATGGCGCTGGAGTTCCCCCGCGACCGGGCGGTGGCGGGGCTGGGGACGCAGTACGTGCTGGGCGGCTCGCTCGTCGTCGCCCCCGTGTTCTCGGCGTCCGGCGACGTCGACGTGTACCTGCCGGGGCCGGCCGCGGGCGAGGTCGGCCCGTGGACGCACCTGCTCTCGGGGGAGCGCGTGGCGGGCGGGTCGTGGCGGCACGAGCGGCACGGGTTCGACTCGCTGCCGCTGTACGTGCGGCCGGGGACCGTCCTGCCGCTCGGCGCCGTGGAGGACACGCCGGAGTACGCGTGGGCCGAGGGCGTCACGCTGCGCCTGTTCGCCCTGCCCGACGGGTACGACGCCGTCACGGCGGTGCCCGGCGGGACGGGGGCGCCCGCGCGGTTCCACGTGCGCCGCACCGGGGGCCGCGTCGTCGTGCGGTCCGACGACGCGCCGGGTGCCTGGCACGTCGAGGCCGACGGGGCGACCGTCTCCGTCGACGGGCCGGACGAGGTCGTCCTCACGCTGCCTCACGCGTGACGGCGGCTCCGGAGGGCGCGGCCGTCAGCGGCGCGACGGCGGTCGGCGGCGCGGGGGTCGTCGCCGACCCCGAGGCCTGGCGGTCGGCGACGAACCCCGTGCTGCCCGGGATGCACCCGGACCCGTCCGTGTGCCGGGTCGACGGTCCGGACGGCACCTGGTTCTACGTCGTGACCTCCACCTTCGAGCTCGTGCCGGGGTTGCCGGTGCACCGCTCGCGGGACCTGGTGCACTGGGAGCCCGTGGGGCACGTGCTCACCGGCGCCCTGTCCTACGACGGGGTGGGGGACTCGGGCGGGCTGTACGCGCCGACGATCCGCCACGACGGCGCGCGGTTCCTCGTCGTGTGCGCGCACCTGGGCGGGCCGGACGGTGGCAGCGGCACCTTCGTGACCACGGCGGTCGACCCGGCCGGGCCGTGGACGCCCCCCATGTGGTGGGAGGGTGTCGACGGCGTCGACCCCTCGCTGCTGCTCGACGACGACGGCCGGGTCTGGGCGCACGGCGCCCGCGGCGCCCGCAGGCCCGCCTGGCCGGACCAGGGCGAGGTCTGGGTGCGCGAGGTGGACCCGGCGACCCTGCGGCTGCACGGGCCGGAGCACGTCGTCTGGCGCGGCGCCGCGGTCGGCGCCACCTGGACGGAGGGGCCCCACCTGTACCGGCACGGGGAGCACGTCGTGCTGCTGGCGGCGGAGGGCGGCACCGAGCGGCACCACGCCGTCGTCGCGGCGCGGGCGTCCTCGCCGCTCGGACCCTACGAGGCGTGCCCCGACAACCCGGTGCTCACGCACCGGGCGTTGGGGCCGGGTGCCGCGGTGGTGAACGTCGGGCACGCCGACCTCGTCGAGGCCCCCGACGGGTCCTGGTGGGCCCTCGTGCTGGCCTCGCGCCTCGTGGGCGGCGCTGACCTCCTCGGGCGCGAGACGTTCCTCGTACCCGTGACGTGGCACGACGGGTGGCCGGTGCTCGCGCCCGGCGTCGGGACGCTCGTGCCCGAGCCCGGCGGACCGGGGGGCGTGCGGCGGCAGGACGACGGGCAGGACGACGGGCAGGAGGACGGGCAGGACGAGGCATGGGTGGCGGTCCGGCGGCTGCCGGGCGCCGTCGCCGACCTCGGGGGAGGGCACCGCGGCGGCACCGTGCGGCTGCGCGCGGGCGCGGGGCTCGAGGCGGCCCTGCCGGCGTTCGTCGGACGCCGGCTCACCTCGCCGTGGGCGCGGCTCACGCTCGGGCTGCCGGAGCGCGACGCGGGCGTCCCGGCGGACGACGAGGTCGGGCTCGCGCTGCGGCTCTCGTCGCGGCAGTGGGTGACGGCGGGGGTGCGCGACGGGCGGCTGGTGGTGACCTCGTGCCGGGACGGCGTGCCGGAGGTGGTGGCGGACGTCGTGGCGGGGGTGGCGGTCGGCGGCGGCGGCACGGTCGTGGTCGCGCTCGAGGGCGCGCGGGCGGAGGTCGCCTGGTCGCCGGGCGGGCGGGGGGCCGGGACCGAGGGGGACGGGCCCGCCGGCGCCGGTGCCACCCTCGTGCCCGTCGCCGCGCTCGACGTGCGGCACCTGTCCCCTTCGCACGCCGGGGGGTTCGTCGGGGTGGTGTACGGCCCCTACGCCACCGGCACCGGGACGCACCTCGTCGGGCCGCTGCACGAGCGCACGCCTCACCCGGCCGCAGGGAGATCCGCGGGGTAGCAGCCGCGCCCGGCCGTCGGCCGGGCCCTGCTCAGCGCCAGCCCAGGGCCGGCGCCACGTGCACGAGCAGGCTCTCCAGCAGGTGGGCGTTGTACTCCACGCCGAGCTGGTTGGGCACGGTGACGAGGAGGGTGTCCGCCGCGGCGATCGCCTCGTCCTCCGCCAGCTCCCGCGCGAGCACGTCCGGCTCGGCGGCGTAGCTGCGACCGAAGATCGCCGGGTTCGGCCCGTCGATGTACCCGACCTGGTCGCGGTCCTGACCGCCGCGCCCGAAGAGGGCGCGGTCCCGGTCGTCGGTGATCGCCACGATGCTGCGGCTGACGGACACCCGCGGGGTGCGCTCGTGGCCCGCCTCGGCCCAGGCCTTGCGGAACGCCTCGATCTGGTGTGCCTGCTGGACGTGGAACGGCTCGTCCGACTCGGCGTCCTTGAGCGTCGAGCTCATGAGGTTCATGCCCTGCTGCGCCGCCCACACCGCGGTGGCGTCGGAGCCGGCGCCCCACCAGATCCGCTCGCGCAGCCCCTCCGCGTAGGGCTCGAGGCGCAGGAGCCCGGGCGGGTTGGGGAACATCGGCCGCGGGGCCGGCTGCGCGAAGCCCTCGCCCTCGAGCACCCGCAGCAGGACCTCGGTGCGCTCGCGGGCCATGTGGGCGGAGGTCTGCCCCTCGCGTGGCGCGTAGCCGAAGTAGCGGAAGCCGTCGACGACCTGCTCGGGCGACCCCCGGCTCACGCCGAGCTGCAGCCGCCCGCCCGCGATGAGGTCCGCCGCACCGGCGTCCTCCGCCATGTACAGCGGGTTCTCGTACCGCATGTCGATGACGCCGGTGCCGAGCTCGATCCGGCTCGTCCGCGCGCCGGCGGCCGCGAGCAGCGGGAAGGGCGAGGCGAGCTGGCGCGCGAAGTGGTGGACGCGGAAGTAGGCGCCGTCGGCGCCCAGCTCCTCCGCGGCCTCCGCCAGCTCGATGGACTGCAGCAGCACGTCGGCGGCCGAGCGGGTGGCCGACGAGGGCGACGGCGTCCAGTGGCCGAACGACAGGAACCCGATGCTCTTCACGCCGCCCTGAACGCGGCGTGCGCGTCCGTGCATTCCACAGGGCGTGGGCCCGTACGGGTGGCGTGTCGGTGGGGGCGGGCAGGATGCGCGCATGCCCGACTACCTGGCCCACGTGAGCGTTCCCGACGTCCCCGACTCCGACACCCGCGACGGCATGCGTGACGCCCTCGGCGCGCTGCGCGACGACGGACCGCCGGCCTTCGACGCGCCGCGCCCGGTGGTGTTCGAGGTGCGCGGCGAGGCGACCGACCTCGAGACGGCGATCCGCGAGGCCCACGCGCACGCGCAGGAGGTCCTCGACGAGATCCCGCACGAGGTGGAGGTGGTCCCGCTGGTGTGAGACGGCGTCGTAGGACCGCAGGGCACGAGCGGGCGGGTCACGTGACGGCCATGGCACGTTCACCTGGTGGTGTGGTGGCCGCCACCCGGACGTCCCCCCGCATGCCTAGCGTCGGGACGTCCCCGGACCACCTCCCGACCAGGAGCGACGATGACGCTGACCTCACCCGGACTGCGCCGGATGCTGCCGATGACCGGCCACACCATGGGCAGCCGGTCCGCGGCGACCTGCCACTACAAGTGCGGTGACGCCTGCCTGCGTGACGTCTCGAGCACATCGACCGCGCCGCACTTCGGGGCCGTCGCCGAGACGGCGCTGTCCCGCCGTGCCGTCCTCGCGGGCATGGGGCTCGTGGCGGCCGTGGCCTCGATGGGCTCGGCGGTGCTGCGTCCCGAGCGGGCGGCGGCCGCCGCCCGCTCCGCCGCCTGGGCGCAGGTGTCGGACACCTTCGGCTTCGCGCCCGTGGCGCCGGTCCAGCGGACGGTCGACGCCTTCACGGTGCCCGACGGCTTCGACTGGCACCCGATCATCCGCTGGGGCGACCCCGTGGTCACCGGCGCGCCGGCGTTCGACCTGGACGACCAGAGCGCTGAGGCCCAGGAGCAGCAGTTCGGCTACAACAACGACTACCTGGCGATCCTCCCGCAGGGCGACGGCACGGCCCTGCTCGTGGCCAACCACGAGTACACGAACGAGAACCTCATGGTCCCCGGCTTCGTGGACGAGGAGTCGCTCACGGTCGAGCAGCTGCGGACCTCCATCGCCGCGCACGGCATGTCCGTGGTGCAGGTGGAGCGCCGTGGCGACGACCCTCGCTGGTACCCCGTCGCGTCCCCGTTCGGCCGCAGGTTCAGCGCGCTGAGCACGCGGTTCCGTCTCACCGGTCCGGTCGTCGGCCACGAGCTCGTGCGCACGAGCACCAACCCGCGCGGCACGTCCGTCATCGGCACGCTGAACAACTGCGCCGGCGGCCACACCCCGTGGGGCACGGTCCTGTCGGGCGAGGAGAACGTCGACCAGTACTTCCGGGGGGACCCGGCCGCCGCCGACCCGCGCAACAACGAGATGTACGGCCTCGTCGGCGACGACGGCGAGGCGGGCACCGGCCGCTACTGGTGGAAGGTCGACCCGCGCTTCGACATGGCGCAGGAGCCGAACGAGTTCAACCGGTTCGGCTGGGTCGTCGAGATCGACCCGACGGACCCGTCCTCGGTCCCGCTCAAGCACACGGCCCTCGGCCGGTTCAAGCACGAGGGCGCGACGGTCGCCGTCGCGGCCGACCGCCGCCTCGTCGTCTACATGGGCGACGACCAGGCCAACCAGCACCTCTACAAGTTCGTCTCGAAGGGCAAGCTCGGCGGCAGCCTGCGCAACGGCTCCTTCCTGCTGCAGCAGGGGGACCTGTACGTCGCGCGGTTCTCGGCCGAGGGCGACCCGGCGGCCGACTACGACGGCACCGGCGAGTGGATCCCGCTGACCAAGGGCGGCCGCTCCATGGTCCCGGGGATGTCCCTCGAGGAGGTGCTGGTGTTCACGCGCCTCGCCGCGGCGGCGGTCGGCGCCACGCCGATGGACCGGCCCGAGGACGTGGAGCGCAACCCCGTCAACGGCAAGGTGTACATGGCCTGCACCAACAGCTCCTCGCGGCAGGCTCCGGGCGTGGCGAACCCGCGCTCGAAGAACCGCTGGGGCCACGTCGTCGAGATCACCGAGGCCGGGGACGACGCCGGCGCGACGACCTTCACCTGGGCCCTGCCGCTGGTCTGCGGCGACCCCACGGACCCGTCGACGTACTTCGCCGGCTACCCGGCCGACCAGGTCTCGCCGATCTCCTGCCCGGACAACGTCACCTTCGACTCCGCCGGCGGCCTGTGGATCTCCACGGACGGCCAGCCGGGCTCGATCGGCCTCAACGACGCGCTGCACTACGTGCCCGTGGACGGCCCCGAGCGCGGGCACGTCCAGCAGTTCCTCGCCGTCCCGACCGGTGCCGAGACCTGCGGCCCCTGGGTCGACGTCGAGGACGGCTCGGTGTTCGTCGCCGTGCAGCACCCCGGGGAGACGGAGGGCGCCGCGGTCGACGTGCCGACCTCGACGTTCCCCTACGACGGGTCGTCGAGCCGCACGCCGCGCCCCAGCGTCGTGCAGGTGTACCGCACCACCGCCGGGGCGATGCCGCAGGGCTGACCCCCGCTCCCACGCGCCGGCCGGTGCCGTCCTCACGGGCGGCACCGGCCGGCGCGGCCGCGTCCGGTCCGGGTCCGGCGAGGACCTGGACCTGGCGGGTCCGGCGGGGGCACGATCCTGCCGTGCGGACCGTCGGGCTCCTCGGGGGCATGAGCTGGGAGTCCAGCGCCGAGTACTACCGCCTGCTCAACGAGGGCGTGCGCGGGCGGCTCGGCGGGCTGCACTCCGCCCGCCTGCTGCTCGCGTCCGTCGACTTCGCCGAGATCGAGGCGCTGCAGGTCGCGGGGGAGTGGGACCGGGCCGGTGACGTGCTCGCGGACGTCGCCCGCGGCGTGGCGACCGTCGGGCTGCTGGGCACGGCCTTTACGATGGAGCAGGCCTTCTACCGGGACCGGCTCGAGGGGCACGGCCCGCGCGTGCTGGTGCCGGATGCCGAGGACCGCGCCGAGGTGCACCGCGTCATCTACGACGAGCTGTGCCGCGGCGTGGTCCGCGAGGAGTCGCGGCAGGCCTACCGGGAGGTCATCGCCCGTCTGGTCGCCGCAGGTGCGCAGGGTGTCGTCCTGGGCTGCACGGAGATCGAGCTCCTCGTCGGCGCGACCGACAGCCCGGTCCCGGTCTTCCCGACGACGCGCCTGCACGTCGAGGCAGCACTCGACGCAGCGATCGATCGAGCGCTCGACGGGACGCCCGAGACGGCGCCGGCCGCCGACGTGGCGCCCGTCCCGAAGGCGTCGTCCTCCTGAGGTCCTCAGCGCGGTGACGGGCCGGGCGCTACGCCGAGGTACCGCTGCGGCCCCCGGAGCCACGGCGTGTCGTGGCGCCTCGACGAGCCCGCAGCACCACGTCCTCGGTGTGGTGGCTGCCGGCTCCCGTGGAGAGGTCGCGGGGGCGGCGCTCGTCGACCTCGACCTCCCAGTCGTCGCCGAGGAGCCGCGCGACGTCCGGGGGCAGGACGTACTCGGCCAGGTCGAAGCCGGCCGTGCGGGCGGCGTCGTCGTCGACCGCATGGTGGACGACGAGGAGCGTGCCGCCGGGGGCGACTGCCGCGAGCAGCGCGCGCTCGGCGGCGTCGTCGTCGGGAGAGGTGCGCCGCAGCGCGGGGTACTGCGCCGAGACGAGGTCGAAGGCCTCGGGTGCGAGGCGCGCGTCGAGCAGCCCGGCCCGGAGCCAGGTGACCGCGACGCCCGCCTGCTCCGCGTGCCGCGCGGCGCGGTCGAGCGCCACACGGGACACGTCGAGGGCGGTCACGTCCCACCCGCGCCCGGCCAGCCACACCGCGTCGGCCCCCTCCCCGCACCCGACATCCAGGGCGCGGCCCGGCGTCAGGTCGGCGACCTCGGCGACGAGGGCGCCGTTGGGCGTGCCGCTCCAGAGCTTCTCCGCCTCCGCGTAGCGCCCGTCCCACTCGGCCGCGGTCGCGGGATCCAGCTCTGCAGGGGGGAGGTGCGCCATGGGCAGCAGGATCACGGTCGCCGGCCGTCGGTGTCACGGGCCCTTGCCGACCGGGCAAGAACGCGGGTGGCCGTCGTCGCGCTGACGGGGCCGTCCACCGGAGCCCGCCCGGTTGCGGCGGCGGGCGCGCGTGCGAGGGTGGGCGGACGCCGCCGCCCTGCAGCCCCCGGGGCCGGGTCGGCGCCGGCGAGGGGACCCGCATGCGCGCGATGACCTACCGCGGTCCGTACAAGATCCGGGTCGAGGAGAAGGACCGCCCACGGATCGAGCACCCGCGCGACGCGATCGTCCGCGTCACGCTGGCGACGATCTGCGGCTCCGACCTGCACCTCTACCACGGCCTCATGCCCGACACGCGGATCGGCCACACGTTCGGCCACGAGTTCGTCGGGATCGTCGACGAGGTCGGGCCCGCGGTCGAGAACCTGCAGGTCGGCGACCGGGTGCTCGTGCCGTTCAACGTGTACTGCGGCACCTGCTTCTTCTGCGCGCGCGGCCTGTACTCCAACTGCCACAACGTGAACCCCAACGCCACGGCGGTGGGCGGCATCTACGGCTACTCGCACACCACCGGCGGCTACGACGGCGGGCAGGCCGAGTACGTGCGCGTGCCCTTCGCGGACGTCGGGCCGACGATCATCCCCGAGTGGATGTCCGATCGGGACGCCGTGCCGCTGACCGACGCCGTGTCCACGGGGTACTTCGGCGCGCAGCTCGCGGACGTCGTGGAGGGCGACGTGGTCGTCGTGCTGGGGGCGGGGCCCGTCGGGCTGACGGCGGCGCGGTCCGCCTGGCTCATGGGTGCGGGGCGCGTGATCGTCGTCGACCACCTCGACTACCGGCTGGAGAAGGCGCGCACCTGGGCCTACGCCGAGACGGTGAACTTCTCGCAGGTCAAGGACGTCGTGCTGACGCTCAAGCGCATGACGGACGGCCTCGGGGCGGACGCGGTGATCGACGCCGTCGGGGCCGAGGCCGACGGCAACCTGCTGCAGCACGTCACGGCCGCGAAGCTCAAGCTGCAGGGCGGCTCCCCGATCGCGCTCAACTGGGCCATCGACGCGGTGCGCAAGGGCGGCACGGTGTCGGTCATGGGGGCCTACGGGCCGATGTTCAGCGCCGTGAAGTTCGGGGACGCCATGAACAAGGGCCTCACGCTGCGGATGAACCAGACGCCGGTCAAGCGCCAGCTGCCGCGCCTGTTCGAGCACGTGCGCAACGGCTTCATCACGCCGAGCGACCTGCTCACCCACACCTTCGCGCTCGACGACATCGCCGAGGCGTACCACGTGTTCGCCACCAAGCTCGACGGCTGCGTGAAGCCGGCGATCGTGCCCGGCGGCGGGCAGTGACGCCCGCAGTGACGCCCGTCGGTCACCGCGAGGTGCCACCCCGCGACGACGCGCCGACGACGAGCTGACGAGGAGACGACCATGCCCTACACCGCCCGCAAGCCCCCGCTGCCCGAGACCCCTGAGCAGCTCCGCGCCCGCATCCCCGGCTGGGGCGTGGACCTGGACCCGCGCGACCGGCCCGCGTTCCCCCGCGAGGTGCCCGACGAGGCCGTCATCGCGGCCGACGCCCTCCCCGAGGCGCAGCCGGAGGACCGGCCACGCGAGCGCTCGATCGAGCACATGCGTCTGACGCCCGTGTTCGGGACGGCTCAGCCGCTGCACGGCGTGTCGGGGGCGGTGCGCCGGCTCGCCTACGCGCGGTTCTCCGAGGCCCGGGCCGCGCACTGGCTGCTGCTCCTGGCCGGGGACCGCATCGAGTCGGCCGGGGCGCACGTCACCGCCCTGCTGCAGGGGAAGCCCGACGACCTCCTGCGCGAGACGGGCGTGCTCGGCGAGGTGGGGGCGCACCCCGTGCGGTCGCGGACCGGTGAGCACCGCGCCGACCTGGCGCACGCCCCGCTCGACCCGCTCGTCGTGGTGGGGCCGTGGCTGGTCCCCGCGGCGCTGGCCGTCCTGGGGGTGCGGGCGGTCCTGAGGCGCGCACGGCGGTGACCGGCGGCGCGCCCGACTCCGACGCGACCGACGTCGTGGCCGACGCCGAGGCGACCGACGTCGCGCCCGACACCGACGTGACCGCCGACGACGTCATCGCCGACCTGACCGCCGACGAGGTCGTCGCCGACGTGCTCGTGGTCGACGCGGCGAACGTCGTCGGTGCCCGGGCCGACGGCTGGTGGCGCGACCGGGCGGGCGCTGCCGCGCGGCTCGTCGCGGCGCTCGCCGTGCTGCCGGAGCGGCCCGCGCGGGTCGTCGTGGTGCTCGAGGGACGGGCGCGGGACGCGGTGACCGAGGCCGCCGAGGCCGCCGGCGTCGAGGTGGTCCGTGCCGCGCGCGACGGCGACGACGCCGTGGTCGACGCCGTGCGGTCACGGGTGCGACCGGGCGTCGACGTGCTCGTCGTGACGTCGGACCGCGAGCTGCGGGCACGGGTGGAGGCGGAGGGCGCACGGGCACGGGGCGCGGGGTGGCTCCAGGGGCAAATCGACGCGGTGCACCGCCCCGGCCGGACACCGCGCGTTTGATCGACATTCACGCATAACCTATTGACGTTCGATAGGTGTGTGCGCCAGGGTCGGTGCATGACCGTCGCTCCGAGCGGCCCCACCGGGCGTCTCGCGCCGCCGATGCGCGCCACGTCCGGCCCCACGCACGACCTCATGCACGGCCTCACGCATGGCTTCACGACCGGGCTGACGACCGGGCCGGTCTCGTGCCCGCGCTGACCGACGCGGTCACCGCGCTCGCGGGCACGCCGTGGGCCCTCCTGGTGCTCTACGTGCTCACGGTCGTCGACGGGGTGCTGCCGCCGCTGCCGAGCGAGGCCGCGGTGCTGGCCCTCGCGGCGCTCGCCGCGGGCGGGCCGGCGCTCGACGTGCTCCTCGTCGGCGGCGTGGCCGCGCTGGGCGCCTTCACCGGGGACCAGGTGGCCTACACGATCGGCGCGCGGCTGCCCGTGCGGCGGTCCCGGCTGCTGCGGTCCTGGCTGCGGCGTTCCCCGCGGCTGCGGCGCTCGCTGCGCCGCGCGGGCGTGGCGCTGCGGCAGCGAGGGGCGGCGGTGGTGCTCCCGGCGCGGTTCGTGCCCGGCGCGCGGGTCGCGGTGGCGCTCGCGGCCGGCGCGACGGGCATGTCCCGGCGGCGGTTCTGCGCGATCACCGCGGTCGGTGCGGTGGCCTGGGCGACGCTCATGGTGAGCATCGGAGCGGGGGCGGGTCACCTGCTCGACGACCGGCACCCGCTCCTCGTCGTCGCGGCCGGGGTGGTCGGTGGGCTGCTCGTCGGCGCGGTGCTCGACCGGGTGCTCCAGGCGGCGTCCCGCCTCGGGGGACGGCTCGCGGCGCGGCGGGCGGGGCGACGAGGTGCGTCAGCCGGGCCGCGGCGCGGTGCCGACGGAGGACGGGAGCGGCTCGCGCAGGCCGCTGGCGCGCCGGACGGGCTGCTCGACGGCGCGACGCACCGCCTCCTCGCCGCCGATGACGCGCACGTGCTCGCGCGCGCGGGTGATGGCGGTGTAGAGCAGCTCGCGGGTCAGCAGCGGTGAGGCCGCCGGCGGCAGCAGCACGGTGACGCGGGCGAACTGGCTGCCCTGGCCGCGGTGCACGGTCATGGCGTGCACGGGCTGCACGGCCGGGAGCCGGTAGGGCCGCACGAGGACGGGGGCGGCCGGGTCCCCGAACGCGACGACGGTCCCGCCGGACCCGTCGTCGAGGACGACGCCCGTATCGCCGTTGGACAGCGCCGCGACCGGGTCGTTCTCCGTCACGAGCAGCGGCGTGCCGGGGGGCCACGCACACGGTGCCCGCCCACGCCACGACGGCTCGGCCTCCGCCAACCAGTGCTCGACCACCGCCGCCCACCAGGCGACGCCCGCCGGCCCCTGCCGGTGGGCCAGCAGGAGCCGGTGCCGTGCCAGCGCCGTCAGCGCGCCGGCCGCGTCGGCCGTCCGGGCGGCCTCCGTCAGCGCCCGGCCGGCCGCGAGCACGTCGGCCCGCAGCCCGCCGAGGTCCTCGGCGGCCGGCCGCGGACCCGCCGGCTCGACGAGCTCTCGCGACGCACCACCGGCGCGGAGCAGGGCCACCGCGGTGTCGGCGTCCCCGCGGCGGACCGCCTCCGCGAGCTCGGCCAGCTCCGTCCCGAACCGGTGCACGCGCTCGAGGCGCACCACGCCGGCCGGCAGCGCCGCGACGAGGTCCGCCAGCACCGCGCCGGCCTCGACGCTGCTGAGCTGGTCCGGGTCCCCGACGAGCACGACGTGTGCGCCGGGCCGGACCGCCGCCAGGAGCCGCGCCATCAGCGTGAGCGACACCATCGAGGACTCGTCCACGACGACGAGGTCGTGCGGGAGCCGGCGGCCGGCGTCGTGCCGGAACCGCGTGGTCGTCCCCGGCAGGGGTCCGAGCAGCCGGTGCAGGGTCGTGGCGCGCACCGGCCCGACCGCCGCGCGGTCGGCGGGGTCCAGGCCGCGCAGCTCTGCCTCGACGGACTCCTGCAGGCGGGCGGCCGCCTTGCCGGTCGGGGCGGCGAGCGCCACGCGCAGGGGGCCGCCCGTGCGGGTCGAGGCCAGGGCCGCGACGAGGCGTGCCACCGTCGTGGTCTTGCCCGTGCCGGGACCGCCCGTCAGCACCGTCAGGGGCAGGCGGGCCGCCGTGCGAACGGCGTCGCGCTGGCGCTCGTCGTCGGCCCGGGGGAAGAGCCGGAGGACGGCGCCCTCGACGGCGGCCCCGTCGTGGGCGGACGCGGACGGGGAGGCGGCCACGACGCGGCCGGCCGTGAGCGTGCGGACGGTCAGCTCGTCGCGCCAGTAGCGGTCGAGGTAGACGCGGCCGTCGACCCACCGCACCGGACGGTCGGCGGGTCCCTCCGGACCGTCGGCGACGAGGCGGCTGCGGCGCACGGCGGCGTGCCAGCCGTCGGGCCCGGCGAGATCGGGCCACGGCAGCGGGACGGCACCCCCCGACGCGGCACTCCCCGACGCGGCACTCCCCGACGCGGCACTCCCCGACGCGGCACCCTCCGTCGCGATGTCCTCGTCGACCGGCAGGGCGGCGACCTCGTCGAGCCGGACGCAGACCGAGCCGCCCCGCACGGCGCGCACCGCCAGGGCCACCGCGAGCAGCACACGCTCGTCGGCCTCCGCGACGACGGCGGCGAGCCGCCGCGCGACGTGGACGTCCGCGGCGACGAGCAGCCCGGCGGCGACGAAGGGGGCGAGCAGCCCCTCGGCCCGCCACGGCACCGACCCGGGGAGCGCGAGGCCGGACGTGCCGTTCTCGGCAGCCATCGGGGTCAGCGGCGTCCCGTGCGCGGTGGTGCCCGTCATGGCTGCCGTCCGTCGAGGAGGTCGGACAGGGCGACCACGAGCGCTGCGGGCGGTCGCCACGCCATCACGCCGCACGGCGCACCGCCGAGGACGGGGGTGGCGGGACCCGCCATGCCGCGCACGAAGAGGTAGAGCCCCCCGCCGAGGTGCTGCTCGGGGTCGTAGCCGCGCAGCCGCCACCGCAGGTACCGGTGCAGCGCCGCCGAGTAGAGCAGCAGCTGCAGCGGGTAGTGCGCGTCGAGCATGGCCGCCACCATCGCCTCCGGGCGGTAGTGCCACGTCGTCAGCGACTCCCCGGCGGTCCCCAGCCGGTTCGTCTTGTAGTCGACCACCAGGTACCGGTGCCCACCCGGCACCGACCGTCCGCCCTCGTGGTCGTCGACCGGCACGCGCAGTACCGCGTCGATGCTCCCCGTCAGGTATCCGGACAGGCGGCCGGCGGCCAGTGCGCGGTCCTCGAGCCGCTCGGCGTACCCGGCGAAGGGGTCGTCGGGGGGCAGGTGCGTCCGCAGCAGCGCCGCGAGGTCGCCGACCCGGGCGGGCGTGCGCACGGCCCCGTGGCCACCGACGGCGACGTCGCCGCCCGCCAGGGGCAGCTCGAAGTCCAGCTCGGCCAGGCGGTCGCCCGGCGCGACATCGGCCAGGGTGCGACCGTCCGCGAGCGCTCCGAGCGGGGTGCGCAGCACCGGCAGCAGCGCGGCAGCGAGCACCTCGGGCGTGACGCCGGCCGCCGCCGCGGTGCCCGCCTCGGTGCAGCGGGTCGTCAGCTCCGCGTCCAGGTCCGCCGCTGCGGTGTCGACCGTCTCGAGGACCTCGTGCACGAGGGTGCCGAAGCCGGTCCCGCCGGGCAGGTCCGCGAGCGGGGACGGCAGGGCTCCGGCGGCCGCGGCCGCGGTCGCGTCCGCGAGGTCCGCGAAGGGGTCGAGGGGCAGCGCCGGGGCGTCCTCCGGCTCGTCGATCACGACGCTCGTCTCGGGCTCGGAGGTGACCCCCGCGCCGCCCGGCCGTCCCACGAGGCCTGCGCCGCCATCTACGCCCGTGCCCGCTGCCGTCCCCGCTCCCGTGCCCGACCTGGAGCCGACCGCGCCACCGGGGCCCGGCGGGTGGGCCGCGTCGTGGGCGGCGGCCGTGAGCGCCGAGTAGGACGTGCGGCGCCAGCCCGTGTCCGGCACGCGGTCGAGCACGGCGACGTCGAGGTCCGCACGGACCACGGGCGGCGGCTCCCAGCGCTCGACCTCCGGCGGTCCCGCGACGAGCTCCAGGGCCAGGGCCGCGCCGGCGGCGACCACGTGCTCGCGTAGCCGCACGGTGGCGACGTCGTCGGTCATGGCGCGCACCAGGTCCGCGGGCCGGCCGTCGGCGTCCCGCCCGCCGAGCAGCAGCCGGGTCAGCGGCGCCCGGCCGGAGTTCCGGCTGGGCGCCCACCAGAGCACGAGCTGGCTGGCGGCCCGCGTCATGGCGACGTACGCCAGGCGCAGCCCCTCGCCCGACTCGTCCTCGGCGGCGGCCGCGCGGGCCTCGTCGTAGCCCGGGCTGCCCTTGCCGCCGACGTGCAGCACGCGGGCGTCGTCCCGGTGCAGGGTGAGGGTCTCCGGGTTGTCGGGCGTCCACCGGTCCCAGAGGTAGGGCACCAGGACCACCGGGAACTGCAGCCCCTTGGCGGCGTGCACGGTGATGACCTGCACCGCCGCGGCATCGGTCTCCAGGCGTCGGCTGCGCTCCTCCGCGTAGTCCGTCGCCGCCTCGGCGATGCGTTCGCGCAGCCACTCCAGGAGCGACGAGGGGCCCATGCCCTGCCCGGTCGCCGCCGCGTGCAGGGCCTCGCCGACGTGCCGCAGGTCCGTCAGGCGCCGCTCGCCGTCCGGCAGCGCGACGAGGCGCTCGCGCACGCCGGCGGCCGCGGTGGCCTCGACCAGCGCGGCGACGCCGTGGTCGGCGAGCAGCCGCGCCCAGCCGCGCACGCGGTCGTCGAGCCGGTCCCGGGCGGTGCCGTCGGCCCCGGCCAGATCGGTCGCGGACCAGCCGACGAAGGGACCGAGCGCCACCGCCGCCGTCAGGCCGCGGACCCCGGGACGGGCCAGCGCGGACAGCAGCACGAGCCAGTCCTGCGCGGCCGGCGTCCCGAAGACGCTGGTCAGCATGGAGGTGACCGCCGGCACGCCGGCCTCGACGAGCGCCGCCTGCGCGGACAGCGCGTCGGCGTTGCGGCGCGCGAGCACGGCGACGTCGCCGGGGCGCAGCGGGCGTCGGGTCCCGTCGGCCCCGACGACCGTCGTGGTCCGCAGCCGCCGCACCACCTCCGCCGCGACGTCCGCGTGCACGAGCGCACGCACCGCGCCGACGGCCGCG
The DNA here is from genome assembly GCF_057221735.1 of Cellulomonas sp. plas2. Classification (NCBI taxonomy): domain Bacteria; kingdom Bacillati; phylum Actinomycetota; class Actinomycetes; order Micrococcales; family Cellulomonadaceae; genus Cellulomonas; species Cellulomonas sp. plas2. The sequence continues at coordinate 685,645 of NZ_CM170155.1, forward strand.
TCCTTGACCCCGGTGGTCCCCAGCGCGGCGCGGGTGACCTGCCGGACGACGACGGCAGGCCCGCCCTCGAGCCGCCGGCCGGTCCGTCCTGCCTCGACGGGGTGCACGACGATCCGCGGGTCGCCCAGCGCCGTGCCGCGCAGCAGCGGCGCGAGCCCGGCGAGCACGTCGGGGTCAGCGCGCCAGTTGCGGCCCAGGGTCGACGTCGACGCCTCCGCCCGCGCCCGGAGGTAGGTCACGACGTCGGCGCCCCGGAAGGCGTAGATGGCCTGCTTGGGGTCGCCGATGAGCACGAGCGTGCGCGAGCCGTGGAACGCGGTGCGCAGGATCTCCCACTGGACGGGGTCCGTGTCCTGGAACTCGTCCACCATGACGACGCGGTAGCGCGCGCGCACCCGCTCGGCGGCGGCGGGCCCGGTGGCCGGGTCGGCCAGCGCGTCACGGAGCAGGACGAGCAGGTCGTCGTAGTCGAGGACCCGGGCGCCGCGCTTGCGCCGCGTCATCTCGCGCCGCGCCGCGAGCGCCAGACGCACGGCGTCCCCGGCGCGCGTGCCGGGGTCGGCGTCGGCGGGCTCGACGGTCGCGCCGTGGTCGCTGACGGCCTCGTGCGCGACGCTCCGGGCCAGCGTGACCGTCAGCGTCGGGTCGGAGGTGCCGACGTACTTGCGCAGGTAGAGGTCGTCCACCACCTCCGCCTCGAGCGCGGCGACGTCCGGCAGCAGCGTCGCGTCCCGATCCACGTCGCCGACCGTGCCCAGCGTCGCGAGCATCTCCTGGCAGAAGCCGTGTGTCGTGGTGATCGTGGCGGCGTCGAACGCCGACAGCGCGTCCGCCAGGCGCTCGCCGCGGCGGTGCCGCTCGTCGTCGTCGACCGCGGCCAGGTGCCGCACCACGTCGTCCGACGAGGTGCGGGCGTCGGAGCCGCGCAGCGCGGCCTCCACCTCCAGCAGCCGGTCCCGGACGCGCTCGCGCAGCTCGGACGTGGCCAGCCGTCCGAAGGTCACCAGCAGCAGCTCCGGCAGGGTCGCCACACCCTCCGCGACGTAGCGCGCCGCGAGGGAGGCGATGGTGGTGGTCTTGCCCGTGCCGGCGCTCGCCTCGAGCACGACCGTGCCCGTGGGCAGCGGTCCGCAGACGTCGAAGACCGGCGGGGCGACGGCCGTCGTCGCACCGGTCGCCGGAGGTACGGGTGACGCCGCCTCGGGGGCCACCCCGCTCACCGCGGCACCACCTGCTCGTGCGCCAGGAGGTCCTCCCACAGCGCGACGGACAGGGCGCCGAACCGCGTGGGGTGCCCCGGGGCGCGCGCGGCCTCGGCAGGCGTCGGACGCGGGGCGAGGACGTCGTCGGCCGACATGCCGGCGCCCCACACCTGCACGTGGTAGCCGTCGGTCAGGTCGAAGCCGCCGGCGCCGCGGGCGGCGTCCTCGGGCGTGCCCAGCTCGGCACGCGCCGCAGCCTCCGCGTCGTCGGCGGTGGCCGCCGGACCGGTGAGGGCGCGGGCGTAGGCGCAGGACGCGGCGAGCGGGAGCGGCAGCACCTCGCGGCGGGCCGCGTCGTGCAGCACGACGAGGTCGGCCAGCAGCCGGGCGGCCCGGTCCGGTGCCGGCGCGGCGAGGAGGGCCGCGCGGTTCGCCGACCCGCTACCGGGGCCGCGGCCGATGGTCGTGGCGCTGAAGGTCCGGCCGGGCAGCGCCGCTGTCAGTGCGAGCAGGCCCAGCCACGCGCGCAGGCGGTGCTTGGCGGCGAGCCGCGACAGCACGACCCGGACCAGCACGTCCCCGCGGACGCCGTCGACCGTCCCCGTCAGCCGGCGACCGGTGACCACCTGGCCGTCAGGTCCGGGGTGCGGCGGCAGGGTGAGGGCCACGTCGAGGGCCACGGGGTCCGCCGCCAGCGCGTCGCCGGCGGCGTCGAGCACGCCCTGGACCCGCTGCCGAACCGTCCCCATGACCGTGCCGCCCAGCTCGCCGGGCGGCACGTGCCCCCGCCGGCGCTCGGCTGCGACCGCGGCGTCGAGCCCGGTCCCGGCCAGCACGGTCGCCAGCACGCGGTTCCCCACGTCCCACATCGCGAGGCCGTCCAGCTCGAGGGGCAGCCGGTCCTCCAGCGGCGGCTCGTCGCGCGGCGGCACGACGCCCAGCCGCCCGCGCACCAGGGCGCGGACCGGGTGCTCGAGCACGACGACGAGGTCGTCGAGGTCGACGTCGGGCACCCCGCTGCTGACCGTGGCGGTGGTGGCGGTGGTGGCGGTGGTGGCGGTGCCGGACGTCGGGGCGGCGTCCGCGCCGGCCGGGCCGAGGGGGGCCGGGAGGAACGGGGCGGCGGCCGTGCGCGGCTCCCGGGCCCGGCGGGCCGCGGCCAGGTCGACCGCATCGAAGCTGAAGGGGCCTGGCCGCCCCAGCGCGCCGTCGACGAAGTTGCGCTCGTCGACGGTCTGCAGCGGGTGCCGGACCACCCGCGCCCGGGCGTCGCGCCCGTCCGTGGACGCCACCGCGTCGTCGAGCGCGTCCAGGAGCTCGCCCACCGGGACGGCCGGCGGACGGCGGGCACCCGTGCGCTCGTCCGCACCGGCGTGGACCACGACGAGGTGGTCGGTGGCGCTGAGCACGGCGTCGAGGAAGAGCTGGCGGTCCTCCTGGCGCCGGTCCCGCTCGCCCACCAGGGGTCGCCGCGCCAGCACGTCGTCGCCGTCGGGGCCGCCGCCGCGGGGGAACGCGCCGTCGTCCATGCCGAGCAGCGCGACCACGCGGTGGGGGACGGCGCGCATGGGCGCGAGGCTGCACACGGTCAGCGCCCCGGTCCGGAAGCCGGAGCGGGTGGGCCGGGCGCGCAGGCGTGGCTCGAGGGCGGCGGCGACGTCCGGCAGGCGCAGCTCGGGGTCGCCACCGTCGGCGGACGTGCGGCGCAGGTCCGCCAGGACGCGCTCCGCCTCGACCGACTGCCACCGGTCGGCCGGCGCCACGTCGGTGAGGAGCGCGAGCGCGTCCGTCAACGCGTCGCACCACGCCGTCGCGGGACGCGTGCCGTCGAGGGACGCGAGCACGGCCGACAGGCGGTCGACGAGCTCCGTCAGCCGGCCCACGAGGTCCACGTCCGTGCTGCCCACGTCGTCGACGGGCAGGGCGTGCTCCACGTACCGGCCGTCCTCCTCCGCCATCGCCACGCCCAGCGCCAGCCGGTCCAGCGCGGCGGACCAGGTGCCCTGGGCGACGCGGCCGAGGCCGTAGCGCGCGCGCCGACCCGTGTCCTCCCCCCACCGCACCCCGGTCTCGACCGCCCACGCCCGCACCCGGTCGAGGTCGGCGTCGTCGAGGTCGAAGCGGCGCCGGACCGGTGGCTGCCCCGCCAGGTCGACGACCGCCGACGCGGTGACGCGGGACGCGGCGAGCTCCAGGAGGGTCGCGAGCACGACGAGCACGGGGTTGGCACGGGCGGGTGCACGGTCCGCGATCCGCACCCGCAGCGTGCGCCCGGGGTGGTCCGCTGCGACAGCGGACGAGCCGCCCGGACCGTCCACCGCGGCCTCGCCCGTCGCGACCGGGCCCAGCACGGCCTCGACGAGCGGCGCGAACGCCTCGACGTCCGGGCACAGCACGACGACGTCGCGCGGCTCGAGCGTGGGGTCGTCCGCCAGCAGTCCCACGAGGACCTCGCGCAGCACCTCGACCTGGCGCGCGCGGCCGTGGCACGCATGGACCTGGACGGTCCGGTCCTCGGCCGCAGCCACGTGCACGGGCCCGCCCCGACGGTCCTCCGCCAGGCGGGTCTGCAGCGCGCCGAGGACGGTCGTGGGCCGCGGCCGTGCGGGCAGGAGCTCCACGTGGTCCGGCCCGGCTGCCAGGACCCGGGCGCCGAGCTCGACCGCGTCGCCGGCCGTGGCGGTCAGCAGCCGGTGCCGGGCGACCCGTGGCAGCGCGGCCCGGGCCAACGGCGGCCGCAGGTCCAGGTCCGCCAGCCGCTGCCACAGCGCCAGGGACGGCTGCGGCAGCCACAGGTGCACCTCCCGGTGGGCGGCGAGCGCCCCGAGCACCCGCAGCCCCTGCGCGGGCAGCGCGGTGGCGCCGAGCACGGACACGCGGGCCGGCAGGTCCACCAGGCCCGGGTCGGCGACCAGCGCCGCGACGGCGTCGTCGAGCCGCTCCGCCGGGGCCGGGACCCCCAGGCGCTCGCGGACCGCGCGCCAGAGGCGGGCCTGCCAGGCGAGGTCGGGTGCGAGCGGCGCGCCCGTGCCGTCCTCGTCGTCGCCCGCCGCCCACGCGACGACCATGGCCGGGCGTTCCTCGTCGTACCGGACGAGGAGGCGCGCCAGGTGCTGCGCGAGCGGGAGCCGCCGGCCGCGACGGACGTCGTCGTCGGGCGTGCCGAGGTGGCGCACCACGGGGGCGAGCCACGGCTCCTCGGCCCTCTCGTCCAGCACGGCCAGCACCGTCCACGCCAGCGCGGACCGGGACCACGGGTCGCGCTCGCCGTCCGGGTGGCCCACGACCGCGGCGAGGGCGTCCGCCACGAGCCGCCGCGGGGGGTCGAAGCGCACGTTGGCGCAGATCCCGTCGCCACCTCCCTCGCCGTCGGACCCGAGGCGCCGCGCCAGGCGCTGCGCCACCCACCGTTCCACGCCCCGCGTCGGCACGGCCACGACGTCGGGGACGAACGGGTCCGCGGGCACGTCCGCCAGCACGGCACCCAGCGCGTCGACCAGCACGTCGAACCGCTCGGCCACGTGCACCCGCAGAGCACCCCTGCGGACGCCGACGCCTGCGCCCCCACCTGCGGCGTCGCCGGCTGCCCCTGTCATGCCGGCGATGCTAGGCCAGGGGTCCGACACGACCGCCGGTCGCGCCGTCCCCTGTGGACGCCCGCGGTCAGGACCGGACCAGCGGCAGGCCCGGCGTCACGGGACGATGTGCCCCGCCGTCCGGAACAGCTCGTACCACTCCGCCCGCGTCAGCGGCAGGTCCGACCCCAGCGCCGCGTCCGTCACGCGCTGCGGCGTCGTCGTCCCGAGCACCACCTGCATCTGCGCGGGGTGCCGGGTGATCCAGGCCGTCGCGACGGCGATGGGCGGCACGTCGTACCGCGCCGCCAGCCGGTCGATGACCGCGTTGAGCTCGGCGTAGTCGGGGTTGCCGAGCAGCACGCCGGTGAAGAACCCGGCCTGGAACGGGGACCACGCCTGCACCGTGATGTCGTGCAGGCGGCAGTAGTCGACGATCCCGCCGCCGTCGCGGACCACGGACTGGTCCTCGGCCAGCATGTTCGCGGCCACGCCCTGCGCGACGAGCGGCGCGTGCGTGATGGACAGCTGGAGCTGGTTGGCGACGATCGGCTGCGTCACGTGCTTCTTCAGCAGGTCGATCTGCCGCGGCGTGTGGTTGGAGACGCCGAACGCGCGCACCTTCCCGGCGGCGTGCAGCTCGTCGAACGCGCGCGCCACCTCCTCCGGCTCGACGAGGGCGTCGGGCCGGTGCAGCAGCAGGATGTCGATCCGGTCGGTCCGCAGGGCGCGCAGCGACCCCTCGACCGAGGACGTGATGTGCTCGTAGGAGAAGTCGAAGTAGCCCTCGTCCTTCACGATGCCGCACTTGGTCTGGATGGTCAGCGCGTCGCGCTCCGACGGCGTCAGCGCCATGGCCTCCGCGAACCGCTCCTCGCAGCCGTGCAGCGTGCTGCCGTAGATGTCGGCGTGGTCCACGAAGTCGATGCCCGCGTCGCGGGCGGCGTGCACGAGGGCGCGCACCTCGTCGTCGGTCTTGTCCTGGATGCGCATGAGCCCGAGGACGACGTTCGGGGCGCTGATGTCGGTACCGGGCAGGGTGAGGGTCTTCACACCGACGAGGATGGACCCATGACGGCGACCGTGCAGGCGAAGGGTGTGGGGGCGGGCTTCGGGGACCGGGAGCTGTTCACGGGGGTCGAGCTCGTCGTCGCGCCCGGGGACGTGGTGGGTCTCGTCGGGCCGAACGGGGCCGGCAAGAGCACGCTGCTGCAGGTCCTGGCCGGCCGTCGCGCGCCGGACGCGGGGACCGTGAGCGTCTCCCCGCCCGACGCGCGGCTGGGGTACCTCGCGCAGGAGGTGGAACGGCTGCCCGACGAGACCGTGCGCGCCCACCTCGAGCGGCGCACCGGCGTGGCCGCCGCGCAGGCGGCGATGGACGCGGCGGCCGACGCGCTGGGCGCCGGCGAGGCCGGCGCCGACGACCGCTACGCCACCGCCCTCGAGGACTGGCTGGCCCTCGGCGGCGCGGACCTCGACACGCGGCTGGGGCAGGTCGCGGAGGAGATCGGGCTGGGCGTCGACCTCGACGCGGCGATGACGTCCCTGTCCGGCGGGCAGGCGGCGCGCGTGGGCCTGGCCGCGCTCCTGCTGTCCCGCTACGACCTCTACCTGCTCGACGAGCCGACGAACGACCTCGACGCCGCCGGGCTGGACCTGCTCGAGGACTTCGTCGCCAGGTCCGAGGCGCCCGTCGTCGTCGTCAGCCACGACCGCGAGTTCCTCAGCCGGACCGTGACGAGCGTCGTCGAGATCGACCGCAGCCTCCAGCGCGTCCTCGTCTACGGCGGCAGCTACGACGCCTACCTCGAGGAGCGCTCGACGGCCCGACGCCGCGCCCGCGAGGCGTACGAGGAGTACGCCGGCCGACGCGACGCCCTGGCTGCCCGCGCCCGCATGCAGCGCGCGTGGATGGAGAAGGGCGTGCGCAACGCCCGCCGCAAGGCCACCGACAACGACAAGCACGTGAAGGCGTTCCGCGGGCAGACCTCGGAGAAGCAGGCGGCGAAGGCCCGGCAGAGCGACCGCGCGCTGGAGCGCCTGGAGGTGGTGGAGGAGCCGCGCAAGGAGTGGCAGCTGCAGATGTCGATCGCCGCGGCGCCGCGGGCCGGTGCCGTCGTGGCCACCGCGCGGGCGGCGGTCGTCGAGCGCGGCGGCTTCCGGCTCGGGCCGGTGGACCTGCAGCTCGACTGGCAGGACCGCGTCGCGGTGACCGGTCCCAACGGTGCCGGCAAGTCCACCCTGCTCGGCCTGCTGCTGGGCCGCGTGCGTCCGACGAGCGGGGACGCCGGCCTCGGCCCGGCGGTGCTCGTCGGGGAGGTGGACCAGGCGCGCGCGCTGTTCGAGGGCGACGAGCCGCTCGCCGACGCCTTCGCCCGCCAGGTGCCGGACTGGACGGGCGCGGACGTGCGCACGCTGCTGGCGAAGTTCGGGCTCGGGCGCCACCACGTGCCGCGGCCCGCGTCGTCGCTGTCGCCGGGGGAGCGCACACGGGCGGCGCTGGCGCTGCTGCAGGCCCGGGGCGTGAACCTCCTCGTGCTCGACGAGCCCACGAACCACCTGGACCTGCCCGCGATCGAGCAGCTCGAGGCCGCCCTGGAGGCCTTCGACGGCACGCTGCTGCTCGTCACGCACGACCGGCGGATGCTCGAGACGGTGCGGCTGACGCGGCGGCTGCACGTGGAGGACGGGGTGGTCGAGGAGGTCGCCGCGGGGTGAAGGGGTGACGCCGGGGCGTGCGACGCTGTCGTCCATGGCCTTCTTCCGCCGCCGCGACCGCGTCCGGGCCGACCTCGTCGAGGGCTTCGCCGTCACCGAAGCGGTCGCGCTGCAGACGGCGCTGGTCGGCGCGCTGCGGCCGGCGGAACGGGCGTCCGGCGCGGCCGTCCCCGCCGAGCTCGTGCTCGAGGCCGGGCTGGACGGGCGGGTCGTCGTCGTGTGGCGCAACGCCGTCGTGGGCTTCGTCCCGCCGGCGCGCGAGCGGGAGCTGGCCGTGCGGGTGGCGGGGGCGGGCCGCGCCCTGCTGACGGTCGCCGGGGCGGTGCACCGGGACGGCCCCTCCGGTCCGTGGCGGGTGTGGGCGGGGCCGGTCCCGCCGGCGGGCTTCCCGCGGCCCGCGCCCGACGAGGACCGCCTCGCCCCGCCGCCCCGGCGCGTGCTCGGCATCCCGCTCACCGACGGGCCGTAGGGCCACCGCGGCCGACCGGCGGCAGCAGCGCCGCGGCGGGGCTGGTGCGATGTCGGTGGCCGGGTAGAACATGTGTTCGTGAGGACGACGAGAGGCGACCGGCCGGCAGGCGGAGCAGCGCCGCCCGCGACCGGCGACACCGCGGGCGACACCGGGGAGGTGCGCCGGCGCGCGGCGATCCTGCACGCCGACCTCGACGCCTTCTACGCCTCCGTCGAGCAGCGGGACGACCGGCACCTGCGCGGGCTGCCCGTGGCCGTCGGCGGCGCGGCCGGTGGCGGCGTCGTGCTCGCCGCGTCCTACGAGGCGAAGCGACGCGGCGTGCGGACGGCGATGGGTGGGCGGCAGGCGCTCGCCATGTGCCCGGACCTCGTCTTCGTCCGGCCGCGCTTCGACGCCTACGTCGAGGCGAGCCGGGCGGTCTTCGCGGTGTTCCGGGACACGACGCCGCAGGTGCAGGCCGTGTCCATCGACGAGGCGTTCCTGGACGTCGCGGGTCTGCACCGGATCGACGTGCCGCCCGTGGACATCGCCGCGCGCGTGCGCCGGCGGGTGGCGCAGGAGGTGGGGCTGCCCATCACGGTCGGGGTGGCCCGCACGCCGTTCCTGGCGAAGGTCGCCAGCCGGGTGGCCAAGCCCGACGGGCTGCTGCTGGTCGACCCCGACGGGGAGGACGCGTTCCTGCACCCGCTCCCGGTCGAGGTGCTGTGGGGGGTGGGCGAGGTGACGGCGGCGAAGCTGCACGCCCACGGGCTGCGCACCGCGGGGGAGGTGGCCGCCCTGCCGGTGGGCGTGCTCGTCGGGCTGCTCGGGCCCGCAGCGGGTGCGCACCTCCATGCCGTCGTGCACGGCCGCACGCCGGTCCGGGTCGTCACGGACCGGGCGCGCGGGTCGATCGGCGCCCAGCGGGCGATCGGCCGCGGCCCGCACGAGGACGCCTTCGTCCGGGCGGCGCTGCAGGGCCTCGTGGACCGCGTCTGCCGGCGGCTGCGGGCGGCGCGGTCGACGGCGCGCACCGTCGTGCTGCGGCTGCGGTTCGGCGACTACACGAAGGCGACGCGCTCCCGATCGCTGCCGCAGGCCACGGCGTCGACGGCCGACGTGGCGGCGGCCGCGCTGCGCCTGCTCGACGAGGCCGGGCCGCTGGTCCGCGAGCGCGGGATCACGCTCGTCGGGGTCGCGCTGACCGGCCTCGGCTCCGACGCGTACCTGCAGCCGGCGCTGGCGCTCGACGGGCCGGACCGGACGGGCGTCGACGCGGCCCTGGACGCCGTGGCCGAGCGGTTCGGGTCCGGGACGGTCCTGCGCGGCAGCCTGCTGCGGCGGGGGGAGGGCTTCGAGGCCCCCCTGCCCGACGAGGGGCCGCCACGCGCGAGCCCGCCACGCGCGAGCCCGCCACGCGTGGCCCCGCCGGACGCGACCCCGCCGCGCGGGACCCCGCGACACCGTCCCGAGATGTGACCGTGACCGCGCCGCCTTACTGTCGAAGGCGATCCCCGTCCCCAACGCCCGAGGCGTCCCCGTGAACCCCCTGCGTCGTCGCGCCACAGGTGCACAGCCCACCACCCCTCGACCCGACGGCGGGACCGGTGAGACCGGAGGCCGCACGGTCACGGACCGGTCGCTCGCGGCACCGACGGGGGCCGCGACCGCGCCCTCGTCGGGGACCGGCGGCCGCGGCTCGACCGCGATCGGGCGTCCGTCGCCGTGGCAGGACACCCTCGGACGGGCCGGGGTCCGGTCGCTGCAGCTCCTCGCCGTCCTGGCGCTCGTCGTCGTCGTCGCCTTCGCGATCAGCCGGTTGACGCTCGTCGTCATCCCCGTGCTGCTGGCCCTGGTGCTCGCGGCGGCGATCCACCCGCTCGTCGCGCGCTTCGAGAAGGTGATGCCCGACATCGTGGCCACCTGGCTGGCGCTGCTGCTGCTCGCGGCGCTGCTGACGGGGATCATGGGCGCGGTCGTCGTGGCCGTGCTGCGCCAGTGGGACGAGCTGTCGGACTCGGCGGTCGAGGGTGCGCAGCAGCTCGTCGACTCCCTGTCCGGGCTGCCGTTCGACATCAGCAGCCAGCAGATCGAGGACCTGCGCGACTCCGCGACGGCGTTCCTCACCTCGAGCGCGTTCGGCACGGGCGCGATCGCGGGGGTCTCGGCCACCGCGAACTTCGTCACCGGCCTGGTCTTCATGCTCGTCGTGCTGTTCTTCTTCCTCAAGGACGGGCCGCGCATCTGGTCGTTCTTGCTGCGGCCCTTCGAGGGCGAGCCGTACCTGCGGGCCCGCCGCGTGGGCACGCGGACCGTGCACACGCTGGGCGGGTACATCCGCGGAACGGCGATCGTCGCGGCGGTCGACGCGGTCGGCATCGGTGTCGGCCTGCTCATCCTCGGGGTGCCGCTGGCGATCCCGCTGGCCGTGCTGGTGTTCCTGCTCGCGTTCATCCCGCTCGTCGGCGCGACCCTGGCGGGCGTGCTCGCCGCGCTCGTCGCACTGGTCACCAACGGCCCGACGGACGCGCTCATCGTCATCGCGATCGTCGTCGGGGTGAACCAGATCGAGGGCAACTTCCTCCAGCCCGTGGTCATGGCGCGCTCGCTGGCGCTGCACCCGCTGGTCATCCTCATCGCGCTGACCGTGGGCACGGTGCTCGTCGGGATCACCGGGGCGGTGCTGGCGGTGCCGATCGCGGCCTCCGTCTGGGGCGCGCTGCAGGTGTGGAACGGCCCGCACGAGCCGGCCCATCCCGTGGCGCGCAAGGAGCGGCCGCCCGTGGAGGGGCAGGTCGCGGAGGGGCAGGTCAAGGCCTCGAAGCCCTGACGTCAGGGGCCGCGCCGGCCGGCGCGCAGGAGCACGACCGCCACGAGCGGCCACAGCGCCTGCGCGCCGGCCACCGCGCGTTCGGACAGCCCGACGAGGTCGCCGGCGCCGGGGACGAGCGCCTGCAGCTCGACGACGAACCACACCAACAGCCCGACGAGCACCACGGTGGCGACCGCTCCCACCCGCGGCGCCAGCGGACCGCGGCCGCCAGGCCGGACCGCCGCCGCCGGCCACACCGCCAGCGCGACGAAGGCGACGCCGGCCGCGAGGCCGTGGGGCCGGGGCGCGGCGTCCACGGGCAGGGCCCCCACCACGGCGGTCGCCACGCCGCCCAGTGCGTGCAGGGCCCGGGCGGCCCGCGGCAGGGGGCGCAGCGCCAGCGCGGTGGCGACGTGCGCGACGCCCGTCACCACGAGACCGGTCGTCATGACCCAGGGTGCCGTGGCGGTCGTGGCGGCCAGCGCGCTGATCGTCTCGCGCACGGGGTCGAACGAGGGTTGGAGGGCCGCCGCCGCGAGCCACCCGCCGACCATCGCGACGGGCGCGAGCACGGCCGGCACGGGTGCCCAGCGCGGCAGGGCAGGGGTGTCGTCGGGCGAGGCGCTCACCGCGCGACCGTACCGGCGCGTCGCCGCCCGTCCCGTCGCGCCGCAGCGGGTCGAACGGCAGCGACTCGCGGACCGGCCGAGCCGGGGCCGCGCCGACGCCCGCACCGGCGCGCCGGAGGCCCACCATGCGTCACGGTGACGTCGAGGTGAACAGCGGGTGACGGGTGCGGAGGACGTCGCCCCCCGGTGCCACACTCTCCCGGGCGGCGCACCGCCCGAGGACCTGCGGGACGGGTCCGGCACCACCGGGCGGCCCGCCGCCCCGCCAGAGGGAGCACGACCACCATGGCCGGCCAGGGCACCACGACGACGACCGACCCCCTGCGCAGGGCCGACGACGCGCCGCCGCCGCGCACCCTCGTCGACGTCCTCGTCGCCACGGCCGAGCGCCACCCGGACGTCGTCGCGGTCGACGACGGCGACGAGACGCTCACCTACGCCGCGCTGCTGCGCGCGGTCCGCGCCCAGGCGGCCCGCCTGGCCGCCGCCGGGGTGCGCCCCGGGGACCGGGTCGGCGTGCGCGCGCCGTCCGGCACCGTCGGGCTGTACGTCGCCGTGCTCGCGGTCCTCGCGGCCGGCGCCGCCTACGTCCCCGTCGACGCCGACGACCCCGAGGAGCGCGCGCGGCTCGTCTTCGACGAGGCCGGCGTCGTGCTCGTCGTCGGGGACGCCGGGGCGCTGACCCGCGCGGACGGGACGCCGGTGCCGACCGGGGACGCCACCGCCGCGGCCCCGGCAGCCGGTCGCCCCGCGCTCGACGACGACGCCTGGATCATCTTCACCTCCGGCTCGACGGGGCGGCCGAAGGGCGTGGCCGTCACCCACCGCAGCGCCGCCGCGTTCGTCGACGCCGAGGCGCGGCTGTTCCTCCAGGACGCCCCGCTGGGGCCAGGCGACCGCGTCCTGGCCGGGCTGTCCGTGGCCTTCGACGCCTCCTGCGAGGAGATGTGGCTGGCGTGGCGGCACGGCGCGACGCTGGTGCCGGCGCCCCGGGCGCTCGTGCGGGCGGGGCTCGAGCTGGGGCCGTGGCTGGCCGAGCGCGAGATCACCGCCGTCTCCACCGTGCCGACGCTGGCGGGGCTCTGGCCGGCCGAGGCACTGACCGGTGTGCGGCTGCTGATCTTCGGCGGGGAGGCCGTGCCGCCGGAGCTGGCGGCCCGGCTGACCGCCCCCGGGCGCGAGGTCTGGAACACCTACGGCCCCACGGAGGCCACGGTCGTCGCGTGCGCGGCGCTGCTCGAGCCCGACGAGCCCGTGCGCATCGGGCGGCCGCTGGACGGGTGGGACCTCGCGGTCGTCGGCCCCGACGGCGCGGAGGTGGCGCCGGGCACGACCGGGGAGCTCGTCATCGGCGGCGTCGGCGTCGCGCGGTACCTCGACCCGGCGCTCGACGCCGTCCGCTTCGCGCCGCACCCCGTGCTCGGCACGGGCCGGGCCTACCGCACGGGCGACCTCGTGCGCGACGACGGGATCGGCCTGCTCTTCGTCGGGCGCGCCGACGACCAGGTCAAGGTCAACGGCCACCGCATCGAGCTGGCCGAGGTCGACACCGCCCTGCAGGCGCTGCCGGGCGTGGCCGGCGGTGCCGCGGCGGTGCGCCGCTCGTCGGCCGGTGCCGCGGTGCTGGTCGGCTACCTCGTCGCCGCGCCCGGGGTGCGGCTGGACACCACGGCGCTGCTGCCGCTGCTGCGCGCGGTGCTGCCGGGGTCGATGGTGCCGCTGCTCGCCGTGGTCGACGACCTGCCCACGCGCACCTCCGGCAAGGTCGACCGCGACGCCCTGCCCTGGCCCCTGCCCGGGACGGCCACGGGCGGCGCTGACGGCGCGGCCGACCTGGTCGGCACGGCGGCCTTCGTCGCGGACGGCTGGGAGGGTGTCATCGGGGTGCGCCCGGCCAGCGCCGACGACGACTTCTTCGCGGTCGGCGGCAGCTCCCTGACCGCCGCGCAGCTCGTCTCCGCGCTGCGCGCCCGCTACCCGATGGTGACCGTCGCCGAGGTCTACGACCACCCGACGGTCGGGGAGCTGGCCGACCACCTCGACCGGCGCTGGCCCGCAGCGGCCGGCGGCGGGGAGGGAGCCGACGCCGCCGGTGCCCGCCTGCGCCGCGTCACGCCCGTGCCCGCCGCCGCGCAGGGGCTGCAGCTCCTGGCGCTGCTGCCGCTGCGCACGCTCGTCGGGCTGCGGTGGCTGACGGCGCTCGCGGCGGTGTGCCTGGTGCTCGGCGGGCCGCTGGACGTGGCGTGGGCACCCGACGTGGCGTGGTGGTGGGTGGCGCTCGGGTGGCTGCTGACCGTGAGCCCGCTCGGGCGGCTCGGGGTGTCGGCGCTCGGCGCGCGGGCGCTGCTCGTCGGCGTCGGGCCGGGGACCTACCCGCGCGGGGGGTCGGTGCACCTGCGGCTGTGGGCCGCCGAGCGTCTCGTCGAGGGCTTCGGCGCGGTCACGCCCTCGAGCGCGGCGTTCGTCGGGCTGTACGCGCGGGCGCTGGGCGCGCGGGTCGGGCCGGACGTGGACCTGCACTCCCTGCCGCCCGTCACGGGGCTGCTCACGCTCGGGCGCGGGTGCGCCGTCGAGCCGGAGGTGGACCTGTCCGGGCACTGGGTGGACGGGGACGTCCTGCACGTCGGGCGCGTCGTCGTCGGGCCGGGCGCGACCGTCGGGGCGCGGACCGTGCTGCTGCCCGGCGCGCACGTGGGCGCGGGCACCGACGTCGCGGCGGGCTCGGCGGTGCACGGCCGCACCGGCGACGACGCCTACTGGATGGGCTCGCCCGCGCGGCGCGTGCGCGAGGCCCGCCACCCCTGGCCCGACGAGCGCCCCGACGGGCTGGCCCGCCTGCGTTGGACGGCCGCCTACGCCGTGACGGGGACGCTCGTCGCCGGGGTGCCGGTGCTGGCGGGCGCGGCGGGCCTGGCCGTGGTGCTCGCGGCCGTGCGCGGCGCGGCCACGGCGGCGGAGGCCGTCGGCCCGGCGCTCCTCGGCGCGGTCGCCGGCACCGCGGTCGCGCTCGTCGTCGACGCGCTGCTCGTCGCCGTCACCGTGCGGACCCTGGGCCGCGGCCTGGCCGAGGGCGCGCACCCCGTGCGGTCGGCGGTCGGCCTGCGGGCCTGGGCCGTGCAGCGGCTCACGGACGCGGCTCGCACGCACCTGTTCCCGCTCTACTCCTCGGTCCTGACGCCGGCGTGGCTGCGGTTGCTCGGCGCGAGCGTGGGCCGCGGCACCGAGATCTCCACGGTGGTGGGCCTGCCGTCGATGATGCGCGTGCGCGACGGCGCCTTCCTCGCCGACGACACCATGGTGGCGCCCTACGAGCTCGGCGGGGGCTGGGTGCGGCTCGCGCCCGCGAAGGTCGGCCGGCGCGCCTTCCTCGGCAACTCCGGCATGACGGCACCGGGGCGGACGGTGCCGAAGAACGGGCTGGTCGCGGTGCTGTCGGCCGCCCCGCGCCGCACCCGGGCCGGGTCGAGCTACCTCGGCAGCCCGCCGGTGCTGCTCCCGCGGGCCGCGGTGCTCGAGGACGACGCGCGCACCTACGACCCGCCGGCCCGGCTGCGCCGCGCGCGGGCCGCGGTGGAGGCGGCCCGGCTCGTGCCCGCCCTGTCGGCCGGCGTGCTGGCCGTGGGCGTGCTGCTCGGGCTCGGTGCCCTCGTCGTCGCCGCGGGGTGGGGCGTCGCGGCGCTGCTGTCCGGGGCCGTGCTGCTCGCGGCGGGCGTGGTGGCCGCCGCCGTCACGGCCGTGGCGAAGCGGCTCCTCGTCGGGCGGTTCGACGCGCGGGACCACCCGCTGTGGAGCGCCGCGGTGTGGCGGGGGGAGCTGGCGGACACCTTCACGGAGGTGCTGGCGGCCCGGTTCTTCGCCGAGGCGGTGACGGGCACGTTCGCGCTCGTCGTGTGGCTGCGGGCCATGGGCGCCCGCATCGGCCGGGGCGTGTGGTGCCAGACGTACTGGCTGCCCGAGGCGGACCTCGTCACCCTCGGCGACGGCGCGACCGTCGGCCCGGGCTGCGTCGTGCAGACGCACCTGTTCCACGACCGCGTCATGAGCCTGGGTCCGGTCCGCCTCGACGCCGGCGCCACGCTCGGCCCGCACGGGGTCGTCCTGCCGGCGGCGCGCGTGGGCGAGGCCGCCACGGTCGGACCGGCGTCGCTCGTCCTGCGCGGCGAGCACGTGCCCGCCGGGACGCGCTGGGTCGGCAACCCCGTCGCCCCGTGGCAGGCTGCCGGGTCGTGACGCCACCCGCCCGCGGCGCCGCGCCCGGTGCGCGGCCCACCGACCCCTACGACCCGACGGGCGACCCCGACCTGCACGTCGAGCACTACGACCTCGACCTCACGTACAAGGTCGCGCGCAACCGGCTCGGCGGCACGGCCGTGCTGCACCTGCGCCCGCTCGTCGCCACCCGCGAGGTGCACCTGGAGCTGGCGGGCCTCGTCGTGCAGGAGGTCGCGGTGGAGGGAGCCCGCCTCGCCCGGCACCGGCACCGGGGGCGGGCGCTGACGCTGCGGCTGGCCGACGAGGTGCCGGCCGGCGCGCCCCTCGTCGTCACCGTCCGCTACGCGGGCACGCCGGGCCCGGTGCCGAGCCCGTTCGGGCCGGTGGGGTGGGAGGAGCTGACGGACGGCGCCCTCGTCGCCAGCCAGCCGCACGGCGCCGCCTCCTGGTTCCCGTGCAACGACCGCCCGGGGGACCGCGCGACGTTCCGCACGCGCCTGACCGTCGACGACCCGTACCGCGTGGCCGCACCGGGCCGGCTCACGGGCCGGCGCGCGCGGGCCGGCGCGACGACGTGGGTCTTCGAGGAGACCGCGCCCACCGCGACGTACCTGGCCACCGTGCAGGTGGGGCGGTACGCGGAGCTGGCGCTGGCGGACGCGCCGGTCCCGCAGCGCGCGCTCGTGCCGCCCGCGCACCTGCCGGCGGCGCGGCGGGCGCTGGCGCGGCACGGGGACATGCTCGACGCGCTCGCCGACGTCTTCGGCCCGTACCCCTTCGACGGGTACACGCTCGTGGTGGCGGACGACGTCCTGGAGATCCCCGTCGAGGCGCAGGGCATGTCCGTGTTCGGCACCAACCACCTCGGCGGCACGAGCGACGACGAGCGGCTCGTCGCGCACGAGCTGGCGCACCAGTGGGTGGGCAACGGCGTGGGGATCAGCACGTGGCAGCACCTGTGGCTGAACGAGGGGTTCGCCTGCTACGCGGAGTGGCTGTGGTCGGAGGCGTCGGGCGGGCCGGACGTGGGCACGCTCGCGGGACGCTGGCGGGCGCGGCTGGCGGCGCGGCCGCAGGACCTCGTGCTGTCGGACCCCGGGCCGGAGCGGGTGTTCGACGACCGCGTCTACAAGCGCGGCGCGCTCACGGTGCACGCGCTGCGGCTCGTGCTGGGGGAGCGGTGCTGGCGGGAGACGGTGCGGGCGTGGGTCGCCGAGCACGTCGGCGGGCCGACCGTGACGGACGCGGACTTCCGCGCGCACGTGGCGCGGTTCGCACACGGGCAGGGCGGCGAGGACCTGGCCGCGCGGGTGGCGGACCTGCTGCGCCGGTGGCTCGACGAGGAGCCGCTGCCGGAGCTGCCGGGGTCGTCGGACCGCGTGGCCTGAGGGCGGCGCGGTCAGGGATGACGGGGCTGTCGCAGCCGGACGGGCGGCCACCCGCGAGGGTGACCGCCCGTCCGTCCCGTCAGGGCCTGCCGGCCCGGTGCCGTCAGGCCGGGGCCCACCGCCACTGCTGCGTGGTGTCGCCGGGCGCGCAGGCGGCCAGCGCCAGGCTCCACGACGACGCGGACGTCGCGAGGCACAGGCTCGGGTCCGTGCCGACGGCGAGGGTGCCGTCGGCCCCGGCGACCCAGCGCTGGTCGGCGCCGCCGGTGCAGTCCTGCAGCACGACGCCGGCACCCGCGGTCGGCGACGCGGGGGCTGCGCACATGTCGCCGTAGACCCGCAGCTCGCCGGCGGCGTTCACGTCGAAGGACTGGTTGCCGCCGCCGTTGCAGTTCCACAGGCCGAGGGTCGTGCCGACCGCGGTGGAGGCGCCGGGGACGTCGAGGCAGATCTCGCTGCCGCCCGTGCTGTGGTGCACGCTGACGACCGGACCGCCGGGGGGCGCCGGCGGCAGGTCGTTCAGCACCTCGTCCTTGCGCAGGCCCCAGCCCCACCGGATCTGCTCGAGGCCAAACGTGTTGGTCACCTGCAGGCCGCCGTCGGGGGCGACCTCGGTGAGCGTGTAGGAGTCGCCCGTGCGCAGACCGGGCCAGTAGACGAGGCCCATGCCCTGGTCGCGGGCGACCTCCGTCAGCGCGCCCAGGTACGCCGTCGAGACGTTGCCGCTGTGGTTGGCGTAGTTCAGGCCGGTCGTCATGGGCGAGCCGGCCTCGGTCACGAGGGTGCGCCAGCCGACGTCCCCGAGCCGGGGGAGGAGGTTGGCCTTCCACTCCTCCTCGGTCGTGTGGTCCGCCCAGAAGCCGTAGAAGTGCAGCGACAGCAAGGTGCCGTCCAGCTCGGGGGCGGCGCCCACACCGGTCACGTCGTCGTTGTAGCCCGTGCCGGAGACGATGACGCGCTGGCGGGGGACGTCGGCGTGGTCGTCGAGCCACGTCGACGTGAGGTCCACCCACGAGTCCAGCGAGTACCCGAAGGGCTCGTTCATGATCTCGAAGTAGACCTTCGGGTTCTTGCCGTACGCGGGCACGACGGTGTCCCACATGGCGTCGAACGCGGCCGGGTCGTCGACGCGCCCGTCCTTGGCGTCGTCGGCCTCCCAGTAGCTGAGGACGACCTTGAACCCGTGCCGCGTCGCGGCGTCGATCGCGGCGCGGTAGGAGTCCCACCACGCGGTGCCGACGCTCGAGGGGTTGATGGGGAGCCGGACGGTGTTCGCACCGACCTCGTGGCGGAACTCGAGGACGGTCGACGAGGCCTTGGCGTACGTCGTGCGGTAGTCGTCGGCGGTGCTGAGGCCGGACGGGACGACCTCGTCGTCCGCGTAGTTGTCGCGGGGGTCGGCCCAGTTCACGCCGCGGAACTCGGCGGTGCCGGCGGGGCCGACCGCGGGCGACGCGGTGGCCGGTGCCTGGCCGAGACCGAGCACGAGGAGGGCGGCCGCCGCGAGGGCGGCCGTGCGGGTGGTGGATCTCATGAGGGCTCCGGTCCTGGGGCGCTGCACTGCGCCGCCGTCGGTCCGCGGCCGGAGACGTCGGGTGTCGCGGGCCGGTGGTCGCCGCCACCGTGGCATGCCGCGCCGAGGCGCCGCAAGACGTTCGGCTAAGGGTTGTTCTTAAGCGCCGAGCGCCCGTTGGTCCGTCGGGTCCGCCGCGACGGCGAGGAGGGTCGCGCCGTCGCGCACGACCACCGTCGGCCGCCGGCGGGGGCGCCACCACGGGCGTGCGACGGCGACGGCGGCCACGACACCTGCGCCGAGCCGGCTGGGCACGGGCGACGTGCCGCTCTCCCGGGGCGCCGGCAGCGCGAGGTCCACGACGTCCACGACCCGCCGTTGGTGCCGGACGCGGCGGGGACGGCCGCCACGCCCGAGGACGGCGATGCCGCGCGGGTCGGTGCGGAGGCCGGCACCGGTGGCCTTCAGCACCGCCTCCTTGCGCGCCCAGGCCGTCGTGAGGAGCGCGTGGCGCGTCGCGGCCGGTACCCGGACCAGGCGACGCCGGTCCCGAGGTCCCAGCGCGACGTCCGCGAACGGCGCCGTGCTGCCCGGGCCGGTGCCCTCCGGGCCGGTGGCGACGACGTCGACGCCGATGTCGTCGACGCGCCGCGGCCGGTGCCCGCGCCCGTCCGCCTGCAGCACCGCGACCGCGACGAGCGGGCCGGACCGCGTCACGGACACCTCCACGCCGCGCGGGTGCACGACCCGGACGCGGCCGTGCGCGCCGCCGCACGTCGGGCACCGCGCGGCCAGCACGACGGACTCCGGCGGGACGCCTGCCCGCTCGGCGACGGCGAGCCGCAGGAGGGCCCTTCCGGTGGTGAAGGCGTTCGCGGCCCGCACCGGCAGGGCGGCGCGACGGGCACGCTCGTCGTCGTCCAACAGCTCGACGAGCGCTGCTCCTGCGGCCGGCGGCGCCACCCACACGTGGACCACCCGGCTCGACGCCGTCGCCACCGTCCCGCGCCCGGCCGCCGTCGCGCCGGGCCCCGGGTCCTGCCCCGGTCGGGGCGCCACCGCACGCGTCACCGGAGGATCGTCGCGCACGACGACCGGCGACGAGGTCGACACGGACGGGTGACGTGTGTGGAGGTTGTCGCGACAACTTCGGCAGCCCGCATCCCGCCGTGGCCCGTCCTGCGGGCCCCACGACGAACCGGAGGACCCCGTGCACCTTCCCGTTCCCGTCCGTGACCTCGTCCTGCTCCTCGCCCGCGTGGCGGTCGGCGTCGTGTTCGTCGCGCACGGACTCCAGAAGCTCGTGACCAACGGCATCGACGGGACGGCCGGCTTCTTCTCGTCGGTCGGCGTGCCGGCCGCGGAGGTGGCGGCGTGGGTGTCCGCGGTGGTCGAGCTGGTCGGGGGCGCCCTCCTCGTGGTCGGGCTGGCGGTGCCGGTGGCCGGCCTGCTGCTCGCGCTCCAGATGCTCGGGGCGTACGTGTTCGTCCACGCCGGCAACGGCCTGTTCGTCGACGACGGCGGGTTCGAGCTGGTCCTGGTGCTCGCCGCCGCGAGCCTGCTGCTGGCCGCCGTCGGTGGCGGACGCTGGTCCCTCGACGCCGCGCTGCTCGGCCGTCGGCGGGGACGGGACCGCGCCCTCGTCGGCTGACGTCGCGTCAGCGGACCCTGGCGGGCAGCACGACCTCGTCGCCGGGGCTCGCAGGCCGGGGCAGCACCGGCGCCACGACCGCCGGGGCCACGACCGCGGGGGCACGCTCGAGGTCGGCCGCGGGGCCAGGGCGGCCGAAGTACCACCCCTGGCCGAGGTCCACGCCGAGCGCCCGGAGGGCCACGACGTCGTCGAAGGTCTCGACGCCCTCCGCCACCACCGTCGTCCCGCTCCCGTGCGCGAACTGCACGAGCGCCGTGACCAGCGTCGACAGCACGTCGTCGGTCGCGACCCCGGCCACGATGCTGCGGTCGAGCTTGATGACGTCCGGGCGGCACAGCACGATGTGCCGCAACGAGGAGAACCCGGCCCCGACGTCGTCGATGGCCAGGCGCAGCCCCGCAGCCCGCGGTCCGGCCAGCGCGGCGTGCAGCGCGTCGTAGTCCTCGACCGGGTCGTGCTCGCTGAGCTCGAGCAGCACCCGTCGCGCGGGCAGGCGCGCCAGCAGGGCGGCGCAGCCCGGGGTGAGCAGCGTCTGCGGCGAGACGTTCATGGCGACGTAGCCCTGCACCCCGTCGAGGTGCGCCACCGCGCGCTCGAGCGCGAGCAGCTCGAGCTCGTCGCCGAGCCCGTGGGCGTGCGCCTCGGCGAAGACGAGGTCCGGTGTCCGCCCCCACTCCGCCGGGAAGCGCGAGAGCGCCTCGGCGCCGACGCGCACACCGTCGGCCAGTGCCACGATCGGCTGCAGCACGACGGTCGGCCCGCCCGCGGCCATGACGGGCTGGATCCGCCCGACGACGTCCGCCCGCTCCGCAGCCGCCACCACCTCCGGCTCGACGACGACGGCCGCCGCCGACGCCAGCACCTCCAGCAGGGCGCGGTCGCGCTCGCCGAGCCCCTTGTCGGTGGTGAGGCCGGCCGCGCAGAACGTGCCGTAGAAGGTCCCGTCGCTCAACGTGACCGGCACGGACACGTAGCTGCGCAGCCGGGGGAAGCGCGTGGCGGGCAGCGTCATGGCCAGCGGGTGCTGCCGCAGGTCCGGCATGACCGGGGGGAGCCTGCCGTCGCGGATGGCCTGGCACAGCGACGTCGCCTGCACCGCCTGGTGCCCCTCCTGGAAGATGAAGGGGACGGTCGAGTCGACCACCTGCAGGTGCTGCGTCGTGCCGTCCATGCGGCTGAGGAACGCGATGCTCAGCCCGAGGGCGTCCTTCGCGGTCCGCAGGAGCCCGGCCACCTGCTCCTCCGCGGCGCTGCGCTGCCGACGGCCCATGGCGTGCTCCCCTCGCGGTCGTCCCCGCGGCGCAGGGCACCCCCGCCGCATCGTCACGCGGCGGGTGCGGCTGAGCGCCGGCGGTCGCGGTCACCCCACCGGCCCAGACCGACGGCGGGCGACGAGCACCGGTGCGGGCCCGGCGCCGCGGCGCTCGGGACCGCCGGTGCCGCGGCGCTCGGCACCGGCCGGCGCCGCGGCGCTCGGGACCGGCCGGTGCCGCCCGGGGCGGATCAGGAAGAAGGCGTCAGAGGCGGCGGGTGTCGTACCGGTGGCCGTGCTCGCGCAGGCGGCCGACGAGCACCGTCCCGAGCGCGGTCGCCGGCGTCAGGGACCCCGCCCGGTCCGGCAGGCGCGCCTCGTCGAGCGCCAGCGCCAGGGCCGTCTGCCCGAGCATGACGGCGGTCGCCGCGTACCCCGGGTCGCCGTGCCCGGCGACGCGGCCGGCGTACGTGCTGCCGTCCTGCGTCGTCGCCAGCAGGTGGTGCCGGAACCAGCCCGCGGTGCGCGTGGCCTCGTCGGGACCGTCGCCGGGAGCGGGGAGGAGGCGGTCGACGAGCGGCCGGATCGGGGGCAGCGACAGCGCGCCCACGAGCGCCCCGAGGCCGAGCGTCACGCCCACCGCCCCCGCGGCTCCGGCGAACCCGCGACCGGTGTCCATCCGCTCCGCGTAGCGCAGGCCGCGGCCGTACGCCCAGCCCGTCAGCGCGTTCGACCGGCGGACGACCCGCGTGTTGAAGGACGCCATGAGGAACGGCGCCGTCCACCGCCCCCGCCGCAGCCCGGGGCGGGCGTGGTCCGGCGGCTGGGCGACGGGCGGCTCCGCGGCCCGGTCGGGGGACAGCGCGTAGGGGTCGCGGGTGAGCCGGGCGGCGGCCGGGTTCGCGCGGGAGGCGTCGAGCACGCCCCGCATCGACGCCACGGTCCCGCCGGAGAACCCGCCCTTCGCGGCGACGAGCACGGTCACGTCGGTGAGGCCGCTCGCACCGTCGGCGCGGGCGGCCTCGTGCAGCAGCAGCACCGACAGGTCCGAGGGGACCGAGTCCCAGCCGCACGCGTGGACGAGCCGCGCACCGGTCGTGCGGGCGACCGCGTCGGTGGCGTCGGCCGCGGCCCGGACGAAGGGCGCCTCGCCCGTGAGGTCGGCGTAGTGCGTGCCCGCGGCGGCGCACGCGGCGACGACGGGCAGCCCGTGACGGGCGTAGGGGCCCACGGTCGTCACCAGCACGCGCGTCGCGCGCGCCAGCCGCGCGAGCGCCGCGTCGTCGCCGACGTCGACGACGAGCGCCGGCCAGTCCTGCGCGGGCGGCGGCAGGGTCCCGCGGACCTGTGCCAGGCGCTCCGCCGACCGCCCGGCGAGCGCGACCCGGAGCCCGGGTGGCGCGTGCCGGGCGACGTGCGCGGCGACGAGCCGCCCGACGAACCCGGAGGCGCCCAGCAGGACGAGGTCGTGGTCGCGCGCGTCGTCGCCCATGCCGCCCGACCGTAGCGGCGGGCCGCCCGCGCCGCCGCCCCTCCGCCGGTCGCGCCGCATCCCGGCGTAGGCGGCAGGATGCGGCGCATGAGCGACACCGGGACCACCCCGCCGGCAGCACCCGCCGACGTACGCCCGTCCACCGGGGGCCCGTCCGGCGGAGGGGCGTCGTCGGAGGACACCGTGCTCGTGGTCGGGGCGGGCATCTCCGGGCTCGCCGCGGCCCGCGCGCTGGCCGCGGCCGGGGTGCCGGTACGCGTCGTGGACCGCGGGCGGGCACCCGGGGGACGCATGGGCGGGCGGCGGCTCGAGGGCCGGCCCGTGGACCTGGGCGCGTCGTACCTGACGGCGGAGCCGGGGTCCGCCTTCGACGCCGTGGTGCAGGACTGGGTGGGTCGCGGGATGGCGCACCCGTGGACGGACACGTTCGCCGTGGCGGGCCCGGAGGGTCTGCGCAGCACGACGAGCGGCCCCGTCCGGTACGGCGCCGCGGGTGGGCTGCGGTCGCTCGTCGCGGACCTGGCCACCGGCGTCGCGGTCGAGGCCGGCCGGACGGTCCGCACGGTCGAGCCGGGTGGCACAGCGGGTGGCACGGCGGGTGGCACGGCGGGTGGCACGGCGGGTGGCACGGCGGGTGGCACGGCAGGTGGAGTGGCGGGTGGCGCGGCCGGCGCAGCGAGGGGTGGCGCGACCGGCGCGGCGGCCGACGGCGAGCCGTACCGCGCCGTGGTGCTCGCGATGCCCGACGCGCAGGCGCGGCGTCTGCTCCCCGCCGGCTCGTCCGCCGCCGAGGCGCTGGACGCCCGGCCCGCGTGGGAGCCCGTGGTCGCCGTGGCGCTGGGTTTCGACCGGCGCGCATGGCCCGCGGACCTGCACGGGGCGTTCGTGCACGACAGCGACGTGCTGTCCTTCGTCGCCGACGACGGCGACCGCCGCGGCGACGGCGCGCCCGTGCTCGTCGCCCACACCACCGCGGAGCTCGCGGCCGCCCACCTCGACGACCCGCAGGGAGCGGTCGGTCCGGTCGTGCGTGCGCTGACCGCGATGCTCGGGCTGCCGGACCCCGCCTGGACGCACGCCCACCGCTGGACCTTCGCGCGTCCCGCGGAGCCCACCGATGCGCCCTTCCTGCACGCCGACGGGGTGGGGCTGTGCGGGGACGGCTGGGCCGCCCGCCCGTCGGTGCAGGGCGCCTGGATCTCCGGGGACGCCCTGGGCCGGGCGTTCGCCTGCTAGGGTGACACCCGTAGTCGCTGTGAATCGCACGTCATGACCGCTGCGGACTCGCCGGACATGGCCGAGCCTCGCGCTTCACGCCCTCAGCTGGGGTGGCGGACGACGACCCACCGTGATCACCGGTCTCGGTCGTCGGGATCGTCCTCACCCAGAAGGAGGCCATCATGGCCACAGGTACCGTGAAGTGGTTCAACGCCGAGAAGGGCTTCGGCTTCATCAGCCCGGACGGCGGCGGCCCCGACGTCTTCGCGCACTACTCGGCCATCGCGGCGGACGGCTACCGTTCGCTCGACGAGGGCCAGAAGGTGCAGTTCGACGTGACGCAGGGCCCCAAGGGCCCGCAGGCCGCGAACATCACGCCGGCCTGATCCTCGCAATCACCGGCTGATGCACCTCTGACGGCGCCCCTCGGGCGCCGACCAGGCATCCGGAACCCCCGACGACCCTCGGTCGTCGGGGGTTCTGCCGTTCCCGGAGCCGCTGGGTAACGGCGCGGGTCGCCCCGGGTCCGGGGACACCGCAGCCCCCCGGTCGGGGCGACCGGGGGGCTGCGGGCAGAGCGGGGAGGGCTCAGACGGGGCGGTAGGACTGCACCATCGGGCACTCGAAGGGGTTGCGCGCGGCCAGGCCGACGCGGTTCAGGTACCGCACGACGATGCGGTAGGACTCGACGAGGCCCGTCTCGGTGTACGGCACGCCGTGCTCGGCGCAGTGCGCCTTGACGATCTCGGCGGCGCGCTTGAGGTGCGGGCGGGGCATGCTCGGGAAGAGGTGGTGCTCGACCTGGTAGTTCAGCCCACCCATGAGCGACCGGATGCCGGCGCCGCCGCGGATGTTGCGGGACGTGAGCACCTGCTTGGACAGGAAGTCCAGCCGGCTGCCCTCGGGGACGATCGGCATGCCCTTGTGGTTCGGCGCGAAGGACGCGCCCATGTACACGCCGAACACCGCGAGCTGCACGCCGAGGAACGCGAACGCCATGCCGACGGGCAGCAGCCACAGGACGAGCGCGAGGTAGAGCGCCAGCCGACCCGCGAGCAGCGCCAGCTCGAACGTCCGGCTGCGGCTGCGCTCGGCGGCCCACAGCGAGCGGATCGAGACGACGTGCAGGTTGAGGCCCTCGAGCAGCAGCAGCGGGAAGAAGGCCCAGCCCTGCACCTTCGTCAGGTGCCGCAGCGGCCCGCGGACCTGCGCGGCGTCCTCGGCGCGGAAGACGACGGTGTCCGGGGAGATGTCCGGGTCCTTGCCGACCTGGTTCGGGTTGGCGTGGTGACGGCTGTGCTTCGACATCCACCAGGTGTGGCTGATCCCGACGACGCCGTTGGCCAGCGCGCGGCCCAGGCGGTCGTTCGCCCGGCCCGACGTGAGCACCTGGCGGTGCGACGCCTCGTGCGCGACGAACGCGACCTGCGTCAGCACGACGCCCAGCCCCGCGGCGACGAGGAGCTGGAACCACGAGTGCCCGAGGAGCACCGACCCGACGACGAGCCCGACGAGGGCCGCGCCCAGGAGCACTAGCAGGCGCACGTAGAAGCCGCGCGTCCTGGTCAGCAGCCCGGCGTCGCGGACGGCCTGCGAGAGGGCGGCGTACGAGCCCGTGGCGGCGGCCTGCGCGCGGCCGGAGCGGGTGGTGGCGGGCCCGCCTGCGGGCACGGGGGTGGACAGGGCCGTCATCGGCGCCTCCGTCGGTCGGTCGACTTCCCAGCCGGGGGGGTGAGCGGTCGCTCGACGTACGGATGTCCCCAGGGTACGTCCGCCGCCTGTGGGCGCGCCTGGTGGGAGACGGAGGTCACCGCCGCCTGTGCGCCGGGCCCCGCCCGCGGGGGAGGATGGCCGCCGTGACCCTCGACGTGAGTGCCGAGCCCGTGCGCCGCCTGCGGTGCGCCCTGTTCGTCGACTTCGACAACGTGTACATCGGCCTGCAGCGGCTGGACCCCGCGGCGGCCGAGTCCTTCGCGGGGTCACCCGGCCACTGGCTCGAGGCCCTGACCGCGGGCAGCGACGCCGACGGCGACTTCGAGCGGCGGTTCCTCGTCCGCTCCTGCTACCTCAACCCGTCGGCGTTCTCGCAGTTCCGCCCGAACTTCACACGGGCCGGGTTCAGCGTGGTCGACTGCCCGTCGCTGACCCAGCAGGGCAAGAGCAGCGCCGACATCAACCTCGTCCTCGACGCCGTGGACGCGCTCGCCGCCGGCACGCGGTACGACGAGTTCGTCATCCTGTCCTCCGACGCCGACTTCACGCCCCTGGCTCTGCGGTGCCGCGCCTCCGACCGCCGCGTCACCATCGTGACCGCAGGCCCGGCCGCCAGCGCGTACCGCGCGGTCGCGGACACGGTCATCACCGCCGACGAGCTGCTCGGGCTCCTGCTGCGCACGGACGACGACCTCCTGGCCGCCGCCCCGCCGCTCGTCCCCGCGGTGCCCGTCACGGGCAGCGCGGGCCGGGGCCAGCGCGGGTCCGGGCGCGGCGGGTCAGGGCGGTCCGCCGCGGCGGGGGCGCCGACCGGGGGTCCGAGCAGCCCCGCCGCCGGCGCATCGGCCGGCGCTGTCGGGCCCGCGGAGCGTCGGGGCGACGAGCCCGGGCCCGAGGACCCGACGACCGCGGCGGGTGCCGGCACGGCCGGTCGGGGCGGGCGGGCGTCCGACGAGCGCACCCCGGAGGCGCGTGGGTCCGACGAGCGGACCCCCGACGAGCGCACCTCCGACGAACGGGCGTCCGACGTGCGTGGCTCCGATGCCCGGACGTCCGGCGGCGTGCCCGCCGCCGAGCCCGCGCCCGACGGGGCGGCCTACCGGTCCGGGCGGCTCGAGCGGCCGACGGGCGGTGCCCGGTCCGCCGGCGCCCGGGCCGTCGCGCGGGCCGTACGGGCGGCGGACCGCCCGCTCAACGGCGGTCCGCTCGCGCAGCGGGCGCAGGCGGCGGAGCCGACCCTCGTCCCGGGCTGGGCCGGCGCGGGCGGCTTCTTCCCCTGGCTGGCGCGGGAGCTGCCCCAGCTGTCCGGCGCCCAGGGCTTCGTGTGGGACCCCGAGCGCTTCAGCGAGGCGGACCTGCCCGGCGCCGCGCCGGTCGACCTCCCGCCGCTGCAGCGGCAGGTGGTCGAGGTGACGGACATCCCCAACCTGCCGACGGAGCGGTACCGGGTCCTGCTCACCGCCCTGGCCGACGACGTCGCCGCCCACCGGTTCGAGCGCACGGAGACCGCGCGGCGCGTCCGCGACGCCTGCCAGGCGGCGGGGGAGGCCATCGGCCGCGGCTCAGTCAACACCGTCATCGCCGGCGTGCTGTACTCCGGCCTCGACCTGGCGGCCCGGCCCTCGGCGGCCGACGTCGCCGACACCTGGGCGGACAACGTCGTCGGGCTGTGCCGCGGGGCGCGCATGGACCTCTCGCCGCAGGACGTCGCCGCCATCCGCGGCTGGGTCGGCGGCGGGCTCGCGCGCCGCTGAGCGGCGGCGCCGTCAGGCGCGCGGCGGTGCCGTGGTCCCGCGCTCGACGAGACTCGTCGGGAGGCGGACGTGCGTCTCGGCGACCGGCAGGCCGTCCAGCAGGGCGACGAGCAGCCGGATCGCGGCGGCCCCCATCTCCTGGATGGGCTGCCGCACGGTGCTCAGCGGCGGGGTCGTGCGGGCGGCCTCGGGGACGTCGTCGAAGCCGATGACCGAAAGGTCGCCGGGGACGTCGAGGCCGAGCTCGCGGGCGACCTCGAGCGCGGCGATCGCCGAGAGGTCGTTGGCGGCGAAGACCGCCGTGGGCCGGTCGGGCGACGAGAGCAGGTCCCGCAGCGGGCCGCGGCTCGACTCCTTGCGGTAGTCCCCGGGCCGGACGAGCGCGGGGTCCACGGCGATCCCGGCGGCGGTCAGCGCCTCCCGGTAGCCCTCCTCGCGCAGCCGTGAGGACTCGAGGTCGGCGCGTCCCGCGACGAAGCCGATGCGCCGGTGCCCCAGGCCGAGCAGGTGCTCCGTGGCCAGGACGGCGCCCCGCAGGTTGTCGGAGTCGACCGTCGGCAGCCCCGACGGGCCGGCGTGCGGGTCGATGGCCACCACCGGGACGCCGCCGTCCGGGTCGACGACCGTCGGCGTCACGAGCACGGCGCCGTCGATGAGCGTGCCGCTCAGCCGCGACAGGTAGCGCCGCTCCCAGCCGGCGCCGCCGCTCTGGTGGCCGCCGGTGTACGCCAGCAGCTCGTACGGGGTGTCCGCCAGGCCGGCCGCGGCGCCCTTGAGGATCTCGGCGCTGAAGGGCTCGAACTCCGCGACGAGGATGCCCAGCACGTGCGTCGTGTGGGACCGCAGGCTCCGGGCGACGAGGCTCGACTCGTACCCGAGCTCCTCGATGACCTCGTTGACCTTGACGGACGTGGCCTGCGCGACGCCGTAGCGGCCGTTGATGACCTTGGAGACCGTGGCCACGGACACGCCGGCGGTCCGCGCGACGTCAGTGATCGTGACCCGGGGTGCCATGGGGCGGATGGTACTCGTGCGGGGCACGCCGATGAATCGGTTTCGACAACGTTTACCCACCGCGCCGGTGGAGCGGCACCGCAGGTGCGTGGCGGTGCGCCGTCCCCGCGTTCCGCCGAGACGACGTCAGGGCGTCGGCGCGTCGTCCTCGCCCGCGTCGGGCACGGGCTGGGACTGCTCGAGGAGGTCGGCCTCGGCCGCCCCGTCGGTCGGCGCGGACGGCGCGTCGCGCGTCTCGGTCGCGACGACGTCGGCGTCCTGCTCCAGCAGGTCGGCCTCCGACGCCGAGCCGAGGGCGTCGTCGTACCCGGTGCTCTCGGTCATGTCCTGCTCCCCTCGGTCGGCGGCGCGGCCCGTGCGGGTCCGCGCCGCCGTCAGCGTGGCCCGGCAGGGCCGGACGCGCCACCGGTGGGCACGAGCCGTGCGGCGGAAGCGTTGCGGTGGGAGCCGTCTTGTGCGAGCCGTGCGGTGAGAGCCGTGCGGTGGCCGGGCGACGCTCGCGGCGGCCGTGCCGTCAGGCGTTCTCGCGGCGGAACGTCGCCGTGCCCCACCAGACCGCGGCGGCGAAGAGGCCCAGCGCCCAGACCGTCCCCCACAGCAGCGTCGAGGACGCCAGGTCCCCCGCGAAGGACGTGCGGACCCCGTCCACCACCCACCGGATGGGCATGAAGTCGCTGGCGGTCTGCAGCCACGCGGGACCGATCGTCATCGGCAGGAGGATCCCGGACAGCAGCAGCACCGGCAGCATGACCATGTTGATGACCGGTGCCATGACGTCCTCGGACTTCGTCGTCAGCGCCAGCGCGTTCGACGCCGCCGCGCACGCGCCGCCGAGCAGCAGCGTCAGCAGCACACCGAGCACGAGGCCCCCCACGGACGCGTCCATGCCGAGCGCGAAGCCCAGCCCGACGAGGATCAGCGCCTGCACGAGCAGCTGCAGCAGGTCGCGGTAGAGGCGGCCCACGAGCAGCGCGGTGCGGTTGGCGGGGGTCACGCGCTCGGCCTCGATGACGCCCTCGCGCCACTCACCGATGAGCGAGAACCCGGCGAAGAACGCCCCGAAGACCCCGAGCTGGACGAGCATCCCGGGCACGAAGAACGTGTAGGCGTTCGTCGCGCCAAGCTGCCCGATGAGCGGTTCGAGCAGGGGACCGAAGAGCAGCAGGTACAGCACCGGCTGCAGCATCCCGATGATGACCCACGCCGGGTTGCGCAGGTTCATGCGGAGCTGGCGGCGGAAGACGATCCCGCTGTCCCGCAGGAAGCGCCGGGCCGAGCCCAGGGGCGGCACGTCGGCGGGGCCGGCGGAGGGGGCGCTCGCGCCGACGGGCACGGTCGAGGTGGTCATCGCAGCGCTCCGGTGGTCGGGGTGGACGTGGACGCCGTCGGCGCGGAGGGCGTGGGGGTGGGCTGCGGCACGGTGGTGCTCCCGGGGGTGGTGCTGCTGCTGCTGGTGGTGCTGCTGGTGGTGCTGCTGGTGGTGCTGCCCCGAGCGGCCGCGTCCGGCGACGAGCCGCCCGTGTCGCGCAGGGACCGGCCCGTGAGCGCGAGGAACACGTCGTCGAGCGTCGGTCGGACGACCTCGATCGAGGCGAGGGCCACGCCGGCGGCGTCGAGCTCGCGCAGGAGGCCCGGCACCGCCCGGCCGGCGCGGCGCACCCGGGCGCGCACGTGCCGTCCGTCCTGCTCGACGACGCCGCCCGACGACGACGGACCGGGAGTCGCACCGGGACCTGCACCCGCACCCGCTCCCGCCTGCGCGACGAGGCGTTCCAGCCGCGCCGCGGCCTCCGCGCGCTGGGCCGGGTCCTCCACCTCGAGGTCGACGAGGTCGCCCGCCACCTGCTCCTTCAGCGCCGCCGGGGTGTCGGACGCGACGACCCTGCCGTGGTCGATGATGACGATCCGGTCGGACAGGGCGTCGGCCTCGTCGAGGTAGTGCGTCGTGAGCAGCACGGTCGCGCCGCGCCGGTCGCGCAGCCCGCGGATGTGCTCCCACAGGTTGGCGCGCGCCTGCGGGTCCAGGCCCGTCGTCGGCTCGTCGAGGAACACGAGGCGCGGCTCGTGGACGATGCCCATGACGATGTCGAGGCGACGCTTCTGGCCGCCGGACATGGTGCGCGGCGTGCGCGTCCACAGCCCCTCGAGGTCGAGCTGGCTGAACAGCGCGCGACCGCGCTCCTCGACGACCCGGCGCGGCAGCCCGTAGAGCATCCCGTGGTCGACGACCTCGTCGCCTGCGCGCGCGCCGCTGAAGGCGCCGCCCGCCTGGGAGACGTAGCCGATGCTGCGCCGCACCTGCTCCGCCTGCGTCGCGACGTCGTGCCCGGCGACCGTCGCCGTGCCCGCGGTCGGCCGCAGGAGCGTGGTGAGGATGCGCAGCGTGGTGGTCTTGCCCGCCCCGTTCGGGCCGAGGAAGCCGACGACCTCCCCGTCCTCGACGTCGAGGTCCACGCCGTCGACGGCACGGACCTCGCTCGTCGTGCGGCCCTGCCGGGACCGGAACGTCTGCACGAGCCCGCGTGCTCGGATCATGCCTGTCCTCCTCGTCGGCGCGCCGCGGCCTGCCCGCGCGGCGCTGTCGGAGGGGTGGACCGGCGGCGGGGCCCGGACTCATCGGCCTCGCGCTCGCGGGTGCCGTCCGGCCCGGGCCGGCTCAGCCGGGGCCGCCCCGCGTCAGCGGGCGAGCGGCTCCCGCAGCGTCGCGAGGTCCTCGAGCGCGCCGAGGGGGTCGTCGCCCACGGGCATGAGGACGGAGCAGTCGAGGCCTGCGGCGGACAGCGCGGACAGCCGGGCGCGGACGTCCGACGGCGTCCCGGCGAGGGCGAGCTGCCGCACCCAGGCGTCGGGCATGCGCCGCGCGAACGACTCGGGCCCGTCGACCTCGGCGCGCAGCTCGGCCAGCCCGTCGGCGAACGGCAGGGGCGCCAGGTGCGGGGCCCAGTCCGGCTCGCCGACCCAGCGCAGGCCCGGGCGCGCGGCGGCGAGGGCGCGCGCGGCGTCCTCGTCGACCGAGGT
Source organism: Cellulomonas sp. plas2 (assembly GCF_057221735.1). Taxonomy (NCBI): domain Bacteria; kingdom Bacillati; phylum Actinomycetota; class Actinomycetes; order Micrococcales; family Cellulomonadaceae; genus Cellulomonas; species Cellulomonas sp. plas2. The sequence continues at coordinate 717,260 of NZ_CM170155.1, forward strand.
CACGTGGTACCCGACGACGCGGTGGGGCCCGGTCGCCGCGATCTGCTCCCGCGCCGCCCGGACGTACTCGGGCGTCACGGGCTCCGCCAGCACGGTGCCGTCGAGCACCCGGCCCGCCAGGGCGAGGGACCGCGGGCCCCGCACGCCGGCCAGGAGCCGCGGGGGCACCGCGGGCACCGCGGACGGGTCGAGGGCGACGGCGTCCAGGTCGACGCCCGCCGCGTGCAGCGTGACCGTGCGACCGGCGAGCAGGTCCCGCACCGCGGTCGTCCACGCCTCGAGCAGGCCCAGGGGCCGGGCCGGCCAGGCACCCGCGGACCGCATCCAGCCCGGCATGCCGTGCCCGACGCCGACGTCCACGCGGCCCGGGAAGAGCGCCGCCAGCGTGGCCACCTCCATCGCGGCGAAGGCGGCGTTGCGGGCGGCGGCGGGCAGGATGCCGACGCCGACCCTGATCCGGGCCGTGGCCGCCAGCACCGCCGCGGCCTGCGCCACGCCGCCCCGGAACCCGAGGTCCTCCACCACCCACAGCTCGTCGAACCCCAGCCCCTCGGCGCGCCGCGCGTAGGTCAGGACGTCCGCCGCGGGCAGGTCGCGGGGGAGCAGGACGGCGAGGTCGTGCCGGAGGTGCTGTGGGCGGTCCTGCGGGCGGTCCGGGGGGAGGTCCTGCTGCAGGTCCTGCTGCAGGTCGGGCGTGGGACCCTGCGGAGGCGGCACGTCGCGACGCTAGCAGGGCGGCCCCGCTCGACGGGCGGGACCTCGTGCGCCCTGCCTATCGTCACGCGGTGACGACCCTCTCCGCGCGCACCGGCCCGTCCGCGCCCGCCCGGCCGGACGGGGCGGCGGACCGCACGTCCGGCACCCCGCCGCGCTCGCGGCTGCGCACCCTGGACGGCCTGCGGTTCCTGGCCGCCGTCGGGGTCGTCGTCTACCACTGGACCGCCCGGGAGAGCACGGCGTGGGGTGAGGCGTCGGGGGACCAGCTGCCCGCCGTGGGGTCCGTGGCGATCTACTTCTCGCTGGCGCCCGAGCTGTTCTTCGTCATCAGCGGGTTCGTCATCCTCTGGACGGCCTGGGGCCGGTCAGTGCCGGCCGTCGTCGCCTCGCGCGTGGCGCGGCTGTACCCCGCCTACTGGGCGGCCCTCGCGCTCACCGGCTTCCTCCTGCTCGTGCTGTGGCCGCAGGGCAAGGACGTCTCGCCCGGTCAGGTGCTGGTCAACGCGACGCTGCTGCAGTCGGTCGTCGGCGTGGACCACGTGGACGGCGTCTACTGGACGCTCTGGGCCGAGCTGCGGTTCTACCTCCTGGTGGTGCTGCTCGTGGCCGTGGGGCTGACGCGGCGGCGGGTGCTGGCCTTCGCGGCGGTGTGGCCGGTGGTGGCCGTGGTCGCCGCGCGGCAGGACTGGAGCCTGCTCGACACCCTCACGGTCGGGCAGTACGCGCCCTTCTTCGCCGGCGGCATGGCGCTGTTCCTCGTCTGGCGGGACGGGCACGCCCTCGTGCCGTGGCTCGTCGTCGTGGGCAACGCAGCGCTCGGCGTGTGGAGCGCGGCCCTCGGCAAGGGGAGCACCCTCGACCGGACGACGGCGTTCGACGCGGACCCGGTCGTGCTGGCGCTGGTCTCCGTGGGCTGCTTCGCCGCCGTGGCGGTGGCGGCCCTCACGCCGCTGGCGCGGTTCGACCGGCCCTGGTTGACGTCCGTCGGGGCGCTGACGTACCCCCTGTACCTCGTGCACCTGTTCTGGGGCTGGTGGGTGATCGACCTCGTCGAGCCGCACGTGCCGGCGGCCGTGGCCGTGCTGCTGGCAGCCGCGGTCTCGCTGGCCCTCGCAGCGGCGATCCACCACGGGGTGGAGAGGCGGCTCAACCCGCCGCTGCGCCGCGCCGTGGAGCAGGGGCTGACGGCCGTCGCGCAGCGGCTCCCGCGCTCCCGCCGGCGGTCGTCCGCCGGTTCCGCCGACTGATCGGGCCGGACCCCTCAAGCGGGTGGACGTCCCCGCCGATCCTCCCGCCGGGGACGTCCAGACCAGGGCGGCCCGCTGCAGGGGCGTGCGCAGGGGCGCACTTGGAGGAGGACCGCCATCATGTCCGCACCGACCGTCGCGACCGCACCCCGCGTGCCCGGGGCTCCGGGCCGAGGCGCCCGCCACAGCCCGCTGGCCTGGCTCCAGGACCGCGGGGTGCGCCTGCAGGTGCTGGTCGCCGTCTCGCTCGCGGGCCTCGTCGCGGTGCTCGTCGGCGTCGTGGGCATCACCGCGCTGGCGGCCAACGACGCGCGGACGACGGCGCTGTACGAGCAGAACTTCGCCGGGCTGCAGGACGCGGCAGGCGTGCGCCGGGCGACGCTGTCGATGCGGCTGAACGTCGTCAACTACGCCGTCTCGGGCAGCGAGGCGGACCGCGAGAAGTACCTGCGCACCCTCGACGAGGACGAGGAGGCCCTGCGCGCCGGCCTGGCGTCCCTCACCACCCCGCCAGTCGACGAGCGCACGCTGTCCCTCGTCGCGGACTACGAGGCGGCGCTGGAGCAGTACCTGACCATCCGCGACGAGCAGATGCTCCCGGCAGCCGACGCGGGCGACCTCGACGCGTTCCGCACGGCCCGCGACGAGACGGCCGCGCCGGTCATCGCCGCGATGACGGACGACCTGCAGGCCCTCGTCGACGGCGAGAAGGCTCAGGGCCAGGCGGCCTCGGCCGACGCGCACGCGCTCTTCCTGTCGAGCCGGACGCAGATGCTCGTGGCGCTCGTCGTCGGGATCGTCGTGGCGCTCGGGGCGGGGCTGCTCGTCGCCGGGTCCATCGCCGGCCGGCTCGCCCGGGTCCGGGACGTGGCGCAGGCGGTCGCCCGCGGCGACCTCACCCGCTCCAGCGGCGTGACGTCCGGCGACGAGGTCGGCGCCGTCGGCGTCGCGCTCGACGAGGCGTCGGCCGCGCTGCGGGGGCTCGTCACGACGATCGAGGCCTCCGCGTCCTCGCTGGCGTCGGCGTCGGAGGAGATGTCGGCGACCTCGCACCAGATCGCCGCCGCGGCGGAGCAGACCGCGGACCAGGCCGGCGTCGTCTCCGCGTCCGCCGAGCAGGTGTCCCGCAACGTGCAGACCGTGGCCGCGGGCACGGAGCAGATGGGCGCCTCCATCCACGAGATCGCGGAGAACGCGGCGCGGGCGGCCGAGGTCGCCCGCCGGGCGGTCAGCGACGCCGCGGAGACGACGGCCACGATGACCCGGCTCGGCGACTCCTCGCGCGAGATCGGGGACGTCGTCAAGGTCATCACCTCCATCGCCGAGCAGACGAACCTGCTGGCCCTCAACGCGACCATCGAGGCCGCGCGCGCCGGGGAGGCCGGCAAGGGCTTCGCGGTCGTCGCCGGGGAGGTCAAGGAGCTCGCGCAGGAGACGGCGCGGGCCACGGAGGACATCGCCCGCCGCGTCGACGCCATCCAGTCCGACACCGCCGGCGCCGCCGCCGCCATCGGCCAGATCAGCGGGGTCATCGACTCCATCAGCGACTTCCAGTCCACCATCGCCGCGGCGGTGGAGGAGCAGACCGCGACGACGAGCGAGATGACCCGCTCGGTGGCCGAGGCCGCGACGGGCTCCGGCGAGATCGCCCGGACCATCGTGCAGGTGGCGGAGGCCGCCGGGTCGACGACGCAGGGCGTCGGCGAGTCGCAGCAGGCCGTCCAGGAGATGGCCCGCATGTCCGCGGAGCTGCGCACGCTCGTCGGGCGCTTCCAGGTCTGAGCAGTCCGAGCAGCACCCGGTCCACGTCGGCCGGAACGGGTCCCCGACGGACCTGCGCCGGCCGTCGTCGTTGTGGCGGGCGACCGGAGGCGACGGGTGCCCGGACCTGGGTCCCCCGTCGACCCGGGACGGAGGTCCCCTGCGCCGAGGACGCGGGCGCCGATGGGACGTGCAGGACGTCACGGTGACGTCCTGCAGAACGACCAGCGCCGGCGCGACCGGTGCCCGGGAGGAAACCCGATGTCCGTCACGCCCACCGCGCCGGCCCCGCAGCCCCGCCGCCCCCTCCAGCGCCTGTCGGACCTCGGGGTCCGCGTCCAGGTGCTGTCCGCCCTCCTCGTGGCCGTGCTCGTCGGCGCGCTCGTCGGGACGCTCGCGGTCGCGGCGCTCGGCTCCGCCGACGCGCGGACCAAGGGCCTGTACGAGCAGAACGTCCAGGGCCTGCTGCAGGCGGCCGTCATCCGCCGCGCGACCGTCTCCATGCGCTTCGACCTGGCCAACCTCATGATCGCGCAGGACGACGACGACCTCGCCGCCGCCCGGTCGGCCATGGTCGACGACGAGGCCGCCCTCCGCGACGCCATGGCGGCCTACGGCGAGCTGGACCTCACGGACGCGGCCCGCGACTCGCTCGCCGCGTTCACGAAGGCCTTCGAGGAGTACGTGGTCATCCGCGACGCGCAGCTCGTGCCGGCCGCGCTCGCCGACGACCGCGCGACCTACGTCTCGGTCCGCGACGGCGAGGCGGCCGGGACGATCGTGCGGATGATGGGCAGCCTCGACGCCCTCGTCACGGGGGAGACCGACGCGGCCGCGGCCGCGGCCCAGGAGGCGCACGCCTCCTTCCTCTCCAGCCGGACGCGCACGGTCGTCCTGCTGGTCGTGGGCATGGGCGTGGCCGTGGGCATCGCGGTCGTCGTCGCGGGGTCGGTCGCCCGGCGGCTGGGCCGGGTGCGCGACGTCGCCGACGCGCTGTCCCGCGGCGACCTCACCCGCCGCGTCGACCTCGACTCGCGCGACGAGGTCGGCCTCGTCGGGCAGGCGCTGGACCGGGCCGCGGCCTTCCTGCGCGGCACCGTGACGACGATCGACGCGTCCGCCGTCTCGCTGGCCTCCGCGTCCGAGCAGATGTCCGCCACGTCCGGGCAGATCGCGGCCGCCGCGGAGGAGACGGCCGCGCAGGCCGGCGTGGTCTCGGCCGCCGCGGAGCAGGTGTCGCGCAACGTCCAGACCGTCGCCGCGGGCACCGAGCAGATGGGCGCCTCCATCACGGAGATCGCGCAGAACGCCTCGCGCGCCGCCGAGGTCGCCCGCACCGCCGTCACGGAGGCGGCCGCGACGAGCGAGCTCATGACGCGCCTCGGCGACTCCTCCCGCGAGATCGGGGACGTCGTGCGGACCATCACGCAGATCGCCGAGCAGACCAACCTCCTGGCCCTCAACGCGACCATCGAGGCCGCACGCGCCGGGGAGGCCGGCAAGGGCTTCGCGGTCGTCGCCGGGGAGGTCAAGGAGCTGGCGCAGGAGACGGCGAAGGCCACGGAGGACATCGCCCGGCGCGTCGACGCCATCCAGGGCGACACCGCGGGGGCGGTCACCGCCATCGCGCAGATCACCCACGTCATCGACTCCATCAACGACTTCCAGTCGACGATCGCCGCCGCGGTCGAGGAGCAGACCGCCACGACGAGCGAGATGACCCGCTCGGTGGCCGAGGCCGCCACCGGCTCGGGGGAGATCGCCACGAACATCACCGGCGTGGCGACGGCGGCCGACTCCACCACCCAGGGCGTGTCCGAGTCGCAGCAGGCCGTCGCCGAGCTTCCGCGGAGCTGCGCGGGCTCGTCGGGCGGTTCCAGGTCTGAGCGCGGGAACGACGTCGAGCCCGGGCGGCGCGCCTCGCTAGGATCGTCCGCTCGTGAGCCGGGTGGGGGAGGTCGTCGCGCCGCGACGTCTGGGGACGTCGTTCCGCTGGCTGCTGGCCTCCTCGTGGGTGAGCAACCTCGGTGACGGGGTCGCGCTGGCGGCGGGGCCGCTCCTGGTGGCCTCGCTCACGGAGGACCCGCTGCTCGTGGCGCTGGCCGCCACCCTGCAGTGGCTGCCGCCGCTCGTGCTCGGGCCGCTGGCGGGGGCGCTGTCCGACCGGCTCGACCGGCGGCGGCTCGTGGTGCGCGTCGACGTGCTGCGGGCCGCCGTCCTGCTGGTGCTCACCGCCACGGTGCTGGCGGGCCACGCGACGATCGCCACCGTGCTGCTCGCGCTGCTGCTCGTGGGGTGCTGCGAGGTCTTCGCGGACAACACCTCGCAGACCCTGCTGCCCATGCTCGTCGACCGCGACGACCTGGCCGTCGGCAACGCCCGGCTGCAGACCGGCTTCATCACCGTCAACCAGCTCGCCGGGCCGCCGCTGGGCGCGGCGCTGTTCACGGTGGGGCACGCCCTGCCGTTCGGCCTGCAGGCGCTGCTCGTCGGGCTCGGCGCGGTGCTCGTCGCCCGGGTGCGGCTGCCCGCGCACGTGCCGGCCGCCGCGCCGGGGCGGGTGCACCACGACGTCCTCGACGGCTTCCGCTGGGTGCGGCACCACGCCGCGGTGCGGACCCTGGTGCTCACCGTGCTCGTCTTCAACGTCACCTTCGGCGCGGCCTGGTCCGTGCTCGTGCTGTGGGCGCAGGAGCGGCTGGGCGCGGGACCGGTGGGCTACGGCCTGCTGACGACGACGAGCGCCGTCGGCGGCCTGCTCGGCACGGCGCTGTACGGCCGGCTGACGCGGCGCCTGAGCCTGGGCGACCTCATGCGCATCGGGCTCGTGCTCGAGACGCTCACGCACCTGGCCTTCGCGCTGACGACCGACCTGGCCGTCGCGCTCGCGGTCATGCTCGTCTTCGGGGTGCACGCGTTCGTCTGGGGGACCACCTCGGTGACCGTCCGGCAGCGAGCCGTGCCGACGGCGTTCCAGGGGCGGGTCGGCGCCGTGAACACCGTGGGCGTGTTCGGCGGGCTCGTCGTGGGCTCCGGGATCGGCGGGCTGCTGGCCCGGGAGCTCGGCGTGACGGCACCGTTCTGGTTCGCGTTCGTCGGGTCGGCCCTGTTCTGCGTCCTGCTGTGGCGGCAGCTCTCGCACGTGGCGCTGGAGGACGCCGCGGCCTGAGGGCGGCCGTCCCGCTCGACGGGACCCGGCCCGCCCGGTCCGCCCGTCCCGCTCGCCGGTGAGGTCGACGGCTGGGATCATCGCGCGATGCACGCCGAGCCGTCCTCCGTCCCGCCGCCCGAGCAGCCGCATGGTCGTGGGGCGGGTCGCGAGCCGGGTCGTGCGGCGGGTCGTGCGCCGGGTCAGCCCTGGTACCGGGAGGTCGTCTCCGGGGCGGGCCGCGCCGTGCGCGGTGCCTGGGACCGGCGCGGGGAGCTGCGGGACCCCACCTCGCGCGTGGCGGTGGTCGTGGGCCTGGTGCTCGTCGCCCTGGGCACGGCGGTCTTCCTCGGCGTCCTCGACGCGGTGCAGGAGCGCGACGACCTCGCCTCCGCCGACACCCCCGTCCTCGACTGGCTCGTGGCCGCCCGCGGACCGGCGCTGACGGCGTTCCTCACGGCGGTCTCGGCCGTGACCGGGCCGTCCGTGCTGCCCGTCGTGGTGCTCGTCGCGTGCCTGGCGTGGGGGTGGCGCACGCGGTCCTGGTGGCAGCCGGGCCTGCTCGCGGCCGCGATGGTCGCGTCGACGCTCGTGTCCGTGACGGTCAAGGCGGTCGTCGCCCGGCCCCGCCCGCCGCTGTCGACGATGTCCGTGCCGGGGTCGGAGAGCACCTACTCCTTCCCCTCGGGGCACACCGTCGGCACCGCCACGTTCCTGCTCGTGCTCGGCTACCTCGTGTGGATCCGCAACCCGCACCGGCGCTCGCTCGTGCTGTGGGTGCTGACGACCTCCGCCGGGATCCTGCTCGTCGCCGGGAGCCGCCTCTACCTGGGCTACCACTTCCTCACCGACGTGACGGCGGGCCTCGCGCTCGCGGTCGCGGTGCTCGGCGGCGTCGTCGTGGTCGACCGCCGGCGCGCCGTGCGCGCCGCGCGCATGACCGCGGGCTCCCGCCCCGGCGACGACGCCGGCGCGACCCCGGCCGGCTAGGCGGGCCCGGGCGGACGGCACGCCTCGACGCGCGCCCGTCGCCGAAGCGCCGGCGGGCACGACGAGGGGCGGGCCGCTGCTGCGACCCGCCCCTCGGCGTACCCGCTCGGACGGCGCACGTGGCGCCCGCCCGTCAGGTCCCGTCGGCCCGTCAGATGCGGTTCGCCTCCTCGCCGGGGACGGTGTCGCCCTCGCCGGCGGTGGTCCCCGTCAGGGTGGGCGTGCCGGTCGTGACCGGGCCCGTGCCGACCGGGGCGGGGCCGCCGACGTGCGTGGCCGGCTCGACCGGGTCGAGGTCGTGCGCGCTCGTCGTCGGGGCGACGACGTCGAGCTCGTCCGTCGTGGCGGCGGGGGCGCCGTCCTCGGGCAGCACGGCGGGCGACGTCGTCGCCGTCGTCGGGGTCGTCGGCTGCTCGGCGGGGTGCTCCGTGGCCAGCGACGCGACCGTGTGCTCCTCCTCGCCGTGCTTGCGGCCCGCGACGACGGCCGCCACGGCCGCGGCGGCCACGCCGACGCCCGCGGCGACGGCCTTGCCGCTCAGGCCCGCCTTGCCGTCGTCACCGATGGAGGTGGCGGCGTCGGCGATGCCGGGCCGGGCGTCCAGGCCGGGGTCGACGGTGCCCTGCCAGGAGCCGCTGGCGGTGCCCTCGCCCTCGATGTAGGCCTTGAAGCGCTCGAGGTCGCCCTCGGCCTGCTTCTCGACGATGGACAGCTTGTCGCCCACCTTCTCCACCAGGCCCTCGGGCTCGTACTCGAGGTGCAGGTGCACGTGCGTCTGCCCGGGCCCCGCCGGCTCGAACGTCACGGCGCCCGCGTTCGTCGCGCCGCTCGTCGCCGCCCAGGCGACCTTCCGGTCCGGGACCTGCTCGACGATGCGGGCGTCCCACTCGCGGCGCACGCCGGCGATCTCGGCGACCCAGTGCAGGTGCTCGTCGTCCTGCTGCTCGATGCGCTCGACGCCGCTCATGAACTTGGGGAACTGCTCGAACTGCGTCCACTGCCCGTAGGCCACGGACACCGGCACGTCCACCAGCAGCGACTTCTCGACCGTCGTGGTCATGGTCCGTTCCTCCCGTCCCGACGGGGGTCCTCCCCGTCCTGCGCGTCGCGGCTCGTGGCTGGGCCGCGGCTGCTCTCGACCCGCTCGACGCTACGGGCGGCCCTGCGGATGCGCGCGGCGAGGGCCCGACGGACGCTGGGGGCGGGCACAGGAGCACACCCGCCGCCCACCGGCGCACGCCATCACGCGTCGCGCACCCCGTGAGAGGACCGCCATGCCGACCGTCGCCGACGTCGTCACCCCCGACCCCGTCACCGTCGACGCGACCACGACCGTGCGGGAGGCGGCCGTGCTCATGCGCGACGAGGGCATCGGCGACGTGCTGGTCACCGACCGCGGGCAGCTCGTCGGGATCGTCACGGACCGGGACCTCGTCGTGCGGGTGCTCGCCGCGGGCGGTGCCTCCGGCGACCCCGTCGGTCAGGTGTGCAGCGGGTCGCTGGTGACGCTGGCCCCCGGCGACGACGTCGCGCAGGCCGCCCGCGTCATGGCGGAGCACGGCGTGCGGCGGCTGCCCGTCGTCGACGAGGGCGGGATCGTCGGCATCGTCTCCTCGACCGACCTGGAGCGCTGACCGGGGAGCACCGGCCAGCCGGCCCCCGGCGGGCGCAGCCCCCGGGTGGACCCCGGGTGCGCGGGACCGCCACGATGCCCCCATGACGAGCGCGAGCGGCACGAGGGGCGGGCCCGCGCCGGCGCGGCCCGGCCGGACCACGGGGATCCTGCGGCGCAAGTCCGTGGAGGACTCGCTGGCCGCCGCCGACGACCCGGAGCGGTCCCTCCGGCGCGAGCTCACCGCGTGGGACCTGGCCGTCCTCGGCGTGGCCGTCGCGGTCGGCGCCGGCATCTTCTCCGTGGGCGCCACGGCCGCCGCCAACTACGCCGGCCCGGGCGTCATCCTGTCCTTCGTCATCGCCTCGGTCGTCTGCGCGCTGGCCATCATGTGCTACGCCGAGTTCGCCTCGACCCTGCCCGTCGCCGGGTCCGCGTACACGTTCTCCTACGCGACGATGGGGGAGGCGGTCGCGTGGATCATCGGCTGGGACCTGATCCTGGAGATGCTGCTCGCCTCGGCGGTCATCGCGAAGTTCTGGGGCGTGTACCTGTCCGACGCGTTCGGCCTGTTCGGCGTCGACGTGCCGACGACGCTCACGCTCGGCGGCGTGGACCTCGAGTGGGGGCCGGTGCTCGTCGTCGGGGTGTTCACGGCCCTGCTCGCCGTCGGGACCCGGTTGAGCGCGCGCGTGAACAGCGTGTTCACGCTCATCAAGGTCGGCATCACGCTGTTCGTCGTCGTCGCGGGGTTCTTCTACGTGCGCGCCGAGAACTACGCCCCGTTCATCCCGCCGGCCGAGGCGGCGCCGCAGGCCGCCCGCCTCGAGCAGCCCCTGCTCGCGTTCCTGTCCGGCGCGGAGCCGACGACGTACGGGGTCGTCGGGGTCCTGTCCGGCGCGGCGCTCGTGTTCTTCGCGTTCATCGGGTTCGACGTCGTGGCCACGACCGCGGAGGAGACGCGCGACCCGCAGCGGACGATCCCGCGCGGCATCCTCGGCGGGCTGGCGCTGGTGACGGTGCTGTACGTCCTGGTGACGGTCGTCGTCACGGGGATGGTGTCCTACCGCGACCTGGCGCAGGAGGAGAGCCCGTCGCTGACCTCGGCGTTCGTCCTCGTCGGCGCGGACTGGGCCGGGCAGGTCATCTCCGTGGGGATCCTCGTCGGGCTGACGAGCGTGCTCATGGTGCTGCTGCTCGGGCTCACGCGCGTCGTCTTCGCCATGAGCCGCGACGGCCTGCTGCCGCGCGGCATGTCCCGCACGTCGCCGCGGTTCGGCACGCCGGCGCGCCTGCAGGTCGGCGCGGGGGTCGTCGTGGCCCTCATCGCGGGGCTGGCGGAGGTCGAGCTGCTCGAGGAGATGATCAACATCGGGACGCTGTCGGCGTTCGTGCTGGTCAGCTTCGGGGTGCCGCTGCTGCGCCGGTCGCGGCCGGACCTGCCGCGCGGGTTCCGCGTGCCGCTGTCCCCGGTGCTGCCGGTGGTGTCGGGGCTCGCGTGCCTGTGGCTCATGACGAACCTGACGGCGCTGACGTGGTTGCGCTTCCTGGCGTGGCTCGCGCTGGGCGTCGTCGTCTACGCCGCGTACTCCTACCGGCACAGCGTGCTGGCGCGGAGCGGCGCCGGTCGGTGACCGGCGCCGCCGCCCGGTGAGACGGGCGCGCGGGTTGCGGGCGCCGCACCGACCCGTCAGGCGCCCGGGGCAGGCCGCGCCTCGTGGCCGGCGCGGCCGTGGGTGCGGTTCTCCTCCTTGAGCTGCGCCTCGTAGACGTGCCGCCGCCCGGCGACGAGCTCCTCGCGCACGGTCCGCTCCCAGCCGCGCCACCGCTCCCAGTAGTGGTCGTCGTAGTCCTCGACGACCTGGAAGGTCCAGCGGCGGGCGAGCACGTTGCGGCCGTACAGGTCCGTGCGGATGCGCTCGGCGAGGTCGCCGTGGCCCGCGCCCTCGAGCGCCTCGAGCGCCTCGGCGAGGTCGTTGTCGGCGCGGCCCGTCATGCGGTGGAAGCCGTAGAGCATGCCCCGCGCCTCCTCGACGACCTCGAGCGCGGCCGTGAGCTTGCCGACCGCCTCGACGGTGGCGCGGTCGACGCCGTCCGGGACGTGGTGGGCGGCGTCGGGCTCGCCGGGGTCCGGCGCGGCGGCCGCGTGCTCGTCGTCGGGGGCGGGGGAGTCGGCTGCCACGGGCGTCGTGTCGGAGCTCATGGACCTAGTGGAGAGCCGGTGGTCGGCTCCGGCAACCGGGGGTCGCGGGCAACGGCTCAGCCGGGCGTGCGGGCGGTCACCCGAGGGCGGGGCCGGCGCCCAGCACGAGGCCCAGCGCGGCCAGCAGGACCGCGGCGACGAGCATCCCGGGGCCGTGCACCATCGCCGCCCACCACCGCCGCTCGGCCAGCAGCCGGGCGGTCTCGACGGCGGCCGTCCCGTACGTGGTGTACCCGCCGAGGAAGCCCGTGCCGAGCACCAGGGCCCACACGCCGGGCCACCCGCGCAGCACCAGGCCGGTGAGCAGCCCCAGCAGGAGGGAACCGGTGAGGTTGACCGCGTGGGTGCCGCTGGGGGCGGCGGTGCGCAGCCGCTCGCGGACCGCGCCGTCGACGACGAGGCGTGTCGCTGCCCCGAGGCCGCCGGCGACCGCGACCGCCAGCGCGAGGATCACGACGGCCCGCCGGGCACGCCGGTGACGTCGGGTACGCCGGGTCGGCGCGGCGGGCGGGACGCGGCCGCGCCGAGCGCGAGGCCGGCGGCGGCCGCGGCCAGGCCGGCGACGAGGGTCACGACGGCGTACGCGGCGGCGACGCCCGCACGTCCGTCGGCGGCCAGGCGGACGACGTCGACGGCCAGCGTCGAGTAGGTGGTGCAGCCGCCGAGCACCCCGGTGCCGAGCGCGAGCCGCGTCGCGCGCCGGGGGCCCGTGTCGGGTCCGCGCCGCGCCAGGGCGGCGGTCAGCACCCCGAGCAGCAGGGCGCCGGAGACGTTGACCGCGAGCGTCGCCACCGGGACGGGGGCGGACGGCAGGGTCAGGCCGGCCGTGTGGCGCAGGAGGGTGCCGACGGCGCCGCCCGCGCCGACGAGCGCGACGAGGCGCAGGTCGCGGTGCGGCTGACGTCCGCCGGGGCGGTGGTCGTCGGGCAGGGAGCGGTCGGGCACGGACTCATCCTGCCGCGCGCGACCGGCACCCGTGCGGCGTCCCGGACGGCGCACCGAGTGGGCCGGAGACGCGGCCCAGGGGTCCTGAGCGCGGGCGGACCCCGCCGTGGCCGGGCGCCACGGCGGGGTCTAGCCTGAGGGGGACGGTCCACCCAGCCCCGGGGGACCGTACGACCCCCAGGGACGAGCCATGGCCGTCAGGACACCGGTGACGCTGTCCGAGCTCGTGCGCGCCCTGACCGCCACGGTGACCGGTCGGGTCCCTCCGTCCGTGGAGGCCCGGGACGACGACGGACCGCCGTCGGCGGAGGCCCGCGCCGCCCGGCCGCGGTGGTGGTCGACGTACGTCCCGCGCCCGCGGGCGGCGCAGGCCGCGACGGACACGCCCCTCGGGCCGGACCCCTTCGTCGCGCTGACGCTGCAGGTCCGGCTCGCCCGCCTCGGCGAGCAGGTGCGGGTGCTCGAGTCCGACCCGCACGTCTGGGGGCGGGCCCGGCGGCTCATCGCGGTCGAGCACGCCTACGACGCGCTGCTCGTCGAGGCCTGCCGCGTCGCGGGCGTCACCGCACCCCGTGCCGAGCTGCGTCCGGAGGACAGGCTCGTCGTCGAGCTGGCCCTCGCCGAGCGCGGCTGGACGTGGTGACCCGCTCGTCGTCGGAGGCGGGCCGGGTCGTCGGCCGCGGTGACCTCCCCGCCTCCCGGGGGTAACACGCGGGCAACGTGCGCTCCCTAGCCTGACGCCCAGGACGCGGGCGCCCGGTCCCCGTCGGCTCGTCGGACCGGCGCCCCAGGGCAGCGGGGGTGCGTGTGAAGGCCGTGGTCATCGGTGCCGGCATGGGTGGGCTGAGCGCCGGGATCGCGCTGCGGCGGGCGGGCCTCGAGGTCGAGGTCTACGAGCAGGTGGTCGAGAACCGCCCGGTCGGCGCCGCCATCTCCGTGTGGTCCAACGGCGTCAAGTGCCTCAACCACCTGGGGCTCGGGCACCGCGTCGCGGAGCTCGGCGGGCAGATGGACCACATGGCCTACCGGGACGGGTTCACCGGTGAGGACATGTGCCGGTTCAGCCTCGCGCCGGTGACGGAGCAGACGGGGCAGCGGCCCTACCCCGTCGCGCGCGCGGAGCTGCAGGCGATGCTCATGGAGGAGCTCGGTGCGGAGCACCTGCGCATGGGGCGGCGGATGGTGGGCATCGATGACGACGGCCTGCGCGTGACGGCCACGTTCGAGGACGGGTCGACGGCGACGGGGGACCTGCTCGTCGGCGCGGACGGCGCCCGGTCCCGCACGCGGGAGTACGTGCTGGGGCGGCCCGTCGAGCGGCGGTACGCGGGCTACGTGAACTTCAACGGGCTCGTGGAGGTCGACGAGGCCGTCGGCCCGCCGGACCAGTGGACCACCTACGTCGGGGACGGCAAGCGCGTCTCGGTCATGCCCGTGGCAGGCGGCCGCTTCTACTTCTTCTTCGACGTGCCGCTGCCGGCCGGGCTGCCCTACGAGCGGTCCCGGGCGCGCGAGGTGCTGTCGGAGCACTTCGCGGGGTGGGCGCCGCCGGTGCACCGGCTCATCAGGGCCCTGGACCCACAGCGCACGAACCGCGTGGAGATCCACGACCTCGACCCGTTGCCGACGTGGACGCGCGGGCGGGTGGCGCTGCTCGGGGACGCCGGGCACAGCACGACGCCCGACATCGGGCAGGGCGGCTGCTCGGCCATGGAGGACGCGGTCGTGCTCGCCATGGCCCTGCAGACCAACACCATCTCCGTCGAGGACTCGCTGCGGCGTTACCAGGAGCGGCGCGCCGGTCGTGCGGGGGAGCTCGTGCTGCGCGCGCGCCGGCGCAGCGACGTCACGCACGCCGTCGACCCGGACGTCACCGCGGCCTGGTACGACGAGCTGCGCCGCGAGGACGGGTCCAACGTCATCCGCGGGATCGTCGCGAACATCGTCGGCAACCCGCTGGGCTGACGGGGCTCAGGCCGCGGGCTGCCCGTCGCCGTCGCCGCCGTCCTCCGTGCCCACCCGGCCGGGGCCGACGCCGGTCCCGCCCGCGGGCACGGCCGTCGCGGTGAGCCCGAGCTCGTCGGCCAGGAAGAGGAACGCCCGTGCGTAGGGCCGCCCCTCGGACTCCCGGTGCAGCCGCGCCCAGTCGATCTGCTCGCGCAGCGCCCGGGCCATCGGCAGGAGCCAGGTGAAGTCGCAGTAGTGCTCGCCGAGCACGCGCAGCTTGGCCGAGATGACCTCCGTCGCGGGCAGCACGGGCATCCGGACCGCCAGCACCTCCATCTCCTCGGCGGTGCGCAGGAGCTCGGGGGAGACCGGGTCGCCGACCATCCGGTAGATGACGTCGACGAGCTCGCCGGCGTGGAAGGCCTTGAACAGCCAGTTCTCGGCCGGCTGCTGGACGTCGAGCCCCGCCTCTGCCAGCGCCGCCTTGGCCGCCTCGACGTCGTCCTCGGCGATGGCAAGGTCCGCGTCGTGGCTCGGCTCCGGCGCCCCGCGCGCCCAGGCGGCGTACCCCCCGACGAGCGCGAACGGCACGCCGGCCTCGGTCAGGGCCACGGCCGCGCGGCGCAGCCCGTCCTGGAGCGCGGTCCAGTCACCGTGGGCGTCGGTCGTCATGCCCCTTGCTTACACGCCGCCGGGCGGGCACGCAGGACGGAGGGGATGATCGCGGGGTGCGGGTGGCGACGTTCAACATCCTCCACGGCCGGTCCCTCGGCGACGGCCGCGTGGACCTGGACCGGTTCGCGGCGGCCGTGGCGTCGCTGGACGCCGACGTCCTGGCGCTGCAGGAGGTGGACCGCGCGCAGGAGCGGTCCCTCGGTGCCGACCTCACGACGATCGCCGCCGACGCGATGGGTGCCCCGCACCACCGTTTCGTCGCGACGATGGCCGGGGCGCCCGGCATGTGGGTCGCCGCGTCCGGCGACGAGCAGCCCGCGTCGGCCGCCTACGGCATCGCCCTGCTGAGCCGGCGCCCGGTGCGGGAGTGGCGCGTGCTGGCCCTGCCCTCGCCGGGTCGGCGGGCGCCCGTGGTGTTCCCCGGGTCGCGACGGCCGGTGCTCGTGCGCGACGAGCCCCGCTGCGCGGTGGCGGCCGTCGTGGAGGGCGACGGCGGCGCGGTGACCGTCGTCGGGACGCACCTGACGTTCATCCCCGGCCGGCGCTCACGGCAGCTGCGGCACCTCGTCGCCGCCACGGCGCGCATGCCCGCGCCGCGCGTCCTCATGGGCGACCTCAACATGGCCGGCGACGAGCCCACGCGCGTGAGCGGCATGCGTGCCCTGGTCACCGCGCCCACGTTCCCGGTCGACGCACCGGCCCGGCAGCTCGACCACGTGCTGGCGGACGGGGAGGTGGAGGCCGCAGGGCCGGGGCGTGCGGTCGACCTGGGGCTGTCCGACCACCGCGCGCTCGTCGTGGACGTGGTGCTGGGCCGGGTGCCCGTGCCGGGGGCGGGCACCCGCGAGCCCTGACGCCCCGTGGTCACCCCGGTCCTGGCATGCGGGCTCAGGCGGTCGGTGGCGGGTCGTCGGTCGGGGACGGGCGTGGAGAGGGCGGGGCGAGGTGACCCCGCGTGCTCCAGGGCAGGCTCGTGATCGGCGGCGGTGCGGCGGCCGCCCGGGCGGCACGCACCTCGTCGAGCACCTCGCTGAGCTCCCGCTCGCGCGGCGCGTCGTGGAGGACGAACGTCAGCACGTGGTCCCACTCGGCCCGGGCCGGCCGGGACTGCCGGGCACCCGAGCGGAGCATGTCGTCGATGAACCGCTTGACCGGGTAGCCCTCCTGCTCGGGCCGCACCAGCGGCAGCCATGCCAGGGCGTCCCCCTGCCGCACGAGCCAGCCGACCGGCTCGCGGCTGCCCGTGGCGGAGGGCAGGACGCGCGTGACGGTGCCGCGGCCGGTCCAGTCCGGCGCCGGGTAGCGGACGGGGGCGAAGTGACCCGGGCCGGGGGCCGGCGCGTCGCTGCGCGGCCCCTCGGGGTCGTCGGGCATGGCGGACCTCCAGGGGGCGGCGACCGCAACCGCCTTCGTGGACGTGCCTGTGGACGTGCTCGTGGAGGTGCTCGGACGGGCGTGAACGGGCTCCGTGCGGTGCGGTGTCACGGTCACGCTCCCCCCCAGGGCGTCAACAGGTGGGGTAACGCTAGCGCTCCTGGCGGTGCGGAATGCGTCGTCCAGACCCTTCTTCTGCACACGAAGGGGTGGTGTCGCGGCGGTTCGACCGATGTGTCCGATTGCCGAGGTGCAGGACGACGACGGATCTGCCGATGTCGCTCCGGATCCCGCCGGCGGCGGCCGGGGCGTCGCGGCGGGTGGCGGGACGCGGGGGCCGCTCGTCGGGCAGGCTGGGCGACGGCGGGACCGGATCGGCCCAGGCAGCAATTGCGGTGGCCGGTGGCTGCCGATCGTGGATCGGGACCGGTGACGACGGGCGGCGGGCCGTCGTCGGGACGAGGCGTGGGGAGGTCGACGGTGGCGGACGACGTGCCGCGGCGGGGTCCGGCTGCGGCGGTCGGCCGGGTCGTCGGGGGCGTGCGCGTGCTCGCCGCCGTGCTGGTGGTCGCGGCGCTGGCGCTCGTCGTCGGGACGCGGGCGGGGCTGCTGCCCCCGGCCTGGGGTGCGGGGGTCGTGGGCGCGCTGCCACCGGCGCTGGCGACGCCGGCGCAGGAGCTGCTGGAACCGCGCCGCGGGGACGCGGCGAGACCCGCGGGTGCGCCGGAGGGCGCGGCGCCGGGTGCGTCGGCCGGGCCCTCGGACGCGCCGGGCGGCCCGGTGGCGATCGGCCCCGATCCCGCACCCGCGTCCGTCGCGCCGCCGGCCGTGTCGCCCCCGGCGGGCCGCGGCCGGAGGGCTGGCCCAGCCGCAGCGCGGAGAGCGCGCCAGGACCGCTCGGCAGCCCGCCGCCCGTTCCCGCCACCGGAGGTGCGCACGCCTTCCTCGAGACGCGGCCCGACGGCTCGCCCGTCGCGTACGACCCCTGCCGCCCCCTGCACTGGGTCGTCAACGCCGTCGGCGCCCCGTCCGGCGCCGACGAGCTCGTCGCCGAGGCCGTGGCCCGGATCGCCGCCGCCACCGGCCTGCGCTTCGTCGCCGACGGTGCGACCGACGAGCCGCCCGCGCCCGCCCGTCCGTCGTTCCAGCCGGAGCGCTACGGGGATCGCTGGGCGCCCGTGCTCGTCGCCTGGGTGACGCCCGACGACGCGTCGCCGCTCGCGGGTGACGTCGCGGGCCTCGGCGGGGGCACGGCCTTCGGGCTCGACGTCGGGCCGCTCGTCTGGGTCACGGGTCAGGTGCAGCTCGACGCCCCGCAGCTGGCGGAGGCGTGGGCAGGTCCGGGCGGGCGTGACCTCGTGCTGGCCGTCGTGACGCACGAGCTGGCGCACGTCGTGGGCCTCGACCACGTGGACGACCCGGGGCAGCTCATGTACGCCGCCACGCGGGCCGGCGTCACCGACCTCGCGGACGGGGACCGGGCAGGCCTCGCAGCGCTCGGCACGGGGCCCGGCGCGCCGGAGGTGTGAGGACGCGCGGCCGGCGCCGGTGCGCCTGTCGCCGCTGGTCATGCGTCCTGACCAGAGGCGCACCGCGGGCGTGTCGGTGGTCGGTGGTTGGCTTGCCGCATGCGGACGAGGGCGGGTGCGGCGGGGTCGGGGTCGACCCTGTTCGACGAGGGTGCGGGCGGTGGTGCCGGGATCGGTACGGCGGACCCGACGTCGCCCTCGACCTCGTCGCGGACGACGTCGTCGGCCACGGCGTCCTCCTTGTCGACGCCGGGTGCGCAGCCCTCGTCGGACCTGCCGGTGGACATCGATGCGGTCGCGCTGGCGGGTGTGCCGGGGGCGTTGGGTGAGCTGGAGGGGCAGTTCGAGTCGTTGGTGTCGGCGGTGGCGTCGGCGGAGGCGGCGGTGCGCTCGGCGCAGGCGGTGCGTGCGGTGCTGCTGGCGGCGGCGGTGCAGGTGGGGGCGTTGGCTGATGAGGTGTCCTGTCACGTGCACGGCCGGGCGGTGACGGCGCAGTCGCGGGATCTGGCGGGGCGGTCGGTGCGGGCGGAGCTGGCGACGGTGTTGCAGGTGCCGGAGGGCACGGCCACGGGTCTGGTCTCGGACGCGGTGGAGCTGGTGGCGTCCCGGCCGGCGGTGTTGTCGGCGTTGGCGCAGGGGCGGGTGTCGTACCCGCATGTGCTGAAGTGGTTGGAGGAGACGGCGTCGCTGCCGCCGCAGGTGCGGGTCGCCGCGGATGCGGCGTTGTTGCCGGGGTGCGCCTCGTGGACGCCGGTGCAGCTGGGGCGGCGGGCGCGGTCGTGGGTGGCGCGTCATCACCCCGAGCCGGTGGCGGTGCGGCATCGGCGGGCGTGCGCGGACCGGCATGTGTGGGTGACGCACGAGCGGGACGGGATGGCGTGGTTGCACGCGTTGTTGCCGGCGGTGCAGGCGGTGGCGATCTTCGAGGGGTTGTCCTTCGGTGCGCGGATGCTGGCCGCGGGTGCGGATGAGGGTGCGGATCGGATGGGGGAGGGTCGCCGGTTGGTGGGTCAGCTGCGCGCTGACCTGCTGGCCGAGGTGCTGCTGCCCGAGCTGACCGGCACCACCACCGAGCACCAGCACGACCACGACCGCGACGACGACGAGCCGAGGAGCGGCGACGGTGAGCCCGTCGACCAGGACGCTGCCGTCTCGCGCACCGGCCGGCGCGGCTCGGGCCGCCGGTCAACGTCGCGGTCGTCGTCCTCGAGCTCGTCCTCGTCTTCGGGGTCGTGCTCGGCGTGTGGTGGGTCGTCGTCGCGGGTGGGGGTGTTCCGGCCGACGGTGCTGGTGACGGTGCCGGCTCGGACGGTGCTGGGTGGTGATGAGCCGGGGCATCTGGCGGGGTACGGGCCGGTCGATGCGCGCACGTGCCGGCAGGTGGCTGGTGCGGCCTCGTCGTTGACGCGGGTGCTGACCGATCCGGTCACGGGGGTGTTGCTGGGTGCGGACGGGACGTACGTGGTCAGCGGGGCGCGGCGGCGGTTCTTGGCGGCGCGGGACGAGACGTGCCGGTTCCCGGGGTGCAACCGGTCCACGACGGGCTGCGATGTGGACCACACGGTGGAGTGGGCGGCCGGGGGGTGCTCGGACGAGGGGAACACCGCGCACCTGTGTCGGAACCATCACCGGCTCAAGCACCGCACGCGGTGGCGGTTGACGCAGGACGTGGCGGGCACGTCGACGTGGACCTCCCCCACGGGGCGGGTGCTGACCACGACCCCGGTCCTGCCCCTACCGCCAGGGCCACCACCACCGCCACCGGCACCCGAGCCGGCCCCCGACCCCTGGGCCGGACCCATCCCCTTCTGGCCACGCCTCTGACCACGGCTCTGACCACGCCTCTGATCACGCCGGGGCGGCGTCGTTGCCGTGCCACGTGGCGGTCGGCGGCGGCGCTGCGCCGCAGAGCGAGCGTGCTCCCCGACCCTCGTGGTCACCCTCGCAGCGGGTCGCGGGCGCTCCGGGCGGCGCAGGTCACGCAGAGGGCGGCCGTCGGCCGGGCGCGCAGCCGACCGGCGCCGACGGGGCCGCCGCAGCGCACGCACCGTCCCCACGTCCCGGTGTCGACCCGACGGCGGGCCTCCTCGACCTCGCGCAGCCCTGCGAGCGCGGCCTCACGCAGCCCGACGGCGCGCGACCAGTCCTGGGAGAGCGTCGAGCCCTCCGGGTCGTGCTCGTCGTCCGCCGTGGTCGCGGTGCGGGCGTGGCGCACCTCGTCGAGCTCGGCACCGGCCTGCTCGGCGCGGGTGCGGAGCTCCTGCTCCCGGGCGTCGAGCAGCAGCAGGGCCTCGGCGGGACCGGGAGCGTCAGCGTCAGCGTCGGCGTTGCGGCCTCTGCCGCCGTCACCAGGATCAGGCGCGGTCATCGGACACGTCGCCGCGACGTCGTGCGGGGCGCGGCAGGAGGGCGCCCGACGGAGGCGTCGTCCCGGCGCCGTGACGGGCGACCGCGAGCGCCCAGGCCACGAGGGGCGCCTGCAGCGGGAGCCGGAGGAGCGTCACGCGGCGGTCGCGGGTCCAGGGACCCGAGCCGTCCGCGTCGAGCGCCATCTTGACGTTCCCGGGGAGCACGGCGACGAGCAGGGCGGCCGAGGCGAGCCCGCCGAGCCGTCGCGCTGCCGGGGGGACGAGCAGCGCCGCGCACGCCAGCTCGGCGACGCCGCTCCCGAGCACCCACGGCCGGGCGGGGCCGAGTGCGGCCGGGATGAGCGGCTCGAACACCGCGGGCCGCCGCAGGTGCAGGACACCCGCCGCGCCCAGCAGCCCGGCGAGGGCGAGGGCGGGCAGGTGCCGGCGCGCGGCGGCCCCGGTGGTCACGCGTTCCCGAGCAGCTGCTCGAACGAGGGCACGTCGTCGAACTCGTCGACCCGCACCACGGGCGGTCGGGCCGCGACCGTCGCCGCGAGCTCCGCACCCGCCCGGCGGATGCGGGACGGCAGGGCGTCCTCCGCGCTGCCCCAGTCGTCCGTCGCGGCGAAGACCGCCGTGCTCTCCACGTGCGCCCGCAGGTAGGTGAACAGCGGCCGGACGCCGTGCTCCACCGCCAGGGAGTGCCGCGCGGTGCCGCCCGTCGCGCCGAGCAGCACCGGCTTGCCCGTCAGGGCGTCCTTGTCGATGACGTCGACGAAGGACGTGAACAGCCCGGACGCCGTCGCGGCGAAGATCGGCGTCACGGCGATGAGCGCGTCCGCGCCGTCGACGGCCTCGAGGGCGTCGGTGAGCGCCTCCGAGGGGAAGCCCGTCAGCAGGCGGTTGACGACGTCGTGGGCGAGGTCCCGCACCTCGAGGGTGCGGACCTCGACCGGCACGCCGCGGGCCTCGAGCTCCTCGACGGTGGCCGACGCCAGGCGGTCGGCCAGCAGCCGCGTCGACGAGGGCTGGGACAGGCCCGCCGCGAGCACGACGAGCCGTCGCGGCTCGGGCGCGGGCACGCGGGTCGCGCCGTCCACGGCGTGCAGCGTGCCGTGCGACGAGCTGCGGGACGTGCCGGTCGGTGCACCCGTCGACGTGCCGCGCGGGCCGGTCGGGGTCGTCGCCATCAGGAGGCCGCCTTCGCGCTGGTGCGGGGGTCGTCGGAGGGGGTGGTGGCCTCGGCGCCGGACGCGTCGGCGTCCTCGGCGCGGCGGCCGGTCCAGCGGTCGGCGCCGACGACGGGCTGCGCGTGCAGCTCGCCGGCGGCGCGGGCGGCCGCGACGCGCTCGGCGTGGGTCGGGGGCCCGGAGGGCACGTGCGCGGGCCGCGCGGCCTCGGCCTCGCGGCGCAGGACCGGCACGATCTCCTCGGCGAGGAGGTCGATCTGCTCGAGCACGGTCTTGAGGGGCAGGCCGGCGTGGTCGATGAGGAACAGCTGGCGCTGGTAGTCGCCGACCTGCTCGCGGAAGCGCGCGTAGCGGTCGATGACCTGCTGCGGGCTGCCGACGGTCAGCGGCGTCTCACGGGTGAAGTCCTCCATCGACGGACCGTGCCCGTAGACGGGGGCGTTGTCGAAGTACGGGCGGAACTCGTCGACGGCCTTCTGGGAGTCCTTGCGGACGAAGACCTGCCCGCCGAGCCCGACGATCGCCTGGTCGGCCCGGCCGTGCCCGTGCTTCTCGAAGCGCTGCCGGTAGAACCGCACCATCTGCCGGGTGTGGCTCATCGGCCAGAAGATGTTGTTGTGGAAGAAGCCGTCGCCGTAGAAGGCGGCCTGCTCGGCGATCTCCGCGCTGCGGATGGAGCCGTGCCAGACGAAGGGCGGCACGCCGTCGAGCGGGCGGGGCGTCGAGGTGAAGCCCTGCAGGGGCGTGCGGAACTTCCCCTCCCAGTCCACGACGTCCTCGGTCCAGAGCCGCCGCAGGAGCGCGTAGTTCTCGACCGCGAGGTTGAGGCCCTGCCGGATGTCCTGGCCGAACCACGGGTACACCGGTCCGGTGTTGCCGCGGCCGAGCATGAGGTCCATGCGGCCGTCGCTGATGACCTGGAGCATCGCGTACTCCTCGGCCAGGCGGACGGGGTCGTTCGTCGTGATGAGCGTGGTCGCGGTGGACAGCGTGATGCGCTCCGTGACGCCGGCCAGGTAGCCGAGCATCGTCGTGGGCGACGAGGGGACGAACGGCGGGTTGTGGTGCTCGCCCGTGGCGAAGACGTCCAGGCCGGCCTGGTCCGCGTGCTTCGCGATGGTGAGCATCGACCGGACCCGCTCCGTGTCGTCCGGCGTGCGTCCCGTGGTGGGGTCCGTCGTGACGTCCCCCACGGTGAAGATCCCGAACTGCATCTCGCGCCTCCCGATCCATGCGTTTGCATGTACTGCTGACGAGGACCCTGAACCGTGCGCCCCCGGCGGGTATTCCGGTCGGCTCGACCCACCACGACGCTACCGTCCGGGCGCGACCTGCCGATGGTGGTCTGCGGGGACCGGGTGACGGGTCCCAGGACACGCGACCGGGCCCGGACGGGCCGGGGAGCCGGCGAGGGGACGGGACGTGCACGAGATGCGACCCTGCGTGGTGCTCGCGGGCGCCGCCACCACGGGCGGCACGGTGCTCTCGCTCGGCGACGGGTCCGCCCGCGTCGGCGTCGAGCGTGCTCCGGCGACGGGACCTGCGCGGCTCGCGGTCACGGCCCAGGGGCTCGCCGCCGTCCGGGACGAGACGGCCCTCGTGCCCGGCACGCCGGTCCGCCTGCGCGTCCAGGACGACGCGCGCGGCATCTGCGTCTACGGCGGCGTCGTCGCCGAGGTCGTGGCGGGCGAGCACGGCGGTGGGGAGGTGCGCCTCGTCGAGGTGGGGCTCCTGTCCGCCGTGCAGCTGCGCGCGGCGCTCCGCGTCGCCATCGACGTCCAGGTCGTCGCCACCGTGGTGCGCCGCGGCGCCGAGCCCGACGCCGCCCCCGAGCGCATGGAGCTGCAGCTCCTCGACCTGTCGGCGGAGGGGCTGCGCATCACCACGCCCGGGTCGCTCGCGATCGGCGACGAGCTCGTCACCGCGATCCCGGACGCCCGCCCCGTCGGCCGCGCGGCGGCCGAGCCGCTGCCCGTGCGCCTGGAGGTCGTGCGCAGCAGCGTGCACGGCGACGTGCAGCACCACGGCTGCCGGCTCGTCGGCCTCGGGCACCGCGAGGCCGAGGCGCTGCACGCCTTCGTCGCGCGCCTCCAGCGCGACCGCCGCGCCGCCTTCGCCGGCGTCTCCTGACCGGGCCCGTGCGGACGGGCCCGGACGGGACCCGGACGCGCCTGGACGACGCCTGAACCACCGGCGGGAGAGACCCGGACGGCGCGACCGCCGGCTGGACGGTCCGCGGACCCGCCCCTGGTGGTCGTCCGGCGACCGGGACGCCCCCGGGCGCCGACGGTCAGGCGACGGGCTCGTCCGGCGTCGGCGGCGTCCGCCGCGCGTCCTCGGCGACGAGCGCCGGCACCGGGCGGCCCAGCAGGCGGCGCGCCTCGTCGGCGGGGACGGCACGCGAGAACAGGTAGCCCTGCGCGCTCGCGCAGCCGATCGCCCGCAGCGCGCGCAGCTGCTCGGCGGTCTCCACGCCCTCGGCGACGACGTCGAGGTCGAGGGCGCGGCCCATGGCGACGACCGCGCGCACGAGCTCCTGCGACCGCGCGTCGTCGGCGAGCTCGGCGACGAAGGAGCGGTCGATCTTCAGCGCGTCCACCGGGTAGCGCTGCAGCGTCTGCAGGGAGGAGTGCCCGGTGCCGAAGTCGTCGATGTGCAGGCTCAGGCCCGCGTCCCGGAAGCGCCGGACCATCCGGTCGGCGAGCTCGGGGCTGCGGGCGATGACGCGCTCGGTGATCTCCAGCGCGAGGTGCTCCGGGCCGAGCCCGTGCCGCGTCAGCGTCGCGAGCGTCGTCGGCACGAGGTCCGCGTCCCAGAACTCGCGGTCGGACAGGTTGACGGACACGGTGACCGGCCCGGCGTGCGCGCGCCGCCACCCGGCGATGTCGCGCGCGACCCGGTCGACGAGCCAGCGGCCCAGGGCGACGACGAGGCCCGTCTCCTCCATGAGCGGCAGGAACTCCGCCGGCGGGACGAGCCCGCGCTCGGGGTGCCGCCACCGCACGAGCGCCTCGAACCGCGTGAGGTCGTCACCGGCCAGCGCCACGATCGGCTGGTAGTGGACCTCGAACTCCTGCCGCTCGAGCGCGCGCTGGACCTGGTCCTGCAGCCACAGGTGCTGCAGGGCGGCGTCGTGCATGGACGAGTCGAAGTACGACACGGAGCCGCGCTCGCGGACCTTCGCGTCGTACATGGCGGTGTCGGCGTCCCGCAGGACGTCCTCCGCGGACTCGTACCCCGCGCTGGACAGGGCGATGCCGACGCTCGCGGTCACCCACAGGGAGTGGCCGGTCACCTCGACGGGGCGGCTCAGCGCCTCGCGGATGCGCTGCACGACCGCCGGCACGTGCTCCGGCGGGAGCCCGTCGAGGAGGACGGCGAACTCGTCGCCGCCGAACCGGGCCGCGGTGTCGGCGGGCCGGACGGCCTCGCGCAGCCGGTCGCTGACGGCGCGTAGGAGGCGGTCACCGGTCTGGTGGCCGAGCGAGTCGTTGATGACCTTGAACCGGTCGAGGTCGAGGAAGAGCACCGCGAACGGCGTCCCGGCCGTCGCCCGCCGCACCGACGTGGTCAGCCGCTCGAGGAACGCGCGCCGGTTGGCCAGCCCCGTGATGGGGTCGACCGAGGCGTGGCGTCGCAGCTCCTCCTCGAGGCCCTTGCGGTGGGTGTGGTCCGACAGCGAGCCGAGCAGTCGCGGCGACCCCGTCCCGGCCGGGTGCGCGCCCAGGGGCATCGCCCGGCTGAGCAGCCACCGCCAGGTGACGTCCGAAGGCCCGCGGTAGCGGAACTCGCGCTCCTGCAGGGTCGTGCCCGTCCGTGCCGTGCGTCGCAGGTCGGCCAGGAGCCCGTCGAGGTCGTCCGGGTGCACCCCGCGCGCCCACTGCGCGCCGCGCTCGGGCTCCGGCACGTGCTCGAGGCCGAGCAGCGCCACGCACCGCGCGGACAGGTTGATGTCCCCGCCCTCGAGGTCCCAGTCCCACAGCCCCTCGTTCATCGCCGAGGCCAGCAGCGCGTAGCGCTCCTCGCTCGACCGCAGCGACCGCGCGAGGTCCTCCTGCTCGAACGACGCGCACAGCAGCGCCGCCCACTGGTTGTAGCTCTCGCGGCGCAGGTTGTCGTCGACGGACCCGACGACCGCCAGGACGCCCCAGTCGCGCCCGCGGGCGCGCACCGGCACGACGTAGACCGCCTCGCCCTGCTCGGGACGTGCCGCCGCGAGCACGTCGGACGACGGGAAGCACGCGGCCGTGCTCGCGTCCCCGGCGACGACGCGCAGCGTCCGGTGCGGGTCGTAGACGCCCTCGACGACGAGGCGGTCGCCGCGCCACAGGGCCAGCACCCCGGCGCGCACGCCCGTGCGGGACATCCAGGTGAGCCAGCGGGGGTCGCCGGCCCCGTGCCCGAGCAGCGCGACGCCCACGTCGTGCTGCTCGACGAGGGCGGCCTCGGCGCCGTGCGCCCGCCGCAGGTACTGGCCCGCGTGGACGTGGCTGAGCACGGCGGGCATGCGTCGCAGCATGGCGCGCAGCACCTGGCGTGCGCCGTCGTCGGGGGCGGCTTCGTCGGGGGCTGCCTCGTCGGGGGCTGCCTCGGCGCGGGCTGCCTCGTCGGCCTCGGCGAGGAGGGTCAGGTGCGCGGTCAGCGCGCCGACGGCGCGGTCCGTGCCACCGGGCAGCAGGCGCGCGTCCGTGACGGACCGCAGCGCGGCGGCCATGCGCGCTGGCGCGGGGGTGGTGCCGGTGCGCAGGACCTCCTCGACGACCGCCGCGACCTCCCGCAGCGCGTCCTCCACGGCCTGCTCGGGCCCCGCCGGGCCGTCGGCGTGCTCGAGGGCCGCGGCGAGGCCGTGCCGCAGCACCCCCACGGGGTCGTCGCCCCCGTCGTGGCGCACGACGTCCTCGCGCACCGCGACCGCCTCGCCCGGGCACCCGCACGACGAGCGCCGCACCAGGGCGACGGGGTGCCGCGGCTCCCCGTCCGGGTCCCGGCCCTCGCGGAGCGCGCGCAGGAGGCGCATCGCGTACGCGCCGGTCGCGTGGAAGGGCTGGTCGACGGTCGTCAGCGCGGGCACGCAGTAGGCGGCGGCCTCGATGCCGTCGAACCCGACGACCGCGACGTCCTGCGGCACGCGCAGCCCCACCCGCGCCAGGCCCGCGACGACCCCGAGGGCGTTGCGGTCGGTCGCGCACACGACCGCGGTGGGCGGCTCGCCGAGCAGCGCGAGGCCGGCGGCGGCGTGCTCGCCGCTGGCCTCGCCGTGGTCCGCCGTGGCGAGGAAGTGGGCGGGGTCGGGCGCGAGGCCCAGCTCCAGCATCGCCTCGTGGTACCCCGCGTACCGCTCGCGCATGTCCGCCTGGCCCAGGTTCCCGACGAAGCCGATGCGCGTGTGCCCGTGCTCGGCGAGGTGCCGGACGGCGGCGCGGGTGCCGGCCGCGTTGTCGGGGCTCGCGGACGCGAGACCGGCCGAGGCGAGGTCGCCGCCGGGCGGGACGCGGGGCAGCACGACGTCCTCCGACGCGGACACCACGGGCAGCCCGTGCCGCCGGAGCCGCTCGACGACGCCGCGGTCGACCGCGGTCGACACCGTCACCGCGCCCGCCACCTGGTCCCAGGCCAGCGGGGTGGCGGTCGTCGGCGCGTCGCCCGGCGCGGTCGCCCGCGTCCCGGCGTCGTACGTCTGCTGCACGACGAGACGCAGCCCCGCCCGCACGGCCTCCCGGTGCATGCCCGCGACGACGTCGCCGAAGTAGAAGCCCCCCGTCACCGGGGTGAGCACGAGGACGGCGTCGTCGGGCACGGCTCCTCCGTCCGGGTGTCGGGGTATCGGGTGGCGGGGCATCGGGGTGGCAGGGGTGGTGCGGTGGTGGGCCTGCAGGGCGAGGCGTCACCGGTGACCATCGGCCGGTACCGGGCGCGCGTGACGGGTGGGTGTGACGATCCTCGGGACGGATCACCCGGACGGGGCAGGTGGCGGCCCGTGCCGCCCCGCCCGGGCGGTGCCCCCACGGATGACCGCGCCGGGCCGCGGTGTTGTGACCACGGGACGACGAGCCGGACGCCCACCGGCGAGAGGGGACGACGATGACCGACCAGCCCGACGGCACCACCGCCGGACGCACGACCTACGAGGTGACGCGCACCGACGACGAGTGGCGCGCGGTGCTCGACGCCCAGGAGTTCGCCGTCCTGCGGCGCGCCGCCACCGAGCGGCCGTGGACGGGGGAGCTGCTCGACGAGTCGCGCGAGGGCGTCTACCGGTGCCGTGCGTGCGGCAACGAGCTCTTCCGCTCGGGGACGAAGTTCGACAGCCACTGCGGGTGGCCGAGCTTCTTCAGCCCGCTGGCGGAGGACCGGGTGCGGCTCCTCGAGGACCGCAGCCACGGCATGGTGCGCACGGAGGTGCTCTGCGCCCGGTGCGGGTCCCACCTGGGGCACGTGTTCGACGACGCGCCGCAGACGCCGACGGGGGACCGCTACTGCATGAACTCGGTGAGCCTCACGTTCGACGCGAGCTGAGCGCCAGCGCGTCGGGGACGCGGACGGGGCCCGTGCCGAAGGACCGGCACGGGCCCCGTCGTCGTCGGGGGAGGGAGCTCAGCGCGCCGTGCGCCGGAAGGCGTCGCCGTGCATGTCCTCGAGCTCGACGCCCTTCGTCTCGGGCACCTTGCTGAGCACGAACACGAAGGACAGCGCCGCGAACGCGGTGTAGAGGAAGTAGGGCACCGCCGCGCCGAAGGTGTCCAGCAGCGGCGGGAACGTCACCGTGATGACGAAGTTGGCGATCCACTGGGCCGCCGCGGCCAGGCCGAGGGCGGCGGCGCGGATGCGGTTGGGGAACATCTCGCCCAGGAGCACCCAGACCAGCGGGCCCCACGAGGCGCCGAAGAAGACGACGAACGCGTTGGCGCCGACGATCGCCACGACGCCCCACGGCCCCGGCAGGCTGATGTCCTCGCCGCTGCCCGACGCCTGCGTGAACGCCACGGCCATCGCGCCCAGCGACAGCGCCATCCCGAGCGACCCCGCCAGCAGGATCGGCCGACGCCCGACCTTGTCCACCAGCGCGATGGCGATGAAGGTGACCACCACGTTGGTGACCGACGTGATCGTCGAGGTGAGGAAGGACTGGCTCTCGTCGAACCCGACGGCCTGCCACAGCGTCGTGGAGTAGTAGAAGATGACGTTGATCCCGACGAACTGCTGGAACACCGACAGCAGGATCCCGATCCACACGATCGGCAGGACCTTGCCGCCCGGGCCGCGCAGCGACGCGCCCTCGGCGTTGCGGGCGTCCTCGTCGATGGTGTCCTTGATCTGACGGACACGGGCGTCGACGTCCTCGTCGGCCGGGAGCACGTCGGCCAGGACGCGGCGGGCGTCGTCCACCTTGCCGCGGGCGACGAGGTAGCGCGGCGACTCGGGGATCGCCAGGGCCAGCACGCCGTACACGACGGCGGGCACCGCGGCGACGAGGAACATCCACCGCCAGGCCGGCCAGCCGAACCAGAGGGGCTCCGACGCCCCGCCGGCGGCGTCGCGCAGGAGCTGGTTGGACAGCAGGGCCGCGAAGATGCCGAGCGTGATGGCGAGCTGCTGCAGCGAGCCGAGGCGGCCGCGCAGGCGCGCCGGCGCGATCTCGGCGATGTACGCCGGCGCGATGACCGACGCGATGCCGATGCCGATGCCGCACAGGAACCGCCACAGCGCGAGGTCCCAGGCGGAGAAGGCGGCGGCGGACAGCACCGAGGACACGAGGAACACCACGGCGCCGAGGACCATGACGTTGGTCCGGCCGAACCGGTCGGCCAGGCGTCCGCCGAGCCACGCGCCGAGCGCCGACCCGAGCAGCGCGATCGCCACGACGAAGCCCGTGACGAACGCCGACAGCGAGAAGCGCTCCTCCACCGCCGCGACGGCGCCGTTGATGACGGAGGAGTCGAAGCCGAAGAGGAACCCGCCGACGGCCGCGGCGACCGCGAGGGCCACCGCCTTGCCCTGGTGGGACCCGGAGGTGGCGGGTGCTGCGCCGCCCCGGGCGGACGTCTGGGCCATGCGTGGTTCTCCTCGTTCGTGCGGGCCGGCGCGGCTCCTGCTGCCGCGTCCCCCGGCGGGCAGGCGACGCACGCGGGGGTGGGGACGTCGGCGGGCCGGGGGTGGCCGAGGGCTCCCACTGTGGACCTGCTGGTGGGAGGCCGCACGTCGGGTGGAGGTGCATCATCGGCGGGATGGACGTCTCCTCCTCCGGCTCCGCCGGGCGCCCGCGCCCCCGGCGGCCCGCCAGCCTCGACCAGGCGACCGCCGACGCCCTGCCCGGGGGGCTGGACCCCGCGCAGCGCGCCGAGCTCGCGCACACGACGGCCGCGGCGCTGGTCCGCGACGGCCGGGCCGGCGGCGACGACCCCGCGGTGCTGGCCCGGCTCGTCGGGCTGGTGGAGCGCGAGGGGCTCGAGCTCGTCGCCACGCTCTGGTCGGACAGCCCGCCCTCGAGCCTGCCGGGCGCGCTGTGGCGGCTCTACGTCCTGCGGGAGTGGGTGCGGCGTGACCCCGTGACGGTGGCCGACCGGTACCGGCAGGGCGTCGAGCACGCCCCCGTGCAGGGCGCCGTAGCCGGCGTCGCGCTGCCGCCGGGACCCGAGGACGTGCGCGCCACGGCCGACGCGGTCCTCTCGGGCGTGTACGCGGGCGACCTCGCCGTGGCCCTCGAGCGCGCCGCCGCCTTCTGCCGGGTCCTGGCCACGGGCGGGGCCCTCGACGCCGACCACCTCGACCTCGTCGACCCCTCGGGGGCCGGGCGCCTCACCCGCGGCTCCGCGGCCCTCGGCCGGATCGCGGAGGAGCTCACCGCGGCCGCGGGGCTGTGGCGGGCCGGCGCGCTCGACTGACGCTAGTCTGGCGGAGGCGTCGGACCGCGGTAGCCCCGGGCTCCAACACCAGCCGCTCCGAGCGGCCTCGCGCCGAGAGGCGCTCCCGGTCCGGCGCCACCCCACCGGTTCGTCCTGGCCAGCCCGTCGTGCGCCGGCCACGTCCGCGTCACCGCGCGTTCACCGTCACGTCACCGGCCGTTGGGGAAACGTCCAGGTCTGTCCTAGCCTGATCGCGTCCACCCCCGTCCTGACGGAGACTCCCGTGCGCCTGCGCCTCACCCCGCGCGACACCTCGTACTTCGACCTCTTCGCCGCCCAGGCGGAGCACCTGGTCACCGGCGCCGGCCTCCTCGGTGAGCTGCTGGGCGCGCACCGCGCGCAGCGCAAGGCCGTCGTCCAGCGGATGTCGGAGGCGGAGCACGCCGCGGACGAGGCGACGCACAGCATCATGCGTCGCCTCAACCAGACGTTCGTCACGCCGTTCGACCGGGACGACATCTACGACCTCGCGTCGCGCCTCGACGACTGCATGGACCTCATGGACGAGGCGGCGGACCTCGTCGTGCTCTACAAGGTCGACGCGCTGCCCGCCCGGGTCTCCGACCAGGTCGCGGTGCTGCAGCGGGCGGCCGAGCTGACGGCGGCGGCCATGCCGCGCCTGCGCTCCATGGACTCCCTCAGCGAGTACTGGATCGAGGTCAACCGCCTGGAGAACCAGGCCGACAAGACCTACCGCAAGCTCGTCGCGCAGCTCTTCGACGAGGTGACGGACCCCATCGAGCTGCTCAAGCTCAAGGAGATCGTCGAGAAGCTCGAGGACGCGGCCGACGCCTTCGAGCGCGTGGCCAACACCGTCGAGACCATCGCGCTCAAGGAGTCCTGAGCCCCCGTGGAGCTCGCGCTCGTCATCGTCGTCGTCGTGGTCGCCCTCGGCTTCGACTACACCAACGGCTTCCACGACGCGGCGAACGCCATCGCCACGTCCGTGTCGACCCGGGCCCTGACGCCCCGGGCCGCGCTCATCATGGCGGCGTTCTTCAACCTGCTGGGCGCGCTGCTCGGCACCGAGGTGGCGACGACGATCGCCGAGGACATCATCACCGTGGCCGACGTGGCGCAGCACACGGGCCTCGTCGTCGTGCTGTCCGCGCTGGTCGGGGCCATCGTGTGGAACCTGGTCACCTGGTGGTTCGGCCTGCCCTCGTCCTCCACGCACGCGCTCATCGGAGGGCTGACGGGCACGGGCCTCGCCGCGGGCGTGACGGTGCACTGGGACGCCATCCTCGACAAGGTCGTCCTGCCGATGGTCCTGTCGCCGCTGGTCGGGTTCGGGCTCGCCTTCGCCGTCATGGTCGGCGTGCTGTGGCTCGTGCGGAACCGGCCGCCGACGCGGACGATGCGCCGGTTCCGGCTGGCGCAGACCGTCTCCGCCGCGGCCATGGCGCTCGGGCACGGCCTGCAGGACGCGCAGAAGACGATGGGCGTCATCGTGCTCGCGCTCGTCGCCGGCGGGTTCCACACCGCGGGCGGCGGCATCCCGCTGTGGGTCAAGCTCGCGGCAGCCACGGCCATCTCGCTCGGCACGTACTCCGGCGGGTGGCGGATCATGCGCACGCTCGGCCGCAAGATCATCGAGCTCGACCCCGCCCGCGGGTTCGTCGCCGAGACCGTCTCGGCCGCCGTGCTCTACACGAACGCGTACTGGCTGCACGCGCCGGTCTCGACGACGCACACGATCACCTCGGCGATCATGGGCGTCGGCGCGACGCGGCGGCTGTCGGCGGTGCGCTGGGGCGTCGCGAAGAGCATCGCGGCGGCGTGGGTGCTCACCATCCCCGCCGCGGCGCTCGTCGGGGCCGGCGCCTTCGTCGCTCTGCACGCGCTCCTGGGCTGACCAGGCCCGGCCCGAGCCGGCTCGGGCGGCTCGGCCGAGGCGTCGGGCGTAGCCCGGCCCTCACGCCGTCGGCCAGCGCTCCGCGGCGACGACGCGCGGCCCCTTCGCGGTGGCCGCCACGTGCACGACGAGGAGCTCGCCCGGCCGCAGGAACGGGTCGGAGGCCGGCAGCCACGCGGCGACGGCGCGGCGGGTGTGCTGGGCGAGGACGTCGACCACGGTCGGCAGCACGGGCCGGTGCGTGCACAGCACCGCCGGCACGGGCTCGGCGAGCAGCCCCTGCACGAGCCCCGCGACGCGGGCGGGCGAGCTCTCGTGCGCCGACTCCGTGAGCACCGGCTCCACGACGACGGGCACGTGGGCGGCGCGTGCGTAGGGCGTCACCGTGCTCCAGCACCGGTCCCACTCGCTCGTCACGACGCGCTCGGTGCCGTAGGCGGCGAGCAGCGGCACGAGGGCCCGCGCCTGCCGCCGGCCGCTGTCGGTCAGCGGCCGGTCGCCCTCGGTGCCGTCCCAGCTCGCGCGCTTGCGGGCGCGGCCGTGCCGCGCGACCACCACCGCGTGCGTCGCGAGCCGGCCCCGCTCGAGGGCGTGCAGCAGCGCGTCGAGGGGTTCGCGGTCCGCGGCACGGGTGAGGCGGCGGCGGGCCTCGTCGGCGCGGAACCAGCGGGTGCGGTCGATCTCCGTCGGCTCCGCCGGCGCCACGGGCTCGCGGGCGACGACGGCGGGCGTGGTCGGCGCCGCGGGGCGGGCCGCCCAGTAGTGGACCTGCTTGAGGCGGCCGTCGGCGAGGCGGTACGTGAGCGTGGGCAGCGGCTGCCCCAGCACGACCTCGACGCCGCCCTCCTCGGCGACCTCACGGCGGGCGGTGACGGGCAGGGCCTCCCCGGGCTCGAGCTTGCCCTTCGGCCACGACCAGTCGTCGTAGCGCGGACGGTGCACGAGCAGCAGCTCGACGCGGTGGTCCGCCGGCGCGTCGCCGCGGGTCCGCCGCTCGCGCCACACCAGCGCCCCGGCCGCCACGACGTCCGGGGCGCGGCGGCCGCTCACGTCGAGGAGATCCGGCGGCGCTGGCGGTGGCGGGCGATGAGCGTCGTCTGCTGGTCGACCAGGGGCTCGCCCTCGGGCCCGACGTGGCGGCGCGTCCACTGCCCGTCCGCGGCGAGGTGCCAGGACGAGACGGCCGGGTCGAGGCTCATGTCGACGAGCTCGATCAACGTGCTCACGTGCTCGGTGTCGGTCACCCGGACGAGCGTCTCCACGCGCCGGTCGAGGTTGCGGTGCATGAGGTCGGCGGACCCGATGTACACCTCGGGGCCCTCGAACCCGTCCTCGGCCGCCGGGTCGGCGTGCGCGAAGGCGAAGATCCGCGAGTGCTCGAGGAACCGGCCGAGGATGGACCGCACCCGGATGTTCTCCGAGAGCCCCTCCCGTCCCGGCTGCAGCGCGCAGATCCCGCGGACGACGAGGTCCACGCGCACGCCCGCCTGCGACGCGCGGTACAGCGCGTCGATGACGGCCTCGTCGACCATCGAGTTGACCTTGATCTTGATCCACGCGTCGTGCCCCGCCCGCGCCGCCGCCGCCTCGCGGTCGATGCGCGCCACGAGCCCGCTGCGCACGGAGCGCGGGGCGACGAGCAGCCGGTGGAACCGTGACTTGGGCGCGTACCCCGAGAGCTGGTTGAACAGCCGCGTCAGGTCCTGGCCGATGTCGTTGTCGCAGGTGAGCAGGCCGATGTCGGTGTAGAGCCGGGCCGTCTTCGGGTTGTAGTTGCCCGTGCCGATGTGGCAGTACCGCCGCAGCCCGTCGGCCTCCTGGCGCACGACGAGGGACAGCTTGCAGTGCGTCTTGAGGCCGACGATGCCGTACACGACGTGGACGCCGGCCTGCTCGAGCTTGCGCGCCCACTCGATGTTGTTCTGCTCGTCGAACCGGGCCTTGATCTCCACCAGCGCGAGGACCTGCTTGCCGGCCTCGGCCGCGTCGATGAGCGCGTCGACGATGGGGGAGTCGCCGGACGTGCGGTACAGCGTCTGCTTGATGGCCAGCACGTGCGGGTCCGCGGCGGCCTGCTGCAGGAACGTCTGCACCGAGGTGGAGAACGAGTCGTACGGGTGGTGGAGCAGCACGTCACGACGGCGGATGGCGGCGAAGACGTCCGTCGGCGTCGCGGACTCCACCTCGGCGAGCTGGCGCGGCGTCGTCGGCACGAAGCGGGGGTAGGACAGCGCGGGCCGGTCGAGGTCGGCGACGAGGTTGAGGCCCGTGAGGTCCAGCGGGGCCGGCAGCTCGTACACCTCGTCCTCGGCCATGCCCAGCTCGCGCGTGAGCAGCCGGCGGATGCGCGGCGTGATGGACTCCGCGATCTCCAGGCGCACGGGCGGCCCGAAGCGGCGGCGCAGGAGCTCCTTCTCCATGGCCTGCAGGAGGTTCTCGGCGTCGTCCTCCTCCACCTCCACGTCCTCGTTGCGCGTGACGCGGAACGTGTGGTGCTCCTGCACCGTCATGCCGGGGAAGAGCTGGTCGAGGTGCTGGGCGATGACGTCCTCGACCGGCACGAAGGACATGGGCTCGCCCTCGGCGCCGCCGCGGCCCGTCGGCACGCCCGGCCGCCCGGCCGCGTCGACCGCGATGAAGCGCGGGAGCAGCGGCGGGACCTTCACGCGCGCGAAGTGCTCCTTGCCCGTCGAGGGGTTCACGACGAGCACGGCGAGGTTGAGCGAGAGCCCCGAGATGTACGGGAACGGGTGCGCCGGGTCCACCGCGAGCGGGGTGAGCACGGGGAAGATCTGCCGGCGGAAGTACTTGCGCAGGCGCTCCTGCTCGCTCTCGCCGAGGTCCTCCCAGCGCACGAGCGTGATGCCCTCGCCCGCCAGGGCGGGCTGCACCTGCTCGGCGAAGACGGCCGCGTGCCGGGCCTGCAGCTCGTGCGCCCGCTCGGAGATGGCCTCCAGGACCTGCCGGGGCGACAGGCCGGACGCCGCGGTGACCGCCAGGCCGGTGGCGATGCGGCGCTTGAGCCCGGCCACCCGGACCATGAAGAACTCGTCGAGGTTCGAGGCGAAGATCGCCAGGAACCGCACGCGCTCCAGCAGCGGCAGCCCGGGGTCCTCCGCGAGCTCGAGCACCCGCTCGTTGAAGGCCAGCCACGAGACCTCGCGGTCGAGGAAGCGGTCCTCCGGCAGCGGCGGCAGCTCCTCGGCGGGGACGACGGGCACCCGCGGCACCTCGTCGCGGCGCGGCGGCGTCGCGGCGATGTGCTCGGCGATGTGCGCGGCCAGGGACTCGTCGAGGACGGGCGCATCGGTCATGGGGCCCATGGTGGCACCCGTCGGTGACGTGCGCGTCCGCCGCCCGTTCGCCCGGTGTTCACGCACCGGTGCACGGGTCGCGGCGGCGCCGTCCCCGTCCGCCGGCGGGCCGTACAGGACGTCGGCGCGCTCCCGCTCGAAGCCCGCGCGGCGGTAGGCGCGCACCGCGGCCGCGTTGTCGGACTCCGTGTACAGCACCGCCCGCCGCAGGCCCCGCCCCGCCAGGTCGGCGACGACCCGCTCGGTGAGGAGCCCGCCGAGGCCCTGCCCCTGCGCGTCGGGGTCGACGGCCAGGACGTACACCTCGCCGGTGTCGCCGTCCGGCGGGTCGACCTTCAGCCAGCAGGAGGCGACGAGCGCGCGCGTCCGGTCGGTGGTGCCCGAGCCGTCGGGCGCACCGGTCCCGTCGGCCGCCCCCGTGCGCTCGACGAGCCAGAGGTCGGCGGGGTCGAACCAGGGCTGCGCCGCGCGGTCCTCGAGGTCGCGCCGCGTCAGCCGGCCCTGCTCCGGGTGCCAGGAGAAGGCGCGGGCGTTGAGCGCGAGCCACGCCGCCTCGTCGCGCCCGGGCACGAAGGGCCGCAGCGCGAGCCCGTCCGGCAGCGGCCGCGGCTCGGGGACGAGGCCGTCGCGGGCCGCGGCGGTGAGGTCCAGCGCCATCCGCCACAGCGAGCGGGCGGGCTCGAGGCCCAGGTCCTCGACGAGCGCCCGGGCGGCGGGCAGGTCCCCGTGCGCCCACACCTGGAAGCCGCCGGGCGCCAGCGCCCTGACGCGGTCCAGCAGCAGCGCGCCCGTGCCCTGGTCCCGGGCGGCCGGGTCCACGACGAGCTCCACCGTGGGCAGGCCCTCGTCGTCGGGCACGAGCTGGGCGTACCCCACGTACCGCCGGCGGTCGCGCGCGACGAGGTGGACGACCTCGGGGCGGCCGACCTGCAGGAGCGTCTGCTCCGACAGCGGCTCGACGCCGTCGACGCGCTCCGCTCGGCGCGCGAGGGCCCGGACGGCACCGCGGTGGACGGCCCCGTCCTGCCCCGGGCGGACCGTCTCCACGGTGATCACGCCCCACATCACAGCACACCACCGACGGCTCCGGTCGCTGGCCCCAGGCAGGCTCCGTATCCTCGGGTGACCCCGACCGCCCCGAGCCGGCGGCCGCCACCACGGGGGACGACGACTCGGACCGACGACGCAGAGCACCACGCAGACCCACGACGACGCCCTGATGGAGACCACGTGCCCGGAAACGCGACCACCCGGTTCCGGAACGTGTCCCTCCTGTCGGTGACGAGCACGATCCCGTCGCGCGTGACGACGTCGGCCGAGCTGCAGGACCGGCTGGCCCCCGCGCTGGACCGCCTGCGGCTGCCGCGCACCGTCCTGCAGCGGGTCGCCGGCGTCCTCGAGCGCCGCAACTGGGCCCCGGGCGAGGGGTCGGACGAGGCGACGGTCGCGGCAGGCAAGGCCGCGCTGTACGAGGCGGGCGTGAACCCGGCCGACATCGGCCTGCTCATCAACACGTCGGTCACGCGCAAGCACCTCGAGCCGTCGGTGGCCGTCCGGCTGCACCACGGTCTGGACCTGCCGACGTCGGCGATCAACTTCGACGTGGCCAACGCGTGCCTCGGGTTCGTCAACGGCATGAGCCTGGCCGCCGGGATGATCGAGTCCGGGCAGGTCCGCTACGCGATCGTGCTCGCGGGCGAGGACGCGGACGACATCCAGGTCAACACGGTCGAGCGCCTCCTGCGGGCCGAGTCCGACCGCGACGCCTTCATGAGCGAGTTCGCCAGCCTCACGCTGGGCTCGGGCTCGGCGGCGGCGGTGCTCGGGCGCACGGACGAGAACCCGGGCGGGCACCGGCTGCTCGGCGGGGTGACGCGGGCGGCGACGCAGTACTACGACCTGTGCGTCGGCAGCGTCGACGGCATGTTCACGGACGCGCGGATGCTGCTCAAAGGCGGGCTCGACCTCGTCATGAGCGCCTGGCGCGAGGCGTCCGACGAGTGGGACTGGTCGGCGATGGACCGCTACGTGACGCACCAGGTCTCCAAGGCGCACACGGCCGCGGTGGTCAAGGCCGCCGGTCTCGACCGGCGCCGCGTGCCGACGACGTACCCGCGCTACGGCAACGTCGGCCCGGCGTCGATCCCCATCACGCTGGCCGAGGAGCAGGAGTCCCTGCGCGCCGGGGACCGCGTCCTGCTGATGGGCGTCGGCTCGGGCCTCAACACCGCGATGATGGAGCTCGCCTGGTGAGTGGCGTGCCCACCGGGGTCCCCCGCGCGGCGACCGCGACGTGAGCGGCCCCACCCCGGTCGACGGCCTGCCCGGCGTCGACCCGCGGGACAGCCGCGTCCTGGACGTGCCGGCGGCGCCCGGCGACAGGGGCGGTGACGGGCCCGGTGACGCGGCGGGCGACGCGACGGGTGAGACCCGGCGGTGGCACGTGCTCGACACCGCGGCGCGGCTGGCGGGGCTCGGCGTCGAGCCCGTCGGCACCCTGCTCGCCGTGCACGGCAACCCGACGTGGTCCTACCTGTGGCGGGCGCTGCTCGCACGCACGGTCGCGGACGCCGCGGCGGGCCGGCCGGCCTGGCGCGTCGTCGCCGTCGACCAGCTCGAGTTGGGCTTCTCCGAGCGCACGGGCCGCCGCCGGGACCTGGCGCAGCGGCTGGCGGACCTGTCCGCGCTGACCGACGCGCTGGGGCTCAGCGGGCCGGGGGCGACGGGCCCGGTCGTCACCGTGGGGCACGACTGGGGCGGGGTGGTCTCGCTCGGCTGGGCCGTGCGGCACCCCGAGGTGCTCGCGGGCGTCGTCACCCTCAACACGGCCGTGCACCACCCCCTCGGCGACCCGCTGCCCGCGCCGCTGCGGCTGGCGACCGCGCGCGGCGTGCTGGCGTCCGCGACCCGGCGGACCACCGCGTTCCTCGACGTCACGCTCGCGCTGGCCCGGCGTCCCCCGCTGCCCGACGAGGTGCGCGCCGCCTACCGCGCGCCCTACGCCGGACCCGCGGGCGGGCCGCACCGGCGCGACGGGATCGCCGGCTTCGTCGCCGACATCCCGGCCGACGCGACGCACCCCAGCCGGCCGGCCCTCGACGAGATCGCGGACGGCGTCGCCCGGCTCACCGTGCCGGCGCTCGTGCTCTGGGGTCCCCGCGACCCCGTCTTCACCGAGCGCTACCTCGACGACCTCGTCGACCGGCTGCCGCACGCGCGCGTGCACCGCTACGTCGGCGCCGGTCACCTGCTGGCCGAGGAGGTGCCGTACGCGGACGCCGTGGCGGCGTTCGTCGCCGAGGAGGTGGCGCCGTCGGTCGCCCGCCCCGGACCGGCGGGGCCGTCCACCGCTGACCTCGCCAGCAGGACGGACGGCGGTGACGCGGCCGGTGCCGCCGCGCCCGACGACGTCCCCACCGGCGCGCCCGCGCCCTTCGTCCCGCTCTGGCGCGCGCTCGACGAGCGGGCCGACGACGACGGGCCGGCCGTGCTCGACCTGTCGGTCCGACGGCGCGGCGCGCCGCTGACGGTGTCGTGGCGGCGGCTGGCGGAGACGGTCCGGGCGCTGGCCGCCGGGCTCGACGCGGCCGGCGTGCGTCGCGGCCAGCGCGTGCAGCTGCTGGTGCCGCCGGGGCCGACCCTCACCGCCCTGGTCTACGCCTGCCTGCGCCTCGGGGCCGTGGTCGTCGTGGCCGACGCCGGGCTGGGCGTGCGGGGGTTGTCGCGGGCCGTGCGCGCGTCCTGGCCGGACGTCCTCGTCGCCGCCGAGCCGGGCCTGCTGGCCGCCCGCGCGCTGGGGTGGCCGGGGCGGCGCGTGTCCGCGGTGGGGCTGCCCGCCGCGGCCCGGGCCGCGCTCGGCGTGGAGACGACGGTCGCCGGTCTCGTCGCCGTCGGGCGGGTCCGGCTGGCGGCCGGGCTGCCGCTGCCCGCGGAGCCCGGCGCCGACGACCCCGCGGCCGTGCTGCACACGTCCGGGTCCACGGGTCCGGCCAAGGGCGTGCGGTACACGCACGGGCAGCTCGCGGCGATGCGGGACGTCGTGCGCGACCACTTCGGCATCGGGCCCCGAACGGGCCTCGTCACCGGGTTCGCGCCGTTCGCGCTGCTCGGGCCGGCGTTCGGCACGCGGTCCGTGACGCCGGTGATGGACGTGTCGGCGCCGCGGACGCTCACGGCGCGGGCGGTCGCCGACGCCGTACGGGCCGCCGACGGGCGGGTCGTGTTCCTCTCGCCCGCGGCGATCCGGAACGTCGTCGCCACCGCCGGGGAGCTGGGGGAGGCGGACCGGGAGGCCCTGGGTCGCGTGACGACTTTCCTGTCGACGGGGGCCCCGATCGCCGAGCCGCTGCTCGCGGCTGCCGCCGCCCTCATGCCGGGCGCGGTCCCGCACACCCCCTACGGCATGACGGAGTGCCTGCTCGTCACGGACGTCACGCTCGAGGGCGTGCGCGCCGCGGCCGGCGCCCCCGACGGCGGCGTGTGCGTGGGCGTGCCGATCGGCTCCGCGCGCGTGCGGATCGCGCCGCTCGACGAGGGTGGCCGCGCGGTCGGTGCCGCCGCCACGACGCCGGGCGTCCTCGGGGAGGTCGTGGTCGCGGCCCCGCACCTCAAGGACGGCTACGACCGGCTCTGGCTGACCGACCGGGAGGCGGCGCGCGACGTGCCGGACGCGGAGGGCGCGCGGGTCGGGGCCGGTCCCCGCTGGCACCGGACGGGGGACGTCGGGCACCTCGACGACGAGGGCCAGCTGTGGATCGAGGGCCGGCTGGCCCACGTGCTGACGACGGCCGTCGGGCCGGTCGCGCCCGTGGCGGCGGAGACCGCCGCCGAGACCGTGCCCGGGGTGCGGCGGGCGGCGCTCGTCGGCGTCGGGCCAGCCGGCGTGCAGGTGCCCGTCGTCGTCGTCGAGCCGGAGGCCGGATCGTCGCTGGCGCGCTCGCGGACCGGTCCGCTGCGCGGTCGGTCCCCGCTGGCGCCGGCGGAGCTCGTCGCCGCCGTGCGCGCCGCCGTCGGGCCGGACCGCGCCGGCGTGCCGGTGGTCGCCGTGCTCGTCGCCGACACGCTGCCGACCGACGTGCGGCACAACTCGAAGGTCGACCGCGCGCGGCTCGCGGCGTGGGCGGCCCGGGTCCTCGCGGGCGACCCGGTGCGCCGGCCGTGAACGGGACCGTCCTCGTCACGGGGGCCAGCGGCTTCCTCGGCCGCGCGACGGCCGGGGCGCTGCTGACGGCGGGGTACGCGGTGCGCACCCTGCAGCGGCGGCCCGGCGGGGTGCCGGGGGCCGACGACGTGCTCGGCTCGGTCACGGACCCGGCGGCGCTCGCGCGGGCCGTCGACGGGGTGGACGCCGTGGTGCACCTGGCGGCCAAGGTGTCGCTGGCCGGGGACCCCGCGCAGTTCGCCGCGGTGAACGTCGGCGGGACGCGGGCGCTGCTCGACGCCGCCCGGGACGCCGGCGTGCGGGACGTCGTGCACGTCTCGTCGCCGTCCGTCGCGCACGCAGGGACGGCGCTCGTCGGGGTCGACGCGGGACCGGCCGACCTGGTGGGCGCCCGGGGGGAGTACGCGCGGACCAAGGCCGCCGCCGAGCGGCTGGCGCTCGCGGCCGACGGGCCGGACCTGCGGGTGGTGGCGGTCCGCCCCCACCTCGTCTGGGGACCCGGCGACCCGCAGCTCGTCGCGCGGGTCCTCGACCGGGCGGCCCGGGGCCGCCTCCCGCTGCTCGACCACGGCACCGCGCTCGTCGACTCCACGTACGTCGACAACGCCGCCGACGCCTTCGTCGCCGCGCTGCGGCGCCTGGACGTGACCCATGGGCAGGCCTACGTCGTCACCAACGGGGAGCCGCGCACGATCGCCGACCTGCTCGGCGGCATGTGCCGGGCCGCCGGCGTCCGCGAGCCGCGATGGAGCGTGCCGGCCGGGGCCGCCCGTGCCGCGGGCGCGCTCGTCGAGGCCGTCTGGGCGCGCCGCCCGGGGACCGACGAGCCGCCGATGACCCGGTTCCTGGCGGAGCAGCTCTCGACGGCGCACTGGTTCGACCAGCGCCGCACCCGCGCCGACCTGGCGTGGACCCCCGCCGTGACCGTCGACGAGGGGCTGGACCGTCTCGCGCACGCGGTGCGAGGCTGACGACGTGGCAGCTTTGCGCCGCACGCCCCGACCGTCCCTGACCGTCCCGGCCGCCGTCCTCGCCGTCGCCGCCGCTGCCGCCGTCGCCGGCTGCACGGGCGGCACGACGGCGTGGGCGGTCGACGGCCCGCTCGTCGTGTCCGCGGGGAGCAGCGAGGACGGCATGACCGCGATCGTCAGCGGCACGGTCGCCTACGACGGGACGTGCCTGACCCTCGACGGGTACCCGGTGGTGTGGCCCGAGGGGACCCGCTGGGACGCGGACGCCGAGGCCGTCGTCCTGCCCGGCGGGGCGCGGGCCGCCGTCGGGGACGCCGTCGAGGGCGGGGGCGGCTACCTGCAGGTCGTCAGCATGCTGCCGGAGGGCACGGACCCGGCGGCCGGACGGCTGCTCGAGGAGTGCGGCCGCAGCACGGGCGAGGTCGCCTTCTTCAACCTGGGCTCGCGCCCCACCGTCCCCGCCGCGGGCTGAGCGACGGCGGGGACGGCGGGCGTAGCAGACCGGCGGTGCCGCGTCAGTCACCGGCGGCCTCGAGCCGGTCGGCGTTGGCCATGACCGCGTCGTGCACCCACCGGGCGAGACCGGGCGCCCTGTCGTCGTAGTGCCGGGTGAAGCGCTCGTCGGCCAGGTACATCTCCGCCAGGGCGCGGTGCATGCCCGGGGAGCAGTCGTAGTGGACCTCGATGCTGCGCCGGTGCCGCTCCGCCAGGGCCGTGCCCTCCGCGGAGGCGGGGTCGACGCCCGCGGTGAGGGCGGCGGCGAGGTCTGCCTCCAGCGCCTCGTTCTCCTCCTTCACGCGCGTCCAGTCGGCGATGGTGAGGCGGGCGGTGCGCTCGCGGCCCTGCCGCCAGGCGTCCGTGTCCCCCCAGCGCTGCTCGGCCTCGGCGGCGTAGGCCTCGTCGTAGCCGTCGCCGAAGAGCTCCCGCAGCTCCTCGGTCGTGGCAGGTCGATCCGTCATCCCGTGCTCCGTTCCTCGTGCCTGCTCGTGCGGCGTCCCACTCGACCCCTCACGAGCCAGGGCACGGTCCAGGGCGTCGGCGAGCGCGTGCAGCTCGTCGAGCCGGTCGGCGACCACGGCCCGCCGGCGGCGCAGGTGCGCCACCCGCTCGTCCCCGTCGGCGTCCAGCAGCCGGGCGACCTCGTCGAGGCCGAACCCGAGCCGCCGGTGGACGACGACCGCCGCGAGCCGGGCGACGTCGTCGTCCGTGTAGAGGCGGTAGCCGGCCGTGCTGCGCCCCGAGGGCACGAGCAGCCCGATCGCGTCGTAGTGGTGCAGCGTGCGCACCGTGACGCCGGAGACGTCCGCCACCTGTCCCACCGTGCGCAGGGTGCGCGCGGGGGAGCCGGCCGTGGTGCCGGTGTCGGTGTCGGGGCCGGCACCGGTGCCGTGCAGGGACGGGGTCGTGGTCATGGCACGAGCCTGCGGCCTGACGCCGCGTGAGGGTCAAGCCCCCACGCGGCGCCCGCGCGTCAGCCCTTCGGGGCGGCCAGCCCGGCGGAGATGAGCTCCATGACGGAGGAGTCCGCCAGCGTCGTCGCGTCCCCGACCTGCCGGTGCTCGGCGACGTCCCGCAGCAGCCGGCGCATGATCTTGCCCGAGCGCGTCTTGGGCAGCTCCGGGACGACGAGCACCTGCCGCGGCCGGGCGATCGGACCGATCTGCCGGGCCACGTGCTGGCGCAGCTCCTGCTGCACCTCCTCGACGGGGCGACCGGCGGCGACCGCGTCGGCGCGCAGGATGACGAACGCGACGACGGCCTGGCCGGTGGTCTCGTCCGTCGCGCCGACGACGGCGGCCTCGGCCACGGAGGGGTGCGAGACCAGCGAGGACTCGATCTCCGTCGTCGAGAGGCGGTGGCCGGAGACGTTCATGACGTCGTCGACGCGGCCCAGCAGCCAGATGTCGCCGTCCTCGTCCTTCTTGGCCCCGTCGCCGGCGAAGTACAGGCCGCGGAACCGCGACCAGTACGTGTCGGCGTAGCGCTCGGGGTCGCCCCAGATGCCGCGGAGCATCGAGGGCCAGGGCTCGGTGAGGACGAGGTAGCCGGCCTGGCCGTTCGCGACGGGCTGGGCGTCGTCGTCGAGCACCTCGGCCGCGATGCCAGGCAGCGGGACCTGCGCCGACCCGGGCTTCGTCGTCGTCACGCCCGGCAGCGGGCTGATCATGATGGCGCCCGTCTCCGTCTGCCACCACGTGTCGACGATGGGCGTGCGGTCGCCGCCGATGACGCGCCGGTACCACGTCCACGCCTCGGGGTTGATGGGCTCGCCCACCGACCCGAGCACCCGCAGGCTCGACAGGTCGAACCCGCCGGG
Source organism: Cellulomonas sp. plas2 (assembly GCF_057221735.1). Classification (NCBI taxonomy): domain Bacteria; kingdom Bacillati; phylum Actinomycetota; class Actinomycetes; order Micrococcales; family Cellulomonadaceae; genus Cellulomonas; species Cellulomonas sp. plas2. Next base: position 761,470 of record NZ_CM170155.1, read on the forward strand.
GATCTCCTCGCCCCACTTCATGCAGGTGCGGATGGCCGTGGGGGCGGTGTAGAGGATGGTGACGCCGTACTTCTGCACGAGCTCCCACCAGCGGCCGCGGTGCGGGGTGTCCGGCGTGCCCTCGTACACGATCTGCGTGGCGCCGTTGATGAGCGGGCCGTAGACGACGTACGAGTGCCCGGTGATCCAGCCGACATCGGCGGTGCACCAGTAGACGTCGGTCTCGGGCTTGAGGTCGAAGACGTTGCGGTGCGTGTACGCCGCCTGCGTGAGGTAGCCGCCGGTGGTGTGGAAGATCCCCTTCGGCTTCCCCGTGGTGCCCGAGGTGTAGAGGATGAACAGCGGGTGCTCCGCCTCGACGTCGACGGGCGTGTGCTGGTCGGACGCGGTGTCGACGACGTCGTGCCACCACACGTCCCGGCCCTCGGTCCACGTGTTGTCGCCGCCGGTGCGTCGCACGACGAGCACGTGCTCGACCGTGGGGGTGCCGGCGGCGACCGCCTCGTCGACGGCGGGCTTGAGCGGGCTGGCCGCGCCGCGGCGGTACCCGCCGTCGGCGGTGACGACGAGCTTGGCGCCGGCGTCGTCGATGCGGCTGCGCAGGGCCTCCGACGAGAAGCCGCCGAAGACCACCGAGTGGGGGGCGCCGATGCGGGCGCAGGCCAGCATCGTGACGACGGCCTCCGGGATCATCGGCAGGTAGATCGCCACCCGGTCGCCGGTGCCCACGCCCAGCGCGCCCAGGGCGTTGGCGGCCCGGGACACCTCGCGCTGCAGGTCGGCGTAGGTGATCGTGCGGGTGTCGCCCGGCTCGCCCTCGAAGTGGATGGCCACGCGGTCGCCGTTCCCGGCCTCGACGTGGCGGTCGACGGCGTTGTACGCGGCGTTGAGCCGGCCGTCCGCGAACCAGCGCGCGACGGGCGCACCCGACCAGTCGAGCACCTCCTCGAACGGCGTCGCCCACGACAGCAGCGTGCGCGCCTGCTCGGCCCAGAAGGCGGGGCGGTCCGCCGACGCCTGCGCGTACAGGTCGGCCGTCGCGTTGGCCTGCCGGGCGAACTCGGGCGACGGCGCGAAGGTGAGCGCCGCGGGCCCCTCGGGGTGGGCCTCGTCCGGGGCGTGGCTCTCGGCTGTGCTGGGGACGGTGTCGGTCACGTCAGGGCCTCCTGCAGCGGCATCGGTGCTGGTGGAACGTCTGCAGACCCTAGACCGCCGACGGGCGCGCGGGCGAGCCTCCGGGCGGGGGAACGCCGAGAAGAACCGCCGTGCTTCTGGTGCGGCCCGTGGGCGTCGTGCCTGCGTCGTGCCTGCGTCGTGCCTGCGTCGTGCCTGCGTCGTGCCCGGCCCGTGCGCCGGTCAGCGGCGGACGGGGCCGCCGGGGTGGTGGCGCTCGCGGAAGACCCCGAGCCGGTACCCGCGTCGCCGCGTCGCGGCGGCCGTGAGCCCCCCGACGAGCACCAGCAGCCCGGCGACGAGGACCGTGCCGGACGTGGCCGAGACGAGGGACTCGAGCACCGTCGGGCGCCAGGTGCCCCAGGACCACCAGCCCAGCACCTCGGTCCGGGCGATCCCGGGCGCGACGAGCGCGAACCCGCCCGCGACCGCCAGGAGCAGGCCGGCCGCGACGGGCACGGCGGCGGACCAGGTCGCGAGCCCGACGACCGCCGCCGCCAGCAGGGCGCCGGCCGCCAGGCACGCGATGCCCAGCACGTCGGGGGCGCCGGTCCCGACCGCGAGCACCCGGCCCTGCCCGACGACGAGGAGCCCGGCCACGACGGGGGCGAGGACGAGCCCGAGCAGCACGCCGAGGACGTGCCGGCCGACGCTCGCCGACCGGGGCGGGTCGGGGTCCGGGAAGAGGCCGGGCTCCGTCGCCCGCGTCGGGGTGCCCATCACAGGCAGGGGCGTCGCGTCGTCGTCGGCGGCCCAGGGCGCGCGGGAGCCGGGGGTGGATGCGGTGGCGTCGCGCTCGGCGGCCGACCGGTCGGCGGCCGGCGCGGGTGTCGTGGCCGGCGCGGGCGGCGTGACCGGCGCGAGCGGCGTGACCGGCGCGGTGGATGCGGTCGGCGGGCCCGCCGTCGCCGCTCCGGCCGGGACGGAGCCGGACGGCCCGGGCTCGGGCGGGGGGACGGGTGCGCCGCGGACCACGGCGTGCCGGCCGGTGATGGCGCCGGGCTCCTCCGGTGCCGGTGCCGGTGCCGGTGCCGGTGCCGGTGCGGGTGCCGATGCCGATGCGGTGCCGGCCCGCGCCTCGTCGGGGGCGCGCGCTCCGTCCGGCACCTCGTCGTCGCGGCGCCAGGGGTGGCGGGGGTCGGGCGTCCTCGCGTCAGCCGTCATGACCTCACGCTAGTGCGGCGTCGAGGCGCTCCTCGTCGGGCACGCCGCCGGCAGTCGCTCCCGCACCCGACCCGGCAGCCGTCCCAGCACCCGTCCCTGCACCCGTCCCTGGGCGCCCGGGCAGCGAGCCGACGGCGTAGGCGGCCCCGACGATCACCGCTCCGCCGATGGTGTTGCCCAGCCCGACCAGCAGCATGTTGCGTGCGAAGGCCCCGAGGGTCACGCCGGGGACGTCGCCGAGGACGCCCAGGGACAGCGCGGTCATGTTGGCGACGACGTGCTCGAAGCCCGAGGTGATGAACACCATGACGCAGGCGAAGACGACCGCGATGCGCGCGCCCTCGCTCGTCAGCCGCGCCGCCATCCACACGGCGAGGCAGACCATGACGTTGCAGAGGATGCCGCGCGTGAGGAGCTGCAGGTCCGTCTCGCTCGTCTTGTGGGCCAGCACGGCCGTGAGCGCTCCGCCGGCGGGCGTGTCGGGCGCCATGAGGCCGGACAGGTGCACGACGACGGACCAGACCACGGCGCCGGCGAGGTTGCCCAGCATCGTGGCCAGGAGCACCACCGCGGCGCGGCCCCAGCGGACCGTGCGCGCGAGCCCGCCCTGGGTGAGCACCATCATCGCCGAGGTCGCCAGCTCGCCGCCGCCGATGACGACGACCGTGAGCGCGACGCCGAACACGAGCCCCTGCACGAGCGGGGCCAACGGCGCGAGCACGGAGCCCTCGACCCGGAGGGGTCCGCCGGCGGTCAGCATGATGACGACCCCGATGCCGACCCATGCGCCGGCCAGGGCCGACCGGACGGCGAACACGGCGGGGCGGGCGAGCAGGGCGGACTTCTCGGCGGCGGTCGCGGCCTGGGCGGCGACGGCCTCGGGGATCGTGAGCACGTCCCCAGGATCGACGTCGCGAGGGGCGCGGCCGTGGGACGAAAGGCCATCAGGGTGCGGTCGTCGTGCCGGCAGGTCGCACCGAGCGGCGTCCCTCGTGGGGCTCACCGGACGGGGCCGTCAGGACGGCCGCTCGGCGTGGGCGCGCGCCGCCTTCTCGACCGCACCGGCGACGACCTCGGACACGTCCGGGTGGAACACGCTCGGCACGATGTAGGTCGGGTTGAGCTCGTCCTCGGTGACGACCGAGGCCAGGGCCCGCGCCGCCGCCAGCAGCATCTCGTCGGTGACGGTGCTGGACTGCGCGTCGAGCAGGCCGCGGAAGACGCCGGGGAACGCCAGCACGTTGTTGATCTGGTTGGCGAAGTCCGACCGTCCCGTCCCGACGACCGCGGCGTGCTGGGCGGCCTCGTCGGGGTCGATCTCCGGGCGCGGGTTGGCCATGGCGAAAACGATGGAGTCCGCGGCCATGGTCGCGACGTCGTCGCCCGTGAGGATGTCCGCGGCGCTCACGCCGATGAACACGTCGGCACCGGCCAGCGCCCCGACGAGCGTGCCCGTCACGCCGCGCGGGTTGGTGTGCTCGGCCGTCCACCGCAGCGACTCGGCGAGCCCTGGCCGGTCGGGGTGCACGACGCCGTCGATGTCGGCGACGACCACGTCGCGGGCCCCCGCGGCCAGCAGCAGCCGCAGCACCGCGGTCCCGGCCGCACCCGCACCCGAGAGCACGATCCGCACGTCCTCGATCGCCTTGCCCACCACCCGCAGCGCGTTGGTGAGGGCCGCGACGACGACGATGGCCGTGCCGTGCTGGTCGTCATGGAACACGGGGATGTCGAGACGCTCGCGCAGCCGCCGCTCGATCTCGAAGCACCGCGGCGCGGAGATGTCCTCGAGGTTGATGCCGGCGAACACCGGCGCGATGGCCACGACCGTGTCGACGATCTCGTCGACGTCCGTGGTGTCCAGGGCGATGGGGAAGGCGTCGATCCCCGCGAACCGCTTGAAGAGCGCTGCCTTGCCCTCCATGACCGGCAGCGAGGCCAGCGGCCCGATGTCCCCCAGGCCGAGCACCGCCGTCCCGTCGGTGACCACCGCGACCGTGTTCCGCTTGATGGTGAGCCGCCGGGCGTCCTCCGGCCGCGCGGCGATGGCCTGGCAGACCCGCGCGACCCCCGGGGTGTAGGCCATGGAGAGGTCGTCGCGGTTCCGCAGCGGCACCTTGCTCTCCACCGACAGCTTGCCGCCGAGGTGCAGGAGGAACGTGCGGTCGCTGACGCGGGAGACGGTGACGCCGGCGATGCCGCGCAGCGCCTCGACGATCTCCGCCGCGTGGTCCTCGCCGCGCGTGGCGCACGTGACGTCGACGGTCATGTGCTCGTGGCCCGACGCGGTGACGTCGAGGGCTGTGACGATCCCGCCGGCGCGCTCGATCGTCGTCGTGAGCTCGCTGACCAGCGTCGGTCGCGGCGGCACCTCCAGGCGGGCGGTGATGGACGAGGACACGCTCGGGGCTGCGACCATCGCGCCATCGTGGCACCGCCACCGCGCCGCAGCCCCCGCACGCGCCGGGCGCGTCTGGCAGGCTCGCGCGGTGCCCGACGAGGACCGCCCGCCGCCGCCCGCGACGCCCCTGCCGGCCGGCGACCCCCTGGCAGGGCTGGCCGCGCTGCCGGCGGTGGTGGCGGCCGTCGGCCGGGCCCGGGAGGCGTGCGAGGCGCTGCGGTGGCACGAGGCGTACCGCCGGCGGTGGCGAGAGGTGCGCGCGGAGTGCACGCTGCGTGCCGCGCGCGCCGGAGCGGCTCTCGAGGGCGCGCGCGTCCCGCTGGACCTCCTGCGGGGCGCGGCGCTGACGCCCGACGAGGGCCGCCCCGACGAGGGCCGCCCGGACGGGCGCGTGCCCGACGACCATCGGCCGGACGCGGCCCTCGCCGTCGCACGGGGCGTGTTCCGCGCCGACGCTCTCGTCGCCGACCTCCTGCCGCCGCTCGGCGGGCCGGGTGCCCCTGCGGTGCCCGCCCTGCCGCCGACGGCCCAGCTCCTCGCGCGGCTCCACGCCGCGGTCGTCGGTGGCCCGGGCGGACGAGCCGATGCCGGCCGCCTCCGGGCCGCCCACGAGCAGCCGCTCGACCTGCGCGGTCTCGGTGCGGCACCGGCGGCGGCCGACGCCGCGGCCCGGGTGGCCCTCCTCGGCCAGGTGCTGGCGGCCACGCGGGCACCGGCCCTCGTCGTGGCCGCGGTGGCGCACGCGGAGCTGCTGGTGCTGCGCCCCTTCGCCGTGGGCAGCGGGCCGGTGGCACGGGCGTTCGCGCGGCTCCTCGTCGTGCGCGGCGGGCTGGACCCGACCGGCACCGTCCTGGCGGAGGAGGTGTGGGCGGCGGCGCCGCAGGCGTACCTCGCCGGCGCGGCGCAGCTCGCGACCGGGACGCCGGACGGCGCCGCCCGGTGGGTCGCCCTGTACGCCGACGCCGTCGTCGACGGTGCCCGGCGGGCCCGGGACGTGGCGGACGGCGTGCTCGCAGGACGGATGCCCTGGATCGTCGCCCGCTGACGTCCGGTATCCGGACGCGCGTCTCGCCAGGCGTCCAGGTCGCCGCCGTCGTCGCAGGACGGGGGCCGGAGCTCTTCCCTCCGGGCCGCGACGGGTGTAGACCGAGCCCTACAACTGAAGACCGTGCCGGGCACCCACGCGCAGGAGAGCCCCCCTAGGGGCGGATCGACCGGACTGGCTCCGTTGCGATCGCGATGATGCACGCCTGTTCACCCGCACGGTCGACGGTCACGGCGACGGCGTCCCGAGGGGCGCCGTCGTCCGTGTCCGGGTCGGGAGGACATGGGGCGCCGGGGCGGGGAGGGTCGGTGACGCGGTTCGCGATCGACGTCGCGACCGCGCTGCGCCTGCTCGAGGACGACGCCGTCCTGCCCGAGGGGCACCTCCTCGTCGCCCCGAAGGTCCTGCAGTCGCACGTGCTCGCAGCCGTGGCTGCAGCAGATGTTCGAGGGCTCCAAGTTCAACTGGGAGAACTACCACCGCTACGAGTACCGCGAGGTCCTGGTCGAGGTCCGCGACGCCCCGACCCCCGCCCAGGTCGCCGCAGGGGAGCCGGGAACCGCCCACCGCTTCCGGGTGGACTCGTACGATCCAGGCGAGGCCATCGTGTCGCGCAAGGACACGCAGCTGGCGGAGGTCAAGCCGTCGACGGCCCGTTCGTACATCGATGAGGTGGTGCGGAAGTACAACCCCTCGAACAGTGGCCTCCGCGTCCTCGGTACGGACAGCAACGCCGCGCAGTTCGGTGACAGGTCCCCGCAGATCGTGGGGAGGCCGTTGCGGGGACAGATGACTCTCGAGATCCCCGTCCAGCCTGGTGGTGTCCCACAGGCTGTGCTCGACTATGCAGATCGGTGGAACGTGCGGATCCAGGACGTCACGGGTCGTGTCTACGAAAGCGAGTACTGAGCCATGTCAGCCCTGTACACCGAGAGGTACAACGCTCGTCGGCACGCGCCGGCGGGCGACCTGCCGTGGTGGACGACCGACGAGGCGCGCACTCGTTACGCCCATCAGCAGGACCTGCTCGTCGTCGAGGAGCGTCATGGCGACGGAGGGGTGCTGGCGCCGCGTTGGGTGCTCGGCATCACCTCGCAAGGCATTCGGGTCCAGACGTTGGACCAGCACGGCTCGATCCTCCAGATCACCGATTTCGACGCCCGTGAAGGGCGTCTGTGGCGGTGGATCACGACGATGTACACGTATCCCGCCGCGGATCGGTACTTCGCACAGCCGGACTGCACGTCGGTGGTCACGTCCCGGTTCGAGCCCGACGGCACCGGCGAGGTCGAGTTCAAGGACAAGGCCACCGCAGAGGTGCACGTTGCGCGAATGACGGATGCGCCGGTGGGTGGATTCTGGGCGGAGTGGCCGGTGTTCGGTGAGTGGGAGCCGTTGACGGACCCGAACTACGGCGCGCCGGGTTCTCCGGAGGTGCCGTTCTCCAAGCTGCGGGCGTGATGCCGGGCTGCTCGTGGCCCGCATCTCGACCGTGAGCGCCGAGGACGTGGCGCGCTCGTCGGACGCGGTGGCGCGATCGTTCGTCGAGGGATCGCCCGCCGGCTGGGTCTCCGCCGAGCTCGTGTACCTGGAGCTCGGCAAGACCGGCGAGATGCGCGCCTTCACCACGGGACCGGACGGCCGCACGGTGCGTGTGAGGATGCCGATGTCGACGGTGGACGCGTTCGACAGTCTTCGGGCTGACATGTTCCGCCCCGGGGAGGGTGCATGGTTCACCGCGACCTGCCGCATCTCCGCTGAGCGGCGCGTCAGCTTCGACTTCGACTTCGACTCCGAACCGGCCTTCTCCTCGGAGATCAGCCTGGGGCACGTCCTCGAGGAGATGCAGACGTACCCTCGCGACGACGCCCACACCCCGGTGTGGCTCGCCGACCGGCTCGTCGCCGCCCGCGAGTGGGAGCAGCGCGTCTGACACGCCGGGACCGGGAGGGGATGCTGGTGCGGGGCCAGGACGTCGTCCTCGAGCAGTGGCTGGCGGACATGCACCCGCGCCTGTCGCGGTTCCGGGACCTGCTCATGCCGCCATCGTGGAACGGCGACTGGTCGCGGAAGTCCTTGGCGGGCCTCGAGGCGGACCTGCTGCGCCGCTGGCCGGACGACACGTCGTTCCTGGCGGACCCCGTCACGGACCTCGTCGACGGCGCGGTCCGGTACGTCGGGAATACGCTGCTGCGGTCCTGCGGCGGCGGTTGGTCGATCGAACACGACCTCGCGTTCGTCTTCACCGGGCGTCCGTTCGTGCAGCTCGACACCTCCGATGCGACGCCGATCTCGCCGTTCCACCTCCTCACCGCTGCGCTGCACCGCAGGACCGGCACGGTCCTCACGAAGGTGATGGACGCCCAGACCCGGCGTGTGGCTGAGCGTCGTGCGGCCGAGGATCCGGGGTGGGAGCCGGCGCGCGCACCGGTTCCCGGCATGGCCGACGATGCCGCGGGTGCCGCCGAGGACGACGACGCCGCACGCTGGGTGGCAGGGCTCCCCGGGCTCCTCGCGCGGTTGCCGGAGCTCGTCGGCCCCGACGTCGCCGGACGCCTCGACGGCAGCGAGGGCTCGCCGGCAGCGGCCGAGGAGACCGGCCCTGGCGTGGCCCGAGCGGCCGAGCGGAGCGCTTGGATCTGCGGATGTCGCGTTTTCCGAGGTGCGACCGTGAGCGCCGAGGACGTGGCGCGCTCGTCGGACGAGGTGGCGCGCTCGTTCGTCGAGGCGTTCCCCGACGGTTGGGTGTCCGCCGAGCCCGTGTACATCGAGCTGGGCAGGACCAGTGAGATGCGCGCCTACGTCACCGTCCCGGAGGGCGACGTGGTGCGCGTACGGATGCCGCTGCCGACGGTGGACGCGTTCGACCGGCTCTGGGCCGTGTTGTCCCGCCCCGGGGAAGGTGCGTGGCTCACCGCCACCTGCCGGATCTCGGCCGGACGGACCGCCACCTTCGAGTTCGACCACCACTCCGAGCCGGACTTCTCGTCGGAGATCGGTCTCGGGCACGTCCTCGAGGAGCTGGAGGCGCATCCCCGCGACGACGCCCACACCCCGGCGTGGCTCGCCGACCGGCTCGCCGCCGGCCTCCGGTCGACGCGCTCCGGGAGATCGCGTAGGCCGCGGTGGCGGCCGCGTCGCCCGGGTGGGAACGGATCGACCTCGAGTTCCTCACGGCGGGGAAGGTCACCGAGATGCGCGCCTACGAGACCCGCGCGGGCGAGGCGCAGCGCACGCGGTTCCCCCGCGCCGCGCTGGCCGCCATGGACCGGCCGCGCGCCGAGATGGCTCGCCCCGGGTCGGGCACCTGGTTCACGGCGCGCCTGTCCGTCGCCGCGGACGGCGGCGTCACCCACGACTTCCTCGATGACGACGAGCCCTCCTGGTCCCGGGCCGTCGTCGTCCCGGAGAACTACCGCATCGACCTCGAGCGGTTCCCCCGCGACGCGACGCACACGCCGGCGTGGCTCCGCGACCGGCTGGCCGAGGCGGACGGACGGGCGACGGACGAGGACCGGGGGCGCGAGCCGTGACCGCCGAGCACGTCGCGGTTGTCGGACGACGTCGTCCGCTCCTTCCTCGAGGCGTCTCCGCCGGGGTGGGTGACGGTCGAGCTCGAGTACCTCCGGCTCGGGAAGACCGCGGAGCTGCGGGCGAACCTCACGTGTCCCGACGGCGAGGTCCTGCGGGTCGCGATGCCGCGGGCGACGTCGGCCGCGTTCCGCGCCCTGCGGGGCGCGGTGGCACGGCCGGGCGAGGGCACGTGGTTCACGGCGGGCTGCCGCATCGACGGCGACGGGCGGGCGTCGTTCCGCTTCGACGGCGACGGCGAGCCGGCGTTCGCGTCGGAGGTCAGCGTCGATGACGCGCTCGAGGAGATGGAGGCCCACCCCCGCGACGCCGCGCGCACGGCCCCGTGGCTCGCCGCGCGGCTGGCCGCCGCGCGTGAGCGCGACGGCGCACCGGGACTACAGTCCTGACGCACAGCGATCTCGAGGGGGAGACATGGCGAGCACCACGGCACGCGGGACCGGCCCGGACGGCACGGCGGACCTCGTGCAGGACCCGTCGCTCCCACCGGTGGCGCTGGACCCGGACGTCCGCGATGCCGAGGACCGGCACTGGACGCCGGCGAAGATCGCGCTCTGGGCGGGCATCGCGCTGCTGGGCGGGGTGAGCTGGGTCGTCATCGCGCTGGTGCGCGGGGAGACGGTCAACGCGATCTGGTTCGTCTTCGCGGCGGTCTGCTCCTACCTCATCGCCTACCGGTTCTACTCCCGCTACATCGAGAAGCACCTGCTGCGGCCCGACGACCGTCGCGCCACCCCCGCGGAGTACAGGGCCGACGGCCGCGACTACGTGGCCACCGACCGGCGGGTCCTGTTCGGTCACCACTTCGCCGCCATCGCCGGCGCGGGACCGCTCGTCGGGCCGGTGCTCGCCGCCCAGATGGGCTACCTGCCGGGGACGATCTGGATCATCGTCGGCGTCATCCTGGCCGGCGCGGTGCAGGACTACCTCGTCATGTTCTTCTCGATGCGCCGCGGCGGCCGCTCGGTGGGGCAGATGGCGCGCGACGAGCTCGGCGTCATCGGCGGGACCGCCGCCCTGCTGGCGACGCTCGTCATCATGATCATCATCGTGGCGATCCTCGCGCTCGTCGTCGTCAACGCGCTGGCGGAGAGCCCGTGGGGCGTGTTCTCGGTGTCGATGACGATCCCGATCGCGCTGCTCATGGGCTGCTACCTGCGCTTCTTCCGGCCCGGGAAGGTCAGCGAGGTGTCGGTCCTCGGGTTCGTGCTGCTCATCGCCGCCATCGTCGGCGGCGGGGTCATCGCGGAGACGTCGTGGGGCTCGGAGCTGTTCCTGCTCGACAAGGTGACCATCGCCTGGGGGATCATCGTCTACGGGTTCGTCGCCGCGGTGCTGCCCGTGTGGCTGCTGCTGGCGCCGCGGGACTACCTGTCGACGTTCATGAAGATCGGCACGATCGTCATGCTGGCCGTCGCCATCGTGCTGGTGCGGCCGGTGCTCGAGGTGCCGGCGGTCAGCGAGTTCGCGCGCTCCGGGCAGGGGCCCGTCGTCGCGGGGTCGCTCTTCCCGTTCCTCTTCGTAACCATCGCCTGCGGCGCGCTGTCGGGCTTCCACGCGCTCATCGCCTCGGGGACGACGCCGAAGCTCGTCGAGAAGGAGCGACAGACGCGCTTCATCGGCTACGGCGGCATGCTCATGGAGTCGTTCGTCGCGATCATGGCGCTCGTCGCGGCGCTGTCGATCGACCGCGGCATCTACTTCGCGATGAACTCCTCCGCGGCGCTGACCGGCGGGACCGTCGAGGGTGCGGTCGCGTTCGTCAACGGGCTGGGGCTGCAGGGCGTGTCGCTCACGCCGGAGATGCTCACGAGCACGGCGACGAACGTCGGCGAGGAGACCATCGTCTCCCGCACCGGCGGCGCGCCGACGCTGTCCGTGGGGCTGGCGACGATCATGGCGCAGCTCGTCGGCGGCACCTCGCTCATGGCCTTCTGGTACCACTTCGCGATCATGTTCGAGGCCCTGTTCATCCTCACGGCCGTCGACGCCGGCACGCGCGTGGCCCGGTTCATGCTGCAGGACAGCATCGGCAACGTCGTGCCGCGGTTCCGGGACACGTCCTGGCGGCCGGGGGCCTGGCTCGCGACCGCCGTCATGGTCGGGGCCTGGGGCGCGGTCCTCATCATGGGCGTCACCGACCCCCTGGGTGGCATCAACACCCTGTTCCCGTTGTTCGGCATCGCGAACCAGCTGCTCGCGGCCATCGCGCTCGCGGTCTGCATGGCCATCGCGGCGAAGCGTGGGTCGTTCCGGTACCTGTGGATCGTGGCCGTCCCGCTCGCGTTCGCGTCGGCGGTGACGATCACGGCGTCGATCCAGAAGATCTTCTCCGACGTGCCCGCCATCGGGTACTTCGCCCAGCACGCGGCGTTCCGGGACGCGCTCGCGGCGGGGGAGACCTCCTCCGGGACGGCGACGAGCGTCGAGGCGATGCGGGCCGTCGTGCGGAACACGATGATCCAGGGCGTGCTGTCGGTGGTGTTCGTGACGCTGGCCGTCGTCGTCATCCTCACCGCCGTCGTCGCCACCGTCCGGGCGTTCCGCGCCGGCGGCGGGCCCAGCAGCGAGGACGCCGCCGTGCCGTCCCGGGTGTTCGCGCCCGCCGGCTGGGTGGCGAGCCCCGCCGAGAAGGAGCTGGAGCAGCAGTGGGCCGCGCACGGGCCGGTGGCGGGGCGGACGACGCCCGCCGTCCGGCACTGACGGGCATGCCGACGAGAGTGCTCACCGCCGTGCCGCCCACGGTGCTGCAGGCGCTGCGCCGGGCCGGGCGCGGGGTGGCCTGGTATACCCGCGGCCTCGTGCGCGAGGACGCCTACGAGCGGTACGTCGCGCACCTGCGCGCCACGCACCCCGACCCCGACCACCCGGTGCCCACGCCGCGGCAGTTCTGGCGCGAGCAGGCGGACCGCCAGGACGACCACCCGGAGGGCCGCTGCTGCTGACCGGCGCCGCTGCGGGAGGTCGCGAGGTCCGACGAGCGCGGCGCGGAGCCGGTCAGCCGGCCGTGACCCAGGCCAGTGCCGACAGCAGGACCGTCGCGACCGGCACCAGCAGGGACAGGGCGGTCGTCGTCCGACGAGCGGACCGGCGGGCGTCAGCGCCGTCCGGATCGGCCGGCGACGAGGCGGCGGTCGATCCGGCAGGGGCGACGACCGGGTCGCCCTCGCCCAGGGCCCGGTGCTGGACCACAGCACCGGCGATGAGCAGGAGCAGCCCGACGGCGAGCACGCCGGCCGCAGGCAGGGCCAGCACGAGATCACGCCAGAGCGCCGCCGGCAGCACGGCGGCGACCATCGCCGCCACCACCACGAGCCACGCGACGACGGGGCGGTGCACGACGGCCCGCAGGAACGGACCGTGCGCGACGCCGAGCAGCGCGATGACGACGAGGGTGACGACGGCGGTGACGAGCACGCCGCCGGCGACCTCGACGGCTCCGGTCCCTCCCAGCGCGCCGACGGCGGTCGGGACCGCGAACAGCGCGGCGACCTGCAGCACCGAGCCGAGCACGACCGGCCCGACCCCGTCGCCTTGGGCGGGCACGGCGGGCAGGTCGAGCGAGCGGGCGTAGGCGACGGGCTCGTCGAAGGCCTCCGCGGCCGGCTCCCCGGAGTCGCGGCAGTGGGCCTCGACCTCTGCCAGGGCGTCGCCGATGCGGTCGCCGGGCACGTCGAGCAGACGCAGCTCCAGGACGAAGGCGTCGGCCCAGCCCTTGTCGACGTGCGGTGCGAGCGCGGACGGGTCGGCGGGCGAGGGGCGGGTCATCGGTCCTCCACGGCGGTGAGGGTGCGCACGGAGCTCGTGCTGGTGATGGTGCTGCTGGTGGAGCCGGGGTCCGCCCCGAGGTGCGCCCCGGTGGTCGCCGTGAAGGCGGCCCACCGCGACGCGGCGTCCGCGAGGGCGTCCCTGCCCTCCGCGGTCAGGGCGTAGTACTTGCGGCCGGGGCCGCCGTCGCCCGCGCGCCACTCGACCGTGACGTGCCCGGCGGCCTCCATGCGGCCGAGCAGGGGGTACAGGGTGCCGCCCTTGGGGCGGCCGAGACCGGCGGCGTCGAGACGCTCGGCGATGGCGTAGCCGTAGGTCGGCCCCTCGACGAGCACGCGGAGGACGCACGGCTCGAGCACGCCGCGCAGCCACTCGCTGGGCCAGGCGGCGTCGGGCATGAGTGGACAGTAGAGCGATCTAGAAAGACTGTCTACCTACCGTGGTGCGGGAGAGGCCACCTGGCGGAGGAGGGTCAGGGCTGCAAGGGGATCACGCGGGGACGCGGCGCGTCAGGGCCAGCGCCACGTCCGCGATGCCGCGCTGCATCGCCGGCCCGCCGACGTCCTCGCCGGCCATGACGGCCGCGCGCTGCAGCTCCCCGTGCGTCGTGATGAGCAGGCGTAGCGCGACCTCCGGGTTGACGCGGAACGCGCGCCCGGCACGGCTCAGCGCCCGGTCGACCAGCGGCAGCACCGAGGCCAGCAGCCGCTCGCGGTCGGCCGTGAAGCGGGTGGCGACCGCCGGGTCGCGCAGTGCCAGCAGCTCGAGCTCCAGGTGCATCACGCACCACTGCCGGGTGTCGAGCGGGCCCGCGATGAGCTCGACCACCACCGCGCCGATGCGCTCGTCGTCGAGGTCCGCGCCCGACCCGTCCGTGGGCAGCAGGGCGTCGATGCCCTCCTCGAGCTGGCGCAGCCGCTGCTCCTTCTCGCGGTCCAGCAGCGCGAAGAACAGCTCATCCTTCGTCTCGAAGTTGGAGTAGAAGGCGCCGCGCGTGAAGCCGGCGCGCTCGCAGATCTGCTCGACCGAGACGGCGGCGAGGCCCACGTCCGCGAACGCCTCGTACGCCGCGTCGAGCAGGCGCTCGCGGGTGCGGCCCCGGCGGGCACTGGGGGCGGCGGACGGGGCGGCGATGCTCACGGTGCTCCTGGCGACGGCGGTGCTGAGGGCGCGGGACGGGTTGTCGATGCGCCACTGTATCGGATACGTTCATGCATCGGATACACCGACGTATCGCGCCGTCCCACCTCTTGCCCCGGGAGCACCGTGTCCTCGTCGTTGTACCGCCTCGGCCGCTGGGTGTTCCGCGCCCACCGCCGCGTAGCCGTGCTGTGGCTCGTCGTCGTCGTCCTCGCCGGGGGCGCCGCGGGGCTGCTCAACCAGGGCACGGACAACACGTTCTCCATCCCGGGGACGGAGTCGGGGGAGGCGCTCGGCCAGCTCTCGCGCACCTTCCCGCAGGTCAGCGGCGCGACGGCCTCGCTGGTCGTCGTCTCGCCGGGCGGGTCGCAGGTGACGGACCCGGCCGTGCAGGGCCCGGTGGAGGACGCCGTGGCGGCGCTCGGCGACCTCGAGGAGGTGGCCGCCGTGACCGACCCGTTCGCGACCGGCGAGGGCGCGGTGGCCGGTGCGGTGTCCGACGACGGGTCGGCGGCCGTGGTGAGCGTCCAGCTCGACGGGCAGGCGCAGGGCGTCGGCGAGGCGACGAGGGAGTCGCTGCAGGAGGTCCGCGCCGACCTGGCGGCGGCGCTGCCGGACGGCGCCCAGGTGGCGCTCGGGGGCGACCTGTTCGCCAACGAGGTGCCGGCGGTCAGCATCACCGAGGGGCTCGGCCTGCTCGTCGCCCTCGTCGTGCTGGTGCTGACGTTCGGCTCGCTGCTGGCGGCCGGCATGCCGCTGCTCACCGCGGTGCTCGGGGTCGGCATCGCGATGGCCGGCATCTTCGCGGCGACGTCGGTGGCCACCATCTCCTCGACGACGCCGCTGCTCGCGCTCATGCTCGGGCTGGCCGTCGGCATCGACTACGCGCTGTTCATCATCAGCCGGCACCAGAACGAGCTGGCGGCGGGGCTGGACCCGGAGGAGGCGGCGGCCCGGTCCCTGGCCACCGCCGGGTCGGCCGTCGTCTTCGCCGGCCTGACGGTGATGATCGCGCTCGTCGGGCTGTCGGTCGCCGGCATCCCGTTCCTCACGACGATGGGCGTGGCCGCGGCGGTCGCCGTCGGCATCTCCGTCGTCATCGCGCTCACCCTGACGCCGGCGCTGCTCGGGTTCGCGGGCGAGCGGCTGCGGCCGGGGCGGCGCGCCGCGCGCCGGGCCGCTCGTCGGGCCGAGCGTCAGGCGCAGGAGGAGGAGGCGGTGCTGGCGGCGGGGGCGCGCGGCGGGGCGACGGCGGCGACCGGCGCTGCCGACACCCCCGGCGCCGCCGCGGCGGTCACGGCCCCGGTCGCGCACGCGCCCGTCCGCGAGAACCGCTTCTTCGCCGGGTGGGTCCGCGCCGCGACCCGCTGGCCGCTGCTGACGGTCGTGCTCGTCGTCGGCGCGCTGGGCGCCCTCACGCTGCCGGCGACGAACCTGCGCCTGGCCCTGCCCGACGCCGGCTCCCAGCCGGAGAGCTCCGGCGCGCGCCAGGCCTACGACCTGCTGGCCGAGAACTTCGGCGAGGGCTACAACGGCCCGCTCATCGTCACCGGCACGATCATCGGCTCGACGGACCCGCTCGGGCTCATGCAGGACCTCGCCGACGAGATCGCCGACCTGCCCGGCGTCGCCGCGGTCCCCCTGGCCACGCCCAACGCCTCCGCCGACACCGGGATCATCCAGGTCGTGCCCGAGGGCGGGCCGGACTCGGAGGCGACGAAGGACCTCGTCGCCGAGCTGCGCGGCCTGCACGACCACTTCAGGGACACGTACGGCGTCGACCTGTCGGTGACGGGGCAGACGGCCGTCGGCATCGACATCTCCGACAAGCTCGGCGCGGCGCTGCTGCCGTTCGGGGTGCTCGTCGTGGGGCTGTCGTTCGTGCTGCTGGCGATGGTGTTCCGGTCCCTGTGGGTGCCGCTGAAGGCGACGCTGGGGTACCTGCTGTCGGTCGGCGCGTCGTTCGGCGTGGTCTCGCTCGTGTTCGTCGAGGGGCACGGCGCGGAGCTCATCGGGGTGGACCGCGTCGGGCCGATCATCTCCTTCATGCCCATCGTCCTCATGGGCGTGCTGTTCGGGCTGGCGATGGACTACGAGGTCTTCCTCGTCTCCCGGATGCGCGAGGACTACGTGCACGGCGGCGACGCGCGCGCCGCGGTCCGGTCGGGGTTCCTCGCCTCGGCGAAGGTCGTCACGGCGGCCGCCGTCATCATGTTCTCCGTCTTCGCGGCCTTCGTGCCCGAGGGCGACGTGAACATCAAGCCCATCGCGCTCGGGCTGGCCGTCGGGGTGTTCGTCGACGCGTTCGTCGTCCGGATGACGCTCGTGCCGGCGGTGCTGCAGCTCCTGGGCGACCGGGCGTGGCACATGCCGCGGCGGCTCGACCGCGTGCTGCCGTCGTTCGACGTCGAGGGGGAGGGGCTGGCGCGCGAGCTGGCGCTCGCCGACTGGCCAGAGCCGGGTGCGGACCTCGCGATCGCCGCCGAGGGGCTGCGGCTGGAGGCGCCGGACGGCACCCCGATCTACGACGGGGTGGCGCTGCGGGTGCCGACCGGCGGCACGCTCGTCGTCGACGGACCGCACCGCAGCGGGCGCACCGCGCTGCTGCTCACCCTGGCCGGGCGCGCGCACGCCGACGCGGGGACGCTCAAGGTCGCGGGGCTGGTCGCGCCCGAGCGCGCGGCGGCCATCCGCGCGCGCGTGGCGGTCGCGTCGCTGACGCGCGCCGTCGACCCGGTCGGGGAGCTGGCCCGTGCGTTCGCGGCGCGGGCGCCGATCGTCGTGGTCGACGACCTCGACGCCGTCGGCGACCCGGTGCTGCGGGCGGAGGTGCACGACGAGATCGCCCGCGCACGGGCGGCCGCCGCGGTCGACGGGCGTCCGATGACCCTCGTCGTGAGCTGCCTGAGGCCCGACGCGCTGGTCGGGCTGCTGCCCGACGGGCCCGCCACGGTCGTCGACGTCCCCGCGCACGCCGCCGCAGCGGCGCGCGCCGCCGTCGGTCCGGCCGCCACGCCCTCGCACGACGCCGCCGACGCCTCGCACGGCGCCCCGCACGACCTCGAGAAGGTGCTCTGATGGCCCAGCCCACCAGCGGCCACGTCCCTGCCCACGTCCCGGCCCACGACGCCGCCCACGTGCCGGCGCACGCCGCTGCACCCGCCGACAGGGGCGAGGGGGGCCTCGTCGTCCCCGCACGCGGCGCGTCGGCCGTGCGCGTCGCCCGGCGCGACCGGCGCGGCGGGCTGCTGCACCCCGAGCGGGCCCGCTCGTCGGGCCGCGCCACCTGGTTCACGCTGCTCGGCCTCGTGCTCGTGCCGCTCACCGTCGGCGGGCTGCTGACGTGGGCGCTGTGGCAGCCGACCGAGCGGCTCGACCGGGTGACGGCCGCGATCGTCAACCTCGACACCCCCGTCGAGCTCGACGGGCAGACCGTGCCGCTGGGTCGGCAGCTCGCGTCGGCCCTGGTGACGTCCGACGGGTCGACGAACTTGGCGGCCTCGCCCTCGGCGACGGTCGACGACGACGCGGTCGCCAACGTGTCGGGGTCGGACTCGTCGCGGAACTTCACATGGGTCCTCACGGACGAGGAGGACGCCGCCGAGGGCCTCGCGGACGGCACCTACGCCACCGTCGTGACGATCCCCTCGTCCTTCTCGGCCGCCGCGACCTCCGTCGGTGGTGAGGCGTCCGCTGCGGAGCAGGCGACGATCGACATCGCCACGAGCGAGCGCTCCCGCCTCGTCGACCGGGCGGTCGCCCAGGCCGTCACCAGCACGGCGGTCGGGCTGCTGGACCAGGAGCTGACGACCTCCTACCTGGAGAACGTCTACGTCGGGTTCTCGACGTTGAACGAGAGCCTGGGCCAGGCCGCCGAGGGCGCGGGCCGGCTCGCCTCCGGAGCGGGGGAGCTCGGCACGGGCGCGCAGGGCGTGGCCTCGGGCTCCGCGTCCCTGGCGGACGGCGTCGGGCAGGTCGCCTCCGGCGCGGACGACCTCGCCGACGGCGTGGGGCAGCTGGCCGACGGCGCCGACGAGCTGGCCGCCGGGCTGGGGCAGATCGCGACGCAGACGGCGTCGTCGGCGCAGGCGGCACAGGCGGCCGTGCCCGGGGCGCAGCAGTTCACGCAGGGCCTGGACGCGCTCGCGGCCGGCGTCACCGGCGGCGACGGGCTCGCGTCGGGGACGCGGTCGCTCGCGGCGGGGGCGAGCGCGCTCTCGACGGGCGTGGGCACGTTCCTCGACGGGATCGAGCAGGCCGCGCAGGGGTGTGCGGCCGGCTCGGACGCGGCGTGCCAGGGGCTCGTCGCCGCCGTCCAGGCGCAGCAGGGCAGCGCGCCCGTCGGCGGGCAGCCCACGCTCACGGCCGGGGCCGCGGGCCTCGCCCAGGGCGCGGCTGCGCTCGACGCCGCCGTGAACGGGCCGGGGGGCCTCGCCGCGAGCGTCCCGCAGCTCGCGGCCGGCGGACGCCAGCTCGCGGACGGCGTCGCCGCCTCGGCGACGGGCCTCGGGACCCTGTCCGGCGCGCTGCAGCAGACCGCGACGGGGGCCCGCTCCCTCGCCGACGGCGCCGACGACGCGGCGGCAGGGGCCCGGAGGCTCGCGACCGGCGCCGGCAGTGCCGCCTCGGGGGCCGACGAGCTGGCGGAGGGCGCCGGTGCGCTCGCGGGCGGCGCGGGCCAGCTGTCGTCGGGCGCGACGGACCTGGCCGGCGGGCTGCAGCAGGCCACGGAGCAGGTGCCCTCCTACACGACGGAGGAGGCGCGGAGCCTGGCCGAGGTCGTCGCCGACCCGGTGGCGGCGCAGGGCGAGGACGGCTCGCTCTTCGGCTCGACGAGCGTGCCCTTCCTCGTGACCGTGGCGCTCTGGCTGGGCGGGCTCGCGACGTTCCTCGTCCTGGGGGCGGTCACGCGGCGAGCGCTGCCGTCGACGCGGCCCTCGGTCGTGCTGGCGCTGCGGTCGTTCGCGCCGGCGGCACTCGTCGGGGTCGTGCAGGGGCTGGCGCTGGTGGCGGTGCTCGCCGGTGCGCTGAGCCTCGCGCCCGGCGGCTGGGTCACCCTCGCCGTGCTGTGCGCGCTGACCGGGGTGGCGTTCGCGGCGGTCAACCAGGGCCTCGTGGCGGTCCTGGGCGGCGTCGGTCGGTTCGTGTCGGTGCTGGTCGCGGTCGTGGGACTGGCGACGGCGGTCGTCTCGACGGTGCCGGGGGTGCTCGACGCGGTGTTCGGCGTCCTGCCGCTGGCCGCGTCGCTGCGGGGGCTGCAGGGTGTCGTCAACGGCTCCGGCGGGGTCGGCGGTGCGGCGGCGGTGCTCGTCGTGTGGACGCTGCTGGGCCTGGCGCTGACGACGGCCGCGGTCGCGCGCCGCCGCGTCGTGCCGGCCGGGCGCCTGGCCCAGTGGGCCCGCGCGGCCTGATCGCTGGTGGGCGGCCGCGGGTTCGGCCGCTCGTCGTCAGGTCGGACCCGCGGCCGCGACGACCGCGGCCCGGGCGCCACGGCGCACCAGCGCGAGGGCGCGAGCCGCGACCACGGCGGCGGCCACGGCCGCGAGAGCGGCCGCGACCCCGGCGGTGCGGGCGCCCGGGACGAGGACGAACGGGCGCGGGTGGCGGAAGACGAGCTGCCCCCAGCCCTCGGCGCGCGCCCGGCCGACGAGCGCGCGGTCCGGGTTGACGACGAACGCGTGGCCGACCGCCGCGAGCATGGGCGCGTCCGTGACAGAGTCGGAGTAGGCGTAGCTCGCGGCCAGGTCCCAGCCGTGCTCGGCCGCCAGCGCGCGCATCGCCTCGGCCTTGCGCTCGCCGTAGCAGTACCACTCCACCGCGCCGGTGTACCGGCCGTCGACGACGTGCATGCGGCTGGCGACGACGGCGTCGGCGCCGATGAGCGCCGCGATCGGGCGGACCCATCTCCTCCGGCGAGGCGGACACGACGACGACCGCGCGGCCCTGCGCGTGGTGCTCCTCGACGAGCGCCACCGCCTCCGGCGAGAGCAGCGGGCGCACCGACTCCTCGGCGGCGTCGGCCACGGCGCGCGTGAGGACGTCGACGTCCCAGCCGCGCACGAGGGGCGTCATCGCCTGCTTGAGTCGTTCGGTCCGGTCGGCGGTCGCGCCGCGGAGCAGGAAGGCCGTCTGGGCCCGGGCGGCGCACAGCATCGCCCGCCGGGTGAGCAGGCCGGTGCGCCGCAGCGCCGCCGAGAACGCGGCGGGGGTCGTGGTGGCGATGAGCGTCTTGTCGAGGTCGAAGAAGGCCGCCGCGGACGACGGGGGGCTCGGCGTCGCGGTCGCGGGGACTGTGCCCGTGCGCGAGGTGCTGGTCGGAGAGGTGCTCGTGGGGGAGGTGCTCGTCGGCGAGGCCGTCCCCCGCGCCCGTGCGTCGTCCACCGCCGTCACCTCCCCGTCGTCGTCGTCGGTCCCCGGGTCGATCTCGCGAGGGTCGCCCTCGTCGAGGCCGACCCGGTGCGGCGAGCGTAGGGGTGGCGTCCGTGAGCCGCGCGTCCGGCGGCGGCCCCTGGGGACGACCCGCACCGAGCCGTCCCCAGCCCCTGCCGGCGCGTCCTGCTCCCCTGCCGGGAGTGGTCGAGCCCCGCGGTCGCCCCGCCGCGAGCAGCCTCCCGGGCATGTCCGACGCGCGAGCCGCCCTGCCGACCCTGCCCGGGGACGACCTCGTCGCCCCTGCCCGATCCAGGTGCACCGAGGTCCCGTCGGCGACCGGTCCTCGTCCTGACCGGGCCCGTGCCGGGACGCGGGACCACCCGGAGGACGCGGCGCTGGTGCTGGCGGTCGTGGGCGCTCGGGGCGGGGCGGGTGCCTCCACGGTGGCGGCGGCGCTCGCCCGCGTCGGGGGTCCGCGGACGGCGACGGTGCTGGTCGACCTCGTGCCCGACGGCGCGGGGGTGGACCTGCTCGTCGGCGTCGAGGACGACGCGGGGGTGCGGTGGCCGGACCTCGCGGGGGCCCGGGGTGCGCTGGACGGCGACGAGCTCGTCGCCCTCCTGCCCCGGTGGGGGCCGGTCGCGGTGCTCAGTGCTGACCACCGCCGGCCGGGCCTACCCTCCCCGGCCGTCGTCGTGGCCGCGCTGGAGGGCCTCGCGGCCGTGCACGGGCTCGTCGTGCTCGACGTCGGCCGCGACGCGCTCGTGCCCGTCGCGCCCCGGTGCGACGCGGTCGTCCTCGTCGTACCGCAGGACCTCGCGGGGGTGGCCGGTGCCCTGGCGGTGCTGGCACGGCTGGCGGACGCCGGCGCGCCGGGCGTCGACGTGCTGCTCGTGACCCGCGGGCCGGCGCCCGGAGGGCTCGGCGTCGCCGAGGTGGAGACGGCCCTCGGGCTCCGGGCCGCCGCGCGGCTGCCGCACCGCCGGTCGGTGGCGCGAGCGGGGGAGCGCGGTGCCGTGGGTCTGGGCGGTCCGGCCGCCCGCGTTGCCCGCCGGCTGCTGGACGGGCGGTCGCGGTGAGCGCCGTGGCCCGGACCGGGCGGGTCGCCCGTGCGGCTGGTCCGGCCGTCGAGCACCGGGCGGGCGGGGACGTCCCCGCCGCCGCGTGGCACGA
Organism: Cellulomonas sp. plas2; assembly: GCF_057221735.1. NCBI lineage: Bacteria > Bacillati > Actinomycetota > Actinomycetes > Micrococcales > Cellulomonadaceae > Cellulomonas > Cellulomonas sp. plas2. The sequence goes on from NZ_CM170155.1 coordinate 783,297, forward strand.
GGAGGGCGACCCCGCCGTCGTGGTGCCGCCACGGCTGCTGGCCGACGTCCGGCACCGGCTCAGCGGCACCGCGGGCGGAGCCGGTCCGGCGGGGCCCACGCCGGACGACCTCCCGGCGGCCGTGCGGGCCGCCGCGCGTGCCGCGGGCCTCGTGCTCGGCGACGAGGGCGCCCACGCCCTCGTCGCCGCCACCCGGGACGCGCTCGCGGGCGCCGGCCCGCTGCAGCCCCTGCTCGACGACCCGGCGGTCACGGACGTGCTCGTCAACGGCCCCGAAGACGTGTGGGTGGAGCGGGCGGGGACCCTGCGGCGTGCCGACCTCGCCCTCGGGACGGTCGAGGACGTCCGCGCGCTCGCGGTGCGTCTCGCCGCGCTCGGGGGGCAGCGGCTCGACGACGCGGTGCCCACGGTCGACGCCCGGCTGCCGGACGGGACGCGGCTGCACGCGGTGCTGCCGCCGGTCGCGGACGGCTGCGCGCTGCTCAGCCTGCGCGTCGTGCGCCCCCGCGCGTTCACGCTCGCCGAGCTGACCGCCGCCGGGACGCTGGCGCCGGGGCTGGCCGAGGTGCTGGCGGCGCTCGTGGCGGCACGGGCCTCGCTGGTCGTGTCGGGTGCCACCGGGGCCGGCAAGACCACGCTGCTGGCGGCCCTGCTGTCCCTGGTGCCGCACGACGAGCGCGTCCTCGTCGTCGAGGAGTCCGGCGAGCTCGCGCCCCGGCACCCGCACGTCGTCCGCCTGCTGGCCCGCCGCGCGAACGTCGAGGGCGCCGGCGGCGTCGACCTCACGGACCTCGTCCGGCAGGCGCTGCGCATGCGCCCGGACCGGCTCGTGCTCGGGGAGTGCCGCGGGGCGGAGGTCGCGACCGTGATGGCCGCGCTCAACACCGGGCACGAGGGCGGCTGCGTCACGGTGCACGCCAACGCGGCGGCCGACGTGCCGGCACGCCTGGAGGCGCTCGCCGCGCTGGCGGGGCTCGACCGGGCGGCGGTCGCGGCGCAGGCGTCGGCCGCGTTCGAGGCGGTGCTCCACCTCCGGCGGGTGCCGGGCGGCGGTCGTCGCCTGGTGTCCGTCGGGGTGCTGGGTCGCGGCGGCGACGGCACGCTCGTCGTCACGTCCGCCCTGGAGGTGGGGGCGGGCGGCGGGGTCACGGCCGGGCCGGCCTGGGCCCGCCTGCAGGAGCGGCTCGACGTGCGGGGCCCGGTGTGAGCACGGGCGCGGCTGCGGCAGCCGTGCTGTCGGTGGTCGCGCTCGTCCTCCTGCTGCTGGGGGGACCGGCGTCGTCGCGCACGCCCGCCGTGACGGCGCGGCCGAGCGCCGCAGTGACGGGCGACGACCGCGACGAGGAGGCGCGGCCGGGGGCGCGTGGCGGGCGGCGACGGCGCGAGGGGCTGACGCCCCGGGGCGCGACGCGTCGCCCCGCACCACCGCTGGACGCCGTCCTGCTCGACGTCGCGGCCCGGCTGCGCGCCGGGGTCGCGCCGGCGGCGGCCTGGTCCGCGGTGCTCGGGACGGCCGCCGGGCCCGTCGGCGCGGACGGGGTGCCCTCGGTGGGCCAGCTCGGAGCGGCGGGGACCCGCCGGCCCTCGCTCCGGTCGCTCGTCCGACGAGATGCGGAGGCGCCCCTCGGCGACGCCACGCCCGGCGCGGTCGAGGCGGCGGTGGTCGTGGCCGCCGCCCGACTGGCCGGGACGCTCGGCGCGCCGCTCGCGCCCGTGCTCGAGCACGTCGCCGACGCGGTCGCCGCGCAGGCCGACGTGGACGGGGAGCGCCGCGCGGCGGTCGCGGGCCCGCGTGCGTCGGCGGCGCTGCTCGGCCGGCTACCGCTCCTCGGGGCCGGTGTCGGGCTCGCGCTCGGCGCGGACCCCCTCGCCGCGGCGACGGACGGCGGACCCGGGACGGCCGCCGTCGTGCTCGGCGTGGTGCTGCTCGTCGTCGGCCGGCGCTGGTCCGCGGCGCTGCTGGCGCGCGCCGAGCAGGCCGGGCGCGCGCCGTGAGGCGGGTGCGTCGCAGGGTACGGGCGCTGGGCGTCGGCGTCCCGCCGCGCCCCTCGCAGGCGCCGGCGGCTGCCTCGCCCGGTGAGGTCGTGGTGCCGGAGGTGTTCGTGGTGGAGCTCGTCGCGGCGGCGGTCGGGACGGGCGCCCCCGTCCCGCGCGTCCTCGACGCCGTCGGCGCGGCGATCGGGGGCGGGCGCGGGCAGGACCTGCGCCGGGTGGCCGCGGCGCTGCTGCTCGGCGCGACCTGGGGCAGCGCGTGGGAGGACGTGACGTGGGCGTCCGGCCTCGCGGCGGCGCTCGCGCCCGCCTGGGCCGGAGGAGCGCCGGCGGCCCCGGGTCTGCGCGCGCTCGCCGACCGGCGCCGACGGGAGCAGCGCGCCGCCGCCCGGGCGGCCACGGGCGCGCTGGGCGTCCGGCTCCTGCTGCCGCTCGGGACCTGCCTGCTGCCGGCGTTCGTCCTGCTCGGGCTCGTGCCCGTCGTGCTCTCGCTGCTGCAGGACCTGCTCGGGTGAGCGGCTGCGCGCCCCTGGGCGCGCCGGGACGCCCGCGAGCCGTCCCCAGCCCGCCTCCGACCGCGTCGTCCCCGGACCCGAGGAGCGCCACCACGACGGCGGGGGCGCATCCGGCACCGTCGTCCTGCGGCGGCCGCCGGGGCCGCCCGGGAGGAGGGACAGATGATGAGGAGCACAGGGGCGCGCGGTCTCGTGCGGGCGGCAGGTCGGCTGCGCGGTCTGCGGCACCGGGGGCGGGTCGTGGCGGGATGGGCGCGCCGCCGGGGCGGCCTCGGCCCGGACGCGGGCATGGCCACCGCGGAGTACGCCATCGTCACGCTCGCGGCGGTCGGCTTCGCCGGGATCCTGCTGGTGGTGCTCAAGAGCGAGCAGGTGCGCTCGCTGCTGCTCGGCATCGTCCGCGCGGCCCTCGCGTCGTGAACGCGTGGCGTTCCCCCGGTCGCGCGGTCCGGCCGGCGCACCGCTCCGCTGAGGAGCGGGTGCGGGTGCCGGTGCGGGTGCGTGGGGCGCACCGGCGGCCGCACCGGCGTGCCGTCCGGCCCACCGGGCGGGACCGGGGGAGCGTCACGGCCGAGCTCGCGCTCGCGCTGCCGGTCGTGGTGGTGCTCCTCGCGCTGGTGCTGGCCGGCGGAGGCGCGGTGGCCGCGCGGCTGGCGTGCGAGGACGCGGCACGTGCCGGTGCCCGCGCCGCCGCGCTCGGCGAGGGTGCGGCGGAGGTGACAGCCGCGGCGCAGGAAGCCGCGGGTGGGGGTGCTCGGGTGACTGTCGCACCGTCCGGGCCCTGGGTCACCGTCACGGTCAGCAGGGCGGTGACGCTCGGCCGTTGGGCCACACCGGTGCGGGTGTCGGGCTCGGCCACGGCCCGGGCGGAACCGTGACGCCGCCGCGCTCCCCGGTCCGTCCCGGCACCGGCGGGCGGGCCGGCGGGCGTCCGGGCGAGCGGGCCGCGGGACGGGCCGGCAGCCGGACCTCGCCCGCGGACCGCGGGTCGGGGACCGCGCTGGTCCTCGCGCTCGCCGGCGCGGTGCTCGCCGTCGCGGCGGTGCTGGCGGTCGCCGGGGGGTCGGTCGTCGCGGCCGCCCGGGCGAGCACCGCCGCCGACCTCGCGGCGCTCGCCGGGGCCGCCGCAGCGCTCGTCGGTGATCCTGGGTGCGGGACGGCCGGCGCGACCGCGGCCCGCAACGGGGCGCAGGTGGTGAGCTGCGTCGTGGTGGTGGACGGCTCGCTGCGCGTGTCGGTGCGCGTCACCGCACCGACCGGCGACCTGGTCCGGCACGCGCGTGCGGGCCTGCGGTGAGCGGGGCGCCGCCCCCCCGGGCCCGCACCCGGTCAGGGGACCGCGAGGGGCTCCTCCGCCCCCTCGGCGTCCTCCAGGTCCCCGTCCGGCGGGCCCGGGACGTGCGCCAGCACCACGTCGAGCAGGCGCAGCGCGGCGGCCTTCTCCAGCGGGTCGTTGCCGTTGCCGCACTTGGGGGACTGCACGCAGGCCGGGCAGCCCGACGGGCAGGGGCAGGTGGCCAGCACGTCCCGTGTGGCGGTCAGCCAGCGCTCGGCCAGCTCGTAGCCCCGCTCGGCGAACCCGGCGCCGCCCGGGAACGCGTCGTGCACGAAGACGGTCGCCCGACCGGTGTCGGCGTGCAGCGCCGTCGACAGGCCGCCGAGGTCCCAGCGGTCGCACGTCGCCAGGAGCGGCAGCACGCCGATGGCGCAGTGCTCAGCCGCGTGCAGCGCCCCGGGGGTCAGCTCGACGGTGACCCCGGCCTCCAGCAGCACCTCCGCCGGCACGGACCACCACACCGACGCGGTGCGCAGCGTCCGGGCGGGCAGGTCGAGGTCGTCGCCCCCGACCACCTGCAGGTCCGGGATGCGCTTGCGCTGGTAGCCCAGGACCTGGGTGGTGACGTCGACCATGCCGAAGGACCACGTGACGGGGCCCCAGGACGTGCTGCGGGCGGTCTCGACGACCTCCGTCGTCGTCACCCAGCGGGCCCACGTGCCGTAGTCGACGTCCCGGCGTGTGACGAGCGCGACGGCGTCCGCGAGCTCCAGGCGCTCGACGACGAACGACTCACCCTGGTGCACGTACACGGCCCCGTCGTGCACCTGCGCGTCGGCCGACGCCGCGTCGACCGTGCCGAGCACGCGACCGGTGGCCGCCTCGATGACGCGCACGGGGTCGCCGCCCGTGCCGCGCAGGTCCGTCAGGCGCGCGGCCTGCTCCGCGTGCGTCCAGTACCAGCCCGACGCCCGGCGGCGCAGCGCACCCTGCGCGACGAGCACGTCGAGCAGCCCGGCCGCGCGCGGGCCGAAGAGGTCGAGCTCCTCGCTGCGGACCGGCAGCTCCTGCGCCGCCGCGCACAGGTGCGGGGCGAGCACGTAGGGGTTGCCGGGGTCGAAGACGGTCGCCTCGACGGGCGCGTCGAGCACGGCCTCCGGGTGCGTGACGAGGTAGGTGTCGAGCGGGTCCTCGCGGGCCACCAGGGCGACGAGCCCGTCGGCACCGGCACGGCCGGCGCGGCCGGCCTGCTGCCACAGCGACACCCGCGTGCCCGGCCAGCCCGCGAGCAGCACCGCGTCGAGGCCGGAGATGTCCACGCCGAGCTCGAGCGCGTTCGTCGTCGCCAGGGCGCGGATCCGACCCGTGCGGACCGCGGCCTCCAGGGCCCGTCGCTCCTCCGGCAGGTAGCCGCCGCGGTACGCCGCGACGGTCGCCGGCAGCGCCGGGTCGACCTCCGCCAGGTGCGCGCGTGTGGCCGCCGCGACGGACTCCGCCGCACGGCGCGACCGCGTGAAGGCCAGCGTCCGGGCACCGGCGCTCGTGAGGTCGGCCAGCAGGTCCGCCACCTCGGCGGTGGCGGTGCGGCGCGGGTGGTCGCCCGACCAGGGGTCCTCCTCAGGCAGCAGCGACGCCCACGGCGCGGACCCGTCGCGGCCGGTGCCCTCCTTCGCGGGGGGCTGCCACAGGACCATCGTGCGGCTGCCCGTCGGGGAGCCGTCCGCCGTCACGGCCGCGACCTCGTCGGGCTCCACGCCCACGAGCCGGGCGGCGCTGACGGCGGGGTCGGCGGTCGTGGCCGACGCGAGCAGGACCGTCGGGGCGGCGCCGTACGAGGCGGCCAGCCGCCGCAGCCGCCGCAGCACGAGGGCCACGTGCGCGCCGAAGACCCCGCGGAACGCGTGGCACTCGTCGAGCACGACGTAGCGCAGCGACCCGAGCAGCCGCGCCCACCGGCGGTGCTGCGGCAGGAGCGCGAAGTGCAGGAAGTCGGGATTGGTGAGCACGACGTCGGCGTGGTCGGCCACCCAGCGCCGTTCCTCGCGCGGGGTGTCGCCGTCGCACGTCGCGACGCGCACGTCGGTGACCGCGCCCGCGCCGAGCAGCCGGTCCAGGGCCGAGAGCTGGTCGGCGGCGAGCGCCTTCGTCGGGCACAGGTAGAGCGTCGTGGCGCGGCGGCCGACGGTCTCGATGCGACCGCTCGTCGCCGCCGGCGGCGGGGTGACGGCGGCGCGGGCGGCGGTCAGCGCCGGGAGCCAGAAGGCGAGGGACTTGCCCGACCCCGTCGACGTCGCCAGCACGGTGTGCCGGCCCGCACGGGCGTGCTCGGCCGCCTCGACCTGGTGCGTCCACGGGCGGTCCACGCCCAGCGCGCGGTAGCCGGCCACGACGGCCGGGTCCGACCAGGCGGGCCAGTCCGCCGACCGGCCCTCGCGCGGCTCGGTACGGCGCAGGTGGGTGACCCGGTCGGCCCGTCGCCCGTGCGCGACGAGCACGTCGAGCAGCGCCCCGGACTCCACGGCCTCCATCCTCGCACCGCCCGGCGGTGGTCCCGGTGGACGGCTCACGCCGGGCCGGCCCCGGCTCCTCAGGTGGGCGGGACCGTGTGGGTGCCGCCACCTACCCTGGCCCGCATGCCACCGCCCGCGCTGCGCGTCGAGGAGGTCGTCGACCTCGTCGGGCCGGCGGCGTTCACGCGGGGGCTCGAGTACGCCCACCGCGGGCGCGTCCGCAGCCGGTCGTGGGACGCGGCCGAGCAGCTCCTCGACGCGGTGGTGGCGGGCTCGGCGCCGCACCCCTACGTCGTGCGCGTGCGGTTCCGGGGACGGACGGTCCGGGCGGCGGACTGCACGTGCCCGGTCGGCGGGTGGTGCAAGCACGTCGCGGCGGCGCTGCTGCAGCGCACGGGCGACGGGACGGGAGGCCCGGTCGGCGTCGCGGGTGCGGGGACGGCGGCAAAGGGACCCGCGGGCGCGGGCACCGGCGCCAGGGGGACGACGGCCCCGGTGTGGAGCGCGCTGCTCGACGGCGTGCTCGCAGCCCCTCCCCAGGCGTCGGGGCCCGCGCGGACCGTCCGGGACCTGGCGCTCCTCGTCGAGGTGCAGGACGACCCGGCAGGTAGCCGGCTGCGTCCACCGCGGCCGCGACGGCTCGCCGCGCGGCCGGCCGTCCGCAGCGACCGGGGCGGCTGGGTCCGCACCGGCGCCGCCTGGTCCGACGTCCTGCACGGCTACGCGCTGACGACACGGCCCGAGCAGCGGGCCGCGTTGCGCGCGCTGCACCGCGCCACCGAGGAGGACACGCCGTACCGCTGGGGCGCGACCGCCGCCTGGATCGCCCTGGACCGGGCGCCGGGACCGCTCGTCTGGGCGGCGCTCGAGGAGCTCGGTCGGCTCGGCGTGCCGCTCGTGGCCCCGAAGGCCCCGTTCCGTCCGGTGACGCTGCTGCCGGGCGCCGTGCGCGCGGTGGTGGACCTGCGGGAGGTGGAGGGGGAGCTCGTCGTGCAGGCGCGCCTGCTGCTGCCGGACGGCACGGCGCCGGAGGTGCCGGAGCCGGCACCGGAGGCGCTGGGCCTGGTCGGCGCGCCGGAACCGGTCGCCGCGTACTGGACCGGCGCCTCGGGCGACCTCGTGCTCGCCCGGCTCGACGGGCACGTGGACCGGCGGGCGGAGTCGCTGCTGACCCTCCCCTCGCCGCTCCGCGTGACCGAGGGGACGACGGACGCGTTCTGGTCGGGCTACGCCCCGCGGCTGGCCGCCGTACTCCCCCTGACCAGCAGCGACACGTCGGTGCGGGTCCCGTCGCCCGCGCGCTGCGTGCTCCGGCTGGAGCTGGTGCCAGGGGAGGACCTGACCGTGGCGGCGCGCTGGACGTGGGCCTACCGCGGGGAGGAGGGCGGCGGCCCGCCGGCCGTGCCGGTCGGGCCGCTCGACCGGGCGGCGCAGCCGTGGCGCCGCGTCGACGACGAGGCGAGGGTGCTCGCCGCGACGTCGGCCACGGTCGACGCGGCCCTGGCCGCGGCAGCGCCGACCGTGCCGGGCTCGTCCGAGCGCCTGCGGGCGGCCCTCGTGGCGCCGCTGCTCGTCGGGCGCTCCGACGGCCGCTTCGACGACCACGCCGACGGCCGCTCCGACGGGGCGGTGCTGCAGGCGTGGGACGGCGTGACCCTCGCCGGGGCGGTGCTGCCGGCGCTCGCGGACCTGCCGGACGTCGAGGTGCGCGCCACCGGTCCGCTGCCGGAGTTCCGCGAGGCGTCGGCACCGGTGGAGGTGCACGTCCGGACCTCCGCCGGCGGTACCGACGACGGGAGGGACGACGGCACCGACGACGCGTCCGGCTCCGCGACCGACCTCGCCCCCGGCGCGGCGACCGACGTCACGCCTGGTCCCGTCGCGGCCGCACCCCGGCTCGGCGGGGACCGGGACTGGTTCGACCTGTCCGTGAAGCTGCGCGTCGACGGGCGCGACCTGCCGCTGGCCCGCGTGCTGACCGCCATGGCCGCCGGGCAGGACCGGGTCATGCTCGACGACGGCCTGTGGGCGCGCGTCGACGGCCCGGCCCTCGAGGCCCTGCGCGCCCTGCTCGCCGAGGCGCGGGCACTGGACGACCCGCGTCGGGCCGCCGGTCTGCGCGTGAGCCGCTACGACGTGTCCGCGTGGGACGAGCTCGAGGCGGTGGGCGTCGTCGTCGAGCAGGCCCGGGCGTGGCGGTCGGCGGTGGAGCGGCTCGCGACGCTGGCCGACCCCTCGTCGGACGTCGAGGTGCCGCCGGGCGTCGCCGCCACGCTCCGGCCCTACCAGCGCGCCGGGTACGCCTGGCTGCGCCGGCTCGCGGAGTCCGGTCTGGGCGGGGTGCTCGCCGACGACATGGGGCTGGGCAAGACGCTCCAGGTGCTGACCTTCGCGACCTGGTACCGGACGACCACGGCAGGCCGGGCCGGCCCGGTGCTCGTCGTGGCCCCCACGTCCGTCGTCGGTGCCTGGGCGTCGGAGGCGGCCCGCTTCGTGCCGGACCTCGTCGTCCGCACGGTGGAGGCGACGGCGGCGCGGCGCGGGACGTCCCTGGCGGAGGTGGCCGCAGGGGCGGACGTGGTCGTCACCTCCTACGCGCTGTTCCGGCTCGAGGCCGACGAGCACCAGGGCGTCGGCTGGTCCGCGCTCGTGCTCGACGAGGCGCAGACCCTCAAGAACCACACCTCGCGCGGGTACGCCGCCGCGCGGACCCTGCCGGCGCCCCTGAAGGTGGCGATCACCGGCACGCCGCTGGAGAACTCGGTGCTGGAGCTGTGGGCGCTGCTCGGGCTCGTCGCCCCGGGTCTGCTGCCGTCGCTGCAGCGGTTCACCGAGCGGTACCGGACGCCCATCGAGCGCGAGGGCGACACCGCGCGGCTCGCGGACCTGCGTCGGCGCATCCGCCCGTTCCTGCTGCGGCGCACGAAGGAGGACGTGGCGGCCGACCTGCCGCCGCGGCTGGAGCACGCGGTGGAGGTGGAGCTCGCGCCCCGGCACCGGGCGCTCTACGACCGGTACCTGGCGCGGGAGCGGCAGAAGGTGCTGGGGCTGCTGGACGACCTCGACGGCAACCGGTTCGCGGTGTTCCGGTCGCTCACGCTGCTGCGCCGGCTCGCCCTGGACCCGTCCCTCGTCGACGAGCGGCACGCGGGGGTGCCGGCCTCCAAGCTCGACCACCTCGCCGGGATGCTCGAGGAGATCGTCGCCGACGGGCACCGCGTCCTGGTGTTCTCGCAGTTCACCTCGGTGCTGGGCCGCGTCCGCGAGCGGCTGGACGCCGCGGGGACGGCCTACGCGTACCTCGACGGCGCCACGCGCCGGCGGCCGGAGGTCGTCGAGCGGTTCCGCTCCGGCGACGCGCCCGTGTTCCTCATCAGCCTCAAGGCCGGAGGTGCCGGCCTGACGCTGACGGAGGCGGACTACGTCGTGGTGCTCGACCCGTGGTGGAACCCGGCGGCCGAGGCCCAGGCCGTCGACCGCGCGCACCGCATCGGGCAGACCCGGCAGGTGATGGTCTACCGGCTGGTCGCGGCCGGGACGATCGAGGACAAGGTGATGGCGCTCAAGGGGGCCAAGGCGGCGCTGTTCGCGTCGGTGCTGGGCGGCGAGGAGCTCACCGGCGGCCGACTGACCGCCGCGGAGGTGCGCACGCTGCTCGACGCCGACCGGTGACGAGCGCCATGAGGAGAGAGCGGGTGGCCCGGCCCAGCCGGGCCCGGCGCCCGGCCGAGGTGCGGGCCCGCGGGTCGCACCGGACGCGCGATCAGGTCGGGCGCCCGCCCTCGAGCTCCTCGAGCACGTCGACGGCGTCACGGTGGCCGGCCTCGGCCAGCGCGCGCAGGGTGTCGAGGTCCTCCTCCTCGGCCGCGACCTGGACGAGCTCGTCGAGGGCGGCCCGGGAGCCCGCGTCCGCGAGACGGCGCAGCTCGACCAGGTCCCGCCGCTCGCCGGCGAGCTCGACGAGCTGGTCGACGGCGTCGCGGTCGCCCGCGTCGGCGCGCTCGCGCAGCGCCGTCAGGTCCCCGTCGTCCTCCGGTCCTCCGTGCGTGGCCATGCGGCCCACGGTGGCCCGGAACGTGCCGCCCGGCAAGCCCTGGCCGGGGCCGCGCCCGGGGACGACCGGCGCCGGGCGTGCGGCACCCGACGGAGGGGTGCGTGCCCCGGCGCGGCGGCCTACGGTCACGCGGAGGGGCGTCGGCCGGCGCCCTCCAGCTCCGGGACAGGAGAGAGCCATGCCCACCGCCACCCTCGACGGCACCGTCCTCGCGGAGGCCACCGACGACGAGGTCCTGCACATCGAGGGCAACGTCTACTTCCCGCCGTCGTCGGTCCGCACGGACCTCCTCGAGGCGTCGCCCACCCCGTACACGTGCCCCTGGAAGGGCGAGTGCCAGTACTGGACCGTCGCGTTGGACGGCACCCGGCTGCAGGACCGCGCCTGGTCCTACCCGCACCCGTACCCCACGGCCTTCGACCGCGTCGGCCGCGACTTCAGCGGCTACGTCGCGTTCTGGAAGGAGGTCCGGGTCTCCTGACGGACGACGCAGCACACCCTGCCGGTGCGACCACGGGGAGCGGGATGACCGGCGACGGGCACGGCCCGGTCCTCGACCTCAACTGCGACCTGGGCGAGGGCGACGGGCCGTGGCGCGGCGGTGAGCCCGTCGCCGACGAGGCCCTCCTCGACCTGGTCACGAGCGCCAACGTCGCCGCCGGCTTCCACGGCGGCGACGACGCCACCATGCTCGCCACCTGCCGCGCCGCCGCCGCCCGCGGCGTCGTGGTCGGCGCCCACCCCTCCTACCGGGACCGGGAGGGGTTCGGACGACGGCGCACCGACGTCGCGGCCCACGTCCTGCGGGCCGACCTCGTCGAGCAGCTCGAGGCGCTCGCCCGGCACGCCGCGGTGGCCGGCACCGGCGTCCGCTACGTGAAGCCGCACGGCGCGCTGTACCACCGCGTCGGGCACGACCCGGAGCAGGCCGGTGCGCTCGTGGAGGCGGTGCTGGCGGTCGACCGGGACCTCGCCGTCCTGGCGGCGCCGGGGTCGGTGGTGCTCGACGCGGCGGCGCGGGCGGGGCTGGCGGTCGTCGCCGAGGCCTTCGCCGACCGCGGGTACCGGGCGGACGGCTCGCTGGTGCCGCGAGGGGAGCCGGGTGCGCTCGTCGGCTCGCCGTGGCGGGCGGGTGAGCAGGCGGTCCGCCTGGCGACGACCGGCACCGTGCTGGCGGTCGACGGGACGTCCGTGGCCGTGTCGGCGCGCTCGGTGTGCGTGCACTCGGACACGCCGGGTGCGGTCGCGGTCGCCTCTGCCGTCCGCGCGGCGCTGACGGACGCGGGCGTGACGCTGCGACCCTTCCGGCCCCGGTGAGCGGACCTGCCGAGGGCTCGCCCGGAAACGCCGTGCCGGCGCTGGTCCTGCACCGGTACGGGCCCGACGCGGTGCTCGTCGACCTGCCCGACCTGGGGTCGGTGCGCGCGCTCGACGCGGCCCTGCGGCAGGCCGCACCTGCCTGGGTGCAGGACGTCGTCCCCGCGGCCCGCACGGTGCTCGTCCGGTGGGCTCCGCGCGGGCCGGGGACGGCGGACCGTGCGGCAGCGCTGGTGCGTGAGACATGGCGGCGGCGGGTGGCGTCCGGGGCTCCGCCGACGGGCGGCGACGCCCACCGCGAGGCGGGATGCGAGCAGGACCCGGCACCGCAGGACGAGCTGCGCCTCGAGGTCGTCTACGACGGCGCCGACCTCGACGAGGCGGCGTCGGCCACCGGGCTGACGCGCGACGAGGTGGTCGCGCGGCACGCCGCCGGGCGGTACACGGTCGCCTTCGGCGGGTTCGCGCCCGGGTTCGGCTACCTCGTCGGCCTCGACCCGGCCCTGGTGCTGCCCCGACGGCGGACGCCCCGGCCGCGGGTGCCCGCCGGGTCCGTGGCCGTCGCCGACGTCTTCACCGGGGTCTACCCCGAGGCGTCCCCCGGCGGCTGGTGGCTGCTCGGGCGGACCACGGCGGTCCTCTTCGACGTCGAGCGCGACCCGCCGGCGCTGCTCGTCCCGGGCCGTGCGGTGCGCTTCGTGCCGGTGCGCGAGGCGGTGGCGGCAGGCCGACGAGGGCGGCGGATGTCCGCCGGGGCCGCGGCCGGGAACGGCGGCGGCTCCACCGCCGTCCCCACCGCCGTCCCCACCGCCGTCCCCACCGCCGTCCCCACCGCCGTCTCCACCGCCGTCCCCACCGCCGTCCCCACCGCCGTCCCCACCGCCGTCCCCACCGCCGTCCCCACTGCCGTCCCCTCGGCCTTCCCCCCGCGCCCGTGCTGGGAGGTCCTCGCGACCGGCCCGCTCGTGCTCGTGGAGGACCTCGGGCGCCGCGGGCACGCGGTCGTCGGGGTGCCGCGGTCCGGAGCCGCCGACCCCGCGACGTTGCGCCGCGTCAACCGCGCGGTCGGCAACGCGGCCGGTGCCGCGGCGCTCGAGGTGCTGCTCGGCGGGCTCGTGCTGCGGGCGCGCGGGCCGCACGTCGTCGCGCTCGGGGGTGCCGACTGCGGTGCCGACCTCGACGGGGTGCCCGTGCCCCTGGACGTGCCGGTGCGCGTGACCGACGGGTCGGTGCTGCGGCTGGGGACGCCGTCGGCCGGGCTGCGGTCCTGGTTGGCCGTCCGGGGCGGGGTCGACGTCCCGCCCGTGCTCGGCTCCCGCTCGCACGACGTCCTGTCCGGCCTCGGGCCGCCGCCGGTCCGTGCGGGGGACGTGCTCGTCGTCGGGCAGCAGACCGACGGCTGGCCGGAGCCCGCAGCCCCCGGCGCGGACGGGACCGACGACGGGGCCGCCGACGGGGCCGTCGACGGCGGGCGCACCGACGTCCGTGGCGCGCCCGCGACGGGTCCGGTCGTCCTGGGCGCCCTCTCGGGCCCGCGCGCCGACCGCCTGGACCTGACGTGGGACGCGCTGGCGCGGCTGGTCCTCACCGTCTCACCAGACTCGAACCGGACGGCGGTACGGCTCGTCGGGCCCGCCGTGCGGCGCCACGCCGGGGAGGTCCCTTCCGAGGGGCTCGTGCCCGGGGCGGTGCAGCTGCCGCCGGCGGGCGGCCCCGTCGTCTTCCTCGCCGACCACCCCGTCACCGGCGGCTACCCGGTGGTGGCGGTGCTCACGCCCTCGGCCCTGGTCCGCGCCGCGCAGCTCCGGCCGGGCGACGCGGTGCGGCTGGACGTCAGAGGTCCGGACGCCTCACCGGATCTCTGACCGGATCTCTGACCGGACCTGCCTGCCGGAGGGGGTGCCGCGCCGGGCGCTGCAGCGACACGCCCGCTCTGCCATCAGCGCTGCGCGCCGTCGGCGCAGCACGGCGAGCCGAACCCGCAGCCGGTAGGACGAACGTCCTCGTCGGCTCCGCGCGCCACCCGTAGGAATGGCACATCTGGTGGTGCCCCCACCGGTCGGGCACCACATCTGGGACCGGCCGTCGCCGCCATGCGTCGCCGACCCCGAAAGGCCCCGCCGTGCCCGCGTCCGCCGTGCCCCCGCCCGCCCAGCCCGCCGCTCGACCCGTCCCTCCGGCCGTCCCTCGCGCCCACGCCCCCGTGCTCGTCGACGTCGCCGCCACCGTCGACGAGTACCTGGACCGCTCGGACTGGCGGGTCAACGCGAACGCCAACCAGGGGTGGTCGCTGGGCGGCCTCATCCTCAACACGGCGGGCAAGGTCATCGCCAACTACTGGCTGTCCGAGGTCTACCCGCCGGAGGTCGGCCAGGCGCACCGCGACGGCGACCTGCACATCCACGACCTCGACATGCTCTCGGGCTACTGCGCGGGCTGGTCGCTGCGGCAGCTCCTGGCCGAAGGGCTCAACGGCGTCCCGGGCAAGGTCGAGGCGACGGCGCCGCGGCACTTCTCCAGCGCGATCGGCCAGATCGTCAACTTCCTCGGCACGATGCAGAACGAGTGGGCCGGCGCGCAGGCGTTCAGCTCCTTCGACACGTTCCTCGCCCCGTACGTCCGGCGCGACGGCCTCACGTACGAGCAGGTCCGACAGGGCATCCAGGAGCTCGTCCACAACCTCAACGTGCCCAGCCGGTGGGGCACGCAGACGCCGTTCACCAACCTCACCTTCGACTGGACCTGCCCCGCGGACCTGGCCGACGAGGTGCCGTTCGTCGCCGGCGAGCCGTGCGACTTCACCTACGGCGACCTGCAGCCCGAGATGGACCTGCTCAACCGCGCCTACATGGAGGTGATGACCGCCGGCGACGCCTCCGGCCGCGTGTTCACCTTCCCCATCCCGACGTACAACATCACCGCGGACTTCCCGTGGGAGTCGGAGAACGCCGAGCGGCTGTTCGCCATGACGGCGCGCTACGGCCTGCCGTACTTCCAGAACTTCATCAGCTCCGACATGCGGCCCGGCGACGTGCGGTCCATGTGCTGCCGCCTGCAGCTCGACCTGCGCGAGCTGCTCAAGCGCGGCAACGGGCTCTTCGGCTCGGGCGAGCAGACGGGGTCGATCGGGGTGGTGACGGTCAACTGCGCGCGCCTGGGCTTCCTGCACCCCGGCGACGAGCCGGGGCTGCTCGCCGCGCTCGACCGCCTCCTCGAGCTGGCCCGCCAGTCCCTCGAGCTCAAGCGCACGACGGTCCAGCGGCTGCTCGACGAGGGCCTGTTCCCCTACAGCCGCCGCTACCTCGGCACCCTCGACAACCACTTCTCGACGATCGGGGTCAACGGGCTCAACGAGATGGTCCGCAACGCCACGCTCGACGCCCACGACCTCACCACCGACGAGGGCCACGCGATGGCGCTGCGCGTCCTGGACCACGTCCGCGCCCGGATGGTCGAGTTCCAGGAGGCGACGGGCAACCTCTACAACCTCGAGGCGACGCCGGCGGAGGGCACCACCTACCGCTTCGCCAAGGAGGACCGCCGCCGCTTCCCAGGCATCCGCCAGGCAGGGACGGACGACCAGCCGTACTACACCAACTCCTCCCAGCTCCCGGTCGGCTTCACCGACGACCCCTTCGAGGCGCTCGAGCGCCAGGACGAGCTGCAGCGGCGCTACACCGGCGGCACCGTGCTGCACCTGTACCTGGGGGAGCGGGTCTCCTCGGCCGCGGCGTGCCGCGAGCTCGTCCGCCGCGCGCTGACGCTGTTCCGGCTCCCGTACCTGACCGTCACGCCGACCTTCTCCATCTGCCCGGCGCACGGGTACCTCGTCGGGGAGCAGCCGGCGTGCCCCACGTGCGGCGGCGCGACGGAGGTCTGGACCCGCGTCATGGGCTACCACCGACCCGTGAGCTCGTTCAACATCGGCAAGAAGGGCGAGCACGCCGAGCGCACCCCGTTCCGGGAGCCGGTGGGGCTGTCGGCGACGGCCGCGCGGTGAGCGGCCTCGGCGGCCGCGGCACCTCGCCCGACGAGGGCGCCGACGGCCTCGCCATCGCCGGGCTCGAGCGGATGTCCACGGTGGACTGGCCGGGGCGCCTCGTCGCGACCGTCTTCCTGCAGGGCTGCCCCTGGCGCTGCACCTACTGCCACAACTCGGCCATTCTCGACCCGCGCACCCCCGGGGTCGTCGCCTGGCAGGAGGTGCGCGACCTGCTCGGCCGCCGGGTGGGCCTGCTCGACGGGGTCGTCCTCTCCGGCGGCGAGCCGACGCGTCAGCCCGCCATCGTCGCCGCCGCGCGTGAGGTGCGGGCCGCGGGGTTCGGCGTCGGCCTGCACACGGCCGGCGCCTACCCGCGGGCGCTGGCGCAGGTGCTGCCGTACGTCGACTGGGTCGGCCTGGACGTCAAGGCGCCGGCCGCGCGGTACCGGGACGTCGTGCGCGTCGGCGGCCCGACGACGGCCGCCGCGGCGGTGGAGGCGTCCCTGGACCTCGTGCTCGCCGCCGGCGTGGACCTCCAGGTGCGCACCACGGTCGACCCGACGGTCCTGACCGAGGAGGACGTCGCGGGCCTCGTCGAGCGGCTGCGCGCGCGGGGGGTGCGCGAGCACGTCCTGCAGACCGTGCGGCCCGACGGGACGAGCCCGGCGTACCGGTCGGCGCTCGCGGCGGCGGGCGGACCCCGGCCGGGGTGGGACGTCGGTGCCCGCAGGGGCTGACCCGCACGGGGGACACGGCTGTCCGGTCCCTGCCACACCCTGGGCAGGCGCTGTGGCGTGCACCTATGCTCCTCGGGTCCGGCCAACGACGGCCGGTGCGTCCCGGGGGGCAAGGGTGCCCCTGGGGGAACCAGGGAGGGATGCATGCTCGAGCTCTCGACGTCCAGCCTGCTCATCGTCGCGGTCATCGCCGTCGTCGCGGTGGCCGCGCTCGGGGTGGCGATGTTCCTGCGCCAGCAGGTGCTCGCCGCCAACCGGGGCAGCCTCGCGATGCAGGACATCGCGCAGGCGGTGCAGGAGGGCGCGTCGGCCTACCTGCGCCGGCAGTTCCGGACGCTGGCGCTGTTCGCCGTGGTGGTGCTGGCCCTGCTGCTCCTGCTGCCCGGCGACGCCGGCGTGAAGGTGGGGCGCTCGATCTTCTTCCTCGTCGGCGCGCTGTTCTCCGCCGCCATCGGGTTCCTGGGGATGTGGCTGGCGACGCGCGCGAACCTGCGCGTCGCAGCGGCCGCGTCCCTGCCCGGCGGTCGCGCGGAGGGGGCGCGGATCGCCTTCCGGACCGGCGGCGTGGTCGGCATGTCGGTCGTGGGGCTCGGGCTGGTCGGGGCGGCGTCGGTCGTGCTGATCTACCGCGGGGAGGCGCCGGCGGTGCTCGAGGGCTTCGGCTTCGGCGCCGCGCTGCTGGCCATGTTCATGCGGGTCGGCGGCGGCATCTTCACGAAGGCGGCCGACGTCGGCGCGGACCTCGTCGGGAAGGTGGAGCAGGGCATCCCCGAGGACGACCCGCGCAACGCGGCCACCATCGCGGACAACGTGGGCGACAACGTCGGGGACTGCGCGGGGATGGCCGCGGACCTCTTCGAGTCCTACGCGGTGACCCTCGTCGCCGCGCTCATCCTCGGCAAGGCCGCCTTCGGCGAGGAGGGCCTGGTCTTCCCGCTGATCGTCACCGCGATCGGCGCGGTCGTCGCCGTCCTGGGCGTCGTCACGACGAAGGTGCGTGGGCAGGAGAGCGGGCTCGCGGCCATCAACCGGGGCTTCTACATCGCCGCGCTCGTCGGGGTCGTGCTGGCGGCGGTCGCGGCCTTCGTCTACCTGCCCTCGACCTTCGCGGCGATGCCCGGGGGGACCGCGGGCCTGGAGACGCACGGCGGGGACCCGCGGCTCATCGCCTCGGCGGCCGTGGCCATCGGGGTGGTGCTGGCCGGCGTCATCCTGTGGGTGACGGGCTACTTCACGGGCACGACGAGCAAGCCGACGAAGCACGTGGCCCGCACGACCCTGACGGGCGCCGCGACCGTGGTGCTGTCCGGCATCGGCGTGGGCTTCGAGTCGGCGGTCTACACCGCGGGCATCATCGCCGCCGCCATCTGCGGCGTGTTCCTGCTGGCCGGCGGGTCCGTGCCGCTGGCGCTGTTCCTCGTCGCCCTCGCCGGGTGCGGCCTGCTGACCACGGTCGGCGTGATCGTCGCGATGGACACCTTCGGACCGGTGAGCGACAACGCGCAGGGGATCGCGGAGATGTCCGGCGACGTCACGCCCGAGGGCGCGCAGATCCTCACGGACCTCGACGCGGTGGGGAACACGACGAAGGCCGTCACGAAGGGCATCGCCATCGCCACGGCCGTGCTCGCGGCGACCGCGCTGTTCGGCTCCTACGCCGACGCCGTCCGCACGGCGCTCGCGGAGGTCGGCCCGGACCTGGGCGGCGACATCACCGCGGCCATGACGTCCTACGACATCATCTCGCCGGTCACGCTCGTCGGCGTGATCCTCGGCGGGGCCACGGTGTTCCTGTTCTCCGGCCTGGCCATCGACGCCGTGACGCGCGCGGCCAGCGCCATCGTGTTCGAGGTGCGCCGCCAGTTCCGCGAGCACCCGGGGATCATGACGGGCGAGACGCGGCCCGAGTACGGGCGCGTCGTGGACATCTGCACCCGCGACTCGCTGCGGGAGCTGGCCACGCCGGGCCTGCTCGCGGCGTTCGCGCCGATCGCCGTCGGCTTCGGCCTGGGCGTCGGGCCGCTGGCGGGGTTCCTGGCCGGCTCCATCGGTGCGGGCGTCCTCATGGCGGTCTTCCTGGCCAACGCGGGCGGTGCCTGGGACAACGCGAAGAAGATCGTCGAGGACGGCCACCACGGCGGGAAGGGCTCCGACGCCCACGCCGCCGCGGTCATCGGGGACACCGTCGGCGACCCGTTCAAGGACACCGCCGGGCCCGCGATCAACCCGCTCATCAAGGTGATGAACCTCGTCGCGCTGCTCATCGCGCCGGCCGTCGTCCAGGTCTCCGTGGGCGACGACGCGAGCACCGGCCTGCGCCTGACCATCGCGGTGGTCGCGGCGGGCGTGGCGTTCTCCGCCATCATCCTGTCCCGGCTGCGCGCGGCCCGCGTCGACGCCGAGGGCCGCCTCGAGCACGACGCGCAGCTCGTGTCCGAGCGGCGGGCCTGAGCCGTCCCCAGCCCCGCCCGCCTGTCCGCCGCCCCCCGTCCCGCCGTCCGCGGGGCCGGGGGCGGCGGTGCGTGGGACGATGCGTCGACCGGGAGCGGCGCCCGGTGGCGACGAGAGGCAGGCGCGGTGGGCGAGGCGAGGGACGACGCGGCGGCGGACCCGGTGCCGGGTGCGGCGGCGGGCGGACCGGCCGTCCCGGGGACCGCGGGGGACCGTCCCGTGGCGGCGTCCGGGGTGCCGACCGTGCCCGCGGCGGGACCGGGTGACGTGCCCGTCCCGGGCGCGTCCCCGGCCGGCGACGAGGAGCCGCCGTCGCTCCGCCTCATGACGTACAACATCAAGGGCCTGCACCTCGACGCCGCCGCGGTGGCCGCGGTCGTGCGCGCCCAGTCCCCGGACGTGCTGGCGGTGCAGGAGCCGCCGCGCGGACCCCTCGGCCGCCGCCGGCTCGACCGGCTGGCGCGGCGGGCCGGGCTCGTGCCCCTCGTGCGTGGCGGCGGGGCGCGGACGACCGCGCTGCTCGTCGCGCCGGGCCTGCCGACGGGTCCCGCGCGGGCGCTGCGGCTGCCCTGGCGGCCGGGCCGCACGCGTCGCGGGGCGGTGCTCGCGCAGGTGGCAGGGGTGCAGGTGCTCGTCGTGCACCTCGGCCTGTCGGCGGGGGAGCGGTCCCGGCACCTCGACCGGCTGCTCGCGGCGGTCGACCCCGCCGGCGGGCCGCTCGTCGTCATGGGGGACCTCAACGAGCAGCCGACGGGCGCGTCCTGGCGCCGGCTGGGCGGGCGTCTCACGGACGCCGCGGTCCTCGGCGGCGGGGGCGTGGCGACGTTCCCGGCGGCACGTCCGCGGCTGCGCATCGACGCCGTCCTGGTCGAGGCGGGGGACGAGGAGTCGCCGCCGCCGACGCCCGGCCGCGTGGCGCGGGTCGTGCACGCGGTGCGGGGCCGTCGCAGCGGTGCGGGACGGGTGCCCGGCGTGGCGGCCGCCGCCCCGGGCCGCGCGGGGCTCGTGGTGCTGGGGTCGTGGGTGCCCGGCGGTCCCGTCGTCGCCCGGGCCAGCGACCACCGGCCCGTCGTCGTCGACGTGCGGCCCGCCGCGCCGGCGGCGGGGGCCGGGCGGTGACGCCCGGCGTCCCCGCGCCCGACGTCCCCGGCCTCGACGACGCCGGGGTCGAGCGGCTGCGTGCGGACCTGACCGCCGCGGGCTACACCGTCGACGGCGTCGAGGAGCTGCTCGGGCCCGTGGCGTCGGCCGCGCTGCACCGCGGGGAGGCGGTGCCGGCGCTGCGGGCGACGGCGGGCCTCGACGGCACGGGCGTCACGCGGGCGGGCGGCCCGGCCGCGCTGGTCCGGGCGTTCCTGCTGGGGGCGGACGTCGCCCGGCGGGACCTGGCCGCCGCCCTGCCGACCCTCGGTGTCGACGCCGCCGTCGCCGCGGGCCTGCTCGAGGTCGCGGGGCAGGGGAGGGACGACGGTGTGCGGGCGCGGGTAAACCTCCGGCCCTACGCCGTCGAGGACGGTCTCGGCGCGCCCGCCGACTGGTGGGTCGTCTCGGACCTCGGGGAGCTGGCGACGGGGCGCGCGCTGCGCACGGACCACGTGCTCGGCGTCGGCGGCGCGTCGGCGCTGCTCGCGCAGGCCACGGTGCGGACCCCGCGGGAGCGCGTGCTCGACCTGGGCACGGGCTGCGGCGTCCAGGCGCTGCACGCCGCCCGGCACGCGCGCACCGTCGTCGCGACGGACATCTCGTCCCGCGCCCTCGCCTTCGCGGGGCTCACGACGCGCCTGGCCGGCCTGCCGGCGGGGACGGTCGAGCTGCGCCGCGGGTCGCTGCTGGAGCCGGTGGCCGACGAGCGGTTCGACCTCGTCGTCAGCAACCCGCCCTTCGTCATCACCCCGCGGGTGCCCGGCGTGCCGGCGTACGAGTACCGCGACGGCGGCCGCGCGGGCGACGCGATCGTGCAGGAGCTCGTCGAGGGGATCGGGGACGTCCTCGTGCCCGGGGGCGTCGCGCAGCTGCTCGGCAACTGGGAGGTGCACCGCGGCGAGGAGTGGCACGAGCGCATCGGCGCCTGGGTCGACGCCGCCGGCCTCGACGCGTGGGTGGTGCAGCGGGACCTGCTCGACCCCGCGCAGTACGCGGAGATGTGGATCCGCGACGGCGGCACCACGCCCGAGGGCGACCGCGCCGCCTGGCTGGCCCGGTACGGCGCCTGGCTCGACGACTTCGCCGCCCGCGGCGTCGAGGCGGTCGGCTTCGGCATCGTCACGCTGCGGCGCCCGGCCGTGCCCGGGGGCACCCGCCTGCGCCGGCTCGAGGAGGTCACGGGGACGGTCCAGCAGCCCCTCGGCCCCGTGGTCGCCGCGGTGCTGGCCGCGCACGACGCGCTCGACGCCCTCGACGACGACGCGCTGGCCGCGCAGCGGCTCGTCGTCGCGCCGGACGTGACGGAGGAGCGCTACCTCACGCCCGGCGACGCCGACCCGCGCGTGGTGCTGCTGCGGCAGGGCGGCGGGTTCGGTCGGACCGTGCAGGTCGGCACGGCCGTCGCCGGGTTCGTGGGCGCGTGCGACGGGGAGCTCGCGGCCGGGCGCATCGTCGCCGCGCTGGGGGAGCTGCTCGGGACCGGCACGGCGGCCACCGCCGCCGAGGTGCTGCCGCGGGTGCGCGACCTCGTGCGCGACGGGCTGCTCCTGCTGCCGGCGCGCTGACGTCCTCGCCGTCGACGTCCCCCGTCGTCCACAGGGGGACGCACGCGGCCGGGAGACCTGCCGCTAGCGTCCGCGCACCGCCGGAGGTCCGGCGGTCCGGCCGCGGCCGGTGAACGGCCGGGCACCGCCCCGGGGACGGGGGACGTGGTGCGCGCACCGGTGCTGCTGCACGACGACGGGGCCGCTCCGCGGGGCGTGCTCGTCGTGGCCGACGGGCGGGCGACGGTGACGCAGGTCGCGCGGGCGGTGGCGCCGCGGCGGGGGCGCCGCACCGGTGGTCGCAGCGGCCGCACCGGTCGCACGGTGCCGACGCTGCTCGTCCGGCCGCCCGGGGGCCGGTCCTGGCAGCGGCTGGCGCCGGCGGCGGTGCTCGCGGACGGGGTCCTCGTGCCCGGCGACGACGTCCGGGTCGAGGACGTGCCGCTGCCGGCCGACGGCGAGCCCGTGGCCGCCGTGCTGCGGGTGCTGGCCGGGGTGGACGCGGGCCTCGTCGTGCCGCTGCCCGTCGGGTCCGCGTCGATCGGGACGGACGCCGGCAGCGCGGTCCGGCTGCACGACCCGCGGGTGGCGGGACGGCACGCGCGCCTCGTGGTCGGGCGCCGGCTCGAGGTCGTCGACGAGGGCACCGTGGGCGGCGTCGTCGTCGCCGGGGGACGCGTGGCCCGCGCGGTCCTCGCACCCGGGGAGCCCGCCGTCCTCGGGGACACGGTGCTCGTCGTCGAGCCGGTCGCGACGGGAGCTGCCGGCGACGCCGCCGTCGGCGGGAGCCGCGGCGAGCCCTTCAACCGCGCGCCGCGGGTCGTCCCGCGGTTCGCGCCGCAGGAGCTCGACCTCCCGCCGGTGCCCGAGCCGACCGTGCCCGGCCGGTTCCCCTGGCTCACGGTCGCCGCGCCGCTGGTGCTCGGCGGGGCGCTGTGGCTGGCGACGCACGCCGCGCTGACGCTCGTCCTCGTGGCGCTGAGCCCGGTGCTGGCGGTCGGCGCGTGGTGGGAGCGGCGCGCGGGCGAGCGCCGGGCGACCCGCGCCGCGCTGGCCGCCTTCCACGCGGCGCTGGAGGTCGTCGTCGCCCGGGCCCGCGCGCTGCAGACGGACGAGGTGGCCGTGCGGGAGGAGGAGCTGCCCCCGCTGGTGGCGCTCGTCGCGGACGCGCGGTCGCGAGGGCCGCTGCTGTGGTGCCGCCGGGCGGGCGCCGGCGGCGGGCCGGTGCTGCGGGCGGGGGCCGGGCCCGCGCCGTCGTGCGTGACGGTACGGGCGGTGGCGGCGACCGTACCGACCGCGATCTCCTCGGCGCCGCACGCCGCCGCCGCCGCGGCCCGCGACGCCGCGGTGGACGCCCTCCGGCTCCTGCCGCGCGTGGCGCACGAGGTGGACCTCGGTCGGTGCGGCCACGTCGGTGTCGCCCAGGACGGCGGCCGGGACGTCGCGCGCGCCCTGGTCGCCCAGGCGGTCGCGCTGCACGCGCCCGAGGACCTCCTCGTCGCGGCCCTCGTGCCGGCGTCGCGCGCATCGGACTGGCGCTGGCTCGCCTGGTTGCCGCACGCCGCCGCGGCCGACGTCGCCACGACGGCCACCCCGGCCGGACCACGGCTGGCGGTCGGGCCTGCGGGGTGCGCCGCCCTCCTCGTCCGGCTCGAGGAGCTCGTCGAGCGCCGCGCGGCCCTGCCCACCCGCGGTGCGTGGCGCACCGGTGCCGCGGCGGACGCCGGACGCCCCCCGGCGGTCCTCGTCGTGGTCGAGGACGCCGTGCCGGTGGACCGCGGCGCGCTCGTCGCCCTGGCCGAGGCGGGGCCGGCCGTCGGCGTCCACCTCGTGTGGGCCGCCGACCGTGCACCCGAGCTGCCCGCTGCGTGCCGGGCCTTCCTCGAGGTGACGGCACCCGTGGGCGGTACCACCGGTGGGACGGCCGGCACGTCGGCGTGGTCGGCGCGTCTCGGCCGCACCGACGAGGGGACGTGGGCGGCCCTCGACGCGGAGGGCCTGCCCCACGTGGTGGCCGAGGACCTCGCGCGCGTGCTGTGCGGCGTCCGGGACGCGGGGGCGCCGGGACCGGGCGGTGGCGAGGTGCCCGCGGGGGTCGCCCTCACCACGCTGCTCGGTCCGGCGGTCGCGGTCGCACCCGGGGCGGTCGTCGCGCGCTGGCGCCAGTCGGGGTCGCTGGTCGAGCGCCGTGCGGCCGTCGACACGGCGGGGGCCACGGCGCAGGGTCTTGCGCGGGGTCCGGCGCAGGGTTCGGCGCGGGGACCGGCGCGGGGATCGGCGCGGGGATCGGCCGGCGCCGACGCGGGGCTGCGGGCCGTCGTCGGGCAGGGCGCCGACGGGCCGCTCGTCCTCGACCTGCGCGCGCAGGGGCCGCACGCGCTGGTGGCCGGCACGACGGGCGCCGGCAAGTCCGAGCTGCTGCAGGCGTGGGTGCTGTCGCTGGCGGCGTCCTACGCGCCGGACCGGGTGACGTTCCTGCTCGTGGACTACAAGGGCGGCGCGGCGTTCGCCGACTGCGTCGACCTGCCGCACACCGTCGGGCTGGTCACGGATCTGTCCGGGCACCTCGTGCACCGCGCCCTGACGTCCCTGCGCGCCGAGCTGCGGCACCGCGAGCGTCTCCTGGCGCGCCTCGGGGCGCCGGACCTCGTCACGCTGGAGCGGCGGGGGCACCCGAAGGCCCCGCCCTCCCTCGTCGTGGTGGTCGACGAGTTCGCCGCCCTCGCCCGCGAGGTGCCGGCGTTCGTCGAGGGGGTCGTCGACGTGGCGCAGCGCGGGCGCTCGCTCGGGCTGCACCTCGTCCTCGCCACGCAGCGTCCGGCCGGCGTGGTGACGGACGCGATCCGCGCGAACACGGGCCTGCGCGTGGCGCTGCGGATGGCCGACGAGCACGACTCCACGGACGTCCTGGGCGTGCCGCTGGCGGCGCACGTGGACCCGGCGACCCCGGGCCGTGCGGCCGTCCGCACCGGGCCGGGACGGGTCGCGGTGTTCCAGACGGGGTCCGTCAGCGGTTCGGCCGACGGCGGGCTGGCCCCGGTCGTGCGCGTGCACCCGCTGCCGCTCCACGGTGGTGCCGCGGAGGAGGCGACGGAGGCGACGGAGGCGGAGGCGACGGCTGCGGGCGAGGATGAGCCGGTGACCGGGGGCGGTCCCGGTCGAGGTCGCACCGCCGCGACCGGTGCCGTGACCGCTGCTCCGACCGGTGTTCCGACCGGTGCTCCGACCGGTGGCCCGTCGGACGCCGCGCGGCTCGTCGCGACGATCCGCGCCGCCGCCGTGGCGGCGGCCGTCCCCGCTCCCCGCCGGCCGTGGCTGCCGGCCCTCCCGGCGGTCGTGCCGCTGGACACCGACGGCGGGCACGGGAGCGACGCGCTGCCCCTCGGCCTGCTCGACGCCCCCGCCGAGCAGCGCCAGCACGCGGTGGCGTTCCGGCCCGACGAGCACGGGCACCTCGCCGTCCTCGGGGCCGGCGGCAGCGGCCGCACGACCGCGCTGCGGACGATCGCCCTCGGCGCGGCCACCGCGGCGGACCCGGTCGAGGTGCACGTCCTCGACCACGGCGGCGGCGGTCTCGCGGTGCTCGCGCAGCTGCCGGCGGTCGGCTCCGTCCTCGAGCCCGCCGACACCGAGCGCACGGCCCGGCTGCTGCGCACGCTGACGTCGCTGCTCGACGACCGCGCGACCCGGTTCGGGGCGGTGCACGCCGGGTCCCTGCCGGAGTACCGCCGTCTGGCGGGTCGTCCCGACGAGCCGCGGGTGCTCCTGCTCGTCGACGGGATCGGCGCGGTGCGCGACGCGTACGAGGCCGACCTCGCCCGGACGGGGGTCTGGGCCGCGCTCGTGCGGCTGGTGTCGGAGGGTCGTGCGCTCGGCGTGCACGTCGTGCTGACGGGTGAGCGGCCCGCGGCGCTGCCGTCGGTGCTGGGCGCCGGAATCCCTGCGCGCGTGGTGCTCCGGCAGGCCGACGAGGGCGCCTACCTGCAGCTCGGCGTCCCGCGGGACGTGCTCGGACCCGACGCGCCGCCCGGGCGCGCGGTGCTCGCCGGTGCCGCGGAGGAGGTGCAGCTCGCGGTGCCGTGCCTGCGGCCGGTGCTCACCCCTGTCGGGGACGCCGCGCCGAGGACGCCGCGGACGCCCGGCACCGACGCCGGCACCGACTCCCACAACGACCCCGGCACCGACGCCGGCACCGACGCCGGCACCGACGCCGGCACCGACCCCTGCACGGACGCCGGTCCCGTCGTGGTGCCCGATGCCGCTGCCCAGGCCGCGGCGGTGCTGGCCGCGGCCGCCCGCCTCCGTGGCAGCGGCGCCCGCGTGACGGCACCGGTCGGGTGCCTGCCGTCCGTCGTGCCCGCGTCCGACCTGCCGAGGACGGTCGACGGCCTGCCCGTGATGGCGCTGGCGGACGACACGCTGGCGCCGGTCGGCCTCGCGCCGACGGGCACCCTCGTCGTCGCCGGGCCCAGCGGGAGCGGACGGAGCACGGCCCTGCTCGCCCTGGCGGAGGCCGTCGCGCACGCCGTGCCGGACGCCCGCCTCGTCCACGTCGCACACGGCCGGACGGACGTCGGCGCCGCCGGTCCCTGGTCGGCCCGCACCATCGACCCCGAGGCGGCGGCAGCACTCGCCCGGGCGCTCCTCGTGGATCTCGCGGCCGGTGCTGCCGACACCCCGGACGGGTCCGGTGCGCCGCTCGTCGTCGTGGTCGAGGGCGTCGCTGACCTGCTGGGCACGGCGGCCGACGCGCCGCTGACGGAGCTCGTGCGGGCCGTGCGGCGCGGTGGCGGCCTCGTCGTCGGGGAGGCGGAGACGTCCGCGTGGTCGGCGGGCTGGCCGCTGCTCGCGGAGCTCCGGTCCGGCCGGCGAGGACTGCTGCTGCACCCTCAGCCCGGTGACGCCGAGGGCCTGTTCCGCACCGCCCCCGGTCCGCGGGCCGTCGGCGAGCAGCCGCCCGGGCGCGGGCTCCTCGTCGAGGCGGGGCGCGTGCGGCGCGTGCAGGTCGTGCTGCCCGGGCTCCCGTCGCACCGGTGAGCCCCGGCATCCTCAACAGGGGCCGACATGGGTCGATGGTCCCGTCTGCGTGCCGGAGCAGCCCGGGCGCACCCACCGCGTCACCGGAGACCCTCATGCGCCGCCTCGTCCCGCGGTCCCTCACCGCCCGTCTCGTGCTCCTCGTCGCCGCCTTCGCCGTCGGCGTGCTGGCGCTGACCGCCGTCGCCGCCGTGCAGGCGTCCTCGGCCGCGATGGGCGCGCGCCAGGCCGCCACGCGTGACGTCGTGCAGACGGTGCTCGGCGTCGTCGCCCACTACGGCGAGGAGGAGGCCGCAGGCCGCCTCACCCGCGAGGAGGCCCAGGCCGCGGCGATCGCGGTGGTGCGCACGCTGCGCTACGACGGCGACGAGTACTTCTGGATCAACGACCTCGGCCCGACGATGGTGGTGCACCCGATCAAGCCCAAGCTCGACGGCACCGACCTCTCGGACGTCGCCGACCCCGACGGGCTGCACCTGTTCGAGGAGTTCGTGCGCGTGGTCGAGGCCGACGGCGCCGGCTTCGTCGCCTACCAGTGGCCGCGCCCGGACTCCGAGGCCCCCCAGCCGAAGGTGTCCTACGTCGCGGGCTACGAGCCCTGGGGCTGGGTCGTCGGGTCCGGCACCTACGTCGACGACGTGCACGCGGCCGCCACCGCGCAGGTCGTGCGGCTGGGCCTGGCCGGCCTCGTCGTCGTCCTCGTGGTGGGGGCGCTCGCGCTCGTCGTCGCCCGGTCGGTCGTCCGGCCGGTGCAGGAGATGACGCGCGTCCTGCGCAGCGGCGACCTCGCCACCCGCCTGCCGGCGGGCGCGGGCCGCACCGAGCTCGAGGCCCTCGCCGGCGCGGTGAACGCGTCCCTCGACCGGTCCGCCGACGTCGCCGACCGCGTGCAGGGCGCCGTCGGCCGGCTGCAGGCGGCGGCCCAGCAGCTCGTCGCCAGCAGCGACGCCGTCGCGGCGGAGGCCGAGCGCACGCGGGAGCACGCCGCCGCGGGCGTCGCGGTGGCGGCCGACGTGAGCACGGGGATCGGCACGGTGGCGTCCGGGACGGACGAGATGGGCGCCTCCATCACGGAGATCGCCACGAACGCCCAGGCGGCGGCGCGCGTCGCCGGCGAGGCCGTGGAGGTCGCTCGCACGACGAACCGCACCGTCTCGCTGCTCGCCGAGTCCTCGGGCGAGATCGGGACGGTCGTCAAGGTCATCACCTCCATCGCCGAGCAGACGAACCTGCTGGCCCTCAACGCGACCATCGAGGCCGCGCGCGCCGGGGAGGCCGGCAAGGGCTTCGCGGTCGTGGCGGGGGAGGTCAAGGAGCTCGCGCAGGAGACGGCGCGGGCCACCGGGGACATCGCCGTGCGGGTGGAGGCCATCCAGACCGCCGCCGCCCAGGCCGCCGCCGAGATCACGCACATCGGCGAGATCATCACGTCCATCAACGACTACCAGGTGACGATCGCCGGGGCCGTGGAGGAGCAGACCGCCACGACGACGGCGATGGCCTCCAGCGTCGCGTTCGCGGCGGAGGGCGGCCGCGAGATCGCCGCGACCATCGACGAGGTCGGCCGCGCCTCCGAGCGCACCACCGCCGAGCTGGACGGCGTGCGGCAGGCGGCGCAGGAGCTGCTGGCGACGTCGGGGGCCCTGCAGGAGTCGGTCCGGCAGGCGTAGCGCCGACCGGCCGCGCGGGACGGGGCGGGGGTCAGCCGACGAGGCGGACCCCCGCCCACGCCGTCCCTGCGACGAGGACCCACGCCGTCAGCCCGAGCAGCAGCGGCCGGCCGACGGCACGACGCAGCACGGCGGGCGTGATGCCCGTGCCC
Source organism: Cellulomonas sp. plas2 (assembly GCF_057221735.1). Classification (NCBI taxonomy): domain Bacteria; kingdom Bacillati; phylum Actinomycetota; class Actinomycetes; order Micrococcales; family Cellulomonadaceae; genus Cellulomonas; species Cellulomonas sp. plas2. Next base: position 811,677 of record NZ_CM170155.1, read on the forward strand.
AGCCCGACGAGGGCCGCCACGACGACGACGCCCTGCGCGTCGGCCGCGGCCGCCAGCACCGGGACGGGCACGACCCCGGCCCCGGACAGCGCGGCGGTGACGAGGAACGCCACGACGAAGGCCGGCACGAGCGGCGGCCGCCGTCGCACGTGCCCGTCGGCAGGGGCGTCGGCAGGGGCGTCGGCGGGGGCGGCGGCAGCGGGGTGGCGGCCTCGTCGCCCCTCCAGGGCGACGAGCGCCACGAGCGGCGCGAGCAGCACGACCCGCGCGAGCTTGACGACGACCGCGGCGCGATCGGCGCCCTCCACCCGGTGCGCGGTCGCCACGACCTGGCCGACGTCCTGCACGCTCGCGCCGACCCAGGCCCCGAACGCCGCCGGGTCCAGTCCCAGCGGCTCGCGCAGGAGCGGCAGCGCCACGATCGCGATCGTCCCGCACAGCGTCACGAGGGCGACCGCGACGGCCGCGTCCTCGTCGTGCGCCCCGGCGACGTCCCGCACGCCGGCGACGGCGGACGCACCGCAGATGGAGAACCCGGTCGCCACGAGCAGCGCCTGCGGCGCCGGCACCCGCAGCAGCCGCCCGACCAGCCGCGTCCCGACGAAGGTGGTCGTCACGGTGACGAGCACGACCACCGCACCGCCGACGCCCAGCACCGCGAGCGTCCCCGCCCCCGTCTGCAGCCCGAGCAGCACCACCGCGAGCCGGACCAGGCCGTGCCCGGCCCACCGGGTCCCCGCGTGCAGGACCGGCCGGTGCAGACCGGTGGCCGCGAGCCCGGCGCCGAGGGCGACCGCGGCCGTCGACGCCTGGACGCCCGGTACGGCCCGGGCCGCGAGGAGGGCGGCCGCGGCGACGCCGGCGACGACGGCCAGCCCGGGGACGGTGCCGCGCAGCCGCGCGAGCCGGCTGCGGGACGGCCGCGGGGTCGTCGTCGCCGGACGGGCGGCGGGCGGGGCGAGCGGCAGGAGCATGGGGTCCACGGTCGGCCGGCTCGGGTCCGGCCGGTAGCGGCCCGGGGGTGATGAGGTCATCGACGGCATCGATGACTCCGGCGGGCGGCGGCGCTACCGTGCCGTGGTGACGCAGGACAGGCAGCCGCCGTCGGGCACCGCCGGTGCGTCCGGAGGTGCCGACGACGCACGGCCGGACCGCGACGACGCGCCCGCGCCCGACCCAACAACGCTCCCGCCGGCGCCGTCCCCGCGCCTGCCGGACCTGGACTCGCTGCACCTCCTCCTGCGGATCGCGGCGACCGGCAGCCTCGGCCGCGCCGCCGCCGCGCACGGCCTGGGCCAGCCCGCGGTGAGCGCCCGGGTCCGCGCGATGGAGCGGCTCCTCGGCGTGCCCCTCGTCGCGCGCGGGCGGCGCGGGTCGACGCTCACCCCCGCCGGCGCACTCGTCGCCGAGTGGGCGCAGCCGCTGCTGGCGGCGGCGGCGCACCTCGAGACGTCCGTCGCGGCGCTGCGCGAGGAGGGCGAGGGGCGGCTGCGGGTGGCGGCGAGCCTCACGGTGGCCGAGCACCTGCTGCCCGGCTGGCTCGTGCGCCTGGCGGCCGACCGTCCCGGGACGGCGGTCACCCTGGCGGCGGTGAACTCGACGGAGGTCGCGCGGCGGGTGCTGGCGGGCGAGGCCGACCTCGGGTTCGTCGAGGGGCCCGGGACGCCGGACGGGCTCGAGGCCCGCACGGTGCGCACCGACCACCTCGTCCTCGTCGTCCCGCCGGGTCACGCCTGGGCGAGGAGGGCGCGCCGGGGCCGTCCTGTGGACGCGGCCGAGCTCGCGGCGACGCGCCTGGTGCAGCGGGAGCCGACGTCGGGCACGCGGGCCGCGCTGGCGGGCGCCCTGGCGGCCGCGCTCGGCCCGGGGACCGCCCAGGCGCCGCCCGTGCTGGAGCTCTCGACGAGCACCGGCGTGCGGTCCGCCGTCGAGGCCGGCGCCGGGCCGGCCGTGCTGAGCGAGCTGGCCGTGGGTGACGACGTCGCCGCCGGCCGGCTCGTCGCGGTCCCCGTGGAGGGCGTCGCCCTCGAGCGCCGGCTGCGCGCGGTCTGGCCGTCCGGCCGCCGGCCGCGCGGCCCGGCGCAGGACCTGCTGGCCATCGCCCGCCGGTGACGCAGCCGCCTGCCGGCCAGGCACCGGGCCGCCGGTAGGCTCCGCGACCGACGAGCACGGGAGGCTGTCATGACGCAGGACGAGAGCGCGACGCCGGAGGCGGGCACGACCGCGGGCGCCGGCACGACCCCGGACGCGGGACCGTCCGCCGCCTCGCCCGGGCCGGTCGCCGTCGTGGGCGGCGGCGTCATGGGCGCCACCCTCGTCGAGGCGGTGCTCGTAGGCGGCCTCGCGCCGGGCGACGTCCGGGTCGCCGAGCGCTCCGCCGCGCGCGTCGCGGAGCTCGTCGCCGCCCACGGCGTGCAGGGCACGGCGGACAACGTCGCGGCCGTGACGGACGCGGCCGTCGTGCTCCTGGCCGTCAAGCCCGACGTCGTGGCCCCCGTGCTCGACGAGATCGCCCCGCACCTGGCACCCGGCGCGCTCGTCGTCAGCGTCGCCGCGGGCGTCCCGCTCGCGGCCTACGAGAGCCGGCTGCCGGCCGGCACCCCCGTCGTCCGCGTCATGCCCAACACCCCGGCGCTCATCGGCCGCGGCGCCAGCGCGATCGCCGCGGGCACGGCTGCGGGGGAGAGGCACCTGGCCCTCGCGGAGCGCCTGCTCGCGGCGACGGGCCTCGTCGTGCGCGTGGCGGAGAAGGACCTCGACGCCGTGACGGCCATCTCGGGCTCCGGGCCGGCGTATGCGTTCTACGTGATCGACGCGATGGCGGAGGCGGGGGTCCTGCTCGGCCTGCCGCGCGACCTGGCCACGCGGCTGGCGGTCGCGACGGTCGAGGGGTCGGCGGCGCTCGTGCGCGAGTCCGGCGACCACCCCGTCGTCCTGCGCGAGCGCGTCTCGTCGCCGGGCGGCACCACCGTCGCGGCCGTCCGGCAGCTCGACGCGCACGGCGTCCGCGCCGGTGTCCTGGCCGCCGCCGAAGCCGCGCGCGACCGGTCCCGCGCGCTCGGCGCGGCGTACGGGGCCTGAGCCGCGTGGCCACCGAGGGCCCGGCGCCCGTGCACGCGCCCTCGATGGCCGACGTCGCCGCGCTCGCGGGCGTGTCCCACCAGACCGTCTCCCGCGTCGTCAACGAGCACCCGAGCGTCCTGCCGGACACGCGCGAGCGCGTCCAGGCGGCCATCGCCGCGCTGGGCTACCGCCGCAACAGCGCCGCCCGTGCGCTGGTGACCCGCCGCTCGGGCGTCCTGGGCGCGATCACCATCGGCGGCACCCACTACGGGCCCACCAGCACCCTGCTCGAGCTGGAGGACGCGGCCCGCGCGGCCGGATTCGTCGTCACCGTGGCGACCCTGCGGCAGGGCGACGAGGCCGCGGTCGGCCACGCGCTGGAGCGGCTGCTGGAGATCGGCGTCGAGGGCGTGGCGGTCGTCGCCCCGACGACCCAGGTCGCCGACGTGCTGTCCGGGCTGCGCGCCACTGTCCCCGTGGTCCTCGTCTCGTCCTACACGGAGGGGCCGCGGCCCGAGGGGGTGCACGCGGTGGCGGTCGGCCAGCGCGCCGGCGCCCGTCTGGCCACCGAGCACCTGCTCGCGCACGGTCGCGCGGAGGTGGTGCACGTCGCCGGCCCGCAGGACTGGTTCGACGCCCGTGACCGCGTCGCCGGCTGGCGGGACGCGTGCGAGGCCGCCGGGGTGCCGGCCCGTACGCCGATCGGTGCCGGCTGGGACGCCGCGGACGGGTACGCCGCGGGCCGACGCCTGCTCGACGAGGGCCTGCCGCCGGCCGTGTTCGCGGCCAACGACCAGCTCGCGCTCGGCCTGCTGCGGGCGCTGTCGGAGGCCGGCGTGCGGGTGCCGGACGACGTCGCGGTCGTCGGGTTCGACGACGAGCCCGGCGCCGCCTTCTACAGCCCACCGCTGACGACGGTCCGCCAGGACTTCGCCGCCCTCGGCCGCGCGGCGGTCGACTCCCTCACCTCGGTCCTCGCCGGCGGCGACCCGGGCGACAGGGTGCTCACGCCGCAGCTCGTCATCAGGGCGTCGAGCGCGACCTGACGACGCCCTCCGGGGTGAAAGACCGCTCCGGGCTAAGGTGGTTCTCAGGTTGAGGGAACAGCCTGCGGACTGCAGCAGCGACGCGGCCCGACGCCCCGCCTCCTTCTGCAGCAGCCGACCCGGCGAGGGCCCGCACTCTCTTCAGAAGGAAGAGCCATGTCCCTCGACGACTTCCTGCACCTCGGCGCCCTGTCCTCCGGAGCCGGCCCGGACCTCGTCTGCACCGTCGGAGGTGCGCACCCCGTCGTCGTCACCCTGTCCGGGGAGCTCGACGGGCAGGGCGGTCCCTTCCTCGTGGGGTTGGCCGGCCTGGTCGCCTCCCGTCCCGGGGTGGACGTCGTGGTGGACCTGACCGGGGTCGGGTACGTCGACGTGGCCGGGATGCGGGCGCTGGCCACGGCGCGGGACCTGGTGGTGGAGCGGGGCGGCGAGCTCAGGGTGCGCGGCGCGAGCGGGACGGCCCGTGTCGTGGCCACGGTCATGGGTCTGGAGGAGCTGCTCGACGAGCGAGCCGGTGCACCTGCCGGCGCCGTCGCCTCCGCCGCCGTCCCCACCGACGGGCCCGTCGCCGTCGTCGCGGTGCCCGGGCTGACCACCGGCGTGCTGGAGCTCGCGGCGGTGCCGGTGCACCACGCGGAGCTCCACGCCGCCCTCGGGGCCTTCGCCGACGTCGTGCTGCGGACGGTCCCGGGCGCGACGGCCGTCAGCGTGCAGCTCGGCTCCGCGGCGGAGCCGACCGAGGTGCCCTCGACGTCGCGGCGCGCCGCGGAGCTCGACGGGTGGCAGATCCGGGCGGGCGAGGGTCCGTGCGTCGAGTCCGGCGACACGAGCAGGACGGTCGTGAGCGCGGACGTCCTCACGGACGCGCGCTGGCCACGCCTCGTGCGGGCCGCCCGGGCCGGTGGCGCGGTGCCGGTCGTCTCCAGCCCCCTGCTCGACGAGGGGCGGGCCATCGGCGGCGTCAACGTCTACGGGGCGGACGGCGGCGTCTTCCACGGGGGGCACCGGCACGCCGTCGAGGTGATGGCGGCAGGCACGACCACCGGCGTGGAGCAGCTGCGCCTCCACGCCGAGCTGCGCACCCAGGCCGATCAGCTCCGCCAGGCGCTGGTGTCGCGCGCGACGATCGACCAGGCGAAGGGCATCGTCATGGCGCACCGCGGCGGCACCCCCGACGAGGCGTTCACGTTCCTGTCCGCGCTGAGCCAGCACAAGAACGTCAAGCTGCGCGACCTGGCGCGCGAGATGGTGGAGCAGGCGAGCCACGCCGCGGCGCCGTCCGGGCGCCCGTCCGGCCCCCGCGGGCCGGTGGCCGCCGGCGTGCGGTCGTCGTCGGGCACGAGCCTGCCCGCACGGCGGGGCGCCGGCGGCACGGGCGCGTAGCCGCACTCCCACCCCGCCGTGACCCGCACCGGCGGGGTGGGAGAGGATGAGGGCCGGTCGACAGAGGGAGAACCACCATGTGCAGCCCGATCCGTTGCGCCACCTGCGGCGGCACCACCTGGACGGGGTGCGGCGAGCACGCCGACGCCGTCATGGCCCGGGTGCCGGCCGAGCAGCGCTGCACCTGCCGCTGACCCGTCGCCGGGCGGGGCACCGCCCGGGCAGCCTCCGGGGCCCGGGCCAGGGGTGGGACGGCCGGTCGCTGTCCGGCAGGTGGCGCTCCGGTGCGGCGTCCTCCTGCCGGCCGGCTCTCCTGCGGCGTGTCGCGCGGCGTGTCGCGGAGGCGCCGGCTCTTTGCCGCGCCGATCCGCCACCGCACCGGGCGTGGGGGCAGGAGAGACGCGTCCGCGTACCGAGCGCGAGGGTGAGAGGGGCCGGGCGGCTGGACACGGCGTGCGGTGTGAGCGCTAACATGACAGCGAACGACGAGCACGCCGTGCCGCGACGACGCGATGGAGAGACCGCATGAGCACGTCCACCCCCGACGGCGGCCCGGACGGCCGCCCCGACGCCGGCACGGTCATCGCCGCGGGCGGTGCCGCCCTCGGGATCGAGCTGGGCTCGACCCGCATCAAGGCCAGCCTGGTCGACCCGGACGGCCGCCCCCTCGCGAGCGGCAGCCACTCCTGGGAGAACCAGTACGTCGACCGGGTGTGGACGTACTCGCTCGACGCGGTGTGGGCCGGCCTGCAGGAGTGCGTGGCGGCCGTGCTCGACGACGCCGAGCGGCAGCACGGCGTGCGCCCGACGACCTTCGCGGCGCTGGGCGTCTCCGCGATGATGCACGGCTACCTGGCCTTCGACGCCGCCGGCGAGCTGCTCGTGCCCTTCCGCACGTGGCGGAACACGAGCACGGGCCGGGCGGCCGCCGAGCTCACCGAGGTCCTCGGCTACAACATCCCGCTGCGCTGGTCCGTGGCGCACCTGTACCAGGCGGTGCTCGACGAGGAGCCGCACGTCGCGGAGGTCGCCTCCATCACGACCCTCGCCGGGTACGTCCACCGCCGCCTGACCGGGCGGCACGTGCTCGGCGTCGGCGACGCGTCGGGCGTGTTCCCGGTCGACCCCGCCACGCGCACGTACGACGCCGCACGGCTGGCGCAGGTCGACGCCCTCGTCTCCGCGCGCCGGCCCGGGCTCACCCTGTCGGCCCTGCTGCCGGAGGTGCTCGTCGCCGGGCAGGAGGCGGGCCGCCTCACGGAGGAGGGCGCGCGGCTGCTCGACCCGACCGGCACGCTCACGGCCGGCGTCCCGCTGTGCCCGCCGGAGGGCGACGCGGGGACCGGCATGGTCGCCACCAACGCCGTGGCCCGCCGGACCGGCAACGTCAGCGTGGGCACGTCGATCTTCGCGATGGCCGTCCTCGAGGAGCCCCTGACGGGCGTGCACCACGAGATCGACCTCGTGACCACGCCCGTGGGCGACCTCGTCGCGATGGTGCACTGCAACAACGGCGCCAGCGAGCTCGGGGCGTGGGCGGAGGTCTTCGGCCAGTTCGCCACGGCCCTCGGGCAGAGCGCGGACCCCGACGCCGTCTTCGGCGCCCTCCTGCGCGCCGCCCTCGACGGCGACGCCGACGGCGGCGGCCTCCTGGCCTACAACTACCTGTCGGGCGAGCCCGTCACGGGCCTGGACGAGGGTCGCCCGCTCGTCGTCCGCACCCCCGACAGCCGCCTCACGCTCGCGAACTTCGCGCGGACGCAGGTCTACAGCGCCTTCGGCACGCTCGCGCTGGGCATGCAGGTGCTGGCCGACGAGGGCGTCGAGCTCGACGCGATGTACGCGCACGGCGGCATGTTCCGCACGGCCGGCGTCGCGCAGCGCCTGCTGGCGGCCGCCATCGGCACGCCGGTCGCCGTCGGCAGCGCCGCGGGGGAGGGCGGGCCGTGGGGCATCGCCGTGCTCGCGGCCTTCCTCGCCTCCGGCGCCGACGACCTGCCGACGTTCCTGCGCAACCGGGTGTTCGTCGACGGCGCGTCCGACGTCGTCGAGCCGGACCCGGCGGACGTGGCCGGCTTCGCGACGTTCCTCGACCGCTACCGCGCCGGCCTCGCCGTCGAGCGCGCCGCCACCCAGGCGCTGTGACCGGCGCCCGGATCCCAGTCCCAGTCCCCGACGAGACGAGGATGACCGACGTGACCACCGCCGTGAGCACCACGGAGAGCACGACCGCGACGACAGGCGTCGTCAGCACCGACCCCGCCACCTGGGACGAGGCCTTCCGCGCGGAGGTGACCCGCGTCCGCGAGGTCGTCGCCCGCCTGCACGCCGAGCTGCCCCGGTGGGAGCTCGTCGTCTGGACCGCCGGCAACGTCAGCCAGCGCATCCGGCACGCGTCGGGCGACCTGCTGGTGATCAAGCCCTCGGGCGTGACCTACGACGAGCTGACGCCGGAGGCCATGGTCGTCTGCGACCTCACCGGCGCGCTCGTCGAGGGTGACCGCAGCCCCTCGTCGGACACCGCCGCGCACGCGTACACCTACGCCCACATGCCCGAGGTCGGAGGCGTCGTGCACACGCACTCCACCTACGCCACGGCGTGGGCCGCGCGTGCGGAGCCCATCCCGTGCGTGCTGACGATGATGGCCGACGAGTTCGGCGGCGACATCCCCGTCGGCCCCTTCGCCCTCATCGGCGACGACTCCATCGGCCAGGGCATCGTCGCCACGCTCGGCGGCGGCCGCTCACGGGCGGTGCTCATGCGCAACCACGGGCCGTTCACCATCGGACGCGACGCGAAGGACGCCGTCAAGGCGGCGGTCATGGTCGAGGAGGTGGCCCGCACGGTGCACATCTCGCGCCAGCTCGGCGAGCCGACGCGCATCCCGGCCGAGCAGGTCGACTCCCTGTACGAGCGCTACCAGTACGTCTACGGCCAGGGCGGCGCGGTCCGCGCGCCGCTGACGGTCGTGGCCGACGACGTCACCCCCAGCAGCAGCACCAGCAGCAGCACCAGCAGCACCGACACCACGGAGGACGCACGATGAGCAAGGCCTACGCCGACCGGGAGATCTGGTTCCTCACCGGCAGCCAGGACCTCTACGGCGAGGAGACCCTCCGCCAGGTCGCCGAGCAGTCGGGCGAGGTGGCCCGCCTGCTCGACGAGGCCGGCGCCGTCCCCGCGCGCATCGTGTGGAAGCCGGTCCTCAAGGACAGCGACTCCATCCGCCGCGCGGTGCTGGAGGCCAACGCCGACGACGCCGTCCTCGGCGTCATCACCTGGATGCACACCTTCTCCCCGGCGAAGATGTGGATCACGGGCATGGACGCCCTGCGCAAGCCGCTGCTGCACCTGCACACGCAGGCCAACGTCGAGCTGCCGTGGGACACCATCGACTTCGACTTCATGAACCTGAACCAGGCCGCCCACGGCGACCGGGAGTACGGCTACATCCTGTCCCGCCTCGGCGTCTCGCGGACGACCGTCGTCGGGCACGCGTCGAACCCTGCGGTCCAGCAGCGCGTCGGCACCTGGGTGCGCGCGGCGGCCGGCGTCGCGGCGACGCGCTCCCTGCGGCTGGCCCGGTTCGGCGACAACATGCGCTACGTCGCGGTGACCGAGGGCGACAAGACGGAGGCGGAGATCCGCTTCGGCGTGCAGGTCAACACCTGGGGCGTGAACGAGCTCGTGGCGGCCGTCGAGGCCGTGGACGACGCGGCGGTCGACGCCCTCGTCGCGGAGTACGAGGAGCTCTACGACGTCGTGCCCGAGCTGCGGGCGGGCGGCGAGCGGCACGAGTCGCTGCGCTACGCGGCGCGGCAGGAGCTCGCGCTCGAGGGCTTCCTCACCTCCGTCGGGGCGAAGGCCTTCACGACGACGTTCGAGGACCTCGGCGACCTGCGCCAGCTCCCCGGCCTGGCCGTCCAGCGGCTCATGGCCAAGGGCTACGGCTTCGGCGCCGAGGGCGACTGGAAGACGGCGGTGCTGGTCCGGGCCGCGAAGGTCATGGGCGAGGGCCTGCCCGGCGGCGCGTCCCTCATGGAGGACTACACGTACGACCTCACGCCGGGGCAGGAGCTCATCCTCGGCGCGCACATGCTCGAGGTGTGCCCCACGCTGACCACCGCGAAGCCGCGCGTCGAGATCCACCCGCTCGGCATCGGCGGCAAGGAGGACCCGGTCCGCATGGTGTTCGACGCGGACGCCGGCCCCGGCGTCGTCGTCGCGCTGTCCGACATGCGCGACCGCTTCCGCCTCACGGCCAACGTCGTCGACGTCGTCCCGCCGACGGCCGAGCTGCCGCACCTGCCCGTGGCCCGTGCGGTGTGGAAGCCCCGCCCGGACTTCCCGACGAGCGCCGAGTGCTGGCTGACCGCCGGCGGCGCGCACCACACCGCCATGACGACGGCCGTGGGCATCGAGGCGTGGGAGATGTTCGCGGACATCTCCGGCGTCGAGCTCCTCGTCATCGACGAGGCGACGACCCGCCGCGGCTTCCGCGACGCGGTGCGCTGGAACTCGGTCTACCACCGGATCGCCCAGCCCCTCTGACGGGGACGGCGGCGGTCCCGGACCGCCGCCACGCCCCCGGCGGACCGCCGCACCGGTCCGCCCCGACGCCGTCCGCCCCTGCCCGGGCGGGCGGCGTCGTCCGTCCGGGCGTGACCGGGCCCACCCGGGCATCGCCCGCGGGGAGGACCCGGGCGGTCCGCACGGGCTATCCCGGCTCCCCGGACCCGTCCGCGTGCCGCCGGTCCGGCATCCTCGATGCTGCCCCCACCCCTGCCCGGCACCACCGGCGGACGGCGACGGGGACCCGGCGCACGGACGCGCCGGCGGAGCGCGCAGGACGCAGGGACGGTGACATGGACAGGATCGGAGAGGTGCGGGCGACCGACGCGTCGTCGGTCGCCCCGTCGACGACGGCCGGGACGTGGGCGGAGCCGACGCCGGACGCGGTCGCCGCGACGGGGTCCGCTGTGGCGGGCACTCCCGTCGCGGTCTCGTCGCCGGCCGCCGCCGCGGCCACGGCGCAGGACGTGCACGACGAGACCGCGCCGGACGCGGTCGAGGTCGCCGTGCAGGCGGCGGCCGCCGCCTACGCGGCGGTGCGGCGCCGACCCGGCATCGACGTGAGCGGCTCCGTCAGCGTGGGCCGGACGGCCGCCACGGTCGGGGTGCACGTGACGACCCACGGCATGGACACCCGCGCGTGGGTGGAGTGGGGTCGCGACGGGGCGTCCGCGCGCGTCGGCGGGGTGGCCGTGCCGGGCAGCGCGGAGGCCGGGAGCCAGGGCGTGCGGCTCAGCGGCTTGCTGCCCGACACCGTCTACAGCTTCCGCGTCGTCGCGAGCTCGCGCAGCGGCATGGCGTACGGGCCGGTGCAGGCGTTCCGGACCCAGGCCTGAGCCGGCGCCCGCCCTCCCCGCGTCGCGGGCCGTCGCGGGCCGTCGCGGGTCGGCACGGGTCGCCGGCATCAGGGCCGGGCCGCGAACCGCTCCAGCAGGTCGGCGTTGCCGGAGACGATGAGCAGGTCGTTCGCGGAGATCCGCGTCTCGGGCGTCGCGTACACGAAGTCGATGCCCGGGCTCTTCACACCGATGACGGTCACGCCGTAGCGCTCGCGGATCTTCGACTGCGCGATGGTGAAGCCCTGCGTCTCCTGCGGGGGACGCATCTTGACGATCGTGAAGCCGTCCTCCACCTCGATGTAGTCGAGCATGCGCCCGGAGACCAGGTGCGCGACGCGCGCGCCGGCGTCGGCCTCGGGCAGCACCACGTGGTGCGCCCCGATGCGCTGCAGGATGCGCGCGTGCTCGGCGCTGATCGCCTTCGCCCAGATCTGCGGCACCCCGATGTCGACGAGGTTGCCCGTGATGAGCACGCTCGCCTCCAGGTAGGAGCCGACGCCGACGACGGCCGTCGGGAAGTCCCGCGCGCCGAGCTGCTCGAGCGCCTCGGGGTTGGTCGCGTCGGCCTCGACCAGGGGGATGCGACCCGCCCACTGCGCGATGAGCTCCGGCTGCCGCTCGACGCCGAGCACGTCGCGGCCCAGGCGCTCCAGCGTGTCGGCGATCGCCGAGCCGAAGCGCCCGAGCCCGATGACGAGGACGCCGGCGTCCTTCGAGGAGTCGGGCGCGCGTCGCGTGGTGCGCGGCTTCAGCGGGTCGGTGTCAACCAATGATCGGCCTCTCCTCGGGGTAGCGGATCACGCGGCGGCGGCTGCGCAGGGCGAGGGCGGCCGCGAGGGTCATCGTGCCCGTCCGGCCGACGAACATGAGCGCCGTGAGCACGTACTTCGCGGGGTCCGGCCAGCCGCCGGGCTCCTGCGTCGACAGTCCGCACGTGGCGAACGCGCTGATCACCTCGAACAGCACGATGTCGAGGGTGAACCCCGTCATGGCGAGCAGCAGCAGCGAGGCGACCAGCACGATCGTCGCCGACACGAGCGAGACGGCGATCGCGACCTGCAGCGCCTCGCGGGGGATGCGGCGGCCGTAGGCCTCGACGTCCCGGTCCCCGCGCGCCTCGGCGACGATGGCCAGGAGCATGACGGCCAGCGTCGTGACCTTGATGCCGCCGGCGGTCGAGGCGGACCCGCCGCCGACGAACATGAGGGCGTCCATGAGCAGCCAGGTGCCCTCGTGCATGGCCCCGACGTCGACCGTCGAGAACCCGCCCGATCGCGGCATGACGCCCGCGAAGAGCGAGGCGAGGAAGGTGCCGTCGGCGTCCAGCGGCGCGAAGGTGTCGGGGTTGGTCCACTCGAAGGCGGCGACGACGACCGCGCCGAACACCACGAGCACGGCGCTCGTCGTGATCGTCAGCTTCGAGTGCAGCGTCCAGCGCCGCGGCCGGCGCAGCCGCCGCATGACGTCGAGGATGACGGGGAACCCCAGCGAGCCGATGAAGACGCCGATGATGATGGGCATGAGGACCCACCAGTCGGAGCCGTAGGGCACCAGCCCCTCGGCCGTGGGCACGAACCCGGCGTTGTTGAAGGCGGAGACGCCGTAGAAGATCGCGTGCCACGCCGCCTGCCCCACGCCCTCGCCGTCGATGACGAACCGCGGGAAGAGCACGAGCGCGATGGACACCTCGAGCAGCGTCGAGGTGACGATGACGGTCCGCACGAGCGAGCCGACCTCGCCCAGCCGGGTGAACTTCGTCTCCGACGAGACGAGCAGCCGCTGCGTCAGCCCGATACGCCGCGACACGGCCGCCCCGAGCAGGGACGCCAGCGTCATCACCCCGAGCCCGCCGACCTTGATGGCGACGAGGATGACCACGAGCCCGATCCCGGACCAGTACTCGCCCGTCGGCACGACGACGAGCCCGGTCACCGTCGTGGCGGACGTCGCGGTGAACAGCGCGTCGACGAACGACGGGCTCTCACCGCTGACCGTCGCCCACGGGCCCCACAGCCCCAGCGTCACGACGCCGATGACGGCGGCGAACACCGCGATCGCCAGCCGCGCGGGGGAGTGGCGCGCCGCGCGGTCGACGAGGTCGCGCCCGCGCTGGGCCAGGGCGATGCCTCCCGCCGCCATCCGCTCCTCCGCCCTCGTCGTCCGCGGGTCGTGCCGCCCCGCGCCATCCTGCCCGACCGGCCAGGCCCCCGCGTGCGAGCGCGCGGGACCGGTGGACGGTGGCGGTGCGCGGGTGCCACGGTGTGCCCATGCAGCACGGCGGCGGCGACGCGCACCCCGGCCCGCCGGTCCGGGTCGTCTGGTCCGAGGAGATGCTCCGCTACGACTTCGGCCACGGGCACCCCATGACGTCGGAGCGGCTGGAGCTGACGGTCCGCCTCGCGGCCGAGCTGGGCCTGCTCGACGGGCCCGGGGTCGAGCTCGTCGGGGCCGGCCGCGCCAGCGACGCGCAGCTCGAGACCGTGCACGAGGCGGCCTACGTCGCGGCGGTCCACCGCGCCGACGCCGACGGGACCCCCGACGTCCTGCGCGGGCTCGGCACCCAGGACACCCCGGTGTTCGCCGGGATGCACGAGGCGTCGGCGCGGGCCGTGGCCGGGACGGTGGAGTCGGCGGAGGCCGTGTGGACGGGCCGGGCGAGCCACGCCGTCAACGTCACGGGCGGCCTGCACCACGCCATGCCGGGCGGCGCGTCGGGGTTCTGCGTGTACAACGACGTGGCCGTCGGCATCCGCCGGTTGCTGGAGCTCGGCGCGGAACGCGTGGCCTACGTCGACGTCGACGCCCACCACGGTGACGGCGTCCAGGAGGTGTTCTGGGACGACCCGCGGGTCCTCACGGTGTCGCTCCACGAGACGGGCCAGGCGCTGTTCCCCGGCACGGGCCACGCGCGCGAGACCGGCGGCCCGCACGCCGACGGCACGGCCGTCAACGTCGCACTGCCCTCGCGCACGGGGGACGCCGGCTGGCTGCGCGCGTTCGACGCCGTCGTGCCGGCCGTCCTGCGCGAGTTCGACCCCCAGGTGCTGGTCACCCAGCACGGCTGCGACGCGCACCGCCTCGACCCGCTGACCAGCCTGCGCATGAGCGTCGAGGGTCTCCTCGCCGCCACGACGCGGCTCCACGACCTCGCCCACGACCTGTGCGGCGGCCGGTGGGTGGCCCTGGGCGGCGGCGGGTACGCCGTCATCGACGCGGTGCCGCGCGTGTGGGCGCACCTCGTCGGGGTCGCGGTGCACCGGCCCGTCGACCCGGCCACCCCGGTGCCGGCGGCGTGGCAGGCGATGGTCGAGGACCGCTTCGGGCGGTCCGGCCCGGCGCGGATGGGCGACGGGACGACCCCCGACCCCGTCCCGTGGTCGCGCGGCTACGACCCCGCCGACGACGTCGACCGGGCCGTCCGTGCCACGCGGGCGGCGGTCTTCCCCGCCTGGGGCCTCGACCCCGAGCTGGACTGAGCGTCGACCGGTCCGTCGACCGGTCCGTCGACCGGTCCGCCGTCCGGTGCGCCGACCGGCAGCAGGCGCCCGGGGGCGCGGTGCCTGCGGGGCGCGTCACCTTCCCGCCGAGGTCGCGGCCCCACTACTGTGTCCGCCGTACCCCGGCCGCGGGTGTGCGGGATGCCGGCAGCGCCGGCCGGGACGAGGATGACGCCATGGACGACAGGGGCACCGCCGGGCCGGACGCCGGCCTCGGTGGCGACGGGGCCGCTCCCGGGACGGGTCCCCGCACCCGCTTCCTCACCGTCCAGGAGGTCGCCGCGACGATGCGCGTCTCCAAGATGACCGTGTACCGCCTGCTGCACGCCGGGGACATGCCCGGCGTCCGCGTCGGGCGCTCGTTCCGGGTGCCCCAGGACGCGCTCGAGCGGTTCCTGGCCACGTCGCCGGCGACGTCGGTGCGCGCCGACGGCGGGCTCGACGCGGGCCTCGACGGCGGCACCGCGGCGGGCCGCCTGTCGTCCTAGAGGTGGTAGTCTCGCCCCTCGGACTTTCCCGGGCGTGGGCACGTGCCAGTTCCGCCGACAGCACCGCGTCGAGAGACCACCACGCCAGACAAGCTGGGCGGATCGTCGCACCGCGGCCGCCCCCCGGACTCGAGTGAGGTTCCATGGGCTCCGTCATCAAGAAGCGCCGCAAGCGGATGGCCAAGAAGAAGCACCGCAAGCTGCTGCGCAAGACGCGCCACCAGCGCCGCAACAAGAAGTGAGCCTGCGACGGGCCCGGCCTCCGGCCGGGCCCGTCGTCGTCTTCCCGGTGCCGGACGCCGTGGCGGCGAGGCCGCGGTCCGACGGGCCAGGGAGGGTCCATACAACGATGTAACGGACCCGCTAGCATCGCCGTGCGCGTCGGTGCCGTCGCGCGCGGCGCGCGTGCGCCGCTCGGGGGACGGGGGTGGCGATGCCTGCACGACGAGCCGGCGGGGCGACGATGAGCGACGTCGCCGAGCGGGCGGGCGTGTCCATCAAGACCGTCTCGAACGTCATCAACGGCTACCCCTACATCCGCGCGGAGACCCGCGAGCGCGTGGAGACCGCCATCGGGGCCCTCGGCTACCAGGTCAACCTCACGGCCCGGAACCTCCGCCAGGGCCGGACCGGGATGATCGGGCTCGCCGTGCCCGAGCTGAGCCTGCCGTACTTCGCCGAGCTCGCCGACTCGGTGATCCAGGCCGCCGAGCGCGTGGGCCTCACCGTCCTCATCGAGCAGACGGGCGCCGTGCGCGAGCGCGAGCTCGCGGTGCTCGCCGGCAGCCGCCGCGCCATGACGGACGGCCTGCTGTTCTCGCCGCTGGCCATCCTGCGCGACGACCTCGAGCCCCTGCTCGGCGCGCACCCCGTCGTCCTGCTCGGGGAGCGCATCTTCGACGCCTCGGCGGACCACGTGACGATGGCCAACGTCGAGGCGGCCGAGGCGGCCACCGCGCACCTGCTCGGGCGGGGCCGTCGTCGCGTCGCCGCCGTCGGGGCCCACCCCGGCGAGGTCGTGGGGTCCGCCGCGCTGCGGCTGCAGGGCTGGGAGCGGGCCGTGCGCGCGGCGGGCCTCGAGCCGGACCCCGCGCTCGTCGCCGAGGCCGGTCTCTGGCACCGCGCGACGGGGGCCGACGCGATGCGGCGGCTGCTCGACGAGGGCGTCGAGGTCGACGGGGTCTTCGCCATGAACGACGCCCTCGCCCTCGGCGTCCTGCACGTCCTGCACGAGCGGCGCATCCGGGTGCCGGAGGACGTGGCCGTCATCGGGTTCGACGACATCGACGAGTCGGCCTACGTCGCGCCGACGCTGTCCACCATCGCCCCCGGCCGCGAGCAGATCGCGCGCACCGCGGTCGACCTGCTGGCGCAGCGCATCGAGCACGGGCCCGCGGCGGGACCGTTCCGCCGCGTCGTCGCCGACTTCACGGTCGTCGAGCGCGAGTCGTCGGCGCCCCACCCCGGCTGAGGGCGGGGGTCCTCGGTGGCGGCCGGGTCACGATCCGGTCACGGCTGACGGTCCCAGCCATTCGGGTGGTGGACTTCTGCCCGGTTTCCTCTATCGTTGTACTACAACGTTGGAGACGGCCGGCGACCACCGGCCCGGACGACGTTTGAGCAGCCCGTCGGCGCAGCCGCCGACCGGGACGGACGGATCGAGGAGGATTCGCATGCGCACCACTCGGCGCACGAGGGGACGGGTCGCCGTGCCGGCGCTCCTGGCGATGAGCCTGCTGGCCGCCTGCGGCAGCGGGGGTGACGGCGGCAGCGCCGGCAGCACGGACGCGGCCGGCGGTGAGGAGGCGTCCTGCACGAACACCATCACCAAGACGGACGCCCAGCAGGTCACGGTGTGGGCGTGGTACCCGGCGTTCGCGGACGTCGTGGACCTGTTCAACGAGACGCACGACGACGTCCAGGTCTGCTGGACGAACGCCGGCCAGGGCAACGACGAGTACACCAAGTTCTCGACGGCGATCGAGGCGGGCTCCGGCGCGCCCGACGTCATCATGCTGGAGTCCGAGGTCATCTCGAGCTTCGCGATCCGCGACGCCCTCGTCGACCTGTCGCAGTACGGCGCGGACGAGGTGGAGGACGACTACACGGCCGGTGCCTGGAAGGACGTCTCCTCCGGGGACGCCGTCTACGGCATCCCGGTCGACGGCGGTCCCATGGGCATGCTCTACCGCCAGGACATCTTCGACCAGTACGGCGTGGCCGTGCCCACGACGTGGGACGAGTTCGCCACGGCGGCGCAGGCGCTGAAGGACGCGGGCTTCGAGGGCTACATCACCGACTTCCCGACGAACGGCCGCGCCTTCAACCAGGCGCTCTTCGCCCAGGCCGGGTCGGCGCCGTGGACCTACGACAACGCGGAGCCGACCGAGGTCGGCATCACGGCGAACGACGAGGGCGCCAAGAAGGTGCTCGAGTACTGGGACGGCCTCATCGAGGACGGCGTCGTCGGCACCGAGGACGCGTTCACCACCGACTACAACACCCACCTCGTCGACGGCACGTACGCCACCTACCTGGCGGCCGCCTGGGGCCCGGGCTACCTGTCCGGCCTGGCCGACGCCGACTCCGACGCCGTCTGGCGCGCGGCCCCGCTGCCGCAGTGGGACGCGTCCTCCCCCGTGCAGGTCAACTGGGGCGGCTCGACCTTCGCGGTGACGTCGCAGTCCGAGATCCCCGAGGCCGCCGCCACGGTCGCCAAGGAGATCTTCGGGACCGAGGAGGCCTGGAAGATCGGCATCGAGAAGGGCGCGCTGTTCCCCCTCTGGAAGCCCATCCTCGAGTCGGACTACTTCCGCGACCTCGAGTACCCGTTCTTCGGCGGGCAGCAGATCAACAAGGACGTGTTCCTCGACGCCGCCGCCGGCTACGAGGGCTTCACCTTCAGCCCGTTCCAGAACTACGCCTACGACCAGCAGACGACGGTGCTGTTCGACATGGTCGAGAACGGCACGAGCGCCGGCGACGCGCTCGACACGCTGCAGGAGACCCTCGTCACCTACGGCAAGGAGCAGGGCTTCACGGTCAGCGAGTGAGCCCGCGCGGCCGGGACCACCACGGTCCCGGCCGCGCCCCGGCCCCACCCTGACGGACCCGTCCGCCCGGACCGGCGGGGCGGCGGCGCGACGACGCGCCGCCCCGCCGGCCGGGACACCCCTGGAGGACCTGCATGACCACGACCACCGCCGCGCCGGTCCGTCCGGCGCCCGTCCGGGCCACGCGTCGGCGCCGGACGGAGATCGACAGCCGGCGTCAGCGCTGGGGCTGGCTGTTCGTCGGGCCGTTCGCGATCGTCTTCGCGACGTTCCTCATCGCCCCCCTGGGCTACGCGTTCTGGATGAGCCTGCGGCTGAAGACGCTGGCGACGGGGGAGCGCTTCGTCGGCCTGGAGACCTACGTCAAGGCCTTCTCCGACGAGATCTTCCTGCGCGGTCTGCTCCGCGTCGCCGGGTTCGCGGCGGTCATGGTGCCGGTGCAGATCCTCGTGGCGCTCGTCGCGGCCCTCGTGCTCGACACCCTCACCACCCGGCTGTCGAAGTTCAGCCGGCTCATGATCTTCGTGCCCTACGCCGTGCCGGCCGTCATCGGCGCGCTCATGTGGGGCTTCCTCTACAGCCCCCGCTTCGGGCCGGCCGCGGACCTCTTCGGGCTCGTCGGGCTGGACGCGCCGAACTTCCTGGCGCCCGGCACGGTGTTCGGCAGCCTCGTCAACATCGTCACGTGGCAGTGGGCGGGCTACTACATGATCGTCATCTACGCGGCCCTGCGGTCGGTCGACCCGTCGATCTACGAGGCCGCCCGCATCGACGGGGCCACGGGCCGGCAGATCGCGCTGCGCATCAAGGTCC
The DNA here is from genome assembly GCF_057221735.1 of Cellulomonas sp. plas2. NCBI lineage: Bacteria > Bacillati > Actinomycetota > Actinomycetes > Micrococcales > Cellulomonadaceae > Cellulomonas > Cellulomonas sp. plas2. Next base: position 830,432 of record NZ_CM170155.1, read on the forward strand.
CCATGATCTCCAGCTCGATGGTCATGGTCGTCGTGTTCTCGCTCATCGGGACCCTGCAGTTCTTCACGGAGCCGCAGGTGCTGCGGTCCATCGCTCAGGGCGCCATCCCGGTGGACTACACGCCGAACATGTACGCCTACTCCCTGGCGTTCTCCTACAGCCAGTTCAACTACGCCTCGACGATCGCCTTCGCCCTCGGGGTCGTGGTGTTCATCGGCTCGTACCTGTTCCTGTACCTCACGCGCAAGCAGAGCGGACTGAAGTGATGGCCACGACCCTCGCCGACCGCGCCGCCCGCACCGGCCGGGCACCTCGCGCGCTGCGCCCCGACCGCGAGGTGGGCGGCGGCCGCCGCATCGGCTCGCACGTGTTCCTCCTGCTGCTCGTCGTCTACTTCGTGCTGCCGCTGTGGTGGCTGCTCGTCGCCTCCACCAAGTCCAACTCCGGGCTGTTCGTGGGCGACGGCGGTCCGCTGTGGTTCAACAGCGAGTTCAGCCTCGTGGACAACCTGCGCGGGCTCGGCACGCACAACGGGGGCATCTACTGGCGCTGGCTGGGCAACTCGTTCCTCTACGCCTTCGCCGGCGGCATCGGGGCGACCGTCCTGTCGATCCTCGCGGGCTACGGCTTCGCCAAGTACCGCTTCCGCGGGCGGACGTTCGCCTTCGCCCTGCTGCTCGGCTCGGTCATGGTGCCCCTCACCGCGCTCGTGATCCCCACGTTCGTGCTGCTGTCGAAGTTCGACCTCGTCAACACGGTCTGGGCGGTCATCCTCCCGTCGCTGCTGTCCCCGCTGGGCGTCTACCTCATGCGCGTGTACACGCAGGACGCGGTGCCCGACGAGATGCTCGACGCCGCCCGCGTCGACGGCGCCGGCGAGCTGCGCGTGTTCTTCCAGGTGGCGCTGCCCCTGCTGCGGCCGGCCATCGTGACCGTGCTGCTGCTGACCGTCGTGGGCACGTGGAACAACTTCTTCCTGCCGCTGGCGATGCTGCAGGACCCCGACCTGCTGCCCGTGACCGTCGGGCTCAACGGCTGGCAGGCGCTGTCCAACGCCGGCGCCGGCGGCGAGCAGGTCTGGAACCTCATCACCACCGGGGCCTTCGTCTCGATCCTCCCGCTGATCGTCGCCTTCCTGGCGCTGCAGCGGTACTGGCAGGGCGGCCTGTCGCTCGGCTCGGTCAAGTGACCGCCCGGGCCCGTACGGCCCGCCCCTCGCCCCACCCGTCCGCGTCACCGTCCCCCCGGGAGTCCCCATGCTGTCCGCGTCCCTGACCGTCGACCCCGCGTTCCGCGTCGGTCCCGTCCGCCGGCGCACGTTCGGCTCGTTCGTCGAGCACCTCGGGCGCTGCGTCTACTCCGGCATCCACGACCCCGGCCACCCGACGGCCGACGCCGACGGGTTCCGGGGGGACGTCGTCGAGCTGACGAAGGAGCTCGGCATCTCCAGCGTCCGCTACCCGGGCGGCAACTTCGTCTCCGGCTACCGGTGGGAGGACGGGATCGGCCCGCGCGACCAGCGGCCGTCCCGCCTCGACCTGGCCTGGCACTCCACGGAGCCGAACCTCGTCGGCGTCGACGAGTTCATGCGCTGGACGGCCCTGTCCGGCACGGAGCCCATGATGGCCGTCAACCTCGGCACCCGCGGGGTGCAGGAGGCGCTCGACCTGCTCGAGTACTGCAACGTCCGCTCGGGCACGTACTGGTCCGACCTGCGCCGGGCGAACGGGGCGCCCCAGCCCTACGACGTGCGCATGTGGTGCCTCGGCAACGAGATGGACGGCCCGTGGCAGATCGGCCACAAGACGGCGCACGAGTACGGGCGGCTGGCGGCCGAGACGGCCCGTGCCATGCGCATGGTCGACCCCGGCCTCGAGCTCGTCGCGTGCGGCTCCTCCTCCAGCGCCATGCCGACGTTCGGCGAGTGGGAGCGCATCGTCCTGGACGAGACGTACGAGCACGTGGACTACATCTCCGCCCACGCGTACTACGCCGAGGAGGACGGCGACCTGGGGTCGTTCCTGGCCTCGGCCGTCGACATGGACCACTTCGTGTCCTCCGTCGCGGCGGCCGCCGACGGCGTGCGCGCCCACAAGAAGCTCGCCAAGCGGATCCACATCTCCTTCGACGAGTGGAACGTCTGGTACCAGAAGCGCGCGGAGTCCCGCCCGCCGACGGGGCACGACTGGCCGGTGGCGCCCGTCCTGCTCGAGGACCGCTACAACGTGGCCGACGCCGTCGTCGTGGGGAACCTCCTCATCTCCCTGCTCCGGAACACCGACCGCGTGCACGCCGCGTCGCTGGCCCAGCTCGTGAACGTCATCGCGCCGATGATGACCGAGCCCGGCGGACGGCTGTGGCGGCAGACGACGTTCCACCCCTTCGCCCAGGCGTCGCAGCTCGCCGTCGGCGAGGTGCTCCAGGTCGCGGTCGAGGCCCCGACCTACGAGACGGCGCGCTTCGGCGACGTCCCGCTGCTCGACGCGGTGGCCACCTGGGACGAGCCGGCCGGCGCCCTGACGGTCTTCGTCGTCAACCGCAGCACCGACGGCGACGTCCGGCTCGACGTCGACCTGCGCGCGCTGCCGGGACTCCGTCTCGTCGAGGCCACGACGCTGTCGAACCCGGACCACACGTGGGTCGCCACCCCGGACGACGACGTCAGCGTCGCCCCGCGCCCGAACGCCTCGGTCGCGGTGGCCGACGGGCGCCTCGGCGGCACGCTGCCGCCGGTCTCCTGGTCGGTCCTGCGGCTCGCGGTCTGAGCCCCCCGCCCGTCGGACGTCGGTGGACAGCGCTTCCCCTAGGCTGGCCGCGGGCGTCCGACGAGGGGCGCCGGGGGAGGGACCGATGACGGGCACGACCGGGGTGGCGGCCACGCCGCCCATGGGCTGGAACAGCTGGGACTGCTACGGCACGACCGTGACGGAGGACGAGGTCCTCGCCAACGCCCGGGTCATGGCCGAGCGGCTGCTGCCGGTCGGGTGGGACACGGTCGTCGTGGACATCGCCTGGTACGACCCGACCGCGCGGGCGCACGGCTACAACGAGGGCGCCCCCGTGGTGCTCGACGCGTACGGCCGCCAGCTGCCGGCACCGGGGCGCTTCCCCTCCGCGGCGGGTGGCTGCGGCTTCGGGCCGCTCGCGGACGCGGTGCACGCGCTCGGCCTGCGGTTCGGCGTGCACGTGATGCGGGGTGTCCCGCGGCGGGCGGTCGAGCTCGACCTGCCGGTTCTCGGCACGTCGTGGACCGCGCGGGACGTCGCGGACCCGGACCACATGTGCCCCTGGAACCCCGACAACCTCGGCCTCGACCACGACCACCCGGGGGCGCAGGCCTGGTACGACGCCCAGGTGGCCCAGCTCGCGGGCTGGGGCGTGGACCTGCTGAAGGTCGACGACATGCTCGCGCCGTACCACGCGCGCGAGATCGAGGCCTACGCGCGGGCGGTGGAGCGCAGCGGGCGCCCGATCGTCCTGTCGCTGTCGCCCGGCACGCACGTGTCGACGCGGCACGTGGAGCACCTGCGGGCGAACGCCCACATGTGGCGCATCTCCGACGACCTGTGGGACCGGTGGGAGGACGTGCACGCGCAGCTCGCGCGGCTGGCGCGCTGGGCGCCCTTCCAGCGGCCGGGCGGCTGGGCCGACGCGGACATGCTGCCGCTGGGCCGGATCGGGCTACGGGCCGAGCGCGGCGAGCCCCGCGACAGCCGGCTGACCCCGCACGAGCAGCGCACGCTCCTGACGGTCTGGACCATGGCACGCTCGCCGCTCATGGTCGGCGGCGACCTGCCCAGCACGGACCCGGCCACCCTGGACCTGCTCGCCACCCCCGCGATCGGGGAGGTGCTGCGCGGCAGCACGGACGGCGCCGAGCTCGTCCGCGAGCCGCTCGGCACCGGGCCCGACGCCGGCGAGCTCGTCGTGTGGGGAGCGCGCGCCGCGGGGGGCGAGCGCCGGTACGCCGCGCTCGTGTGGACCGGCGAGGCGGCGCGCACGTGCGCCGTGGCCGTCGCCTCGGTGGTGGGGACCGCCGACGTCGGGCGCCCCTGGGGCGCCACCGACCTCTGGGACCCCGCGGGGCCGGTGCCCCTGGGCGACGAGCTCGTCGCCGAGGTGCCGCCGCACGGCGTGCGCTGGTTCGCCCTCGACCCGGCCTGACGCCGGGCGGGCCGGCTCAGCCGGGTCGGCCGGGTCAGCCCTGCAGGGTCCGCCGCACCGCCCGGACGGTCAGCGAGGTGGCCCACACCGCGCCGGCGCCGGCGGCGACCAGCGTGCCGCGACGCCGGGCGGTGCGCCGGCGCCCGCGGAACTCGCGCACCGGCCAGCCGACCTCGGCGGCGTGGCGGCGCAGCCGGCCGTCGGGGTTGATGGCGCAGGGGTTGCCGACGGACCGCAGGATGGCCTCGTCGTTGGCCGAGTCGCCGTAGGCGTGGGAGGCCGCCAGGTCCAGACCCTCGCGCTCGGCCAGCGCGCGGACGGCCTCGGCCTTGGCCTGCCCGTGCAGCAGGTCCCCGACGAGCCGGCCGGTGTAGAAGCCGTCCTCGTGCTCGGCCACGGTCCCCAGGGCGCCGGTCACGCCGAGCCGCCGGGCGATGAGCGCCCCGATCTCGATGGGCGTGGCGGTGACGAGCCAGACCTGGTGGCCGGCGGCGAGGTGCTCGTCGAGCAGGCGCTGCGTGCCCTCGTAGATGCGCAGGGAGAGCACCTCGTCGTACACGTCCTCCGCGATGGCGACGACCTCCGCGACGCTGTGCCCGCGCATGATCGACAGCGCGCGCTGGCGCAGCTGGTCGATCTGGTCCTTGTCCTCGCCGAACGCGAGGTACCGGGCCTGCTGGTAGCCGAAGCGCCAGAGGTCGCGCTGGCGGAAGAACCCGCGACGGTACAGACCCACCGCGAGGTGGAAGGCGCTGGCGCCGCGGATGATCGTGTTGTCCACGTCGAAGAAGGCACCGACCCGGGCCGGCGGGACCGGCTCGGCGACCGCCGCGGCGACCTCCGCGACGGCGCGAGGTCCCCGGTCGGGGGCGACCTCGTCGTCCTGGGGCACGCGGCCACTCTAGTCACGGCACCCGTCCTACCCTGGGCGCGTGGACGGGCAGGACGGGCGCGTGGACGGGCGCGAGGGCGGGCGCGAGGACAGGGTGCCTCGGGTCGTGCTCTACGGGCGGGCCGGCTGCCACCTGTGCGCGGCGGCCCGGGACGTGGTGCGTGAGGTCTGCGCGGCGACGGGGGAGCGGTGGCGGGAGGTCGACGTCGACGACCCGGCGGCGGCGCCGGACGGGCGCGACCTCGTCGCCGAGCTGGGTGAGCTCGTCCCCGTCGTCGAGGTCGACGGCGTCCGGCAGGGGTACTGGCGGATCGACGCGGACCGGCTGCGGCGCGCGCTGGTGCCGCCGCGGGCCTGACGGCGCCCGGGACCGGTCGACGTCCGCGCCGACGACGACGGCCGGGTGCCGGGACGCGTGGTCCCGGCACCCGGCCGTGGTGGTCGTGAGGCCTGCGCGGCGTCGGCCCGCCGGCCCGACGGGTCAGCCCTGCTGCTGGATGACCGACGCGTCGATGGTGATGACGACCTTGTCCGAGACGAGGACGCCGCCGGCCTCCAGCGCCGCGTTCCAGGTCAGGCCGAAGTCCTTGCGCGAGATGGTGACGTTGGCCTCGAAGCCGGCGCGGGCGTTGCCGAACGGGTCGGTCGCGACGCCGTTGAACTCCGTCTCGAGCTCGACGCGCTGCGTGACGCCGTGGATCGTCAGGTCGCCCTCGATCACGTAGGCGCCACCGGCGGGGCGGACCGCCGTGGAGGTGAAGGTCCACGTCGGGTAGGTCTCGACCTCGAAGAAGTCGGCGGACTTGAGGTGACCATCGCGGTTGGCGTCACCCGTGCTGACCGACGCCGGGTCGAGCGTCACCGTGACGGACGAGGAGGACAGGTCCTCGCCCACGACGACGGTGCCCTCGGTGACGGCGACCTTCCCGCGGACCTTGGAGATGCCGGCGTGACGGACGGTGAAGCCGGCCTCCGTGTGCGTCGGGTCGACGGCGTAGGTGCCGGTGACGAGGCCGGCGGGCAGGGCGGTGGGGGTCGTGGTGCTCATGGCGTCCTCCTGGGGCGGGACCGGCGAGGTGGCCGGGGGGTGGGCGGTGCTGACCGCTGGTCGATCGCCCCTCGCCCGGCCCCGTGCTGGACCAGGTCGTTGAACTCTCAACCGGCTGTTGGTTTAAAGTTCTACTACAGTGATCTTGTTCCCGCAAGCACGCGTCACCCCACGAGGGTCGCGCACGTGCTGCGGGACGGCAGGCAGGACCGGACCGGGAGCAGCGCCATGACCAGCACCACCACCGCGACGGACGTCCAGTGGCTCTCCGAGGGCCAGCAGGGCGACTGGCGCGCGTTCCGCGACGCCAGCGCACGCCTCATGGGCGCCCTCGGGCACGAGCTCGAGGCGGAGTCGGGGCTGTCGTTGCACGAGTACGAGCTGCTCGTGCGGCTGTCGGAGGCCCCGGGGCGGCAGCTGCGTATGTCGGAGCTGGCCGCCGGCCTGGCGCACTCGCGCAGCCGGCTCACGCACACGGTCCGGCGCATGGAGGACGCGGGGATGGTGGAGCGGCGGGCCTGCGCGTCGGACGCGCGCGGCGTCGAGGCCGTCCTGACGGAGGCCGGCTGGCAGCGGCTCGTCGCCGCGGCACCGGGGCACGTGCGCTCGGTGCGCCGGCACCTCGTCGACGTCCTGACGCCGGAGCAGCTCACCGCGCTCGGGGACGCCATGCGGGCGGTCAACGCGGGGCTGGACGGCGTGGGCTGCCCGTCGGCGGTGCTGACGGGGGAGTGAGCCGGGAGCGGGCCCGGGGCTTCCTCGGGAGCGGCGGGTCGGTGACGCAGGAGTGACGCGGACCCCCTGAGGCGGCCCTGGCCGGGGACGCCGGGCACCCAGGTCGGTCTGTGAGACTGGGGCCATGGTCCCCACCACCGTGCACCTGCTGCGGCACGGCGAGGTGCACAACCCCGCCGGCGTCCTGTACGGGCGGCTCCCCGGCTACCGCCTCTCCGCCCGCGGCGAGGCCATGGCCCGGATGGTCGCCGATCACCTGGCCGGCTCGGGCGACGAGCCCCGGCACGACGTCACGCTCGTCGTCGCGTCCCCGCTGGAGCGCGCGCAGCAGACCGCGGCGCCGCTCGCGGAGGCGTTCGACCTCGAGGTCGCCACGGACGTGCGGCTCATCGAGGCGGAGAACCACTTCCAGGGCCGCACCTTCGGCGTCGGCGACGGCTCGCTGCGGCACCCCGAGCACTGGCCGCACCTGGTCAACCCCTTCCGTCCCTCGTGGGGCGAGCCGTACCGCGAGCAGGCGGACCGCATGCTGTCGGCCGTCGACAGCGCACGCGTGCGTGCCCGCGGGCACGAGGCGGTGCTCGTCAGCCACCAGCTGCCCGTCTGGATGGCCCGGTGCGCGGCCGAGGGTCGCCGGCTCTGGCACGACCCCCGGCGCCGGCAGTGCTCCCTGGCTTCCCTCACCTCGTTCCGGTTCGAGGACGACGTGCTCGTCGGCATCCGGTACAGCGAGCCGGCGGCGTCCCTGCTGCCCGGCGCGGCCACCGTGAGCGGCGCATGAGGTCGGCACGCATCGCCACGTCGTCGGGTGCAGGTTCGGGCGCACGGTCGGGCTCACGGTCGGGCGCACGGTCGGGCGCACGGTCCCGGCGGGCCCTCGCGCCCGTGCTGGGGCTCGCGGTCGCGCTCGTCGTGCTGGCCGGCTGTTCGCCCGACGAGGCCGCGGGGTCGGGCACCGGTGGCGGGACCGGTGGGCAGGAGGAGGTCGCGGACCAGGGCTACGTGTCCGGCGATGGTTCCGTCACCGTCTGGGCCGCCGACGAGCGGCCGGGCCCGGTGGAGCTCGCGGGCACGGACTACGCCGGCGCGACGCAGGACGTCGGCGCCTGGCGCGGGGACGTCGTCGTGCTCAACACCTGGTACGCCGCCTGCCCGCCCTGCCGGGCGGAGGCGCCGGACCTCGTGGCGCTGGCCACCGACTACGCCGACCGCGGCGTGCACGTGCTCGGCATCAACAGCACCGACGCCGCCGGTGCCGCCGAGGCGTTCCAGGAGACGTTCGCGGTCCCGTACCCGAGCATCGCCGACACCGAGGGCTCCGCGATCGCCGCGCTGCAGGGCACCGTCCCGGTCAACGCGGTCCCGACGACGGTCGTCCTGGACGCCGAGGGGCGCGTCGCCGCCCGGGTCCTCGGCCTGGCCGACGGCAGCACGCTGCGCAGCGTCGTCGACGACCTGCTCACCGAGGGCGAGGGGGCCGCGTCGTGACCTCGCTGCTCGCGGCGGCGCCCCTCGTGGCCGACGTCGGCGACGCCTTCGGCAGGACCGTCGTGTCGGGCTCGCTGCTGCTCGCGCTGCCCGTCGCGGTGCTGGCCGGGCTCGTGTCGTTCGCGTCGCCGTGCGTCCTGCCGCTCGTCCCCGGGTACCTGGCGTACGTGGGGAGCATGGCCGGGGCGACGGCGGGACGTGCGCCCGCCGGGCCGAGGCTGGGTGGGCGTGCGCTCGCGGACGCGACGGGGCTGCTGGGCACGGGCACGGGCACGGGCACGGGCACCGGTGCGGGCACCGGCGCCGGCTCCGGCACCGCCGGCGGTGCCACGCGCACGGTGGCCGCGAGCACCGTGGTGGTGCCGGCCCCCACGACGACGAGGGCCGCGGGTGCCGTCCGCCCCCGTCGCGACGTCGTGCTCGGCGTCGTGCTGTTCGTGCTCGGCTTCACCGCGGTCTTCGTCGCCTACGGCACCGCGGCGGGATCCGTCGGCGCCCTCCTCGCGCGCGAGTCGGACGTCGTCACGCGGGTGCTCGGCGTGCTCGTCGTGCTCATGGGCCTGGTGTTCGTCGGCTTCGTGCCGGCCGCGCAGCGGGAGCGGCGGTGGCACGTGGCCCCGCGCGCCGGGCTGTGGGGCGCGCCGCTGCTGGGCGTGGCCTTCGGCATCGGCTGGGTGCCCTGCATCGGCCCCACGCTCGCCGCGATCCTCACGCTCGGCTACACCGAGGGCTCGGCCGGGCGTGGCGCGCTCCTCGCGGTGGCGTTCTGCCTGGGCCTCGGGCTGCCGTTCGTGCTCGTCGCCCTCGGGCTCGGCGGGAGCGCGCGCGTCCTGGCGTGGCTCGGCCGGCACCGCCGCGCGCTGCAGCGCGCCGGGGGCGTGCTGCTCGTCGTGCTGGGCCTGGCCCTCGTCACCGGGCTGTGGACGCAGTGGGCGACGTGGCTGCAGTACCTGCTCACCGGCGCCGACACCTTCCGGCCGGTGGTGTGATGGCCGGCCGCGGCACGCGCACCGGGCCGGGCGCCGGGGTGCGCACCGGGTCGAGCACCGGTTCGAGCGCCGGGTCGAGCACCCGGGCGCCCTACCGCCCGGAGGGGCTCGACGACGCGTTCGTCGTCCCTGCCGGCGACGACGGACCGGCGGCCGGCGCCACGTCCGCCGCCGGACCGGGCGCCACGGGGGCGGGCGACGGCGCCGGCGGGTCGGCCGGCAGCGGCTCCTCGGGCGGCGGGCCCGCCGCCTCGCCGGACGGTCCCGCGCGCCCCGCACCCGTCGCCCTCGGCGTGCGGGGCTGGTTGCGCTGGGGCTGGCGGCAGCTGACGAGCATGCGCGTGGCGCTGCTGCTCCTCATGCTGCTGGCGGTCGCCGCCGTGCCCGGGACCGTGTTCCCGCAGAACGCGCAGGACCCGGACCGCGTGGCGACGTACCTGACGGACCACCCGACCGCGGGCCCGTGGCTGGACCGCCTCGGCTTCTTCGACGTCTACTCCTCCGTCTGGTTCTCGGCGATCTACCTGCTGCTCATGGTGTCGCTGGTCGGCTGCATCCTGCCGCGCACCGCGGTGCACCTGCGGGGCGTGCGGGGCCGTCCGCCCCGCACCCCGCGCCGCTTCGAGCGGTTCCCCGCGCGCGGCCGGGCTCGCACGGACGAGGACGCGCACGCGGTCGTCGAGCGGGCCGCCACGGACCTGCGGCGCGGCTGGGCCTGGCTCCCACCCGTCCCGCGTCACCGGGTGGACGTGCACGACGAGGGGGCGGGCACGTGGTCGGTCTCCGCCGAGCGCGGCTACCTGCGCGAGACGGGCAACCTGCTGTTCCACCTCGCGCTCGTCGGGCTGCTCGTGTCGGTCGCGACCGGGCAGCTGCTGCACTACCGCGGGCAGGAGCTGGTGGTGCAGGGGCGCGGGTTCGCCAACGCCGTGACGAACTACGACACGTGGCAGCAGGGCGCCGCCTTCCGGGCCGAGTCGCTCGTGCCCTTCACGCTGCGGCTCGACGACTTCCGCTCCTCCTTCGACGCCGACACCCTGCAGTCCCGGTCCTTCGCCGCCGGCGTCACGGTGACCGAGCCCGGCGGCGAGCCCACCGAGCGGACGATCCGCGTCAACCACCCGCTGGACGTGGCCGGTGCGAAGGTCTACCTGCAGGGCAACGGCTACGCGCCGGAGGTGACGGTCCGGGACGCCACCGGCCGCGTCGCCTTCTCGGGCACCGTGCCCTTCCTCCCGCAGGACGAGGTCTACACCTCGCGCGGCGTCGTCAAGGTGCCCGACGTCGGCCCCGGCCAGGAGCAGATCGGCCTCAACGGGTTCCTCCTGCCGACGGTCGAGCGGCTGGGCGAGGGGCTCGTGCGGTCGGTCGACCCGCAGCCGCGCGACCCGATGCTCGTGCTCAGCGTGTGGACCGGGGACCTGGGGCTGGACGACGGGGTGCCGCAGAACGTCTACGAGCTCGACACGACGGCCATGACCCAGGCCGTCGACGCCGAGGGCCGTCCCGTGACGCTGTACGTGCAGCCGGGCCAGACGGTGGACCTGCCGGACGGCCGGGGCACGGTGACGTTCGGTGCGCTGCCGCGCTTCGTCGCCCTCGACCTGCGCTACGATCCCGCCCTCGCGCCCGTCCTCGTGTTCTCGCTGCTCGCGTTCGCGGGCCTGGCGGTCTCGCTCTTCGCCCCTCGCCGCCGCCTGTGGCTGCGGGCGGGACCCGCGGACGACGACGAGCCCGGGCGTACGCTCGTCCTCGCCGCCGGCCTCGCGCGCGGCGACGACACGGCGCTCGTCGGGCAGGTCGGCGCGCTGCTGCGGGCCGCGCTCGGCCCGCCCCCCGGCGGTGACGCCGGACCGCCGCGCAGCCCGACCCCGGTCGGCGCCGGCACGGTCGGCGCCGGCGCGACGGGCGCCGGCACGACGGGCGCCGGCGCGACGGGCCCCGAGGAGACCGGCGCCGGCAGCGCCACCAGCAGCAGCGCCACCAGCAGCAGCACCAGCACCCGTACCCCCGGAGGACAGCCATGAGCACCGGCGACCTGAGCACCCTGCTGGTGTGGGGCGCGACGACGGTCTTCACCATCGCCCTGGTGGCGTGGACGGTGGACCTCGCGCGCATCGCCGACGCCGCCACGCGCGCCGCCCGCACCGCGCGCCCGTCGGCGCAGGCACGCGCGCACGTCGCCGTCGGCACGGGCCTCGGGACCATCACCCTCGAGGGGGACGCCGGGTCCGGGGGTGGGCTCGGCCGCGCCGAGGACGACGGTCCCGCGATGGGCCGGTCCGTCCGTGCGGAGGGCATCGCGCGCTCGACGACCTGGCTCGGCCTGGCCTTCCTGCTCGGCGGCATCGTCCTGCGCGGGGTCGCGTCCGGGCGCTGGCCGACGGCCAACATGTACGAGTTCACGCTCGTCGGGACCTTCGTCGCCGTCCTGGTGCTGGCGGTGGTGCAGTTCCGCCGGACCGTGGCGTTCCTCGGCGTGCTCGTCATGGGCATCGCCGTCCTGGCGCTCGCGCTGGGCCTGCTCGTCTTCTTCGTCCAGGCGGACGCGGTGCAGCCCGCGCTGCAGAGCTACTGGCTCGTCATCCACGTCGGCGTCGCCATCGCGGCGACCGGGGTGTTCACCGTCGGCTTCGGGGCGGCCGTGCTGCAGCTCCTCGTGGACGGGCGCGAGCAGGGGCGGTCGCACGTGGCGGCCCCCGGGGCCACGAGCGGTGCGCGTCGCGCCCTGCACGACTGGCGCGTCACCGGTCCGCGGTTCGCCTGGCTGCGCCAGGTGCCGTCGGCCACGCGGCTCGAGGCGCTGTCGTTCCGGCTGAACGCGGTCGGCTTCGTGCTGTGGACGTTCACGCTCATCGGCGGGGCCATCTGGGCCGAGCACGCGTGGGGCCGGTACTGGGGCTGGGACCCCAAGGAGGTCGGCACCTTCGTGGCCTGGGTCGTGTACGCGGCCTACCTGCACGCGCGCACGACGCGCGGCTGGACGGGCCGCCGGGCGGCGTTCTTCGTGCTCGTCGGGTACGCCGTCGTCCTGGCGAACTTCACCGTCGTGAACCTGTTCGTCACCGGCAAGCACTCGTACTCGGGGCTCTGACCGTCTCCTGACCGGCCGGCCCCGGGCGGCACCGCGCGCCTCAGCCCTGGGTGACCGGCCCGTCGTTCGTCGTGCCCTGGCCGCGGCCGTCCTCGTCGCCGGACGAGGTCGTGCCCTCCCGGCCCTCGGCGGCCTGGCGCCGACGACGCTGCTCGTCGAGCCGGCGCAGGAAGTCGGGGTCGTCGTCGGGCGCCACGGGGCCGCGCCCGCCGCCCGGCCGGCCGCCGGGCCGGCGCGGGCGGCTGCCGCCCCCGCCGCCGGGGCCGCCGTCGCCCGCGCGCGCCGACCGGCTGGACACGATCCAGGCCAGCCCGCCGAGGACCGGCACGAGCACGACGAGCAGCACCCAGAGCCACGCGGGGACCCCGCGCCGGCTGCGCTCGTCGCTCTGCACGACGTCCACGACGCAGTAGACGGTGAACGCGACGACCAGGAGGGCGGGCAGGATGCGGCTCACGCCCCCACGGTAGTCCGGGCGCGTCGCCGGGCCTCGCCGTGCGCCGCCGGGGGTCCCGCCGGGCGCTCAGCGCCCCGTCGTACCCTGGGCGCGTGCCCGTGCTCGTCTACACCCTGCTGCGCCTCGTGCTCGTGGCCGCCGCCTGGGGCGCCCTCGTCCTGGCCGGCATGAGCCCGTGGCTCGCGGCCGTCGGAGCCGTGGTCATCGGTGCCCTGCTGAGCTACCTGCTGCTGCGGGGCCCGCGCGACGGCGCCGCGCTGTGGCTGCAGCGCCGCGACGAGGAGCGGGCGCGCCGGCGACGGGACGAGCAGCAGCGCAGCGCCGCCGAAAGGGACGCGGAGGCCGAGGACGCGGTCCTCGACGCGGCCGCCGAGGACCGGGGGACCCCCGGGAGCACCGACAGGAGCACCGACAGGAGCACCGACAGGAGCACCGACAGGAGCACCGCCGGGCGCGCCGACGCGACGCCGCCGGTCAGCTGACGACGAGCCCCAGGAACAGCAGCAGGCCGACGCCCAGCTCGAGGAACCCCGTGCCCGCCAGCACCGGGACGAGGGCCCGGCCGCGCGCCCCGAGCAGCACCACCGACGCGAGCGCCACCGCGGGCACCCCCGCGAGCAGCACGAGCAGCGACCACGGCGCCACGACCGCGCAGGCCGCGCCGAGCAGGACGGGCACGACGACGAGCGCCGCGTACGCCCGGCGCGCCCGGTGCTCGCCCAGCCGCACCGCGAGCGTCCGCTTGCCGACGACGGCGTCGGTCGGCACGTCCCGCAGGTTGTTGGCCATGAGCAGCGCGCAGGCCAGCAGGCCGATCGCCACCGCGCCCAGCCAGGCCGGCAGCGGCAGGGCGTGCGCCTGCGTCCACGTCGTGCCGAGCACGGCGACGAGCCCGAAGAACACGAACACGCCGACCTCGCCGAGCCCGCGGTAGCCGTACGGGCGCTTCCCGCCGGTGTAGAACCAGGCGGCGGCGATGGCGGCGGCACCGACGAGCACCAGCCAGGGGTCCCCCGACAGGACCACGAGCACCAGCCCGAGGACCGCGGCCACCCCGAAGGCCGCGAAGGCGGCGCGCTTCACGTCGACGGCCCGGGCGGTCATCGAGGCGACGAGGCGCATCGGCCCGACCCGGTCGGCGTCGGTGCCGCGGATGCCGTCGGAGTAGTCGTTGGCGTAGTTGACCCCCACCTGCAGGGCCAGGGCGACCCCGGCCGCGAGGAGCGCACGGCCCAGGTGCGCGCCGCCGGCGTGGTCGGCCGCCCCCGTGCCGACGAGCACCGGGGCGACGGCCGCCGGGAGCGTGCGCGGCCGCGCGCCGGCGACCCACTGCGCGGCGGTGGTCACGCGGCGGCCCGCCGGACGGGGTGGTGCCGGCCGGTGCGCGGTGCGGTCGCGACGGTCATGAGGGGTCCTCCTGGGCGGTGGGCGGGACGGGTGCCCGGCGGGACGCTACCGCCGGGGCCGCGGCGGCGAGCGCCGCGGCGGCGCGGCGGTCCACCTTGCCCGGGCCGCGCAGGGGCAGCGCGTCGACGAGGAGCAGGGCGCGGGGAGCGGCGGCGGGGCCGAGGGCGCCGGCCGCCGCGGCGCGGACCTCGTCGAGCCCGGGCGGGCGGCCGGACGGCACGACGAGGGCGACGACGGCCCGACCCCACTCGTCGTCGGGGACCCCGACGACGCACGCCTCCGCCACGCCGGGGACCTCGGCCAGCACCCGCTCGACGGCCGCGGGGGCGACGTTGACGCCGCCCGTGACGACGACGTCGTCGGCCCGGCCGAGCACCTCGAGCCGTCCGTCACGCCACCGGCCGAGGTCCGAGGTGCGCAGGTGGGGCACGCCGTCGAGGACCACGAGGGCGGAGGTGTCGAGGGGGAGCAGGTCGCCACCGACGGCGCCCGGTGGCCGGGCGGCGGCGCTCGATGAGATGTGCGGCGCCGTGCCGGGGGCGTAGCCGAGGGCGAGGACCGGGCCGGACAGCAGCACGCGGCCGGCACCCGTCGCGTCGGGGTCCTCGACGCGCACGCCGACGCCGTCGAGCGGCACGCCGTCGTAGACGCAGCCGCCGCACGTCTCCGACATCCCGTAGGTGACGACCACCGGGACGCCGGCGGTCCGGGCGGCCGACACGAGGCGGGCCGGCGGCGCGGCGCCGCCGAGGAGGACCGCGTCGAAGGCGCGCAGGGCGTCGAGGGCCGCGGGGTCGTCGAGCAGGCGTCGCAGCTGCGTGGGCACGAGCGACGTGTAGAGCGGCGCACGCGCCGCACCCGCGCCCGCACCCGTACCCGCGCCCGCATCCGCCCCCGCGTCCCCGACGAGGGCGTCCGTCGCCGCGACGAACGCCGGCGGCCGGAACGGACCCGGCGGCAGCGCGACCGGCTCCGTACCGGCCAGGACCGACCGGACGAGGACCTGCAGGCCGGCCACGTGGTGCACCGGCAGGGCCAGCAGCCAGCGCCCCGGCCCCTGCAGCCGGTCGGCGGTGGCGCGCGCGGCGGTCCGGAGCGCCTCGGCGGCCAGCAGGACCGTGCGTGGCTCACCGGTGGAGCCCGAGGTGGCCACGGCGAGCGCGACCTCGTCCGACACGCGGCCGACCGGCACGCCCGCCGGGGGGAGCTCCTCGTCGACCGGCAGCAGCGCGGGCCCGCGACCGGCCAGCGCCGCGGCCAGGCCCGCGAGCAGCCCGTACGGCAGGCCCGCGCCCGGGGCTGCGGGGTCCGCCCCGGCGCGCACGCGCAGGAGGGGACGGCTCACCGGCCCAGCGTAGGCGCGGCCGGACCCGCTCCGCGCCGCCGGCACCCGTCGTGGGAGCGGGTCGCGGGGTGCGACCTTCCGGACGGCGTGGGACGGAAAGGGCACGCGTGCGCGGTCGCGGGCGGGGCGGGCAGTACCGTGGCGTGGCCCCGCGCACGGGCACGCACACCGGCCCCGGCCGGGGTCGCGGGCGTCGTGCGCCCCGCCTGCGACCGGCCCGTGCGGCCCAGCACCCCGAGGAGCCCGACGTGCGACCCACCCCGGTCCGCCGCCCGCCCGCCGCCGGCACCGCCCCCACGCCCGCCCCGGCCCGCCGCCGCGGCCGCCGGGTGCGCGTCGCGGCGCTGCTGGCGCTCGCCGTCCTCGCCCCGGCCGCCTGCTCCGCCGGGGCGACGGCACCGGCGCCGACCCCGACGGTCACCGTCGACGCGCCGGTCGAGCCGGCCAAGGCGGCACCGCCGCCGCCCACGCTGGCCCCGCGCTGGCCGCTCACCGGGGTCGAGACCACGGAGGTCGCGGCCCGGCCGGCGCTGTCGGTGAAGATCGAGAACTCCACGCAGGCGCGCCCGCAGACCGGTCTGGAGCAGGCCGACGTGGTCTGGGAGGAGGTCGTCGAGGGCGGCATCTCGCGGTTCGTCGCCGTCTACCACTCGCAGGTCCCCGAGGAGGTCGGCCCCATCCGGTCCGTCCGCCCGATGGACGGCGCCATCAACGCGCCGCTCGGGGGCCTCCTCGCGTTCTCCGGCGGGCAGCCGCGCTACGTGCAGGCGATCGGCGCGACGGGCGTCCAGCTCGTCAGCATGGACGCGGGCGACGCGGGCTTCTACCGCAAGCGCGGCGTCGCCCCCGCGCCGCACAACGTGTACGGCACGCCCACGACGTTCTGGTCGCAGGCCGACGCGAGCCGCACGGTCCCGCCCGCCGAGCCGCTCTCGTTCGCGCGGACGCCCGAGGCGGCCTCGGCCGTGCGCCTCGGCACGCCGGCGACCCGCGTGGTCCCCACCTTCTCGCCGGTCGAGCGGCCCTCGTGGGACTGGGACGCGGCGAGCGGGACGTGGCTGCGCTCCGAGTCGGGCGTGCCCGCCACCGCGCGGTCCGGGACCCGGCTCGCGGCGACGAACGTCGTCGCGCTGTCGGTGCAGCTCGACCCGGACGTCGGCACCGACCCGGCCGGGAACCCCGTGCCGGAGACGATCCTGGCCGGCAGCGGCGGCGAGGGCGTGCTCGCCACGGGCGGCCGGACCGTGCCCGTCTCGTGGTCGAAGGGCGCCGAGCCGACCGCGCCGCTGGTCCTCACCACGGGCGACGGGCAGACGGCGACGCTGGCGCCGGGGACCACGTGGATCGAGCTCGTGCCCGTGACGACGGGCTCCATCGAGGTCGGCTGACCGGGGGCCGCGAGCGCGTCAGTAGGCGTACGGGAAGCCCGACCAGTCGGGGTCGCGGCGCTGCAGGAAGGCGTCCCGGCCCTCGACGGCCTCGTCCGTCATGTACGCCAGGCGCGTCGCCTCCCCGGCGAAGACCTGCTGCCCGGCCAGGCCGTCGTCGGCCAGGTTGAAGGCGAACTTCAGCATGCGGATCGCCTGCGGGGACTTTGTGGCGATGATCCGCGCGTACTCCCAGCCGGCCTCCTCCAGCTCGGCGTGGGGCACGACGTCGTTGACCGCCCCCCAGGCGAGCGCGTCGTCGGCGGAGTACTCCCGCGCCAGGAAGAAGATCTCCCGGGCGCGCTTCTGGCCGACCTGCCGGGCCAGCAGCGCCGACCCGTACCCGCCGTCGAAGGACCCCACGTTCGCGTCGGTCTGCATGAAGCGCGCGTGCTCGCGGCTCGCGATCGTCAGGTCCGCGACGACGTGCAGGGAGTGCCCGCCCCCGGCCGCCCAGCCGCCGACGAGCGCCACGACGACCTTCGGCATCGTCCGGATGAGGCGCTGCACCTCGAGGACGTGCAGGCGGCCCGCGCGCGCCGGGTCCCAGCCCTCCGCGGTCTGCGCCCCGGGGTCGTGCGTGTACCGGTAGCCGTCGCGGCCGCGGATGCGCTGGTCGCCGCCGGAGCAGAACGCCCAGCCGCCGTCCTTCGGGCTCGGGCCGTTGCCCGTGAGCAGCACCGTGCCGACGTCGGAGCTCGTGCGCGCGTGGTCGAGCACGGCGTACAGCTCGTCGACGGTGTGCGGGCGGAAGGCGTTGCGGACCTCCGGACGGTGGAAGGCGACGCGCACGACCGGCACGTCCCGCTCGGTGGCCCCCGCGGCCGCCGCGGCGGCGTCGGGCCGGGCCACCCCGCGGTGGTAGGTGAGGTCGGTCAGGCCCTCGAAGCCGGGCACCGACCGCCAGCGGGCCGGGTCGAACGTCTCCGAGACGCGTGCCGGCAGCGGGGTCGTCGTCGGCGCGGGACGACCGGGTGCGCGCTCGTCGGGCGTCGAGGTGGACGGCGACGAGGACGCCGACGAGGGGGAGGAGGAGGGCGGCGGGACCGGCGTGCTCACGGCCGCCAGCCTAGGGTGGCGGCCGTGAGCGACGACCCCGCACGCCCGGCGGCGCAGGAGGCCGCGTCGGCGGCCGGCCGGCCCCGGCCCGTCGCCACCGCCCTCGCCGCGCGCACCTACGTCTGGGACGTGCCGCTGCGCACCCGCTTCCGTGGCCTCGTCCGGCGCGACGGCGTCCTCGTGCGCGGGGACGCCGGCTGGGGGGAGCTCAGCCCCTTCTGGGACTACGGGCCGGCGGAGTCCGCGGCGTGGTGGCGCGCGGCCCGGGAGGCGGCCGACGAGGGCTGGCCCGCCGCCGTGCGCGACGCGGTCCCGGTCAACGTCACGGTGCCCGCCGTCGACCCGGTGACGGCGCACCGCATCGTCACCGGCTCGGGCGGGTGCACGACGGCGAAGGTGAAGGTCGCCGAGCGGGGCCAGACGCTGGCGGAGGAGGTCGCCCGGCTCGAGGCCGTCCGCGACGCGCTGGGGCCCGGCGGGCGGATCCGCGTCGACGCGAACGCGGCCTGGGACGTCGACGAGGCGGTCCGTCGGCTGGCGGTCCTCGACCGGGCGGCCGGTGGCCTGGAGTACGCCGAGCAGCCCGTCCCCACGGTGGCGGACCTCGCCGCAGTGCGCCGGCGCACCTCCGTGCCGATCGCCGCCGACGAGTCCGTCCGCCGGGCCGAGGACCCGCTGGCGGTCGCGCGCGCCGGGGCCGCGGACGTGCTGGTGCTCAAGGTCCAGCCCCTCGGCGGCGTGCGCGCGTGCCTGCGCCTCGTCGAGCAGGTCGGCCTGCCCGTCGTCGTGTCGTCCGCGCTGGAGACGTCCGTCGGGCTCGCAGCGGGGCTCGCGCTCGCGGCCGCGCTGCCCGAGCTGCCCTACGCCTGCGGGCTGGCCACGGCCCAGCTGCTGGCGCAGGACGTGGTGGCCGCGCCGCTGCTGCCGGTGGACGGTGCGATCGCCGTGCGTCGTCCGGAGCCGGACGACGGGCTCCTCGCGGCGGCCGCCGCGGGTCCTATGCTCGAGGGCCGGTGGGTGCGACGGGCCGCCGAGATCGCCGCGGTGCGCTGACGCCTCGGCCGCGCGCCCGGGCCGGCGCGATCGGCTCGCGGTCCCGGGTGTGAGGATGGCGTCGTGAGCGACACGCGACCCGGCGACGACCTGCCGCCCGCCCCGCGCGCGGCGCGCGTGCTGCTCGCGGCGCTCGCGGGGCTGGGCGTCCGGCACGTCGTGCTGTCACCGGGCTCCCGCAGCGCGCCCCTCGCGGAGGCGCTCGTGGACACCACCCTGCCCGACGAGCGGCGGCCCGCGGGCGCGCCGGCGCTGGACCTGCACGTGCGCGTCGACGAGCGCAGCGCGGCCTTCCTGGCCCTCGGCCTGGCCCGGGCGGCGCAGGCGTCGGCGGGTGCCGGCGTCCCGGTGCCGCCCGTCGCGGTCGTCACGACGTCGGGCACGGCCGTGGCGAACCTGCACCCCGCGGTCCTCGAGGCGCACCACGCGGGCGTGCCGCTGCTGCTGCTGACGGCCGACCGCCCGCACGAGCTGCGCGGCACGGGCGCCAACCAGACGACCGAGCAGCCCGGCCTGCTCGGTCACGCGGTCCGCCTCCTCGCCGACGTGCCGGCCCCCTCCGGCCGCCCCGGCGAGGACGACGACCTCCGCGCGCTGGCGTCCCGGGCCGTGGCCGCCGCCTCGGGAGCCCGCACCGGCTGGCCGGGACCGGTGCACCTGGACCTCGCCTACCGCGAACCCCTGCTCGCGCCGCCCGGCGCCCCCTGGCCGGTGACCGGCGAGGACGGCGACGAGCGCGCCGGCCAGGGCGAGGGTCCCCGGGGTCGCTCCGGGGTCACGCACGTCGTCGCCGCGTCCCCCGTCGTCGCGCCCGTCGACCTCCCCCTGCCCGACGACCGTCCGACCGTCGTCGTCGCCGGCGACGGCGCGGGGCCCCTCGCCGTGGAGCTGGGCCGCGCCCGCGGTTGGCCGGTGCTGGCCGAGCCGTCCTCGGGCGCGCGCCGCACCGACGTCGGCCCGGCCGCGTACCGCCTCCTGCTGGGTGCGCCCGGGCTCGGCGGCCGTGTGCGCCGCGCGGTCGTCCTCGGCCGCCCGACGCTCAGCCGCCCGGTCTCCGCACTCCTGGCCCGCCACGACGTGGAGGTCGTCGTCGTCGCCCCCGGCGCCGGTCCGTGGCCGGACGCCGCCCGCCGCGCCGCCGTCGTCCTGCCCGCCGTCCCGTCCGCCTGGCTCGTCCCCGCGCCGGCTCCCGCACCGGCTCCCGCACCGGCTCCCGAATCGGCTCCCGGACCGGCGGCACCCTGGCTCGACGCGTGGCGGGCGGCGGGGGAGCGGGCCGACGCCGCGGTCGACGCCGTGCTCGACGCGGCCGCGGCCGTGGACCGGCCGGCCACCCGCCTGCAGCCGCCCCTGACCGGGCCGGTCGTCGCCCGCGCCGTCGCCGCCGCGTCCGCCCCGAACGACGTGCTCGTGGTCGGGTCGTCGAACCCCGTCCGCGACCTCGACCTCGTCGCCCGGTGGGCCCACCCCCCGCTGGTCCTGGCCAACCGGGGCCTCGCGGGCATCGACGGCATGCTGTCGACGGCGCTCGGCGTGGCGCTGGGGCTGCCGTCCCGGCGCACGCGGCTCCTGGTCGGCGACCTCACCTTCCTGCACGACGTCGGCGGGCTCCTGGCCGGGCCGCTCGAGCGTCGGGCGGACCTGCAGGTCGTCGTGGCGAACGACGACGGCGGCTCCATCTTCAGCACGCTCGAGCCGGGCGAGCCGGCACGCGTGCCGGCGTTCGAGCGGGTCTTCGGCACCCCGCACGGCGCGGACCTGGCCGCGCTGTGCGCCGGGTACGGGGTCCGGCACGTCCGGGTCGCCACCGCCGAGGCCCTCGCCGCCGCACTGGCCGCTCCCGGCCGTGGCGTGTCGGTCGTCGAGGTCCGCGTGGACCGCGTCGACCGCCGCGCGCTCGGTGAGCGCGTCGCGGCAGCCGTGGCGACCGCGCTGCAGGGTTGACGCCGGCGCCCGTCGGTCGGCGAGGGCGCCAGCCCGGGCGAGGTTCAGGACGGACTCCTAGGCTGTTCCCAGGCACGTCGGAGCCAGCCTCCAGATCGGCGGGGTCTCATGGCTCCCGACGAAGGAGGGTTACCCGATGACCACCACCCCCGAGGGCGGGCACGACGCCGACCAGCGCCGTGACGCGCAGCACCCGTCCGAGCACGAGACGCAGCCGATCCCGCCGCTGAGCGCGACGCAGCCCGTGCCGACCGGCGCCCGCGAGCAGACGGCTGGGCAGCCCTGGTCGGCCCCGGCCCGCCCGTCCGCCGCGCCGCTGCCATGGGGTGCGCACCAGGCGCCGGCCCCCGGGCACCAGAACGGCTCCGGGCCCTACGCGCCCTACGCCCAGCAGGTGCAGCAGCCCCAGACCCAGCAGGGGTACGCGCAGCAGGGCTACGGCCCCTTCCCGCCGCAGGCGTCGGGCCCCCTCGGTGCGGCGGGCGCCGATGGCACGCCCCCCACCTCGCCGTTCGGTCCGTTCCGTGACGGCGCGCCGTCGGGACCGCCCGCCCCGCGCACGCGTCGCAGGCGCCGGGTGTGGCTGCCGGTCGGCCTCGCGGCACTGCTCGCCGCGGGCGTGGGCGTCGGCGGGTCCGTGCTGGCCTCCGAGGGTCTCGACGGCGACCTCGGGTCCGGGACGCGCTCCGCGTCGATCGCCGACCTGGGCCAGGCGTCCGGCAGCTCGCCGGCGGCGGGCTCGTCGAGCGTCGACAGCCCGGACTGGGAGGCCGTCGCCACGGCGGTGCAGCAGTCCGTCGTCGCCATTCAGGTGCAGACGGCCGAGGGCGGCGCCGAGGGCTCGGGCGTGGTCGTCGACGACGAGGGGCACATCGTCACGAACAACCACGTGGTGTCCGGGGCCGAGGCGGTCAACGTGACCCTCAGCGACGGCCGCCTCTTCGAGGCCGAGGTGGCGGGCACGGACCCGACCACGGACCTCGCCGTCGTGCGGCTCACCGACCCGCCGGCCGACCTCACGGTCGCCGCGCTCGGCGACAGCGACGCGGTCGTCGTCGGGCAGCCGGTCATGGCCGTGGGCAACCCGCTCGGCCTCGCGAACACCGTGACGACGGGCATCGTGTCCGCGCTCGACCGCCCGGTCACCACGTCCGAGACCGGCAGCTCCGCGGACGCCGCGGTGACGAACGCGCTGCAGACCGACGCCGCGATCAACCCGGGGAACTCCGGCGGCCCGCTGTTCGACGGCGAGGGCAACGTCATCGGCATCAACTCCTCGATCGCCACGCTCTCGAGCGAGTCCGGGTCGGTCGGCCTCGGCTTCGCCATCCCGGTCAACCTCATGAAGACCATCGCGTCGCAGCTCATCGAGGACGGCACGGCGGAGCACGCGTTCCTCGGCGTCTCGCTGCGTGACACGACGGCGACGGCCGACGGCGTGACCCGCCGCGGCGCGCAGGTCGTCGAGGTCACGGCGGGGTCGCCCGCCGCCGACGCCGAGCTCCAGGCCGACGACGTGGTGGTCGCGATCAACGACCAGCCCGTCGCCGGCGCCGAGTCCCTCACCGCCTACGTGCGCGAGCTGTCGGCCGGCGACCAGGTGACGCTGACCCTCGTGCGGGACGGCGCGTCGCTGGACGTCGACGCCACCCTGGCCGCCCGCGAGGAGACCCCGACCTCCGGCGGCGGCGACGTCACGCCGGGCAGCGAGGAGACGACCCCGGACCCGGACTCCATGACCCCGCAGGAGCTGTGGGAGTGGTTCCAGCAGCAGCAGGGCCAGGGCTGACGCGAACCGGGACGGGCACTGCTCGAGGGCGGGTCCTCCGGGACCCGCCCTCCGGCGTCCCGGCTCACGGGCAGGACCGGACGGCAGCCCCATGCCGCGGTCACGGGTGTTCGGAGCGCCTGGTCCGGGCGGTGCCGCGGTCCTACCCTGGGAGGCGCTGCTGCGCGTCCTGCGCGCGACCGGCTCGACGAAGGGGAGGGCTCGTGCCCGGGCATCGCATCTTCACCACGAGCCTCGCGAGCATCCACCCCCACTACGTCGCCAAGGCGGAGCGCAAGGGCCGCACGCGTGCGGAGGTCGACACGGTGATCTGCTGGCTGACAGGTCACGACGAGGCCAGCCTGCAGCGCGTCCTCGACGACGGGACCGACCTCGAGACGTTCTTCGCACGCGCCCCGGCGATGAACCCGGACGCCACCCTCATCACCGGTGTCATCTGCGGGCACCGCGTGGAGGACATCCAGGACCCGCTCATGCAGCAGATCCGGTGGATGGACAAGCTCGTCGACGAGGTCGCCCGCGGCAAGAAGATGTCCTCCATCTTCCGGTCGTCCGGCACCGTGCGCGACACCGTGCGCGACGCCGCCCCGACCGCGACCGTGGCGCCGTGACCGACGACGTCCGCGACCTCCGCGTCCACGTGGCCCGACCCGTGGCCGAGGTGCACGCCTTCGCCTCTGCCCCCGCGAACCTGCCGCGCTGGGCGCCCGGTCTCGGTCGGGCCGTCCGTCGCGACGGCGACGACTGGTACGTCGAGCAGCCCGACGGGTGGGCACGGGTGCGCTTCGCCGCCCCCGACGAGATCGGCGTCCTCGACCACGACGTCCTCACCGCCTCCGGCGACACGGTGCACGTCGGGCTGCGCGCGGTGCCGGCCGACGGGGGCTGCGACGTCCTGTTCACGCTCCGCCGCCCACCTGGCGCGTCCGACCAGGAGCTCGAGCGCGACGCCACCCTCGTCGCCGCCGATCTCGAGCGCCTGCGGCAGGTCGTCGAGTCCGAGGACCCCTCCGGGGCCTGAGTCATCCGCGTGCCGGCGGGCGCCCGCCGGACCGTGGTGCCGAGGGGCCGCCGGGACCGGCCCTCAGGACCCCAGCGCGTGCCGCATCGGCTCGAGCTTCGCCTCGGACTCCGCGACCTCCGCCGCCGGGTCCGACGCGCCGACGATCCCGCACCCGGCGAACAGCCGCAGCCGCCGCGGGTCGCCGGGGTCGACCTCCGCCGACCGCAGGGCGATGCCCCACTCGCCGTCGCCGTCGGCGCCGAACCACCCGACCGGTCCCGCGTAGCGTCCGCGGTCCATCCCCTCCACGCGCCGGATGACCTCGCGCGCGGCCGACGTCGGGGTGCCGCACACCGCGGCCGTCGGGTGCAGGGCCGCGGCCAGCGCGAGCGAGGTCGGGTGCGGCTCCCGGCCGGCCAGCACACCGGTCACGTCGGAGGCGAGGTGCAGGACGTTGGGCAGGTGCAGCACGAAGGGCGCCTCGGGGACGTTGATCGAGGAGCAGGACGGCGCGATGGCCTGCGCCACCGACGCGACCGCGTACTCGTGCTCCTCCAGGTCCTTCGACGAGTGGGCGAGGATCGCGGCCCGGGCGAGGTCGGCGGCCTCGTCGCCCGTCCGGCGGATGGTGCCCGCGAGCACGCGGGACGTGACGAGTCCCTTCTCGGAGCGGACCAGCAGCTCCGGGGTCGCGCCGAGCAGGCCGTCGACGCTGAAGGTCCAGCAGCTCGGGTACTCGGCGACGAGCCGCCGCAGCGGCCACCGCAGGTCCAGCGGCTGCTCGGTGCGCACGTGGACGTCGCGGGCCAGCACGACTTTGTCCACCTCGCCCTCGCGCACCGCGGCGATGCCGCGCGCCACCACGGCGCCCCAGGCGGCGGGCGGCGGGCCCTCGTCGACGACCACGCCGGGCGCTGCCACCGGCGGCTGCCGCCGCAGCACACGCGCGGGCGTCGGTGCCGCGCCCAGCCGCGCGTCGGTCGAGACGGTCGTGATCCACGCGCGGTCGCCGCGGCGACCGACGACGACCCGCGGCACGACGACGACCCCGCCGCGCGCGGACGTGTCGTCGAACGCGAAGGACCCGAACGCGACCGGACCCGTCCCCGGGAGCCGCACCTCGTCACGCACGATGGCGTGGCCGAGCGCCCTCTGCCACGCCCGCTCCGCGTCGGCGAACCGCGTGGGACCCGAGACCTCGAAGCGCAGCGCCTCGCCCCAGGCGACGAGCCCGTCGCCGCGCCGGACCCACAGCAGGGGTGCCTCCGGCGGCGCGAGGTCCACGAGCTCGCCCACCTCGGCGGGGTCCACGGCGACGGTCCGCACCAGCAGGTGCGCGACCGCGGCCGACGCGGCGGGGAGGGTGGCGCTCATCGCCTGCCAGCGTAGGTGCTCCCCGGGTGGCTGGCTGCCGGGTGGTAGGACGACCTCGTGAGCCGTCCACAGCCCCGGCTCAGTGCCCCGGCTCCCCGCGTCCGACCACCCGGCGACGAGCACCGCCCCGGGCCGGGATGATGGGCGCATGGCACGCGCCTCCCTGGACAAGGACCCGCACGAGGTCGCCGCGATGTTCGACGCCGTCGCGCGGCGCTACGACCGCACGAACGACGTCCTGTCGCTGGGGCAGGACCGCCTGTGGCGGCGGGCCACGCTCGCGGCCCTCGGCGCGCAGCCGGGCGAGCGGGTCCTGGACCTCGCGGCCGGCACCGGCACCTCCAGCGAGCCCCTCGCGGACCGGGGGGTGCGGGTGGTGCCGTGCGACCTGTCCACCGGCATGCTGGCGGTCGGCCACCGGCGGCGGCCCGACCTGCCGTTCGTCGCGGGCGACGCCACGGCGCTGCCGTTCGCCGACGGCGTCTTCGACGCCGTGACGATCTCCTTCGGCCTGCGCAACGTCGTCGACCCGCGCGCGGGGCTGGCGGAGATGCTGCGCGTCACCCGCCCGGGCGGCCGGGTCGTCGTGTGCGAGTTCTCCCAGCCCACGTGGGCCCCGTTCCGGGCGCTCTACGGCGGCTACCTCGTCAAGGCGCTGCCACGGGTCGCCCGGCTCGTGGCGGGGGAGTCCGAGGCCTACGACTACCTGGCGGAGTCCATCCAGCGCTGGCCGGACCAGCGCGCGCTCGCCGGTGTCCTGCGCGGGGCGGGTTGGACGTCGGTGGCCTACCGCAACCTGTCCGGCGGCATCGTCGCCCTGCACCGCGGGACCAGGCCGGACTGAGCGCGGCCTCATCGCGCTCTCAGCGCCCCCGGGGACGGCTGCACGGGCGTGCAGGGCCCGGGACCTCGGTCCTGCCGCCACGCAGGTCGGAGCGGCGATGCTCAGCGCCCCCACCTGGGCATCCGTCCGGGCGTGTTAGGTGCGCCTCAGCAGACACCCGGGGGTTGCGCTCGTACAGTAGCGACGCACCGTGGGCAGGACGTGACGACGACGTGACGAGGTGAGCAGTTCATGGGCACGACAGGGGACGTCGCCGACGTCGTCGTGGTGGGGGCGGGTCCCGCGGGGGCCAGCGCCGCGTACCACGCCGCGTCCGCCGGCCTGTCCGTGCTGCTGCTCGACAAGGCGTCGTTCCCACGGGACAAGATCTGCGGCGACGGGCTGACGCCGCGCGCGGTCGCCGAGCTCGTGCGCATGGGCGTGACCCTCCGCGAGGAGGACGGCTGGATCCGCAACCGCGGCCTGCGGGTCGTCGGCGGGGGCCACCGCATCGAGCTGCCGTGGCCGGAGCTCTCGTCGTACCCGTCCTACGGGCTCGCGCGCTCGCGCATGAGCCTGGACCACCTCCTCGTCGAGCACGCGCGGGCGGCGGGCGCGAAGGTGCAGGAGCGCACGCAGGTGACCGGCGCCGTCACCGACGGGCGCACGGGCCGCGTGGTCGGGGTCCGCGCCCGTCTGCTCGACGACGCCGGCCGCCGCCTGGACGCCGACGAGGTCGAGCTGCGCGCGCCGCTGGTGGTCGCGGCGGACGGCGTCTCGGCCCGCCTCGCCACGAGCCTGGGTCGCACCCGGCGCGACGACCGGCCCATGGGCGTGGCCGCCCGCACGTACTTCCGCACCCCGGAGGGCACGCCGCGGCACGCCGACGCCTGGATGGAGAGCCACCTCGAGCTGTGGGACGGCGAGCCCGGCCGCTCGCACCTCATGCCCGGGTACGGCTGGATCTTCGCGCTGGGCGACGGGACGGCGAACGTCGGCCTGGGCTCGGTGGCCTCCACGCCGACGGCCACGCACGTCGACTACAAGGACCTGTTCGCGCGCTGGATGGCGCACGTGCCGGCCGACTGGGGGTTCACGCCCGAGAACCAGCTCGGCCCCGTCCGCGGCGCCGCGCTGCCGATGGGCTTCAACCGCGGCCCGCTCTACGGCGACGGCCTCATGCTGACCGGCGACGCCGCCGGCATGGTGAGCCCCTTCAACGGCGAGGGCATCGCGTACGCGATCGCCGCCGGCCGCGAGGCCGCCGACGCCGCCGCCCAGGGCCTCGCGCGCGGCACGGCGGCAGGACGCGAGCGGGCGTTCGCCGCCTACGAGCGGCGGATGAAGGACGACCTGGGCGGGTACTACACGCTCGGCCGGGTGTTCGTGCAGCTCATCGAGCACCCCGAGGTCATGCGGCTGTGCACCCGGTACGGGCTGCCCCGGCCGACGCTCATGCGGTTCGTCCTCAAGCTGCTCGGCGACTGCTGGGAGCCCCACGGCGGGGACTGGGCCGACCGGACGATCGCGGCGCTGAGCCGCCTGGCACCGGCGGCCTGAGGGTCCCGGTCCCGATGCGCAGGAGAGGTGGTCGACGATGACGAACCCGTACGTGCCGCTGCTGGTCCTCATGGGGATCGCCGCGGTGCTGGCCCTGGGCGGCCTCGCGGCGAGCGCGGTGCTCGGCCCGAAGCGCTACAACCGCGCCAAGCTCGAGGCGTACGAGTGCGGCATCGACCCCACGCCGCACGCGATCGGCGGCGGGCGGTTCCCGGTGAAGTACTACCTCGTCGCGATGACGTTCATCGTCTTCGACATCGAGGTCGTCTTCCTCTACCCGTGGGCCGTGAGCTTCGCCGAGCTCGCCGGGTTCGGGCTCGTCGCGATGCTCGCGTTCCTGGTCCTCATCACGGTGCCGTTCGTCTACGAGTGGCGGCGCGGGGGGTTCGAGTGGGACTGAGGGCGCGAGGGCTACCGAGGGTGGAGGCAGGGGTCGTGCGGCGGACGAGGAGGTCCTGATGGGCTTGGAGGAGGCACCCTCGGGGTTCCTGCTGACCACGGTGGAGAACCTGGTCGGCTACTTCCGCAAGGGCTCGCTGTGGCCGGTGACCTTCGGGCTGGCCTGCTGCGCGATCGAGATGATGGCGTCGGGCGCCCCGCGCTACGACCTGTCGCGCATCGGCATGGAGGTCTTCCGGGCCTCGCCCCGCCAGGCCGACCTCATGATCGTGGCCGGGCGGGTCAGCCAGAAGATGGCCCCGATCGTCCGGCAGGTGTACGACCAGATGTCCGAGCCCAAGTGGGTCCTGTCGATGGGCGTGTGCGCCTCGTCGGGCGGCATGTTCAACAACTACGCGATCGTGCAGGGGGTCGACCACGTCGTCCCCGTCGACATCTACCTGCCCGGCTGCCCGCCGCGGCCGGAGATGCTCATCAACGCGATCCTCGCGCTGCACGACCAGATCCAGCGCGAGCCGCTGGGCGTGAACCGGCGCGAGGCCGCCGCGGCGGCGGAGGCCGCCGCCCTGGAGGCCGCGCCCACGCACCACATGACGGGACTGCTCCGATGAGCGTGACCCCGGGCGGCGACGTGGAGCGCAGCCCCGCCTCGACCGAGGGCACCCCCGGGCCCGACGGGCGGCCGGCCCTCGAGGTCGTCGACGTGCGCCGTGGCATGTTCGGGGCCCAGGACGGCGGCGACACCTCGGGCTACGGCGGCCTCGTCGTCCCGGTCGTCCTGCCCGGACCGAGCGAGCGCCCCTACGGCGGCTGGTTCGACGAGGCGGTCGACGTCCTGGCCGAGCTGCTCGACGCGAGCGGCACGGGCTACGCCGCGGCGGTCGAGTCCGTGGTCGTCGACCGCGGCGAGCTCACGCTGCACGTGCGCCGCGAGCACCTGCTCGAGGTCTCGCGGCACCTGCGCGATGACCCGGACCTGCGGTTCGAGCTCTCGCTGGGGGTCTCGGGCGTGCACTACCCGCACGAGACGGGCCGGGAGCTGCACGCCGTCCACCACCTGTGCTCGGTGACGCACGGGCGACGGCTGCGGGTCGAGACCACCGCGCCCGACGACGACCCGCACGTGCCGTCGGTGACGTCGGTGTACCCGGGCGCCGACTGGCACGAGCGTGAGACGTGGGACTTCTTCGGCCTCGTCTTCGACGGGCACCCGGCGCTCGCCCGGATCGAGATGCCCGACGACTGGCCTGGCCACCCCCAGCGCAAGGACTACCCGCTGGGCGGCATCCCCGTGGAGTACAAGGGCGCCACCGTGCCGCCCCCCGACCAGCGGAGGTCGTACAGCTGATGAGCCCCGCCCGCAGCACCGCGAGCAGCCCGTCCGCCACGGGCCACGTCGTCGACGACGACACCACCGGCGTCCCCAGCTTCGAGGCGTCCGGCGGCGACTGGTCGACGATCGCCGAGGAGGCGGCCCGCCTCGGCGAGGAGCGGATCGTCGTCAACATGGGCCCGCAGCACCCCTCCACCCACGGCGTGCTCCGGCTCATGCTCGAGATCGACGGCGAGACCGTCACGGAGGCGCGCGCCGGCATCGGCTACCTCCACACGGGCATCGAGAAGAACATGGAGTTCCGCACCTGGACCCAGGGCGTCACGTTCTGCACGCGCATGGACTACGTGGCCCCGCTGTTCCAGGAGGCGGCCTACTGCCTCGCGGTGGAGAAGCTGCTCGGCATCACCGACGACGTGCCCGAGCGCGCCACGACGATCCGGGTGCTGCTCATGGAGCTGAACCGCATCACCTCGCACCTCGTGTGCCTGGCCACCGGCGGCAACGAGCTCGGGGCGACGACGATCATGACCGTCGGCTTCACCGCCCGCGAGGAGCTGCTGAAGGTCCTCGAGCTCATCACCGGCCTGCGCATGAACCACGCGTTCATCCGGCCGGGAGGCGTCGCCCAGGACCTGCCCGCCGGTGCGGTCGAGGAGGTCCGCGCGGCGCTGCGGAGCGTGCGCACGTACGTGCGCCAGCTCGAGGACCTCATGCTCGCCAACCCCATCCTCAAGCTGCGCACCCAGGGCGTCGGGTACCTGGGGCTGGCCGGGTGCATGGCGCTGGCCATCACGGGTCCGGTGCTGCGCTCCACGGGCCTCCCGTACGACGTGCGCAAGGCGAACCCCTACTGCGGCTACGAGACCTACGACTTCGACGTGCCGGTCCGCAGCGAGGCCGACTCCTGGTCGCGCATCGGCCTGCGCATGGAGGAGATCCACCAGTCGGCCCGCATCGTCGAGCAGGCGTGCGACCGGCTGGAGGCCATGGGCCCCGGGCCCGTCATGGTGGCGGACAAGAAGGTGGCGTGGCCCGCGCAGCTCGCGCTCGGGACCGACGGCATGGGCAACTCCGCCGAGCACATCCGCGAGATCATGGGCACCTCGATGGAGGCGCTCATCCACCACTTCAAGCTGGTGACCGAGGGCTTCCGCGTGCCGGCCGGCCAGGTGTTCCAGACCGTCGAGCACCCGCGCGGGGAGCTGGGCGTCCATCTCGTCTCCGACGGCGGGACGCGCCCGTACCGCGCGCACTTCCGCGACCCGTCCTTCAACAACCTCCAGGCCGTCTCGGTGATGTGCGAGGGCGGCCAGGTCGCCGACGTCGTCGTCTCCGTGGCGAGCCTCGACCCCGTGCTCGGAGGGGTGGACCGATGACGATCGACGACACCGGCCTGCAGTCCCCGGACGCCGCCACCCGGCGGGCGTCGGGGCAGGTGCACCGCACGGGGTACGACGAGGCGACCCTGGCGGGCCTGACCGCCGACGCGGCCCAGGTCGTCGCGCGGTACCCGCAGCAGCGCTCCGCGCTCCTGCCCCTGCTGCACCTCGTGCAGTCGGTCGACGGCTACGTCAGCCCCCGCGGGATCGCCTTCTGCGCGCAGACGCTCGGCCTGACGACCGCCGAGGTGTCCGCGGTGGCGACCTTCTACTCGCAGTACAAGCGCCACCCCAACGGCGACTTCACCGTCGGGGTCTGCATCAACACGCTGTGCGCCGTCATGGGCGGGGACGCGATCTGGGAGGAGCTCGTCGAGCACCTCGGCATCGGGCACGACGAGACCACGCCCGACGGCGCGGTCACGCTCGAGCGCATCGAGTGCAACGCGGCCTGCGACTACGCGCCCGTGGTCATGGTCAACTGGGAGTTCTTCGACGACCAGACGCCGCAGTCCGCGACCGCCCTCGTCGACCGGCTGCGCACCGGCGGGACCGTCCGCCCCACGCGCGGTGCCGACGAGGTGGTGCCCTTCCGGCCGATGTCCCGCGTCCTGGCGGGCTTCCCGGACGGGCGCGCCGACGAGGGCCCGGCCGCCGGGGAGGCCACCCTGCGCGGCCTGCGCCTGGCCCGGGAGCGCGGCTGGACCGCCCCCGCGTTCGGCGACGAGGGCCCGACCGCGGGGCAGGGCGAGGGGTCCCAGCGGCAGGACCAGGACCAGCACCAGGACCAGCACCAGGACCGTGGCGGCGCCGACGGCGAGGCGGCCGCCCGTGCCGGCGGCCAGCTCCCCACCGGGGCGCCGCGCAACGACGCGGAGCGTCCGGTGACCACGCCGGCGGACGCCTCGCCGGCCACGCAGGAGAGGGCCGAGCACGTCGAGGCGACGACCCGCGTCGACGAGTCCGGCACGCAGGGCGGGACCGGCACGGGCGCCGGCGCCGCCGGAGAGGACCGCTGATGCCGACGACCCTGACCCCGGTGCTGAGCGCGCACTGGGACGAGCCCCGCGCCTGGTCGCTGGCCGCGTACGAGCGGCACGGCGGGTACCGCGGGCTGCGCCGGGCGCTGACCATGGAGCCGGCGCAGGTGGTGCAGGCGGTCAAGGACTCGGGGCTGCGCGGCCGCGGCGGTGCCGGGTTCCCCACCGGCATGAAGCGGGGTTTCCTGCCCCCGCCCGACGGCGGCCCCCGCTACCTCGTCGTCAACGCCGACGAGTCCGAGCCCGGGACGTGCAAGGACATCCCGACGATGCTGGCCAGCCCCCAGCACCTGGTCGAGGGCGTCGCCATCACGTCCTACGCCATCGGGTGCGCGCACGCGTTCATCTACGTCCGGGGCGAGGTGCTGCACGTCCTGCGGCGCCTGCAGAAGGCGGTCGAGGAGGCGTACGCCGCCGGGTATCTCGGCCAGGACGTGCTCGGCTCGGGCTACTCGCTCGACGTCACCGTGCACGCGGGCGCCGGCGCCTACATCTGCGGCGAGGAGACGGCGCTGCTCGACTCCCTCGAGGGCCTGCGCGGCCAGCCGCGCCTCAAGCCGCCGTTCCCGGCCGTGGCGGGCCTGTACGCGCGGCCGACCGTGGTCAACAACGTCGAGTCCGTGGCCTCGGTGCCCGGCATCCTGCGTGGCGGCGCGGAGTGGTTCACCGGCATGGGCACCGAGCGCTCCGCCGGCCACGGCCTGTTCTCGCTGTCCGGCCACGTGACCCGGCCCGGGCAGTACGAGGCGCCGCTGGGCATCACGCTGCGCGAGCTGCTCGACATGGCCGGTGGCGTCCGCGAGGGGCACGAGCTGAAGTTCTGGACGCCCGGCGGGTCCTCCACGCCGATCTTCACCGCCGAGCACCTCGACGTGCCGCTGGACTACGAGTCCGTCGGCAAGGCGGGGTCCATGCTCGGCACCCGCGCCCTGCAGGTCTTCGACGAGACCGTCTCCGTCGTGCGCGCCGTGACCCGCTGGACGGAGTTCTACAAGCACGAGTCGTGCGGCAAGTGCACGCCCTGCCGGGAGGGCACGTACTGGCTGGTGCAGGTCCTGCAGCGGTTCGAGCGCGGGCAGGGCACGGAGGCCGACATCGAGCTCCTGCTCGACCTGTGCGACAACATCCTCGGCCGGTCGTTCTGCGCCCTGGGGGACGGTGCGACCAGCTGCATCACCTCCGCCGTGCAGTACTTCCGCGACGAGTTCGAGGCCGGCACGCACACGCCCGCCGACGTCCTGTTCCCGCCCGAGCGCTCCGCGCGGTTCGCCTACACGCCCCGCGCGCGCACGGCCCAGCTGGCAGGGGTGCACTGATGACGCTGACGCCCGAGCGCACGACCGTGGCGTCGGGGACCCCGCTGGTGCCCGCGGCGCCCCCGGCCCCTCCGGTCGTGCCCGAGAAGACGGTCACCTTCCAGATCGACGGCGTCGAGACGACGGTCCCGAAGGGGACGCTGGTCATCCGCGCCGCCGAGCGGCTGGGCATCCAGATCCCGCGGTTCTGCGACCACCCGCTGCTCGCGCCGGCCGGCGCGTGCCGGCAGTGCCTCGTCGAGGTCTGGGCGCCCGGGCGCGACGGGAACCTGGCGAAGATGCCCAAGCCGCAGGCCTCCTGCACGCTCGAGGCGACCGACGGCATGCAGGTGCGCACGCAGCACACCTCGCCGGAGGCGGACAAGGCGCAGCACGGCGTCATGGAGCTGCTGCTCGTCAACCACCCGCTCGACTGCCCCGTCTGCGACAAGGGCGGCGAGTGCCCCCTGCAGAACCAGGCGATGAGCAACGGCCGGGCGACGAGCCGCTTCGTCGACGTCAAGCGCACGTTCCCCAAGCCCATCGCCATCTCGACGCAGATCCTGCTGGACCGCGAGCGCTGCGTGCTGTGCCAGCGCTGCACGCGCTTCAGCGAGGAGATCGCCGGGGACGTCTTCATCGACCTGCAGATGCGCGGCGCGCGCCAGCAGATCGGCACCTTCGACACCCGCGTGCTCGACTTCGCGCCGGACCCCGGCACCGGGGACGTCGTGCCGGGCGGGGAGGCGGTCCCGTCGACGACGGAGGCCGACGCGCAGGCGGTCGTCTCCCCTGACGGACCCGTCGGCGTGAGCCTGCCGGACGCCAGCGGCCGCCCCTTCTCCTCCTACTTCTCCGGCAACACGGTGCAGATCTGCCCGGTGGGGGCCCTCACGAGCGCGGCGTACCGGTTCCGGTCGCGGCCCTTCGACCTCGTGTCCACGCCCGGCGTCGCCGAGCACGACTCCTCGGGGTCGGCGATCCGCGTCGACCACCGGCGCGGCGTCGTCCTGCGGCGGCTCGCGGCCGAGGACCCGACGGTCAACCAGGAGTGGCTCACCGACAAGGACCGCTTCGCGTTCCGCTGGCAGGCGGCGACCGACCGGCTGACCGTGCCGATGGTGCGCACCCGGCGCGCCGACGGCACGCGCGGCCCGCTCGAGCCCGTGAGCTGGACGGAGGCGCTGGACGTCGCCGCGGAGGGCCTCGCGGCCGCGCTCGCGGCGGTGGAGGAGCCCGAGAGTGTCGAGCCGGGGCTGCTGCACCGCGTCGCCAGCCGCCTGACCGGGCGCGACGAGCCCGTCGCCCGCCCGACCGGCGGCGTCGGCCTGCTGCCCGGCGGCCGCCTGACCCTCGAGGACGCGTACGCCTGGGCCAAGACGGCCCGCGTCGTCCTGGGCACCAACGACGTCGACCTGCGCGCGCGGCCGCACTCCGCGGAGGAGGCCGCCTTCCTGGCGCACGCCGTCGCGGGCCGCACGCTCGAGGTGACCTACGCCGACGTGGCCGCGGCGCCCGTCGTGCTGCTCGCCGGGCTCGAGGCCGAGGACGAGGGCGGCATCCTCTTCCTGCGCCTGCGGGAGCAGGTGACGAAGCGACGGGCGCGGGTCCTGTCGGTGGCGCCCTGGGCCTCGCGCGGCCTGCAGCGCCTGGACGGCACCCTCCTGCCCGCGGCGCCCGGCACCGAGGCCGAGGTGCTCGACGGCATCGCGGCGGGTGCCCGGCACGAGGGGCTGGCGGAGGCCGCGGAGCTGCTCGCGCAGCCGGGCGCGGTCGTGCTCGTCGGCGAGCGGCTGGCCGGCGTCCGTGGTGGCTTGTCCGCGGCGCTGCGGCTGGCGGCCCGCACCGGTGCGCGCCTGGCGTGGGTCCCGCGGCGCGCGGGGGAGCGCGGCGGCGTCGAGGCCGGCGCCCTGCCCGGTCTCCTGCCCGGCGGCCGGGTGGTCACCGACGCCGGCGCCCGCGTCGACGTCGCGGCGGCCTGGGGCGTGCCGACCCTGCCGTCCACCCCCGGCCGCAGCACGGGGGAGATCCTCGCGGCCGCGGCGGCGGGTCAGCTCGGCGCGCTGCTCGTCGGCGGCGTCGACCCGGGCGACCTCCCGGACCCGGCCGCGGCGCTGGAGGCCCTCGCCGCCGTGCCGTTCCTCGTCTCCCTCGAGGTGCGCGCCTCGGCGGTCACGGAGCTCGCGGACGTCGTCCTGCCCGTGGCGCCCCCGGTCGAGAAGGCCGGCACCTTCGTCACCTGGGAGGGCCGGCCGCGGCCGTTCCCCCAGGCCCTCGTGTCCACCGCGCTGCCCGACCACCGGGTCCTGCACGCCCTCGCCGATGCGATGGGCGTCGACCTGGGCCTGCGCAGCCTGGCCGACGTGCACGCCGAGCTCGACGTCCTCGGCGGCTGGGACGGCGGCCGGGCCTCGGCACCCGACGAGCGGCCCGCCGAGCCGGTGACCGTCCCCGCGGGGCACGCCCTGCTCGCCACCTGGCACGGCCTGCTCGACGCGGGCCGGCTGCAGGACGGCGACGTGCACCTGGCCGGCACGGCCCCACGTCCGGTGGCACGGCTGTCGGCCGCCACGGCCGCGGCGGCCGGGGTCGCCGACGGCGAGCCGCTGACGGTCTCCACCGCGGCCGGGTCGCTGACCCTGCCCGCGGTGGTCACGGCCATGCCGGACCACGTCGTCTGGCTCCCGACGAACGCGCCCGGCTGCCCGGTGCGCGCGGCCCTGCGGGCGGACGCGGGGGACCTCGTGGCGCTCGCGGCCGCGTCCGCGGCCGGCGCGGGGCCGTCGGCGGGTGCGGCCGCCCGGCCGGCCGTGACGGGTCGCGTCGGGGGCGACGCCGGCCTCGTCGACGGCGGTGCCGACGGCACGAGCACCACGGGCACCGCCCCCACGGGCCGGACCAGCGGGTACGCGACGGGCAGCACGAGCGGGCCCGTCACCGGCACGGGTGAGGAGCGGGCATGAGCGTGCTGGCGGCGACCGGCGGGGCGGTGGCCCCCGTCGTCGCGGACTTCAGCCAGGACACCTGGTGGGTCTGGGTGCTCAAGGCGGTCGGGATCGTCGCGTTCCTGCTGACGAGCGTGCTCATCGCGATCTGGTTCGAGCGACGCGTCGTCGCCCGCATGCAGGTGCGGCCCGGGCCGAACGTCCACGGGCCGTTC
This sequence comes from Cellulomonas sp. plas2, assembly GCF_057221735.1. Classification (NCBI taxonomy): domain Bacteria; kingdom Bacillati; phylum Actinomycetota; class Actinomycetes; order Micrococcales; family Cellulomonadaceae; genus Cellulomonas; species Cellulomonas sp. plas2. The sequence continues at coordinate 866,692 of NZ_CM170155.1, forward strand.
GGGCTCCTGCAGTCGCTGGCCGACGCGATGAAGCTGCTGGTCAAGGAGGACGTGACCGTCCGCGCGGCGGACAAGCTCGTCTACGTCCTCGCGCCGATGATCGCGGTGTTCTGCTCCCTGCTCACGCTCGCGGTCATCCCGTTCGGGCCCGAGGTGAGCATCTTCGGCGTGCTGACGCCGCTGCAGCTCACGGACTTCCCGGTCGCCGTGCTCTACATCCTCGCGTGCGCCTCGGTCGGCGTGTACGGGATCGTGCTCGGCGGGTGGGCGTCCAACTCGACGTACCCGCTGCTCGGCGGGGTGCGCTCGACGGCGCAGGTCATCTCCTACGAGCTGGCCATGGGCCTGTCGCTGGTGAGCGTCTTCATCATGTCGGGGTCGATGTCGACCTCGCAGATCGTCGACGCCCAGCGGCCCGTCTGGTGGCTGCTGCCGCTGCTGCCCGCGTTCGTGCTCTACGTCGTGTCGATGGTGGGGGAGACGAACCGCCTGCCCTTCGACCTGCCCGAGGCCGAGGGCGAGCTCGTCGGCGGGTACACCACGGAGTACTCGTCGATGAAGTTCGCGTGGTTCTTCCTCGCCGAGTACATCAACATGCTCAACGTCTCGGCGGTCGCCACCACGCTCTTCCTGGGCGGCTGGCGTGCGCCCTGGCCGCTGTCGCTCGTCGGCGACGGGGTGCTCAACACCGGCTGGTGGCCCGTGCTGTGGTTCCTGGCCAAGGTGTGGGGCTTCATGTTCCTGTTCGTCTGGATCCGCGGCTCCGTGCTGCGGTTCCGGTACGACCAGTTCATGAAGCTCGGCTGGAAGGTCCTCATCCCGGTCGCCCTCGTCTGGGTCGTGTGCGTCGCGGTGGTCCAGGGTCTGCGGCAGTTCGTCGACGTGGACCTGCGCACGCTGCTGTTCGGGATCGCCGGGGTCTTCGCGGTGGTGTTCGTCGTCGCCCTCGTGTGGCCCGACGCGAAGCACCTCCAGCCGCCGCGGCGCCGGGGGCCGCAGGTCGTCGACCCGTTCGCCGACGGCTACCCGGTGCCGCCGCTGCCCGGGCAGGCCCTGCCCCCGTCCCCGCGGCGCGCCCGGGCCATGGCCACCGCCGCGGCGGCCGGCCCCTCCGCCCACCACGCCACCGACCGCTCCGCCGATCACCCCGCCGACCGGCCCACCGACGAGTCCCCGACGCAGGAGGTGTCCCCGTGACCGACCCGACGCAGCGCCCCGCCCCGCGGGGTGACGGCGCGCGCCGCACCGGCGCCACCCCCGCCCGGCGACCCGCCGGCGGTGGTGAGGTCGCCCGGCCGGAGGAGGGCGGCGGCTACCGGTCCGCCATCCCGCCGCGGGGGCCCCTCGCACGGGCCCTGGCCCCGGTCGGCGGCTTCGGCGTGACGCTCGCCAACATGGTCAAGCCGACCGTGACGGAGCAGTACCCCTCGGAGAAGGTCCCGACGAAGCCGCGCTACCACGGGCGCCACCAGCTCAACCGCTACCCCGACGGCCTCGAGAAGTGCATCGGGTGCGAGCTGTGCGCGTGGGCCTGCCCCGCCGACGCCATCTACGTCGAGGCCGGGGAGAACACACCGGACGCGCAGTACTCGCCCGGTGAGCGGTACGGGCGCGTCTACCAGATCAACTACCTGCGCTGCATCTTCTGCGGGCTGTGCGTGGAGGCCTGCCCGACGCGCGCGCTGACCATGACGAACGAGTACGAGCTCACGGGGCCGACCCGCGCCGGGCTCATCTTCGAGAAGGAGGACCTCCTGGCCCCCCTGCGTGACGGCATGCTCCGCGCCCCGCACCCCATGGTCGACGGCACGACGGACACGGAGTACTACCGGGGCGAGGTCACCGGCACGACGCCGGAGCAGGTCGCCTGGGTGGCCGAGCACCGTCCGGACGACCCGACGCTGCCGGGGTACACCGGCGACGAGCCCCGGTGGACGCCGGGACCGGCGGCCTCGGCCGTCCAGGCGACGGCGGCAGCGGCCACGAAGCAGGGCTCGCGGTGAGCGCGCTCGCGGCGGCGCCGGTCCTGGGGGCGGCGCCGGTCCTCACCGCGCTCGCCGAGACGCTCACCGAGACCGGACGGACGACGACCGGCGAGGCCGTCCTCTTCTGGGTGATCGCGCCGGTCATGGTCGTCGCGGCGCTCGGCCTGCTGTTCGCGCGCAAGGCCGTGCACGCCGCCCTGTCGGTGGTGCTCGTGATGATCAGCCTGGCGTTCCTCTACGTCGCGCAGGACGCGGTGTTCCTCGGGATCGTCCAGGTGGTCGTCTACACGGGGGCCGTGATGATGCTGTTCCTGTTCGTCCTCATGCTCGTCGGGGTCGACGCCTCCGACACCCTGGTGGAGACCATCCGGGGCCAGCGGTGGATCGGCTGGCTGGCGGGCGTCGGGCTCGGGGCCGTCCTCGTCGGCGTGGTCGGGGGCACGGTCTACGCGCCCGCGACGGGCCTGGCCGAGGCCAACGCGGACTCCAACCCCGTCGGGGTGGCCCGGCTGGTGTTCGGGGAGTACGTCTTCGCCTTCGAGGTCGTCGGCGCGCTGCTCGTCACGGCCGCCCTCGGCGCCCTGGTGCTCACCCACCACGAGCGCCTGCTGCCGCGGCGGGGCCAGCGCGAGCGCGCCGACGCCCGCGTGAAGGCCGGCGCCACCCTCACCCCGCCGCCGGCGCCCGGCGTGTACGCGCAGCGCAACGCGATGGACGTCCCCGCGCTCGACCCGCAGGGCCGGCCCCTGGAGCACTCGGTGTCCCGGGTGCTGCGCGCGCGCGGCCAGGCCGCGGACGCGCCGCCGGTGCTCCCCGCCGCCGATGCCGACGAGGGGAGCCGGCGGTGAACCCCTCGAACTACCTCGTGCTGTCCGCGGTCCTGTTCACGATCGGGGCGATGACGGTGCTGCTGCGCCGCAACGCGGTCATCGCGTTCATGGGCGTCGAGCTCATGCTCAACGCGACGAACCTCGCCCTCGTCACCTTCAGCCGGATGAACGGCGACCTCGTCGGCCAGACGCTGGCGTTCTTCGTCATGGTCGTCGCCGCGGCGGAGGTCGTCGTGGGGCTCGCGATCATCGTCGCGATCTTCCGGACCCGGCAGTCGGCCTCGGTCGACGACGTCAACCTCATGAAGGGCTGAACCGGCGGTGTCCCTCGACCTCCTCGCGGCGCTGCTCGTCGCGGTCCCGCTGGCCTCCGCCGCGGTCCTCCTCGTCCTCGGCCGTGCCACCGACCGCTGGGGGCACTGGCTCGGCGTGCTCGCCTCCGCCGCGTCGTTCGTCATCGGCGCGGTGCTGGCGCTCGAGCTGCTCGGGCGCGACGCCGAGGCCCGCGTCCTCGACGTCACGCTCGGCCGCTGGTTCGACGCCGGGCAGCTCGCCGTCGACCTCGGGCTGCGCGTCGACCCCCTGTCGATCACGTTCGTGCTGCTCGTGACCTTCGTCGGCACGCTCATCCACGTCTACTCCGTGGCGTACATGGAGCACGACGCGTCCCGCCGCCGGTTCTTCGCCTACCTCAACCTCTTCGTCGCCGCGATGCTGCTGCTCGTCCTGGCCGACAGCTACCTGCTGCTGTTCGTCGGCTGGGAGGGCGTGGGCCTGGCGTCCTACCTGCTCATCGGCTTCTGGAACCACAACACCGCCTACGCGGTGGCCGGCAAGAAGGCGTTCGTCGCCAACCGGGTGGGCGACATCGGCCTCATCGTCGCGATGGGGCTCATGCTCGCCGCGACGGGCTCGGTCGGCTTCACGCAGGTGCACGCGGCGGCCGCCGGCGGGGCGGTCTCCGAGGGCTGGCTCACCGCCATCGGCCTCATGCTGCTGCTCGCCGCCTGCGGCAAGTCGGCGCAGGTCCCGCTGCAGAGCTGGCTCGGTGACGCGATGGCCGGCCCGACGCCGGTCTCCGCCCTCATCCACGCCGCCACGATGGTCACCGCCGGCGTCTACCTCGTCGTGCGGTCGGCGCCGGTCTTCGACGGCGCGCCGACGGCCCAGCTCGTGGTCGTGGTCGTCGGGGCCGTGACGCTGGTCTACGGCGCGGTCGTGGGCTGCGCGAAGGACGACCTGAAGAAGGCGCTGGCCGCCTCGACCATGTCGCAGATCGGCTACATGATGCTGGCCGCCGGCCTGGGCCCGGTCGGCTACGCCTACGCGATCTTCCACCTGGTGACCCACGGGTTCTTCAAGGCGGGCCTGTTCCTCGGCGCCGGCTCCGTCATGCACGCCATGGCGGACTCCGTCGACATGCGGCGGTTCGGCGGCCTGGCGCGGTACCTCAAGGTGACGGTGGTGACGTTCGGGCTCGGCTGGCTGGCGATCCTCGGCGTCCCTCCCTTCGCGGGCTTCTTCAGCAAGGACAAGATCATCGAGGCGGCCTTCGTGCCCGTCGACGGGCAGCCGTGGAGGGCCTGGGTGTTCGGGGCCGTCACGCTGCTCGGTGCGGGCGTCACCGCGTTCTACATGTCGCGGCTGTTCTTCATGACCTTCTTCGGCCGCCCCCGCTGGGACGTCCCGGAGGAGGAGGCCCGTGCGGCGACCGCCCGTGCCGCGGGCGCCCGTACTGCGGGTGCGCACGCGTCAGGCGCCCACGCCGCGGGGCATCACCCGCACGAGGCGCCCGCCCTCATGCGCTGGCCGATGATCGTGCTGGCGGCGGGCTCGGTCGCGCTCGGCCTGGTCCTGGCGACGACGGGCTTCACCACCTGGCTCGAGCCCGTCACCGGGCACGCCGAGCACGAGGAGCCGGTGCTGTCCGTGCCGGTCATCACGACGCTCACGCTGTTGGCGGTCGCCGCCGGCCTCGTGCTGGCGTACCTGCGGTACGTCCGCGACGAGGTGCCGGTCGCCGCCCCCGCCGGGTCCCCGCTCACGCGGGCGGCACGCGCCGACCTCTACCAGGACGCCGTCAACGACGTCGTGCTCGTCGGCCCCGGCCGGGCCCTGACGGGGGGCCTGGTCGTCGCCGACCGGACCGCCGTCGACGGCGCCGCGGTCGGCGTCGGGCGGCTGGCCGTCGGCTCGGGCGCCCTCGCGCGCCGCGTGCAGACGGGTCTCGTCCGGTCCTACGCCGCCACGACGCTCCTCGGGGTCGTCGTGCTCGCCGGCGTCGTCCTGGCCCTGCAGGCCTGAGAGCGGGAGCACGATGACCTCCTTCCCCTGGCTCACCGCCCTCGTGGTGCTGCCCGTCCTCGGTGCGGTGCTCCTGTGGGTGCTGCCCGCCGGTGCCCGCAGCCGGGCCCGCGAGCTCGCGCTCGTCGTGGCGCTCGGCGAGGTCGCGCTCGGCGTCGGCGCGCTGGCCGCCTTCGACACCGCCGACGCCGGCACCCACCAGCTCGTCGAGCAGCACGCGTGGATCCCCGCGATCGGCGCCTCCTACGCCGTCGGCGTCGACGGGGTCGGCCTCGCGCTCGTCCTCATGTCGGTGGTGCTGGTCCCGCTGGTGGTTCTCGCGGCCTGGCGCGAGCAGGGCTCCGCCGGCGCCGCCACCGACCGCCTGCGCAGCTACCTGGCCCTGGTGCTGCTGCTCGAGGCGTTCATCGTCGGGGTGTTCAGCGCGCGGGACCTGTTCCTGTTCTACGTGCTGTTCGAGGCGATGCTCATCCCCGTCTACTTCATGATCGGCGGCTACGGCGGCCCCCGGCGCGGTGCTGCCGCGGTGAAGTTCCTCGTCTACTCGCTGCTCGGCGGGCTCGTCATGCTCGCTGGCGTCATCACGCTGTACCTCGCGGGACCGGGTGGCGACGAGGGCTTCCTCGTCGAGAACCTCGTGGGGACGCAGCTGTCGACGACGACCGAGCGCCTCCTGTTCTGCTCGTTCTTCCTGGCCTTCGCCATCAAGGCGCCGATGGTGCCGGTGCACACCTGGCTGCCCGACGCCGCGGAGCAGGCGCCGGCCGGGACGTCCACGCTGCTCGTCGGGGTGCTGGACAAGGTGGGCACCTTCGGGATGCTCACGCTGTGCCTGCCGCTGTTCCCGGAGGCCTCGCGGTGGGCGGCGCCGGTCGTCGTCGCCCTCGCGGTCCTGTCGGTCCTGTATGGCGCCGTGCTCGCGATCGGGCAGCGGGACCTCATGCGCCTCATCGCCTACACCTCGGTGTCGCACTTCGGCTTCATCGTGCTCGGCATCTTCGCCCTCACGTCGACGTCCGTCGCCGGCTCCTCGTTCTACATGGTCAACCACGGCCTTTCGACAGGGGCGCTGTTCCTGCTCGGCGGGTACCTCGTCGCCCGGCGCGGGTCGCAGCGCATCGAGGACTTCGGCGGGCTGCAGCGCGTGGTCCCCGTGCTGGCGGGGCTGTTCCTCGTCAGCGGGCTGTCGGCGCTCTCGCTGCCGGGTCTGTCGACGTTCGTCAGCGAGTTCGCGGTCCTGGTGGGGACGTTCACGCGGCACCCCGCGGCGGCCGTCGTCGCCTCGCTCGGCGTGGTCCTCGCCGCGGTCTACGTGCTGTGGACCTACCAGCGGGTGTTCACCGGCCCCCGTCCCGAGACGGCGGAGCTGACGACGATGCGCGACGTCGGCGCCCGGGAGCGCTGGGCGGTGGCGCCGCTCGTCGTCCTCATGCTCGTCCTGGGCTTCGCGCCCGGACCGGCGCTCGACCTCGTCCGACCACCCGCGCAGCTCACGCTCGAGCAGGTCGGCGAGCAGGACCCAATCCGTCAGGGGCTCGTGGCGGACGCCGGCGACGGCACCGACGACGGCAGCACCGGCAGCACCACAGACGGCACCGCCGATGGCAGCACCGACGGCACCGCCGATGGCACCACCGACGGCACGGACGAGGGGGGCGAGGGGTGAACGGCTTCACCGCACCGGAGGTGGCCTGGGGCGCCCTGAGCCCCGTGCTCGTCGTGCTCGGCGCCGCCGTGGTCGGCGTGCTCGTGGAGGCCTTCGTGCCGGCCCGCGCACGCCGGCTCGTGCAGGTCGTCCTGGCGCTGCTCGCGCTCCTCGGCGCGCTCGTCGCCGTCGGGTTGCTCTGGGGCGGCGTCGAGCGGACCGGCGGGACGGCCGTGCTCGGCGGGTCGCTCGTCGTCGACGGTCCGGCGCTCGTCTGCCAGGCCGTCGTGGCCGTGCTCGCGCTGCTGTCCCTGCTCGTGCTCGCGGACCGCACGCGCGCCGGCCAGGGCGCGATCGCGCCGTCGGTCGCGACCGTCCCCGGCTCCGAGGCCGAGCGGCTGGCACGCGAGAAGGGGCTGCAGCAGACCGAGGTCTACCCGCTCGTGCTGTTCGCCACCGGGGGGATGCTCGTGTTCCCGGCGGCGGGCGACCTGCTGACGCTGTTCGTCGCGCTCGAGGTGCTGTCCCTGCCGCTGTACCTGCTCTCGGGCACCGCGCGCGAGCGGCGGCTGCTGTCGCAGGAGGCCTCGCTCAAGTACTTCCTCCTGGGGGCCTTCGCCTCGGCGGTGCTGCTGTTCGGCGTCGCTTTGCTGTACGGGTACAGCGGCTCGCTGCGGTACGCGGACATCGCCGCGGCCACGGCGACGCCGTCGCCCCTCGACGGGCTGCTGGTCCTGGGGTCGGTCCTCGTGCTGGTCGGGCTCCTGTTCAAGGTCGGCGCGATGCCCTTCCACTCCTGGACGCCCGACGTGTACCAGGGTGCGCCCACGCCGGTGACGGCCTTCATGGCCGCGTGCACGAAGGTGGCCGCGGTCGGCGCCCTGCTGCGGTTCGTCTACGTCGTGGTCCCGGGCCTGCAGTGGGACCTGGCGCCCGTGCTGTGGGGCGTCGCGATCGTCACCATGGTCGCGGCGACGGTGGTCGCGATGGTGCAGACCGACGTCAAGCGGATGCTCGGCTACTCCTCGGTCGCCCATGCCGGATTCCTGCTCACGGGCGTCGTCGCGCTCGACGAGCGCGGTGTGAGCGGCACGCTCTTCTACCTCCTGGCCTACGGCGTGGCGACGGTCGGCGCCTTCGCGGTGGTCAGCCTGGTCCGTCAGGGCCGCAGCGGCGGGGCGCAGCTCGAGGCGGCGGACCTGTCGGCGTGGGACGGCCTGGCGCGCCGCAGCCCCGTGCTGGCGCTCGCGTTCTCCGTGTTCCTCCTGTCCTTCGCGGGCATCCCGCTGACGGGCGGCTTCCTCGGCAAGTTCTCGGTGTTCTCCGCGGCCGTCGACGGCGGTGCCTGGCCGCTCGCGCTCGTCGGCGTGCTGGCCTCCGCGGCGGCCGCGTACTTCTACGTGCGCGTCATCGTGCGGATGTACTTCACCCCTCCCGCCGACGAGGCCCTGCCCGCCGACGAGGTGCTGCTCGCCGACGACGCCACCGCCGGGAGCCCGTCCGACGCGGCCACCGGCACCGGAGCGACGGCCCTCGGGACCGCCGGGACGGGCACGCTCGTCGCGGCGCGGCCCGCCGCCACCCGCACCGCGGTCGCCACGTCGCAGGGGCTCACCGCCGTGACCGTGGTGGTCTGCCTGATCGGCACGGTGCTGCTCGGCGTGCTGCCCCAGCCGGTGCTCGACCTCGTCGGGTCCGCGGCGGTGTTCCTGCCGTGACCACCCGCATGACGCCCGGCGCGAGGACGACCGGCTGCTGTGACCGGCGGTGGACCGATGTGCCCGGCGCGGTCGCGGGAAAGTAGGTTCGTCCCGTGACCTCGCCGACCACCCTGCCCATCGTGGACGCCGCGCTCTCGTCGCGGCTCGAGGGGCGCATGACCGTCGTCGAGGAGCGCCTGCGCGACGTCGTCACGCAGAACGACCGCCTCGCCGACGAGGCGTCGCGGCACCTGGTCAACGCGGGCGGCAAGCGGCTGCGCCCGCTGCTGACCCTCCTCACGGCCGAGCTGGGCGACGGGTCACGTCGCGAGGTGCTCGACGCCGCCGTGGTCGTCGAGCTCACCCACCTCGCGACGCTGTACCACGACGACGTCATGGACGCCGCGCCCCTGCGCCGCGGTGCGCCGGCCGCGCACGAGGTGTGGGGCAACTCGGTGGCCATCCTCACCGGCGACCTGCTGTTCGCGCGGGCCTCGTCGACGGTGGCCGGGCTCGGCCCGGAGGCGGTGCGCATCCAGGCCGCGACGTTCGAGCGGCTCTGCCTCGGGCAGCTCCACGAGACGGTGGGGCCGAACCCCGGCGAGGACCCCGTCGACCACTACCTGCAGGTGCTGGCGGACAAGACGGCGTCGCTCATCGCCACGGCCGCGCGCTTCGGCGCCATGTTCGCGGGGTGCCGGCCGGACGTGGTCGCCACCGTGCAGGCCTTCGGGGAGACGGTCGGCGTGGCCTTCCAGCTCGCCGACGACGTCATCGACCTCACCTCCGACGCGGCGACCACCGGCAAGACGCCCGGCACCGACCTGCGCGACCGCGTCCCGACCATGCCCGCGCTGCTCCTGCGGGCCCGCGCCGCGCGCCCCGGCGCCTCCAGCGGGGACCGGGACGTCCTGGCGCTGCTCGACGCCGACCTCAGCACCGACGCCGCCCTCACCGAGGCCGTCGAGGCGCTGCGCGCGCACGACGTCGTCGAGCAGACGCGGGAGCGTGCGGTGGTGCTCGCGCGCCAGGCCGTCGAGCGGCTGGACCCGCTGCCGCCCGGCGCGGTCAAGGACGCGCTCGTCGCCTTCGCGGACTCCCTGGTCGACCGGGCGTCCTGACCGGTCCGGCGCGGCAGGGGGCGGCGTGAGCGGGGGCGTGGGCGTGGGCGACGAGCCCACCGACGGCGGGGACGTGCCGCCCGCGGACGCCTCGGGTTGGCGCCCGCACCTGCGGGTCGGCTCGGCGACGCACCCCGGGTACCGGCGGCCGGACAACCAGGACGGCGCCCTCGTCGGGCGGCGGGTGTTCCTCGTCGCCGACGGCATGGGCGGCCACGAGGACGGCGCCGCCGCCAGCGCGGCGGCGCTCCGGGCGCTGCGCCGGCTCGACGCCGACGACGGGACCGACTCGGACGTCCCCGCCGCCGCGGACCCGACCGCACCGCCCCCGGGCGGACCCGACGTGGCGGACCGCGCCGCCGCCGTCCGCGCAGCCCTCGCCGACGCGCACGCGGCGGTCGCGGCCCTGGCGACCGGACCGGACCGCGCCCCGGGCACCACCGTGACGGGCGTGGTGCTGGTGGTTCCGGGCGGGCAGGTCCCGCCGGCGTGGCTCGTCGTGAACGTCGGGGACTCGCGCACGTACCGCTGGGCGCACGGCGCGCTGGAACGGCTGACGGGCGACGACACGCTCGTCGCCGAGCTCGAGCGGGCCGGCCTCCTCACCGCCGCGGAGGCCCGCAGCGACCCGCGCCGCCACGTCATCACGCGCGCACTGGGTGCGGGGGCACCGCTGCGCCCCGGGCCGCACGACGTGCGTGCCGTGCCCGCGGCACCGGGGGACCGCGTCCTGTCCTGCTCGGACGGGCTCACGGACGAGCTCGACGACGCGCGGATCGCCGCACTGCTGGCCGAGGGCGACGACCCGCAGGCGACGGCGGAGGCGCTGGTCGCGGCGGCGCTGGCCGCCGGAGGGCGCGACAACGTCACGGTGGTCGTCGTCGACGTGACCTGAGCAGCACGCGCGTGCCGGGGTCAGGCCGCCGTGCTCGCCTCGCGCCGGGCCGCGAGGGCCGCGCGCCGCCCGTGCCGCAGGCCGTCCACCGACAGCACGACGAGCGCCGCCCACACCAGCGCGAAACCCCACCAGCGGGCCGGCGGCATCGTCTCGTGCTGGACGAGCACCCCGACGAGGAACTGCAGCGTCGGGGTGATGTACTGCAGCAGCCCGACGACGGACAGCGGCAGGCGCCGCGCCGCCGTGTTGAACAGGAGCAGCGGCAGGGCGGTGACGACCCCGGTCGACGCCAGAGCCACCGCGTTCGCCGTGCCGTGCGCGGCGAAGGTGCCCCCGCCGGTCAGGTGCAGGCCGACGAGGAACGCCAGCGCGACCGGCGCCAGCACCAGCGTCTCGACGGTCAGGCCGGGGACGGCCCCGACGGTGGCGCCGAGCCGCGACTTCAGCAGGCCGTAGAGCCCGAACGTCGCGGCGAGCGTGAGGGCCACCCACGGCAGGGTCCCGAGGCCGACGGCGATGACGAGCACGGCCAGCGCCCCGAGGCCCAGGGCCGCCCACTGCACGGGCCGCAGCCGCTCCCCGAGCACGAGCACGGCCAGGCCCACCGTGACGATCGGGTTGATGAAGTAGCCTAGCGCCGCGTCGACGGTGTGCCCCGTGAGCACGCCGAGGACGAAGACGAGCCAGTTCGCCGCCAGCAGCACCGCCGCGACGGCCAGGACGCCGAGGGTGCGCCGGTCGCGCAGCAGCGCCCGGACCGCCCCGGTCGTGCGGGTCGCCAGCACGAGGACGGTGCAGAACAGCACGGACCACACGACCCGGTGCGCGATGATCTCGACGGGCCCGGCAGGACGCAGCAGGGGGAAGTACAGGGGCATCGCGCCCCACAGCACGTACGCCCCGATCCCGGTGACCAGGCCGGTGCGGCCGGTGGTGCCCCGGGCTGCGGTCGAGGCGGCTGTCGGGGCGGGGGAGAGTCGTCCTGGCACCGCCCGACCCTACGCGGCGCGACCGGCCGAGCCCGTCGGCCTCCGGCGAGCGGTCCGAGGAGCGGAAGGAGCGCGTCCACCACATGGACGGCTCACCGGCGCACCCCATGGGCGATGTCGCAGGTCAGGCAGCCGGTGTCCACGGACAGGGACGTCTCAGGACGGCCGGGTGAGGCTTGCCTATACTCATCGGCGGTCTCATACCGCCCGGACGCCCGTCCCGAAACGTGAGAAGAGCCGTGAGCACACCCACCCTGCGCGTCGCCGTGGTCGGCGCCGGTCCCGCCGGCATCTACGCCGCGGACATCCTGGCCAAGACCGACCTGGACGTGAGCATCGACCTGTTCGAGCGCCTCCCGGCGCCGTTCGGCCTCGTCCGCTACGGCGTGGCCCCCGACCACCCCCGCATCAAGCAGATCATCGTCGCGCTGCACAACATCCTGCAGCGGGGGGACATCCGCCTGCTGGCGAACGTCGACTACGGGACGGACGTCAAGCTCGAGGAGCTGCGCCAGTTCTACGACGCCATCATCTTCTCGACCGGCTCTATCCGCGACGCCGACCTGCCGGTCCCGGGCATCGACCTCGAGGGCTCCTACGGCGCCGCGGACTTCGTGTCCTGGTACGACGGGCACCCGGACGTCCCGCGCACCTGGCCGCTGGACGACGAGGTCGTCGCCGTCATCGGCGCCGGCAACGTGGCGCTGGACGTGGCGCGCGTGCTGGCCAAGCACGCGGACGACCTGCTGCCGACCGAGGTCCCGGCCAACGTCTACGAGCAGCTCAAGGCCTCCCCGGTCACGGACGTGCACGTGTTCGCGCGCCGCGGCCCCGCGCAGGTCAAGTTCTCGCCGCTGGAGCTGCGCGAGCTCGGGCACGTCCCGGACGTCGACGTCGTCGTGTACCCCGAGGACTTCGACTTCGACGAGGGGTCGAACCAGGCGATCAAGTCGTCGAACCAGACGAAGCAGGTCGTCAAGACGCTCACGGACTGGACGCTGCGCGAGCCGGAGGAGCTGACGGCGAGCCGCCGCATCCACCTCCACTTCCTGCACGCGCCGGTCGAGGTGCTGGGCGAGGACGGCAAGGTCGTCGCGCTGCGGACGGAGCGCACGGAGCTCGTCGGCGACGGCACGGTCCGCGGCACGGGCGAGACGCACGACTGGCCGGTCGGCGCGGTGTACCGCGCGGTGGGCTACTTCGGCTCGCCGCTGCCCGACATCCCCTTCGACGACGCGGCGGGGGTCATCCCCAACCGTGGCGGCCGCGTGGTCGACCCCGAGGGGGAGCACCTGCCCGGCATCTACGCCACGGGCTGGATCAAGCGCGGCCCCGTCGGCCTCATCGGCCACACGAAGTCGGACGCCACGGAGACCATCCGGAACCTCGCGGAGGACGTCGCCACGGGCGGGGAGGCCGCGTACACCGCCGTCGAGCGCGACCCGGAGGCCGTCACCGCCTTCCTGCGCGCCCGCGGGGTCGAGCCGATCGACTGGAAGGGCTGGGAGCTGCTCGACGCGTACGAGCGGTCCCTCGGCCAGCCCCACGGCCGCGAGCGGGTCAAGCTCGTGCCGCGCGAGGACATGGTCGAGATCTCGCTCGGGCGTCGCGTCTGACGGCTGGCCGTCCCGCAGCTCCCGCCTGCGTGCCCCCTGTGCGTCCCGCCCCCGTCCCCGGGGTCGGGAACGTGCGGGGGGCACGGCGCGTTCTGACGTCGACGGTCCTGCGCGCCCGCGCGTGCGGGGCCGGCCCGACGACGGAGGAGAGCGCACCACGATGGGTCACCGGCACTACAACGGGCTGAAGACCGCCGCGCTGTTCGGCGTGCTGTGGGCCGTGCTGCTCGGCATCGGCTGGGTGGTCGGCGGGGGCACGGGCCGCTACGCGCTGCTGTTCGGGGCCATCGGCGTCGTCATGACGTTCGTCTCGTACTGGAAGTCGGACACCATCGCGATCCGCGCGATGCGGGCCCGCCCCGTCAGCGAGCTCGAGCAGCCGGCCATGTACCGGATCGTGCGGGAGCTGTCGACGACGGCCAACCAGCCCATGCCGCGGCTGTACGTCTCGCCCACGTCGGCGCCCAACGCGTTCGCCACGGGGCGCAACCCGCAGAACGCCGCCGTCTGCTGCACGGACGGCATCCTGCAGCTGCTCGACGAGCGGGAGCTGCGCGGCGTGCTCGGCCACGAGCTCATGCACGTCTACAACCGCGACATCCTCACGTCGTCCGTGGCGGCGGCCATCGCGGGCGTCGTGACGTCCCTGGCGCAGTTCGCCATGTTCTTCGGCGGCGGGGGCGACCGCGAGCGGCCGGCCAACCCCCTCGTCGGCCTGCTGCTGGCGTTCCTGGCGCCGCTGGCCGCCACGCTCGTCCAGCTCGCCATCAGCCGCACCCGGGAGTACGACGCCGACGAGGACGGGGCGCGCCTGACCGGCGACCCCCTGGCGCTGGCCTCGGCGCTGGCCAAGCTGTCCCGGGGGACGAAGGCCCGCCCGCTCCCGCAGGACCGCGAGCTCGTCAACGTCTCGCACCTCATGATCGCCAACCCGTTCCGCGGCGGCGGCATGGCGCGCATGTTCGCCACGCACCCGCCGATGGAGGACCGCATCGCGCGGCTGCAGGCCATGGCCGGCGGCCCCGCGGGCGGCATCACGCGCTACTGACCTCGTCGCGGGCACCGTGGGGCGCGACCGCGGCGACCTGCCATGACCGGACGGCCTGCGAGCCCCGCGAGGGCTCACGGGCCGTCGTCGCGTCAGCGGTCGTCCCAGCGGTCCTGGCGGCGGCCGTTCAGCGGTAGTTGACGAACTGGAGCGCCGCGTCGACGTCGGCGTCCTTCAGCAGGGCGATGGCGGCCTGCAGGTCGTCGCGGCTCTTGCTGGACACCCGCAGCTCGTCGCCCTGGATCTGCGCCTTGACGGTCTTCGGCGCCTCGTCGCGCAGGATCTTGGCGAGCTTCTTGGCGATCTCGCTCGACAGCCCCTCCTTGATCCCGGCGACGAGCCGGTACTCCTTGCCGGACGGCTTGGGCTCGCCGTCGCCGAGGTCGAGCGCCTTGAGCGAGATGCCGCGCTTGATGAGCTTGGTCTGGAAGACGTCGAGCACGGCGAGCACGCGCTCGGGGGAGTTGGCGACGAGCAGGACGCTCTCACCGCTCCAGTCGATCGACGCGCCGACACCCTTGAAGTCGTAGCGCTGCGCGATCTCCTTGGCGGCCTGGTTGAGGGCGTTGTCGACCTCCTGCCGGTCGACCTTGCTGACGACGTCGAACGAGGAGTCCGAGGCCACGGGGCGCCTCCTGGGGTCGGGGGCCGGACAGGCCCGCGGGACGGTGCTCCGGGCGCGTGCCCGGCCGCGGCCAGCCTGCCACGACCGCGCGCGCCGGGGCCCGTCGGCACGGGGGGCGGACGGTCGCGCGGGGCTGGGGACGGTCCGCGCGCGGACCGTGTCCGCAGCACCGCGTCGCGTCGGGTAAGGTCTCCTTCCGCCGCGGCGGGTTACCCGAGTGGCCAAAGGGGGCTGACTGTAAATCAGCTGGCAACGCCTACGGGGGTTCGAATCCCTCACCCGCCACCGCAGCGACGACGGCCCGGACCCGACCAGGTCCGGGCCGTCGTGCGTCGCGACTCGGCCGGGTCGGCACCGTGTCGCAACCGCGCCACGACAGGCGCCGCTGCGGGCGACCCAGCTGCACGGCCGGCCCGGCACGCACCTCCCACGAGCCCGGCGCCGGCCCGACGGCGATTTCGTGGCGGCCGGGAGGCCGTGTATCTTGGTCGCCGTTGCCCCGATAGCTCAGTCGGCAGAGCGTCTCCATGGTAAGGAGAAGGTCAAGGGTTCGATTCCCTTTCGGGGCTCTGTGGTGTGCGCCGATCCCGTCCGCGGGCGCGGAGCGTGCACCTCGTGGCGGGGTAGCTCAGGTGGTTAGAGCACACGGCTCATAATCGTGGTGTCGCGGGTTCGAGTCCCGCTCCCGCTACCACGGCGGTGCCCCGGCGGTCCTCGGCCGCCGGGCGCACCCGTCCCGCAGCAGCGCGTCGGCCGGCGCGTCGCGAGTCCAGCAGCAGGCGCCGCAGGCGCGAGAGGTGGCAAGGCCATGGCCAGCAAGTCCCAGGACGTCCGTCCGAAGATCACGCTCGCGTGCACGGAGTGCAAGGAGCGGAACTACATCACGAAGAAGAACCGTCGGAACAACCCCGACCGGCTCGAGATGAAGAAGTTCTGCCCGCGCGAGAACAAGCACACGGTCCACCGCGAGACCCGCTGACCCCGCGCGCCGTGGCGGTCGACCCCGGGTACGCCGGGCGGGTCTACCCGCCCACCGCGCCCTACGAGGTGGGGCGCGAGGCCCTGCGCGAGTTCGCCGAGGCCGTCGGCTCCGCGCACCCGGCCCACGTCGACGCCGCGGCGGCCCGGGCGCTCGGTCACCCGGACGTCGTCGCACCGCCCACGTACGCGGTCGTCGTCGCCCAGCGCGCCGAGGCCCAGCTCGTCCAGGACCCCGCTGCCGGGATCGACTTCAGCCGCGTCGTGCACGCCGACGAGCGCTTCACGCACCACCGGCCGATCTACGCGGGCGACCGGCTCGTGACCGTCCTGCACGTCGACGCGATCACCACCCGGGCCGGGCTGAGCATGGTGAGCACCCGCTGCGAGATCGCCGACGAGGCGGGGGAGCCCGTGGCCACCGTCCGCTCCACGCTCGCCGTCCGCGGCGACGAGGGGGCGCCGGCATGAGCGCGCCGACGCCGGCCGCCGTCCCCGTCGGCCGTCCCGCGCTCGACGATCTCGTCGTCGGGCAGGAGGTCGCCCGCGCCACGGTCGACGTCGACCGTGCGCGGCTCGTGCACTACGCGGCGGCGTCCGGGGACCGCAACCCCATCCACTGGAACGAGCGGTTCGCGCGCGAGGTCGGCCTGCCCGGCGTCATCGCGCACGGCATGTGGACGATGGGCGCGGCCGCGTCCGTCGTCACGGCGTGGGCCGGGGACCCCGGCGCAGTCGTCGACTACGGGGTGCGGTTCACGCGGCCGGTCCCGGTGCCGGACCCCGGGGCCGCCCAGGTCGAGGTCGTCGCCACCGTCGGCGCGCTCGACGCCGACGCCGGCACCGCGCGCGTCGACCTGACCGTCACCGCCGAGGGGCAGCGCGTCCTCGGGAAGGCTCAGGCGGTCGTGCGGCTCCGCTGACGGCCCTCGCGGCCGCCACCGCCGGGCGCGTGGGCGTCGGGTGGTCGGCCGGCTCCCGGGGGTGCTCCGCTCAGCCCGGTGCCCGGCCCGTCGTCGTGCCCAGGCGCTGCGTCGTCGGCAGCACGACCGGCTCCGGGTCCTCGCCGTCGAGGATCCGCGCGGCCGCCTCACCCACGGCCCGCCCCTTGTCGGCGAGCGGCTGCACCACCGACCGCAGCACGTCGGGGGCCAGCCAGGGCAGGTCGATCCCGTCGATGCCCGCCACCGAGACGTCCTCGGGCACGCGCAGGCCCAGCTCCCGCGCCGCGAGCAGGACGCCCGAGGCCAGCAGGTCGCTCTGCGCCAGGACGGCGGTCGGGCGGTCGGGCCGGTCCAGCAGCGCGTGACCTGCGGTGCGGCCGTGCTCGACGAGCGAGGCCGGCGCCTCCCACACCGCGACGGGCTCCACGCCGGCGTCCCGCACCCCGGCCAGGCGCCGCCGCGTCACCGGCCACGTCGCGGACGCCTCCCGCTCGGCGTCCACCGGCCCCTCGCGCCGGTCCCCGCGCATGGGCAGGGTGACCACCGCGACGCGCCGGTGCCCCAGCGCGACGACGTCGGCCGTCATCTCGGCGTAGCCCTGCCGGTCGGTCACCGAGACGATGGTGCCGCGCGCCGGCGGCTCGCCCTCGAGCACGACGAGCGGGACCCCGCGCCGCTCGAGCGTCCGTCGGGGCGGCTCCTCGAGCAGGCTGCCCGACAGGAGGACGGCGACGTCCATCGCCGCGGACTCGAGGAGCGGGTCGACGGCGGGTGCGCCCTCGCCCTCGGAGGCGGGGATGAGCAGGACGCCGAGCCCGAGAGGTCCCAGCGTGGAGACGAGTCCGTCGAGGAACTGGACCGACACGGGGTCGCGGAACGCCCGCGCCAGCGCGTCGCCGACGACCACCCCCACGATGCCGGAGCGCCCGCTGCGCAGCTGGCGTCCCAGCGGGTTGGGCCCGACGTAGGACAGGGCGGCCGCCGCGTCGAGCACCTTCTGGCGGGTCGCCGGGGTGATGGGACCGGCCCCGGAGAAGGCGAGGGAGGCCGTGGAGACGGAGACGCCCGCGGCACCGGCGACGTCCGCCAGCGTCGGTCGACGCGTCCCCATGCCACCTCCGCTGCTCGGGCCGGCGGCGCGGGGCCTCCGCGCCGCCGGTCAGCCTAGCGAGGGGACCGGGCGGGGGCGGGACGTCACGCCCCCTGCGCGCGCTCCAGGCGCGCGTACCGCCCGCCCGCGGCGACGAGCCCGTCGCGCGTCCCGACCTCCACCACCCGTGCGTCGTCCAGGACGACGATGCGGTCGGCGGAGCGGATCGTCGAGAGCCGGTGGGCGACGACGAGCGTCGTCCTGCCGCGCATGAGCCGCCCGAGCGCCTCCTGCACCGCGGCCTCCGACTCGGGGTCGAGCGCGGACGTGGCCTCGTCGAGCAGGAGGATGCGCGGGTCCCGGACGAGCGCCCGCGCGATGGCGATGCGCTGGCGCTGCCCGCCGGACAGGCGCGCCCCGCGCTCGCCGACCACGGTGTCCCAGCCGTCGGGCAGGGCGTCGACGAGCTCCGCGGCGTTCGCGTCGACGAGCGCCTGCCGGATCCGCTCGTCGGTCAGGCGTGGCAGGCCGTAGGCGACGTTGTCGCGGATGGAGCCCTCGAACAGCACGGACTCCTGCGGGACGACCGAGACCCAGCGGCGGACGGTGCGCAGGTCGAGGTCGGCGGTGTCCTGCCCGTCGACGAGCACGCGCCCGGCGGTGGGCCGCAGGAACCCCAGCACGAGGTTGAGCACCGTGGACTTGCCGGAGCCTGACGGCCCGACGAAGGCCACCGTCTCGCCCGGCCGCACGTCCAGGCTGACGTCGACGAGGGCGTCCCGCGCGGCCTCCGGGTAGCGGAAGCGGACCGCGTCCAGCGTGAGCCGGCCGTGCACCTCCGCCACGCCCGCGCGGCCCTCGTTCTCCTCCAGGTCCGGCTCCTGCATGACCTCGGCGATCGAGCGCACCGACTCCAGCCCGCGCGCGCCGACGGGCAGGAGCATGAGCAGGTTCGTCAGCGCGCCGGTGAGCAGGGCGAAGTACGACGAGATCTGCACGACCTCGCCGGCCGAGACCGCCACGAGCCCCGTGAGCGAGACCCACGCGGCGAGCACGAGGCACAGGACCCCCAGCAGCTGCAGGCCGACCCAGGACATGGACGCGAAGCGCCCGTTGAGCACGTCGAGCGTGAGCCCGGCCGACCGCACGCCCTCCGCACCGGCGGCGAACGCTCGCGCGCCGTCCGCTCCAGGCCGTGCGCGCGGGTGATGGGCATGAGCGTGGCCATCTCGCCCACACGGGCCGAGAAGTGCTCGACCTCGCGCCGGAACGTGGCGTTGTACTCCCGGCTCCGCAGCCCCAGGACGTACCGCAGCACCACGGCCAGGGGGATCGTCAGCGCGTAGACCGGCAGGAACTGCGGCACGGCCAGCGCCGTCATGACGACCGCCCCGGTCACGACCATCGTCGCCGACAGCAGCGGGTGCGCGACCTGCTGCAGCATGAGCTCGACGTTCTCCACGTCGCGCACCACCTTGGTCTGCACGATGGAGGCGCTGGTGCGCGAGTGGAAGCCGATGGACAGGCTCTGCAGCCGCGCGGTCAGCCCGTTCCGCAGGTCGGCGCCGATCTGCCGCACGGCGCCCATGTACCGCTTCGTGTACTGCACGTGGTTGGGGTAGTTCTGCAGCAGGGTGACGACCGCGACGGCGGCCCAGGTCCACAGCTCGCGCAGCGGCCCACCGGCGACGAGGACGTCGATGACCTTCCCGGTGACGACGGGCATGAGCCACAGCGGCACGTCCTTGACCGCGAAGAACGCGACGGCGACGAGCACCTGGCGGCGGTGGTGGCCGAGCAGGCGGAGGACCGAGCGGAGGGGGCGGTCGCCGTCGACCGCGAGGGGGTCGAGGCGGGGGCGGGAGGGCACGGGACCATCCTGCGCCCGACGAGGGCCGCCGCGAAAGCGCTTACCACGTGGACGTCCGGCCGCCGGTGCGCCGTGGGCACGGCAGGCTGGGCGGGTGACCACCCCGACCCCGGCCGCCGCCACGTCCCTGCCCCCGCGCGTCGTCGGCCGCGCCTCGGCCGCCGTCTTCGCGGCGTTCTTCCTCGCCGGCCTGAACTTCGCCAGCTGGGCGTCCCGTCTGCCGGCCATCCGCGACGGCCTCGGGCTCAGCCAGGGGCAGGTCGGCCTGCTCCTGCTCGTCGGGTCGGTGGGGTCCCTCGTCGCGCTGCCGCTGTCCGGGCTCGTCGTCGAGCGGCTCGGCGCGCGGCGGACCGTGCTGGCGTTCGCCGTGCTCAACGCGGCCGGGCTGACGGTGGGTGCCGTGGGGGTGGCGCTCGGGCAGGTGGTCGTCGTCGCCGCCGGCCTCCTGCTGTTCGGCGTCGGCACCGGCGTGTGGGACGCGAGCATGAACATGGAGGGCGCGGCCGTGGAGCGCGCCCTGGGCCGCTCGATCATGCCGCGGTACCACGCCGGCTTCTCCTTCGGGACCGTGGCCGCGGCGGCCCTGGCGGCCGTCCTCGCGGGGCTCGACGTGCCGGTCGTCGTCCACCTGCCCGCCGTCCTGCTGCTGTCGACGGTCGCGGTGGCGGTCGCGGTGCGGTCCTTCCTCCCGGGGACGGACGGGGCCGCACCGGGGGCCGACGGGCCGGACCACGCCGGGCGCGTGGCGGATCCGGCCGCCCCGGCGGACGGGCCGCGACGCGGTGCCGGCGGTGCCCTGGACGCCTGGCGCGAGCCGCGCACGCTGCTCATCGGCCTCGTCGTCCTGGGGGCGGCACTGACGGAGGGGGCCGCCAACGACTGGGTCAGCCTCGCGGTGGTCGACGGCTTCGGCACCACCGACGCCGTGGGGGCGGTCGGCTTCGGGGTGTTCGTCACGGCGATGACCGTGGGCCGCATCGCCGGCACCCGGGTGCTCGACCGGTTCGGCCGCGTCGCCGTGCTGCGCGCGGCGGCGGTGCTGGCGATCGTGGGCCTGCTCGCCTTTTCCCTGGTCGGGCCGCTGTGGCTCGCGCTCGTGGGCGTCGTGGCGTGGGGGCTGGGCGCCGCGCTCGGGTTCCCCGTGGGCATGAGCGCTGCGGCCGACGACCCCGCCCGCGCCACCGCGCGCGTCAGCGTCGTCTCGACGATCGGGTACTCGGCGTTCCTCGCCGGCCCGCCGCTGCTGGGGTTCCTGGCCGAGCGCGTGGGGTACCGCACGGCCCTCCTCGCGGTGGTCGTGCCCGTCGTGGTGAGCCTGCTCGTCGTGCGCGCGGCGGCTCCCGAGGACGGGCCCGGCCCCGCACCCGTGCGGGGCGCGTCCTAGCGGCGCGGACTAGCCTGGGCGCGTGGAGACCCCTCGCACGATCGACCTGCTCGACGCCGTCGGCGGGCTCGCGGCCGGCGGGCCCGACGCGGACGCGTGCGCCCTCGTCCCGCCGCCGCCCCTGCCGGCCGCGCTGCAGCCGTCGGCCGGGGGAGCGGGTGCCGGTGGTGCGCCGCTGCTGGCCGACCTCACGACGCTGCACGTCGGCGGACCGGCGGACCGGTACGTGGAGGCGACGTCCGAGGAGGAGCTCGTCGCCGCCGTGCGCGACGCCGACGCCGCCGGCGAGCCGGTGCTGGTCCTCGGCGGCGGTTCCAACCTCCTCGTGGCGGACGCCGGCTTCCCCGGGCTCGTCGTCCGGGACGTGCGCACCGGTGTGCAGGTGCCGGACGCCTCCGCCTGCGCCGGCGTGACGCTGACCGTCCCCGCCGGGACGCCGTGGGAGGACCTCGTCGACCACGCCGTCGACAACGAGCTCGTCGGGCTCGAGGCGCTCGCGGGCATCCCCGGCTCCACGGGCGCCGCGCCCGTGCAGAACATCGGCGCGTACGGCCAGGAGGTCGCGCAGACGATCGCGCAGGTGCGCGTGTGGGACCGCGGACGCGGTGCCGTCCGGACGCTGCCGCTCGTGACGCTCGCGTTCGGCTACCGCACGTCGCTGCTCAAGCGGTCGATGCAGCCGGGCTTCGCGGAGCCGGTGCGCCGCGGGGACGCGACGCCCGACCCGCGGGCGCCGTGGCGGCCGACCCCGCGCTACGTCGTGCTCGACGTGACGTTCCAGCTCCGGCCCGGGTCGCTCGGGGCGCCGGTCACCTACGCCGAGCTGGCGCGGGCGCTGGACGTCCCCGTCGGCGGTCGCGCCCCGCTCGGCGACGTGCGCGCGGCCGTCCTCGCCCTGCGGCGGGGCAAGGGCATGGTCCTGGACCCGGCGGACGCGGACACCAGCAGCGCGGGCTCGTTCTTCACCAACCCCGTGCTCGACGAGGCGGCCGCCGCCGCGCTGCCCGCCGAGGCACCGCGCTGGCCCGTGCCGGGGGAGCCGGGTCGGGTCAAGACGAGCGCGGCCTGGCTCATCGAGCACGCGGGGTTCCACCGCGGCTGGGGGCACGGCGCGGCCTCGCTGTCGACGAAGCACACGCTCGCGGTGACGAACCGCGGGGCCGCGACGGCCGCCGACGTCCTCGGCGTGGCCCGTGCGGTCCGCGACGGCGTGGCCCGGCGCTTCGGCGTCCGCCTCGAGCCGGAACCCGTGCTGGTGGGCGTCAGCCTCTGACGTCGTGGGGCGCCGCGACCCAGGCGTCGATCCCCGCCAGCAGCGCGGCGCGGACAGCCGGCGAGGCGCGCGAGGCCTGCACCGAGCCGCGCGCGAGGGCCGCCAGCGCACGGTCGTCGAACCCCTGCGCACGCGCGATGCGGTACTGGTCGACGAGCCGTGAACGGAACAGGAGCGGGTCGTCCGCGCCGAGCGCCACCGTGGCCCCCGCCGCGACCAGCGCCCGGAGCGGGACGTCGGCCTCGTCGCGGTACACCCCCAGCGAGACGTTGGACGCCGGGCAGGCCTCGAAGGCGACGCCCTCCTCCACGAGCAGGTCCAGCAGCCGGGGGTCCTCCGCGGCCCGTACCCCGTGCCCCAGCCGGTCGGGCCGCAGGTGGGTCAGCACGGCCTCGACGTGCGCGGGCCCGAGCAGCTCCCCGCCGTGCGGCACGGAGGCCAGCCCGGCCCGCCGGGCGATGGCGAAGGCCCCGGCGAAGTCCTCCGTCTCCCCGCGGCGCTCGTCGTTCGACAGGCCGAACCCGACGACCTGCCCCGGACCGTCGCCCGCGTGCCGCGCCGCCAGCCGCGCCAGGGTCCGGGCCTCCAGCGGGTGCCGCATCCGCGACGCGGCCACGACGACGCCGACCTCGACGCCCGTGGCCCGGGCCGCGAGGCGCGCCTCGTCGAGCACGATCTCGAGCGCCGGGGTCAGCCCACCGACCCACGGCGCGTACGAGGTGGGGTCCACCTGCAGCTCGAGGCGCCCGGACCCCTCGGCGGCGTCGTCCTCGACCGCCTCCCGGACGACGCGGCGCATGACCTCCTCGCCGCGGACGACGGCGCGGGCGGCGTCATACAGGCGCTGGAAGCGGAACCACCCGCGCTCGTCGGCCGGGACGCGCAGCGGGTCGTCGTCGACGAGGGCCTCCGGCAGCCGGACGCCCCGCTCGCGCGCGAGGTCCGCGAGCGTCGCTGGGCGCATCGACCCGGTGAAGTGCAGGTGGAGGTGGGCCTTGGGCAGCAGCGACAGGTCCCGCACGCCGCCATCCTGCCAGCCGGGCGAGCGCCGTCAGCGCAGGTCAGCCTCCCGTGCCCGGCAGCAGACCACGTTCCATGGCGATGGTGACCGCCCGGGTCCGGTCGTCCACGCCGAGCTTGGCGAAGGCGCGCAGCAGGTGCGTCTTCACGGTCGCCTCGGTGATGAACAGCTCGCGGCCGATGCCGGCATTGGACAGGCCCCGGGCGACGCCGGCCAGCACCTCGAGCTCGCGCGGCGTGAGGCGGTCGCCCTCGCCGCGCACCTGCTGGACGAGCCGGGCGGCGACGCCGGGGGAGAGGGTGGTCCGTCCGGCGGCGGCGGCACGCACCGCGGCGACGAGCTGGTCCCGGGGGGTGTCCTTGAGCAGGTACCCCGTCGCGCCGGCCTCGACCGCGCGCAGGATGTCCGCGTCCGTCTCGTACGTGGTCAGGACGACGACGTGCACGCCCGGCAGCTCGGCGCGCAGGCGGGCCGTCGCCGTCGCGCCGTCGGTGCCCGGCATGCGCAGGTCCATGAGGACCACGTCGGGCGCCAGCGCGTGCGCCAGCCGCACGGCCTCCGCGCCGTCCGCCGCCTCGCCCACGACCTCGAGGTCCGGCTCGACGGCCAGCATGCCCGCCAGCCCCGACCGCACGACGGGGTGGTCGTCGGCCAGCAGGACCCGCACCGTGCCCGCCGTGCCCGCCGTGCCGGCCCCGCCGCTCACCGGGACCCCTCGGGCAGGTGCAGGCTCAGGCGGGTGCCGCCGGACGGCCCCGGGCCGACGAGGAGGTCGCCACCGGTGGCCGCGGCCCGGTCGCGCATGCCGCGCAGGCCGGTCCCCTCGGGCGTGCCGGGGGCGATGCCCCGGCCGTCGTCCTCGACCTCGAGGCGCGTGCCCCCCGGGGCGTGCACGAGGCGGACGGTGACCCGGCGGGCGTCGGCATGGCGTCGGACGTTCGCCAGGGCCTCCTGCGCGGCGCGCAGGAGCACCACCTCGGTCTCGCGCCCGGGGCCGTCCGCGGTGGCGGCGGTCCCCGTGGTGGCGGTGCCCGCCAGCACCACCTCCACACCGGTCTCCGCCTCGAAGCGGCGGGCCAGCCGCTCGAGCGCCTCGCCCAGCGTGACGCCGTCGAGGGCGGCCGGCCCGAACGCGGCGACGAGCGCACGCGCCTCGGCGAGGTTGTCGCGGGCGACCGCCTCGATCTGCGCGAGGCGGCGGCGCACCTCGTCGCGGCCGCCCCGCTCGAGCTCGGCCGTGGCCGTCTGCGCCAGCATGACGACGCTGGTGAAGCCCTGGGCGAGCGTGTCGTGGATCTCCTGCGCCACCCGCGCCCGCTCGGCCAGCACCCCGGCCGCGTGGTGCTCGGCGGCGAGGGCGGCCTGCGCGTGCTCCAGGCGCTCGATGAGGCCCGCCCGCTCCTCGCTCTGCTCGGCGATCTGCGTGATCCACAGGCCGAGGACGACGGCGAAGGCGAGGCTGATCGTCATCTGCGTGGCGACCTCACCGGCCTCGTCGCCCCACGAGCCGAGGCGGAGGACGGCCGCCCCGGCCACGACGAGGGACAGGGCGACGCACCAGGCGACGCCGGCCGACCGCCGCCGGCTGAAGAACCACACCTGCGAGTAGGCGATGAACAGCAGCACGAAGCCGAAGTCGCCCGACCACGTCGCCACGCCCGTGACGACGACGAGCACGACGAGGTAGGCGTCCGCGCCGCGGGGGCGGCCCTGCAGCGCCGCCCGCCGTCCCAGCAGCACGTAGGCGACGACGAGCACGAGGAGGGCCGCGACGGCGAGCAGGGACGTCGCCGACCCGGGCGGGCGCAGGGCGGACACGGCGGTCGGGACGCCCACGACGAGCGCGAGGGCGTAGAACGCCAGGTCCCAGCCGCGCATCGTGCGCCGCCAGAACTCCGAGCGCTCCACCGGCGCCCGCTCGTCACCCGCCATGCCCGGACCCTCCCACACCCCGCCGACACGCGGCGCCGACCCCGCACCCGCCCGTCACGTCGGACCACGTCCCCCTCCGGCCGCCGCCTCAGCCGGCGTCCCGCCGCGTCCAGCGGAAGGTGCGCGCCCCCAGCACCAGCCCGACGACGAGGTACGCGACGAGGACCGCCGCCGTCGCGCCGTGCTGCCACGACCCGCCGACCTCGGCCGCCGCGGCGGCGTCGGGCAGGAACACCGACCGCATGCCCTGGGCCAGCCACTTGAGCGGGAAGAACGACGCCAGGGACTGCATCCACGAGGGCAGGTCGTCGAAGGCGAAGAACACCCCGGAGACGAACTGCAGCACGAGCACGACCGGCGTCACGACGGCCGAGGCGGACCGGCCCGAGCGCGGCACGGAGGAGAACGCCACGCCGCACACCGCACCGGCCGCCGTGCCGAGCGCCCACACCCACGCGAAGGTGACCCACCGCGCCACGTCCCCCGGCAGCGGCACGTCGTAGACCACGGCCGCGACCACCAGGAGCAGCGCCGTCTGCAGCAGCGACGTCACCAGCACCTGCCCGACCTTGCCCAGGAAGTACGCCGAGGCGGGCAGCGGCGTCCCGCGCAGCCGCTTGAGGCCGCCCTCGTCGCGCTCCACCGCGATCGTCGTGGCGAGCTGCTGGAAGCTCGACAGCACGACCCCCGTCGCGACCATGCCCGGCAGGAAGTACTGCGCGAAGGTGACCCCGGGTGCCGCGACGTCCTCCTGCCCGCCGAAGACCGTCGCGAAGATGGCCAACATGATGACGGGGTAGGCGAAGACGAACACGACGGCGTCGCGCTCCCGGAAGAACAGCCGCACCTCGTGCTGCGTGCGCGCGAGCCCGAGGCGGAGCGTGCTCGGCAGGCGGACGGAGGTCCGCGCCGGGGGCCTCGCGGTGACGCCGGCCCGCCGCTCGGTGGTGGCGCTCATGCCGGCACCCCCACCCGCACCCGCACGGCGTCCGTGGCACCCGTCGCCGCGGTGAGGCCGTCGGTGACGCCCGCCGCCTCGCCGATCATCCGCAGGTAGACGTCCTCCAGCGTCGGGCGACGCACCTCGAGCCCCGGCACCTCGTCGAGGCCGCGGTCGGCCCAACGCGCCGCGAGCTCGGCGACGACGCGGGTGGGGGCGTCCGTGGTCAGCTCCCGCGGGGCGCCGTCCTCGACCCAGCGCACGACCGCGCTGCGGGCGGCACGGCCGCCGAGCGCGGCCGGCGTCCCGGACCCGACGACGCGCCCGGCGGCGACGACGACGACCCGGTCGGCCAGCCGCTCGGCCTCCTCGAGGTAGTGCGTCGTCAGCAGGACGGTCGTGCCCTCGTCGCGCAGGCGGTGCACGAGGTCCCAGAACTCGTGGCGCGCCTGCGGGTCGAAGCCGGTGGTGGGCTCGTCGAGGAACAGGAGCTCGGGCCGCCCGACGATGCCGAGGGCGACGTCGAGCCGTCGGCGCTGCCCGCCCGACAGGCGGCGGACGCGGGTGCGCTCGCGGTCCTGCAGGCCGACGGCGGCGACGACCTCGGCCGGGTCCCGCGGGTCGGGGTAGTACCGCGCGAACTGCCGCACGAGCTCGCCGACGGTCGCCTCGGCGGCGTCGTCGGCGCTCTGCAGGACGATGCCGACGCGGGTGCGCCAGTCACGACCCGCGGTGCCGGGGTCCTGGCCGAGCACCGCGACCTCGCCGCCGTCCCGCCGGCGGTAGCCCTCGAGGACCTCGACGGTCGTCGTCTTGCCGGCCCCGTTCGGGCCCAGGACCGCGACGCACTCTCCGCGCGCCACGTCCAGGTCGAGGCCGTCGACGGCCCGCTTGTCGCCGTAGTGCTTCGTCAGCCCGCGGACGACGACGGCGGCGTCGGCCCGGGCGCTCGTGGTGACCATGGCGACGAGCCTGGCCGCGGGCGGGGCCCCGCCGCGACGGACGTCCGGTCGTCCCCGGTGTCCACCGACCGGTGGACACCGGCCGGTGCCGCCGGTGGTGCCGCCGGTGGTGCGGTGTCCTCAGCGCGCCTCGGCCAGGAGGCCCTGCAGGCGGCCGACGCCCTCGACGAGGTCGTCGTCGCCCAGGGCGTAGGACAGGCGCAGGAAGCCGCTCGGCCCGAACGCCTCGCCGGGGACGACCGCGACCTCGACCTCGTCGAGCACGAGGGCGGCGAGCTCGGCCGACGTCGTGGGCGTGCGTCCGCGCAGCGTCCGGCCGAGCAGCCCCTGCACCGAGGGGTACGCGTAGAAGGCGCCCTGCGGCACGGGGACCTCGACGCCGTCGATCGCCGACAGCATCGACACCATCGTCCGCCGGCGGCGGTCGAAGGCCTCCCGCATGCGCGCGACGGCGGTGAGGTCGCCCGTCAGGGCCGCCAGGGCCGCGCGCTGCGACACGTTGGCGACGTTCGAGGTCAGGTGCGACTGGAGGTTCGTCGCCGCCGTGACGACGTCCGCCGGACCGGTCAGCCACCCCACGCGCCAGCCGGTCATCGCGTACGTCTTGGCCACGCCGTTGAGCACGACGGTCCGGTCCTCCAGCTCGGGCACCGCGCGCAGCACGGGGGTGGCGACGGCGTCGTCGTACACGAGGTGCTCGTAGATCTCGTCGGTGACGACCCAGAGCCCGTGCTCGAGGGCCCAGCGCCCCACGTCCGCCGTCTCCTCGGACGTCAGCACCGCGCCCGTCGGGTTCGAGGGCGAGCACAGCAGGAGCACCTTGGTGCGCGGGGTGCGCGCCTCCTCGAGCTGCTCCACGGAGACGCGGTAGCCCTGCTCGGGCCCGGCGAACACCTCGACGGGCACGCCGCCGGCCAGCCGGACCGCCTCGGGGTACGTGGTCCAGGCGGGGGTCGGCAGCAGCACCTCGTCGCCCGGGTCCAGCAGCGTCGCGAAGGCGGTGAAGACGGCCTGCTTGCCGCCGTTGGTGACGAGGACGCGGGACGGGTCGACCGCGTAGCCCGAGTCGCGCAGGGTCTTGGCGGCGACCGCCTCCCGCAGCGCCGGCAGGCCGGCGGTCGGGGTGTACCGGTGGGAGGCGGGGTCCTGGGCGGCCCGCACCGCGGCCTCGACGATCTCCGGCGGCGTCGGGAAGTCCGGCTCGCCCGCCCCGAAGCCGATGACGGGCCGGCCGGCCGCCTTCAGCGCCTTCGCCCGCGCGTCGACCGCGAGCGTGGCGGACTCGGCGATGGCCCCCACGCGGCGCGAGACGCGGGTGCGTGCGCCGTCCTGCGCGGACGGTGCGGACGACGGGCTGGCGGCGGCTGCGGCGCTGGTCTCGCTCACGGTGCCATCCTGGCAGACGTGCTCCGGGCCGGGCCGCCCGTGCCACCAGGCGTTCCACCGTGCGTTCCACCGGACGTCCCACCGGACATCCCACCGGCGTTCCGCGGGACTTCCCGGGCGGTCCCCCGGTGGTCCACCGGGACGGGCGGTTCGACCCGCCGGGAACCGTCGCGTAGAGTGTCCCCTCGGCGGTCGAGTCCGTGACGATGAGCCGCGTCCCGCGCAGGGCCCGAGAGGGTCGGTGCTCGGGACGCAGCGTGTCGTCGTCGGTCCCGGTCCCGCCGTAGGGCAGTGGCGCAATTGGTAGCGCAGCGGTCTCCAAAACCGCAGGTTGCAGGTTCGAGTCCTGTCTGCCCTGCGCACGCGGCACCCGTCGGGGGTCGTCCGGACACGAGACGTAGGGGTTCTGGCACGTGAGCGATACGGCAACGGCTCGGACGCCCGACGCGCCGGACCCGGCGTCCGGGGCGTCGGCGCTGCCGGGTCGTCCCGGGCCCGCGCGCCGCGGGCTGTTCGCCCGGATCGCGCTCTTCGTGCGGCAGGTCGTGGCCGAGCTCCGCAAGGTCGTCTGGCCCACGCGCACCGAGCTCGTGCGGTACACGCTCGTGGTGCTCGTGTTCGTGGTGGTGGTCATGGCGTTCGTCACGCTGGTCGACCTCGGCGTCGGGCGCCTGACCTTCTGGGTGTTCGGCGGCTGACCGGTCGGTCGGCGTCGCAGCAGCGCACCGTACGCACGCGGCCGGCGGCACGTCCGCCCGTCCGCACCGATCGCCGGCGCCCCCGCGGCGCCCCACCCTGGAGAAAGCAGGTCAGCACGTGTCGCAGCAGTCGCAGGAGCCCGGTGGCTCCCTCGCCGGTGCCGACCTCGCGGACGCCCTGACGTCCGTCGAGGCGACGGGCGAGGACGTCTCCTACGCCTCCCAGGACGCCGAGGCGGCCGCCGGCACCGACGCCGACGGGTACGCCGACGACGTGGAGGACGTGGACGCCGGCGCCGACGCGCCCTCCACGGACGGTGCGGACGTCGGTGCGGACGCCCGTGCGGACGCCGAGGTCGACGACGTGACCGAGGACGAGGCGCCCGGCGCCGCCGGCACGGACGACGAGGCGCTCGTGGCCGCCGACGACGAGGTGGACCCGGACGAGGACCCCGAGCTCGCCTTCAAGAACAAGCTGCGGACGCTGCCGGGCGACTGGTACGTCATCCACTCGTACGCGGGCTACGAGAACCGTGTGAAGGCGAACCTCGAGAACCGTCGCCAGAGCCTCAACATGGAGGACTTCATCTACCAGGTGGAGGTCCCCATGGAAGAGGTCGTGGAGATCAAGAACGCGCAGCGCAAGGTCGTCAAGCGCGTGCGCATCCCCGGCTACGTCCTCGTCCGCATGGACCTCACGGACGAGTCGTGGGGCGCGGTGCGCCACACCCCCGGCGTGACGGGCTTCGTCGGCCACACGCACCAGCCCGTGCCGCTGACGCAGTCCGAGGTCTTCTCCATGCTGGCCCCGACGCTCGCGCCGAAGCCGGCCGTCGGCGGTGCCGCGGCCCCGCAGCGCTCGGCCACCCCGATCGAGGTCGATTTCGTCGTCGGCGAGTCGGTCACCGTCACCGACGGCGGCCCGTTCGACACGCTGCCCGCGACGATCTCCGAGATCAACCCCGAGAACCAGAAGCTCAAGGTGCTCGTGTCGCTCTTCGGCCGGGAGACCCCGGTCGAGCTGTCGTTCGGCCAGGTCTCCAAGATCTGACCGGACGTCCGGACGGACCCGCGCCGCGGGTCGGATGCAACCGGGTCATCGCCCACGGCGTCGGCCCACGACGAAGAGGACGGAAGGCGTCATGCCCCCGAAGAAGAAGGTCACCGGTCTGATCAAGCTCCAGATCAAGGCCGGCGCCGCCACCCCCGCGCCGCCGATCGGCCCCGCGCTGGGTCAGCACGGCGTGAACATCATGGAGTTCTGCAAGGCGTACAACGCGGCGACCGAGGCCCAGCGCGGCAACGTCATCCCCGTCGAGATCACGGTGTACGAGGACCGCTCGTTCACCTTCGTGACGAAGACGCCGCCGGCCGCCGAGCTCATCAAGAAGGCCGCGGGCGTGGCCAAGGGCTCCGCGACGCCGCACACGACGAAGGTCGCGACGCTGTCGGCCGACCAGGTCCGCGAGATCGCCTCCACGAAGCTCGAGGACCTCAACGCCAACGACCTCGCCGCCGCCGAGAAGATCATCGCCGGCACCGCCCGCTCGATGGGCATCACGGTCGAGGGCTGACGCCCCCGCACCACCAGCACCAGCCGTCGCGGCACCCCGCCGCGACGGACCTGTGGAAGGGCCTGTGCGGCCCGCACCACGACTGCTGATCAGGAGAAGCAGATGGCACAGCACAGCAAGGCGTACCGCGCCGCCGCCGAGAAGATCGAGGCCGGCCGGGTCTACGCCCCGCTCGAGGCGATCCGCCTCGCGCAGACGACGTCCACCACGAAGTACGACGCCACGGTCGAGGTGGCCTTCCGCCTCGGCGTCGACCCGCGCAAGGCGGACCAGATGGTCCGCGGCACGGTCAACCTGCCGCACGGCACGGGCAAGACCGCCCGCGTCATCGTCTTCGCGACGGGCGAGCGTGCCGAGCAGGCGCGCGCGGCCGGTGCCGACGAGGTGGGCGGCGACGAGCTCATCGCCAAGGTCGCCGGCGGCTACACGGACTTCGACGCCGCCGTGGCGACGCCGGACCTCATGGGCAAGGTCGGGCGCCTGGGCAAGGTCCTCGGCCCGCGCGGCCTCATGCCGAACCCCAAGACCGGCACGGTCACGATGGACGTCACCAAGGCCGTGACCGACATCAAGGGCGGCAAGATCGAGTTCCGCGTGGACAAGCACGCGAACCTGCACTTCATCATCGGCAAGACGTCGTTCTCGGACACCGCGCTGGTGGAGAACTACGCCGCCGCCCTCGACGAGATCCTGCGTCTGAAGCCGGCCGCCTCCAAGGGCCGCTACATCGCCAAGGCGACGATCTCGACGACCAACGGCCCGGGCATCCTGCTCGACCAGAACAAGACCCGGAACCTCACGGCGGAGGACGACGCGGCCTGAGCCGCCCCTCCGCCCGCACGGGTGGTCCGCACCGACGGCCCGGTTCCCCCGCGGGGGAGCCGGGCCGTCGGCGTCCCGGGGGTGCCCCGTCGATCTGCCGTCGGGGTGCCGGTCAAGATGCCGGTCGCTGTGCCGGTCGCTGTGCCGCTCGCTGTGCCGGTCGGTGTGCCCGAGGTGCGTTCCGGAGGGGATTTGGCCGAGCGCGCGCCGTCGCGTACCCTGGTCGACGCCCAAGACCGCCGGTCGTCGGCACACCCCTCCCAGGCCCAGGCCGGGGAAAGGTGCGCCGCCCGAAGTCCCGCAGCAGCGGAGGCCAGCGCAGGCGAGAGCATCACCGAGCACCGCACCCCGACCGGCCCCGCGCCGTCGCGAGGGCCGGTGCGCCGTGAGCCCCGCGCCTGCGCGGGGCTCTCCGTCGTTCGGGGCCCGGACGCGACCGGTGGCACCACCACCGGAAGGACAGCCATGGCGAAGCCGGACAAGGCCGCCGCGATCGCCGAGCTCACGGACAGGTTCCGCAGCTCGAACGCGGCCGTGCTGACCGAGTACCGCGGTCTCAGCGTGGCCCAGCTCAAGACGCTCCGGCGTTCCCTGAGCGGCGACGCGACCTACGCCGTGGTGAAGAACACGCTGACCGCGATCGCGGCCAAGGACGCCGGTCTCGACGGCCTCGACGACGCCGCCCTCGCGGGCCCGTCGGCGATCGCCTTCGTCACCGGGGACCCGGTCTCCGTCGCGAAGGGTCTGCGTGACTTCGCCCGGGCGAACCCCGCACTGGTCATCAAGGGTGGTGTCCTCGACGGGCGCGCCCTGACCGCCGCGGACGTCACCAAGCTCGCGGACCTCGAGTCCCGCGAGGTGCTGCTGGCGAAGGCCGCGGGCGCCATGAAGGGCGCCCTCAGCCAGGCCGTGTACCTCTTCGCCGCGCCGGCCTCCTCGGCCGCCCGCGTCGTCGAGGCGCTGCGCGCCCAGCAGGCCGAGGGCACGGAGGAGGCGGCCTGAGCCCCCGGGCTCTCCGCTGACACCACCCTCGCACCACCGGCAGCACCCGCGCTGCACCCGCAAGGACCACCCCACCTCCCGCCGGTCGGCCGACCGGCGGGGAACGTCACGAAGGAGACGCCACCATGGCGAAGCTCAGCACCGCCGAGCTCATCGACGCGTTCAAGGAGCTCACCCTCATCGAGCTCTCGGAGTTCGTGAAGGAGTTCGAGGACACCTTCGGCGTCACCGCGGCCGCCCCGGTCGCCGTGGCCGCGCCGGCTGCCGGCGGCGGCGCCGCCGACGCCCCGGTCGAGGAGGAGAAGGACTCGTTCGACGTCGTCCTCTCCGCCGTCGGCGACAAGAAGATCCAGGTCATCAAGGAGGTGCGCGCCCTGACGAGCCTCGGCCTGAAGGAGGCCAAGGACCTCGTCGACGCCGCCCCCAAGGCCGTCCTGGAGGGCGTGACCAAGGAGAACGCGGAGAAGGCCAAGGCGCAGCTCGAGGGCGCCGGCGCCACCGTCGACCTCAAGTGATCGCGCCGGCGGCGGGCCCACCCGATCCGCCGCCGGTCGGTCCGGACGTGCGGCCCACCCGGCCGTCGTCCCGGACGCACCGAGGCCCGCACCCCTGCAGGGGTGCGGGCCTCGTCGTCGTGCAGAGGGGCCATCAGGACCCGGGATGCGGACCCGGACCCGGGCCGGGGCGGGGCGGGGGAGCGTGGCGTCCGCGACGGCGCGCCGTCAGCCGTGGTGGCCGCTGCCGCCCAGACCGTGGCTGCCGTGGGGGACGGCGTGGGCGCCGGCCTCCGTGGCGGCCAGCCCCGCGGTCGTCAGCGCCGCGGCGAGCACGGCGCCCACAGCGACCAGGAGCAGCCGACCGGCGACCGCGCGGCCACCGGGGGCGTGCGCCGGCGGGCCGCCGGCCGAGCCGCGGTGCGCCAGCGCGAGGAGCAGCCCGCCCAGCGCACCGAGCACGAGGCCGCTGACCTCGGCCACGCCGACCGTGGCCGTGACCGTGCCGACGAGCGCGAGCCCGGCGCCGCCCACGGCGAGCACCGCCGCGCCCGCACGGAGGTGGCCGCCCGGCCCGCGCAGCGCCAGCACCGCCGCGCCGAGCGCCGCGGCGGCGAGCGCGAGCAGCAGCACGGCCGCCGCGGGGTGGTGCGCCAGGTGCTCGGCACCGACGGCGGCCAGCACGAGCCCGGTCCCGAGGCCCGCGCAGGCGCCCCAGGTCCGCGCGACGAACGCGCCGCCGGGCTCGGCGGGCCAGGCGCCGGTCGCGGGTCGTGCCCCCGCGACCGGCCGGCCGGCGGCGAGAGAGCTCACGCCTGTGCTCACGCCTGTCCTCACGCCTGTGCTCACGCCTGTGCTCACACGGTGCGGGCGCGGGCGGTGCCCTTGTCCGCACCGAGGCCGACGGCGAGCAGGATCAGCGCGCTGCCGAGGTGCAGCACGTTGTCGGCGCCGTTGAGGGCCAGGATGTTCGCGCTGCTGCCGATGATGAACAGCCCGACGATGCCGACGAGGAGGTAGACGGCGCCGACGGTCGTGTTCATGCCCTTGGCGCTCGAGACCCGGCGCGAGGACGCCAGGAGGGCGGCGCCGATGAGCAGGTGCACGATGTTGTGCAGCGGGTTGACCTCGAAGACGATCAGCGGGTTGCCCTCCTGCCCGACGAACGGCACGCCGCCCGTCACGGTGAAGCCGAGCAGGCCGACGAGCAGGTAGACGGCGCCGAACACCGTGGCGACGAGGCGGTTCGGGCTCTGGGTCATGGTGACTCCCTCCGGGGCGGCTGACCCCTGGTGTGCACGCCGGCGAGCCGGCACGGTGCAGGTCGCGCGGGTGCACGTCCTGCCGGGTGTTCGGTGCCCGCGCCGGTCTGGACGGGGTCGTGCGCGGCGCGGCCCGGCATCGCTGCCGGCGTGCGCCGTGCTCCGACCCGGACGGTTGACCTGGTGCACCGCCACCGGGGAGGCGCGGGGACCCGGCCACGGGGTGAACCCGTCCCCAGGTCCGGCCCCTGCGCTTCCCCGTCCGCGCGGCGTGTGTCATCCTTGCGGCGCGACGACGGCGTCGCCCCGACCACCGGTCGGTCGCAGCTCGCGGCCCTCGACCGGTGCGGTGGCTAGCGGGTTTACACACGGCGCGCGCACGCGTAGGCTGTCGCTTTGCGCTGACCTGTGTCCGCGACCCCGTATAACCCGAGCCCCCAGACGTCGTCCGTACGCGGCGGTGGGGGCCCGCACGGCCGGGGGGTCGCGTCAAGCCGGGTCAGGCGCCGTGGCACACGATCCGCTGGGAAGGACCCCTCTTGGCTGCCTCGCGCACCCCTTCTGCACCGACCGCCGACGCCATCGCGAACCGCACCGCGTCGCGCCGCATCTCGTTCGCCAAGATCTACGAGCCGCTCGAGGTCCCGGACCTGCTGGGTCTGCAGACCGAGAGCTTCGACTGGCTGCTCGGCAACGAGCGCTGGCAGGCCCGCGTGGCCGCCGCCCTCGAGACCGGGCGCCAGGACGTCCCCGAGACCGCCGGTCTGGAGGAGATCTTCGAGGAGATCTCCCCGATCGAGGACTACGGCCAGACGATGTCGCTGTCCTTCCGCGAGCACCGCTTCGAGCCGGCCAAGTACACGGCGGACGAGTGCAAGGAGAAGGACTTCACCTACGCGGCCCCGCTGTTCGTCACCGCGGAGTTCGTCAACTACACCACCGGTGAGATCAAGAGCCAGACGGTCTTCATGGGCGACTTCCCGCTCATGACCGAGCGCGGCACGTTCATCATCAACGGCACGGAGCGCGTCGTCGTCTCCCAGCTCGTCCGGTCCCCGGGCG
This sequence comes from Cellulomonas sp. plas2, assembly GCF_057221735.1. Classification (NCBI taxonomy): domain Bacteria; kingdom Bacillati; phylum Actinomycetota; class Actinomycetes; order Micrococcales; family Cellulomonadaceae; genus Cellulomonas; species Cellulomonas sp. plas2. The sequence goes on from NZ_CM170155.1 coordinate 902,147, forward strand.
TGTACTTCGAGCGCACGGCCGACAAGACGTCCGACAAGGACATCCTGTCCGCGAAGGTCATCCCGAGCCGTGGTGCCTGGCTCGAGTTCGAGATCGACAAGCGCGACAACGTCGGCGTCCGCGTCGACCGCAAGCGCAAGCAGAACGCCACGGTCCTGCTCAAGGCGCTCGGCATGTCCGCGGAGGAGATCCGCGAGCAGTTCGCCGACTACCCGGCGGTGCTCGACACGCTGGACAAGGACCACGTCCTCACGCAGGACGAGGCCCTCCTCGACCTGTACCGCAAGATCCGTCCGGGCGACCCGCCCACGGTCGAGGCCGGCCGCGCGCTGCTCGAGAACTTCTACTTCAACCCCAAGCGCTACGACCTGGCGAAGGTCGGCCGCTACAAGCTGAACAAGAAGCTCGGCATCGACGTGCCCCTCGCGGACTCCGTCCTGTCCGTCGACGACGTCGTGGCGACCATCAAGTACCTGGCCGCGCTGCACGCCGACGTCGCCGAGCTCCCCGGCCGCCGCGCCGGTGAGGACGTGGGCATCCGCGTCGAGACCGACGACATCGACCACTTCGGCAACCGCCGCATCCGCGCGGTCGGCGAGCTCATCCAGAACCAGGTCCGCACGGGCCTGTCGCGGATGGAGCGCGTCGTGCGCGAGCGCATGACGACGCAGGACGTCGAGGCGATCACCCCGCAGACCCTGATCAACATCCGCCCGGTGGTGGCGTCGATCAAGGAGTTCTTCGGGACGTCGCAGCTGTCGCAGTTCATGGACCAGAACAACCCGCTCGCGGGTCTGACGCACAAGCGGCGCCTGTCGGCCCTCGGCCCGGGTGGTCTGTCCCGCGACCGCGCCGGCATGGAGGTCCGCGACGTCCACCCGTCGCACTACGGCCGCATGTGCCCCATCGAGACCCCCGAGGGCCCGAACATCGGTCTCATCGGCTCGCTGGCCACCTACGGGCGGATCAACCCCTTCGGGTTCGTCGAGACCCCGTACCGCCGGGTCGTCGACGGCGTCGTGACGGACGAGGTGCACTACCTCACGGCCGACGACGAGGACCGCCACGTCATCGCGCAGGCGAACGTGCTGCTCAACGCCGACGGGTCCTTCCAGGAGGACCGCGTCCTCGTCCGCATGAAGGGCGGCGAGCCGGACCTCGTCCCGGGCGCGACCGTCGACTACATGGACGTCTCGCCGCGGCAGATGGTCTCGGTCGCCACCGCGCTCATCCCGTTCCTCGAGCACGACGACGCCAACCGCGCGCTCATGGGCGCCAACATGCAGCGGCAGGCCGTGCCGCTGGTCCGCTCCGAGGCGCCGCTCGTCGGCACCGGCATGGAGCGGCGTGCGGCCGTCGACGCGGGCGACGTCATCGTCGCCACGAAGCCGGGCGTGGTCACGGAGGTCTCCGCGGACCTCATCACGGTCGCCAACGACGACGCGACCACGTCGACCTACCGGGTCGCGAAGTTCCGCCGCTCCAACCAGGGCACGAGCTACAACCAGCGCGTCCTGGTCGAGAACGGCGCCCGCGTCGAGGTCGGCTCCGTGCTGGCCGACGGCCCCGCGACGGACGAGGGCGAGCTCGCGCTCGGCCGCAACCTGCTCGTGGCGTTCATGTCGTGGGAGGGCCACAACTACGAGGACGCGATCATCCTCAGCCAGCGCCTGGTGCAGGACGACGTGCTCAGCTCGATCCACATCGAGGAGCACGAGGTCGACGCGCGCGACACGAAGCTCGGCCCCGAGGAGATCACGCGGGACATCCCGAACGTCTCCGAGGAGGTCCTGGCCGACCTCGACGAGCGCGGCATCATCCGCATCGGCGCCGAGGTGGCGGCGGGCGACGTGCTCGTCGGGAAGGTCACGCCCAAGGGCGAGACCGAGCTGACCCCGGAGGAGCGCCTGCTGCGCGCGATCTTCGGCGAGAAGGCCCGCGAGGTCCGCGACACGTCCCTCAAGGTGCCCCACGGCGAGTCCGGCACGGTCATCGAGGTGCGCACGTTCAACCGCGAGGACGGCGACGAGCTGCCCGCCGGCGTGAACGAGCTCGTCCGGGTCTACATCGCCCAGCGCCGCAAGATCACGGACGGCGACAAGCTCGCCGGCCGCCACGGCAACAAGGGCGTCATCTCCAAGATCCTGCCGGTCGAGGACATGCCGTTCCTCGCCGACGGGACGCCGGTGGACGTCGTCCTCAACCCCATGGGCGTGCCGGGCCGCATGAACGTCGGCCAGGTCCTCGAGGTCCACCTCGGATGGGTCGCGAAGCAGGGCTGGGACATCGAGCTCGCGGACGGGGACGACCTGTCGTGGCGCGAGCAGGTCCCGGCGATCGCCGAGCGCTCCGAGCCGGGCACCCCGGTCGGCACCCCGGTCTTCGACGGCGTGCCCGAGGGCGTCCTCACGGGCCTGCTGTCGAGCACGCGGCCGAACCGCGACGGCGACCGCATGGTGCAGGGCGACGGCAAGGCGCGGCTGTTCGACGGCCGCTCCGGCGAGCCGTTCCCGGACCCCGTGGCCGTGGGCTACATGTACATCCTCAAGCTCCACCACCTGGTCGACGACAAGATCCACGCCCGTTCGACCGGCCCCTACTCGATGATCACGCAGCAGCCCCTGGGCGGTAAGGCCCAGTTCGGCGGCCAGCGGTTCGGCGAGATGGAGGTGTGGGCGCTCGAGGCGTACGGGGCGGCCTACACGCTGCAGGAGCTCCTCACGATCAAGTCCGACGACGTCCCCGGGCGCGTCAAGGTCTACGAGGCGATCGTCAAGGGCGAGAACATCCCCGACTCGGGGATCCCGGAGTCCTTCAAGGTCCTCCTCAAGGAGATGCAGTCGCTCTGCCTGAACGTCGAGGTGCTGTCCGCGGACGGCGTCACGATCGACATGAAGGAGAACGACGACGAGGTCTACCGCGCGGCGGAGGAGCTCGGCATCGACCTGTCGCGCCGGCCCAACGCCAGCAGCATCGAAGAGATCTGACGTCGAGCCGACCGGCTCGCGGCCGGCGTCGCCCCTGACCGGGGTGACGCCGGCCCGGCCGGGCGGCCCGCACCTTCCTCAATCTCCCCCCGTCGGCAGCCCCGCGTGCGGCGCCGGCACACGAAGGAAGTAGGACCCCCTTGCTCGACGTCAACGTCTTCGACCAGCTCCGCATCGGGCTGGCCACGGCCGACGACATCCGCTCCTGGTCCAAGGGCGAGGTCAAGAAGCCCGAGACCATCAACTACCGCACCCTCAAGCCGGAGAAGGACGGGCTCTTCTGCGAGAAGATCTTCGGACCCACCCGGGACTGGGAGTGCTACTGCGGCAAGTACAAGCGCGTGCGCTTCAAGGGCATCATCTGCGAGCGCTGCGGCGTCGAGGTGACGCGTTCGAAGGTCCGTCGTGAGCGCATGGGCCACATCGAGCTCGCCGCGCCCGTCACGCACATCTGGTTCTTCAAGGGCGTCCCGTCGCGCCTGGGCTACCTGCTGGACCTGGCGCCCAAGGACCTCGAGAAGGTCATCTACTTCGCGGCGTACATGATCACGTCCGTCGACGAGGAGGGCCGGCAGGCCGACCTCCCCAACCTCCAGAACGGCATCGACCTGGAGAAGAAGGAGATCGCCGACCGGCGCGACAACGACATCAACACGCGCGCCGCGAAGCTCGAGGCCGACCTGGCCGAGCTCGAGGCGGAGGGCGCGAAGTCGGACGTGCGCCGCAAGGTGCGCGACTCGGCCGAGCGCGAGATGGCGCAGATCCGCAAGCGCGCCGACACCGAGATCGAGCGCATCGACCAGGTGTGGGACCGCTTCAAGAACCTCAAGGTCGCGGACCTCGAGGGCGACGAGATGCTCTACCGCCAGCTCCTGGACCGGTTCGGCATCTACTTCGAGGGCTCCATGGGTGCCGCCGCGATCCAGAAGCGCCTCGAGGCGTTCGACCTGGACGCCGAGGCGGAGAACCTGCGCGAGATCATCCGCACCGGCAAGGGCCAGCGGAAGACCCGTGCGCTGAAGCGCCTCAAGGTCGTCAACGCGTTCCTCACGACGAGCAACTCGCCCACGGGCATGGTCCTCGACGCGGTCCCGGTCATCCCGCCGGACCTGCGCCCGATGGTCCAGCTCGACGGCGGTCGCTTCGCCACGAGCGACCTCAACGACCTGTACCGCCGCGTCATCAACCGGAACAACCGCCTCAAGCGGCTCCTGGACCTGGGCGCGCCGGAGATCATCGTCAACAACGAGAAGCGGATGCTCCAGGAGGCCGTGGACTCGCTGTTCGACAACGGCCGCCGCGGCCGCCCGGTCACGGGCCCCGGCAACCGTCCGCTGAAGTCGATCTCCGACATGCTCAAGGGCAAGCAGGGCCGGTTCCGCCAGAACCTGCTCGGCAAGCGCGTCGACTACTCCGGCCGCTCGGTCATCGTCGTCGGCCCGCAGCTCAAGCTGCACCAGTGCGGCCTGCCCAAGCAGATGGCGCTCGAGCTCTTCAAGCCCTTCGTCATGAAGCGGCTCGTGGACCTCAACCACGCGCAGAACATCAAGTCGGCCAAGCGCATGGTCGAGCGCGCGCGCCCCGTCGTCTGGGACGTGCTCGAGGAGGTCATCACGGAGCACCCGGTCCTGCTGAACCGGGCGCCCACGCTGCACCGCCTCGGCATCCAGGCGTTCGAGCCGCAGCTCGTCGAGGGCAAGGCGATCCACCTGCACCCGCTCGTGTGCGGCGCGTTCAACGCCGACTTCGACGGCGACCAGATGGCCGTCCACCTGCCCCTGAGCGCCGAGGCGCAGGCCGAGGCCCGCATCCTCATGCTCTCGAGCAACAACATCCTCAAGCCGTCCGACGGCCGCCCCGTGACCATGCCCTCGCAGGACATGATCATCGGCCTGTTCCACCTGACGTCGGACAAGGAGGACGCGCTCGGCGCGGGCCGGGCGTTCAGCTCGGTGTCCGAGGCGATCATGGCGTTCGACCAGGGCAGCCTGGACCTGAACGCGGTCGTGCGGATCCGGTTCGACGACCTCGTGCTGGCCGAGGAGGCCGCGCCCGAGGGCTGGACCCAGGGCGAGCCGCTGCTCTTCGAGACGACGCTCGGCCGGGCCCTGTTCAACGAGCTGCTGCCCGTGGACTACCCGTACGAGAACGGCGTCGTCGACAAGAAGCGCCTCTCGGTGATCATCAACGACCTGGCGGAGCGCTACCCCAAGGTGGACGTCGCCGCGTCGCTGGACGCCTTCAAGGAGGCCGGCTTCCGCTGGGCCACCCGCTCGGGCGTGACGATCGCGATCTCCGACGTCGCGGCCCCGGCCGAGAAGCAGGCGATCCTCGAGGAGCACGAGGCGCGGGCCGCCAAGGTCCAGGGCCAGTACGACAAGGGTCTGATCACCGACGACGAGCGCCGCCAGGAGCTCATCGAGATCTGGAACCAGGCCACCGAGAAGGTCGCCAAGGCGATGCTGGAGAACTTCCCGGCGCGCAACACGGTGTACCGGATGGTCGGCTCGGGCGCCCGCGGCAACTGGATGCAGGTCCGCCAGATCGCCGGCATGCGCGGCCTCGTCGCCAACCCGAAGGGCGAGATCATCCCGCGCCCGATCAAGTCGAACTACCGCGAGGGCCTGTCAGTCCTCGAGTACTTCATCGCCACGCACGGTGCCCGCAAGGGCCTCGCGGACACCGCCCTGCGGACCGCCGACTCCGGGTACCTCACCCGTCGTCTGGTGGACGTCTCCCAGGACGTCATCGTCCGCGAGGACGACTGCGGCACCGAGCGCGGCCTGACGATGCCCATCGCCACCGAGGGGCGCGACGGCACGCTGCGCCTGCACGACAAGGTGGAGACGAGCGTCTTCTCGCGCACGCTGGCGACGGACTCCGTCGTCGACGGCGAGGTCGTCGGGCACGCGGGGGAGGACGTCGGCGACGTGCTCCTGGCGCGCCTGCTCGAGGCCGGCGTCACGACCCTCAAGGTGCGCTCCGTGCTCACCTGCGAGTCGCGCGTCGGGACCTGCGCCAAGTGCTACGGCCGCTCCCTGGCGACGGGCAAGCTCGTCGACATCGGCGAGGCCGTCGGCATCATCGCGGCCCAGTCGATCGGCGAGCCCGGCACGCAGCTGACGATGCGTACCTTCCACACGGGTGGTGTCGCCTCCGCGGAGGACATCACCCAGGGTCTGCCCCGTGTCCAGGAGCTCTTCGAGGCCCGCACCCCCAAGGGTGAGGCGCCCATCGCGGAGTTCTCCGGACGCGTGACGATCGAGGAGGGCGACCGCTCCCGTCGGATCGTGCTGACGCCGGACGACGGCTCCGAGGAGATCGCGTACCCGATCACCAAGCGCTCGCGCCTGGTGGTCAGCGACGGCGACCACGTCGAGGTCGGCACGCAGCTGGTGCAGGGTGCGGTGGACCCCAAGAAGGTCCTGCGCATCCTCGGCCCGCGCGCCACGCAGAAGCACCTGGTGGACGAGGTCCAGGAGGTCTACCGCTCCCAGGGCGTGGACATCCACGACAAGCACATCGAGGTCATCGTGCGGCAGATGCTGCGGCGCGTGACGGTGCTCGACTCCGGCGAGACCGACCTGCTGCCCGGCGAGCTCGCCGAGCGGGGCCGGTTCGAGGACGCGAACCGCAAGGCCGTGTCCGAGGGTGGCCAGCCGGCCGCCGGCCGTCCGGAGCTCATGGGCATCACCAAGGCCTCGCTGGCCACGGACTCGTGGCTGTCGGCGGCGTCCTTCCAGGAGACGACGCGCGTCCTCACCGAGGCCGCGATGTCGGGTCGGTCCGACCCGCTGCTCGGCCTCAAGGAGAACGTCATCCTCGGCAAGCTCATCCCCGCCGGCACCGGCCTGTCGCGCTACGGCGACGTGCGGGTCGAGCCGACGGAGTCCGCCAAGGCCGAGCTGTACCCGGCCTTCGGCTACGACGAGATCGACTTCCCGGCGCTGGGCTTCGGCTCCGGCGAGGCGATCCCGCTCGAGGACATCGACTTCGGCGGCGAGTACCGCTGACGTCCTCACCCGGGGGCCCGCCGCCTCCCGCCCCGTGCGGGAATGCGGGGGGCCCCCGGGCCGTTGTCCCCGACGTCCTGCGCACCTGCCGGCCCGCCGGTGGTCTTTTGACCGCCCGACGACCGCCGGGTAGCGTGGGGCATCGTGCCCGCGTCGTCGGGCCTCTGTGCTGTGCTCGCGGACCACGTCCCCCTCGGGGGAGCGGGGCGGGCGACGGCCCGCTCACCACACGAGGACCGCTCCTGACGGAGGGGACCGGCCGTGCGGGAGGGGACCGGGGCGACACGCCCGGGCGCGGGGGTCGGTGCGGGACGTCAGACCACCGGGGTAGTCGCGCGACGGGCGACGATCCGGACCCTGCCGGCCGTCCTGGGTGACGGGTCCGGTCGACCAGAGAACTCCCACAGACTCGGAGACGTAGTGCCTACGATCCAGCAGCTGGTCCGCAAGGGCCGGCAGGCGAAGACGAACAAGTCGAAGACGCCTGCCCTCAAGGGCTCCCCCCAGCGACGCGGTGTGTGCACCCGCGTCTACACCACGACCCCGAAGAAGCCGAACTCGGCCCTCCGCAAGGTCGCGCGCGTCCGCCTGTCCTCGCAGGTCGAGGTCACCGCGTACATCCCCGGCGTCGGCCACAACCTGCAGGAGCACTCCATCGTGCTCGTGCGCGGCGGCCGCGTGAAGGACCTCCCGGGCGTCCGCTACAAGATCGTCCGCGGCGCGCTGGACACCCAGGGCGTCAAGAACCGCAAGCAGGCGCGCAGCCGCTACGGCGCGAAGAAGGTGGGCTGATGCCTCGCAAGGGTCCGGCCCCGAAGCGGCCGCTGATCGTCGACCCCGTCTACGGGTCCCCGGTCGTCACGCAGCTCATCAACAAGGTCCTGCTCGACGGCAAGAAGACCGTCGCGGAGGCCATCGTCTACGGCGCGCTCGAGGGCGTCCGCTCCAAGGTGGACGGCGACCCGGTCGTCGTGCTCAAGCGGGCCCTGGACAACGTGCGCCCGGCGCTCGAGGTCCGCTCCCGTCGTGTCGGTGGCGCCACCTACCAGGTGCCGGTCGAGGTGCGGCCCGTCCGTGCGACGACGCTGGCGCTGCGCTGGCTGACCGACTTCTCCCGCGCGCGTCGCGAGAAGACGATGACCGAGCGCCTCATGAACGAGATCCTCGACGCCTCCAACGGCCTGGGTGCCGCCGTGAAGCGCCGCGAGGACATGCACAAGATGGCGGAGTCCAACCGGGCGTTCGCGCACTACCGCTGGTGACACCGTCCCGTCCGGCCGCGGCCGGCGCCCCTCGTCGGGCGTCGTGCCCGGGCCGGACGGGCGGCCGCCGGCCGGTCACCACCCGGGTGTTCCCCGGGCCGATCAGCGGGCTGCCCGCAACCCGCTGACCCACAGCCGACCGACAAGGGGCAACACACGTGGCACTGGACGTGCTGACGGACCTCACCAAGGTCCGCAACATCGGCATCATGGCGCACATCGACGCCGGCAAGACGACCACCACCGAGCGGATCCTGTTCTACACCGGGGTCAGCTACAAGATCGGCGAGGTCCACGACGGCGCCGCCACGATGGACTGGATGGAGCAGGAGCAGGAGCGCGGCATCACCATCACGTCCGCGGCGACGACGTGCTTCTGGAACGACAACCAGATCAACATCATCGACACGCCCGGCCACGTCGACTTCACGGTCGAGGTCGAGCGCTCGCTGCGCGTGCTCGACGGCGCGGTCGCCGTGTTCGACGGCAAGGAGGGCGTGGAGCCCCAGTCCGAGACGGTGTGGCGGCAGGCGGACAAGTACGACGTCCCCCGCATCTGCTTCGTCAACAAGATGGACAAGCTCGGCGCCGACTTCTACTTCACGGTCGACACGATCGTGAACCGCCTCAAGGCCAAGCCGCTGGTCATCCAGCTGCCGATCGGCTCCGAGGGCGGCTTCACCGGCGTGGTCGACCTCGTCGAGATGCGCGCGCTCGTCTGGCACGGCGAGACGAAGCTGGGCGAGAAGTACGACATCGAGGAGATCCCCGCCGACCTGGCCGAGCGCGCCGCGGAGTACCGCGCCGCCCTCGTCGAGGCCGTGGCGGAGAGCGACGACGAGCTGCTCGAGAAGTTCCTCGGCGGCGAGGAGCTGACGACGGCCGAGATCAAGGCCGGCATCCGCAAGCTCACGATCGCCTCTGAGGCCTACCCGGTCCTCTGCGGCTCCGCGTTCAAGAACAAGGGCGTGCAGCCCATGCTCGACGCGGTCATCGACTACCTGCCCTCCCCGCTGGACGTCCCCTCGGTCGAGGGTCACGACGTCAAGGACGAGGAGGTCGTCGTCACGCGGCACGCGGACGCCACGGAGCCGTTCTCGGCGCTGGCGTTCAAGATCGCGGCGCACCCGTTCTTCGGCAAGCTCACCTACGTCCGCGTCTACTCCGGCAAGGTGCCCTCGGGCGCCCAGGTCGTGAACTCGACGAAGGGCAAGAAGGAGCGCATCGGGAAGCTCTTCCAGATGCACTCCAACAAGGAGAACCCGGTGGAGGAGGCCCAGGCGGGCCACATCTACGCCTTCATCGGCCTGAAGGACACGACCACGGGCGACACGCTGTGCGACCCGTCGGCCCCGGTGATCCTCGAGTCGATGACGTTCCCGGAGCCCGTCATCGACGTGGCGATCGAGCCCAAGACGAAGGGTGACCAGGAGAAGCTCTCCACGGCCATCCAGAAGCTCGCCGAGGAGGACCCGACGTTCCGGGTCAAGCTCGACGAGGAGACCGGCCAGACCGTCATCGGCGGCATGGGCGAGCTCCACCTCGACATCCTCGTCGACCGCATGCGGCGCGAGTTCAAGGTCGAGGCCAACGTCGGCAAGCCGCAGGTGGCCTACCGCGAGACGATCCGTCGTGCCGTGGAGAAGATCGACTACGTCCACAAGAAGCAGACCGGTGGCTCCGGCCAGTACGCGAAGGTCCAGATGTCCTTCGAGCCGCTGGACCCGGCCGAGGGCGAGCTCTACGAGTTCGACAACAAGGTCACCGGTGGCCGCATCCCCCGCGAGTACATCCCGTCGGTGGACCAGGGCATCCAGTCGGCCATGCAGCTCGGCGTCCTCGCCGGGTTCCCGCTGGTCGGCGTGAAGGCCACGCTGCTCGACGGCGCGTACCACGACGTCGACTCCTCGGAGATGGCGTTCAAGATCGCGGGCTCCATGGTCCTCAAGGAGGCCGTCCGGAAGGCGGACCCGGTGCTCCTCGAGCCCGTCATGGCCGTCGAGGTCCGCACGCCCGAGGACTACATGGGCGACGTCATCGGCGATCTGAACTCCCGCCGCGGCATGATCCAGTCGATGGAGGACGCCACCGGCGTCAAGGTGGTCCGCGCGCTGGTCCCGCTGTCGGAGATGTTCGGCTACGTGGGCGACCTGCGGTCGAAGACCCAGGGCCGCGCCGTGTACTCCATGCAGTTCGACAGCTACGCCGAGGTCCCGCGCAACGTGGCCGAGGAGATCATCAAGAAGACCCGGGGCGAGTAGTCCCGCAGGGACGGGTGCCGGTCGGTCCACCGACCGGCCGGCCCCGGCCCAGCACCACCCAGCACGACAACCCGACCCGGAGGACCGCGCGGGCGTGGGCTACGGTTGGCCCGAGGCAACGCGCACATCTCTACCAAGTCCTGAGGAGGACACCCAGTGGGCAAGGCGAAGTTCGAGCGGACGAAGCCGCACGTCAACATCGGGACCATCGGTCACGTCGACCACGGCAAGACGACGCTGACCGCCGCGATCTCAAAGGTCCTGCACGACAAGTACCCGGACCTGAACCCCTTCACGCCGTTCGACGAGATCGACAAGGCGCCGGAGGAGAAGCAGCGCGGTATCACGATCAACATCGCGCACGTCGAGTACCAGACCGAGAAGCGTCACTACGCGCACGTCGACGCCCCCGGCCACGCCGACTACATCAAGAACATGATCACGGGTGCGGCGCAGATGGACGGCGCCATCCTCGTGGTGGCGGCGACCGACGGCCCGATGGCCCAGACGCGTGAGCACGTCCTGCTCGCCCGCCAGGTCGGCGTGCCCTACCTGCTGGTCGCGCTGAACAAGTCCGACATGGTGGACGACGAGGAGATCCTCGAGCTCGTCGAGGTCGAGGTGCGCGAGCTCCTCTCCTCGCAGGGCTTCGCCGGCGACGACGTGCCGGTCGTGCGCGTCTCGGGCCTCAAGGCCCTCGAGGGCGACCCCGAGTGGGTCAAGTCCGTCGAGGCGCTGCTCGACGCGGTCGACGAGAACGTGCCGGACCCGGTGCGCGACATCGACAAGCCGTTCCTCATGCCGATCGAGGACGTCTTCACCATCACGGGCCGTGGCACCGTCGTCACCGGTCGTGTCGAGCGTGGCCGCCTCAAGGTGAACGAGGAGGTGGAGATCGTCGGCATCAAGGAGAAGGCGATCAAGACCACCGTCACCGGTGTCGAGATGTTCCGCAAGCTCCTCGACTACGCCGAGGCGGGCGAGAACGTCGGCCTGCTGCTCCGCGGCACGAAGCGCGAGGAGGTGGAGCGCGGCCAGGTCGTCGTCAAGCCGGGCTCGATCACCCCGCACACGGAGTTCGAGGGCCAGGTCTACATCCTCGCCAAGGACGAGGGTGGCCGGCACAACCCGTTCTACGGGAACTACCGCCCCCAGTTCTACTTCCGCACGACGGACGTCACCGGCGTCATCACGCTGCCCGAGGGCACCGAGATGGTCATGCCCGGTGACAACACCGAGATCACCGTGAACCTCATCCAGCCCATCGCCATGGAGGAGGGCCTCGGGTTCGCCATCCGCGAGGGTGGCCGCACCGTCGGCTCGGGCCGGGTCACGAAGATCCTCAAGTGATCACCGCCCCTCGGGGCACCTGATCACCAGCACCACCCGGAGGGCCCGGGCGCCGCGAGGCGCCCGGGCCCTCCGTCGTCCCCGGGCGGGCCACCGCCCACACCGGACGCTCCGGCGCCGTCCTCGAGCCGTCCCCAGCTCGCGAGCCGCCGGTGGCCTGTGGAGGACCGCCGCCGCGGTGCCCGCCCTGCTCCACGCTGGGCCCGTGCAGACGACGACGGACGCCCCGACGAGCAGGCCTGACGATCGCGCCGGGGCGTGGTGGGCGCCGGCCCGGGGGGACCGGCACCGGCAGGCGTGCGCGCGGGTGGTCCTCGCGGTGCCCGGGGTGACCGTGTCGCACGCCAGCGCGGCCGCGCTCCACGGCCTGCCCGTGCCGGCGCGGCTGGGGGCCGTCGAGGTCACGCGGATCGTGCACCGGTGGCGCCCGGGCGTCCGCGGGGCGCTCGTGCGCGTCGTCCGGCGGCCGCCGGGCGCCGTCGTGCTCGGCGGCGTGCCCGTCACGTCGGTCGCCCGCACGGTGGTGGACGTGGCGCGCACCCGGCCGTCGCCGGTGGCGCTGACCGTCGCGGACGCCGCACTCCGCGCGGGCCTGGTGTCGGCCGAGGAGCTGGACGAGGAGGTCGACCGCGCCGGGGCCGGTCCCGGGGTGCGGGCGGCGCGCCGTGTGGTCGCGCACGCCGACGGACGGTCGCGGTCACCGGAGGAGTCGGTCAGCCGTGCGCGTCTCCTGGAGGCCGGCGTCGCCCTCCCCGTGCTGCACCCGTCGCCGACGGACGCCGGTCCTGACGTCGCCTTCTGGTGGCCGCGGCACGGCGCGGCCGGGCGGCTCGTGCCGGCGGGGCACGCGGCACGCGGCCACCCGTGGACGGTCGAGGGGCGCGTCCGTGTCGTCGCGTGGACGTGGGCCGACGCCCTCGCGGGTGCGCCGGTGGTGGCGCGGCTCGGCGCCGCGGGCGTGCGCTGACGGCGGCGCCACCGGGGGTCGTCACCGCCACCGCCGGAGGACGGGTCCGGCAGCGGCGGTGCCACCGGGGCAGACTGCTCGGGTGCCCCCCGACCCGCTCGTCGCGCTCCTGGCACGTCCCTCCGTGCTGCCGGTGGCCGCAGGGCTCGGCGCGGTCGTCGACGCCGTCCGGTCGCACGGCACGGCGGTCGCGCAGGCGCCGCCGGGCAGCGGCAAGACCACGCTCGTGCCGCCCGCCCTCGCCGTGGCCCTGGGCGGACGGGTGCTGGTCACGCAGCCGCGTCGCATCGCCGCGCGGGCCGCCGCCCGTCGGCTCGCGGAGCTGGTGGGGGAGCCGGTCGGCAGCACGGCCGGGTACACGGTGCGCGACGACCGTCGCGTGGGCCCTGCCACCCGCGTCGAGGTCGTCACCACGGGTGTGCTCCTGCGCCGCCTGCAGCGGGACCCCGAGCTGCCGGGGGTCGCGGCGGTCGTGCTCGACGAGGTGCACGAGCGGCACCTCGACGGCGACCTGGCGCTCGCGCTGCTCGTCGACGTGCGCGCGCACCTGCGCCCCGACCTCGCGCTCGTCGCCATGTCGGCCACGGTCGAGGCCGCGCGGACGGCGGCGGTGCTCGGTGCCGCCGGCGGCCCCGCGCCGGTCGTCACGGTGCCGGGCGCCCTGCATCCGGTCGAGGAGGTGTGGGCGCCCCCGCCGCCGCGGGTCGTGGCGCTCGACGAGCGCGGCGTGACGGCGGGGTTCCTCGACCACGTGGCGGCGACGGCCGTCCTTGCCTGCTCCGGCGCGACGGGTGACGGGCTCGTGTTCGTGCCGGGGGCCGCGGAGGTCGACGCCGTCGTCGACCGGGTCCGGGCGCGGGCCGGGGACGGCGGGGCCGCCGTGGACGTGCGGCCGCTGCACGGCCGGCTCTCGGTCGCAGACCAGGACCTCGCGCTGCGCCCCGGCCCGCGTCGGCGGATCGTCGTCGCCACGGCGGTGGCGGAGTCGTCGCTGACCGTGCCGGGCGTGCGCGTGGTGGTGGACGGCGGGCTGGAGCGGCGGCCCCGCACGGACCACGCACGGGGACTGGCGGGCCTGGTGACGGTGGGGGTCAGCCGGGCCGGCGCGGACCAGCGGGCAGGCCGTGCGGGGCGCGAGGGACCGGGGGTGGTGCACCGGTGCTGGACGCCGGGCGAGCACGCACGCCGGCCGGCGCACCCCGAGCCCGAGATCCGCACGGCCGACCTCGTCGGCTTCCTCCTCGAGGCCGCGTGCTGGGGCGCCCCGCGCGCGGCGGGGCTCGCGCTGCTCGACGAGCCGCCCGCGGGCGCGGTCGCGGCGGCGGAGGCGGTGCTGCACGGCATCGGCGCGGTCGACGCGGCAGGCGTCGTCACGGACCGGGGGCGCGCGGTCGCCGAGGTGCCGGCGGATCCGCGCGTGGCGCGGGCGCTCCTCGACGCGGTGGGGGAGCTGGGGCCGCGCCGGGCGGCCGAGGTGGCGGCGCTGCTGTCCGACGAGGTGCGCGCACCGGACGGCGACCTCGTCGCGGCGCTGCGGTCGCTTCGACGTGGTGGGCCTGCCGCGGCGTCCTGGCGCCGACGGGCCGAGGGCCTGCAGCGGGCGGTGCGAGCACGCACCTCGTCCACGATCGGGGCGGTCATCGGCACCGGTGGACCCCCCGGGCCCGGGGCCGCCGCGACCGGCACCCCTGTGCCCGGCACCAGCGTGCCCGGCACCAGCGTGCCTGGCACCTCTGTGCCTGGCACCCGTGTGCTCGGCGACGACGCCGCGGTGGCCCTCGTCGTGGCCCTGGCGCACCCCGACCGCATCGCCCGGCGCCGGGAGGACGGGAACGCGTACCTGCTGACCTCCGGCACCGGCGCGGTGCTGCCGCCGGGGTCCGCCCTGCAGGGGTTGCCGTGGCTCGCGGTCGCCGAGGCGGTCTGGACGCCGGGGCGGCGTGACGCGCTCGTGCGGTCCGCCGTCCCGACCGATGCCGCCACCGCCCTGCTGGCGGCGGCGCCGCTGCTCGTCGAGGAGGACGTCGTGGCCTGGGTCGGCGGCCGTGTCGTGGCCCGCCGCGTGCAGCGGCTGGGCGCGATCGAGCTGCGCGGCGAGCGCCTGCCGCGACCGGACCCGGAGCGGGTGCGGGCGGCGGTGCGGGACGGCCTGGCGCGGTCGGGGCTGGGGGTGCTGCGCTGGGGAGAGGGTGCCACCGCGCTGCGCCGCCGCCTGGACCTGCTGCACCGCCACCTCGGCGCCCCGTGGCCGCCGGTCGACGACGCGGCGCTGACCGCCGACCTCGACCGCTGGCTCGGCCCGGACCTGGACCGCGTGCGGACCGGTGAGGACCTCGCGCGGATCGACGTCGCGGCGGCGCTCCGCCGGCTGCTGCCGTGGCCCGAGGCGGCCCGGCTCGACGAGCTGGCCCCAGAGCGGGTGACCGTGCCCAGCGGAACGTCGGTGCGCGTCGACTACGCCGCCGACCCGCCGGCGCTTCCCGTCCGGCTCCAGGAGACCTTCGGCTGGCGGACCGCGCCGCGGGTCGTCGACGGCCGGGTGCCGCTGGTGCTGCACCTGCTGTCGCCGGCGGGGCGTCCGGCCGCCGTCACCGCGGACCTCGAGTCGTTCTGGCGCTCCGGGTACGCGCAGGTGCGCGGGGAGCTGCGGCGCCGGTACCCGAGGCACGCGTGGCCGGAGGACCCGACGACCGCCGCACCCGTGCGCGGGGTCCAGCGGCGCCGGTGACGCGGTCCGACGACGCGGTCCGACGACGCGGCCCGACGGCGTGGTCCGGCGACGCGGTCCGACGACGCGGCACGACGACGCCCCGTCGACCACGGGGTCGACGGGGCGCCGGGGTGCTGGCGGTGGTGCCGTCAGTGCACGACGGCCTTCTCGGCGCCCGCGCCCGTCATGGAGCGGACCTCCATCTCGGCGGACTTCAGGGCGTCGTGCTCCGGCGAGGTCACGCTGCCCAGCCAGCCGAGGAAGAAGCCGAGCGGCACGGAGACCAGGGCCGGGTTGGACAGGGGGAACCACGAGATGTCCACGCCCGGGATCATCGCGGTCTCCGACCCGGTGACCACCGGTGAGAAGACGATGAGCACGAGGGCGGACCCCAGCCCGCCGTAGATGCTCCACAGGGAGCCGCGGGTGTTGAACCGCCGCCAGTACAGCGAGTACAGGATCGACGGCAGGTTGGCGCTGGCCGCGATGGCGAAGGCCAACGAGACCAGGAACGCGACGTTCTGCCCGTTGGCCAGCACGCCGCCGACGATCGACACCGCCCCCACCACCACGGCGGTCCTCCGCGCCACCTTGACCTCCTGCTCGGGGTCGGCCTGCCCGCGCTTGATGACGCCGTTGTAGACGTCGTGCGCGAACGACGCGGCCGCGGTGATCGTCAGGCCGGCGACGACGGCGAGGATGGTGGCGAAGGCGACGGCCGCGATGACGCCGAGCAGCAGGGTGCCGCCCAGCTCGTACGCCAGCGCGGGTGCGGCCGAGTTCGCGCCGCCCGGGGCCGCCAGGATCTCGTCGTGCCCGACCAGGTACGCGGCGCCGAAGCCCAGGATCAGCGTGAACAGGTAGAACGCGCCGATGAGGCCGATGGCCCAGGTGACCGAGCGGCGTGCCTCCCGCGCCGTCGGCACGGTGTAGAAGCGCATGAGCACGTGCGGCAGGCCTGCGGCGCCGAACACGAGGGCGATCGCGAGGGAGATGAAGCCGAGCTTGGTCGTGTCGCTCGCGCCGTACTGCAGCATGGGTTCGAGCACGCGGTCCCCGTCGGGGTGCACCGCCACGGCCCGGTCCAGCAGCGCGGACAGGCTGCCCCCGTTGAGCACGAGGACCCAGACCGTCATGGCACCGGCGCCCACGATGAGCAGGACCGCCTTGATGATCTGCACCCAGGTCGTGCCCTTCATCCCGCCGACGAGGACGTAGACGATCATCAGCGCGCCCACGACCGCGATCGTCAGCGACTGCCCGAGCTTGTCGTCGACGCCCAGGAGCAGCGCGACGAGCCCCCCGGCGCCGGCCATCTGCGCCAGGAGGTAGAAGAACGACACCGCGAGGGTCGAGATCGCCGCCGCCGTGCGGACGGGCCGCTGCCGCATCCGGAACGACAGCACGTCGGCCATCGTGTACTTGCCCGTGTTGCGCAGGGGCTCCGCGACGAGCAGGAGCGCCACGAGCCACGCCACGAGGAACCCGATGGAGTACAGCAGGCCGTCGTAGCCGTAGAGGGCGACGGCGCCCACGATGCCGAGGAACGACGCCGCCGACAGGTAGTCGCCGGCGATGGCGATGCCGTTCTGGCGCCCGCTGAACGAGCGACCGCCGTGGTAGAAGTCGCCGGCCTGCTTCGGGCCGCGCGCCACCCGGATGACGATGGCCAGGGTGACGACGACGAAGACGAGGAAGATGGCGATGTTGAGGATCGGGTTGCCGACGTCCATCAGAGGTCCCCCTCGAGCTCGTGCCGCAGGCGCTCGGCGGACGGGTCCAGCCGGCGGTTCGCGTGCCGGACGTACAGGTAGGTGATGAGGAACGTGGAGGCGAACTGACCCAGGCCGAGGAGCAGGCCGAGGTTCACGGAGCCCAGCACCGGCGTCGACATGAGGTCGGTCGCGTAGGTGCTCAGCAGGACGTACAGCAGGTACCAGGCCAGGAACGCGGCCGTCATGGGAAAGGCGAACCGTCGGAAGGTCGAGCGGAGCTCGCCGAACTCCTCGGAGTCCTGCACCCGGACGAACTCGTCGGGGGAGGGGGTGCGGTGGTCGTCTCGACGGCCGCCGCCGTCGAGGTCCGGCAGCGGCGCGTGCCGCGGCGGGAGATGGCTCTCGGTCTCGTCCACGGACGACATACGGCGACTCCTTCGTCGGTACGCAGGTAGGGGCGAGGATCGCGGACGAGGATTCTCGACGTCAAGAGTCTTGGCCCCCCCGCGTGGCCCGGGTCACGGCGCCGCCGCCGGCCTGCGGTCGCGCCGGTGTCGGCACCCGGCGGGATTGGCCATCGCCGGTTCCGTCTGGCAGACTGTCGGGGTTGCCCGCTGGTGGAGGCGCGCCCTGGCACGGGAAGGACCGGTTCTCCTGGTCCTCCTGCTGTCCTGGCGCTCCGGCCGTCCGGGCTGTGCACACGTGGAGGGTCCGCCGGACCCCGGGGTCACCCCCGGTGGTGAGGGCCCGATCGCAACCACCGACCTCGTACCGGCCCCTCGGGGACGGGACGCCGTGCTGGGGTGCGTCGCACGACGCGACACGCCCGAGCGCGGGGGTCGGACGGACCGGTACGAGAGAGAGAAGTAGACGACGCCATGGCGGGACAGAAGATCCGCATCCGGCTCAAGTCCTACGACCACGAGGTCATCGATAGCTCGGCGCGCAAGATCGTCGACACGGTGACCCGCGCTGGTGCGTCGGTCGTGGGTCCGGTGCCGCTGCCGACGGAGAAGAACGTCTTCTGCGTCATCCGGTCGCCCCACAAGTACAAGGACAGCCGCGAGCACTTCGAGATGCGCACGCACAAGCGGCTGATCGACATCATCGACCCCACGCCGAAGGCCGTCGACTCGCTCATGCGTCTCGACCTGCCGGCGGACGTGAACATCGAGATCAAGCTCTGACGCTGGGAAGGAACTGATCCTCATGGTTACCCAGCAGAACGCGCGCCCCGTCACGGCGCTGCTCGGCACGAAGCTCGGCATGACGCAGGTGTGGGACGCCGACGGCCGTCTCGTCCCCGTCACCGTGCTGGCGGTCGGGCCGAACGTCGTGACCCAGGTGCGCACCGCTGAGGCCGACGGCTACGCGGCGGTCCAGCTGGCCTCCGGCCAGATCGACCCCCGCAAGGTCACCAAGCCGCTCAAGGGCCACTTCGAGAAGGCCGGGGTCACCCCCCGCCGGCACGTGGTCGAGATCCGCACGTCCGACGCCGCCACCTACTCGCTCGGCCAGGAGATCACCGCCTCGGTGCTCGAGGCCGGCGCGAAGGTCGACGTCGTCGGGACCACCAAGGGCAAGGGCACCGCCGGTGTCATGAAGCGTCACGGCTTCTCCGGCGTGGGCGCCTCCCACGGTGCGCACCGCAACCACCGCAAGCCCGGCTCGATCGGCGGGGCGTCCACCCCGTCGCGCGTCTTCAAGGGCATGCGCATGGCCGGTCGGATGGGCGTCGCCCGTCAGACCACCCAGAACCTGACCGTGCACGCGGTCGACGTCGAGAAGGGCCTGGTGCTCGTCAAGGGCGCCGTCCCCGGCCCGAAGAACGGCGTCGTGCTCGTGCGTTCCGCAGTGAAGGGCGCGTGAGACGCATGAGCGACACGCTGACCGTCGACGTCCTGGACGCCGCGGGTGCCACGGCCGGGCAAGCCGAGCTCCCCGCCGACGTCTTCGACGTGCAGACCAACATCCCGCTGATCCACCAGGTCGTCGTCGCGCAGCTCGCCGCGGCGCGGCAGGGGACGCACGCCACCAAGACGCGTGGCGAGGTCCGCGGTGGCGGCAAGAAGCCGTACAAGCAGAAGGGCACCGGTCGTGCCCGCCAGGGCTCGACCCGCGCCCCGCAGTTCGCCGGCGGTGGCACGGTCCACGGCCCGCAGCCGCGCGACTACAGCCAGCGGACCCCGAAGAAGATGAAGGCCGCGGCGCTCCGCGGTGCCCTCTCGGACCGCGCCCGGGCCGGCCGCGTGCACGTCGTCACCGGCTTCGGCATCGGTGAGGCCCCCTCGACGAAGGCCGCGGTGAAGGTGCTGGAGACGCTGTCCCCGCGCCGCCACGTGCTCGTCGTCGTCGAGCGCCAGGACGAGACGACCTGGAAGTCGCTGCGCAACGTCGAGCGGGTCCACCTGCTCGTCGCGGACCAGCTCAACACGTACGACGTGCTCGTCTCGGACGACGTCGTGTTCACCCAGGGCGCGCTCGACGCGTTCCTCGCGGGCCCGACCTCGTCCGTCGCCGGCGCCGCGTCCACCGAGGAGGCCTCCGCGTGACCACCGTCGGCAAGGACCCGCGCGACATCCTGATCGCGCCGGTCGTCTCCGAGAAGAGCTACGCGCTGCTCGACGAGGGCAAGTACACGTTCCTCGTCGACCCGCGGGCCAACAAGACCGAGATCAAGATCGCCGTCGAGCGGGTGTTCGGCGTCAAGGTCGACTCGGTCAACACGGCGAACCGCCAGGGCAAGGCCCGGCGTACCCGGTTCGGCATCGGCCGTCGCAAGGACACGAAGCGTGCGATCGTCACCCTCCGCGAGGGCTCGATCGACATCTTCGGCGGTCCGGTCGGCTGACCAGAGCAGAGTGAGGACAGGTCCCCATGGGAATCCGTAAGTACAAGCCGACGACGCCGGGCCGCCGTGGCTCGTCGGTCGCCGACTTCGTCGAGATCACGCGCTCGCAGCCGGAGAAGTCGCTCGTCCGCCCGCTGAGCAAGTCCGGTGGTCGCAACTCGACCGGCCGCATCACCACCCGGCACAAGGGTGGCGGCCACAAGCGCGCCTACCGCGTCATCGACTTCCGTCGCCACGACAAGGACGGCGTGCCGGCCACGGTCGCGCACATCGAGTACGACCCCAACCGCACGGCGCGCATCGCGCTCCTGCACTACGCGGACGGCGAGAAGCGCTACATCATCGCGCCGAACAAGCTCGGCCAGGGCGACCGCGTCGAGGCCGGTGCCGGGGCGGACATCAAGCCCGGCAACAACCTGCCGCTGCGCAACATCCCCACCGGTACGGTCATCCACGCGATCGAGCTGCGGCCCGGAGGCGGCGCGAAGATCGCCCGCTCGGCCGGCACCTCGGTGCAGCTCGTGGCCAAGGATGGGCCCTACGCGCAGCTGCGCATGCCCTCCGGTGAGATCCGCAACGTCGACGCGCGCTGCCGCGCGACCGTCGGCGAGGTCGGCAACGCCGAGCAGTCGAACATCAACTGGGGCAAGGCCGGCCGCATGCGCTGGAAGGGCAAGCGCCCGACCGTCCGTGGTGTCGCCATGAACCCGATCGACCACCCGCACGGTGGTGGTGAGGGCAAGACCTCCGGTGGTCGTCACCCGGTGAGCCCCTGGGGCCAGCCGGAGGGTCGCACCCGCCGTCCGAACAAGCCGAGCGACAAGCTCATCGTGCGTCGTCGGCGCACCGGCAAGAAGCGCTGAGGAGTCCGCAGATGCCACGCAGCCTGAAGAAGGGGCCGTTCGTCGACGGCCACCTCCAGAAGAAGGTCGACGTCCAGAACGAGACGGGCGGCAAGAACGTCATCAAGACGTGGTCGCGCCGCTCGGTCATCACGCCGGACTTCCTCGGCCACACCTTCGCGGTGCACGACGGCCGCAAGCACACGCCGGTGTTCGTCACCGAGGCGATGGTCGGCCACAAGCTCGGCGAGTTCGCCCCCACGCGGACGTTCCGCGGCCACGAGAAGGACGACCGGAAGGGCCGTCGCCGCTGACCCCGGTCAGCAGCGACGCCTGACGGCAGAGACAGAAGGCAGGACAGCAATGGAAGCCAAGGCGAAGGCGCGGTTCGTCCGCGTCACGCCCCAGAAGGCCCGGCGCGTCGTGGACCTCGTCCGTGGCAAGGGGGCCGGCGAGGCCGTCGCGACGCTGAAGTTCGCGCCGCAGGCCGCGGGGGAGACCGTCCTCAAGGTGGTCGAGTCCGCGATCGCCAACGCCCGGCAGACCGCCGCGCGCGACAACGAGCGGTTCGACGAGAGCGCGCTCTACGTCGCCGAGGCGTTCGTCGACGAGGGCCCGACCATGAAGCGGTTCCGTCCGCGCGCCCAGGGGCGTGCCGGCCGGATCCTCAAGCGCACGAGCCACATCACCGTCGTCGTCGCCACGCGCGAGTCGGCCGGTGCGAAGGCCACCACCAAGGGAGGGACCCGCTAGTGGGACAGAAGGTCAACCCGCTCGGGTACCGCCTGGGCATCACCACCGACCACCGGTCGCGCTGGTTCGCCGACTCGACCAAGGCCGGGCAGCGGTACCGCGACTACGTCCGCGAGGACGTCCAGATCCGCAAGCTCATGAGCACGGGCCTGGAGCGCGCCGGCATCGCCAAGGTCGAGATCGAGCGCACCCGTGACCGCGTCCGCGTGGACATCCACACGGCGCGCCCGGGCATCGTCATCGGCCGCCGCGGCGCCGAGGCCGACCGCATCCGCGGGGAGCTCGAGAAGCTCACCGGCAAGCAGGTGCAGCTGAACATCCTCGAGGTCAAGAACGCCGAGATCGAGGCCCAGCTCGTCGCCCAGGGCATCGCGGAGCAGCTCGCCAGCCGCGTGTCCTTCCGTCGCGCCATGCGCAAGGGCATCCAGTCGGCGCAGCGCGCCGGCGCCAAGGGCGTCCGGGTGCAGGTCTCCGGCCGCCTCGGCGGTGCGGAGATGAGCCGCACGGAGTTCTACCGCGAGGGGCGCGTGCCGCTGCACACGCTGCGCGCGAACATCGACTACGGCTTCTTCGAGGCCCGCACGACCTTCGGCCGCATCGGCGTGAAGGTCTGGGTCTACAAGGGCGACATGACCGAGCGCGAGTTCGCGGCCCAGCAGGCCACGCAGGCTCCGCGCCAGGCGCGTGGCCCCCGGGGCGACCGTCCCGAGCGCGGCGGCGACCGCGGCCCCCGCACGGGTGCCCTGCGTCGCGAGCGCACGGACGCCCCCGAGGCCGCGCCCGCCGACTCCGCCCCCGCGGCGCCGGCGACCGAGACCGGAAGGGAGGCCTGAGCCGTGCTGATCCCCCGGCGGCTGAAGCACCGCAAGCAGCACCACCCCGGGCGCTCCGGCGCCGCCACGGGTGGCACCGCGATCTCGTTCGGCGAGTACGGCATCCAGGCCCTCGAGCCCGCCTACGTCACGAACCGGCAGATCGAGGCCGCCCGTATCGCCATGACCCGCCACATCAAGCGTGGTGGGAAGGTCTGGATCAACATCTACCCGGACCGTCCCCTCACGAAGAAGCCCGCCGAGACCCGCATGGGCTCCGGCAAGGGCTCGCCCGAGTGGTGGATCGCCAACGTCAAGCCCGGCCGCGTCATGTTCGAGCTGGCCGGCGTCCCGGAGCCCCTGGCGCGCGAGGCCATGCGCCGCGCGCAGCACAAGCTCCCGATGAAGACCCGTTTCGTGGTCCGCGAGGGTGGTAACTGATGGTCATCGGAACCAAGGACCTGGCTCCCACGGAGCTGGACGGGTTCGACGACGAGAAGCTGGTCGCCGAGCTGAAGAAGGCCAAGGAGGAGCTGTTCAACCTCCGCTTCCAGTCGGCGACCGGCCAGCTCGAGAGCCACGGGCGGCTCAAGGCCGTGCGTCGCGACATCGCGCGGATCTACACGATCCTGCGCGAGCGCGAGCTCGGCATCCGGACCGCCCCCAGCGTGAGCGAGTGAGGCTGACATGACGACCGAGAACGAGACGGCCGGCGGCACGCCCGTCGCCGAGCACCGTCCTTACCGCAAGACCCGCCGCGGCTACGTCGTGTCGGACAAGATGGACAAGACCGTCGTGGTCGAGGTCGAGGACCGGGTCAAGCACCCGCTCTACGGCAAGGTGCTGCGGCGGACGAGCAAGGTCAAGGCCCACGACGAGGTCAACACGGCCGGCGTCGGGGACCTCGTCCTCATCATGGAGACCCGGCCGCTGTCCGCCACCAAGCGGTGGCGCGTGGTCGAGGTCATCGAGAAGGCGAAGTGACCTCTCCCCACCAGGGGAGGTGACCGCAGGCCGCCCGGTCGTGTACGATCGGGCGGTTTGCGTTTCACGCAAGCACACCCAGTTGCCCACGGGCGCGGGCGGCAGCACACGGACGGCACCAGCGGGTGCCGGCGCTGCCGCCCGCGCGTCGTGTGCATGACGGCAACGACGTCCGACCAGGCTCGGCCCGCGCGCACCCGTGCGATCGGTCCGCAGAACCCGTCGGACGACAGGAGCAGCAATGATCCAGCAGGAGTCGCGACTGCGTGTCGCCGACAACACGGGTGCCAAGGAGATCCTCTGCATCCGTGTCCTCGGCGGCTCCGGTCGCCGGTACGCGGGCATCGGCGACGTCATCGTCGCCACCGTGAAGGACGCCATCCCCGGCGGCAACGTGAAGAAGGGCGACGTCGTCAAGGCGGTCGTCGTGCGCACCCGCAAGGAGCGCCGCCGTCCGGACGGCTCGTACATCAAGTTCGACGAGAACGCCGCCGTGATCCTCAAGAACGACGGGGAGCCGCGCGGCACGCGCATCTTCGGCCCCGTCGGCCGCGAGCTGCGCGACAAGAAGTTCATGCGGATCATCTCGCTGGCGCCGGAGGTGCTCTGACCATGGCGAAGATCAAGAAGGGCGACCTCGTCGTCGTCATCTCGGGTCGCGACAAGAAGAAGCAGGGTCGTGTCCTCGAGGTCCTCCCGGAGACGCAGCGCGTCGTCGTCGAGGGCGTGCAGCGCGTGCAGAAGCACGTCAAGGCCGGCCAGACGTCGCGCGGGACGCGCACGGGTGGCATCGAGACGGTCGAGGCGCCGATCCACATCTCCAACGTGATGCTGGTCGACCCGGAGACGAAGAAGGGCACCCGCGTCGGGTACCGCACCGAGCAGGTCGAGCGCGACGGTCGCACCCGCACCGTCCGGGTCCGCGTGGCCAAGCGCTCCGGGAAGGACGTCTGATGTCGCAGACCACCGTCGAGGCCCCGGCCCTGCCGCGCCTCAAGACGCGCTACAACTCGGAGATCCGTCAGGCTCTCCACCAGCAGTTCGGCCACGAGAACGTGAACCAGGTCGCGCGCCTGGTCAAGGTCGTCGTGAACATGGGCGTGGGCGAGGCCGCGAAGGACTCCAAGCTCATCGAGGGCGCCATCCGCGACCTCACGCTCATCACCGGCCAGAAGCCGCAGGTCACGAAGGCCCGCAAGTCCATCGCGCAGTTCAAGCTCCGCGAGGGCATGCCGATCGGCGCGCACGTCACGCTGCGCGGCGACCGTGCGTGGGAGTTCCTGGACCGCCTGCTGTCGACGGCTCTGCCGCGCATCCGCGACTTCCGCGGCCTGTCGCCGCAGCAGTTCGACGGCCACGGCAACTACACCTTCGGCCTCGTGGAGCAGTCCGTGTTCCACGAGATCGACCAGGACAAGATCGACCGCGTCCGCGGCATGGACATCACGGTCGTCACCACCGCGACGACGGACGACGAGGGCCGCGCGTTCCTCAAGCTCCTCGGCTTCCCGTTCAAGGAGAACTGAGCATGGCCAAGACCGCCCTGATCAACAAGGCCGCGGGCAAGCAGAAGTTCGCCGTCCGCGCCTACACCCGCTGCCAGCGCTGCGGCCGCCCGCACTCCGTGTACCGCAAGTTCGGCCTGTGCCGGATCTGCGTGCGCGACATGGCGCACCGCGGCGAGCTGCCCGGCGTCACCAAGAGCTCCTGGTAACACCCCACGAGCGTCGGTAGGTCCGTGCCGGCGTCAGGCGCCGCAGCCCCGGCTGCGGCGTCCGGCGCCGGGCGGATACCCCGGCGAGAGAGGGCTGAGGCCCCCGCATGACCATGACCGACCCGATCGCCGACTTCCTCACGCGGATCCGGAACGCGAA
Organism: Cellulomonas sp. plas2; assembly: GCF_057221735.1. Classification (NCBI taxonomy): domain Bacteria; kingdom Bacillati; phylum Actinomycetota; class Actinomycetes; order Micrococcales; family Cellulomonadaceae; genus Cellulomonas; species Cellulomonas sp. plas2. Next base: position 927,528 of record NZ_CM170155.1, read on the forward strand.
CTCCGCGCACCACGACACGGTGACGATCCCGTACTCGAAGCTGAAGTCGCACATCGCCGAGATCCTCCAGGCCGAGGGCTACATCGCCGGCTGGAGCGTCGAGGACGCCACCGTCGGCAAGAACCTGACGGTGACCCTGAAGTACGGCCCCCACCGCGAGCGTGCGCTCGCCGGCGTCAAGCGCGTGTCCAAGCCGGGCCTGCGCGTGTACGCCAAGTCGACCAACCTGCCGAAGGTCCTCGGCGGCCTGGGCGTGGCCATCCTGTCCACGTCCTCGGGCCTCCTGACGGACAAGCAGGCCGCCAAGAAGGGCGTGGGTGGGGAAGTCCTCGCCTACGTCTGGTAAGCCCGGGACGGAAGGAGAACAGCCATGTCTCGAATCGGCAGGATCCCCGTCGCGGTGCCGGCGGGTGTCGACATCAGCATCGACGGTCCGCAGGTGACCGTGAAGGGCCCCAAGGGGCAGCTCACGCACACGGTGCCCGCACCTCTCCAGGTCGAGCGGGGCGAGGACGGCACGCTGGTCGTCACGCGTCCCGACGACGAGCGGCTCGCGAAGTCGCTGCACGGCCTGACCCGGACCCTCCTCGCGAACCTCGTCACCGGGGTCACGGAGGGCTACACGAAGAAGCTCGAGATCGTCGGCACCGGGTACCGCGTGCAGGCGAAGGGCACGGACCTCGAGTTCGCCCTCGGCTTCTCGCACCCGGTCGTCGTCACGCCGCCGGAGGGCATCACCTTCGCGGTCGAGGCGCCGACGCGGTTCTCGGTGCAGGGCATCGACAAGCAGCAGGTGGGCGAGGTCGCCGCGAACATCCGCAAGATCCGCAAGCCCGAGCCCTACAAGGGCAAGGGCGTGCGCTACGCGGGCGAGAACGTGCGCCGCAAGGTCGGAAAGGCGGGCAAGTAGGCCATGGCCATCACCATCAAGGGCAAGGGCAAGTCCATCTCCCGGCAGCGCCGCCACCTCCGGCTGCGCAAGAAGGTCGTCGGCTCCGCCGCGCGGCCGCGCCTGGTCGTCACCCGGTCCGCCCGGCACATCACGGCGCAGGTCGTGGACGACGCGATCGGACGCACGCTGGCCTCCGCCTCGACCCTCGAGGCCGACCTGCGGGTCGCCACCGAGGACAAGACGGGCAAGGCCCGGCGGGTCGGCGCCCTCGTCGCCGAGCGCGCCAAGGCCGCCGGCATCGACGCGGTCGTCTTCGACCGTGGCGGGAACAAGTACCACGGTCGTGTGGCCGCGGTGGCCGACGGCGCTCGCGAGGGCGGTCTGGCCCTGTGAGCGCGTCGACGCATCTGTCCTCGAACGTGAAGAAGAGGTTCATCTGATGGCTGCTCCTCAGCGCAGCAACACCGGCGCCGGCGGCGCCGGGACCGGCGCCGGCGGCAACGACCGCGGCGGCCGTGACGGCGGCCGCGGCGGGCGCAACGACGCCGAGAAGAGCGCGTTCCTCGAGCGCGTCGTGACGATCAACCGCGTCGCCAAGGTCGTCAAGGGCGGCCGTCGCTTCAGCTTCACCGCGCTCGTCGTGGTCGGCGACGGCGACGGGACCGTGGGTGTCGGCTACGGCAAGGCCAAGGAGGTGCCCGCGGCGATCGCCAAGGGTGTCGAGGAGGCGAAGAAGAACTTCTTCCGCGTCCCCCGCATCCAGGGCACCATCCCGCACCCCGTCCAGGGTGAGGCCGCCGCGGGCGTCGTCTTCCTGCGCCCCGCCTCGCCGGGTACCGGCGTGATCGCCGGTGGTCCGGTCCGCGCGGTGCTGGAGTGCGCCGGCATCCACGACGTGCTGAGCAAGTCGCTCGGCTCGTCGAACTCGATCAACATCGTGCACGCGACGGTCGAGGCCCTGCGCGGCCTCGAGGAGCCGGCCGCCGTGGCGGCGCGTCGTGGCCTCGCGCTCGAGGACGTCGTCCCGGCCCCGCTGCTGCGGGCCCAGGCCGCCGGCATCGCCGCGAAGAGCGCCGAGAAGGTGGGTGCCTGATGGCTCGTCTGAAGGTCACGCAGAAGAAGTCCGCCATCGGCGGCAAGCAGAACCAGCGCGACACCCTGCGCACGCTGGGCCTGAAGCGGATCGGCGACGTCGTCGTCAAGGAGGACCGCCCCGAGATCCGCGGCATGGTCCAGACCGTGACGCACCTCGTCGCGGTCGAGGAGGTCGACTGACCATGGCTGACGAGAAGAAGGCCGAGCAGGCGGCGGGGCGCACCCCGTCGGCCGGCGGCACGCTGAAGGTGCACCACCTGCGTCCGGCGCCGGGGGCCAAGACCCCCAAGACGCGCGTCGGCCGCGGTGAGGCGTCCAAGGGCAAGACCGCCGGGCGTGGCACCAAGGGCACCAAGGCGCGCTACCAGGTGCCCGGTGCCTTCGAGGGCGGGCAGATGCCGCTGCACATGCGGCTGCCCAAGCTCCGCGGGTTCAAGAACCCGTTCCGCACCGAGTACCAGGTCGTCAACCTCGACCGCCTGTCGGCCCTGTACCCGCAGGGCGGCGAGGTCACGATCGAGGGCCTCGTGGCCAAGGGCGCGGTCCGCAAGGGCCAGCCGGTCAAGGTGCTCGGCACGGGCGAGGTGACGGTGCCCCTCGTGGTCACCGTGGACGCCTACTCCGCCACGGCGATCGAGAAGATCACCGCCGCCGGCGGCAGCGTCGCCCAGCAGGGCTGACCCGCACGACACAGCAGGACCGGACGGGGCCGGTGGGAGCTCGCATCCCACCGGCCCCGTCCGGCGTCCCGGGGGGCATCGGTTAGGGTTCCCCCCGGACTCGCAGCGCCGTTGGCCCGCCGCGAGAGCGACCCGGCCGGGGGACCGGCTGCACGACACGCCGCCCCGGCGGCTCAGGAGGACTGGTGCTCAGCGCATTCGCGAGGGCGTTCCGCACGCCCGACCTGCGGCGCAAGCTGCTCTTCACGATCGGCATCATGGTCGTGTTCCGCGTCGGCTCGTTCCTGCCGACGCCGGGCGTGTCCTACCCGAACGTCCAGGCCTGCATCGACCAGGTGGGCAACGACTCCAGCCTGCTCGGGCTGGTCAACCTCTTCAGCGGCGGTGCGCTGCTGCAGCTGTCGGTCTTCGCGCTGGGGATCATGCCGTACATCACGGCGAGCATCATCATCCAGCTGCTGCGCGTGGTGATCCCGCGCTTCGAGGAGCTGCACAAGGAGGGGCAGTCCGGCACCGCGAAGCTCACGCAGTACACGCGGTACCTGACGATCGCGCTGGCGGTGCTGCAGTCGACGACGATCATCACCGTGGCGCGCAGCGGCCAGCTCTTCGCCGGCTGCACGCTCGACGTCATCCCGGACTCCAGCGTCGTGACGCTGCTCGTCATGGTCATCACGATGACCGCGGGCACCGGCCTCATCATGTGGCTCGGCGAGCTCATCACGGAGCGCGGCATCGGCAACGGCATGTCCCTGCTGATCTTCACCTCGATCGCGGCGACGTTCCCCACGGCGATGTGGTCCATCGCCGGCGGCGCCGGCGGCATCGGCAAGTTCATCATCGTGCTGGCCGTCATCGTCCTGGTGATCGCGCTGGTCGTCTTCGTCGAGCAGAGCCAGCGCCGCATCCCGGTGCAGTACGCCAAGCGCATGGTCGGCCGGCGCATGTACGGCGGGTCGAGCACCTACATCCCCATCAAGCTGAACATGTCGGGCGTCATCCCGATCATCTTCGCCTCGTCGCTGCTGCAGATCCCGACGCTCGCGGCGCAGTTCGGGGACCAGACGTCGGGCTGGGTGCAGTGGGTCAGCCTGAACCTCGCGCCCTCCGACGCGGGGCTGCACATCGCGCTGTACGTGCTGCTCATCATCTTCTTCTGCTACTTCTACACGGCGATCACGTTCAACCCCGACGAGGTCGCCGACAACATGAAGCGCTACGGCGGCTTCATCCCCGGCATCCGTGCGGGTCGTCCGACGGCCGAGTACCTCGACTACGTGATCACGCGCATCACCGCGCCGGGGTCGCTGTACCTCGCGGCGGTCGCGCTGATCCCGACGGTCGTGTTCATCCTCCTGGGGATCAACGCCGCCACGATCCCGTTCGGCGGCTCGTCCATCCTCATCATCGTCGGGGTGGGCCTGGAGACCGTGAAGCAGATCCAGTCCCAGCTCGAGCAGCGGCACTACGAAGGGTTCCTCCGATGAGCGCTCGCCTCGTCCTCCTCGGCCCGCCCGGCGCGGGCAAGGGCACCCAGGCGGCTCGCCTCGCCGAGCGGCTGGGCGTCCCGGCCATCTCCACCGGCGACATCTTCCGCGCGAACATCAAGGGCGGCACGGAGCTGGGCCGCACCGCCCAGGCCTACACGGCCCGCGGCGAGCTGGTGCCGGACGAGGTCACGAACGCCATGGTGCGCGACCGCCTGGGCGAGGACGACGCGCGCGAGGGCTTCCTCCTCGACGGCTACCCGCGCAACGTGGCCCAGGTGCGCGAGCTCGACGAGATCCTCGCCGCGACCGGCCGCACGCTGGACCTCGCGGTCGAGATCACCGCGAACGCGGACGTCGTCGTGGCGCGGCTGCTGCAGCGCGCGCAGATCGAGGGCCGCGAGGACGACACCGAGGACGTCGTGCGGCACCGCCTCGCGGTCTACGCGGAGCAGACAGCACCCGTGGCCGGCGTCTACGCCGAGCGCGGGGCGCTGGTCCAGGTGGACGGCATCGGCGAGGTCGACGAGGTGACGGGGCGCCTGCTGGGCGCGATCGGCACGCTCGCCGGCTGACGGCGGGGACGGACCGCAGGTGTTCGGCCGCGAGAAGATCGAGCTGAAGACGCCCGACGAGGTGCGCCTCATGCGTCGCGCCGGCCTCGTCGTCGCCGACGCGCTGGACGCGGTGCTGGCGCACGCCGCACCGGGCGTGACGACCGCCGAGCTGGACGCCGTCGCCGCCGAGGTCATCGCGGCGACGGGCGCGACGCCGTCGTTCCTCGGGTACCTCGACTACCCGGCGACGATCTGCGTGTCGGTCAACGACGAGGTCGTGCACGGCATCCCCGGTCCGCGCGTGCTGGCCGAGGGCGACGTGCTCAGCGTCGACTGCGGGGCCGTCGTCGAGGGGTGGCACGGGGACGCCGCACGGACGCGGGTCGTCGGAACGGCCGACCCGGCCGACGCCGAGCTGGTGGCCACCGGGGAGGACGCGCTCTGGGCGGGCATCGCGGCGCTGGCCGGCGGTGAGCGGCTCGGCGCCGTCGGCGAGGCCGTCGAGACGGTCGTCGAGCTGGCCGCGACGGCCGGCCGCAACGGCGGGCAGCCCTACGGGATCGTCGAGGAGTACGTCGGGCACGGCATCGGGCGCGCCATGCACCAGCCGCCGGACGTGCTCAACTACCGGGCCCGTGACAAGGGGCCGCGCCTGCGCCCGGGCATGTGCCTGGCCATCGAGCCGATGCTCGTGCGGGGCGCCCGGTACACGCGGACGCTCGACGACGAGTGGACGGTCGTGACCGAGGACGGCTCCCGCGCGGTGCACTGGGAGCACACGGTGGCGCTGCTGCCCGGCGGCGTGTGGGTGCTCACGGCCCGCGACGGGGGAGCGGACCGGCTCGCGGCGCTCGGCGTCCGGGTCGTCCCGCTCTGACGGTCCCGGCTCCGGGGCGGGTCCTGCCGACCCGTTTCGCGCTCGTGCCATCGTGCCGTACGATGGTCCGTCGGGTGCGTGCGCCCTGCGTGCGTCCGGGAGGACGGTCGGCCCCGTGCCGGCGCCTCCCGCACGGGCCGGGCCCCGCCGTCCGGTCGTCGGGCCATGTCGGTCCGGCACCGGGTTGGGCACCACCCTCCTCGGACCGTCCAGCCACCGCACCTGCGGGGGCCGTCGCGGTGCGCGGACCAGGAGTCGTCACAGAGTTAGCGGAGGACATGGCGAAGAAGGACGGTGTCATCGAGATCGAGGGCGCTGTGGTCGAGGCACTGCCGAACGCGATGTTCCGCGTGGAGCTGGCCAACGGCCACAAGGTGCTCGCCCACATCTCGGGCAAGATGCGCCAGCACTACATCCGGATCCTCCCCGAGGACCGGGTCGTGGTCGAGCTGAGCCCGTACGACCTGTCCCGCGGGCGCATCGTCTACCGCTACAAGTAACCCACCACGACGAGAACGCCGTCTGCCCCGCCCTCGCGGGGCGTCACGGCGGCGAAGGACGAACCGCCATGAAGGTCAAGCCCAGCGTCAAGAAGATCTGCGACAAGTGCAAGGTGATCCGTCGCCACGGCCGCGTCCAGGTCATCTGCGAGAACCTGCGGCACAAGCAGCGCCAGGGCTGATCCCCGGCGCCGCCCGACGGTCGCGGCCCTGACGGGGCACGCGCCGTCGTCGCAGCACGTCAGACCCGGCCCGCGAGGGCCGGCCAGCGCATCGCCTCACCGGTGCCGCCCCGCCTGCGCGCGGGTGCGCGCCGGTGCACCCCCGGTCGGAGGCCGGGGCCCGCGGACCGCGGGACGGCGGTGCGGAAGACCTCCGCGCAGTTCCAGGAGTTCCCTGCACATGGCACGTCTCATCGGCGTCGACCTCCCCCGCGAGAAGCGGCTCGAGATCGCGCTCACCTACATCTTCGGCGTCGGGCGCACGCGTGCGGCCGAGACGCTCGCGGCCACCGGGATCAGCGGCGACGTCCGCGTCAAGGACCTCGGTGAGGCCGAGCTGGTCGCGCTCCGCGACCACCTCGAGGGCAGCTACAAGCTCGAGGGCGACCTGCGCCGCGAGGTCGCCGCCGACATCCGCCGCAAGGTGGAGATCGGCACCTACGAGGGCCTGCGGCACCGTCGCGGCCTGCCGGTGCGCGGTCAGCGCACCAAGACCAACGCGCGCACCCGCAAGGGCCCGAAGCGCACCGTCGCCGGCAAGAAGAAGGCCGGGCGCAAGTAGCCCGCCCGCGCGGGTCCCCGACCCGCGTGCCGGCACGCGCGCGACGCGCGCCCTCGTCCAGCTGAGCCCGAAGAGAGAAGCGAATGCCTCCCAAGTCCCGCACCGCCGTGCGCAAGCCGCGCCGCAAGGAGAAGAAGAACGTCTCCCACGGCCAGGCGCACATCAAGAGCACGTTCAACAACACGATCATCTCCATCACGGACCCGTCGGGTGCGGTGATCGCCTCCGCCTCGTCCGGCCAGGTCGGCTTCAAGGGCTCCCGCAAGAGCACCCCGTTCGCCGCCCAGCTGGCCGCGGAGGCCGCCGCGCGCCGTGCGCAGGAGCACGGCATGCGGAAGGTCGACGTCTTCGTCAAGGGTCCGGGCTCCGGCCGCGAGACCGCGATCCGCTCGCTGCAGGCCACCGGCCTCGAGGTGGGCTCGATCCAGGACGTCACGCCCCAGGCGCACAACGGCTGCCGCCCGCCGAAGCGCCGCCGCGTCTGACGCACCGACCACGGCACCGCGTCCGGTGCGCGGGCCCCATCAGGGGTCCGTGCACCGGCGCGGTGCCACCTGCTGTCCACCGGCCCGGTGGACCGAGACCGGGCCGGCCCCGTGGTACTGCGCGGCGTCATATGGCGGACGCCCGCTGAGAGGATCTCCACCGTGCTGATCGCACAGCGCCCCACCCTGACCGAAGAGGTCATCTCGGAGCACCGCTCGCGGTTCTCCATCGAGCCGCTGGAGCCGGGCTTCGGCTACACGCTCGGCAACTCGCTGCGCCGGACCCTGCTGTCGTCCATCCCGGGCGCGGCGGTGACGTCGATCCGGATCGACGGCGTGCTCCACGAGTTCTCGACGATCCCCGGGGTCACCGAGGACGTCACCGAGATCATCCTCAACATCAAGAACCTGGTCGTCTCCTCCGAGAACGACGAGCCCGTCGTCATGTACCTGCGCAAGCAGGGCGCCGGCAAGGTCACCGCGGCCGACATCGTGCCGCCCGCGGGCGTCGAGGTGCACAACCACGACCTGCACCTGGCCACCCTCGGCGACAAGGGCAAGCTCGAGATCGAGCTGACGGTCGAGCGCGGCCGTGGCTACGTGTCCGCCAACCAGAACAAGTCGTTCGACGCCGAGATCGGCCGCATCCCGGTCGACTCCATCTACTCGCCGGTCCTCAAGGTGACCTACAAGGTCGAGGCCACGCGTGTCGAGCAGCGCACCGACTTCGACAAGCTCGTCGTCGACGTGGAGACCAAGCCGGCCATCACGCCGCGCGACGCCCTCGCCTCCGCCGGCAAGACGCTCGTCGAGCTGTTCGGCCTGGCGCGCGAGCTCAACGTCGAGGCCGAGGGCATCGAGATCGGCCCGTCGCCGACGGACGCGGCCCTGGCCGCGGACCTGGCGCTGCCGATCGAGGACCTGACGCTGACCATCCGGTCCTACAACTGCCTCAAGCGCGAGGGCATCCACACCGTGGGTGAGCTGGTGGCCCGGTCCGAGGCCGACCTGCTGGACATCCGCAACTTCGGTGCGAAGTCGATCACCGAGGTCAAGGAGAAGCTCGGCGAGCTCGGTCTCTCGCTCAAGGACAGCCCGCTCGACTTCGACCCCACCGCGGCCGCCGCGTACTACGGCGACGACGAGGTGGACTTCACCGAGGACGAGCAGTACTGACCACCGGGGACCGCGACCGGGGCTGAGCCTGCCGCTCGGTCCCGGGGCGCGGGACGCAGAACACCAGAACCCAAGGAGCAACGACCATGCCTCAGCCCACCAAGGGCGCCCGCCTCGGTGGCGGACCGGCCCACGAGCGGCTGATCCTCGCGAACCTCGCGACCCAGCTCTTCGCCCACCGCCGCATCACGACCACCGAGACGAAGGCCAAGCGCGTGCGTCCGCTGGCCGAGCGCCTCATCACGTTCGCCAAGCGCGGCGACCTGCACGCGCGTCGCCGCGTCATGACGGTCGTGCGGGACAAGGGCGTCGTGCACGAGCTCTTCACCGAGATCGCGCCGGCGGTCGCCGAGCGCCAGGGCGGCTACACGCGCATCACGAAGATCGGCCCGCGCAAGGGCGACAACGCCCCCATGGCGGTCATCGAGCTCGTGCTGGAGCCGCTGTCGGCCAAGCAGGGCGTCGTCCGCGAGGCGACCCGTGCCGCCGCCAAGGCCGCGCCCGCCGCCGCCCCGGCCGCCGAGCCGGCGGACGCCCCCGTCGAGGAGGTCGTGACGGACGACGCTGCGACCGCGGACTCCGGCGCGACGGCGGACGACGCGACGGCGGCCCCCGCGGAGGCGACGGAGACCGAGCTGGCGGCCGCCGAGGACGCGGCGCAGCCGGCCGACGACGCGGGCACGACGAAGGCCTGACCGAGACCGGTCGGACCACTACGCAGGGCCCGGGGCGCACGCCCCGGGCCCTGCGTGCGTCCGGGGCGCGGACCCGGTCGGGTGACCGCCGTCGGCCGACGGGTGAGGCGGGTGCCGGGGGATGGCGCCGGTCGCGACCGTCCGCCTACGGTCCCTGACGTGTCCCGACGACGCGACGCGCTGCGCAACCGCGAGCTCCTCCTCCTCGCCGCCGAGGAGGAGTTCCGCGCCCACGGGACGGGTGTCGCCCTCGGTCGGGTCGCCGACCGCGCGGGGGTGGGCCGCGGCACCCTGTACCGCCACTTCCCCGACCGGCAGGCGCTCGTGCGCGCCGTCGACGACCGCCGGCTCGACGAGGTCGCCGTCATCGTGCAGGCGGCCGCCGCGGGTGAGGACGAGGCTGCCGACGGCGCTGCCGACGGCGCTGCCGACGGCGCTGCCGACGGCGCTGCCGACGGCGCGGGGGGCGGCGCTGGGGGCGGTGCGCGGGACGAGCCGGGGGACGTGGCGGCGGCGACCGCCGCCCTGTCCCGCGAGGACGGGACCGCCGCGCCGCGCGCGCTGCCGCCGGGGACCTGGGGGGCGCGCCTCGAGGCGGCGGTGACGGCCCTGACGGGGTTCCAGCAGGACCTGCCGGGGCTCCTGACGGTGATCCGCGCGACGCCGGAGGGGCTCGTGCAGCTCGCCGAGGTGGGTGAGCGCACGCTGGACCTGCTGTCCGAGCCCCTGCGGCGCGCCCAGGAGGAGGGCACGGTGGCCGCCGACGTCACGCGGGAGGACCTGCTCACGCTGTTCCTCATGGTCGTGGCCCTCGTCGAGAGCCTGCCGGCCGCCGCGGTGCCCGCGGCGGTGGACCGCGCGCGGACGGTGTACCTGCGCGGCATCCGGACCCCGGGCACGGCATCCTGAGCGTGTGAGCACGACGGGCGCGACGAGCCCCACGACGGGCCCGGCGTCGGGCCCCACGACAGGCCCGGCGTCGGCTGCGGCGGCCCCGGCGACGGCCGGGCAGGGGACGCCGGCGCCGGTGCCGCCCGGCGTGCTGCCCGTCGTGCTGCTGCACGGCATGCGCACGAGCGGGACGATGTGGCGGGCCCAGCGCGAGGCGCTGGAGCGGCTCGGCATCCCCGTCGCCGCACCCGACCTGCCGGGCCACGGCACCCGGCTGCACGAGCGCTTCACGCTCGAGAACGCCTTCCGCGCCGTCGACGAGGCCGTGGCCGGGCTGGGGCGGCCGGTGCTCCTCGTCGGGCTGTCGCTCGGCGGGTACGTGGGCGCGGCGTGGGCGGCGCGTCGACCGGGGGCGGTGGCGGGGCTGGTCGCCGCGTCGTGCAGCACGCGTCCGTTGCGGCCCGTGGTCGGCGGCTGGACGGTGGCGGCCCACGGCTTCGCGCGGCTGCCGGACCGCGGGGCGGGCATCAACCAGTGGCTCGTCGACCGCACGCTGCCGGCGTCCGCCGCCGTCGACGTAGGTGCGGGCGGGTTCGCGCTCGACGTCGTCGCCGACGCCCTGCGGGCGGTCGGCACCCTGCGGCCGCTGGAGGACCTGGCGGCCCTGGAGGTGCCCGTGTGGCTCGTCAACGGCCGCTTCGACCACTTCCGCGGGGAGGAGCGCCGCTTCCTCGCGGCGTGCCGGGACGGGCGGCTCGTCGTCGTGCCGGGCTCGACGCACCTCGTGAGCCTCGTGCGGCCCGTCGCGTTCACCCGGGCCGTGCTCGACGCCCACGCGGAGGTCGCCGCGACCCTGGCGGCCCGGTCGGCAAACGGACCCGCACAGCCCGCCCGCGGGGCGTGAGGCCGGCCCGGACAGCTCCGGGCCCGCCCCCTCAAGCGCCCAGGGACCAGGCGCGCACACCCCCGACGATCCCCGCCTGGTTGGGCACGATGACGACGTCGTCGCCGAGCCGGTCGAGCACCACGGGGGTGATCTGGCGGGCGTTGCCGCCGCCGAGGTAGAGGCGGTCCCACCAGAAGACGGGTCGCAGCCCGTCCACGACCCGCCGCACGCGCCGCGACCACAGCCCGTCGCCGAGCCGGGCCCGCTCGGTCTGCCCGATGTAGGAGTCGTAGGTCGAGGCGAACCGCAGCGGGGCGTGGGACAGCTCGAGGTGCGGGGCGAGCCGCCCGCCGTCGAACATCGCCGAGCCGAGCCCGGTGCCCAGCGTGAGGACCAGCTCCGTGCCGGTCCCGGAGACGACGCCCGCCCCGTGCACCTCGGCGTCGTTGAGCACCAGCGCCGGCACCCCGAGCCGCGCCTCGACGGCGGCGCGCATGTCGAACCCCGCCCAGCGGGCGACGAGGTCGGAGTCGACCGCCGTGCGGGGCCCGGACCGCGTGACGTAGTGCGGCGTGGCGACGACGACGCCGTGCCGGATCATGCCCGGCATGCCGACGGTCACCCGGTCGGCGGGCGGGAGGCCGGCGGCGATGTCGGCGATGGTGCCGACCAGGCGCTCGGGCGGCAGCGGGTAGGGCGTGGGGACGCGTACCGGCGCGGCGTGCAGGGTGCCGGCCTCGTCGAGCACGGAGGCCTTGATCCCGCCGCCGCCGCAGTCGACGGCGAGCGTGAACGGTGACAGCGCGGAGGGCGACGGCGCGGAGGGCACCGCGACACGCTAGCGGCGGCCGGCGTCAGGCCGCGTGGCGACCGCTGCGGCGCACCGGCAGGGCGAGGACGGCCCGCCGCAGGGCGCTGTCGTCGCCGAGCCCGTCGACGAGCGGCTGGTGCGTCACGCGCTCGAGCGTCCCGTCGGGGGAGCGGTAGTAGACGGCGGGGCTGACCGGGCCGGCGCCCGACGCCGCCGCGGCGCCCGCCAGGGTGAGCATGAGGCGCAGGGCGCCGACGACCGTGCCGGCGTCCTCGAGCGGGTGCACGGCCAGCAGGTGCCGGTTGGGCACGACGACGAGCATGCCGTGCTCGGGCCGCTCGCGGCCGAGGGCGTCAGCGACGAGCGCGTCGAGCACGAGCAGGCGCGAGGCGCCGAAGACGTCGTCGGCGACGAAGACCTCGACGGCGCCGCCGCCCTCGGCGGTCAGGGTGCGGTGCCGGGGCGCGGGCAGCGCGCGCAGGGCGGCCAGCGCCGCCGGGGCCACGGCGGTCCAGCCGCCGTGCGGTCGCAGGTCCACGGGGCCGTGCACGTGCTCGGGGAGGTCGAGGCAGACGACGGCCCGCAGGCCCGGGGCCAGCAGGGGACCGAGGTGCTCGGCGCCCCCGCCGTCCCGCACGTCGGTCGCGTCGTCGGCGACCACCCGCGCGACCGCGCGCGCGAGCACGTCCGGCGTGGCCAACGGCACCGGGGTGGCGCGCACGCGGGCGAGCGTCCGGGCGTGGGCCCGCACCCGCGAGCCCCACGTGAGCCGCGGGTGCCGGCTGAGGGCGTCGGCGAGGGTGCCGACGCCGAAGGTCGTGCCGTCGGTCGTCTCGAGGCGGTCGCCCAGGTGGACGACGTCGTCGACGCCGGCGTGGGCGAGCTCGGCCGCCAGGCGGTCGCGGAGCCAGGCCTCGTCGGGCCGGCGAGCACTGCCGAGCCAGGCGGGGCGACGCTGCCCGGCGGGACGGGAGGAGTGGCGCATACCGGACACGCTAGGCACGCCCCGTCGCCGACGGGCACCCCCGGGGGCGGAGTTCACCCGCGCGGCGGCGCCTCGTCGCCCGGCCGTGCAGGTCAGCCCTTCGTGCCCGTCAGGCCGCGCTGGTGCAGCACGCGCCGCTCGAGCGGGGAGAAGACGAGCAGGTCGACCGCGACGCCGACGAGGAGGATGAGCAGGATGCCGACGAAGACGCCGTCCATCTGGTGCAGCTGCCGTGCCTGGTCGAGGTACTGCCCGAGGCCGATCCCGAGCTGGGGGGAGGCGGCGATGAGCTCGGCGGCCATGAGGGAGCGCCAGGAGAAGGCCCAGCCCTGCTTGAGCCCGGCGAGGTAGCCGGGCAGGGCGGCGGGCAGGAGCACGTGGCGCACGCGGTCGGGTGCGGACAGCCCCAGCACGCGCCCGACCTTGTCGAACAGCGGCGGTACCTGGTCCAGGCCCGAGAGCAGCCCGTTGATGACCGAGGGGACGGCGCCGAGCAGGATGACGGCGTAGATGGCGTCGTCCGTGAGCCCGAACCAGATGATGGCGGCCGGGACCCATGCGACGGAGGGCAGCGACTGCAGCCCCGAGATGAGGGGCCCGAAGCCGGCCCGCAGCAGCCGGCTGCGCGACAGGACGATCCCCAGCACGGTCCCGACGAGCACGGCGACGACGAAGCCGAGCACGCCGCGCGAGACGCTCGTCCAGAGGATGTCCCACACCCGGCCGGTGGTGACGAGCTCCGCGACGGTGCCGGCGACCTCCGTGGGTGCGGGCAGGATGTAGCGCGGCTTGAGCTCCAGGGACACGGCGACCTGCCACACCGCCAGCAGGCCCAGCAGCACGACGACCGGGGGGAGGAGCGAGCGGGCCGTCGCGCGGGCTCCGGGGGCGCGCGGTGCGGCCGTCTCCAGGGCGTCGAGCCCCGCCTCGAGCGCGCGCGTGCCGGTGCGGTCCCCCGTGTGGTCCTCCGTGCGGTCCCCGGAGGACCGCACCTGTGCCTCAGCGGCCATGGCGGCTGATCTCCCCTCGCAGGTGCTCCGTGATCTCGACGGCGAGCTGGGCGACGCCGGGCGACTCGATGCGCCGCGGCTGCGGCAGGTCGACGGCCCACTCGCGGATGATCCGGCCGGGCCGGGAGCTCATGAGCAGCACGCGCTGGCCGAGCCGGACGGCCTCGCGCACGTTGTGGGTGACGAACACGACCGCGAGGCGCTGCTCCGCCCACACCCGCGTCAGCTCCTCGTGCAGGACGTCGCGCGTGATGGCGTCGAGGGCCGCGAAGGGCTCGTCCATGAGCAGGACGGGCGAGTCCTGGGCGAGCGCGCGCGCCAGGGCGACGCGCTGGCGCATCCCGCCCGACAGCTCGTGGACGCGCTTGGCGCCCTGCCCGCCGAGGTTGACCCGCTCGAGCAGCTCGGCGGCGCGGGTCCGCCGCTCGGCGCGGGGCACCTTGCGGGCCCGCAGCGCGAGCTCGACGTTCGCCGACGCGGTCAGCCACGGCAGCAGGGCCGAGTCCTGGAACATGAGCGAGGGCCGGCCCGCCGGCACCTCCACCCGTCCGGCGGTGGGGGTCTCGAGACCCGCGACGAGCTGCAGCAGCGTCGACTTGCCGCAGCCGGACGCCCCGAGCAGGCACACGAACTCGCCCGGGCGGACGGTGAGGTCCACGCCGTCGAGCACGGGCGCCGCGCCCGGGGTGAACGCGTGCGTCACCCCGGTCAGGCGCAGGGCCGCGTCGTCGGCGGGACGGGAGCCGGGCGCACGGGGACCGGTGCTCGTCGTGGTGCTCGTCGTGGTGCTCGTCCCGGTGCTCGTCCCGGTGCTCCCGGTGCTCCCGGTGCCCGTCCCGGCCGCGACGGCCGCCGTCGCGCTGCTGGTGCTCATTCCTCCCCCAGACCGCCGGCGGACACCGGCTCCAGCCCCTGCGCCGACAGCTCGGCGTTGAGGGGACGCAGGTCGTACAGGCCGCCGAGGTCCACCTCGGCGTCGAGCGTGCCCGCCGTGACGGCGTGCTCCATGGCCGCCTGCAGCGAGGCGGCGACCGGGTCCTCCGTCACCGCCAGGTGCTCCCAGGCGGTGGCGATGGTCTCCTCGGACAGCGCCGAGCCCGTCAGCTCCTCGAGCCGGCCGTTGACGACCTCGCGGGCGCCGGCCGGGTCGTCGACCGCGCGGGTGACCGCGGCGACGTGGCCGCGCAGCAGCGCCGCGACCGTCTCGGGGTACTGCGCGAGGTACTCCGTGCGCACGACGAGGTGCGTCGTGACGAACTGCCCCTCGGGCCACAGGTCGCGCTCGTCGACGAGCGTGGTGCCGCCCGCCTCGAGGACGAGGCGCGTCGCCCACGGCTCGGGCATCCAGGCGCCGTCGATCTCCCCGGACTGCAGGAGGGTGAGGGAGTCGGCGTTGGCCGACAGGGGGGCGATCGTCACGTCGCCGCCCCCCTCGACCGACGTCTCGAGCCCCTGCTCGGCGAGCCAGTTCCGCAACGCCACGTCCTGGGTGTTGCCGAGCTGGGGGGAGGCGAGGGTCAGTCCGCGCAGGTCCTCGGCGCTCGTGATCCCCGCGCGGACGACGAGGGACGCGCCGCCCGAGGTCGCCCCCGCGACGATGCGCACGATCTGCCCGTCGCTCTGGGCGTGGGCGTTGATCGTCGGTCCGGGGCCGATGTAGGCGGCGTCGATGGACCCGCCGAGGAGGCCCTCGACCGCGGACGGCCCGGCGTTGACGACCTGCTCGACGAGCTCCGTGCTGCCGAGCTCGGCCGTGAACAGGCCCTCCGCGACGCCGATGAGCGCGGCGGCGTGCGTGAGGTTGGCGAAGTACGCGAGGTTGAGGGTCGCGGCCGTGCCCGGGGTGGCGCCGGCGGCGGGGGCGTCGTCCGAGCAGGCGGCGAGCAGCGGGACCGCGAGGGCGCCGAGCCCTCCGGCCAGGACGGTGCGGCGGGACAGCGGGCCGGACAGCGGACCCGACAGCGTGCCGGGGATCGAGCCGGGGACGGGAGAGGGCTGGCGGGAGGTCATGGGGGCCTTCCAGGGGTGCGACGACGGACGGGACCGGTGCCTACGGGCCGCCCGGGCGCGCTCAGGCGCTCGGACGGCCCCCCGGACACCCGCCGGCGAGGGGGTCGCCGACCATGCCGGCGGCCAGCGTCATGCCGTCGGCCTCGTCGACGAGGAGGAAGGCGCCGCCGTGGCGCAGGGTGGCGTACTCGTCGACCGCCACGGGCTCGGCCAGGCGCAGCGTCAGCCGGCCGATGTCGTTGAGCGCGAACGACGTCGGCGCGGGGTGCCGCTCGAGGGTCGTCACGTCGAGGCCCTCGTCGAGGGAGCGGATCATCGCGCGGACGGTGCGCGTCCCCGTGCGGACCAGGACGCGCTGCCGCGGGGCCGCCGGGGTGTCCCCGAGCCAGCACACCGTGCCGGACAGGTCCTGCGTGACCGTCGCGGGGCGGGTCGCGTCGGCCAGGAGGTCGCCGCGGGAGATGTCGATGTCGTCGGCCAGCCGCAGCGTGACGGACCGCGGCGCCCACGCCGCGTCCAGCGGGCCGTCGGCGGTGTCGATGCCGACGACCGTCGTCGTCCGGCCCGCGGGCTGCACGACGACCGTGTCGCCGACCGCGACGCCGCCCTGCTCGATGCGCCCCGCGTAGCCGCGGTAGTCCGGGAAGTCCGGCGTCTGCGGGCGGATGACGACCTGGACGGGGAAGCGCAGGGGCTCCGTGCGCGGGTCGCGCTCGACCGGGACGGCCTCGAGGTGCTCCAGGAGCGTCGGCCCGTCGTACCAGGGCATGGCGGCGGAGCGCTCGACGACGTTGTCCCCGGCGAGGGCGGACAGCGGGATGGCGGTGACGTCCTCGACGCCCAGCCCCGTGGCGAGCTCGGCGAACGCCCCGGCGTGGGTGCGGAACGTCGCCTCGTCGTACCCGACGAGGTCCATCTTGTTCACGGCGAGCACGACGTGCGGCACCCGCAGCAGCGCCGCGACCGAGACGTGGCGACGGGTCTGCTCCAGTACGCCCTTGCGCGCGTCGAGCAGGACCACGGCGAGCTGGGCCGTCGAGGCGCCCGTGACCATGTTGCGGGTGTACTGCACGTGACCGGGGGTGTCGGCGAGCACGAAGGCGCGGCGGTCCGTGGCGAAGTAGCGGTACGCGACGTCGATGGTGATGCCCTGCTCGCGCTCGGCGCGCAGGCCGTCGGTGAGCAGCGCGAGGTCGGCGGCGGCCAGGCCGCGCTCGGCGCTCACGCGCTCGACGGCGGCGAGCTGGTCGGCCAGCACCGACTTCGTGTCGTGCAGCAGGCGCCCGACGAGGGTCGACTTGCCGTCGTCGACGGAGCCCGCCGTGGCCAGCCGCAGCAGGTCGCGGGCGCGGGCGGCGCCGGCCTGCACGGACTCCTGCGCCGACCCCGTCCGGAGCGGGGCGGTCGTCGTGGTGCCCATCAGAAGTACCCCTCGCGCTTGCGGTCCTCCATGGCGGCCTCGGACATCCGGTCGTCGGCCCGCGTGGCGCCGCGCTCGGTGAGCCGGCTGCCCGCGACCTCGGCGATGACGTCGGCCACGGTCGCGGCGTCGGAGTCCACGGCACCCGTGCAGGACATGTCCCCGACCGTGCGGTACCGCACCTGCCGGCGCTCGACCGTCTCGTGCGGCTTCGGCCCGCCCCAGTCGCCGGCGGTCAGCCACATGCCGTCGCGGGAGAACACGTCGCGCTCGTGCGCGTAGTAGATCGACGGCAGGTCGATGCCCTCGCGCTCGATGTAGAGCCACACGTCCATCTCGGTCCAGTTGGACAGCGGGAAGACGCGCACGTGCTCGCCCGGGCGGTGGCGGCCGTTGTACAGCCCCCACAGCTCGGGGCGCTGGCGGCGCGGGTCCCAGGCGCCGAACTCGTCGCGCAGGGAGAAGACGCGCTCCTTGGCGCGGGCCTTCTCCTCGTCGCGGCGGCCGCCGCCGAAGACCGCGTCGAAGCGGCCCTCCTCGATCGCCTCGAGGAGGGGGACGGTCTGCAGCGGGTTGCGGGTGCCGTCAGGGCGCTCGCGGAGCTTGCCCGCGTCGATCGCGTCCTGCACGGACGCGACGAGCAGCCGCAGCCCGAGCCTCTCGGCGGTGGCGTCGCGGTGCGCGAGGACCTCGGGGAAGTTGTGCCCCGTGTCGACGTGCAGCAGCGGGAACGGCACCGGGGCCGGCCAGAACGCCTTGACCGCCAGGTGCAGCATGACGATCGAGTCCTTGCCGCCGGAGAACAGGAGCACGGGGCGCTCGAGCTCGCCGACGACCTCGCGGAAGATGTGGATGGCCTCCGACTCGAGGTCGTCGAGCTGGGACAGGGCGACGCCGGCGAGGTCCCGCGCCTGCTCGGACGTGCGGTCCGCCGTCACGGCGCTCACGTGTGCAGCCCGCACTCGGTCTTGGCGCGGCCGGCCCAGCGGCCGGCGCGCGCGTCCTCGCCGGGAGCGACCGGGCGCGTGCAGGGCTCGCAGCCGATCGAGGCGTACCCCGCGTCGCGCAGGAGGTTCATGAGGACCCCGTTCTCGGCGGCGAACCGCTGGACGTCGTCGTCGGTCCAGGCGGCGACCGGGTTGAGCTTGACCTTGCCGCGGCGGGCGTCCCAGCCGACGAGCGTGATGTCGGTGCGCGTCGGGGCGTCGGCGCGGCGCATGCCCGTGACCCAGGCGCGGTAGGGCGCCAGCCCCCGCTGCAGCGGCTCGACCTTGCGGATCGCGCAGCAGGCGTCGGGGTCGCGGTCGTGCAGGCGCGGGCCGTGCTGGGCGTCCTGCTGCGCGACCGTGAGCAGCGGCAGGACCGTGCGGACCGTGACGGGCAGCGTCGCGGCGACCGCGTCGCGCGTGCCCAGCGTCTCGGCGAAGTGGTAGCCCGTGTCGAGGAAGAGCACGTCCACGCCCGGCGCCGTCTGCGAGGCCAGGTGGACGAGGACCTCGTCGCCCATGGAGGACGCGACGACGAGATCGTCGCCGAACGTCCCGTGCGCCCAGCGCAGGGCCCGCGCCGCGAGGTCGACGCGCGCCTCGTAGGTGTCCGGCGCGTCGGCCTCGAGGGCGGCGAACCGCGCCTCCGCCTCGAGGGCCAGCGCGCGCAGCGCGTCGTCGGCGGCCGGGTCGTGCCCGGCGACGTGGTCGGCGACGCCGACCCGCGGGGCCGTGCTCGTGCTCGTGCTCGTGGTGCTGCTCATGACCTCTCCACCTGCCCCACCGTCTGGCCGACCCTCTGACCGACCATGCGCAGCGCGAACACGCGCGTGCAGCCGCGGCATTCCCACGTCGCGTGCTCCGGGCCCGCGGGGCGCAGGTCCTCCTCCCCGCAGAACGGGCAGAAGTACGGCACCGCGCGGCCGCCCTCCTCGCTCACCGCAGCACCTCCTCGTCGGCGCGCTGGACCCACTGGGCGAACGTCTCGTCGGCCTCGCGGCCGGCCTCGAAGGCACGGGCCAGGCGCTCGACGTACGCCGGGAGCTCGTCGCCCACGACCTTGTGCCCGCGCAGCTTGCGGCCGAACGAGGCCTGACCGCCGAGCGTGCCGCCCAGGTGGACCTGGAACCCCTCGACCTGGCGGCCCTCGTCGTCGGTGACGATCTGGCCCTTGAGGCCGATGTCCGCGGTCTGGATGCGCGCGCAGGAGTTGGGGCAGCCGTTGACGTGGATCGTCAACGGGTGCTCGAACGTCGGCAGCGCCGCCTCGAGGGCCGCGACCGTGCGGGCGGCGCGGGCCTTCGTCTCGACGATGGCGAGCTTGCAGTACTCGATGCCGGTGCAGGCGATGGTGCCCCGACGGAACTCGGAGGGGTCGGCGTGCAGGCCCAGCCCCGCCAGCCCGGCGACGAGGGCGTCCACCCGGTCGGCCGCCACGTCGAGGACGAGCAGCTTCTGCTCCACCGTCAGGCGGACGCGGTCGGAGCCGGCGGCCTCGACGAGGTCCGCGACGCGGTCGAGGACCTCGCCCGAGATGCGGCCGACCGTCGGGCTGACGCCGACGTAGAACCGGCCGTCCTTCTGCCGGTGCACGCCGAGGTGGTCGCGGCGGCCCTCCGCCGGGGCGGGGGCGGGCCCGTCGAGCAGGGGGCGGTGCAGGTACTCGGTCTCGAGCACGTCGCGGAAGCGCTGCGCGCCCCAGTCGGCGACGAGGTACTTCAGCCGCGCGCGGTTGCGCAGCCGGCGGTAGCCGTAGTCGCGGAAGATCCCGATGACGCCCGCCCACACCTCGGGGACCTCGGCCAGCGGGACCCAGGCGCCGAGGCGCTGGGCGACGTGCGCGGACGTGGACAGCCCGCCGCCCACCCACACGTCGAAGCCCGGGCCGTGCTCGGGGTGCACGACGCCGACGAAGGACACGTCGTTGATCTCGTGGACGACGTCGAGGTGCGGGTTGCCGGAGATGGCGGTCTTGCACTTGCGGGGGAGGTTGGAGAACGCCGGGTCCCCGACGTAGCGCTCGGTGATGGCGTCGATGGCCGGCGTGCCGTCGATGATCTCGTCGGCCGCGACGCCGGCGACGGGGGAGCCGAGCACCACGCGCGGGGTGTCGCCGCAGGCCTCGGTCGTCGACAGGCCGGCGCCCTCGAGCGCCCGCCAGATCTCGGGGACGTCCTCGATGCGGACCCAGTGCAGCTGGATGTTCTGCCGGTCGGTGATGTCCGCGGTGCTGCGGGCGAACCGGCGCGAGACCTCGGCCACCGCGCGCGTCTGGGCGACGGTCAGCCGGCCGCCGTCGAGGCGGACCCGGAGCATGAAGTACTCGTCGTCGAGCTCGTGCGGCTCGAGCACGGCCGTCCGGCCGCCGTCGATGCCGGGCTTGCGCTGGGTGTACAGGCCCCACCAGCGCATCCGCCCGCGCAGGTCCTGGGGCGCGATCGAGGCGAAGCCCTCCCGGGCGTAGACCTCCTCGATCCGCGCGCGGACGTTGAGGCCGTCGTCCTCCTGCTTGAACCGCTCGTTGGGGTTGAGCGGCTCACGGCTGCCCAGGGCCCACTGGCCGTGGTCCTGGGTGCGCGTCGGCCGGCCCGCGGCGCGGGGGGTCGAGGTGGTGTCGGCCGACATGGTGCGGCGGTCCTCCGGTGGGGGCGGAGGGTGCCGGGCGCAGGTCCGCGCAGCGTTCACGCGGGTGCTGGCCGTCGGCACCCGCGGAGAGGTCTGAGGGGGGTGCGTCAGGGGGTGCCGGCCGGCCGACAACAGGCCGGCGCGGCGCAGGCCATCGAGGCCAGACGCATGAGGTCGACGTGCAGGCGCGCGGTGAGCAGCGCAGCGGCGGTCGACATGGCGAGGAGTCTCGCACGGCCGACCCGGGGGCTGTCACGTCGTGTCCGCCCATTGGATGGGACGAGGTGTCCGGCAAGTGAGACAGGTGCGCGACGGCTACCGTGCTGCCGTGCTCGACCACCCCTCGCCACCACCGGATGCGATGCCGCCGGACGCGGTGCCGGGGACGCCGTCGGTGCGCCTGCGCCTGGACCTGGCCTACGACGGCACGGACTTCGCCGGCTGGGCCCGTCAGCCCGGGCTCCGCAGCGTGCAGGGCGTGCTGGAGGACGCCCTGGCCACCGTGCTGCGGACCGCGGCGCGCGACGAGGCGGCGCCCCGGCTCGTGGTCGCGGGGCGGACGGACGCCGGTGTCCACGCCCGGGGGCAGGTGGCGCACGTGGACGTGACGGCGGACGCCTGGGCGGCCGCCGGCGGGCGCGGCGGCCGGTCGGCGCAGGAGGCGCTCGTCGGCCGCCTCGGCGGGCTGCTGCCCGACGACGTCGTCGTGCGGCGGGTGGCGGTGGCGCCGGCCGGGTTCGATGCGCGCTTCTCCGCCCTGCGCCGGCGCTACGCCTACCGCGTGTGCGACGACCCCGCCGGGCGCGACCCCTTGCACCGCGCCTCGGTGCTCTGGCACCGGCGGCGCCTCGACGTCGCCGCGATGGACGCCGCGGCGGGGGAGCTCGTCGGGCTGCACGACTTCGCGGCGTTCTGCAAGCCGCGCGAGGGGGCGACGACCATCCGCCGCCTCGAGCGGTTCGGCTGGGAGCGGCCGGCCGACGGGCCCGACGCGGGGCTCGTGGTGGCCGCCGTGCAGGCGGACGCGTTCTGCCACTCCATGGTGCGGGCGCTCGTGGGCGCGTCGCTGGCCGTCGGGGAGGGGCGCCGGCCGGTCGGCTGGCCCGCGGGGCTGCTCGCCTCGCGCTCGCGGGCGGGCGGGGCCGCCGTCGTGGCGGCGCACGGGCTCACGCTCGAGGAGGTCGGCTACCCCGACGACGACGCGCTCGCGGCCCGCGCGGACGCCACCCGGGCCCGCCGCGGCGCCCACGAGGTGGGACCGCAGCCGGGCGCGGCACCGGCCGGGACCGGCGCCGCGCCCGGCGGCTGCTGCTGACGCGGGTCGCCCCGCATCGTGACGCCCTGATCAGGCGCGGGGGCCGGGCTCCGTCGTCGAGCCGTCGACCGTGGGGAGCCCGCTGGTGAGGCCGGCCTCCTCGATGTCGGGGTCCGGGGCCTCCAGCTGCTCGTCCGGCTCCTGGCCGGCCTCCTCGAGCTCGGCGTCCAGCTCGTCGAGCTCGGCGGCGTTGTCACGGACGTACTCGTCGTCGGTCTCCTCGGCGACGAGGTGCACCGCCGCTTCCTCCGCCGAGGCGGCGCCGCCGTCGACGCCCTGGTCGACCGCGAACATGTCGGTGCCGCCCGCCTCGACGGCGTCGTCGTCCGCGGAGAGACGGCCCGCGCGCAGGGGCTCGCGCTCGGGGCTCGGGGGCTCGTCCTGCTCCCAGACCTCGGGCTCCTCCTGGATGATCCGCTGGTCGATCGTCTCCCGGTGCTGCTCCTCCCACTCCGTCTCGCCGTAGCGCTGCGTGGCGGTGCGGGGGCGCTCGGGCGGCGTGTACCCCTCGTCGAGCAGGTCGTCGACCCCCCGCCCGATCATCGTGTCCTCGCCGGGGAGCTGGTCGGAGTCGCCCTCGCTGCCCAGGGCGGCGTCCGTGCTGGTGGCGGGAGTGTTCTCGGTCATGCGCCCGACCCTGGCACCGGGCGCGGCGGGTCGCCAGCGGAAAGGCGGTGACCAGCGCGGGCGCCGTGCAGCAGACTCGGGCCCATGGGCCACGTCGACATCTCCGGGGTCGGCTACGTCCTGCCCGACGGCCGACCGCTCCTCGACGGCGTGTCCTTCCGCGTCGGCGACGGGCAGCGGATGGCCCTCGTCGGGCCGAACGGCACCGGCAAGTCCACGCTCCTGCGCATCGTCACCGGGGACGAGGTGCCGCACGCCGGCGGCGTCGCGCGCTCCGGCGGGCTCGGCGTCATGCGGCAGGACGTGGGCCGCATCGCCGACGACCGCTCCGTGCGCGACCTGCTCGGCTCGCTCGCGCCGCCCGCCGTGGCGGCCGCGGCGGCCGAGCTCGCGGCCGCGGAGCTCGGGATCATGACGGTCGACGACGAGCCCGCGCAGCTGCGGTACGCGCAGGCGCTCGTCGACTGGGCGGACGTCGGTGGCTACGAGGCGGAGGCGCAGTGGGACCGGGTCACCGACGCGGTCCTGTCCGTGCCCTTCGAGCGGGCGCAGGACCGCGAGGTGCGGTCCCTGTCGGGCGGCGAGCAGAAGCGGCTCGTCCTCGAGGCGCTGCTGCGCGGCCCCGACGAGGTGCTCCTGCTCGACGAGCCCGACAACGCCCTCGACGTGCCCACGAAGCGCTGGCTGGAGGAGCGCCTCGTCGCCTCGGGTCGGACGGTGCTGTTCGTCAGCCACGACCGGGAGCTGCTCGCGCGCGTGGCCACGCACGTCATCACGCTCGAGCCGACGCCGGTGGGGGCGCGGGCCTGGGTGCACGGCGGCGGCTTCGCGACCTACGCGTCCGCGCGCGCGGACCGCCGGGCGCGGGAGGAGGAGCTGCTGCGCCGCTGGGACGAGGAGCACGCCCAGCTCCGCGACCTCGTCCAGACCCTGCGCACGAAGGCCGCCTTCAACGACGGCCTGGCCTCCCGCTACTCGGCCGCGCAGACGCGGCTGCGGCGCTTCGAGGAGGCCGGGCCCCCCGCCGTGCTCGCGCGGGACCAGCAGGTGCGCGTGCGGCTGCGCGGCGGCCGGACGGGCCGGCGCGCCGTCGTCGCCGAGGGGCTCGAGCTGACCGGGCTCCTGCAGCCCTTCGACCTCGAGGTGTGGTTCGGCGAGCGCGTGGCGCTGCTCGGCTCGAACGGCTCGGGCAAGTCGCACCTGCTGCGGCTGCTGGCGGCGGGCGGGACCGACCCCGACCCGGCGCAGCTGCCCGTCGACGACGGGCCGGGCGTCGAGCCGGTGGCGCACACCGGACGGGTGACGCTGGGGGCGCGGGTGCGACCGGGCTGGTTCGCGCAGAACCACGGCCACCCGGAGCTCGTCGGGCGGACCCTGCTGGAGATCCTGCACCGCGGCGACGGCCGGCCCGGCGGGCGCGCGGGCCTCGGCCGGGAGCCGGCGAGCAAGGCGCTGGACCGGTACGAGCTCGTCGCCGCCGCGGAGCAGCGGTACGAGACCCTGTCGGGCGGCCAGAAGGCGCGGTTCCAGATCCTGCTGCTGGAGCTCGGCGGGGCGACGCTCCTGCTGCTCGACGAGCCCACCGACAACCTCGACCTGCACTCGGCGGAGGCGCTGGAGGCCGGGCTGGCGGCCTTCGAGGGCACGGTGCTGGCCGTCACGCACGACCGCTGGTTCACGCGCGGCTTCGACCGGTTCCTCGTCGTGGGGGCGGACGGGCAGGTGGTGGAGACGCCGGAGCCCGTGTGGGACGTCGGGCGGGTGGCCCGGGCGCGCTGACCCACGGAGCCGCCGGTGCCGCCGGAGCCGCCGGTGCCGCCGGTGCCGCCGGTGCCGCCGGTCGCCGGCGCGTGCCCGCCGCGGTGCGTCCGGCGCCACTTTGACCGTCGCGTCGTCGTGCCCTTACCCTGGTGAGTCGTCGTACGTCCCCTGTCGCGCTCGGGTGCAGCTTCAGCACCCCGGCGCACGGCAGGCCCGGTGTGGTCCCACTCGCCGGTCCGTCGGGATGACACCGACAGCCCGCACCGGCGGGCGCCCGTCCACGGACGCGTCACCGACGCGTGCTGCGGCGGCGCCCCGCCGAGACCACCGGTTCAACGAAACGAAGGCTCACGACCGTGCGCACGTACACCCCGAAGCCCGGCGACGTCGAGCGGACCTGGCACGTCATCGACGCGACCGATGTCGTCCTGGGCCGCCTGGCCACCCACGTGGCCACGCTGCTGCGCGGCAAGCACAAGGCGACCTTCGCCCCCCACGTCGACGGCGGCGACTTCGTCATCGTCATCAACGCGGAGAAGGTCGCGCTGACCGGCAACAAGCGCGAGACCAAGCTGGCGTACCGCCACTCCGGCTACCCGGGCGGCCTGCGGGCCACCGCGTACCGGGACCTGCTGGACAAGCACCCCGAGCGTGCGGTGGAGAAGGCCGTCCGCGGCATGATCCCCAAGACCTCGCTCGGCCGCCAGCAGCTCGGCAAGCTCAAGGTCTACGCCGGTCCGGTGCACCCGCACCAGGCGCAGCAGCCCCAGCCCTTCGAGATCACCCAGGTCGTGCAGGGCGCCTGACGCCCGCGCGACGACGACAGGACGCGAGGACCACCAGTGACGGTCGAGATCGACCTCGAGGGCGACGAGACGCCCACCAGCTACACCTCCGAGAGCAGCGCGCCCACCGGGCGCGGCCAGTCGCTCACGGCTCCCGGGCAGGCCCTCGGCCGCCGCAAGGAGGCCGTGGCGCGGGTCCGCCTCGTCCCCGGCACGGGGACGTGGACGATCAACGGGCGCACGCTCGAGGACTACTTCCCGAACAAGGTGCACCAGCAGATCGCCGGCTCGCCGCTCAAGGTGGTCGACGTCGAGGGTCGCTTCGACGTCATCGCCCGCGTCAGCGGCGGCGGCGTCTCGGGCCAGGCCGGCGCGGTGCGCCTCGGCATCGCCCGGGCCCTCAACGCGATCGACGCCGAGCACAACCGCCCGGCGCTGAAGAAGGCCGGCTTCCTCACGCGCGACGCCCGCGTCGTCGAGCGCAAGAAGGCCGGTCTGAAGAAGGCGCGCAAGGCGCCGCAGTACTCCAAGCGCTGATCCCGCAGGCGGCACCCGGGGTGTCCCCGGGTGCTGCACGGGCTGCGCACGGCACGATGGCCCCGCCGGTCGGCGACGACCGCGGGGCCGTCGTCGTCCCCGGGCGCTGCGCCCCGGCACGTACGAGCGAAGGAGTCTGAGGATGGCGCGACTGTTCGGGACCGACGGGGTCCGCGGGCTGGCGAACCGGGACGTGACGGCCGAGCTGGCCCTGGACCTCTCGGTGGCGGCGGCGCACGTGCTGGCGGCGTCCGGCGCGTTCGCCGGGCACCGGCCGCGGGCGGTCGTCGGGCGGGACGGCCGGGCGTCGGGGGAGTTCCTCTCGGCCGCGGTGTGCGCGGGGCTGGCCTCGGCCGGTGTTGACGTCGACGACGTGGGGGTCCTGCCGACCCCGGCGGTCGCCTTCCTCACCGCGGACTCGGGCGTCGACCTCGGGGTGGTGCTGTCGGCGTCGCACAACCCGATGCCGGACAACGGCATCAAGTTCCTGGCCCGCGGGGGGCAGAAGCTCGACGACGAGCTCGAGGCAGCCATCGAGGCCCGCATCGGCGAGAGCTGGGACCGGCCCACCGGTGCCGGCGTCGGCCGCCTACGCCGGGACACGGGCCGCGCAGGGGAGCGCTACGTCGACCACCTGGTCGGCACGATCGGCACGAGCCTGGCCGGCCTGCGCATCGCCGTCGACTGCGCGAACGGCGCGGCGAGCGAGGTCGGGCCGCAGGCGCTGCGGGCCGCCGGTGCCGACGTCGTCGTCATCAACGCCTCGCCCGACGGCCGCAACATCAACGAGAAGTGCGGCTCCACGCACCCCGAGCAGCTCCAGGCGGCCGTCGTCGCCTCGCAGGCCGACCTCGGCGTGGCCTTCGACGGCGACGCGGACCGGTGCCTGGCGGTGGACCGCCACGGCGTCCTCGTCGACGGCGACCAGATCATGGGCGTCCTCGCGCTGGCGCTGCACGAGCGGGGCCAGCTCGTCGACGGGACGCTGGTCACCACCGTCATGAGCAACCTCGGGCTCCGGCTGGCGATGGGCGAGCACGGCGTGCGCACGGTCGAGACGGCGGTCGGCGACCGGTACGTCCTCGAGGCGATGCGCGCGGGCGGCTACGCCCTGGGCGGCGAGCAGTCCGGGCACATCATCATGGCCGAGCACGCCACCACCGGCGACGGCGTCCTCACCGCCCTGCAGCTCGCGGCGCGGGTCGCGGCGACGGGCCGACCGCTGGACGACCTGGCCGCCGTCGTGCGACGGCTGCCGCAGACGCTCGTCAACGTGGACGGCGTGGACCGCGGGCGCACGGGTGACGACGCGCTGGCCGACGCCGTGCGCGACGCCGAGGGCCGACTGGGCACGACCGGGCGCGTGCTCCTGCGCCCGTCCGGCACCGAGCCGCTGGTCCGCGTCATGGTCGAGGCGGCCACGCAGGACGAGGCGGACGAGGTCGCGCACGCGCTGGCGGACGTCGTCCGCGAGCGGCTCGCCCTGTGAGCGCCCCGGGCGCGCCGCGCGCGGTGGGCCCGTCCCGCGACCTCGTGCCCGTGCTGCGCGAGGCCGTGCTGCGGCTGCTGGACCGGGCGGACGACGACGGCGTGGTGCCGATCGTGCAGGCCGGGCACCCCGTGCTCCGCGCGGTCGCGCACCGGTACGACGGCTGGCTGGCCGACGACGAGCTCGCGCGGCTCCTCGACGTGCTGCGCGCGACGATGCGGGCGGCGCCCGGGGTGGGCCTCGCCGCCCCGCAGGTGGGGCTGCCGGTCGCGGTCGCCGTGCTCGCCGACCCCGGGTCGCCCGACCCGGACGTGGCGCTCGTACGCGAGCGTCCCGTGCTCGCGCCGCGGGTCCTGGTGAACCCCCGCTACGAGGCGCTCGACGAGGAGCGCGTCGGCTTCTACGAGGGCTGCCTGTCGGTCGTGGGGTACCAGGCCGTCGTGGCACGTCCGCGGCGGGTGCGCCTCGTCGGGCAGGACGAGACCGGGCGGGCGCTCGACGAGGTCGTGGAGGGGTGGCCGGCGCGCATCGTGCAGCACGAGACCGACCACCTGCACGGCACGCTGTACCTCGACCGGGCCGAGCTGCGGTCCCTGTCGACGAGCGACGCGCAGGGGGCCCGGTGGGCCGTGCCCGCGCGGCCCGTGGAGGCGGCACGCCTCCTGGGCTTCCCGCTGGCGGGCCTCGACACGGACGCCTGAGCGCTGCGCCTCCCGTCCGGTAGCCGGGGGCTCAGGCCGCGACCGGGACCGGGACCGCGACAGGGGCCACCGCTCGCGGCAGCGCGACGGCCGCGGGCCGCGTCCCCGGCGTGGCGAGGACCTGCGCCCGGTGCGCGGCGAAGCGGCGGCGCCCGACGGTCCACCAGAGCGCCCGGGCGGACGCCGGGGCGTGGTCGCGCAGCCACGCCGCCCGCTCGGCGGCCGGCACCCCGTCCAGCGCCCAGCCGAGGCGCAGCAGCATCCGCACCCGCTCGGCGGGCGGCACGTCCGCGTCGGCCAGCCGACCGAGGTGCAGACCCGCGACGAGGGGGTCCGCCGCGGCCGTGTCGTCGGGCTGCACGGGGACCAGCGCGTCGGCGACCGCGTCGCGCGCGGCCGGGTCGGCGGCCGGCTCCCAGTCCCGCAGCGCCGCCTCGAGCCTGGCGGCACGCAGGTCGGCGGGACCGGTCGCGTCCGGCGCGCCGACCAGGGTCCGCACGTGCTCGGCGAGCAGTCGCGCGCGGGCCACGTCCCCGGGCGCGGTCCTGCGGACGAGCGCGGCGGCGTCGAGGAGCGCCCGCCGCAGCGGTGCGGTCGAGGCGAGGGTCGGGGCGGTGCTCACGGTCGCGGCCTTCCGTCGGTGGCCGCGGAGCGGCCGGTCCAGGGGTGCCGGGCGGGTGGTCCCGGCACCACCGAGCCTGTCGGCGCGACGACGGGGCGGACAGGCACAGCACCCGCTCACCACCCGCTCACCACCCGCTCACCACTCGCACAGCCACGAGCCGTACGGCTGTCCGGACGGCGTGCCTCAGGGGGCGGGGGTCGGACCGGCCGCGACGGCGACGGCCTCGTCGGGGGACAGGGCACGCCCCCTCACCAGGTGCTGCATCCAGCCGTCCGGTCCCAGGGCCTGGCGGGCGCCGGCCTCGGCGGCAGCCCGCAGCGCGGGATCGGGCAGGTAGTAGCCGTGCGACGCGGCGCCGACGCGGTCGCGCAGGGCCTCGGAGGCGCCGAGCAGCACGGCCGTCCGCTCCGGCCGGCCCGCCGCCTGCTCCACCACGGCCAGGCTCTCGAGGAAGTAGGCGGTGTTCGGCACGTCGCCGGTCTCCTGCGACAGCCGAACCCCCTCCAGCGCGTGGGCGCGGGCGTCGTCGGGCCGGTCCTGGGCCAGCAGCGCCTGCACGAGGTCGTACAGCGCGATGTACGTGCTCAGACGGTCGCCGCGCGCCCGCGCCGACGCGAGGGCCGGCTCGACGTGCCGGACGGCGGCCGCCGGGTCGCCCGACCGCAGCAGCACCGTCCCCAGCCACACCTGCAGCAGCGCGACCACCCACGTGCCGGCCAGCCCGGCGGCCTCCGCGTGCGCCAGGGCCGCCGCGAAGCCGTCCCGCGCGTCGTCGAGCGCCCCCTCCGCGAGGTGGACCAGCCCGCGACCCGCCGTCGCGTAGAGCACGCCCTCGGGGTCGTCGCCGGCGGTGGCGAGGTCGAGGGCCTCCTGCCAGCGGGCGGCGCTCGTCGCCAGCTCGCCCTGCGCGAAGGCCATCGTCGCCGTCGTCGCCAGGACCCGGACGCGCACGGGGTCGGGCAGGGGCAGGGGCAGGGTCGCCTCGGCCAGCCGGCGACCGCGCCGCAGCCGCCCCCGCAGCCACCAGTAGAGCCACAGCGCCCAGACCATCGTCCCGGCGCGGCCGCCGTCGCCGACCTGCACCCAGTGCTCGAGGGCGGCGGTGAGGTTGCCGTCCTCCCGCTCCGCGCGATCGAGCCAGGCGACCTGGTCGGGGCGCTCGTAGTGCGGTGCTGCCCGCAGCGCGAGGTCGAGGTAGTACGTCGCGTGGGCGGTGCGGACGGCGGCGGCCTCCTCGTCGGGGGCGAGCCCGCGCGCGTGCTGGAGCACCGGTTCGAGCATGCCGAACCGGGGCCCGGCCGGGCCGTCCGTGACGGTGACGAGCGAGTGCTCGACGAGGCGCTCGAGCCCGCCGAGGACGTCCACCACGTCCGCGGCCACCGCCTCGACGGCCTCGAGGTCGCCGCCGTCGACGAACACGGCCAGCCGGCGCAGGAGGCGGCGCTCGTCGGCGGAGAGCAGGCGGTAGCTCCAGTCGAGCGTCGCGCGAAGGGTGCGCTGCCGCTCGGGCAGGTCGCTCGCGCCGGCGCGGTTCGTCGCGTCCTCCAGCCGTGCGAGCAGGGTCGGGGCGTCGAGCACGCGGGCGCGGGCGGCGGCCAGCTCCAGCGCCAGGGGGATGCCCGCCAGCCGTCGGCACAGCGCCGCCAGCGGCGCGGCGTCGTCGGGCCGGGTGCCGAAGGAGCGCTGCACCGCGCGGGCCCGTTGCAGCAGCAGCGCTCCGGCGGGCGACGCGGCGACCGCGGCCAGGTCGGGCTGGTCGCCGGACGGCAGCGCCAGGGGGCGCACGGCGTGCTCGACCTCGCCGCGCAGCCGCAGCGCCGCGCGGCTCGTGGCGAGCACGACGAGGTCCGGGCAGGCCGCGAGCAGGTCCGCGACGACGTCCGCCACGCCCGGCAGGTGCTCGAGGTTGTCGAGCACGAGCAGCGCGTCGAGCCGCGCGAGGGCGGCCGGCACGGCGGTGTCGGCCGCGCCCGTCTCGGCTCCCGGCAGGCCCAGCACCCGACCCACCGCGGGCAGCACGAGCGCGGTCTCGTCGACGCCGGCCAGCGCGACGGCGACGACGCCGTCCGTGAAGCGCGTCGGTGCGGGCGGAGCGCCGTGGGCGGCGGGAGCCGGTGGCTGGGGTGGTGGCTGGGGTGGTGGCTGGGGTGGTGGCTCGGTGACCGCGCGGGCGACGGCGTGCGCGAGGGTCGTCTTGCCGACGCCGCCGGTGCCCGTCAGCGTGACGAGGCGGGCGTGCTCGTCGTGCAGGAGGGCGGTGACCGCGGCGAGGTCGTCCTCCCGCCCGACGAGCGCCGTGACCGGTGGGGGCAGACCGCGGCGCGGGGCCGACGCGGCCGGGGCTGAGGTCGGGGCTGAGGTCGGGGCCGCATCCGGGGCGGAGGTCGGTGAGGACGCCGCCGTGGCGGTCGGCACGGGCGTCGGTGGGGGCGTCGGTGGGGGCGTCGCGGTGGGCGTGGCGGAGCCGGCGGCCCGGCCCGTCCGGTCCCGCCGGGCGGTGGCGGCGCCGTGCGCGGCGGCGCGCAGGGTGTCGTCCTCGGGCGGCAGGCCGAGGGCCGCCGCCAGGGCGCGGACCGTGTGCGGGTACGGGCGGGTGCGGGCGCCCCGCTCGAGCGCGCCGACGCCGTGCGCGGTGAGGCCCGCCCGCTCGGCGAGCTCCTCCTGCGTGAGCCCCGCCACCTCCCGCAGGCGCCGCAGCACGGCCGCGAAGGACCCGGGACCGGCCGGGGAGGTCGCGGCTGGTGGCGCGGCCGGGGGCGTCGCGTGCGCGGACGCGTCCCGGGAGGCCACGGGCGCAGTATGGCAGCGCGGCAGCGGCGTGCGGCAGGCCCGCGGCCGGCGTCGTCCCCCCGGGGTGGGACCGGACCCCGGGCGGCGTCCCCCCGGGGTGGGGGGTCTCTCGGGGTGCGGATCAGGCCCCTCCCCGATGTGGCGCGTCGGTGCCCCCGCCTAGCGTCGACGGCGGGCGCCACCGGTGCCCCCGGCGCACGTCGCCGTCCGCCCGGCCCCGGCCGGCGGGCGGGGCGGCCCGGTGCGGCGGTGGAGGGTGCGCGACGTGGAGCAGTGGCTGCTGGACCTGCTCGGGAGCGCCTGGGTCCACCCGGGGCTGTTCGCGTTCGCAGCGCTCGACGGGTTCTTCCCGCCGGTGCCCAGCGAGTCGGCGGTGATCGCGGTGGCGAGCGTGGCGGCCGCGACGGGGGCGCCGGACCTGCGCCTCGTGGTGCTCGCCGCGGCGCTGGGCGCGTGGGTGGGCGACCAGGTGGCCTACGCGATCGGGCGGCGGGTGGACGTGCGGTCGCTGCGCGTGCTGCGGGGGGCCCGCGCGCAGCGGGCGGTGGACCGGGCGGAGGCGGCGCTCGCCCGCCGGCCGGCGGCGCTCCTGCTGGCCGCGCGCTACGTGCCCGTCGGGCGGGTGGCCGTCAACATGACCGCCGGCGCCGTGCGCTACCCGTGGCGCCGGTTCGCGGCGGTGTCGGCCCTCGGCGGGCTCCTCTGGTCCCTGTGGTCGACGCTGCTGGGGGTGGCCGCGGGGGCGTGGCTGCACGGCCGGCCGCTCGTGGCGGTGGCGGTCGGCGTCGTCGGCGGGCTGCTCGTGGGGCTGGGGGTCGACCGCGTGGCCGCGGCCGTGTCCCGGCGGCGTCGACGCCGGGGGGCGGCGGCGCCGCGGGCGGCCGGCCGGCCGGGGAGCGGGGCGGAGGCCGCCGGTGCCCCGGCGTCGGGCGTTCACCCGGGCGGGGGAACGTCGCCGGTGCCCGGCCCGCTGACCTCGGCGCTCGCAGGCGCCGGTGCGCGCGTGTGGACGACCGGTGACGACTCGGTCACGGCCCGGGCACGATCGGGCGCCCCCGGCTAACGATCCGGTCTCGGTGCGGGGGACCGCGCCGTCGCCGTGCCTAGGGTCGTCGCAGGCCGGCGCCGCTGCCGCTCCCACCCGGTCGTCCGCCCACGCCCGCCGTGGGACGACGACGGGCGCAGGAGGTGGACGTGCGCGACCGCACGGTCAGCCCCCGCGCAGCGACCCCTACGGCGCTCGCGGGGGTCCTCGTCGCGGTCCTCGCCGGGTGCGGGCCGACCGCCGCCGCCGGCCCGGTGGCCGCGGTGCAGCCCGCCGCGGACTGCCGCGCGCCGGCCGTGCTCGCGGCGCTGGGCCTCGAACCCGGGACGGACGCCTCGGCGGCACCGGCGACGTCGGGCGGGGCCCGGTCGGCCGTCGCGGCACCGGGTGCGGTCCCGGACGACTTCCGGGCGACGGGCGTGGTCGTCTGCACCCGCGGCGGCACCGCGCGCGACGTCGAGGGCCTCTGGACGACGGTCAGCGAGCAGGTCCTCGAGGGCGACCTCGCGGGCCTCGTCGACGCGCTGGCCCGCACCTCGGGGCCCTCGTCGCCCGCGGGGCGCACCGCGGTCGTCGCCGGCGGTCCCGAGGAGGGGTGCGCCGCCGCGGTGCTCGCCGACGGCGGGCCGGCGCTCTGGCTCGTGGACGCGCTCGGGCGCGCGGTGTGGGTCCAGGTGCCCGGCGCGGCGTGCGCCGCGGCGTCGGCGGCCGTGGCCGACGAGCTGGCCGGGCTCGACGAGACCGACGCGACGGACTGGTCCGTCGCGCTCGCGGTCCCGCGCGCGACGGTGACGCCCGCGGCGCCCTCGTCGTCCTGAGCACCGACGGCGGGCCGGAGGGACGGCCCCCTACAGCTTGCGCAGCCGGACGTGCTCCACGCGGTGGTCGTACCCCTTCGTCAGCACGAGGGTCGCGCGGTCCCTCGTCGGGGCGATGTTGCGCCGCAGGTTCGGGGCGTTGATGGAGTCCCAGATGGCACCGGCGCGGTCGAGGGCCTCGTCGTCGGACAGGGCCGCGTAGCGGCGGAAGTACGACTCGGGCCGGGCGAACGCGGTGCGCCGCAGCGCCAGGAACCGGTCGAGGTACCACTGCCGCACGTCCGCCTCCTCCGCGTGCACGTAGATGGAGAAGTCGAAGAAGTCCGAGACGGCCACGCCGCCGGCCGCCCCGGGCCGGGACGGCTGCAGCACGTTGAGCCCTTCCACGATGAGCACGTCGGGGCGGCGCACGACGTTCCAGCGCCCCGGCACGATGTCGTACGTGAGGTGGTCGTAGACGGGCGCCTCGACCTCCGGCTCGCCGGCCTTCACGCGCGAGACGAACCGCACGAGCGCCCGCCGGTCGTACGACTCCGGGAAGCCCTTGCGCTCCATGAGCCCGCGCCGGGTCAGCTCGGCGTTGGGGTGCAGGAAGCCGTCCGTCGTCACCAGCTCGACGCGGGGCGTCGCCGGCCAGCGCGCCATGAGCTCGCGCAGCAGGCGGGCGGTCGTCGACTTGCCGACGGCCACCGACCCCGCCACGCCGATGACGAACGGCGTGCGCGTGACGTCCTCGCGCAGGAAGGTGCCGGTCGCGGCGTGGAGCGCGCGCACCGCGCCCACGTGCAGGTCGAGCAGGCGGGACAACGGGCGGTAGACGGTGTCGACCTCGGCGAGGTCGATGGGGTCGCCGAGCGCCCGCAGGCGCTGCACGTCCGTCGCGGTCAGCGGCAGCGGGGTGGACGCGGACAGGCGCGACCAGGCGTCGCGGTCGAGGTCCACCCAGGGGGTGGCCAGCAGGGACGGCGACGGCACGGCGCCCAGTCTGCCGCAGCGCCGCGGCGGCGCGCGTCCGGCCGGGGCGCGCGGCACCCCCCGCGTAGACTCCGCAGCCATGTGCGGCATCGTGGGGTACGTGGGGTCGGCCGACGCGGACGGGCGCCCCGTCGACGTCGTCCTCGAGGGGCTGCGCCGCCTGGAGTACCGCGGCTACGACTCCGCGGGCGTCGCGGCCGTCGGGCCGGGGGGCGCGCTCGCGACCGCCAAGAAGGCGGGCAAGCTCGCCAACCTCGTGGAGGAGCTGGACGCGCACCCGCTGCCGGACGCGACCGCCGCGATCGGCCACACGCGCTGGGCGACGCACGGCGCGCCGACGGACCGCAACGCGCACCCGCACGTCGCCGGCCGCGTCGCCGTCATCCACAACGGCATCGTCGAGAACTTCGTCGCCCTGCGGGCCGAGCTGGCCGCGGAGGGCGTGGAGTTCCTCTCGGAGACCGACACCGAGGTCGCCGCGCACCTGCTCGACCGGGCCTACGCGACGACGGGCGACCTCACGACCGCGATGCAGGCCGTCGCGCGGCGGCTCGAGGGGACCTTCACGCTGCTCGCGGTGCACGCGGACCACCCGCGCACGGTCGTCGGCGCACGCCACGACTCGCCGCTGGTCGTCGGACTGGGGCAGGGCGAGAACTACCTCGGCTCGGACGTGGCCGCGTTCATCTCCCACACGCGCGAGGCGCTGGAGCTCGGCCAGGACCAGGTGGTCACCATCACGCCGACGTCCGTCGAGGTGACGGACTTCGCCGGCGCGAGCGTGCACGCCCGGCGCTACACCGTGGACTGGGACGCGGCGGCAGCGGAGAAGGGCGGATTCCGCTCCTTCATGGACAAGGAGATCCACGACCAGCCGCACGCGGTGGCCGACACGCTCCTGGGCCGCACGGACGTGCGCGGCCGGCTCGTGCTCGACGAGGTGCGCATCTCCGAGGACGTCCTGCGCGCGGTGGACAAGATCGTCGTCGTCGCCTGCGGCACCGCCGCCTACGCGGGCCACGTCGCCAAGTACGCGATCGAGCACTGGTGCCGCGTCCCCGTCGAGGTCGAGCTGGCGCACGAGTTCCGCTACCGGGACCCGGTCGTGAACGCACGCACGCTCGTCGTCGCCATCTCCCAGTCGGGGGAGACCATGGACACGCTCATGGCGGTGCGGCACGCGCGGGAGCAGGGCGCGACCGCCCTCGCGATCGTCAACACCCACGGCTCGACGATCCCGCGCGAGTCCGACGCGGTCCTCTACACGCACGCGGGCCCGGAGATCGCCGTCGCCTCGACGAAGGCGTTCCTCGCGCAGATCACGGCGACGTACCTGCTCGGCCTGTACCTGGCCCAGCTCCGCGGCAACATGTTCGCCGACGAGGTCGAGACGATCCTCGCCGAGCTGCGGGCCATGCCGGACAAGATCCAGACGGTCCTCGACCGGTCCGCCCGCGTGCAGGAGATCGCGCGGTGGATGGCCGACACCCCGTCGGTGCTGTTCCTCGGCCGGCACGTCGGCTACCCCGTGGCGCTCGAGGGTGCGCTCAAGCTCAAGGAGCTCGCGTACATCCACGCCGAGGGGTTCGCGGCGGGCGAGCTCAAGCACGGGCCGATCGCGCTCGTCGAGCCCGGGCAGCCCGTGTTCGTCGTCGTGCCGTCGCCGCGCGGGCGGCACTCGCTGCACGCGAAGGTCGTCTCGAACATCCAGGAGATCCGGGCGCGCGGGGCGCGGACCATCGTCATCGCGGAGGACGGCGACGAGGCCGTGGTGCCCTTCGCCGACGAGGTGTTCCGCGTGCCGCAGGCGCCCACGCTGCTGGCCCCGCTGCTGTCGGTCGTGCCGCTGCAGGTCTTCGCGTGCGAGCTCGCGACGGCCAAGGGCCTCGACGTGGACCAGCCGCGCAACCTCGCCAAGTCCGTCACGGTCGAGTGAGGCCTGCGGGCGCGCCGGGCGCGACGAGCAGCCCGGACGCCCCCGGCAGGCGCGCGGCCGCCCGCCGCTGCCCCGGCGGGCGGCCGTGATCGTCGGCGTGGGCGTCGACGTCGTCGACGTGGCGCGGTTCATGGCGACCCTGGAGCGCGCGCCCGGGCTGCGCGCGCGGCTCTTCACGCCCGCCGAGCGGGCCCTGCCGCCCGCGTCGCTGGCCGCGCGGTTCGCGGCGAAGGAGGCGATCGCCAAGTCCCTCGGCGCGCCCGCGGGCATGCGCTGGCACGACGCGACGGTCCACCGCGTGAGCGGCGGACCGCCCGTCGTCGAGGTGACGGGGACGGTGGAGGCGGCCGCCCGGGCTGCCGGGGTCGACCGCTTCCACCTGTCCCTGTCGCACGACGCCGGCATCGCGTCGGCGATGGTCGTCGCCGAACGCGACTGACGGCGCGTGGCGGCGCACGCCTCAGCCGCGCAGGGCCGGGACCACCTCGCGCTCGAACAGCTCGATGCCCGAGCGGTCGTAGGCGGCCTCCGCGAAGTACGTGATGGCGTACGTCATCCCGAGGCCCTCGAGCTGGCGCAGGGTCTCGACGATCTTCTCCGGCGTGCCGACGAGCGGACCGTTGCGGAAGTCCTCGGCGATGCCCGGCGCCTTGTCCGGGACGGTCCGGGACATGTGCTCCTCGACCCAGGCGATGCGGTCGTCCACCTCCGCGTCCGTGGCGCCGATGACGACGTTGTAGTTGGCCGACCGGACGATGCTGTCGAAGTCGCGCCCGAGGTCCTCGCAGTGGCCCCGCAGGATCTCCGACTTGTGCACGAAGCCCTCGGGCGACCCGTCGAAGTTCGTGTACGCGGCGTGCTCGGCGGCGATGCGCAGCGTCTTCTTCTCCCCGCCGCCCGCGATCCACAGCGGCGGCCCGCCGGCCTGCAGGGGCAGCGGCGCGAGCTGGGCGCCGTCCACCTGGTAGTGCTTCCCGTCCAGCGTGGCGACGCCGTCGCGCCACAGCTGCTCGAAGATCTGCACGCCCTCGTCGAGCATGGCCAGCCGCTCGCCCGCGCGCGGGAAGCCGTAGCCGTAGGCGCGCCACTCGTGCTCGTACCAGCCGGCGCCGATGCCCATCTCCACGCGGCCGCCGGAGACGACGTCGGCCGTCGCGGCGACCTTCGCCAGGTAGGCGGGGTTGCGGTAGGCCATGCACGTGCACATCTGGCCGAGGCGCACGCGGCGGGTCACGGCGGCGAAGGCGTTGATGAGGCTCCACGCCTCGTGCACCGCCTCGCCGTTGGGCTCGGGGACCGCGTGGAAGTGGTCGTAGACCCACACCGACTCCCACACGTCGCCCTCGTCCGCGTGCAGCGCGAGGTCGCGCATGACCGGCCAGTGCTGCGCCGTCTCGATGCCGGTGAGGTCCTGCCGCCAGCCCTGGGGGATGAACAGTCCGAATCGCATGGTCCGCACGCTAATGCCGGGCGGGGACGGGGGCGCACCGGGGCGGGCGGGGCGTCGAGGTCCGCTGGGCACGGCGGGGCGCGGCGTGCCGCTGCGCGGCCGCGCCCCCGCGGGGAGGATGGCCGCGTGCTCCGCGCCTGGTCCTCCGCCGACGTCCGTGCCGCCGAGGCCCCCCTGCTCGCCGCGGGGGAGCCGCTGATGGACCGGGCGGCCTTCGCGCTGCACGTCGAGGTGGTGCGGCTGCTGCGTGCCCATCGGCGGGAGCGGCGCGTGCACGGGGCCCGCGTGGTGGTGCTGGCCGGCGGCGGCGCCAACGGCGGCGACGCCCTGCACGCCGGCGCCCTCCTGGCGCGCCGCGGCGCCGCCGTCACCGCCGTGCTGGCGGGGGAGCGGGCGCACGCGGGCGGCCTGGCCGCGGCGCGGGCGGCAGGGGTGCGGGTGCTGGGGGACGTGGCCGTCGGCGACGCCGTCGTCGGTGACGCCGTCGGCCCCGATGACGAGGGCGACGAGCCCGGTCCGCTGGTCTGCGATGCGCTCGCCGGTGCGGACCTCGTGCTCGACGGCCTCGTCGGCATCGGGTCGGACGGCTCCGGGCTTCGAGGGCTCGCGCGAGCGCTGGTGGCGGCGGTGCCGACGGGCACGGGCGGCGGGCACAGGCCGGTGGTCGTCGCCGTCGACGTGCCGTCGGGGAGCGGCGTCGACGACGGCCGGGTGGCCGGCGACGTCCTGCGCGCTGACGTCACGGTCACCTTCGGCGCGCCCAAGCCCGGCCTCCTGCTGCCCCCCGCCTCCGGGCTCGCGGGGCAGGTCGTCCCTGTCGACATCGGTCTGACGCTGCCGGCCGGCGGCGTGGCGGTGGGGCGGCTCGAGGGCGCCGACGTCGCCGCGCTCTGGCCGGTGCCGGGCGCGACGTCGCAGAAGTACGCGCGCGGGGTGCTCGGCGTCGTGTGCGGCACCACCCGGTACCCGGGCGCCGGCGTCCTGGCGACGAGCGCGGCCGTGCTGGCGGGCGTCGGCATGGTGCGCTTCGTCGACGAGCGCGACGAGCGCGACGAGCGCGACGAGCGCGACGAGCGCGACGAGCGCGACGAGCGCGAGGATCCCGCCGCGCCGCCGCGGCCGGCGGGTCCGCTCGCCACCGCGGTGCTGGCGGCGCGGCCGGAGGTCGTCGTGGCCGGAGCCGTCGGCGACGGGCGGGTGCAGGCGTGGGCGGCCGGCTCCGGGGTCGACCCGGCGGACCCCGCGCGCCGGCGGGACGTGGCGGCGGTCGTGGCGGCGGCGCGGGACGGGGTGCCCGCCGTGCTCGACGCGGGCGCGCTGGACCTGGTGACGGAAGGGCTCGGCGCCCACGTGGTCCTCACCCCGCACGCCGGGGAGCTGGCGCGGTGGCTCGCGGACCGGGGCGAGCGGGTCGGCGGCGTGCCCGTCGACCGCGACGCGGTGGAGGCGGAGCCGTGGCGGTGGGCGCGCCGGGCGCACGATCTGTCGGGTGCGACGGTGCTGCTCAAGGGCGCGACGACGCTCGTCGTCGGAGCGGGCGGCAGCACGTGGTCGCAGGCCGACGGGCCCGCCTGGCTGGCGACGGCCGGGTCCGGGGACGTGCTCGCCGGCGTCGTCGGCGCCCTGCTGGCCGGCCGCGCCGAGGACGTGGTCGCCGACCCGGCGCTCGCGGCGCGGCTGGCGGCGGCGGCGGCGCTCGTCCACGGCCGCGCCGCCCACCACGCCACCCCCGGCGGGCCCGTGAGCGCGCTGGCGGTGGCGCACGCGCTGCCCGCGGTCGTCGCGGACCTGCTGGCGCAGGACGGCGCCCCGGCGGTGAGAGACTGCCCGGCGTGACCGACGCGCCCGACGACCCGGCCGTCGCCGCGGCGTACCACCCGGCCCGCGCGGTCGTCGATCTCGACGCGATCGCCGCCAACGTCGGCGTCCTCACCGGGTACGCCGGCGGGGCCGCGGTGATGGCGGTGGTCAAGGCCGACGCGTACGGGCACGGGCTGGTGCCCGCCGCCCGCGCGGCGCTGGCCGGCGGCGCCACCTGGCTCGGGACCGCGCAGGTCGGCGAGGCGCTGGCCCTGCGCGCCGCGGGCGTGACGGCGCCGCGGCTTCTCACCTGGCTGTACGACCCCGCGGTCCCCATGGACGCCCTGCTGGCCGCCGACGTCGACGTGACCGTCGCGGCGCCCTGGGCGCTGGACGCGGTCGTCGACGCCGCGCGCCGCACCGGCCGCACGGCCCGCGTGCACATCAAGGTCGACACCGGCCTCGGCCGCAACGGGCTGCCGCCGGCGGACCTGCACGCGCTCCTCCCGGCCCTGGCGGCCGCCCACGCCGAGGGCGCGCTGGAGCTCATCGGGGTCTGGTCGCACCTGGCCGCCGCGGACGAGCCGGGCAACCCGCTCGCCCACGCGCAGGCCGCCGTGCTCGACGACGCCGTCCGCGCCCTCGAGGCCGCCGGCCTGCCGCCCCAGGTCCGCCACCTGGCCAACTCCGCCGCGCTGCTCACGGACCCGCGGCTGCGCTACGACCTCGTCCGCCCGGGCATCGCGGTGTACGGGCTGACGCCCGCGGTGTCGCTCGGCACCTCCGACCGCTGGGGGCTGACGCCGGCGATGACGCTCGAGGCGCGTCTGGCGACGGTCAAGCACCTGCCGGCCGGCCACGGCATCTCCTACGGCCACGCCTACGTGACGCCGGCCGACACGACGGTCGCGGTGGTGCCGCTGGGCTACGCCGACGGCATCCCGCGCCACGCGTCCGGCACCGCCGACCGCCCCGGCGGCCCCGTCGGGGTCAACGGCCGCGTCGTCCCCGTGGCGGGGCGGGTGTGCATGGACCAGGTCGTCCTCGACCTGGGTCCGGGGGCGACGGAGCGGGCCGGCGACGTCGTCGAGGTCTTCGGCACCGGCCGTGACGGCGGCCCCACCGCCGAGGACTGGGCGCAGCGGGCGGGCACCATCGGCTACGAGATCGTGACGCGCGTGGGGTCCCGCATCCCGCGCGTGCACGTGGGCACCGCCGGACGCGCCGGCGGCCCGGAAGCGACGGAGGGGACGGACGGATGAGCGGCACCACCGCACCGGCGCACCGCAGCGTGCTGCCCGACGAGGACGCCACCCGCGCGCTGGGCCGCGCACTCGCGGCGCTGCTGCGCGCGGGGGACCTCGTCGTGCTCACGGGCGGGCTCGGCGCGGGCAAGACGACCCTCACCCAGGGCATCGGCGCGGGGCTGCACGTGCGGGGCCCCGTGCTGTCGCCGACCTTCACCATCGCGCGGGTGCAGCCGCCGCTGCCCCGCGAGGACGGCTCGACCGGTCCCGCGCTCGTGCACGTCGACGCGTACCGGCTCGGCTCGCTGGAGGAGGTCGACGCCCTGGACCTCGAGGCCGGCCTCGACGAGTCGGTCACCGTCGTGGAGTGGGGCGCGGGCTGGGTCGAGCCCCTGGCTTCCGACCGGCTCGAGGTGGAGCTGGTCCGGCCGCGCGGCGCCGAGTCCGGGCCGCTCGACCCGCAGGACGCCGCGGCCGGCGCTCGCGTCGCGCTCGTGCGGGGCGTCGGGGAGCGGTGGGCAGGGGTCGTCCTGCCCGGCGAGCCCGTCGCGGGCTGACCCTAGGCTGACCTCGTGCCCGTCCTCGCCCTCGACACCTCCGCCGCCGTCGCCGTGGCGGTCACCGACGACGCCGGCACCGCGCTGGCCGTCCGCGCGGTCACGGCGCAGCGCCACCACGCCGAGCTCCTGGCGCCGCTGGTCGCCGAGGCGCTGGCCGCCGCCGGCCTGACCCCGCGCGACCTCACCGCGCTGGCCGTCGGCACGGGCCCGGCCCCCTTCACCGGCCTGCGCGTCGGCCTGGTCACCGCGCGCACCCTGGGCCTCGCGCTCGGCCTGCCCGTGCACGGCGTGCCGTCGCTGGACGCCCTGGCGCTGCGGGCGCTGGAGGCGGCCGGGGCCGGTGGGGACGACGGGGACGACGAGGACGTCGACGTGCTGGCCGTGACGGACGCCCGCCGGCGCGAGGTCTACGCCGGGCGCTACCGGCGCGGGCCGGGGTGGTCGGCCGGCGCGTCGGGCCCGGCCTCCGACGGCACGTCCGGCGACCCGCTCCTGCGCGTCGACGGGCCGTCGGTGGGACCGGCGGCCGCCCTGCTCACAGCCGGCGGCGACGCGCCGGACGCCGGTCGGCGCGTGCTCGTCGTCGGGCGGGGCGCCCTGACGGACCCGGTGCTGGCCGAGGCCGCCGTGCCGGAGCTGGCGGTGCGCCCCGAGCTGCTGGACCCGGACCCCGTCGCCCTGGCCCGGCTGGCGCTGACCCGCGCGGCCGCCGGGCAGGAGCAGCCCACGGAGCCGCTCTACCTGCGCCGGCCCGACGCCGTGCCGCCGAACGAGCGCAAGCGGGTCCTGGCGTGAGCGAGCCGGCCGTGCCGACCGGCACGAGCACGGGCACGAGCACGGGCGCCGACGCGGGCACGGGCGGCGTCGCCCGCCGCCCCCTGGCGCCCGACGACCTGCCGGCCGTCATGGCGCTGGAGCGCGAGCTGTTCGGCCCGACCGCGTGGTCCGAGGACTCCATGCGGGCCGAGCTCGACGGTCCGGGCCGCACCTACCTCGCCGCGGTCGACACCGCGACGGGCGCCCTCGTCGGCTACGCGGGGCTGTGGTTCGACGGCGACGACGCCCAGGTCATGACGGTCGCCACCGCCACGGGCCACCAGAACCGCGGCGTCGCCCGCGGGATGCTCACCGACCTGCTGACGGAGGCGGAGCGCCTGGGGGCGCGGACCGTCCTGCTCGAGGTGCGCGTCGACAACGCCCCCGCGCAGCACCTGTACGAGAGCCTCGGGTTCGAGCGCCTGGGCACGCGCCGCAACTACTACCCCGGCGGCATCGACGCCTACACGATGCGCTGGCAGCCGGCCCGTGCGGCGGGCGGCCCGGTCGGCGGCGAGCGCGGGACGCACGACGAGGGCTCGCCCGCGTGAGCACGGACCCGCGCGCCGCCGTCCTCGTCGAGCCGCTGGCGCTCGCGGCCGAGCTCGCGGACGACGAACCGCCCGCGCTGCTCGACGTGCGCTGGTCCCTCGGCGGGCCGCCCGGGCGCGAGGAGCACCTCGCCGCGCACGTGCCGGGGGCGGTGTTCGTCGACCTCGACGCCGAGCTCGCCGCCCCCGCCGCCCCGGCCCACGGCCGGCACCCGCTCCCGGACGTCGCCGCGCTCGAGGCGGCGGCGCGCTCCTGGGGGCTGCGCGAGGCGCGGCCGGTCGTCGTGTACGACGCGACCGGCGGCACCGCCGCGGCGCGCGCCTGGTGGCTGCTGCGCTGGGCGGGCCTGCGCGACGTGCGCCTCCTCGCCGGCGGACTGCCGGCCTGGCGCGCCGCCGGCCTACCGGTCGAGGCGGGCGCGGTGACCCCGGAGCCGGGCGACGTCGTCCTGCGGCCCGGCGCCCTGCCGACGGCCGGCGCCGACGAGGTGGCCGGCTGGCCGGCACGGGGCGTGCTCCTCGACGCCCGCGCGGGCGAGCGGTACCGGGGCGAGGTCGAGCCCGTCGACCCGCGGGCGGGGCACGTGCCCGGCGCCCGCAGCGCCCCGACGGCCGGCAACCTCGACGCCGACGGCCGCTTCCTGCCCGCCGACTCCCTGCGTCGGCGGTTCGCGTCCCTCGGGGCGCTGGACGCCCCCGTCGCCGTCTACTGCGGCTCGGGCGTCACCGCCGCCCACGAGGTCGCCGCGCTCGCCTCGCTCGGCGTGGACGCGACGCTCTACCCCGGCTCGTGGTCCCAGTGGTCGCACGACCCCGCGCGTCCGGTGGCGACGGGGCCGGACGAGGGCTGACCCCCGTCCGACCCCGCACGTGGGGGACCGCGCGGACCGCGCGGACCGCGCCGACCGCGCTCAGACGGTCCGGCTGACCTGCTCCCACGTCAGCCGCGGCGCGCGCGGGTGGTGCGTGCCCTCGCCCTGCGCGTGCCCGACGAGCAGGACCAGCACCGTGCGCCACCCGCTCTCGGCGAAGAACTCGGCGTCGATGCCGGCCGCGTCCATGCCGCCCATCGGCCCGACGGCCAGGCC
This sequence comes from Cellulomonas sp. plas2, assembly GCF_057221735.1. Classification (NCBI taxonomy): domain Bacteria; kingdom Bacillati; phylum Actinomycetota; class Actinomycetes; order Micrococcales; family Cellulomonadaceae; genus Cellulomonas; species Cellulomonas sp. plas2. The sequence continues at coordinate 971,295 of NZ_CM170155.1, forward strand.
GGCGGCGCGCAGCGCGATGGTGAGGTAGCCGGCCTGGAGCAGCGTGTTGGTGCGCGCCATGCCCTTGCGGGCCTCCACGGCGCCCTCGAGCTCGTCGGCCTTGCCCGGCATGTGCGGCGCCAGCACCGGCAGGTGGCGGTGGAACGCGGGGTCCGCGGCGACGACGAGCGCCATCGGCGCGGCGAGGACCCGCGCCCGGTTGCCCTCGGCCATGTGCGCGGCGAGGCGCTCGCGGCCCTCGCGGCTGCGCACGACGAGCGTGCGCATGGGGCTGGTGTTGAGGGCGGTGGGGCCCCACTTGGCGAGGTCGTGCACGGCCTCGAGGTCCTCGTCCGTCACCGGCTCGTCCGTGAACGCACCCGCCGACCGCGCGTGGCGGAACAGCAGGTCCGCGACGTCGTCGCCGACGGCGAGGCGGGAGGCGGGGAAGTCGAGGTCGTCCAGCGTGCCCAGATCGGTGGTCATGGCTCGTTGAACGCTCAACGACCTGGAGATCATCCCAGGACCGTCCGTGAGCAGCGGTGACGAGCATCACGCCGGGGTGCGCGCCCTATCCTGGGGCCCGTGAGCAGCGACCGCCCCCCGCTCGTCCTCGGCCTCGAGACCTCCTGCGACGAGACGGGTGTCGCCCTCGTCCGCGGTTACGAGCTCCTCGTCGACGCCGTGGCCAGCTCGGTCGAGGAGCACGCGCGGTTCGGCGGGATCATCCCGGAGATCGCCTCGCGCGCCCACCTCGAGGCGATGGTGCCGACCATCGAGCGCGCCCTGGCCGGTGCCGGCGTGACGCTGGCCGACGTCGACGCGGTCGCGGTCACCGCCGGGCCGGGCCTCGTCGGCCCCCTGACGGTCGGCGCCGCCGCCGCCAAGGCCCTCGCGCTCGCGCTCGACCGGCCGCTGTACGGCGTCAACCACGTCATCGGGCACGCCGTCGTCGACGAGCTGGTGCACGGTCCCTTCCCCGAGCGCGTCATGGCGCTCGTCGTCTCCGGCGGCCACTCGAGCCTGCTCCTGCTCGACGACACCGTTCAGGTCACGGAGCTCGGCTCGACCCTCGACGACGCCGCGGGCGAGGCGTTCGACAAGGTGGGTCGGCTGCTGGGCCTGCCCTACCCGGGCGGCCCGCACATCGACCGGCTCGCGCGCGAGGGCGACCCGGACGCCATCCGGTTCCCGCGCGGCCTGACGGCGCCGAAGGACCAGGCCGCCCACGCGCAGGACTTCTCGTTCTCCGGCCTCAAGACGGCCGTCGCGCGTTGGGTCGAGGCCCGTCAGGACGCGGGGGAGGAGATCCCGCTGCCCGACGTCGCGGCCTCCTTCGCCGCGGCGGTGGCCGACGTCCTCGTCGCCAAGACGCTGGCCGCCTGCGAGCGGCACGGCGTGGGCACCCTCGTCGTCGGGGGCGGGTTCTCCGCGAACTCCCAGCTGCGGGACCTGCTGGCGCAGCGGTGCGGCGAGGCGGGCGTCGAGCTGCGCATCCCGCCCATCCGGTACTGCACCGACAACGGCGCGATGATCGCCGCCCTGGGGTCCGCGGTCGTCGCCCGCGGGATGGCGCCCTCGTCGCTCGACCTCGGCGTGGACTCGACGATGCCGCTCACCCGGGTCCTCGTCTGAGAGGTCCGACGAGGACCCGGGCGGGGCGGTCAGGGCGTCACGGGGTGGGCGAGCCGCCGTTGGCGTTGAGCGTCTCGCCGGAGACGTAGCTCGACTCGGACGACGCGAGGAAGACGTACGCCGGGGCCATCTCGACGGGCTGCCCCGCACGGGCCAGCGGCGTCTGCGAGCCGAACTCCGGCAGCGCCTCCTGCGGCTGCCCGCCGGCCGTCTGCAGCGGCGTCCACACCGGTCCGGGCGCCACGACGTTGACACGGATGCCCTTGGGGGCGAGCTGCTGCGCGAGGGCCTTGCTCATCGTGTTGATGGCGGCCTTCGTCGTGGCGTAGTCCACCAGCGACGGCGACGGGTTGTACGCCTGGATGGAGCTCGTCGTGATGATGCTCGACCCCGGGGGCAGCACCGGGACGGCCTCCTGCACGATCCAGTACAGCGCGTACACGTTCGTCTTGAACGTCTCGTCGAACTGCTCGGGGGTCAGCTCCGTGATGTCCTCGACCGTCTGCTGCTTGCCCGCGACGACGACGAGCGTGTCCAGCCCGCCGAGCTCGGAGACGGCGGTGTGCACCAGCGAGCGCGAGTAGGCCTCGTCGGTCACGTCGCCCGGCGCCAGGGCGACGGTGCGGCCCTCGGCGCGGATGATCTCGGCGACCGAGTCCGCGTCGGGCTGCTCCTCCGGCAGGTACGACAGCACGACGTCGGCGCCCTCGCGGGCGAAGGCGATGGCGACCGCGCGGCCGATGCCGGAGTCGCCGCCGGTGATGAGGGCCTTGCGCCCGACGAGGCGGCCCGTGCCGCGGTAGGTCTGCGCGCCGTCGTCGGCTTGCACCGCCAGGTCCTGCTCGAGACCGGGCCCGTCCTGGTACTGCTCGGGGAAGCCCTCGGTGCGGTAGCGGGTCGTCGGGTCGGAGAAGGTGAGCTGGTCGGTCATAAGTGTCCCTCCGCAGGCTGCTGGGAGCCCCGTGCGGTCCAGGGGTCGCCGCTTCTGGGCGGCCGGCGCACCGGGCCTCCCCATCGTCACCCGCCCGGGCGAGGCGCGCCCGTCGGGCGGGACCCGGCCGACGGGCCGGCCGCCGACTGCAGCGGGCGGCCGGCGTGGCGCTCGGCGACGAGGTGCTCGACGACCGGCCGCAGCGCGCCCGCGTGCCGGCGGGCCACCGCGCGCTGGCGCTGGTACGACGCGCCCTTGCGCAGCACGACCCGCACCTCGTCGAGCTCGCGGGCGCAGCCCAGGCGCTCCGCCACGGGCTCGAGCACCCGCAGCCACCGGCTCACGGAGTCGGTGACGAGCTCCTCGTCGCCCGACGCGTCGGTGATGAGGATGGCGTCCATGCCGTAGCGGGCCGCGCGCCACTTGTTCTCCTGCGCGAACCACGGCGGCAGGGTGGGCAGCGGGCGACCCTCGTCGAGCACGGTCGAGAAGTGCTCGACGAGGCAGTGCGTCAGCGCGGAGATGGCGCCGACCTCCAGCAGGTTCGAGGCGCCGTCGGCGATGCGCATCTCCAGCGTGCCGAAGCGCGGCGCCGGCCGGACGTCCCAGCGCACCTCGTCGAACGCGTCGATGACGCCCGTGTGGAGCATGTCCCCGACGTACTGCTCGAGCTGCTCCCAGTGGTCGAAGCCGAACGGCAGGCCCGCCGTCGGCAGCTGCTGGAACAGCAGGGCCCGGTTCGAGGCGTAGCCCGTGTCGGCGCCGTCCCAGAAGGGTGAGGACGACGAGAGCGACTGCAGCAGGCCGAAGACGGTGAGCATCGCGCGCGAGAGCGGCAGCACCTTCGCGCGGTCCTCGATGCCCACGTGCACGTGCACGCCGTAGATGAGCATCTGCCGGCCCCACCACTGCGTGCGGTCGATGAGCGTCGCGTAGCGCTGCTTGTCCGTGACGCGCTGCTGGTCCCACCGCGCGAAGGGGTGCGTCCCGGCGCCCATGAGCTCGATGCGCAGCGGGCTCGCCGCGGCGGCGACGGCGTCGGTGGCGGCCCGCAGGTCCGCGACCGCCTCCCCGATGGTCGTGCACTTGCCCGACGAGACCTCGACGGTGTTGAGCAGCAGCTCCGGGGTGAGCCGCCAGCGGTCCGCGTCGCCGGGGCGCACCTGCGCGAAGATCGCCTCGGCCGCCTGGCGCAGGTCCCCGGAGTCGGCGTCGACGAGCGCGAGCTCCCACTCCAGCCCGACCGTCGAGCGCTCGGACGCGGCGAAGTCGAGGCGGGCGGGGGCGGCGCTCACAGCGGCTCCACCACGAGGACGGTCTGCGCGCCCGCGACCCGGGTGAGCACCACCGTGGCCTCGGCGTCGCCGCGCAGGTCGAGCTGGCGCCGCAGCTGCTCCGGCACCACCGCGGTGCCCCGCTTCTTGATGGTCAGCCGCCCGACCCCGCGCGTGCGCAGGTAGGACCGCAGGGCCTTGAGGCCGAACGGCATGCGGTCGAGCACGCGGTAGGCGGTGGCCGTGGGCGCGGCGTGGCGCACGTCGGAGGTCACGTAGGCGATCGTGCGGTCGACGAGGCGTCCCTGCACCTCCTGGGCGACGAGGGCGACGAGGCCGGCGCGGATGACGGCGCCGTCCGGCTCGTAGAGGTAGCCGCCGACGGGTCCCGCGTCGACGGGGGGCAGCTCGGGCTCGGCGGTGCCGGGCACGAGGGGCGCGCGCAGCTCGTGGGCGGCTCCGGCCTCGTCGAGCACGAGGGCGCTGCGGGCCGGGCCGACCGGCGCCAGCGGCCCGAACCACAGGCCCAGCTCGACGACGTCGCCGCCGACCGACACCCACTGCGCCTCCGCGTCGGCCGGCAGCGCGGTGTGCGGGACGCCGGGGCCGAGCTTGAGGCCGAGCGCCGGGACGCGCCCGCGCAGGGCGAGGACCGCGTCGAGCGGCGGGAGGTAGGCGGCGGGGTCGAAGAGGCGGCTGCCGGAGCCCGTGCGCCGGGCCGGGTCGGCGTAGACCCCGTCGACGCCCTCCGCCGCGAGGTCGAGGGACAGCCCGTCGGCCTGCCGCACGCGTGCCTCGGGGAAGTGCCGCAGGTTCACGGTGGCCAGGGCGGCGGTGGTCTCGTCGACGTCGGTGGCGAGCACGCGCAGGCCCGAGCCCGCCAGCGCGAGGCTGTCCGCGCCGATCCCGCACGTGAGGTCGGCGACGTGCGTGCAGCCCGCGTCGCGGTAGCGCCGGGCGTGCCGCGCGGCGACCACGAGCCGCGTCGCCTGCTCCAGGCCGGCGGGCGTCAGCAGCATGCCCTCGGCGAACTCCCCGAACTTCGCCCGCGCCCGGGCCCGCAGCCGGGACTGCGTGAGCGCCGCGGCGACGAGGGCCGGGTCCAGCCCGTCGGCCCGCAGGCGCGTGGACAGCGCCATCGCGCGGTCCTCGTCGTAGGGCGGCAGGGCCTGCAGCAGCGCCCACCCCTCGGGCGAGAGGAGCTGGGCCAGGCCGTCGGCATCCACGTCGCGATCCTCCCACGCCCCTCCGGCGGGGCGGGGAGGCGTGCTGGCACTCGCCTTGACCGAGTGCTAACGCGTTCCTACAGTGAGCACCGGCACGCGACAGGCCCCGGCACCCGCGACGACGGTGGCCCGCAGCGTGGCAACCGACATCCGCAAGCAGTTCCCTCACACGTGAAGGGGAGGTCCGCTGTGACGGTCTCCACGGAGTCCAAGGTCGGCATCAAGCCGCTCGAGGACCGCATCCTCGTCAAGACGCTCGAGGCGGAGCAGACGACCTCGTTCGGTCTGGTCATCCCGGACAGCGCCAAGGAGAAGCCCCAGGAGGGCACCGTCCTGGCCGTCGGCCCGGGCCGGATCGACGACAAGGGCAACCGCGTCCCGCTGGACGTCGCCGTCGACGACGTCGTCATCTACTCCAAGTACGGCGGCACCGAGGTGAAGTACAACGGCGAGGAGTACCTCATCCTCTCCGCGCGCGACATCCTGGCGGTCGTCACGAAGTGACCCCGCCGCCGCGGTGACGCGGCAGCAGCACGGAGGCCCCTCGTCCTGACGGACGGGGGGCCTCTGTCGTCGCGCGTGCCGGGGTCGCACCGATGGGGGTGCGCACCTCGGTCGTGGTCGTGGTCGTGGTCGTGGTCGTGGGCGGCGCGGTCGGCACGCACGACGTGGTGGTGGTCGACCGCCGACCTACCGGCGGTGCCATCTGCCCGGGGACGCAGACGGGCCGCGGTCCCCGGCGCCCTGCCGCGCCGGGCCGCGGCCCGTCCTGGAGAGCCGACGGCGCAGGGCCGGCGGCGAGCTGGTGCAGCCGGCGCAGGGCGCCGGCCGAAGGGTCAGACGACGGCGCGCCGACCGGACTGCTGGGCGAGGACCTCGGCCCGCTCGTCCTCGGACAGGCCGCCCCACACGCCGTAGGGCTCCCGCACGCTGAGCGACTGCTTGCGGCACTGCTCGATGACCGGGCAGGTGGCGCAGACGGCCTTGGCCGCCTCGGCACGACGACGACGGGCGGCGCCGCGCTCACCCTCGGGGTGGAAGAACAGCGTCGGGTCGGCCTCGCGGCACGCGCCCTCGAACTGCCACTCCCACAGGTCCATCACCGGTCCGGGCAGTCGCGAGATCTCCGCCATGTCGTCCTCCTCGTGTCGGCCCGGGGGCCGGTCAGTGCGTGGTGCGGGCCTCGGAGTCCCGGTGCCTCGGCACCCGCTCCGTCCTGCTGAGCAGCAACGCTACAACCGCGCCAGAAGTTGTTCAAGGGTCTGACCCTGACCAATTTCGACCGGTTCCGGAGCGGTCCATGGCGCGGTGCTGACCCGCTGCCACGTCGACCACCGGGACGGGCCGGGCTCGGTCGGCGTCCGGCTGGCATGATCGGGCCATGCCCCGCCCGGATCGCGCCACCGATCGCGCCAGCGACCGGGACGCCGACCGCGCCACCGCCGCCGACGGGCCGGCGACCGCCCCCGACGCGGAGCCGGGCGGCGACGTCGTCCCGGGGCTCGCGGTGGCGGCGGTGGCCCAGCGGCTGGGCGTGGCCCCGGCGACGCTGCGCACGTGGGACCGGCGGTACGGGCTGGGTCCCTCGGGCCACTCCGCCGGCGCGCACCGGCGGTACTCGCCGCAGGACGTCGAGCGGCTGCTCGTCATGCGGCGCCTCACCCTGGACGGCGTGGCGCCCGGCGACGCCGCCCGTCTGGCGCGGGAGGCCGAGGTCGTGCCCGGGGCGCCGGGCACCGTCCTGCCGGGGCTGAGCCGCGCGGACGGCATCGAGGTGCGCCTCGCGGACACGGACGGCGCCGGTCCCGTCGAGCCCCTGCCCGCAGCCGGTCTGATCGCCGAGCCGCGCGCCGACCAGCGCCCCGAGACGCGGGAGGAGCGGACCCGCGCGTCCGCCACGCGGCCGGTGCCGACGCCGCAGGCCGTCGTCGACGCGGCCGTGGCCGGCGACGAGGCCCGGTGCGCGGCCCTGCTCGACCTCGGCACCCGCGGTGACGTCGAGCGCTGGTGGACCGACCTCGTCGACCCCGCGCGGACGCTGCTGCACCGGCGCACCGAGGTCGACCGCCCGGGGGTGGACGCCCCGACCGTGCTGCGGGGCTGCGCGCTGGGCGCGCTCCGGGCCCGGTCGATGGGGGAGCCGACGGCGGGCGCGCCGGTGGTGCTGCTCGTCGTGCCGCCGGGGGAGGACCGGCCGCTGCTCGTGCACGCCCTCGCGTCCGCGCTGTGCACGCGGGGGCGTGACGCGCGCATCGTCAGCGGCCCTGTCCGGGCGCACCAGGCCGCGGAGCTCGTCCTCATGACGCGTCCCGCGGCGGTGGTGCACCTGTCGCGCAGGGCGGACGCACCCGCCGACGTGGTCGAGCGACTCGTCGCCGACCGTCCGGACCTGCCGCAGTTCCTGCTCGTCCCCGAGGAGGCCATCGACCGCATGCCCTGGGGCCGGTCGGTCCACCGGGCGCGCACGTTCACCGGGCTGCTGCACGAGGTGCTCGCCAGCGCGGTCCCCGCGGCGACCGCCGCTCCCTGGCCCGACGGGGTCGCCGGGGCCTGACGCCCTCCGGCCCCGCCACGCCCCGGGGCCCGCATCGTGGCTCACATCACCCATCCGGGTGGCGGCCCGCCCCGAACCCTTCTCCGGCAGCGCGGGAGAGCCCTGCGCCCATCGCCCGTCCGGGGGACATCACGCGCGCCGTCGTGCCGCGGCAGCACCGCGCTGCCACCGTCGTGGAGGCCCCGTCACCCGTTCGGCCCGCCCCGCCGGACCGGTCTGCGCTCACAGCGGTGCCCGGCCCGCCGATGGGTCGGGAAGTCGTCCGCGCGAGGCGGGCACCTGGAGGAGGTCGTGATGGCGGGAGTGGTGATCTGCCACAGCTCGGCGATGATCCGCGAGCGCCTCGTCGTGACATCGGTCGGCGTCCCCGCGCTCACGCCGGTGCGCGCGGCGGGGTCGGTGGACGAGCTGGTGGCGCTGGTGAGGAGGGTACCCCCGACGGTGGTGCTGCTCGACGCGCACATCGGGGCGCCCGGCGCGGTGGACGCGGTGCGGGCGTTGCGGGCGCTGTCCCCGACGACGGCGGTGGTCATCCTGGCGATGCCGGACGACGCCGAGTCGCTGGACAAGGCCCTGGCCCTGGGTGCGCGGGGCTTCCTGGCACCGGAGGTCGGCCGGGCGGAGCTCGCGGCGGTGGCCGCGCACGTGATGGCCTCGCCCGTGCAGCAGCGCCCGATGGGCGTCGCCGGCGAGGCGGGCCGGCCCGTGGCGAGCGCCCCGGTCGGGGCGCTGCCCCACCCGCGCTCGCTCGGTGCCTCGGACGCGCCGGGCTCGGCGGGCGCGAGCGTCGTGGCCCCCGACGGCCAGATGATCGTGCTGACCAAGCGCGAGGTCGAGGTGCTCGTCGGGATGAGCAACGGGCAGTCCAACTCGCAGATCGGGCAGAGCCTGTTCCTGTCGGAGGACACCATCAAGACCCACGCCCGGCGCCTCTTCCGCAAGCTCGGGGCGGCCGACCGGGCGCAGGCCGTCGCGATCGGGCTGCGGCGCGGCCTCATCCGCTGACCTGCTGGTCCCGCCGCGCTCGCGGCATCGCCGTCCGGGCCCGTCCGCACCCCGCGGGCGGGCCGGACGCGTCCGGGGGGCTGCGCGACCGGCACGTATCCTGGGGCGATGACGGAACCGGGCACCCCGACGCACGACCCGTTCGCCCGCGTGGGCCTCACCTACGACGACGTGCTCCTGCTCCCCGGCGAGACGGACGTCATCCCGAGCGAGGTGGACACCTCCTCGCAGCTCACCCGCACGATCGCCGTGCGCGTCCCCCTGCTGTCCGCGGCGATGGACACCGTCACGGAGTCGCGGATGGCCATCGCCATGGCGCGCCAGGGCGGCCTCGGCATCCTGCACCGCAACCGGTCGATCGCCGACCAGGCCCACCAGGTCGACCGCGTGAAGCGGTCCGAGTCGGGCATGATCACCGACCCCGTCACCATCGGCCCCGAGGCGACGCTCACCGAGCTCGACCGCCTCTGCGGCACCTACCGGGTCTCCGGCCTGCCCGTCGTCGACCCCGACCGGCGCCTGGTCGGCATCATCACCAACCGGGACCTGCGCTTCGTCCCCGCGGAGCAGTGGGACGGCCTGCGCGTCCGCGACGTCATGACGCCCATGCCGCTCGTGACGGCCCCCGTCGGGATCGCGCGCGACGACGCCGCGGCCCTGCTGGCCAAGCACAAGATCGAGAAGCTGCCCCTCGTGGACGCCCAGGGCGTGCTCGCCGGGCTCATCACCGTCAAGGACTTCGTCAAGTCCGAGCAGTACCCGGCGGCGACGAAGGACGACGAGGGCCGGCTGCGCGTCGGGGCGGCCATCGGGTTCTTCGGGGACGCCTGGGAGCGCGCGACGGCGCTGGTCGAGGCCGGCGTCGACGTGCTCGTCGTCGACACCGCCAACGGGCACGCGCGGCTCATGCTCGACATGGTGCGCCGGCTCAAGGCCGACCCGTCCATGGCGCACGTGCAGGTCATCGGCGGGAACGTGGCGACGACCGCGGGGGCGGCCGCGCTGGTCGAGGCCGGGGTGGACGCGGTCAAGGTCGGCGTCGGGCCCGGCTCCATCTGCACCACGCGCGTCGTCGCCGGGGTCGGGGTGCCGCAGGTCACTGCGATCTGGGACGCCGCGCAGGTCTGCCGTCCCGCGGGGGTGCCGGTCATCGGCGACGGCGGGCTGCAGTACTCCGGGGACATCGCCAAGGCGCTGGTGGCCGGGGCCGACACCGTCATGCTCGGCTCGCTGCTGGCCGGCTGCGACGAGTCGCCCGGCGACCTCGTGTTCGTCAACGGCAAGCAGTACAAGCACTACCGGGGCATGGGCTCGCTGGGGGCCATGGCCTCGCGCGGGCGGATCTCCTACTCCAAGGACCGCTACTTCCAGGCGGACGTGGCCTCCGACGAGAAGATCGTCCCCGAGGGCATCGAGGGCCAGGTGCCCTACCGCGGGCCGCTGTCGGCCGTGGCGCACCAGCTCATCGGCGGGCTGCACCAGTCCATGTTCTACGTGGGCGCGCACACGATCCCCCAGCTGCGGGAGCGCGGGAGGTTCATCCGCATCACCCCCGCGGGCCTGAAGGAGTCGCACCCGCACGACATCCAGATGACGGTGGAGGCGCCCAACTACACGGGCCGCTGAGGCGGGCGGTCAGGCGGCGACGGGCGACGGCACGACGAGGGCCGGCCAGGACGGGTTCGCGTCCGGGCCGGCCTCGCCGCGCTCGCGGCGCCGGGCGTTGACGGCCTCGGCCCAGCGCCGGTGCGCCCGGGCCTGGAAGGCGTGCAGCTCGGCGGGCTCGGCGTCGCCGAGCGCCGGGAACCGCTCGACGAGGCGGCCCAGCACGTCGAGCGTCGCCAGCACGTCGACGTGCGCGGTGTGCAGGTCGCCGTCGGCCGTCACGCCGTAGAGCCGGCACAGGTCGCCCAGCCGGCGGGGGCCGCGCCGGTGGCGGTCCTGGGCACGGTCGAGCACGAGCGGGTCGAGCACCGGCGCGGCGGCGCGGCCCAGACGCTCGGGCAGCGTGGGCAGGCCGTGCCGGCGCAGCTCCGCGTCGAGGATCGACAGGTCGAAGCAGGCGTTGAAGGCCACCACGGGCGTGCCCTCGGCCAGCGCGGCGGCCAGGGCCGCGGCGACCTCGTCGAGCACGGCGGCCGGCGGGCGCCCGTGGGCGCGCGCGTGCGCGGTGCTGATGCCGTGCACGGCGCTGGCCGCCGCCGGGATCTCCACCCCGGGGTCGACCAGCCAGGAGCGCACGCGGGTGCCGTGCGCGTCGCGGAGCACCAGCGCCGCGGCGACGATCCGGTCCCGGGCGACGTCCACCCCGGTGGTCTCCGTGTCGAAGCCCAGGAGCGGCCCCCGCGTCCACGACGCCGGACGTGCCCACGTGCGCCGGGCGGCGCCCGCCACGACGCGGCCCACCCAGCGGCCCAGCGGTCCGTGCGCCCCGCGCCTGCCGTCGCTGCCGTGCACGCGTCCCGTCCCGTCCCTCGCCGCACGACCTCATCCGGTCGCGTCGTGCTCCTCGTCGTGACGTCCGTCCGGCCGTCCGCGCGCCAGCGTCCCACCGGCCACCGACAGGCCGGGGCAGGCGCACCGGCGTCGTGGGCGGCCGATAGCCTGGGCCGCGTGAGCAACGAGATCGAGATCGGCCGGGGCAAGCGCGGGCGTCGGGCGTACTCCTTCGACGACGTCGCCGTCGTCCCCTCCCGCCGGACCCGCGACCCCGAGGAGGTCTCGGTCGGCTGGCAGATCGACGCCTACCACCTGGACCTGCCCATCCTCGCGGCGCCGATGGACTCCGTCATGAGCCCCGCGACGGCGGTCGCGCTCGGCCGCGCCGGTGGCGTCGGCGTGCTCGACCTCGAGGGGCTGTGGACGCGCCACGAGGACCCGCAGCCGCTGCTCGACGAGATCGCGGCCCTGCCGGCGGACGGCGTCACCGCGCGTCTGCAGGAGATCTACGGCGCGCCCGTGCGTCCAGAGCTCATCGCCGAGCGCATCCGGCAGATCCGGGCGGAGGGCGTCGTCGTCGCCGGGTCCCTCTCGCCGCAGCGGACCCAGGAGCACTGGCGGACCGTCGTCGACGCCGGCGTCGACCTGTTCGTCATCCGCGGGACCACCGTGTCGGCCGAGCACGTGTCGGCGCGCGCCGAGCCGCTCAACCTCAAGCGCTTCATCTACGAGCTGGACGTGCCCGTCATCGTCGGCGGCGCGGCCACGTACACCGCGGCCCTGCACCTCATGCGCACCGGCGCCGCGGGCGTCCTCGTCGGGTTCGGCGGCGGCGCCGCGCACACGACGCGCACGTCGCTGGGGATCCACGCGCCCATGGCCACGGCGGTCGCCGACGTGGCCGCCGCCCGCCGGGACTACCTCGACGAGTCCGGCGGCCGGTACGTGCACGTCATCGCCGACGGCGGCGTCGGCCGGTCCGGGGACCTCGTCAAGGCCATCGCCTGCGGGGCGGACGCCGTCATGCTCGGCGCGGCCCTCGCACGCGCCGCCGAGGCGCCCGGTGACGGCTACCACTGGGGCTCCGAGGCGCACCACCCGCGGCTGCCCCGCGGCGAGCGCGTGCACGTGGGCACCGCCGGCACGCTCGAGCAGATCCTGTTCGGCCCCGGGCGCACGGCTGACGGCACGCTCAACCTCGTCGGCGCCCTGCGGCACGCGATGGCGACGACCGGGTACTCCGACCTCAAGGAGTTCCAGCGCGTCGAGGTCGTCGTGTCGCCGTACCAGCCCCGCTGAGCCCTTCGCCGTCCCGTCCCCGATCGCAGAGGTAGGTCATGTCCGACGACGAGTACCGCATCGAGCACGACACGATGGGGGAGGTCCGCGTGCCCGCGAAGGCCCGCTACCGCGCCCAGACGCAGCGCGCGGTGGAGAACTTCGCCATCTCCGGCACGGGCCTGGCGCGGCACCACATCGCCGCGCTGGCGCAGATCAAGCGGGCCGCGGCGCTGGCCAACGCCGAGCGCGGGATCCTCGCCCAGGACCTGGCCGAGGCGATCGCCGCCGCCGCCGACGAGGTCGTCGAGGGCCGGTGGGACGCCGAGTTCCCCGTCGACGTGTTCCAGACGGGCTCGGGGACGAGCTCCAACATGAACACGAACGAGGTGCTGGCCACGCTCGCCGCCGAGCGCCTCGGAGCGTCGGTCCACCCGAACGACCACGTGAACGCCTCGCAGTCGTCGAACGACGTCTTCCCGGCCTCCATCCACGTCGCCGCCTACGCCGCCCTCGAGGCGGACCTCCTGCCCGCGCTGGACCACCTGGCCACGACCCTCGAGGCGAAGGCCGCGGAGTTCGCCACCGTCGTGAAGTCGGGGCGCACGCACCTCATGGACGCCACGCCGGTCACGCTCGGCCAGGAGTTCGGCGGGTACGCCGCCCAGGTGCGCCACGGCATCGCCCGGGTCCGCGCGGTGCTGCCGCGCCTGGCGGAGCTGCCCCTGGGCGGCACGGCCGTCGGCACGGGCATCAACACGCCGCCCGGCTTCCCCCAGCGGGTCATCGCGCTCGTCGCCGAGCGGACGGGGCTGCCCTTCGTCGAGGCCGCGGACCACTTCGAGGCCCAGAGCGCGCAGGACTCCTTCGTCGAGACGTCGGGTGCCCTGCGGACGGTGGCGGTGTCCCTCGTCAAGATCTGCAACGACCTGCGGTGGATGGGCTCGGGGCCGCGTGCCGGCCTGGGCGAGATCGCCCTGCCGGACCTGCAGCCGGGCTCGTCGATCATGCCGGGCAAGGTGAACCCGGTCATCCCCGAGGCGGTGCTGCAGGTCTGCGCGCAGGTCATCGGCAACGACGCGGCCATCGTCTTCGCGGGCTCGTCCGGGGCGTTCGAGCTGAACGTCATGCTCCCGGTCACGGCGCGCAACCTGCTCGAGCAGATCACCCTGCTGGCGCGGGGGTCCGAGCACCTGGCGGACCGGTGCGTGGCCGGCACGACGGCGAACGTCGAGCGGTGCCTGGAGCTCGCGGAGTCCTCCCCGTCCATCGTCACGCCGCTGAACCGCCACATCGGCTACGAGGCCGCGGCGAAGATCGCCAAGCACGCGGTGGCGGAGGGGCTGACGATCCGCCAGGCGGTGCTCGACCTGGGCTACGTCGAGCGCGGCGAGCTCACCACCGAGACCCTCGACCAGGCCCTCGACGTGCTCTCCATGACGGCGCCGCCGCGGGGCTGACCCGCCGCGCCGCCGCCGGCAGGGCCAGGTTCCCGCGGGGACCTGGCCCTGTGGCGTACCCGGGGATCGTCGGGCACCGGGGGTCACCCGGGCGGGGAAGAACGGGCAGGACCGGTCTCCATCCGGATGTGGGAATGCGCCCGAATCTGCCCGGAAGGGCTTGACATGGTGCTCCGGCCCGGCGCATCCTGGTCCTACCACGGCGCCAGCAGAGAAGCGCGCCCCGTCACGACGGAGTCGACGACGTGTACGCACCGGAGCGCCACCAGCAGATCCTGGCGTGGGCCCGCCAGCGGGGCCGCGTGGACGTCACCTCCCTGGCGGCCGAGCTCGACGTGACCGCCGAGACCGTCCGCCGGGACCTCACCGCCCTCGAGCGGCACGGCCTGGTGCGGCGCGTGCACGGCGGCGCCATCCCGGTCGAGCGCCTCGGCATCGAGCCGGGCATCGCCGACCGCGAGCGGGTGCTGTCGGGGGAGAAGGAGCGGATCGCCAAGACCGCGCTCGAGGAGCTGCCCGAGGGCGGCGCCGTCATCCTCGACGCGGGCACCACGACCGTGCGCCTGGCGGAGATGCTGCCCACGGACCGCGAGCTGACCGTCGTCACGCACGCCCTGCCGGTGGCGACCGTGCTGGCCACGCGGCCGGGCATCACGCTGCACCTCGTCGGCGGCACCGTCCGCGGGCGCACGCTGGCCGCGGTCGGCACCTGGGCGGAGCGCGCGCTGCAGGACATCCACGCCGACGTCGCGATCCTCGGCACCAACGGGCTGAGCGTCGAGCGCGGCGTCACCACCCCCGACCTCGCGGAGGCCGCCGTGAAGCGCATGCTCGTCCAGGCCGCCCGGCGCACCGTCGTGCTGGCGGACCACACGAAGATCGGCCGCTCGGAGTTCGCGCGCGTCGCCGCCCTGTCGGAGGTCGACACGGTGGTCACCGACGACGGCGTCGACGGCGACCTCGTCGACGAGATCGAGGCCGCCGGCCCCCGGGTGGTGCGGGCATGATCGTCACGCTGACCCCGAACCCGTCGCTGGACCGCGCGCTGGACGTCGAGCACGTCGAGCTCGGCGAGGTGAACCGGGCCGTCGCCGCCCACACGGACCCGGGCGGCAAGGGCATCAACGTCTCCCGCGCGCTCGTCGCGCAGGGCGTCGCCTCCGTCGCCGTGCTGCCGGTCGGCGGCGCGGACGGCGCGCACCTCACCGCGCTGCTCGCCGAGGTCGGCGTGCCGGCCGTGGCCGTGCCCGTCTCCGGCGCGACGCGGTCCAACTTCACGCTCGCCGAGATCGGCGGCGCCACGACGAAGGTCAACGCCCCCGGCCACGTCCTGTCCGACGCCGAGGTGGGGGCCCTGCTCGACGCGGTCGACGCCCAGCTCGCGCTGGCGCCCCGCGCGCTCGTCGGCGCCGGCAGCCTGCCGGCCGGGGCGGGTGACGACCTCTACGCCCGCGTCGGCGCGCTCGCCGCCCGGCACGGCGTCCCCTACGTGCTCGACACCTCGGGCACGGCGCTCACCGCGGCGGTCGCCGCCGGGGGCGTCGAGCTCGTCAAGCCCAACGACGAGGAGCTCGCCGAGCTCGTCGGCCGTGACCTCGTCACGGTCGGGGACGTCGTCGGCGCCGCATCCGAGGTCATCGCCCGTGGCACGCGGGCCGTCCTCGTCTCCCTCGGGTCGCACGGCGCGCTGCTCGTGCGGGCGGAGGGCACCTGGTGGGCCGGGGGAGCACCCCTCGTCGCCGCCTCCACGGTCGGCGCGGGGGACACCACCCTCGCCGGCTACCTCGCCGCGGAGGACCCCGCGACCGACCCCGCGACGCGCCTGCGCACGGCCGTCGCCTGGGGACGCGCCGCCGTGCTGCTGCCCGGCACCGCGACCCCGACGCCCGCCGACGTGCACCTCGACGAGGTCCGTGTCGTCGTCGGGCCCGACCCCCGCCTCGCCCTCAAGGAGCTGTGACGTGAGCACCCCCCTCATCACCGCCGACCTGGTCGCCGTCGACCTCGTCGCGTCCGACCGCGACGAGGCCACCCGGGTCCTGGTCGCCAAGCTCGCCGCCGCGGGCCGCGTCACGGACGCCGACGGCTTCCTGGCCGACGTGCGCGCCCGCGAGGCGCAGATGCCCACGGGCATGCCCGGCGGCGTCGGCCTGCCGCACGCCCGCTCCGAGCACGTCACCGTGCCGAGCCTCGCCGTGGGCAAGCTCGCCCAGGGCGTCGACTGGGGCGCCCCCGACGGCCCCGCCACCCTGGTGTTCCTCATCGCCGCGCCCGCCGCGGGCGACGCGGACCACCTCCAGATCCTCGCCGCCCTGGCCCGCCGGCTGGTGCACGAGTCCTTCCGCAGCTCGCTGCTGAGCGCCCCCGATGCCGGCACGGTCGCCGACATCGTCACCCGAGAGGTCGTTGTCCGATGAAGTTCGTCGCCGTCTCGTCATGCCCCACGGGCATCGCGCACACCTACATGGCCGCCGAGGCCCTCGAGCAGGCCGGCCGCGCCGCCGGCCACGAGGTCGTCGTCGAGACCCAGGGGTCCGCCGGGTCCACGCCGCTGGACCCGGCCGTCATCGCCGCCGCCGACGGCGTCATCTACGCCGCCGACCTGGAGGTCCGCGACAAGGGCCGGTTCGCCGGCAAGCCGACCGTCGACGTCGGCGTGAAGAAGGCCGTGCACGACGCGCCGGGCGTGCTCGCCCAGGCCGTCGCGTCGGTCGAGGCCGCCCGCGCCTCCGGCGTGCCCGCCGCCGCGGCCGCCCCGGTCGCCGCCGCGCCCGCCCGCAAGGTCGGCACCGGCACGCGGATCCGCCAGTACCTCATGACCGGCGTGTCCTACATGATCCCGTTCGTCGCCGCGGGCGGCATCCTCATCGCGCTCGGCTTCATGCTCGCCTCGGTGGCGTGGCCGGAGAACGGCGCGATCGAGGTCACCGCCGTCGACCAGTCCGTCCTGTGGACGGCCTTCGAGTGGGGCAACCTCCAGCACTGGGCGGTGCTGCTCTTCCGCATCGGTGCGGCCGCGTTCGGCTTCCTCGTGCCGGCGCTGTCGGCCTACATCGCCTACGCGATCGCCGACCGTCCCGGTCTCGTGCCCGGCTTCGTCGGCGGCACGCTCGCGGGCCTCGTCGGCGCCGGCTTCCTCGGCGGCATCGCCACCGGCTTCATCGCCGGCTTCGTCGCGCTGTGGCTCGCCACGCGCAAGGTCCCCAAGGGCGTGCGCGGCGTCATGCCGGTCGTCGTCATCCCGCTGGTCGCCACGCTGGTCACGGGTGCGCTGACGATCCTCGTCGTCGGCCCGCCGATGAGCGCGATCAACAACGGCCTGACCTCGTGGCTCGGCGGCCTGGGCACCACGGCCCTCGTCCCGCTCGGCATCATCCTCGGCCTCATGATGTGCTTCGACCTCGGCGGCCCGCTCAACAAGGTGGCCTACGTCTTCGCCACCACCGGGCTGGCCAACGCCACGTCCGCGTCCTCCACCGAGGCCCGCATCATGGCCGCCGTCATGGCCGCCGGCATGGTCCCGCCGCTCGCGGTCGCCGTCGCCACGACCCTGCGACCGAAGCTGTGGTCGGAGTCCGAGCGCGAGTCCGGCAAGTCCGCCTACCTGCTCGGCCTGTCCTTCATCTCGGAGGGCGCCATCCCGTTCGCGGCGGCCGACCCGCTGCGCATGATCCCGTCCTTCATGCTGGGCGGCGCCGTCACCGGCGGCCTGACCATGGCGTTCGGCTCCGGCCTGCTCGCCCCCCACGGCGGGTTCTGGGTCACGCCGCTCATCAGCTCGCCGCTGCTGTTCCTCCTGGCGCTGGTCATCGGCACGGCCGTGAGCTGCGTGGCGGTCATCGTGCTGAAGAGCATCGGCAAGGGCTCGGACGCGCAGGTCGTGGCCGAGGCCCCGAAGGACTCCACGCTCGTCACCGCCTGACGCGCACCAGCACCATCACCAGCACCGCACGCACCACCGCACGCACCACCACGGCGCGCCCGGTCCCGCACCCCGGGAGCGGGCGCGTCGTAGGGTCGTCGGACGTCCAGGGCTCGACCACGGACGTGCACGGCCCGCAGCTCGACTCGCACGCACCGTCGCGGCGCAGCGCCGCAGGAAGACAGGAACCAGCCATGGCTCAGCGCACCGTCGTCGTCGCCTCCCGGGTCGGTCTGCACGCCCGTCCGGCGATGCTCTTCACGCAGGCCGCCGCGGCGACGGGGCTCCCCGTCACCATCGCCCGCCCGGGCGGTCAGCCGGTGGACGCCTCGAGCATCCTCTACGTGATGTCGCTGGGCGTGCCCGGCGGCGAGGAGGTCACCCTGTCGGCCGAGGGCGAGGGCGCCGACGAGGCGCTCGACGGCCTCGTCGAGCTGCTGCAGCAGGACCTCGACGCGCCCGAGGCCGGGGCGTGAGCACCCCGACCCTGGGCGCCGCCGAGGTGCACCCCGGCGCCGGCAGCCACGTGCTGACCGGCGTGGGCGTCGGCCGCCGGGCCGTCGTCGGGCCCGTCGCGCAGGTGCGGCCGGCCCCGGCGGTCGCCGCGGACACGCCCGTGCTCGTCGACGGGGTCCCCGCCGACGCCGCGGGCACGCGGACCGCCGTCGAGCGGGCGTTCACGGACGTCGCCGAGGGCCTGCGCGCGCAGGCCGCCGGCGCGACCGGCACCGTCAAGGACGTCCTGTCCGCCACCGCCCAGATGGCCGCGGACAACGCGCTGCGCACCCAGGTGCTGGCCAAGGTGGACGGTGGCGCGCCCGTCGTCGCCGCCGTGGACGCGGTCGTCGACCAGTTCGCGACGATGTTCGAGGCGGCCGGCGGGTACCTCGCCGAGCGCGTCACGGACCTGCGCTCGGTGCGGGACCGCGTCGTCGCCGCGGCGCTGGGCCTGCCGGCGCCGGGCGTGCCCGCGCTGTCCGAGCCGTCGGTCGTCGTGGCGCGCGACCTCGCGCCCGCGGACACCGCCGCGCTCGACCTGGCCAACGTCCTGGCCATCGTCACCGAGCTCGGCGGCCCGACCGGGCACACGGCCATCATCGCCGGGCAGCTCGGCCTGCCCTGCCTCGTGCGCGTCACGGGTGCGGGCGACGTCCCCGCGGGCGCGCTCGTCGCCGTGGACGCCGCGGCCGGCACCCTGACGGTCGAGCCCGACGAGGCGCTGCGCGCCGACGTCGAGCGCCGGGCCGCGCGGGACGCGGAGCTCGCCGCCGACACCGCCGCCGGTGCCACGGCCGACGGCCACGCCGTGGCCCTGCTCGCCAACATCGGCACCGCGGAGGACGCCGAGCGCGTCGCCGGCCCGGGCGTCGAGGGCGTCGGGCTGTTCCGCACCGAGGTGCTCTTCCTCGAGGCGACGACCGCGCCCACGCAGGCGGACCAGGCGGCCGCCTACACCCGCGTCCTGCGGGCGCTGCCGGGGCAGAAGGTCGTCGTCCGGACGCTCGACGCCGGTGCCGACAAGCCCCTCGCCTTCGCCACGCAGCCCGACGAGGAGAACCCGGCGCTCGGCGTGCGGGGCTATCGCCTCGTCCGCACGAACCCCGAGCTGCTCGACACGCAGCTCGCCGCCCTCGCGCAGGCCCAGGCCGAGGCGGGCGCGACCCCCTGGGTCATGGCGCCGATGATCGCCACCCCCGCCGAGGCCCGCGAGTTCGCGACCCGCGCGCGGGCGGCCGGCGTCGCCACCGTCGGCGTCATGGTCGAGGTGCCCGCGGCCGCGCTGCGCGCCCGCGACATCCTCGCGGAGGTGGACTTCGTCTCCCTCGGCACGAACGACCTGGCGCAGTACGCGATGGCCACGGACCGCCTGCGCGGCGAGCTGGCCGACCTGCTCGACGTCTGGCAGCCCGCCGTCCTCGACCTCGTCGCCGCCACGGCCCGCGCGGGTCAGGACGTCGGCAAGCCCGTCGGCGTCTGCGGGGAGTCCGCGTCCGACCCGCTCATGGCGCTCGTCCTCGTCGGGCTCGGCATCACGAGCCTGTCGATGTCCGCCGGTGCGCTGGCGGCGGTGCGGTTCGCGGTGCGGCACCACACGCTCGAGCAGTGCCGGGAGATCGCCGCGGCCGCGCTCGGCGCGTCGTCGGCGCCCGACGCACGCGCCGCCGTGCTCGCGCTGACGGCCCCCGAGGTGCGGGGCACGCTCGGGCTGTGACCCCGGGCGCCCTGCCGATCCGGCGGGGCCCGACGTGCGACGACGAGGGCGGGTCCTCACCGGGGACCCGCCCTCGTCGTGCATCCGGCGCGTGCGCGGCCGGGCCGCCGGGGGCCGTCTACCCTGCTGCGATGGGGCCCGACCCGCACCTGGAGCTGCACGACCCGGAGACCGACCCGCTGGCGGCGTACGTGCTCGAACCGGCGGACCTGCGTCCCCTGCTGGACCGCGTCGTGGCCGCCCCGGGCGCCCCGACCCACGCGGCCCTCACCCCGCTCACGGGGGCGCCGCTGGTGCCGGTCCCGCAGACCGTGCCCGACGACGTGCCGGCCGCCGCGCGCGTCGCCCGCGCCGCCCAGCGCCTCTGGGCGGCCCGGCCCCTGCGCCACCGCACCGCGGTGCTGCGTCGCCTGCACGACCTCGTCCTCGAGCGGCAGAGCGACGGTCTCGACCTCGTCCAGCTCGAGACGGGCAAGGCCCGCGCGCACGCCGTCGACGAGGTGCTCGACGTCGCGAACGTCGCCCGGCACTACGCGGTCCGGGCCGGCGCCTACCTGCGCGACCGGCGGGCGCCGGCCCTCCTGCCGCTGCTCGCGGACGTCCGGGTGCACCGGCGGCCCGCCGGCGTCGTCGGGGTCGTCGTGCCCTGGAACTACCCGCTGAGCCTCGCGCTGTCCGACGCGCTGCCGGCCCTCGTCGCCGGGAACGCGGTGCTGCTGCGCGCGGACCCGCAGACCGCGCTGACCGCGCTGTGGGCGGCGGAGCTGTGCGAGGACGCGGGCCTGCCGGCCGGGGTGCTGCAGGTGCTCGTCGGCGGCAAGGACGTGGCCGAGGCGGTGGTCGACCACGTCGACCGGGTCCTGTTCACGGGGTCGACGGCGGCCGGGCGGCAGGTGGCGGCCCGTGCGGGGGAGCGGCTCGTGCCCGCGGTCCTCGAGCTCGGCGGGAAGAACGCCGCGTACGTGGCGGCGGACGTCGACGTGGCGACGACCGCCGCGGCGCTGGTGCGGGCGTGCTTCGCCTCCGCCGGGCAGCTCTGCCTGGCACCCGAGCGCCTGTACGTCCACCGGGACGTGCTCGAGGCGTTCACGGCGGCGCTCGTCGAGCGCACCGAGCGGCTGCGGCTGGGCGTCGGGCTGGACTACCGCGCCGACATGGGGTCGCTGACGTCGGCGGCGCAGCTCGCCCGCGTCGTCGAGCACGTCGAGGACGCGCTGTCCGCCGGGGCGCGGCTGCTGACGGGCGGCGAGCAGCGCCTCGACGTCGGGCCGCTGGTCTACGCGCCCACGGTGCTGACCGACGTGCCGGAGCACGCGCGGCTGCACCGGGAGGAGACGTTCGGCCCCGTCGTGGCGGTGTACCCCGTCGCGTCGGACGACGAGGCCGTCGCCGCCATGGACGACTCCGCCTACGCCCTCACCGCCTCGGTGTGGACACGGGACGCGCGCCGCGGGGCCGCCCTCGCCCGGCGGCTGCGCGCGGGCTCGGTCACCGTCAACGCCGGCCCGACGCTGGCCTGGTCCGCCGTCGGCGCGCCGCAGGGCGGCACGGGCGCCTCGGGGCTGGGGTACCGGCACGGGCGCGAGGCGGTCGAGGCGGTCACGACCGCGCAGACCGTCGCGGTGGCCCGGGGCGTGCAGGGCCTCGCGGGTCGGCTCGGGCTCGACGTCGGGCGGCTCGTCGCGGGCGCGGGCGACCCCGCCGACCCGGACGCACCCGTGGGCTGGGACGCGTTCCCGCGGACGCTCGCCCGCGCGCTGCGGGTCGGGGCGGTGCTGCGCCGGCCCTGATCGGCTCGTCGTCGGGCGCGGCACGAGGGCACGGCGAGGGCGGGTACGGGCGCGGGTGGCAGCCTCAGGCGGCGCCGAGGTGGGTGACGGCGGCGCCCACGGCGGGCGTCGTCGCGCCGTCGGGCCAGCGCAGGCGCACGCCCGGCGCGCTCTCGAGCCGCCCGACGACGGCTGTCGTCGCGCCCGGGGCGTGCATCCGCCCCTCGCCCGGCGCGTCGACGGTGAGCATGCCGAAGCCGGGGAAGCAGCCGAGCCAGTCGGCCACGCCGGCCCCCTCCGGGCGGGGGACCGCCGCCACGTCGACGACCGCCCCGGTGCCCGACGCCTCGGCGAGCATGCCCAGCGTCCCGACGAGGCCGGCCATGCTCACGTCCTTGGCGGCCCGCGGGGCCGCGGTCGCGACGCTCCCGTGCTGGCCGCGGAGCTCGTCGGACCGGCGCGAGGACGTGGAGTCCCACTGCTGCCCGACGAAGCCCGGCCGCCAGCCGCCGCGCAGGTCGAGCGTCGCCGACACCTCGTCGCCCACCCGTCCCCCGGCGGCCGGCACGGGACGAGCGGCCCGCCCGAGACCGGTGACGGCGAGCGCGGCCGGGACGCCGAGCTGCGTGTGCCCGCCGAGCACGGGCACGCCCCACGCCTGCGCGGCGTCCCGGAGCCCGGCGAGCACCCGGGCCGCGAAGGAGGCGTCGCGCGCGCCGATCGCGTCGAGCAGCCCGACGGCCTCCGCGCCCATCGCGGTGAGGTCGTTGACGTTGACGAGCACCGAGCACCAGCCCGCCCACTCCGGGTGCCGCTCGACCATCGACGGCACGATCGCGTCGCACACGGCGACGAGGTCGCTGCCGGAGACCGGGGCGCCGTCGTCGCCGACGAAGCCCGTGCCGCCGAGGCCGCCCGGCGCCGCCGCGAGCCCCGCCAGCAGCCCGCCGAGCGCCGCCTTCGCGGTGCGCGCCTGCCGGTCGAGGCGGTCCACCGGCCAGCGCACGCGCACGTGCGGCGCCGCCCGGCGCGTCCCGGCGACGGTGCACGGCCCCAGGTGCTCCCACCCCAGCCGCGCGAACATCGGGGCCACGCGCTCCTGGACGGTCGCCTCGAACCGCAGGACGCCGCGGGCCTCGGCCTCCGCGCACGCCGCCCGGACGAGGGCCGCGCCGACCGCCGCCCCGCCGCGGGCCACCCGGTCCACGACGAGCCGGCTGCCGGTCCACCACCCGAGGTCGTCGGCCGTGGCAGGTGCGAGGCGCACGCCACCGAGGACGCGGCCCGGCTCCCGCCCGTCCCCCGCCGCGCGGGCGACCAGCACGACGGCGCGGGGGTCGTCGTCGAGGTCGTCGGCGTCGTCACCGGCGAACAGCCCCTGCTCCGCCACGAACACCTCCCGCCGCAGCGCACGGTGGGCCGCCACCCCGGCGCGGTCGGCGACGCCGATGGTGACCGCCGGCGGGACGGGGGTGCGCGCGGCGCCGGGCCGGACGCCCTCGAGGACGGTGAGGTCCATGCTTCAGGCTCCGGCGGTCTTGAGGACGCTGCAGGCCCCGCAGGCCGCGCACCCGGCGCGCTGCCCGTCGCTGGTCATCCCGGCGGCGACGAGCAGCGCCGCCACCTCACGGCTCACGCGCTCGACGACGTCCGCCGGCGGGGCGCCCACCCCGTCGACGTCCACGGCCAGCGTCCCGCGCAGCGGCCGGAACGGGACGACGAAGGGGTAGACGCCCATCGCGACGAGCTCCGCGGCGCCGGCGACGAGCTCGTCGGGGTCCTCGCCCAGCCCGACGAGCAGGTACGTCGAGACCTGGTTGCGGCCGAAGACGCGGACGGCCTCCGCCCACGCCTCCCGGTAGGCCGCCAGCGGCACCCGGGACTTGCCGGGCGTCCAGCGAGCGCGCACGGCGTCGTCGAGCGACTCGACGTGGATCCCGATGGACACCGCGCCGGCGTCCCGGAGGTCCTGCAGCACCGACAGGTCGGCGGGCGGCTCGCACTGCACCTGGACCGGCAGGCCGGGGACCGCCTCGAGCACCGCGCGCACGCACCGGGCCAGGTGCTTCGCCCCGCGGTCGGTGCCGCGGGACGTGCCGGTGGTCATGACCATCGAGCGCACCCCGTCCAGCCGCACGGCCGCCGCGGCGACCTCCGCGAGCTGGGCGGGAGTCTTGACCGCGGTCGTCGCGCCGGCGGCCAGGGAGGCCTCGATCGCGCAGAACCGGCAGCGCTCGGCCTCCTCGTAGCGCATGCAGGTCTGCACCACGGTGGTGGCGAGCACGTCGCGGCCGTGCAGGCGGGCGATCTTCTCGTAGGGGACGCCGTCGTCCGTGGTCAGGTCGTAGAACAGCGGGCGCCGCACGGGCGTGACGTCGAGGCCGAGGTCGGCCCCGTCGAGGAGCAGCCGGTCGCGGCGCAGGACGTACGGGCTCGTCGGGTTCACCGGGATGGCCGCGCCGAGGCCGCCGATCAGGACGTGCCCGTCGTCGCTGGGACCGGCGCCCGCCTCGCGGTGCACGGGGGCGTCCATCCGGACGCCCTGCAGGGCGAGGTCGACGCGGGTGCGCAGGTCCGGCACGGGGGCTCCCTGGGGTGCGGCGGCGGTGGTGGGCGCCAGTAGAACGCGCGGCGTGTTTCGCACGGGTCACATCCGGAAGGCTTTCTCGTGAATTCGCCACCGGCCGCCCGGGCCGCGCCCGGACACGGAGATTTCTTCCCGACGAAACCACGCGGAAACAGCCCGCCCCTTGACTGGGCGCAGCTCGACCCCCTCGTCCGTCCCCCGTCAAGTCCATCGTCAAGGCAGGAGCGCACCGTGACCATCACCGAGGTCGGCCAGGTCAGCAGTGAGATCGAGGACCAGATCACCGCCAACATCGAGCGGTCGATGGCGGAGATCGCCCACCCGTCGCAGGCCAAGGGCACCAACCTGTACGGCTCGACGAAGGTGTTCCCGGACTACCAGGCGGAGCCGGGGCAGTCCTACTTCACGCTCGTGCACGGCATCGCGCACGAGTCCTCCGTCAGCTTCGTCGCGATCCTGCAGGCGACGCGGGCGGCGCGGAAGGGGTTCGAGTCCGCCATCTACTTCTACGGCCCGGGCACCATCAACGCCATGGCCACCCGCGGTTTCCCCACGGTCGGGGACTCCGGGTTCCCCGGCGAGCAGAACATCAACAACGCGCTGGAGACGTTCATCGCCGAGGGCAACCGCGTCTTCGTCTGCCGGTTCGGCATGGCGCTGCACGGCCTGCGCGAGGAGGACCTCGTCGCCGGCACCATCCCGTGCCACCCGCTGGACGTGCAGGACGCGCTCATCCACTACGCCCGCAAGGGCGCCATCATCAACTCCACGTACAACCTCTGAGGGTCCGGCCGTGACGACCGTCGCCGCGGTGTCGGCGAACTTCACGCGCGATCTGGAGCAGAACTACGCGCTCATCGGCGCGCTGGTCGACGAGGCCCGCGACCGGGGCGTGGAGCTGCTCGTCCTGCCCGAGGCGGCCATCGGCGGGTACCTGTCGTCGCTCGGCAACCACGGCGACACCGTCCGCACGACGACGCGGTCGCTGCCGCCGGCCGTGCGGCTCGACGGGCCGGAGATCGCGCGGGTGCAGGCGCTGGCCGGGGACGTCGTCGTCGCCATCGGGTTCTGCGAGCAGGGCGAGGACGACGACACGCGGTACAACGCCGCGGCCCTGCTCGACGGCGGCCAGGTCTACGGGTCCTACCGCAAGGTCCACCAGCCGCTGGGCGAGCACATGTCGTACGCGGCGGGCGGCTCCTACGGGGTGTTCGACACCCCCGTCGGGCGCGTCGGGCTGCAGATCTGCTACGACAAGGCGTTCCCCGAGGCGGCGCGGTCGATGGCGCTGGACGGCGCGGAGGTCGTCGCGAGCCTGTCGGCCTGGCCGGCGGCCCGCACGGCGACGGCGGCGGACCTGCAGGAGGACCGCTGGACGTACCGGTTCAACCTGCTCGACGCCGCGCGCGCCCTCGACAACCAGGTGTTCTGGGTCGCGTCGAACCAGTCCGGCACGTTCGGGTCGCTGCGGTACGTGGGCAACGCGAAGGTCGTCGACCCGGGCGGCGCCGTCCTGGCGACGACGGGCCTCGGCGCGGGCATGGCCGTGGCGGACATCGACGTCGCGGGGACGTTCGCCGCGATGCGCGGCGGGATGTTCCACCTGCGCGACCGCCGGCCGGACGCGTACCACGTCGACCGGGCGTGGGACCCTGCGGCGTCCGTGCGCGGGGCAGGTCGCCAGGAGGTGCTGGCCGGTGCCTGAGATGGTGTTCGCGGTCCGCTGGCCCGACGGGGTGGAGGAGCGCTGCTACTCCCCGAGCCTCGTGGTGCACGACCACCTCGACGTGGGCGGCCGGTACACGGTGGCGGAGTTCGTCGACCGGAGCACGCGGGCCCTGGCCCTCGCCTCCGACCGGGTCGCCGCGCGGTACGGGATGCGGTGCACGTCGGCGGAGGCGCAGGCCGAGCGGATCGGGCACAGCGCGGCCCGGTTCGAGCCCGGGGCCGGGCCCGTGAAGGTCCTGGCCATGGAGCCGCCGCTCCCGGACGCCGCCGGGGGTGCGGCGTGAGCGGGCTCGCGGGCCGGCACGTCGAGGTCGCCGTCGTCGGCGGGGGGCAGGCGGGCCTGGCGCTGTCCTGGTACCTCGTGCGCGAGGGGGTGGACCACGTCGTCCTCGAGCGCGACACCGTCGCGCACGACTGGGCGGACCGCCGCTGGGACGCCTTCACGCTCGTGACGCCGAACTGGCAGTGCCGGCTGCCCGGCTACCCCTACGAGGGGCCGGACCCCGACGGGTTCATGACCCGCGACGAGGTGCACGCGTGGCTGCGCGGGTACGCGGCGTCGTTCGGGCCGCCCGTGCACGAGCGCACGTCGGTGACCGCGGTCCGAGGGCTGCCGCTCGGCGGCTTCGAGGTGGCGACGAGCGCCGGCACGCTGACGGCGGACCAGGTGGTGGTCGCGACGGGCGGGTACCACGTGCCGGTGCTGCCGGCCGTCGCGTCCCGGCTGCCCGCGGGCCTGGTGCAGCTGCACTCGGCCGACTACCGCTCACCGGAGGCGCTCCCGGACGGCGGCGTGCTCGTCGTCGGGTCCGGGCAGTCCGGGGCGCAGATCGCGGAGGACCTGCACCTGGCGGGGCGGACGGTGCACCTGGCGCTGGGCCGGGCGCCACGGTGCGCCCGGTTCTACCGCGGCCGCGACTGCATCGCGTGGCTCTCCGACATGGGCGTCTACGACGTGCCGGTCACCGCGCACGCGGGCGGGCTCACCAAGCGGGAGTCGACCAACCACTACATGACGGGTCGCGGCGGCGGGCGGGACATCGACCTGCGGGCCTTCGCGCGCGACGGGATGCACCTGTACGGGCGGCTGACCGCGGCCGACGGGGGCCGCCTGCGGTTCGCGCCGACCGCCGAGGCGTCGCTGGACCACGCCGACGCCGTCATGGAGTCCATCAAGGACGACATCGACCGGTGGATCGCCGCGCAGGGGATCGCCGCACCGGTCGAGAGGCGGTACCGGCCCGTGTGGCGGCCCGAGCGCGAGGTGGAGGAGCTGGACCTGGACGCCGCCGGCATCGCGAGCGTCGTGTGGGCCGTGGGGTTCCGCACCGACTACCGGTGGCTGCACGTGGGCGTGTTCGACGGCAGCGGGTACCCCACCCACCGGCGCGGGGTCACCGCGGTGCCGGGGCTGTTCTTCCTCGGGCTGCCGTGGCTGCACACGTGGGGGTCGGGGCGGTTCGAGGCGGTGGCGCGCGACGCGGAGCACCTGGCCGCCGAGGTCCTCGCGGTGTGCCGACGGGTGCGGCACGACCCGTTCGTCGGGCTCGCGGGCTGAGGCGGGACCACGGGTGACGGGAGGCGGGTCGGGGGTCGGGTCGGGGGTCGGGGCCGGCGAGGTCGTGCTGGGCGCGGTGGCGGGGCACTTCGGCCGCGACGTGCCCCGTACGCTCGCCAAGCTGCCGGCCCTCGTCGCCGGCGCGCACGAGCGCGGCGTGGACCTGCTCGTCCTGCCCGACGCCACGCTCGGCGGCTACCTGCTCGACATGCACCACCCCCGGCCCGACGACCTGCCGCCTGCCGTGGAGGTCGACGGGCCGGAGGTGGCGCAGGTCGCGGCCCTGTGCCCGGCGATGACGGTGTGCTTCGGCATCGCCGAGCGGGTCGTCGAAGACGGGGTCGAGCGCCGGTACAACACGGCGCTCGCGGTGCACGGCGGGCAGGTCGTCGGCGTGCACCGCAAGGTCCACCTGCCGCTGGGGGAGTCGCAGGCGTACGCGCCCGGGGGCGCGTTCGCCGCGTTCGACACCCCCGTCGGGCGCGTGGGGATGCTCATCGACTTCGACAAGACGTTCCCGGAGTCGGCGCGCACGCTCGCCCTCGACGGCGCGGAGGTCCTCGCGGTCCTCAACGCGTGGCCGGCCAGCGTCACCGACCGCAGCGACAGGCTGCGGCACGACCGGCAGGCGCACCTGTTCGACCTCTACGACTGCGCGCGCGCCGCGGAGAACCAGGTGTGGGTCGTCTCGTCGAACCAGACGGGGGTCCTGGGCGGGCTGCGGTTCCTCGGGCAGGCGAAGGTGGTCGACCCGGCGGGGGAGATCGTCGCGAAGACGTGGGCGAAGGGCGGGCTGGCGGCGGCGCGCGCCGACGTGCCGGGGTCGGTGGCCCGGGCCCGCCGGACCATGCACCACCTGCAGGACCGGGTGCCGCACGCGTACCACCCCACCCTGACGCCGTCCGCGTTGGTCGAGGCGTAGGGGCCAGGCGTGCGGATCCACCAGCTCACCTACTCCACCAAGCCGCGTGGCGGTGTGGTGCACACCCTCGCGCTCGCGGAGGCCCTGGCGGCGCGCGGGCACGAGGTCACGGTGTGGACGCTGGGCCGCGGCGGCGACCGCGCCTTCTTCCGGGACGTCGAACCGGCGGTGCGGGTGCGCGTGGTGCCCTTCGCGCCGCGCGACGACGAGGCCGTCGGCCCGCGGATCGTCCGCTCGATCGCCGTGCTCGCCGCCGCGCTGGCGGCGGCCGCGCGCGACGAGGGCGCGCCGGACGTCGTGCACGCGCAGGACTGCATCTCCGCCAACGCGGCGCTCGACGCGGGGCTGGCGCCCGTGCGGACGGTCCACCACCTCGACCGGTTCACCACGCCCCAGCTCGTCGCGTGTCACGAGCGGGCGATCGTCGCGCCGGTGGCGCGGCTGGCGGTGTCCGGCGCGGTGGCCGACGAGCTCGCGGCGGGCTGGGGGCTGCGGCCGGCGATCGTCGGCAACGGGGTGGACGCGGACCGGTTCGCGGCCGCGGTTCACGACCCGCGGACGGCGCGGTGGCGGCAGAGGCTCGGGCCGTACGTGCTGGCGCTCGGCGGGATCGAGCCGCGCAAGGGCACGCTCGACCTGCTGGAGGCGTGGGCGCTGCTGCGGGTGCGCCGGCCGGACGTGCGCCTGGTGCTGGCCGGCGGCGAGACGCTGTTCGACTACCGGGACTACCGGGCGGCGTTCGACGCGCGGGTGGAGGCGCTGGCGGCGGGTCCGTCCGGGGACGCTGCGAGGCCCGTCGTGCTGGGGACCGTCGACGAGGCCGACCTCGCCCCGCTCGTCGCCGGGGCCGCGGCGCTCGGCTTCGTATCGGTGCAGGAGGGTTTTGGCCTGGCCGCCCTCGAGGCGCTGGCCGCCGGGGTGCCGGTCGTGGCGCGCCGGCTGCCGGTGCTCGAGGAGGTGTTCGGAGGGACGGTCGCCTACGGGCAGGACCCGCGCTCGTTCGCCGACGCCCTGGACCGCGTGCTGGGCGGTGACGCGCCGGACCCGGCGGCCGGTCGCGCGCTCGCGGCCGGCGCGCGCTGGGACGACGTGGCCGCCCGGCACGAGGCGGCGTACGCCGCCGTCCTGCGCGACGGGGGTGACGGCGGTGCGGCGCTCGATCTCGGCGGTGCTGTCCTGGCTCGCTGAGACCGACCCGGACCGGGTGGTCGTCGTCGCGCCGGACGGCGTGCTGACCGCGGGGGAGCTGGACCGGCGGGGCACGCGGCTGGCGCGGACCCTGCTGGCGCACGGCGTACGGCGCGACGACCTCGTCACCGTCGACCTGTCGAACGGCGCCGCGCACGTCGTGGCGTGCGCCGCGGTGTGGCGGGCGGGCGCGACGCCGCAGACGCAGCCACCGGCGCTGTCGGAGGCGGAGCGCGCGGAGCTCGCGGCCCTCGCCCGACCACGGGTCGTGCTGGTGGGGCGGACGCAGGGGGACGCGGCGACGACCCCGCCGCGGGTCGAGGTCGCGCTCCACCCGCTCCCGCCCGTCCCCGACGCGGACGACCAGCCGCTGCCCGACACCTGGGCGACCTGCTGGAAGGCGCCGACGACGTCCGGCTCCACCGGTCGGCCGAAGCTCGTCCTCGCGGCCGCGCCCGCGCTCGTCGACCCGACGCAGCCCGTCGCGCCGTTCCTCCCTCGCGGGCAGGTGCAGCTCGTCGCCGGCCCGCTGCACCACTCCGCGGTATTCACCTACGCCTACCGCGGGCTGATGACCGGCCACCGCCTCGTCGTGCTGCCGCGCTTCGACGCCCGCGCGTGGCTGGGAGCGGTCGCGGAGCACGGGGTCACCTGGGCGCTGCTGGTCCCCACGACGATCCGCCGCCTCCTGGCCCTGCCGCCCGACGAGCGCGCCGCCGCCGACGTGTCGTCGCTGCGCATGATCCTGCACCTGGGCGCGCCGATCGCGCCGGCGGACAAGCGCGCGCTGCTCGACTGGCTCGGCCCCGAGCGGGTGCTCGAGGTGTACGCAGGCAGCGAGTTCAACGGCCTGACGCTGGTGCGCGGCGACGAGTGGCTGCATCGTCCGGGGACGGTCGGCCGGCCGGTCGGCGGGACGCGCATCCGGGTGCTGCGCGCCGACGGGTCGGAGGCGTCGCCGGGGGAGACCGGCACGGTGTGGCTGCACCGCGGGGACGCGCCGCCCTACCGGTACCGCGGCGGCACCTCCCGCCGCACCGCCGACGGCTGGGACACCCTCGGCGACGCCGGGTACCTCGACGCCGACGGCTGGCTGTTCCTCCTCGACCGGGCCGACGACCTCGTCGTGCGTGGCGGGGTCAACGTCTGGCCGGCGGAGGTCGAGCGCATCCTCGAGGCGGACCCGACCGTGCGGTCCGCCGTGGCGTTCGGCGTCCCCGACCTGGACCTCGGCCGGGCGCTGGAGGCGGTGGTCGAGGTCGCGGAGGGCGCGCCCGAGGCCGTGGCCGCGGCGCTGGCGTCGATCCTCGCCCGCACGGCCCCAGCCCTGGGCCCGGAACGCCGGCTGCGCCGGCTGCACGCCGTCCACGCCCCCGTCCGCGACGATGCCGGCAAGGTGAACCGTCGCGCGCTCGCGGTGCGCGTCGCGGACCGCGCCTCTTGCGACACCGAGACGTTCCTCGACCGGTGAGGAGCGTCATGAGCTGCAGGCGGTCCGTCTAGTCCGTGGTTGACCTTGAGCAGACGCCCGACCAGCGGCATGACCGTGAAATCGGTGTGAGCCGGTCAGCTGGTCCGACCGGGAAGTCGTGGGCTCGACGCCTCCCCCCGCGGGGTGCTGCCTGCCAAGATCCCCTCGTGGACGTCTTCGAGGAGATCGCCGACGAGCGACGGG
This sequence comes from Cellulomonas sp. plas2, assembly GCF_057221735.1. Lineage (NCBI taxonomy): Bacteria > Bacillati > Actinomycetota > Actinomycetes > Micrococcales > Cellulomonadaceae > Cellulomonas > Cellulomonas sp. plas2. Next base: position 1,002,637 of record NZ_CM170155.1, read on the forward strand.
CCCTGGCCGGGCAACTCGCCCACCTGACCCCGCAGCAGCAGGCCACCAGGAGCCTGTGTCGGGCATGGAGCGTCCACGACGTCCTCGCACACCTGGTCATGCCCCTGGAGGTGAGCACACCCCGCATGGTGCTGGCGGTGTTCGCCGCCGGCGGCCGCTTCGACCGGGCCAACGAACGCGTCACGGCGCGGCTGGCTCGACGTCCCTTCGCCGACCTGCTGCAGGTTCTCGAGCGCAAGGCCGGCTCGCGTTTCACCCCACCCGGAGCCGGCCCCCAGGCGCCGCTGGTCGATGTCCTGGTCCACGGTCTGGACATCCGCTGGCCACTGGGCCTGCACCGCGATGTCCCTGCGCCGCGCCTGCGGGAGGCGTTGACGTTCCTCACGACCGCCCCGGCGGGTCTGGTCCCGAAGGGGGCGTTGAGGGGCTTGCGGCTCGAAGCCGACGACATCGACTTCGCCCACGGCAGCGGGCCGGTGGTCCGGGGAACCGCCCAGGAACTGCTGCTGGCCGTGACGGGTCGAGGCCAGGTGCTCGACAGCCTGGCCGGTGAGGGGGTGTCCGTTCTGCGTCGCCGGATCGTGCCGGCCTGAGCTGGTCGGGATGCTCGCTGGAGCTCGCCCTTGCCCCCGCACGCGTGAGGAGCGGCTCGCGCGGTGGGACTTCGCCTTCTCCTACGTGGTCGTAGCCCTCGGGTGCTGCTTCGTGTTCGAGCTGTGCGTGTGGAAGGCCAAGGCCGCCTGCATCCAGTAGGCGAAGTCCTCCCGCGCTGCGAAGGCCTGCGCGTCGACCGTGATCCACCCCGGGCCCATCGAGCGTCCCTTGCCCATCTCGGCTCGCCGTGCCCCGGGCTTGTGCAGGTGCTGGCCGTCGCTGTCGGGTCCGACGCGGACGAGCAGGTCGGATCCGCCGGCGGAGACGCAGACGAGCATCCGGTCATCGACCATGAAGGCCAGGCCGCCGAACATCTTGACCTCGCGGACGTCTTGACCGGCCAGCCAGGTGCGGACGCGGTCGGCTACGTGCGTGTCGTAGGGCATGACGAAGACTCCTCGGGGGTGATCCTGGGTCTGCTCAGCCTTCGGCATTGTGCTGGTCATCGACGATCACGTCACTCGCTCTTCGACAGGAGCGCGAAGCGCGGTCATCGGCAGGAGCGGGTCATGTGCCGGAGGCCATGTAGGCGGCGAGGATGTAGTTGGGGTGGCGGTCCAGGGTGGTGCGGGCGCGGTCGTATCGCATGGTGGTGCGGGGGTCGGCGTGCCGGGCGGCGATCTGCACGTCGCGCAGGTCGACGCCGGCGTCGAGCATGGTGGTGACGTAGGTGTGGCGCAGCATGTGCGGGTGCATGCGGGGCAGGTGCACCCCCGCAACCGCGGCCAATCGACGCAGCCGGCGGGTGGCGGCGTGGCGATCCATGCGCCGACCACGGGTGTTCAGCAGGACGGGCCCGGACAGGCGCCCGGCCGTTGCTCGGTCGACGGCCCGGGACACGGCGGGTGGTAGCGGGACCAGAACCATTTTGTGGCCCTTGCCGACCACACGTGCGACGCGGTGTCCGTGCTCCTCGCCAAGGTCGGCGATGTCCAGGGCGCAGGCTTCGAAGATCCGCAGCCCCAGGAGTCCGAGCAGGCACACCAGCGCGAAGTCCGACGGGCGGGGTGAGAGGCGGGCGGCGGTCAGCAGCGCTTCCAGCTGCAGGTGCGTCAGGCCCAGCGTGGGTGATTCGGCCGGCACGCGTGGCCGCGCCACGTGCTCGGCCGGGGAGTGCTCTAAGACCTGGTCGATGACGCAGGTGCGGTAGAACCCGCACAGCACCGACACCCGCCGCGAGACCGTTGAGGAGGCGTAGCGGCGGGTCTCCTGCAGCCACCGCACGTACAGCTCGACGTGCGGGCGCCGCGCCTGCAACGGATCCAGCCCGTGCTGCTGACACCATCGCAAGTAGCAGCGCAGGTCGGACTCGGTGTGACGGCGGGTCTCCCCCCGGTAGCGGGCCAAGTAGCCGGCGACCGCCAGACGCAGCGGATCCGTCCGCCACCCCTCGGACACGAACACCACGGGCAACGGCACAGACGAAGGCGTAGTCATGCACGAGCATGCGCCCATGCCCGACACGGCATCCACCATCGGCATGCGCTCGCGCAGCGGCATGACCGTACGAAGCCGGGCGGCTTGCTGTAACGCGCGCTTCGGTAGGCCTGCGGCACCCAGTGACGTAGACGGACTGTGTCGTGGTCGGCGAGCATCGTTGCGTGTGTGCCAACGAGTTGAATGCGCCGCAGGAGCGAGAGCTGCAGACCGTGCTCAAGCGCGTCGCTCAAGTGAGACCACGCAGACCCGACGACGACGCCGGGGACGACGTCTGGCAGGCCTGGATGCAGTTGGACGAAGTGCAATCGACGATCGCCGGCTGGGCCGGGCGTGAGATCGGCAGTCTCCGACCCGACGACGACGAGTTCCTTGCTGCTGCGCGGAAGAACCTCGCTGCGCCTGGAGTGCACAAGCTCCTCGGGGACCGCCGCGTCGACTTTCAACGCGCCGTCTCGATGCTCTACGACCGGTTGCTTTGACTTGGCACCACCGCACCCAAATCCATGCACGGCGGAGGCAAGGCCCGCGAACGGAGCGATGTCCGGATCGCGGCAGATCCGGATGGTTGTGAGTGCCGCGCCCGAGCCGGCTCTTGGTCTCAAGGCCGCGCGGCGAGTGGTCGGCGACGGTCGACGACAACTGCCGTCGCTGCGCAGGCGAGTGCGACTCCGGCGCCGATGCCGCTGATCCAGGCGAATGCCCTATTCGTGTCCCGGCCCTCGGCTGCACGGCCGGCTCCGCGGATCCGGTCAGGGTGCTCGACTGGGTACTCGAGCGCGACGGTGTCGCCGACCTCGGAGTAGACGGTCAGGTCCAGCTCATCGACGCTCGCCTCCCCGATCCGCACGGTGCCGTCAGCCTCGTACTGGAGCTGAAACACCCGGTACCGGTGGCCGTCATCCCAAGACAGGACGGTCCCGCTGGTCTGCTGCACGGCACCCTGGTACGGACGTTCCTGGACCCACATGGTGGCAAGGGTCGCCGCCGCGAAGCCGGACGCGATGCCGACGAACGCGGCAACGACCCAGGAGGCGGCGACGATCCGACTCCGCCGTGGGAAGCCCCGGGCGTCGTTCTCGACCTTTATGCGGGCGCGGGACAACGCCATCAGTCCCGATCCTGCGATGAGGCTGATCATCAGCAGCACATAGGTGACGACAAGGGCCGCCGAGACGATCACACCCGCCGCGAGACCCGCCTCTGCGGACCGGCCAAAGACGAACGCTATTCCCGCGCCGAGCCCGGCGCCCAGGCCGAGAAGGACGACGGCCGCGCCGATCATCCTGGTCCGCGCCGCCATCAATCCGCTGTCCAAGTCGGCATAAAGGGCCAGCGGGAGCTCGAGCACTGCCCACCGGCCCACGTCTGTAGCGCGGACGGGCGCGCGAGCGCTGACCTCGGCACCGGTCGAATTCGAGCCCGACGCGCCCGGCCAGGCGTACCGCTGGCCCAGAGTTAGGCGTGGCTGCTCTCCCCGGATCGTCGCGCGATAGGCCGCCTCGCCAATCACGTCCCACAGCGCAAATGCCAAGTCGATCGCTGCGTCGTCGTCCCAGGCCCGCCCGGCGAATACGACTGTCTGCCAACGCGACCAACTCGCATCCTCGGGAAGAAGGTCAAGGCGTGCAAGGCGCGCTGGAGCGTCGCCCTGGGGATTGAGCGCGACGATCCGCTCGACGAGCGCAGCACGCAGCGATGCTGCCTCTGCAGCGACGTCTGCCCGACGACTCCGGGCAAGCGCACTGCACACCAACGCGTCGGCGGAGACAGAGATCTGCCAGGACCTCCGCGGCTGGACGATCCTCACGGGCCGAGGCTAGCGAGACGAGCCGCACTCCCAGCTCGACTCCACCAGCGGCCCTTCACGCTCAACGGCGGATGCGGTCATGTGCCGGAGGCCATGTAGGCGGCGAGGATGTAGTTGGGGTGGCGGTCCAGGGTGGTGCGGGCGCGGTCGTAGCGCATGGTGGTGCGGGGGTCGGCGTGGCGGGCGGCGATCTGCACGTCGCGCAGGTCGACGCCGGCGTCGAGCATCGTGGTGACGTAGGTGTGGCGCAGCATGTGCGGGTGCATGCGGGGCAGGTGCACCCCCGCGGCCGCGGCCAGGCGACGCCGCCGGCGGGTGGCGGCGTGACGGTCCATCCGGCGACCACGGCTGTTCAGCAGCACCGGCCCGGACGGGCGCCCTGCTGTCGCTCGGTCGACGGCTCGGGACACCGCGGGCGGTAGCGGGACCAGCACGACTTTATGGCCCTTGCCAACCACCCGTGCCACTCGGTGTCCGTGCTCTTCGCCGAGGTCGGCGATGTCCAGGGCGCACGCTTCGAAGATCCGAAGTCCCAGCAGGCCGAGCAGGCACACCAGCGCAAAGTCGGAGGTTCGTGGCGAGAGGCGGGCGGCGGTCAGCAGCGCCTCCAGCTGCAGGTGCGTCAGGCCCAACGTGGGTGATTCGGCCGGCACGCGTGGCCGCGCCACGTGCTCGGCCGGGGAGTGCTCTAGGACCTGGTCGATGACGCAGGTGCGGTAGAACCCGCACAGCACCGACACCCGCCGCGAGACCGTTGAGGAGGCGTAGCGGCGGGTCTCCTGCAGCCACCGCACGTATAGCTCGACGTGCGGGCGCCGCGCCTGCAACGGATCCAGCCCGTGCTGCTGACACCATTGCAAGTAGCAGCGCAGGTCGGACTCTGTGTGACGGCGGGTCTCCCCGCGGTAGCGGGCCAAGTAGCCGGCGACCGCCAGACGCAGCGGTTCCGTCCGCCACCCCTCGGACACGGTCACCACGGGCAACGGCACAGACGAAGGCGTAGTCATGCACGAGCATGCGCCCATGCCCACCACGGCATCCACCATCGGCATCCGCTCGCGCAGCGGCATGAGCGGACGTCCGCGGCGCCGCGGCGTATGGGTCAGGGCCTCGTGTGCGAGGCGCCGGCCCTTTGCGATGCGATAGCGGCTGCGCAGCGTCCGCTATCGCCTGATGCGGCAGCGGAACTCGGCGGTCCCCGCGCTCGGTGGTACGGGTTCGCCCTTGGCGACCTGGCCGCACCAGAGTTGCGCGATCGTGACTTCGTAACGACTACGAGAAGGTGCGGAGGCGTCCATAGTTTCGTCGGGGCGCGGAAGGGTCCGTGCCTCTACTACTCGTCGCTCGGGGGACCCCAACCATGCCGCTCCACGCCAGACTTCGCTTTCTCACTGCCGCTGCGACGAGCGCCGGCGCTGTGGCGGCGTGCCTTCTCGGCGCCGTCCCAGCGTCGGCGGTGCCCGGCGGGCTGGGTGGGCTGGCGTCGGGCGACATCGGCGGTCTCCTCGTAGCCGGTGACAGCCTCGAGGAGATCGTGGACAGCCAGCGCTGGTTCACGACGTCTGCGCACCTGGAGATGCAGGGCGACGGCAACCTGGTGCTGTACGCCCGGCTCTACAACGAGGTGGACGTCCCGCTGTGGCAGTCCGGTACGGCGGGCCATGCGGGCGCCTACGCAGCGGTCCAGACCGACGGCAACGTCGTGGTCTACGCCGCCGACGGAATCACGGCCCTCTGGCAGTCCGGGACGGCCGGGCGTCCGGGAGCCGTGCTCCTGGTCCAGGGCGATGCCAACGTGGTCGTCCTCGACGACACCGGCGCAGCCGGCTGGCAGTCGGGTACGGCGCTGCTGCGGGATCACCTCGAGGGGGAGGACGTCCTGCTCCCCGGGCAGGACCTGCAGTCCCAGGCCGAGTCAGCCGTGGGCACGCTGGCCCCGGTCCCCGGGCCGGCGCGCCTGGTCATGCAGACCGACGGCAACCTGGTCGCGTACGACGAGGGCCGCGCGTACTGGCAGAGCGGAACCGCCGGCCACCCTGGCGCCTACCTCGCCCAGCAGGCCGACGAGAACCTCGTCGTCTACGCGCCCGACGGCCGGACAGCCCTGTGGCAGGCCGGCCTCGCGCTGCCGGTCAACCAGGACCCGTGGGACATCACCATCCTGTGGGGCTGGGGCACCCTGAGCGCCTACGGCGACGACACGGACGGCGACGACGTCACGCAGCGCGTCGTCGTGCGCGGCCCTCGCCCCGGCCCGGACGTCCTGTCGATCGGGGAGTGACTCGAGGCTGTCGCTTCGGCACCGCGACGACGACCGAAAAGAGTCCGCCGCCCGGCACCACGCCGGGCGGCGGACACGTTGCTCAGCGGAGGTCGACCCACCGGCGAAACGTCCACGGCCGACTTGCCCGCCTACCTGCTCGGAGTGGATCACGCGCAGACGTCGCTAGGCGCGCTGGCGGCCGGCTTGGTCGCACTGGCCCTACGTGGCAAGGCAGAAGATGAACCTCGCGCCCGGTATGCGCTCCCATGCCGTCGTGGCTCGCGCGATCCCTAGCAGCCGCAGTCGCGGTCCCTACCGCCGGCCCCGGGCGCCTCGGGGACCACCGTGATCCTGTCGATGCCGTTGCTGATCCGGATGCTCCCGAAGTGACGAACAGTGAGCGCGGAGTCGCCGATCCCGGCGGTGCCGGACTGCCACAGCACGGTGGCGCGGTCGGAGGCGTACACGACCGCGTTCCCGTCCGACTGCATCACCAGGTAGGCGCCGGGCCGGCCAGCGGTTCCCGACTGCCAATAGGCCCGGCCCTGCTGGTAGGCGACCAAGTTGCCGTCCGTCTGCATCACCAGTCGGCTGTGCCCGACCTCGTACCCGACCTCCGCCGCCCCGTCTGACAGCAGGTCCTGGCCGGGTGCCAGCTCGAGTCCGACCGCGTTCCCCAGGCCGCTACGGAACATCGCAGTGCCAGCCTGCCAGCGGGCCGCCCCACCGGCATACACGACAAGATTCCCGTCGGGCTGCAGCGTCAGGCGTGCACCTGCCTGACCCGCGGTACCCGACTGCCACAACGCCTGTCCGCCGTCCGCCGTGTAGACAACGGCATTCCCGTCCGACTGTAGGGCGAGGTAGGCGCCGGGGTGTCCACTCGTGCCTGTCTGCCAGTCCGCATAGTCCATGCCGGTGTAACGGTCCAGCCGGTACAGCACGAGGTTGCCGTCGCTCTGCATCTCAAGATGGGACTCGGCGTACCGCTCGTTGAATGGCGGCATGAGGGCGGACTGGTGTACCCCCTGGTTCGCGACCAGCGTGTCACCCGGGATCAGCTCGTCGTCGGAAGCGGCGGCTGCTGCTGGAGGCACACATGTGACCACCGCTAGAGCGCCGGCGACGAGCACCGGAAGGAAACGACGCATCTTCGCCACGATTCTCCTGTCATCGATCGCGCATGCCTTCGTGGAAGGACGTGTTGGTCGCCTCCGGCATCGCCTTCTTCGCCACCATAGTTGCGGTGCACTCCTGCGCATGCGTGTTCCTTCGCCCACGCCCGTCCGTGCGTCAGCGACCCGACCTTCCGGTACCGCTCGCACATCGGCAGGAGCGGGTCATGTGCCGGAGGCCATGTAGGCGGCGAGGATGTAGTTGGGGGTGGCGGTCCAGGGTGGTGCGGGCGCGGTCGTATCGCATGGTGGTGCGGGGGTCGGCGTGCCGGGCGGCGATCTGCACGTCGCGCAGGTCGACGCCGGCGTCGAGCATGGTGGTGACGTAGGTGTGGCGCAGCATGTGCGGGTGCATGCGGGGCAGGTGCACCCCCGCAACCGCGGCCAATCGACGCAGCCGGCGGGTGGCGGCGTGGCGATCCATGCGCCGACCACGGGTGTTCAGCAGGACGGGCCCGGACAGGCGCCCGGCCGTTGCTCGGTCGACGGCCCGGGACACGGCGGGTGGTAGCGGGACCAGAACCATTTTGTGGCCCTTGCCGACCACACGTGCGACGCGGTGTCCGTGCTCCTCGCCAAGGTCGGCGATGTCCAGGGCGCAGGCTTCGAAGATCCGCAGCCCCAGGAGTCCGAGCAGGCACACCAGCGCGAAGTCCGACGGGCGGGGTGAGAGGCGGGCGGCGGTCAGCAGCGCTTCCAGCTGCAGGTGCGTCAGGCCCAGCGTGGGTGATTCGGCCGGCACGCGTGGCCGCGCCACGTGCTCGGCCGGGGAGTGCTCTAAGACCTGGTCGATGACGCAGGTGCGGTAGAACCCGCACAGCACCGACACCCGCCGCGAGACCGTTGAGGAGGCGTAGCGGCGGGTCTCCTGCAGCCACCGCACGTACAGCTCGACGTGCGGGCGCCGCGCCTGCAACGGATCCAGCCCGTGCTGCTGACACCATCGCAAGTAGCAGCGCAGGTCGGACTCGGTGTGACGGCGGGTCTCCCCCCGGTAGCGGGCCAAGTAGCCGGCGACCGCCAGACGCAGCGGATCCGTCCGCCACCCCTCGGACACGAACACCACGGGCAACGGCACAGACGAAGGCGTAGTCATGCACGAGCATGCGCCCATGCCCACCACGGCATCCACCATCGGCATCCGCTCGCGCAGCGGCATGACCGGAGGGAGTGTCAGATGAACGGTGGGCGGGGCCCGGCGTTCTCTAGATGCTCGAGGGGTTGATGCGTCCCTCGAAGGTGATGGCGAAGGCGTTTAGGGCTGCCTTCCACCGGATGACCCATCGTGCCCGTCCCTTACCCGTGGGTCCAGTGACCGCGTCACCAGGTACAGGCACTTCAGCGCAGCCGCGTCGTTGGGGAAGTGCCCGCGCGCCCGGACCGCGCGCCGGTAGCGGGCGTTGAGGGACTCGATCGCGTTGGTCGTGCAGATGATCGTGCGGATCTCGACGTCGTAGTCCAAGAACGGCACGAACTCGCTCCAGGCGTTGCGCCAGAGCTTGACCGCCGCCGGGTACTTCCCGGTCCACTTGTCCGCGAAGTCCTGCAGGCGGACCGCGGCCTGCTCGGCGTTGACGGCGGTGTAGATCGGGCGCAGGTCCTTGGCCACGGCGTCCCAGTCCTGGCGGGCGGCGTAGCGGAACGTGTTGCGGATCAGGTGGATCACGCAGGTCTGCACCTGGGTCAGCTCCCAGACCGTGGTGATCGCCTCGGGCAGACCCTTGAGCCCGTCGCAGACCGCGATGCACACGTCGCCCACGCCGCGGTTCTTGATCTCGGTCAAGACGTTGAGCCAGTACTTCGCGCCCTCCCCGCCGTCCCCGGCCCAGATCCCCAAGATGTCCCGCTCCCCGCGGGTGTTGACGCCGATGACCACGTAGAAAGGCTTGTTGGTGACAGAGCCGTCGCGGACCTTGACCACGATCACGTCGATGAAGATGACCGGGTAGACCGCATCCAGCGGCCGCACCTGCCACTCGGCCATCTCCGCGACAACCTTGTCGGTGATGCGGCTGACGGTGTCCTTGGACACCGAGGCGCCGTAGACCTCGGCGAAGTGCGCGCTGACCTCACCGGTGGTCAGGCCTCGCGCCGTGAGCGAGAGCACGAGCTCGTCCACGCCGTCCAGCCGCCGCTGACGCTTCTTGACGATCGCGGGCTCGAAGGTGCCCTCCCGATCGCGCGGGACGTCGATCTGCACCGGACCGATCTCGGTGATGACCCTCTTGGTCCTCGTCCCGTTGCGTTCGTTGGTGCCGGCCTTCGTGGCCCGGTCGCCGGCCGGATAGCCCAGGTGGTCGGTCAGCTCCTCCTCCAGCGCGGTCTCTAGGACCTGCTTGGTCAACCCGGCCAGCAGCCCGTCTGGGCCCACCAGGTCGATGCCGGCCTCACGCGCCTGGGCGACCAGCCGCTGGGCGAGCTCCTTCTTCTCCTCGTCGTCGAGCACCATGGGCTCGATCGTCTCGGTCATGCCGCCTGCTTCCCCGCCAAGCACCCGCCCGGCGCGTCAGGCCGACCCCCGCCCACCGTTCATCTGACAGACCCTGACCGGATGGTCGCGACCGCGGTCGAGGTCGCTCGGCTCAGTGTGTTCGACGCAGTGGGTCGTGGGTGCTGCGAGCATGTGCCCGTGGAACTGCGCTCGGGGGACGGTGCGACCGTGCGGCTGCGGCCGACCGGATACCAATTCGGTAGGGGGTCGGGGCAGCCTGGCGATTGGGACGCGAACTGGCTGATGGTCCGCGGCGAAGTGCGCCCTCCGACCGGAGCCTCGTGGTCGTTCCTCGACCCTTGCCTGACGACGTGGGAGAGCGCCGAGCTCGAGGCGTGGCTGCATGCAGCGAGCCGAGGGGAGGTCCAGCCCTCTACAGCCCCTAGAGAGGATGACGGTCTGCTGACCTTCACCGAGCCGAACCTGGCTTTCAGCGTCCAAGGGATCACTGACTCTGACGTGGCGCTCCGGGTCCACTTCTCACTCGAGTCGGCGCCGCGTGTGCCGGACTCTGACTCAGCACCTGAGCTCTACGAGCACTTCGTGGCGCTCACCATGACGCGGAATGACCTGGCCGCTGCGGCCGAGAGCTGGGGAGCCGACATCTCGCCGTTCCCGCAGCGATAGCAGACGTTCGCTCTTCGAGTCACGCGACGAAGGCTGCCCCGGACACCGACGAGGCTCGGTTTGCGCAGCTCGGTCAGCGGCATGTCCGGGCGTCCTGCTGGCGGCATGTGCGGTCGTTCGTGCCGTCTAGTGCTTACGGGCGTCTCGCTGGGCGGCTCGCGCCTCGCGTGCTCGATCCGGGCCGCGGGTCAAGTCCCCGGTCGTGGTGTGTGACGGCTGCCGCGTGACCTTCATTGGTTAGGCGCTGAGCGCCGGGAGTTGGGGCGGGGTGACCTCCTGCGGGTCGGGGACGGCGGTCAGGCGGGCGCGGCCAAGGACGTCCAGTGCGAGGTAGCGGCGTCCCTCGGCCCATTCGTCGTGCTGCTCGGCCAGGACGGCGCCGAGCAGGCGGATGATCGAGGTGCGGTCGGGGAAGATTCCCACGACGTCGGTGCGCCGGCGGATCTCCCTGTTCAGCCTCTCGTTGGGGTTGTTGGACCAGATCTGGCGCCAGACCTCCTTGGGGAAGGACGTGAACGCCAGGACGTCGGCCCGGGCGGCCTCGAGGTGGTCCGCGACGGCCGGGAGCTTGTCGGCGACGGCGTCCAGGAGCCGGTCGAACTGGGCGTGTACCGCGTCGGTGTCGGGCTGGTCGTAGACGGAGTGCAGCATGGTCTTGACCCACGGCCAGGAGCTCTTAGGGCAGGTGCTCATGAGGTTCGCGGCGTAGTGGGTGCGGCACCGCTGCCAGGTCGCCCCGGGCAGGGTCGCACCGATCGCGGCGACCAGCCCGGAGTGCGCGTCGGAGGTCACCAGCTTCACGCCGGTCAGGCCCCGGGCGGTCAGGTCCCGGAAGAACGCCAGCCACCCGGCGCCGTCCTCGGCGGTCGAGACGTCGATGCCGAGGATCTCCCGGTGCCCGTCGTTGTTGACACCGGTGGCGACCATGACCGCGATGTTGACGACGCGTCCGCCCTCACGGACCTTCACGCTCAGGGCGTCGGCGGCAACGAACGTGTAGGGGCCGGCGTCCAGTGGGCGGGTGCGGAACGCGGCGACCTGCTCGTCGAGGTCGGCGGCCATGCGTGAGACCTGCGACTTGCTCAGCCGGGTGATCCCGAGGGACTCGACCAACTTGTCCATCCGCCGGGTCGAGACGCCCAGGAGGTAGCAGGTCGCGACCACCGAGGTCAGGGCCGCCTCGGCCCGGCGTCGGCGCTCCAGCAGCCAGTCCGGGAAGTAGGTCCCGGCGCGCAGCTTGGGGATCGCCACGTCGATCGTGCCGACCCGGGTGTCGAAGTCCCGATGCCGGTAGCCGTTGCGGGTGTTGACCCGCTCGGTGCTGCGGGCACCGTACTCGGCGCCGCAGATCGCGTCGGGACTGCTGCAGGTTCGGTTGACACCTGACCTGTGGGGACGTGTGTCCCCGCTGGAAGGATGTGTCCCGTGCCCGCACCCCACCCCCAGGAGTTCCGCGACGACGCGGTCGCCCTCGCACGCAAGGGCGAGGCCCCGATCTCGACGATCGCCAAGGACCTCGGCATCTCCGAGTCGTGCCTGCGCAACTGGATGAAGGCCGCCGACGTCGAGGCCGGCACCCGGCAGGGCGTCACCGCCAAGGAGTCCGAGCAGCTGCGTGAGCTGCGCAAGCGCAACAGGTTGCTGGAGCAGGAGAACGAGATCCTGCGCCGGGCGGCGGCGTACTTCGCCAAGGAGATCTCCCCAAAATGATGTACCCGCTGGTCCGTGACCTCGCCGGCGACGGGATCCCCGTCGCGGTGACCTGCCGGGTGCTGAAGTTCTCCACGCAGGGCTACTACGCCTGGTGCGCCAAGCCGATCAGCGACCGGGACCTGGCCGACGCGTACCTGACCGACGCTGCGATCGACGCGCACAGGGACGACCCGGAGTTCGGGTACCGGCTCGTGGCCGACGAGCTGCGCCAGGCCGGCCACCGGGTCGGCGACCGGCGGATATGGCGTCTGTGCTCCCAGCAGGGCGTCTACTCCACGCACTCGCGCAAGCGGGGCAAGGCCAAGCGGCCCGGCCCGCCGGTGCACGACGATCTGGTCGAGCGCCGCTTCAGTGCCGAACGACCCAACAGCCTGTGGCTGACCGACATCACCGAGCACTGGACCGACGAGGGCAAGCTCTACTGCTGCGCCATCAAGGACGTCTACTCCAACAAGATCGTCGGCTACTCCATCTCCGACCGGATGAAGTCGCGCCTGGCCGTCGACGCGCTGAACAGCGCCATACGGCGCCGCGGCGGGCCCGGTGCGGTCGCCGGGTGCGTCGTCCACTCGGACCGGGGCAGCCAATTCCGGTCCCGGAAATTCGTGGCCGCCTTGCGCCGTCACGACCTGCGCGGGTCGATGGGACGCGTCGGCGCGGCTGGCGACAACGCCGCGATGGAGTCGTTCTTCGCGCTCCTGCAGAAGAACGTCCTGAACCGCAGACGCTGGGGCACCCGCGACCAGCTGCGCCAGGCGATCGTGGCCTGGATCGAGCAGACCTACCACCACCGACGCCGCCAGGCCCGCCTCGGGCGCCTGACACCGGTCGAGTTTGAGACCATCTACGCGACCGCCTCAGCGGCCTGAGAACCACTCACCCCGAGTGTCAACGAAACCTGCAGCAGTCCCGTCCGCCTCAGCACCCATCAGAGTGTCGATGAAGACGCCGAGCAGCTCACGCAGCAGATCGGGGCTGGCGGTGGCCAGGTGCTCGTGCAAGAAGCGGGCAGGGTCCAGACTGGGTCCAGCGGTCATCGCGGGTCCTTCTCTCGAGTCGACTTGGTAGGTCTCTCGAAGAATCACGCGGTGACCGCCTACACGTCTACGACGACGCCCTCACCAGGGCCGGGCTCGCACACCACTCTGCGGGACGCCACTGGGCCGCGGCCGCTTCGACAGTGTTCGCCGACCTACGCTGGTCTCGGAGCTCAATCCATCGCGCAAGCCCGTACGCTGCGATCCCTCCCACAGCACTGCTCACCGCTGGCCAGAACCAGCTCTCGTCACGCCCAACCGTCAGTCCGACGACTCCTAGCGCGCCGAAGAGACACAATGCCGTGACGTCCCAGGCCCACCTCTTCATCTCGCCTTCTCCTTGCCCCCGGGTCCGGGCTCCTAGTCACTCGGTCATCACCTGCTCATCGGCGGCCGGCGACACGGCGATGAACCTGATCGGTGCACGTCGCGACGGACCGCCACCGTGCGTCCGATCCCTGGCAGGAGCGGACGCACGGTCAGCGGCATGACCGGACGTGGAGGGCGGCCGAGCCAGACGAACGAACCGTGCGGCGACTGCGCCGAGCTGCGTTGAGGCAGCTCGGGAGCAACTCCGCCTCAGCGCCTCTCGCCACGGCTTGACGCCGCAGCCACTACCCAAGCGACGCCCGCTGCCAGAGCGAGCTGGAAGGCGAGCTCAAGAGGGTCGAAGCCCGTGAAGAGTTGGAGGACCGTGAGAACCACGGCGAGATACAGGAAGGTCGCAAGGCCCCATCGCCGACCCTTGGGAGTCACGCCGATGACCCTGCCACGCGGATCGCGGCATGAGCGGATGCCAACCCGAGCCCGGCGGTGGCATCAGCTAGCCGCGCCGTCTCTCGGCTGCGTCGCCTGTCAGACTTGAGCGGTGAGGACGTCGTACCACTTCGACCGTGAGCTGTACGTTGCGCTTCTGGCCGCCCCTGATGGTGAATCCGTCGGAGTTCTCTACTCTTCGGGTCTGGCTTGGCCTCTGTCCGCTTGTGCCGTCGTGGCACTCGCCGCAGCCATCGTCGGTTCATGGGCGAGGGCCCGATCTAGAAGGCGCCGCGTGGCCTTCACGGTCTCGGGGCTCGCCGTCGCTGCCGGGATCGGCCTGCTCGCTGTCTTGGTGAGTTGAACCGCCTAACGTCGGCACATCGGCACGAGTCGACGCGCTGTGGACGGCGATCCGGGCCTCCGACAAGCTGCGCGTGTGGACGTCCGACCAGCGGCATGACCGGACGTGGAGGGCGGCCGAGCCAGACGAACGAACCGTGCGGCGACTGCGCCGAGCTGCGTTGAGGCAGCTCGGGAGCAACTCCGCCTCAGCGCCTCTCGCCACGGCTTGACGCCGCAGCCACTACCCAAGCGACGCCCGCTGCCAGAGCGAGCTGGAAGGCGAGCTCAAGAGGGTCGAAGCCCGTGAAGAGTTGGAGGACCGTGAGAACCACGGCGAGATACAGGAAGGTCGCAAGGCCCCATCGCCGACCCTTGGGAGTCACGCCGATGACCCTGCCACGCGGATCGCGGCATGTCCGGGCGTCCTGCTGGCGGCAGATCCGTGCGTTCAGGGGCCCTCAGACCGGTCGTGCGTCGATCAGCCCCGGCGGGACCGACGGAGGATCCGCCTAACGGCCGCGAGACGACGTGCCCGGGTGTGGCGGCGACGATCGATGCGCTCCTGGCCGCGTCGGCGGCTGATCTCCTCCAGCGGCGAAAGGGTCACCAAGGGCCCCAGCAGGCGACGTGCTGCAGCCGCTTCCTCCAGGTTCAGGCGCGCCACGAGTGCTTGGCCGCTGTCGTGGAACTCGATGACGTCGTCGCCGTCTGCATCGAAGAAGTGAGCATCGATGGACCACGGGGCGTAGCGCAGGGCATCGGCCCACTCCGAGTCGAAAAGGCGGACCGAGACGTGGGTGGCGTTGCGAGAGCGTTGGTCTGCGACGCGTGCCCGCTCAGCGCGGGTGTGCAGGATCGCCCCCGATTCGCGCACGAGCGGCGGTAGGTCGCGTGCGTCACTCACCAGATCAACCTCAGCCGCAGCGAGCCGCGGTCCCAGCACCTGAAGCAACGCAGTTGCTACCTCGCCTAGGACCGCCGGCTGCAGTGGCGTCCCGCAGAGTGGTGTGCGAGCCCGGCCCTGGTGAGGGCGTCGTCGTAGACGTGTAGGCGGTCACCGCGTGATTCTTCGAGAGACCTACCAAGTCGACTCGAGAGAAGGACCCGCGATGACCGCTGGACCCAGTCTGGACCCTGCCCGCTTCTTGCACGAGCACCTGGCCACAGTGGCGTCCCGCAGAGTGGTGTGCGAGCCCGGCCCTGGTGAGGGCGTCGTCGTAGACGTGTAGGCGGTCACCGCGTGATTCTTCGAGAGACCTACCAAGTCGACTCGAGAGAAGGACCCGCGATGACCGCTGGACCCAGTCTGGACCCTGCCCGCTTCTTGCACGAGCACCTGGCCACCGCCAGCCCCGATCTGCTGCGTGAGCTGCTCGGCGTCTTCATCGACACTCTGATGGGTGCTGAGGCGGACGCGATCTGCGGCGCCGAGTACGGTGCCCGCAGCACCGAGCGGGTCAACACCCGCAACGGCTACCGGCATCGGGACTTCGACACCCGGGTCGGCACGATCGACGTGGCGATCCCCAAGCTGCGCGCCGGGACCTACTTCCCGGACTGGCTGCTGGAGCGCCGACGCCGGGCCGAGGCGGCCCTGACCTCGGTGGTCGCGACCTGCTACCTCCTGGGCGTCTCGACCCGGCGGATGGACAAGTTGGTCGAGTCCCTCGGGATCACCCGGCTGAGCAAGTCGCAGGTCTCACGCATGGCCGCCGACCTCGACGAGCAGGTCGCCGCGTTCCGCACCCGCCCACTGGACGCCGGCCCCTACACGTTCGTTGCCGCCGACGCCCTGAGCGTGAAGGTCCGTGAGGGCGGACGCGTCGTCAACATCGCGGTCATGGTCGCCACCGGTGTCAACAACGACGGGCACCGGGAGATCCTCGGCATCGACGTCTCGACCGCCGAGGACGGCGCCGGGTGGCTGGCGTTCTTCCGGGACCTGACCGCCCGGGGCCTGACCGGCGTGAAGCTGGTGACCTCCGACGCGCACTCCGGGCTGGTCGCCGCGATCGGTGCGACCCTGCCCGGGGCGACCTGGCAGCGGTGCCGCACCCACTACGCCGCGAACCTCATGAGCACCTGCCCTAAGAGCTCCTGGCCGTGGGTCAAGACCATGCTGCACTCCGTCTACGACCAGCCCGACACCGACGCGGTACACGCCCAGTTCGACCGGCTCCTGGACGCCGTCGCCGACAAGCTCCCGGCCGTCGCGGACCACCTCGAGGCCGCCCGGGCCGACGTCCTGGCGTTCACGTCCTTCCCCAAGGAGGTCTGGCGCCAGATCTGGTCCAACAACCCCAACGAGAGGCTGAACAGGGAGATCCGCCGGCGCACCGACGTCGTGGGAATCTTCCCCGACCGCACCTCGATCATCCGCCTGCTCGGCGCCGTCCTGGCCGAGCAGCACGACGAATGGGCCGAGGGACGCCGCTACCTCGCACTGGACGTCCTTGGCCGCGCCCGCCTGACCGCCGTCCCCGACCCGCAGGAGGTCACCCCGCCCCAACTCCCGGCGCTCAGCGCCTAACCAATGAAGGTCACGCGGCAGCCGTCACACACCACGACCGGGGACTTGACCCCGGCTGCGCGGCCAGGTTCTCCTCCACGGCGTACGACGTCCGCTGCTCCACCCGCCCAGCATGGCGGCACACCTTCGGTTCCCAGAACGCGAAGCCGGGTCCTGCCACGGTTCACACGTCCGGCGCCTGGCATGGCCGGGCGCCCGCATCGCGGCTACTTGTTGCATTGACCCAGGATCGGTGCCTGGCGAGGCTCGGTCCAGGCACCCGGGCTGTCGCTCTCATTGCGGCTGCCCACGACCTGTCGTGTGGCTCTCACATGGCCTGCGCTGCCCGGGTGCCGCTAGGGCGGGGAGAGGCTCAAGAGGGGTTTGCTCGGCTCGAAGTAGCGTTGCCCTCCTTCGCTCGACCACACCAGGGTGCGAGGAGCGGAGGACGGGCGATGGTGCAGGTAGAGCGCGTCGTGATCGGCATGGACCCGCACAAGCGGTCGGTGACGATCGAGGTCATGGCCGGCGACGAGGCCGTCCTGGGCGGTGGCCGGTTCGCCACCGACGCCGACGGTCTGGCTGCGTTGCTTGAGTACGCGCGGGCCTGGCCGCAGCGGGTCTGGGCGATCGAGGGGTGTGCCGGTATCGGCCGTCATGTCGCGGTGCGGCTGCTCGCGGCGGGGCAGCAGGTCGTGGACGTGCCGCCCAAGCTGTCGGCCCGGGCCCGGGTCTTCGCCACCGGGCAGGGCCGCAAGACCGACGCCACCGACGCGCACTCGGTCGCGCTGGTCGGCACCCGCATGGCCGGCCTGCGCCCCGTCGTCGATGACGAGCAGCTGGCGATCTTGCGGACCCTGGGCGACCGGCGCCGCTCGCTGGGCGAGGAGCACACCCGCATGGTCTCTCAGCTGCACCGCCTGCTGCTCGAGCTCGTGCCCGGCGGTGCGAAGAAGTCCCTGTCCGCGGCCCAGGCCAAGCAGATCCTGGCCGGGGTGCGCCCGCGCGATGCCGCCGGCAAGGTCCGCCGGCGGGTCGCGGCCGAGCTGGTCGCGGACCTGGAACGGATCTACCGGCGCAAGAAGGCCGCCGACAAGGAACTGACCGAGCTGGTCCGCGCCACCGGCACGACCCTGCTCGACCTGCCCGGCATCGGCCCCTCCGGGGCCGCACGCCTGCTGGTCGAGGTCGGCGATGTCACGCGGTTCCCCGACAAGGGTCACTTCGCGTCCTGGAACGGCACCGCGCCGATCGACGCCTCCTCCGGCGACCGGGTGCGCCACCGCCTGTCCCGCGCGGGGAACCGGCAGATCAACCGCGTGCTGCACATCATGGCCACCGTCCAGCTGCGCAACCCCGGCACCGGCCGCGACTACTACGACCGCAAGAAGGCCGCCGGCAAGAGCTCGATGGAAGCGATGCGCTGCCTCAAGAGGCGCCTGTCCGACATCGTCTACCGGGCCCTGCTCGACGACGCCGCCACGCACACCTCGCCCACGCCGGGGACGGGCCCGGGAGGACACCGGGGAACGACACTCACATCCAGCGCGACCGGCTCACATCCCCACACCGGCACTTCGGATCAGTCACTTCCCGGACCCGCCACCAGCAAGCCTAGAACCCCCCTCCCCGCCGCGTCTTGACACAGAGGGGAGCCATGTCCGGGCGTCCTGCTGGCGGCATGTCTAATCGTCCTGTTCCATGATTGCGACATGCTCGATGCCACCTCGCTGTCCGCCGCTCTGGCGCCGTTGCTGCCGCTGCGGATACAGCAGGTTGCCTTCGACGATGGGTCCACGCTCACCGTCGTAGGTGACGGGTGGTCTCTCAATCTCGTTGGCGACTGGGCGTGGCGTCGCGGCGACGTGATCGTGACCAGTGCCGAACGGCCAGGTGCGCAAGACGTCGTATGGGACCTATGTGGCCTAGACCTGCTCGGGCTGCACTTTCCTGCTCACGCCTTCGCTGGCGACTGCTGCTTCACCCTGTCGGATGGGTGCTTGGAGGTGCGTTCAGACCGAAGCGGGTGGGAGACGTGGACGTTCAGCCACGACGCTCTGGACCTGGTGTACGTCGGCCTTTGAGACGCCCGCTCTTCGGCACGAGCGAGCGCACGCATCGCGGCATGAGAGGACGCTCGGCCAGGTGGTGCTCTGCATGTCACCCGTGCGGAACACTTTGACGCGTGCCAGGACGCGGTGTGCCTAAGCGGCGTCGCCACCCGAAGGGCGGGCCGCGGTTCGAGGGCGCGCGATCATCTTCGCAACCAGCCTCAGCGCGCCGTGAGCGCACCCCGGAAAGGCGTGCGGCCGGCTGGCGCCCCAGCGACCGCGAAAGCAGAGTCGCCCGCGGTGTCGCGGTGCTGTGCGCCGCCGCAGCTTGCTGGGCGCTCGTGACGGCGTTCCTTGCGGCTGGAGAGCAGTTCGTGCACTCAGTGGCGGTAGAGCTCCACGCCGACGGCCGCACCGTCGTCGCTGATGAAGTCAAGGTGTACGCCCAGGAGCGAGGGGCGCGCGTAGACGTCGTCCTGACCACCCTGGACGGGCAGCAGGTCTCCACCACTCTCATCGGCGCGAACCCCCGAGGGGCTCGCGCCTCGTCCTACCCCGACGACGTGGCCGTGACGTACCTTCCGCGCGACGTCGACCGGGCCATGACGCCCAACGACATCACGGATCACCTGCCGCCGCCGAAGATCGCTCCCTACGTGCGGTCGGTGCTGCTCGGGCTGCTGCCTGCAACCCTGCAGCTCGCAGTCTGGCTCGCTCGCGGACGACCGCGATGGCGGCTGCTCGCACTCGACGTGCGCCGCTGAGACCAAGGACCTCAGAGCGACCCAGGCCGTCCCCAACGCGGCATGAGCGGATCTTCGAGCGTCGATGTCGTCGGAGGGGGAGCGCAGTTGGCCGGTCCCGGTCTTCGCTTGCTGTGCGTACGTCGACGCAAAGTCCCAAGAGCCGCTGACGGCGACACCTCGGGAGGAGCGCGCGTGCATGCTTGCACCGTGTTGAGCCGGAGGAGAGTGTTGCGCGTGCCGCGACGCGGGGTGGGCCGTCGAGCATGCCGGTAGAACTCGTCGACGAGGCAGAAGACGGGCAGCCTGCGCTGGTGCAGGTCTCGTCCCCTCTTCGGTGGTGGCACCTGCGCTCCTTGCCCGCTGACTGCATCGTCCAGATGGACGCGCCCCTACCGGATTCAGACCACGAGCGTCTTGGACGCTGGTTCGCGTCCCACGACCAGGCCGCTCTACGCATCTACCTCACGCTGCCGCAGGATCTCGACTTCCTGGGCCACTACCCGACGCTCCGCGACCTCCGGGTCGACACCTCGGATCAAAGCCTGGCTGACGCCAGCGGCCTGGCCCTTCTGCCTGACGACCTGCACACGCTGGCGCTCGACGTACGCCTAGCCCGTCTGCACGACCTCGAGCTCCTCGGACGTTTCCGCCAGCTGCGACACCTGCGGCTAGGACACGTGCGTCGGCTGCCCCGAGCCGTGGCGCATCTACCCGTGCGTCACCTCGTCGCGTCCGGGCTCCAGTCTCTGGCCGGGGTCGAGTTGATGACGCATCTGCGGACGCTGCACCTCTGGAGCAGCCGTGTCGACCTGCGCCCGGTCCAGGACCTCGACCGGCTCGAGGAGCTGACGTTGACCCTCGGCGGGACCGACGACCTGCGGCCCCTAGCCAGGTCACGAGTGCGACGCCTGACCGTGGAGAGGGTCCGAGCACTTGCTGATCCCCAGCCTCTCGCGCAGATGCCAGCACTGGAGCGGCTACGCCTCACACACCTGCCGAAGGTGGACCACCTTCCGCCCTTGAGCGCGGCCACGGCTCTGCACGCGATCAGCCTGGAGCGGATGCCAGGCATCAGGGACCTGCGCCCTCTCCTCGACGCTCCAGCCCTCCGTGAGCTCGACCTGATCGACATGGGTCACCTCGACGCCCAGGACGTCGCCGTCCTGGCGGCGCACCCGACCCTGGAGCGGCTTCATGTGGGACTAGGGAGCGATCGCAAGAACCTCAGAGCCCGCGACCTCGCCCAGGTGCCTGGAACCTATGGAGGTCACCCGTGGCCGCCGGCCACGAACTGACTCGAGCCGCGAAACCTAGACCCGCGAACCACCGGCAAGTAGGCGGTACTTGAATGCTCCCGCGTCAGCCACATACGCGCATCGCGGCAGATGAGTACGTTGCACGTCCGGCGCCCCCTCCTGCGAAGAGCCTCTGCCGCTGCTCAGGTCACTCCTACACCGCTCCGGTGAGCGCGAGTATCAGAGCCGCCGTACCGGCCACGATGAAGAATGCACCGCCTACAGCCATGAGGGTCGGCGTCTGGCTTGGGCCGCGGTGCTGTCGTGCGCGCCGCGCGATCTGCCGGCGGAACACGACAAAGCATGTGCCAAGGACGACGGCCAGCGGACTTCAGATTAGAAGAACGACCTGCCCCTCTGTCACGAAGCTACTTCTTCCGTCGTGCGAACATCACCGCCGCGATGATGACAATCAGCACGACCCCAATCAGTGCCACGGTGGGAGAAACGGTGCCGCCGGCGGTTCCACTCATTGGTACAGGTCCTCCTCATTTAAGATGCAGGTATGGATAGTTGCACCGCCATGTCTGTCATGCACCCGGACACGCGGGCAAAATGTGCATGAGCTACGCGGCGCCGCGCATCCGGCGACGCCCATCGCCGCCAGCGCCAGGGGAGCGTCCCGCCCACGCCAGCGCCCGGAGCGCGGCATGAGCGCGCGTCCGTCGGCGGGGTGAGCGGTGCCCGCGGGTGAGCGGAGCGGCGTCACACCGGGGTCTACTTCCTGGCCTTCTCGAACCCCGAACGGGGACGACCCGAGTGCGCCCTTACCGCCAGGTTGGCCGCGGCGAGCACCCGTTGACGAGCGTAGCGGCGGCGGACGACGCTCCGGACGAGCGCGTCGCCCTCGACGCGGCAGATGCGGCCGTGCGGAGCCGCCCTGATCGCGGCATGTCCGAGCGAACGCGCCGCTGCCGGCACGAGATCCGCGACGGCTTCTGGGGCTGCGTCTCGTGAAGGAGAGGCACCGTGTTCCAATGTGCTGGTGACTGCTCACGACGTTGCTCGTGCCCTTCCAGGTATAGCGGTGCTTCGCGACCGGTGTCGCTCACTAGCCATGCTCGACTCGGTCATGAGCCCTGAGTGGGACATGCGCTACTACTCGTTTGACAGCCATTGGGGCCCGGACGAAGAGATGGCGTCCATGCGAGACGGATCCGGAGGCGAGTGGTCGATCGTGTTCGCGCGGGCAGGTGTCTTCATCCGAGGCTTCGACCACGAGTCGGACATGAGCCCATACGCCAATCAGGGGCGCCTGTGGCCGGGCCTCCTCGAGAGGTTGCCAGAAGTGTTCACTTCGTGTGCCACTGAGCCAGCATTCAGCGACGGAGATACGTTGCTGGCCACCGTGTGCATTTGGAGGGAGGCGCAGGATGACCGCTGGCGCGCGGGCGACGTGACGTTCCCGCCCGGCGACGACCCCGATGGCGCCGACTGGCTCTTCGAGCTTCTGTTGGACGGCACACCCGCGGGCTACCAGCGCTTCGCTGAGGAGTACTACGAGACGGAGCTCGACGCCGATGCTGTGAGCGAAATCTTTGACCTGCGTCCGCTGACGGCCGACCTGGTTGACCGTCTCAACCCGCTGGTCAGGCTCGACGAATTGGCGGACGACCTGGCTGCAATCGACTATCCGCGGGGCGCGTGACAGTACGAGCGCCTTGCCCTCAGCCCCGAAGGCGAGATTTGAGCGGCACGAGAGGAGGTGTCGCAGCGTCTGCTCTGCTCTCCGGTGAGGGGTTCCTTCCGGATCCGCACCACCAACCCTGACGTCCGCTCTTCGGCTACTTGTTCCATTGACCGCAGGACCAGTGCCTGGCGAGGCTCGGTCCAGGCACCCGGGCTGTCGCTCTCACATCGGCTGCCCACGACCTGTCGTGTGGCTCTCACATGGCCTGCGCTGCCCGGGTGCCGCTAGGGCGGGGAGAGGCTCAAGAGGGGTTTGCTCGGCTCGAAGTAGCGTTGCCCTCCTTCGCTCGACCACACCAGGGTGCGAGGAGCGGAGGACGGGCGATGGTGCAGGTAGAGCGCGTCGTGATCGGCATGGACCCGCACAAGCGGTCGGTGACGATCGAGGTCATGGCCGGCGACGAGGCCGTCCTGGGCGGTGGCCGGTTCGCCACCGACGCCGACGGTCTGGCTGCGTTGCTTGAGTACGCGCGGGCCTGGCCGCAGCGGGTCTGGGCGATCGAGGGGTGTGCCGGTATCGGCCGTCATGTCGCGGTGCGGCTGCTCGCGGCGGGGCAGCAGGTCGTGGACGTGCCGCCCAAGCTGTCGGCCCGGGCCCGGGTCTTCGCCACCGGGCAGGGCCGCAAGACCGACGCCACCGACGCGCACTCGGTCGCGCTGGTCGGCACCCGCATGGCCGGCCTGCGCCCCGTCGTCGATGACGAGCAGCTGGCGATCTTGCGGACCCTGGGCGACCGGCGCCGCTCGCTGGGCGAGGAGCACACCCGCATGGTCTCTCAGCTGCACCGCCTGCTGCTCGAGCTCGTGCCCGGCGGTGCGAAGAAGTCCCTGTCCGCGGCCCAGGCCAAGCAGATCCTGGCCGGGGTGCGCCCGCGCGATGCCGCCGGCAAGGTCCGCCGGCGGGTCGCGGCCGAGCTGGTCGCGGACCTGGAACGGATCTACCGGCGCAAGAAGGCCGCCGACAAGGAACTGACCGAGCTGGTCCGCGCCACCGGCACGACCCTGCTCGACCTGCCCGGCATCGGCCCCTCCGGGGCCGCACGCCTGCTGGTCGAGGTCGGCGATGTCACGCGGTTCCCCGACAAGGGTCACTTCGCGTCCTGGAACGGCACCGCGCCGATCGACGCCTCCTCCGGCGACCGGGTGCGCCACCGCCTGTCCCGCGCGGGGAACCGGCAGATCAACCGCGTGCTGCACATCATGGCCACCGTCCAGCTGCGCAACCCCGGCACCGGCCGCGACTACTACGACCGCAAGAAGGCCGCCGGCAAGAGCTCGATGGAAGCGATGCGCTGCCTCAAGAGGCGCCTGTCCGACATCGTCTACCGGGCCCTGCTCGACGACGCCGCCACGCACACCTCGCCCACGCCGGGGACGGGTCCGGGAGGACACCGGGGAACGACACTGACATCCAGCGCGACCGGCTCACATCCCCACACCGGCACTTCGGATCAGTCACTTCCCGGACCCGCCACCAGCAAGCCTAGAACCGCCCTCCCCGCCGCGTCTTGACACAGAGGGGAGCCATGAGCGGGCGTTGGGGCGGCGTGCCTCGTGGCGGCCGCGGGTGCGCCGTGGCCGTGGAGCGCTCGCTGCAGGCGTGGGGGAGACCGCCGGGAGGGGGTGGTCCTCGCGCACCCCCGCGACCTCCGGCTGGTGCTCGTCAGCGCTGCTTCCGGGTCCCGCCGCTGGCGGTGACGGCCGCGGCCGGCGCGGCAGGCGGGCTGCGCGCGCTGCGTCTCGCCATGCCCACGCCGCCGGTCGGTGCGCGCGCACGCGACCCTGGCCCTGCTGGTCGCCTGTGCGCTGGCCGCGCTCGGTCCTTCGACGGCGACGGGCAATGTCCGGCGCCTCCTAGGCTGCCGGGGTGCGTGTGCGAGAGGCGACGGACGACGACCTCCCTGTGCTGCGCGCCATGCTCCTCGAGGCCAACAACTGGACGGGAGAGGAGCGTTTCACCCCGGCCCGGCTGCTCGCCGACCCGCACGCCGGCCGGTACCTCGCGGGCTGGAGACGGCCAGGCGACCTCGGGTTCGTGGCGTCTGACCCCTCGTCGCCCGACGCGCCGGCCCTCGGGTCCATCTGGGCGCGTCCCCTACCCGCGGCCGCCCCGGGGTACGGGTACGTCGCCGACGACGTGCCCGAACTCAGCATGGCGGTCGCCGCGCACGCCCGGGGACGGGGTGTGGGCACGGCGCTGCTGTCCACGTGCGTGGACGCGGGCCGCGCCCGCGGGTGGCGCGCGGTGAGCCTGAGCGTCGAGGACGGGAACGAGGCCGCGCGGCACCTGTACGTGCGGCACGGGTTCGTCACGGTCGGTCGCAACGGCGGCGCCGACACGATGCTCCTCGAGCTCTGAGCCGCCGGCCGCGCGGGCGGTGGTCGACGCCTCGGCGTCAGTCGCCCGCGCCGGCCGCCTCAGGCGGCGACGACCTCCACGGCCTGGCGGGCGATCTCCAGCTCCTCGTTGGTCGGCACGACGAGGACCGTCACGGCGGCGCCGTCGGGGGAGATGACCGTCGGCGCCTTCTTGCGGCCGGCGTTGCGCTCCGGGTCGACCACGATGCCGTAGTGCTCGAGGCCGGCGAGGGCACCCGCACGGACGACCTCGTCGTTCTCGCCGATGCCCGCGGTGAAGACGATCGCATCGACCCGTCCGAGGTGGGCCATGTACTGGCCGACGTACCCGCGGATGCGGTGGTGGTAGACGTCCAGCGCGGTGCGCGCGTCCTCGTCGCCCGCCTCGACCGCCGCGTGCACGTCGCGCATGTCCGTGTGGCCGGCCAGGCCGAGCATGCCCGAGCGGCGGTTGAGCAGGTCGTCGAGCGCCTGGGTGTCGTAGCCGGCGGTCCGCGCCAGGTGCAGGAGGACCGCGGGGTCGATGTCGCCGGTGCGCGTGCCCATGACCAGGCCGGCCAGCGGCGTCATGCCCATGGACGTGTCGATGCACTCGCCCCCGCGCACCGCCGACGCCGAGGCGCCGTTGCCCAGGTGCAGGACGATCGTGTTGAGCTCCGCGACGTCCCGGCCGAGGAACTCCGCGACCGCCCGGCTGACGTACCGGTGCGACGTGCCGTGGGCGCCGTAGCGGCGGATGCGGTGCTCGGCGGCGACCTGCCGGTCGAGGGCGTACGTGTACGCGGCCGGCGGCATCGTCTGGTGGAACGAGGTGTCGAACACCGCGACGTGCGGGACGTCGGGGAAGGCGGTGCGGGCGGCGTGGATGCCGGACAGGTTGGCGGGGTTGTGCAGCGGCGCCAGCGGCGACAGCTCGTCGATCTGCGCGACGACGTCGTCGTCGATCCGCACCGGACCTGTGAACAGGTCGCCGCCCTGGACCACCCGGTGCCCGACGGCCGTGAGCGTGCTCGCGTCGAGCTGCGGCCCGTGCTCGGCGAAGGTGTCCAGCACCAGCCGCATGCCGGCCTCGTGGTCGGCGATGTCGAGCTCCTGCACCACCGGGCCACCGGGGCCCTCGTGCCGGATCCGGCCCGACCCCTGGCCGATGCGCTCGACGAGCCCCGTCGCCTGCGGTCCGTCGGCCTCGGGTGACAGGAGCTGGTACTTGATCGACGACGAGCCGGAGTTCAGGACGAGGACGAGCGACACGGGGGACCTTCCGGAGCGCGGGTGGGGGCGGGGCGGGCGGACGTGAGGTCGGTCAGGCGCCCGCGGCAGCGGGGGATGCCACGGGGTCGGCCTCGGCGGCGGACGCGCGGCGGGCCGCGGCCTGCGCCTGCGCCTGGATGGCGGTGATGGCGACCGTGTTGACGATGTCCTGCACGAGGGCGCCGCGGGACAGGTCGTTGACCGGCTTGTTCAGGCCCTGCAGCACGGGCCCGATGGCGACCGCGCCGGCGGACCGCTGCACGGCCTTGTACGTGTTGTTGCCGGTGTTGAGGTCCGGGAACACGAAGACGGTGGCCCGGCCCGCGACGGAGGAGTCCGGCAGCTTCGTCCTGGCGACCGAGGCGTCCACGGCCGCGTCGTACTGGATCGGCCCCTCGACGGACAGGTCCGGGCGGCGCTCGCGGACCAGCGCGGTGGCCTCGCGGACCTTCTCCACGTCGGCGCCCGAGCCGGACGCGCCCGTCGAGTACGACAGCATCGCGATGCGCGGCTCGACGCCGAACTGCGCGGCCGTCGCCGCCGAGGAGATGGCGATGTCCGCGAGCTGCTCCGCCGTCGGGTCCGGGATGACGGCGCAGTCGCCGTAGACCAGGACGCGGTCCTCGAGGCCCATGAGGAAGACGCTCGAGACGTTCTGGATGCCGGGAGCGGTCTTGATGATCTCGAAGGACGGCTTGATGGTGTGCGCGGTGGTGTGGACGGCGCCGGAGACCATCCCGTCCGCGAGACCCAGGTGGACCATCATCGTCCCGAAGTAGGAGACCGAGGCGACGATCTCCCGCGCCCGCTCGACCGTCATCCCCTTGTGGGCGCGCAGGCGGGTGTACTCCTCGGCGAACCGCTCGAGGAGCTCGGAGGTGTGCGGGTCGATGACGTCGGCGTCGTCGAGCGCGAGACCGAGCTCGGTGGCCCGGGCGCGGATGGCGGCCTCGTCGCCGAGGATCGTCAGCCGCGCGACACCGCGCTGCAGCAGCGTCGAGGCGGCGCGCAGGACGCGGTCGTCGTTGCCCTCCGGCAGCACGATGTGCTGCACGTCCGAACGGGCCCGGTCCAGCAGCGTGTACTCGAACATGAGCGGCGTGACGACGCTGGGGCGGGGCACCTCGAGCGCGGCCAGCAGCGCGCCGCCGTCGACGTGCTGCTCGAAGAGCGCGAGCGCGGTGTCCACCTTGCGCTGCGACTCCTTCGACAGGAAGCCGCGCGTGCTCGCCGCCGCGCTCGCGGAACGGAACGTCCCGCGGTCGGTCAGCAGCACGGGAAGGCGCGTGCCGAGGCCCTCGACGAGGCGCTGCACCGGCGCCGGCGGTTCGAAGCCGCCGTTGAGAATGATCCCGGCCAGGTTGGCGAAGCCCTCGGCCTGGTGAGCCATGAGCAGGCCTAGCAGCACGTCGGACCGGTCGCCCGGGGTGATGACGACGGCCCCGTCGACGAGCCGGTCGAGCAGGTGCTCGATGGACATCGCGCCGACGAGGACGTCGAGCACCTCGCGGTCGAGGAGCTCCTCGTCGCCGGCCAGCACGCGGCCGCCGACCGCGTCCATGAGCTGGCGGACCGTGGGGGCGTCGAGGAGCGGGTGCGTCGGCACCGCCCAGGCGGGCACGCCGAGCGCGGCGGAGACGCCCTCGCGGACGGCGTCGAGCTGCCCGCCCCCCGTGCGCAGCGTGACGACGGACGCCACCTGCGCGTGGTGCTCGGCGAGCGCGCCCGCCGACACCTCGGCGATCTGCTGGATCTCCGCCGGTGTCCGGCCCGCGCCGGACACGACGAGCACGACCGGTGCGCCGAGGTTCGCCGCCACGCGGGAGTTGAACGCGAGCTCGGTCGGCCCGGCGACGTTGGAGTAGTCCGTCCCGACGACGACCACGGCGTCGCAGGCGCGCTCGACCTCGTGGTACCGCGCGACGATCCGGGCCAGCGCCGCCTCCGGGTCCTCGATCATCGCGTCGTAGGTGACCCCGACGCACTGCTCGTAGGACAGGTTGACCCCGTCGTGGTCGAGCAGGAGGTCGAGCACGTGGTCGCGGTCGGCCGAGCGGGCCACGGGCCGGAACACCCCGACCCGCGCGACGCTGCGGCTGAGCAGGTCGACGAGGCCCAGGGCCACGAGCGACTTGCCCGTGTTCCCCTCGGGGGAGGTGACGTAGATGCTGCGGGCCACGGTGGTGTTCTCCTGGCGGGTGGGGGTGGTCGTCGGCCGTGCGGGACCGGCGGGTCGCTACGGGGTGCTACTCGTTGTCGCCGCCGGTCGACAGGGTGCCGGAGGTGGCGTTCTGCTGCGTGCCGTCGGACAGGTCCTGCGAGTCCGGCCACACCCAGTCGCGGACCTCGGGGATGTCCTCCCCGTGCTCGCGGGTGTACTGCCGGGCGGCGATGCGTGCGTCGACCATGCGCTGGCGCAGGCCGGCCTCGCTCGCGCGCAGCCAGTGCACCTGGTCGATCACGTCGATGACGAGCTTGTACCGGTCGAGGTCGTTGAGCATGACCATGTCGAACGGCGTCGTCGTCGTGCCCTCCTCCTTGTACCCGCGCACGTGGATGTTGCTGTGCCCCGCGCGGCGGTAGGTGAGGCGGTGGATGAGCCACGGGTAGCCGTGGTAGGCGAACACCACGGGCCGGTCGGCGGTGAAGAGGTTGTCGAACTCCCGGTCCGACAGGCCGTGCGGGTGCTCCCGCTCGTCCTGCAGGCGCATGAGGTCGACCACGTTGACCACGCGGACCATGAGGTTCGGCAGCTCGCGCTTGAGGATGTCGGCCGCGGCCAGCACCTCGAGCGTGGGCACGTCGCCGGCGCAGGCGAGGACGACGTCGGGCTCCTTGCCGGGCTGCTCCGTCCCCGCCCAGTCCCAGATGCCCAGACCACGGGTGCAGTGGGCGATGGCGTCGTCCATGTTCAGGATGTTCGCGGTCGGCTGCTTGCCGGCGACGACGACGTTGACGTAGTTGCGGCTGCGCAGGCAGTGGTCGTAGGTGCTCAGCAGCGTGTTGGCGTCGATCGGCAGGTAGACCCGCACGACCTCGGCCTTCTTGTTCACGACGTGGTCGATGAACCCGGGGTCCTGGTGGCTGAAGCCGTTGTGGTCCTGGCGCCACACGTGGCTGGACAGCAGGTAGTTCAGGCTCGCGACCGGCCGGCGCCACGGGATGTCCCGCGTGACCTTCAGCCACTTCGCGTGCTGGTTGAACATGGAGTCGATGATGTGGATGAACGCCTCGTAGCAGTTGAAGATGCCGTGGCGCCCGGTGAGCAGGTAGCCCTCGAGCCAGCCCTGGCACTGGTGCTCCGACAGCATCTCCAGCACGCGGCCGGCGCGGGCGAGGTGCTCGTCGACCTCGTCGCTGTAGAAGTCCGCGTTCCACTGCTTGTCCGTGGCCTCGAAGACGGCCTGGAGGCGGTTCGAGGCGGTCTCGTCTGGCCCGAAGATGCGGAAGTTGTCCGGGTTGAGCCGGATGACGTCGGTGAGCCACTGCCCGAGCACCCGGGGCGCCTCCGCAACGGTGGCCCCCGGGCTCGGGACGTCCACGGCGTACTTGCGGAAGTCCGGCAGGCGCAGGTCCTTGAGCAGCAGCCCGCCGTTGGCGTGCGGGTTGTCGCTCATGCGCAGCACGCCCTCGGGCGCGAGGGCCGCGACGTCCTCCACGACCCGGCCGTCCGCGTCGAACAGCTCCTCCGCCCGGTAGCTCTTCAGCCAGGCGTTGAGGACCTCGAGGTGCTCGGGGGTGTCCCGGGCGTTGGCCAGCGGCACCTGGTGCGCGCGCCACGAGCCCGTCGTCTTCTTGCCGTCGATGTAGTCCGGGCCCGTCCACCCCTTGGGCGTGCGGAAGACGATCATGGGCCACTGCGGCCGGCGCTCGTCGCCCTCCGCGGCGGCCTGCTTGATGGCGGCGATCTCGTCGAGCACCTCGTCGAGCAGCACCGCGAAGCGGCGGTGGATGCTCACGTGGTCTTCGTCGTCGAAGCCGGCGACGAAGACGTGCGGCTTGTGGCCGTAGCCCTCCATGAGGGCGTTCAGCTCCTCGTCGCTGATGCGCGCGAGGACCGTGGGGTTGGCGATCTTGTACCCGTTGAGGTGCAGGATCGGCAGCACGACGCCGTCCTTGGCCGCGTTGACGAACTTGTTCGAGTGCCAGGAGGTGGCCAGGGGGCCCGTCTCGGCCTCGCCGTCGCCGACGACCGCCGCGACCAGCAGGTCCGGGTTGTCGAACGCCGCGCCGTACGCGTGGGACAGGGCGTAGCCGAGCTCGCCGCCCTCGTGGATCGAGCCCGGGGTCTCCGGCGCGACGTGGCTGGGGATGCCGCCCGGGAAGGAGAACTGCTTGACCAGCCGGCGCAGGCCCTCTGCGTCCGGCGTGACGTCCGAGTAGACCTCGGAGTACGTGCCGTCGAGGTAGGCGGCCGCGACCAGGCCGGGGCCGCCGTGGCCGGGACCGGTGATGTAGATCGTCGACTGCTGCCGCTCGATGATCGCGCGGTTGAGGTGCGCGTACAGGAACGTCAGGCCCGGGGTGGTGCCCCAGTGGCCGAGCAGGCGCGGCTTGACGTGGTCCCGCGTCAGCGGCTCGCGCAGCAGCGGGTTGTCGAGCAGGTAGATCTGCCCAACCGACAGGTAGTTCGCGGCCCGCCACCACGCGTCGATCCGGCGCAGCGTGGCCTCGTCGGGTGCGGCGCCGCTTCCGGTCGCCCACGTGGTGGTGGTCCTCTCCACGGTGGTGCTCATTGCGCTCCTCGTGTCGTCGTGCCGGCGCTGCCGGCCCTGCGGGTGCGTGCCGGGTGACAGCGTCCCCCGTGCTCGGGACGCGACCTGGGACGTCCGACCCACGTCGAGGTACGGGCGGTGGGCTGGCCGTCGGTCCCATCCAACCCCGGTCCGGGGGACCCTGCCCAGCGTCGGGCGCGGGGAGGGCGACGACCTGGTCACCGCGTCGCCCGCCGTCTGCCCCTGGGTCGTCGGGACGTCGGAGGGACGTCGGTGGGACGTCGGTGGGACGTCGCCATGCCGTCGTCGTGGCGTCCACCATGACGCCGGCGCGTGGCTGAGGGCGTCCCGGTGCGGGCACCGGTCCGCGCGGCGGGGCGGGGTACCGTGACCGCGTGCTCGACGCGCCGGAGACCCCCGCCGCCGCGCCGGTCCCCGTCCCGTTCTGGCGGGCCGCCGTGCGGCCCCGTTCGGTGCTCCTGCTCCTGCTGCTGCTCGCCGCCGCGGCGGTCTGCGGGCTCCTCGGTGCCTGGCAGCTCGACCGCGCCCAGGTCCGCGGGGCGGCCCAGGAGCGCGAGCGCGTGGGGGCGATCCTCGAGGCCGACCCCGAGCCCCTCGACGACGTCCTACGCCCTGGCGAGACCGTGACCGGCGAGATGGTGGCCCGCAAGGTCGAGGTCGTCGGCACCTACGAGCCCGGCCAGCTCGTCGTCACGGGCCGCGCCCACGACGGCGTCACGGGGGTCCTCGTCCTCACGCCGTTCCGGGTCGCCGAGGGCGCCGGCACGGGCGCGGTGCTCCCCGTCGTCCGCGGCTGGCTGCCCGCGGACGCCGTCGACGACGAGCCTCCGCCCGCCCCGCCGGCCGGCACGGTCACGCTGTCCGCCTACCTGCAGGGCTCGGAGGCGGCTACCGGCACCACCGCGGACGGCCGCACGGAGGCCATCAGCTCGCCCGAGCTGCTGAACATCTGGACCGGCCCGCTCTACTCGGGGTACGGGGTCCTCGTCGACAGCGTGCCCGGGCAGTCCGGCGGCCTCGAGCAGCTCGACCCGCCGACGCGCTTCGGCACGGGCCTCAACGTCCGCAACCTCGCGTACGCCGTCCAGTGGTGGGTCTTCGGCGGCTTCGCGGTCGCGCTCTGGGTACGCCTGGTCCGCGACGACGCACGCGGCCGCGGCCCCGGCACCGACCCGGTCCTCGACGACGCGTGACCGCTGCCCGCGATCAGCACGTCGACCGCTGACGGACGGAGCCGGCGTCGCGGCCGGCGACGGATCCGCAGGGACCTGAGCACGCGGGCAGGGCCCCCCTCGTCTCGATCGCGCACCGGGCCAGGAGTCAGGTGTGCTGAGTCAGGTGTGCTGCCAGGACCGCCAGAGCGCCGCGTATTCCCCGCCGGCGGCGACGAGCTCCTCGTGCGCGCCGATCTCGCTGATCCGGCCGGCGTCCACCACGGCGACGCGGTCGGCGTCGTGCGCGGTGTGCAACCGGTGGGCGATGGCGACGACCGTGCGCCCCTCGAGCACCGCGGACAGCGAGCGCTCGAGGTGCCGAGCCGCGCGTGGGTCCAGCAGCGACGTCGCCTCGTCGAGCACGAGCGTGTGCGGGTCGAGCAGCACGAGGCGTGCCAGGGCCACCTGCTGCGCCTGTGCCGGCGTCAGGACGTGGCCGCCCGAGCCGACCTCGGTGGCCAGGCCCTCCGGCAGCGCCGCCACCCAGTCCCAGGCGTCGACCGCGCGCAGGGCGCTCTCGAGCTCTGCGTCGCTCGCGTGCTCGCGCGCCAGGCGCAGGTTGTCCGCCAGGGCCCCGACGAACACGTGGTGCTCCTGCGTCACGAGCGCGACGTGGCCACGCAGCTCGTCGAGCGGCAGGTCCACCAGCGGGACGCCGCCGACCGTGACACGGCCGCCGGTGGGCGGGTGGATGCCCGCCAGCATGCGGCCGAGCGTCGACTTGCCCGCGCCCGACGGCCCGACGACCGCCAGCCGCTCGCCGACCCGCAGGTCGAGGTCGATGCCGTGCAGGACGTCGTGCCCCTCGCGGTACGCGTACCGGACGCCCGTGGCGACGACGTGCTCGTCGACCGGCCGGCCCTCACCCGCGACCCGGTCCGTCTCCACCAGCCGCACGCCGACGATCCGCGCGAGCGAGACCGCGGCGACCTGGATCTCGTCGAGCCAGAAGATGAGCTCCCAGACCGGGCCGATCACCTGGAAGGTGTAGAGCACGACGGTCGTGACGGCGCCGAGCGTGACCCGCCCCTCCGACGCCAGCCACCCGCCCCACAGCAGCACCGCCGCCGGCGCCAGGACGAACGCGACGTCCACCCCGGGGAACAGCACGGTGCGCAGGAAGAGGGTCCGGCGCTCGGCCGCGAACGCCTCCCGCAGGTCCTCGTCCATGCGCTGCTCGCGGCGACGGCCGAGGGACAGCGCGTCGACGGTGCGCGCGCCCTCCACGGTCTCCGTGATCGTCCCGTCGAGCACCGCGTACGCCGCCGACTCCCGCAGGTAGGCCGGCGTCGCGCGGCGCAGGTACCAGCGCGCGACGACGACGAGCAGCGGGACCCCGACGAGCATCGCGGCGGCGACGAGCGGCGCGACGAGGAAGCAGGCACCGAGCGTGAGCACGATCGTGACGACCGCGACGATGACGCGTGGCACCCCGAAGCGGACCGCGTGCTGCAGCTTGTTGACGTCGTTCGTCGTCCGCGCCACGAGGTCACCGGTGCCCGCGCGCTCGACCGTCGACAGCGGCAGCTGCGTGATCGTCCCGACGAACTCCTCGCGTAGCTCGGCGAAGACCTCCTCGCCGAAGACCATCGACCGGCGCTGCGCCGTGCGGATGAGCACGGTCTGCACCAGCACGGCGACGACCCCGACCCCGATGAGCAGGTCGATGCGCGCGGCGATGGTCCCCGCGACCACCGCGTCGACGAGCCGGCCGAGCAGGTAGGGCCCGGCGAGCCCGGCGACGGCGGCGAGCGTGTGCAGCACGGCGATCGCGACGAGCGGGGTGCGGTGCCGGCGCGCCAGCTCCGCCGCGTACGACCGCACAGCGGCGGCGTCGGCGATGGGCAGGTTCACGAGCGGGCTCCCGTCCCGGAGGCGAGCGAGCGGGTGAGGTGGTCGGCAGGGTCGTCGGCACGGTCGTCGGCACGGTCGTCGGCACGGTCGTCGGCGCGGCCGTCGGAGGCGTCCCCGCCCCCGCCCACGACGTCGTCCTCCTCCTCGTCCATGCGCCGCCCGACGACGCGCCGGTACGCCGCCCGCGTCCGGGCGTCGCCCACGGTGCCGTCGAGCAGATCCGCGTGCGTCCCGACCGCGACGACACGGCCGCCCTCCACGAACGCGACGGCGTCGACGTGGTCCAGCACGAGCGGGCTGGCGGTGACGACGAGGGTCGTCAGGCCGCGCCGCACGTCGGCGAGCCGCGAGGCGATCCGCGCCTCCGTGTGGGCGTCCACGGCGCTCGTCGGCTCGACGAGGACCAGGATCTCCGGCGCGGTGAGCAGCGCCCGGGCCAGCGCGACCCGCTGGCGCTGCCCGCCCGACAGCGACCGGCCCTTCTCGGGGAGGATCCCGGCGAGCCCGTCGGGCACCGAGTCCAGCACGTCGTGCGCGTCCGCCGCGCGGACGGCGTCCATGAGCGCCTCGGTCCCGGCGTCGCCGCGCGCGTCGAGCTCCCCGGACAACGGGCCCGAGAACAGGTGCGGCGAGGCCTCGGCCACGACCACCCGCTCGCGCAGCGGCGCCTTCTCCAGCTCGGAGACGAGCACGCCGCCGAGGCGGACCGGGGTGGCGGCCTCCGCCGCGTCGTCGAACCGGCCGAGCCGCGTCGCGATCGCGGCGGACACGTCCGGGTCGGCCGCGACGAGCGCGACGACCCGACCGGGCTCGAGGACGAGGCCCGACGCCTCGTCGACCAGCGGCACGTGCGGCGGGGGCATCTCGGCGGTGCCGGGACGGGACCCGGTGGCGGGCACGACCCGCAGCACCGCGATCACCTTGCCCGCGCCGACGTGCGCGCGCGTCGTCGCGGCGATCATCTGCGTCGCGTTCTGCACGGGCCAGGACAGGAACGACGCCAGGCCGTACACGGACACCAGCTCGCCGGGGGTCAGCGTGCCGTCGAGCGCCATGTGCGCGCCCAGCCAGAGCAGGACGACGACGAAGGCGCCCGGCAGCAGCACCTGCAGCGCGTCGAGCCACGACTGCGTCACCGCCACGTGCTCGCCCCGACGCCGCACCTCCTGCGACTGCGCGCGGTACCGGCCCGTGAAGACGCCCTCGCCGCCGATCCCGCGCAGGATCCGCAGCCCGGACACGGTGTCCGCCCCGAGCGTCGTCAGGCGGCCCGACGCCTCGCGCTGGGACGCCTGCCGGCGCTGCAGCGGACGCACGAGCAGGCCCAGCACGAGCGCCACGGTCGGCAGCCCCAGCACGACGACGAGCCCCAGCGGCACCGACACCCGCAGCACGAAGACCGCCGCCACGGCGTAGGCGACCACGCTGCCGAGGAACCGCGCCGCGGTGGCGTACACCTCACCCACGCGCATCGCGTCGTTGGCCACGGCCGAGACGACCTCACCCGTGGGCAGCTCGGCGGTGATGGCGTGCCCCGAGCGCGCCGCAGTCCGCCCGACGAGCTGGGAGGACGTGAAAGCAGCCCGCAGCCAGTTCGCCACGTCGTAGCGGTGGCCCACCGCGTTGGCGGCCGCCGACACGACCCCGAGCCCCGCGAGCAGCGCGGTCGACGACCACAGCTCCGGCCCGAACCCCTGCGTCAGGCCCTGGTCGATGGCCCGGCCCGTGAGCAGCGGGAGCACCGCCTGGCACGCGAAGCCGACGATGCCGAGCAGCACCGAGACGGTGAGGATGCCCCACTGCCGACCGGCGAGCCACCACAGGTACGTGGCGGGCCCGCGCAGCGGAGGGGTACCGGGGTCCGGCAGGGGGAGGGAGCGCACCCCACGACGGTACGTCCCGGTACCGACACGGTCGAAACGATTTGTGGCGCGACGTCCCGTTCGTCGACGGCCGGTCGACGAGCCCGCCCTCGCGGCGCCCGTCGCACCTGTGGACGGCGACCGACGGCGACGGACCCGTCGCCGGGTCGGGGGATGATGGTCGCCGTCGCCCACCTCCCGGAGGCCCTGCGTGAGCATCCCGTCCCGCCCGAGCGCGCCCGTCACCACCCGCGCCGCCCGCTTCGCGTCCCGCGCCGAGGGCGCCCTGAAGCGCTACCGCGTCATGGCGTGGATCACGGGCGTCATGCTGCTGCTGCTGTGCGTGGAGATGCTGCTGCGCTACGGCGTCGGGATGAGCGAGGAGAGGCTGGGCGTCTTCACGCTGGTGCCGTTCGTGCACGGCTGGATCTACGTCGTCTACCTCGCGACCGTCCTCGACCTGTGGTCGGTCATGCGCTGGCGCTGGTCGCGGCTCATCACGCTCG
Organism: Cellulomonas sp. plas2; assembly: GCF_057221735.1. NCBI lineage: Bacteria > Bacillati > Actinomycetota > Actinomycetes > Micrococcales > Cellulomonadaceae > Cellulomonas > Cellulomonas sp. plas2. Next base: position 1,039,016 of record NZ_CM170155.1, read on the forward strand.
TCCTGGCCGGCGTCGTGCCGGTGCTGTCCTTCGTCGTCGAGCGCCGGGTGCACGCCGAGGGCGAGGCCCGACTGGCCGCCGTGCGCGACGCCGCCACGGACCCCGCGCCCGTCGGCGGGACGCTGGACCCGGCGACGGACCGCGCCACCGGCGGCGACGGCCGCCGCACTACCCTGGGCGCGTGACGCAGACCGTTCAGGACCCGGGCCTCCCCGACGGCGTCCCCGACGAGGCGCCCGACCCGGCGCCCGCCGAGGGCCTGTCCGCGACGACCCCCACCGTCGACGCGACGACGGCCCCCGCGCCCGGTCCGACCGACCACCGCCCCGTGCTCGTCGTCGACTTCGGCGCCCAGTACGCGCAGCTCATCGCCCGCCGCGTGCGCGAGGCGAACGTCTACTCCGAGATCGTCCCGCACACGGCCTCCGTCGCGGACGTGCTGGCCAAGGACCCCGCGGCGATCATCCTGTCCGGCGGCCCCTCGTCGGTGTACGAGGCGGGCGCCCCCTTCGTCGACCCGGACCTGTTCACCGCGGGCGTCCCCGTGCTGGGCATCTGCTACGGGTTCCAGGCGATGGCGAAGGCGCTCGGCGGGACCGTGGCGCAGACCGGTCGGCGGGAGTACGGCGGCACGGGCGTCGAGGTCACGGCGGCCGGCACCGTCCTCGAGGGCAGCCCCGAGCAGCAGACGGTGTGGATGAGCCACGGCGACGCGGTGCACGCCGCCCCGGAGGGCTTCGACGTGCTCGCGACCAGCGCCGGCTCGCCCGTGGCCGCGTTCGAGGACCGCGAGCGCCACCTCTACGGCGTCCAGTGGCACCCCGAGGTCCGGCACTCCCCGCTGGGCCAGGCCACGCTCGAGAACTTCCTCTACCGCGGTGCGGGCCTCGCGCCGGACTGGACCGCCGGCAACGTCGTCGCCGAGCAGGTCGAGCGCATCCGCGCCCAGGTCGGCGACGCGCGGGTCATCTGCGGGCTGTCGGGCGGCGTCGACTCCTCGGTGGCCGCCGCGCTGGTGCAGCGCGCCGTGGGGGACCAGCTCACGTGCGTCTTCGTCGACCACGGGCTGCTGCGCGCGGGCGAGGCGGAGCAGGTCGAGCAGGACTTCGTCGCCGCCACGGGCGTGCAGCTCAAGGTCGTCGACGCGCAGGAGCGGTTCCTGTCTGCGCTGGCGGGCGTCACCGACCCGGAGACGAAGCGCAAGATCATCGGTCGCGAGTTCATCCGCGTCTTCGAGGACGCGGCGCGCGAGGTCGTCGCCGAGGCGGGCGAGGACGGCGGCGAGGTGCGGTTCCTCGTCCAGGGCACGCTCTACCCCGACGTCGTCGAGTCCGGCGGCGGCGAGGGCGCGGCGAACATCAAGAGCCACCACAACGTCGGCGGCCTGCCGGACGACCTGCAGTTCGAGCTCGTCGAGCCGCTCCGGACCCTGTTCAAGGACGAGGTCCGCGCGGTGGGCGTCGAGCTCGGCGTGCCCAACGCGATCGTCTGGCGTCAGCCGTTCCCCGGCCCCGGGCTGGGCATCCGCATCATCGGCGAGGTGACGCACGACCGGCTGGAGATCCTGCGCGCGGCGGATGCGATCGCCCGCGAGGAGCTGACCCGGGCGGGTCTGGACCGCGAGGTCTGGCAGTGCCCGGTGGTGCTCCTCGCGGACGTGCGCAGCGTCGGCGTCCAGGGCGACGGCCGGACGTACGGCCACCCCGTCGTGCTGCGCCCGGTCTCGTCCGAGGACGCCATGACCGCCGACTGGACGCGCGTGCCCTACGAGGTGCTGGCGACGATCTCGACCCGCATCACCAACGAGGTGCCCGAGGTCAACCGTGTCGTCCTGGACGTCACGAGCAAGCCCCCGGGCACCATCGAGTGGGAGTGACCTCCTAGGCGAACAGCTCGACGAGCTTCGCCGTGAACGCCGGCAGGTCGTCGGGGTTGCGCGACGTCAGCAGCGGGAAGCGCGCGGTGTCGACGACGGCCTCGCCGTCCTGCCACGTGCCGCCCGCGTTGCGGATGTCCGTGGCCAGGCTCGGGTAGGACGTGAGCGTCTTGCCCTCGACGAGGCCCGCCTCGACGAGCGTCCACGGCCCGTGGCAGATCGCCGCCACGGGTTTGCCCGCCTCGGCCACGGCCTTGACCAGCGCCACCGCGTCGGCCTCCAGCCGCAGCGTGTCGGCGTTCACCGTCCCGCCGGGGATGACGAGCGCGTCGACGTCGCCCGCCTGCACGTCCGACAGGACCCGGTCGACGGGGTAGCTGCCGCCGGGCTCGAGGTCGTCGTTGACGGTCGAGACCTCGCCCGCCTCGGGGGCGACGAGCACGGCCGTGCCGCCCGCGTCCTGCACGGCCTTCCAGGGTGCCGTCAGCTCCGACTCCTCGATGCCGCGGGTGCTGGTGAGGAAGACGATGGTCTTCCCGGTCAGAGCGCTCATGGGTGCCCTCTCCTTCGTCTCGGGACCCCACGAGCCTGCGTCGTGCCGTCGGCGTCCGCATCCTGGCACCGCCCCACCGGGTGCCACCGGCCGGGCGCACTAGCCTGGGCCGGTGCGGATCGTCCACGTCTCGGACTGCTTCTCCCCGCGCGTGGGCGGGATCGAGTCGCAGGTGGGGGACCTGTCGGCGCTCCAGGCCGGGCGGGGCGACGAGGTGCACGTGCTCACGGCCACCCTCGGCGAGGGCGGGGAGCGCGGCGGCGTCGTGGACGTCGAGCGCGGCGTGCACGTCCACCGCCTCGGGGCGCGCCTGCCCTTCGACCTGCCCGTCAACCCGGTGCAGGCGAGGCTGCTGCGCGCGGCGCTGGACCGGGTGCGGCCCGACGTCGTGCACGTGCACGCGGGCGTCGTCTCGCCGTTCGCCTGGGACGGGGTCCGGGTCGCGCTGGACCTGGGGCTGCCCACCGCCGTGACGTGGCACTGCATGCTCGACGGCGTCGTACCGCTCCTGCGGCTCGCGCGCGGGACGGTCCGCCGGGCGGGCGAGCGGGCGGCCCTCTCCGCGGTGAGCTCGGTGGCGGCCGGGCGCGTGCGCGAGCTGGTGGACGTGCCGGTGGCGGTCGCGCCCAACGGCATCGACCTCGCGGCGTGGGTGCCCCGTCGGGGCGACGAGCCCGACGCGCCGGGCGTACCCGCCGGGGGCGCCGGACCCGCCGCGGACCGGGACGCACGGCCCCTGCGCCTCGTGACGACGATGCGGCTGGCTCCCCGCAAGCGTGCGGTGCCGCTGGTCCGGCTCGTGGCGTCGGCCGCCGCGGCCCTGCCCCCCGGCGCGCTGCGGCTCGACGTCGTCGGCGACGGCCCGGCGCGACCGCGGGTCGAGGCGGCGGTCGCGGCGGCGGGCGCGCAGGGCTGGGTGCGGCTGCGCGGGCGGCTCACCCGCGCCGAGGTGCGGGCCGTCTACCGCGACGCGGACGTCTACGTGGCGCCCGCCGAGCTCGAGGCGTTCGGCATCGCGGTGCTGGAGGCGCGCGCGGCGGGCCTCGTCGTCGTCGCCCGGGCGGGCACGGGTCCGGCCGAGTTCGTCCGGGACGGCGTGGACGGCCTCCTCGTCGCCGACGACGACGCCATGGCCGCCGCGGTCGTCCGGCTGGCCGGCGACCACGAGCTGCGTGAGCGCCTCCGGCGGCACAACCGCGCGGTCGCGCCGGACTTCGGGTGGGACCGCGTCCTCGCCGCGGTGGACGGCGAGTACGACCGTGCGCGCCGCCGGGCACGCGGACCGGAGGGGGAGCGACCGTGAACGCAGGCACGAGGTCCGGGACGAGGGCGGACGCACGGGCGCGGACGGGAGCACCGCGCGTGACGGCCACGGCGGCGGCGGTCGCGGGCCTGCTCCTGCTCGCCGGATGCACCGGCGGTGACGATGTCGCGAGCCCGACGGCGGGGGCCACCGGCGCCGGCACCGGCGCTGCGACCTCCACCCCTGCGCCTCCGGCGTCGAGCCCGTCGGCCGCCCCCTCGGCGACGACCCCGCCGCCGACCCCGCTGCCGACCCCGCTGCCGACCCCGACCGGCGACACGGGCGGCGAACCGGCCGCGGGCGACCGGTGCACCTCGGCCGTCCTGACGGGGTCGCTGGGTGCGGGCGGGGGAGGCGCCGCCGGCTCGGTGACCCCCGACGTCGTCCTCACCAACACGGGCACGGTCCCGTGCACCCTGCAGGGCTGGCCGGGGGTGTCCCTCGTCGGCGGCGGCGACGGGACGCAGATCGGTGCCCCGGCCGTCCTCGACCGCACCTCGGAGCACCCGACGGTGACGCTCGCGCCCGGCGGCACCGCGCTCGCGGCCCTGCGGATCGCCCGGGCCGACGACTACGACGCCGCGGCGTGCGACCCGCAGCCCGCCGACGGCCTGCGCGTCTACCCGCCGGGGGACACGGCGTCGCTGTTCGTGGAGGCCGAGGGCCTCACCGGCTGCGCCGCCGGCGACGTCACGCTCCTGGAGGTCCAGGCGCTGCGTCCCGCGCGCTGAGACGGGAGGGCGACACCTGCGCGGGGACCGGGCGCTCCCGGCACCACGGGCAGACCCGGCAGGCCGCGACCCAGCAGCGCCGGCACCTCGTCGGGCGGCACGGGTGGCGACAGGACGTACCCCTGGACCTGGTCGCAGCCGAGCCGGGCGAGGTCCGCCAGGTCGTCGGCGGTCTCGACGCCCTCCGCGACCACGCGCAGCCCCAGCGCGTGCGCGAGGCCCACCGTCGCGGTGACGATCGCGCGGCAGCGCGCGTCGGTCGCCATGCCGCGCACGAAGGAGCGGTCCAGCTTGAGCTCGTCGAGCGGCAGGTCCGCCAGGTAGGACAGCGAGCTGTACCCCGTGCCGAAGTCGTCGATCGCCACCTGCACGCCGTCCGCCCGCAGCTCCGCCAGCACGGCGGCGGCGCGCTCGCGGTGGAGCATGAGCACGTCCTCGGTGATCTCCAGCAGCAGCGCGGCGGGCGGCAGGCCGTGCGCCGCGAGCCTCCGCCGAACCCGGACCGCCAGGTCCGCGTCGAGCACGGACGAGGCCGGCAGGTTGACCGCCACGCGGACGAGGTGGCCCCGGCCCGCCAGGACGCCGCCTGCCGGACCGCCGCGTCGAGGACGACGGCGGTCAGCTCGCCCAGCAGCCCGGCCTCCTCGGCGAGCGGCAGGAAGTCCGCGGGCGGCAGCAGCCCGCGCGACGGGTGCTGCGAGCGGACGAGCGCCTCGACCCCTTCCACCGCGCCGCTGCGCAGGTCGGCCTTCGGCTGGTAGTGCAGGACGATGCCGTCGTCCGTCAGCGCGGTGCGCAGCTCGTCGAGGGCCACCAGCCGGCCGCGTCCGCCGTCGTCCGCGGGGACGTGCACGTGCCAGCGGTCGGGGGCCGACCTCGCCCGGTGCACCGCCCCGTCGGCCGCCCGCAGCAGCTCCGCCAGGGTCGGGCCGACGTCCGCGGACGCGGCGGCGCCGGTGCGCACCCGCAGGTGCACCGCGACGCCCTGGTGCTCGAAGGGCTCGACGAGCGCGTCGCGGACCCGTGCGGCCGGCCCGGCGTCGGCCCGCAGGACGAGGTCGGTGGTGGCGCCGCACCCGACGAGGACCGCGAACTCGTCGCCGCCGAGGCGGACCAGGTCTCGCCGGGGGACAGGCAGCCCTCCAGCCGACGCGCGAGGGCGACGAGCAGGCCGTCCCCGGCCTCGTGCCCCAGCGCGGCGTTCACGTGCGTGAAGCCCTCGACGTCCAGCACCAGGAGCACGGCGGGGCGGTCCAGCGCGGCGTGCAGGTGCTCCAGCCCGCGCCGGTTCGGCAGCCCGGTGAGCGCGTCCGTGACGGCCTCGCGCCGGCGCTCGGCAGCGGTGTGGCGCAGCCCGACGACCGCGCGGTGGGTCCGCACCTGGGCGGCCAGCAGCGCCGCCACGGCGACGACGACGGCCGGTCCGGGCACGTCGTCGCGCACGGTGGCCACCGCGGGCACCGCCGCGGCCGCGAGGACCGCGAGGAGCGGGACGGTGAGCGCGCGGTCGTCGCCGCCGTCGCGGTGCTCGGGGCCGCGCCCGACGGCGGTCGTCGCCCGGGCCGTGGCCTCGACCCGCGCCTGCGCCCCCGTGGCGCGCCGGTGCAGCCAGAGGCTCACCAGCAGCAGGCCGACCGGCCAGCCCAGGTCCAGCAGCGAGCCGACGGCGTAGGTGCCCGCGGCCACCTGCTGCGCGTAGACGACGTCGGCGACCACGAAGACGACGAGCCCGGCGACGGGCGGCACCCAGCCGGCCCCGTCCTCGCGGCGCCGCAGGGTGGCCACGCCCGCGACCGCCCCGATGAGCAGGACGTCGCCGAGCGGGCAGGACAGCAGCGCCGGCGCCGTCAGCGGCGCCAGCCCGTGCAGCCCGTCGACGACGGGCCCCAGCGCGGCGGTCGTGACCGCCGCCGCGCCCAGGGCGCCGACGAGCACGTCGAGCCGGGCGGCGCCGCCGCGCGCGGGACCCGGCCGGCGGGCGGCGAGGACGAGGGCCGCCAGCAGCGGCGGGTACAGGCCGGCGTAGCCCAGGTCGGCCGGGGACGGGAACGGCAGGGCGCCGGCCGTCCACGCCACGAGGTAGTACTGGTTGCCGGCCGCGAACGACGTCATCCCCACCGACGCCAGCACGGCCGCGACCCGGCGCCGCCCGCGCAGCCGCACGGCGGACACCCAGGCCAGGACCGTGGGGGCCCAGACCGCCGCAGCCCCGAGCCACCGGTCGACGAGCGGCGTGGCGAGCCCGCCGTCCACCGCGAGGCCGACCGCGTACAGGACCACCACCGCGACCGCCGCCGCGGGCGCCGCCCCCGGGCGACGCCTCCGCGCAGGTCTGCCGGCCGGCATGCGGGCACCTCCCGGGACGCGGCCGGAGGGGCCGTCGACGCGTCCGACCGCTGCTGGACCGGACCCCTCCTCCTTCGGCCGGGCGGGACGCGGTGTGAGCACTGCTCGCACCGCGTCCCCCGTCCGCCGACCCGCGCCGCCACGGCCGCGTCTGGCGAGGACACCACCGGCCCCGTCCCGCGGTGCGGGACGGGGCCGGCAGGTCGTGCTCCGGGCGGCGCCGGTCAGGCGGTCGGCGGCGGGGGTGCCGCGCTCACGTCGACGTCCTCCCGCTGCCGCTCGGCGCGCGCCCCGCGCACCCCGGCGAGCACGGAGGCGACGAGGAGGGCCGCACCGGCCGCGGCCAGCAGGACGATGACCGCCAGGCCACCGTCGACCTGCGCGCCGCCGGCCAGGACCAGGACGCCGATCCCCACGGCCGCCACGACCAGCCCCCACACCACCGTCCCGACGCGTGGGCCGCGCGGGACCGCCGGACCGGAGGCGGTCGCGCCGCCGGTCGTGCTCGTGCCCGTCGCGCTCGTGCCCGTCGTGCTCGTGCCCGTCGTGCTCGTGCCCGTGGAGGGGCCGGCCGCGACGTCCCAGGGTGCGTCGTCCGTGCCGCCGCCCGCCGTGCTGCTCGTGCTGCTCGTGCTGCTCATCTCACTCCTCCTCGACCGTCAGGTCGCCCAGCCCGAGCTGGACGACGAGGTGCAGCTGAGCGTCGTCGCCGTCGGCGACACCCGGCGTGCTGGCGCTCAGCGTGGTGCCGGCGCCGTTGCGCTCCTCGACCACCCCGGCCACGTCCCACCGGATGGTGCCGAGGCCGTTCTCGAGGTCGGCGCTGACGTCCGCCCCCTCCGGCACGACGATCTCGACGTCCCCGGCGCCCACGTCCACCGGGACGACGAGCGTTCCGCTCGTGAGCGGGACCTGCGTGAGGTCGAGCCGCACGTCGCCCAGCCCGGCCTCGAGCCCGGCCCGCGCCTGCGACCGCTCGGTCCACGCGATCTGCTGGTCCGCCACCCGCCGGTCGGGCCCGTCCCACGGGCCCGACGACCAGCCGATCGCCGCGGGCACCGCCACCAGGCCGGTCACGATCCCGAGGAACCCGAGCCACCCGGAGCTGCGCCCCTGCAGGCCGGTGACGACGATCCCCGCACCGACGAGCACGAGCGCCCCACCCGCCGCCGTCAGCCCGACCGGCCAGGCCAGCCGCCCGGACCGCTCGACGAGCAGCAGCACCGCCAGGCCGATGATCGACAGGGCGACGACCACGCCCACGACGCCGGCCGCCGGACCACGGCGCGGCGGCCGCGGGGGTCGGGGCGCCCGCGCCGGGGGTGGCGTCCACCCCTGGCCCGGCCCACCCGTCCCCGACCACCCGGCACCCGACCACCCGGCGCCCGACCAACCGCCACCCGGCGACGCGGCGCCGGGCTCAGCACCCGCACCCGTCACGGGGTCGTCGTGCCCCTGGGGTGCGGGCGGGGTGGGACCGGTCGTCGTGCCGGTCGCCGTAGCGGTGGGCGCCGGCGGCACGACGAGCACCGCCGTCCCCGTCGGGCCTGAGCCGGCACCCGCGGCGCCCGGCGCCGGTGGGAAGGGCCCGTACGGACCGGGGGCCGCAGCCCACGCGGCGGGCGGCGGCCCGCCGGGCACCCCGCCCGGCCGGGAGGTGCCGCCCGGCCGGCGCAGCACCGTCACGACCACCCACACGACGAGCCCGACGAACGCCACCCAGCCGATCGCCCGCAGGACGTGGGCGTCGCCGTTGCCCATCCACCACGCGTCCCCCCGGACGAGGCCCGACAGCAGCAGGGCCCCCGCGCCGACCACGGCGACGTCGAACCGCCCCGCGAGCAGCTCCTCGAGGTGGATGCGCCCGTCGGAGCGCTCGGGCAGCAGCAGCCACGCCACCGCGTAGGCGACGAGGCCGAGCCCGCCGAGCAGCACGCTGACGGCCAGCAGGCCGCGCACGAGGAGCGGGTCGATGCCGAAGCGGTCGGCGGTGCCGGCCGCGACGCCGCCGACCCAGCGGTCGTCGGCACGGGTGACGCCGGAGCGGCGCAGGGCCGCGAAGAAGCCGCCCTCGCGGGCGGGCCGGGGTGCGTCGCTGCGCTGCTCCCCGGTGGAGGTCTGCGTGTCCATGGCCACGATCCTGCTCGCGCGGCACCGGCCGGGGCATCGGGGCCCACCCGGACCCGTCCCTGGTCATCGGGCGCCCTGCCCCTGAGTGCTCCCTGGACGTCCCGTGCCCGGACCCCGGCCCCACCCCGACCCGACCAGCGCGCGACCCTGGTGCCGAGCCGTCCACGACCCTGGTCCTGCCCTGGTCCTCCACCGGAGGGACCTCCGGCGCTCCCGTCACGGCCCCGGGACGTGTGACGATCGGGCCGTGAGCCCCGTCGACCCGACCGCAGCGGGAGGCGCGCCCGTGCGTCCCACGGTGCGCCCCTCGGTGCGTCCCCCCGTGCGGCCGCCCCTGCGCCGGCCCGAGCACGGCCGTCGGCTCGCAGGCGTCGCCGCCGGGCTGGCGGTGCACCTCGGCGTCGCGCGCGTCGGCCTGGTCCGGCTGGTTCTCGTGCTGCTCGTGCCCTTCGGCGGCGTCGGGCTCGCGCTCTACCTGTTCTGGTGGCTGTCCGTCCCCGCCGGGGACCCGTGGGCCGCCTCGGCGCCGGTGCGTCCCGGGGTGCTGGTCCGGCTGGCGCGCCGGCCCGCCGCGGGCGTCCCCGTCGCCGTGCGCCGCTGGCCCGTCGGCGACCTCGTCGTCGGGGTGCTCCTCGTCGTCGGGGCGGGGCTGCTGCTCGCGCGCCGGGCCGGGGTGAGCGCCGACGTGTCCTGGCTGCTGCCCACGATCGTCCTGCTCGTCGGCGTCGTGCTCGCCTGGAGCCAGCTCGACGAGCTGCAGCGCGGCCGGGCCGCCGGCGGGGACGCGGCGCCGACACCACGGCGGCTGTCGCCGGTCCTGCGGCTCGTCGGCGGCCTGGTGCTCGCGGGCGTCGGCGTGCTGCTGCTCGTCGGGGACGCGACCGGCGGCGGCGTCGAGCCCGGCACCCTCGTGCAGTCCGTGGTCGCGGCCGTGGCCGTGCTCGCCGGCGTCGGTCTCGTCGCCGCGCCGTGGTGGCTGCGGCTGGTGCGGGAGCTGGGCGACGAGCGCGCCGCCCGCGCCCGGGAGTCCGAGCGCGCCGACATCGCCGCCCACCTGCACGACTCGGTCCTGCAGACGCTCGCCCTCATCCGCGCCCGCGCCGACGACCCCACCGAGGTCGCGCGGATGGCCCGCGCGCAGGAGCGCGAGCTGCGCGAGTGGCTGTACGACGACCGCAGCGTGCCCGGCACCTCGCTCGCGGCCGAGCTGCGCGCCGTCGTCGCCGAGGTCGAGGACACGCGGACCGGGCCGGAGGGCCAGGCGGTCGTGGTGGACGCGGTCGTCGTCGGGGACCGCGTGCCGGACGCGCAGACCGCGGCGCTGCTGCAGGCCTCGCGGGAGGCGCTCGTCAACGCCGTCGTCCACGGCCGCCCGCCCGTGTCGCTGTACATGGAGGTGTCGCCGCGCAGCGTCGAGGTGTTCGTGCGCGACCGCGGCGACGGGTTCGACGTCGCCGGCATCCCGGCCGACCGCTTCGGCGTGCGCGAGTCCATCGTCGGCCGCGTCCGCCGGCGCGGCGGGACGGCCACCGTCACGTCCTCGCCCGACCGCGGCACCGAGGTCCACCTGTGCGTCCCGGTCGACGGCGCCGTGCCTGCCGACGTGCCCCCCGCCGCGCCGCCCGACACCTCGCACGACACCTCGCACGACGTGCCCCCCGGCCCGCGGGCCGAGCCCGTGCGACCCGTGGCCCCCGCCGGGGCCCCCGAGCAGGAGGTCCGATGACCGAGACCCGAGCGACCGCGACGCCCCTCGCGCAGGACGGCGACGGCGTGAGCGTGGTCCTCGTCGACGACCACCACATGTTCTGCGCCGGCGTGCGCGCCTCGCTCGACGACCGGGTGCGGGTCGTGGGGGAGGCGGCGTCCGTCGACGAGGCGGTGGCCGTCGTGAGCGCGCTGCGCCCCGCCGTCGTGCTGCTCGACGTGCACCTGCCCGGCGGGGACGGCGGCGGCGGCGCCGAGGTGCTGCGCCGCTGCGCGCCCCTGCTGGGCACGACCCGCTTCCTGGCGCTGTCCGTCTCGGACGCGGCCGAGGACGTCGTCGCCGTCATCCGCGCCGGGGCGCGCGGGTACGTGACGAAGGCGATCGACGGGCCGGCCCTCGTCGACGCGGTCGTCCGCGTCGCCGGGGACGACGCGGTGTTCTCCCCGCGGCTGGCGGGCTTCGTCCTCGACGCCTTCGGCACCGCGGCGGGCGACGTGGCCACGGGCGACGACGAGCTCGACCGCCTGTCGGCGCGGGAGCGCGAGGTCATGCGGCTCATCGCCCGCGGGTACGCCTACAAGGAGGTCGCCGCCGAGCTGTTCATCTCGGTGAAGACCGTGGAGACCCACGTGTCCGCGGTGCTGCGCAAGCTGCAGCTGTCCAGCCGGCACGAGCTGACCCGGTGGGCCGCGGCCCGCCGGCTGCTGTGAGGGCGAGCCGTGCCGGGCTGGGGTGAGGCGCTCGTCGCCCTCGCGGTGGTCGTCGGGCTCGTCGGGGTCGTCGTGCAGGTGCTGCCCGGCGCCTTCCTCGTCGCCGGGGCGGTCGTGACCTGGGGCGTGCTGGCGGGCGGGCCCTGGGGCTGGACCGCGGTGACGGCAGCGGTGCTGCTCACCGTCGCGGGGCAGGTCGCCAAGTGGGTGCTGGCGGGCCGGCACCTGCAGCGGGCCGGGGTGCCGAACCGCAGCCTGCTGTGGGGCGGGCTGCTCGGCGTCGTCGGGTTCGTCGTCGTGCCCGTCGTCGGGCTCGTCCTGGGCTTCGTGCTCGGCACGTACCTCGCGGAGCTGGCCCGGCTGCGCGAGGGGCCGCCGGCCTGGCGGGCGACGGTCGCCGCGCTGCAGGCGACCGGCCTGACGATCCTCGTCGAGCTCGCGGCGGCGCTGCTGGTGACCGGGGTGTGGGCGCTGGCGGTCTGGCGGACCTGAGCGGTACCGCCCGAGGGGTGGCTAAGGGGTCGCCGGCACCGCGAAGACGACGAGGTTGTCGACGTAGTGCCCCGTGCGCCGGTCGAACACCCCGTCGCACGTGATGAGCCGCAGCTGCGCGTCCGGCGTGGGGCTGTAGACCTCCGCGGTCGGGAAGTCGGCCTTCGGCGCACGCACCGACCGCTCGACGACGAACCGCCGGTCCGTTCCGTCGGACAGCGTGACGACGACCTCGTCGCCCGGGACGAGGCGCGCGAGGTCGACGAACACCGCGGGGCCGTCCGGGCCGTCGACGTGTCCGGCCACGACGGCGGGTCCCACGTCGCCCGGCACGACGCCGCCCGCGTACCACCCGGCGCTGCCCCACGCGACGGGCGGCGTGATCCGCCCGTCTGCGCCGAGCGTGAGGGTCTCGAGGTCCGAGGCGACGCCGATCGCCGGCACGGTGACGCGGACGGGGACCACCCCACGCGCCGCCAGGGGGCTGTCGACGCCGAGGTCGGGGTCCTGGGGGGCGCCCGCCGCGGCCAGCCCGGGGTCGACGACGGTGCCCGTTCCCGTGCCCGTGCCCGTGCCCGTGCCCGTGCCCGTGCTCGTGCTCGTGCCCGTTCCCGTGCCCGGCGACGCCGTCGTCGGGGCGCTCGGGGACGCCGCGGGGACGGGTCCGCCCGCCCCGGGACCGACGGCGTCCGTCGTCGCCCCGCTCCCGCAGCCGGCGACGAGGGCGGCCGCGAGCACGAGCGGCGCGAGCCGCCGCAGCGGCCCCCGCCCCCGCCCGTCCGCCCTCGTCACCGGGACGTCACCGCGCCGCGGTCGCGCGACGGCGCAGCCCGACCACGGCGGCCGACGCCGCGGCAGCCAGGGCGACGCCGCCGAGCGCGAGCACGCCGGCACCGGGACGCGCCGCGTCGTCGTGCGTCGCGAGCCAGCCGGCACCGGTGTCGACGCCCTGCTGGGGGATCGTGCCGGGGGCGGCGGCGTCGAGCACGGGCTTGACGGTCTGGCGGCCCGACGCCTCGTCGAGCACGAGGAGGGTGCTCACCGTCCCGCTGGCGAGGTCGACCGCCGCGGTGCCGCTGGCGTCCCCGCCGAGGGTGAGGTCCCAGCGGCCCGCCGGCACGGTGGCGTAGCCCGTGGCGGCGCCGGTCGTGGCACCCTGCGCGAGGCTGACGCCCGTGCTGGTCGCGACGTCCACGGAGGGAGCCTCGGTGGAGGCCTGCACGACGCGGATCCGGGCCTCGCCGTCCGCCGGCGGCGTGAGGTCGTCCTGGAGGACGGTCGTCCTGAGGTCGGCGTTGCGGCCGTACGCGGCCACGGTGATGGGCGTGCCGGCCACGACGTCGACGGACTGCGACACCACGGGGGTGCCGGCCGGGTCCGCGCCGGCGGGGACCATCGACACGACGTACGTGCCGGCGGGCATGGCGAGGTAGTCCGACACCTGCCCGTAGGCGACGCCGTCGAGCTCGTAGAGCACGTCGCCGCCGGCGAGGGCGGTCAGGCGCACGTCGACGCTCTTCGTGTCGGGCGACAGGTGCGCCACGCGGGCCCAGCCGTCGGCGGGGGCGGCCTGGGCGGAGCCGGCGGCGGCGAGCGCGAGGCCCCCGGTGAGCAGGGCGCCGAGGCCGGCGGCCAGGGCGCGGGCGGCGCGGCGTGGCCGGGTGGTGGGTGCAGGCACGGGGGTCTCCCTCGTCGGTCCCGCCGGGGCGGGGTCGGATGGTGCGGTGTCGGCGGTGCGGTGGTGCGGTGGTGCGGTGGTGCGTCGATCCTCGCCCGGGGGTCAGCCGCCCGCGCGGTCGGCGCCCGTGACGCCGGGCAGGAGGCCGGCGGGCTCGTCGGGCGAGAAGGTCGCGAGGAGCCCGGCGTCGGTGGACCGGACGTCCGCGGTGGCGGTGAGGCCGTCGAGGCCGCGCAGCCATCGGGTGCCGACGGAGTAGCCCGCGCCCGCGGTCGTGCGGGCGCCGCCGACGGCGGTGACGAGCAGCTGCCGGCGCACGTCGCCGGCGCCGCCGTCGGCCGCCTCGCCCTCGACCGCGGGGAAGGCGCCGACGGTCACGTCCGTTGCGGTGAGCTGCACCGCGAGGGCGACGACGATGCGCGCGTCGACCCGCCCGGACTCGAGCAGCGCGCGGGAGTCGCCCTCGAGCACGAGCCGTGGGTTGCGGGCCAGCTCGGCGCCCGCCGTGGCGCGCGCGACGCGGGACCGCTCGGCGGCGGCGGGGTCGGGGGTGGTGCCGCCCGTCGCGTCCGACCCGGCGCCGTCGGCAGCAGGGGGCACCCGCCGCACGACCACCGCGTCGTCGCCGGTGCCGAAGGTGGCCACGCGCACGCCCACGGCGGCGGGGCCGTCGGTGACCCCCGCCGGCACGACGACGACGTCGGCGCGCGCGGCGTCGGCGAGGGGGACGAGCGTCGCCCCCGGCACGCCGGCGCGGGCCAGGTCGGTGCGGACGGCGTCGTCGGCCGCGACGGTCGCGCCGCCCCGGACGGTGGCGAGCACCCACGCCTGCGCGGCTCGCGTCCGCTCACCCGTGGCCGCGTCATCGGCGTCGGGCACCAGCAGGCCCCGCAGCGACGCCCCGGCCAGCGGCACGGCCGCGACGAGGGCCACCGCGACGAGCACGAGCCACGAGCCGCGCAGGTCGCGGGCGGTGTCGTACGTCGTGCGCAGGCTGCGCGCCGCCGCGTCGGTGACGCCCGCGAGGACGAGGGCGAGCAGCGGCAGCGCGAGGGCGAGGGTCGCGGCACCCGTGCCGGCACCGGCCTCGCGGGCCTCCGCGAGGGGGGCGGCGACGAGCGCCGCGACCGCCACGACGCCCAGCAGCGTCAACGCCCAGGGCCGCAGCCGGCGCACCGCCGTCGCGGTGAGGGTGGCCGCCGTTCCGGCCGCGAGCAGCACGGGGTCGAGCGACCACAGGCCGCCGAGCAGGGCCGCGGCGGTCGCGGGGGAGGACGGCAGCACCCCGGGCCGGCTCGGCGCGACGACGAGGACCCCGACGACCGCCACGACCAGGACGAGGCCCGTCGTGGCGACGGCGGCCACGAGGTGCCGCGCCCCCGCGGGCGCGGACCGCACGAGCAGCACCACGACGAGGGGCGCCGCGAGGAGCGGCAGCGGGACGGGCGGCTGCGCGACGAGGGCCGCCACGGCGAGGGCCGCCGGGGCGCCGACCGCGCCGACGAGCGGCCGCCGGGCGGTGGTCAGCAGCAGGGCCGCGACGAGCCACGGCGTGGCCAGCACGTCGCCGTGCACGGTCCGGTGCGCCACGAGCGCGAGCGGCGGCACCGCGAGCAGCAGCCCGGCGCCGGCCGCGGCCGGTCGCGACAGCCCGATCCGACGGGCCAGCGCGAACAGCAGCACGACGGCGACGAGCGTCGCGGCGAGCGACGCCTCCCGCAGCGCCGTGACGGTGTCGTCGTGCCGGGCCAGCGCACCGGTGAGGGTCGCCCACGCCGCGAGCAGCGGCGTGCCGAGCACGGACCCGGCGGCGCCGGCGACGTCGGCGGTCGGTGCGGACCCCGCGGGGGCGACGAGCGACCACGCCGCCAGCGCGGCCGCTCCCTCGCCGGGCGCCCGGCCGGGGGCCCGGCCGAGCCCGAGCACCCCGACGAGCGCCGCGACCACGACGGTGGGCGCGAGCCAGAGGCCGTCGGCCACGTGCGCGCGGACCCAGGCGTCGGCGGCCTCGAGGGCGCCGGGTGCAGGGTCCTGGGCCGCGTCGAGGTCGTGGTCGCGCCGGTCGTCGGGCCCGTAGAGGGGCCTGCGGAGGGCGGGCTCCGGGCGCGCCAGGACGCCGGTCATCGGGCCACCTCGTGCCGGTCGGCGTCGGTCAGGTCGGGGGTGCGGTCGTCGGGGGTGCGGTCGTCGGCACCGGCCGTGCCGACGCGGGCGGCGCCGGCCTCGTCGAGCAGCCGCAGCAGCTCGGGGACCGAGCCGGCCCGGTCGCCGGCCCGGTCGCCGGTCGCGGTCGCCGGGTCGGCGGCGGCGTCGGCGGGACCGGCGGGGTCCTGCCGGGTGGCGATGTCGGCATCGGCCGCGGGGACGCCGGCGGATCGGGCGTCGTCGTGAGGCGCCGTCGCGGGACGCAGCGCCCGGACCGTGCCGCGCACCGCGGCCAGCGCCGCGGGCACCACCGAGCCGAGCAGCCGCAGCTGCTCGGCGGCCGACGCGGTCCGACCCTGCCCCCGGCGGAGGTCGTGCAGCGCCGCGCCGAGCAGGGCCGTGCGCAGCGCGCCGACGGCGAGCGGGAGCAGCGCCGCGACGAGCACGAGCGCGGGTGCCCCGGTGACGAGGGCGACGACGGGCAGCAGGAAACCGAGCACCACGGCGGCGCCGGGCGCCACCGCGGGACGCCCCACCGTCGCCGGGTGGCCGGTGCGGCGCGTGGCCACGTCGGCGTCGCGCAGGACCGTCACGTGCGCCCCGGCGACCGCGAGGAGCGCGCCGGCCGGGCCCGCGGCGGGCACGTCGCCCGTGAGCCGGTCGAGCGCCGTCCGGCGCACGACGAGCGCGCCGACGGCCTCGTCGTCGGGCTCGGCCGTCGACGCGGTGCCCGACCGGCGCCGCAGGTGCGCCTCCACGTGGGCGCGCAGGTCGGCGGGGGCGTGGTCGTCGGCCGGGAGCCGCTCGACGAGCACCGCGTCGGCGGCGTCCGCGTCGAGCGCGGCGACGCCGCGGGACAGCAGCGTCGGCGGGACGTCGTCCCCGGGGGCGACGACGGCGAGCACGTCGCCCGCCGCGGCCGCCGTGCCGAGCCGGAGCGCGTCCGGCGCGTCCGCGGCGTCGAGGACGAGGGTGCGCGTGCGCTCGGGCCGGTGCGCGGCGGCCACCGCGTCGCGGCCGGCGGCGTCGTCGGCGGAGAGCACGACGAGCACGTCGACGTCGGCGTGCGTCTGGTCCACGAGGCCCGCCAGGGTGCGGGCGAGGTCGTCGGCGGTGTCGGCACGGTCGGGTGCGCCGCCGGGTCCGGCGGGGCGCGCGACGACGACGCCGACGACGTGGGCCGGCCGCCGAAGGAGGTCGGGCCGGCGCGCCCCGGCCGACGGCATCGTCTCCGCCGCCGTCGGGCCGCCGACGAGCCCGCCCAGGCGCCGCAGCAGGACGACCGTGACGACCGCGGCCACCACGACGAGCAGGGCCCACACCAGCAGCGACCCCGGCGACGCGTCCGGCAGGAGCTGCGCGAGCGCGGGGGTCGGGGCGCGCCCCGCCAGGCCCGGGCCGGGGTCGGGCACGGCGGGCAGCGTCGGCGCCTGCGGGGTCAGCAGGGGCGTCGGCGCGGGGGCGGGGTCGGTCACGGTCGTCAGGGGCGTCACGGCGGGCTCCGGGGTCGTGGGGGCGGTGCCGGTCGGTGCTGGTCGGGTGCTGGTCAGTGCTGGTCGCTGCGGGCGGCTGCGGCAGGAGGCCGCGGCGGGAGGGGTGGTGCCGGGGCACGGATCACCCGTCCGAGCGACCCTTCTCCCCGTGGTCCGGAGCCGGGCGTCGCCCGGATGGGTCAACGGTCCGACGTGATCGTCGTCACGGCCACCGGCGGCCACCGGCGACCAGGGACGGTCACGGACGGGCGGTGCACAGGTCGTCCTCGTGTCGCCGGGCGTGTCGGTGGGCACGCCTACCCTGGTACCGCCATGACATCCCTGTTCGAGAACCTCACGCTCTTCGGCGGCACGGGCGGTGCGCCCGCCCCGTCGTCGGTCCCCGCGTCCCCGGGCGCGGACCGTCCTGACGGAGCCACGTCCGCCGTCCCGTCCGGCGTCACGGCCGGCACCCCGTCGGGCCTGCCGCGCGTGGTGCCGCCGCGCGGGGGCGACGAGGGGGACGAGGCGCCGCACGGCGGGCTGTCGGCGGTCGAGCAGGAGCGGGCGGACGCACTGCTCGTCGGGCTCAACCCGCAGCAGCGCGCGGCGGTGCTGCACCACGGCGGGCCGCTGCTCATCGTCGCGGGCGCCGGCTCGGGCAAGACGCGCGTGCTCACCCACCGCATCGCGCACCTGCTGGCCACGCGCCGCGCGCGGGCGGGCCAGGTGCTCGCCATCACCTTCACCAACAAGGCCGCGGCGGAGATGCGCGAGCGGGTCGAGGCGCTCGTCGGCCCGGCTGCCGGCCGCATGTGGGTCTCGACGTTCCACTCCGCCTGCGTGCGGATCCTGCGCCGGGAGGCGGGCACGCTCGGGCTGCGGTCGAGCTTCTCCATCTACGACGCGGCGGACTCGCAGCGGCTCCTGACGCTCGTCTCGCGCGAGCTCGACCTGGACCCCAAGCGCTACCCGGTCAAGGGCCTGGCCCACCGCATCTCGGCGCTGAAGGACGAGCTCGTCGACGCCGACGAGTTCGCGCGCACGTCCGGCGACGGACGGAGCAACGACGCCGACACGGTCCTGGCGCAGGTCTACACGCGGTACACGGCGCGGCTGCGGCAGGCGCACGCACTGGACTTCGACGACCTCATCATGACCACGGTGCACCTCCTGCAGGCGTTCCCGGCCGTGGCGGAGCACTACCGGCGGCGGTTCCGGCACGTACTCGTCGACGAGTACCAGGACACGAACCACGCGCAGTACGTGCTGGTCCGTGAGCTCGTCGGCGGCACCGCGGCCGAGGACGCGGCGGTCGCGGCGGGCGAGCAGGCGCCGTCGGTGCCGCCGGGCGAGCTGACGGTCGTCGGCGACGCCGACCAGTCCATCTACGCCTTCCGCGGCGCCAGCATCCGCAACATCATGGAGTTCGAGGCCGACTACCCGGCGGCCACGACGATCCTGCTCGAGCAGAACTACCGCTCCACGCAGACCATCCTGTCCGCCGCCAACGCGGTGATCAGCAAGAACCCCGGCCGCACGCCCAAGCGGCTGTGGACGGACTCCGGCGCCGGCGCGCAGGTCGTCGCGTACGTCGCGGACACCGAGCACGACGAGGCGCGGTTCATCGCGGGCGAGATCGACCGCCTCGGGGACACCGACGGCGTGCGCCCGGGCGACGTGGCCATCTTCTACCGCGCCAACGCCCAGTCCCGTGCGCTGGAGGAGGTGCTCGTCCGGGTCGGCCTGCCCTACAAGGTCGTCGGCGGCACCCGGTTCTACGAGCGGCGCGAGATCAAGGACGCGGTGGCCTACCTGCGCGCCGTCGCCAACCCGGACGACGACGTCAACCTGCGGCGCATCCTCAACGTGCCCAAGCGCGGGCTGGGGGAGCGGTCGGAGGCCATGGTCGCGGGCTTCGCCGAGCGTGAGCGGATCTCCTTCGGGTCCGCGCTCGAGCGGCTCGACGAGGTCCCGGGCCTCGGGACGCGGGCCGTGACGGGGCTGCGCGCCTTCGCCGAGCTCATGGCCGGGCTGCGGGAGGTGGCGGAGGGCTCGGGGCCGGCGGACGTGCTCGGCGCGGTGCTCGACCGCTCGGGGCTGCTGGCCGAGCTGCGCGCGAGCGAGGACCCGCAGGACGCGACGCGCGTGGAGAACCTCGCGGAGCTGCACGCGGTGGCGACCGAGTTCGAGCAGTCGGACCCCGAGGGCGACCTCGCCGACTTCCTCGAGCGGGTGTCCCTCGTCGCCGACTCCGACCAGGTGCCGACGCCCGACGGCGGCGACACCCCCGGCGTGGACCCCGGCGTCATCACGCTCATGACGCTGCACACCGCCAAGGGACTGGAGTTCCCGGTGGTGTTCCTCACTGGCCTCGAGGACGGCACCTTCCCGCACATGCGCTCCCTCACCGATCCCGACCAGCTCGCCGAGGAGCGGCGCCTCGCCTACGTCGGGCTCACGCGAGCCCGCGAGCGGCTGTACATCTCGCGGGCGGCGGTGCGCACCGCCTGGGGCGTGCCGAACGAGTTCCCGCCGAGCCGCTTCCTCGACGAGCTCCCCGAGGAGCTCGTCGACTGGCGGCGGCGCGAGTCCAGCACCTCCCAGCTGCGCGGCGGCTGGGGCTCGGGCTACGGCGCCGGCGGTCGCCGGTCCGACGGCGGCGGTCGTGCGGCGGCCCCGCGCGAGGAGCGCGCGCCCCTGCCGCGCACCGGCGCGACCTTCGGCTCCGCGACCCCGCGCGCCGACGTGCCGGCGCTCGCGGTGGGGGACCGGGTCACGCACGACTCCTACGGGCTGGGCACGGTCGTCGCCATCGAGGGCGCGGGGCAGAACACGGTGGCGAAGGTCGACTTCGGCTCCGACGGGGTCAAGCGGCTGCTGCTGCGCTTCTCCCCGGTCACCAAGCTCTGAGCGACGAGGGGCCGCCGCGGGCAAGCGCTACCCGCGCGTGCCCGACGTCACGCAGGTCGTCCCATGACCAGGGCCTCTCGAGGTCGAGAGACGTGGGCGGTGCGGGCTACCATCGCTCGCGGCGACGGCACAGAGACGTACGCGCAGGCGACGAGAGGACCCGGCCCCAGTGGACCTGTTCGAGTACCAGGCACGTGACATGTTCGAGCGGCACGGCGTGCCGGTCCTGGGCGGGATCGTGGCCACCACGCCCGACGAGGCCCGCGCCGCCGCGGAACGCCTGCTCCCGGCCGAGGGCGGCGTCGTCGTCGTCAAGGCGCAGGTGAAGACCGGCGGGCGCGGCAAGGCCGGCGGCGTCAAGCTCGCCCGGTCCGCCGACGAGGCGGCCGAGAAGGCCGGCGAGATCCTCGGCATGGACATCAAGGGCCACACGGTCCACCGCGTGATGATCGCCGCGGGCGCGAAGATCGCCACGGAGTACTACTTCTCCGTCCTGCTCGACCGGGCGGAGCGGCGCTACCTGGCGATGGCGTCCGTCGAGGGCGGCATGGAGATCGAGCAGCTCGCGGTGGAGCGGCCCGAGGCCCTCGCGCGGGTCGCGGTGGACCCGGCCGTCGGCATCGACGCGGCGAAGGCCGCGGAGGTCGTCGCCGCCGCCGGCTTCGGCGACGACGTGAAGGACAAGGTGGCCGACGTCATCCAGAAGCTCTGGACGGTGTACGAGGCCGAGGACGCGACGCTCGTCGAGGTCAACCCGCTGGTGCTGACCGAGGACGGCGAGGTGGTCGCGCTCGACGGCAAGGTCTCCCTCGATGAGAACGCGGGCTTCCGGCACGCCGACCACGCCGAGCTCGAGGACGCCGCCGCGGCGGACCCGCTCGAGGCCCGCGCCAAGGCCAAGGACCTCAACTACGTCAAGCTCGACGGCGAGGTGGGGGTCATCGGCAACGGCGCCGGCCTGGTCATGTCGACGCTCGACGTCGTCGCCTACGCCGGTGAGGCGCACGGGGGCGTCAAGCCCGCCAACTTCCTCGACATCGGCGGCGGTGCCTCGGCCGAGGTCATGGCCGCGGGCCTGGACATCATCCTGTCCGACCCGCAGGTGAAGTCCGTCTTCGTCAACGTCTTCGGCGGCATCACGGCCTGCGACGCGGTTGCCAACGGCATCGTCGCGGCGCTGGGGATGCTCGGCGACGAGGCCTCCAAGCCCCTCGTCGTCCGCCTGGACGGCAACAACGTCCTCGAGGGTCGCGCGATCCTCGCCGAGGCGGCGCACCCCCTGGTGACGCTCGCGGACACCATGGACGGCGGCGCCGACGAGGCCGCTCGTCTGGCCCACGCGGCCGCCTGAGACGCCGGACCCGAGAGAACGAGACGAGCAGACCACCCATGGCCATCTTCCTGACCGAGCAGTCCAAGGTCGTCGTGCAGGGCATGACGGGCTCCGAGGGCATGAAGCACACCACCCGCATGCTGGCCTCCGGCACGCAGGTCGTCGGCGGAGTGAACCCGCGCAAGGCCGGCACGTCGGTGCAGTTCCCCTCGCCGTCCGGTGACGTCGACGTGCCCGTCTTCGGCTCCGTCGCCGACGCCATGGCCGCCACGGGCGCCGACGTGTCGGTCATCTTCGTGCCGCCGGCCTTCACGAAGGCCGCCGTCGTCGAGGCGGTGGAGGCGGGCATGCCGCTGGTCGTCATCATCACCGAGGGCGTCCCCGTGGCGGACTCCGCCGAGTTCTTCACGCTGGCCCAGGCCAAGGGCGTGCGGCTCATCGGCCCGAACTGCCCCGGTCTCATCAGCCCCGGCAAGTCCAACGTCGGCATCATCCCGTCGAACATCACGGGCCCGGGCCGCATCGGGCTCGTGTCCAAGTCGGGGACCCTGACCTACCAGATGATGTACGAGCTGCGGGACCTCGGGTTCTCCTCCGCCGTCGGCATCGGCGGGGACCCCATCATCGGCACCACGCACATCGACGCCCTCGCGGCCTTCGAGGCGGACCCCGAGACGGACCTCATCGTCATGATCGGCGAGATCGGCGGCGACGCCGAGGAGCGTGCGGCGGCGTACATCCAGGCGCACGTGACCAAGCCGGTCGTCGGCTACGTGGCCGGCTTCACGGCCCCCGAGGGCAAGACGATGGGCCACGCGGGCGCCATCGTGTCCGGCTCGGCGGGGACCGCGCAGGCCAAGAAGGAGGCCCTCGAGGCCGCCGGCGTCACCGTCGGCAAGACGCCGTCCGAGACCGCCGCGCTGGCCCGTCAGCTCCTCCAGCAGGGCTGAGCCCGCACCGGCGCGGCGCGGACGCGCTCGTCGCCGCCCTGCACGGCTCGCGACCCCGGTGCCCCCGCGGCACCGGGGTCGCGGCGCGCCGGGGCGCCTGCGTCCCGGTCCACCGCACCCCACGGACGATGGGCGGGTGACCGGACTGCTGCCCCGCACGCCCCGCCCGCCCGTCGGCGAGGGGGGCGCGCCGCGGCGCCGGCGCGTGCTCGACGCCGCCCTGCCCGCGGCCCTGCGCGGGGGATCGAGCAGGGCCCCGGGCAGGGGACGTGGCGGGGTACCGCGCGCGGGGTCCCGCCCGGATCCGGTGGGTGGCGCGGCGCCGCTCGTGCTCACCGGGGCCGTCGTCGCCGCGCAGGCCGTGCTGCTCTCGCTGCTGTCCCTCGTGCTGCCGGCCATGGCGGCCTTCGTGGCGACGTCCGCCGACCCGACGAACGAGGGCGTCGGCTGGGGCCGCGCCGCCGGCGTGGGGGCGGCGCTGTGGCTGCTCGGTCACGGCGTCCCCGCGACGGTGGCCGGTGCGCCGGTCACGCTCGTGCCGCTCGGCGTCACGGCCCTCGCCGTGTTCGCCGGGTGGGCCTCCGCGCGCCGGTCCGGGACGCCGCGCGTGCCGGCCTGGGCCGCCGGCGTGGCGACCTACGTCGCCCTGGCCCTCGTCGTCGCGCTCGCCGCCGGCGTGCGGGGCGGTGGGCTGCTCACGGCCGCCGTCGGGGCCGCCGTCGTGGGCGGTCTGGGGACCGGGCTCGGGCTGCTGGCCCGGCCGGAGCGCTCGGGGCTGCCGTGGCGCGTGCGGGCGGGGCTGGCGCGGCTGCCGGGGCCCGTGGCGGTGGGTGCGGCGGCCGGGGCGCTGGTCGCGGCGGTGCTCGTGCTCGCCGCCGTCGTGCTCACCGTCGTCGGGATCGTGGCGGGCATTGCCACCGTGTCGGACGTCGTCGACGCCCTGCGCCTGGACGTCGTCGGGGGTGCGGTCCTCGGCGTCGCGCAGCTCGGCTGGCTGCCGGACCTCGTCGTCTGGAACCTCGCGTGGCTGGCGGGGCCGGGGTTCGTCGTGGGGGAGGGCACGCGGTTCGCCGTCGGCGGCACGGTGACCGGGCCCCTGCCGGCGGTGCCGCTGCTGGGCGCGCTGCCGACGACAGACCTCGGCGCGCGCGGCACGCTGCTGTCCGCGGCCCTGCTGCTGGCCGTCGGGGCACTGGCCGGCTGGTACCTCCACCGTCGCCTGGACGTGGTCCGGGCCCGGGACGTCCTCGTGGCGGTCGGCACCACCGCCGCGGTCGCCGGCGTGCTCGTCGCCGGGCTGGTGCGGGGGGCCGCCGGCGGGATCGGGCCCGGGCGCATGGCGGTCGTCGGCGGGTCGTGGTGGGCGGTCGGCGGGTGCGTGGCGCTGGGGGCCCTCGTCGGCGCCGCGCTGCTCGCCCTGCCGGCCGAGCCTCGCGTCCGCACGGCGGTGCGCGCGGTGTCGGCGAGGACGGCCGCCGCCGTCCGCGACCGCGCACCGGTCGCGGTTCCGCCCTCGACGCCCGACGAGGACGTCGCACCCCGCGGCGCGGCCGTCACGGAGCCGGTCCCGGTCGTCGACGCCGGTCCGCGCACGGAGGCCGAGGGGTCCGAGCGTCAACGGTGACGGCCGGGCCCCACGCGGGGTCAGGGGGTCGGGGTGCCGCGCAGGCCCATCTCCTCGAGCCGGTCCTGGTAGGCCTGGGTGCACCGCTGCTGCGCGGTGACGGTGACCGCGCGCTCCTGGCAGTCCTGGAGCTGCTGCCGGACCGGCCACAGCAGGAGCGTGGAGGAGGAGGCGACCGTCCAGAGCGTGGCGACGACGACGAGGACCACCGCGCTCGTCGCGAAGGGCGAGCGGGCGGAGCCGCCCTGCGCCCGACCGGCTCGGGCGGCGCGCACGGCGAGCACGATGCTCGCGATCACGAGGAGCACGCCCACCGCCGGCCAGGGCAGGGGCGCCATGGAGGCCAGCAGCCCCGCGAGGAAGACGAACGTGGCGCGCCGCACCTGCCGGGCGACCTGCCGGTGGCGCTCGAGCTCCTCCGGGCCGGGCGGGCGGCGGTCCTGCGGGGCCGGCCCCGGCGCCCCCGTCGGCCGGGCCGTCGCGCCGTGGTGCCCGGCGGTCGGTCCGACGATCGGTCCGGCGGCTCCGCCGGCCGGACGCGCGCCGCGGCCGTCACCCTGCCCGCCGACCTGCCCGCCGACCTGCCCGCCGACCTTCCCGCCGTCGTCACCGCCACCCTGACCACCACCGGCGCCGCCACCCCCACCGGGACCGGCCGCGGGCGGCCGTCCCGCGGGCGGCGCACTGCGCGGTCCGGGCGGGGCGTAGGGGTTGCTCACCGGCCCATCATCCCGCAGCCGGGACGGGGTGGACCGTCGGCGCCCGGTGCGGGGACGGTCGCTAGGGTCGGCGTCGTGAGCGCCGCACCGTCCCCGCCCGGTCCCGCCCGGGCCCCGCGCCGCGCGTCCGGGCGGCTGGTCGTCCTGGCCTCGGGCGGCGGGAGCACGCTGGCGGCGCTGCTCGCGGCCCACGACGACCCCGCCTTCGGCGCGCGCGTCGTCGGCGTCGTCACGGACCGGGCCGGTGCCGGCGCCCTGGACCACGCCCGGGCCGCCGGGGTCCCGACGGCCGTCGTCGCCCCCGCCGACTTCCCGGGCCGGGCCGCGTGGGACGAGGGGCTCGCGCAGGCCGTCGCGGTGTTCGCCCCCGACCTGGTCGTGAGCGCGGGGTTCATGCGGATCCTCGGCGCGGGCTTCCTCGCGCGGTTCGGCGGGCGGACGATCAACAGCCACCCCGCGCTGCTGCCCGCGTTCCCGGGCGCCCACGCGGTGCGCGACGCGCTGCACCACGGCGTGCGGGTCACCGGGTGCACGCTGCACGTGGTCGACGCCGGCGTCGACACCGGCCCCGTCGTCGCCCAGGTCGCGGTCCCCGTGCTCGACGACGACGACGAGGCGACGCTGCACGAGCGCATCAAGGTCGCCGAGCGGGAGCAGCTGGTGGCCACCGTGGGGCGCATCGTGCGGGAGGGCATGCACGTGGACGGCCGGCGGGTCCGCCTCGGCGGGTAGCATCGTCGGCGACCGTGACTGGCGCCGCCCGCAGGGGCGAGGGGTGGAAGCGACCACCGGGGAGCGGTCGGCTGTGCCGATGTCCGCGCACCGTACGCCTGGGTGCCCGGGTCCGTCCCGCGGTACCCGCGTCCGACCCGGAGGTCCCATGTCGCACGTCCTGCCCCCGCTGCCCGCCGTCGCCGACCCGTCGGCTGCGAGCACGCGCCGCCCGCTGCGCCGGGCGCTCGTCTCCGTCTACGACAAGACGGGCCTGGAGGACCTGGCCCGCGCGCTGCACGCCGCCGGCGTCGAGCTCGTGTCCACGGGCTCCACGGCCGGGACCATCGCCGCGGCGGGCGTGCCCGTCACCCGCGTCGAGGACGTGACGGGCTTCCCCGAGTGCCTCGACGGCCGGGTCAAGACGCTGCACCCGCGCGTGCACGCGGGGATCCTCGCCGACACCCGGCGGCCGGAGCACCTGGCGCAGCTCGAGGGGCTCGGCGTGGCGCCGTTCGACCTCGTCGTCGTCAACCTGTACCCGTTCGCGGCGACCGTGGCGTCCGGTGCCACCGCCGACGAGTGCGTCGAGCTCATCGACATCGGCGGGCCGTCGATGGTGCGCGCGGCGGCCAAGAACCACCCGTCGGTGGCCGTCGTCGTCGAGCCCGCGCGCTACGCCCAGGTCGCCGCCGCGGCGCAGGGCGGCGGCTTCACGCTGGCCGAGCGGCGCCGGCTCGCCGCGGCGGCGTTCGCCCACACCGCCGACTACGACGTGACGGTCGCGTCCTGGTTCGCGGCGGAGCACGCGCCCGACGAGACCGCGGAGCGCACGGCGTTCCCCGCCTTCGCCGGGCAGACCTGGACGCGTGGTCACGTGCTGCGCTACGGCGAGAACCCGCACCAGGCCGCCGCGCTGTACCTCGACGAGAACGGCGCCGCGGGCCGCGGCCTGGCCGGCGCGCAGGTGCTGCACGGCAAGGAGATGAGCTTCAACAACTACGTCGACGCGGACGCGGCCTGGCGCGCGGCCCACGACCACGACGCGCCGGCCGTCGCGATCATCAAGCACGCCAACCCCTGCGGCATCGCCGTGGGCGCGGACGTGGCCGACGCGCACGCCAAGGCGCACGCCTGCGACCCGGTGTCGGCGTTCGGCGGCGTCATCGCGACGAACCGCACGCTGACCGCCGCCGCGGCCGAGCAGATCGCCCCCGTCTTCACGGAGGTCGTCGTCGCGCCGGACTTCGAGCCCGCCGCCCTCGAGGTGCTGCAGCGCAAGAAGAACGTCCGCCTGCTGCGCGTGACCCCCCCGGAGGACACGACGCTCGACCAGCGGCACATCACCGGCGGCGCCCTGGTGCAGCGGCTCGACGCCGTCGACGCCCCGGGCGACGACCCGGCGTCGTGGACCCTGGCGACGGGGGAGGCCGCCGACGAGGCGACGCTCGCCGACCTGGTCTTCGCCTGGCGGGCGGTGCGTGCCGTGAAGTCCAACGCGATCCTGCTGGCGCGTGATGGGGCCTCGGTCGGCGTCGGCATGGGCCAGGTGAACCGCGTCGACTCCTGCCGGCTGGCCGTCGAGCGGGCGAACACGGGGGACGTCGAGCGCGCCCGCGGGGCCGTGGCCGCCTCCGACGCGTTCTTCCCCTTCGCGGACGGGGCGCAGGTGCTGATCGACGCCGGGGTGCGGGCGATCGTACAGCCGGGCGGCTCCGTGCGCGACGAGGAGGTCGTCGCCGCGGCCGCCGCCGCCGGCGTGACGATGTACCTGACGGGCACGCGGCACTTCGCGCACTGACGGCACGGACGCCTGCGGGACGCGCCGCTCAGGCGAGCAGCGCGTCCCGCAGGGGGCGGCCGGGGTCGGCCGCCGCCGCGAGGTCCACCGTGGGGAGGCCTCGGCCCCCGAGCAGGCGTCGGGCCGCCGCCACGTCGCGCGGCCGGTCGACGGTGAGGACGCCGGTGAGGACGCCGGTGAGGACGCCCGACGTGCCGGGGCCGGGGGCGCCGGGCGAGGCGTCGGCGGCGACGTACAGAGCCGTCCAGCCGTCGGCGCCCGCCGGCTCGCCGCGCGGCACCACGCGGTCCGTCGGCCCCGGCTGACCCAGCAGCGCGAGCTCGTGGCCGAGCTGCGTCGAGAAGACGTACGGCACGGGATCGGGCGCCTCGGCGGGCGGGTGCGCGTCGTCGTCGCCCGTCAGGTGCGCCAGGACGGCGGCGGCCGCGACGTCCGGCCCGCACAGGGCCGCGTCCCAGTGCCCGCCGGGCACGAGCCCGTGCCGCGCGGACCGGCGGAGCGCGACGTCGCCGACGGCCCACACGGCGGGCGCCCCTCGCGCCGCCTGACGACCGGGCGTGTCCCCACCGGGTGCGCGCCCGTCGCCCGGCAGGACGCCGCCGACGACCACGCGGTGGTGGGCGTCGACGGGCAGCTCTCCGCGCGGGGTCCGCGGCAGGGCGTCACCGATCCACGCCGTCGCCGGGCGCGCCCCGACGGCGACGAGCACGGTCGCGCCCGCCACGGTGCTGCCGTCGGCGAGGTCGACGCCCCCGGCGTGCACGGCGACGACCGGCGACCCCAGCAGCAGCCGCACCCCGGCGGCGGCGTACCAGGGCGCCGTCCACGGGCCGACGACGGGACCGAGCGCGGCCGCCGGCGCGGCCCCGGCCTCGATCACGGTCACCTCGAGACCGGCCGCGGCGGCGACCCCGGCCACCTCCGCGCCGATCCACCCCGCCCCGACGACGACGAGCGGGCCGCCCCGGCCGAGCGCCTCACGGAGGCGGCGGGCGTCGTCGAGCGTGTGCAGCGTCAGCGCCGACTCCCAGCCCGGAGGACGGACCGCCACCGAGCCGGTGGCGACGACGAGCGCGTCGGCGGGGGCGTCACCTGCGTCGGTCCGGACGACGACGCCCCCGTCGGGGTCCACGAGGAGCCCCCGGGCGGCACGACCGGTGTCGACGCGGTCGGCGAGGGCGTGCAGGTCGTGTCCCAGCTCGTCGGCGAGCCAGGCGGGCTCGGGGCGGTCGAGCAGGTGCTTGGACAGCGGCGGCCGGTCGTACGGCGCCCACGGCTCCCCGCCCAGCACGTGCACCTGCCCGTCGAAGCCGCGCTCGCGCAGGGCTGCCACGGTGCGCAGGCCCGCGAGTCCCGCCCCGACCACGACGACCCGCCCTCCCGGGCCGGCGGGCGGCACGGGCGGCGGCAGGCGGGACGGCACGACCGGCGAGACTAGCCGGGTGCCGCGGCCGGTGCCCGGCGTGCGGCAGGATCGCCCCGTGACGCCGGCGCACCCCCTGAGCCCCCCGCCCGGGCCGCGCGCCCCCGACCCCGGGGACGCCGGCTCGTCCGACGCGGAGGTGCCTCTCGACGGGGACGGGCGGCCCGTGCCCGACCTGCGCCGCACGTCCCTGCGCGCCGCCGCGGAGGCCGCCGCCGGGCCGTCGCTGCTGTGGGTGGGCGCCGGTGTCGTCGTCGCCGTGCTGGTGGCGGTGCTCGTCGGCACGGCGGCCGGCGCCCAGGTGCTGGCCGGGGTCGCGGCGGCGGGCGGTGCGGCGCGCGCCCTGCTGCCGGCCGCGCGGGAGCCGGTGGCGGTCTCCGTGCGGTCCCGGCGCTTCGACGCGGCGGTGCTCCTCGTCGCCGCGGTGGCGCTGCTGGTGCTCGCCCGGTCGCTGCCGACGGTGCCGGGGCAGCCGGGCTGACCGGGTACGCCGCCCGGAACGCCGTGAGCCCCCGTCCGTGACGGACGGGGGCTCGCGAGCGGTCGGGCGGGAGGGGTCAGCGGTCCTCGACGACGAGGACGTCCTCCGTCGTCACGTACTCGTCCTTCTCCTCGAACAGGCGGTCCTCGACGGGCTGCGCGGCGAACGCGCGGTACACGAGCGCCGCGATCGCGGCGCCGACGAGCGGGGCGACGACGAACAGCCACAGCTGCCCGAACGCCCAGCCCTCGGAGAAGATCGCCGCGGCGAGGGAGCGCGCCGGGTTGAGGCTGCCGTTGGTGACCGGGCCCGTGAGCAGCAGGAGCACGGTGAGGGACAGGCCGACGGCGAACGGGACGTGCGCGGCGTTGGCGCGGCGGTCGGTGGCGCCCAGGATGATGCCGACGAACACCGCCGTGGCGACGGCCTCGACGAGCAGCGCGATCGCCAGCGGGAACGTCACCTGGCCGTTGCTGAGCGTGCTCAGCGGCGAGTGCTCGCCGAACCCGTTGGCCACGGAGGAGAAGAAGGTGCGGGGCGTCCCGGAGCCGCTCTGGTCGACGAGCCCGGGCAGGCCGGACGGGATGGTGAGGAAGACGACCATGGCGGCCACGGCGGCGCCGAGGACCTGGGCGACCCAGTAGGGCAGGACGTCCTTCCAGGGCGTGCGCCCCGCCACGGCCGCGCCGAGGGTGACCGCCGGGTTGAAGTGCCCGCCGGAGACGTGCCCGACGGCGATGATCGCGGCGAGCGCGCCGACGCCGAACCCGAGCGCCACGACGAGGCTGCCGGCGGCGTGCGCGAAGGACGCGTAGAGGCCGATGCCGAGGCCGAGCAGGACGAGGACGAAGCTGCCGAAGGCCTCGGCGCCCGTGCGCGCCAGCAGGCCGGAGCCGGTGCTGACCACCGTGCCGGCGGGCACGACGACGCCGCCGTCGACCAGCTCGTCGTCGGTCGGCTCGTCGCCGTAGGGGTCGAGGAGGTCGTCGCCCGCGGCGGTCGCGCCCGAGGGGGCGCCGGTGCGGTCGCGGTCGTCGGGGCGCGGCGAGGGGGAGCCGGAGGGCTGGGTCATGCGCCCAGCATGCCAGCCTCACCCGTCCGGGTGCCCGACGGGTGCCCGACGGGTGCCCGACGGGTGCGGCCGGGGTCACGCGGGCACGGGCGGCCCGGGTCTCTCGACGTCGACTAGCCTGGGAGCCGTCCGGGGGACCGGCGTGCGCCGCGAGGACGTGGCCGCGCGCGGGTGCCGAGCACCTGCGGTGCACCGGAGCGACCGGACCAACCAGACCCCCCAGGAGATAGGGACCCGCATGGCGAAGATCAAGGTCGTCGGCCCGGTGGTCGAGCTCGACGGTGACGAGATGACGCGCATCATCTGGCAGTTCATCAAGGACCGGCTCATCCACCCGTACCTCGACGTCGACCTGCGGTACTTCGACCTGTCGATCCAGAACCGCGACGCCACCGACGACCAGGTGACGATCGACGCGGCGCACGCCATCAAGGAGCACGGCGTCGGCGTCAAGTGCGCCACGATCACGCCCGACGAGGCGCGCGTCGAGGAGTTCGGCCTCAAGAAGATGTGGGTCTCGCCCAACGGGACGATCCGCAACATCCTCGGCGGCGTCGTCTTCCGCGAGCCGATCATCATCTCGAACATCCCGCGCCTGGTCCCGGGCTGGAACAAGCCGATCATCATCGGCCGTCACGCCCACGGCGACCAGTACAAGGCGACGAACTTCAAGGTCCCGGGCGCCGGCACGCTGACGCTGACCTACACCCCGGCGGACGGCTCCGAGCCGATCCACCAGGAGGTCGTCACGTACCCGGAGGCGGGCGGCGTGGCCATGGGCATGTACAACTTCAACGAGTCGATCCGCGACTTCGCGCGCGCCTCGTTCGCCTACGGCCTGCAGCGCGGCTACCCGGTCTACCTCTCGACGAAGAACACGATCCTCAAGGCCTACGACGGGGCGTTCAAGGACATCTTCGCCGAGGTGTTCGACGCCGAGTTCAAGGCCGACTTCGACGCCGCGGGCCTGACCTACGAGCACCGCCTCATCGACGACATGGTGGCCGCCGCCATGAAGTGGGAGGGCGGCTACGTCTGGGCCTGCAAGAACTACGACGGCGACGTGCAGTCCGACACCGTCGCGCAGGGCTTCGGCTCGCTCGGCCTCATGACGTCGGTCCTCATGACTCCCGACGGGAAGACCGTGGAGGCGGAGGCCGCGCACGGCACGGTCACGCGTCACTACCGCCAGCACCAGCAGGGCAAGCCCACGTCGACGAACCCGATCGCGTCGATCTTCGCCTGGACCGGCGGCCTCAAGCACCGCGGCAAGCTCGACGGCACGCCGGAGGTCACGCAGTTCGCGGAGACCCTCGAGCAGGTCGTCGTCGAGACGGTCGAGAGCGGCAAGATGACGAAGGACCTCGCCTCCCTCGTCGGGCCGGACCAGGCCTGGCTGACGACGGAGGACTTCCTCGCAGCCCTCGACGAGAACCTCGCCGCGCGCCTGGCCTGACGCAGCCCGGCGCCCCGCGCGCCGGCCCCTCGTCCCGGAGCCCCCGACCGCCCGCGGTCGGGGGCTCCGCCGTGTCCGCCGGACGGGGGACACGGAGGTCACGGCCGGAGACCGCTTCCCCGGCGACAGGACGGCTGTTGCGTTCACCCGCTGAAGGCAGCGCTGCCCGAATCGCACCGGTGCCGTCCGTTCTGTGACCGGCGCCACGCGAGCACGCCCCTCTTCGGGCCCAGGCAGCGTGACGGGACCGTGATCGTTTCGTGATGACCGCTACCCGTTCGTGGCTTGACTTCAGGTCTCGAAGCCAGGGACAGTTGTCCCGCACCGGAGACGCGGTCGTCGACCGGACGGTGGGTGAGCAGGCCTGCGGGGGACGGACCCCGGTCCACAGGAACGCTCTCCGGGGGACAGGCCCGTGCGGGGTCCCCGTTCTCGAGGATGAGAAGGAGCAACATCATGCGACGTCGGTTCGGATTTGCGGCAGCGGGCGCGGTCCTCGCGCTGGGCCTGACCGCGTGCGCCGGCGGTGGCGCCGGTCCGGGCACGGACGAGACCGCCGGTGCCGGCGGCGGTGGCGGCGGCGGTGCCGAGGGTGGCCTCGTCGGCGTCGCGATGCCGACCGAGACCTCGGAGCGCTGGATCAACGACGGCGACGCCGTCAAGTCCCAGCTCGAGGAGGCCGGCTACGAGGTCGACCTGCAGTACGCGGCGGACGACATCCCCACGCAGCAGCAGCAGATCGACCAGATGATCACCAAGGGCGCCGAGCTCCTCATCGTCGCCTCCATCGACGGCACGGCGCTGTCGAGCCAGCTGCAGGCGGCGGCCGACGCGGGCATCCCGGTCATCGCCTACGACCGCCTCATCAACGGCACGGAAAACGTCGACTTCTACGTGACGTTCGACAACGAGAACGTCGGCGTGCAGCAGGCCACGTCGCTCCTCGTGGGCCTCGGCCTCCTGAACCCGGACGGCTCGGAGAACCCCGAGGCGCCCGCCGGCCCGTTCAACGTCGAGCTCTTCGCGGGCTCGCTGGACGACAACAACGCGCACTTCTTCTGGAAGGGCGCGATGGACACGCTGCAGCCGTACCTCGACGCCGGCACGCTCGTCGTCAAGTCCGGCCAGACGGACATCGAGCAGGCCGCGACGCTGCGCTGGCAGCAGGAGACCGCGCAGAAGCGCATGGAGGACCTGCTGACCTCCACGTACTCCGACGGCTCCAAGGTCCAGGGCGTGCTCTCGCCCTACGACGGCCTGTCCCGCGGCATCATCACCGCGCTGACCAACGCGGGCTACGGCACCACCATCGCCGAGGGCCTGCCGCCCGTCACCGGTCAGGACGCCGAGATCGCCTCCGTCAAGCTCATCGCGGACGGCACGCAGTTCGCGACGATCTTCAAGGACACCCGCAAGCTCGCCGAGCAGGCCGTCACCTCGGCCGAGGCGTTCCTCGCGGGTGAGGAGCCCGAGGCGAACGACACCGAGACCTACGACAACGGCGTGAAGGTCGTCCCGTCGTACCTGCTCGAGTCGGACATCGTCTACGCCGACAACATCCAGTCCCTGCTCGTCGACTCGGGCTACTGGACCGCCGAGGAGGTCGAGGCCGGTCAGGCCTCCTGACCCTTCCCGACCGACCCACCCACCGCACGGCCGCGGCCGGCCGGACCGGCGTCCCCCAGGGGCGCCGGCCGGCCGGCCCGGGCGGGCCGTGCCCCAGACGAAGGGGGTCGAGGCCGCATGGCGAGCCCGATTCTTCAGATGCAGTCCATCACCAAGACGTTCCCCGGGGTGAAGGCGCTGCAGGACGTCACGCTGAGCGTGCAGCGCGGGGAGATCCACGCGATCTGCGGCGAGAACGGGGCCGGCAAGTCGACCCTCATGAAGGTGCTGTCGGGGGTCTACCCGCACGGCACCTACGACGGCACCATCCTCTTCGAGGGCGAGGAGATGCGGTTCTCCTCCATCAACGACTCGGAGGAGAAGGGCATCGTCATCATCCACCAGGAGCTGGCCCTCGTGCCGTACCTCTCGGTGGCGGAGAACATCTTCCTCGGCAACGAGCAGCGCCGCGGTGCGTTCATCGACTGGAACCACACGAACGCGGAGGCGGCCAAGCTGCTCGCGCGGGTGGGCCTCGACGAGAACCCCACGACGCCGGTCGGCCAGCTCGGCGTCGGCAAGCAGCAGCTCATCGAGATCGCCAAGGCCCTGTCGAAGGAGGTCCGGCTCCTCATCCTCGACGAGCCGACGGCCGCCCTCAACGACGACGACTCCGAGCACCTGCTCGGCCTCCTGCGCCACCTCAAGGAGCAGGGCGTCACGTCGATCATCATCTCCCACAAGCTCAACGAGATCGCCGAGATCGCGGACTCCACGACGATCATCCGCGACGGCCAGTCGATCAAGACGCTCGACATGGTCGCCGACGAGGTCACGCAGGACCGGATCATCAGCCTCATGGTCGGCCGCGACCTCGAGCACCGCTACCCCGAGCACGTCTCGAAGGTCGGGCCGGAGATCCTGCGGATCGAGGACTGGACCGTCCACCACCCCACGCAGCCCGAGCGCGTCATCGTCGACCGGGCGAACCTCGAGGTGAAGGCGGGGGAGATCGTCGGGATCGCCGGCCTCATGGGCGCGGGCCGCACCGAGCTCGCGATGAGCATCTTCGGCCGGTCGTACGGCTCGCGGATCAGCGGGAAGGTCTTCCTGCACGGCAAGGAGATCCAGACGCGCACGGTCAGCGAGGCCATCGCGCACGGCCTGGCGTACACCACCGAGGACCGCAAGCACTACGGCCTCAACCTCATCCAGGACATCAAGACGAACATCGCGGCGGCCAGCCTGCGCAAGTTCGCGTCCGGGGCGGGCTTCGTCAACGGCAACGAGGAGATCAAGGTCGCGGAGGAGTACCGCCGCGACATGAACATCCGCACGCCGAACGTCCTCGCGCAGGTCGGCAAGCTCTCGGGCGGCAACCAGCAGAAGGTCGTCCTGTCGAAGTGGATCCACACGGACCCCGAGGTCCTGATCCTCGACGAGCCCACGCGCGGCATCGACGTCGGCGCCAAGTACGAGATGTACACGATCATCAACCGCCTCGCCGACGCGGGGAAGGCCGTGATCGTCATCTCGTCGGAGCTGCCCGAGCTCTTGGGCATCTGCGACCGGATCTACACGCTGTCGGCCGGCCGCATCACCGGCCAGCTCCCCAAGGAGCAGGCCACCCAGGAGAGCCTCATGGCGCTCATGACCAAGGAGAGGGAGCAGGTCTGATGACCGCCGTCGCCACGCCCCAGCAGACGAAGGGGCCGCAGCAGCCCTCCCCCGTCGCGGGCCTGAAGGAGCTCGTCACGCGCAACATGCGCACGAGCGGCATCTACATCGCGTTCGTCGCGATCGTCGCGCTGTTCGCGGTCCTCACCGGCGGGCTCTCGCTGAGCCCCCGCAACGTCACGAGCCTGGTCCTCCAGTACTCGTACATCCTCATCCTGGCCATCGGCATGGTCATCGTCATCGTCGCCGGGCACATCGACCTGTCCGTCGGGTCGGTGGTGGCGCTCACGGGGGCCATCGCGGCGATCCTGGTGATCCAGGACGGCCGGCCCTGGTGGGTCGGCGCGGTCGCCGCCCTCGCGGTGGGCCTCGCCATCGGCGCCTGGCAGGGGTTCTGGGTGGCCTACGTCGGGGTCCCGGCGTTCATCGTCACGCTCGCCGGGATGCTCCTGTTCCGCGGGCTCACGCTCATCGTGCTCGACAACATCTCGCTGTCGCCGTTCGGCCAGCCGTACACCAACGTGGCCGGCGGGTTCCTCAACGGGCTGCTCGGCGGAGACGGGTTCGACGCGTTCACGCTCATCATCGCGGCCATCGCGGTGGTCGGGTACGCGTACAGCCAGCTGCGCGCCCGCCAGGGCCGGATCCGCTACCAGCAGACCGTCGAGGCGATGCCGCTCTTCGTCGTGAAGATCCTCGCCGTGGCGGCGGTGGTCATGTGGTTCGCGTGGCAGCTGGCGCACGAGCGCGGCCTGCCGATCGTGCTCATCATCCTGGCGGTCCTCATCATCGCCTACTCGGTCGTGACGACCCGGACCGTCTTCGGCCGGCACGTCTACGCCATCGGCGGCAACCTCGCGGCGGCGCAGCTGTCCGGCGTGAAGGTCAAGCGGGTCAACTTCTGGATCTTCGTCAACATGGGCTTCCTCGCGGCGCTGGCCGGCGTGGTGTTCTCGTCGCGGTCCAACGGTGCCCAGCCCGCCGCCGGCCAGATGTTCGAGCTCGACGCCATCGCCGCCTGCTTCATCGGTGGCGCCTCGGTCTCCGGCGGCATCGGCCGCGTCGGCGGGGCCATGGTCGGCGGTCTCATCATGGCCGTCATGAGCAACGGCATGTCGCTCATGGGCGTCAACCAGTCGTGGCAGTCCGTGGTCAAGGGCCTCGTCCTGCTCCTGGCCGTCGCCTACGACATCTACAACAAGCGTCGGGCGTCCGCCGGGCGCTGACCGCCGGCACCGCCTCGTCGTCCCGACCGGCACCTCGACCGGCACCTCGCCACGGCCGGCCGTCCGCACCCGCGGGCGGCCGGCCGTCGCGCACCACCCGTCGCGCACCACCCGTCGCGCACCACCCGTCGCGCACCACCCGTTACCGTCTGCACCCGTGAGGAGGGGGTCGACCGTGTCCGGCTCCCAGTCCTCCCTGCGCGGGGCCAACCGGGCGCTCATCGTCGAGGCCATCCGCCGGTACGGCGGGCTGACCCAGGTGGAGCTCGCCGGCGCCACACGCCTGTCGGCGGCCACGGTGTCGACGATCGTCAAGGAGCTGCTCGCGGCGGACGTCGTCGAGGTCCGCACGACGACGCGGTCCGGCCGCCGGGCGCAGCTCGTCACGCTGGCCCGTCGCGTCGGGCTGGCGGCGGGGCTGCACATCGGCGACCGGCACATGCGGATCGCGCTGTCGGACTCCTCGCACGAGGTGCTCGTCGAGCAGGTGCTCCCGCTGCCGCACGAGCACCGCGTCGACACGACGCTGGACCGGGCGGCGCTGCTCATCATCGACCTGCTCGAGCGCGTCGGCTCGGGGCTGGAGGATGTCGTCGGCATCGGCATCGGCCTGCCGGCGCCCATCGACGTGGCGACGGGGATGATCTCCGTGCGCGGCATCATGCGCGGCTGGGACGAGGTGCACATCGCCCACGTCATGTCCAAGCGCCTGTCGCGGCCGGTGTTCGTCGAGAACGACGCCAACCTCGGCGCGCTGGCCGAGAGCCGGCTCGGCGCCTCCCGGGACTACCACGACGCGGTCTACGTCCGGGCCTCCTACGGCACGGGTGCCGGCATCGTCCTCGGCGCCACCGTCCACCGCGGGTTCGCCGGCACCGCGGGGGAGATCGGGCACGTCCAGGTGGACCCCGCCGGCAACATCTGCCTGTGCGGCAGCCGCGGGTGCCTCGACACGGTCGTCGGGGCGCGCGCGCTCATCGAGCCCCTGCGCGGCAGCCACGGCAGTCTCACGCTGCGCGACGTCATCGCCCGCACCGTCCAGGGCGACCCCGGATGCACGCGCGTCGTCGCGGACGCCGGGGCGACGATCGGCTACGTCGTCGCCAGCCTCGCGATGGCCGTCAACCCGCAGTGCATCGTCGTGGGCGGTGAGCTCGCCGAGACGGGGGAGGTCCTCATCGGACCCATGCGGGACGCCATCCGCCAGCGCGTGCTGCTCAACCAGATCGCGCCGCTCGAGGTCGTCCCGGCCCAGCTCGGGCCGCGCTCCGAGGTCATGGGCGCGCTGCTGCTCGTGCTGCAGTCCACGGACGTCAGCCGCCACGTCGAGGACGTCGACGTGCTCGCCGCGGGCGAGGTGACGGCGTGACCGGTCACCCCGTCGGGTGCCGCCGACTACCGGACCCGCGACGGCAGGGGCGAGGATCGTCCCCCGTGCAGGGGCAGGGGGACGGGCACGGGGACGAGCGGGTGCACGAGGAGCAGCACGACGACGTGCAGGACGGCGAGCGGGTGAGGGGACGATGAGCGGCGACGCGCAGGCACGGCCGGCAGGGCAGCCGCCGGCGCCGCTGCTGGCGCTGCGGCAGGTGAGCAAGTCGTTCGGGGCGGTGGAGGCGCTCGTCGCCGTCGACCTCGAGGTGCACCCGCACGAGGTCGTCGCGCTCGTCGGGGACAACGGCGCCGGCAAGTCCACCCTGGCCAAGGTCGTGGCGGGGGTGCTCACGCCGGACGCGGGCCTCGTCGAGCTGGACGGGGAGACCGTCCAGGTCCCGACGCCGTCGGCCGCGCACGCGCTCGGCATCGCCACGGTGTTCCAGGACCTCGCGCTGTGCGAGAACCTCGACGTCACCGCCAACCTCTTCCTGGGGCGGGAGCGGGTGGCGGGCGGCCTGCTCGCCGAGGGGGAGATGGAGACGCAGACGCGCGCGACCCTCGACGCCCTCAACGCGCGCATCCCGTCCGTGCGGACGCCGCTGGCGCAGCTCTCGGCCGGGCAGCGGCAGTCCGTCGCGATCGCGCGGACGCTCATCGGCTCGCCGCGCCTCGTGGTGCTCGACGAGCCCACCGCCGCCCTGTCCGTCGTGCAGACGGCGGAGGTCCTCATGCACATCGAACGGCTGCGCGACCTGGGCCTGGGCGTCGTGCTCATCAGCCACAACATGAACGACGTGCGGGCCGTCGCCGACCGCATCGTCGTGCTGCGGCACGGCCGCAACAACGGCACCTTCGACGCGGCGTCGGCGAGCTACGAGTCGATCATCGCGGCGATCACCGGGGCCAGCCACGCCGGCGCGCGGGGCTGAGGCGGTGACCGTGGGCGGCGCCGGGCCGGAGGTCGGTGCCGTGCCCGGTGCCGTGCCCGGTGCCGTGCCCGGTGCCGTGCCCGGTGCCGTGCCCGGTGCCGTGCCCGGTGCCGTGCCCGATGTGGTGCCCGGTGCCGTGGTCGACGCGGCACCCCGTTCGTCGGTGGGCGGGCGGCCGCGCCTCGTCGCCACCGACCTCGACGGCACGCTCCTGCGCAGCGACGGCACGGTCAGCCCCCGGACGGCCGCCGCGCTGGTGGCGCTGGAGGAGAGGGGCATGCGCGTCGTCATGGTGACCGGGCGGCCGCTGCGGTGGATGGACGACCTGTGGCGGTACGTCGGCGCGCACGGCGTGGCGCTGGTGTCGAACGGTGCGCTGGCGTGGGACGCCCGCGAGGGCCGCGTCCTGGAGGTCGCGGCGCTGCCGGACGACGCGGTGCGGGCCTGCGTCGCGGAGGTCCGTCGCCGGGTGCCGGGCACGACGTTCGCGCTCGAGCGGCTCAGCGGCTTCTCCCGCGAGCCGGGCTTCGGCGGCCGCGGCACCCTCCCCGCCGAGGCGCCGGGTGCGGCGGGGACGCCGGCGGAACGCGCGGGCGGTGCGCTGCGGGTCGCGCCGCTCGAGGCGCTGCTCGACGCGGACGCCGCCGACGGTCCCGACCCGGTGGTGAAGCTGCTGGCCCGGCACGGGACGCTGGCGCCGGACGACTTCTGGCGGCGGGTGGAGGAGGTCGTCGCGACCCGCCTGACGGCGACCCGGTCCGCCACGACGTCGCTGGTCGAGCTCAGCGCCGCCGGCGTGACGAAGGCGTCGGCGCTGGCGCGGCTGTGCGCGGACCTCGGCGTGGTGGCGGCGGACGTCGTCGCCTTCGGGGACATGCCCAACGACGTGCCGATGCTGACCTGGGCGGGCCGGTCCTGGGCGATGTCCGGGGCACACCCCGCGGTCGTCGCCGCCGCGGACGCCACGGCCCCGGGCTGCGACGAGGACGGCGTCGCCCGCGTCCTCGAGCAGCTCTTCGCCCTGCCCCACCCCTGACCCCCGCGGCACCGCCGCCGTCCCTGTCGGCGGCCCGCCGAGCACCGCGGGGTGGTCCGTCGGTGCGGCGATCCGTTGTGCCGGTGAACCCGGGACCGGCGTGTCTCCGCCGACACGCGGGCGCCCAGGCCCTTTGCCGCACCGGCGGACCAGCGAGCGCCGGGGGAGTGGCGGCCGGCGGCGGCGCTGTGCCGGGTGCGGCGCCCAGGAGGGGAGGCCGGTGACGGGTCGGTGCGGAGCGCAGTGTCAACACGGGGCGGACGCGGCGTGTCGGGAACGACACGCCGCGTCCCTCTCGGCTCTCCGCACCGACCCGCCGCGCGCTGGTCCCGCGCCGATGCGAGGAGGGCCGACGGGCATGATCCAGGGCGGGCCGGGGCCCGATCCGCGTCTCCGGGCCGGGCGTCAGCGCGTCAGGGCCGGGGCGGGGAGGGTCAGCGGGGGGTGGCCGTGGTGGTGAGGGCGACGCCCGCCAGGACCACCGCGCCGCCGACGAGCTGCGCGGCCGACAGCGGGTGGCCGAGCAGCGCCGTGGCTGCCGCGGTGAACACGGTGATGAGGTTGAGGTACACCCCGGCGCGCGACGGCGGGACCGTCCGCAGCGCGGTGTTCCACAGCACGTACGACCCCACCGACGGCAGCAGCACGATGAACACCAGCGCCCACATGCCGGCGGCGTCGCCGGGCAGGCGCAGCCCGGCCACCGCGACGACCGGTGCCAGGCCGACCACGACCACCAGCGCCTGTGCCGCCGTGGACGCGACCGGCGGCAGCCGCGGCCCGCGTCGCCCGATGACGGTGTACGCGGTCCACGTCGAGATCGCGCCCAGCATGAGCAGGTCCCCGCCGTTCACGCCGCCGGTCAGGACGGCGGCCGGCCGGCCGTCGGTGAGCACGACGACGACGCCGACGAACGCCACCGCGACCCCGAGCACGCCGCGCGCGGTGACCCGCTCGCCCAGCAGCGCCACCGCCGCGAGCACGATGAGCGCGGGGTTGACGGCGTTGACGATGGCGGCGTCGAGCGGCGTCGTCAGCCGCAGCGCCGCGTAGAGCAGCAGCGTGTAGCCCGCGAGCCCGGTCGCACCCAGCGCGAGCACCCACGGCCACGCCCGCGCCACGGCCCGCCAGTCGGGCCGCTCCAGCACCTGCGCGACGAGCACCAGCAGCGGCAGGGCCAGCAGCCAGCGCAGCCACACGAGGCTGAGCGGCCCGGTTGCTGCCACGGCGGTCGGGCCGACGACGTAGTTGCCGGCCCAGAAGAGCGTGGCGCCCACCAGCGCCGCCACAGCGAGGACCTGCGCCCGGCGGCCACCACCCGTCGACCCGCCGGCGGTGCTGCCCACCGACGTTCCCGCCGACGCGCCCGCCGACGTGGCCGGTGGCCCTCCCGGCCGGGCCGACCCGGTCACCGGAAGACGATCGTGCGGTGCCCGTCCAGGAGCACGCGGTGCTCGGCGTGCCAGCGGACCGCGCGGGCCAGCGCGCGGCGCTCGACGTCCTGCCCGAGCGCGACGAGGGCCTCCACGCCGTGCGTGTGGTCCACGCGCTCGACGTCCTGCTCGATGATCGGCCCCTCGTCGAGGTCGCCGGTGACGTAGTGCGCGGTGGCGCCGATGAGCTTCACGCCGCGGTCGTGGGCCTGGTGGTAGGGCTTCGCGCCCTTGAACGACGGCAGGAACGAGTGGTGGATGTTGATGACGCGGCCCGCCAGCGCCCGGCACAGGTCGTCGGACAGGATCTGCATGTACCGCGCGAGCACGACGAGCTCGACGTCCAGCTCCTCCACCAGCGCGAGCAGCCGTGCCTCCGCCTCGGCCCGCGTCGCCGCCGTCACGGGCACGTGGTGGAAGTCGATCCCGTAGAACTGCGCGAGCGGCTCGAGCACGGTGTGGTTGGAGACCACGGCGACGAGCTCGACCGGCAGGGCCTCCGAGCGCTGGCGGAAGGCCAGGTCGTTGAGGCAGTGCGCCGCGGTGGAGCCCATGACGAGCGTGCGCACCGGCCGCCCGACGACGTCCAGCGTCCACGCCAGGCCGAACTCGCCCTCCAGCGCGCGCAGCCCGGACTCGAGCGCGGCGCGGGGCACGGCAGCGGTGACCTGGACGCGCATGAAGAACAGCCCGGTGCCGGCGTCGCCGAACTGCTGGGACTCGGTGATGTTGCCGTCCAGCCCGGCGAGCAGCCCGGAGACCGCGTGCACGATGCCGGGCCGGTCGGGGCACGAGAGCGTCAGCACCCAGTGGGTGGGCACGCCGGCCGGCACGTCGCCGGAGGCGGACGTCACGGGCTGATCCGATCGGTGGGACACGGGTGCCGAGAGTAGTGCGCCCCGCCCGGGGGCTGACACGATGGCCGCATGACGGAGGACGCGCTCGACATCCGACCCGTCGGCGGCCAGGACGCGGGGGAGCTGCTCACCCTGCGCCGTGCGGCCTTCGTCACGGAGGCCCAGGTCTACGGCGACCCGAACATCCCGCCGCTGACGCAGACGCTCGACGAGCTGCGCGAGGACCTGCGCGCGGTCGGCGTCATCACGCTCGGGGCGTGGCGCGGGCACCGCCTCGTCGGGTCGATCCGGGTCCTCGTCGAGGGGACGAAGGCCACCCTCGGGCGCTTCGCGGTCGCGCCGGACCTGCAGGGCCAGGGCGTGGGGACGCAGCTGCTGCTCGCGGTCGTGCCCTACCTGTCCGAGGGCGTCGAGGAGATCTGGGTCTTCACGGGCCGCGACTCCGTTCACAACATCGCGATGTACGCCAACCAGGGCTACGAGCGCCAGGAGGACCGCACGGCGGGCGACCTCACCTACGCCTACCTGCGCAAGATCGTCGGGGACGACGCCGACGCCCCCTCCGACCAGCCCGCCTGAGACACCCCTCGTCGCCGGTGCCGGTCGCGGTACCCTCGCCAGGTCGCGACTGGCGCACGGGTGGGTCACCACCGGGGAGCGACGCTGCAGCAGACCACGGGTCGGACGCCTGGGCCCCCGGTCACCCCGCACGGTCAGCTAGTCAGTCCCCCCACGCGACCGGTGTGCGAGGGGTGCCGGACGTGAGCCGGCGGCACCCCGAGGACCGCACCGGGACCGTCACGATCCGCCAGGAGAGCCATGAGCGCCGACCAGATCACCCGCCCGTCGCTGCTGGACCAGAGCATCGGCGAGGTCGACCCCGAGATCGCCGCCGTCCTCGACGGGGAGCTCGCCCGCCAGCAGGACACCCTCGAGATGATCGCCAGCGAGAACTTCGTCCCGCGCGCGGTCCTCGAGGCGCAGGGGTCGGTCCTCACCAACAAGTACGCCGAGGGCTACCCGGGTCGGCGCTACTACGGCGGCTGCGAGCAGGTCGACGTCGCGGAGACCATCGCGATCGACCGCGCGAAGGCGCTGTTCGGCGCCGAGCACGCGAACGTCCAGCCGCACTCCGGCGCCACGGCGAACGCAGCGGTCCTGCACGCGCTCATCCGCGCAGGGGACAAGATCCTCGGCCTCGAGCTGGCCCACGGCGGCCACCTCACGCACGGCATGAAGATCAACTTCTCGGGCCGGCTCTACGACGTCGCCTCCTACGGCGTGGACCCCGACACGTTCCTGGTCGACATGGACAAGGTCCGCGAGGCGGCGCTCGAGCACCGCCCCGACGTCATCATCGGCGGCTGGTCCGCGTACCCCCGCCAGCTCGACTTCGCGGCGTTCCGCTCCATCGCCGACGAGGTGGGCGCCAAGCTCTGGGTCGACATGGCGCACTTCGCCGGCCTCGTCGCCGCCGGGCTGCACCCCTCGCCCGTGCCGCACGCGGACGTCGTGTCCTCGACGGTGCACAAGACGATCGGCGGCCCGCGCTCGGGCTTCATCCTCTCCCGCGAGGAGCACGCCAAGAAGCTCGACTCCGCGGTCTTCCCCGGCCAGCAGGGCGGCCCGCTCATGCACGTCATCGCCGCCAAGGCCGTGGCGTTCAAGATCGCCGGCAGCGAGGCCTTCCGCGACCGCCAGGAGCGCACGCTCGAGGGCGCGCGGATCATCGCCGAGCGGCTGACCGCCCCCGAGGTGGCGCAGGCCGGCGTCTCGGTCCTCACCGGCGGCACGGACGTGCACCTCGTCCTCGTCGACCTGCGGCACTCCGAGCTGGACGGCCAGCAGGCGGAGGACCTCCTCCACGCCGTGGGCATCACCGTGAACCGCAACGCCGTGCCGTTCGACCCGCGCCCCCCGCGCGTCACCTCCGGCCTGCGCATCGGCACGCCGGCGCTGGCCACCCGCGGCTTCGACGCCACGGCCTTCGCCGACGTCGCCGACGTCATCGCCACGGCGCTGACCCAGGGCGCCGCGGCGGACGTCGATGCCCTCAAGGCCCGCACGGCCCGGCTGGCGGAGCAGTACCCGCTGTACGCCGGCCTGCGTCAGTACTGAGCGGCGGCGCCATGACGGCACAGCTGCTGGACGGCACGGCCACGGCCGCGGCCATCAAGGCGGAGCTCACGGAGCGGGTCGCCGCGCTCGCGGCGCGCGGGGTCGTGCCCGGTCTGGGCACCCTGCTCGTGGGCGACGACCCCGGCTCGCGCTGGTACGTCGCCGGCAAGCACAAGGACTGCGCGGAGGTCGGCATCGCCTCGCTGCGCGAGGACCTGCCGGCCGACGCCACCCAGGAGGACATCGAGGCCGCGGTGCGGCGCCTGAACGAGGACCCGGCCTGCACCGGGTTCATCGTCCAGCTCCCGCTGCCCGCGGGGATCGACACCCAGCGCGTCATCGAGCTCGTCGACCCCGCCAAGGACGCGGACGGGCTGCATCCGACGAACCTCGGCCGGCTCGTCCTGCGTGTGGCGGAGGACCTCGACTCACCGCTGCCCTGCACGCCGCACGGCATCGTCGAGCTCGTCGAGCGGCACGGGATCTCCTGGCGCGGGGCCGAGGTCGTCGTGGTCGGGCGCGGGGTCACCGTGGGGCGCTCGATCGGGCTGCTGCTGACCCGCCGGGCGGTCAACGCCACCGTGACGCTGACGCACACCGGCACGCGGGACCTGGCGGGGCTCACGCGCCGGGCCGACGTCGTCGTCGCGGCGGCGGGCGTGCCGGGCATCGTCACCGCGGACATGGTGAAGCCGGGCGCCGTGGTCGTCGACGTGGGCGTCTCGCGCGCGACCGACCCGGAGACCGGGAAGAGCCGGGTCGTCGGGGACGTCGACCCAGGCGTGCGCGAGGTCGCGGGCTGGGTCTCGCCCAACCCCGGCGGCGTGGGCCCGATGACCCGCGCGATGCTGCTGCGCAA
This sequence comes from Cellulomonas sp. plas2, assembly GCF_057221735.1. NCBI lineage: Bacteria > Bacillati > Actinomycetota > Actinomycetes > Micrococcales > Cellulomonadaceae > Cellulomonas > Cellulomonas sp. plas2. The sequence goes on from NZ_CM170155.1 coordinate 1,083,760, forward strand.
CGTCGTCGAGACCGCGGAGCGCGCGGCGCGCTGACGACGGGCGGGGCGTGGGCGATGAGCGGGCGATGAGCGGGCGATGAGCGGGCGATGAGCGGGCGATGAGTCCGTGCCCCGCCCGCGGTCTGCCCCACCAGGACGGGACGCACGGGGCGTCCCGACGACGAGGGGAGCCCGCCATGGGCAAGGTCCGTCCGCACCTGTGGTTCGACCACGAGGCCGAGGAGGCCGCGACGTTCTACGCCGCGACGATCCCCGGGTCGAGGATCACGCACGTCAACCGCGCGCCGGAGGGCGTGCCGGGTGTCGAGGCCGGCGCGGCGTTCGTCGTCGAGCTCGAGCTCGACGGCATGCCGGTCACCTTCCTCAACGGCGGGCCGGGCCACCCGCAGACGGACGCGTTCAGCCTCGTCGTCGACTGCGCGGACCAGGCGGAGGTCGACCACTACTGGGCCGCGCTGACCGCCGACGGCGGCACCGAGGGCCAGTGCGGCTGGTGCCAGGACCGCTTCGGCGTGTGGTGGCAGGTCGTCCCGCGCGGCATGGAGGAGGTGCTCGCGGGCGACGACCCCGAGGGCACCCGGCGGGCGATGGGGGCGATGTTCGGCATGCGCAAGGTGGACGTCGCGGCCCTGTGGGCGGCGTACCGCGGGGAGACGGCCACCGTCTGAGCCGGGCCCGGACGCCGCAGGGTCGTGTCGGTGCCCTGCGGCAGGATGTCCGGGTGCTGACCGTCGCCACCGTCAACGTCAACGGCATCCGTGCCGCCGCCCGCCGGGGCATGGGCCTCTGGCTCGACGAGCGCAAGCCCGACGTGCTGCTCCTCCAGGAGGTGCGCGGGTCTGACGAGGTGCTGACCGAGCACCTGCCGGGGGACTGGCACCTCGTGCACGAGGAGGGTGCGGCGAAGGGGCGGGCCGGGGTCGCGGTGGCGTCCCGGCTGCCCTTCACCGCGGTGCGCGTGGGGCTGGGCACCGACGTCCCCGGGGACGCGGGGCGCTGGGTCGAGGCCGACCTCGAGGCGCCCGGCGGCGCCCTCACCGTGGTCTCGGCGTACCTGCACTCCGCGACGGTCGGGACCCCGTCGCTCGACGAGAAGTACGCCTATCTCGAGGTCGTGACCGCCCGGATGGCGCAGCTGGCCGACGCGACGGCGCTCGTCGGCGGCGACCTCAACATCGCCCATCGGGAGGTGGACCTCAAGAACTGGAAGGGCAACCTGAAGAGCGCCGGCTTCCTGCCCGAGGAGCGCGCGTACCTGGACCGGTGGTTCGGCGACCTCGGCTGGCGCGACCTGGGCCGGGACCTCGGCGGACCCGGGCCGGGGCCGTACACGTGGTGGTCCTGGCGGGGTAAGGCGTACGACAACGACGCCGGGTGGCGGATCGACTACCAGCTCGGCTCGCCGGATCTCGCCCGCCGGGCCGTCCGCGCGCAGGTGGACCGGGCCGCGACCTACGCGGAGCGCTTCTCCGACCACGCCCCGCTCGTCGTGGAGTACGACCTGTAGAGGTCGTGCCCTGACGGGTCAGTAGCGGATCGCGTCGATGACCTTGACGCGGACCGCGACGACGGCCGGGATGAGGCCCGCCAGGGCACCGACGCCCGTCGCGGCCGCCATGCCGACGAGCGCGGCCGACACCGGGAACGGCGGCATCTCCTGGATGGCCCCGCCGAACACGCGGTCCACCGGCACGGACTTGATGATCGCCACGGCGAGCACCACGCCGACCGCTCCGGCGACGACGGTCGCCACGACCGACTCCATGAGCACGCCGAAGAACACCCGCCCCGAGGTGGCGCCGAAGGACCGGCGGATGCCGATCTCGCGGATGCGGTAGCGGACGGTCACGAGCGCGATGTTCACCAGGCCGAGGCCGCCGAGCAGCAGCGCGAAGGCGCCGACCCCGATGCCCACCCAACGGGCGGCGCCGTCGATGTCGAAGGTCTCGCCCCAGCCGCGGTTGTCGCTGACGTCCACCTGCAGGCCCGGCACGGCGGCGGCCATGTCGCGGGAGATCCGGGCGCCCAGCTCGTCGGCCATGTCGGCGGGCACCCACACGGACAGGGTCGGCGGCCCGCCGCCCCAGGCCGGGTTGGCGGTGCCGTACCAGTGCGCGAGCTGGTCGTAGAGGACCATCGCGAACGGCTCGGGGTTCTCGTACCCCTCGTCCATGACGCCGATGACCGTGGCGCGCACCGGGTCCGTGCGGCCCAGCAGGACGGTGGGGTGGTCCGCCACGCGGGCCCCGACGCGGTCGAGGAAGGCCTCGTTGACCACCAGCGTCGGCGCGTAGGCCTGCGCGTCGGCGGCCGTGAACCACCGGCCCTCGGTGATCGGGATGCGCTGCAGGACCCCGGCCGCCGGGTCGACGGCCCGCACGCCGATGTCCTGCACGCCGTTGCCGGGGAAGCGGATGGGCGCGCCCGTCCACAGGTCCCGCGTCGACCAGGTGAGCCCGTAGCGGGCCAGGGTCTCGGCGTAGGCGGCGTCGACGCGGGCGTTGTCCTCCTCGGTCGTGGCGCCGGTCATCGACCACGCGCTCACCATGAGCGTGACCTGCCGGCCGGCCTGCCGGTCCGTCTGCTCGGCGAAGGCCTGCTTGAGCATCGCCACCGCCGCGGTGACCCCGGTGATGGCCGTGACGGCCACGGCGACGCCCACGAGGGCGAGCAGCACGCGCAGCCGGTGGATGCGCAGCTCCTGCCACGCCTCGACGACGGTGCTGACGAGGCCGGTCACGGTCCGACCACCGGGCTCGTGACCTCGGTGCGGGCGGCATCCGGTGCCGCTGCCGGCGGCGCGGCAGGCACCGACGGCGCGAGCACCGGCGGCAGGCTGCGCCCCGACGCGTCGTGCGTGCGCTCGGCCAGGTCCACCGGCACGTCGCCGACCCACTCGGTGACGCGCCCCGGCTCGCCGAGGCTCACGGGAACGAGCACGCCGTCGGCCAGCCGGTAGCAGCGCTGGGCGCGCGCGGCCACGGACAGGTCGTGCGTGATGGTGACCAGCGCCGCCCCCGTGTCGGCGGCGACCTCGTCGAGCAGGTCCATGACGCTGGCGCCCGTCTCGACGTCGAGGGCGCCGGTGGGCTCGTCGGCGAGGATGACGCGCGGGCCGCGCACGAGGGCGCGGGCGATGGCGACGCGCTGCTGCTCACCGCCGGACAGCTTCTCCGGCATCGTCTCCAACCGGTCGCCCAGGCCGACGCGCTCGAGCATCGCGGCGGCCAGCGAGGTGCGCCGCCAGAACTGGCGACCCGGCGCGTACATGAGCGGCGCGACGACGTTCTCCAGCGCGGTGCGCCCCGGCAGCAGGTTGAACTGCTGGAAGACGAAGCCGAAGTCGCGCCCGCGCCGCTTCGTCCGGGTGCGCGACGAGAGCCGGCCGATGGGCACGCCGTCCAGCAGGTACTGGCCCTCGGTGGGGGAGTCGAGCAGCCCGAGGATGTTGAGCAGCGTCGACTTGCCGGTGCCGGAGCGCCCGACGACGGACACGTGCTCACCCGTGTCGACCGCCAGGTCCACGCCGCGCAGGATGTGCAGGCGTCGGTCGTCGGGCAGCAGGACCGAGCGCGTGACGCCGGTCAGCTCCAGGAGCGCGCTCATCCGCCGCACACCGCCGGGTCGTACTGCGACGGGTCGGCGCAGTCGACGGCCGCGTCGGCCACCGGGATGAACTGCAGCACGTGCTCGCCGGGCTCCAGGCCACCCGTGACCTGGACCATCTCGCCGTCGGTGAGCCCGAGGGCGACCTGCCGCAGCTCGCCCTCCGGGGCCGCGTCCGTGACGACCCAGACGTTGCCGTTCTGCACCGAGCCCTGCACGGCGGTCACGGGGACGACGACGCCGTCGGCCTGCCCGTTGGTGATCTCCAGGTCCGCGCCGAGGCCGGCGAACGCGGTGACGCCGGCGGGCACGGCGCACGTGACGGTCCCGGACGCCGTCGTGCCGTCGGGGCTCGTCGCGACGCCCGTGCCGGCGCCGCCGGCGTCCGTGCCGGTCCCGGTGCCGCCGGCCACGGCGCCGATCCGCATTCCGGTGCAGGTGAACGGCGCGGGCCCGCCCTTGAGCGTGACCTGGGCCTCCGTCGGGGCGTTGACGAGGCGGTACTGCTGCTCGGGCGTGAGCGTGCCCGTGACCGACAGGGTGCCGGGGGTGACGCTCGCGACGACGTCGCCGATGGCGACCTCCTGCCCGACGAGCACCGGCAGCGTGAGGGTCCCGCCGACGGGCACCGTGATCGTCGTCGTCGTGACCTTCGGGGCGCGCTCGGTGACGGTCTGCTCCCCGGTGGTGGGGTCGGTCGTGACGACCGGCTCCTGCGGCGTCTCCGTCCGGATCTGCACGATCCCGGCATCGGGCCCGACGCCGACGCCGTCCGTCGCCAGGAGCTTGGCGACGGTCCCGGCCGCCGTGGACTTCACGGGGACGGCCGGGTCGGCCACGACCGACCCGGCGACCTTCACCGTGTTGACGACGGTCCCGGTGGCGACCTCGACGGTGGGCTCGACGAGCTGGCCGCCGGGGACCAGCGGGTCCTCCGCCGTCTGCAGCTCGGCGCCGCTGAACGCGATGCGCACGAGCGCGACGGCGATGACCGCCCAGATGACCAGGCGCAGGGCGGGGAAGACGATGCGACGGGTGACACCCACGGTGGTGCGCCTCTCGGGTCGGGGGCCGGCTGCCCCCCAGCCGACCACGCGACCCTAGCGGCCGGCATCGTCCCGCAGGAGGAGATTCGGCCCCCGAGTTGCACGACTGTGGTTCCCGTGCTGCCGCCGCGTCGCCCCACCGGGGGAGGACGGCGGCACCGTGTCAGCGACCCGCCGGCGTCAGGCCCAGCGAGAGCCCGGCCAGACCACGGCGACGGCCGGCGAGCGCGGTCGCGACCCCGCGCAGCGCCTGCGCCCCCGGGCCGCCGGGGTGCGCCGCGACGACGGGCACGCCGGCGTCGCCGGCCTCCCGCACGGGGACGTCGAGGGGCACCTGCGCCAGCACCGGCACGTCGGTCCCCGTCAGGCGGGACAGCTCGTCGGCGACCTGACGCCCGCCGCCGCTGCCGAAGAGCTCCAGGCGCGTGCCGTCCGGCTGCTCGAGCCAGGACATGTTCTCGACGACGCCGACGACCCGCTGCCGGGTCTGCACGGCGACCGAGCCGGCGCGGGCGGCGACCTCCGCGGCCGCCGGCTGCGGCGTGGTGACCACGACGATCTCGCTCGTCGGGAGGAGCTGCGCCACGGAGATGGCGATGTCGCCGGTGCCGGGCGGCAGGTCGAGCAGCAGCACGTCGAGGTCGCCCCAGAACACGTCCGCGAGGAACTGCTGCAGCGCGCGGTGCAGCATCGGTCCGCGCCACACGACGGGCTGACCCGCGGGCACGAACATCCCGATGGACACGACCTTGACCCCGTGCGCGACGGGCGGCAGCAGCATGTCGTCCACCCGCGTCGGCGCGCGGTCCACGCCCAGCATGCGCGGCAGGCTGAAGCCGTGGATGTCGGCGTCGACGACGCCCACGCGCAGGCCCTCCTGCGCGAGCGCGACCGCGAGGTTCGCCGTCACGGTCGACTTGCCCACCCCGCCCTTGCCGGACGCGATGGCGTAGACCTTCGTCAGCGAGCCGGGCTGCGCGAAGGGGATGACGGGCTCGGCGGTGCCGCCGCGCAGGTGGGCGCGCAGCTCCGCGCGCTGCTCGGGGCTCATGGCACCGAGCGCGACGTCGACGGACGCGACCCCCGCGACGCGGAGCGCGGCGGCGGTCACGTCGCGCGTCAGGGTGTCCTTGAGCGGGCACGCGGCGACGGTGAGGTCCACGCCGACCACGACGTGCGCGCCGTCCGGGCCCGACCCGGCCACCTCGACCGACCGGACCATGCCGAGCTCGGTGATCGGCCGGCGGATCTCGGGGTCCTGCACGGCGCCCAGCGCGGCGCGGACGGCGTCGACGAGGGCGTCCGACGACGGGCCGGCGGAGGGCGTCGTCCCCTGGTCGGGGACGTCGCGGCGGACGTCGCGGCGGACGTCGACGGGGTCAGCGGGACGAGGGTCGGGCACGGGTCCCATCGTAGGTGGCGACGGAGGACCCTCCCGTGGGACCCCCGGCCACGTCCTCCGCGGGCGCCGCCGCCGCGCGCGGTGCTTCCTCCGGCACGACGGGGACGGCGGTGGTGGCGGTCCCGGGCTCCTGCCGGCGCCGGCGGCCACGGCCCTTGCGCGCCTCGCCCTTGCGGCCCTCGCCCTTGCGGCCCTCGCCCCTGCTGCGCCCCTCGCCGCGCCCCTCGCCGCGCCCCTCGCCGCGCCCCTCGCCGCGACCGGCGTCCTCGTCGCCCTCCTCGTCGCCCTCGTCGTCCGCGAGGAGGTCCTCGAGCAGGTTGCGCAGCTCGGAGCGGACGAAGTCGCGGGTCGCGACCTCGTTGAGCGCGATGCGCAGCGCCGCCACCTCCCGGGCCAGGAACTCCGTGTCGGCGAGGTTGCGCTCGGCGCGCGTGCGGTCGAGGTCGGCCTGCACCCGGTCGCGGTCCGTCTGACGGTTCTGCGCGAGGAGGATGAGGGGCGCGGCGTAGGAGGCCTGCAGGGACAGCATGAGCGTCAGCGCGGTGAAGCCGTTGGCCGCCCGGTCGAAGCGCAGGTCCTCCGGGGCGAGGGAGTTCCACAGCAGCCAGACGACGCAGAACAGCGTCAGCCAGAGGATGAACGTCGGCGTGCCGAGGAACCGCGCGATGGACTCGGAGACCTTGCCGCTCGTGTCCTGGTCCAGGCGCGGGCGCGGCAGGAGCGGCCGCCGCGTGCTGCGGGGCGTGTCGAGGCGCTCAGCCACGACGCACCGCGCGCACCGGGTAGAAGGTCTCGTCCGTCTCGCGCCAGTCCTCGGGCAGCAGGTGGTCGAGGACGTCGTCGACCGAGACCGCCCCGAGCAGCCGCCGCTCGGCGTCCACGACGGGCAGCGCGAGCAGGTTGTACGTGGCCAGGCGGCGCGTGACGGACTGCAGGTGGGCGTCGGCGGTGACCGTCTCGATGTCGCTGTCGACGATCGTGCCGATGGACTCGTGCGGCGGTTCGCGCAGCATCCGCTGCAGGTGCACCACGCCGATGAACCGCCCCGTCGGCGTCTCGAGCGGCGGGCGCACGACGAAGACCATGGAGGCGAGCGCCGGCGTCAGGTCCTGCCGGCGCACGTGCGCCAGGGCGGCGGCGATGGGCGTCTCCGGGCCGAGGATCACCGGGTCGGTGGTCATGAGGCCGCCGGCGGTGTTGTCCTCGTAGGCCAGGAGGCGGCGCACGTCCTTGGCCTCCTCCGGCTCCATCCGGGCCAGCAGCTGCGCGGCCTGCTCGTCGGGCAGCCCGCCCAGCAGGTCGGCGGCGTCGTCGGGCTCCATCGCCTCGAGGACGTCGGCGGCGCGCTCGACGCCGAGGTCGGCGAGGATCGCGACCTGGTCGTCCTCGCCCAGCTCCTCCAGGACGTCCGCCAGGCGGTCGTTGTCGAGGGCCGCGGCGACCTCCAGGCGGCGGGTGATGCCCAGGTCGTGCAGGCGGTCCGCCAGGTCGGCGGGCTTGAGGTCGCTGAACTGCGCGAGCAGCGACTGCGTGCCCTGGACCGGCGCCCGCCCGCCGAGCCCGCGCACGGCGTGGTGGTCGACGACGAGCGTCTCGCCGCGCCGCCGCAGCAGCCCCGACCCGCCGCCCTGCCGCCGCACCGACAGCCGCCGCACCTCCCAGTCGCCGTTGCGCTGCCGCTCGATGGCGACGTCCTCCACGGTGACCTGCCCCGACCCGTCCACCATGTCGACGGTCCGGTCCAGCAGCTCCCCGACGACGCTCGTCTCGATCGCCCGCTGCTCGAAGCGGCGCATGTTGAGCAGACCGGTGGAGATGACCCGTCCGGGCTCGATGGAGGTCACGCGCGTCAGGGGGAGGAACACGCGGCGCCGTCCCGGCACCTCGACGACGAGGCCGACGGCGCGCGGCGCACGCTTCTCGCGGATGAGGACCACGACGTCGCGCACGCGGCCGACCTGGTCCCCGATGGGGTCGAACACCGCGGTCCCGGCCAGGCGCGCGACGAACACAGGGGTCCCGACGCCGCTCACGCCGTCAGCCTAGACGTCGCCGGCGCGCCTGCCCCGCCTGGGAGCGGGCTGGGCGTCCGCTCCGGGTTCGCTGCGGGTTCCCCCCATCACCAGGACGGGCGGCCCCCGCGCGGGGATGATGGACGCATGTCCCTCTCCGGCAACACCCGCAGCCCCCGCACCCCGACCCTGCCGCAGGGCGAGACGGTCGCGTCGTACGCGACGTACCTCGAGGCGCAGAAGGCGGTGGACCACCTGTCGGACAAGGAGTTCCCGGTCGAGCTCGTGACGATCGTGGGCACCGACCTGCGCATGGTCGAGCGCGTGATGGGCCGGCTGACCTACCCCCGCGTGGCGCTGAGCGGGTTCGCCTCCGGCGCCTGGTTCGGCATCTCGTTCGGCCTGCTCATCGGGCTGCTGGCGGGCGGTGGGCTCGGGGTGACCGTGCTGGCCGGCCTGCTCATCGGTGGCGCCTTCGGGCTGCTGTTCGCGGTGGTCGCCTACGCGTTCACCGGCGGCCGGCGGGACTTCACCTCGTCGAGCCAGATCGTCGCCACGACGTACTCCGTGCTGTGCCGGGAGGAGAAGGCGCACCAGGCCCGCCAGCTCCTCGCCGAGGTCGGCGGGGTGCAGTCGGGCTGGGGCCGCCCCCAGTCCGCGCCTGTCGCGCCGCCGGCGCCGCAGCCGCAGGCCGTGCACCAGCCGGTCCAGCAGCCCGTGCACCAGCCCGCGCACCAGCCCGCCCAGCCGCAGCCCGGGCAGCCGCAGGCCGGTCAGCCCTGGGGCGCGCCCCAGCCCCAGCCCCAGCCCCAGCAGCCGCCGCAGCCCCCGCAGGGCTGACCCAGGGCTGACGCAGAGCTGACGCAGCGCTGAGCCGGGCGCCGGCCCCAGGCAGGGGCCGGCGCCCGGCTGCGCCCCGGGCCGCGCGCCGCGTCAGCCGAGCAGCCGGGCCATCCACGCCTCGACGTCGTCGGGCTCGCGCGGCAGCGCCGCCGACAGGTTCTCGACGCCGTCCGCCGTGACCAGCACGTCGTCCTCGATCCGCACGCCGATGCCGCGGAACCTCTCGGGCACCAGCAGGTCGTCGGACTTGAAGTACAGGCCGGGTTCGATCGTGAACACCATGCCGGGCCGCAGCTCGGCGTCGAGGTACATCTCCTTGCGGGCCAGCGCGCAGTCGTGCACGTCGAGGCCGAGGTGGTGGCTCGTGCCGTGCACCATCCAGCGGCGGTGGTGCTGGGCGTCCGGGTCGAGCGACTCCTCGGCGGTGCCCGGCAGCAGGCCCCACGCCGCGAGCCGGTCGGCGATGACGCGCATGGCGGCGGCGTGCACGTCGCCGAACCGGACGCCCGGCCGCGCGGCGGCGAAGGCGGCGTCCGCGGCGTCGAGCACCGCCTGGTACACCTGCCGCTGGACGTCGGTGAAGCGCCCGTCGACGGGCAGCGTGCGGGTCACGTCCGCGGTGTAGAGGGAGTCCACCTCCACCCCGGCGTCGACGAGCACGAGCTCGCCCGCACGGACGCTGCCGTCGTTGTCGGTCCAGTGCAGGGTCGTCGCGTGCTCGCCGCCCGCGGCGATGGTCTCGTACCCGACGGCGTTGCCCTCCTGCCGGGCGTGCCCGAGGAAGGTGCCCTCGAGCACCCGCTCGCCGCGCCGGTGCGCCGTGGCGGCCGGTAGCGCGCGCACGATCTTCTCGAAGCCCTCGACCGTGGCGTCGACGGCCCGGCGCAGCTCGGCCACCTCGTGCTCGTCCTTGACGAGCCGGAGCTCGGAGAGGGCCTCCGCGAGGCGGGCGTCCGTCTCGCCCGCCTCCTCCTGGCCCCGGATCTCGGCGACGACGGCGTCGACCGCCGGGTCGACGCCCGTGACGACCCGCAGCCGGACGCCGTCGGGGCCGACGTCCTTGGCGAGGGCGTCGCGCAGCTCGTCGAGGTCCGCGGTCGTGATGCCCGTCAGGGCGGCGACCTCCTCCAGCGTCGGGCGGGCGCCGACCCAGAACTCGCCGGAGCGGGCGTCGGAGAAGAACTCGTCGGTGTCGCGGCCCGCGAGCGGGCGCACGTGGAGGACGGCGCGGTGGCCGCTGCCGGACCCGCTGCCGGACCCGCTGCTGGCGCCCTCCTCGTCGGCGACGGGGTGCAGCACGAGCACGGCGTCCGGCTCCTGCTCGCCGCCGAGCCCGGTGAGGTGGGCGAAGGCCGAGTGCGGGCGGAAGCGGTGGTCGGTGTCGTTGGAACGGACCGTGAGCGTGCCGGCGGGCACGACGAGCCGCTCGCCGGGGAACAGCGCCGCGAGGGCCTCGCGCCGGGCGGCCGCGAAGGGGGCCGCGGGCGAGGGCTCGACCGTGCGCGGCTCCCGCGGCGCCCACCCCGACGTCATGTACGCCGCGAAGGCCGCGGACCGCGGCTTCTGCGAGCGGTTCGACCCCCGGTCGGCCAGCGTCTGGGGGTCCGACGGCTCGGCCGGGGTGGTGGCGTCGGGGACGGCGACGGGCGTCGCGCCGCCACCGGCGTCAGCGGTCGTCCGTGCGGTGGGCTCGAGGGGTTCCGTCATGGCCCCAGTATCCGCGCAGCACCCGCGCGGCGGCCGCGTGGCGACACCCGCGTGGGGACACCCGCGTGGGGACGCCCGCGTGGGGACGCCGGGGCGGGGACGCCCGCGGGCGGCACTACCCTGGGCCCGGTGCGTGCCGACCTCCACACCCACTCGACCGCGTCGGACGGCACGCAGACCCCCGCGGAGGTGGTGCGGGCCGCCGCGGCGGCCGGCCTCGACGTCGTCGCCCTCACGGACCACGACACGACCGCCGGCTGGGACGCCGCCGCCGACGAGGCCCGTCGCTCGGGCGTCGCGCTGGTCCGCGGCACGGAGGTCTCCACGCTGTCGGGCCACGTGAGCGTGCACCTGCTCAGCTACCTGCACGACCCGGAGCACCCCGCGCTCGCGGCGGAGCTCGCCCGGACCCGGGCCGCCCGCGACGGCCGGGCCCGCGCGATGGTGGACCTCCTCTCCCGCGACCTGCCCATCACCTGGGCGGACGTCGAGGCGCAGTCCGTCGGCAACGTCGCCCTCGGCCGGCCGCACATCGCCGACGCGCTCGTCGCCGCCGGGGTGGTGCCCGACCGGGACACCGCCTTCGCGCGGCTGCTCAGCGCCCGCGGGCCCTACTTCGTCCCGCACCACGCGCCGCCCACGGCACGCGCCGTCGCGCTCGTGCGCGCCGCCGGCGGCGTCCCCGTGCTCGCGCACCCGGGCGCCGACGCCCGGGGCCGGGTCATCCCCGACGCCGTGTTCGACGAGCTCGCCGGCGCCGGGCTGGCCGGCGTCGAGGTGCACCACCGCGACCACACCCCGGCCCAGGTCGCGCGGCTGTCCGCGATCGCCGCGCGGCTCGGCCTGCTCGTCACGGGGTCCAGCGACTACCACGGCACGGGCAAGGTCAACCGGCTGGGGGAGCACCTGACGGCCCCGGAGGTCGTCGCCGCCGTCGAGGAGCAGGGAGGGCTGCCGGTGGTCCGGCCGTGACGGGGGCGTTCGACGCCCAGCTGCTGCTGTCCGTCTTCATCACGCTGTTCGTCATCATGGACCCGCCCGGGACCGTGCCGATCTTCCTGGCGCTGACGGGGACGATGACACGGGCCGAGCGCTCGCGGGCCGCCCGGCAGGCGGTGCTCGTGGCGCTGGGCGTCGTCGTCGCCTTCGCCGTGTTCGGGCAGGGCCTGCTGTCCTACATGCACATCTCGCTGGCCGCCCTGCAGGGGTCGGGGGGCCTGCTGCTGCTCGTCGTCGCCATGGAGCTGCTCACGGGCAAGGCGGAGGAGCCGCAGCCGGCGGCGGCCGGGCGCGTCAACGTGGCGCTGGTGCCGCTCGGGACGCCGCTCCTGGCGGGGCCCGGCGCCATCGTCGCGACGATGGTCTTCGTCCAGCAGGCCGAGCAGACGTGGGACTGGGTCGTCATCGCGCTGGGCATCCTCGGCGTGCACCTGTGCCTGTACCTGGCCATGCGGTTCGCCGGCGCGGTGCACCGGGTGCTGGGGGAGTCGGGCACGACCCTCGTGACCCGCATCGCGGGTCTGCTGCTCGCGGCGATCGCCGTGCAGCTCGTCGCCGACGCGGTGCGCGCCTTCGTCACGGAGGGCTGAGGCCGGCACGGGGGACGGTGACGGCGCCGACCCGTCGTGGGTCGGCGCCGTCGCGGTGCGCCCTCGTGGGCGCCGGTCAGGCCTCCGGGGCCGCCGGTGCCGGCTCGCCGGACGCCGGTGCGCCCGCAGCGCCGTCACGGCCGCCGCGGGTGCGCCGGCGGTTGCGGCTCCGGCGGCGGGGGGCGTCGCCCTCCTCGCGCGGCCCGGTCGCGGTCGCGCCGTCGCCCGCCCCGGCCGTCACCCCGGGCGCGTCGGGCGTCGTCGGGCCGTCCGCGGCCGCGTCCCGCGCGCGGCCCTCGCCGCGCCCGGACCGGCCCCGGCCGCCGCCGCGCTCGTCGCGCCCGCGGCCCGCGTCACGCCCGCCCTCGCGCGCGCCTTCCCGCCCGCCCTCACGACGGGGCTCGCGACCGCTCTGGGCGCCGGCCCCGCCGCCGCGCTTGCCGGTCTCGCCCAGGTCCTCGAGCGCCTCGGCCTGCAGGCCGGCGCGGGTGCGCTGCTCCTTCGGCAGGCGCCCCGTGGTGCCCGCGGGGATGTCGAGCTCGGCGTAGACGTGCGGCGAGGAGGAGTAGGTCTCCACGGGCTCGGGGATGCCGAGGCCCAGCGCCTTGTCGATAAGGCCCCAGCGGGGGATGTCGTCCCAGTCGACGAAGGTGACGGCGGTGCCCGTGTGCCCCGCGCGGCCCGTGCGGCCGGTGCGGTGCAGGTAGGTCTTCTCGTCCTCGGGGCACTGGTAGTTCACGACGTGCGTGACGTCCTCGACGTCGATCCCGCGCGCCGCGACGTCCGTGGCGACGAGCACGTCGACCTTGCCGTGGCGGAACGCGCGCAACGCCTGCTCGCGGGCGCCCTGGCCGAGGTCGCCGTGCAGGGCGCCGGCGGCGAACCCGCGCTCGACGAGCTCGTCGGCCACCTTGGCCGCAGTCCGCTTCGTGCGCGCGAAGACGATCGTCAGGCCGCGCTTGCGCGCCTGGAGGATGCGGGCCAGCAGCTCGACCTTGTCCAGCGCGTGCGCCCGGTAGACGACCTGCGCGATGTTCTTGACGGTCTGGCCGTCGTCGTCCGGCGCGGCGGCGCGGATGTGCGTCGGCTGCGTCATGTAGCGGCGGGCCATGGCGACGACCGCGCCGGGCATCGTCGCGGAGAACAGCATCGTGTGCCGGCTGGCCGGAGTGGCGCCCAGGAGCTTCTCGACGTCGGGCAGGAAGCCCAGGTCGAGCATCTCGTCGGCCTCGTCGAGGACGACCTCGACCACGCGGGACAGGTCGAGGTGACGCTGGTTGAGCAGGTCGATCATGCGGCCGGGCGTCCCGACGACGACGTCGGCGCCGCGCTGCAGCGCCTCGATCTGCGGCTCGTAGGCGCGCCCGCCGTAGACCTGCACGACGCGGACGGACCGGCGCGACGAGGCCGTCGCCAGGTCGCCGGCCACCTGGACGGCGAGCTCGCGCGTCGGCACGACGACGAGCGCCTGCGGCTTGCCCGGCGCGGGCAGGCGGTCGTAGCCGTCCTCGCCGGGCGCGACGACGCGGTGCAGCAGCGGGACGCCGAAGCCCAGCGTCTTGCCGGTACCGGTCTTCGCCTGGCCGATGATGTCGTGGCCCGCCAGCGCCACGGGCAGCGTCATGGCCTGGATGGGGAAGGGCCGGGTGATGCCGGCGTCGGCCAGGGCGGCGACGATCTCCGGGCGGACGTCGAAGTCCGCGAAGGAGGCGTCGACCGCCTGCACCGAGCTGTAGGAGGTGAGCGAGGAGCGCGCGTGCGCGTCGGCCTCGGTGGTGACGGTGGCGCTCTCGGGGGTGGCGCTCTCGGGGGTGGCGCTCTCGGGGGTGGGGGTCTCGTCGGGGGTGGGCGCGTCGGCGCCGGTCGTGCTCGTCTGGGTGGTCACGCGTGCTCTCGTCTGCTGAGGGCCTCCGCCGGGCGGGCGCCGACCGCGTCCGCCGGCCGGGGAGGCCGTGCGCGGTCTCGGCGCCGGCCGGGCGGTCGCCACGGCTGGCGGCAGCCGATCGCGGAGGTCGCTCGCGCTGCTCCGCCGGTGGGGCGGGCACGAGGTGGTCCGGGCGGGTGTCCCCACCCCTCGGACCGGTGGAGCTTCGACGGGGGGACGACCGGGCAACCGATAACACGGCCAGCGTAGCCGACGGGACCCCGCACCGGCCTGCGGATGTGGGCGGCGTGCCAGCGCCCGCACTACGATGCCCGGATGACGTCGACGCCCCGCCGGCCGGACACCGCCACGTCCCGCGCCGCCACCACGGCCGCGGCCGACCCGGACGCCCGGGCCGCGGGCCGCCCGGGTGCCGGGGCCCCGACGGACGACGGCTGCTCCGCGGCCGACGCGATCGCGCTCCTCGGCCTCGTCGCCGAGCTCGAGCACGAGTCCTTCGCCCGGCTCGCGGCGGACGCGGCGGTCGCCCCCAGCCTCGAACAGTGCCTGCAGCTGTCGCGCCTCGCGGTCGAGGCCGTCGCGCGGCGGGACCGGGTGCTCACGCGGGTCACGGAGCTCGGCGGGGACCCGGTCGACGCGATGCGCCCCTACGAGCACATGCTCGACGACTTCGACGCCCGCACGACGCCGTCCTCGTGGTGGGAGCGCCTGCTCAAGGTGTACGTGGGCTACGGCGTGGCGGACGACTTCTGCCGCCTCGCGGCGGCCGGCCTCGACGAGCGCTCACGTGAGCTGGTCCTCGAGGTGCTGCAGGACGCGTCGCACGCCGAGCTCGCGGTGGCCGAGCTGGACGCAGCCGGGGCCGGCAACGACGTGCTGGCCGCCCGTCTCGCCCTGTGGGGCCGTCGGCTGGTGGGCGAGGCGCTCGGCACCGTGCAGCGGCTCGTCGTCGAGCACCCGACGCTGGCGCGGCTCATCGCCGAGCGGCCCGGTGCCCGCACCGCCACGGGACGCACCGGGCGCGACGCGACGGCGCCCGGCGTGCCGGTCGTCGCGGCGCCTGCGGCCCCGCTCGCGGTGGCGTCCCCGGTGGCCGCCTCGGTGGCTGCCCCGGAGAGCGGGGGCCACGGCCGTCGCTTCGGCCTCCACCGCCGCCGCCCGGCGGCCGTCCCCGTGCCCGCCGCCGTCGACCCGGCCACGGCGGAGGCCACGGCGGGGATCTTCGGGGAGCTGACCGCCGAGCACACGCGCCGCATGACGCGGCTGGGCCTCACGGCCTGAGCGCGCCCGTCCCACACGGCGGCGGCGTGGACGGACGCCAGGAGGGCGACAGGCCCGGCACCGGTGACGTGACGAGGGCCCTGCACGGCGCGCCGTGCAGGGCCCTCCTCGTCGGCCTCCGCGGCCGGAGCAGGGGTCAGATGGAGCCGAAGCCCACGCGCCCCTTGGTCTCCGTGCCGATCTCCACGTAGCCGATCGCGCTCGTCGGGACGATCACGCGCCGTCCCTTGCTGTCGGTGAGCTCGAGCGTCGCGCCGCCGCCGAGCGCCTCGGTGACCGCTGCGGCCACCGCGTCCGCCGACTGGTCGGACTCGAGCACGAGCTCGCGGGGCAGGTTCTGCACACCGATGGTGATGTCCACCGTCATCGTCTCCTCATGATCAGGTCGAGCACGGCGACCCTATCCCGCCACCTGCACGCCCTGCCCGCCGGCCCCGGCAGCGCCGGGCAGGGCACCGGCGGTGCTCGCGGGGACCCCCGCGACGGCGCCCGACGGCGCGGGACGCGCGACCCCGAGCACCCCGTCCCAGGACAGCGCCGTGACGAGCTCGACCGCCTCGTCGGGGCCGAGGCCGTCCGGGCTGCGCAACCGGTGCGTGGCCGCCCCCCGGGCCAGGGCGACGAGCGCGACGGAGGCCAGGCGCGCCTGGGCGGGGGTGAGCGACGCCGTCGCCTCCAGGGCCGCCGCCACCCGCTGCGCCACCTGGAGGGAGGCGCTCTCCACCCGCTCGCGGACGCCCGGGTCGTGCCGCACGTCCGACTCGAACAGCAGGCTCGACGACTCGCCGGCCACGTCGACGAAGGCGAAGATCGCGTGCACGACGGCGTGCACGACCTGGCGTCCCCCGTCGGCGGGCACGGGTGCGGGCCCCAGCGCGGTGAGCGCGAGCTCGACCGTGCGCAGCAGCTCCTCGCCGCGCTGGTCGACGACGGCGAGGTACAGGTCGAGCTTCGACGGGAAGTGGCGGTAGAGCACGGGCTTGCCGACGCAGGCGCGATCGGCGATGTCGTCCATCGAGACGTGGTGGTAGCCCTCGCGCGAGAAGAGCTCCTGCGCGACCTGGAGCACCTGCGTGCGGCGCTCGTCGCGCGCGAGGCGCTGACCGCGGATGCGCGGGACCTCGCCGGTGACCGTCGGGACGGGGGCGGCCGCGGTGGCGCCCGTGCTCGTGCCCGGAGTCGTGCCCGTGCTCGTGCTCGTGCCCGGGTCCGTTCCGGTACCCGCGAGCGCGTCCACGGCGCGATGGTACGGCCTGCGTGGGGGCCGGCGGGAGCCTCCGGACGGGCAGTTGATCGGCCCAGCACCTGCGCGTGCGCCGTCGGGTGCGGGTGCGGGTGCGGGTGCGGGTGCGGGTGCGAGTGCGGGTGTGGGTGCGGGTGCGGGTGCGAGCATGGGGTCGTGCTCCGACCCCTCCCCGCCCGTCGGCCCCTGGTGCCCCCACCGGTGGGCGACGGGCCGCGACCGGTCGTGGCGGCGGCCGTCGTCGGGCTGTCCCTCGTCGCGGGCCTCGCTGTGGGGTCGGGCCTCGTCGGCGGGGGCGACGAGGCCCCCCGGACCGCCCGTGCCGTCGCGGCGGCCGACGCCGGCGCGGCGCCCACGACCACCGGTCAGGACGGCGTGCAGGACGGCGTGCAGGACGGCGCGCAGGACGAGATCGGATCGGCGCCCGTGACCGCCGCGCCGCTCGTCCAGGAGCCGCTCGTGCAGCCGCCGGACCTCGGCGTGCTCCCCGAGGGTCTCGACGCCGCGGACCTCGCCGCCGGGTTGACCGGCGCGGAGGTGCCCGAGGTCGCCACCGGCGCGCTCGAGGTGGTCCCCGGGTCCGGTGCGGCCGGTCCTGACGCCGGTCCGGGCGCGCGCGTCCGAACCGTGAGGGTCGAGGTCGAGGCGGGCCTGGCGGTCGACGGGGCGACCTTCGCGCAGTTCGTCATGCAGACCCTGGCGGACCCACGCTCCTGGGGCGGTGACGGCTCGACGACGTTCGTGCGCACGGACGGCGCCGCCGAGCTGCGCGTGGTGCTGGCCAGCCCCGACCTCACCGATGCGCTGTGCGCGCCGCTCGACACGGGTGGGCAGGTCTCCTGCGGGCGCGCCGGCGCCGCCGTCCTCAACTGGCGGCGGTGGGTGCTGGCCACGCCGGAGTTCGCCGACCGGACCGTCTACCGGCAGTACCTCGTCAACCACGAGGTCGGGCACCTGCTGGGCCACGGTCACCGCACGTGCCCCGGCGCGGGGCAGGTGGCGCCCGTCATGCAGCAGCAGACCCTCGGCGTGGCACCGTGCACCGCCAACGCCTGGCCCTTCCCGGGCTGACCTCCGGGGTGTCCTGAGCGGGGACGTCGTGGTCCCGTCCGCATGGCCGGGGTGCCGGTGCGGGGCGTGTCGGTGGGGTGTGCTGGGATCGTCCGCGTGACAGCGACGGTGGAGGACCGCCCCACGGCGGCGGGGGAGGCGGGCGGCGCGGGGACCGTGCGCGCGCCGGGCGGGACGCGGGCGGTGCGGCTGGTGCGGCCCGCGCTCGCGGACGGGCCCGTCTCGGGGCCCGGGGCGCCCGTCGTGCTCGACCCCGTGCAGCAGGAGGTCGCCGACCGCGTCGTGGCGGGGGTGACGGACGCCGGCGCCGGGCACCTGCTGGTGCTCGGCGCGCCCGGCAGCGGCCGGACGACGGTCCTGCTCGAGGCGGCGGTCGCGGCGGTGGCCGCCGGCCTGCCCGTGGAGGAGCTGCTCGTCCTGGCGGCCACGCGGCGCGCGGCGGCCGACCTGCGGGACCGGCTCGCGGCCCGGCTGCGCGGCACCGCGGGCCGGCCGCTGGTGCAGACCCCCGCCGCCGCGGCGTTCGCCGTGCTGCGTGCGCGGGCCGCCGCGCTCGGCGAGCGCCCGCCGACGCTCGTCAGCGGGCCCGAGCAGGACCTCGTCATCGCCGAGCTGCTGGAGGGGCACGCCGCCGGCGAGGGACGACGCGTGCCCTGGCCGACGGGTGTGCCTGCGGAGCCCGCGGGGGTCCGCGCGTTCCGGGACGAGCTGCGGGACCTGCTCATGCGGGCCGCCGAGCGCGGGCTCGGGCCGGCGGACCTCGCGGCCCTCGGCCGCAGGCTCGGCCGGCCCGAGTGGGAGGCGGCCGCGGCGGTCCACGAGGAGTACCTCGACGTGCTGGAGCTGCGGTCCGGCACACCGGACCTGGGTCCTCGCTTCGATCCCGCGGCCGTCGTGGCGGAGGCGGCGCGGGCTCTCGCGCGCTGGTCGCGGGAGGTGCCCGGCGTGGCGGCCCCCCGTCGCCGCCTCGTCCTCGTCGACGACCACCAGGAGAGCACGGCCGCGACGGCACAGCTGCTCGCGCGGTTCGCGGCGGACGGGGCGCGCGTCGTCCTGGCCGGCGACCCCGACATCGCGGTGCAGACGTTCCGCGGTGCCCTGCCCTCGCTCGTCGGGCGGGCCGCCGTGGCGGGCGGCGCAGCCGGTGAGCTGGGCGCGACGACCCTGGTCCTGCCCCAGGTGTGGCGGCACGGGGCCGCCGTGCGCGCCGTGGTGCAGCGGGTCACCGAGCGGGTGCCCACCGCCGGGGTCGCGGCGCACCGCGCGGCCCCGTCGGCCACGAGCACGGCGACGAGCACGGCGACGAGGTCGACCACGAGTGGGACCGGAGGGGTGATCCCAGCCGCCGGGACGAGCGCCGGGCCGGCCGCCGACGCGGGCCTCGTGCGGGCGGCGGTGCTCCCCAGCGCGGCGCAGGAGGCCGCCTGGGTGGTGCACGCGCTGCGCGCGGCCCACCACGAGGACGGCGTGCCGTGGCAGGAGATGGCCGTCGTGGCGCCGACGGGGGCCCGGGTCGCGGCCCTGCGGCGCGCGCTGGTCGCGGGTCAGGTGCCGGTGGCCGTGCTGGGCGCGGACGTCCCCCTGCGCGAGGAGCCGGCGGTCCGTCCGCTGCTGGAGGCCACGCGGGTCGCCCTCGGGGCCGATCCCCTCGACGCCGACACCGCCGCGCGCCTGCTGCAGTCGCCGCTCGGCGGCGTCGACGCCGTCGGGCTGCGTCGTCTGCGGCGTGCGCTGCGGGCGGAGGAGCTGGCCGCCGGTGGTGGCCGGTCGAGCGACGCGCTGCTCGTCGAGGCGCTGCTCGAGCCGGGCACGGTGCTGGCGCTGCCGTCCACGGTGACGCGGCCGGTCCTGCGCGTGGCGGCCGTGCTGGCCGCGGGCGCCAGGGAGGCGGCGCGCCCGGACGCGGACGCCCGGACCGTGCTGTGGGCGGTGTGGGAGGCCGCGGGACTGGCCGAGACGTGGCGCGCGGCCGCGCTGGGCGGGGGCGTCGCCGCCGAGCGGGCGGACCGGGACCTGGACGCGGTCGTCGCGCTCTTCCGGGCGGCGGAGACCTTCGTCGAGCGCATGCCGCAGAGCCCGCCCGCGTCCTTCACCGACTGGCTCGTGGCGCAGGACCTGCCCGCGGACTCGCTCGCGGCGCGGGGGCGTCGCGCGGCGGTGTCCGTGCTCACGCCCGCCGGTGCATCGGCACGCGAGTGGGAGGTCGTCGTCGTGGTGGGGGTGCAGGACGGGGTGTGGCCCGACCTGCGGCTGCGCGACTCGCTCCTGGGCGCGCAGGCGCTCGTCGACCACCTCGCGGGCCGTGCCACCGCCGCCACCGACCCGGCGGCGGCGCGCGCTGCGGTGCTCGGCGACGAGCTGCGCTCCTTCGCGCTCGCGTGCTCCCGCGCGCGCCGCACCCTGCTCGTGACGGCCGTCAGCGGGCCGGACGACCAGCCGTCCCCGCTCCTGGACCTCGTGCAGCCGCCGGCCCCGGGCGACGACGCCGGGTCCGAGGAGAAGGACGTCCGCGTCACCTCCGCGCCCTCGCCCTGGGACCTGCGCGGGGTCGTCGCACGGCTGCGGCGACGCCTCGAGGAGGCCGCGGCTGCGGGGGCCGAGGACCCCGTCGCGGCCCGCGCGCTCGCGCGGCTGGCCGCCCACGGCGTCGCCGGCGCCGACCCGGCGGGCTGGGCCGGACGGGCGGCCGTCTCCTCCGACGCGCCGCTGTGGGCGCCCGGGGAGCGCGTCCCGGTCTCCCCGAGCCGGCTGGAGACCGCGCACACGTGCGCCCTGCGGTGGGCGCTGGAGAGCGCCGGCGGGACCGCCGGTGACTCCGGGCAGCAGTCGCTCGGGACGCTCGTGCACGCCATCGCGCAGGACCACCCGCGCGGGACGCACGCGGAGCTCGCGGCGGCGCTCGACGCACGGTTCGAGGAGCTCGGGCTCGGCTCGGGCTGGCCGGCGCTGGCGACGCGGCGCAAGGCGGAGCGCATGGTCGAGCGGCTGGCGGCCTACCTGCGGGACGGCGGCACGCCCGTCGCGGTGGAGGCGCCGTTCCGGGTCGAGACCGACCGCGCCGTGGTGCGCGGGACCATCGACCGGGTGGAGCAGCTCGCCGACGGCAGCGTGCGGGTGGTGGACCTCAAGACGGGGTCGGCCGTGCCGACCGCCGCGGAGGCCGCGGTGAACCCGCAGCTCGGCGCCTACCAGCTCGCGCTCGACGCCGGCGCCGTCCCCGACGTGCCGCCCGGTGCCCCGTCCGCGGGGGCCCGCCTCGTCCACCTGGCGCACGGCTCGGCCGCGCCGACGTGCCGGGACCAGCAGCCCTTGGCCGACGCGGAGGACCCCGCCTGGTCCCGTGCCCTCGTCGACGAGGTCGCGGAGCGCATGGCCGCTTCCGCCTTCGACGCCGCCGTCAACCGGCGCTGCGACCGGTGCCCCGTGCGCCGCTCCTGCCCCGCACGCCCCGAGGGTGCGCAGGTGGCCGGGTGACGACCACGACGACGTCCCCCGGCGCGGGGCGCATGCCGGCCGCACCGGGCTTGGTCGCCGACGCCGCCGCGGCGCGCCTGACCGCGCTCGAGGTCGCCGACCTGCTGGGCCAGCACCCGCCGACCCCGGAGCAGCGGCGCGTCATCGAGGCACCGCTCGCCCCGGCGCTCGTCGTGGCGGGTGCCGGCTCGGGGAAGACCGAGACGATGGCCGGTCGCGTCGTCTGGCTGGTCGCGAACGGGTTCGTCGCGCCCGAGGAGGTCCTCGGGCTCACGTTCACGCGCAAGGCCGCGGGAGAGCTCGCGCTGCGCGTGCGCCAGCGGCTGCGCCAGCTGCGCGTGGCGCTGCGGGCCGCGGGGCTGGAGCCGGCCGTGCGCGCCGGCGGCGGGGGCGCGGGCGGCGGCACGGACGGCGGCGGTGCGGGTGGCGGCGGTGCGGGTGGTGGCGGTGCGGGTGGTGGCGGTGCCGGTGGTGGCGGTGCGGTGGGTCTGGCGGACCTGGACCGTCCGGTGGTGTCGACCTACAACGCCTACGCCGCCTCCGTCGTCGCGGACCACGCCGTGCGCCTGGGGCTCGAGCCCACCGCGCGGCTGCTGGGCGAGGCGTCCCAGTGGCAGCTCGCCAGCGAGACCGTCGAGGCGTGGGCGGGCGACCTCGACACCGACCGCGCGACCTCCACGGTGGTCCGCGCGGTGCTCGCGCTGTCCGGGGCGCTCGACGAGCACCTCCTCGACCCGGCCGTCGCGCGGGCGCAGGTGCAGGCGCTGGCGGCGGGCCTCGCCGCGACCCCGCCCACGGCGCCGACCGGCAAGGGCCGGCCGCGGCCCCTGCGCAAGGAGGCGCTCGAGGTGCTCCAGAGCCTCGAGCTGCGGGGCCGGCTGCTCGACCTCGTCGCCGACTACCGCGCCCGCAAGCGACGTGCCGACGCCATCGACCACGGGGACCAGATCGCGCTGGCCGCGCGCCTCGCGGAGTCGTTCGAGCCGGTCGCCGCGGGTGAGCGGGCGCGGTACCGGGTCGTCCTGCTCGACGAGTACCAGGACACGTCCTACGCCCAGGTCCGGCTCCTGCGCGCCCTGTTCGGCGGTGGCCACGCCGTGACCGCCGTCGGCGACCCCCACCAGTCCATCTACGGCTGGCGCGGGGCCAGCGCGGGAGGGCTCGCCCGCTTCCCCGGCGAGTTCCCCGCTCGCGCCTCCGGGACGACGTCCGCCTCGGACGTCGTCGCGCCGGGAGCCGGGGTACCGGGCGGACGCGTCCCGGGTCCGCTGCGGCCCGCTGACGTGCACCCGCTGTCGACGTCCTGGCGGAACGACCGCGCGGTCCTCGCCGTCGCGAACGCCGTGGCGGAGCCGCTCCGCGCGGGCGTGCGCGGCCTCGACCTGCCGGTGCTCGTCCCACGCCCCGGGGCCGGCGAGGGGCGCGTCCGCGCGCTCGTCGCCGGCACGGTGGAGGAGGAGGCCGCGGCGGTGGCCCGGCACCTGCGCGACCTGCGCGCCGGCACGGGGGCCGGCACAGGGGCCGGCACAGGGAACGGCACGGGTGCCGGAGCGGAGGACGGCAGGGCTCCGGTGACCGCCGCCGTGCTGTGCCGGCGGCGCTCGCAGTTCCCGCTCCTGCGTCGGGCCCTGCTGGACGCGGGGGTCCCGGTGGAGGTCGTGGGGCTCGGCGGGCTCCTCAGCACACCGGAGGTCGTCGACCTCGTCGCGGCGCTGCAGGTCGCCCACGACCCGGCGCGCGGCGACGCCATGGTGCGGCTGCTCACCGGCGCTCACGTGCGCCTGGGCGCGGCCGACCTGCACGCGCTGCACGAGTGGGCGCGCGAGCTGGCGGGCCGGGGCGCACCGGCGGCACCCGCCGCCCTGCCGACGGACACGCCGACGACAGGCCCCGCGCCGACGGGTCCTGCGCCGACCGGCCCGTCGACGACGGGCGCACCGGTCGAGGCGGACGCGGCGGACCTCCGCAGCCTCGTCGACGCGGTCGACGAGCTCCCGCCGCCGCGGTGGACCGGCCCCGGCGGCCGTCGGCTGACGCCCGTCGCCCGGGAGCGGCTCGCCGGGCTCGCCCGGTTGCTGCGAACCCTGCGCCAGCACACCTACCTGACGGTCCCGGAGCTCGTGGCCGAGGCCGAGCGGCTGCTCGGGCTCGACCTGGAGGTGGCCGCCCGGGGCGGCACCACCCCCGGTCTCGCGCGGGCCGCGCTCGACGCCTTCGGCGACGTCGCGGTCGAGTTCACCCGCACCGCCGACCAGGCCACGCTCGGCGCGTTCCTCGCCTGGCTCGAGACGGCCGAGGAGGTGGAGGACGGCCTGGACGCCCCCGTCACGCCGCCGGACCCGCGCGCGGTGCAGCTCGTGACCGTCCACGGGGCCAAGGGCCTGGAGTGGGACGCGGTGGTCGTGGCCGGTCTCCTCGACGGCACGCTGCCGAAGGTCAAGGCGCTCGGTCCGGAGGGGCCGCGCGACTGGGGCTGGGCCCGGGACCCGGGCGCCCTGCCGGCACCGCTGCGGGGCGACCGCGCGGACCTGCCGACGCTCGACGTGGTGGGCGCGGCCGACGCCGCGGAGCTGCACGCGCGGCTCGACGCGTACCGCCAGGAGGCCGGCCTGCACGAGCTGGCGGAGGAGCGGCGGCTCATGTACGTGGCGGTCACCCGGGCGCGCGAGGACCTGCTGCTGACGGCGGCCTGGTGGGGGGACGGGTCGCGGCCGCGTGCGCTGTCGCCGTTCCTCACCGAGCTCCTCGAGGCGCCGGAGCCGCTGGTCGAGCTCGTGCACCGCGCCCCGGAGCCGGAGCCGGACGCGAGCAACCCGCGCGAGGACCTCACCGCCGCCGTCTCCTGGCCGGCCGACCCCTTCGGCGGCAGCCCGCGCCGGGAGGCGGTCGAACGGGCCGCGCAGCAGGTGCTGGTGCAGGCGGACGCCGCGGGCCCGGAGCTCGCCGACCTGACCAGCGGCGACGCAGCCCTCGACGCGCTCATCGGGAGGCTTCTCGACGAGCGGTCCCGCTCGGCCGCACCCGTGGCCGAGGTGGAGCTGCCGCCGCACCTCTCGGCGTCCGCACTGGTGCGCCTCGAGGCCGACGCCGGCCGCTTCGCGAGGGACCTGCGCAGGCCCGTCCCCGTCGAGCCCTCGCCGGCCGCCCGCACCGGGACCGAGTTCCACGCGTGGGTGGAGGCCTACTACGGACGGGCGACGCTCGTCGACGTCGACGACCTTCCCGGGGCCGACGACGACCCGGCCGTCGACGCGGACCAGGCCTCCCTGCGCGCGGCCTTCCTCGCCACGCCCTGGGCCGCCCGCACGCCCCTGGCGGTGGAGGTGGACATCGAGACGAGCGTCGACGGCTACGTGCTGCGCTCCCGTATCGACGCCGTGTTCCCGGACACGGAGCGCCTGCCGGGGACGGAGTCGCAGCACGCGGGGAGCGGCGCGGACCGACGCGTCGTCGTCGTGGACTGGAAGACCGGCCGTCCGCCCACGGACGCCAAGGCGCGCGCCGACCGGGAGCTGCAGCTCGCCGTCTACCGGCTCGCGTGGTCGCGCTGGACCGGGACGCCCGTCGAGGACGTGCGCGCGGCGTTCTGCTACGTCGGGGAGGGACTCACGGTGTTCCCCGAGCGGCTGCTCGGAGAGGACGAGCTCGTCGCCCTCCTGCGACGGACGGGCGGGGAGCCCGGCGGCGCCGACGACGCGCCGGTCGGCGGCGACGAGGGCGGCGCTACCCGCAGCGCGGCCGGTGGGGCGGTCCGTCCCGGTGCAGGTCCAGGGGTTTCCGACGGGTGAGGAGCCGTCAGCCGGCGACGGGCTCGGCCACCGGCTCGCTCTCGCGGCAGGAGGCGTCGAGGTCGCGCAGCATGGCGACGGCGTCCTGGACCACCGCGTCGTCGCCCGTGCGCACCCCGTGCAGGAGCCACCGCGCCAGGGCCAGCTCGCCCGCCAGCAGCGCACGGTCCTGCAGGTGCGGGTCGCCGAGCTCCGTCCGGCGCAGCAGGTACGCCTCGAGGATGGAGTCGACGGCGTCCGGCGGGGCCGCCACGAGCAGCCAGGACAGGTCGTCGGCGGGGTCGGCGACCTTCGTCTCCGTCCAGCCGACGACCCCGCACACCGCGCCGTCCTGGACGAGCACGTGCTCCTCCGTCAGGTCCCCGTGCACGACCACCGGGCGGAACCGCCACAGCGACACGTCCTCGAGCAGCCGCTCCCACCGGCGCAGCAGGGTGGGCGGCACGTGCCCGGTGCGCGCGGCCTCGTCGACCTCGGCGAGGCGGCGCTCGCGGTAGCCGGCGGCGTCGTAGACCGGCAGGCCCTGCTGCTCGACGACGGCGGTCGGCAGCTCGTGGAGCGCGGCCAGCGCACGGCCGAGGGACGCGGCCAGGCCGGGGCCGGCGGTGAGCGTCTCGAGCCGCAGCGGTGCGCCGGGGAGCTGCCGGTGCACCATCGCGCGGCCGCCCTCGGGCAGCGCGGCGAAGCCGGTCGGCCGGGCGACGGCGAAGGGCAGCCGGCCGCCCTCCACGTGGTCCTCGAGCGCCGCGAGGAGCGCGACCTCGGCCTCCAGCGCAGCACCGGCGGCGGCCGTGCGCGGCGCCCGGACCAGCCAGCGTCCGCGCCGCGCGTCGACCACGACGGCGGCGTCGTCGTCGGAGCCGGAGCCGGCGGGGTGCGCGTCCCAGACGTCCAGCCCCGGCACGGCGGCCGTGGCGAGCGCGGCGAGGACGAGCGGCGAGCGGGTCATGGCACCGAGGGTAGGTGCGGCCCGCCGCGGGGCGCCCCAACCGCCCGGGGCGTGTCCGGCCGCGCACCGGCCGGGCACGGAGGAGGCACCACCTGCCATCGGCGGCGGTCGCGGCGGCCCGCCCGGTGCCCGACCGGTGCGTACGGTGTCGGGCGTGGTCCTCGACGAGCTCCCCCTGTCCCGTGCGACCGTCGACCGCGCCGCCGACCTGCGCACCCGTCCAGGCCTCGTCGCCGACGCGCTGGCCGCGCCCACCACGCGGGTCCTCCTCGTCCGGGACGGCGCCGTGGCCGTCGTGCCCGTCGTCGAGGCGTCCGGGGACGGCGCGGGCGCGGCGGCTCTCGACCTGCGGCCCGCCACGGACGTCGGAGGGAGCGCGGCAGCGGACGGCGCTGCCGCCACCTGGCTGTTCCTGGGCCGTGAGGCGGACGGCACGCTGCACCTGGCCCGCTCGTTCGGCGTCGACGAGCGCCTCGTCGAGCCGGACGAGGTCCACCGCTCCGACGACGGCGTGCACCCCGGACGTGACGAGCGCGCCGCGGACGCGGGCGCCGCCGAGCGAGCCGGTACCGCCGTGGCACCCGCCGTGGCACCCGCCGTGGCACCCGCGGTGTGGGCAGGAGAGCCGGTGTTCGCACCCCTGCGCGAGGTGGGTGCCCGCCTCGGCTCGCGCGACGCGGGGTTGGCGACGACGGCGGTCGCCCTGACCGCCTGGCACGCCCGGCACCCGCGCTGCCCCCGGTGCGGCGCGGCCACGGAGGTCGTGCAGGCGGGGTGGGCCCGCCGCTGCCCGGTCGACCGCTCGGAGCACTACCCGCGGACCGACCCCGCCGTCATCATGGCGGTCGTCGACGCCGACGACCGGGTGCTGCTCGGCCACTCGGCCGGCTGGCCCGAGGGCCGCTTCTCGACGCTCGCGGGGTTCGTCGAGGCGGGGGAGCCGCCGGAGGCGGCCGTGCGGCGCGAGGTGCTCGAGGAGACCGGCGTGCACGTCGGCGAGGTGGAGTACCGGGGCAGCCAGCCCTGGCCGTTCCCCGCGTCGCTCATGCTGGGCTACCGCGCCCGCGCGACGTCGACGACGGTGGTGCCGGACGGGGTCGAGATGACGCAGGCCCGCTGGTTCAGCCGCGAGGAGCTCGCCGCCGCGGTGCGCAGCGGCGCCGTGGTGCTGCCGGGGCGCTCCTCGATCGCGCACGCGCTCATCGCCGAGTGGTACGGGCAGCCCCTGCCGCCGGCGGACCCGTCCACCGGCGGCTGACCCCGGGCGAGTCGTCGGCCCTGTCGCGTCAGACGGAGGACGCGGGTGGTGGTGCTGGTGCGGCCGGGGCGCCGGCGCGCCGGCCGCGGCCGGCGTGGAGGGGCTGCGGCGTCGCGTCCGGGTGTACGTCCCACAGGCGTCGGGTGAGCGCGGCCCGGAGCCGCGGTTCCAGCACCGTCCCCAGGACGTAGGCCAGGGCGAGCACGACGACGCCCGCACCCACCGCGGCCCCGAGCGGTGGTGCGCCGAGCTCGACGAGGGTCGCCGCGAGCGTCGCACCCCACGCGAGGTGGACGAGGTAGAGCGGGTACGTCATGCCGGCCGCATCCTGCACGAGCCGCGTCGGCCGTGCCGGGAGCACCACCCGCGTCGCCACGGCGAGCACCACGACGGACGCGACGAGCAGGGCTGCGCCGACCGTCGGGGAGCGGGGGACGACGGCATCCGGGGCGATGAGGTCCACGTGGTCGGCGGTGTGCAGGCCGAGCAGGGTCGTCGTCACGAGCACGCCCGGGAGCACGACCAGAGCCCGTGCTCCGAACCGCCACGCGCCCAGCAGGAGGCCGAGGACGAACGCCGGGGCGTACTCGTACTGCAGGGCCACGGTCAGCACCCCGGTGGGCGCACCGGCCTGCCGCGCGGCGAGAGCCACCGCGAGCCAGGCGTAGGCGGCCGCCACGACCCGCGGGACGTCGAGGGGCCGCGCCACGACCATCACGACGGCGAGCAACGCGTAGAACCGCAGCTCGGCCCACAAGGTCCAGAACGGCGGGTCGGCCCAGGGCACGTGCAGGACGTCGCTGAGGAGCAGGGGCGACAGCAGCGCCTCTGCCGGCGTGAGCGACGTCAGGCGTCCGTCGACGACGGCGAGCACGGCGGACACGGTGGCGATCGGCACGAAGAGGGGCAGCAGCCGCACCGCTCGGGCGACCAGGAAGCGGGCCGGTCCCGTCCGGGCGGCGCTGGGCACCATGACGATGCCGCTGATGACGAAGAAGACGGGGACGCCCAGGAAGCCGTAGGCGCCGGCGCCCGCGAGCCACCTCGGCACGTCCTCGGCGTCCCACCCGAAGGCGGCGGTGGTGATGCGGCGGTCCGCGAACCAGTGGAAGAGCAGCACCGCCACGGCGGCGAGCAGCCGCATCGCGTCCACCGCAGGCATCCGCGCGCTCGTCGTCATCAGGGCCCCCCTCCCGTCGGGCGGTGACAGTACCGCGGGCGACCGGCGGCGGGAGAGGGGCTCCGACGTCAGGCGCCGAGCCTCTGCTTCACCTGCACCAGCGAGGGGTTGGTGAGCGCCGAGCCGTCGGGGAACACGACCGTGGGGACGGTGCGGTTCCCGCCGTTCACCTGCTCGACGAGCGCCGCCGCGTCCGGCACCTGCTCGATGTCGACCTCGGTGTAGGCGATGCCGGCCGAGTCCAGCTGCGTCTTGAGGCGCTTGCAGTACCCGCACCACGTCGTCGAGTACATCGTCACGGCACCCGCCGTGCCCGCCCCGGTGCCGGTTGCCGTTCCCGTCGTCCCGCTCGACATCGCTCTCCCTCTCGTCTGCCGTCCGCGGCGCGCGGCCCGGACGGTGGTGGCCGTGGTGCGGCCGGTCCCTTGCTGAACGCTGCCACGGCCCCCGTGCTTCCCGCCCGTCCGGAACCCCTCCCGACGAGGGGGCGTGCGCGGCGGCCCGCCCGCGTCGTCCGGCCGACGGGTCCACAGCCGTCCGTCGCCGGCCCGCCGTGTCGGGGGTCCCTGCGAGACTGGTGGCGATGTCCGCCGACGCCCTCCTCGACGCGCTCGACCCCGACCAGCGCGCCGTCGCCACCGCCCTCACCGGGCCCGTCTGCGTGCTCGCGGGCGCCGGCACCGGGAAGACCCGGGCCATCACCCACCGCATCGCCTACGGCGTGCGGACCGGCACGTACCGCCCGTCGAGCGTGCTGGCGGTGACGTTCACGGCCCGTGCCGCGGGGGAGATGCGGATGCGCCTGCGGGACCTGGGCGCCACGGGTGTGCAGGCGCGGACCTTCCACTCCGCCGCCCTGCGCCAGCTCACCTACTTCTGGCCGAAGGTCGTCGGCGGCGCCCCGCCGCGCCTGCTCGAGCACAAGGCCCCGGCGGTCGCCGACGCGGCGCGGCGGCTCGGCCTGGAGGTGGACCGGGTCGCGGTGCGCGACCTCGCGTCGGAGATCGAGTGGGCGAAGGTCAGCCTCGTCGCGGCGGACGACTACGAGCGGGCCGTGCTCGCGGCCGGCCGAGCGCTGCCCGAGGGGTACGACGCCCGCACGCTCGCCCGGCTGCTCACGGCCTACGAGGACGTGAAGACCGAGCGGCACGTCATGGACTTCGAGGACGTGCTGCTCCTGCTCGGCGCCGTGCTGTCGGAGCGGGCGGACGTGACGGAGCAGGTGCGCGCGCAGTACCGCCACTTCGTGGTGGACGAGTACCAGGACGTCAGCCCTCTCCAGCAGTTCCTCCTCGACCAGTGGCTCGGCGGCCGGCAGGAGCTGTGCGTGGTCGGGGACCCGAGCCAGACCATCTACTCCTTCACGGGCGCGACGCCGCACCACCTGCTGACGTTCGCCCGCACCCACCCCGGGGCCACCGTCGTCCGCCTGGTGCGGGACTACCGCTCCACGCCGCAGGTGGTCGCCCTGGCCAACCGCGTCCTCGCCGTCGGCCGGCGACCGGCCGACGTGCCCCCCCTCGAGCTCGTGGCCCAGCGGCCCGACGGGCCCGCCATCCGCTACGCGGTGCACGAGGACGACGAGTCCGAGGCGCGGGCCGTCGCCACGCGCATCGCCCGGCTCGCCGAGGCGGGCGCACGGCTGAGCGAGATCGCCGTGCTCTACCGGACCAACGCGCAGAGCGAGGTCCTCGAGCAGGCCCTGGCGAGCGCCGGCATCGGGTACGCGGTCCGGGGCGGGGACCGCTTCTTCGCGCGCCGCGAGGTGCGCGACGCGCTCGTACTGCTGCGCGGCGGCGCGCGCAGCGCCGACCCGACCGACCCCATGCCGCAGACGGTCCGCGGCCTGCTGCTCCCGGTCGGCTGGGCCCCGGAGCCGCCGGCGGCCCGCGGTGCGGCGCGCGAGCGGTGGGACCTCATGCAGGCGCTGGTCGCGCTCGCCGACGAGCTCGCGGAGACCGCCGCCCGGGACGGACGGTCCGCGACCGTGCAGGACCTCGTCGCAGAGCTCGACGAGCGCGCCGCCGCCCAGCACGCGCCGACGGTCGAGGGCGTGACCCTGGCCTCGCTGCACGCGGCCAAGGGGCTCGAGTGGGACGTAGTGTTCCTCGTCGGGCTGAGCGACGGGCTCGTGCCGATCTCGCTCGCCGAGGGGGAGGACGCGATCGCGGAGGAGCGGCGGCTGCTCTACGTGGGCGTGACCCGCGCGCGCGAGCGGCTCGAGCTGTCCTGGGCGCGGTCCCGCAACCCGGGGGGCCGCGCGTCCCGCTCGCGCACGCCGTTCCTGGCGGGCATCTGGCCCGACGACGAGCAGCGGCGGGGCCGCACCGCCGGCGGTCGGGGAGGCCGGGAGGGCTCGCGGACGCCGACCAGCGGCCGGCCCGGCGTCGGCGGCGCGGCCCTGTGCAGCGCCTCGGCGGGCCCCGCGCCCGACGCGGCGGTGCTGCGGCGGCTGCACGCCTGGCGGGCCGAGGTGGCGCGGACCACGTCGAAGCCGGCCTTCACCGTGCTCACGGACGCCGTCCTCGAGCAGGTGGCGCGCACGCTGCCGACGACCGTGCGCGAGCTCGCCCTCGTCGACGGGGTGGGCGCGGTCAAGCTGCAGCGCTTCGGGCCCGCGGTGCTGGACGTCGTCGCGGGCCGCGGCCCCGCGGTGGGTCCGCGCGCCTGACGCCGGCTCGGGACCCGGGAGAAGAGCCCGGCCACGTGCCCGGCGAAGAGCTCCCAGAAGGGCCGGGGACGAGCCCGGGGACAAGCCGGCGAGAAGATCCGGGAAAAAGGATTGTGCCCGTCGCCGGGCCGTCCCTAGTCTGGGGACGTCCTTGCTGAGAGGTCGCGCCCACGGGCCCGGCCCGCGCCGAGAGGAGGTGGCTGCTGTGGAGAACATGACCGACCTGGTCGGGGTGACGCCGCGTGGCGCCCACCTCCTCGCGCCCATCGGCGGCGCGTTCCAGGGGACGGGTCTGCCCGTCGTCAGCGGCGGCCGCGCCATCGGCAGCGGCCTCGGTGCCGGTCTCGGTACCGGCGCCCGCACCGGTGCCCCCGTCGGCGGCACCGGCCGGATCCGCACCACCGGTGGGTACGCCCCGGTGACCTGGAAGACCTCGCACCTCGTCGTCGACACGACACCCAGGACCCGCTCCGTCTGACGCCTCGTCGGACAGCCTCCCCAGGCCGCGGATCCCTCTGGTCCGCGGCCTGCTCGTACCCCCGGTGATCCCGGTGGGCAGCGGCCCGGACCTCCGCGCACTGCTCACCAGCACGGACACCAGGAGGACATCGTGCGGCTCTCGACGCTGCTCGACACGGACCAGCGCACCGGCTCCGGCCGGTGGACGGCCCTGGCCGAGGCGCCGGCCCCCCTCGCCCCCCGACCGGCGGCGGGCGCCGCCGACCCGGCATCCCGCACCACCACGGCCACGCTCGAGGAGCGGCGGAGCTTCACCTCCGTCGTCGCCGCGCTCGTGCCGTGCCGGTCCAACGACCCGGAGCTCTGGTTCGCCGAGCGGACGGCCGAGGTCGAGCAGGCCAAGGCGCTGTGCCGCGAGTGCCCGCTCGTCGCCGGCTGCCTGGCCGGTGCCGTGGAGCGCCAGGAGCCCTGGGGCGTCTGGGGCGGCCAGGTCTTCGTCGACGGCGTCGTCGTCGCCACGAAGCGGGGCCGCGGCCGGCCGCGCAAGGACGCGTCCGGCGCCGCCTGACCACCGCCCCGGCGGCCGCGGGCGTCAGCCGGTCGGCGGCAGGCCCGTGCACCCGCACCGCGCGTGCGGGTGCACGGGTTGCGCCACGCCGAGGAGCCCCGGCAGGGCCACCTCCACCACCGCACCCCAGCTCGGCGGCCGCCGCCCGTCCACCGCGGCGAGGACGTGCGCGGCGGCGAGCGTCCCGGCGACGCCGCTGAGCAGCAGCGGCTCCTCCGCGGCCGGGCGGGCCCGCGGCCCGTGGTCACCGCCGGCCGCGGGCGGGCCGGCACGTCGCCGCAGGCCCAGCCCGTCGGTGAGCGGCAGAGCGGCGTCGGGCGGCACCACCTGCGCCGCGACGACGGGCCACGCCGGGTCGTCCGCCGTGCGCGCCAGGTCGAGGCACCGCAGGCACGGGGTGCGCCCCGGCACGACGAAGGGCCCGACGAGCGCGTCCGCCTCGCGCACCACGACCGACAGGTGCGGGACGCCTGCGCCGAGCAGCACGGGGGCGCGGGCCGGGTCCGCGGCGCCGTGCTCCACGACGACCAGGACGTCGGGCCGGCGGTCCGCGGTCGTGCGGACGTCGACCCGCACGTCCGCCAGGGCGCGCGCCGCTGCAGCCACGCGCGGGGACCCCACGTCCGCCCAGCGGTAGGCGCCCGGACCCACGTCCGCGGAGCGCACGGGGCCGGGGTCGTCGAGCACCACGGTGCCGACGCCCGCCGCGGCCACCGTCGACGCGACCACCAGTCCGGTCGGGCCCAGCCCGAGCACGCCCACCACCGCGGCCTCGCGCCGGGCCAGGACCTCGGCCGCGCCGCCCCCGCCGCCGGCGAGGCACGCGGCGTCCGCGGAGACGACGGCCGCCCGTGCCGCGCGTGGGTCGGCCCGGCCCTGGTCGAGCACGCCGAGCGCGAGCAGCCCCGGCAGGACCGTGTCCGGGAGGGCGCCGACGGCCCGCGCCCCGGCCGCGCCGACCGGCAGCTCGCGCACGCGGTCCAGCGCCACCAGTGCCTCGACCTCGGCGGGCGCGAGGCCGTCGACGCGCACGGCCCACCGCGGGTCCAGGCCCACCTGCACCTCGCCCGGACCCCGACGCAGGACACGCAGGCCCGCCCGCAACCGCATCGTCCTGCCGCCCCTCTCGTGCGCCGCCCGGCCGCGGCACACCGGCGGCCGGGCGGCACCCTGCCACGACGACCCGACCCGCGGGCGCCTCCATCCACAGCCCGTGCCGCGGGACGGGACCGGGCGACGGGGGGACACGACGACGGGGTGCCACCGCTGCTGCGGTGGCACCCCGTCGGGTGGTCGGTGTGCTCGGAGACCGGCCCAGGTCTGGCCGGGTCCGGCGCGGACCGGGTGTCAGGCCTTGCCGAGGATCCGGTTCAGCTTGGTCCCGCACACCGGACACACGGCCTTGGCCATGCGGCGCCCGGACTCGGAGACGACGACGTCACCCTCGGCCTCGCGCTTCTCCTTGCACTTCACGCAGTAGAACTCACCCGCGTAGGTCTCCGCCATCACCATCTCCTGTCCTTCAGCCGCCTCGGACCGGCGGCCGGCTCGGGGGCGCGGCACCGGTCGCCGGGCCGCGCGACGCCCACAGTAGACGCACGATCGGGGGACCCGCCGCCGCACGGGGGCCCGGCGCGCCGGGCGGGCCGGGCCGGTGCTCCCGTCCGGCGGGCCGCCGCTCCACTACCGTCACCCCCGTGCGCCACCAGCACGACCTCGACGGCGTCGAGGTCCGCCGCTCCCGCCGTCGCCTGCGGACGGTCTCCGCGTGGCGCGAGCCGGACCGCACGGTGGTCGCCATCCCGGCGCGGTTCAGCCCCGCGCAGGAGCGCGAGTGGGTGCAGCGGATGCTCGCGCGGCTGGCGGCGCAGGAGCGGCGGCGGCGGCCGTCCGACGACGAGCTCGTCGTGCGGGCCGCGGAGCTGTCCGCGCGCTACCTGGGCGGACGGGCGCGGCCCGCCAGCGTCGCCTGGTCGTCCCAGCAGGGGCGGCGGTGGGGGTCGTGCACGCCCGCGGACCGGTCCATCCGGATCTCCGACCGCGTCCGCGGGATGCCGCGCTGGGTGCTCGACTACGTGCTGCTCCACGAGCTCGTGCACCTGCTGCACGCGGGTCACGGCCCCGAGTTCTGGGCCGAGGTGAACCGGTACCCGCGGACCGAGCGGGCGCGCGGCTTCCTCGAGGGCTACTCCTTCGCCCTCGAGCGCGGGGGCCCGGACGACGGACCGGACGGCGGACCGGACGACGCACCGGACGGCCGACCGGACGGCCGACCGGACGGCCGACCGGACGGCCGACCGGACGACGACGGGGTCGAGGTCGCGGTCGAGCCCTGAGGCCCGGCCCGACGCGTCCGGCCCGTGGACCTGGGCCTGACGCCGGGGCCCCCGCCGCTCAGGCCCCGGTCCCGGCCCCTCCGCGCCCGTCGCCGTGCGGGCCGTCGCCGTCGTCCTGCGGCCCCGGCGCCGTGGGGCCGTCGCCGGTGCCCTCGCCCAGGATCTCGGCCAGGACCCGGTCGAGGTCGGCCCCCTCGTCCGTCTGCTCCGCGCGCCGCCCGGCGTACCCGGCCGGGTCGTCGAGGTCCTGCGCCGTCGGCAGGAGGTCGGGGTGAGCCCAGACCGCGTCCCGCCCGGCCGGCCCGCCGTCGGCGGCGATGCGCGCCCAGAGGGCCGCCGCGTCCCGCGACCGCCGCGGCCGCAGCTCCAGCCCGACGAGCGTGGCGAACGTCTGCTCGGCCGGCCCGCCCGCGGCCCGGCGGCGGCGCATCATCTCGCGCAGCGGGACCGCGTGCGGCAGGTGCGGCAGGGCCGCCTGCGCGGTCACCTCCTCCACCCAGCCCTCGACGAGCGCCAGCGCCGTCTCCAGGCGCGCGAGCGCGGCGCGCTGGTCCTCGGTCGTCTGCGGCGCGAAGACCCCGCCCGCCAGCGCCGAGCGCAGCGCCTCGGCGTCCGTCGGGTCGATGGCGCGCACCGCCTCCTCGAGGCCCTCGACGTCGATCGAGATGCCGCGCGCGTACGCCTCGACCGTACCCAGTAGGTGCGCCCGCAGCCACGGCACGTGCGTGAACAGCCGGTTCGCCGCCGCCTCGCGCAGCGCCAGGAAGAGGCGCACCTCTTCCGCCGGCGCGTCCAGCCCCTCGGCGAAGGCCTCGACGTTCCGCACGACGAGGGCCGCGCCGGGCGTCTCGAGCAGCGGCAGCCCGATGTCCGTGGTGCCGAACGCCTCGGCCGCCAGCGTCCCGGCCGCGTGCCCGACCTGCATGCCGAACACCGCCGACCCCAGCCGGCGCAGCAGCTCACGGGGGTCGCCCATGGCGCCGAGCCCGGGCAGGCCCGGCATGCCCGGCAGCCCGGGCACCCCCGCCGTCCCGGGCCCGCCCTCGAGCTCGTCGGCGCCCGGCAACGCCTGCCCGAGGGTGCCCGCCAGCGCCAGCGACAGCGACGACGCGACCGGCTCGGTCAACGTCCGCCACGTGGGCAGCGTCGCCTCGACCCACTCCGCGCGGGTCCAGGCGCGCGGCGTGCCCGTGGCGGGCGGCAGGTCGGTCGCGGCGTCGAGCCAGAGCTCGGCGACCCGCAGCGCGTCGAGCGCCTGCCGGGACTGCGTCGGCGTCAGCGAGGGGTCGCCGCCGACGGCCGCCTGCTGGCGCGCCAGGTCGTGGGCGACCTGCCAGTTGACGGGCTCGTCGCCCGACGTGGCGAGCATGCGCTGCACCTGCTGCATGGCGGCGGCCATCGTCTGGGGGTCCGTCGGCATGCCGGACGCGGCGGCCATGGCCTCCGGGTCCAGCCCGCGCTCACGCATCTCGCGCAGGGCGTCGTCGGCGGCGGGGCCGAGCATCTGGCGCAGCATCTGCTCCCACGGCGGCACGCCGCCGTCGGGGGAGGGTCGGTCGGCGCTCATGGGTCCTCCGGGGTCGCGGGCCGGCGGTGGCGCCGGCGGTGCCCACGCTAACGACCGGGGACGGGCGCGGGCTCCCGTCCCCGCGGCACGACGCGATGGTTCGCTGAGGGCGCAGGACCTGTGCGCCGACCTGGGTGCGGGCCGTGCGTCGGCCGGACGGGTGCGCCGCGGTCGCTCCCAGGTCGCTCCCGGCCGGGTGGGCGATGATGCGGCGGTGACAGAGCAGCAGGCCGGGGTGCCCGACGAGCGCGTCGGCGGCCCCGTGGCACCCGGCGACGCCGACCGCAGCACGGAGGGCACCGGCGCGACCGGCGCGACCGGCACGACCGGCGCCTCCGGCACCGACCCCCGCACGCGCCCGGGCCGACGCGCGCTGACCCTGTCGGTCTCGCTGCTGACGACCGCGGGCCTCGCGGCGGCCGGGCTCGTGCTCCCCGTGCCCTACGCCGTCAACAGCCCCGGGCCGACCCTCGACGTGCTCGGCGAGCACGACGGCGAGCCGCTCATCACCATCGACGGCGCCCCGACCTACGACGCGACGGGCGAGCTGCGGCTGACGACCGTCAGCGCCGTCGGCGGCCCCGGCTACCCGGCCTCGGTGCTCGACGTCGTCGTCGGGTGGGTGCGCCCCGACGTCCTCGTCCAGCCCGCCGAGGACGTCTACGCCCCCGACCTCGGGCGCGACGAGCTCGAGGAGCAGAACCAGGCGCAGATGACGAGCTCGCAGGAGGACGCGACCGTCGCCGCGCTCACCCAGCTCGGCTACGAGGTCCCCGCCGTCCTCACCATCACCGCGGCGGTGGAGGGGACGGCGGCCGTCGGCCTGGTGCAGGAGGGCGACGTCCTCACAGCCGTCGACGGCGTGCCGCTGCCGGACTACGGGACGCTCGTCGGGCACCTGGACCAGGTCACCCCCGGCGACACCGTCACCCTCACGGTCACGCGCGACGGCGCCCCCGTCGACGTGCCGGTGGTGACGGGGGAGGCGGACGGCCGCGCGCTCATCGGCGTGTACATCGACCCCGCCTTCGACCTCCCCGTGGACGTGACGATCCGGTCCGAGGACATCGGCGGGCCGTCGGCGGGCACGATGTTCGCGCTCGGCATCATCGACGCCCTGACGCCGGAGGACGAGGCGGACGGCGCGGTCGTCGCGGGCACGGGCACCATCTCCGTCGACGGCCGGGTCGGCCCCATCGGCGGCATCCGGCAGAAGCTCTCCGGGGCGTCGCGCGACGGCGCGTCCTGGTTCCTCGCCCCCGACGCCAACTGCGCCGAGACGGTCGGGCACGTGCCCGACGACCTGCGGGTCGTCGCGGTCGGCACGCTCGAGGAGGCCTACGACGCCGTCGTGGCCATCGGCGCGGGCGACGCGCAGGACCTGCCGACCTGCACGGCGGACGGCCCGTCGGACGCGTCCGCGGCCTGACGCGTCGCGTCCGTCGTCCTCAGTCGAGCGTCGCGCGCAGCGCCTCGACGAGCCCCGGGACGGCGTCGGGCCCCTGCCCGACGGACGCGTCCTCGTCGTCGGACCGCGTGCGCAGCACGCACCACGAGGGACCCGCGCGCAGGACGCCGACCGCCATCCGCACGTCCGTCCGCTCCGGGTGCGTGCGCAGCACCTCGAGGGCGGCGGCCGGGTCCGCCGGCAGCGCCTCCTCCACGTGCGGCGGCACGACGAGGCGCTCCACGGTCAGCGCGACGCCGTCGACCGCCGGGGGCCAGGCCAGGGCACCGAGCAGGCCCTCGAGGTCGTCGGCGGGCGGCAGCCGCTCCTGCTCGACGGACGTGAGGTGCCAGGGGTTCTCGGCCGCCGCCGCGAGGACGTCCATCGACAGCCGCGGCCCCAGCCCCGGGTCGGAGGCGAGGGCGGCCTGGGTCCGCACGAGCGCGAAGACGCGCACCGGCCCGTCCCACCCGGCGCGGGCGACGTGGACCTCCACCTCCCGCACGGCGTCCGCCAGCGCACGGCGCGCCGCCTCCTCGTCCTGCGGGCCGGTCGCGGGTCGCGTGCTGCCTGTGCTCACGGCGCCAGCATCACACGAGTCTGTGGGAACCTGGCGCCCGGACCAGCCGTTGCGCTGTGCGGACCCGACGCCCGGGGCCGTGCGTCGGGCGGACCCGGTCTCCGCTCCGCCCGACGACGAGGAACCCGCAGCCGTGACCTTCGCCAGTGCACCACCCCCGCGCAGCCCCCAGGGCCCCCGGGCCCCCCGCCCGCCGGCCCGGCGGCGCCCGCACCCCCTCGCCGTCACCGCGGTCGTCGTCGGCCTGCTCGTCGTCGCGCTGCTCACCCTCAGCCAGGTCTGGACCGAGTTCCTCTGGTTCGGCCAGCTCGGCTTCACGCGCGTCCTCGTGACGGAGTGGGTGACGCGCGGGGTCCTGTTCCTGCTCGCCGCCGTCGTCATGGCCGGCGCCGTGGCGGTCAACCTCTCCGTGGGCTACCGCTCCCGCCCGGTCTACGCGCCCTCGACGCAGGAGCAGGCCAGCCTCGACCAGTACCGCGAGGCCATCGAGCCGCTGCGTCGCGTCGTCATGGTGGTCGGGCCCGCGGTCCTGGGCCTGTTCGCCGGGGCCGCCGCGTCCCAGCAGTGGCAGACCGTGCAGCTCGCGATCAACGGTGGCGACGTGGGCACGAGGGACCCGCAGTTCGGCCTCGACGTGGGCTTCTACCTGTTCACGCTGCCGGCCGTGCGGTTCGTCGTGTCGTTCCTGCTGGCCGTGGCGGTGATCGCCGGCATCGCGGGGCTCATCACGCAGTACCTGTACGGCGGCGTGCGCGTCGGCGGGCCTCAGGGCGCGCCCCGCACCACCCGGGCCGCCCGCGCCCAGCTCTGCACGGTCGGCGCGGTCGTGCTGCTGCTCGTCGCGGCCAACTACTTCCTCGACCGCTACTCCCTGCTGACGAAGGAGAGCGGCAACGGCCGCTTCTTCGGCGCCTCCTACACGGACGTCCAGGCGGTCATCCCTGCGCGGGGCATCCTCGCCGGCGCGGGCGTCCTCGTCGCCCTCGTGTTCGTCTACGCCGCCTTCCGCGGCTCGTGGCGCCTGCCGCTCATCGGCGTGGGCATCATGGTGGTCTCCGGCGTCGCGCTGGGCGGGATCTACCCGGCCGTCGTCGAGCGGCTGCAGGTGAGCCCCAACCAGCAGGACGTCGAGGCGCCCTACATCGAGCGCAACATCGCGGCCACGCGCGCCGCCTACGGGCTCGACGCGGTCGACACGCAGACCTACTCCGCGGCGACGACGGCCGAGGCCGGCCAGCTGCGCGAGGACGCCGAGACGGCCGCGCAGATCCGCCTGCTCGACCCGCAGGTCGTCGCGCCGTCGTTCCGCCAGCTCCAGCAGGTGCGCGCGTTCTACGACTTCCCGGAGACGCTCGCGGTCGACAAGTACGAGATCGACGGCGAGAGCCGCGACACCGTCATCGCGGTGCGCGAGCTCAACATCAACGGCCTCAACGACGCGCAGCGCAACTGGACCAACGACGTCACGGTCTACACGCACGGCTTCGGCGTCGTCGCGGCCTCGGGCAACCAGGTCGCCGCGAACGGCGGCCCGTCCTTCTGGGAGGGCGGCCTGCCCACCACGGGGGACATGGGCGAGTACGAGCCGCGCATCTACTTCAGCCCGGAGGCGCCCGCGTACTCCATCGTCGGCGCCCCCGAGGGCCGCGGGGACTGGGAGCTGGACTACCCGGACGACGAGTCCGGCGGTGCGGTGAACACCACCTTCCCGACGGAGGCCGTCTCCGCCGGCCCGAGCGTGGGCAACCTGTGGAACAAGCTGCTGTACGCGCTGAAGTTCGGCGCGACGCAGATCCTCCTGTCCGACCGTGTGACCACCGAGTCGCAGATCATCTACGACCGCGACCCGCGCGAGCGCGTGGAGAAGGTGGCGCCGTTCCTCACGCTCGACGGCCGCGTCTACCCGGCCGTCGTCGACGACAAGGTGGTCTGGATCCTCGACGGCTACACGACGTCGAACCAGTACCCCTACTCGGCGCAGCGCTCGCTCGACGACGCGACGGAGGACGCGCTGACCGGCACGGCCGCCACGGTCCAGGCCCTCGCGCCCGAGCAGGTCAACTACATCCGCAACTCGGTCAAGGTCACCGTCGACGCCTACTCGGGCGACGTGACGCTCTACGCCTGGGACGACACCGACCCGATCCTGCGGGCCTGGCAGCGGGTCTTCCCCTCCGAGGTGCAGCCGCTGTCGGCCATCAGCGGTGAGCTCATGAGCCACATCCGCTACCCCGAGGACCTGTTCAAGGTGCAGCGGGACCTGCTCGGCCAGTACCACGTCACCGAGGCGGACCAGTTCTTCTCCGGCAACGACTTCTGGACCACGCCGGACGACCCGTCGACGGACCGCGAGGTCAACCAGCCGCCGTACTACCTGACCCTGCAGATGCCGGGCCAGGAGCAGCCGACGTTCTCGCTGACGACCTCGTTCATCCCGAGCGGTGCCAACGCGCGCAACGTGCTCACCGGCTACCTCGCGGCGGACTCCGACGCGGGCGACCAGGCGGGCGTCAAGGGGGAGCGGTACGGCACGCTGCGGCTGCTGGAGCTGCCCCGCGACTCCACGGTGCCCGGCCCGGGCCAGGTGGCGAACAACTTCAACACCGACCCCGACGTGTCCACGACGCTGAACATCCTGGCCCAGCGCTCCACGACGGTCGTGCGCGGCAACCTGCTCACCCTGCCCGTGGCGGGCGGTCTGCTCTACGTGCAGCCCGTGTACGTCCAGGCGGCGTCGGGCACCTCGTTCCCGCTGCTCCAGCGCGTGCTCGTGGCGTTCGGCGACGAGATCGGGTTCGCCAGCACGCTCGACGAGGCCCTCGACCAGGTGTTCGGCGGCGACTCGGGCTTCGAGGGCGACGGGACGGGTCAGGGCGAGGCGCCCGACACCGGCTCCGAGGTCCCGG
Source organism: Cellulomonas sp. plas2 (assembly GCF_057221735.1). NCBI lineage: Bacteria > Bacillati > Actinomycetota > Actinomycetes > Micrococcales > Cellulomonadaceae > Cellulomonas > Cellulomonas sp. plas2. The sequence goes on from NZ_CM170155.1 coordinate 1,124,628, forward strand.
ACCCGGGGACCGGCACGGACCCGGGTGACGGCACGGACCCCGGCACCGACCCCGGGACGACCGACCCGGGCACCGGGACGCGTGACCCGGGCTCGACCGCGGACGCCCGCACGCGCCTGGCCGACGCCCTGGCGTCCGCCGACGCGGCCATCCAGGCCGCCCAGGCCGCGCTGACGGCCGGTGACTTCGCCGGCTACGGCGAGGCGCAGGCGCAGCTCGACCAGGCCATCCAGGACGCCATCGCGGCGGAGGCGGAGCTCGACGCGGCCGCCGACGGCGCGACGACCGACCCCTCGGCGTCGACCTCGCCGTCGCCGGACCCGTCGGCCTCCGCCAGCCCGTGACGACGGCCGGCTGATCACCGACGAGGACCCGGGGCGCACGCCGCCCCGGGTCCTCGCGCGTGTCGGCGGTGCGGGTCGGGCTGCTGGTCAGGAGTCGATTTGGTCCTCGTCCCGAGCTGACGTACTGTTGTCCACGCCGACGCGGGGTGGAGCAGCTCGGTAGCTCGCTGGGCTCATAACCCAGAGGTCGCAGGTTCAAATCCTGCCCCCGCTACTTGTGAAGTGGCACGTCAGAGGCCCTTCCGATCATCAGATCGGGAGGGCCTTTGACGTTGCGGTCAGCAGATGGTCAGCAGTGGAGCCTGGCGAACGTGGGCGGACGCATGCGGTCGGCGGCGACGAGCCGTCCCTACGAAGGGCGGCGATCGCGCAGCAGCGCGATGAACTCGTCAGCCATCTCGAGCTCTCCGGGCCAGTTCGGCTCGGCGCTCTGCAGCAGCGCCCAGGTAGGCCTCCAGGCGGGCGTGGCTGGTGGAGTCCCCGTGGCCATCGATCGCTTCGACCAGGTCGAGAGGCTCGCACATCTCGTCGAGCGTGAAGCCGAGGGGCTTCATGCGTCGGATGAGCAGCAGCCGCTGGACGTCGTCGTCGACGTTGAGGCTGCCTTCATCGCGCGGGGCGGCAAGCCTGCGCACAACTTCAGTCGGGTCTCCCTTCCGCCCGGCATTCGACGTCGGGCGTCAGCTTTCGTACCGACGGACGAGCTCGTCGATGCGTTCGTCAACGAGTTCGCGGGCGTGCTGCTGCCCACGCAGCAGGGTGGAGACGTCGCCCCGGTCGAGCAGGACGACGACTCTGTCCCGGGCCTGCTCGCGAGCTTCGGTCCGGGCGGGCGCAGTGAACCCGCTCATCGACACGTAGATGCCCGAGACGATCGCCGGCCGGTCACGGGTGAGCTTGCCGATCAGCTCGGTTATCGCCGTCCGGCCGACGGCTTCGGCGTACCAGCGGCATTCGACCAGGGCTCGGATCGGTCGGTGGACGATTAGGTCAACCTGCTCACCTTCCCGATGCTTGCCCTTCTCAACGTCGAACCCGTGGGCCGCAAGCAACTCACGTACGAAGGGCTCGAATCTCAGCCCGCGCGCGTTGGGCTTGTCGTCCATCCCATCGAGCGTCTCAAGTTCACCGGCGAGTTCCCGCAAACGAGCACGGTTCATGCCGTACCCGCGGAACTCGGCGAAGGCCTCGGCGACGCGACGATTCTGGTGGTGCCCGTCGGCGAGGTCCCACCCGAGCATGCCGAACGCCGTGATTCGTCGCTGGCTCCACACGTGCGCGGGAAGAGCTCCGCGGTAGCTAGCGGCGAGTTGCTGAACGTCTTCCGTATCGATCAGCTCCAGCTTGCCAGTCAGGCCGGCGACCGCACGGACCTCGCGGACGACGTCCGGCGCGTGGAGGGTGTCCCAGTTCGCAAGGATGGGGTCCTCCCACATCTCCCGGACCTCCACCGCATCTGTCTCCGCTGGTGCTGCGAACGCCCATGCCCGCAGCAGAGACACCACGACGGTGATGCGCGTGGGCCGCATCAGGGGGAACGCATCGGGACTGTCGCGGGCTTCGTCGTCGTAATACCTGCCGACCCGCTCGCGGTAGTCCTCAAGCACCAGCGGCCAGTACGTCCGCGCGCCCTCGACCCACGCGGTCACCCACTCCCGGCTCGGCAGCCACCACGCGTCGGCCTCGGAGTCAAAGCGCACACTCGCCACGACGGCCAGCGTGCCACGCTCCCGTGCCCTCGTGGGTGGCGATGATTGGAAGCCAGGTCACGACCTGGCCAGCGAGGGCGAGGAGCTGGGGGAGTCGGGTGCGCCGGTGCGGCGGGCGTTGATGCCCGCGGCTGCGGTGAACCGCTCGGGGGAGTCGACGAACTCCTGGCGCAGGCTCCGGCCGCTCGCGCTCGAGTCGACACTTAGCGCGTCGAGCCATGGCTTGGCAGGGAGGGCCTCGAGGAGGTGAGAAGGGCCAGTTGACTTGCACTCCGATCTGCGGCACCCCAGGTGTGATCGCGCGCAGCCCCTTGAGGGCTCAGGCGTCTCGGGCCTTCCCGAGATACGGTCAGCGTCGCGGTGTCCAGGACGGGACCTGGCGGTTAGTGACACGAACCGCAGTTGTCACGCTGCCCCGTTGAACCGTGCAGATGCTGGGCGTGACCCGCGACGGGATGAGCAGCAACTGACCTGCAGGAGAAGGGGCGGGTGTATGAGCGAGCCCGGGCGCACGATCAAGGCCATTGTCTTCGACACGAACGTCTTCGGGAGGGCCGTCGAGCCCAACGTCGACCTGATCGAACGCTGGGCCGAGGCGTGCGAGCGCAATGACGCCGAGCTGTGGATCCCCGAGCCCGTGGCACTGGAACTCGCCGAGCGGGCGGTTCGTGCCTCGCGAGAGCACGCCGACGCCGTGAGGGCCCACAACGCGAGGCGAAAGAAGTGGGGCATGCGTCCCCTGGAAGTCCCGGCCGTGGTCACGGCCGACGACGTCGTCGAAAACCTCGTCGAGCATGGAGCGATCATCGTCGAGGTGTCCGGCGACGTCGCGCGCGATGCGCTACGGGACCAAATCCTCGGTGAGGGACCGGCCTCCACCAAGGCAGGGGTCAAGACTGGCGCGTCCGACAGTGCGTGGGCACGGGCCGTCATTGCGCACAACGGCGACGACGGGCACGGACTCATCATCGTTACCGGCGACGAGGGGGCAGCGAGCTTCCTGATCGACGAGCTTGGCGTTCTTCCGGAGAGCATCGTGGGTAGCACCGGCGAGATCCGCGACCTGCTGAACGAGCAGAGCGCTGCCACATCGGAGCAGGTCGCGCAGTTCCTAGACGCGCTCCCGGATGAGCCCGACGACAGCCAGTGGCTGATGGCGCAGACCGAGATCGAACGTCAGTGGCACCCCTTCCGCTTCCCCTCCCGCGGCGTGCTCGATGAGCCCCGATTCGAGCTCCAAGACCGCGCATTCACCCTGACTGAGGGACCTAAGCTGCGCAGCGCCGTCGAGTACGACGCCTGGTCGCAGTCGCTCACTGCACGAGTCCAGTGGGTCGTCACCGTCGATACGCAGTACGCAGACCTCGACAGCGACGAGGTCGTCATCTTCGACGACGAGTTCCCGCTCTGGATCGAAGGGGACGTTGCGGTCATGTACGACGAAGAGCTCAACGCCTGGGCGTGGGCCGAGTTCGAGGACGGCCAGGTTGTCAACGACGGCTGAAAGCGGACCCCCTGGCGACGGCCGAAAACGGACCCCCGCCCGGTGTGGTCAGTTGGTCGTGGCCGCTGGTGGGCGGCCGAGGTCGCGGTTCTTGAGGCGGTAGGAGTCGCCCTTGAGGGCGATGACGTCGGCGTGGTGTACGAGGCGGTCGATCATGGCTGCTGCAACGGTGTCGTCTCCGAAGACCTCGCCCCAGCGTCCGAACGGCTTGTTCGAGGTCACGATGAGGGACGCGCGTTCGTAGCGCGCCGAGACCAGCTGGAAGAACAGGTTGGCGGCCTCGGGCTCGAAGGGGATGTAGCCGACCTCGTCGATGACCAGCAGCGGGTAGCGGCCCAGGCGTCGCAGCTCGTCCTGCAGCCGGCCCTCGTGGTGGGCGCCGGCGAGTCGATCGACCCATTCTGCGGCGGTAGCGAACAGTGTGCGGTGCCCGGCTTGGCAGGCTCGGATCGCCAGGCCGGTGGCGAGGTGGGTCTTGCCGGTGCCGGGCGGGCCGACCAGGACCACGTTCTCGCGGCCGGCGATGAAGTCCAAGGTGCCCAGGTGCGCGATTTGCTCGCGTCGAAGGCCGCGGGCGTGCTCGTAGTCGAAGTCTTCGAGTGCTTTGCGGGCCGGGAAGCGGGCGGCGCGGATGCGTCCTTCGCCGCCGTGGGACTCGCGGGCAGAGACCTCGCGTTGCAGGCAGGCGGCCAAGAACTCCTCGTGAGACCAGCCCTCGGTGCGGGCGCGGTCGGCGAGGCGGTCCACGGCCTGACGCAGCGTGGGTGCTTTCAGCGCCCGGGTCAGGTAGGTCAGCTCGGCGGTCAGGTCCCGAGTCGTGGTCGAGGTGGTGGCCATCAGGCAACCTCGTCCAGGCCGCGCTGGGCGCAGGTGGCCGTGTCCGGTGCCGGTTCCTGCAGGCCGAAGGCGGCGTCGTAGGTGCTCAGGTCTCGTTGCTCGACCTGCTCCTGAACCGGCGCCGAGGTGCGGTGGTGACGGGCGGTGCTCGTCGCCAACGCCGCGGCCCGGTGCGCCGGGTCGGTGATGCTCTGGTGCCGGGCCCAGCAGCGCTCGTGCCGGGCCACGATCTTCTCACCGCAGGTCACCGTCACCGTGGTCAGGTCCGCCACGACCTGGACCTTGCGACCGACCGCAGCCGGGTCCACGGAGTAGTCGTTGGAAGCCAGGCGCACGTAGTGGTCGCGCGGCAGCCGGGTGCTGGTGCGCCACCCCGTCACCGGTGCCACCGGCGGCAGGGCGAGCATCGCGGCCCTGTCCGCCTCCCAGCGCTGCTCCGGGCGGCACCCCAACGCCCGGTGATGGCGGGCGTTGGCCCGCAGCAGCCACGCGGTCAGCTGCTCGTTGAAGTCCACCGGCGAGGAGAACGTGCGCCCGGGCAGGAACGATGTCTCCAGATAGCCGTTGTTCCGCTCGACCAGCCCTTTGGACTCGGGGTCCCGCGGCCGGCACTGGTGCACCCCGATGCCCAACGTGCCGCGGAACGCCTCGAACTGCTCGGCCAGCACCGGGCGGCCCGCCCGCCAGGAACCCACCGCAGGTTCGTTGTCCCAGACCAGCTCGGCGGGAACCTTGCCGATACGTTGCAGCAGATCCCAGTGCCCGCAGATCAGGTCTTCGGCCTGCCGCGAGGGCAGCATCAACGCAAACAGCATCCGCGAGTAGCCCGCGGTCATCACCAGCACCGGCGGGGACCCGATCTGCCCGGCCCCCAACGGCACCGGGACCGGCGGGAACCACAGGTCGCACTGCATCCGGTGCCCTGGCTCATACGCGGTGCGCGTCGCAGGGTCCGCCGGCAGGTAGTACGGGCGCAGCGCACGGATCCGGTCCTTGAGCACCGTCAACGAACGGTCCCATCCGATCCGCTCGGCGATCACCGTCGCAGGCATTGTCGGGCACCCGCGCAGCAGCTCCCGCACCTGCGGCTCGACCGCGTCCACGATCGAGCCCGGGCTCGCTCGCCGGTACTGCGGCGGGTCGTCCCTGGCCAACGCCCGCTTGACCGCGTTCCTCGAGATCTGCAGATCACGGCTGATCGCCTTGATCGCCTTGCGCTCGACCCGGTACAGCCGCCGGATCTCCGCCCAGTCCTCCAAGGTCATCACCCTCCTCAGCGTGGCCCGGAGGGGGTCCGTTTTCGGCCGTCGCTAGGGGGTCAGTTTTCAGGCGGCGCCGACACAGGTGACGTCTGAAGAGGACGGCTAGGTCATAGAGATAGCGGGTGCCTTTGCTGAAGCGGCTGGGTGGCGGTGGACCGGTGCTGCGGTCGGGACACCGATCGGGTGAGCAGCGACTTCGGCGTACAGCCGAGCGGTGGTTCCGGTGACGATCTCGGGGGCATGGAGCCTGACCCGGTTTCCCGGACACGGACGGTGTGGTGATCATGCCGCGGTAGCGGCGGCGGTGTGAAGGTTCTCGAACTCGATCGGGGCCAGGTAGCCCAGGCCTGAGTGGCGCCGGCGGGGGTTGTACCAAGCCTCGATCCACTCGAAGATCGCCGTGCCGAGCTCGCCGCGGGCGGACCACGTGCGGGTGTCGAGGAGCTCGCGCTGCATGGTCGACCAGAACGACTCGACCATCGTGTTGTCGACCGAGCTGGCGACGCGGCCCATGGAGCCGAGCAGGCCGGCCTCGCGCAGCCGGTGACCAAACGCCCAACTGGTGTAGACGCTGCCGCGGTCGGAGTGCACCACCGTCCCGGGACCGGGCCGGCGCCGCCACTGAGCCATCTGCAGGGCGTCGACGACGAGCTCGGTCCGCATGTGGTCCGCTATCGACCAGCCCACCACCATCCGCGAGTACGCGTCGATGACGGCGCAGCAGTAGACCTTCCCCTCAGCCGTGGGGTGCTCAGTGACGTCGGTCGCCCAGAGCCGGTCCGGCCCGTCAGCGACGAACCTGCGCTGGACCAGGTCGTCGTGGACGGCCGGGTCCGGCTTGCGGCCCCGCTTGCGACGGTGGCTGATGCCCTGCAGCCCGGCCAGGCGCATCAGCCGGGCGATGCGTTTGCGGCCGCAGCGCAGGCCCAGCCCGAGCTTGAGCTCGGCATGGACGCGCGGGGCGCCGTAGCTGGCCCGCGAGCTTCGGTGGATCTCGATGATCCGGTCGGTCAGCGAGGCGTCCGCGACCGACCGTTTCGAAGGCTCCCGTCCGGCCCACTCGTAGTAGCCGGACCTGCTGACCTCGAGCTCCCGGCAGGCCACCGCGACGGGGATGCCGTCCGCGGCGAGCTCCTGGACCAGCCGGAACGTCATTTTGGGAGGACGTTCTCCCTCGCGAAGTAGGCGGAGGCCCGCTTCAGGATCTCGTTCTCCATTTCCAGGACCCGGGTCCGACGGCGTAGCTCGACGAGCTCGTTCCGTTCGTCGCTGGTCAGGCCTTCCCTGCGGCCGGCGTCGACGTCGTCGATCGACATCCAGCGCCGCAGGCAGGACTCGCTGATCCCGAGGTCCTTCGCGACTTTGGCGACGGAGGTGTCGGGGCGGCGGGCCAGCTCGACTGCTCGTCGGCGGAACTCCGGAGGCTTGGCAGCGGGCATGGGGCGGACTCCTCTCCGAGACGATCCTCGCCTCAGAACAGGTGTCCGGGAAAGCGGGTCAAGCTCCCATGGACGATGCGGCGTTCCAGGTGGGCTGTGGCGAGATCGGGACGTTCGCTCACCAGATCGCGAGGCAACGACCGAGCCGGCATGAACAGGAGGCCCGTCCGTGCGAGCGGGACTGCTGCAGGTTCGGTTGACACCTGACCTGTGGGGACGTGTGTCCCCGCTGGAAGGATGTGTCCCGTGCCCGCACCCCACCCCCAGGAGTTCCGCGACGACGCGGTCGCCCTCGCACGCAAGGGCGAGGCCCCGATCTCGACGATCGCCAAGGACCTCGGCATCTCCGAGTCGTGCCTGCGCAACTGGATGAAGGCCGCCGACGTCGAGGCCGGCACCCGGCAGGGCGTCACCGCCAAGGAGTCCGAGCAGCTGCGTGAGCTGCGCAAGCGCAACAGGTTGCTGGAGCAGGAGAACGAGATCCTGCGCCGGGCGGCGGCGTACTTCGCCAAGGAGATCTCCCCAAAATGATGCACCCGCTGGTCCGTGACCTCGCCGGCGACGGGATCCCCGTCGCGGTGACCTGCCGGGTGCTGAAGTTCTCCACGCAGGGCTACTACGCCTGGTGCGCCAAGCCGATCAGCGACCGGGACCTGGCCGACGCGTACCTGACCGACGCTGCGATCGACGCGCACAGGGACGACCCGGAGTTCGGGTACCGGCTCGTGGCCGACGAACTGCGCCAGGCCGGCCACCGGGTCGGCGACCGGCGGATATGGCGTCTGTGCTCTCAGCAGGGCGTCTACTCCACGCACTCGCGCAAGCGGGGCAAGGCCAAGCGGCCCGGCCCGCCGGTGCACGACGATTTGGTCGAGCGCCGCTTCAGTGCCGAACGACCCAACAGCCTGTGGCTGACCGACATCACCGAGCACTGGACCGACGAGGGCAAGCTCTACTGCTGCGCCATCAAGGACGTCTACTCCAACAAGATCGTCGGCTACTCCATCTCCGACCGGATGAAGTCGCGCCTGGCCGTCGACGCGCTGAACAGCGCCGTACGGCGCCGCGGCGGGCCCGGTGCGGTCGCCGGGTGCGTCGTCCATTCGGACCGGGGCAGCCAATTCCGCTCGAGAAAATTCGTGGCCGCGTTGCGCCGTCACGACCTGCGCGGGTCGATGGGACGCGTCGGCGCGGCCGGGGACAACGCGGCCATGGAGTCGTTCTTCGCGCTGCTGCAGAAGAACGTCCTGAACCGGCGCCGCTGGGGCGCCCGTGACCAGCTGCGCCGGGCGATCGTGGCCTGGATCGAGCAGACCTACCACCACCGACGCCGCCAGGCCCGCCTCGGGCGCCTGACGCCGGTCGAGTTTGAGACCATCTACGCGACCGCCTCAGCGGCCTGAGAACCACTCACCCCGAGTGTCAACGAAACCTGCAGCAGTCCCGCCCGTTGTCGCGAGTTGTGAACCCTTGTGCCCCTGCGATGGCCGAGGCCGAGCGGTGTCGTCATGACGTCAGGTGTGCGCTGGCAGGGGAGAAGATGACGCCTTCCCCGGCCGAACGTGTGTGAGGGCATGCACTCCGACGATCTGCGCGTCGCGGTCATGAGGCCACTCGGATCTCGGTGACCGGGCGAGCCGGGCTTGCGTCCTTTGGCATCGGCGAGCGCAGGCGCCTTCTTCGCGTTGCCTGCAGAGCACGCCGGGTCTCAGGGTCCTCGATGACGGATGGGCCGTCGGCGAGCAGCCGGGCGAGGAGGCCCGCGATGCCGCCCGAACCGCGGAGGACCAGGACAAGCCGGCGAGCCTGCCACGGTGGGAGCTCCAGACGGTTGGCCAGCGGGCGCCAGCCGACGGCTGTCGTGCCTGCACCAACGGGGCCGTCCATCTCGGCCGTCTCCTGCACGATCCGCGCCGCGACCTCTGCAGGCCATCCAGCCTCGCCGAGTGCCTGGGCAGCGAGGCGTACGGCCGTGGTGAGCGGACTGTCGTGCATCCCGGTCGAGCCCTCGGCAGGTGGTTCCCAGCCGTTTGTGAGGAGCGGGTCGAGGGACAGCGGTCGTCGGACGCCGCCAGCCCGTTCGGCGGCGTCGAGCTCCCAGGCCCGCCGCGGCGACACGCCCCAGCGGTCGGCGAGGATCTCACCGAGCATCGCCCGGCGCGCCGTCTGCCACAGGACACCCCAGGGCGAGTGGGCACTGCGCAGCGACGGCTCGAGGAGCTGTAGCCAGACCGCCTCCCAGGCCGTCGCCTCGGCGTGAGCGGCGCAGGCTCCCCTGAGTCCGACGTCGACGGCGAGCGGACGGACGATGTGGCTGCGCAGGTAGGTCAGGAGGGCCGTCGCGGAGGGGCCCTCCCACCCTTCGACGTCGATGACGGCGAGGTGGCCGAGGAGGCCGTCGCGGTCCCGTCGGATGTCAGCCGGCGCCGTTCCTCGAGCGAGCGCGGTGGTACGCGTGCGGCGGTCGTCCATCGTTGCCTCCTCCGTGTGCCGGTCGGAGACGACGCTGCTCAGCGCCTATGCACGTGGCGATGACGCGGAGGCCAGGTTGTGGACGTCATCGATGACGCGCGAGCTGTGGACGGGGCGTCATCGGATCGGGACGCTGGGACTTCGGCTCCGTCATCGGTGCGGCTAGTGGATGCCCGGAGAGTGGTGCCCCAACATCCACTCGGAGGTGGGGCATGTCCGCGACAGCTCAGGTGCACATCACCACCGACCGCGGCGTCCGTGAGGACCGCGTCCTCAACGTCGTGGTCGAGAACGACGACAGGCTGCTCTTGAGCGTCGTCGAGGCTGCTCGGCGGCTCGGGATCGGCCGCACGCTCATGTACGACCTGCTCGCCGCCGGCGAGATCACGTCGGTCCACGTCGGACGGCTGCACAAGATCCCGGTAGGGGCACTCGACGCCTACATCGCCCGGCTCACAGCGACCGTCCCTGAGGTCAGGTGAGTTGGAGCGTCGTCAGGCAGGTCGGGCTGCCCTCCGTCGTGCTGAACGGGACGCTGCCACTCAGGTCGCCCTGCGTGATCTCCACCGTGCCCTCAACGTCCTCAGGGAGCCAGTAGCCGACGAACCCGTTGGAGTACGTCGTGGCGCTCTCCTCGACGAGGACGGCACCGTCCGCGTCGGTGATTCTCACCTCCACCGGCTCCTCGACGAGCTCGCCCTGGCAGCCGGCGAGGCTGTGGAAGAAGCACTCGTGCGTGCTCTCGATGTACGGCGCGATCGACAGGTAGAACTGGCCGTCGTCGAGCGGGACGGCGACCTCCGTGGTACCGTCGCCGACGAGCACCTCGTCCTCGCGCACCGATGCGGTGAAGTCCAGCGGCCGGCTCTCGGCGGAGGCGTCGAGCTGCGTGACAATCTCCTGACCGGTCAAGCCGTCGAGACCGAGGTCGGTGAGTACGTCGTCGTCCGACGTCGTGGCGGAGCAGCCGGCGAGCAGAGCGGCGCTGGCGACGAGGACGGTGGCAAGGTGGAACCGAGAGCGCATGTGGAGATCCTCGCTCACGATCTCGCGCAACTCCGTCGACTGAAGTCCCGTCGGCAATGAAGATCCGATGAAGGGTCGTCTGCTCAGGCAGCCGGCACCGCGGTCCGGGACGGCGGTCCGACACGCTTGGCCCCCTGTGCTGCGGCTGTCGAGGCCTCCGGGCTCAGGTCGAGACGCCGCAGGAGCTGGGCGTTCGCGGCAACGACCACCGTGGACAGGGACATCAGGATCGCGCCGATCTCCATCGGCAGCACGAAGCCCACCGGGGCGAGAACACCGGCTGCGAGTGGGACGGCTGCGATGTTGTAGCCGGCGGCCCACCACAGGTTCTGCGTCATCTTCCGGTAGCCCGCACGCGAGAGCTGGATGACGGACAGGACCGACCGGGGGTCGTCAGAGGCGAGGATGACACCCGCGGAGGCGATCGCGACGTCCGTGCCTGCGCCGATGGCGACGCCGACGTCGGCCTGCGCGAGGGCGGGTGCGTCGTTGACGCCGTCACCGACCATCGCGACGGTCCGCCCGGCGCCCTGCAGGGAGGCCACCTTGCTGCTCTTGTCCTCCGGGCGCACGCCGGCGAAGACCTGGTCGATGCCGAGCTCAGCGCCCACGGCCTTGGCCACCGGCTCCGCGTCGCCGGTGATCATCACGACGCGGATGCCGAGAGCGTGGAGGGCATCGACGGCTTCTCGGGACTCGTGCCGGACCTCGTCGGCGAGCCCCAGGGCGCCGGCGACCTGGCCGTCGAGGAGTACGTGCAGCACGATCTGCCCGCGATCGGACCAGGGCTGAGTCTCCGGCAGGGGGCCGAGCCCGTGCTCGGTCAGGAGGTTCGGTCCGCCGACAGCGACCCGGCGTCCCTGCACCGTGGCGGAGACGCCGACCGCCGTCGACGCCCGGAAGTCGTCGGCACGAGGCACGGTGAGGCCTCGGTGGTGTGCGGCTGCGGTGATCGCTCGCGCGAGGGGGTGCTCGCTGTCGGCCTCCGCCGCCGCGGCAAGACGAAGGAGCTCCTCCTCGCCGATCCCGGTCGTGACGACGTCGTGCAGGGCCGGCTCGCCCTTGGTGAGGGTGCCGGTCTTGTCGAACAGGACGGTGTCGACGACGCGCATCCTCTCGAGCGCAGCCCTGTCCTTGATCAGCACACCACCGCGGGCGGCGCGTTCGGTGGAGATGGAGACCACGAGCGGGATGGCGAGCCCGAGGGCGTGCGGGCAGGCGATGACGAGGACCGTGATGGCGCGGATGATCGCGAAGTCGGGTGTCCCGACGGCGCTCCAGACCGTGACGGTGATGACGGCGGCGATGAGAGCGAACCAGAACAGCCAGCCGGCGGCGCGGTCGGCCAGGAGCTGCGCGCGCGTCGTGGACGACTGTGCCTGCGCGACCAGACGCTGGATTCCGGCCAGCACGGTGGAGTCACCGACGGCGTCGACCTTCACGCGCAGGGCGCTGTCGGTCGAGACGGTTCCGGCGACGACCTGGTCGCCGATGGTCCGACGGACCGGTCTTGACTCGCCGGTGATCATCGACTCGTCGACGTCGGCTGCGCCCTCGACGACCTGCCCGTCGGCCGGGACCCGGCCACCTGGGCGTACGACGACGACGTCGCCCAGGACGAGCGAGGACGGCGAGACCGTGACGACGGAGTCGCCGTCGACCTTCTCCGCCTCGTCGGGCAGCAGCGCCGCGAGCGAGTCCAGGGCCGAGGAGGTCTGGGCCAGGGACCGCATCTCCAGCCAGTGGCCGAGCAGCATGATCACGACCAGGAGCGCGAGCTCCCACCAGAACTCCAGCTCATGCGAGAGCAACCCGAGGGTCGCGCCCCACGACGCGACGAACGCGACCGTGATCGCCATCCCGATCAGCAGCATCATCCCGGGCTTGCGAGCCCGGACCTCGGCGATCGCCCCGGTGAGGAACGGACGTCCACCCCACAGGTAGATGACCGAGCCGAGGATCGGCGCGACCCAGGTGATCCCGGGGACGTCAGGGATGGAGTACCCCAGCAGGTCGGCGAACATGCCGCTGAGCAGGACCGTCGGCGCGGCCAGGGCGAGGTTGATCCAGAACAGGCGCCGGAACAGTGCGACGTGGTCGCTGCCGCTGTGCGCCCGGTGCCCGCCGTGGCCGCCGGCGGAAGGCCGGCTCCCCGCATCGTGCGCCTCCACGTCCATGGGCATGTGGTGGCCCTCGTGCTCCATCTGGCCGGCGTCGTGCCCGCCGTGGCGGTCATGGGCCCGCGGTCCGGCGTCCCCGACCGACGGATCGAGCCGGGCGTCCGCGTGGCTGCGACCTGCGTCGGGCACGTGATGGCCCTGGTGCGCGTTGCTCATGGCTCTCTCCTCGACCTGTGCGCCCGCCGTGATCGGCTAGCTATACCCCGGGGGGGTACCTTGCTGGCCGCAACGAGAGACCTTCGATCGGTATTCCCCAGGGCTCGGGACGCCACGGCGCCGCACAGGGATGCGGGCGGGAAGCTCAGTCGGTCGGGCACGACCGCAACGCTGTGCCCTCGAAGTCCGGTACGGGGCGCGCGTCCGCCTCGGCCGCCGTCTCCGCGATGCCGTTGCGCTCGATGTCCTCGATGAGCCAGTCCATCTCGGCGATCTCCCGCTTCTGCGCCTCGCTGATCTCGACGGCGAGCTCGCACACCCGCACGTCGTCGATCTGCGCCCGCTCGGAGCGGGTTATGGCCAGGGAGTGGTGCGGGATCATCGCGCGCATGAACGCGGTGTCGCCGACCGTGACCTGACTGCGATCGAGGACGACGCCGCCTGCGAGGAGCAGCACGCTTACGGCGACCACGGCGATGTTCGCCTTCGCGCTCTTGTACATGTTCAGCATCCAGGCGAGCATGATCAGCCCCATCGTGCCGCCCATGGTCACCGCCATGAAGACGCGGCTCTGGCTGAAGCGGACGTGGTCGAGCTCCCACGAGCCGACGAACATGACGAAGTACATGACGACCATGGCTGTGAGGATCATGGCGGCGAACCGCAGGTACATGCCCTTCATCTGGTGCCCCTGTCCGCCGCCGTGGTGGTCGTCGCCGTGCTGGGCGCTGTGGCTGTCGTGCTGGCTCTCCGCCGGGTCGCGGTCGTGCTCATGGTGCATGGACATCGGCTGTCTCCTTGTCGCTGCTACCGGTGGATTTCAGCGGATGGCGGCGAGGAGCTCGGCGCAGGCGGTCTCGCAGTCCCGGCACGCCTCGGCGCAGATGCGGCAGTGCTCGTGCATGTCCGCGTGCTGCTCGCACTCGTCACCGCAGGCCCGGCACGCGGCGATGCAGGCCTCGAGGTGGGCCCGGGTGATGTTCGCGTCGTAGCCGGTGTGGCGGGACAGGATGCGTGCGGTGGTCTGGCAGCTGTCCGCGCAGTCGAGGTTGGTCCGGATGCACGTGCGCAGCTCGGCGACCATCTCTTCGCTCAGGCACGCGTCGGCACAGGCGGTGCACGCCTGCGAGCAGGCGACCAGGGTGTCGATCACTCGCGCCAGCAGCTGACGGTCGAGGTTGATGGTGGCGGGGTAGGTCTCGATCATCTGCGTGGTCTTCATGTCGTTACTCCTGGGCCAAGAACGTGCGGCGAGCGACGATCGCGCGCGCCGTGGGGACCTTTTCGACGCTAAGGAGAGGCCTGCACGCGCGCGCGGCGAGACGGCGCCGGTGGCCATCAAGGTTCGATGAAGGTGCGCGCGGCTCGGACGCGACGAGCCGTGTGCAGGGCGGGCAGGGCTACGCCGCGGGGCCGTCGGAAACCGTGTCGGAACGCTCGATGACGTGGCCGGCGAGCCCGTCGGGCAGCCCAGTGGCGCCGGGACCGCCGGAACGCAGCCAATCCCCGAGCTCGGCGGTCGCCTCGTCCCCGGCGAGGCGTTCGAACCACACCGATCGCGCGCCGGCGCGACGGCACGCCGCGGCCGGTCTCGCCACGACGACGTCGCCGCGCTCGCACTCGTCCAGGCACTCGACGAAGGTCAGACGCGCCACACGGTCGCGGGAGAGGCGACGGAGCCGTTCGGCCTGCCCGCCGGGTAGCGGGTCAGTCTCGGCGAGGGTCTCCCCGGCGCACAGCGAGCACGCCGTCAGCCCTGGCAGCGACCTTGCAACCTTCGAGGCGCTCCGCGGACCGGCAGGTGCGTCGCTGCTCATGCGGGAGTCGGGACGACGACGACGGAGCCGACGTTGGGCACCTGTTCCCGAGTTCGTACCTCGGCGTGGGCTGCCACAAGCGTGGCGGCGGCCAGGTCCGCACTCGGGTCCACCCTGACGGTGGCGTCGACGTGCAGGCGGTCCCCGATCCAGCGGGCCTGCAGCCGCGGCACGCCCAGCACGTCCGGGGTGTCGGCGACGGCCCTGGTGGCTCGTTCGACGAGTGCCGGCTCGACGCCGTCCATCAGGCGGCCCACGACGTCGCGCACGGTGCCGCGAAGGAGGGCCAGGATCATCGCGGTGATGAGCAGCCCGACGAGGGGGTCGGCGAGGGGAAAGCCCGCGGCCACGCCGAGGGCGCCGGCGAGCACGGCGAGGGAGGTCAGGCCGTCGGTGCGGGCGTGGACGCCGTCGGCGACGAGGGCGGCCGACCCGATCCTCCGCCCGATGCGGATCCGGTAGACGGCCACGGCCTCGTTGCCCGCGAAGCCGACCAGGCCGGCGGCCGCGACCCACCACACGTTGTCGAGCGGCATCGGGTCGACCAGCCGGCGCACCGACTCGACCCCGGCGACGACGGCGGACAGGGCGATCATCGCGACGATGAACAGCCCCGCCAGGTCCTCCGCTCGCCCGTACCCGTAGGTGTATCGGGTGGTCGCCGCGCGGCGGCCCAGGACGAACGCGAGCCACAGGGGGAGCGCCGTGAGGGCGTCGGAGGCGTTGTGGACGGTGTCGGCCAGCAGGGCGACCGAGCCCGAGATCGCGACGACGGCCAGCTGGGCCAAGGCGGTCACGCCCAGCGCCACGAGGCTGATCTTGACGGCGCGGATCCCGGCGGCGCTGCTCTCCAGGGCGTCGTCGATGGAGTCCGCCGGGTCGTGGGAGTGCGGGGAGAAATATCCGACGAGCAGTCCGCGTAGGCCGCCGGGGTGGTCGTGCCCGTGCCCGTGGTCGTGCCCGCGGTGGTGGCCATGACCGTGGTCGTGATCGGGGCCCTGGTCGTGATCGTGCCCGTGGTCGCCCGGCTGGTCGTGGTCATGCTCGGGGTGCCGCTTCGGTGCGCGCCGGCTGGGGTCGGTCATGCCTCGGAGCTCCTGAGCAGGCGGGGGCGGTGGTGGGCGGGGGTGTCCGAGGAGAGATGCTCGGCGTTGTGGACGGCGTCCGTGACGAGCTGCTCGACGTGGTCGTTCGCCAGCCGGTAGTACACGCTCGTGCCGACCTTGCGGGTCTGCACCAGGTGCGCCAGGCGGAGCTTGGCCAGGTGCTGGGAGACCGTCGGTCCTGGCTTCCCGACGTGGGCGATGAGCTCGTTGACGGACATCTCGCGTCCCACGAGCGCCCACAGCAGTCGCACCCTCGTGGGGTCCGCGAGCATCCGGAACACCTCGGCCGCCAGCTCGGCTTCGTCCGCGTCGAGCGGCGGGCGAAAACTATCTTCACGCATGCGCAGATAGTACGACACGTGAGGTGGTCGCGCCGGGCCGTCCTGGGGCCGGCCCGGCGCGACCACTGCTCACAGGTCGCGGAGCATGCTCTCCATCTCGGTGACCTCGGTGTTCTGGTCGTCCCGGATCGTCCGGGCGAGCGCCAGGGCGTCGGGGTCTTCACCCTCGCCGATATGGGTCTGGGCCATCTCCATGGCTCCGCGGTGGTGGGCGACCATGAGCTCGAGGAACGTCCGGTCGAACTCGACCCCTTCGAGCTCGGCCAGGGTGGCCATCGCCGCCTCCTGGTCCATGCCGTCCATGTCCATCCCGCCGTGGTCCATGCCGCCGTGCTGAGCTTCTGCGGGCAGCTCCTCGTCCCACTCCTCCAACCAGCCGGACATGAGCTCGATCTCGGGGCCCTGCGCTGCGGCGATGCGCTCGGCCAGCGCGCGCACCTCCTCGGTGGAGGCGCGCTCGACCGCGAGCTCGGCCATCTCGAGCGCTCCCTCGTGGTGGACGATCATCATCTGCGCGAACTCCACGTCCGCGGCGTTGTGCTCGGTCGCCTCCTCGGCTACGTCGGTGCTGGAGGACTCTGGCGCCGCGGAGGGCGCCGCCGCTGGTTCGTCCGTGGAGCAGGCGGCCAGGGTGGCGACCAGGGCCAGCGCTGCTGTGGTCGCGGCGAGGCGCCGTCGTGTCGTGCTCATCAAGGGTGGTTCCTTCCCAGGATCGGTGTGCGGTCGGTCAGGCGGTGCTGCTGGTCGCGCAGCAGGTCTCCGTGCCCTGAGAGCCGCCGCTGCAGCAGCCGTCGCCGGCCGTCGTCTCGGTGCTCTCGGTCGTGGTGGTCGTCGTGGTGTCCTGGCAGCAGCCCATCGGGATCTCCTTCGTGATGTCGTGACGTGCGTCAGATCGGGGGCGTCGATGGTCAGAGACGGCTGGTGACCTCCTCGAGCAGGTCGGCGGGGGCGAGCCACATGGAGGGGTAGTTGCCGTGCCAGAGCTGCTGGCCATCGGCGTCGATCAGCACGAACCCGTGCCCCGGGAGCCCTTCGTGCATGCCCTTGCCGAGGGTGTCGTAGGCGGCGGAGACGGTGCCGTCGTCGAGCAGGAACGGCGCTTGGACGCCGAGGCGCTCGCGATCGGCGTTGATCTGCTCGGCGGTGTTCATCACGATCGGCAGCACGGTGATGCCGGCCTCGGCGAACGCGGGGTCCTTCTCGATCTCGGCCATCTGCAGCAGGCAGGAGTCGCACCCGGCGCCCTCGTTGAAGTACAGGACGACCGGCTCACCGCGGTAGTCGGCCAGGGAGACGTTCGAGCCGTCCGAGGCCGGCAGGGTGAAGTCCGGGGCTACCCGGACGTCGGTCGATGTGGTCGGCTGGGAGGTGATCAGCGCGATGGCGACGATGACCCCGATGATCAGTGCGGCCGCGCCCCACGCGGCCCAGCTCAGGCGCTGGCGGCGTTGGGCAGCGCCGGTCTGTGCCTGCTGGATCTCGGCGAGGACCTGCTGGCGTTCAGCGAGGCGGCGGGTGGCGGTTCCGGAGGTCATCGGGTCACTTCTTCCGTGGTCGGAGCGGCGTGGCAGGACGGGACGGGTGCGGCTCGGCCGTCGCTCGGCGCCGCCGCGGAGTCGTCGACGGCGGTGGTCGGTGCGGGGCCGGCCGGCTGGGTGGTGCGGCGGCGGTCGGCGAGGGTCACCCAGATGAACGCGGCGGCGACCCCGAGCAGCGCCAACCCCTGGATGGGTTCGGGCACTGGAGACAGGAAGCCCTGAACGGCGGCGAACACGTCCGTCAGCGTGCGGCTCGCGGCGTCCTGGAACGCCGACCCACCGGTCATGTCCTTGCTGCCGGCGAGGGCGATGACGAACACGCCCATCACGGCGAAGCCGACGGCGACCGCGATGTTGAGGGTGTTGGTGATCAACGTGCGGCCCGCCACGCGCAGTCGGACCGTCTTGGCCTGCAGGAGCTTGCGCTCGCCCAGCCGCGCCTTGTCCCAGACGAGCGCCATGACGAACAGCGGGAAGACCATCCCGAACACGTACGCCAGCCCGAGGGCCAGACCCCCGATCGGCGACCCGGACAGGACCGAGAGGGTCATCACCCCGGCCAGGACCGGTGCGCAGCACGAGGACGCGATCCCGGAGAACACTCCGAGGGAGAAGAAGCTCGCCGTGTCACCACCGGTGGTGTCCGGGGCGCGCAGGAACGACGGCAGGGACCACATCCGGCCTGACAGGGCCAGCGCCGCCAAGGCGATCATCAGCAGGCCACCGGCCCAGTACAGCGGGGCGTGGTACCGGGCGATCGCGCCGGCGAGCAGGCTCATCCCCAGGGTGATCGGCACCAGCACCACAGCCAGGCCCGCCGCGAAGACGAACGTCAGCGGCAGCAGCCGCCATCGGGCGTTCTTGACAGCGCCGGCCAGGTAGGACGGCGCCAGGAAGACGATGCAGCACGGGGCGAACAGGGCCACCCCGCCGGCGAAGAACGCCGCCAGGATGCTTCCCGTCGTCAGGAGCTCGCTGCCCATCTCAGGCACCGACCGCGAGCGTGCGCCGGCGCTGCAGGGCCTTGGTGAGCTTCTTGCGTGGCAGCCGGCCGGCGGAGAAGAAGCTCCCGTCCACCAGCACCAGCGGGTTCATCGCCGGACGGTGCTCGGCCACGAGCGCTCGGCCCTCGTCGGTGTCGATGCCAACACTGCGGACCACCAGCGGGAAGTCACGGGCCAGGACGGCGAGCGCCTCCTCGGCGTCGTGGCAGAAGTGGCACGCCGGAGCGT
The DNA here is from genome assembly GCF_057221735.1 of Cellulomonas sp. plas2. Classification (NCBI taxonomy): domain Bacteria; kingdom Bacillati; phylum Actinomycetota; class Actinomycetes; order Micrococcales; family Cellulomonadaceae; genus Cellulomonas; species Cellulomonas sp. plas2. The sequence continues at coordinate 1,143,591 of NZ_CM170155.1, forward strand.
GGACGACGGTGACGACCGGTGGGTCGACGTTCTCGGTGGTGGACACGGGTTCTCCTGCAGGCTGTCGCGGATCGGACGTGTGAAGCGTCGACGTGCCGCACCGAACGACCGGTCGCCCTTGGATCAAGGTTCGATGAAGGTCCCCACCAGGTGCTCGACGGCAGCACACAATGGGGCGTGACCAGCACCACTGCCCTCGCCACGAGACCCATGCGACGCGCGGTCGTCGTCGACGACGAGCAGGCCTTGGCCCGGCTGGTGGCCGGATACCTCGAGCGCGACGGGTTCGAGGTGAGCGTGATCCATGACGGCGCACAGGCCGTCGGCGTCCTTCGCGAGGTGGACCCCGACGTCGTCGTCCTGGACCTGGGCCTCCCCGGTCTGGACGGGGTCGAGGTGTGCCGTCAGCTGCGCACGTTCTCGGACTGCTACGTCATCATGCTGACCGCCCGCGCCGAGGAGGTCGACACCCTCATCGGCTTGTCGGTCGGTGCCGACGACTACATGACCAAGCCCTTCAGCCCTCGAGAACTCATGGCCAGGGTCGCAGTCCTGATGCGACGGCCCCGCCGCCCGGAGTCCTCCTCGGCCGCGCCGCCCTCACGTCCGGCCGTGGAGATCGGGGCGCTGCGCATGGACCTGGACGCCCGGGAGGTGCACCTCGACGGCGGAGCGGTGCCGTTGACGCGCACCGAGTTCGACGTTCTGGCCGCGCTCGCCTCGGGCCCGGGACGGGTGTTCAGCCGGCGCGCGCTCATCGAGGCGGTCTGGGGAGCAAACTGGGTCGGAGATGAGCACCTCGTCGACGTGCACGTGCTGCATGTGCGCCAGAAGCTCGGCGACAGCGCCGAGCAACAGAGGTTCGTGCGCACGGTGCGAGGTGTCGGGTACCGGATCGGGACTGGGGAGTGAAGCCGATTCCGACGGGAGCCCGGTGGGGCCTTGCCGGGCGCCTGCTCATCGCGCTCGTCATCGTGCTCGCGACCGCTGCCCTGACGGCGTGGCTGGTGGCCTCCGCCGTTGGCCCAGGCCTGTTCCACGAGCACATGGTGCGCGCTGGTCTGGAGGACCACGACGACGCCGTCATGCACGCCGAGCGGGCGTTCCGCGACGCCAGTGCCGTCTCCCTAGCTCTGGCCCTGGGCGCCGCCGCCGTTGCCTCGGCCGCCGTGAGTCTGGTGCTCGCGCGGCGCATCGGCCGGTCCCTGGCCGCCGTGTCCACCGCCGCGGCACGCCTGGGCGCCGGTCGGTACGAGTCCCGCGTCCCGGCTGCAGGCCTGGGCGCGGAGTTCGACGAGCTCGCCGAGTCGTTCAACGCCATGGCCGCCCGGCTGCAAGAAGCCGAACGGCTGCGGGCCCGGCTCCTGGCCGACGTCGCCCACGAGGTCCGCACTCCCGTCGCCACCATCGCCGGGTACCTCGAGGCCGTGGAAGACGGTCTGCAGCCGATGGACGAGCCCACGATGGCCGTGCTGCGTGACCAGGCCGCGCGCCTGACCCGGCTGGCGCGCGACCTTGCCGCGGTGACCCACGCCGAGGCCGGTGACGTCGCACTTGCACTCGAACCGTTGACGCCCGATGAGTTGCTTGCCGCGACCGCCGGCACCTGGCGGGAGCGGGCGGCCGCCGCCGGGGTCGGCCTGCGGGTCCAGGTCGACCCCGAGCTGGGACACGTCCGTGTGGACCGCCAGCGCATGGGCCAGGTGCTGGACAACCTGGTTGCCAACGCAGTGCGTCACACCCCGGCCGGAGGCACGATCACGCTTCGCGCGACCGGCGATCACCAGCGGGTGGCCCTGTGCGTGTCCGACACCGGAGCCGGCGTCGGGCCGGAGCACCTGCCGCACCTGTTCGAGCGCTTCTACCGGGCCGATACCGCGCGGGACCGTGCCCACGGTGGTTCGGGCATCGGCCTGGCGATCTGCAAGGCGCTCACCGAGGCCCACGGCGGCACCATCGCCGCGACGAGCGACGGCCCAGGGGCGGGCGCGTCGTTCACCGTCACGCTCCCGGTGCCGCCACTCTGAGCTCAACTCAGCGGGCTTGCAGCGCCGCGTTCTGGCGGCGACGTCACGGGCGCGCCCTCCGTGATGTCGTGCGCGCCATGGTGGTGCTGCCCGGCCTGGCCGCGGCGGTGCATCCACACCATCATGGCGATCATCATCAGCGGGCACGCAAGCGCAGCTGCCAGCGGCAACGCCGCGCCAGGTCGCACACCAGCCGCCAGCGCCACGACCAGCACCGCCGCAGCAGCGACGACCATCCCCTTGAGGTGACTCTTCATCGCAGTCCTTCCGATCGCGCCGGCAGAGGTCCAGCGAGCTCCGCGCGAAGCCTGCGGTAGGTGTCCACATCGATCTGCCCGGCGGCCAGCCGGGCATCGAGCACGGTCACCGCGTCCGGCTCAGGTGCGGCGGGAAACAATCGCGTCACCGCCCAGACGGCCATGCCGAGCACCGCCAGGCTCGACGCGAGGACCAGCCACCCGCCGACTCCTAGATCAACGCACCACGGCATCGGTCCGCTCCTCTCGCTCCGGGGGCGCCAGCGGCGCCCACCGCCTCAGGCTCCCCGGGGCAGCCGCAAGGCGCGGTCGAGGTCCTATGAAGGCTCGATGAAGACCGCCTCGGTCGTCGTCGGACGCGGGCCTGGAACGGTCGAGACCGGGCGGCTCAGGACGCCGCTAGCAACGGCGCGAACGTCACGCCGCCATCGTCTGAGGCCAGCAGCCCGTTCGCGGTGACCATGACGACGTGGATCGAGCCGTCGGCGCGCCGCGTGGCGGCGACCGCCATCGCGGGTTCCCCGAGCTGCGCGGTCCGGGTCCACGTCGCCCCGGCATCCTCGCTGCGCGAGACCTCGCCGTGGGGAGTCACACCGACAGCGACGTTCTCGTCGGCGAACGCGACGAACTGCAGCAGAGGTGCTGCGGGTCGTGCCCACGACGAGCCGCCGTCCTGCGACCGGTAGACCCCGGACGCGCTCGTGATCAGCACCGCGCTGCCCGTCGGAGACGCCGCCATGGCGAAGGGGGTCCCAGGGGCTGTCTCCACCTCGGTCCAGGTCAACCCATCACCGGTGGCTCGCAGCGCGAACCCGTCGAACCCAAGGACTCCCGCGGCGGAGGCTGTCAGGGCGTGAAAATCCGACTCCCCGCCCCGTGACACCGGCGTCCACGTCAGGCCGCCGTCCCGGGACTCCGCCAGGCCCAAAGGCTGAGGAAGGTCCACACCCGGCCCCGGGTGTCCCGAGGCGTAGAAGTGGTCCGGGCCGGCCACCGTGAACCCCATGAGATCCACGACCGGGCCCACGGGCTCAGGCCCGCCTGCCCCGTAACGGAACAGACCGTCATGGGTGGCCAGGTACACGAGGCCGTCGGCAGGATTGACCGCTACGCCATGCACGTGGTCACTCGGCAGACCGCCGTCCAGCTCCAGCTGCTCGGCCTGCGGTGACGCGGCGTCCTCGCGGGTGATGTGCGGATGGTCGGAGGACGCCGACGGCGGGATGGTTGGCTCCGACGGCAGCCGTTCCGGCTCGGCGCAACCGCCAACCGCAGCGGTGACCAGCGCGGCCATGACGATCCGTGCGCAGGCCTGCGGCCGGCGACCGTGCAACGTAGCCAAGGAGACCACTTTCGCTGTCTAGCAGGGGCGGACGGTGCACGTGATCGCGATCAGGCGGGCGAGCGACTCGAACACAGCAGCGCGGCGCTGAAGCTGGTGACCGAGGTGTGCCCGACCGCAGCAGCGGTCAGAAGCGCAAGAACGTGGGGTTGGACTGCCAGATCTCGCGGATCTGGATCGTCTTACCGGGTACCGGAGCGTCGATCTGCAGGTTGCCGCCTGCGTAGATCGAGATGTGACCCGGGGTCCAGATGAGGTCCCCAGGCTGCGCCTGATCAGCCGACACCACGGTCCCGGCCTCACGCTGCGCGGAGGACGTCCGCGGCAGGGTGATGCCGACCTGCGCGTACACGTAGGAGGTGAATCCCGAGCAGTCGAAACCGTCCGGCGTCGTACCACCCCACAGGTACGGAACACCCACGTACTGAGCGGCGATCTCCACGATCGCGCTGCCGTTCGCGCTGGCCGGCGCCGGCGCGCCGATCGGCGCTGGGGTCGCCTCTTCGGCGGTCGGCGCTGCCTCACGTGCCTGGCTGCGTGAGGGCGCGGGCTCCGGCTCCGGCTCAGGAGCTGACGGCGGAGGCGGAGGGTCCGCGACAACCGTGATGGCCGGGACGTCGAAGGCCCAGGTCGCCTCCAGTGGCGTCCCGCAGAGTGGTGTGCGAGCCCGGCCCTGGTGAGGGCGTCGTCGTAGACGTGTAGGCGGTCACCGCGTGATTCTTCGAGAGACCTACCAAGTCGACTCGAGAGAAGGACCCGCGATGACCGCTGGACCCAGTCTGGACCCTGCCCGCTTCTTGCACGAGCACCTGGCCACCGCCAGCCCCGATCTGCTGCGTGAGCTGCTCGGCGTCTTCATCGACACTCTGATGGGTGCTGAGGCGGACGCGATCTGCGGCGCCGAGTACGGTGCCCGCAGCACCGAGCGGGTCAACACCCGCAACGGCTACCGGCATCGGGACTTCGACACCCGGGTCGGCACGATCGACGTGGCGATCCCCAAGCTGCGCGCCGGGACCTACTTCCCGGACTGGCTGCTGGAGCGCCGACGCCGGGCCGAGGCGGCCCTGACCTCGGTGGTCGCGACCTGCTACCTCCTGGGCGTCTCGACCCGGCGGATGGACAAGTTGGTCGAGTCCCTCGGGATCACCCGGCTGAGCAAGTCGCAGGTCTCACGCATGGCCGCCGACCTCGACGAGCAGGTCGCCGCGTTCCGCACCCGCCCACTGGACGCCGGCCCCTACACGTTCGTTGCCGCCGACGCCCTGAGCGTGAAGGTCCGTGAGGGCGGACGCGTCGTCAACATCGCGGTCATGGTCGCCACCGGTGTCAACAACGACGGGCACCGGGAGATCCTCGGCATCGACGTCTCGACCGCCGAGGACGGCGCCGGGTGGCTGGCGTTCTTCCGGGACCTGACCGCCCGGGGCCTGACCGGCGTGAAGCTGGTGACCTCCGACGCGCACTCCGGGCTGGTCGCCGCGATCGGTGCGACCCTGCCCGGGGCGACCTGGCAGCGGTGCCGCACCCACTACGCCGCGAACCTCATGAGCACCTGCCCTAAGAGCTCCTGGCCGTGGGTCAAGACCATGCTGCACTCCGTCTACGACCAGCCCGACACCGACGCGGTACACGCCCAGTTCGACCGGCTCCTGGACGCCGTCGCCGACAAGCTCCCGGCCGTCGCGGACCACCTCGAGGCCGCCCGGGCCGACGTCCTGGCGTTCACGTCCTTCCCCAAGGAGGTCTGGCGCCAGATCTGGTCCAACAACCCCAACGAGAGGCTGAACAGGGAGATCCGCCGGCGCACCGACGTCGTGGGAATCTTCCCCGACCGCACCTCGATCATCCGCCTGCTCGGCGCCGTCCTGGCCGAGCAGCACGACGAATGGGCCGAGGGACGCCGCTACCTCGCACTGGACGTCCTTGGCCGCGCCCGCCTGACCGCCGTCCCCGACCCGCAGGAGGTCACCCCGCCCCAACTCCCGGCGCTCAGCGCCTAACCAATGAAGGTCACGCGGCAGCCGTCACACACCACGACCGGGGACTTGACCTCGCCTCCGCGGGCACCGACACCACAGGCGACGTGGCCAGCGCTGCGCGCGCCGATGCAGTCAGGGCGCTGGTGTCCACGGCCGGCACATGCGTGCCGCTGTCGGCCGACGCCGGAGCGGCCAGCATCGAGACGACAAGGCCGGACGAGGCGGCCGCCACGGCGGTGCGGCGGCCGGTCGCCACCGCCCTGTCGGCGACCACGCAAGCGGCCATCGACACCGGTGTCGTCGGGCGCCCGGGCGCGCGATGACGTGCGCGAGTGTGACCTGCAGGCATGCGGAGCCCTCCTACCGCCTGCGGGGTGAGCTGTCGGGTTCGGGCCGGAGCAGCCCGGCCGGTCGATGAGCGACCGGCTTCACCCCAAGGACACCGCCACGGTGCCCGGAAGAACGTGGTTCCCCCACTCCTGCCATCGCGCTGAAGCTCTGGACCTTCGACGGTGGCAGGACTCGGCGTCCGCGTCTGGCCACTCCGGACCACGTCGGGAGCGCCCCGATACTAGGCACGCCATCGACCGCACGTCACTGTGGCGCCGCCTAAGCGTGCTCGGCCCGCGAAAGCCCCTCGGGCTCGGGGCGCCAGAGCCGACCATGAGCGTGGCGCGCACCGGGAGTCCCCGCCACGCTCGGGACCGCGATCACCCGTGGTCGTGCGACCCCTCGTGTCCCTCTTCGGCGCCCGCGTCCGCCTCGGCGTAGTCCGGGACGGCGACCTCGGCGAGCGTGGGCGACGCCGCGGGAATGGACAGCGCGCTGAACGAGATGCCGTTCGGCTTGTCCCCCACCGGCACCGTCGCCACGATCTCCTTCGTCCTCAGATCAACCACGGAGACGGTGTCGTCGTACATGTTGGTGACCCACGCCATGGCCCCCGTCGGGTCCATGACCACCCCATGGGGACCTGCGCCCGTCTCGATGCTCGCAACCACGGTCATCTCGGAGGGATCGATCACCGACAGCGTGCGCCCCGGTGCCGTCTCGGTGCCCTGGTCGGCCGAGAGCAACGTCGTGCCGTCCTCGGACAGGTACAGCTGCACAGGCGCACTCGGGACCGCGACCGTAGCCACGACCTTCAACCCGTCGAGGTCGACCTTCGCCACGGCGTTCTCGCCGGCGAGGCTCACGTAGGCGAACTCGCCGTCGCCGTCCACCGCTACCTGAACCGGAGACGAGCCCACCGGGATGCTGGCGCGGACCGACAACGTCGCAGCGTCCACCACGTCCACGCCGCCTGCGGCCGTGTTGGCGACGACCAGCGTCGTCCCGTCAGCCGTTGCGCGAAGTCCATGGGGTCCATTGCTCAGCCTCACCGATCCGAGCGATGCCAGGTCTGATGTCTGGTAGGCGGTGAGCGTGCCGTCGCCGGCGTTGGTCACGTACGCCCTCTGCCCGTCCGCGCTCACCACGACGTGTGCTGGACCCGCGCCAGTGGCTTGCGTGCCGACGAGTTCCAACGTCGCGGCGTCGAGGGCGACCACGGCGTTCCGGTGGCCGCTCACCGCCCAGACCGTCGCACCATCCGGGCTGGCCTGGACGTTGTGCGGACTGTCGACACCGTCGACCGTCGCTACCACGCGGCTCGTCGCGACGTCGATGGCACTCAGGCTGCCGCCCTCCTCGTTGGCAACCCAGATCGTCCCCTCCACGGGCGAGCCCACCGGAGGTGCACCGTCCTTGATCGCCGCAGCGTCCTCCGAGGCCGAGGGACCCTCGGATGAGCTGCACCCGATCAGGACCGTTGCACTGGTCAAGGCGATGACTCCAGCGAGAGCACGCCGGCGGATGTGGTGCTTCATCAGTTCTCCTCACGTGCGCGAGCAGGTCTGCCCGCCCCGAGGAAGAACATCGTCGTGAAGCACTGTAGGCATCACAGTCATCCCATGAAGTTCCGTTGAAGAAGAGCCCCGGGGATAGGCCAGGGCTCGGAGCTCTCCCCGCTCGTGTCAGGTCAGTGCGACCGCAACTTGCTACCGCGTTCGAACTCTTTCGAAGGCGGCGAGCGCCTCGTCCTGCGCCTCGGGAAGCGTGTGGAGGTACCGCTGCGTCGTCTTATCTGCGCGTGCCCCATGCGCTCCATGACCGACTTGAGGTCGGCGCCGCCCGCGAGCAGCCAGGACGCGTGCGCATGTCGTAGGTCGTGCATGCGCACAGCGAAGTCGACCCCAGAGCGCTCGACCGCAGGCCTCCAGTGCCGTGTGTTGAACGTCGCGCGCGAGAGCGGCTGGCCTCCGGCGGTCTCACGCGACGGGAAGAGCAGATCGTCACGAGCCAGGCCGAGCTCGGCGATGCGCACCGCGAGAACGTCGAGCAGGCCTTGCGACACGCGAAGCGTCCGGGGCTCGTCGTCCTTCGGGTAGGGCTTGACGATGAGGCGCTCGCCGGTGGGGGAGTCCTTGCGCGAGACCTCGACGATGGTCTCCTCGACGGTGATCGTTCGGCGGAGGAAGTCGACGTGCCGCGGTCGGAGAGCGACGAGCTCGCCCCATCGGAGCCCGGTCTCGATCGCCGTCATGACCAAGGGTTTGAACCTCGGCGGAACCTCCGCCAGGACGGCGGAGTACTCCTCAGGTGTCAGGGTCCGAGCCTTCTTGGTCACCACCTTCGGCAGCTCCGTGCTCTCGCACGGGTTGAAGGCGATGAGCCGGTCCCGGACCGCGCGGGCGAAGATCGAGTGCAGTAGCACGTGGTACTTGGCGATCGATCGGGGGGACAGGCCCTGGTCGAGCGCAGACCGGACCCACGTCTGCACGTTCGACGCGGTGATCTGCGCCAGCCGCATCTCGCCGAAGAACGGGATGAAGTGCCGACGCAGGTAGGAGCGATACGCCGCGAGCGTCGACACCTCGAGGTGGCGTGACGGCAGCCAGACGTCCTCGGCATACGTCCGGAACGTCACCCGGCCCGCACGGCGATCGATCCACGTCCCGTCGGTGATCTTGTCCTCGGCCCGCATCGCTGCACGCTCCGCCTCTCGGCGGGAGTCGAACGTGCCGGCGGAGCGCAGGTGCCCGTGGGTGTCGCGGTAGACAGCCGTGTACCGCCGTCCGCGTTGCCTGGACCGCTCGACGACCCAGCCCATCGAGCCTCCTCTGGTGAGCAGTTGGTCAGCAGCCGCACCCGTACGAGCCCGTACGCGGCCGGACGCCGACGGACAGCAATATGGCGCCTAACCTGCGAAGATGTCGCTATCGACGCTAGCCGTGCGCACCGCATTGGGCAAGGTTGCGTCGCTCATAACCCAGAGGTCGCAGGTTCAAATCCTGCCCCCGCTACACAGTGACGAGGCCCGGACCGGACGGTCCGGGCCTTCGTCGTCCCCGAGCCGCACCAGCAGTCGGACGAGCGGTCCGCCGTCCACCCGGCGTGCCCCTCGACCTCCCGGCGCCGCGTAGCCTCCTCGGATGCGGTGGGACGTGCGGCACCTGACCCGGCGGGCCAGGGGAGGACCGCCGCGGGTCCCCGTCGCCGCGCGGCCGCCCGCCGCGGGTCTCGACACCGCCACGGTGCACGGCGTCCTCGAGCTGGCGGTGCGGACCGGGGAGGCGATGCTCTCGCTCGGCGCCGCGGCCGCGGACGTCACGGCGGCGATCCACCGGCTGGTCGCGGCGTTCGGCCTCGTCGGGACGCAGGTCGACCTGACCTTCACCTCGATCACGGTCAGCAACGACCTGGCCGGGACGGGCACGTCGGTGACCGTCATGCGCGTGGCCGGGACGCGCACGGCCGACTACGACCGGCTCGCGCGGGTCCTGGACCTCGCGGCCGACCTGTCGGGGCGGCGCGTGCCGACGGCGGAGGCCGCGGCCGTGGTCGACGCCGCCCACCTCGCGCTCGACGAGGTGCTGGCCGCGCCGGCGCCGTACCGGCCGACGGTCGTCACCCTCGTCCTGTCGGTCATGGCGGCGGGGGTGTCGGTGCTGCTGGGCGGCGGGGCGTGGGTGGCGCTCCTCGCGGGCGGGACCACGGCGGTGATCGACCGGACGATGCGGGTGCTCGCGCGCTGGGGGCTGCCACCCTTCTTCCTGCAGGTCGTGGGCGCGGCCGTGGCCACCGCCGTCGCCGTGCTGCTCCTCGTGCTCGTGCCGCTCCTGCCCGTCGAGCTGGCCACCCTGCCGCCCTCGCTCGTCGTCGCGTCGGGGATCGTCGTGCTCCTGGCGGGGCTCTCGCTCGTCGGGGCGGCCGAGGACGCGATCGGCGGGTTCCCCGTGACCGCCAGCGGGCGGGTGTTCGAGGTGGTGCTGCTGACGCTCGGGATCGTCGTCGGCATCGGCGGCGTGCTCGACGTGGCGCGCCGGGTCGGGGTGCGGCTGGAGGTCGTGGACGAGTTCACGGGTGCGGCGCCGGTGGGGGTGCAGGCCGCCGCCGCCGCCGTGGTGGCCGGGGCGTGGGCGCTCTCGTCGTACGCGCGTCCCCGGGCCGCCGCCGTCGCCGCGGCGGCCGGTGGCGCCGCCTGGCTGCTCTTCACCGTCCTGCGCGCCCTGGAGGTGGGCCCCGGCGTCGCGAGCGCGGGCGCGGCCCTCGCCGTCGGCTTCGCCTCCGAGTCGCTCGCCCCGCGCCTGCGCGTCCCGGCGCTGGTGACCGCCACCTGCGCGATCGTGCCGCTCCTGCCGGGGCTGGCGATCTACCGCGGCCTGTTCCTCGTCGTCGACGACGGCAGCAGCCTGCTGGCCGGGGCCGAGGTGCTGCTCGAAGCGGCCACGGTCGGGCTCGGTCTCGCGGCCGGCGTCACCCTGGGGGAGATCCTGGCCGCGCCGGTCCACCGCCGCGCGCGCTCCCGGCGGCACCCGGACCGGGCTGGCCGGGTCCTCACCTCCTGACCCGGCCCGGCGCCGCACGTGTCCGCGGACGCGTGCGGCCGCGGGCGCCTCAGTCCGTCGTGCGGCCCGTCAGGCGGTCGCGCAGCCGGTCGACGAGACCGACGCCGGCGCCGAGCGTCTTGTGGAAGAGCTCGGAGTGCGGCGCGGTCGGGTGCGGGCGCGTGGGCGCCAGGCGCTTGGCGGTCTCGACCTTGCCGGCCAGCTCCACGAGGGTCGCCGCGGGCACGTGCGCCCGCAGGCGGGGGAACTGGTCCGCCTCCTCCTCCGCGATGTGCTCGGTGAGGTCGGCCTGCAGCTCGCGCACGAGGGCGAGGAACTCCGCCTCGTCGGTGTCGGTGCGCTCGAGCCGCTTCATGATCCGCACGATCTCCTCGTGCTCGGCCTTGTCCTCCTCCACCTCCTGCTCGCCGCCGGGCAGGTGCTCGGCGATGGCGGGGTAGACGTACATCTCCTCGGCGACGGCGTGCCGCATCACCTCGGCGATCACGGTGTCGGTGAGGTCGCGCCGGAGCGCGGGGTCGGTCGTGCCCTCGATGCGCCCCAGGAGCTCGAGGAACTCGCGGTGGTCGGCGGTGAGCACGTCGACGACGTCGGGGGCGGCCTGGGTGTCGGTCACGGAGACTCCTCGGGACGGCGCCGCCGACGCGTCGGACGGGCACCTCATCGGGGCCGGCGCCCTGCACGCCGGACCCGACCAGCGTCCGTCACCTCGTCCGGCGCCACCACCGGCCGCCGGGCAGTGTCAGGACAGAGTCAGGACTGGGTCAGGACAGGGTCAGGACAGGGAGCCCGCCAGCTGCGTGGCGCGGTCGGCCAGGTCCGCCCGCGCCCCCGGCGTCACCGTGCTCGGGCCGGTCGGCTGCTGCAGCCGCTCGACGAACCGCGTCAGCTCGCGCCCCGCCTGCTCGGTGCGGCCGCGGTCGAGCCAGCGCTGGGCCTGCGCGAGGTGCAGGTCCGTCAGGTAGGCCACCGGCCCGGCCACCTCGCCGGCGGCGCGGTACCCCGCCAGCGCCTCCTGCACCTCGGCGACCGTGCCCGTCGGGGCGGCCACGTCGACGGCCAGCAGCGTCGTCGTGCCCGACACCTCGTTGGCGACGGCCAGCACGGGCGTGCCGGTGGGCGACTCGTACGACGGGATGAACGTCAGGCCCTCGGGGCCGAGGTCGCCGGCGCGGGCGAGGCTCTCCTCGCCGTCGTCCTCCACCGACACGGAGAAGTCCCGGTCGTTGACGTACGTGACGAAGGCGGACCGCTCGGGCTCGGTGACGTCGAGGACCGCGATCCCGCCCACCCGCTCGAAGCCGACGAAGGCGTACGTGCGTCCGCCGACCGTGCCCACGGCGACCCCCTCGGGCTCGGGACCCTTGGCGTCGCTGCGGTCGTCGAACGCGGTGCCCGCGTGCCCGGAGTTGAAGTACCCGGGCAGGGCTTGCGCCGTGAGCTGCTCGAACGCGTCCCCGGAGTCGAAGACGAGCGTGCCGTCGGTGTCCCAGACGGAGAACGAGCGGGTGCCGAACGCGTGCAGCGTCTCGTAGCACGAGCCGTCCGCCCGCAGCCCGCTCGCGGTCGTGACCGTGAGGCGGCCGAGGTCGTCGTCCGCCGTGCGACCTGCCAGCGGCGAGTCCGCGCAGACCGGCGCGAGCCCGTCCTCACCGAGGTCCTTCACGCGGGTCTCCTCGACGTAGTCGCCCCACTCGCGGGCGTCGCCCTCGTTCGCCGTGACGAGGTACGTCCGGCCCGCGCGGGACCACGAGGCGATCGCGTCGGGCATGGGCAGCCCCCGCAGCCCCTCGACGGTGCGGATGGCGACGGCCCCGTCCCGGTCGGAGGTGTCCAGCCCGTTGCCCGGCAGGCCGTGGTCCTTCGACCCGAGGGGCAGGACGCGCGTGACGGTGGCGCTGGTGAGGTCCACCACCGCGATCGCGTTCGCCTCCTGCAGCGTCACGTACGCCGTCGAGCCGACGATCGTGGCGTACTCCGGCTCGAGGTTCGCGGAGACGGGGTGGGCCGCGTCGACCGTCGGGCCGAAGACCCGCACGCCGGCCGGGAGCGCCCCCGGCGCCTCGTAGGCGTGGAAGTCGGCCGTGCGGACCGCGGACTGCGGGACCGTGCCGGGTCGTGCGGGCACCCGGTCGGGCAGGGCGACGACGGAGACGGAGCCCTCGGGGTCCACCGTGTAGTCGTCGGACGGCTCGCCCTCGTTCGCGACGACCGCGGTCCGACCCTCCGCGTCGAGCGCCACCATGTCCGGCAGCGCGCCGACCCGGACGGCCCCGAGCACGCGCGGGGTCGCCGCCGCGGCGTCGAACAGCACGAGCCAGCCCGGGTCCGTCTTCACGTCCGACTCGACCGCGACGACCCCGAGCCCGTCGGCGCGCACGGCGACGGAGTTCGCCACGGCACCGGCCGGGACGACGGAGCCGTCCACCGCCGCCGTACCCGCCGTGACCAGGTCGGCGACCTTCGCCGGCGACGAGGCGTCGGACGCGTCGAGCACCTCGACCCGCCCCGCCTGCGCGTTGACGACGAACAGCCGCCGGGTGCCCGCGTGGTACGCGACGATCTCGGCGGCGGACTCGTCGAACACGCCCGTCGCGTAGGTGCCGACCGGACGCAGGCCGATCGCGGCGTCGTCGGCGGAGAGGACCACGGGCGCGACCGTTCCGGCACCTTCCGTGCCGGCACCGGCCGTCGCGGTGCCGGTCCCGACGCAGCCGAGCACGAGCCCCGTCCCGACCACCCCCACGGCGAGGCGGCTGCTGCGGGTGCGGGGGCGTGCGGGCATGGTCGTCCTCCGGGTCGGGACGGCGCGCGGGCGCGGCGCCGGGCGGTGCGCACGCTAGGGGCGGCCGGTGACGTCCCGTGGTCGTCGGGACGACCACGACGGGACGGGCGGCCGACCGCGGAATGAACGACGGCGGCCTCCGGGCCGGTCGGCGGCGCGGCGGGATGCTGGGAGAATCGTCCCGGGACGGCCGGTCGGCCGGCCGGGGACCGGCTGGAGGAACGGCGTGGACGCTGCTGCGCGAGGCACGGGGGACGTGGACCAGGACGCGCAGGCGGCGCGCACCGCCGTCGCCGACGCCCGCCGCACGGAGTCCGCCCGCCGCCTGCTGGCCGCCGCGACGTCCCGCGGCGACGCGGCGCTGCAGGTGGTGGCCGCGCTCGCGGCCCGGCTGCTGCGGGCGCCGTCCGCCGAGGTCTGCCTGCTCACCGACGAGCGGGTCGTCGTCGGCGCCGTCGGCCCCGGCCCCGGGCCCGCCGGCACGCGGACGTCGCTGGAGGCCGCGCTGTGCACGCGCGTCGTCGCGCGCGGCGAGGAGCTCGTGGTCACCGACGCCGTGCACGACCCGCGGACCGCGGACGCGGAGGCCGTCCGCGCCGGCGGCCTCGTCGCGTACGTCGCCGTGCCGCTCGTCGGTGACGCGGGGCACGCGGTCGGCGCCGTGTGCGTGCACGGCCCGGAGCCCCGCGTCTGGACCGGGGCGGAGGTCGAGGCGCTCCGCGAGCTCGCCGCCGCCGCGGCGGGGCAGTGCGAGGTGGCGCGGCTCGACCACCAGTACGCCGACGCCGAGCGCAGCGACCTGCTGGCCACCGCTGCGGAGGCGGCGGGTCTGGGCACCTTCCGCTGGGACCTGCGCGACGGGTCGTTGCACTGGGACGCCGCGCTGCTCGAGGCCTTCGGGTACGACGAGCAGTCCTTCGGCGGCACGATCGACGCGTTCGACGCGCGCCTGCACCCGGCCGACCTGCCGCCGGTGCGGGTCGCGCTCAGCGAGGCCATCGCCGCGTGCGGCGTGTACGAGGCCGAGTTCCGCGTGGTGCGGCCCGACGGCACGACGCGGTGGATCAGCGCGCGCGGTCGCGCGCTGCCCGGGCCGGGGGGCGAGGCCGAGCAGGTCGTCGGCGTCACCACCGACACCACGGCGCTGCGCGTGGGCGAGGAGCGCGTCCGCGAGATCCTCGAGGGGATGTCGGTCGGGTACTTCCGGCTGGACGCGGACTGGCGCTTCTCCTACGTCAACACCGCCGCCGAGCGGATCCTCGGGGCACCCCGGGACCGGCTGCTCGGAGAGGTCGTGTGGGAGGCGTTCCCCGCGGCCGTCGGCTCGACGTTCGAGTCGAGCTACCGCGGCGTGGCGGCGACGGGGGAGCCGGCCGTCTTCGACGCCTACTACCCCGCGCCGCTCGACGCGTGGTTCGAGGTGCGCGCGGTGCCCGAGGACGGCGGCGTCGCCGCGTACTTCACCGACGTGACGGCCCGGCGGCGCGCCCTGGAGGCGACGGAGCGCGCGCAGCGGCGCTCGGCGCTGCTCGCCGGCGTGGCGGGCGTGCTCGCCGAGACGCTCGACCCCGTCGCCGCGCTCGAGGCCGTCGTCGGCGTGCTCGTGCCGGAGCTGGCGGACCTCGCGGTCGCCAGCCTCCTCGACGACGGGCACGGCCCCTGGGAGCACCGGCTGCGCGACGTCGCGGGGCGGGACGCCGACCCGGCCCGCGGCGACGACCTCGAGCAGTACCTGCGGCTGCGGGTCCCGGCCCTCACCCGGACGTCCCCGGTCGCGCGCGCGCTGAGCACGGGGCGGCCCGTGACGGTCGTGCAGGCGGGGGAGCAGGCCGCCGGCGACCTGCTCGACGCCGGCCCGGCGCACGAGCTCCTGCAGCGGCTCGCCCCGCACGCCACCGTCGTGCTGCCCGTGCGCGGCCGCGGCCACACGCGCGGACTCCTGACGCTCGTCAACCGCGCGGAGCGGGGGACCTTCTCGCCCGACGACCTCGGCACGCTCGCCGACGTCGTCTCGCAGGTGGGCCTCGCGCTGGACAACGCGCACCTCAACGCGACCCGGCGCACCCTCGTCGAGGAGCTGCAGCGCAGCCTGCTGACGGCCCTGCCCGAGCCGGACCACCTGCACCTCGTCGCCCGGTACGTGCCCGCCACGCGCGGCGCGCAGATCGGCGGCGACTGGTACGACGCCTTCCTCGTCCGGGACGGCAGCACGTGCCTGGTCATCGGGGACGTGGCCGGGCACGACCTGCGGGCCGCCGTGGCGATGGCGCAGGTGCGCAACGTGCTGCGCGGTGGTGCGCACGCCGTCGTCGAGCCGCCCGCGATCATCCTCGGCTCGCTCGACCTGGCGATGCACGACCTCGCCATCGGGTCCCTCACCACCGCGGTGCTCGCCAAGGTCGAGCAGACGCCCGAGCTCGCGGCGGCCGGGCGCCGGCGCCTGCGGTGGTCCAACGCCGGGCACCTGCCACCCCTGCTCGTGCACCCCGACGGCCGCGCGGAGCTGCTGGCGCGGCCGTCGGACATCCTGCTCGGGCTGGTGACCGGCGCGGACCGGCACGACCACGTCGCGGAGCTCCACCCCGGCTCGCTGCTCCTGCTCTACACCGACGGTCTCGTCGAGCGGCGGGGAGAGGGGCTCACGCAGGGCCTCGAGCGCCTGCGCACCACCGCGGAGGGGCTCGCCGGCCTGCCGACGGGCGAGTTCTGCGACCGGCTCATCGCCGCGCTCGCCCCGGACGCGCAGGACGACGTCGCGCTCCTGGCGGTGCGCCTGCACCCCGAGGACCAGGAGCGCCCGGCGGAGGCCGGGCCGCGGGTGCTCCCGGCGGACCTGCGCGCGGAGGGGTGACGCCGGCGGGACCGACGGGCACGTCGGCACCGGTCATGGGATGATCCGAGGCGGCAGGGACGTTGTCCTGCCAGGCGCACACCCCGCGCCACCGTTTCGCGACCACCACCGTGGTCGGCACGACCGAAGGACGTGACCCGCGTGATCCTCGACCTGCACCAGTCCCTCCACCACCAGCGCCAGCAGGAGGCGGCCGAGCGTCGTCGCCGGGCGCTGGCGCTGCGCGAGCAGCGCTCGCGGACCGCCGCCTCGTCGGCGGCCGCCCCGCGTCGCGCCCGCTGAGCGTCGGCCCCGCACGCCGACCTCACGACCAGCAGGCCCGGACCCCCTGGGGGTCCGGGCCTCCGTCGTCCCCGGCGCCTCGTGGCGGCGGTCGTGCCGCACCGCGGGCCGGGGGAGCCGGTCAGCAGGTGGACAGCAGCATCGGCACCAGGAGGGTGCCGAGGTCGTACAGCGGCTCGGTGCCACCCGTGAGGTCACGGCCGGTCACGCCCAGGGTGACGCGCCGCTCGCCGTCCGGCGACGACAGGGCGAGGGACAGGGTGCCGAAGGACGCGCCGTCGTGGCCGTACAGGTAGGCCGGCTCCGCGCCCGGGGCCACGCAGGGGTCCGGCACGCGGTACACGCCGAGCCCGTACTCGAGGACCTCGTCGCTGCGCGGCGTCGTCATGTCCGCGACGGTCGCGGGGTCGACGAGACGGCCGGACAGGAGCGCGGCCGTGAACGACGACAGGTCTCTCGTCGTGCTCGTCACCGCACCGGCCGCGCCGAACACGTCCGGGTCGAATCCGGTCAGCGACCTCCAGCCCAGGCCCTGCGTGCCGGTCCACGCCGCGTCGGACAGGAACGGGCCGCGGTGCTGCGGCTCGTCGGGGAAGGCGCTGTGCCGCATGCCGGCGGGGCGGAAGACGCCCTCCCGCAGCAGGTCGCCCAGGTCCCGCCCGGTCGTCCGCTCGAGCAGCATGCCGAGCACCACGTAGCCGGCGTTGCTGTAGGAGAAGGCGGTGCCGGGCTCGGCGACCCACGGGGTGGCCAGCGCCGCGGCGACGTGGTCGGCGTCGGTGTAGTCCTGCCCCATCGCCGCGAAGAGCTGCTCGAGCGAGGTGAGGTCGCTCATCCGGGCGGCGAGGAGGGCGTCCGTGCCGGTCGGCATGCCGGACCGATGGCTGAGCAGGTGCTCGACCGTCACCTCGGGGTGCCCGGGCAGCAGCCCGGGGAGGACGTCCTCGACGCGCGTGCCGAGCGACAGGGCGCCGCGCTCCACCTGCTGCAGGACGAGCGTGGCGATCATCGGCTTCGTGTTGCTCGCGACGCGGAAGCGGTCCGTGTCGTGAGCGGGGGCGCGGCCCCCGAGCTCACGGGTGCCCGCGGCGTCGGACCACGTCCCGTCCGGCGTGTCCACGCGCGCGGTCACGGCCACCGCCCCGCCGGCGACGAGCGCGTCGACGGCGGCACCCAGCGCGGCGGCGTCGTCGCCGGGTCCGGCGGGTGACGTCGGGGAGGCGGGACCGGCGGGACCGGCGGCGCGGGACGCGGACGGCGCGGCGGGTGCGGCGACAGCGGCCTGCGCCGCACGAGCGGCCTCGAGCACGGCGCGCGCCGTGGCGGTGGGGTCCTCGGTGCCCGGCCCCGGCGCCGCGGCCACGGCGGGTGCGGCCCCGAGCGGGACGGCCAGCGGCAGGGCGAGCGCGCCGGCGACGAGGCCGCGCACGAGCGGGCGGCGACGGGCGGGACGGGCGGGACGGGCGGTGGCGGACGACATCGGTGCCTCCTCGGATCGGGTGCCACGTGCCCCCAGCCTGCGAGGACGGGCGCGGCGTCCGCATCGGCCGCCCGACGGAGATCGGCCCGCCGGACCCGCGCCGGCGTCTCCGACCGCGGACGGAGGCCGGTGGCCCTACCCTGACGACCTGGCGCACGCCACCAGGCGGCCGGACCGGCCGCCGCGGCGCCTGACGAGGGGGACGGATGGCCGGCGGACTCGCGGCGCTCCTGGACGACATCGCCGCGCTCGCCAAGCTGGCGGCGGCCTCGGTCGACGACGTGGGTGCGGCCGCGGGCCGGGCCAGCGCGAAGGCGGCGGGCGTCGTCATCGACGACACGGCCGTCACGCCGCGCTACGTCAGCGGCTTCACGCCGGACCGCGAGCTGCCCATCATCCGGCGCATCGCGCTGGGGTCGCTGCGCAACAAGCTGCTGTTCATCCTCCCGGCCGCCCTGGTGCTCAGCCAGTTCGTGCCGTGGCTGCTCACGCCGATCCTCATGCTCGGCGGCACGTACCTCGCCTTCGAGGGCGCGGAGAAGGTCTGGGAGCTCGTCAGCGGGCACGCGGAGGAGCACACGACGACCCCGGCTGCGGCGCAGGACGCGCCCACCGAGAAGACGATGGTGTCCGGCGCCATCCGCACGGACTTCATTCTCTCGGCGGAGATCATGGTCATCGCGCTCGACGAGGTGACCGACGAGCCCCTCGTGTCGCGGGCGCTCATCCTCGTCGTGGTGGCCCTGGCCATCACGATCCTGGTCTACGGCGTCGTGGCGCTCATCGTGAAGATGGACGACATCGGCCTGCGCCTGGCGCGCACCGGCAACGGCGCGACGGCCGCGACCGGGCGGTTCCTCGTCGCGGCGATGCCGAAGGTGCTCTCCGTCCTGTCCAGCGTCGGCATCGTCGCCATGCTGTGGGTCGGCGGGCACATCCTCCTGGTCGGGGTCGACGAGCTCGGGTGGCACGGGCTGTACGACCTCGTGCACCACGCCGAGGAGGCCGTCGCCGGCGTGCCGGGCGTGGGTGGCTTCCTGGCCTGGCTCGTCGACACGCTGGCCTCGGCGCTGGTGGGGCTCGTCGTCGGCGCGGTCGTCGTCGCCGTCATCCACCTGCTGCCGCGCCGCCGCGAGGCCGCCGCGCACTGAGCCCGACGGGCACGGAGTCCGCCGGGCGCGGAGTCCGCCGGGCGCGGAGTCCGCCGGGCGCGGAGTCCGCCGGGCGCGGAGACCGCCGGGCGCGGAGTCCGCCGGGCGCGGAGTCCGCCGGGCGCTCGCCGTCGTCCGGTCAGCGCGACCGGCGCCCCCGCCACCACCAGCCGAGGGCGGTGCCGAGCAGCAGGGTCGCCACCGGGGTGAGGGCTGTGCCGAGCCACAGGCGCCAGGGACGCGGGGAGAACACCGCCTCGGAGAGCGGCGCGTACGCCGTCCAGCCGAACGAGGCCGCGTAGGTGGGCCGGCAGAGCAGCCAGAGCCCGAGCGCGAGCAGCAGCGCCCCGACGAGCGCCAGGGCGAGCGGTGCGCGGGCGGTGCGTCGTCCTCGTCCGTCCGGCTGGGCGGGTCGGCTGGCAGTCATGGGCGGACGCTGGCGCACGTAGCCTGACCGCGTCAAGGAGCGCGCGCTGCCGGTGCCTATGCTCGTCGCCGACCGCCGCCGGGCGACCTGCGCGGACGTGCCGACTCCGCCCCGGCGGACCCCCGAGAGGACCGGACCCACGCTCGAGCACCTGCTCCCGTCCCTGGACGCCTCCACCCTCGTCCTCCTGCTGCTGGCCGCGCTGGCGGCGGGGTGGGTCGACGCCGTCGTCGGCGGGGGCGGGCTGGTGCAGCTGCCGGTGCTGCTGCTGACGCCCGGGGTGTCGCCGGTCCAGGCGCTCGCGACGAACAAGCTCGCCGGCGCGATGGGCACGGCCGTCAGCGCGCTGACCTACTACCGGCGCGTGCAGCCGTCGCTGCGCACGGCGCTGCCCATGGCCGGTGTCGCCGCGCTGGGGGCCGGGCTCGGGGCGCTGTCGGCCACGGCCGTGCCGCCCGGCGTGCTGCAGCCGGTGGTGCTCGTCGCGCTCGTCGTCGTCGGGGTGTACACCGCCGTGCGGCCGGCGCTGGGGGAGACGACCCGGCTGCGGTTCAGCGGGCACCGGCACCTGCTGGCCGCGGCCGGCACGGGCGCCGTCATCGGCTGGTACGACGGCATCGCCGGGCCCGGCACGGGGGCGTTCCTCGTGTTCACGCTCGTCGGGCTGCTGGGCTACGGCTTCCTGGAGGCGAGCGCGACCGCCAAGATCGTCAACCTCGCGACGAACCTCGGCGCACTGCTCGTCTTCGCGCTGCACGGGTCGGTGCTGTGGTGGCTCGGGGCCTCCATGGGCGTCGCCAACCTCGTCGGCGGGTACCTCGGGGCGCGCACCGCCGTGCGCGGCGGCAGCCGGCTCGTGCGGGTCGTGTTCCTCGTGGTGGTCGCCGTGCTCGTCGCCCGGCTCGGGTGGGACGTGCTGTCCGGCTGACGCCGGTCAGGCGCACGCCCTGGTGGGCGAGACCTCGTCGTGATCGCGCTGCTCCGGGAGCACGGCGACCTCCGCGGCGACGGCCTCCGGCGTCACGTCGGCCGACGTCGGCTCGCCGTGGACGGCGACCGGAGGCTCCGACGGGGCAGTGCTCGTCGGGATGCTCGTCGGGATGCTCGCCGAGGTGCTCGTCGAGGTGCTGATCGCGGCGCCCGCCGTCGTGCCCGCCGTCGTGCCGCGCAGCGCGTGCACGGTCGCCGGGACGAGCAGGACGAACGCCGCCAGCCACGCCAGGGGGTTGCCCCACACGACGCCGGGGTACCCGAAGGCGCCCCCGAGCACCACGGCGGCGCCGACCCGGCAGCCGAGCTCGAGCACCCCGGTGACGGTCGGGACCACGGTGTGGCCGAGTCCCTGGAGGGCTCCGCGGAGGACGAAGAGGGCGCCGAGGACCACGTAGCAGGCGCCGTTGACGGCGAGCAGGAACGCCGCCATCCCGACGACCGTCTCCTCGCCCGACCCGACGAACAGCCGCACCAGCGGTGCGCCGCCCAGCACGACGACCAGCCCGATGACGAGGGAGCCGACCACGCCCAGGACGAGGGCCTGCTGCGTGCCCGCGCGGACGCGGTCCGGCCGGCCGGCGCCGTGGTTCTGCGCGACGAACATCGACACGGCCAGGCCGAGCGAGGCGAGCAGCGCGACCGCCAGGTTGTCGACGCGCATGCCGGTGGTCCAGGCCGCCACCGCGTCCGGCCCCAGCTCGTTGAGGCGCACCTGCACGGCCAGGAAGCCGATCGCGATGATGGAGGCCTGGAACCCCATGGGCAGGCCGAGCCGCAGGTGCAGGGCCAGCTCCCCACGGGTCAGCCGCCAGTCCTCGCGGCGCACGTGCAGCGCCGGGACGTGGCGCCGCACGTGCCGCAGGCACAGCGCGACGGAGGCGCCTTGGGCGACGACGGTCGCCAGCGCCGCACCGCCCACGCCCATGCCGAGCACCGGCACCGCGACCACGACGAGCACGATGTTGAGCGCGCAGCTCACCACGAGGTACACGAGCGGGGTGCGGGAGTCGCCGAGCGCGCGCAGCACCGCGGACAGCAGGTTGAACGCCATCGTCGCGCCCGCGCCGAGGAAGCTCACGACGGCGAACGTCGTCGCCTGCGGGACGAGCTCCTCGGGCGTGTGCAGCAGGCGCAGCGCGGGTGCGGCCAGCAGCGGTGCGGCCACCGTGAGCAGGAGGGACACCGCGGCGGTCAGGACCGTGCCGGCGGCCACGGACCGCCGCACCGCCCGCGCGTCGCCGGCGCCGACGGCCTGCGCCGTCGGGATGGCGAAGCCCGTGGTCATGCCCCAGGCGAACCCGATGAGCAGGAAGAGGAAGGAGCCGGTGGCGCCGACGGCGGCGAGCGCCTCGACGCCCAGCACGCGGCCGACGACCACGGCGTCGGCGACCTGGTAGAGCTGCTGGACGACGTTGCCGACGAGCAGGGGGACGGCGAAGAGGAGGATGACACGCCAGGGACGGCCGGCGGTGAGGACCTGGGGCATGACTGAGGGGCTCCGCAGCGGGAGGAGGAGGGATGTGGCGAGAGGTGTGACGGTGGTGGCGGGTCGCGTGCTCGGTCGTGCCGGTCGCTCAAGCACCACTATCGAATCGATACGACCGGGGGGTCGGTCAACTCGAACGACTGTGACCTGTGCCACATCTGTCCCTCGCGGTGCCCGTCGTCGTGACGCCGGTGGCCGTCGTGCCCGCGTCGACCGGGGGCAGCGGTGAGGACGCCGGCCGTCGGCGCGATGCCCGTGCCGGTCGCACCGCGGCTGCGGGACCGGCCGAGCATCCTGCACATGGACGCCGACGCGTTCTTCGCCAGCGTGGAGCAGCTGCAGAAGCCGAGCCTCGCGGGGAAGCCGGTGCTGGTGGGCGGGGTCGGCGGCCGCGGGGTGGTCGCAGCGGCCTCCTACGAGGCGCGTGCCTACGGCGTGCGCTCCGCGATGCCCATGGCCCGCGCGCGCCGGCTCTGCCCGACGGCGGCCGTGCTCGTCCCGCGCTTCGACGCGTACAGCGCGTTCTCCGCTGTGCTCATGGGCGTGCTGCGCGAGCACGCGACCCGGGTGCAGCCGCTGAGCATCGACGAGGCCTTCGCCGACCTCGACGCGGGACCGGTCGAGGGGGAGGACGGAGCCCCCGCCCTCGTGCGGCCGCCGGTGGACCTGCGGGCGACGGCCGAGCACGTGCGCGCCGAGGTGGCCCGCCGGTGCGGGCTCCCGGTGACCATCGGGATGGCGCGCTCGAAGCTCGTGGCGAAGCTGGCCTCCGACGCGGCCAAGCCCGCCGGGCTGCTGGTGGTTCCGCCGGAGGACGAGGACGGCTTCCTCCTGCCGCTGCCGGTGCGGGCGCTGTGGGGGGTCGGGCCGGCGACGGCCGCGGCGCTGGACAGGGTGGGCGTGCGCACCGTCGCCGACCTGCGCGCGCAGCGCCTCGACGTCCTCGTCGAGCTCACCGGGCAGGCGCAGGGGACGCTCCTGCACGCGATGGCGCGCGGGTGGGACGACCGACCGGTGGAGGTCACGCGCGAGGTGAAGTCCGTCGGCGCCGAGCGGACCTTCGCCGCCGACGTCGTGGGCCGCGCGGAGGTCCGGGGCGCGCTGGAACGCGTGCTGCCCGCCGCCCTCGGCCGGCTCCACCGCTCCGGGGCCGCTGCGCGGACGGTCGTGGTCAAGGTCCGGCTCGCCGACTTCACCACGCTCACCCGCTCGACGACGCTGCCCCACCCCACGTCCGACGAGGGGCCGCTGCGGACCGCGGCGCTCGCGGCGCTGGAGGCCGCGGAGGTCGCGGCGCCGGTGCGCCTGCTCGGGGTGAGCTTCCACGGCCTGTCCGAGCACGCCCAGCTCACGCTCGCGCTCGACGAGGAGCCGACGGGCGAGGGGGCCACGACGGGGATGTCGTCGGACGACGAGGAACCGGACGGCGCCGACGAGGCGAGCGCCCCGACCGCCGACGGGCCGGTCCTCGCGACCCCGGACAACACGTCACCGGGCATGGACGTCGAGCACCCCGAGCACGGGCGCGGCTGGGTCGTCGCCGTGCGGCCGCGGCACATCGCCGTCCGCTTCGAGACGGCGGCCACCGGCCGCGGCCCGCAACGCGTGCTGCCCGTGCCCGACGAGCCCCTGTGGCTCGTCGGCGCGCTCGGCCCGGACGGGCAGCCGGCGCAGCAGGCCCGCTGACCAGCACCACTCCGACGAGCGACCCGCCGACCGATCCGTGCCTCCGGTCCTGCGCCGCAGGACGCGTCAGCGACCCCGCCCCTCCCGCTCGTCCCGGGCCGCGAGCTGCTCGCGCCAGTCGGCGGGCACGCGCCCGGCCGGCCCGGGCACCGGCTGGTCGACCGGGCGGCTCGTCGGGGGAGCGAGGTCCGGCCCCGCGAACGCACGGCCCCGCTCGTAGTCCCAGAACCAGTCCTCGCCCGGCTCGTAGCTCTGCATGACCGGGTGCCGCTCGGCGTGGGCGTGCGCGGTGGCGTGCCGGTGCAGCGAGTCGTCGCAGCACCCCACGTGCCCGCAGGTCGCGCACCGGCGCAGGTGCACCCACCAGCTCCCGTCCCGCTCGCACTCCACGCACCCGGGCCCCGACGGCGGCACGTCGAGGTCGATGCCGGGCAGGTCGGTGGTCATCGTCGCCTCCAGGTCGAGCAGGTCGAGCAGGTCGAGCAGGTCGAGCAGGTCGAGCAGGTCGAGCGGTCGGTCAGCGGTTGCCGATCCAGGCCAGCGGCGCGCCGGACTCCGGCACCCACCCCTGCGGCGGGTCCTCGCCGACCCGCCCGTCCACGGCCTCGCGCAGCAGGTCCGCGTGGCCCGTGTGCCGGCCGTACTCCTCGAGGAGGTCGAAGAGCAGGCGGCGCAGGCTGAGGTGGCCCCGTTCGTCCCCCAGGGAGGCGACCGTGTCGAGGCCACCGTCGGCGAGCACGGCGTCCAGCCGCTCGCGGGACCGGGCGACGGCGTCGTCCCACGTCGCGTAGAGCGTCTCGGGGCTGTCGTCGCCCGCGGCGAGGATCTCCGTGCCGTTGTCCGCCCCACGACTGGAAGTCCCACTGCTGCCCGGGGTGCGTCCCGTGCAGCTTCCACGTGAAGGTCAGGTCCTCCACGGCGGCGAGGTGCTTGAGCAGCCCGCCGAGGGAGAGCTGCGAAGGAGCCACGCGCTGCGCCAGCCCCGCGGCGTCGAGCCCGTCGGCCTTCCACCGGAACGTGGTGCGCATCCGGTCGACCGCGGCGGTCAGGTGCGCGAGCTCGTCCCCCGCTGCGGGCGGTTCCCACGGCATGTCGTCGTCGGCCATGCACCGACCGTAGGGCCGGGGTCCGACACGGCGGAAGGGTGCCGGGACCCGGGGAGCACGACGGGCGGCACCCCGAGGGGTACCGCCCGTCGCTGCGCACCGGCAGACGCCTCACGGCGCGAGGCCGCTCGTAGCGGCTGTGGTTGAGCCCGGGGGTCATGAACCGGTGCGCACGGTCCACAACCGGCGCATCCCGCGACGTGTTCCCCGATCCGGGGACGAGTTTCCGAGCGACCCTCACCGCGCCACCTCACCGGGGACGGACGTCGCCTGTGCGCTCGACGAGCGCGAGACGTAACGAGCCGCGCGACCGGGCGAAACACGCCCCGCCGATGCTGGGTCGCGATGAGCCGGACCGCCACGAGGACCCACTGCCCGTACTGCTCCCTGCAGTGCGGGATGGTCCTGCACGCCGGCGACCGGCCGGCGGAGCTGCAGCCCGACGAGACGTTCCCCGTCAACCGCGGTGGGCTGTGCTCGAAGGGCTGGACCGCCGCCGAGCTGCTCGACCACCC
Organism: Cellulomonas sp. plas2; assembly: GCF_057221735.1. NCBI lineage: Bacteria > Bacillati > Actinomycetota > Actinomycetes > Micrococcales > Cellulomonadaceae > Cellulomonas > Cellulomonas sp. plas2. The sequence goes on from NZ_CM170155.1 coordinate 1,168,850, forward strand.
GGAGCGCCTGCTCGCGCCGCTGGTCCGCGCGGTGCCCGGCGACCGCTCCTCGCGCCTGGTCCCGACGACGTGGGAGGACACCTACGACCGCATCGCGGCGGCCGTGCGGACCACCCAGGCCGTGCACGGCCCGGACGCCGTGGGCGTCTTCGGCGGTGGCGGGCTGACGAACGAGAAGGCCTACGCGCTGGGCAAGTTCGCCCGGGTCGCGCTCGGCACGTCGGCGATCGACTACAACGGCCGGTTCTGCATGAGCAGCGCGGCGACGGCCGCCAACCGCGCCTTCGGCATCGACCGGGGGCTGCCCTTCCCGCTCGAGGACGTGGCCGCCGCCGACGTGCTCCTCGTCGTCGGGAGCAACGCCGCGGCCACGATGCCGCCGGCCATGCAGTGGGTCGACGCCGGCCGTGAGCGCGGCGCGCTGCACGTCGTCGTCGACCCGCGGCGGACGGCCACCGCCAAGGGCGCGGGCCTGCACCTGCAGCCCGTGCCCGGCACGGACCTGGCGCTGGCGCTGGGGCTGCTGCACGTGGTGGTGAAGGACCGCCTCGTCGACGAGGAGTACGTCGCGGCGCGGACCAGCGGGTTCGAGGCGGTCCGCGCGTCGGTGGCGTCCTTCTGGCCGGACCGGGTCGAGCGGATCACGGGCGTGGCGGTCGCCGACCTGCGACGGGTGGCGCACGCGCTGGCCGAGGCGCCGGCCGCCATGGTCCTCACCGCGCGGGGCGCCGAGCAGCACGCCGCGGGCACCGACACCGCCACGGCGTTCATCCACCTCGCGCTCGCCCTGGGCCTCCCGGGCCGCCCCGGCTCCGGCTACGGCACGCTCACCGGCCAGGGCAACGGCCAGGGCGGGCGCGAGCACGGCCAGAAGGCCGACCAGCTGCCGGGCTACCGCCGGCTCGACGACCCGACGGCCCGCGCGCACGTCGCCGGCGTGTGGGGCGTCGACCCCGACTCCCTGCCTGGCCCGGGCCGCAGCGCCTACGAGATGCTCGACCGGCTGGGCCGGGACGACGGCGTCCGCAGCCTGCTGGTGATGGCCTCCAACATCGCGGTGTCGGCGCCGCGCGGCACGCACGTCGTCGAGCGCCTGAAGGCCCTGGACTTCCTGGCCGTCAGCGACCTGTTCCTCTCCGAGACCGCGGCGCTCGCGGACGTCGTCCTCCCCACCGCCCAGTGGGCGGAGGAGGAGGGGACGATGACGAACCTCGAGGGCCGCGTCATCCACCGCCGCAAGGCGATCGACCCGCCGGCCGGCGTCCGCGACGACCTGGCGACGATGCACGAGCTCGCGACCCGCCTCGGTCAGGGGGACAAGTTCCCGACGGACCCGCGGACCGTGTTCGACGAGCTGCGGCAGGCCAGTGCGGGCGGCACGGCCGACTACGCGGGCATCACCTACGAGCGCCTCGACGCCGAGGACGGCGTGTTCTGGCCCTGCCCGTCGGAGGACCACCCGGGCACGCCGCGGCTGTTCGCCGAACGGTTCGCGACGCCGGACGGGCGCGCGCGGTGCGTGCCGGTGACGTGGCAGGAGCGCGTGGAGCCGACGGGCGGCGCCTACCCCTACGTCCTCACGACCGGCCGGCTCATGGAGCAGTACCAGTCCGGCGCGCAGACCCGTCGCGTCCGGCAGCTGTCCCTCGCCCAGCCCGAGCCGCGCGCCGAGCTGCACCCCGACCTCGCCCGCCGCCACGGCGTCGGGGACGACGACCACGTCCGGCTCACCACCCGCCGCGGCAGCGCGGTCTTCCGCGTGCGGCTGACCGACGAGATCCGGCCCGACACGGTCTTCGTCCCCTTCCACTGGGGCGGGGGCGGCCCGGGCGCCGGCCACGCCAACGCGCTGACCGACGACCGGCTCGACCCGCTGTCGCGGATGCCGGCCTTCAAGGCCTGCGCGGTGGCGGTGGCCCGCGCCGACGAGCCCGTGCCGCCCCCGCCCGCGACGACCCTCGTCGCCCCGACCACCGCCCTCGCGTCCATCCGCACGTCCGCCACCTCCGCCCACCGACCTGACAGGGGAACCGCCGTGCCCTCCACCCCCCGCTTTCTGCAGACCATCGCCCCGTTCACGGGCAAGGGCCTGGACCAGCCCGTGCCGTTCAGCCCGGCGCTGGTGTACGAGGTGCCGGACGGCGCCGTCGCGCAGACCGTCTACTTCCGGGGCGGCAACAGCTCCGACGAGCTGGCCTGCGTCGTGCTGCTGCGCGACGGGGAGCCCATGCGGTACTTCCCCGTCGGCGCCAAGGCCGACACGCACGTGCCGCTGCGCGTCGTGGAGAACCTCGAGGCCGGCACGGTCGTCGAGCTGCAGGTGTCCGCCCCGGACGGCGCGAGCGGCGTGCTCGTCGTCGACCTCGGCCTGGTCGAGGTCTGAGCGTGGGTGCGCACGCGGTGGGTCCGAAGCGGCGCCTTGTCGTCGTCGGGAACGGCATGGCCGGGGCCCGCACGGTCGAGGAGGTGCTGGCCCGCGGCGGGGCGGACCAGTTCGACATCACGATGTACGGGGAGGAGCCGTACGGGAACTACAACCGCATCATGCTGTCCAACGTCCTGCAGGGCGTGGACGACGAGGCGGACATCTTCCTCAACACGGTCGCCTGGTACGCGGAGAACGGCATCGACCTGCGCGCCGGCGTGCGGGTGGCGCGGATCGACCCGTTCGCGCACGTCGTGGTCGACGGGGCCGGCGGTGTGCAGCCGTACGACCAGCTCGTCATCGCCACGGGCTCGGTGCCGTTCGTCCCGGAGATCACGCACCTGCGCGACCCGCGGCGCGGCTTCCACCAGGCGGTCTTCACGTTCCGCACGCTCGACGACACGCGCCGGATGATCGCCTACGCCCGCGACCACGAGCGCGCGGTCGTCATCGGCGGCGGCCTGCTGGGCCTCGAGGCGGCGGCCGGGCTGCAGAGCCACGGCATGCAGGTCACCGTGGTGCACGGCCCGGGGCATCTCATGAACGCCCAGCTCGACGAGGCCGCGGGCCGCATCCTGCAGCGCAGCATCGAGAAGCTGGGCATCGAGGTCGTCTGCGGCGGGCGCACCACCGCCGTGCGCGGCCGGGAGCAGATCGAGGGCATCGAGCTCAAGGACGGGCGCTTCCTGCCGTGCGACATGGTGGTGCTGGCGGCGGGCATCCGGCCGAACACCGAGATCGCGCAGATGTCGGGCCTGACGGTCGAGCGCGGGATCGTCGTGGACGACCAGCTCCGCACGGTCGAGTCCGACGACGTCTTCGCAGTCGGCGAGTGCGTGCAGCACCGCGGCGAGACGTACGGCCTCGTCGCCCCGCTGTGGGAGCAGGCCAAGGTCATCGCCGACGTCCTGACCGGCGCCGACCCCGCCGCGGCATACCACGGCTCCCGCACGGCGACGAAGCTCAAGGTCGCCGGCGTGGACGTCGCGTCCATGGGCGTCGTCGCGCCTCAGCGGGAGACGGACGAGCACATCGTGTTCTCCGAGCCGAAGAAGGGCGTGCACAAGTCGCTGGTGGTGCGCGACGGCCGGCTCATCGGCGCGACGCTGCTCGGCGACGTGCGCAAGACCGCGTTCCTCGTGCAGGCCTTCGACCGCGGCATGGCGCTGCCGGAGGAGCGCGTGCAGATGCTCTTCGACATCGGCGCGCCGCCCGACGAGGTGTCGGTCGCGGAGCTGTCCGACGAGGCCGCCGTCTGCAACTGCAACGGCGTGTCCAAGGGGGACATCTGCGGAGCGGTCCACGGCGGCTGCAAGACCGTCGGCTCCGTCATGGACAAGACCCGGGCCGGGAAGGGCTGCGGGTCCTGCAAGGGGCTGGTGGCGCAGATCGTCGAGTGGGCCGCCGGCGGCAAGGTCGAGGAGGACCCCTCGGCGTCCTGGTACGTGCCAGGCATCCCGATGACCAAGCCCGAGCTCGTCGCCGCCATCAAGGAACGGCACCTGACGTCCGTGTCGGCGGTGTTCGCGGCGCTCGCGCCGGAGGGCGCCGACGACGCGAGGTCGAAGATGGCGCTGACCTCGCTGCTGCGCGTGGTCTGGCCGCACGACCACGTCGACGAGCGCGACGCCCGGTTCGTCAACGACCGGGTGCACGCCAACATCCAGCGCGACGGGACGTTCTCGGTGGTGCCGCAGATGAAGGGCGGCGTCACCACGCCGGACCAGCTGCGCCGCATCGCCGACGTCGCCGACAAGTACCAGGTCCCGCTGGTCAAGGTCACCGGCGGCCAGCGCATCGACCTGCTCGGCATCCGCAAGGAGGACCTGCCGAAGGTCTGGGGCGACCTGGGCATGCCGTCGGGCTACGCGTACGGCAAGAGCTTCCGCACCGTGAAGACGTGCGTCGGCACGGAGTTCTGCCGGTTCGGGCTCGACGACTCCACCGGCCTCGGGATCGACCTGGAGAGCCGGTACCAGGGCCTGGAGAGCCCGGCGAAGATGAAGCTCGCCGTGTCCGGCTGCCCCCGCAACTGCGCGGAGTCACTCGTCAAGGACGTGGGCGTCGTCGCGATCGGCGAGGGTCGCTGGGAGGTCTACGTCGGCGGGGCCGCCGGCGCGCACATCCGCAAGGGGGACCTGCTGGCGACCGTCGACTCCCGCGAGGAGGTGCTGACCCTGGCCGGGCGGTTCATGCAGTACTACCGCGAGAACGCGCACTGGCTGGAGCGGACGTACACCTTCGTCCCCCGGGTCGGCCTGGAGGAGCTGAAGGCGATCCTCGTCGACGACCGCGACGGCCTGGCCGCCGGGCTCGACGAGCGGATGCAGGAGTCGGTGGACGCCTACGTCGACCCGTGGCAGGAGGGGGCCAGCCCGGTGGAGCCGGGCCAGTTCCGGACGTCCTTGCCGCTGTCGGTGCTGCCGCAGGTGCCGGTCCGATGAGCGCGGAGGAGGCGGTGGTGTCCGAGCAGGCGCCGGGCGGTCTGGTGCGCGGGCTGCCGGCGACGAGGGTCGCCCGCGTGACGGACGTGCCACCCGGCGAGGGCCGCGCGTTCGCGGTCGCGGGGGAGCAGGTGGCGGTGTTCCGGCTGCGCACCGGCGCGCTGCGCGCGGTCTCGGCGGTGTGCCCGCACCGCGGCGGCCCGATCGCCGACGGCCAGACCGACGCGCGCGTCGTGGTGTGCCCGCTGCACGCCCACACCTTCGAGCTCGCCACGGGCGCGTGCCTGACCGGCCAGCGCGCGCTGCAGGTCTTCCCGGTCGCGGAGGAGGACGGCTGGCTCGTCGTCGGAGGCTAGCTAACAGTTGCCAACAGTTGCAGACCGCCATAGCCCGCAACTTGTGATGGCCAGCCAGAGGAAATCGTCGCCTCGAGATTTGACGTACACAAGGCCGAAATTTATACCCGCCCCGAATGCTGAGCATCCCGGTTGTAAATCCAATGTGCTCGCACAGTCGAGACCGATCTCTCAGTCCGTGCACGCCGTCCTGCGTCGCATCGGCCTGGTTTCGTCTGCTGAGCGAGCCCGTGCCGGCGGCGCCGACTGGGAAGCGCCGTTCCATCGACCGAGGCACAGCCATCGAGCACTGAAGCGCGCGCGGTCCTAGTGCGATAGCCTGCGGCACGACGAGCGAGGAGGAACGGTTGTGCTAACGCGGCTGCAGATAAAGAATTTCAAAGCGTGGCGAGATACCGGGGATATCGAGTTGGCTCCGTTGACAATACTTTTCGGCGCAAACTCGTCAGGAAAGTCTAGCCTGCACCAATTCCTTCTGATGTTGCGTCAGACCGTAGAGTCGGCGGACCGCAAACGCGTACTGCACACCGGTGATGACGGCACCCCCGTCGACCTCGGAAGTTATTCTGAACTCGTACGCGACGGCGATGTGGCCGTTCCGTTGGAATTTCACCTTCGATGGTCACGCCTGGACGAGATGGAGATCTTTGATCCGCGGAGCGACCAGTATTTCGAAGGGAACCTTCTGGACTTCACCTCGAGAATCAGCGCGGTGGGGGTAGCGCCACCGAGGGTGAGGGTGGACGAGTATTCTTACACGCTTCATGCTAATGACGGACGTCGCCTTACCCTTCGGAGCACGCGAGAGTCTGACACTTCCACAAAATACAAGATGGAAGCAGAAGGCGTCGAATTGATCAGGACGCTTGGGCGGAAGTGGCCCGTGTCCCCTCCCTCGCAGTTTCACGCCTTCCCGGATGATCTTGCGACTCGATATCAGCACTTGGAGTACGCACCCGACTTCACCTTGGCCCTGGAGGAGCAACTATCTGCTCTAAACTATTTAGGACCGCTTAGGGAGAAGCCGAATCGGCTATACCGGTGGTCGGGAGAGGAGGTAGGCCACGTAGGCTGGCGAGGGGAGCGTACAGTCGAAGCCCTTCTTGCTGGTCGGGACCGAACATACAACGTTCGGTCGGGCACCCGACACCAACCGCTTCAGGCCCTCGTGGCACGTTGGCTAAAAACGCTGGGTGTGATCGACGATTTCACCGTGAAACCGATCGGTGAGGGCCGGGACGAGTACGAAGTGCGAGTGCGGACGCCAGGCGGATCTCGAGAAGTACTCTTAACGGATGTCGGCTTCGGTGTTTCGCAGGTGCTGCCGGTCATCGTCGAGTGCTTCTACTCCGCTCCGGGGTCGACCGTGATCATGGAGCAGCCAGAAATCCACTTGCATCCTTCGATTCAAGCCGGTTTGGCGGATCTGTTCATCGAAGCAATCGGCATGAGGGAGAATAGCCGGCCGAGGGACACGCAGATCATCGTGGAATCGCATTCGGAGCACTTGCTTCGGCGACTCTTACGTCGGATCGCCGAAGGCGCCTTAGATCCCACTCGAGTCCGCTGCTATGTGGTAAGTACTGGTCGTGCTGGCTCTCGAATTGAGCCCCTTGACGTCGATCCTCTAGGCAACGTGCACAATTGGCCGAACAATTTCTTCGGTGATCCTGCCGCGGATCTAATCGCGCAGTCTAGGAGTGCGCGTGAACGCCGGCGTATCGCGAGGGCCGAAGTGTGAGCCGCGTCGTCGACACGAATGTTCCCCTCGTCGTTAAGCTCCCTGCAGATCGCCCTCAGGATTTGCTGGACGCGTGCGAAGAGATTTTGGAGGAGATACTCGCGGGCCGTTTGGTAGTTGTCACGGATGCGGCCGGAGAGATCGTTGACGAGTATATGCATCAACTTGATTTCAGCGGTCAGCCGACGCTTGGTGACGCGTTCGCTAGGTATGTACACGACTTCAGATACACCTGGGACTCTTCGGCACGTCCAGACTTGCGGCCAGATCCCGTGGTCGAGCACAAATACGAGGTGCTAGAAGGCGACGACGGTGAAATCGATCCATCTGATCGCAAGTTTGTGGCAGCCGCGAAAGTCGCTTGCGTGCCTGTTGTGCAGGCGACCGACACAAAGTGGTTGAACTGGGCGGCCGTCCTCCGGCGGCATGGTGTTCAAGTTGTCTACGCGCACGAGGAGTCGATCCGGGCCGCGTACCGCTCGAAGTTTGGGTTTGATGCTCCGTGAGTGAATTCTTTCGCTATCCTTCGACGCCGCACCTCTGCCAGCCGCCCGGAATCGAGTTAAGAGCAGATAAAGTTCTGCCGCAGAGAGAACTGGAGGCGCTGCTGTCGGGCCCTTTGATCGTCGAAGAGAAGCTTGATGGCCAGAACCTAGGAATATCCGGTGACGGGCCCGGTCTACGCTTGCAGGCGCGCGGCGACTATGTCGCATCCGGGGGCAGGCACTTTGCGGGGATCGAGTCTTGGCTGCGTCCTCGCCAATCGCGCATACTGAAGGCGATCGGCCCACACTTGATCCTCTTTGGCGAGTGGTGCGCCGTCAGGCACTCGATATTCTATGATCGCCTACCTGATTGGTTCCTGCTCTTCGATGTGTACGACCGCGAGGCACAGCGGTTCTGGCAGTTAGACGTGCGCGATGCTCTAGCGCTTGAGTTGGGCCTGTCCACCGTTCCAAAGATTGCCGAGGGAGAGTTTGACTTGCGCGACCTGCAAGCGGCGATTGGGGTGAGCCGTTATGGCTGCGAAGGAATGGAAGGTGTCGTGGTCCGGGCGGAAGATGGCAGGGAACCCGCGCGCGCAAAATTGGTGAGGCCATACTTCATTCAGCAGATCGAGACGCACTGGATGTCTGGCGGTCAACAGAAGAATCGGCTAGTGCAGGCCTGAGCGGCCGGATAGCGCGGGCAGGTCACGAGAATGCGAAGCGTGGCGTCGGGCAGGCGCCCCGCGTAGTCGGGTGCGGCAGGCGATTTGCGACATCGGGGTCGGACGAGCTGCGCCGGTGGGCGAGTCGACGTCGCCGTCCGTGGTGATCATCAGGGCGCGCGCCATGCTGGACGCACTTAATGGACCCTCACGCCGCGAAGTGTGCCAATGAGCGGCGTATGGCCTCAGACCGGGTGATCTGGTTCTTGGCGGCCGCGGCGTCGAGCGCCTCCAGCTCGTCGGTCGTCAGACGGACGGCGACGACCTGCATGGGTTCTGCGCCCCGCCCCGGGCGTCCGCGACCCCTGCGCTTGAGGACGTCGACGTCGTAGCCCCGCTCCGCTTCGTGAGCCAACCGCTCGATCTCTGCGTCCGTCGCCATCGGCCCATCGTATGACGAAAAGACGACGCGGGGGGCCGACTGCGGGATGGTGCCGACGCTGTCGCGGCAGGCGTTCGGCGTCGTCGACGTCAGATCTCGTCCCTCTGCTCGGGCTCGTTCTCACGCAGGCCGCCGAGGGTGCGGACCGTGTCGAGGGTGTCGGCCTCGGCGGGGGTCTTGTCGTCGCGGTAACGCAGGACGCGGGCGAAGCGCAGGGCGATGCCGCCGGGGTAGCGGGGGGAGCGCTGGATGCCGTCGATGGCGATCTCGACGACCTGCTCCGGGTGCAGGGTGACCGTCCAGCCGTCGTCGGCGACCTCGAGCTCGCGGAAGCGGCGGGTCTGCCAGGCCAGCATCTCGTCGGTCATGCCCTTGAAGGTCTTGCCGAGCATGACGAAGCCGCCGCTCTCCGGGTCGCGGGCGCCGAGGTGGATGTTCGACAGCAGCTCCGTGCGGCGGCCCGAGCCGCGCTCGACCGCGAGGACCACCAGGTCGAACGTGTGGCGGGGCTTGACCTTGACCCACGCGCTGCCGCGGCGGCCCGCCTCGTAGGGCGCCTCGGCGTCCTTGACGATGACGCCCTCCTGGCCCTCGCCGACCCAGCGGGCGAACGACTCCTGCGCCACCTCCGGGTCCGACGTCACCACCCGCTCGACGGCGTACGCCGGGGCCACCGCGTCCAGGACGGCCAGGCGCTCGCGCAGGGGGGCGTCGAGCAGGTCGCGGCCGTCGACGTGCAGGACGTCGAAGAAGAACGGCGTCAGCGTGGTGCCGGCCGCCATCTCGGCGTCGCGGGTGGCGCTGCGCGAGGCCGTCTCCTGGAAGGGGCGCGGGCGGCCGTCGGCGTCGAGGGCCAGGGCCTCCCCGTCGAGGACCACCGAGCGCACGTCGAGGCCGCGCGCGGCGGCGACGATCTCGGGGACGCGTGCGGTGATGTCGTCCAGGCTCCGGGTGACGACCAGGACCTCGTCGCCGTCGCGGTGCACCTGGACCCGGATGCCGTCGAGCTTGGCGTCGACGACGACCTCGCGGCCCTCGAAGCCGGCGACCGCCGCGGCCACGTCGGGGGCCGACGCCGCCAGCATCGGCCGGACCGGGCGGCCGACGGTGAGCCCGAAGCCGGCCAGCGCCGCCTCGGCCGCCTCCGGCGACCCCGCACCCAGAGCCGCGGCCGCGACCGGCTCCGTCGAGCCCGCGAGCATCGCCGCCCGGCGCACGGAGGCAGCCGGGACGCCGGCGGCCTCCGCCACGGCGTCGAGGAGCAGCGCGTCGAGGGCGCCCTGCCGCAGCTCGCCCGTGACGAGCCCGCGCAGCAGGTGCTGCTCGTCGGCGGTGGCGGCGGCGAAGAGGTCGCGAGCCAGCGCCAGGCGCCGGGTCGACGAGCCCGACCCCGACAGGCCGGCCATCTGCTCGAAGACCGCGTCGACGGCGACGACCTCCAGGGACGGCTCGTCGGCCGGCACCGGCAGCGAGCCGAGCGACCGCCATCCCAGGCCCGTGCGGCGCTGCCGCAGCTCACCGGCCAGGTAGCGGGCGACGACCGGCACCTCGTCGGGCGCGGTCCGGCCGAGCAGGTCGACGAGCAGCGCCCGCTTGGCCAGGCGCGACCGGGTCGCGGCCAGCGCGCGGGACGTGGCGGCGACGTCGGCGAGCAGCACGGGCTCATCGTGCCGCGCATGCACGCGCCGCGCCGCCCGGGTGGGGCGACGCGGCGCGGCCCTGCGCGTGCTGCTGCTGGGGACCAGCCGTCAGCGCGTGGCGACGAGGAAACCCCCGGCCGGCACGGCGACGACCCCGCGCCCCGTCAGCTCCGCGGAGCGGACCAGGGTGCCCGTGGCGTCGAAGACCTCGACGGTCGACGTCGTGCCCCGCCGCGCCGACCGTGGCCGGCAGCGGCGTGCGGCCCGCGGAGACGGCCAGCTCCGTCGCGGCACCGTCGTCGCCCGCCAGGCTCAGGCGCTGCAGGTGCGGGGGGACGACGAGGGCGTCGACGACCGTCGTGCCCACGCGGCCGTCGACGGTGACCGTCGTCGCCCCGGGCAGCAGCGGGCGCGTCAGCGGCAGGGGGAGGAGGACGCCCGGGATCGCCGTGATGCCCTGGTCGCCGGCCCGTGTGGTGAGCGTGCCGAGCGGGTAGCGGCCGGCGGTCCAGCGGGACACGGCCGGCGTGCCGGGCTGGGCCAGCAGGACCGGCTCGACCGAGCGCACGCCGTTCCCCGCGGGGACCGGGATCGACGCGGTCCGCCCCGGCGCGAGCTGCACGGCCGAGCCGCCGCTCCACCCGGACTCGCCGGTCCAGGCGTCGTCCGGGGTGAGGACGGTGCCGTCCGTCGTGCCGGACTCCGCCTCCACGACGGTCAGGCCGTCCCGCAGGGTGACCGTGGCCGCCGCCTGGGCCAGCGCGGAGACGTCCGGGTGCGCGTCGAGGGCCAGCATGGACAGCAGGCCGTGGATGGTGCTCTCGGCGCCGGCGTTGCGGTTGGTGGTGCCGTCGGGCTGGACGCCGTCCGTGGTGACGCCCGTCGCCGGGTCGTAGAGGGGCACACCGGCGCGGTTGCTGCCGAAGTACCAGCTCGCGATGGTCGTCGGGCTACGGGCACTGCAGGAAGCACCGAAACGTTTCGGTGCATTCGTCGTGACGGTAGCACCCCTCCACGGGGAGCGCGACCGGGACGTCAGGAGCGGTCGGGCGCGGGACCGGTCGAGCCGCGGACGAGGAGGCGGGCCGGCTCGACGGTGACGTCGCCCGGGGTGCCTCCGTCGAGGAGGTCCAGCAGCAGCTCCGCGGCCGCCGCGCCGACGAGGCGCGGGGTCGTCGTGAGCGTGGTGAGCGACGGGCGCACGTAGGTGCCGAGCTCGATGCCGTCGAAACCGGCCACGGACAGGTCCTCGGGCACGCGGACCCCGCGGCGGTGCGCCTCGGCCATGACGCCGATGGCGGCGAGGTCGTTGGCGCAGAAGACGGCCGTCGGCGGCCGCTCCGCGTCGAGCAGGACCGCGGCCGCCCGGGCGCCGCCGTCGTAGGTGAAGTCCGCGGGCACGACGGCCCCTGGCCCGCGGCCCGCCGCCGCCAGCGCCGCCGACCACGCCTCCGCCCGGCGCACGGCGTGCACGAGGTGCGGCGGCCCCGCGACGTGCGCGAACCGCTCGTGGCCCAGCCCCACCAGGTGCGCGACGAGGTCGCGGATCCCGGCCGCGTCGTCCTGCCGCACGGCCGGCAGGGGGAAGCCGGCCGCGGGGTTGACGCCCACCGCCGGCAGCGCCAGCTCGGTCACCAGCTCCACCCGCGGGTCGTCGACGACGAGCTCGTCGAGCAGCACGCCGTCCACGCGCCGCCCGGCGGCCAGCCGGCGGTAGCGGTCGAGGGTGTCCGCCGGTGCCTGCCCGATCTGCAGGATGAGCGCGTACCCCCGCGGGTCCAGGACCTGCTCGAGCCCGGCGATGAAACCGCCGAAGAACGGGTCGGACTCCAGCACCGTCGGGTCGTGCTGCACGACGAGCCCGACGGTGAAGGTGCGGCGCGCGCGGAGCGCGCGCCCGCGGACGCTGGGCACGAACCCCAGCTCGGCGGCGGCCTGCTTGATGCGGGCCCGGGTCTGCTCGGAGACGCCGGGCCGGTCGTTGAGCGCGCTGGAGACGGAGCTGATCGCCACGCCGGCGTACTTGGCGACCTCGACGATGGTGACGCGCGCCGCCGGCCGGTCCGCCATCGTCCACCTCCGTGCCGCGCACCTCCTGCCCCGGCGCCACCTCTGCCCGGTGACCGGTCGGACGACCTGCAGGTCGCCCCTCCGCGTCACCCTACGGGCGGTGCCACGGGGTCCGCCGCCGCAGCGGTGCCTCGCGCTCGGTCGACGTGCGCACCACCGACACCCCGGCCGACGCCCTGGCCGACGCCCCCGTCGACGCCCCCGTCGACGCCCTCGTCGGCGCCCTCGTCGGGCACGGCGGCGCGCGGCGGGGTCCGCGCCCACGAGGCCAGCGCGACGCCGGCGACGAGGAGCACGTCGCCCGCGCTGAAGGTGTTCGCCAGGGGGAGCGGCGCCGGGAGGGCGAAGACGTCCCCGAGCCACGGCAGCACCGGATCCGCCACGACGATGGAGTTGGCGAAGGCCATGTCCGGGCTGATGCCCGCGGCCGCCACCGCGGAGGCGGACGCCGGCAGCGTCCCGCCGTTGAGGGCGATGGTCACGCCGTTGCTCAGCGTCCCGGCGGCGGCGACGAGGGTCCCGGGCAGCGCCCGGTTGGCGACGAGGAACGCGGCCGCCACGACGTAGGTGCCCACGTGCACGACGGGCGCGAGGCCGGCCGGCGTCGGCAGCTCCAGCACGACCGTCTGCACGACGAGCGCGGCCCACACCAGCGGGACGAGCCGCCACCGGTGCCGCACGAGGGCGGCGGGCACGCGGCCGCGCACGAGCGGCGACAGGGCGGCGAGCAGGGCGCAGGCGAGGACGAGCACGGTCAGCCTCCGGTGCGGGGGACGGGGACGCGGCCGCGGGCGGCCTCGAGCAGGCGCTGCCCGATCTCCTGGGACGTGGTGGGCCGGCCGAGGTGGTAGCCCTGACCGGTGCGGCAGCCGATGGCCCGCAGCGCATCGACGGTGGCCGCGTCCTCGATGCCCTCGGCCACGACGCGCAGGCCCAGGTCGAGCGCGAGCTGCACGGTGGAGCGCACGATGACGAAGTCGCCGCGGCGCGTGGCCATGCCGCTGACGAAGGAGCGGTCGATCTTGAGCTCGTCGACGTCGAGACGCTGGAGGTACCCGAGCGAGGCGTGGCCCGTGCCGTAGTCGTCGACCGACACCGTGGTGCCGAGGGCGCGCAGCTCGGCGATCACGACGTCGGCGCGGGCCGGGTCGGACAGCAGCGCCGTCTCCGTCACCTCGAGCACCAGCGCGCCCGCGGGCACGCCGTGCCGGTCCAGGGCGGCAGCCACCTGGCGGGGGAGCGCGAGGTCGGACAGGTGCCGGGCCGAGAGGTTGACCGCCAGGCGCAGCCGGTGCCCGTCGGCGTGCCAGCGCGCCAGGGCCGCCAGGCCGGTGTCCAGCACGAACGCGGTCAGCCCGGCGACGAGGCCCGAGTTCTCGGCCAGCGGGATGAACCGGTCCGGCGGGACGGGTCCGAGGACGGGGTGGTTCCAGCGCACGAGGGCCTCGACGGCCTCGATGCGTCCCGTCCCGAGGTCGACCTGCGGCTGGTAGGCCACGGCGAGCCGGCCCGCGCCGATGGCGACGCTGAGGTCGGCCAGGAGTGCGAGCCGCTCGCTGGTGTCCACGGCGAGCTCCGGCGAGAAGGTGCTCACGCGGTCGCGCTCGCGCTTGGCGCGGTAGAGCGCGATGTCGGCGTTCTTCATGAGGGTCGCCGCGTCGTCGCCGTGCTCGGGGGCGACGGCCACGCCGGCGCTGGCGCGCACGAGCAGCTCGAGGTCGCCGACTCGCACGGGCTCCTGCAGGGCGGCCTTCAGCGCGTGCGCCACGCGCTCGGCACCCGGGGCGCCGCCGCCCGCGACGACGACCGCGAACTCGTCGCCGCCGAGCCGGCTGACGACGACGTCGCCGTCGACGACGCGCCGCAGCCGGGCGGCGACCTCGCGCAGCAGCTCGTCGCCCACGGGGTGCCCGAGCCCGTCGTTGATGTCCTTGAAGTGGTCGAGGTCGAGCAGGACGAGCCCCGGGCCCTCGGGGGTGCCGGCGTCGAGCAGGCGGCCGAGCTCCTCGAACAGCAGCTCGCGGTTGCCGAGGCCCGTGAGCGGGTCGCGGGCGGCCTGACGGGCGCGCAGGAACGAGGCGGCGGTCGTCACGTGGATGGCGGCCGCGGGCAGGCACAGCAGCACGAGGGACAGCAGGCTCTCGGTCGCCAGCTCGGCGGCGACGGTACCGATGGCGAGGAGGACGAGCTGCGAGGAGGCCGACCACGCCAGGTCGGCCCGCAGCACGGGCAGGAGCGGCTGCCCCGAGGCGAGCGCCACGACGACCCCGACGAGGAGCCGGTTCACCAGCAGCATGGACAGGCCGGCGACGAGCAGGGGCAGCACGTCGAGGCGACCGACGTCCGACGGGCCGGACACCAGCGGCCGGGCGCCGACGACGGACAGCACCGCGCCGCCCGCGAGCACGCTCAGCAGGTACTGGCTGGAGTTGAAGGCGGACTTCAGCAGCCCACGACGTCGGTGCAGGTCGTCGACGAGGGAGGCCATGACCTGGGCGACGAGGGCGGGCCCGAGCCCGGCGACCGGCACGAGCGCCAGCACGAAGGGGGTCGAGATCGCCATGGCCTCGGTGGGGTGGCGTGTGCGCGGGATGGCCAGCGGCCGTGTCTCCCCGACGACGGCCCCGACCGCGAGGAACAGCGCCGGGAGCCAGACCCACTCCTCGCGCAGCTCCGACCACGGCGCCCTTTTCCGGCCGAGGGCGCCGCCCGCGGGCCTGCGGCCACGCCGCGCGGGCGGCCCCGGCCGCCAGGGTCGAGACTGGGGGGGTGGCGGACGACGAGCGGTGGGTGGGGCGGCTCCTCGTCGCCACGCCGCGCCTCGAGCACCCGACGTTCCGCCGGACGGTGATCCTGCTGCTGGACCACGCCGACGGCGGCGCCTTCGGCGTGGTCGTCAACCGGCCGCTCGAGGTGGACGTCGCTGCGGTGCTGCCGGCGTGGCAGCCGTGGGTGAGCGCCCCGCGGTACCTGTTCCAGGGCGGGCCGGTCGGGCTGGACTCCGCGCTGGGGGTCGTGGCGGTGCCGTCCGCCCCCGGCGGTCGGACGCCCGTCGGCGTCGACCGGGTCGTGGCCTCCTTCGGGCTGCTGGACCTCGACCTGGAGCCGGCCGACGTCGTGGCGCAGGTGCCCGACCTGCGGATCTTCGCCGGGTACGCCGGCTGGTCGGCGGGGCAGCTCGAGGAGGAGGTGGCCGAGGGCTCGTGGTGGGTCCTCGACGCCCGCCCGGAGGACCCCTTCGCCGCGGACCCGCAGGAGCTCTGGCACCGCGTGCTGCGGCGGCAGCCCTCGGACCTCGCCCTGTACTCGACGTGGCCGGACGACCTCACGCTCAACTGACCCGTGCTGAGGGTTCGGGCCCGTGACGAAGGACTCGGCCGGGGCTCCGCCCGGGCGCGTAC
This sequence comes from Cellulomonas sp. plas2, assembly GCF_057221735.1. Taxonomy (NCBI): domain Bacteria; kingdom Bacillati; phylum Actinomycetota; class Actinomycetes; order Micrococcales; family Cellulomonadaceae; genus Cellulomonas; species Cellulomonas sp. plas2. Next base: position 1,184,519 of record NZ_CM170155.1, read on the forward strand.
CCTGGTCGCAGAGCCCCCGTCCGGGGTCGACGGAGGAGAGAACCATGGCCAGCCAGCGCCCCGCCACGCCCCGCCACCTGCCGAACAGCCCGTTCGCGGCCGCCCGCGCCGCGGCCGCCGCCACCCGCATCGAGCTCGAGCCGGGCGACCGCGTGTCGCACGACCGGCACGGCCTGGGCCGCACGGTGCGCCTCGAGGGCGACCGCAACGCGATCGTCGACTTCGGCGGCGACCTGCGGCGCGTCGCGCTGGACAGCCCGCGGCTCGAGCGCCTCTGACCATGGCGGTCCCCGACCTCCCGCTCGTCGTCGTCACGGGCGCCAGCGGCGCCGTCGGCGGTGGAGTGGCCGCGGCCCTCGCCGCGGGTGCGACCCCGCCCGCCGGCGACGGGTTCGGCGGTCCCGGTGCCGTCCCCGGCGGCGTGGGCGTCCCCGACCTGCGGATGCGCCTCGTCGTGCGCGACCCGCTCCGGGCCCCGCAGCTGGAGCCCGTCGAGGTGGCCGTCGCGTCCTACGGCGACGGGGAGGCGTGCCGCCGCGCGTTCGACGGCGCGGACGTGCTCGTCCTCGTCTCGGCCGGGGAGAGCGTCGACCGGCTCGACCAGCACCGCACCGCGGTCGAGGCGGCGGCCGCCGCCGGGGTCCGGCACGTGGTCTACACCTCCTTCGCGGGGGCCGCGCCGGACGCGACCTTCACGCTGGCGCGCGACCACGCCGCCACGGAGGAGGCCCTGCGCTCGGCCGGGCTCTCGAGGACCGTGCTGCGCGACAACCTGTACCTGGACCTGCTGCCGGCCTTCGTCGGCGAGGACGGGACGCTGCGCGGCCCGGCCGGCGACGGGCGCGTGGCCGGCGTCGCCCGCGAGGACGTGGTGCGCTGCGCCGCGACCGTCGTCGGCGACGTGCTGCGCGACCCGGTCGGCGACCGGCACGCGGGCGCGACGTACGAGGTGACGGGTCCGGAGGCGCTCACGCTCGAGGAGGTGGCCGCGGTACTCACCGCCGCGGGCCGCCCGACGCGGTACGTCCCCGAGACGCTGGAGGAGGCCTACGCCTCGCGCGAGCGCTTCGGCGCGCCGGCCTGGCAGGTGGAGGCGTGGGTGTCGACGTACACGGCCATCGCGCACGGGGAGATGGCCGCCGTCTCGCGCGACGTCGAGCGGCTGACCGGCCTGCCGCCGCTGTCCCTGGCGGAGCTGCTGGCACGCTGACCGCTCGGGACGACACGGACGACGGCGGCACCGGAGGACCTGGCGTGGGCGTGCTCTACCTGACGGCGCTGGTGCTGTCCCTCGTCGGGCAGGCGCTGGTCGACCACGGGTACCGGACCTTCTTCTGGCGGGACGCCCGGCGTGCGGCGGTCGTCATGGCGGTCGGGCTTGCCTTCTTCCTGACGTGGGACGTGGCGGGCATCGCCACGGGCATCTTCTTCCGCGGCTCCACGGACCTCATGACGGGTGTGCTGCTGGCGCCCGAGCTGCCGCTCGAGGAGCTCTTCTTCCTGACGCTGCTGTGCTGGTCGACGATGAACGTGTGGGGGCTGATGACGCGTCCCGGGGCGCAGCCCGAGGTGCCGCGGTGACGTACGCCCTGGTCAACACGCCGTTCCTGCTGCTGGCGGCGGTCGTCGTCGTGCTGGCCGAGCGCTCGCGGCGGCGCGACGGCCGCCGGCACCCCGTGCGCGCGACCGCCGTGACGCTGGTGGTGCTGGTGCTGCTCACGGCCGTGTTCGACAACGTGCTCGTCGGGCTGTCGATCGTCGCCTACGACCCGACCCTCATCTCGGGCCTTCGGGTGGGCGTCGCGCCGGTCGAGGACTTCGCGTACACGGTCGCGGCCGTGGCGCTGCTGCCGGCCGTCTGGGAGCTCGTGGGCCGCCGCGGACGGCAGCCCGGCGGCTCCTAGGAGCGCCGGGTGGTGACGTCCGCAGCCCGCGACGAGGACGCCGGCACCAGGACCTGCGGGCGGGGGACCGGGGTGCCGTAGCCGCGCAGCCGCGCACGGAGGCCCGCAGCCAGGAGGCGGGGGTGCAGCAGGACCAGCGGCGGCGCCATGAGGTGGAAGACGGACGCGACCCGCTCCTGGGTGGCGGTGTCGCCGTGGGCGGCGAGGCGGCCCAGCTCCCGCGTCCACCGGCCGAGCAGCGCGGCGACCAGGCCCTCGCGGCCGGCGACCGTGGGGTAGCGCAGGTCCTCGCCCGTGGCGATGGCCCACGGCAGCGCCGTGGTGCGGGCGAAGCGGCGCTGCAGCCGGCGGGCGCTGCGCCGCGGCCGCCACCCGCGGCGGACCTCCGCGCGCAGGGCGGCCGCCTCGAGCGCGGCCACCGCGACCCCCTGGCCGTAGATGGGGTTGAACGCGCACAGCGCGTCCCCGACGACGAGCACCTCGTCGGGCAGGGCGCCCCGGCGCTCCCACGCGTGCCGGCGGTTGGCGGTCCGGCGGTGGACGGCCACGTCGGAGGCCGGCTCCGCGGCGGCCGCGAGCTCGGCGAGCACCGGGTCCTGCAGCGCGGCGAGGCCGGCGAGGAAGGCGTCGGGCTCCCGGCCCGGCCGCTGCTCGCCGACGCCCACCTGCCCGACGAGCCAACGGCCGTCCTCCACGGGCAGCGCGAGCCCGCCGACGGGCCGCCCGGGCGACGCCAGCAGCACGACGCCCGCGGTGGTGACGCGCTCGCGGTCCAGCGCGTAGGCCCGGCTCGCGTAGCCGATCCGGGCGTCGACCTCCTGCGTCCTCGGCTCCGGCAGCCCCAGCGCCGTCAGCCACACGGGCAGCCGCGACGTGCGCCCGGAGGCGTCGACGACGAGGTCGGCGGCCAGGGTCGAGCCGTCGGCGAGGTGCACGTGCCACGCGGCGTCGTCGCCGCGCGCCAGGCCGTCCACGCGGGTCCCGTCGCGCAGGACCACCCCCGGCAGGGCCCGGACGCGGGTGCGCAGCACGTGCTCGACGAGGGGCCGCGTCGCCGAGAGCACCTCGTACTGCCGGCTGCGCGGCGCCCACCCCTGCTCCCCGAGCCACGCGAGCCTCCCGGTGTCGACGGGGACGGCGCCGGCCCGGCGCAGGTCCTCGCGCAGCCCGGGCACGACCGTCTCGGCGGCGAGCAGGCCGCGGTGCAGCAGCACGTGCGGGTGCCGGTCCTGCGGCGTCCCGGGCCGCGACGCCGGCGCGTCGGGCAGCACGTCCTTCTCGACGAGGGTCGTGCGCCGCCCGTCGCCCGCGACGGCCGCCGCGGCGAGCAGGCCGGCCACGCTGGCTCCGACCACGACGACGCGTGCGGGACCGGCGCCGGGATCCGTCATGGGTGCATGGTCGTCGTGCCGGCCGGTAGCCGGAAGGGCCGGACCCGCCGCCGCTCACGGGCGGCTCTCAGCGTCCGTGGCGGATGTCGGTGCCGTCGGGCAGGCTGACCGCCGTGCCCGACGCGACGACGCCCCCCGCCCCTGCCGGGCTGCTGCAGCGGGTCGCCGGCGTGCCCGACGACGGCGCCGGTCGTTCCGCGGCCCGCCTGCTCGCCGCGCTGCTGGTGTGCGGCGCCGCGGTGCTGCTGTTCGCCGTGCACGTCCGGCCGCTGGCCTACGTGCCGCTCGTCGCCGGGGTGGTCCTGGGCCTGGCGGTCGACCGCGCGCTCGGCAAGGACCTGCTGCTCATCGCGGTGGGGCAGGGGATCGTCAGCACGATCTCGCTGGAAGCCGACCTGTCGGACGCCGGCATCGTGAGGTTCGGCGTCGTGCTGTCGCTGGCGGTGCTGGTGCCCTGGGCGCTGTCGCGCTGGTGGCTGCGCGAGGACGCGATCCGCTTCCCCTGGCGGGTGGGCCGGCCGTGGACGCGGGTCCACTGGGGGTACCTCGTCGGCGTCGTGCTGGCCGGGTACCTGATCCTGCCCTGGTACTTCCTCTCGTCGGGCGTGTGGCGCAACTGGCCCGAGCTCGACGGCGGGCAGGAGATCGCGCGGCTGTTCGTCGGGGTCGCCGCCGTCGGCACGTGGGACGAGCTGTTCTTCGTCTGCACGGTGTTCGCCCTGCTGCGCCGGAACCTGCCGTGGGCCACCGCGAACGTCCTGCAGACGCTCGTGTTCGTCTCGTTCCTCTGGGAGCTCGGCTACCGGGAGTGGGGCCCGGCACTGACGATCCCGTTCGCGCTGGTGCAGGGGCTGACGTTCGTCAAGACGGCGTCACTGACCTACGTGCTGACCGTGCACCTTCTCTTCGACGCGGTCGTCTTCATGGTGCTCGTGCACGCCCAGCACCCGGAGCTCTTCGACGTGTTCCTCACGGCACCGCGCTGAGCGCCGCTGGGTGCCGCCGAGCGGTGCGCGCCCAGGGGGGACTCAGTCCTCCCGGGAGCGCACCGCGTCCAGCACCGCGGACCCGACGACGAGCCCGCCCAGCCCGGCGGCCGCCGCCCCGAGGGGCCGCAGCCAGTGCCGTCCCCACCGCCCGTGCACGGCCTCGCCGCCCGGCGTGGGCGTGAAGACGTTGCCGGGGTGCGGCTCGACGCGGTCGCGCGAGAGCCCGAGCACGGACATGCCCGGACCCACCCCGCGGTCGTACGCCCACGGTGCCAGCCGGAACGCGGCCGTCAGGACCTTGTTCGCCGGGCCGACGGACCGCTTGCGCACGGGCCGGTCGACGACCCGCACGATCGCGCGCGCGTGCTTCTCCGGCCGGTCCACGGGGGGCGGCGGCCGGCCGATCCGCCCGGCGTAGCTGCCGGCCTGCGCGTACACCGGGGTGTCGACGGCGCCGGGGGTGACGAGCGAGACCTCCACGCCGGGCAGCGACCGCGCCTCGGCCTGCAGGGTCCGGGTGAACCCGTGGACGGCCCACTTGCTGGTCACGTAGGAGGACATCCACGGCGTGGCGATGCTGCCCAGCAGGGAGCCGATGACGACGAGGTGCCCGCCGCCGGCGGCCGAGAACCGCGCCATCGCCTCGCGGGCCACGTTCGCGGTACCCAGCAGGTTCGTCGCGATGACCTGGTCGAAGACGTCCGCCGGCACCTCGTGGAAGCGCCCGTAGGCGACGACGGCCGGGGCGTGCACGACCGCGTCGACGTGCCCGTGCGCCGCCCAGGCGGCCTCGAACAGCCGGTGCACGGCCGCGCGGTCGGACACGTCCGTCGGCACGACGAGGACGTCCGGGCCGCCCGTGTCGACCGGGCGGCGACGGGGCCGGCGGGCGCGGCACTCGCGCTCGACCTCGGCCAGCGCCTCCGCGGACCGGGACGCCAGCACCACGGCGTCCCCCCGCGCCGCGAGGCGGTGCGCCGTCGCGCGGCCGATCCCGCTGGAGGCGCCGAGGACGAGGACGACGCGCCGGCGCGCGCGGTCGTGACGGGGAGGTCGGGGCACGCGCCCACCCTGGCCCGGACCGGCCCGGCCCGCACGGCGACCGGCCGCGGAGGCCCTCAGGAGCGTCCCCACGACCGACGCGCGCGGGCGGGCCCCGGGGAGCACACTGCGCACACGCGTCCGCAGCGGGGCCGTTCCCGCCGGAAGGGGGCTCACACCTCCGCGGCGGGGCGCTCGACGAGGTACGTGTGCCCGTCGGCGCCCACGACCTTCTCGTAGCGCGTGAGGAGCTCGCCGTCGGGATCGGGGCCGCTCTGCGCGCGTGCCCGAGGAGCCGTCCGGTCGATCTCGGCCGGTCCCAGGTAGGGCAGCAGCAACTCGGCTGCGCGGTCGTTGGCTTGCTTGAACGAGGGCAGGTGCAGGGTCATGTCGGTCACTCCTGGGCGTCGCTGCTGAACCGAGGAGGGGCACGCGCCCCGCCCGGCAGGGGGAGGCCGGGCGGGACGCGTGTCCGGTGCGCCGGAGGCGGCGGCGGGACCGCTCCCGCCCTCCGATGGTGCGCCCGCCGCCCGAGGTCGGCACGGGGTCGTCGCCCCGCCCGTCTCAGGGCCGGCTCAGCGGTGCGCAAGACCTGCGGGAGGCGGCCGTCGCGACACCCCTGCCGGCCGTCACTAGGGTCGGCGCGACGGTTGGTCGGGGACGGGGTGGGGACGATGGCGAGGTCCGGGGACGCGGTCGAGCTGCACGAGGCGCAGGACCCGCTGGTGCTCGCGCTCGACATCGGGTCGACGGCGACCCGCGGCGGCGTGCACGACGCGAGCGGCCGGCCCGTCGCCGGGCTGCAGCACAAGGTGCCGCACGCCTTCACCGTGGCGCCCGACGGCACGTCCGTCATCGACCCGGATCAGGTCGTCGACGAGGTCGCGCAGGTCCTCGACGCGGTGACCGCCGACAGCCGCCTCGGCACGCGCATCGCCGGCGTCGCCATGGACACGTTCGCCGCGTCCCTCGTCGGGGTCGACCGTGCGGGGCGCCCGCTGGCGCCCTGCCTGACGTACGCCGACCAGCGGTCGGCGGGGGAGGTGGCCGCGCTGCGCGACCTGCTCGACGAGCCCGCCGTGCAGCAGCGCACCGGCACGCGCCTGCACACGAGCTACCACGCCCCGCGCCTGCGGTGGCTGGCGGCGACGCAGCCCCGGGTGGTCGCCGGGGCGGCGGCGTGGTGGTCGCTGGGGGAGTACGTGCTGGCGCGGCTCGTCGGGGAGCCCCTGGCGGGGACGTCGACGGTCGCGTGGACGGGACTGCTGGACCGGCGCACCGGTGCGCTCGACGAGGAGCTCCTCGCCGCCGCCGGGGTGCGCGCCGACCAGTTCTCGGCCCCGCGGGACATGGTCGAGCCGGCGCACCCGTCGTCGCCGTCGCGGTGGCCGGCCCTCGCAGGGGCTGCCTGGTTCGGCGTCATCACGGACGGCTACGCCAGCAACGTCGGGGCCGGCGCGACGGACCCGACGGTCGTCGCGGCCGCCACCGCCACGAGCGGCGCCCTGCGCGTGCTGCTCGACGGCCCGGCGGACCCGCTGCCCCCAGGTCTGTGGAACTACCGCGTCGGGACCGGCCGCACGCTGCTCGGCGGTGCCCTCAACGACGTCGGCCGCGCGGTGAGCTGGGCGGAGGCCGTCCTGCGGCTGTCCCCGGAGCCGGGGCGGGTCCTCACGGCGGCACCCTCGTCGGGCACGCCGCTGGTCCTGCCGTACCTCACGGGCGAGCGTGCACCGGGCTGGGTGGGTGAGGCCCGGGCGACGATCACCGGCGTCTCGGCGGCGACGGACGCGGACGCGGTCTTCCGCGGCGTCGTCGAGGGCATGGCGCTGACGTACGCGCGCGTGGCCGACGAGCTCGCGCCCGCCGCGCCGGGCGTGGTCGAGGTGGCGGCGTCGGGCAGCGTCAGCAACGACCTGCCGGAGTGGCTGCAGGTCCTGGCCGACGTGCTCGCCCGTCCGGTCCGGCACGTCACGCGCAAGCGCTCCACGCAGCGCGGCACGGCGCTGCTCGCCCTCGACGTGCTGGCACCCGACGCGCCCCGTGCGCCGCGCGTGACCGGCGCGACGTACGAGCCGGTGCCGGCCCACGCGGACCACTACGCCGACCGCCGCGCCCGCTTCGCGGACGTGTACGCCGCGCTGGTGCACCCGTGACCGGCGACCGACCCGCCCGCCGGCGCGCGGGCGGTCAGTCGCCCTTCACGTTGACGACCTGACGCAGGGTGTGCCGGACCTCGACGAGGTCGGCGGCGTCGGCCATGACCTGGTCGATGTCCTTGTACGCCGCCGGGATCTCGTCGATGAAGGCGTCCGTGTCGCGGTACTCGATGCCCGCCATCGCCTCCCGCAGCTGCTCGCGCGTGAACAGGCGGCGGGCGGCGGACCGGGAGTGGTTCCGCCCGGCGCCGTGCGGGCTCGACTCCAGCGAGAGCCGGTCGCCCTTGCCGACCACGACGTAGGAGGCGGTGCCCATCGAGCCGGGGATGAGCCCCGGCTCGCCCGCCCGCGCGCGGATCGCGCCCTTGCGGGACACCCACACCTGCTTCCCGACGTGCGTCTCCTGCTCGGTGAAGTTGTGGTGGCAGTTGACCCGCTCGGCCTCGACGACGGGCTCGCCCATGTGCTCGGCGAGCACGCCGACGACCCGGTCCATCATCTCCTCGCGGTTCGCGGCGGCGAAGTCCTGCGCCCACCGCAGCTGGCGGACGTACGCCCAGAACTCCTCCGTGCCCTCGACGAGGTACGCGAGGTCCGGGTCCGGCAGGTCGATCCACCACCGCCGGCACAGCTCGGCCGCCACGGCGATGTGGTGCTGGGCGATCCTGTTGCCCACGCCGCGGGACCCCGAGTGCAGGAACAGCCAGACGACCCCGGTCTCGTCGACGGACACCTCGATGAAGTGGTTGCCCGAGCCGAGGGAGCCGAGCTGCAGACGCCAGTTGCGTGCCGCCGACGCGGGGTCGAAGCCCGCCGCGGCCGCCGTCTCCTCGAGCGCGGCGACACGGGCCCGTGCGGACGCGGTCAGCGACGCGTTGTGCACGCCCGCGGAGAGCGGCACCGCGGCCTCGATCGCCTCGCGGATGCGGACCAGCGGCCCGGCCGCCCGCACCTGCTCCTCGGACCACTGCGTCCGGACCGCGATCATGCCGCAGCCGATGTCGACCCCCACGGCCGCCGGGATGATCGCGCCGAGCGTGGGGATGACCGAGCCGACGGTCGCGCCCTTGCCGAGGTGGGCATCGGGCATGAGGGCCACGTGGGGGAACACGAAGGGCATGCGGGAGGTCCGCAGCGCCTGCTCGCGGGTGGTCGGCTCGAGGATCGAGGCCCAGCTGACGAGGCGCTCGGACAGGTGCTCGCGGGTCATGGCGGACATCCTGCGGGGACCAGGACCTGAGGTCACGGGCAATTGCCTCGCGACGACCTGCGTCCCTCGTCCGGGTCAGCTGGTCCGGGCCGCGCGTCCGGACACCCGCTCCAGCCGCGTCCAGCTCGCCCAGCCGCGCTCGCGCATGAGTTCGAGCATGCGCTGCATGCGCGGGTCGGTCTCGAGGGCCAGCGCGTCGAGCAGCTGCGAGGCCGCCGATCCCGCGCAGCGCCTCGAGGTAGGCGACGACCTCGGGCGGCAGGACGAGGCGGTCGCCCGCGGCGAGCTGCGCGATCTGCTCCCGGCTGCGGCTCAGGCGCGCGATCTCGTCGCGGAGGTGCTCGTCGATCCGCCGGACCGCCGCCGCGAAGGTGGCCTCGTCGGCGTCCAGGAGCCGGGCCACCTCCGACAGCGGCACACCCGCCTCGCCCAGCGTGCGGATCCGGACGAGCGCGACGACGGCCCTCGCGCCGTACCGCCGGTAGCCGGAGGCGTCGCGTTCCGGCTCCGGCAGCAGACCGATCTGGTGGTGGTGGCGCACGGCCCGCACGGTGGCCCGGCGTAGGCGGCGAGCTGGCTGATGGTCAGCACGGCGACGATCCTGCCCCTCGTCGCGCCCTGCGCGGGAGGGGTACGGGAGAGGGCACGGTCACGGGAACCGCCGGCGGAAGGTCAGCGCGGCGAGGATGGACGGCCACGACGAGCAGCCCTGCGCACCAGGCCAGGGCGGCCGCGGTGCTGCCGGCGGCGTCCTGACCCGCGAGCAGCGCCCGCAGGGCGTCGACGCAGGCGGTCACCGGCTGGTGCTCGGCGAACCACCGCACCGGCCCCGGCATGGACCCCGTCGGCGCGAAGGCCGAGCTGACGAACGGCAGCAGGATCAGCGGGTAGGAGAACGCGCTGGCGCCCTCCACGGACGAGGCCGTCAGCCCGGCGACGACCGCGAGCCACGTGAGCGCCAGCGCCAGCAGCACGAGGACCCCGACGACGGCCAGCCACCCGAGCACCCCCGCGCGGGGCCGGAACCCGACGACGAACGCCACACCGACGACGAGCGCCACGGGGACGAGGTTCGCCACCACCGAGGTCAGGACGTGCGCCCAGAGCACCGCCGACCGGGCGATCGGCATCGACCGGAACCGCTCGAGCAGGCCGCCCTGGAGGTCGAGGAACAGCCGGTAGGCGGTGTAGGAGACGCCCGTCGCGAGGGTGATGACGAGGATCCCGGGCAGGAGGTAGTCGACGTAGGAGCCGGTGCGGGACCCGGTGTCGATGGCACCGCCGAGGACGTAGGTGAACAGCAGCAGGATGGCGACGGGCATGAGGGCCGTCGTGATGGCGGTGTCGGGGCTGCGCAGCACGTGGGTGCGGGAGCGGCCGGTCAGGGCGGCGGTGTCCGCGACGACGGTGGCGAGCGGCGCCGTCGGCGTGGGGGTCGTGGTGGTCATCGGAGGTCCTCCTGCCGGGTGCTGGTGCTGGTGGTGGTGCCGGCGGTGCTGCCGGCGCTCGTGAGGGCGAGGAAGACCTCCTCGAGGCTGGGCCGCTTCTCGACGTGCTCGACGCGGGCGGGCGGCAGGAGGGCGGTGAGCTCGGCGAGGGTGCCCTCGACGAGGACCCGGCCGCCGTGCAGGATCGCGACGCGGTCCGCGAGCTGCTCCGCCTCCTCCAGGTACTGGATGGTGAGGAGGACCGTCGTGCCGCCGGCGGCGAGCTCCCGCACGGCCTGCCAGACCTCGCGCCGCCCCTCGGGGTCGAGGCCGGTGGTGGGCTCGTCGAGGACGACGACGCCCGGGTCGCCGACGAGGCTCATCGCCAGGTCGAGGCGGCGGCGCATGCCGCCGGAGTACGTGGCCGCGCGGCGGTCGCCGGCGTCGGCGAGCGAGAACCGGCGCAGGAGGGCGTCGGCGACCTCGCCGGGACGGGGCAGGTGCCGCAGCCGTGCGACGAGCACGAGGTTCTCCCGCCCGGTGAGGACGCCGTCGACGGCAGCGAACTGCCCGGTGAGGCTGAGCGCGGTCCGCACGCGGTGGCCCTGCGTGGTGACGTCGGCGCCGGCCACGGTGGCCGTGCCGCCGTCCGGTGGCAGGAGCGTGGCGAGGATCTTCACGAGCGTCGTCTTGCCGGTCCCGTTGGTGCCGAGGAGGGCGACGATGCTGCCGGTGGCGACGTCGAGGTCGACGCCGCGCAGGACGGCGAGGTCGCCGTAGGACCTCGTCAGGCCGCGGACGCTGATCGCGGCAGCGGCGGTGGGTCGGGCGGGTGGTCGGGGTGCTGTGGTGGTGTCCATGACGCGAGCGTCGGGGGTTGACGCTGCGTCAGGGTCAAGCGGTCAGCCCTGCGCGTCCGCGGGGAGCTCGCGGGGGACGCGGGCGATCCGCGTCCTGTCGGTGAGGGCGACGAAGAGCAGGCCTGCGGCCGTGATGCCGGCCGCGACGAGCGGGATCGCGGCCACACCCACGCCGTCGAGCACGAGCCCCCCGACGAGGGCCCCGAGGCCGATGCCGATGTTGAACGCCGTGGTCACGACCGAGCCCGCGAGGCTGCGGGCGCGCACGGACGCCGCGTGCAGGTTCCGGGTGTGCATCATCGGCGGCACGACGCCGAACGCGACGGAGTAGAGGACCAGGAGCGTCACCACGAGCCCTGTCGCGCTGCCCGCCAGGGCGAACGCCACGAGCAGGACCGTCGCCGCGGAGACGGCGACGGTCACCACCAGCCGCGGCCACCGGTCGCCCAGACCCCCGGCGAGCACCGCGCCGACGAGCCCCGCGACGCCGAGCGCCAGCAGCACGCCGCTGAGCAGGTCCGACGGCACCCCGCCGACCTGGATCGTCCACGGCGCGATGTAGGTGTAGAAGGCGTTGTGGCCCGTGGCCACCACCAGCGTGGAGACGGCGACGATCCCGACGCCGACCAGCGACGGGTCCCGCCGCAGGGGCGTGGCCACAGCCCCCGGCACCGGCTCGCGGCGGTGCTCCACCGGCGGCAGCGCCACGACGGCCAGCACCACGAAGACGACGACGATCAGCGCCATCACGCCGAACGCGGCGCGCCACCCGAGCGCGTGCCCCAGCGCGGCCGTCAGCGGCACGCCGAGGATGAAGGCGAGCGACCCGCCACCGGAGGTGATGGCGATCGCACGCGCCAGCTGCGTGCCCGGCACGAGGAACGACGCGTACGGCCCTGCCACGGACCAGAAGAGGCCGTGCGACAGGCCGCCGATCACCCGGGAGACGAGCAGCACCTCGTAGCTCGGCGCCAGCGCGGCGATCACGTTCGTCACGGCGAACACCGACAGCGTGAGGACGAGCAGCGGCTTGCGCGCGAACCGCTGGGTGGCCAGCGTCAGCGGGATCGAGGTCAGCGCCACCGTCCCGGCGAACACCGAGACGAGAAGTCCCACCCGGGACTCGCTGACGCCGACGCCGTCCGCGATCTCCGGCAGCAGACCGGTCGGGAGGAACTCGCTGGAGACGGAGGCGAAGATCGCCCCGGCGAGCACGAGGAGTCGGAACGTGGGCAGCGGGGCGTGCGGGTCGGGCGCGGGCACCGCAGGACAGTAGTCGAGCGCGGCCGGGCGTCGGTTCCGCCCGGTCAGGGCTCGTCGACCACGGGCCGTTCGACGAGGAAGGTGCGGCCGTCCGCGCCGGTGACGCGGACGAACTCCGTGCGCAGGGCGGCGTCGCGGGCGCGCTCGTCGTCGTTCGCGGGACGGCCGGCGGCGGCGGGGTGGCCGACCTGGGCCGGACCGAGGTAGGTGAGCAGGACCTCGGTGGGCCGGTCCGTGTCGGCTCCGGCCACCATGTCGCCCGCCCGGTCGACCACCCGGTCCCCGGACGTGGCGGCCGGGCGCGAGCGGGACGGACGGCGGCGGAGCAGGCCCATGGGACTCCCTCGGGGTGGCCCGGCGGTCCCGGAGCGATCGGGAGCGCGACGAGCAGATGCTGAGTGCACTCAGCATAGCCGCTAGGCTCGGGGCATGACGACGGGTGGCGGGCACGCGGTGGTCGGGTCCGTCGACGACCCGCTGGCCCTCGAGGCGCAGGTGTGCCTGGCGATGTCGGCGGCGGCGCGCGATCTCGTCGCCTTCTACCGGCCGCTGCTGGCCCCGCTCGGCCTGACCCATCCGCAGTACCTGGTGATGCTCGCGCTGTGGCAGCACGGGGAGCTGACGCTGACGCGCCTGGCGGCACTGCTGCACCTCGAGCCGGGCACGGCCTCGCCGCTCGTGCGCCGGCTGGAGGCGCAGGGCCTCGTCGAGCGGACGCGGTCCGCCGACGACGGACGCGCGCTGGTGCTGCGCGCGACGGCGGCCGGACGGGCGCTGCGCGAGCAGGCGCTCGCCGTCCCGGGCCGGATGCTCGCCGGGCTGGCGCTCACCGTCGAGGAGGCGGCCCGCATCCGTGAGGCGGCGGAGCTCCTGGTCGGCGCCTGCGCACGGGCGCGCACCGACCTCTCCTGAGCGGCGCCGGCACCCATCAGCACGCGCGATGTGTCCACATCGAGGAACGTCCTTGGACGGATGGTGGGACGAAGCCCTACTGTCGCTGCCATGACGAGGACCCGCCCCGAGGCGCTGCGCATGCCGTCCGGCATGCCCGCCACCGGCCGCCCCGTCGCCCCCGCCTGTGCCTCCCGCCCGGCCGGGGCCTGTCGCGCGTCGATGCGCGGCTGTCCCTGTCCGGCTCTCTGACCCGGACCGCGGATCCCGGGACGCACCTCGCGTCCCTCGCCCTCGCGCCGCACACCGCCTGATGGCCGCCTGACCTCGCGTCGGCCCCCGTCGTCCGGCGGTCGACGACCGCGTCGTCCTGTCCCGCGTCGTCCCGTGCCGCGCCGGCGCCCGCACCGCCCTCGTCGCCCCCGGTCCTGACCTCCCTGCCCCGGGAAGCGAGCAGCCGGTTCGCGACGCGGACCGCGGCGCCCTCGACGGGCGTACCCGCACCCGCGCCCGCCCGGCGCGCGGTGCTGCCGGGTGCTGCCCACCCGTCCCTCGTCGTACCCCGATCACCCCTGCCTGCCCGTCTCCGGAGGACCGTCCCGTGCCCGTCGAGTTCATCTCCGCCATCAACGTCAACCCGTCGAACGAGGTCAACGGCCTGTCCGACCCGGCGATCGACGTCGCCTACCTGCGCCGCTACGCCCGCGTCCTCGAGGACGGGGGCTTCGACTACTCGCTGGTGCCCTACGGCTCCGCCGGCCACGACCCCTTCACCATCGCCGCGGCGTTCACGCAGGTCACCGAGCACCTGCGGCCGATCGTCGCCCTGCGCCCCAACACCCTGTACCCGACGGTGGCCGCGAAGGCGCTCGCGACGCTCGACCAGCTCTCCGGCGGCCGGGCGGTCGTGCACCTCATCGCCGGCGGCAACGACGTCGAGCAGGCCCGCGAGGGCGACCGGCTGCCGAAGGCGGAGCGCTACGCCCGCCAGGAGGAGTTCCTGCGGATCCTGCGCCGCGTCTGGACCGAGACCGAGCCGTTCGACCACGCCGGGACCTACTACTCCTTCGAGGGCTTCGTCTCCCGGGTGCGGCCCGTCAACGGCACGATCCCGATCTCCGTCGGCGGCTCCAGCGACGAGGCGTACGCCCAGGGCGGGGCGCTGGCGGACATCTTCGGCCTGTGGGGCGAGCCGCTGAAGGACACCGCCGAGCAGATCGAGCGCATCGCCGCCGCGGCGCGCGCCGTCGGGCGCACCGACACCCCGCGGACCTGGGTGACGTTCCGGCCGATCATCGCGCCGACCGAGGAGCTGGCCTGGGAGAAGGCCGAGCGGACGCTGCAGGTGCTGCAGTCGCGCGGCGGCTCGGGCGCCGGTCAGCCGCTGGGGTCGCGCGGGGGGTTGTGGGTGCAGACGCCGGGTGCCGGCGGGCCGCAGAACCGCGGGTCGCAGCGCCTGCTCGAGATCGCCGCGCGCGGCGACCGGCACGACCGGGCGCTGTGGACGCCGACCGCGTCGGCCACCGGGGCGCAGGGCGCCTCGACCGCCCTGGTGGGCACGCCGGAGACCGTGGCGGCCGCGATCCTCGACTACGTCGACCTCGGCGCGGACCTCATCTCGATCCGCGGGTACGACAACCTGAACGACGCGATCGACTACGGCCGCTACGTCCTGCCGCTGGTCCGCGAGGAGCTCGTGCACCGCGAGGCGACGGGCCGGCGCGGCGAGGTCGTCGCGCAGCCGCCCCTGCCCGGGCAGGAGGCTCCGACCGGGGCTGACGGCGAGGCCCGCGGGGCCGCCCTCGCCGGCGACGACGCGCTCGTCGGGGCCTCCGCGTGACCGCGCTCGACGAGAGGGCGCCGGCGACGACGGTCGGGGCCGCCGGCAGCGCCACCACGGGCGGAGCCGGTGCCGACGTCCGGCAGCAGGCCGTCCCGCCGGGGCTGCCCGTGCCCGACCTGTCCGACGCGGCGCTGGCCGCGGTGACCGCGCGCCTGGCGACCACCGCCGAGGAGCACGACCGGACGGCGGCCTTCCCGTGGCGCGGGATCGCCGCCGTGCACGAGGCCGGGCTGCTCACCCTCGGCGTCGCGCCGCGGTACGGCGGCACGCCGCTGACCGCGGTCGACGCGGTGCGGGTGTTCGAGGCGCTCGGGCAGGGCGACCCGGCGGTGGCGCTCATCGCCGCGATGACGGTCCTGCAGCACGACGCGCAGGCGCGGTCACCGTGGTGGCCCGAGGACGTGTACCGCACTCTCGTCGCCCGGTCGGCGCGGGAGCCGCAGCTCCTCAACGCCGTGCGGGCCGAGCCCGAGTGGGGCGCGCCGGCGCGCGGCGGCCTGCCGGCCACGACCGTGCGGCGCGACGGCGACGGCTGGGTGCTCGACGGCCGCAAGGCCTTCGCGACCGGGTCCGAGGGACTTGCGTACCACCTCGTGTGGGCGGTCGACCACGACGGCCCCTCCGGCGAGCCCGAGGTCGCCCACGCCGTGGTCCCGGCCGGGCTGCCCGGCGTGCGCGTCGTGCGGACCTGGGACCACCTCGGCCAGCGGGCGACGAGCACGCACGACGTCGTCTACGACCGGGTCCGGATCCCGGACGACCACTTCGTCGGCGCGCCCGTGTCCGGCTCAGGTGGTGGGGCGCGCCGCGGCGAGCCCGGAGCCGGCGCGATCCTGTCCGTCCCGGCGCTGTACGTCGGCGTCGCCCGGGCCGCGCAGGCCTTCCTCGTGCGGTTCGCGCACGAGCGCGTCCCCACCTCGCTCGGCCGCCCCATCGCCACGACGGACCGGATCGCGGCCGTCGCGGGCGAGGTGGAGGCCCAGCTCGTGGGCGCGGAGGAGCTGCTGCTCGGCCTGGCCGCCCGCCTCGACGCGGGCGACGAGCGGGGGCGCGGACGCCTCGTCGTCGCCAAGCTCCTGGCCACCCGCGCGGCGGTCACGGCCGTCGAGACCGCCGTCGCCGCGCTGGGGAACCCGGCCCTCACGCGGTCGCACCCCCTCGAGCGGCACCTGCGCGACGTCCTGGCCTCGCGGGTGCACCCGCCGCAGGACGACGCGGCCCTGCTCGCCGCCGGCCGGGCGTCGCTCGCCGCCCTCGCGCCCACGTCCTGATCCGGACCCCTGACCCCACCCGTCTGACCCCGTCCCCGGCCGTCCCCGCGCCGGGCCCGACCCCCGAGGAACCCACCCCCATGCGCACCACGCGACCCCACCGCCGCCTCGCGGCCGCCGCAGCCCCCGCCCTCGTGGCCGTGCTGGCGCTGACGGCCTGCGCCGGCGGCAGCGGCAGCGCCGCGTCCGACGGCGCCACGAGCACCGACGGCAGCACCGCCGGTGCCACCGGCGACCCCGTCGAGGGCGGCCGCCTGCGCCTCGCGTACTTCCCCGACAACGCCGCCTTCGCGTGCGTCGACCCCTTCCAGACCTACTGGATCGAGCACCGCACGGTCATCCGCAACTACGCGGACTCGCTCACCGACCAGGACCCGGAGACGGGCGAGATCGTCCCGTGGCTGGCGACGTCGTGGACGGTGGACGACGCCGGCACCGAGTACACCTTCGACCTGCGGACGGACGTGACGTTCTCCGACGGCACGGCCTTCGGCCCGGAGGCCGTCAAGACGGCCTTCGACAGCCATGCGGCCGTCCTGCAGGAGCTCCCGACGGCGTACGGCGGCGTCTACCTGGCCGGGTACGAGTCGACGGAGGTGGTCGACGCGGACACGGTGGTGATCCGGTTCTCGACGCCGAACGCGGCCTTCCTGCAGGGCACGTCGACGACGAACCTCGCCGTCCTCGCGCCGGCGTCGTACGCGAAGACGCCCGAGGAGCGGTGCCTCGGGGACGTCGTCGGGTCCGGCCCCTTCGTCCTCGACTCCTACACCCCGGGCGAGGGCATCAGCCTGAGCAAGCGCGACGGCTACGCCTGGGGCTCCGAGCTGCGGGAGAACACGGGGGAGGCCTACCTCGACGGCATCGACATCACCTACGTCGCCGAGGACTCGGTCCGCATCGGCCAGCTCACGTCCGGGGCCATCGACATCGCGTGGCCCCGCCAGCCCATCACCGAGAACGACCAGGCCCTCGTGACCGCCAACGGCGCGCAGCTCGTCAGCCGTTCGCTGCCCGGCCCGGCCAACAACCTCTACCCGAACCTGTCGGAGGGGAAGGTCCTTGCCGAGGCCGACGTCCGTCGCGCGCTCCAGAAGGCCATCGACCGGCAGACGTACGCCTCGACGGTCTTCGGCGCCGACTACCCGGCTGTCACGAGCATCTACGACACGACCACGCCGGGCTACGTCGACCACTCCGAGGACCTCGCCCACGACCCCGACGGGGCGGCCGAGCTCCTCGAGGACGCCGGCTGGGCGCTCGAGGACGACGGGTACCGCTACCGGGACGGGCAGCGGCTCACGCTGTCGACCCCGGTCGTGCAGGGTTTCACCGCCGGTGACCAGCTCATCCAGGACCAGCTGAAGGCCGTCGGCATCGACCTGCAGCTGGACGTCATCACCCAGGCCCAGCGCAGCGACGTCCTGTCCTCGGGCGACTACGACCTCATCTCCACCTACTACACGCGGGCCGACCCGGGCGTGATCCAGTGGATCGTCGACTCCCGGTACGCCGGCTCGAAGGCCCAGGCGGACAACGCGCTGACGCCCGAGCAGGCGGCCCAGGTCCTGGCGCTGCTCGACGAGGGCACGACGACGACCGACCCCGACGCCCGGGCCGAGGTCTACGGCGAGCTGCAGGACCTGTACCTCGACGAGGCGCTCGCGTTCCCGACCTTCGAGCGGGTGCAGACCGCGGCGCTCGCGGCCGACGTGCACGGGTTCCGGTTCACCTCCGAGTCGTTCGGCGACTTCGCGGGGACGTGGATCGGGGACGCCTCGTGACGGCCGTGGTCGTCGACGGGCCGGCGGCGGGTGCCGTCGCCGGCCCGGCCTCCGGGCCGACGTCCGGGCTGGTGAGCGGGGCGGCCCGCGTCGCCCGGGGGGCCGACCTCGGCCGGTACGTGGCCGGCCGGGTCGCGCAGGCGCTCGTCGTGATGTGGGCGGCGTGGACCGCGACGTTCGCGATCCTGTGGCTCCTGCCGTCCGACCCGCTGGCGCTGCTGCTCTCGGCCAACAACGTCGAGGTGGACTCCCTGTCGCCGGCGGAGCTCGCGGCGGCCCAGGCCCGGTACGGGCTCGACCAGCCCGTGCTCGTCCAGTACGGCCGGATGCTCGGCGACGCGCTGCACGGCGACCTCGGCGTGTCCATCACGAAGAACGTGCCGGTGACGCAGCTGCTGGCCGAGCGGCTGCCCGGCACGCTGCAGCTCAGCGGCCTGGCGGTGCTGCTCGCGCTGGCCGGCGGGCTCACAGTGGCGTGGCTCGCGGCGTGGGTGCGCTGGCGGCCTGCCAAGGTGCTGCTGTCGCGGCTGCCGTCCGCGGGCGTGGCGTTCCCGTCCTTCTGGGTCGGCCTGCTGCTCATCCAGGTCTTCGCCTTCACGCTGGGGTGGTTCCCCTCCACCGGCGACGAGGGGCCCGTCGTCGTGCTCGCCGCCGCCGCGTTCGTGCTGGTCAACCTCCTCGTCGACCTGCTGTACCCGCTGCTGGACCCGCGCATCAGCCACGCCGTCCGCACGCCTGCCGTCCGCACGCCTGCCGTCCGCACGCCTGCTGCCCGCACGCCTGCTGCCCGCACGTCATCTCCTCGCACGTCCGCTGCCCGCACCCGCCGGAGGCCGTCATGACGCTCGCGCTCACCCGCCCCGCCCCGGCCGTCGCGTCCGGCGACGAGGGCCTGCTCACCGACGGCCCCGACGGCCCCGACGGCGACGAGGGTCGCCGCCGCGGGCGTCGCCGCCCGCTCGAGGGGCGGGCGGCCCGCCGGGCGACGACCGCGCGCCTGCTGCTGCGCCGAGCCGGCTTCCTGGTCGCCCTGGCGTTCGTCGTCCTCGTCGTCGTCTCCGCCCTGGCCCCCGGCCTGTTCACGTCCGCCGACCCGTATGCGACGGCTCCCGTCGACAAGCTCCTGCCGCCCGGCCCCGGGCACCCCTTCGGCACCGACGAGCTCGGGCGCGACCTGTTCTCCCGCGTCCTGCACGGCGGGCTGCTGACGGTGCAGGCCGTGGGGCTCGCCCTCGTCCTGGCGCTCGTCGTCGGGCTGACGCTCGGCGTGGTGGCCGGGTTCGTCGGCGGGTGGGTCGACGCCGTGGTCATGCGAGCCGTCGACGTGCTGCTCGCGATCCCGGGACTGCTGCTGGCCCTCGCGATCGTCACCGCCATCGGCTACGGCACGGTCCCGGTGGCCGTCGCCGTGGGCATCGGCATCGTCCCGGGCTTCGCGCGGACGACGCGGGCCGAGGTGCTGCGCGTGCGGACCCTGCCGTACGTCGAGGCGGCCCGGACGGGCGGCGCCTCGTGGGGTCGGGTGCTGCTGCGGCACGTGCTGCCCAACTCGTGGGGGCCCGTCGCCGTGCTCGCGGTCCTCGACCTCGGCGCCGCCGTCATCGCCGTCGCGGCGCTGAGCTTCCTCGGGTTCGGCGCCGCCCCGCCCGCGGCCGAGTGGGGGACGTTGATCTCGACCGGGCGCAACTACCTCGTCACCAGCCCCTGGCTGAGCCTGCTGCCCGGCGTGTTCGTCGGCCTGCTGGTCCTCGGCCTCAACCACGTCGCCCGGACCCTCGAGGAGGTGCAGCGATGAGCGCGGCCGTCGCCCCCGTCGCCCCTGCCGCCGGCCGCCCGGCCGCGCCCGTCGTCCGCCTCGAGGACCTGCACGTCGCGTACGGCCGCAGCCGCCGGGACGCCCGGCCCGCCGTACGCGGGATCAGCCTCGAGGTCGCGCCCGGCGAGGTCGTCGCCCTCGTCGGCGAGTCGGGCTCGGGCAAGTCCAGCACCGCGCACGCGGTCCTCGGGCTGCTGCCCGCGAGCGGCCACGTCACGGGCGGGCGCATCGAGGTCGACGGCCTCGACGTCACTCGGGCGCCGGACCGGGTGCGCCGGCGGCAGCGCGGGTCCGTGCTCGGGCTCGTCCCGCAGGACCCGGGCCTCGGGCTCGACCCCACGCTGCGCGTCGGCGTGCAGGTGGCCGAGGTCGTGCGGCGGCGCGGGGTGCCGCGCGCGGCGGTCGGCGCGGAGGTGCTCGTCGCCCTGGCCGACGCCGGCGTCGACGACCCGGAGCTGCGCGCGCGCCAGTACCCGCACGAGCTGTCGGGCGGCCTGCGTCAGCGGGTGCTCATCGCGCTCGCGCTGGCCGGGCACCCGCGGCTGCTCGTCGCCGACGAGCCGACCTCCGCGCTGGACGTCACCGTGCAGCGGCGGATCCTCGACCACCTCGAGCACCTGGTCGCCGAGCGCGGCATCGGGCTGCTCGTCATCACGCACGATCTCGCCGTGGCCGCCGACCGCGCGGACCGCGTGCTCGTCCTGTCGCAGGGGCGCGTCGTCGAGCAGGGGCCGCCCGCGCAGCTCCTCGTGCGCCCCGAGCAGGAGTACACGCGGCGGCTGCTGGCGGCGGCGCCGGGCCTCGTCGTGCCGGGCCTCGTCGTGCCGGGGAGCGTGGCCCCGGAGACGCCCGGGACGCGGACGCGGCTCGTCGTCCGGCACGCCACGCCCGACGACGCGACCGCCGGGTCGACCGCGGCCGAGCCCGTGCTGCGCCTGCACGACGTCACGGTCGACTTCCCCCAGCCCGGGCGGCCCGCCCTGCGCGCGCTCGACGGGGTGGGCCTGGCGGTGCCGCGCGGGCGCACGCTCGCGGTCGTCGGGGAGTCCGGGTCGGGCAAGACGACGGCCCTGCGCGTGGCGCTCGGGCTGCAGCCCGTCACCGGCGGCCGCGTCGAGCTCGACGGGCGGGACGTCACCGACGCCTCCTGGGCGGCATGGCGACCGCTGCGCCGGCGGGTGCAGCTCGTCCACCAGAACCCGTTCGCCGCCCTCGACCCGCGGTTCACCGTCGAGGAGAGCGTGACGGAGCCGCTCGCGTCCTTCCGCCTCGGCGGGCGTGCCGAGCGGCGGCAGCGGGCGCGCGAGCTGCTCGACCGCGTCGGGCTGCCCGCCGCGCACCTGTCGCGCCTGCCGGCCGAGCTGTCGGGCGGGCAGCGCCAGCGCGTGGCCATCGCCCGGGCGCTCGCGGTGGGCCCGGAGCTCCTCCTGCTCGACGAGCCCGTCTCCGCGCTCGACGTGTCCGTGCAGGCGCAGGTCCTCGCGCTGCTCGCCGACCTGCAGGCCGACCTCGGCGTGTCCTACCTGTTCGTGTCGCACGACCTGGCGGTCGTCGCGGAGGTGGCGCACCGCGTGGCCGTGCTGCGGCGCGGGCGGCTCGTGGAGGAGGGGCCGGCCGGGCAGGTGCTGCACGCGCCGGCGGACCCCTACACCGCCGAGCTGCTCGACGCGGTGCCGGGCGGCCGGCACGCCGCGGCGGTGGCGGCGCTCGCGGGCGCCGGGGTCGGCGCGGGGGTCGGCGCGGGGGCCGGCGCGGGGGTGGGGGCATGAGCGCGCCGCTCGACCTCGCGCAGCTGCGCACCCTCGTCGCCATCGCGGACACCGGCGGCTACACGCGCGCCGCCGCCGCGCTGCACGTCTCGCAGCCGACGGTCTCCGGGCACGTCCGCGCGCTGGAGCGGCGCCTGAAGCAGGTGCTCCTCGAGCGCGAGGGCCGCGGCGCGCGGTTCACGGACGACGGGGAGCGCCTGCTCGCCGAGGCCCGGCGCGTCCTGGCCGTGCACGACGAGGCGCTGGCCCGCCTGGAGACCGGCGCGCGGCGCACGGTCGTCGTCGGGTCCACCGAGACCGCCGCCGAGGGCGTCCTGCCCACGCTGCTGACGACGCTGCGCGACGCGTTCCCCGACCGGCCCGTGCGGTTCGTCATCGACCGCTCCACCGGCATGACGGAGTCCGTGGCACGCGGCACCATCGACCTGGCCGTCCTGCTCGGCTGGGGGCCGGCGACGCCCGGCCGCCAGATCGGGACGCTGCCGCTGCGGTGGTACGGGCGTCCCGGCGGGGACGCCTCCGACGGCGGCCGGTCCGACGGCGGCCGGTCCGACGACGAGGTGCCGCTCGTCGCCTACGCCGAGCCGTGCGGCATGCGCCGCCGGGCTCTCGCCGAGCTGGCCGAGGCCGGTCGGCGGGTCCGGCTGACGGCGGAGTCGACGACGCTCGACGGCGTCGTCGCCGCGGCCCGCGCGGGGCTCGGCGTCGCCGTGCTGCCCAGCGCCGGTGCTCCGCCGGCCGGGCTCGTCGAGCGGACGGACCTGCCGCCGCTCGGCGTCATCGGGCTGCACCTGGCCACCCGCGCCGGGCTCGACGTCGACCTCGAGGCCGCGGCGCTCGGCGCGCTGGAGACCTTCGTCGCCGCTCTCGCCGTCGCTCCCGCGCACGACGAGCCGTTCTGCACCGCCACCCCCACACCCGTCCCCCTTCCCACCCCTCTTCCCGACACCGACCGCGAGGACCTGACGTGACCGACACCCTCTCCACCGACGTCCTGACGCCCGACGCGCTCGAGGCCGTCACCCTCGCCGACGTCACCCTCGCCGACGACGTCCTCGCCGACGACGTGCTCGCCGGCGACGACCCCGCCCGGCGGCACCTCGTCGGGCCCGAGGAGCTGCACGGCCTGCTGCAGGGGCCGACACCGCCCGTCGTGCTCGACGTGCGCTGGAGCCTCGCCGCCCCCGACGGCCGACCGGCCCACCGCGCCGGCCGCGTGCCCGGCGCGGTGTACGTCGACCTCGAGAGCGAGCTGGCGGGACACGGGGCGCCGACCGACGGCCGGCACCCGCTACCGGCCGTGGCGGACCTGCAGGCCGCCGCCCGGCGCTGGGGCGTCCGCGCCGACCGGGCGGTCGTCGTGGCCGACGACGCCGGCGGCCAGTCGGCGGCGCGCGCCTGGTGGCTGCTGCGCTGGGCGGGCCTGGCGGGCGTGCGCGTGCTCGACGGCGGGCTCGGCGCCTGGCGCGCCGCGGGCCTGCCGCTGGAGTCCGGGGACGCACCGGCGCCGGTCCCCGGCGACGTCGTGCTGTCGGGCGGGCACCTGCCGACCGTGGACGCCGACGGCGCCGCCGCCCTCGCCCGCGACGGACGCCTGCTCGACGCCCGCGCCGGCGAGCGGTACCGGGGCGAGGTCGAGCCCGTCGACCCGCGCGCCGGGCACATCCCCGGCGCCGTCAGCGCGCCGACGGCCGAGAACCTCGGCCCGGACGGCCGTCTGCTGCCGGCGGACGCGCTCGCGGCGCGGTTCGCCGCGCTCGGCGTGCGACCCGAGGTGCCGGTCGGGGTGTCCTGCGGCTCGGGCGTCACGGCGGCGCACGAGGCGCTGGCGCTGACCGTCGCCGGGTACGCGCCCGTGCTGTTCCCCGGCTCGTGGTCGGCGTGGTCGAACGACCCCGCGCGGCCGGTGGCGACGGGACCGGAGCCCGACGGCACCCCCGCCGGCGCCACGGTCGCCACGCGGACCTGGACGGAGCCGGACGGCATCGCGCCGCGCGGCACGCTCGTCGTGCTCGTCGGGCGCGGGGAGACCCCGGAGGTCTACGAGCGGTTCGGGCGGCGGCTGTCCGCGGACGCGTACCGGGTCGTGGCGGTCGACGAGGGCCGGCACCGGCGGGAGGCCGTCGCGGCGCTCCTGGCCGACGCGACGCTGCCCGCCCCGCGCGTGCTGGTCGGCGTGGACGCCGGCGCGCTCGCGGCGGTGACGGCGACGACGACCGCCGCCGCGGCCGGCACGCCCGGGCCCGACGCGGTGGTGCTCGTCGGGCTGCCGGGGGCGGCCGAGCCCGGGTCCGGGCCGTGGGGCGGCTCGTGGTCCGACGAGGTCGCCGCCCGGACCGCGTGCCCGAACCACCGCAAGGTCCTCGACCGGGCGGCGCGCAGCGGGATCGGCGCGTCGGTGCTCGGCTCGTCCGCGACGACGGTGCTCAGCCCGGCGCGGGCGGCCCGGGCCGCGCTCGGCGTGCCGGTGCTCGCGCTGCACGGCGCCGCCGACGCCATCAGCCCGGCCGTCGACGCCGTGCCGCTGTACCGGCGGCTCGGCGCGGGCGAGGTCGTGCTCGTCGAGGACGGGCTGCACGACGTCCTCAACGACGTCGCCCACCGCACGGTCGCCGCCACGCTCGTGCTCTTCCTCGAGCGCCTGCGTCTGCGGTCCGCGCGTGGCGGCCTCGCGCCGATCGCGCGGGACGTCGCGGGGGAGCGCGCATGAGGGCGGCGCTGAGCGAGGCCGGGCTCGGCGGCGCGACGGCGTCGGGCGAGGCGCGGCATCCTGGCGACGGGGCACCCCGGACCGGGAGGGACGCGATGACGCCGACGGCGCTCGACGAGCTGGTGGCCGCCGTGACGGAGGTGCTCCGGGACGTCCCGGCGCGGACCGCGGCGCGCACGGACCGGTCCGGCTGGGGCCCCGAGGGCGTGCCCGACGCCGTCGTGCGCGCGCACGGGGTCGCCGACGTGGTCGCGACGATGCGGTGGGCGCACGCGCACCGGGTGCCGGTCGTGGCGCGCGGGTCGGGCTCGGGCCTCGCCGGCGGGGCGTCCGCGGGGCCGGGCCAGGTCGTGCTCGACCTGTCGGCGATGGACCGCATCGTCGAGATCCGTGCCGAGGACGCGGTGGCCGTCGTCGAGCCCGGCGTCATCGCCGGGGACCTCGACCGCGCCGCCCGGGCGCACGGGCTGCGGTACGCGCCCGACCCCGGCAGCGTCGACCTCGCGACGATCGGCGGCACCATCGCCACGAACGCCGGCGGCCTGCGCTGCGTGAAGTACGGCGTCACGCGCGACGCCGTGCTGGCCCTCGACGTCGTCCTGGCGGACGGGTCGCTGCTGCGCACGGGTGCCGGGACGCTCAAGGGCGTCACGGGGTACGACCTCACCTCGCTCGTCGTCGGCTCGGAGGGCACGCTCGGCGTCGTCGTCGGGGCGACGCTGCGGCTCGTGCCGCTGCCGGTCGCGACGGCGACGATCGCCGCGTCCTTCACGGACGTGGAGTCCGCCGCCGCGGCGGCGACCGCCATCACGGCGGCGGGCGTCCGACCCTCGACCCTCGAGCTGCTCGACCGGGCCACCCTCGCCGCGGTCGACGCCGCCCAGGGGACCGACCTCGGCGCGCACGGCGCCGCCCTGCTGCTCGTGCAGACGGACGGGTTCGCCGCGGCGGCCGAGGCCGATGCCGTCGTCGCGGTCCTGACGCCGACCGCTGCGCACCTGGAGGTCACGGCGGACCCGGAGCGGGCGGCGACCCTCGTCGCCGCGCGCCGGCTCGCGCTGCCGTCGATCGAGCGGCACGGGCACGTCCTCATCGAGGACGTCGCCGTGCCGCGGTCGGCGCTCGCGGCCGCCGTACGCGGGATCGAGCAGATCGCCGCCCGCACCGGCGTGAGGGTCTTCACCCTCGCGCACGCCGGCGACGGCAACCTGCACCCCGTCGTCCTCACCGACGACGGGGTCGTCACCCCGCGCGTGCAGGACACCGTCGACGCGATCGTGGCCCTCGCGCTCGCCCTCGGCGGGACGCTGACGGGCGAGCACGGCGTCGGCGTCCTCAAGCGGCCCTGGCTGGACGACGAGCTCGGCCCGGTCGCGCGCGACGTGCAGGCCCGCATCAAGCACGCCTTCGACCCGCACGGGCTGCTCAACCCCGGCAAGGCCATCTGAGACCCGTCGCCGGTCACCTCCGACCCGCACCCGGGCCTGCACCCCACCTGCACCCCACCTGCACCCCACCTGCACACCCCCCACCTGCACCCCGCCCTGCCCCCACCCTGGAGCCACCCGTGTCCCTCGCACCCACCCTCGGCGCCCCGCCGGCGACGACGAGCGCCCCCGTTGGCGGTCCGCCGGCACGCCGCGTCGTCGTCCTCACCGGCAACCCCCGCCCCGCCTCCCGCACCGCCGCCGCGGGAGCCGTGCTCGGCCGGCACCTGGCGGACGCCCTGACCGTGGCCGACGGCTCCGCGGCCACCGGCTCCGCGGCCACCGGCTCCGCGACCACCGGCTCCGCGGTCGAGGTCGCGGAGATCGACCTCGCCGACCTCGCCGCCGAGCTGCTCGTGCCCGTGCACCCCGGCGCGGACGCGGCACTGGCCACCGTGACCGCCGCGGACCTGCTCGTCGTCGCCACGCCGGTGTACAAGGCGTCGGTGCCCGGCCTGCTCAAGGCGTTCCTCGACCTCGTCGGGCCGCAGGGCCTCGGCGGCGTCGTCGCGGTGCCCCTCGTCGTGCCCGGGGACCTCACCCACGCGCTGGTGGGGGAGGTGCACCTGCGTCCGGTGCTCGTCGAGCTCGGGGCCGTCGTGCCGGCGGCCTCGCTCGTCGTCCCCGTGCCGGCGCTGGCCGGGCTGCCCGATGCCGTCGCCGCGTGGTGGGAGCGGTCGGGCACGGCCGTCCTCCGCGCGGTCGGCGTGGCGTCGTCGCCCGCCACGGCACCTCGCACCGAGACGGGCACCGCGACGGGCACCGCGTTCGTCGCCGCGTTCGTCGCTGCGCCCGTCGCTGCGCCCGTCGCCGCGCCCGTCGCTGCGCCCGTCCCTGCGCCCGTCCCTGCGCCCCTCGCCGTGGCGTCGGTGGTGGCGTCGTGACCGCGCTGAGCGCGGACCGCGGGGCCCGCGTCGTGCCGTCTCCCGTCGTGGCGCCTCCCGTCGTGGCGCCTCCCGTCGTGGCGCCTCCCGTCGTGCCGGCTCCCGTCGTGGCGTCGGCCCTCGTGCCGTCCGACGAGCTCCTGCCGGTGCCCGACCCCGACGGCCTCACGCCCGAGGAGTACAAGGACGTGTTCCGGCAGCACGCCGCGGGTGTCGCGGTGGTGACGCTGAGCGGTCCCCGGGGCCCGGTCGGGTTCACCGCCACGTCCGTCATCTCCGTGTCCGCGGCCCCGCCGCTGCTGGCGTTCTCCGTCGACTCGGGCTCGTCGTCCTGGCCCGCGCTGTCGGTGGCGCGCACGGTCGTCGTCAACTTCCTGGCGGAGGACCAGGCGGACGTGTCGTCGCGGTTCGCGACGCGCGGGCAGGACCGGTTCGCCGGGGGCGGCTGGTCGCGGCTGCCGTCGGGGGAGCCGGTGCTGCACGGCACGCAGTCGTGGGTGCGGGCGCGTGTGCTCGACCGGCTGCCGGTGGGGACGAGCTTCCTCGTCTCGCTGCACGCGCTCGAGCACGGGACCCGGCCCGAGGCGCGGCCGCTCGTCTACCGCGACCGTGCCTACCACCGGCTGGTGCCGGGGACGCCGGCGGCCTGACGTGCGTCGAGTCCTGCACCCGGCCGACGGGTGCAGGGCTCGACGCGAGCGCGCGGGTCAGTGCGCGCCGACCTCCCGGGCGCGGGCTGCGGCCTCCGCGACCCCGGCGGTCCAGGGGTCGCCGTGGCCGGGCAGCACGGTCGCGGCGCCCGTCGCCTCGAGCGCGTCGAGGGAGGCGAGGGCCGCGGCGGAGTCCGCGGTCGCGGCGCCGGCGACGATCTGCGGGCCGCGGCCGCCGGTGTACGGGTCGAGCGTGACGAGCGCGTCGCCGGAGAGCAGGACGCCGCGCTCCGGCAGGTGGAGGGCCACGTGCCCCCAGGTGTGGCCGGGGGAGTCCACGACGACCGGGCGGCCGGGTACGGGCAGGACCCCGCCGCTCTCGTACGCCCGCAGGCCGCGGGCGCCCCGGACGTGCCAGGCCCCGGCCGCCATCAGCGCCGCGAGGACCGGCACGCCGGCGGGATGCCGCAGCGGGTACGCGGCCCGCGGGTTCTCGTGCGCGTAACGGTACGGGTGCTCCACCAGCTCCAGGTCCTCCGTGCCGGCCCAGACCGGCACGCCGAGCACGTCCATCGCCCGCGCCACGTTGCCGGTGTGGTCGAAGTGCCCGTGCGTGAGCGCGACGGCCACGACGTCCGACGGTCGTCGGCCGAGCGCGCGCACGGCCCCGCCGATCCGGCGCCAGTGCGCCGGCACGCCGGTGTCGACGAGCAGGAGCCGTCCCTCCTCCTCGACGAGGTAGCAGTTGACGTACGCGTGGTCGATGCGGTGGACGCGGTCGGCGACCTCGGTCAGCACGGGCGCTCCTCAGGGCGACGACGCCGCGGGGGCCGGGGCTGGACCGTCGGGCGCGAGGTGTCGACCACGCTAGGTCGCCCCTCACGACCGTGCGCGCCGGACGTCACGCGACCGACGCCAGGGCGAAGGGCAGCACCTCGTCGGCGCCGGCCCGCCGCAGTGCGCGCCCGGCGACGGTCAGCGTCCAGCGCGAGTCGACGAGGTCGTCGACGAGCAGCACCGGCCCGCGCACCTGCGCGAGGCGCTCGGCCATCCCGGTCGGCACGGCGAGCTGGTCCCACACGCCCGCGAGCCGGAAGGCGCTGTTGCCGCCCGGCTCGCCGCGCGGCCCGCCGTCGGGCGCCTCGAGCGTGCCGAGCCACTCGAGCCGTCCCCGCTCGGCGAGGTGCTGCGCCACGGAGGCGACGAGCTGCGGGTGCCGGCGCGACGGCACCGCCGCGACCGCCACCGGCCGGCGTGCCCACCCCCACCCGGCGAGCACGGCGACGCAGGCGCCGAGCAGCGCCGGGTCGGCGGAGGCGTCGGGGGTCCTCGCGTCGAGCAGGGTGCGCAGGCGCTGGCCCCAGCCGAGGTCGGTGAGCCGCGCGACGACCCGCCCCTCGCCGACCTGCTCGTCGGCCGCGATCTTGCCCTTGACGGGCACGTCGAGCCGGTCCATGCCCGTCGGCCACTGAGCGCGGGGCGGCACCTCGACCCCGACCTGCCGCAGGCGCCGGTCGGCGTCCTCGCGGGCCTGCTCGGGCACGTCGGTGGGGAACCACGTGCCCGCGCACCGGTCGCACCGCCCGCAGTCGGCGGCCGACGGGTCGTCGAGCTGCTCGGCGAGGAACCGCATGCGGCAGCCGTCGGTCGCCTCGTAGTCGAGCATCGCGCGGGCCTCGGCGCGGCGGGCCTCCTCGACGCGGCCGTAGCGCTCGGCGTCGTACGTCCAGCCCTGCCCGGTCGCGGTCCACCCGCCGCCGACGCGCTCGAGGGCGCCCTCCACGTCGAGCACCTTGAGCAGGAGCTCCAGCCGGGTGCGGCGCACGTCGGTCACCGTCTCGAGGGCGGCGGTCGACATCGGCCGTCCCGCCCGGCCGAGGGCGTCGAGCACGGCCGCGGCCTGGTCCTGGCGCGGCATCGACGACGTCGCGAAGTACGACCAGATCTCCCGGTCCTCCTCGCCCGGCAGCAGCAGCACGTCGGCCCGGTCGGTCGCACGCCCGGCGCGGCCGACCTGCTGGTAGTAGGCGACCGGTGACGAGGGCGCCCCGAGGTGCACGACGAAGCCCAGGTCGGGCTTGTCGAAGCCCATGCCGAGCGCGCTCGTCGCCACCAGCGCCTTCACGCGGTTCTCCCGCAGGGCCTCCTCGGCCTCCTCGCGCTCGGCCACGTCCGTGCGCCCGGTGTAGGCGCGCACGGTGTGCCCGGCAGCCGCCAGCAGCGCCGCGGTCTCCTCCGCCGCCGACACCGTCAGCGCGTACACGATCCCGCTGCCCGGCAGCTCGTCGAGGTGCGCCGCCAGCCAGGCGAGCCGGTCCCGCGGTGCCCGCAGCGGCAGCACCCCGAGCCGCAGCGACGCCCGCGCGAGCGGCCCGCGGTGCGTCGTCACGGGGTGGTCGGAGCCGTCCGCGAGCTGCTCGGCCACGTCCTGCACGACGCGGGCGTTGGCGGTCGCGGTCGTCGCCAGCACGGGCGTCCCCGTCGGCAGGTCGCCGAGCAGGTCGCGGATGCGGCGGTAGTCGGGCCGGAAGTCGTGCCCCCAGTCGCTGATGCAGTGCGCCTCGTCCACCACGACGAGCCCCGCCCGCTCCCGCAGGCCCGGGAGGAGCTCAGCGCGGAACTTCGGGTTGTTGAGCCGCTCGGGGGAGACGAGCAGGACGTCGATCTCGTCGGCAGCCAGCGCAGCCGTGACCTCGTCCCACGCGTGCGCGTTGGCGCTGTTCATCGTCACCGCCCGGACGCCGGCCCGAGCCGCGGCGGCCACCTGGTCCCGCATGAGCGCCAGCAGCGGGCTGACGATGAGCGTCGGGCCGGCCCCGCGCGCCCGCAGCAGGGCCGTGGCGACGAAGTACACCGCCGACTTCCCCCACCCGGTGCGCTGCACGACGAGGACGCGCCGCCGGTCGACGACGAGGTCGGCCACGGCCTCCCACTGCCCGTCCCGGAAGTCGACGTCGTCCCGCCCGACGAGCGCGCGCAGCGCCGCCCGCGCCTCGGCGTGCACCGCCTCCCGCGGGTCGTCGGCGGTGCTGCTGGTCGTCGTGCCGGGCGGCGTCGCGGAGGGCGTCGTGACGGTGGGGGTCGTCGTCTGGTCCATGGTGCGACCGACGCTAGCCCCCGCCACCGACACCCGGTGTGCCGGGCCTGTGGACGGCGTCGGTCGGGCGGTGCGCGCGCCCCACCCCGCAAGGGCCGTGGTGTCGGAGAGCGCAGATGCGCCCGTCGTCAGTGACGCCGTCGTCGCCCGCTCATCCGCGCGTCCATCGTCCGGGTCGGGAATCCGGTCGTCGACCACGCGCACTGTGGAGAACGCGGGAGAAATCGAGGCTGTGGACGGCTCCCGTATTGCTGGCAACTCCTCCGAGTGATCTTTCTGTCCTCGATATCAGGTTCCGCCGCCGGTCGTGAGCAGCGGCGATGTGAAAAGGCAGAGGATCGCGTGCGCCCGTGCAGCGACCGCCGGCCGACCGGCGCGCGACGAGCTCCTCGTCCGCCCCTGTACTGCTCGACTGCCGGACGCGGTTGAGGAGCGTCCACGGTCATGGGATCGGACGACACGATCGTCGCGAGCCGAGCCTCCCTCGGCATCGTCCGCTGCATTCCTGCTGGTGGCCCCTCCCGAGGGCGCTACGACGGTCGTCGTGTCAGTGGTCGATGGCATCGTTCGAGCAGGAGGAAAAGGCCCGTCGGGCCGCCGTCGAGGATGAGGAGGTGCCATGGCCACCACCGGCGTGCTCGGTGCCCTCGGTGCGGTGGCCGAGGCGGTGGACACCGCTGCGGCCGCACTCCTGCGTCACGGAGCGGCGGGACGGGCCACCGAGGGGCAGGAGGCCCTGGAGGCCGTCCGCCTCGCGATGGCGCTCGCCGGGCGGCTCGAGGCGATCACCGCCGGCCTGCTGCCGGTGGTCGAGGCCGACGGGCTGTGGGCGCTGGACGGTGCGCGCTCGCTCGCTCAGTGGGTGTCCTCGGTGGGCCGCGTCCCTCACGTCCGCGCGGCGGCGCTGGTGCGCACGGGCCGCACCTTCCGCGACGTGGTCCCGGCGACGGCGGCCGCGGCGGTGGCGGGTGAGGTGGGGATGGAGGCGGCGCGGGCGATCGCGGCGGCGGCGAACACGCCGGTGCGGGCGGCGGTGTTGCAGGACGAGGGCTCGTCGGTGGGGGAGGGGTTCCTGCTCGCGCAGGCGCGCGACCTGCCGGTGAGCTCGTTCCGTCGGCTGGTGTCGCGGTGGTCGGCGTCGGTCGACCCGGAGGCCGACGAGCGCGGGTTCCGGGAGGTCTCCGAGCGGGAGTTCCTGGACCTGTCGGCCACCACCGGCGGCTACCACGTCTCGGGCTTCCTGTCGGAGGAGAACGGGGTGGTGGTGCGGGACGCCTTGGCGGCGGTGACGGGTGTGCCCGCGGCCGACGACGAGCGCACGTCCTCCCAGCGACGGGCGCGGGCACTGGTCGACCTGGCACGGCTGACGCTGGACCACGGGTTGGCGGGGCCCAGCGGGGAGCAGCGACCGCACCTGAGCGTCGTGGTGGACTGGGAGACGCTGCAGCGCGCGGTCGCGGGCGGCTCGGCGACCGGAGACCGCCACGAGGACGGTCACGAAGACGGCGACGAGCGGATCCGATCACGACGCGGTTCGTCGGGTAGGTCGCCCTGTTGGTCGTCGGGAGCGGCGTCGAGTCAGGGAGAGGACGGGAAGCGGCACGGGAGCTGCCTCTCCGGCGCGTCATCGGAGCTCGGGGTGTCCGGGGACGTGGAGAGGTTCGGCGTGGGTGAGCTGGTCGGCGGACGAGCGGTGCCGGCCTCGGTGCTGGCGCGGCTCGCGTGCGACAGCGTGCTGTCGCGGGTCGTGTTCGGGCCGCGCTCGGAGATCGACGTGGGCCGGTCGCAGCGTACGTTCAGCGGTCCCCGTCGCCGCGCGGTCGTGGCCCGTGACGGGCGGTGCCGGTTCCCGGGGTGCGACGCGCCGCCTGCGTTGTGCGAGGTGCACCACGTGCGGCACGGGGCGCGTGACGGTGGGGACACCGATGCCGACAAGGGGGTCCTGCTGTGCTGGCACCACCACGCCCGTGTCCACACCTTCGGGATCGAGATCGTTCGCCGCGGCAGCCGGTGGCACTTCACCGACCGTCACGGCGACCCGCTCACGGGTGCTCGTCGCCGGACCACCTCGCCGAGGACCTGACGGGTCGAGCCGAGGAGCTGAACGGGTGGCGCGCGCGTCCGCCTCCGACACGTCGGCCCTCACCCACGAGCACACCGAGCGGCGCGCGTCCCAGTCGGTGAGGGCGACGGACGCCGCGAGCATCGCCGCGGTGGCCAGCCACAGGGCCCGGGCGCGCGGCTCCTTGGCGATGCCCGTCACCAGGGGCAGCGCGAGGTAGAGCGGGTCCGCGAGCAGGTCGGCGGTGCGGTGCGCGCGCAGGGACAGCACGGGACGCACCGCCAGCGGGGTGCGGGTCAGGGCGTTCACCGTGGTCGCGAGCGCGCCGAAGGCCCCGAAGAAGACCTTCGCGCGGGTGCTCGTCCCCAGCAGGTGCGGTGCCGTCAGCAGCGTCGCGGCGACGCCGTAGTCGAGGGCGGCGTGGACGGTGGGGGTGATGGGCTTCGTCATCCACCGAGCGTGGAGCGGTGCCCGTCCCGCGCCGCCCGGGGGTCGTCAGCCGCGGACGAGGGCGACGTCCTCCGCGGGCCGGTCGGCGTGGGCGGCGAGGAAGCCCTCCACCGTGCGGTCCCAGCTGAAGTCCTCGGCCCGGGCGCGGCAGGCGCGGCGCGCGGCCGCACGCGGCATCGCGAGCACGCCTGCCGTGGCGGCGGCCAGGGGCTCGGGGGCGCAGGCGGTGGCACGGCCGGTCCCGGCGACGAGGAGCTCGGGCACCGCCGACGACGAGGCCGCCACCACCGGCGTCCCGCACGCGAGCGCCTCCAGCGCCGCGAGGCCGAAGGTCTCGGCCGGCGCGGGGGCCAGCACGGCGTCGGCCGCGGCGAGGGTGCGGGCGACCTCCCGCCGGTCGGCGACGAAGCCGCGCCACTCTACGGGCAGGTCGTGGGCGCGCCGCACCAGCGCTGCGCGCTCCGGCCCGTCGCCGAGCACGGTGAGCCGCACGCCGACGCCCTGGCGCAGCAGCGCGCGCACGGCGTCGACGGCGACGTCGGGGCGCTTCTCCGGGGACAGCCGGCTGCACAGCACGAGCCGCGCGGGCCCGGTGCGCACGCCCGTGGCCGCGTCCGCGGACGCCCCGGCGGATGGCCCCGCGGACGGCCCGACGGACCGCCGGACGCCCGGCCCCTCGTCGGGCCCCTCGTCGAGCTCCTCGTCGAGCTCCTCGTCGAGCACGGGCCGGAATGTCGCGAGGTCGACGCCGAGCGGGATCCGCACGGTCGGCACGCAGATGCGGTCGAACTCCGCGGCGGCGTGCGCGGTGGTGGCGACGATGCGGTCGAACGCGGCGGCGGTCGTCGCGTTGTGCCGGTCGGCGAGGCTGCGGGCCACCGACCCCGGCAGGTGTCCGACCGTCTGCAGCAGCCCGTCCACGCGCTCGTGCGCGATGCCGAGGAGGGGCGTGCCCGTGCCACGGGCCCACGCCCCGACGTGCCGCAGCGTGAACCGGTCGGAGACCTCCAGCCGGTCGGGCGCGAGGGTGTCGAGGGTGTGCCGTACGGCCCGGGCGTCGACGAGGGCCCGGTACCCGCCCGTGCCGGGCACCCGGGGCCCCGGGAGCTGGACGAGCGTGCCCCACGGGTGCGTGGTCACCTGCGTGCGCGCGCCAGGGACGACCACGGTCAGCCGGTGCCCGCGCGCGGCGTACCCGACCCCGAGGGCGACCAGCGTCGTGCGCACCCCGCCCGACCGGGCGGCCCACGCGTTGGTGAGGTGGACGACGTGCAGGCGGCGTCCGCCGGCGGAGGCGCTCACCGGGCGTCCACGGCGTCGCGGCGGCCCGTGGAGCCGCCGGCGCCTGCGGCGCGGGCGGCGACGGCGTCGGCGTAGTGGTCGAGGAGGCGCTCGACGACGACCGGCCAGGTGCGGCCCTCGACCGCCTCCCGGGCCGCCCGGCCCATGGCCCGGCGCTTGGCGGCGTCCCCGGCGAGGTCGGCGACCCGGGCGCGCAGCGTGGGCAGGTCGCCCGGCGGGTACAGCCAGCCGGTCCGGCTCGGGGCGACGAGCTCCGCGACGCCGCCCGCGCCGACCGCCACCACGGGGACGCCCGCCGCCATCGCCTCCTGCGCGGACTGGCAGAACGTCTCGTGCGGCCCGGGCTGCACCGCCACGTCGAGGGTCGCGACCAGGCGTGACAGCGCTGCCCCCGTCCGCACGCCGAGGAACCGCGCACCGGGCAGCAGCCGCTCCAGCCGCGCACGCTCGGGCCCGTCCCCGACGACGACGAGGCGCACGCCGGGCAGGCCCGCGACGGCCCGCAGGTCCTCGAGACGCTTCTCGGGTGCGAGCCGCCCCACGTAGCCGACGAGCACCTCGTCGTCGGGCGCGAGCCGCCGGTGCAGGCGCGGGTCGCGGTGGGCGGGGTGGAAGGCCGCGGTGTCCACGCCGCGCGGCCACAGCCGCACGCGCGGCACGCCGTGGTCCTCGAGGTCGGCGGCGGCGATGCGGGAGGGGGCCAGCGTGAGGTCGGCCGCCTCGTGCACCGCGCGGACCCGCCACCAGGCCGCCTCCGCCGCGGCGCCGAGGCCGTAGCGGGCGGCGAACCCGGCGACGTCGGTCTGGTAGACCGCGACGGTCAGCACGCCGAGCCGGGCGGCGGCGCGGACCGCCGGACCCCCGGTGAGGAACGGCGACGCGAGGTGCACCACGTCCGGCCCGAAGGCCCGCAGGTGGCGCTCGAGCGTCCGCGCCGACGGCACGCCGAGCGCCAGGCCGGCGTGCCCCGGCAGCGGCACCGACCGCAGCCGCACGACACGCGCCCCGTGCACCCGGGCGGGTGGTTCGCCGGGCGCGAGCACGAGCGCTGGGTGGCCGTGCCGCGACAGCTCGTCGAGCACGCGGACCACCGACCGGCTGACGCCGTTGACGTGCGGCAGGAAGGACTCGGTGACGAGGGCGACGCGCACGGTCCCACCTCACCGGACGCCGGCGACGCCCGGACGACGCACGAACGACGAACGGGCGACGTCACGGTGTCGGTCAGCCGTCGGTCGGCCGTCGGTCAGTCGTCGGTCAGCCGTCCACTCAGATGCCGCTCGCGCCCGGTCCGCTCGCCGGCCCGGGCGGCGCCCCTCAGGGGAGCGCGGGTCCGCAGGCCGCCGCCGTCGCGGCGATCGCGGCGACGCCGTCGAGCGCGGGCGCCGGCCGGGGGTCGTCGGCCACCGTCCAGCAGCCGTCGACGACGGCGTACCGCGCCCCTGCCCCCACCGCGAGGAACGTGCGCAGGCCCGCGAGCAGGTGCTCCACGTCGGCCAGGCTCGAGCCGACGCCGACAGACGCGCGCAGCGCACCGCCGCTGGCCCCGAGCCGCGCCAGCAGGGGGTGGGCGCAGAACCGGCCGTCGCGCAGGCCGATCCCGTGCTCGGCGGACAGGTAGGCGGCCACGAGGCCGGGGTCGTGCCCGGGCAGCGTGAACGTCACGACGCCGACCGGGTCCTCGGCGTCGGGCCACAGCCGGGCGACCTGCACGCCGTCGAGGGCCTCCAGCCCGGCGACGAGCGCGTCGCGCAGCGCCGTCTCGTGCGCGTGCAGCGCGCCGGCGGGGAGCCCGGCCAGCGTCGTGCAGGCCTGCGCCAGGGCGACGGCGCCCAGGACGTTGGGGGACCCGGCCTCGTGCCGCGCGGGGGCCGGGTGCCACGTGGCGCCGTCGGTGCGCACGTCGCGCACCGCGCCGCCGCCGGCCAGGTACGGCCGACCCGCGTCGAGCCAGTCCCGGCGCCCGACGATCGCGCCCGCCCCGAACGGCGCGTACATCTTGTGCCCGGACAGGACCACCCAGTCGACGTCCGTCTCCGCCAGCGACACCGAGCGGTGCGGGACGAGCTGGGCGCCGTCGACGACGACGCGCGTGCCCGCGGCGTGCGCCAGGCGGACGACCTCGGGCAGCGGCAGGGACTCGCCCGTGACGTTGGACGCACCTGTGACGGCCAGCAGCGCGTACGGCGTGCGCGCCAGCTCGGCCCGCAGGGCGACGAGCGTCTCGGCGACGGTGGCCTCGGCCGGCAGGACGGACCCGGTGGGCCGGCCGTCGGTGCCGTCGCCGCTGATCCACGTGAGCAGGTTCGCGTGGTGCTCGAGGTCGAGCACGAGCACCCGGCCGCCGGCGGGGACGCAGCCGGCCAGGAGGTTCAACGAGTCCGTGGTGTTGCGGGTGATGACGGCGACGTCGTCGGGCCGGGCGCCGACGAACGCGGCGATCGTCCGGCGCGACTCCTCGTAGAGGGCGGTCGACAGCTGGGACAGGTAGCCCGCGCCGCGGTGGACGGACGCGTAGTGCGGCAGCACCTCCGTCACGCGGGCGGCCACGGCCTCGAGCGCGGGCGTCGAGGCCGCATTGTCGAGGTTCGTGTACGCACGCGTGGTCCCGTCGAGCAGCGGAACGGGCGTCCGCGCGCCGACGAGCGGCAGGAGCGGGGCGGCGCCAGGACAGGCGTCGCCGGCGGGGACGGGGGCGGGGCGGTGCTGCGTCGCGACCGTCGTCGACATGGGGGCCTCCTGCTGCCGGGGGCAGGGCCGACCCGGCCCGCCCGCGCTTGCCGTCCGCCGGTCGGCGGCACGGCCGTGTCGTCACCCGGGGCACCCCACCGCGGCGGGAGGGTTGCCGGCCAGCGAGCCGGGGCTTCGCGCTGGCGCTCATGACCTCGCCGGAATGATCGGCAGCGGCGCACGCGGGCGTCAACGCGCGTCCGGCATGCGGGACGCCCGTCTCACGTCCGCGACGCCAGGCCGTACGCTGCGACGACCATCC
This sequence comes from Cellulomonas sp. plas2, assembly GCF_057221735.1. NCBI lineage: Bacteria > Bacillati > Actinomycetota > Actinomycetes > Micrococcales > Cellulomonadaceae > Cellulomonas > Cellulomonas sp. plas2. The sequence goes on from NZ_CM170155.1 coordinate 1,221,771, forward strand.
AGAGCGGCCGAGAGATCTGGCTCGACAACGCCGCAGCAACCCGGCTCGACCCCGCCCGTCCCCGGACAGGTGCAGGTCGGCGCAGCAGGGTGCTTCCGCCAGGACCGATGGAGGAGCGATGAGCAGCACGCCCGACAGGCCCTACGCCGGGGACGTCACCCCGCAGGAGGCTTGGCAGACCCTGCAGGACGACCCGCGCGCGGTGCTCGTCGACGTCCGCACGGACGCCGAGTGGCGCTACGTGGGCATCCCGGACACCTCCGCCCTCGGCCCGGACGGCCCGCGGCGCACGGCGCTCGTCGAGTGGGTGTCCTACCCGTCCGGCCAGGCGAACCCGCACTTCGTCGAGCAGCTGCGGGCGGCGCTGGGCGACGACGCGGCCGGCGGTGACGGAACCGACGCGGCCGATGCGGGCGCCGGCGCTTCGGACCGGCCCCTGCTCTTCCTGTGCCGCAGCGGCGTCCGGTCGGTCGCGGCGGCGACGGCGGCGACGAGGGCCGGCCTCGGCCGGGCGCTGAACGTCCTCGAGGGGTTCGAGGGCGACGTGGGCCCGGACGCGCACCGCGGGCACGCCGGGTGGCGCGCCGCCGGCCTGCCGTGGCGGCAGGCGTGAGCGGCCCCGGGCCCCGGCACTGGCACGAGGGGCTCCCGCGCGAGGAGCTCGGGCCGGGCACGCTGGCGGTCCGCGGCGGCGGGGTGCGCACGCCGTTCGGGGAGACCTCCGAGGCCCTGTTCCTCACGCAGGGCTACGTCTACGACTCCGCCGCCCAGGCCGAGGCCGCCTTCGCGGGCGAGGCCGACCGCTTCATGTACTCCCGGTACGCCAACCCCACCGTGGCGACGTTCGAGGAGCGGCTGCGGCTGCTGGACGGCGCCGAGGCCTGCTACGCCACCGGCACCGGCATGTCCGCCGTGTTCACCGCGCTCGCGGCGCTCGTCCGGTCCGGGTCACGCGTCGTCGCGGCGCGGGCGCTGTTCGGCTCGTCCGTCGTCATCTTCGACGAGCTGCTGGCGAAGTGGGGCGTGCGCACGGACTACGTGGACGGGCACGTGCTGGAGCAGTGGGAGGCGGCGCTGGCCACGCCGGCGGACGTCGTGTTCTTCGAGACCCCGTCGAACCCCATGCAGGACATGGTCGACATCGCCGCCGTGAGCGCGCTGGCCCACGCCGCGGGCGCGACCGTCGTCGTGGACAACGTCTTCGCGACGCCGGTGCTGTCCCGGCCGCTGGACCTCGGCGCGGACGTCACCGTCTACTCGGCGACGAAGCACATGGACGGCCAGGGGCGGGTGCTCGGCGGGGCGATCCTCGGCCGGGACGACTACGTGCACGGGCCGGTCGAGACCTTCATCCGCCACACCGGCCCCTCGATGTCGCCGTTCAACGCCTGGGTGCTGCTCAAGGGCCTGGAGACGATGGCCCTGCGGGTGCGGCACCAGAGCGCCTCCGCGCTCGAGCTGGCCCGCTGGCTCGAGGGTCACCCCGCGGTGGCGTCCGTGCGCTACCCGTACCTGCCCTCGCACCCGCAGCACGCGCTGGCCACGGCCCAGCAGACCGCCGGGGGGACGGTGGTGACGTTCACGCTGCGCGTGCCGGAGGGGTCGACGCCGGAGGCCGCGAAGGCGGCCACGTTCGGCGTGCTGGATCGGCTGCGGGTCGTCGACATCTCCAACAACCTGGGCGACGCGAAGTCCCTGGTCACGCACCCCGCGACCACGACGCACCGGCGGCTCGGTGCCGCGGGGCGGGCGGCGGTGGGCATCGGCGAGACGACGGTCCGGCTGTCCGTCGGCCTCGAGGAGATCGACGACCTGCGGCGCGACCTCGAGCAGGCGCTGGCCGTCGTCGAGGGCTGAGGCCGCCGGTCGGGCGGGCGTGACCGTCGCCCCCCGCGGGGCCTCGTAGCCTGTGGACGACGACGCACGCGCCCCGGCCCGCCGTCGCTAGCGTCCGGCCCGCCGCGGGGAGGACCCGCGGCGCGCCGGGCGACGCGCCCGCGCCGACAGGGACGGAGGCCGACCGTGGCCAACCTCAGCGTGAGCTACCAGGACATGACCGACGCCGCGACGCGGCTGACCGGCGGGCAGGACTCGATGGTGGGTGAGCTCACCGCCATGCGGGCGTACGTCGACGGGCTCGTCGCCTCCGGCTTCGTCACCGACCAGGCGTCCGTGGCCTTCGGCGACTCCTACCGCCGGTACACGCAGTCGCTGACCGACGCGGTCTCGGCGCTCGGCGGCATGGCGCAGTACCTGCGCACGTCAGCGAGCGCGCTGGCCGACGTCGACAGCCAGCTCGCCGCGGGCCTGCGCGGCTGAGCCGGCGCGGCCAGGTCAGGTCCGATCGGGTCGGGCGCTGCCGGGTCGGGCCCTGCCGGGTCGGGCGCTGCCGGTTCAGGCGCTACCCGGTCGGGCGCTGCCGGGTCGGGCGCTGCCGGCCAGGCGCTCAGAGCGGGAACGGGACGGCGAGGGCGACGAGCGCCGCTCCCACCCCGAGGGCGCCGAGCGCGAGCAGCGTCTGCGCCCAGGCCACGCGGCGCTTCGTCGCCCCGGCGGCGCGCCAGTGCGCGAGCTCGATGCCGGCGGGGTCCGCAGGGTCGAAGGCCACCCGGGCGGGCTGGGTCGCGGTGAGCGCGACGAGGAACGCCAGCGCCAGCAGGACGGCCGGCACCGCGGCCGCCGCCGCGGCGACGAGCCCGGGTCGGAACGCAGCGAGCACGGGCACGCTCACGGCGACCCAGACGGCCCACGACGCCCCTGCGGCCCGCAGCACCGTGCGGGCCGCCGCCTCCCGGCCGGCCGTGGCCGCCTCGACCATCCGCCACCCCTGCGCGAGCCACGCCTCGTCGAGCCGCCGGCGGTCGGCGGCGGAGGTCGTGGGTCGAGCGGGGCCCGACCCAGACGTGGACGCCGACGCCGGTGCCGCCGACGCGGCGGGAGCGGCAGCAGGTGCGGTCGTCGCCGTGGGTGTGGCAGCGGGCGTCGTGACGTGTGCAGCGCCCTGCACCGACCCCGCCGCGGGTGCGCCAGCCGGTGTGGGCGAGGGCCGGGAGGAGCCGGCGGCGGCGGCAGCCGGTGCAGGTGCCGGCGAGGGCCGGGAGGAGCCGGCGGCCGGTGCGAGCGGGGGAGCGGGCGGAGCAGCGGGCGCTGGTGCGGGGGCCGCGCGCGGCTCCCGGCCCGGTGTGCCCGGGGTGCCGACGGCCGTCCGCGGCTCCGGCGTCCAGGAGGTCGGGCCTCGACCGGGGCTCGACGTCGGGCCCGCGGACGTCGGGGAGTCGGTGGGGGCGGCCGACGGGGCCGCGGCGGCGGTCGGCACCGGCGGTTCGGGCGCGGGTTCCAGGCGGACCACGTCGTCCTCGACGACGGCGTGCGCCTCGTGGCGACGCTCGTCGGCAGCAGCGGCAGCAGCAGCGGCAGCAGCAGGAGCGGCGGGCGCGGCGGTGGGCGCGGGGACGGGCGCGTGGACGGGCGCGGCGACGGTCGCCACGCCCCGGGGCCCGTCCCTGTCCGCCATCCGCACCCTTCCCCCGCCGTCCCCCTGCCGGCACCGGCGACCGGTACGGGCTGACCGTGCGCGCCGCACGTGCCGCTCATGGTCCGTCCCCGGGGCCCCTCCCGTCCACCGTGACGCGCCCGGGGGAGGTCACGACCTGCGAGGTCGCGCGCGCGCCCGGGTCCCGCGGCCCACCGCGACCGCCCGTCCGGAGGGTCAGCGGCCGCCCCAGGCCCCCCGCGCCCGCAGCACGTCGCGCAGCACGTCCGCGCGGTCCGTCACGAGGCCGTCGACGCCGAGGTCGAGCAGCCGCCCCTGGTCGGCCGGGTCGTCCACCGTCCACACGTGCACCTGGCGGCCGGCGGCGTGCGCGGCGGCGACGGTCGCCGCATCGACGACGACGAGCCGCCCGGACCGCTCGGGCACCTGGATGCAGTCCACGTGCCGCAGGGCCGCCCGGACGGCCGCGGCCCGGGTCCGCGCGGGCAGGCGGGGTGCGCGGACGGCGGCGAGGAACGCCACGACCTCCGCCTGGCCCGCCGAGGTCGCGACGGGACGGCCGAGGACCGCCACCGCGCGGCGCCGCCGACGGGTCGAGAACGACGTGAGGCACACGCGGTCGTGCGCGGCGGTCCGCTGGACGGCCTCGACGACCGGCCCGACGGCGTCGTCGCTCTTGACGTCGACGTTGACGCGCAGGTCGGGGAGCTCGCCGAGCACCTCGTCGAGCCGGGGGACGGGCTCGCCGCCGGCGATGCGGGCGCGCCGCACGACGTCCCACGGCAGGGCGGCGACGAGCCCCGTCGCGTCGGTCGTGCGGTCGAGGCGCTCGTCGTGCAGGGCGACCGCGACGCCGTCGGCGGTCGCGTGCGCGTCGGTCTCCACGTGCTCGAGCCCGAGCGCACGGGCCGCCGCGAAGGCTGCGAGCGAGTTCTCCCGCCCGTCGAGGCTGAACCCGCGGTGCGCCAGGGCGATGGCGCCGTGCCGGGTGCGCAGGTAGGGCACCACGTCGGCGGGCCCGGGAGGCGGTAGGGCTGGAGGGCGGCGCGGCACGACGCGAGTGGACACCGGGCGGCGCCCGGTGTCCACCCGGTCGTCAGCGGGCGGTGCTGACGGCGTCCGCCTCCGTCGCGGCGTCGGTGGCCGTCGGCGTGCCCACGACGGTCCGCTCGACTGTGCGCTCGACCCCGCTCGGCCCGGCCTGCGTCGGGACGACCAGGCCGGGGGCGTCGTGCCGGTCCACCGTCTGGTAGAGCGCGAGGGCGAGCCGCGCCTGCGCCGCGTCGTCGAGCCCGAGCAGCACGCCGACGACGAGGTCGCCGTCCTCGTCCTCGACGAGCGAGCGGACCGTCCCCGGGGCGGGGACCACCACGCGGTGGCCGTCCTCGACGACGGGGAGGTGCAGCGTGACGGCCGACCCCTCGTCGAGCAGGCGGCGGTCGTCGTCGCCCACGCGGATGCGGGCGCCCGTGATCGACAGGTCGAGCAGGTCCACGCGGAGCTCGCCACCTGCGGTGGTCGCGGGGACGCGCAGCTCGCCGGTCGGGAACCGCCAGGCGGACCGCCGGTTGCCGGCGAAGTCCAGACGCGTGATCCGCCGACGGGCGGCGACGAGGAACGCCGCGTTGAGGGCCACCCACGCCACCGCGGCGTGGTCGACCCAGGTGATCTCGCGGTGCACCGGCAGCAGACCGGCGAGCTGCGCGACGTACCAGAGGACCGCCGCCACGGAGGCGGTGATGAGCGCGGTGAGGACGACGGGCGTCTGGGCCCGTGCCCGCTCGGCGCGGGCCGCCTTCGGCGTCACCGCGAACGAGCGGGGGCCGGAGGTGAAGATCGCCGCGGTCGCCGCCAGCGTGGCCGGGAGCCGGACGAACTCGAAGAACGTCGCGTGCAGGAGGGGTGCGCGCCCCCGGCTGAGCGCCGACAGGGCCAGGCGCTGCAGCGCGAACGACACGACGAAGGCGACGAGGAACGGCGCCCACGCCGCGGCGATCGGCACGCCGCCGGACAGCACTGTGAGGATCGGCAGCAGCACGAGGCCGACCGTCCGCCACGAGTCGAACCAGCCGAGAAGCGTCGACAGGTAGGACAGGCGCTGGTGCAGGGACAGGCCGGGGCCGAGCAGCGGGTTGTCGCGGCGCAGCACCTGCATGGCACCGGCGCCCCAGCGGCGGCGCTGGACGAAGAACGCCTCGGGCCCGTCGGCGGCAAGCCCGCGGGCGACGACCTCGTTGTGGTGCACGCTGCGCCAGCCCTTGCGGTGCAGGCGCAGGGTGGTCTGGATGTCCTCGGTGACGCTGTCGGTGGCCACGCCGCCGACCTCGCGGAGGGCCTCGACGCGCACCATCGCGCCGGTGCCGCACCAGAAGGCGGCGCCCCAGCGGTTCCGGCCGGCGAGGATCGCCCGGTAGAACATCTCCTGGTCGGCGAAGAACCGGCCGTCGGGGCGGCGGACGTGCTCGAAGGACGAGTCGTTGTAGAACTCCTGCGGCGACTGCACGAGGGCGGTCCGCGCGTCGGCGAAGTACGGCAGGAGCGCCTCGAGGAACCCCGCGGTCACGACGTGGTCGGCGTCGATGATGGCCACGAGGTCCGCCTGCACCTCGTCGAGCGCCTCGTTGATGTTGCCCGCCTTGGCGTGCGCGCCGTGGGAGCGGGAGCGGTAGCGCGCCCCGAGGCCTGCGGCGAGCTCGCGCAGCCACGGGCGGTCGCCGTCGTCGAGCACCCATGTCTCGTGCGGGTGCCGGGCCGCGACCGCGGCGGCGATCGTCGGCAGCAGGATCGAACGGGGTTCGTCGTAGGTCGGCACGAGGAGCGCCACGCGCAGCTCCGCGGGATCCCGGTGCTGCTCGGGCGCGATGTCCGCCGGGTCGGGGCGCCGGTCGACGTCCCACAGGTCGTGCGCGAACAGCAGGAGGCTGAGGAAGGCGTGCACCTCGAGCAGCAGCAGCGGGACGCCGAGCCACAGGGTCGCGCCGTCGAGGGTCGAGGTCACGCGCCAGAGCAGGTACCCGACGGAGGCGACGACGCCGAGGAGGGCGGCGCCGCGGACGTAGGAGCGGCGGGCGAGCGGTTCGGGCGCCGGCCAGGCGTCGGCGGCGGGCCGCTGCAGCTGCAGGACGCCCTCGGCCGTACGGGCCGGGGTCGCCGCGCGGCCGGGGCTCGGGGGGAGGGTGGAGGTCATGACGCCCGGATCGTCCTCGGCCCGCGGCCGGTGAGACGGCGGGCGGGTGGTCCCGCCGGCCGTTCACCCGGCGACGCCGCGACGGAGGTCACGGCGTCCCCGGCACCACCCGCGCGGGTGAGCGGTGCGGCTGGGCCGGACGGGGGACCGGCCCGGCGCGGTCCCGCCGCCCGGCTCGCCACACCGCGCGCCCGTCCCGCGCCCGGGCCGGATCCGGCCCTGGTCCGGCCCGCCTCCCGCCCTGGGTCAGGCCGTCCAGGCGTCGCGTCGGACCGCCGCCTCGAGCCGCGCGACCGGCACCCGGGACGGCGAGCAGGAGACGTGGTCCAGCCCGGCGTCATGGAGAAGCGGATCGACTCCGGGTCCCCGACGTGCTCGCCGCAGACACCGAGCTTCATCGTCCCCTTCGTACCGCGCGCCCCGTCCACCCAGGCGCGCACGAGCGCCCCCACGCCGTCCGTGCCGATCGTCTCGACCGGGGAGATCGTCAGTCGGTCCCGGCGGTGTCGTCGGTCACGGCGTCGGTCACGGCGTCGAGCACGGCGTCGATCACCGCGTCCTGCACGTGACGCGGCAGGCAGGGAACTGCCATGCTCGGGACCGTGCGCGCCCCCGACGACGACGGCACAGGCTCAGTGTCCCCGGTGCCGCCGGCTCCGTCGCCCCCTCCTGGCGACCCTTCGGCAACTCCGGCGTTCGGCGACGACGTGCTGGGCCGGTGGCTGGCGCTCGTCTGCGCCGAGCTGGCGCTCGACGCGGCGGTCGTGGCCCCGCTGGTCCCGGCGGTGCTCGACCGGGTCCGCGATGTGGCCCACGACGTCGTGCGTCCGGGCGCCCCGCTGACGGCGTTCCTCGTGGGCCTGGCCGCGGGTCGTGCGGCCGGTGCTGACGGTGGCGGCGCGGGCGACGAGGGTGCGGCGGTGCGCGTGCGTCTCGCCCAGGTGGACGCCCTCGTCGCCGCGTGGGCGGCCGACTTCGCCCCATGACCGTGCCGTCCGGTGTCGTCCCGGCCCGTCGGGCGCCTCGGCGACGCTGCGCCGAGGTACCACCGGGCGAGCGGTCGCACCGGCGTGCCGTGGTACCTCGCTGCACCTGGCACCGGGCGCGGGTCGCCGTCCCGCCGGTGCTGCCCGGGTCGTGCCGGCCGACGAGGCCGCCCGTCCAGCGACGTCCTCGCGTCCCGGGACGTCGTCGAGATGCCACGACACGCCGTCGATGCGCGTCGGGACCTGGTACTTCGACGTAGCGGCGCGACCGTCCCCAGAGGGCGCACGCGCGGGTCAGTCGCCGGGTGCCGGCTCCTCGGGCGGGCGCGGGCGGTGCCGTGCGATCGTGCGGGCGCGCGCGAGGTCGGCGGGGGTGTCGACGTCGAGGGCCTCGTCGGGGGCGAGCGGGACCTCGACGACCTGGAGGCCCTCGAGCAGGAGCCGGGCGGGGCGGTCGTGGACGTGCCCCGCGAGCAGCGCGGCGACCGCCGGCAGGCGGTAGGCGGCGAGCAGCGGCTGCCGGCGCCCCGTGCCGTCGATGCCGACGGCCGCGTCGGGTCGCGGGCCGGGGCCGAGAGCGGCGAGCAGCCGCGGGACGACCTCGCCGGCCCAGGGCTGGTCGCCGGCGAGCACGACCAGGACGTCGGGCGACCCGGCCGCGGCAGCGGGACCTCTGGCCAGGCCTGCGGACAGGCCGGCGGCGACGCCGGCGAGAGGGCCACCGCCGGGCGGGTCCTCCCGGGCGACGAGCACGGTGCGGCCGCCGACGTCGGCGCGTCCGTCCACGCCGTGCGGTCCGACGACCACGACGGGCACCGGTGGCAGGGCGGCGACGAGGGCGTCGAGCAGCGAGGGGCCCACGCCGTCATCGGTGAGCGGCAAGTGCACCTTGTCGACCCCGCCCAGCCGGCCTCCGGTGCCGCCGGCGGTGACGACGACGAGGACGTCCCGATGCTGGCGGCCGGGCTCGCGGCCGGGCTCGAGGGTCGGCTCGCGGTCCGGCCCGTCGCCCGTGGCGCCGGCCACGGCTCAGCCGCCGATGGCGCTCATGAGGCGCAGGGGCTGGCGGAAGCCCTCCTCGTCGATGCCGTGCGCGGCGGGCTTTCCCCACATGGCGGTGCGCCAGGCGTCGGCCAGCTCCTCGTCGGAGGCGCCGGCGCGCAGCAGGTCCCGCAGGTCGGTCTCGCGGCGGGAGAAGAGGCAGGAGCGGACCTGGCCGTCGGCGGTGAGCCGGGTCCGGTCGCAGGCACCGCAGAACGGACGCGTCACGGCGCCGATGACGCCCACGGTGGCGGGCGGTCGCCCGTCCCCGCCGGTGCCGACGACCGTCCAGAGCTCCGCCGGTGCGGCGCCGCGAGCCACGTCACCGACCGGCTCGAGCGCGAACTCCCGGCCGAGCTCGGCCAGCAGCTCCTCCGCCGTCACCATCTGCGCGCGGTCCCACGCGTGCCGGGGGCCGAGCGGCATCTGCTCGATGAACCGCAGGTGCAGGCCGTCGGCGACCGCCCAGCGCAGCAGCGGCCGCACCTGGTCCTCGTTGACGCCGCGCATCGCCACGGCGTTCACCTTCACGGGCTGCAGGCCTGCGGCGACGGCCGCGGCCACCCCCTCGAGGACGTCCGGCAGCCGGTCACGCCGGGTCAGGGCGGCGAACTGCGCGCGGTCGAGGGTGTCCACGGAGACGTTGACCCGCCCGAGGCCGGCCTCGGCCAGGCCCTGGGCACGCCGCGCGAGACCGATGCCGTTCGTCGTCAGGGAGGTCTCGGGCGCCGTCCCGTCGGCGGTCCGCAGGGCGGCGACCGCCCCGACGATGCCCTCGAGCCCGCGGCGGACCAGCGGCTCGCCACCCGTGAAGCGCACCTCCCGCACGCCCAGCCGCTCGACGGCGACCGTCACGAGGCGGACGACCTCGTCGTCGGTGAGCACCTCGGGCGTCGGCAGCCAGTCCAGCCCCTCGGCCGGCATGCAGTACGTGCAGCGCAGGTTGCAGCGGTCGGTGAGGGAGACCCGCAGGTCGGTGGCGGTGCGCCCGTACCGGTCGACGAGCGCGCCGGTGCCGGGCCTGCCGCCCGTGCCGGTGCTCGCATCCGTCCCGGCGCCTGTGCTCGCGCCCGTGTCCACCACCGGCTGAGCATAGGCACGCCTCCGCGGGGCCGGTCGGCCCGTCCGGGTGGCGGCTGGTGGACGGCGGCTGGCGCTAGCGTGGCCGCCGTGCGGACGGTGGAGGAGCACGTGGCGGCGGTGCTGGCCCTCGTCGGGCCGACCCCGGTGGTCGAGCTGCCGCTCGGGGGTGCGGACGGGCTGGTGCTCGCGCGCGAGGCCGTCAGCGCGGTCGACCTGCCGCCGTGGGACAACTCGGCGATGGACGGCTACGCCGTGCACGCCGCCGACGTCGCCGCGGCAGCCCCGGACGCGCCCGTCGTGCTCCCCGTGGTCGCCGACGTCCCGGCCGGCGACGTACGCCGGCACCCCCCGGTCCCGGCCGGGTCCGTCGCCCGGATCATGACGGGGGCGCCCCTGCCGCCGGGCGCCGACGCTGTCGTCCCGGTCGAGCACACCGACGCCGGCCTGCCCCGGGTCCGCGTCGACCGACCCGCGCAGCCGGGGGCGCACATCCGCCGGCGCGCCGGCGACGTGCGCGCCGGCCAGGTGCTGCTGCCCGCCGGGACGCTGCTCGGCGCCGCGCAGGTCGCGCTGCTCGCCGCGACGGGGCACGCGGTGGTCGCGGTGCACCGGCGGCCCCGGGTCGCCGTCGTCGCGACCGGCGACGAGCTCGTCGCCCCCGGGCAGCGCCTGGACCACGGCCAGATCCACGACTCCAACGGCCCGGCCCTCGCGGCTGCGCTGCGCGCCGCGGGGGCCGAGGTCGTGGCGGTGGAGCGCTCCGGGGACGACGCGCCGGCGCTCCTCGCGCTGCTCGAGCGGTGCGCGGCGGGCGCCGACCTCGTGGTGACCAGCGGCGGGGTCTCGGCCGGGGCGTTCGACCCGGTCAAGGAGGCGCTCGCGGGGCTGCCGGGGGCGCAGTTCGTGGCGGTCGCGGTGCAGCCGGGCAAGCCGCAGGGGCTCGCGCGCGTAGCCGGCGTCCCCGTCGTCACGCTGCCGGGCAACCCCGTCAGCGTGCTCGTCTCCTGCGAGCTGTTCGTCCGCCCGGCGGTGCGGCGCCTGCGGGGCCTCGCAGCGACGGCCCGTCCGACGACGAGCGCGGTGCTGACGACCGACATGACGTCGCCAGCCGGCCGGCGGCAGTACGCGCGCGCCCGGCTCGACCGGACCGCGGAGCCCCGCACGGTCGCGCCGGTCGGCGGAGCGGGGTCCCACCTGCTCGGGGCGCTGGCGCTCGCCGACGCCCTCCTCGTCGTGCCGGAGGACGTGACGACGCTGTCCGCGGGGTCGGTCGTCACCGTGCTCGACGTCGCCGACGAGCGGTAGGCAGGACAGCTCGGCATCCGACGGGCCGCCGGGACCGCACCACCCGGACGGGCGGCGGGTCGCGTCGCGCAGCGCGCACCCGGCCGTGCCGCCCTAGGTTGACCGCCATGGAGACTTCCCACCCGCGGCGCGGCGGGGGACGGGGCCCGCGGACGACGGCCCTCGCTCGCGCGGCCGCGCTCGCCCTCGCCGCCGGCGTGCCCGTCGCCGCGCTCGCCTGGCTGGTCCGCGCCGAGCACGACGGCCTGACGGGTTGGGACGCGCGCGTCGTCGACGCGGCGACCACCTTCGCGCGGGAGCGACCCGGCCTGCCCCGGGCCCTCGTCGTCTGGCAGGAGACGACGCAGCCCGTGTGGCTCGTCCTGGGCGTGACCCTGGTGGCGCTCGTCGTGTGGCGTCGGTACCGCCTGCCGGGACGCGCGGCGTGGGCCGTGGCGACCGTGCTCGTCGTGTGGGGTCTCGGCGTCGCGCTCAAGTCCGCCGTCGGGCGTGCGCGGCCGGTCGTGCAGGAGGCGCTGGAGCACGCGCCCGGGTACAGCTTCCCGTCGGGGCACGCCGTCAACAGCTCCGCGGCTCTGACGGTCCTGCTCCTGCTGCTGCGGCCCGTGCTGACCCGCCGCGCCCTGGGTGTGGTCGCGGTGGTCGGTGGGCTCGTCGTGGCGCTGACCGCGGCGGACCGCGTGCTGCTGGGCGTGCACTACCCGTCGGACGTCGCAGCCGGGCTCCTCGTGGGCACCGCGGCCTCGCTCGCGTCCTACGCCGGGTGGTCCGGGGCGGCCGGCCGCGAGGCCCGCCGGACGGGCGCGGTCGGGACCGGTGCTGCCAGGACCGGTGCGCGGTGAGCCGCGCCGCCGTCCTCGCGCACCGGTGGGACGACGCGAGCCGCCCCCCGGTGGCGGCCGTCCTGCGGGACCTGGTGGTGCGCGCGGCGGCACCGGCGGTGCTGCTGTGGGCCGTCGTCACCGGCGTCGGCTGGGTGGTCATGGGGCCGCTCGGCGGGATCCCGGCGGAGCAGGACCTCGCGGAGCGGTTCGCCGAGGGGCGGACGGCCGCGCTCGACACGGTCTCGGCGGTGCTGTCGGGCTCGGCCTCGACCCTCGCGATCACGGCGCTGGCCCTCGTGACGGTCCTGGCCGTCGCCGTGCGCACCCGGCGGCTGTCGTTCGCGCTGGTGCCCGCCGTCGCGGTGGCCCTCGAGCTGGGCGTGTTCCTCACGTCGGCGGTCCTCGTCGACCGCGACAGGCCCGATGTGGAGCAGCTCGACCACGCGCCGCCCACGTCGAGCTACCCCAGCGGCCACACGGGGGCGGCCGCCGCGTGCTGGGTCGTCCTGGCGCTGCTCGCGCAGCGCGTGCGGCACCGGGTGCTGCGCGGGCTCCTCACCGCGGCGTGCCTGCTCGTGCCGGTCCTCGTCGCCTGGGCCCGCCTGTACCGCGGCATGCACCACCTCACGGACGTGGTGGCCGGCCTGGCCGTGGGCACCACGAGCGCCCTGCTCGCCTGGGGCTACCTGCGCCGCGCCGGCGCGGCAGGGACCCGACGTCAGACCCGGGCGTAGCGCGCGCGGGCGAAGGAGTACACGCCGTAGGCGGCCAGGCCCAGCGCGACGACCGTCAGGAGCCCCCGGCCCCACGGCACCTCGAGGAAGGCCCGCAGGGCGCCGTCGAGGCCCTGCGCCTCGGCGGCGTTGCCGGTCCAGGCCGCCTTGAGGAAGAAGAAGCCCACCACGGCGAGGGCCACGCCCTTGGCGACGTACCCGACCCGTCCCGCCTGCACGGCCCACCGACCCGGGTGCTCGGTCAGGTCCTGCAGGAACGTGCGCCGCCAGCCCTTGACCACGTGGTGCACCGCGACGCCCAGCACCGCCAGGCCCACGGCGGCCACCAGCGCCCGCCCGAGCGGGGCCTCCAGCAGCCGCCCGGTCGTGCTGCTGGTCTGCTGCGACCCGTCCTGCGACGTCCCCAGGAGCACCCGCACGGCCGTCCAGGCGAGCACGCCGTAGACCACGGCCTTGGCGCCGGCCTTCACCCGGTCACCGGTGTCGTGCCGCGTCACCAGCTCGGTCACCTGCCAGACGGCCAGCAGCGCGAACCCGACGACGACGACCCACAGCAGCGCGGTGCCGACGGGGTTGCCGGCCAGGGACCGCAGCGCCCCCGTCTGGTCCGCGCTGCCCGCCCCCGCCGACCACGCGAGCTGCACGGCGAGCCACGCGATGAGCAGGTGCAGCACGCCGTTGGCGGCGTAGCCGACCCGCGCCCCCTGCTCGACGAGCGGGTTGTCGCCGGCCTCGGTGGCGGCGCGCCGGGCGGAGGCGGGGGTGTTGTGCGTAGCCATGGCGTCACCCAAGCACCGGGGCCCCGCACCCGCACGCCGCCGGGACGGGGGTCCCCCGGGACGGTGAACGGCGCTCGACGGCACGGGGGCGTCACCCGGACCGACGCACCCGACGGGGCGAGCCCGGCCCCCGACACGTCACCGCGGGGGACGGCCCGACGAACGGACGGGACGGCACCGGTCCCGGTGCCGCGCCGCACCCGTCCCCGAGGACACCACCATGGCTGCACAGACCCCCACCCAGCCGGCCACGCCGTCGGACCCGACCGCCGGCCCCGCCGCAACCCCCGCCGAGGCCGTCACCCTCCGCGGGCTCGACCCGCTGACGGGCATCGGCGCGTCCTGGCGCGTCTCGCCCGTCGAGCGCGTCGAGGCCGGCGTCCCGCTGTACCGCGTCGAGTGGACGCCCGAGCTGGCCGAGCGCACCCCGTGGGTCCTGGCCCGCAGGACCACCGCGCTCGTGACGCAGCGCGAGGCCGAGACGCTCGTCGCGCGCCTCGAGAGGGTCTGACGCCTTGGCGCCGTCCCTCGTCTAGGGTCGCCGGGGCTCCGGCGTCACCCGGGCGCCGGCCGGACCGGGGGAGGCGTGTGGGCGATGACGCTCGAGCCCCTCGTCCTCGGCACGCTGGCCGCCGTGGTCTTCGGCATGTCGAGGACCGGGGTGCCGTCGCTCGGCGCCTTCGGGATGGCGCTGCTGGCGACGGCCGTCGACCCCGTGCGGGCGGCGGGGCTGGCCCTGCCGGTGCTCATCGTCGGGGACCTCGTCGCCCTGCGGCTGTACGCCCGGTCCGCCCGGCTGCGGCTGCTCGTCGTGCTGCTGCCGTCCGTCGTCGTCGGGCTCGCGGCCGGCTGGGCCGTGCTGCGGTTCCTCGACGCGGGGGCCGCCGGCAGGCTGGTCGGCGCGGTCCTGCTGGTCAGCGGGGGCTGGGAGCTGCTGCGGCGCGTGGCACGACGACGCGCCGACCACCGCGCGACGGTTCGTGCGGCGACGTCGGGGCCCGTCGCGCCGGCTCGCATCGCGAGCCCCGTACCCGCCGGGCTGCCCACCGTCGGCGACCGGCTCGTGCGCGGGCTGCTCGGGGCGGGGGCGGGCCTGTCGACGATGGTCGCCAACGCGGGCGGGCCGCTCATGGGCCTGTACCTGCTGCGCGCCCGGCTCGGTCCCGCCGCGTTCCTCGGCACCAACGCGTGGTTCTTCTTCGTCGTCAACCTCGCCAAGGTGCCGTTCAGCGTCGGGCTCGGCCTCATCACGCCGGGGTCGCTCGCGCTGTCGGCGGCGTTGCTGCCGGGGCTCGTCCTGGGGGCGGTCGGCGGCCGCTGGCTCGTGCGCCGGATGTCGTTCGACGTGTTCGGCCTCGTCGTGCTGGTCGCCACCGTGGTGGCCGGCGCGTGGCTCGTCGTTCGCTGAGCCGGCGTCCGTCCTACCCGGCCTGGACCCACCGCTCGGCGGGATCCTCGGGCTGGACGGGCGCCGGGTCGTACGCCCCGTCGGGCGCCTCGATCCCGGCCGGCCCCTCCGGGCGGGGCAGCGTGTCCACCTCGCTCAGGTGGTCCCCGGTTCGACGACGCGCGACGAGCACGACGAGCGGCCACAGCACGAGCACGGCGACGACGGTCCGAGCGAGGGCTTCGAGGATGTCCATGCCGACCACGGTCCTCGTCCCCTCCCGTGCCGACGAGTGGCAGCGATGACACCCATCGACAAGATGCTGCCACTCCCGCTAGGGTCGGCGCGTGCTGCGATCAGTAGCGGTTCTCGTCGTCGACGGCGTCGCTCCGTTCGAGCTCGGGGTGGTCTGCGAGGTCTTCGGCATCGACCGCACCGAGGACGGGGTGCCCCTCGTCGATCTGCGGCTGTGCGGGGTGCGCGCCGGGGATCCGGTGCGCACGTCCGTCGGGCTGACCATGACCCCGGACCACGGGCTCGAGGCACTCGCCGACGTCGACCTGGTGGCGGTGCCCGCCACAAGCCGGCGCGGGCACGACCCCGCGGTCCTCGCCGCCCTGAGGGCGGCCCACGAGCGGGGCGCGACGCTCTTGAGCGTGTGCTCGGGCGTCTTCGTCCTCGCGGAGGCCGGCGTGCTCGCGGGGCGGACCGTCGCGACGCACTGGCGGCACGCGGAGGAGCTCGCCGCCGCGTTCCCGGAGCTGCGGGTGGACGCCGACGTCCTCTTCGTCGACGAGGGCGACCTCGTCACCAGTGCCGGCACGGCCGCGGGCATCGACGCCTGCCTGCACCTGGTGCGCCGCGAGCACGGGGCGGCGGCCGCCAACGCGATCGCCCGGCGCATGGTGGTGCCGCCCCAGCGCGACGGCGGGCAGCGGCAGTTCGTGCCGCAGCCCGTGCCCGCCTGCAGCGAGGACTCCCTGCGCCTGGTGCTCGAGTGGGTCCTCGAGCACCTCGACGCGGACCACAGCGTGGAGTCCCTCGCGGCGCGCGCGCTGGTGTCGCCCAGGACCTTCGCCCGCCGGTTCGTCGCGGAGACGGGGACGACGCCCGTCCGGTGGCTCACCGCGCAGCGCGTCCTGCGCGCCCAGCACCTGCTGGAGGGGACGGACCTGCCGGTCGAGCTCGTCGCCCGGGAATGCGGCTTCGCCTCCGCGCCGCTGCTGCGGCACCACTTCCGGCGGGCGGTCGGGGTCAGCCCCAGCGACTACCGCACCACCTTCCGCTCCCGCGCCGCGTGACCGGCGCGGCGGGGGCAGGCCGTATCCGCGCCGCCCGCCCGCGGACGACGAGCCGCCACGCCGTCAGGAGACGTGGTCCCGCCACGAGTGCTCCGGCTCGTACCCCAGCAGCCGGCGGGCCTTCTCGATCGACAGGAGGGTGCCCGTGCCGGTGACGTCACCGCGGACGGGCACGTCGGGGAAGTGCTCCGCGAGCAGCCGCTCGTTCGGGGTCGTCATCACCGTGTCGGCGTTGGCGATGACGAAGGCCTCGAACCCCGTGACGTCGGCCGTCAGCGCCCGCCGCACCGCCTGCGCCCCGTCGCGCGCGTCGATGTAGCCCCACAGGTTCCACCGCCGGGAGGCGGGGTCGTCCTCGAAGGACGGGAACCGGGCGTAGTCCTCGACGTCCATGACGTTCGAGAACCGCAGCCCGACGATCGTCGCCCCCGGCTGCCACCGCGCGAAGTGCCGGGCCATCTCCTCCTCGACGGCCTTGCCCATCGAGTAGGTGGACTCCGGCCGCACGGGGTACTCCTCGTCGACCGGCACGTACGGCGGCGGCACGTCGAAGGGCAGGCCGAGCAGCGTCTCGCTCGAGGCCCAGACGACGCGGCGGATGCCGGCCCGCCGTGCGGCGTCGAAGACGTGGTGCGTGCCGACGACGTTGTTGGCGAAGGTCGCGCCGCTGGGGCGCAGGCCGGGCGCGGGGATCGCCGCGAGGTGCACGACGGCGTCCACGCCCGCGTACCGGTCGTCGATGCCCGTGAGCGCCTCCGTCACCTGCCCCAGGTCGGTCAGGTCCACCCGCGTCCACGACCCGGGTGCGTCCGCGGGCGGCGGGGCGGTGTCCACGTTGACCACGTCCCAGCCGTGGGCGGCGAGGTCGCGCACCACCGCCCGCCCGAGCTTGCCGCTGCCTCCGGTGACCACCACGCGCGCCATGCCGGACATCCTGCTGCCCGACGAGGGCCGCCGCGCGGCGGCAGGCCGCCGGCAGCACTCGTCGGAGCGCGCGTCGCGCGGCGCGACCCACGACGCGCCGCCGGACGGGTGCCCGCCTCGGCGTGTCGAACGCGCGTTCGATACTGTGCGGCGCATGGGCGCGGCGGAGGACGGCGGGGGGCCGGCGGCGACGGCGCGGGCGGCGGGCGGCGGCAGGCGCCGCGTCGCCAACGGCGAGGTCCCCCCGGACGTCCCCGTGCGGCCCATGGGCGACATCGCGGTGCTCGCGCACGTCGTGTGGGCCGACGGGGACCGGGAGTGGCGGGCGGCGCGGGCCGTGCGGTGGACGCGCACGCACGTCATGGTCGCCTGGCGCGACGACCCCCAGGACCCCCGCTCGGAGCGGCACGAGTGGCTGCGCGCCGACGACGTGGCGCGCAGCGTCCAGTGGCTCGTCGGGCCGGGCCCCGCCGACCCGCGGACCCGGGCGGGGCGCTGAGCCGAGCCGGCCGCGCGCGAGCGCGCCCCGTGCCGACCCGTCAGAGCGACTTCTCGGGGTCCCCGAGGAGCGTGGCGGCGTGGTCGGGCACGTACGTCGACCGCTCCCGCGGCGGGCGCTGGTACCCGCCGGTGCTGGGCGGCCGCTCGGGCAGGACGATGCGCTCGTGCGGCACGTCGGTGTACGGCACGGAGGAGAGGAGGTGGCTGATCATGTTGAGCCGGGCGTCCTTCTTGCGGTCCGACTCCACGACGAACCACGGGCTCGACGGCACGTCGGTGTGCGCCATCATCTCGTCCTTGGCCCGGCTGTAGTCCTCCCAGCGGTGGATGGACTCGAGGTCCATCGGCGAGAGCTTCCACTGCCGCACCGGGTCGTCCAGGCGCGAGCGGAACCGCTTGAGCTGCTCGGCGTCGGAGACGGAGAACCAGTACTTGCGCAGCAGGATCCCCTCGTCGATGAGCATCTGCTCGAAGACGGGCGCCTGCCGCAGGAACCGTGCGTGCTCCTCGTCGGTGCAGAAGCCCATGACCTTCTCCACGCCGGCGCGGTTGTACCAGGAGCGGTCGAACAGCACGACCTCCCCGGCGGTGGGCAGCTGGGCGACGTACCGCTGGAAGTACCACTGGCCGCGCTCGCGGTCCGTCGGGGCGGGCAGGGCGGCGATCCGCACCACGCGGGGGCTGAGGTACTCCGTGATGCGCTTGATGGCGCCGCCCTTGCCGGCCGCGTCCCGGCCCTCGAAGAGCACGACCACGCGCGCCCCCGTGGCCTGCACCCAGAGCTGGAGCTTCACGAGCTCGCTCTGCAGCCGGAACAGCTCGGCCTCGTACACCTCGTCGCTGAGCTTGGGCCGCTTGCGGGCCGCCGACGCCTTCGCCATCCGCCGAACCTAGCGGACGCGGTCGGTCCGGCGACGCAGGACGCCGCCCGACGCCCGCCCGGCGGCCCCCGTGCGACCCTCGTGCCGTGACGACCGCCCCGCAGGACCGCTTCATGCACGTGGCGGCGCGCCCCCACGAGCCGCTGCGGACCTTCCACCCCCGCCGCGCGGCCCTGGGCGCGGAGCGCCGGGACGCCCTGGACCGGCTCTGGCCGCGCTGGGGCTTCTCCGTGCACGACGAGGCGCTGGGTCCGCTGCCGCTGCGCGCCTCCCGCGCGCCCGGGTCGGCCGACGACCCCGCCGCTCCGGCGCCCGTCCAGGTGCTCGACGCTCCCGCGCTCTTCGGCCGCACGGCCCCCCTCGTCCTCGAGATCGGACCGGGCATGGGGGAGGCGACGGCGGCGATGGCCGCGGCGGACCCCGGCCGCGACGTCCTGGCCGTCGAGGCGCACCTGCCCGGCATCGCGGCCCTGCTGCTGCGGCTGGAGGAGGCGGGCCTGACCAACGTGCGGGTGGGCCACGGCGACGCCCTCGACCTCGTGCGGCGCCGGCTGCCCGAGGGCTCCCTCGACGAGGTCCGCGTCTTCTTCCCCGATCCGTGGCCCAAGCCGCGCCACCACAAGCGGCGCCTGGTGCAGCCCGCGCACGTGGCCCTGCTGCGCTCACGGCTCGTCGTCGGCGGCACGCTGCACTGCGCGACGGACTGGCCGGAGTACGCGGAGGCGATGCTCGCCGCGCTCTCCGCGGACCCCGGCCTGGCCAACGCCTCGACCCGGGCCGACGGGTTCGTCGTGCCGCGGCCCGCGCACCGCCCCGAGACGAAGTTCGAGCGCCGCGGGCGCGCCCTCGGCCACGAGGTGCGCGACCTGGTCTTCCGGCGGGTCGCGTGACCGCGGCGCCGGCGGTGTTCCGCCTGCTCCTGGCCCCGGGCGTGCACCCCGACCGCTGGGCGCGCGTGTGGCGGGAGCGGCTGCCCGACGTGCCGCTGGAGCTCGTGCCGGTGGCCGCAAGGGAGGCGCTGGCGGCCCTGCGCCGCGGAGAGGGGGATGCCGCCCTGGCGCCCGCCCCGGCACCGGGCGACGACGACGACCTGGCCGTCGTGCGCCTCTACGAGGAGACGACGGTCGTCGTCGTGCCGCGGGACCACTGGCTGACGGCAGGCGACGAGGTGGACGCCGCCGACCTGGCCGGCGAGACCCGTGTCGTCCCCGCGGACGACGTCCTGGTCGGTGACGGCACGGTCGCCCACCCCGCGGATGACGGGGTGCCGGGCAGTGTGGGTGTGGCGACGACGGCCGACGCCGTGGAGCTCGTCGCCGCGGGGACGGGCGTGCTCGTCGTGCCGCTGTCGCTGGCCCGGCTGCACGACCGGCGCGACGTCGTGCACCGGCCGCTGCGCGGCGCCCCGACCGTGACCGTGGTGCTCGCGTGGCGCCGCGACGACGAGGCGGTCGCCGACGGCGTCGACCTGCACCAGGAGCTCGTCGGGATCGTGCGGGGCCGCACCGCCCGGTCCTCCCGCGGCGGGGGCGCCGCGGCGACCCCGGCGACCCCGGCGGCCGCGCAGCCCCGCCGCGCACCGGGCACGCTCGGGCCGGGCCCGCTCAGGTCGGGCACGCTCAGGCCGGGCGGCGGGTCCAGCCGCGGCGGGTCCGGCGGCGGCCGAGGGCGAGGCAGACGAGGTAGATGAGGAACGAGATCGTCGTGACGTAGGGGCTGATGGGCACGGACCCGCCGAGCGCGAGGAGGATCCCGCCCACCGCGCTCGTCACCGCGAAGGCGACGCTCAGCACCGGCACGGCGACGGGCGACGCGCTGACCCGCGAGGCCGCGGCCGCCGGCGTGATGAGCAGCGAGAGCACCAGCAGCGCCCCCACCACCTGCACGGCCATGGCCACCGCCAGGCCCAGCAGCACCATGAACACCAGCGACAGCGCGCGGGTGGGCACGCCGCGCGCGGCTGCCACGTCGGGGTCCACCGAGGCGAAGGTCAGCGGCCTCCAGATGGCGATCAGCACCGCCACCACGACGGCCGAGAGGGCCACGAGCACGCCCAGCCGCGAGGTGTCGACCGCGACGATCTGCCCCGTGAGCAGACCGAACTTGTTGGCCGCGCGGCCCGGGTACAGCGCGAGGAACAGCACGCCCAGGCCCAGGCCGAAGGGCATGAGCACGCCGATGATCGAGTTGCGGTCGCGCGCCCGGCTGCCCAGCAGCCCGATGAGCAGCGCCGCGACGACCGACCCGAGCACCGACCCGAGCACGACGTCCGCGGACAGCAGCAGCGCGAGCGCCGCCCCCGCGAAGGACAGCTCCGAGATGCCGTGCACGGCGAACGCCATGTCCCGCTGCATGACGAAGACGCCGACGAGCCCGCCGACGAGCCCCAGCACCGCCCCGGCGACCAGCGAGTTCTGCACCAGCGCCAGCAGCGCGCCGTAGTCCTCGAAGGAGAACAGCCGCGACCAGGTGCCGTCGTCGACGGCCGCCGGCAGCACACCGGGCAGCGCCGCCGGCAGCAGGCCGACCGCCGTCACGACGCCTCCTCGAGGTGGTGGCCGTGGTGCTCGTCGCCGCCGACGATGACGACGCGCCCTTGCGCGCGCAGCACGTCGACGCGGGTGCCGTAGAGCCGCGACAGGTGCTCGCCCGTGAGGACGTCGGCCGGTGTCCCCACCGCGTGCCCGGCCGGCGCCAGGTACAGGACGCGGTCGGTGTAGGGGAGGACCGGGTTGATCTCGTGCGTGACGAAGACGACGGCGGTGCCCGTCGTGCGGCGCGTGGCGTCGATGAGCGCGGTCACCTCCTCCTGCCGGGCCAGGTCGAGGGACAGCAGCGGCTCGTCGCACAGCAGCAGGGCGGGCGACGAGCCCAGCGCCTGCGCGATCCGCACGCGCTGCTGCTCACCCCCCGAGAGGAGCCCGAGGGGGACGTCCGCGTAGGCCGTGGCGCCCACCGCCTCGAGCAGCTCGTCCACGCGCGCCCGGTGCCGGCGCCCGCCGAGCCCCCAGCGGTCCCCGTCGATGCCGAGGCGCACGAGGTCGCGGGCGCGCACGGGGGTGACCGGGTCGACGAGCCGCTGCTGCGGCACGTAGCCGACCGCGCGGCTGCCGCGGCGCGCCGCGCGGCCGAGGACGTGCAGGGTGCCGCCGGTGAGCGGCTGGAGGCCGAGGACCGCGCGCAGGAGGCTCGTCTTGCCCGAGCCGTTGGGGCCGAGCACCGTGACGAACTCCCCGCGGGCGACCTCGAGGTCGAGGCCGGACCACACCGTGCGGTCGCCGTAGGCCAGGGCGGCGCCGCGCAGCGCGAGGGGTGGCGGCGCCGGGGCAGGGGCGCCCGCGGGTGGTGCGGGGGTCATGCCCCCAGAGCCTGCCGCACCGCGGCGACGTTGGCGGACATCCACCCGACGTAGTCCTCGCCCTCGGGCAGCGTCTCGGTCATCTCGACGACGGGGACCCCGGCCGCCTCGGCCGCCGCGACCGCCTCGTCCGTCTGCGGTCCGGTGGTCTGCGGGTTCGCGACGAGCAGGGCCACCTGCCCCGACGGGAACAGCGCGAGCATCTCGGCCATGGCGGCCGGCGGCACGTCCGTCTCCTCCTCGATGGCGCCGGAGTACGCGGCCGGGGTGCGGTCCTCGAGGCCCGCCGCCTCCAGCAGGTACCCGGGCACCGGCTCCGTGGCGGCCACGCCCGTACCCCCGACGGCCGCCGCCAGGGCCGCGACCTCGTCCTGCACGCCGGCGACCCGCTCGCCGAAGGCCTCGGCGTTGGCCGTGTAGGTGTCGGCGCCCTCCGGGTCGAGCTCGCCCAGGTGCTCGGCGATGCGCGTGGCGACCTCCGCGACGAGGGGCAGGTCGTACCAGACGTGCTCGTTGCCCTCGGCGGAGTGGTCGTGCCCGGCGTGCGCGTCCTCGGCGTGCGCCTCCTCGCTGTGCGTATCCTCGGCGTGCGCCTCCTCGCTGTGCGTCTCCTCGGCGTGCGCCTCCTCGCTGTGCGTCTCCTCGGCGTGCGCCTCGTCGGCGACGGCCTCGACGACGGGAGGCGCCTCGTCGAGCGCGCCGAGCGCGGTGGTCAGCCAGTCGTCGTAGTGGCCGCCGTTCTGCACGACGAGGTCGGCCCGGGACACGGCGAGCTGGTCGCGCGCCGTCAGCTCGAAGGAGTGGGGGTCGGCCGACGGGTCGTCGACGATCGAGGTGACCTCGACGCGGTCGCCGCCGACCTGGGCGGCCACGTCGCCCCAGACGTTCGTGGACGCGACGACGGCCAGCGGCTCGTCGCCGGACCCCGCCGCACCGCCCGCGGACGCACCGCCCGCGGACGCCTCCCCGGAGGAGCAGGCGGCCAGCAGCAGGGCGGGCACGAGGGCGGCGGGCAGGAGAGCGCGATGGCGCATGGCGGATCCGATCGTGGAGGAGGCGGGGCTCGCTCGACGATAACAGTTCTCATGCGCGGCTCGACGGCCGCGGCCGTCAGCCCTTCGGGTCGCTGCCGTCGGGGTCGTCGGGCCCGAGCGCCCAGCCGAACGGCTCGACGAGCGCGTCGGCCGCGGCCGGTCCCCACGAGCCGGGGGCGTACGGCTGGACGTCCGGCCGCCCGTCGCCGAGCAGCGGCGCGAAGGCCTCCCACGCCGCCGCGAGGCCCTCCGCCGAGGTGAACAGGGTCCGGTCGCCGGCGAGCACGTCCGCCAGGAGGCCGGCGTAGGGCGGCAGGGACCGACCCGGCTCGACGTCCGCGAGCGGCAGGGACAGCGTCCCCGTGTCCAGCGCGAGGTCCGGCCCGGGCCGCTTGACGGTCGTCGTCACGCGCAGGGTCCCGGAGCCGGACAGCGACACCGACACCTGGTTCGGCCCCACGTCCTGCCCGAACATCCGGTCGGGGGCGCGCAGCACGAGCGTCACCTGCTGGGCGGAGGCGGCCATCCGCTTGCCGGTCCGCAGCACGAAGGGCACGCCCCGCCAGCGGTCGCTGTCCACCCAGAGCCGGGCGGCGACGAAGGTGTCGGTCGAGGAGTCGTCGGCCACGTCGTCCAGGTCGCGGTAGCCCTCGAACTGGCCGAGCACCACGTCGTGCGCCGGGTCGAGCGGGCGGAACCGTGCGAGCGCCTCGTCGCGCGCGGCCGCGAGGTCGCCCGCCGCGAGCCCCACCGGCGGCTCCATCGCGACGGTGGCCGCCACCTGGAACAGGTGGGTGACGAGCATGTCGAGGGACGCACCCGTCGCGTCGTAGAACTCGGCCCGGTCGGCCACGTCGAGGGTCTCGGGCACGTCCACCTGCACCTGGGCCACGTGCTCGCGGTTCCACGCCCCGCCGAACAGCTCGTTGGCGAACCGCACGACGTGCAGGTTCTGCGTGGCCTCCTTGCCCAGGAAGTGGTCGATGCGGAACACCTGGTCCTCGTCGAACGCCTCGTGCACGAGCGCGTCGAGCTCGCGGAAGGAGTCCGGTGAGGTGCCGTAGGGCTTCTCGTAGACGATGCGGACGCCGTCGGTGAGGCCGTGCCGGTGCAGGCTGCGCGTGATGCCGGCGAACGACTCGGGCGGGACGGCCAGGTAGTGCACGACGAGGAGGTCCTCGCCGAGCTCGCCGCGCAGCCGGTCCAGCGCCTCGGGCAGGTCGCCGGGGTCGTCGTCCGACGCGCTGACGTCCTGGCAGTACGCCAGGCGCTCGGTGAGGACGTCCGAGGCGCCCTGCGCCTCCTCGTCGCCGAACTCGGACAGGGCGTCGCGCACGAGGTCGGCGAACTCGTCGTCGGGGATGGAGCGCCGACCGGTGCCGAGCAGCGCCCACCGCTCGGGCAGCAGCCCGCGGGCGCCGAGGGTCGCCAGCGCGGGGAGGACCATGCGCTTGCTGAGGTCGCCGCGCGCGCCGTGCAGGACGAGGGCCAGCGGGGGGAGGTCGGGCACGACGGGGCCTCTCGGGCGGGGACGGGTGGCGCCCCGACGCTACGACGGCGCCCCGCCGCCCGCCCGGTGGGCAGCCGGGCGGGGCGGAGGGGTGCGGCGGCCGTCCGGCGGAGGGCGCGCCCGCGGCGGACGGCGAGCGCTGTCCTGAGGCGGTCCGGGGGTGCCGCCGGGACGTGGGTGGCACCACGTCCCCCGGACGGGGCAGATAGGTCATGCGGGAGTCAAATCCGACTAGTGGCGGAACCAGCACGGTGCTGCCACACTCGTGCCATCGTGAAGCCCAGGGCGAGAGCCCGGGCACCCTCCCCGGACGGCCAGGGAGGGCTCCGCAGGGCGTGACGCCTCGTGCCGGTGAGACGCCCTCGACGACCAGGTGCCCCGCACGTCGACGGTGCGGGGCACCTGCGCGTCACGGCGGACGTCGGCGTCCGCTCCCACCCTGATGTGGCGGCCGGCACACCGCGTGTGAGGGCGTCGTGAGGACCTGACGGTCGCCGCCGGTCCGGCGCGAGCACCGGCCGTCGCGGTGCCTACCCTGACCGCCATGCCGTCCCTGCCGCTGCCCACGACCCTCCTCGAGGCCGTCACGCCCGCCGCCGGGGAGGAGGACTCCGTCGTGCGGGAGGTCGTCGTGCCGCTGGCGTCCGTCGCGGTGGCGGTCGTGCTGGCGCTCGTCGTGTCCGCCGTGGTGGGTCTGGCGGTCCGGCGCCTGGCGCGGCGGTGGTCGGTGCTGGCGGACCTCTCGCACCGGTCGCGGCGGCCCCTGCGGTGGACGCTGGTGGTGCTCGCGGCCTGGTCGGCGATCGGGGTGAGCACCGCGCCGGCGCAGTGGCGCTCGATCCTCCAGCACGGGCTCCTCATCGCGATCATCGGGCTCGTCGCGTGGCTGCTGGGGTCGCTGGCCTTCGTCCTCGAGGACGCCGCGCTGGCGCGGTACCGGGTGGACGTCGTCGACAACCGGCACGCGCGCCGGGTGCGCACGCAGATCCAGGTGCTGCGGCGCATCACCGTCGCCGTGCTCGTGCTGTGCGCGCTCGCGGCGGCGCTGCTGACGTTCCCGTCGGCGCGGGCGGTCGGGGCGTCGGTGTTCGCCTCCGCCGGGCTGCTGTCGATCGTCGCCGGCCTGGCGGCCCAGAGCTCGTTGGCCAACGTCTTCGCCGGGCTCCAGCTCGCCTTCACCGACGCGATCCGCGTCGACGACGTCGTCATCGTCGAGGGGGAGTGGGGCCGGATCGAGGAGATCACCCTCACCTACGTCGTCGTGCACGTGTGGGACGACCGGCGCCTCATCCTGCCGTCCACGCACTTCACGACGACGCCCTTCGAGAACTGGACCCGCCGGGCGTCGCAGCTCCTCGGGACGGTCGAGCTGGACCTCGACTGGGACGTGCCGGTGGACGCGATGCGCGCGCGGCTGAGCGAGTTGCTGGCCCAGACGCCGCTGTGGGACCAGCGCGTGGGCATCCTGCAGGTGACCGAGGCGACCGGCGGGGTCGTCCGTGTGCGGGTGCTGGCCTCCGCAGCCGACGCCCCGACGCTGTTCGACCTGCGCTGCTACCTGCGCGAGGGCCTCGTCGTCTGGCTGCAGCAGTCCGCGCGCGAGGCGCTGCCGCGCAGCCGGTGGGAGGGCGCCGCGCCGCCGCCCGGGGAGGAGCCGGAGGCCCTCGCCCGCCGGCTGGCGGCCGCCGCCGCGCGCGAGCAGGACGCCCGGGCCGAGGGCAACCCCCACCGGCGGCCGGCCTCCGGCGCTACGCCCGAGGCGCGGGGCGGGCGGTCGGCGGACGTCGCGGCAGCGGCCGGCGCGGGACGCGCGGACGAGAGGCCGGGGCTGGCGGCCACGGCGGTGCAGCCGACCGTGCGGCCGGCCGCCGGCCCGGGCTCGCAGGGGACACCCGCGCCGGGCGGTTCGGGCCTGTTCACCGGGTCGCTCGCCGCTGTCGAGCGCTCGCGGGCCTTCGCCGGTCCCGGTGACGACGTCATCGCCGAGCGGGAGCGCACCGCCGCGGCGGCCGACGCCGAGGAGGCGGCCGCGGCGCGCGGCGCCGACGGTCGCGGGTCCGGCGCCACCGCGGTGGTCCTGCCCGCGGGCGTCGACGACCTGCCCGCCGACGAGGACGCCGCCGCCCCGACGACCCCCGTCGACGACGGCGCCACACAGGTCCTGCCCCCGGTCCGCACCCCGCGCACCGCGGGGTCGTCGGGCGCCCGGCCGCCGCGCACCGGCCCGTCGTCGGGCGACGCGGGCGGCGACGCATGAGCGGTGCCGGCCCGCGGGTGACGCCGCTGGACCCGGCCGCCGTCGTCGGGCGCGTCGTCGCCGCGGTCCTGGCCGCCGCACCGGACGCCGACGCCGCCGGTGGCCACCTGCGGGTCGCCGTCGACGGGGCGCCCGCGACGGACCCCCGCGGGTGGGCCGACCGTCTCGTCGAGCCGCTGCGGGCCGCGGGCCGGGCGGTGCTGCGCGTGTCGGCGGAGGACTTCCTGCGCCCGGCTTCCGTGCGGCTCGAGCACGGCCCGCGCGACGCCGACGCCTGGCTCGACGACCGGCTGGACGGCCGCGCGCTGGAGCGGGAGGTGCTCACACCGCTCGGCCCCGCGGGCACCGGCCGGTGGCTGCCCTCCCTGTGGGACGCGGCGCGGGACCGGGCCACCCGGGCGCCCTACGCGCAGGCGCCGCCGGGGGCCGTGCTCGTCCTCGACGGGTCGGCCCTCCTCGGCCGCTGGCTCGAGCTCGACCTCGTCGTGCACCTCGCGGCGCGGCCCGCCACGCTCGCGCGCCGCACCCCGCCCGAGGAGGCGTGGACGCTGCCCGCGCTGGCCCGGTACGACGACGAGGCCGGCCCGCAGGACGCGGCCGACCTCGTGGTCCGGGTGGACGACCCGCGCCACCCGGCGCTCGTCGAGCCGGGTCCGGGCGGCGCGGGCGCGCCCTGGTTCTGACCCTCAGACGTCCAGCGGACGGGGGCAGGTGACGCCGGTGGCGTGCACCGGGCAGTAGCCGTGCGGGTTCTTGTCGAGGTACTGCTGGTGGTAGCCCTCGGCGTAGTAGAACGGACCCGCCTCGGCCGCGGTGGCGACCTCCGTGGTGATGTCCCCGAAGCCGGCCGCCGTCAGCCGGGCCTGGAACTCCGCACGCGTGGACTCCACGGCCGCCGCCTGCTCGTCGGTGGTCGTGAAGACCGCCGACCGGTACTGCGTGCCGACGTCGTTGCCCTGGCGGTACCCCTGCGTCGGGTCGTGCTGCTCCCAGAACCGCCGCAGCAGGTCCACGTGGGACAGGCGCTGCGGGTCGTAGGCGACCATGACGGTCTCCGTGTGCCCCGTCATGCCCGTGCACGTCTCCTCGTACGTCGGGAACGGGGTGAAGCCACCCTGGTAGCCGACGGCCGTGGTGACGACGCCGGGCGTCTGCCACAGCTCCTTCTCCGCACCCCAGAAGCAGCCCATCGCGACGTAGAGCACCGCGGTGCCCTCCGGCCAGGGGCCCTGCAGGGGCGTGCCGAGCACCGTGTGCGTCGTCGGCACGGCGTAGGGGTAGGCCTCGCGGCCCGCGAGGGCGCGCTCCGGGGTGACCATCGTCGTCTTCAGGGCGGAACCGAACAGCCAGCTCATGGGTCTCCTCTCTCCAGACGTCCCCAACCCCGGCCGTGGCGCCCCTGTTCCCGCCTCCGACACGCCCCGCGGGGCCGCCCCGCGCGCCGGGGCCTAGCGTGTGCGGCGTGAGCACGAGCACCGGGGCGCCCGGCGTCCCCGACAGGCCGGCCGGGCGGTACGACGTGGCGGGGCACGTGCCGCCGTCGGTGCGGGGCGCGGCCGCGTGGTCCTGGCGCATCGTCGCCATCGCGCTGGGCGTCGCGCTGCTGTTCGTCGTCGTCTCCGAGCTCGAGGTGATCCTCGTGCCCGTCGCGGTGGCGCTGCTGCTCACGGTGCTGCTGACGCCCGTCGTGCACGGGCTGCAGCGCCTGCGGTTCCCGCGCGCCCTGGCGTCGATCACCGCCGTGCTCGGCCTGCTCGTCGTCGTCGCGGGGCTGCTCACCCTGGCCGGCAACTCCATCGCCAACGGCATCGGCGAGCTGTGGGGGCAGGCCTCGCAGGGCATCGACCAGGTGCTGGACTGGCTGTCCACCGGGCCCCTGGGCATCTCGACGACGGACCTGTCCGGCTACGTCGACCAGGCCCAGGAGGCGCTCTCGGGCGCCGGCACCGGCCTGCTGTCCGGGGCGCTGTCCGTCACGACGACGATCGGCCACGTGCTGGCCGGCACCCTCATCGCCCTGTTCTGCACGTTCTTCTTCCTGCTCGACGGCCGGGCCATCTGGCGCTGGGTCGTGCGGCTCATGCCGCGCGCCGCGCGCCAGCAGGTGCACGAGGCGGGCCGCCGCGGCGTCGTGACGCTCAGCGCCTACACGCGCACGCAGATCCTCGTGGCCGCGGTCGACGCCGTCGGCATCGGGCTCGGCGCGCTGCTGCTGGGGCTGCCGCTCGCCCTGCCCCTGGCGATCCTCGTCTTCGTCGGCTCGTTCATCCCGCTCGTCGGGGCCGTCGTCACCGGGTCGGTGGCCATCCTCGTCGCCCTCGTCTCGCAGGGGCCCCTGCAGGCGCTCATCATGCTGGCCGTCGTCCTGGGCGTGCAGCAGCTCGAGGGGCACGTCCTCCAGCCGTTCCTCATGGGGCACGCCGTGTCGCTGCACCCGGTGGCGGTGCTGCTCGTCGTCGCGGCGGGGTCCTTCCTCGCGGGCATCGTCGGGGCGCTGTTCGCGGTCCCGCTGGCCGCCGTCCTCAACACGGTCGTGCTGTACCTGCACGGGCACGACAAGTTCCCCGCCCTGGGCCGTGACCCGCTCCCACCCCCCGAACCCAGCGCCGGGGCCGTGCCGCCCGCCGGGGACGACGACCCCTCCGCGGCGCGCGCATAGAGCCCGGGGGCCGCGCCGGACGACCGCCCCGGAGGACCGCGCCCGACAGGTGCGCCCGACGAGCGCGCCGGGCGACCGGCCTACGATCCCGGGGTGATCGGACCCGCCGACGTGGCCGCCGCCGCCGAGCTCCTGGCAGGTGTCGTCCACCGCACGCCCCTGCAGCACAGCCGGGCCCTGTCCGACCTGCTCGGGCGGCCCGTGCTGCTCAAGTGCGAGAACCTGCAGCGCACGGGCTCGTTCAAGATCCGCGGCGCGTACACCCGCCTCGCCCGGCTGCCCGACGAGGAGCGCGCGCACGGCGTCGTCGCCGCCAGCGCCGGCAACCACGCGCAGGGCGTAGCGCTCGCGGCGGGCCTGCTGGGGCTCCCGGCCACCGTCTACATGCCGCTCGACGCGTCCCTGCCCAAGGTCGCCGCGACCCGGCAGTACGGCGCGCACGTCGAGCTCGTCGGCCGCAGCGTCGACGAGGCGCTGGGCCACGCACGCGAGCACGCCGCGCGGACAGGGGCCGTGCTCGTGCACCCCTTCGACCACGAGGACGTGGACGCGGGGCAGGGGACGGTGGCGCTCGAGGTGGTCCAGGACGTGCCCGACGTGACCGACCTCGTCGTGCCCGTGGGCGGCGGCGGGCTGGCCGCCGGGATGGCCGCAGCGGTGGCGGACCGCCCGGGCGTCCGCGTCGTCGGCGTGCAGGCCGCGGGGGCCGCCGCCTACCCCGCCTCGCTCGCGGCGGGCAGGCCCGTGCCCGCGACGGAGCTGCACACGATGGCCGACGGCATCGCCATCGGCCTGCCCGGCAGCGTCCCGTTCGAGCTCCTGCACGCCCACGCGGTGCCGGTGGCCACGGTGTCCGAGGACGACCTGTCGCGCGCGCTGCTCCTCGTCGCCGAGCGGGCGAAGCTGCTGGTGGAGCCCTCCGGCGCGGCCGGGGTGGCGGCGCTCATGGCCCGGCCCGGCGACTTCGCGGGCGACGGCACGCTCGTCGTCGTGCTCTCGGGCGGGAACGTCGACCCGCTCGTGCTCATGCGCGTGGTCCGCCACGGGCTCGTCGCCGCCGGGCGCTACCTGGGGCTGCGCGTGCGGGTCGCGGACCGGCCGGGCGTGCTCGCCGCGCTCCTGGCCGACCTCGCGCAGCTCGGCGCGAACGTCGTGCACGTGGCCCACGTGCGCACGGGGCCGGACCTGGCCGTCGACGAGGTGGGCATCGACGTGCAGGTGGAGACGAAGGGGCACGAGCACCGCGCGCTGGTGCTCGAGCGGCTGCGCGAGCGCGGGTACCGGCCGGACGCGGGCTGACCCCGCGCACCGGTGGGGTGCGCGGGGTCAGCGACGGCCCCGGGTCGAGCTCGAGGTCGGCCGGGCCGGTGTGACGGTCAGCCCTCGAAGGGGCTCGCGGCGCGGATCTCGACGGCGATCGTGCGGCCGTTCGGCGCCTCGTAGGACGTCGAGTCGCCGACCTTGCGGCCGTTGATCGCCGCACCGAGCGGCGAGGTGGGGGAGAACACGTCGATGTCCGAGGACCCGGCGATCTCGCGCGAGCCCAGCAGGAACCGCATCTCGTCGCCGGCGACGAGGGCGGTCACGACCATGCCCTGCTCGACGACCCCGTCGTCGGGCGGCGTGCCGATCCGCACGTTGCGCAGCTTCTCCTTGAGCTCGCGGATGCGCGCCTCGGCCTTGCCCTGCTCCTCGCGCGCGGCGTGGTAGCCGCCGTTCTCCTTCAGGTCGCCCTCGTCGCGCGCCGCGGCGATGCGGCCGACGATCTCGTCGCGGCCCGCGCCCTCGAGGTGCGCGAGCTCGGCGCTGAGGCGGTCGTAGGCCTCCTGCGTGAGCCACGTCGCCGCGGTGGTGCTCGTGTCGGTCACGATCGCTCCTCTCTCCGGTACCCGCCGCCACCGGGTCCGCGCGCGCCCGTGCAGGCGCACGTGGGCGGCGGCGGGGCCCGCGAGGGGCGTCCCCGGCGGCGGAGCTGAACGGCCCAGCCTACCGGGCGGCGGCGTGCGCGGACGACGACCGGCGTCGCGTGACGGGCGGCCGCAGCGACGGCCGGTCGGCGCGGGGGACGGGAGCGGCGCTCAGCCCTCGGCCGGTGCGCAGTCGACCAGCGACCCGGTGACGGCGCGGGACGTGGTGGGCACGTCGGCCGTCACGCGCTGGGACCGGACGTCCGACGGACCCACCGTCACGGTCCGGTACCCGACCTCCGTGAAGGACTCCGACAGCGCGCGCACGCGGCACGTCGCCGTGGCGTCGGGCGCCTTCGTCACCTGGAAGGACACCCGCGTCAGGCCGTCGTCGACCACGTCGTACCCGAGGTCCTTCCACAGCACCCGGTCCTGCCACAGCCCCACGACGACCCACACGGCGACCGCCAGCACGGCCGCGGCGGCCAGCGCGACGAGCGTCCACGTGCGCCGGCGGGCGCCGGCGGTCGGCACCGGGCCGTAGCGACCGGCGGGGGCGGCCGGGGTGGATGTGCTCACGGGTGCTCCTCGGGGGGTGGCATGGGGGATCATTGTCGCGCGCCGCACGGCCCGACCGCGCGGCCCCCACCTCGTGCGATCCCTCGGAGGGATCCTGTGCGACCCCGAAGGAGCTCCCCCATGGCGTCCGAGCGCTTGCGGCTGCTGGCGGTGCACGCGCACCCCGACGACGAGTCGAGCAAGGGCGCGGCCACGACGGCCCGGTACGCCGCCGAGGGGGCCGAGGTGCTCGTCGTCAGCTGCACGGGCGGGGAGCGCGGCGACGTGCTCAACCCCTCGTACGGCGAGGTGGCGCCCGGCGCGATGCCGGACGTGCGCCGGGCCGAGATGGCGGAGGCCGCGCGCGCCCTCGGAGTGCAGCACCGCTGGCTGGGCTTCGTCGACTCCGGGCTGCCCGAGGGTGACCCGCTGCCGCCGCTGCCGGAGGGCTGCTTCGCGCTGCAGCCGCTGGAGGAGGCGGCCGCGCCGCTCGTCGCCATCGTGCGGGAGTTCCGCCCGCACGTCATCACCACGTACGACGAGAACGGCGGCTACCCGCACCCGGACCACATCATGTGCCACAAGGTGAGCCGCGAGGCGTGGGAGGCGGCGGCCGACCCGTCCCGCTACCCCGACGCGGGCGAGCCCTGGGCCGCCCTCAAGCTGTACTACGACGTCGGCTTCAGCCCGGAGCGGATCCGCACCCTGCACGAGGAGATCGAGCGGCGCGGCGGCACGTCCCCCTTCGCGGACTGGCTGGAGCACATGGCCGACCGGCCGTGGCCGGCCCGGACCGTGACGACGAAGGTCCCCGTCGCGGACTTCTTCGAGGCCCGGGACGCGGCCCTGCGCGCGCACGCCACGCAGATCGACCCCGCCGGGTTCTTCTTCCTCGTGCCCCGGGACGTCGAGCGCGAGGTGTGGCCGACCGAGGAGTTCGAGCTCGCGGAGGCGCGGGTGCCGACCTCGCTGCCGGAGGACGACCTCTTCGCTGGCGTCCGCGGGGTCGTCGCGTGAGCGGGCTCCTGCTGGACGCGGCCGTGCGGCTGTCGCTGGCGACGACGCGCACCGCCGCGGGCGCCACCCCGACGCCCGGCCCGTCACCCAGCACCGCGGTCGAGCTGGGGGAGTCCGACCTCGGCTCGCCGGGCTTCCTCGGGTTCGTCGTCACCTTCGTCCTGGCGCTGGCCGTCATCGGGCTCCTGCTGTCCCTCACCCGCAAGCTCCGCCGGGTCAACCACGCCGGCGAGCAGCGCGACGCGGAGGACCGGGCGCCGGGCGCGCCGGGGCCGTCATGACCACGGGGGCCCGACCGGATCCGCCCGCGCGTCCCGCCGTGCGGGTCACGGTGGCGCAGGTGGCGGTGAGCGCCGACCGGGCGGCCAACCGGGAGGCGGCGGCCGACGCGATCGCGCAGGCGGCGCACGCCCGCGCCGACCTGCTCGTCCTGCCCGAGTACGCGTCCGCGTACGACCCCGCCGGGGTCGGGCCCGAGGCGGCCGAGCCGCTCGACGGGCCCTGGGTGTCGGCCCTGCGCGAGCGGGCGGCGGCCACAGGGGTCGCGGTCCTCGCCGGCACCGTGCTGCCGGGCAGCACCCCCGAGCGGGCGGTCAACGCGGTCGTCGCCGTCACGGGCACGGGCGAGCTGGCCGGGGTCTACCGCAAGGTGCACCTCTACGACGCGTTCGGCCACCGCGAGTCCGAGCGCCTCGAGCCCGGGCCGGCGGACGCGCCGCCGCTGGTGCTCGACGTGGCCGGGACGCGGTTCGGCGTCCTCACCTGCTACGACCTGCGGTTCCCCGAGTCCGCGCGGCGCTGCGTCGACGCGGGGGCGGACGTGCTCGTCGTGCCCGCGGCCTGGGCCGCCGGACCCCTCAAGGCGGACCAGTGGCGCGCGCTGGCCGTGGCCCGCGCGATCGAGAACACCGCCACGGTGGTGGCCGTCGGGCAGGCGGGGCACGGGGTCACCGGGCGCTCGCTCGTCGTCGGGCCGGACGGGGTCGTCGGGCTGGAGCTCGACGAGCGGCCGGCGGTCCGGACCGTCGACGTGGACCCGGCCGCCGCTGCCGCGGTGCGGGCGTCGAACCCGTCCCTGGCCAACCGGCGCTACACCGTCGTCCCGCGCTGAGCCGACCGCGCTGGGTCGACCGCGCTGAACCGACCGCTGAGCCGACCGCGGTGCGCCGCGCCGTGCCGCCGCCGGGCCGCGACGGTGCGGGGCGCCCCGGCGTCAGCCGGCCGCGGCCGTGGCGATGGCCACGGCGACGAAGTGGCACGCGAAGCCGACCACGGTCAGGGCGTGGAACACCTCGTGGAATCCGAACCAGCGGGGGCTCGGGTCGGGGCGCCGGAGCCCGTAGACCACGGCCCCCAGCGTGTAGGCCAGACCGCCGCCGGCGACGAGCCAGAGCACGGCGTCGCCACCGGACCGGCCGAAGGCCGGCATGAACCACACCGCCACCCAGCCCAGCGCGACGTAGACCGGCACGTACACCCACCGCGGGGCGGACAGCCACAGCACGCGCGCGAGCACCCCCGCCAGCGCACCGGACCAGACCACCAGCAGCAGCGTGCGCGCCGTGGACGCCGGCAGCAGCAGGACCGACAGCGGCGTGTACGTGCCCGCGATGATGAGGAAGATGTTCGTGTGGTCGAGCCGGCGCAGCACGGCCGCCGTCCGGGGCGACCAGGTCCCGCGGTGGTAGACGGCGCTCGTGCCGAACAGCAGGACGGCGGACAGGCCGAAGACGGCCGTCGACCAGCGGGCCGCCGGCGTCGGCGCGAGGGCGACGAGCACCACGCAGGCGGCGAGCACCAGCGGGCTCACCCCGGCGTGGAGCCAGCCCCGCAGGCGCGGCTTCACGGCGGCGACCACCTCGTCGACGGGTCCCGTCGGGGGGACGGCCTGCCTGCTCATCACGCCTCTGCTCCTGCTCGTCCTCGGCGGTGCGGACCGCCCCGGGGCGGTGAACCTACGTCACCGTAGGTTACGGGGGCGTAGGGAGGGTGTCGACGTCCGCCGCGGTCGTGCCGGACGCGGCCGCCCGGGCGGCGGTACGGTGTGCCGGTCCGGGCGACGGGTCACCCGCCGCGTCGGCGGCCCCGGGGGACCGGGCCGGCCGGTGTCGGCCGGTGTCGGCCGGACCGAGGTGCCGGACCTGGTGCGAGGAGGGGTGCGTGCGGCTGCCGAACCCGCTCTACCGGCTGTACGAGCGCCGGCTCGCCACCTCCCTGCGCCCCGAGCGCGTGCCGTGCCACATCGGGGTCATCCTCGACGGCAACCGGCGCTGGGCGCGGACGCAGGGGGAGTCGACCGCGACGGGCCACCAGCGCGGCGCCGACAAGATCACCGAGCTGCTCGGCTGGTGCGAGGACATCGGCGTCCAGGTCGTCACGCTGTGGATGCTGTCCACCGACAACCTCGTCTCGCGGCCCGTCGCGGAGCTGGGGCCGCTGCTCGCGATCATCGAGGACGCGGTGACGGCGCTGGCCGCCACGGGTCGCTGGCGGGTGCAGGCCGTGGGGTCGCCGGAGCTGCTGCCCGCCTCGACGCTCGAGGTGCTGGACCGCGCGGAGAAGGCCACGGCCGACGTCACGGGCCTGCACGTCAACGTCGCCGTCGGCTACGGGGGCCGCCAGGAGATCGCCGACGCCGTGCGCGCCTTCCTGCGCCGCCACGCCGAGGCGGGGTCGAGCCTGGACGAGCTCGCGGAGGCGTTCGACGTCGAGCACATCGCCGAGCACCTCTACACGCGCGGGCAGCCCGACCCGGACCTGGTGATCCGCACGTCCGGCGAGCAGCGCCTCGGCGGGTTCCTGCTCTGGCAGAGCGCGCACTCGGAGTTCTACTTCTGCGAGGCCTACTGGCCCGACTTCCGCCGCGTGGACTTCCTGCGCGCGGTGCGCTCCTACGGGGAGCGCGAGCGGCGCCTCGGCCGCTGAGGCCCGCGACCCGTCGCGACCGGTCCTCGTCCGCTCCGTCCTCGTCGCCGGGGCTCGTCCCCGCCCTCGTCGCCGCCCCTCGTCGCCCGTCCGGGTGGCGGCACGTGAACAGTGCGTGACGTGGCGCGCGCCACGCCGGGGACCTACCAGCGCCGGCGTGGTCCCGGCGTAGCGTCGCAGGGCAAGAGGGCGGCGCCCCGCCGCCGGAGGGAGAGCGCACGTGACCCACGAGGCTCAGGTCGTCGAGAACGGCACCACCCCCACCAGCACCGCGGCGAGCGCGGCCGGCAGGGCCGCCGGCGCGTCCGGCCCCAACGGCCGACGGACGCACGTGCTCGACACCTCGGTCCTGCTGTCGGACCCGAAGGCCATCTCCCGCTTCGCCGAGCACGACGTGGTGCTGCCCATCGTCGTCATCACCGAGCTCGAGGCGAAGCGGCACCACGCGGAGCTGGGCTACTTCGCCCGGTCCGCCCTGCGCCTGCTCGACGACCTGCGCATCCGCCACGGCGGACTCGACCGTCCGCTGCCCATCGGCGACGGCGGGGGCACCCTGCGCGTCGAGCTCAACCACATCGACCCCGGCGTGCTGCCGGCCGGGTTCCGGCTCGGCGACAACGACACGCGGATCCTCGCGGTGGCCGCCAACCTCGCCCGTGAGGGGCACGACGTCACCGTCGTCTCCAAGGATCTGCCGATGCGCGTCAAGGCGTCGGCGGTCGGGCTGCGGGCGGAGGAGTACCGCGCGGAGCTCGCGGTCGACTCGGGCTGGACCGGCATGGACGCGCTCGACCTCACCGAGGCGCAGATGAACGACCTGTGGGAGCACGAGTCGCTCCCGCTGGCGGAGGTGGAGCCGGGCGGGTTCGCCGGCACCGCCGCCGGGGCGCCGGCCGACCTGCCGTGCCACACGGGCCTCGTGCTGCACGGGCCGCGCGGCTCGGCGCTCGGGCGGGTCACGGCGGACAAGCACCTGCAGCTCGTCCGGGGCGACCGCGACGTCTTCGGCGTGCACGGCCGGTCGGCGGAGCAGCGCATCGCCATCGACCTGCTGCTCGACCCGGACGTGGGCATCGTCTCCCTCGGCGGCCGCGCCGGCACCGGCAAGTCGGCGCTGGCCCTGTGCGCCGGCCTCGAGGCGGTGCTCGAGAAGCGGCAGCACCGCAAGGTCATGGTGTTCCGTCCGCTGTACGCCGTCGGCGGCCAGGACCTCGGCTACCTGCCGGGGTCCGAGGCCGAGAAGATGAACCCCTGGGCGCAGGCCGTGTTCGACACGCTCGGCGCGCTCGTCGGCAAGGAGGTCGTCGAGGAGGTGCTCGACCGCGACATCCTCGAGGTGCTGCCGCTGACGCACATCCGCGGGCGCTCGCTGCACGACGCGTTCGTCATCGTCGACGAGGCCCAGTCGCTCGAGCGCAACGTGCTGCTGACGGTGCTCTCGCGCATCGGCCAGAGCTCGCGCGTCGTCCTCACGCACGACGTGGCGCAGCGCGACAACCTGCGCGTCGGCCGGCACGACGGCGTCGCCGCGGTGATCGAGGCGCTCAAGGGCCACCCGCTGTTCGCCCACGTCACGCTCACGCGGTCGGAGCGCTCACCCGTCGCCGCGCTGGTGACCGAGCTGCTCGAGGGCATCGAGGTCTGACGCACCGGCCGGGGTGCCCGACGGGCGCCCCGGCCGCGGCGGCGGCCGTCCGGCGGGGACGGCTCGACCCGGGCGTCAGGCGGGGACGGCCGTCGGGTGTCAGGCCGGGACGGCCGGCGCGGCGGTGGGCTGCTCGCCGATGTCGCCGACGACGGCCACCACCTCGGCCTCGCCGTCCGCCAGCGTGTACTCCACGCCCACGACGGCGCAGCGGCCCTCCGCGATCGCCTCGGCCAGCAGCACGGAGTAGCCCTGCAGCATCGTCACGGTGTTCCTGACGTGCTCGCGGCCCAGCAGGCCGGGGTCGATGTGCGCCAGGCCCGGCCCCTCCGGCCCGGCGAGCTGGACGATGCTCGGCACGACGCGGTCCACGACGGCGCGGACGAACCCGCGGGGCAGCGACCCCTCGTTGAGGGCGGTCGTCGCGGCGGCCACGGCCCCGCACCGGTCGTGCCCGAGGACGACGACGAGCGGCGCGCCCAGCACCTCGGTGCCGTACTCGATGGACCCGATGACGGTCGTGTCGAGCACGTGCCCGGCCGTCCGCACGACGAACACGTCGCCGAGGCCCTGGTCGAAGATGATCTCGGCCGCCAGCCGCGAGTCCGAGCAGCCGAAGATGACGGCGTAGGGGTGCTGCCCCTCCGCCAGCTCCGCGCGGCGCGCCACGTCCTGAGACGGGTGCTCCATGGCGCCGGCGATGAAACGGCGGTTGCCCTCGCGCAGCGCGCGCCAGGCCTCGGCCGGCGTGCTCGGGCGGGACGCGGGGGCGGCGGTGGGGGTCGTCACGGCGCCGATGGTGCCATGCGACCCCGCCGCTGGTCAGCCCTCGTCCAGCTCCGCGGACGTGGGCGGGTTCGCCCCGGGGCGCGAGACGGTGATCGCGGCGATCCGCACGCACCGGGCGAGGACCGCGGTGAGGGCGTCGGCGTCGATCGCGGCCAGCGCCGCGCGGCGGTCCGGCCCGAGCAGGCCCGCGCTCCACAGCCCGTCGATCAGGCCACCCATGAAGGAGTCGCCGGCGCCGACGGTGTCGGCCACCTGCACCCGCTGCGCCGGGAGGTCGACCTCCACGCCGGCCGACGTCACGGCGACGGTGCCCTCCCCGCCGCGCGTGACGACGACGAGGGCGGGCCCCGCACCGACCCAGCGCCGGGCCACGTCGGCGGGGTCCAGGCCGGGCAGCAGCCACGCCAGGTCCTCGTCACTCACCTTGACGACGTCGGCGAGCGCGACGAGGGCCTCGACCAAGGGCAGGACGTCCACCGGGTCCCCCATGAGGGCGGGGCGCAGGTTCGGGTCGTAGGTGATCGTGCTGGTCGCACGCCGCCGCTCCAGCAGCTCGGCCACGCGCGGGCCGCCGGGCCGCAGCACCGTGGCGATCGAGCCGGTGTGCACGACCAGCGCGTCGCCCGCGCCCTCGTCGACGGGGGCCGGCAGGTCCCACTCGAGGTCGAAGGCGTACGTCGCGACGCCGGCGTCGTCGAGCGTGGCGACCGCCCGGGACGTCCGTTCCGGAGCCCGGTCCCCGGTGAGCACCCGTACGCCCGAGGCCTCGAGGTGCGTGCGGACCGTCCGCCCGTCCTCGTCGTCCGCGAGCCAGGTGAGCAGCTCCGCGCGGCGTCCCAGCCGGGCCAGCCCGAGCGCGACGTTCGCCGGGCTGCCGCCGGGGTGCGCCGCCCCGGGCGCCCCCGTCCGGCGCACGACGTCGACGAGCGCCTCGCCGACGACGAGCGCCCGTGCGGCCGGTGCACCCGGTGCACCACCGCCTGCCGTGCCGCCGTGCCCGCCCGGGGCCGCCTCATCCGTCCGCCCGGTCGTCGGGCCGGCCGCCTGCTCGCTCATCGCTGCCTCTCCTCGTCGAGAACCCCCGCCGGCGCTGCGCCGGGGGCCGCTGCGTCGGCCCGGCGGACCTGCGCGAGGCGCTCCCGCGCCCCGTCGAGCCACTGCTGGCACCGGGCCGCGAGCGCCTCCCCGCGCTCCCACAGGGCCATGGACTCCTCCAGGGAGCCGGCGCCGGCCTCCAGGCGGGCGACGACCGCGACGAGGCCGTCGCGCGCCTCCTCGTAGGACAGTCCCGCGACGTCGGCGTGCGGGGCAGGTCCGGTACCGGTATCGGTGCCGGTATCGGTGCCGAGGCCGCGGTCGGCCGCACCGCCTGCGGGCTCGGGCTGGGCGCTCACGGCGGTCATCCAACCAGACGGGCCGTGCCCGCCACGGCCGTCGCCCCCAGCTCCCCGCGGGCCACGCGCACGCGCAGCCGCTCGCCGTCGGCCACCTCCCCGGGATCCCGCACGACGGACCCGTCCGCGTGCCGCACGACGGCGTACCCGCGCTCGAGGGTCGCGGCGGGGGACAGGGCCGTGACCTGCGCGCCGAGCCGCGCGACCTCGGCCGCGGCGACGTGCAGCCGGTCGGCGACGACCCGGTGCGCGCGCCGCGCCAGGTCGTCGACCTGGCGCTGGTGCGGCTCGAGCAGCGCGGTGGGCTGCACGAGGACCGGCCGGCTGCGCAGGTGGTCGAGGGCGCCCTGCTCCCGCTGGACGCGCTGGGCGAGCGCGGCGCGGGCGCGGTGCCGCGACTCCGTCAGCCGCGCGCGCTCCTGCGCGACGTCGGGGACGACGCGCTTGGCCGCGTCCGTGGGCGTGGACGCCCGCAGGTCGGCCACGAGGTCGAGCAGCGGGGTGTCGAGGTGGTGCCCGATGGCGCTCACCAGCGGCGTCCGGCAGGCCGCCGCCACGCGCACGAGCGTCTCGTTGCTGAAGGGCAGGAGGTCCTCGAAGGAGCCTCCGCCGCGAGCCACCACGACGACCTCCACCCGCGGGTCCCGGTCGAGCTCCTCGATCGCGGCGCACACCTCGGGGACCGCGCGCGGGCCCTGCACCGTCACGCGCCGCACCTCGAACTGCACGGCCCCCCAGCGCGCCCGGGCGTTGGAGACGACGTCGTGCTCCGCGTCGCCCTGCTGCGCGCACACGAGCCCGACGACGGCCGGCAGGAACGGCAGGCGCCGCTTGCGGCGCTCGTCGAACAGGCCCTCCGAGGCCAGGACGCCCTTGAGGTGCTCGATGCGCGCCAGCAGCTCCCCGATCCCGACGAGCCGGGCCGCGTCGGCCGCGAAGGACAGGTCCCCCTTCTTGGGGTGGAACTGCGGCCGCGCGTGCACGACGAGGTGCGCGCCGTCCGCCAAGCGGTCCCCGAGACCCGCCAGCGCCCGCGCGGGGGCCGTCACGGACACCGACATGTCGAGGTCCGTGTCCCGCAGCGTGAGGAACCACAGCGTGTTCCACCGCCGCAGGTTGAGCACCTGCCCCTCGACCCAGACCGGCGGCATCCGCGCCACGTAGTCCGCGACCTTCGGCGCCAGGTGGCGCACGGGCCACGGGCGCTCCGGCGTGGTGTCGGCGGCCCGCACGGGCAGGGGCAGCGGCCCGCGGGGCGCTGCCTCCGCCAGGTGGTCAGCCGTACCGGCCGGCGCGTCGGGGACCCCCGGCACGTCGAGGCCCCCCGACGCGTCGGGGAGGGGGAGGGGAACGCTGCTCACGGGACCAGCCTGCCCCACCCCACCGACAGGCCCGTCGGCGCGTGCCGGGGCGGCGGACGTCACGTCGCCCACGTGCTGCTCGGCACGGTGCCCTCAGGGAGCGCCGCCTAGACTCGTGCGGTGACCACCCCCGTCCCCTCCGCCGCCCCCGTCGCCCGCAAGCGCGTGCTGCTCGCGGCCCCGCGCGGCTACTGCGCCGGCGTGGACCGGGCGGTCGTCGCGGTCGAGAAGGCGCTCGAGACCTACGGCGCCCCGGTGTACGTCCGCAAGGAGATCGTGCACAACAAGCACGTCGTGCAGACGCTCGCCGCCCGCGGCGCCGTCTTCGTCGACGAGACGGACGAGGTGCCCGAGGGTGCGCGCGTCGTCTTCTCCGCCCACGGGGTCTCCCCGGCCGTGCACGCCTCCGCCGCCGCCCGGTCCCTGCAGACCATCGACGCCACGTGCCCGCTCGTGACGAAGGTGCACAAGGAGGCCGTGCGGTTCGCCGCCGAGGACCGCGAGATCCTCCTCATCGGGCACACGGGCCACGAGGAGGTCGAGGGCACGTACGGGGAGGCGCCCGACCACATCCAGGTCGTCAACGGCCCCGAGGACGTGGACGCCCTCGTCGTGCGGGACCCCGAGCGGCTCGTGTGGATCTCGCAGACGACGCTGTCCGTCGACGAGACGATGGAGACCGTCCGCCGCCTGCGCGAGCGGTTCCCGCACCTGCAGGACCCGCCGAGCGACGACATCTGCTACGCGACGCAGAACCGCCAGGTCGCGGTGAAGAAGCTGGCGCCGGCGTGCGACGTCGTCATCACGGTGGGCTCGGCCAACTCCTCCAACTCCGTGCGCCTCGTCGAGGTCGCGCGCGAGTCCGGCGCCCGGGCCTCCTACCGGGTCGACCACGCCGACGAGCTGGACCCGGCCTGGTTCGACGGGGCCACGACGGTCGGCGTGACCTCCGGGGCCTCCGTGCCGGAGATCCTCGTCACCGGGGTCCTCGAGCGGCTCGCCGGCTGGGGCTGGGGCGAGGTCGAGGAGGTCCGCACGGCGACGGAGGACCTCATGTTCTCCCTCCCGCGCGAGCTGCGGACCGACCTGCGGGAGCGCGGTGTCGACCAGCAGCGGCCGCGCCGCGACGGGCGTCGGTCGCTCGAGGTCCAGCCGGTCTGACGCCCTCGACGGCCGCCGCCGGCGGCGACGTCCCGAGGCTCCCCGCCGCGCGCGACTACGCGCCCGCGGCGCGAGGGTGGCCGTCCTGCGGCTCGCGCGCCGCG
The DNA here is from genome assembly GCF_057221735.1 of Cellulomonas sp. plas2. NCBI lineage: Bacteria > Bacillati > Actinomycetota > Actinomycetes > Micrococcales > Cellulomonadaceae > Cellulomonas > Cellulomonas sp. plas2. Next base: position 1,263,876 of record NZ_CM170155.1, read on the forward strand.
TCGGGCGTCGCCGCGTCGAGCGCCGCCGTGTCGCGCGGGCCCCACCCGCCACGGTCAGGGCCCGCGTCGTCGGGCTCGGCGAGCGCGGCCTCGAGCAGCTCGGGCGCGGACAGGGCGTGCAGCCGCGGGTCGACCGGCGCCGGCGCCGCCAGCGGCTCGTGCGCGACGCCGAGGTCGGTGAAGCGGCGCGCCGTGACGAGGACGCGCGTCTCCAGCGAGGCCACGGTCCGGTTGTAGGCGGACGCCGCCTGCTCCAGCGAGCGGCCCAGCCGCCCCAGGTGGCCCCCGAGCGTCGCGAGGCGCCCGTGCAGCTCCGTGCCGAGCTGGAGCACCGCCTGCGCGTTGGCCGCGACCGCGTCCTGCTTCCAGGCGTACGCGACGGTCCGCAGCAGGGCCAGCAGCGTGGCGGGCGTCGCGATGACGACGTCCCGGTCGAACGCGTGCTCCATGAGTCCGGGGTCCTCCTCGAGCGCGGCGAGCAGGAACGGCTCGGCCGGCACGAACAGCACGACGAACTCCGGCGCCGGCGCGACGCCCTCCCAGTACCGCTTCGCCGCCAGGCCGTCGACGTGCGCGCGCAGGTGCCGGGCGTGGGCGGCCAGCCGTCGGCGCCGCGTCCCCTCGTCGGCCGCCTCCACGGCCTCCAGGTAGCCGAGGAACGCGACCTTGGCGTCGACGACGACGTGCCGGCCGCCCGACAGGTGAACGACGAGGTCGGGCCGCTGCACGCCGTCGTCGGTGACCACCCGTTGCTGCTCGACGAAGTCGACGTGCGCGAGCATCCCGGCCGCCTCCACGACGCGGCGCAGCTGCACCTCGCCCCACCGCCCGCGCACCTGCGAGGAGCGCAGGGCCGTCGACAGCCGCCCGGTCTCCGTGCGCAGACCCTCCGCCTGCTCGCGCAGGGCCCGCACCTGCTCACCCAGCGCGGCCTGGCCCGCGGCCCGGTCCTGCTCGGCGGCGGCGAGCTGGGCGCGCACCCGCTCGAGCGTGCCCGCCAGGGGGTCCACGAGCGCCGCGACCGCCCGCTCGCGCTCCGCCAGCTCGCCCGCCTGGAGCTGGTGCCCGGCGGCGAGCCGCTGCTGCGCCAGGACGAGGAACTGCTCGGACGCGGTCGCCAGCACGTCGGAGGCCACGTCCCGGAACCGGTCGCCCAGCACGGCCGTCTCCGCCGCGTGCCGCTCCTGCTCCGCCCGCGCCGCCTCGCGCTCCGCCTCCCGGCGCTCACGGGCGCGGGCCGCCTCCACCTCGGCGCGCGCCAGGCGCGCCGCCCCCTCCCGCTCGGCCCGCGCGCGCCCGAGGACGTACCCGAGCGCGACCCCCGCGAGGAGCGCGACCACCGCGCCCACCAGCACCGCCACCACCGTCGCCGTCTGCACGACCGCACCCTCGCAGCACCCACCGACACGACCGCGCCGACGCGCCACGGCGGCCCCCGGCCCCGCCCTAGGGTGGCCGTCATGACCTCCGCCCCGCCGCCCGGCGTCCCCGGCGCGGTGCCCCCGGTGCCCCCCGTGCCCCCACCCCCGCCGACCCCGGGCGCGGCGCTCGAGGTGCGCGGCCTGTGGAAGCGGTTCGGGGACAAGGTGGCGGTCGCCGGGATCGACCTCGTCGTGCCGGCCGGGTCCTTCTACGGCCTCGTCGGGCCCAACGGCGCGGGCAAGACGACGACGCTGTCGATGGCCACGGGGCTGCTCGTGCCGGACGCCGGGCAGGTCCTCGTCGCCGGGCGGGACCTGTGGGCCGACCCGCTGGGGACGAAGGCGCTGCTCGGCGTGCTGCCGGACGGCGTGCGGCTGTTCGACCGGCTCACCGGCGCGCAGCTCGTCACGTACGCGGGCCTCCTGCGCGGCATGGACCGCCCGACCGTGGCCGAGCGGACCGCGGACCTGCTGCGTGCCTTCGACCTCACGGCGGACGCCGACACGCTCGTCGTCGACTACTCGGCGGGCATGACGAAGAAGATCACCCTCGCGTGCGCGCTCGTCCACGCGCCCCGCCTGCTCGTCCTCGACGAGCCGTTCGAGGCGGTCGACCCCGTCTCGGCGGCCAACATCCGCGACATCCTGCACGGCTACGTCGCCACCGGCGGCACGGTCATCGTCTCGTCGCACGTGATGGACCTCGTCCAGCGGATGTGCGACCACGTGGCCGTCGTCGCCGCCGGCCGTGTGCTCGCCGCAGGCACGGTCGACGAGGTCCGCGCCGGCGCCAGCCTCGAGGACCGGTTCGTCGACCTCGTCGGCGGCCGCGTGCACGGGGAGGGCCTGGCGTGGTTGCGCACCTCCTGAGGCTCAAGCTCCTCCTGCTGCGCAACGGGTTGCGGCGCAGCCCCTGGCAGGTCGTCGGGCTGCTGCTCGCGCTGCTCTACGGCCTCGTCGCGCTCGTCCTCGTGCTGGCCGGCATCGCCGGGCTCGCGGTGGTGGAGGACGTGGGGCTGCGGCGGGACGTGCTCGTCGCCGGCGGGGCGCTGCTCGTGCTCGGCTGGGCGCTGCTGCCGCTCGTCGCCTTCGGGGTGGACGCCACGCTGGACCCGGCGCGGTTCACCCTGTTCCCCGTGCCGCGCCGGCAGCTGCTGGCCGGCCTGGCGCTGGCGGGTCTGGTCGGGGTGCCGGGGTTCGTGACCGTGGTCACCGTGGCGGCGTCCGTGGTGGTGTGGTGGCGGCAGCCGCAGGCCCTGCCCGTCGCGGCCGTGGGCGCGGTGCTGGCCGTGGCGCTGTGCGTGGTCGGCTCGCGGGCGACGACGACCGCGCTGGCCCCCGCGCTGTCGGGCCGGCGCTCGCGGGAGGTCGTGGGCGTCGTCGCCGTGGTGCTGGCCGTCGGCGTGTACATCGGCTTCGGCCGCCTCACGCAGGGGCTGGGGGAGGGCGTGGACGTCGCGGGCCTGCGGGGCCTGCTGGCCGACCTCGCGGCGGTCCTCGCCTGGACGCCGTTCGGCGCCGCATGGGCGGCGCCGGCCGACGCCGCCCAGGGGCGGTGGGGCACCGCCGCCGCGCGCCTGCTCGTCCTGGCGGCGGCCGTCGCGGTGCTGACCGTCGTGTGGGACCGCGCCATGGCCCACGCCCTCGTGCGCCCCGCCGCCTCGGCCCCCGCCGGCGCGGTCGCCCGCGGGCTGGGCCTGCTCGGCCGCCTGCCCGCCACGCCGACGTGGGCCGTGGCGGCACGGTGCCTGACCTACTGGCGGCGCGACCCGCGCTACGCGCTGTCCGTGCTCGTCGTGCCCGTCCTGCCCGTCGTGCTGTGGGCGTTCGGCGCGGGCGCGTACGGCGTCCTCGCGACCGTGCCGCTCGCGGCGTTCCTGCTCGGCTGGTCCGTCAGCCAGGACGTCTCCTTCGACGGCACGGCGTTCTGGCTGCACGTGTCCGCCGGCCTGCGCGGGCGCGACGACCGCGCCGGGCGCGTGCTGGGCGTCGGGCTGCTGCTCGTGCCGCTGCTCGTCGTCCTGGCCGTCGTCGTCGCGCTGCTCACGGGCTCGGCGCGGCACCTGCCGGCCGTGCTCGGCGCCGCGCTCGGCACGTGCCTCACCGCGCTCGGCGTGGCGAGCGTGGTCTCGGCGCTGCTCGTCACGCGCGTGCAGCAGGCGGGGGAGAGCGCGTTCACCACGCGGCAGGGCGCCTCTCTGGCGGCGGTGGTCTCCCAGCTCGGCGGCATGACGGTGGGCCTCGTGCTCGCCGCGCCCGAGCTCGTGCTCGCCGTGCTGGCCGTCGCGTGGTCCTCCGCGCCGCTCGGCTGGGTCGCGCTCCTCGTGGGGGCCGTGCTGGGCGGGCTGCTGCTCGTCGTCGGCGTGCGGTGGGGCGGGCACCTGCTGGACCGGCGCGCGCCGCGCCTGCTGCAGGCGCTGGTGACCATGCGCTGAGCGGTCGCCCGGCGGACGGTCCCTAGACTGGTGCGACGTGGCCCTCACCATCGGCATCGTCGGACTGCCCAACGTCGGCAAGTCCACCCTCTTCAACGCCCTGACCCGCGCGCAGGTGCTCGCCGCGAACTACCCGTTCGCGACGATCGAGCCCAACGTCGGGGTCGTCCCCCTGCCGGACCCGCGGCTGGCCACGCTGGCGGAGATCTTCGGCTCCGAGCGCGTCCTGCCCGCGACCGTGTCCTTCGTCGACATCGCCGGCATCGTCAAGGGCGCGAGCACGGGGGAGGGCCTGGGCAACAAGTTCCTGGCGACCATCCGCGAGGCGGACGCCATCTGCCAGGTGACCCGCGCCTTCGCCGACCCGGACGTCGTGCACGTCAACGGGGCGGTCGACCCCGAGGACGACATCGAGACGATCGCGACCGAGCTCGTCCTGGCCGACCTCGAGACCGTCGAGCGGGCGGTACCGCGCCTGGAGAAGGAGGTGCGGGCCAGGAAGGCGGAGCCGGCGCTCCTGGCCGCCGCGCAGAAGGCCCAGGAGATCCTGGCGGCCGGCACGCCGCTGTCCCAGGGTGCGGCGGCCGCCGGGCTGGACCTGGCCGAGATCGCCCCGCTCGGCCTCATGACGGCCAAGCCCTTCATCTACGTCTTCAACACCGACGACGAGGGCCTGGCGGACACGGCCATGCAGGAGCGGCTGCGCGCCCTCGTGGCCCCCGCGGACGCGATCTTCCTCGACGCCAAGCTCGAGTCCGAGCTCGTCGAGCTCGACGAGGACGAGGCGCGGGAGATGCTCGCCGAGACGGGCCAGAGCGAGTCGGGCCTCGACCAGCTCGCGCGCGTCGGCTTCCACACCCTCGGCCTGCAGACCTACCTGACGGCGGGCCCCAAGGAGTCGCGCGCCTGGACCATCCGCCAGGGCTGGACGGCTCCGCAGGCCGCGGGCGTCATCCACACGGACTTCCAGAAGGGCTTCATCAAGGCCGAGGTCGTCTCCTTCGACGACCTCGTCGCCGCCGGGTCCGTGGCCGCCGCGCGCGCCGCCGGCAAGGCGCGCATCGAGGGCAAGGACTACGTCATGGCCGACGGCGACGTCGTGGAGTTCCGCTTCAACGTCTGACCCCGTGCCCGCCGCGGGCCGCTCCCCGACCCGGTCCTCCGGTGGCGGGACCCCCGCTGTCCCGGCACAGTGCTGGCAGGCAGGGTGAGCAGCGCCGGCCGCAGCACCCGTCGAGGAGCACCCGACGGGCGCGGCAGGGCACGGCAGCGGGCGAGGTTCACCGGACGACGACGACCGGGGGCCGCGGTGCGAGGACCGACGACGCGAGGGCACGCACGCGGAGGGCGTTGGCGCGGTGCCGTCGCCGCCGGGGGGACCGCCGCGCTCGCCGTGACGCTGGCCGCGTGCGCGCCGGAGTCCTCGACGCCGGAGCTGACCTGGTACATCAACCCGGACTCCGGGGGACAGGCGGAGATCGCCGCGCGGTGCACCGAGGAGGCCGGCGGGGCGTACACGATCACGACGACGCTGCTCCCGCGCGACGCCCCCGGGCAGCGCGAGCAGCTGCTGCGGCGCCTGGCCGCGAACGACACGTCGATCGACCTCATGAGCATCGACCCGCCCTTCATCCCCGAGTTCGCGCGCGCCGGCTTCCTGGCCGAGATCCCCGACGACGTCGAGGAGGCCGTGACCCAGGACGTGGCCGAGGGCGCGCTGCAGGGCGCCACGTTCGAGGACGAGCTCGTGACCGTGCCGTTCTGGGCCAACACGCAGCTCCTCTGGTACCGCACCTCGGTGGCGGAGGCCGCCGGGCTCGACATGTCGCAGCCCGTGACGTGGGACCAGCTCGTCGAGGCGGCGGAGTCCCAGGACGTGACGCTCGCGGTCCAGGGGACGCGGGCGGAGTCGCTGACGGTCTGGGTGAACGCCCTGGTCGAGTCCGCGGGCGGGCACGTCCTCGAGGACGCCGCCGCCGACCAGGAGGACGTCGTCCCGACGCTCGACTCCGACGCCGGGCGTCGGGCCGCCGAGATCATCGCGAGCATCGCCGACACCGGGGTCGGCGGGCCGCAGCTCGCCAACGCCACCGAGGACGTCAACGCGAGCATGTTCGAGGGGGACCGGGCCGGCTTCATGGTGAACTACCCCTTCGTCTGGCCGCGGGCGCAGGGCGCGGTGGAGGCCGGGTCCATGGACCAGGCGACGCTCGACGACTACGGGTGGGCGCTGTACCCGGCCACGGACGAGGGGCAGGAGGCCCGCCCGCCGTACGGCGGCATCAACATCGGCGTCGGGGCATTCTCGAAGCAGGCCGACCTCGCCTTCGAGGCCGTGCGCTGCATCGTCAGCCCCGAGAACCAGGCCGCCTACTTCGTCAGCGACGGCAACCCGCCCTCGAGCCTGTCCGCCTTCGACGACCCCGAGGTGCGGGAGTCGTTCCCCATGGCCGACGTCATCCGCCAGTCGCTGCAGCAGGCGGCGCCCCGGCCGCAGACGCCCTTCTACAACGAGATCTCCACGAGCCTGCAGCGCACGTGGCACCCGCCGGGTGGCGTCTCGCCGGACACCTCGCCGCGCCGTGCCGACGAGCTCATCACCGCCGTGCTGCGTCAGGAGGCCCTGCTGTGAGCACCGCGACCTCGGCCCCCGCCGCCCGTCCGCCCGCGGCGGGCCGCCCGCCCGGGCGCCGCCGCGGCGCGTCCTCCGACCGGCTGCACGGCGAGCGGCGGCTGGGCCTGCTCCTCGTCGCCCCCGCGATGCTCGTCATGGTCGGTGTCGTCGGGTACCCGATCCTCCAGGCCGCCGTCGACTCGCTCTACAGCTACCGGCTCACCGACCCGGGGGCCCGGCGGTTCGTCGGGCTGGAGAACTACGTCCTCATCCTCACCGACCCCATCTGGTGGCAGGCCTTCGGGGTCACGGTGCTCATCACGGTCATCACCGTGGCGGTCGAGCTCGTCATCGGCTTCGCGCTGGCGCTCGTCATGCACTAGGCGATCTCGGGGCTGCGGCCGGTCGTGCGCACGGCGATCCTCATCCCGTACGCGATCATCACCGTCGTCTCGGGCTTTGCCTGGTTCTACATGTTCGACCTGACGTCGGGCTTCGCGAACCGGTGGCTGCCGTTCGTCGACGACGGGACGGACTGGTTCGCCAGTTTCCCGACCGCCGTGACGGTCATCATCATCTCGGAGATCTGGAAGACGACCCCGTTCATCTCCCTGCTGCTGCTGGCGGGTCTCGCGCAGGTGCCGGAGGACCTGCAGGAGGCCGCCCGCGTCGACGGCGCCACGTGGTGGCAGCGGATGAGGCGCGTGACGATCCCCAACATGAAGGCCTCGATCATGGTGGCCCTGCTGTTCCGCACGCTCGACGCGTTCCGCATCTTCGACAACATCTTCATCATGACGAACGGCGCCGCCGGCACGGAGTCGCTCGCGTTCCTGGCCTACCGGCAGACCATCCAGCGGTTCGAGATCGGCATCGGGTCGGCCGTGTCGGTGCTGCTGTTCCTGTGCGTCATCGCGATCGCGATCCTGTTCGTCAAGGGGTTCCGCGTCGACCTGGCCAAGGCGAGGGGGGAGGCCTGATGCGCACCCGCGAGAAGGTCCTGTGGTGGCTGCTCGGCGCCGCGGTCGTCGTCTACGCGCTGTTCCCCGTGCTGTGGATCGTCAACCTGTCGCTCAAGCGGGCCGGCGACCTCGACGACGGGTCGTTCTTCCCGCAGACCGTCACGTTCGACAACTACGCGCTCATCCTCACGGGGGCTGCGTCGGACCTGTTCCTGCCGGCGCTGCGCAACTCCATCGGCATCTGCCTCATCGCGACCGCGATCTCCGTGGTCCTGTCCTCGCTGGCGGCCTACGCGATCGCGCGCCTGGAGTTCCCCGGCAAGCGTCTCGTGCTCACCACGGCGCTGGCGGTGGCCATCTTCCCCGTCATCAGCATCGTGACGCCGCTGTTCAACATCTGGCGGTCGATCGGGCTCTACGACACGTGGCCCGGCCTCATCATCCCGTACCTGTCCGTGACCCTGCCGCTGTCCATCTGGACGCTGTCGGCCTTCTTCCGGCAGATCCCGTGGGAGATGGAGCAGGCGGCCCAGGTCGACGGCGCGACCACCTGGCAGGCGTTCCGCAAGGTGATCGTCCCGCTCGCGTGGCCGGGGGTCGCGACCACCGCGATCATCGCGTTCTTCCTGGCCTGGAACGACTTCGTCTACGGCATCTCGCTGACCTCCACCGAGGCCTCGCGCCCGGTGCCGGCCGCGCTGGCGTTCTTCACCGGCGCCTCGCAGTTCGAGGAGCCGACGGGGGCCACGTCGGCCGCCGCGGTCGTCGTGACGATCCCCGTCGTCGTGCTCGTCCTGCTCTTCCAGCGCCGGATCGTCTCCGGCCTCACCCAGGGCGCCGTCAAGGGCTGAGCCGGCCCGACCGCGCGCCCGGCGCACCCTCGATCCCGTCACCGCGACCGTCATCGCACCAGGAGGACGTCCATGGCCGCCATCACCCTGAAGAACGTCGTCAAGCAGTACGGCGACGGGTTCCCGGCCGTCAACGACGTGAGCCTGGACGTCAAGGACGGGGAGTTCGTCATCCTCGTGGGCCCGTCGGGCTGCGGGAAGTCCACGCTGCTGCGCATGGTCGTCGGCCTGGAGGACATCACCTCCGGCGACCTCGAGATCGACGGCGAGCGTGTCAACGACCGTGCCCCGCGCGACCGCGGCCTGGCGATGGTGTTCCAGAACTACGCGCTCTACCCGCACCTGACGGTGTTCGAGAACATCGCCTTCCCCCTGCGGCTGAAGAAGGGGGAGTACAGCGAGGACGAGATCCGCGAGCGGGTGCGCAAGGCCTCGCGCACGCTCGAGCTCGACGAGCACCTCGAGCGCAAGCCCGCGAACCTCTCCGGCGGCCAGCGCCAACGCGTGGCCATGGGTCGCGCCCTCGTGCGGGACGCCCGCGCGTTCCTGTTCGACGAGCCCCTGTCGAACCTCGACGCCAAGCTGCGCGGGCAGATGCGCACGGAGATCGCCCGCATCCAGCGCCGCCTCGGCACCACGACGCTGTACGTCACCCACGACCAGACCGAGGCGATGACGCTGGGGGACCGCGTGGCGGTGCTGCGCAAGGGCGTGCTGCAGCAGGTCGCCAGCCCGCGGGCGCTGTACGAGCAGCCGGTCAACCTCTTCGTCGCGGGCTTCATCGGCTCGCCCCCGATGAACCTGCTGCCGGCCGAGGTCGACGGGAACCGGCTGCGGCTGCCGTTCGCCGACGTGCCTCTGCCGGACGTGGTCCGGCAGCGCCTGGACGGGCGCAAGGTGCTCATCGTCGGCCTTCGCCCCGAGCACCTCGAGGACTCCTCCCAGCTCGACCACGACAAGGCCGGCGTGCGGTTCACCGTGGACGTCGACGTCGTGGAGTGGCTCGGCGCCGAGCTGTACGCCTACGTGCCCTACGAGGCCCGCGACGACGTGCGGTCGACGCTCGAGGAGCTTGACCGCGACCTCGACGGCGAGGGGCTGCGCTCGCAGCTCGTCGCCTCGCTGGGGGCGGAGAGCCGCGTGCACGACGGGGACCAGGTGGAGCTGTGGTTCGACCCGGCGCGGCTGATGGTGTTCGACCCGGAGTCGGGTGACAACCTCACCTTCGACGCGGACGCCGCGCGGCGCGCCGACGAGGAGACGGAGGCGGACCGGCGCACGGCCCTCGAGCGGGCGCAGCGCCGCGAGCAGGCGCGCCGGACGGCATGAGCCCGGGGGGCGGCACGGCGGAAGGGACGGCGGACGGCACGGCGGAGGGCACGGGGACCGCCGGGCCGTTCGAGGTGGAGGTCGCCTCGGGGACGGCCCGCGACGGCCTGGCCGACCCGCTCGCCGTCCTGCCGCACGCCTGGACACCCGGCGGCGTGGCCGTGCGCGGGGCGCTGACGGGTGCGCACGTGCTGCACCTGGCGGTCGCCGTCTGCGTGCTCAACGACGTGCACCGCGAGGCGCAGCGCACGGGCGTCCGGGTCGACGGCGTGCACGTCGCGGTCACGGGGTCGTTCACGACGCCGGGATGGTCCTCCACCGGCGTCACGTGGACCGCACGCATCGACTCCCCGGCGCCCGCAGCGGACGTGGAGCGGTTGCTCGACGACGTCGAGCGCGCGGCGGAGGTGCCACGTGCTCTGCGCGGGGGCGTCGCGGTGCACCGGGGCGCGTCGGGGGCTGTGTAACGATCCCGTGTCGCGTATGTTTCACCCTGCCCGATCCCGGATGCTGGACCTTACCGACCAGTATCGATCAGGTAACGATCGCAGTGCGGCGACGAGGGGTGTCCGGTATGTCCCTTTCCGCCGGACTAGCGTTCCGGTGACCCCGTGGCGGGACGAGCGCGCCGGTGGCCCGTGCACACCTATGCGCGGGCTGCGGCGGGCGGGACGTCCCCCCCTTCCGAGGAGGAACATTGAGGACCAGACGAATCGGCGGCGCAGTCGCCGCCGCGGCCGCCCTGGCGCTCGCGGTCACCGCGTGCACGAGCCCGGAGCCCGCCGAGACCGAGGCGACGGGCGGCGGCGCCGGCAGCAGCGCGTCCGCCGGTGGCTCGACCTACGAGGGCACCGACAAGGAGGACCTCGGGGACGTCGAGACGGTCGACGACACCATCTACTACTCCCTCGGCGAGGACGAGTGGCTGGGGTACAACGGCAACACGCCGGAGACCTACAGCACCTACAACTCGGTGGTGAACGACCGGTTCCAGAGCCAGTTCACCTACTTCGGCACCGACGGCACCATCTACGTCAACGAGGACTTCGGCTCGATCGAGCTCGTCAGCGAGGACCCGATGGTCGTGGAGTACACGATCAACGACGAGGCCGTGTGGTCCGACGGCACCCCCATCACGTACGAGGACGCGCTGCTCGACTGGGCGACGCAGGCCATCACCGACGGCACGGACGCCGACGGCCTGCCGGTCCCGCTGTTCAACAGCGTGTCCGGCCTCGACCAGGGCACCCGCGTGCCCGACGGCCCCCAGGGGGAGCCCGGCGGCAAGACGTTCACGCTCGAGTACACGAACCCGTTCCCGGACTACATGATCGCCGTCTCCGGCTTCTTCCCGGCGCACATCGTCGCGGAGCAGGCCGGCATGACGCTCGAGGAGCTGACGGCCGCGATCCAGGCCAAGGACGTCGAGGCCCTGCGGCCCGCCGCCGAGTTCTGGAACACCGGCTGGCTGTCCCCGAACCCCGGCGAGCTGCCCGACCCGGCCATCGCACCGAGCTCGGGCCCGTACCAGCTCGCGTCGTGGGAGGCCGGCCAGAGCATCACGCTCGAGCCGAACCCCGAGTGGTGGGGCACCCCGCCCGCGACGAGCACGCTCGTCTACCGGTTCGCCGCGGCGGACACGCACGTCCAGGCGCTGCAGAACGGTGACCTCAACGTCATCGAGCCGCAGGCGACGGTCGACACGATCAGCCAGATCGAGGCGCTGGGCGACTCCGTCACCCTGCTCACCGGTCCGTCGCTGACCTGGGAGCACCTGGACTTCAACTTCAACGCCGGCGTCTTCGCCGACAGCCTCGAGCTGCGCCAGGCCTTCGCGTCCTGCGTCCCGCGCCAGCTCATCGTCGACAACCTCATCAAGCCGATCGACCCCGAGGCCGAGGTCATGAACGCCCGCGAGGTGTTCCCGTTCCAGGACACCTACGACGAGGTCGTGGAGGCGTCCTACGACGGCCGGTACGACGAGGTCGACATCGCGGCCGCGACCGACCTCATCGCCCAGTCCGGCGTCGCCACGCCGATCGAGGTCCGCATCGGCTACTCGGCGCCCAACCCGCGTCGTGCCGACGAGGTCGCGCTCATCAAGGACTCGTGCGACCAGGCCGGGTTCAACGTCGTCGACGCCGGCAGCGAGGCGTTCTTCGACGAGGTCCTGCCGAACAACGACTACGAGGTCGCCCTCTTCGCGTGGGCCGGCTCCGGCCAGATCGTCTCCGGCCAGAACATCTACTCCTCCACGGGTGCCCAGAACTACGGCGGGTACTCCAGCCAGGTCGTCGACGACGCGTGGAACACGCTGGCCTCGACGCTGGACGAGGCGGAGCAGCTCGAGCAGGTCAAGGTGATCGAGACCGAGCTGTGGAACGACCTGTACGGCATCCCGGTGTTCGCGCACCCCGGCGTCGTGGCGTACGACTCCACGATCCAGAACGTGCGTGACACCGCGACGCAGAGCACGGTCGCGTGGAACGCCGAGCAGTGGGTGCGCGAGAGCGCGACGGCCGAGTGAGGTACGGGCGCCGGCCGTCGCGCTGACGGCCGGCACCCGCTTCAGCTCGCGCACGGGTGGGACGGGGTGGGCCCCGTCCCACCCGTGTGGCGTGCGGCACAGGTCCCGCCCGCCCGTCGTCTACTGTCGTCGCCGCACGCCCGCCGTCGTGGCACCCTCCGAAAGGCCGCTGTCCCGTGCTCCGATTCATCCTGCGACGCCTGGGGATCTCGTTCCTGATCCTCCTGGGTGCGTCCCTGCTCATGTACGTGCTGACGATCAACTCCGGCGACCCGCTCGAGGACCTCCGGGAGTCCAACGCGGACAACCGCGAGCAGCTGATCGCCCAGCGCATCGCGTTCATGGAGCTGGACCGGCCCTGGTACGAGCGCTACTGGGGCTGGCTCGTCGGGGTGTCGAAGTGCGTGACCCTCAGCTGCGACCTGGGCGTGACGCGCAACGGCGTCGACGTCGTGAGCCTGCTGGGCCAGGCGGCCAGCGCCACCCTGCGGCTGGTCCTGCTGGCGACGGTGCTCGCCATCGTCATCGGCATCGCCGTGGGCATCATCACCGCGATCCGGCAGTACTCCGGGTTCGACTACGCGGTGACCTTCCTGACCTTCCTGTTCTTCTCGCTCCCCGTGTTCTGGGCCGCCGTGCTCCTCAAGGAGTTCGGCGCCATCCGGTACAACGACTGGATCGCCGACCCGCAGATCTCGCTCGTGCAGGCGGTGGTCGTGGCGCTGGTGCTCGGCTTCCTCCTGCAGTCCGTGCTCGGCGGCGACCTGCGCCGCCGGCTGCTCACGGGGGTCGTCACGGCCGTGTTCGTCGCGGCGGCGCTCACCTACTTCGGAGCGGTGGGGTGGTTCCGCCGCCCCGCGCTCGGCATCGGCGTCGTGGTCCTCGTCGGCGCCGCCGTGGCCGTCGGGTCGACGGCGCTCGTCGCCGGGCTGAGGAACCGGCGGGTGCTCTACGCGACCCTCACCACCGTGGCGGTGTGCGCCGTCGGCGCCCTGCTGGCCGACCCGCTGCTCGACGCGCCGTCCTGGGGCCGGCTGCTCCTCCTGCTCGTGGGCGCCGTCGTCGTCGCCCTCGGGGTCGGCTGGGCGTGGGGCGGGTACTCCCGCAGCACCGCCATGGCGCTGTCCGCCGTGACGGGGGCGGTCATGGTTCTCCTCGTCGTCGTAGACCGGGCCGTCTTCGCGTGGGCGTCGTTCCTGGGCCTCAAGCCCCGGCCCGTCTCGACCATCGGTGCGCAGACCCCCAACTTCGCGGGCGACTTCTGGCAGAGCGCGCTCGACCAGGGCACGCAGCTGCTGCTGCCGACCGTGCTGCTCACCCTCATCTCCGTCGCCAGCTACTCGCGCTACACGCGCTCGTCGATGCTGGAGACGATGCAGCAGGACTACGTCCGCACCGCACGGTCGAAGGGCCTGTCCGAGCGCGTCGTCATCGTCAAGCACGCCTTCCGCAACGCGCTGATCCCCATCACGACGATCGTGGCGTTCGACTTCGCCGGCCTCATCGGCGGCGCGGTCATCACCGAGCGCGTGTTCGGCTGGCGCGGGATGGGGGACCTGTTCGCGACCGGGCTCGACGCGGTGGACCCCGCGCCCGTCATGGCGTTCTTCCTCGTGACCGGCACGGCCGCCGTCCTCATGAACATGCTGGCGGACATCGCCTACGCCTCCCTCGACCCGCGGATCCGGCGGTGAGCGGCGCCGCGCGCGCCCTCGCGCCCACCGCGCTCGTCGTCGAGCCCGCCGTCCCCGCCGTGCCGTCGTCCGGAGGCCGCCATGTCTGACCACGACCCGAACCGCCCCGTCGACCGGGACCAAGTCCCGACGCCGAACGCCGGCGCCGGTGACGTCATCGGCGTGTCCGTCCACGACCGGCCCGCACCGCGGCCCGGGGAGGAGCGGTCCTTCAGCCAGGGCCAGCTCGTCCGGCGGCGCTTCTTCCGGCACCGCGGCGCGATCGTCGGCATGGTCGTCCTGGCGTCCATCACCGTGCTCGCGTTCACGTCGATCGGCATCGGCCCGATCCCGGGGTGGTGGGGCAAGAGCTTCACGACGACCGCGCCCGTCGTCGACGGCGGCCGCCCGACGATGGGGCTGTTCCCGCCCTCGATCGGGGAGCACCCGTTCGGGCAGGAGTCGACGGGCAAGGACTACTTCGCCCTGACGATGCGCGGCACGCAGATCTCCCTCATCATCGCGTTCACGGTGGGGCTCGTCTCGACGTTCCTCGGCACCCTGATCGGCGGCATCGCCGGCTACTTCCGCGGCTGGGTCGAGTCGGTGCTCATGCGGCTGACCGACGTGTTCATCGTCATCCCGCTGCTCGTGCTGGCGGCCGTGCTCGGGTCCATCGCCTCCGAGGCCGGGATCATCGGGCTCGCGCTCGTGCTCGGCCTCGTCTCCTGGACGTCGCTGGCGCGCCTCGTGCGCGGCGAGGTGCTGTCGCTGCGCGAGCGCGAGTTCGTCTCAGCCGCGCGCGCCGTCGGCACGGGCTCGGCCCGGATCATCGTGCGGCACATCCTGCCGAACACGGTGGGCGTCATCATCGTCGCCGCGACCTTCTCCATCGCCGCCGCGATCCTGCTCGAGACCTCGCTGAGCTTCCTCGGGTTCGGCGTGCAGGCGCCCGACGTGTCCCTGGGGTCGCTCATCAGCCAGTACCAGCAGGCGTTCACCGCGCGGCCCTGGCTGTTCTGGTGGCCGGGCGCCTTCATCCTGGCCATCGCGCTGTGCGTGAACTTCATCGGGGACGGGTTGCGCGACGCGTTCGACCCGCGACAGAACAGGACCGCCGAGTGAGCACGCAGATGCCGCCGACCCCGCCGCCGACCCCGTCGCAGACGCCGCCGCAGACCCCGCCGCCGACCCCGCCGGACGGCGCCGCCGGCCGGGCGCCGGTCCTCCGCTTCGAGGGCCTCGACGTGCGGTTCACCACGGAGTTCGGGTCCGTGCACGCCGTGAAGGGCATCGACCTCGAGGTGCGTCCAGGGGAGGTCGTGGCGCTCGTCGGCGAGTCCGGCTCGGGCAAGTCCGTCACGTCCATGACGGCCCTGGGGCTCATGCCGCGCAACGCCAAGGTCACCGGCACGGTCACCGTCGGCGGCCGCGTCGTCGGGGACCTCGACGAGCGCGAGCTGCGGGACCTGCGCGGCAACGACGTGGCCATGGTCTTCCAGGAGCCCATGACGGCGCTCAACCCCGTGCTGACCATCGGCACGCAGATCACGGAGGCGCTCGAGCTGCACGGCATCGCCTTCGGCAAGCAGGCGGACGCGCGAGCCGTCGAGCTCCTGCGCCTCGTCGGCATCCCGGAGCCCGAGCGGCGGCTGCGCCAGTACCCGCACGAGCTGTCCGGTGGGCAGCGCCAGCGCGTGGTCATCGCCATCGCCATCAGCTGCGACCCCAAGGTGATCATCGCCGACGAGCCGACCACGGCCCTCGACGTGACGGTCCAGGCGGAGATCCTCGACCTGCTGCGGTCCCTCAAGCACGAGCTGGACTCCGGCATCCTGCTCATCACCCACAACATGGGCGTGGTGGCGGACATCGCCGACCGCGTGGCGGTCATGCTCCGGGGCGACATCGTCGAGTCCGGGACGGTCGACGAGGTGCTCAACCGGCCGCGGCACGAGTACACCCGCCGGCTCCTGGGGTCGGTCCCGCGCCTGGGCCTCGGCCCCGGGCAGTTCGGCGGGGTCCAGCCCTCCACCGGGTCCGGCGACGACGACGCGTCCGGTCCTGCTGTGCGGCTGACGGACCTCGTCATCGAGTACCACCGGCTCGGGAGCCCCTCGTTCCGGGCCGTCGACGGCGTGTCGATCACGGTGGACCGGGGGGAGATCGTCGGCCTCGTCGGGGAGTCCGGGTCCGGCAAGTCCACGATCGCGCGGTGCGCGCTGGGCCTCATCCCCGCGGCGAGCGGGACGGTCGAGATCTTCGGCCAGCGCTTCGACGGCCTCAAGGGCCGGGAGGCGCGGGCGCTGCGGCGGCGGATCGGCGTGGTCTTCCAGGACCCGGCGAGCTCGCTGAACCCGCGCCTGCCCATCGGCGAGGCGATCGCCGAACCGCTCGTCGTGCACAAGGCCGGCAGCGCGCGGGAGCGGCAGGCGCGGGTGCACGAGCTGCTGGACGCGGTCGAGCTGCCGCGCAGCACCTACAACCGCTACCCGCACGAGCTGTCGGGCGGGCAGCGTCAGCGGGTGAGCATCGCGCGGGCGCTGACGCTGGATCCCGAGCTCCTCGTGGCCGACGAGCCCACGTCGGCGCTCGACGTGTCCGTCCAGGCCAGCGTCCTGCAGATGTTCACCGCCTTGCAGGAGCGGTACCGGTTCGCCTGCCTGTTCGTCAGCCACGACCTGGCGGTCATCGACCTGCTCTCCCACCGCGTGGTCGTCCTGCAGGACGGGCGCGTCGTCGAGCAGGGCGACCGCGAGGAGGTCCTGCAGCGACCGCGCCAGGACTACACGCGGCGGCTGCTGGCGGCGGCCCCCGTGCCGGAGCCGGGGGAGCAGCGGCGGCGCCGTGAGGCCCGGCAGGCGCTCGCGCGCGACCTCCCGGGCTCGCCCGCCGCCTGACGGCCGGTCCGGTGCCGTCCGCGTCGTCCGCGCCGGGGCTCGGCACCGCGGCCCTCGTGCGGGCGCGCGCCGGGGCTGCCCGGGGCCTGCTCGGCACCGTCGCGGTGCTCCTGGCGCTGACGTCCGGCGGGCTGGTCGCCCTCGTCGTCGGCGCGGACGGGGCGACGGGCGCCGCCGTCCGGGCGGCCCTCGAGGGCGCGCGGGGCCGCGACGGGGCCCTCGCGGTGCAGACGCGGCTCGCGCCGGACCCCGTCGCGCAGGAGGCGTCCGCCCGGGCGCTGCTCGACCACCTGGGTCCCGCTGCCGGGTGGCGGCGCTCGCTCCGGACCGAGCCCGTGCGCGCCCGCGGGGACGACGGCCGGGAGCACCGCCTCGTGGCCCTCGAGGACGACGGCGGCACGGGTGCGGTCCGGGTGGTAACGGGCTCGCGGCCGACCGACCCCGTCACGGCGGGACCCGACGTCCCGGTCGCCGTGCACCGCGGTGCGGCGGCCGCCCTGGGGGTCGGCACGGGCGACCGCCTGCGCACCGCGTCGGGCGTCGCGCTCGTCGTCGTCGGGGTCTGGGAACCGGTGCGGCCGGACGACCCGCTCTGGCTCGGGGAGCCGCTCGCCGTGGAGGGGGTGGGGGACCCGTCCGAGGCGGGGACGAGGTCCGCGGACCCGGCCGGCCGGCCGGGGCTGGTCCTCGTGGCCCCGGGTTCGGCCGCGCGGGTCACGGACGCGACGCCCTTCGTGCGGTGGACGGTCGTCGTCCGGCCCGGTGCCGTCGGTGCCGGGGACCTGGAGGGGCTGGCCGACCGGCTGGCGGCCCTGCGGGGCGCCGTGGACGGCACGGACGGGCTGGACGTCCGCGGCGTCACGCGGGCCGGTCGGCTCGACGAGGTCGTGGCCGGGCTCGCGACCGCCGCCCGGTCGGCGCGGTCGGCCGTGCTCGTACCCGTCGGGCTCGTGGCGGTGGCCGCGCTCGTGGTGCTCGTCCAGGTGGTCCGGGTCCTCGTGTCCGCGCGGGCGGCGGAGAGCGCGCTGCTGCTGGCCCGCGGCGCGTCGCCGGTCCGGGCCCTCGTGCCGCTGGCGCTCGTGGAGGCGGTGCCGCTGGCCGTCGTGACCTCGTCCACCGGCGCGGCGGCCGGCGCGGTCGTGGGCGGACTGCTCGGCGGGGGGCCGGGCGGTGCACCGGCGGCCGGTCTCGTCGCGCTCGGCGCCGCCGTCGCGGGCGCCGTGGCGGTCGCCGCCGTCGCGGCGCTGGTCGGTGCGGCGGCGCTCGACGCGCGGCGGCGCGCGGCCCGGGCGCGGGGCGGCCGGGGGCGCACGGGCGGCGTCGTCGTCCCGCTCCTCGCGCTGGCCGCGGCCGCGGGTGCGCTCGCGGTGCTGCGGCAGCCCGCCGCCGCCGGGGACGGGGCCGCGGTCCGTGCGGCGGGGGCTCTCGCCCCGGCGGCGCTGCTCGTCGCGGCGGCGGCCGTGCTGGTCGTCCTGCTGCCGCACCTCGCGAGGCTGGTCGCGCGCCCGCTGGCCGCGGCTCGGGGCACCGGGCTGGTGGCCGTCCGGCACGTCGCGGGCGGCGCCGGGACCGCGGCCGTCCCGGTCGTCCTCGTCGTGCTGGCGGCCGGCGCCGTCGTGCTCGCCGCCGGGCAGGTCGGCACGGCGCGCGCCGCGACGGCGACGTGGGCCGAGCGCGTCACGGGTGCGGACGTGCGGGTGACCGCCCCGCCGCAGGACGTCGTGTCCCTCGTCGGTGACCTGGGCGCTCTGCCCGGCGTGCGTGCCGCGGGACCCGTCCTGCGCACGCCGGTGGTGCTGGGCGAGGTCACGGCGACCCTCCTCGCGCTCCCCGACGGCGTACGGGTCGACCTCCCCGGCGCACCGTCGGGCGCCTCCCCGGGCACGACCGCCGCGCAGCGCGAGGCGGCGCTGCCCGTCGTGCTGACCGCCCGGCTCGCCCGCGGGCTCGCGGCCACGGGGGGCGACGAGGTGACCCTCGAGCTCGCCGGGGCCCGGGTGCCGGCCGTCGTCGCCGGGGTCGTTCCCGCCGTGCCCGGAGCCGGTGCCGACGACGCCGTCGTGGCAGAGCCGGACGCGCTGGCGTCGGCGCTGGGGGCGCAGGACGCGGTGGCGCCCGCGCCGCGCGAGGTGTGGCTGGTCGCCGGCGAGGGCCCGTCGGCGGCGCCGGACGTGCTCGGTGCCCAGGTGCGCGACCGGGTCGGTGCGGCGGCGGTCGTCGACGTGCGGGGCGGGGACCCGGCGAGCGCCGTCGCGGGCACCGGTGGCGCCGTGGTGCTCGGCGCGGCCCTCGTCGTCCTGCTGTGCGGTGCGGGGCTGGCCGCCGCCGCGGTCGCGGACCGTGGCGCCCGCAGGGCGGAGACGGCCGCGCTCGCCGCCGTCGGCCTCCGCGCCGCGCGCCGGGCCGTGCTGCGGGCGGCGGAGCCGGCCGTGCTGCTCGCCGTCGCCCTGGCCGTGGGCCTCGCGACCGGGTGGGCGGTCGGCGCGGTCGTGACCCCGGGGCTCGTGACGCGGACGGTGCCGGGCGCACCGGCCGGGCTCGTCACGACGACGAGCACCGACGTGGTGACGGGCGCCGGCCTCGGGGGCGCCCTGCTGGTCGTGCTCGGGGCGGTCGTCCTGGCCGCCGCCCGGGCGGGCCGCCACGGGGCCGGGACGGCCCGGGCGCCGCGCCGGCGGGGGTGGGCGCGGTGAGGCGTCGGGCGTCGTCGTCGGCCGGCGTGCTCACGGTGCCGCTGCTGGCGGCGCACCTGCGGGCCCACGCGCGGGCGTGGACCGGCGTCGCCCTGGTGGTCCTGCTCGTGGTGACGGTGCTCACGGCCCTCCCGGGCGTGCTCGCCGGGGTGGCGCAGGCCCAGCTCGAGCACGACGTCGACGGGGTCGGCCCGGTGCGCCGCGACCTCGTGGCCGTCGTCCCGGCCGCGCCCGCGGTCGGGGACGCGCAGGTCTCCACCCGAACGTCCACCGGCCCGTCCACCGGCCCGTTCACCGGCCCGTCCGGCGACGGCTGGGCCGCCGTCGACGCGGCGCTCGCCGCCCTGCGCGCCGACGCGCCGCGACCGTTGCGGGACGCGCTGGGTGCGCCCACGGTCACCGTGCAGCGGGCCGAGCCCGTCACCGCGCTGCCCGCCGTCGCGACGGACGTGCGCGACCCCCGCGTGCTCGTCACGGCAGACCCGGCCCTGCCCGCCCACGTCGACGTGGTGGAGGGCGCGCTGCCCGGTCCGCCCGACGGGTCCGCGCTGCCGCTCCTGCTGTCCGCCGAGGCGGCGCGGGTGCTCGGCTGGTCCGTGGGGGAGGAGCGGGCCACCCGGGGGTTCGCCGTGGTCCTGAGCGGCACGTACACCGTGCGCGACCCGGGCGACGAGCGGTGGGCGCACGAGCCGCTCGCCGTGGCCCCCGGCGTCGACGACGACCTCGACCGGGGCCGGACCGTGACCGCCGTGGCCTACGTCGACCCCTCGGCGGCGGGCGTCGCGGCACTGGGCTCGACGGGCGTGCGGACCCGGGTGGTCGTCCCGGTCGACCCGCACGGGCTCGACGCACGCCGGCTCGGGACCGTCGTGGACCAGCTCCGCGGGGTGCTGGCGGACCGTGGCCGGCTGCCCACGGCGGACGGCGACGCCCCCGTGGCGCTGGCGACGGGCCTCCCGGACGTCCTCGACGCCGTGCTGCGGGTCGGCGCGGGCACGGCCACGGTCCTGGCGTTCGTCACCGCCGGTCCGCTCGCCGTGCTGCTGGCCGTGCTGCTCCTGGCGGTGCGCCTGGCGGGGGAGGTGCAGCGGCCGGCGCTCGGGCTGCTGGCGGCGCGCGGCGCTGCCGACGGCCTCGTCCGGGCCGTGGCCGCCCTGCCGGCCGCGCTCGCCGCCGTGGTCGGGGCCGTCCCGGCGGTAGCGGTGGGCACCGCCCTCGGCGGACGCGCCGCCGGACCGCCCGGGACGTGGCGTGCCGTCGTCGTGGCCGCGGCCGCCGTGCTCCTCGTCGCCGTGCTCGCCGCCGCGGGGGCACCAGCCGCGGAGGTCCGCGCCGACGCGGTGCGGCGGGTCCGCCTCGGGGCGGCGCGGGCGGCACGGACGGTCGTCGTCGTCGGTGCGGTGCTGGTGCTGGTCCTCGTCGCGACGCGTGGTCCGGACCCGCGACTGGTCCCACGGGCCGACCCGGCGGCCGGCGTGGGGGGCGGGGCCGGTGCGGACCCCGTCCTGGTGCTGGCGCCGCCGGTGCTGGGTCTCGCGGCGACCGTCGGGGTGCTCGCGCTCGTGCCCGCCGTCCTGCGCCGGGTCGCGGCCGTCACCGTGCGCGGCCCCGGCGTGCTCGGGCACCTCGGTGCGGCCCGGGCCGCCCGCCTCCGTGCCGGGGGTGGTGTGCCGGCGCTCGCGCTGGTCCTGGGCCTGACGGTCGTGGTCTCGTCGCTGGCGCTCGTCGGCTCGCTGGCCGCTGCGGTCGACCGGTCGTCGTGGGAGCGCACGGGCGCCGACCTGCGGGTGACGGGCCCCGTGGTGCCGCCGGGGACGGCGGAGCGGGTGCGTGCGCTGCCGGGGGTGGCGGCCGCGGCGCTCGTCGGCGAGGTCGGCGGGGTCGCCCTCGACGGCGGCGGGCAGCGGCGGTTGGTCGACCTCGTGACCGTCGAGGCCGAGGCCCTGCTCCGGGTGCAGGACGCGCGGCTCGAGCCCGGGGCGCGGGAGGCGCTCACGGCACTGGCCGCGGGCCCGGGACCCGACGGCCGGCTGCCGGTGGTGCTGGCGGCAGGGCTGGGGGCGGCCGGGGACGGCGGTCGTCTCGTCGGGCCGCGCAGCGCGAGCCTCGACCCGGTGGGCACGACCGCGGCGCTGCCCGGGGTGGTCGAGGGCGCGGGCTGGGTGCTGGTGGACCGGGCCGACGCGGTGCGGGTGCTCGGGGTGGAGCCGCGCAGCCGCACGCTGCTGGTCGCTGTCGACGGGACGCGCGACGCGACGGACGACGGGACGCACGACGGGGCGTCGCTGCGGGCGGCGGTCCTCGAGCTCGTCGGGCCCGCCCGGGCGGAGACCCGTGCCGAGCGCGTCGCCGACGTCCAGGGGACGCCGTCCGCCCTCGCCGTGCGTCACGGGGTGGTCGTCGCGGCGGCCGCGGGCCTCGTGCTGGCCGCCGTGTCCGTGCTCCTCGTCGTGCTCCGCGGCACCGGTCCCCGGCGACGGCTGCTCGGCGAGCTGGCCCTGCTCGGTGTCAGCCGCCGGGCCGCGCTCGCGCTCACCGCCTGGGAGGTCCTGCCCCTCCTCCTCGTCGCGGCCGCGGCGGGTACCGTGACGGGCGCGGTGACGGCGTGGGGGGTGCTGCCGGCGGTGGACCTCGCGGCGTTCGTCGCCGGCACGGGTGCGGGGGCCGGCACCGGGACGGGCACCGGGACCGGTGCTGGGACCGGCACCGTCCCGGTGCAGGTGCCGGTGGTGCCCGCCGCCGTGGGCGCGGTGGTGCTGGTCGCGGCGACGGCCGTCGCGCTCGTGCCGCGGCCCCGACCCCGGGAGGTGCTGACGTGACGACGACAGGCCCGCCGCCGGCCGTGGGCACCGGACCCCGGGCGCCGGCGCCCGAGCCCGTGGTGCTCTGCCAGGACCTCGTGCGGATCTTCACCCGCGGCGAGGTCCAGGTGCAGGCGCTGCAGGGCCTCGACCTGCGCGTCGAGGCGGGCGAACTCGTGGCCGTCGTCGGGGCCTCGGGGTCGGGCAAGTCGACGCTCCTGTCGATCCTCTCGGGCCTCGACCGGCCCACGGGCGGGTCGGCGCGGGTGGCGGGGACCGACCTCACGGCGCTGTCCGCGGCCGGACGGACGCGTTACCGGCGGCGGACCGTCGGGTTCGTGTGGCAGGACACCGCGCGCAACCTCCTGCCGTACCTGACGGCGGCGCAGAACGTCGCCGTGCCGCTCGCGCTCGGCGGGGCTCGCACCGGCCGCGCCGGTCGCGCCGGTCGCCGTGAGCGCGACGAGCGGGTGGCGGACGCGCTCGACCTGCTCGGCTGCGCGGCGGTGGCCGACCGGCGGCCCGAGGCGCTCACGGGCGAGCAGCGGCAGCGGGTGGCGATCGCCGTCGCGCTCGTCGCGCGTCCCCAGGTCCTCCTCGCCGACGAGCCGACCGGCGAGCTCGACCGCGACGCCGCCGCCCAGGTGCTGGCGGCCCTGCGGGAGGCGAACCGGCGCACGGGGGTCACCACGGTCGTGGTCACCCACGACCCCGCCGTGGCCGAGCACGTGGGCCGGACCGTCCGCATCCGCGACGGGCGCACCGCGTCCGAGGTCCACCGCCGGACCGAGCACGACGCCGCCGGGACCCGGCGGGACGTCGTGGAGGAGTTCGCGGTGCTCGACCGCGTCGGCCGCCTGCAGCTCCCCGAGGAGTTCCGCACGGGCCTGGGCCTGCGGGACCGGGTGCGGCTGTCGCTGGAGAGCGACCGCGTCGAGGTCCGGCCGGACGTCCCGCCCGCGGACGGGGGGGCACCGTGACCGCGCCGTGGCTGCGGGCCCGCGACGTGCGGTGCAGCCGCGGGCACGGGGCGGCCCGACGTCCGGTCCTCGACGGCGTCGACCTCGACGTCGCGGCCGGGGCGGTCGTCGCCGTCCGGGGCCGCGCCGGCGCGGGTCGCAGCACCCTGCTGGAGGTCCTGGGCGGCTTCCGCCGCCCCGACGGGGGCACGGTCGTCGTCGGCGGCACGGACCTGGCCACGCTCGACGACGAGGGCCTGCTCGGGCTCCGGCCGGCGGGGGTCGCGCTCGTCGCCCAGCGGCTCGCCCTGGTGGGGTTCCTCACCGCCGCCGAGGACGTCGCGGTCCCGCTACGGGTGCTCCGGGTGGCGCCGGCGGAGCGCGAGGCGCGGGTGGCCGCGGCCCTCGACGAGGTCGGGCTGACGGTCCACGCCGCCCAGCGGCCCGACGAGCTGTCCGGCGGGCAGCAGCAGCGCGTGGCGCTGGCCCGGGCCCTCGTCGCCCGGCCGCGCCTCCTGCTCGCCGACGAGCCGACGGGACAGCTCGACCCGGCGACGGCGCGCGTGGTGCACGGCCTGCTCGTCGCCCACGCGCACGAGCGCGGGGCGGCCGTGCTGGTGACCACGCACGACGAGGGGCTGGTCGAGGCTGCCGACCACGTGGTCGAGCTCCGGGACGGTCGGCTCCTCCCGGCCGCCTGAGAGCTGCGCCGGGAGCTGCGCCGAGGGCAGGTGCCGACGTCCGAGGCGGACGAGCGTCACGTCCGCCTCGGGAAGGCCCGCGGGGGTGCCCGCGTTACCATGGGGCCGCGCGCCGGCCCCGTCGTGGCCGCGCCCACCCTCTCGCCGTGGTCACCCGCGGCCCCCACCGCGTCGAGATGAGACCGCCCATGTCCGTGCCCGTCGCCGTCCCCCAGGCCGGCACCTCCGTCCGCGCCGACCTGCGCAACGTCGCGATCGTCGCGCACGTCGACCACGGGAAGACCACGCTGGTCGACGCCATGCTGTGGCAGTCCGGCGCCTTCGGCGAGCACGCCCACGTCGACGAGCGCGCCATGGACTCCGGCGACCTCGAGCGCGAGAAGGGCATCACGATCCTCGCGAAGAACACCGCGATCCGGTACGCCGGTCCCGCGGCGGCCGCGGTGGGCCAGCCCGACGGCGTGACCATCAACGTCATCGACACCCCGGGCCACGCCGACTTCGGCGGCGAGGTCGAGCGCGGCCTGTCCATGGTCGACGGCGTCGTCCTGCTCGTCGACGCGTCCGAGGGCCCGCTGCCGCAGACCCGGTTCGTCCTGCGCAAGGCGCTGGCCGCCAAGCTCCCCGTGATCCTGCTGGTCAACAAGGTGGACCGGCCCGACGCGCGGATCGACGAGGTCGTGCACGAGAGCACGGACCTGCTCCTGGGCCTGGCGTCCGACCTGCACGAGGACGTCCCGGACCTCGACCTCGACGCCATCCTCGACGTGCCCGTGGTCTACGCCGCCGCCAAGGTCGGGCGCGCGTCGCTCACGCAGCCCGAGAACGGCGGTCTGCCGGACAGCCCCGACCTCGAGCCGCTGTTCGCGACGATCCTCGAGAAGATCCCCGCGCCGACCTTCGACCCGGCCGCGCCGCTGCAGGCGCACGTGACCAACCTCGACGCCTCGCCGTTCCTCGGCCGCCTCGCGCTGCTGCGCCTCTTCAACGGCACGCTGCGCAAGGGGCAGACGGTCGCGTGGGCGCGCCAGGACGGCACGCTGCAGAACGTGCGCATCACCGAGCTGCTCGAGACGAAGGCGCTCGAGCGGGTGCCGATGGAGGGCGAGGCGGGCCCGGGCGACATCGTCGCCGTCGCCGGCATCCCCGACATCACCATCGGCGAGACGCTCACGGACCCCGACGACCCGCGGCCCCTGCCGCTCATCACGGTCGACGACCCCGCCATCTCCATGACCATCGGCATCAACACCTCGCCGCTGGCGGGCAAGGGCGGCAAGGGCCACAAGGTCACGGCCCGCCAGGTCAAGGACCGCCTCGACGCGGAGCTCATCGGCAACGTGTCCCTCAAGGTGGTCCCCACCGACCGCCCTGACGCCTGGGAGGTGCAGGGCCGCGGCGAGCTCGCGCTGGCGATCCTCGTCGAGCAGATGCGCCGCGAGGGCTTCGAGCTCACCGTCGGCAAGCCGCAGGTGGTCACGCGCACGATCGACGGCAAGGTCCACGAGCCGGTCGAGCACATGACGATCGACGTGCCGGAGGAGTACCTCGGCGCCGTCACGCAGCTCCTGGCGCAGCGCAAGGGCCGCATGGAGACGATGTCGAACCACGGCACCGGCTGGGTCCGCATGGAGTTCGTCGTCCCGGCGCGCGGACTCATCGGCTTCCGCACCCGGTTCCTCACCGACACCCGCGGCACGGGCATCGCCTCGTCGATCTCGCACGGCTACGAGCCGTGGGCCGGCCCCATCGAGACGCGCCAGTCCGGCTCGCTCGTCGCGGACCGCTCCGGCCCCGCGACGCCGTTCGCCATGATCAACCTCCAGGAGCGCGGCTCCTTCTTCGTGCAGCCCACGCAGGAGGTGTACGAGGGCATGATCGTCGGCGAGAACAGCCGCAACGAGGACATGGACGTGAACATCACCAAGGAGAAGAAGCTCACGAACATGCGGTCCTCCACGGCCGAGAACTTCGAGAACCTCGTCCCGCCGCGCCAGCTCACGCTCGAGGAGTCGCTGGAGTTCGCGCGCGAGGACGAGTGCGTCGAGGTGACGCCGGAGATCGTGCGCATCCGCAAGGTCGTCCTCGACCAGACCGAGCGCGCGCGCATCACCGCCCGCAGCAAGCGCGGCTGACCCGCCGCCCGCACGAGCACAGGCATGAGCACGAGGCCGCCCGGCGCCCCCGAGGGGACGACGGGCGGCCTCGTCGCCGTCCACGCCCACCCCGACGACGAGACGCTCGCCACCGGCGCGCTGCTCGCCACGTGGGCGGCCGCCGGGCGCGACGTCGTCGTCGTCACCTGCACGCGCGGGGAGCGCGGGGAGGTCATCGGCGGAGCGCTCGCGCACCTCGAGGGCGACGGCCCCGCGCTGGCCGCGCACCGGGAGCGGGAGCTGGCGGCGGCGCGGGCGGCGCTCGGCGTGCGCGGGGTCTTCCTGGACACGCTGCCCGACGAGCGTGCGGCGTGGTCGGGCGCGGGCGCGGACGAGGGCGGGGACGACGTCGCGCACGAGCCGGCCGCCCGGTACGAGGACAGCGGCATGGTGTGGACGGGGTCCGGCCGGGCCGGGGCGACGGCCGACGTGCCCGCCGGCGCGTTCGTCGCGGTGCCGCTCGACGAGGCGGCCCGGCGCCTGGCCGGCCTGCTGCGGGCCGTCCGGCCGGCGGTGGTCGTCACCTACGACCCCGAGGGCGGCTACGGGCACCCGGACCACGTCCGTGCGCACGCGGTGACGCACCGCGCGCTGGGGCTCGCGGCGCGCGGGGACGACGGCGTGCACCCGACCGTGCTGCACGCCGCCCAGGGGGAGCGGGAGCTGCGGGCGGGCCGGGCGGCGCTGGCGGACCCGGCCGTGGAGGCCGCGCTGGGCGACGAGTCCGCCGCGCTCACCCTGCCCGACCCGGCCGGTCCCGTCCCGCCCGTGGCCGTCGACGACGAGCGGGTGGACGTGCGCGTGCCGGTCGGGCCCGTGCGGGACCGCGTGCTGGCGGCGCTGCGGGCGCACGCGACGCAGGTGCGGGCGGTGCGCGCGCTGGACGGCCCGGCGCCGCTGGCCGGGTGCTGGGCGCTGAGCAACGACGTGCTGGCGCCCCTGCTCGCCGAGGAGGGCTACGTGCGCGTCACCACGGCCTGAGGGCCGTGCGGTCCGGCGGACGCCGGGCGGCCGTCAGGCGCGGACGGGCTCCGCGAGCCGTTCGTGGACCACGGTGGCGGGGCAGGTCGGGTCCGGGATGACGATCGACCGCACGTCGGGCGTGCGCAGGCAGGTGCAGCGGACCAGGGCCATGGCCACCCCTCGGGCTCGGGCCGTCGGCGACGGCGTGCGCCCACCCCATCGGCAGCCGCGGCCCGCGCACCAGAGGACGTGCGTCACACGTCCTCCCGGTGCGCGGGCCGGGCTCGTCGTCGGTACCCGCGTCCGGCCCCGGCGCGACCCTCAGGCGCCGGACGACCAGGGGCGCATCCGGCTGCGACCCTCGTCCCAGGCGGTGCGCGCACCGGCCGCGTCCGCACCCCCCGTCGCGTGGCGCACCCCCGTCGCGGGGCCGGGGTCGCTGCTGCCGCGGCCGGCCTCGCCACGGTCGGCCTCGCCCAGGTCGTACCCGGGCACGGGCGCCGTACCGGGGCCGCCGGCCGGGCCCGCGGTGCCGTCCCCGGCCGTCGGGGCGTGGTGGGTGGACCCGGCGTGCGGCCCGCCGTCGAGGTCGGAGGGGCCGGGACCCGCGGCGGCCGGGCGCGGGTCGCCGCCGTACGCCCCCGGCTCGCCGGCGACCGTGCCGGACAGGCCCCGTCCCGTCAGGTCCTCGTCGGGGACCGGCGCCGGCGTGGGCGCCTGCGTGAGCTCTGTCGCGGGCACGGGCGACGCCGTCGGGGCCACGGGGGCGGGCGGTGTCGCGGCGTGGCGGCCGCCCGTCGTGCGCGCCTCCGGGTCCTGCAGGTCGGTGCCCGCCTCGGTCCCCATCCCGGAGCCCGGCCGCGCGACCGGCGCCGTCGCACCCGTCCCGCCGGCGTCGTCCACGTCGTAGTGGTCGTACAGCGTGCGCTCCTCCTCGAGCGTCAGGTGGGCGTCGACCTCCACGCGCGGCGCGCCGTCGACGCGGTCGGCGGCGTGCGCCAGGCGCAGCTCGTCGCCCGCCAGCGTCGCGTCCGTCAGCGGGACGAAGGACTCCGCGTCCCCGAACCGCCCGGTCCGCACGGTCACCCACGCCGGGTCCCCGGTGGCGTCGTCCAGGTAGACCCGGCCCACCGTCCCGAGCCGCTGCCCGTCCCTGTCGACCGCCGTGGCGCCTGCGATCGTCCGGACCTCGTCCTGCGTCAGCATCTCCTCGCGCTCCCTCCGGGAGGCGCCGCCGGCAGCCGGCGCGCGCACGTGCCGCCCGGCCGGGTGGCTCCCGGCTCCTGCGCGCGGCCCCTGGCCCCATCACAGCCCGACGAGGACGCGCCCGCCACCGGGCAGGGGCGGGGACTAGCCTGCACGCCGTGACCGGACCCCTGCCGCCGCTGCGCCGCGTGCTCGGCACCCTCGCGCTCGGCGTGCTCGTCGGCGTCGTCGGCTCCGCCGTGCACCGGGTGTCCTGGCCGGTGTCCTGGCCCGTCTCGTGGCCGTCGGGCCTCGTCGGCGCGCTCGCCCTCGTCGTGTCCGCCGGCGTCCTGGCGCGGTCGCTGGCCGGGGGAGCGGGCCTGCTCGGGACGGGCGCCGCCATGCTGGCGGTGAACGTGCTGCTCGCGCAGGAGGGGCCGGGTGGGGACGTCCTCATGCCCGCCGGCGACGAACGCGGCGTCCTCTGGCTGGCGGGCTCGGTCCTGCTGCTCGTGCCCGTGGCGTTCCTGCCGCGGTCGTGGTTCGACGACACGCCGCGCCCCCCGCACGACGCCGCGCCGGCGCCGGACGCACCGCCCGGGCTGCCGTCCGGGCCGGGGGATCCGGCGTGACCGAGCGGGTCCCGGTGCCGGACCCGGTGCCGGACCCGGTGCCGGACCCGGTGCCGGACCTTGTGCCGGACCCGGTGCCGGCGGTCCCCGCGCCGGTGGAGGCGGCGCTGCTGCGCGCCGCGGCGGCCCGGCTCCCGGGCGGCGTCGTCGTCGTGACGGTGCGCTGGCGGGGGCACGACCAGGCGATGACGGCGACGTCGGTGGTGTCGGCCTCCCTGGAGCCGCCGCTGCTGCTGCTCTGCGTGCACGCCGACAGCCGCTTGCGCGAGGCGCTCGACGACGTGCCGGGCTGGGCCGTGACGGTGCTCGACGACGAGGCGGCGCCGCAGGCGGACTGGCTGTCCTCGCCGGGGCGCCCCGCGGTGGACCAGCTCGCCCGCGTGCCGCACCACCGCGCGCCCTGGTCCGGCGCCGCGTGGCTCGACGCCGGCGCGGCCTGGTTCGACCTGCGGACGGTCGCGGTCCACCCGGCCGGCGACCACGACGTCGTGCTGGGGGAGGTGGTCGCCGTCCGGGAGGCCGACCCGGCGCGCGGCGGCCTCGTGCACCTGCGGGGACGGCTGCGGCCCGTGCGCTGACGGCGTCCGCGCCCCCGACCGGCTGAGGCGTGGCGGCCCGCGGAGCCGCCGTGCCGCCGCGGCTGGGTACGATCGCGGACGCGCGGCCCCCGGGGGCGGGCGCCGCGACAGGAGGCCGACGATGCAGGACCGCACGCAGCACCCGACGACGGACGGCGCGTCCACGGACGGCCACGGCGTCGACCCTGCCGCCGGGCCTGCCGTCGCCTCCTCCGGCACCCCGTCCGGCACGCACCCGTCCTGGCGGCCCACCGGCTCCGCGGACCCGGGGGAGGGCGCGCACCCGCTGTTCGACCGCGTGCCGGGCGAGGCACCGGCGCCGTCCCCGCTCGATGCCTTCGAGCCCGAGCGGCCGCCGCGCCGTGGTCGCCGTGCCCTCGTCGCCGTCGGCGTGCCCGTGCTGCTGCTCGGCGCCTACGCCGGCGCCTCCTGGGCGCTGGCCGACCGGGTGCCGCGCGGCGCGAGCGTCGCGGGCGTCGCCATCGGCGGGCTCGGCGCCGACGAGGCGGTGCGGGCGCTCGAGGACGGCCTCGCCGACCGTGCGGCCGAGCCGGTCGCCGTCACCGCGCAGGACGTGCGGGCCCAGGTCCAGCCCGCCGAGGCGGGGCTGACGCTCGACGCGCGGGCCACGGTCGACGCGCTGACCGGCTTCGACCTCCTGCAGCCCGCGCACCTGTGGTACCAGCTCGTCGGCGTCGGTGCGCGCGAGCCGGTGACCACGGTCGACGAGGACCGGCTGGAGGCGGCCGTCGAGGCGCTCGAGGGGCCGCTGGCGCTCGCGCCCGTGGACGGGGCGGTGCTGTTCGTCGACGGCGCCCCGGAGCGCACCGACGCGGCGGAGGGCTGGTCCCTCGACGCGGCCGGTGCGCGCGAGGTGCTCGTCGCGGACTGGCTGGACGCCGCGCAGCCGCTGCCGCTGCCGACGGAGGTCGTCGAGCCCGCGGTGGACGACGAGGCGGCGCAGGCCGCGCTCGTGGAGGTCGCCGAGCCCCTGGTCTCCGCGCCCGTGTCCGTGCAGGTCCGCGACCGGCTCGCGGTGCTCGAGCCGGCGACGCTGGCAGCCGCGGCCCGGATGGTGCCCCAGGACGGCGGGCTCGTGCTCGACCTCGACGGCGCCGCCCTGGCCGACGCGGTCCTGGCGCAGGTGCCCGACCTGCTCACCCCGGCCGCGGACGCGCGCTTCGAGTTCGTCGACGACCGGCCGGTCGTCGTGCCGGGGACGCCCGGCACGAGCCTGGACGCCGAGGCGCTGGCGGCGGCGGTGACGGCGGCCAGCACCGCCGAGGAGCGGACCGCCGCGGTCGAGCTCGTCGAGACCGACCCGGAGCAGTCCGCGCAGGAGCTCGAGGCGTTGGGCGTGACGCAGGTCGTCTCCGAGTTCGCGACACCGCTGACCAGCGAGCCGCGCCGCACGGTCAACATCACCAACGGCGCCGCCAAGATCAACGGCACGCTCGTCCGCCCGGGCGAGGAGTTCTCGCTCACGGAGGCGCTGGGGCCGATCGACGCCGCGCACGGCTACGTGGAGGCCGGCGCCATCGTCTCCGGCGAGCACACCGACGCCTGGGGCGGCGGGCTGTCCCAGGTGTCCACCACGACGTTCAACGCCGCCTACCTGGCCGGCATGGTCGACGTCGAGCACACGCCCCACAGCGAGTGGTTCTCCCGCTACCCGGCCGGTCGCGAGGCGACGATCTTCACGGGCGTGCTCGACATGCGGTGGGCCAACGACACGCCCCACGGCGCGCTCGTGCAGGCCTGGGTGTCCGACGGGCAGATGCACGTGCGCCTCTGGGGGACCCCGTACTGGACGGTGGAGACCTCGACGAGCGGGCGCTCGCGCGTCGTGCAGCCGACGACGGTCTACTCCCAGTCGCCGACGTGCGAGCCCCAGTCCGCGGGCAACCCCGGCTTCACCATCACCGTGACGCGCACGAAGAGCGCGCAGGGCGTCGAACCGCAGACCGAGCAGGAGACCTGGACCTACAAGCCGCAGAACCAGGTCGTGTGCGGCCCCGACCCGGCCGACGCCCCGCCGCCGGCGGACGAGGGTCAGCCGCCGGCCCAGGGCGGCGACTGACCCGACGGACCGTCGCCGCCCGCCGCCCGGGGCGCACGCCGGGCCGGGGGCGGCGGCACGGTCTTCGCGAGCACGACGTCGGCCGCCGGCACGTCCACGTCGCCGTGCCGCGTGCGGATGCGCAGCCCCGCGGCGTCCGACGTGAGCACGTCGCCCAGCACGTCGGTGAGCCGCGGCTCGCCCGGTGCCGCCTCGGGCCGCACGCGGCGCACGACGACCCGCGTCCCCGGCGCCCACGCGCGCCAGGCGGGCACCCCGTCACCACCGCCCACGCCTGCCCCCGTCCGTCCCACCTCCCGGCCGCGTGCTGCGGCGCCGGGCAGGTGGGGGATACTAGGCGGACCCGCTGGTGGCGGGCGTCCTGCCGGCCCGGCGCGCTGCGCCGGCCCTGATCGACCTGCTGCACCGACCCCGTGGAGGGACGACCCGTGACGTACGTGATCGCCGAGCCCTGCGTCGACGTCAAGGACAAGGCGTGCATCGACGAGTGCCCCGTCGACTGCATCTACGAGGGCAGCCGCTCCCTGTACATCCACCCGGACGAGTGCGTGGACTGCGGCGCGTGCGAGCCGGTCTGCCCCGTCGAGGCCATCTACTACGAGGACGACGTCCCCGAGCAGTGGAGCCAGTTCTACACCGCCAACGTCGAGTTCTTCTCCGACCTGGGCTCCCCGGGCGGCGCGGCCAAGATGGGCCGCATCGAGAAGGACCACCCGATCATCGCCACCCTGCCGCTGCAGGTCCACGGCGACTGAGCCGGACCGCCTCGTGGGCCTGGTCACCGGGACCCTGCCCGACTTCCCGTGGGACCGGCTGACGCCGTACAAGGAGCGGGCGGCCGCGCACGCCGACGGCCTCGTCGACCTGTCCGTCGGCACGCCCGTCGACCCGACGCCCGCGCTCGTGCGCGAGGCGCTCGTGGCCGCGGCCGACTCCCCGGGCTACCCGACGACGGCCGGCACGCCCGCGCTGCGGCAGGCCGTCGTCGACTGGTTCGCCCGGCGGCGCGGCGTGCCGGGGCTCGACCCCGCCGGCGTGCTGCCGACGGTGGGCTCCAAGGAGCTCGTCGCCCTGCTGCCCGCCCTCCTCGGGCTGGGCGCCGGGGACGTGGTGCTGCACCCGGTCACGGCGTACCCGACCTACGACGTGGGGGCGCGCCTGGCCGGGGCGACGCCCGAGCCGGTGGACGCGGTCGTCGAGCGCCTGACGGACGGGCCCGACGACGTGCGGCTGGTGTGGCTCAACACGCCCGGCAACCCCGACGGCGCGGTGCTGGGCGTCGAGGCGCTGGCGGCGGTCGTGGCGGCGGCCCGCGCGGCCACCGCCCGCACCGGGCGTCCCGTGGTGGTCGCCTCCGACGAGTGCTACGCCGAGCTGCCGTGGGACGAGCCGTGGGCCGGCGAGGGCGTCCCGTCGCTGCTCGACCCGCGCGTGACGGGCGGCGACGTGTCGGGGCTGCTCGTCGCCTACTCCCTGTCCAAGCAGTCCAACCTCGCCGGCTACCGGGCCGCGTTCCTCGCGGGGGACCCGGGGCTCGTCGGGCCGCTGCTCGAGGTGCGCAAGCACGCGGGCTTCCTCGTGCCGGGGCCGGTGCAGGCGGCGACGACGGTCGCGCTCGGGGACGACGCGCACGTGGCCGAGCAGCGCGAGCGCTACCGCCGCCGGCGCGCGGTCCTGCGGGCGGCCGTCGAGGACGCGGGCTACGTCGTCACGCGGTCGCACGCCGGGCTGTACCTGTGGGTGCGGCCGCAGGCGGGCCCCGACGGCGTCGTCCCGGGGTCCTGGGACACCGTCGCGGCCCTCGCCGACCGGGGCGTGCTCGTCGCCCCGGGGGAGTTCTACGGCCCCGCCGGGGCGGGCTACGTCCGCATGGCGCTCACCGCGACCGACGACGCCGTCGACCGGGCCGCCGCGCGCCTGCGTGCGGGGTGACGCCGCAGGTCGTGAGGGACCTCACAGGCGCGGCAGGGGGTCGGGCGGGGTTCGCCGACGGCCGCCCGCGGCGGGTACCGTCGACCCGCGCACGACCACAGGACCACGAGACCTCGTGGACCGGTGCCGCGCCACGACCGCGCGAGGAGGCCGTCGGGCACGGGGCACCGCTCAGGGGGCCGAGAGAGGAACACCGATGACCGAGGTCACCACCTCGCCCGTCCAGCTCGTGGTGGACGGCACGCCGCACGACCTGCCCGTCGTGCGCGCGTCGGAGGGCAACGACGGCCTCGTCGTCGCCAGCCTGCTGAAGGACACGGGCATGGTGACCGTGGACCCGGGGTTCATGAACACCGCGTCCTGCGAGTCGCAAATCACCTACATCGACGGCGAGGCCGGCGTCCTGCGCTACCGGGGCTACCCCATCGAGCAGCTCGCGGAGCAGTCCTCCTTCCTCGAGGTCGCCTACCTGCTCATCCACGGCGAGCTGCCCTCGCCCGCGGACCTGACCGCCTTCGAGGACCGGGTCAACCGGCACACCCTCGTGCACGAGGACTTCCGCACGTTCATGGGGACGTTCCCGCGCAACGCGCACCCCATGGCCGTCATGGCCTCGGCGATCAACGCGCTGGCGACGTTCTACCCGGAGTCGCTGTCCTTCGACGACCCCGAGGAGGTCGAGCTCGCGACGGTCCTCATCCTCGCCAAGACGCGCACCATCACGTCCTACGTGCACCGGTCCTCCAAGGGGGAGCCGCTGCTCTACCCGGACTACAGCCGCGGGTACGTCGAGGACTTCCTGCGCATGACCTTCGCGGCGCCCTACCAGCAGTACGACCCGGACCCGCGCGTCGTCGCGGCGCTGGACAAGCTGCTCATCCTCCACGCGGACCACGAGCAGAACTGCTCGACCTCGACCGTGCGGATCGTGGGCTCCTCCCACGCCAACCTCTACGCCTCGGTGGCGGCGGGCATCAACGCGCTGTCCGGTCCCCTGCACGGCGGCGCCAACGAGGCCGTGCTGAAGATGCTGGCCGAGATCCAGGCCAACGGCGGCGACGCGACGGCGTTCATGACGCGCGTGAAGAACAAGGAGCCGGGCGTCCGGCTCATGGGCTTCGGCCACCGGGTCTACAAGAACTACGACCCGCGCGCCGCCATCGTCAAGCAGTCCGCCGACGACGTGCTCTCCGCTCTCGGTGCCGGCAACGAGCTGCTCGACATCGCGCGCGGCCTGGAGGAGATCGCGCTGCACGACGAGTACTTCGTCTCGCGCAAGCTCTACCCGAACGTCGACTTCTACACGGGCCTCATCTACAAGGCGATGGGCTTCGACGAGTCGATGTTCACGCCGCTGTTCGCGCTGGGGCGCATGCCCGGCTGGATCGCGCAGTGGCGCGAGATGATGACCGACCCGCAGACGAAGATCGGCCGGCCGCGCCAGGTGTACACGGGCGCGACCGAGCGCGACTACGTGCCGGGCGACCGTCGCTGACCCGCCGGTGACGCGGCCGGGCGCACGGGCGCCCCGGCCGCCGTCGCAGGCCTGAGGGTCAGGGCGTGGCGGCGAACCCGACGACGGCCGTCCCGGGTGCCGGGGCCGCCGCGTCGGTCGGCGTCGTCGTCGCCCAGCCCGGCGTCCCGCGCTCCCAGCGGGCGGTCGCGGTCTCGACGCTCGTCGCGCCCGTCGCCCACGCCGTCGCGACCGCCCACTGCGCCGCCGCCCAGCCGCCGCGCGACGGGTCGTCCGGCGTGCGGGCCGCCAGGTCGAGCACGACCCGGGGGCTGCCGTCCGCCGCCGCGCCGGTCGAGACGGCGGCGCCGAGGTCCTGGGCGGCGCGCGCCCCGAGCGCCGCCGCGCGGTCGGCGGCCGTGGGCGCCGGGGTGCCCGCGGCACCGTCCACCGCGTGCAGGTCGCAGGTGAGGACGGCGGGGGACCAGCCCGTCAGGGCCGAGGCCCAGGCCCGGGACCGCACCTCGTGCTGGGCGTACGCGTCCGGGAACGCCGAACGCTGCACCGCCTGCGCCGCCACGGTGACCGGCAGGTCGGCCCAGCCCTCGACCCCGACGAGGGCGTCGTAGAACCGGCCCGTCGCGTGCACGCGGTCCTGCACCTGCTCGGCGGTGCCCCACCCCTGCGACGGCCGCTGCT
The DNA here is from genome assembly GCF_057221735.1 of Cellulomonas sp. plas2. Classification (NCBI taxonomy): domain Bacteria; kingdom Bacillati; phylum Actinomycetota; class Actinomycetes; order Micrococcales; family Cellulomonadaceae; genus Cellulomonas; species Cellulomonas sp. plas2. The sequence goes on from NZ_CM170155.1 coordinate 1,299,420, forward strand.
GGAACAGCCCCAAGGAGTCCCGGTCGCCGTACGTGACGTTGACGAGACCCGACTCCTGCAGCGTCGTGGCCAGCGCGATCGTCGCCGCCCGAGCGGGCAGGTCGCGCGCGACCGCCGCACCCGCGACGAGGGCGGCGTTGTCGGCCTGCTCGGGGGTCAGGTGCCAGTCCGTGCCGTCGAGCGTCGCCGAGCACCGCTCCGCGGCGAGGCCCGGCGCTCCCCGGTCGAGGAACGCCAGCACGGCGGCCACCGCGCCGGTGCCCAGCGCCCCGAGGGCGACGAGCACGACGAGCGCGCGCAGCAGGCGGGCCGCGGGCCCGGGGCCCCGGCCGGCACCACGACCGCCGCCGGACCCGGCGCCGGACCCGGCGCCGGACCCGGCGCCCGACCCGGTCCTCGGCCGCGGCGGGCGCGGCGGCCGCGCCGGCCCGGCCGGACGGCCCGGCACGCTCAGTTCGCGTGCAGGGCCGCGTTGAGCTCGACGCCCACGCCCTCGCGCGGCACCGCCTCGACCCCGCCGGTGAGGGAGTTGCGCCGGAACAGCAGCCCGTCGGCACCGGCCAGCTCGCGCGCCCGCACCACGCGGGGGGCGGCCTCGTCGCCCGGCCGGGGGAGCAGCGTCACCTTGGCGCCGGCCGTCAGGTACAGCCCCGCCTCGACCACGCAGTCGTCGCCCAGCGGGATGCCGAGCCCGGCGTTGGCCCCCAGCAGCGTCCGGCGGCCGATCGACACGACGTGCTTCCCGCCCCCGGACAGCGTGCCCATGATCGAGGCGCCGCCCCCGACGTCCGACCCGTCGCCGACGACGACGCCCGCGGAGATGCGCCCCTCGACCATGGAGGTGCCCGTCGTGCCGGCGTTGTAGTTGACGAAGCCCTCGTGCATGACGGTCGTGCCCGGCGCGAGGTGCGCCCCCAGCCGCACGCGTGACGCGTCGGCCACGCGCACGCCGGCGGGGACGACGTAGTCCGTCATCCGCGGGAACTTGTCGACGCCGTGCACCGTCGGCGCCACCCCCGTCGCGGCGCGCACGCGCAGCCGCACGTCCTCGAACCCGTCGACGGCGCACGGCCCGCGGTCGGTCCACACCACCGTCGGCAGCACCCCGAAGATCCTTTCGAGCGCGAGCCCGTGGGGCGCGACCAGCCGGTGCGACAGCAGGTGCAGGCGCAGGTAGGCGTCCGCGGTCGTCGCCGGGGGCGCGGCAAGGTCCAGCACCGTCGTCACGACGGCCACCCGCACGCCGCGCAGGTCGTCCTCGCGCTCCGCGGCCGTCAGGCCCTCCGGCACGGGGACGGGGTCCGGGGCCGCCTCGCCCGGCGCCCCGAGCACCGGCTCCGGGTACCAGACGTCCAGCACCGTGCCGTCGGCCGCGTGGGTGGCGAGCCCGGCCGCCCAGGCGAGGGTCGGTCCGGTCGGGTCGTCGGGGGTGGTGCCGCTGACGGCCTCGCTCATCGGCACGCTCCTGGCCTCGCTCATGGGGGAAGGGTACGCAGCGGCCCGGTTAGGGTCGCCGCCATGACGTCCTCCGAGACACCCCCGCCGTCCGACGCGCCGCGCCCCGTCGTGGACCTGCCCGTCGGGCCGGGGCCGGACGGCACGCCGGACCTCGTCGCGCTGACGGCGGCGCTGTGCGACCTGCGGTCGGTCAGCGGCGAGGAGACGGCGCTCGCCGACGCCGTCGAGGCGGCCCTGCGGCGGGCCCCGCACCTGGAGGTGCTGCGCGACGGGGACGCGGTCGTCGCCCGCACGCACCTCGGCCGGGGCGAGCGCGTCGTCGTCGCCGGTCACATCGACACGGTGCCGGTCAACGCCAACCTGCCGACGCGCCTCGTCGTCGAGGACGGCGTCGAGGTGCTGCGGGGGCGCGGGACGGTCGACATGAAGGGCGGCGTCGCGGTCGCGCTGGCGCTCGCGGTCGAGCTCGACGCGCCCGTGCGGGACGTCACGTGGGTCTTCTACGACCACGAGGAGGTCGACTGGGCGCTCAACGGGCTGGGGCGCGTGGCGCGGCACCACCCGGACTGGCTCGCGGCGGACTTCGCGGTGCTCGGCGAGCCGACGGCCGCGGGCATCGAGGGCGGCTGCAACGGCACGCTGCGGGTGGAGGTGCGCGTGCGCGGCACCGCGGCGCACTCGGCGCGCGCCTGGATGGGGCGCAACGCCGTGCACGCCGCGGGGGAGGTGCTGCGGCGGCTCGAGGCGTACAGCCCGGCTCAGGTCGAGGTCGACGGTCTCGTGTACCGCGAGGGCCTCAACGCCGTCCTCGTCAGCGGCGGCGTGGCGACGAACGTCATCCCCGACCTGTGCGTCGTGACGGTGAACTACCGCTTCGCGCCGTCGCGGTCCGTCGCCGAGGCGGAGGCGCACGTGCGCGAGGTCCTCGCCGGGTTCGACGTCGTCGTCACCGACGCGGCCGCGGGCGCGCGCCCCGGCCTGGACCACCCCGCGGCCGCCGGCTTCGTCGACGCGGTGCTGGCCGTCACCGGCGGCGCCCCCGCCCCGAAGTACGGGTGGACCGACGTCGCCCGGTTCTCCGAGCTCGGCGTGCCGGCGGTGAACTTCGGCCCGGGCGACCCGTCGCTGGCCCACCACGACGACGAGCGGGTGCCCACGGCGCAGCTCCGCAGCGTGCACGAGGCGCTGCGCCGCTGGTTGACGGCCTGAGGAGCCCGCCCGGCGGGGCCGCGTGCCCGCGTCGTCGGGTCGGGCGGGCGACCCTACGCTGGCGGGCATGAGCGACGACGGCACGCCCAGCCCCGGCCGCGGGTACCGCAAGGGACCGGTGCTCCTGCGGCGCAACGAGATCCCGGCGACGACGTCCGACCAGCGCCTGCTGAGCCCCAGCCGCAGCGCCACCTGGCTGCACGACGACCCCTGGCGGGTCATGCGCATCCAGAGCGAGTTCGTCGAGGGGTTCGGCGCGCTGGCCGAGCTCGGCCCGGCCGTGTCGGTCTTCGGGTCGGCGCGCACGTCGCCCGACCACCCCGACTACGCGATGGGTCGCGCCGTCGGGCGCGGGCTGGCCGAGGCGGGCTACGCCGTGATCACCGGCGGCGGGCCGGGCGTCATGGCGGCCGCGAACCAGGGCGCCTGCGACGCGGGGGGCAAGTCGGTCGGGCTGGGCATCGAGCTGCCCTTCGAGCAGGGCCTCAACGAGTGGGTCGACCTCGGCGTCAGCTTCCGCTACTTCTTCGCGCGCAAGACGATGTTCGTCAAGTACTCGGAGGGGTTCGTCGTGCTGCCGGGCGGCTTCGGCACGCTCGACGAGCTGTTCGAGGCGCTCACGCTCGTGCAGACGCACAAGGTCACGAGCTTCCCCGTGGTGCTGCTCAACTCGGGGTACTGGCGGGGGCTGCTGGACTGGGCGCGGGAGACCCTCGTGCCGCGCGGGATGATCGCGCCGGCCGACCTCGACCTGCTGCGCCTCACCGACGACCCCGACGAGGCCGTCGACATCGTCGTGCGGCGTGGGGCCGAGCTGCGCGCGGAGGAGGCTGCGGCCCAGGCGGCGACGCAGGACGCGGTCGAGCGGTCGGAGCGCGAGACGCAGGAGGCGGGCGGCGCGTCCGCCGGCCCGGCGTCGTGAGGACGGCCGTCGGGGCGGGCGACCGAGGCGTCGCATGAGCGGTGCCCTGCCCGGAGCGCACCCGGCGCCGGGGGTCCCGGACGTCCCGCCCGCCGGGCCGCCCGTGCGCCTGGGCGGGCGGACCGTCGGGGTCGACCACCCCCTCGTCATGGCGGTGGTCAACCGCACGCCGGACTCCTTCTACGCGGCCGCGCGGCACACCGACGGGACCGTCGACGCGGCCGTCGACCGGGCCGTGGCCGAGGGCGCGGACCTCGTCGACATCGGCGGCGTGCGCGCCGGGCGGGGGCCGCGGGTCGACGTCGCGGAGGAGGTGGAGCGCGTCGTGCCCGTGCTGGCGCGGGTGCGACGGCGCCACCCGGACCTGCTGCTCAGCGTCGACACGTGGCGGGCCCCCGTGGCGCGAGCCGCCGCCGACGCCGGCGCCGACCTGCTCAACGACACCTGGGCCGGCTGGGATCCCGGCGTCGCCGAGGTCGCCGCGGAGCGCGACCTCGGCCTCGTCGTCAGCCACACCGGCGGCGCCCGCCCGCGCACCGACCCGCTGCGCGTCACGTACCCGCTCGCGGAGGGCGCGCCCGGCGACGAGGCGGCCGCCGACCCGCTGGACGGCGTGCTGCAGGACGTCCTGCGGACGCTGGCCGCGGGCGCGCGGCGGGCCGTCGACCTGGGCGTCCACCCGCGGTCGGTGCTGGTGGACCCGACGCACGACTTCGGCAAGACGACCTGGCACTCCCTGCACCTGGTCCGGCGGACGCAGGCGCTCGTCGGGCTCGGGCACCCCGTCCTCATGGCGCTGTCGCGCAAGGACTTCGTCGGGGAGTCCCTGGGGCTGCCGCCCGAGGAGCGGCTCGAGGGGACGCTGGCCGCCACCGTCCTGGCGGCGTGGTGGGGGGCGCGCGTGTTCCGCACGCACGACGTGCGGGCCACCCGTCGCGCGCTGGACATGGTGGCGGTGCTGCGCGGGGACCGGGCGCCGGAGCGGACGGTCCGGGGACTCGCATGAGGCCCGCCGCCTGGCCGTGGTGGGTCCGGGTGCTGGCCGTGTGGTCGGCGGCACGGCTCGTGTCGGCCGCGCTGCTGCTGGTGGCGGCCACCCGGCAGGAGGCGCTCGGCGCCGTGCCCGCGCAGCCCTCCTACGGCACCTTCGTCTCGCTCATGTTCGACGGGGACTGGTACCGGCGCATCGCCGAGGACGGCTACCCCTCGACCCTGCCGCGGGGCGCCGACGGGCTCGTCGTGCAGAACGCGTGGGCCTTCTACCCCCTGTTCCCCGGCCTGGTGCGCCTGCTCATGGCGGCGACCGGGGCGCCCTGGGAGGTCGCCGCGCCCGCGCTGGCGACCGTCCTCGGCGCGGCCGCGGCGCTCGTCGTGCACCGCGTCGTCGAGCGGGGGGCGCCGGCCGCCTGCGCCGCCCGGCCGGGCCTGCCGCTGGCGACCGTCGCGCTCCTCGCGGTGTTCCCCACGGCCGTGGTCACGCAGGTCGCCTACACGGAGTCGCTCGCCCTCCTGCTGGTCGCGCTGGTGCTGCTCGGGCTCGTGGGACGGCGCTACGCGCTCGTGGCGGTCGCGGTCGTCCTGCTCGGGTTCACGCGGTCCGTCGCGCTGCCGGTGGCCGCGGTCGTCGGCGTGCACGCGCTCGTGCGGCTCGTGCGGGCGCGGCGGGGGGAGGAGCCGCTGCGCCCGTCCGGCGCGGCGGGCCTCGTCGGGCTCGGCGTGCTCGCCGTCGCCTCGGGGTTCGCGTGGCCGGCGGTGACGGGCTGGGTGACCGGGGTCGAGGACGCCTACCTGCAGACGCAGGGGGCCTGGCGCGGCGTCCGGGAGGTGACGCCGTTCGGCGCGCTGGGGTACGCGACGCGGTTCTGGCTCGGCGGCTGGGCGGTGCCGGGGTTGGTGGGGGCGTTCGCGCTGCTCGGCGGCCTGCTCCTGCTGCCGGCGGCGCGGCGGCTGGCGCCGGAGCTGCGCGCGTGGCCGGCCGCCTACGTGCTGTACCTGGCGGCGGTGGTGGAACCGGGGTCGTCGACCGCGCGGTTCCTGCTGCTGGCCTTCCCCTACGCCGCCGTCGTCGCCGGTCTCGTGACGCGCCCCGCCGTCGCGCGGCGCGCCTGGCTGGCCGCGGTCGTGGTGCTGTCGCTGGTGCTGCAGGCCGTGTGGGTGCTGACGATCTGGGTGTTCACGCCGCCCGCCGACTGGCCGCCGTGACGGCCGCCCCGGTCGGTCGGGGGCCCGCGGCGCCGCGCCGCCTCACTCCTCCGGGGCGTCCCGGGCCAGGTCGCGGCCGTCGCAGGGTCCGGTGACCTAGGATCTACCCGGACATCCGGCACGCCGGCAGCCCTGACGCCCGCGCCGGGCGCCGGGGCGCGTCCCACCGCCCAGCGCACCACGCGAAGGAGACTCCCCCATGGCCGCGATGAAGCCGAGGACCGGCGACGGGCCGCTCGAGGTCACCAAGGAGGGTCGCGGCATCGTCATGCGTGTCCCGCTCGAGGGGGGCGGGCGCCTGGTCGTCGAGCTGAACGCGACGGAGGCCGCCGAGCTCGGGCAGGCCCTCACCGCCGTCGTCGGCTGACCCGGACGACGTCTTGGTCCCACCGCGCACCCGCCCGGGCAGCCCCACGGCTGCCCGGGCGCTGCCGTCCGTCCGCACCGCCGACGGCGCCGTCCCCACCACCGACCTCCTCACCGCCGCAGGGGTCGACGCGCTCGCCGTGCCCGTCGGGCCCGCGGCAGCCGGCGACGAGGAGCTGACGCCCGGCCCCGGCACGGCCGAGGCGGCCGCCCGCTACGGCATCGACCTCGCCGACGTCGCCGAGCGCGCACGTCTGACGGGGGCGGCGGGGGAGTCCTACGTCCTGCAGCTGCCGCGGCCGGTCGGGTCCCGCGCGGCCCTGCCGTGGGACGGGCTGCCGCTGCGCCTCGTCCTGCTCGGGGTCGGGGACGGGTCGGCGGGCGCCCTGCGCAGGGCCGGCGCCGCCCTGGCACGCGCCGCCCGCGGGCTCGGCACCGTGGTGAGCACGGTAGGTGCGGGCGACGAGCGCACACCCGGCGACGCCGCCGAGCGGGCGCGGGCCCTCGTCGAGGGGTACCTGCTCGCCGCGTACACCGTCCCGACGCGCTCCTCCGCCGCCCGGGTGGCCGCACGCCCCGCCGCGGCGCTGGTGCTGCTGGGTCGGGACGCCGCACGCCTGGACCCCGCGGTCGCCGCGGCGCGGACCGCCGCCACGGCCACGTGGCTCGCGCGGGACCTCGCCAACGAGCCGTCGGACGTCAAGACCCCGGCCTGGGTGGCCGACGTCGCCCGCCGCCGGGCCACCGCCGCCGGCCTCGAGGTCGAGGTGCTGACGCCGCGGGAGCTCGCCGCGCAGGGATTCGGCGGCATCCTCGCCGTCGGGCGCGGGTCGGCGTCGACGCCGCGGCTCGTGCGCGTCGCGTGGACGCCACCGGCACCGGGTGGCCCCCAGGGCGGCTCGTCGTCGGGTGCTGACGGGCACGGCGCCGTCGGGCGGCACGTCGTGCTCGTCGGGAAGGGCATCACGTTCGACACGGGCGGCATCTCGCTCAAGCCGCGCGAGTCCATGGTGCCGATGAAGACGGACATGACCGGGGCGGCGGTGGCGCTGGCCGCGGTGCTCGGCGCGGCGGAGTCCGGCGTGCCCCACCGCGTCACGGCGCTCCTGCCCCTGGCGGAGAACCACCTCGGCGGGGCGTCCTACCGGCCCGGGGACGTCGTCACGGTGTACGGCGGACGGACGATCCAGGTGGACAACACGGACGCGGAGGGGCGGGTCGTCCTCGCCGACGCCCTCGCCTACGCGGACGCCCGGCTCGAGCCGGACCTCGTCGTCGACGTCGCCACCCTCACCGGCGCGTCCACCCTCACGTTCGCCCGGACGCACGGGGCGCTCTACGCCACCGACGAGGCCCTGGCGGACGCGCTCGTGGCCGCGGGGTCCGCGGTCGGGGAGCCCGTGTGGCGGATGCCGCTGGTGGAGGACTACGCCGAGCAGATCCGCTCGGACGTCGCCGACGTGCGGCAGACCGCGCAGGACCGGTCGTTCGGCGCAGGGGCCGTGGTCGCCGCGCTCATCCTGCGCACGTTCACCGGCGGGCGCGCCTGGGCGCACCTGGACATCGCCGGCCCGGCGCGCGCGACCGCGGACAGCCACGAGACGACCGCCGGCGCGACGGGCTGGGGCGCGCGGCTCCTGCTGCGGTTCCTCACCGACCTGCGCTGAGGCGTCCTGGTCCGTGCGACCTGCGACCTGCCGTCAGCGGCGCGCGGCCAGCAGCAGGCCGTCGCCGCTGGTGACCAGCGCGGGGACGAGCCGCTCGTCGGCCAGGACCGAGCGCACCACCTCGCGCATCGTCGTCGTGGCGGGGTCCCGGCGCGCCGGGTCGGCGACACGGTCCCCCCACAGCGCGTCGTCGACGGCCAGCACGCCACCCGGCCTGAGCAGCCGCACGGCCTGCTCCACGTGGTCGGGGGTGCCCTCGGGGTCGGCGTCGACGAGCACGAGGTCGTAGGCCGCGTCCGTCAGGCGCGGCAGGACGTCCTGGGCGCGGCCGCTGATCATGCGCGTGCGCGCCGGCCGGATCCCGGCCTCGCCGAACGCGGCGCGGGCGGCCCGCTGGTGCTCCACCTCGACGTCGATGCTGGTCAGCACCCCGTCCTCGGGCATCCCGCGCAGCAGGTAGAGCGAGGCGACCCCTGTGCCCGTGCCGACCTCGACGACGGCGCGCGCCCGGGACGCCGCGGCGAGCAGCCGCAGGACGGCTCCCGCGCCGGGCAGCACCGCCTGGCAGCCGAGCTGGGCGGCGCGCTCGCGCGCCCGTCGCAGCACGTCGTCCTCGACGACCGCGTCCTCGCAGTACGCCCAGCTGAGGGCCTTGTCGGCGGAGATGGCGGCCTCCCGGCGGTGGTGGGTGCGGTGCGCCCTGAGCGTACCCGGCACGCCCGGGTCGAGCCCGCGGCGGCGACCTGGGAGACTGACGACCCGGCCCCGCGCCGGGATGCGTGCGGCACCGTGCCGCGCGCGCGAGGACCGGCGCCGCGGGCGCCGGAGAGGGAGCAGCCTCGATGCCCACGCCGTCCACCCCGGCGGCCGCCGACTGGCAGGCCCCGAGCTGGGAGGACATCGTCCGGGAGCACTCCGCCCGGGTCTACCGCCTGGCCTACCGGCTCACCGGCAACCGGCACGACGCCGAGGACCTCACGCAGGAGACGTTCGTCCGCGTGTTCCGCTCGCTGTCGAGCTACAGCCCCGGCACCTTCGAGGGCTGGCTGCACCGCATCACCACCAACCTCTTCCTCGACGGCGCACGCCGCCGCCGCCGCATCCGGATGGACGGCCTGGGCGACGACGCGGAGCGCTGGGCGAGCGCCGACCGGCTCACCGGTCCCGAGCACGCGTGGGAGCACGGCAACCTCGACCACGACGTCCAGCGCGCGCTCGACGCGCTGCCGCCGGAGTACCGCGCCGCCGTGGTCCTCTGCGACATCGAGGGGCTGTCGTACGAGGAGATCGCCGTCACGCTGGGCGTGAAGATCGGCACGGTGCGGTCCCGGATCCACCGCGCCCGCGCGCGCCTGCGCATCAGCCTGGCTGACCGGGCGCCGGTGACGGTCCTGCCCACGGCCCTGCCCGTGGCCGAGGACGGGACCGGGTCGGCCGGCACGAGGTCCGACGAGGTGCGGGCGCTGCCGTGAGCCACCTGGGGTCCCGCCTGAGCGCGCTCGTCGACGGCCGCCTGCCGCCGGCGGCGCTCGAGCGCGCCCTCGCGCACGTCGCCGACTGCCCGGTCTGCGCCGCCGAGCTGCGCGCGGCCAGGGCCGCCCGCGAGGCCCTGGCGCAGGCCCGGGACGTCGAGCCGGCCCCCGACCTCACCGCTCGCCTGCTCGGTCTCGCGTGTGCCCCGCCCGCGGACCGGTCGACGGCGCTCGGTCGGAGGTCGGCCGAGGGCCCCGCACCGCGCGACCCGATCGCGGACCGGGTGGTCGGCGGTCGTCGGCTGCCCGGCCACGCCCTGCGGGGGGAGGTCGGACGCCGCGGCCGGCCCGGCCGTGCCGTGGTCGGGTCGCTGGCCGGGGCCGGCGTGCTGGCGGCCGGGCTGTTCGCGCTCGGGGCGCGGCCGCCCGTCGTGCCGTGGGACCACCCGGGGGAGGCGCTCGACCTGCTCGCGCACGTCCCGGCGGCCGGCTCGACCTCCGGCGCGCCCGGCGTCGCCGCTGGCACAGTGGCGGGGGCGGTGCCCGCCGGCACCGTCGTGCGTGCCGGTCTGGGCCTACCGGCCGGCGGGACCAGCGGTGCGACGAGCGGTGCGACGACGGACCTCGCGACGTCGACCGCCTGGCTCCGCGCGCACGACTGGTCCGTGCCGGCCGAGCTGCCCGAGGGCTGGGCCGTCGCCGGCTGGCGCTGGTCGGGTGCGTCCGACGAGGTGCTCGTCGTCGACCTCGTCGGCCCCGGCGGGGCGACGGCCGTGCTCGTCGAGCAGCAGGGCGTGCTCGACCTGGCCGCGCTGACCGGCGTCGCGCAGGAGGACCTGGGCGGGCGTCCGGTGCACGTGCTGACCGACGAGCCGCTGCACGCGGTGTGGCAGTCGGGGGACTGCGTCGTGCAGCTCGTGGCCCCCTCGGCGGACGTGGCGGCCGAGCTCGTCGCGGCGGTGCCGGCGCGCGCCTTCGACGACGGCGTCGCCGCGCGGCTGACGCGTGGGTGGAGCACGGTGACCGCCGTGCTGGACGCACCGTGACGGACCCCGTGCCCGACGTCGGGCCCGACGAGGCGCGCGACGACAGGCGCGACCCCCTCGCCGGGCAGCCCACGCCGCCGACCCCGCTCTTCGCGGCACCGCACGTGCCGCGGCGCGCGACCGGCCCGACGCCCACGGGTCCGACCACGCCGTCCGCGTCCACCCCGACCCCGGCTCCGATCCCGACCGGTACGACCGCCGACGGCCCGACGGGTCCGGGGCGCGCTGCCCTGCAGCCGCCGGCGCGGACGCCCGACGACCCGCCGTCCGGTCGGGCGTCGGTGGCGGGCCTCGCGGGTCACCCGTGGGCGGAGGGCTGTGCTCCACCGCTCGGCGCGGGCCCGGTGACGGTCCGGCTGGTGCGCGAGCGCGGCCGTCGCCGCGGCGGTCGTCCCGGCGGGGACCGCCGTCGTGGCGGCGCAGGGCGGACGGCGGCCCTCGTCGCCCTGGCCCTCGTCGCCGGTGCCGGCGGGGGTGCGGCCGTGACCCGGTGGCTCCCCGAGGAGCGCCCGGCAGACGCGGCGCTGCCCGTCGCCGGTGCGGCGGCTGCCGGCGGCACCACGACGCCGGCCCCCGCGGCGGGGAGCGTCGCCGCGATCGCGGCGGACGTGCTGCCCAGCGTCGTCTCGCTCGAGGTCCGCACGGCGTCCGGCGCGGCCACGGGATCGGGCTTCGTGCTCCGCGCCGACGGGTACGTGCTCACGAACAACCACGTCGTCGCGGGGGCGCTCGACGAGGCCGGTGCGATCACCGTGCTGCTCGCCGACGGCAGCGAGGTCGCGGGCACGCTCGTCGGGGCGACGGCCGACTACGACCTCGCGGTCGTGCGCGTGGAGCGCGACGGCCTGACGCCTCTCGTGCTGGGCGACTCGGACGTGGTGCAGGTCGGCGACCCGGTGGTCGCGGTCGGGGCGCCCCTCGGGCTCGAGGGCACGGTCACGACCGGCATCGTCAGCGCCCTCGACCGGCCCGTCACCGCCGGCGAGCAGACGGGCACCGCCTTCATCAACGCCATCCAGACGGACGCGGCGATCAACCCCGGCAACTCCGGCGGACCCCTGGTGGACGCGGCCGGAGCCGTCATCGGCATCAACTCGGCCATCGCGCAGACCGCCGGCTCCGCCACGGGCGGTGCGGGGAGCATCGGGCTCGGCTTCGCCATCCCGTCCAACCAGGCGCGGCGCACGGCGGAGCAGCTCATCGAGACCGGCCGCGCCACCTACCCGGTCATCGGCGCGCTGCTCGACCGCACGTGGACGGGCGAGGGGGTCCGCATCGCCGACGAGCCCGACGAGGGCACGGCGCCGGTGACGCCGGGCGGTGCGGCGGACACGGCCGGCATCCGCGCGGGCGACGTCATCCTCGCCGTCGACGGGCGGCCGGTCACGGAGCCCGACGAGCTCGTCGTCGACCTGCGGTCGCGCACGCCGGGGGAGGCCGTGACCCTGCGCGTGCGCACGGGCGAGGACGAGCGCGACGTGCGGGTCGTCCTGCAGGAGTCCGCGGGCTGACGGATCGCGTCAGCGGGCGCCGCCGGCCGGGAGACGGAGGCGCGGCAGCGTCACCAGGCACCGCAGCGACCACCACGCCAGCGGAGCGTAGGCGAGCAGCACCGGCAGCGGCCCGTGCAGGACGAGCCACGTGCGGGACGCGGCACCGGTCGTGGCCCCGGTGCCCGCCCCGGGCCCGTGGGCGCCGGCGTGGACGCCGACATCCGTGCCGGCGTCCACGCCGTGCTCGAGGCGCAGCACGAGCGGGCCGGCGTGCACGCGCCAGGCCCAGCGGCGGCGGGGCCGGTCCACGGCGGTGACGACGAACCGCACGCGCACGCCCAGCGGGCCGTGCACGCGTCCGCCGGCGCCGGCCGCGAGCCGCGGGGGGCCCTCGACCCGCCGGATGTGCGGCGCCCACCCCGCCCACAGCCCGGGGTCGTCGTAGCGCCCCCACGCCACGTCGGCCGGCACCGGCCCGCGGGCGCCCAGCGTCAGGCGCCCGTGCCAGAGGCCGCCCGCGACCCGTCCGCCGCTCATCACCTGCCGATCCTCGTGCGCGCCCGGTCGCGGGGCCAGCGGGGACGGCGGGGACCGGCGCCGGGCGGGGCGGACGTCACGCCGGCGAGCGGTCCCCCGGGGGTCCTGCTCGCGGCCTCGCGCGGGTAGCCTGGCGACGTGCCCTTCGACATCAACGGTGGCGAGTGGCTGGTCCTGCTGCTGGTCGCCGTCGTGGTGATCGGGCCCGAGCGGCTGCCGGCGTTCGCGGAGCAGCTCGGTCGCTGGGTGCGCGGTGCCCGCGGCTTCCTGACCGAGGCCAAGGCGCGCGTCGACGCGGAGCTCGGCGAGGAGGCGAAGGACGTCGACTGGGCGGCGCTCGACCCCCGCCAGTACGACCCGCGCCGCATCGTCCGCGAGGCGCTCCTCGACGACGACGGCCCCCGCGGCCGCGCCCCGGCGAACCCGCGCAACGGCGCCCGCACGGCGACGCCACGGACAGGAGCGGCCCTGCGCACGGGCGCGACCGCGGTGGGTGCCGCGGTCGGCGCCGCCGCGGCGGGGAGTGCAGCCGCCGGCACGGCCGCTGGTGCGTCCGCCGGCACGGCGGCGACCGCCGCCCCGCCGGCGCCCTTCGACACCGAGGCGACCTGACCCGGCGGGTCGTGGGCGGTCGGACGTGTGCACCGGCGGCGCGACCACCGCGCACCACCTGCCATGATGGGGTGATGGGCCCGTCCACCTCCGCCGCCCGGATCTTCTCGGGCATGCAGCCGACGTCCGACTCCCTGCACCTGGGCAACCACCTCGGCGCCCTCACGCAGTGGGTGGCCCTCCAGGACGACCACGACGCCATCTACTGCGTCGTCGACCTGCACGCGCTGACGGTCGCGCCCGACCCGGCCGTGCTGCGGGACCGCACCCGCCGGACCGCGGCCCAGTACCTCGCCGCGGGAGTCGACCCGCAGCGGTCCATCCTCTTCGTGCAGTCCCACGTGAGCGCTCACGCGGAGCTCGCCTGGCTGCTCAACTGCATCACCGGCTTCGGCGAGGCCGGCCGGATGACGCAGTTCAAGGACAAGTCGCTCAAGCTGGGCGCCGAGGGCACGACGGTCGGTCTCTTCACCTACCCGGTGCTCATGGCCGCGGACATCCTGCTGTACGACACGGACCTCGTCCCGGTGGGGGAGGACCAGCGCCAGCACCTGGAGCTGACCCGCGACCTCGCCCAGCGCCTCAACAGCCGCTTCGGCGCGGGGACGGTCGTCGTGCCCGACGCGCACATCGTCAAGGCGACCGCGAAGATCTTCGACCTGCAGGAGCCGACGGCGAAGATGAGCAAGTCGGCGGCCAGCCCCAACGGGCTGATCGAGCTCCTCGACGACCCGAAGGTCGTCGCCAAGCGCATCCGCTCGGCCGTCACCGATACGGAGCGGGAGATCCGCTACGACCCCGTCGCCAAGCCCGGGGTCTCGAACCTCCTCACCATCTACTCCGCGCTGACCGACCGCTCGCTCCCGTCGCTGGAGGCCGAGTACGACGGCCGCGGGTACGGCGACCTCAAGAAGGACCTCGCGGAGGTCGTCGTCGCCTTCCTCACGCCGTTCCAGGAGCGCGTGCACGGGTACCTCGACGACCCCGCCACGCTCGACGCGGTCCTCAGCGACGGCGCGGAGCGCGCGGAGGCCCTCGCGCAGGACACGCTGGCGCGCCTGTACGACCGGTTCGGGCTGCTGCGGCGGGTGCGGGCGGCGCGATGACGGACGTCCCCCCGGTGCTCGTCGGGGTCTCCGTGCGCGTACCGGAGCCCTGGGCGGGCCAGCTCCAGGAGGCACGGGCCGGCTACGGCGACCCCGTCGCGCGGCACGTGCCCCCGCACGTGACGATCCTGCCGCCGACCCCGGTCGCCCCCGCGCAGCAGGCCGCGGTGCTCGAGCACCTCGACCGCGTCGTGGCGGCCCACCGGGCGTTCGTGCTGCACCTGCGCGGCACGGGCACGTTCCGGCCCGTGTCGCCGGTGGCCTACGTCGACGTGGCCGAGGGTGGCGACGCCTGCGCCCGGCTCGAGGCCGCGGTGCGGGGCGGGCCCCTGTGGGCGGAGCAGCGGTTCGCCTACCGGCCGCACGTGACCGTCGCGCACCACGTCGACGACGCGGCGCTGGACGCCGCCGAGCGCGACTGGGCGGACCTCGACGCGCAGTTCCTCGTCACGACGGTGGAGTGCGCCGCGCTCGACCCCGACGGCCGGTGGCGGACCCTGCGCGTGCACCCGCTGGCCGGTCCCGACCGTCCGGTCCCGCTGCCCGACCCCCCGACCGGGGAGCACCCGGTCGTGCGGGCGGCGCTGCGCCGCCTGCGGCACCGCCCCTCCTGACGCTCCGCCGAGACGCAGGACGGGACGGCCGGATCCTGCTCGACGCCGACGCCGACGATGGCTCCGATGCCGACATCGAGGCCGAGGCTGCGGTCGCCGGGCGTGCTGCACGCCCCTAGCCTGCGGGTATGAGCGCCACGGCCGGTCCCGCCGCCCGTCCCGACCCGCCGGGGTACGGCGGCACCGGGCAGGTGGAGGTGGGCCCCGCCCGCGGCGCGGGCACCGCGCACCTCCTCGTCGGGCACGAGCTGGGCGAGGAGGACCCGACCAACTCGCGCCGCCCGACCGGGTTCGCCGCGGTGTGGGCGGCCGTGCAACGGCTGCTGGCCGCCTGGAACCGCACCCGCGCCGCCCGCGCGAACGCGCGCTTCGGCCAGGCCGGCGGTGGCGTGCTCACCGGCGGCATCGCCTACTCCGCGCTGTTCTCCGTCGCCGCCGCGCTGACGCTCGGCTTCACGGTCCTCACCGCGGTGCTCGGCAACGACGTCGACCTGCGCGAGCGCATCGCGCGGGCGATCGACACCTCGCTGCCGGGCCTCGTCGCGGTCGACGGGTCGCAGGGGCTCGTGGACGTCGACGAGCTGCAGCTCAGCTCCCGGGGCGTCCTCGCCGGCGTCGTCGCCGCCGTGGTCCTGCTCGTGACGGCGACGAACGCGATGGCGGCCCTGCGCACCGCCGTCCGCGCGATGTTCGCCGCCCCGACGGCGGGCCAGAACCTCGTCGGCAGCAAGCTGCGCGAGCTGGTCGGCGTGGTGGGCATCGGTCTGGCGGTCGTCGTCTCCGCGCTGCTGGGCCTGGCGGTGACGACCGTCGTCGCCTGGCTGACCACGGTGCTCGGCGTCGGGGTGGGGGCCGGCGTCACGGCGGCCGTCGCGGGCGTCGCCGTCGCGTTCCTCGCCGACGCCGCGACGTTCGTGCTCCTCGTGCGCGTCCTCGCCGCGCAGGACCCGCCGCGGCGCGACCTCCTGCAGGGAGCGGCCATCACCGGGCTGGGGCTCGGCGTCGTGCGCGTCCTGGGGACGTCTGCCGTGGCCGGCAGCGCCTCGCGCAACCCGCTGTTCGCGACCGCGGTCACCCTGGCGACGCTGCTGGTCTGGATCAACCTCATCTCCCGCATCGTCCTGTTGGCGGCCGCCTGGACGGCGGACCCGTCGCTGGAGGAGCTGCAGGGCGAGGGACCCGGCGCGCGCACGGCCGAGGGGCCGGCGGCCGGCTGAACCGGCCACCGGCCCCTCGGGCTGGTGCTGCGCTGCTGAGGTGCGGCAGGTCGGGCGTCAGAAGGCGCGCGTGATCATCGCGCGCTTGACCTCCTGGATCGCCTTCGTGACCTCGATGCCGCGCGGGCACGCGTCCGTGCAGTTGAAGGTCGTCCGGCAGCGCCAGACGCCCTCCTTGTCGTTGAGGATCTCCAGGCGCTGGGCCCCGCCCTCGTCGCGGCTGTCGAAGATGAAGCGGTGCGCGTTGACGATCGCGGCCGGGCCGAAGTACTGGCCGTCGGTCCAGAAGACGGGGCAGCTCGTCGTGCAGGCTGCGCAGAGGATGCACTTCGTCGTGTCGTCGAAGCGCGCCCGCTGCTCGGAGGACTGCAGGCGCTCCTTCGTCGGCTCCTGCCCGGAGGTGACGAGGAACGGCATGATCTCGCGGTAGGAGGCGAAGAACGGCTCCATGTCGACGACGAGGTCCTTGAGCACCGGCAGGCCCTTGATGGGCTCGACGACGATCGGCTTGGACAGGTCGAGGTCCTTCAGCAGCGTCTTGCACGCCAGCCGGTTGCGGCCGTTGATCCGCATGGCGTCCGATCCGCAGACGCCGTGGGCGCAGGAACGGCGGAAGGTGAGCGAGCCGTCGTGCTCCCACTTCACCTTGTGCAGCGCGTCCAGCACACGGTCCGTGCCGTACATCGTCAGCGTGAACTCGTCCCAGCGGGCGTCGCCGGGCGCGTCGCCACCGACCTCCTGCTCGGCGGGCGCGGCGTCGTCGGGCGGCAGGTAGCGCTGCACCCGCAGCGTGACCTGGAAGCTCGGCACCTCGCCCATCTCGGACGTGGCGCCGCTCGTCGTGGCGCTCGTGTTCTCCAGGGTGGCGGTCATCAGTACTTGCGCTCCATGGGCTGGTACCGGGTCATGGTGACGGGCTTGGACCCCAGGACCACGCGGTAGTCGTCGAAGTCGGTGCTCCCGCTGAACACCCCGTCGCGGTCCCCGCCGGCGTCCTCGACCGGGACGGTCAGGGGACGGCGGTAGACCATCGTGTGGCGCATGTACTGCGCGTCGTCGCGGTGCGGGAAGTCCTCGCGGAAGTGCCCCCCGCGCGACTCGTCGCGGTTGAGCGCACCCACCAGGACCGTCTCGGAGATGTCGAGCAGGAAGCCCAGCTCGACGGCCTCGAGGAGGTCGGTGTTGAAGGCGCGGCTCTTGTCCTGCACGGACACGCTGGCGAACCGCTTGCGCAGGCCGCGCAGGTCCGCCAGGGCCTGCTCGAGGGACTCCTTCGTGCGGAACACCTGGGCGTTGGCGTCCATCGTGTCCTGCAGCGCCTTGCGCAGGTCGCCCACGCGCTCGCCGTCGGGCCGGGTCCGGATGTCCTCGAGCTCGGCCTGGACGAGCCCGGCGGGGCCCTCGGGCAGCTCGACCCACGGGGCGCCGACCGCGTACTCCGCCGCCGAGATGCCGGCGCGCTTGCCGAACACGTTGATGTCGAGCAGCGAGTTGGTGCCCAGGCGGTTGGAGCCGTGGACGCTCACGCACGCCACCTCGCCCGCGGCGTAGAGCCCACGGATGACGTCGGTCTCGTTGCGCAGGACCTCGCCCGCGATGTTCGTCGGCACGCCGCCCATCGCGTAGTGCGCGGTGGGGTAGACGGGGACGGGCTCCGTGTAGGGCTCGATGCCCAGGTACGTCCGCGCGAACTCGGTGATGTCCGGCAGCTTGGCGTCGATGTGCGCGGGCTCGAGGTGCGTGAGGTCCAGCAGGACGTAGTCCTTGTTCGGCCCCGCGCCGCGGCCCTCGCGCACCTCGTTCGCCATGGACCGGGCCACGATGTCGCGCGGCGCCAGGTCCTTGATGGTGGGGGCGTAGCGCTCCATGAAGCGCTCGCCCTCGGAGTTGCGCAGGATCGCGCCCTCGCCGCGGGCCGCCTCCGACAGGAGGATGCCGAGGCCGGCCAGGCCCGTCGGGTGGAACTGGAAGAACTCCATGTCCTCCAGCGGGATGCCGCGGCGGTACGCCAGCGCCATGCCGTCACCGGTGAGGGTGTGCGCGTTCGAGGTGGTCTTGTAGATGCGGCCGGCGCCACCCGTGGCGAGCACGACCGACTTCGCGCGGAAGACGTGGATCTCGCCCGTCGCCAGCTCGTACGCGACGACGCCCGCGACCGACACCTCCTCGCCGTCGGGCACGGCGTGCCCCGCGAGGTCGTGGTCGACGAGCAGGTCGAGGACGTAGAACTCGTTGAAGAACTCGACGTCGTTCTTCACGCACTGCTGGTAGAGCGTCTGCAGGATCATGTGGCCCGTGCGGTCCGCCGCGTAGCAGGAGCGGCGCACAGCCGCCTCGCCGTGGTTGCGGGTGTGCCCGCCGAACCGACGCTGGTCGATCCGGCCCTCGGGCGTCCGGTTGAACGGCAGGCCCATCTTCTCGAGGTCGAGGACGGCGTCGATGGCCTCCTTGGCCATGACCTCCGCGGCGTCCTGGTCGACGAGGTAGTCGCCGCCCTTGACCGTGTCGAAGGTGTGCCACTCCCAGTTGTCCTCCTCGACGTTGGCCAGCGCGGCGCACATGCCGCCCTGGGCCGCGCCGGTGTGGGACCGCGTCGGGTAGAGCTTGGTGATGACCGCGGTCCGCGTGCGGACGGAGGACTCGAGGGCGGCCCGCATGCCGGCGCCGCCTGCGCCGACGATGAGGACGTCGTACTGGTGGGTCTGCATCGGTGTGCCGGGCTCTTCTCTGCGATCGGGTGCGCGCCGGGGGTGACGGTGCGCCGGGAGGGTGGGGCGGAGGTCGTCCGCCGCCGTCAGATGTCGCTGCAGAAGCTCGGCAGCAGGTCCGCCGGGGCGCCGACGGGGCACGGGTCGAAGGTGAAGATCACGAGCGTGCCGAGCACCACGACGACCGCGAACGCGAGGTACAGCGCGCTCTTGAGCACCAGCCGGGTGCGGTCCTTCTCGGCGTAGTCGTTGATGATGGTCCGCATCCCGTTCGTGCCGTGGATCATCGCGAGCCACAGCATCGTCAGGTCCCAGACCTGCCAGAACGGCGTCGCCCACTTGCCCGCGACGAACGCGAAGTCGATCTGGCTGACGCCCTCGCCCACGACGAGGTTGGAGATGAGGTGGGCGAAGATCAGGACGAGCAGCAGCACGCCGGACACGCGCATGAACACCCAGGCGTACAGCTCGGTGTTGCCGCGGGTGCTGCGACGGCCGGGGCCGCTGCGCGGGATGCGCGGGGCCTTCGGGTCGGCGATGACGGTCACGGTCACTCCCCCCCGAAGACGTGCATGAGGTGCCGCGGCAGGAAGCCGGCCATGAGGACGACGAGCAGCCCCAGCACGACCCACAGCATCGCCCGCTGGCGGCGCACGCCCTGCGACCAGAAGTCCACGAGCATGATCCGCACGCCGTTGAGCGCGTGGAAGACGATGGCGACGACGAGGCCGGCCTCGGCCAGGCCCATCACCGGGTTCTTGTACGTCCCGATGACCGCGTTGTACGCCTCCGGCGAGACGCGGACGAGCGAGGTGTCCAGGACGTGCACGAGGAGGAAGAAGAAGATCGACACCCCCGTGATGCGGTGCGCGACCCAGGACCACATGCCCCCGGCGCCGCGGTAGAGGGTCCCCGGACCCTGGCGTCGCGAGGACGCCGCCGGGGCGGGCACCCGGCTCGGGGTGGACTGCGCTGTAGCCACGGGTACGGCCTCCTGGCACTTCGGGCGACGTCGGCGTCGACGTGTTGTCGGAGTCCATCGTAGGACCGCCGCGGGGCACGGTTGCCGTCCCCACCAGGGACGGTCGTCCCCCTTTCGCCCTTTGTGAAGAATCCCACAAGGTCCTCTCAGGTGCGGCGACGATCGGGCCCGGGCGGGCGGCGCCGCCGAGGGCGGCCGGAGGCCCCCGACGTGTCCCGGACCACGCGTCGACCTGCCCGTCCCGCCGGGGGGCCTTCGCTAGATTGCGCGGCATGTCGAGCCCCGTCGCGTCTGACGCCGTCCCCGCCGCCGGCCCCGTCCCCGGCTTCCACGCCGTCGTGCCGGCGGGCGGTGCGGGCACACGCCTGTGGCCGCTCTCGCGCGCCGGGCACCCCAAGTTCCTCCTCGACCTCACGGGCTCGGGGCGCACCCTGCTCCAGGCCACGGTGGACCGCCTCGCGCCGCTGACCGGCCCGGGCGGCGTGCTCGTCGTGACCGGTGCGCGGCACGCGGAGGCGGTGGCCGCCCAGCTCCCCGAGGTAGGTGCCCAGGACGTGCTGGCCGAGCCCTCGCCGCGCGACTCCATGGCCGCCATCGGGCTCGCCGCGGCGGTGCTCGTCGAGCGGCACGGCGAGGACGTCGTGCTCGGCTCGTTCGCCGCCGACCACGTCATCAGCGGCGGGGAGCTCTTCGCGCAGGCCGTCCGCGACGGCGTCGCCGGTGCGCGGGCAGGCTACGTCGTCACCATCGGCATCGGCGCCACCGAGCCGTCGACGGCCTTCGGCTACGTGCGCGCCGGGGCCCCGCTCGGGCTCGACGACGCGCCGGTCGTCCGTCACGTCGTAGGCTTCACGGAGAAGCCCGACGCGGAGACCGCGGCGCAGTACCTGGCGACGGGGGAGTACTCCTGGAACGCGGGCATGTTCATCGTGAAGGCCACCGTGCTGCTGGACCACCTGGCCGCCCAGCTGCCGACCCTGCACGACGGGCTGCGGCGCATCGCGGCGGCCTGGTCCGGCCCGGACCGCGAGGCCGTGCTGGCGGAGGTGTGGCCCGGCCTGACGAAGATCGCGATCGACCACGCCATCGCCGAGCCCGTGGCGGCGGCGGGCGGCGTCGCCGTCGTCCCCGGCGCCTTCGGCTGGGACGACATCGGCGACTTCGCCTCGCTGGCGGCGATGCTGCCGGCGGGTGAGCAGGGGGGCCCGACGCTCGGCGACGAGGCGTTGGTGCAGCGGCTGTCCGGCGCGGAGGACGCGTTCGTCGCCCCCGCCGCCGGTCGCGTCGTCAGCGTCCTCGGCGTGCCGGACGCCGTCGTCGTCGACACCCCGGACGCGCTCCTCGTGACGACGCGGGGGCACGCCCAGGCCGTCAAGCAGGCGGTCGACGGCTGGCGGGGACGCGGACGCGAGGACCTGCTCTGACTCCTAGGCTCGACCCGTGACCACCACCGCCGGCGCCGGGACGCCCGTCGCCCCCGTCGTCGCCCCGGACGTGCCGTCCGCGGACCCGGAGGTGCGCTCGCTCGTCGCGGCGGTGGGGGGCCTGCGCGACGAGCTCGTCGCCCTCCGGCGGGACCTGCACGCCCACCCCGAGCTCGCACGCCTGGAGGAGCGGACGACCGCCGTCCTCCTCGCGCGGCTGCGCGCCGCGGGTCTCCTCCCGCGCGCGCTGCCCGGCTCGGGCCTGGTGTGCGACCTCGGGGACGCCCGGCCCGGCACCCGGCGGGTCGCGCTGCGCGCGGACCTCGACGCGCTGCCGGTGCAGGACGCTTGCGGCCTGCCGTGGGCCTCGACGGTCCGCGGGGTCGCGCACGCGTGCGGCCACGACGTGCACACCGCGGCGGTGCTGGGCGCGGGGCTCGCGCTCGCCCGGCTCGCCGCGGAGGGGGTCGCCGTGCCCGGCGTGCGGCTGGTGTTCCAGCCCGCGGAGGAGGTGCAGCCGGGCGGGTCGCTGGACGTCATCGCCGCCGGGGGCCTCGACGGCGTCGGGCAGATCTTCGCCGTGCACTGCGACCCCAAGCTGGACGTGGGGCACGTCGGCACCCGCATCGGCCCCATCACGTCCGCCAGCGACGAGGTGACGGTCACCCTGACCGGGGCCGGCGGGCACACGTCGCGCCCCCACCTGACCGGGGACGTCGTCTACGCGCTGGGCCAGGTCATCACGCAGGTCCCCGCGATCCTCGGGCGGCGCCTCGACCCCCGCTCGGGGGTCAACCTCACGTGGGGTGCGGTGCAGGCCGGGCAGGCGCCGAACGCGATCCCGGGCCGCGGCGCCCTGCGCGGCACCCTGCGGTGCCTGGACGTGCGCGCGTGGGAGAAGGCGTCGGAGGTGTTCCACGCGGCGGTGGAGCAGGTGGTGCTGCCCTACGACGTGGGCGTGGAGATCCACCACCAGCGCGGCGTGCCGCCCGTGGAGAACCACGCCCGCTCGACCGGCGTCCTCGAGGCGGCGGCGCGCGACGTGCTGGGCCCGGCCGCGGTCGAGCTGACGGAGCAGTCGCTGGGCGGCGAGGACTTCGCGTGGTACCTCACGAAGGTGCCCGGCGCCATGGCGCGGCTCGGCACGCGGACCCCGGGCGGGCGCACCTACGACATCCACCAGGGCGACCTGCGCGTCGACGAGCGGGCCGTCGAGGCGGGCGCCCTGCTCCTGGCGCGCGCCGCGCTGCTCGCCGGGCGGTCCTGACCGCCGTCGGCGGCCGGCGTCACCGGGGGCGTCGTCGTGGCGTCACCCGGACGTGCGGCCCCCGGCGGCGCCGATGTTCCAAGTCGGTAACAGAACCGGCCCGTGACGTCGCCGTAACCTCCCGGTGACAGCGGGCTCACTAAGGTCGGCGTCGATCGGCGCGGGCGGGAGGCCCGGGCGGGACGCCCCACGGGCGGTCCCGCCGGGGCGGCAGGACCCCGCGCCGGGGTAGGAGCGGCCTGCCCGCACGACTACGCTCGTGCAGCCGGGCGCGCCGTGCGAGCACAGCACCGCGAGCACACCGATCGCGACCCGGCCGCGGGTCGTCGACGGGGACGACTGTCCGAGGACGGAAACAGGAGTGACGACGTGAAGACCATGACACGCAGCGCGGTGCTCGTCGCCGCGAGCGCCCTCGCGCTGGCGGCCTGCGGGGCCGCCCCCGAGGAGGAGGCCGGCGCCACGGGCTCGGCCGCGGCACCGGAGTCCGACTTCCGCGGGTGCATCGTGTCCGACGCAGGCGGGTTCGACGACAAGAGCTTCAACCAGCTCAGCTACGAGGGCGCGAAGGAGGCGACCGACGAGCTCGGGGCCGCCTTCTCCGAGGTGCAGTCCGACTCCGAGACCGACTTCCAGCCCAACCTCGAGTCCCTCGTGGGCGAGGGCTGCAACGCCATCGTCTCCGTCGGCTTCGCGCTGTCGGCGGCCACGGTCGGGTCGGCCACCGCCAACCCCGACATCGACTACATCCTGGTCGACGACGCGGCGGACAACGACTTCGACGGCACGAAGGACGCGGACAACATCAAGCCGCTCCTGTACGACACGGCGCAGGCCGCGTTCCTCGCCGGCTACCTCTCGGCGGGCTACTCGACCTCCGGCGTCGTCGGCACCTTCGGCGGCCAGCCCTACCCGACCGTGACGATCTTCATGGACGGCTTCAAGCAGGGCGTCGAGTACTACAACGAGCAGAAGGGCGCCGACGTGCAGGTCGTCGGCTACTCCGGCGGCGACCAGGGCTCGTTCACCGGCGGCTTCGTCGCCAACGACGACGCCAAGAACATCGCGGCCGGCCTCATCGACCAGGGCGCGGACGTCCTCCTGCCCGTCGGCGGCCCGATCTACCAGTCGGCGCGCGACGCCATCGCGGACGCCGGCGGCGGCATCGCCCTCATCGGCGCGGACGCCGACGTGTACGAGACCGACCCGTCGGTCCAGGACATCATCCTCACGTCGATCCTCAAGAACATGAAGCTGTCGACGTACGAGGCGATGCTCGCCGCCGGCAACGACGAGTTCGACGCCGAGGCCTACGTCGGCACGCTCGAGAACGAGGGCGTCGGGATCGCGCCGCTGCACGACTTCGAGGACGACGTCGACCCGGCCCTCGTCGAGGAGGTCGACGCGCTGCGCGAGTCGATCATCGCCGGCGACGTGACGGTCACCTCGTACCTGTCCGAGTGACGCGAACGCTCCCCGGGGACGGCTGCGGCCGTCCCCGGGGAGCGTCCTGCTGCCCGCACCGGGCCGCACGACCCGCACCACCCGCGCCACCCAGCACCACCCGCCCGGACCGGCCCCGCGCCGGCACCCCCGTCGTCGAGGGACCCGCATGAAGCTCGAGCTGCGCGGCATCACCAAGCGTTTCGGCGCACTGGTGGCCAACGACCACATCGACCTGCGCGTCGAGCCCGGCGAGATCCACTGCCTGCTCGGGGAGAACGGCGCCGGCAAGTCCACGCTCATGAACGTCCTGTACGGCCTCTACACGGCCGACGAGGGCGAGATCCTGCTCGACGGCGCCGTGCAGCAGTTCACCGGCCCCGGCGACGCCATGGCGGCCGGCATCGGCATGGTCCACCAGCACTTCATGCTCATCCCCGTCTTCACCGTGGCGGAGAACGTCATGCTCGGCCACGAGCAGACCCGCGCCGGCGGCCGCCTCGACCTCGACGCCGCCCGCACCCGCGTGCGCGAGATCGCGGACCGCTTCGGCTTCCACGTCGACCCCGACGCCCTCGTCGGGGACCTGCCCGTCGGCGTGCAGCAGCGCGTGGAGATCATCAAGGCGCTGTCCCGCGACGCCCGCGTCCTCGTGTTCGACGAGCCCACCGCCGTGCTCACGCCGCAGGAGACGGACGAGCTGATGGCGGTCATGCGTCGCCTCAAGGAGGGCGGCGCGGCGATCGTCTTCATCACCCACAAGCTGCGCGAGGTCCGCGAGGTGGCCGACCGCATCACGGTCGTGCGCCGCGGCAGGGTCGTGGGGGAGGCGAGCCCGACGTCCACCGACGCGGAGCTGGCGGCCCTCATGGTCGGCCGCGCGGTCGAGCTGACCGTGCCGAAGGGCCCGCCGCAGCCCACGCCCAACACCCTCGAGGTGCAGGGCCTGGAGGTCACCGACCCGACGGGCGCGGTCGTCGTCGACGACGTGTCCTTCACGGTGCACGGCGGCGAGGTGCTCGTCGTCGCCGGCGTGCAGGGCAACGGGCAGACCGAGCTGGCGGAGGCCCTCGTCGGGCTGCGCACCACGTCGGGCGGCAGCGTCCGGCTGGACGGCACGGAGCTGCTCGGCCGGTCCGTGCGCCAGGTGCTCGACGCGGGCGTCGGCATCGTCCCCGAGGACCGGACGCACGACGGGCTCGTGGGCGCCTTCTCGGTCGCGGAGAATCTCGTGCTCGACCGGACCGACGGCGCGCCCTTCGCCCGCGGCGGGGTGCTGCAGCTCGGCCTGCGGGACCGGTTCGCCCGGGAGAAGGTCGAGGAGTTCGACATCCGCACGCAGGGCATCGACACCCCCGTCGGTCGGCTGTCCGGCGGCAACCAGCAGAAGGTCGTTCTCGCGCGCGAGCTGTCGCGCGACCTGCGCCTGCTCGTGGCCTCGCAGCCGACGCGCGGCGTGGACGTCGGCTCCATCGAGTTCATCCACCGGCGGATCGTCGAGACGCGGGACGCGGGCGTGCCCGTGGTCGTCGTCTCCACCGAGCTCGACGAGGCCGTCGCGCTCGGGGACCGGATCCTCGTCATGTACCGCGGCCGCGTCGTCGGGATCGTCCCGGCGTCGACGTCGCGGGACGTCCTCGGCCTCATGATGGCCGGCATCCCGCAGACGGAGGCGGACGCGGCATGAGCACTACCGACCCCTACGGGCACGGCGCCTCGACGGCGGCCGGCACCTCGCCGGAGGCCGTGCCGCACAACCCGGCGACGCACGTCGGCCCGGGGAGCGAGGCCGATCCCGCGGCGCCGGGCCCCGCCGACGACGACGCCGCGCGCTGGCGTGCCGCCCTGCACCGGGTGTTCGCGGGCGGCTGGGCCGTCTCCGTCGGCGCCGTGCTGCTGGCCGTGCTCGCCGGCTCGATCATGATCGCCTTCACCGACGAGGGCGTGCAGAGCGCCTCGTCGTACTTCTTCGCGCGGCCGCTCGACACGCTGCAGGCCGTCGGGTCGGCGGTCGGCAGCGCCTACGCGGCGCTGTTCCGCGGCGCCGTCTACAACTACCGGGCCGACGACCTCGCCACGGCGATCCGGCCCCTGACGTCCTCGCTGAACTTCGCGACGCCGCTCATCGCGGCGGGGCTGGGCGTGGCCGTGGCCTTCCGGGCCGGCCTGTTCAACATCGGTGGCCAGGGGCAGATCCTCGCGGCGGCCGCGGGCGCCGGCTGGGTGGGCTTCGCCGCCGACCTGCCGGTGGTGGTGCACGTCGTGCTCGCGATGGTCGCCGGGGTGCTGGCCGGGGCGGTCTGGGCGGGCATCGCCGGCGTCCTCAAGGCCTACACCGGCGCCCACGAGGTGATCGTCACGATCATGCTCAACTACATCGCGTTCTACGGGATCTCCTACCTGCTGGCGACGCCGGGGCTGCTGCAGGCGCCCGGGTCCGCGAACCCCAAGACGCCGGCCATGCCGGACACCGCGATCCTGCCGCGGCTGCTGGGGGAGCGGTTCACCCTGCACGCCGGGTTCCTCGTCGCCGTCGCCGCGGTCGTCGTCGTGTGGTGGCTGCTCAACCGCTCGACGCTCGGCTTCGGCTTCCGGGCCGTGGGGGAGAACCCCGCCGCGGCCCGGGTGGCGGGGATCGACGTGCGACGGACCACGGTCGTGGCGATGCTCGTCGCCGGCGCCCTGGTCGGGATCGCCGGCGCGACGCAGGTGCTCGGCACGGTCACCACCGGGTTCTCCTACGACATCGACGCGGGCATCGGCTTCGACGCCATCACGGTGGCGCTGCTCGGCCGGTCCACGCCCTGGGGCGTCCTGGCCGCCGCCGTCCTGTTCGGCGCCTTCAAGGCCGGCGGCTCGACGATGCAGGCGTCGGAGAACATCCCCATCGAGATCGTGCTCGTCGTGCAGTCCCTCATCGTCCTGTTCATCGCCGCGCCGCCCCTGGTGCGCGCCGTGCTGCGGCTGCCGCAGCCCCAGGCGCGCCCCCGCCGCGGCGCCCGGACCCGGAAGGCGGCGGCATGACCGCGCTCGCGCCGTCCCCGCAGCCGGCGGCGGTCGCCGGCGCCCGGCACGTCACCGTCGTCAGCCGCAAGGCCGTCGTCGCCTCGGCCGTGGTCACCGCGCTGCTGGCCCTCCTCGTCGCGCTGGCGCCGCACAGCGGCAGCACGAGCTTCCGGTTCTCCTCGGAGACCGACCTCTTCCGCATCCCCGACGTGGCCGTGCCCGGGCAGGCCACCGCGTGGGTGTGCGTCGTGCTCGCCGCCCTCGTGACGGCGGCCATGGAGCTGTCCGTGCGCCGCGGGCGCCGGGTGCCGCTCGTGCTGTCGGCGGTGCTGGCGCTGCTCCTGATCGTCGGGTTCCTCGCGTGGGCCGGCGCGGGCAGCGATCGGGACTTCCCGGTGGTCCGCCTCGTCGGGGGCTCGGTGCTCCTGGCCGTGCCGATCGTCTT
This sequence comes from Cellulomonas sp. plas2, assembly GCF_057221735.1. Taxonomy (NCBI): domain Bacteria; kingdom Bacillati; phylum Actinomycetota; class Actinomycetes; order Micrococcales; family Cellulomonadaceae; genus Cellulomonas; species Cellulomonas sp. plas2. The sequence goes on from NZ_CM170155.1 coordinate 1,326,616, forward strand.
CGGCGCGCTCGGCGGCGTCATCGGCGAGCGGGCGGGCGTGGTCAACATCGCCATCGAGGGGCAGCTCCTGGCCGGCGCGTTCAGCGCCGCGGTCGTCGGGTCGCTGACCGACAGCCCGTGGGCCGGCCTCGTCGCCGCCGTGCTGGCCGGGGCCCTCGTCGCCCTCGTGCTCGGCCTGTTCACCATCACGTACAAGGTCGACCAGGTCATCGTCGGCGTGGTCCTCAACGTGCTGGTCATCGGCCTGACGAGCTTCCTGTACTCGCAGGTGCTCGTGCCCTCGGCGGACCGGCTGAACTCGACGAGCCGCTTCACGCCCGTCGCGATCCCGCTGCTGTCGGAGATCCCCGTGGTCGGCCCGGCGCTGTTCCGGCAGTCCGTCGTCGTCTACCTCATGTACCTCGCGGTGCCGGCGGTGTGGTTCGCGCTGTACCGGACGCGGTGGGGCCTGCGCCTGCGGGCCGTCGGCGAGCACCCCAAGGCGGCGGACACCGTCGGCATCAAGGTGCAGCGCACGCGCTACCGCGCGGTGCTCGTCGCCGGCGGGGTCGTGGGCCTCGGCGGCGCGTTCTACACGGTGGTGTCCGTGTCGTCGTTCGGCAAGGAGATGACGGCGGGCGCGGGCTTCATCGCCCTCGCGGCGGTCATCTTCGGCAAGTGGGACCCGGTCCGGGCCGCCCTCGCGGCGCTGCTGTTCGGCGCCGCGTCCAACCTCGAGGGGGCGCTGAGCATCGTCGGCGCGCCCGTCCCCAGCCAGTTCATGCTCATGCTGCCCTACGTCGTCACGGTGCTCGCGGTCGCGGGCCTCGTCGGCCGCTCCCGCGGCCCGGCGGCGGCGGGCCAGCCGTACGTGAAGGAGTGAGCGCGTGAGCGCCCCCACCGCAGCACCCACACCGACCGGTCCCGGGTCCGTCCCCGACGTCGACTGGGACGCCCTGCGCGCCGCGGCGCGCGAGGCCATGACGCACGCCTACGCGCCCTACTCGGGGTTCCCCGTCGGCTGCGCCGCGCTCGTCGACGACGGCCGCGTCGTGACGGGCTGCAACGTGGAGAACGCCTCCTACGGCGTCGGCCTGTGCGCCGAGTGCGCGCTCGTCGGGGCGCTGCACGGCACGGGCGGCGGCCGGCTCGTCGCGTTCGCGTGCGTCGACAAGCACGGCGCCGCGCTCATGCCCTGCGGGCGGTGCCGCCAGCTCCTGTGGGAGGCCGGCGGCGCGCGGCTGCTCGTCGACACGGTCAGCGGCATCCGCCCCATGACCGAGGTGCTGCCGGACGCCTTCGGTCCGGACGACCTGACGGACCGGGCGTGAGCGCCGCGACGGGCGGGTCCCGCCCCGAGCCGTTCGACGCCGTCGACGTCATCCGCACCAAGCGCGACCGCGGCGTCCTGACCGACGCTCAGGTGGACTGGGTCGTCGACGCCTACACGCGCGGGGTCGTCGCCGAGGAGCAGATGTCCGCCCTCGCCATGGCGATCCTGCTCAACGGGATGGAGCGCGCCGAGGTCGCCCGCTGGACGGCCGCGATGATCGCCACGGGCGAGCGGATGGACTTCTCCGGCCTGTCCCGGCCCACCGCCGACAAGCACTCGACGGGCGGCGTCGGCGACAAGATCACGCTGCCGTTGGCCCCGCTCGTCGCCGTGTTCGGCGTCGCGGTGCCGCAGCTGTCCGGCCGCGGCCTCGGCCACACGGGCGGGACGCTCGACAAGCTCGAGTCGATCGCGGGCTGGCGCGCGGCGCTGTCGAACGACGAGATGAAGGCGCAGCTCGAGGAGGTCGGCGCCGTCATCTGCCAGGCCGGATCCGGCCTGGCGCCGGCCGACCGCAAGCTCTACGCCCTGCGCGACGTGACCGGCACCGTCGAGGCCGTGCCCCTCATCGCTAGCTCCATCATGAGCAAGAAGATCGCCGAGGGGACGGGCTCGCTCGTCCTCGACGTCAAGGTCGGCTCCGGGGCGTTCATGAAGGACGAGGCGCGCGCCCGGGAGCTCGCCGAGGTCATGGTCGCGCTCGGCACGGATGCGGGCGTCACGACCGTCGCGCTGCTCACGGACATGTCGACCCCGCTCGGCCTGACCGCGGGCAACGCGCTCGAGGTCCAGGAGTCGGTGGAGGTGCTCGCCGGCGGCGGTCCGGCCGACGTCGTGGAGCTCACCGTGGCGCTGGCGCGGGAGATGCTCGCGGCGGCAGGGTGCGGTGACGTCGACCCCGCCCCGGCCCTGACGGACGGCCGGGCGATGGACGTGTGGCGCGCGATGATCCGCGCGCAGGGGGGCGACCCGGACGCGCCGCTGCCGACGGCGCGGGAGACCGAGACGGTCGTCGCACCGGCGGACGGGGTGCTCGCGCGGCTCGACGCGCTCGCCGTCGGGGTCGCCGCCTGGCGTCTCGGCGCCGGGCGCGCGCGCAAGGAGGACGCCGTGCAGGCCGGCGCGGGGGTGCGGTGGCACGCCCGCCCGGGGGACGTCGTGCGCGCCGGGCAGCCCCTGCTGACCCTGCACACGGACACCCCCGAGCGGTTCGCCCGTGCCCACGAGGCCCTGGCCGACGCCGTCGAGGTGGCGCCGCCGGGGACCGACGTGCCCGTGACGCCGCTCGTGCTCGACCGCATCTCCGCCTGACGCACCGCCGCCCCCGGGGCGGGTCGACGTCCTGGACGCGCCTTGGTCTCGCCCGGGGCGCGCCCGGTCGCGCCCGGGCCCGGTCGGGGCGACGATGGCCGCCCCGACGAGGTGGAGGTGCGCCATGAGCACGGTGCCAGGAGACGACGCGTTCCGGGACGCGGGGCTGGCGGCGTCCAGCCCGGGCGGCAACGGCCCGTTCGCGCCCGACGAGAGCTCGGCCCCGCGCCCCGCGCACGACGCGGGCGACGAGGACGAGGTGTCGGGCGACGGCGCGGGGCCGGCGGCGACCGGCGAGGGCGAGTCCGGCCTCGACGCCTCCCCGTTCGGCGGCGAGGACGCGCCCACCCAGCCCTGAGGCTCGGCGTCACGGCCACCCGTCACGGCGACCCGTGACGGGTCGGTACGGTGGCGCCATGACCTCCTCGACGGCCGCGCTGCTGAGGCCGCTGCCCAAGGTCCTGCTGCACGACCACCTCGACGGCGGCCTGCGGCCGGCGACGGTCGTCGAGCTGTGCGCCGAGGCCGGGCACGCGCTGCCGACGACCGACCCCGACGATCTCGCGGCCTGGTTCGTCGCGGCGGCGTCGTCGGGCTCCCTCGAGCGGTACCTCGAGACGTTCGCGCACACGGTGGCGGCGATGCAGACGCCGGAGGCGCTGCGCCGTGTCGCGCGCGAGGCGGTCGAGGACCTGGCGGCCGACGGCGTCGTCCTGGCGGAGGTCCGGTACGCGCCGGAGCTGCACGTGCAGCGCGGCCTGAAGCTCGACGAGGTCGTCGCCGCCGTGAACGCCGGCTTCGACGAGGGCGTGCGCGCAGCCGCCGCCGCGGGCCGGGCGATCCGCGTCGGCGCGCTGCTGTGCGCCATGCGCCAGACCCGTCGCAGCGCGGAGGTCGCGGCGCTCGCCGTGGCCCACCGGGTGGGCACGGGGTCGGGCAGGGACGGGGGCACGGGCGGGGGCACGGGCGGGGGCACGGGCGGGGGCACGGGCGAGGGCACGGGCGGGGGCACGGGCGGGGGCACCGGGGTCGTCGGGCTGGACCTGGCCGGGCCGGAGGACGGCTTCCCGGCCACGGACCACGCCGAGGCGTTCGCGCTGGCCCGGTCCGCGCTGCTGCCCGTGACCGTGCACGCGGGGGAGGCCGCCGGGGTGCCGTCCGTGCGCGGCGCGCTGCAGGTCGGCGCGCTGCGCCTCGGGCACGGCATCCACGTGGCGGACGACGTGGCGCCCGACGGGCGGCTCGGCGAGGTGGCGCACTGGGTCCGCGACCGCGGCACGGTCCTCGAGACCTGCCCGTCGTCGAACCTGCAGACCGGCGGCGCCACGAGCGCCGCCACGCACCCCGCCACGCGGCTGCGCGACCTCGGCTTCGCCGTCACGGTCAACACCGACAACCGCCTCCAGTCCGGCACGAGCCTGACGGCGGAGATGGCCCTGCTCGTCGACGAGGCGGGCTGGACCTTGGCGGACCTGCGCGACGCCACCGTGCGGGCCGCCCGCGCGAGCTTCCTGCACCACGACGAGCGCACCCGGCTCGTCGACACCGTGATCGCGCCCGCGTGGGCGGCCGTGCTCGACCCGACCCGAGAGGACGTCCCGTGACCGTCTCCGACCCCGCCGCCAGCCGGCTCGACCCCGCCGCGCTGGCCCGCTACGTCGACCACACCCTGCTCAAGCCGGAGGCGACGGCCGAGGACGTCGCGGCGCTCGTCGCCGAGGGCGCGCGGCTCGGCGTCTTCTCCGTCTGCGTGTCGCCGTCGTTCCTGCCGCTGGACCTGTCCGGGGCCCCCGGCCTGAAGGTCGCCACGGTCTGCGGGTTCCCGTCGGGCAAGCACCGCAGCGAGGTCAAGGCGGCCGAGGCGGCCCGGTCCGTCGCCGACGGCGCCGACGAGGTCGACATGGTGATCGACGTGGGCGCCGCGCGTGCCGGCGACTGGGACGGCGTCACCGCGGACATCGCGGCCGTGCGCGCCGCCGTGCCGGCCCCCGCGCTGCTCAAGGTCATCATCGAGTCGGCGGCGCTGGACGACGACGCCGTCGTCGGGGCCTGCCGCGCCGCGCAGAGCGCGGGGGCGGACTTCGTCAAGACGTCCACGGGCTTCCACCCGGCGGGCGGCGCGACCGTGCACGCGGTGCGGCTCATGGCGCAGACGGTCGGGGGCGCGCTAGGCGTCAAGGCGTCGGGCGGCATCCGCACGGCGGAGGACGCCCTGGCGATGGTCGCGGCCGGCGCCACCCGGCTGGGGCTGTCGGGGACCGCTGCGGTGCTCGCCGGCGTCGAGGCGGGCCCGGGCTACTGACGCCCGGACCCGCAGGGGTCAGGCGCTGAGCCCGAGCGCGGCGCGCACCTCGTCGGCCAGCGCGTCGAGCCGCTCCCGCGCCCGCTCCCGCGCGGCGCTCACGTCCTCGTACGACGCGTCCGGCGCGACCGCCTGCACCACCTCGAGGTAGCACTTCACCTTCGGCTCGGTGCCGCTGGGCCGCACGACGACGCGCGTGCCGTCCTCGGCGACGAGGCGCAGGCCGGCCGTCGGCGGCAGGCCACCGCGGTCGTCGTCGGTGCCGGCCGCCAGGTCGACGGTCTCGACCACGGGGGAGCCGCCGAGGGACGTCGGAGGCTGGTCGCGGACGCGGTCCATCGTCGTGCCGATCGCGTCGAGGTCGGTGAAGCGCGCGGAGACCTGGTCCGTCAGGTGCAGGCCGTGGGCGCGGGCGAGGTCGTCGAGCGCGTCCACGAGGGTGCGCCCCTGCGCCGCGAGGTCCGCCGCGAGCCGCGCGACCGCCAGGGCCGCCGAGATGCCGTCCTTGTCCCGCACGTGCGCGGGGTCGACGCACAGGCCCAGCGCCTCCTCGTAGCCGAAGGCGAGCCCCGGTACGCGTGCGATCCACTTGAAGCCCGTCAGCGTCTGCACGTGCCGTAGGCCGTGCGCCGCGGCGATCCGGCCCAGCAGGCGGGAGGAGACGATGGAGGAGGCGAGCGCCGGCCCGTCGGCGGCGGCATCCCCGGGGTCGTCGCCGGTCGGCCACGCGGTGCCGCCCGCCTCACCGCCGGCCACGAGCGCGGCCACGGCCGCGCCCAGCAGCGAGCCCGTCTCGTCGCCGTGCAGCATGCGCCACCCGTCGGCCGCGGCCGTGCCGGGGGCGGTCGGGAGGGCGGCCCGCGGGTCGCGCAGCGCGACGGCGCAGCGGTCGGCGTCGGGGTCGAGCGCGAGGACCAGGTCCGCGTCGACCGTGGCCGCCAGGACGAGCGAGAGGTCGATCGCGCCCGGCTCCTCGGGGTTGGGGAAGTCGACCGTGGGGAAATCGGGGTCGGGCGCGGCCTGCTGCGGGACGAGCTGCACCCGGCCGAACCCGGCCGCCTGCAGCACCCGCAGGGCGATCGCGCCGCCGACGCCGTGCATGGGCGTGAGCACGATGGACAGGTCCGCCGCGGGACGCCCGGGCGGCGCCGAGCCGAGCACGCTCGCCACGTACGCCTCGGCCACCTCCGGCCCGAGGACGGTCCAGCCGCTCGCGGCTCGCGGGACGCTCGCGACGGAGGGCACGCGCGCGATGGCCGCGGCGATCCCGCCGTCGTACGGCGGCACGATCTGGGCGCCCTGGCCCGCGCCGTGCACCACCCGGCCGCCGAGGTAGACCTTGTAGCCGTTGTCCTGCGGCGGGTTGTGCGAGGCGGTGACCATGACGCCGGCGTCCGCCCCGAGGTGCCGCACCGCGAAGGCCAGGACCGGCGTCGGCAGCGGCCCCGGCAGCAGGCGCACGTCGCACCCGACGGCCGTGAGGACGGCCGCCGTGTCGTGCGCGAAGTCCACCGACCGGTGCCGGGCGTCGTACCCCACGACGACGACGGGCGGGCCGCCCGCCCCCTCGGTCTCGCCGAGCAGGAAGTCGGCCAGCCCGGAGGCCGCCCGGATCACCACGGCCCGGTTCATGCGGTTGGGCCCGCCGCCGAGGCGCCCGCGCAGCCCGGCCGTCCCGAACTGCAGGGTGCCCGCGAACCGGTCGGCGAGCTCCTCGCGCGCGGCACCGGTGTCGGACAGCACGCTGAGCACGCGCAGGTCGTGCGTCTCCTGCCCGGGCTCCCAGCCCTCGGGCTGCGTGCGGGCCCGCCCGAGCAGGTCCCGCAGCTCCTGCGCGGTCGTCGCGTCGGGGTCGTCGTCGATCCAGGCCTGGACCTGCTGCTCGAGGATGGCCAGGTCGACGTCCGCGCTCATGGGGCCACGCTAGCGGCCGACCCGCCGCCGGGGACGTCAGAGGCGCCGGACGACGTCCGCCAGGAGCGCGCTGATCCGCGGGCCGGCGGCCCGGCCCGCCTCGAGGACCTCCTCGTGCGAGAGCGGCTCGGAGCCGACGCCGGCCGCGAGGTTCGTCACGAGGGAGATGCCCAGCACCTCCATGCCCGCGTGCCGGGCGGCGATCGCGTCGAGCGTCGTGCTCATCCCGACGAGGTGGCCGCCGAGGATCCCGGCCATCCGCACCTCGGCGGGCGTCTCGTAGTGCGGCCCGCGGAACTGCACGTACACGCCCTCGGGCAGCGCGGGGTCGACCTCGCGCGCGACCGCCCGCAGGCGGGAGGAGTACAGGTCCGTCAGGTCGACGAAGGTGGCGCCCTCCAGCGGCGAGGCCGCCGTGAGGTTGATGTGGTCGCTGATGAGCACCGGCGTCCCCGGGCCCCAGCTCGGGTCCAGCCCACCGCAGCCGTTGGTGAGGACCACGGTCGAGCAGCCCGCGGCCGCCGCCGTCCGGATCCCGTGCACGACGGCGCGCACCCCGCGGCCCTCGTACAGGTGCGTGCGCGAGCCGAGCACGAGGGCGTGCTTGGTGCCGGCGTCGGTCGTGATGCGCACCGAACGGAGCGTCCCGACGTGGCCGACGACGGCCGGTGCCGTGAAGCCGGGCAGGTCCGTGCTGGCCACCTCGGCCACCGTCTCCCCGAGCAGGTCGGCGGCCCCGCCCCAGCCGGAGCCGAGGACGAGAGCGACGTCGTGCTGCTCGACGCCGGTGGCCGCCGCGAGGGCCTCGGCGGCGGCGCGCGCCACCTGCATCGGGTCGGTCGTGGGGTCGTCGAGCGAGGGCGTCGTCATGGCGCCTGAGGCTAGCCCTCGTCGCGACGCCCGCCCGTGCGGGTGCGCGTCACCCGTTCGGGCAGAATGGGTGCCGTGAGCCCCACCACCGCGCCCCGCCCGGCCACCCGCGTCGTCGTCGTCGGGGGCGGGCCCGGCGGCTACGAGGCCGCGCTCGTCGCCCGCCGTCAGGGTGCGGAGGTCACGGTCGTCGAGCGGCAGGGCGTGGGCGGCGCCGCGGTGCTCACCGACGTCATGCCGTCGAAGACCCTCATCGCCACCGCCGAGTGGCTGACCATCGCCGACCGGGCCCCCGAGCTGGGGATCCGCGTCGAGGGGCTGCCCGGGTCGGGTACGGACGCGCGGCACGTCATCGACCTCGCCGCGGTGAACACGCGCGTGAAGGCGCTGGCGGCGGCGCAGTCCGCGGACATCCGCACGCGCCTGACGAACGACGGCGTGCGGGTGCTGCGGGGCCACGGCCGGCTGGACGGGCCCGACAAGGTCGTCGTCGAGACGGCCGACGGCGAGAGCGAGACGCTGGAGGCCGACGCCGTCCTGCTGGCGACGGGCGCCACGCCGCGCGCGCTGCCCGACGCCCAGCCCGACGGCGAGCGCATCCTCACGTGGACGCAGCTCTACGACCTGGACCGGCTGCCGGAGCGCCTGATCGTCGTCGGCTCCGGCGTCACGGGCGCGGAGTTCGCCGGGGCCTTCACCTCGTTGGGCTCGCACGTCGTGCTCGTCTCGTCGCGCGACCGCGTGCTGCCGGGGGAGGACGCCGACGCGGCGGAGACGCTCGAGCGCGTGTTCCGCCAGCGCGGCATGACCGTGATGAGCCGGTCGCGCGCGAGCAAGGCCCGCCGCACGGCCGACGGCGTCGTCGTCACGCTCGAGGACGGCCGCGAGATCGAGGGATCGCACGTCCTCATGGCCGTCGGTGCCGTCCCCAACACGGACGACCTGGGCCTCGAGTCGGCGGGCGTCGCCGTCAGCGCGTCGGGTCACATCGAGGTCGACCGCGTCTCACGCACCACGGCGCGCGGCGTGTACGCTGCCGGGGACTGCACGGGCATCTACCCGCTGGCCTCCGTCGCGGCGACGCAGGGTCGCATCGCCATGTCGCACGCGCTCGGGGACCTCGTGCAGCCGCTGTCGCTGCGGGCCGTGGCCGCCAACGTCTTCACCAACCCGGAGATCGCCACGGTGGGCCGCAGCGAGTCGCGGCTGCGGGAGCTGGGCATCAAGTACGAGACCCAGATGCTCCCGCTGTCCCGCAACCCGCGCGCGAAGATGCTCGGCGTGCGCGACGGGTTCTTCAAGATCTTCGCGCGGGAGGGGTCGGGCACCGTGCTGGGCGCGGTCGTCGTCGGGCCGCGCGCGTCGGAGGCGGTCTACCCGCTGACGCTGGCCGTCACGCACCGCATGCAGGTCGACGCGCTGGCCAACGCGTCCACGGTGTACCCGTCGATGTCGGGCACGGCCGCCGAGGTGGCGCGCCTGCTCTGGCACGGCATCGGGGATTGAGACGTCCGGCCTCCGGCAGGTGCCGCCCGTCGTGCGACCGCTCGTCCAGCCCGCCAAGGCGCAGCCGGGGGACCGCGTCGCCGTGCTCTCGCCGTCGTTCGCGGCGCCGGGCTTCGCACCCGCCGTGCACGAGCAGGCGATGCGACGCCTGACGGAGGTGACCGGTCTCGTCCCCGTCGAGTACCCGACGACCCGTCGCCTGGGCGCGAGCGCCGTCGACCGGGCCGCCGACCTCAACGCGGCGTTCGCGGACCCCCACATCCGCGCCGTGGTCGCGACGGTCGGCGGTGAGGACCAGATCACCGTCGTCCCGCACCTGGACGCCGCGGCCGTGCGCGACGACCCCAAGCCGTTCCTCGGGTACAGCGACAACACCAACATCCTGACCTGGCTCTGGACCAACGGTGTCGCGGGCTACTACGGCGGGTCGACGCAGGTCCACCTCGGGCCGGGGCCGCGGGCCGACGAGGTGCACGCACGGTCGCTACGGGCGGCGCTGCTCACCGGCGGGAGGCTCGAGGTGACGGAGCCTGGCGAGTCGGAGGACCTGGGGCACGACTGGCTCGACCCGCGCGCGCTCACGGAGCACGGCGAGCGGGAGCCGACCGAGCCGTGGACGTGGGCGGGGCCCGCGCGCACCGTCACCGGCCCCACCTGGGGCGGCTGCGCCGAGGTGCTGCAGTGGCTCCTCACGGCGGGACGGTTCCCGGCGGACCCGGGCGTGCTCACCGGCGCCGTCCTGCTGGTGGAGACCTCCGAGGAGCTCATCCCGCCGCGGGAGCTCGGCTGGATCCTGCGCTCCCTCGGGGAGCGGGGGGTGCTCGGGGCCGTGGCCGCCGTCGTGGCCGCGCGGCCGCCCACCTCGGACTTCACCGACCGCCCCGGGGCCGACGAGCGCCGTCGCCGCCGTGAGGCGCAGCGGGACGTGGTCGTGGACGTGGTCGGGCGCTACAACGCCGACGCCCCGGTCGTGGTCGGACCCCCGTTCGGCCACACGCGGCCGCAGTGGGTCGTGCCCTACGGCGGCACGATGACGGTGGACGGCGTCGCCCGTCGCCTCTGGGCCGACTACGGCTGAGGCCGTGCCGGTCGCCCCTGCGGTCCGGTGCCGCTGCACCGCGCCGGCGACTGACGCGCGCCGCGCCCCTGTGGTCTGATCGGGTCGGGCGGCAGCAGGAGGAGGCCCAGGTGCGCGCACGGGCGGGGCGGCGGGTCGAGCACGAGGTCGTGTGGGACGACGAGCCCGACGAGACGTGCCCGCGCCACCCCTGCGGGCGGGGGAGCCGCCGGTACGACCCCGGCGATCCGGCCGCCGTGCACGGGCCTTCATCGCCGGTGCCGCCGCCGCGGGTCTGGCGGCGTGGGTGGTGACGGCCCAGGTGCAGGTCGCGCGCGAGGACGCCCGCCTGCGCGCGCTCGACGGCCTCTCGGTGGACCTCGACCGCCCGCTCGTCGAGGCGTGGTCGGTGGAGGGCCGGTGGCTGCGGGGCACCGGGGACGACGTCGTGCTCGTCGCCCGGGAGCCGGCCGGCACCGACGCGGTCGACCTGGCCACGGGGCGGGTGCTGTTCTCCGACGTCGGGAGCTGCACCTTCCTCGGCGGCGAGGGGCCGGCGGCCCCGCGAGACGAGACCGTCGTCGTGTGCCGGCAGGACGGCACGTCCCTCGTCGGTGCCGGTGCGGTGACCGTGCGGGACGGCAGGACCGGCGCGCTGGTGCGCGAGGTGCCGCGCGACCTCCGCAGCCCGGTGGCGATGACGGCGTCGCTGTTCCTCGACCTCGTCCCCGGCGACGACGGCGGGGCGAGGCTGGTGGCGTCCTCCATCAGGACCGGCGCGACGGGCTGGACGCGCGCGTTCCCCGACGTCGACCCGCGGGCCACGTGGGTCGGGGTGGACGACGAGAGGCGGGCGGCCGTCGTGACCGCCGCCGGCAGGACCTGGTTCGACGCGACGACCGGCGAGGACGTGGCCGCGCCCGAGCCCGGCCCCGAACTCGCTACCGTGCCCGCTACCGTGCCCGGCGACCTCGTCGAGGTCCGGCTCGACGACGGCAGCGGGCCGGACGTCGTCCACGTGACCGCGGTCGTGCGCGGCGTCGAGGGCACGGTCCTGGCCGCCCACGACGCGACCTCCGGCGCCCGGCTGTGGGTCAGCGAGCCGATGCCCGGCCCGTCCGAGGGCACCACCGTGCTGGCGGAGCGCGTCCTCGTCCCGACGATGCGGGGCGTCACGGCGCTCGACGCGGCGACGGGCGCCGCGGTCTGGTCCCCGACGGGCACGGCCTACGGGCAGCCGGTCGGCTTCGCGACGGACGGGTGCCGCGTGCTGCAGGTCGAGCCGGCGGCGGCCGGCCCGGTCGTCGTCGCGCGGGACCTGCGGTCGGGCGAGGAGCTGTGGACGCTGCCGGACCCGGCCGGCGGGACCGTGCTGACCGCCAGCTCGATGTCCACGCACACGCTGGCCGACGGCTCGCTGGCCGTGGTCACGGGCGGTCGTATCACGCGCCTCGTCCCGCCGGGCGAGGAGTGAGAGACGGCGCCACGACCCGTGCCGGCCCTCTGGACCTCCTGGGCCTGGCACGCTCATCCCGTGAATCCGGATGCGCTGCTGCCGCCCCTCGACGGCGCGACCCATCTCAACGCCCTGCGCCAGGACGTGGCACGGCTGCGGGCGCTCGCCCGGGAGCTGGATCCGTCGGCGCCCGTGCCCGGCTGCCCGGGCTGGACCGTCGAAGACGTCGTCCGTCACGTCGCCGACGTCTACCTGCGCCAGTCGACGGCGATCGCCGTCGGTCACCGCGTGCCGCCGGGGGACGCGGCGGGCGCCCCGCTGCCCGACGAGGCCGCCCTCGCCCACCTCGACCGGGGCACGGGTGCCATCCTCGCGGCGGTCGACCGGCCGTCCCTGACGCCGTGCTGGACCTGGCCGACGCCGGACGGCCGGCTGTCCTTCTGGCAGCGACGCATGGCGCAGGAGACGTTGATCCACCGGGTCGACCTCGAGCAGGCGGCCGGCGAGCCGTCCCTCGTCGACCCGGCGCTGGCGCTCGACGGGATCGACGAGGTGCTCACGGTCTTCCTCCCGCTGTCGCTTCCCGCCGACGGTCCCTCGTCGGGCATCGGGCCGGACCTCCGGTCGTCGGTCGTCGTCGAGGCGGGCGGGAGGGCCTGGGGTGTCGAGGTCACGGGCGCGCAGGCGGAGGTGAGGTCCACCGACCCGACCGCGGCCGCCACGGTACGGGGCGCGCCGGACGCGGTGCTGCTGTGGCTGTGGGGCCGCGGCGACCGGGACGCGCTGACCGTCGACGGCGACGGTGCGCACGTCGCCGCTCTGCGCCGGGCACTGGCGGCCGCGACGCAGTAGCGGCGGCCCGCGCACCGCGCCGCCGACGAGGGCCGAGGCCGACCTCAGTCCGCGTCGAGCTCGTACCGCGCCAGGAGCTCCCAGGCCGCCTGCGCGTGCGCAGTCTCCTGAGCGCGGGCGTCGCCCAGGTTGCGTTCGCCCCCCTCGCCCCCGACGAGAACCACCGCGTTGCCGCGCCGGGTGAGCACGGCGTAGGTACCCAGCGCTCCGTCGTCGGTCCCGCCGTTGTACGACGTCGCGAGACCTGTGCCCTGCGCGCCGACGGCCACGTCCTCACGGACGTACACGGTCGTTGCGTCCGGTTCCTCAGGAGCGCACCCGGCGAGCCGGCCGCGGACGCGGTCCAGCTCCACCACGGCCGCCGCGGCGTCGGGGAACACGGCGACCTGCTGCACGGGGACGACCGCCTCGAACTCCCCGGTACCGAGCTCCTGGCCCCGCATGGCGACCGCCGTGTCCGGCTGCCCGGCGCCGCACCCCGGCGGCAGTCGCCAGGGGACGACGACCTCGACGAGCTGCCGCGGCAACCCCTGCCCGTCCAGCGCAGCCGGCGGCAGGAGGACCTCGTCGGGCACGTCTGTGGGAGCCACCACCGGCGTAGGGGCGAGGGACGCGTCGGGCGTCGCGGGCGCTTCGGACGGCGTCGCGCTCGCGGTGACCGACGCCAGCTGGCCGGTTGGGGACGCGCTCGTCGCGGGCGCCGCTGACGAGCCGTCCGAGGTGCAGGCGGTCACACCGCCAGCGGTGAGGACGGCCAGGACGCCGGCGCACGCGGTCGCCGTGCGGGCCCTGGAGGTGCGGGTGGTGCGCATGGCGTCTGCCCCTTCCGACGCTGCCAGCCGGTCGACCGGTGCCTCCTCACCGTCGTCCGTGACGGCAGGTGCCGGCAAGTGCACGAGCGGAGCCGGTGCGGACACCCCGCGACCCACGCCGCCGCTGCCGCCGACGCCGACGCCGGCGCCGGCGCGGGAGCGAGTCCTTCTGGCTGGCCGTTCCGGGTGTGCGTCACGATCGAGGTGTGCGCGGTCGAGGTGATCGTCCAGGACCGCGATCGGGACTGCTGCGGGTTCGGTTGACACCTGAGCTGTGGGGACGTGTGTCCCCTCGGGGAGCGGAGCGGCGTCACACCGGGGTCTACTTCCTGGCCTTCTCGAACGCCGAACGGGGACGACCCGAGTGCGCCCTTACCGCCAGGTCGGCCGCTCCGAGCACCCGTTGGCGAGCGTAGCGGCGGCGGACGAGGATGCGGACGAGCGCGTCGCCCCTCGACGCGGCAGATCCGGATGCCCCTCCGGCGGTCACCTACAGCCAGGAGTACGAGGCGCGCCACACTGAGGTCGTGGCGCGCGATGACGAACTGGGCCGGCTCCCGATCGACCGAACTACCGCTGACCTGCGGCAGCTCGCTGCCGCGCTCGATGCGCGCCTTCGGGCCGTTGCCGTGGTGCGACGAGAGCTGCCGGACGACTCGGGGATCGTCGAAGGCGTCGACGTGGACCCCCATCGCGAGGACGCAGTCGGTGTCTGGTGAATGCACTCGGCGGAAGACATCATCGTCGGGCTGGGCAAGGGGCGAGGGTGGGAGCTCCCGCGGTCAGTCGAAACGGTCGAGGTGGTGAGGTCCGTCGTACGACAGGCCGTGGCCGGCCAGATCGAGGTCGGGCGAGGCCGCGGGGTCACTCTCTACCGAGTACGAACATCCGACGGCGTCGTGCGCGAGGACACGCACGAGGGTTGGGCGGCGTTCCTGCTGTCGATGCCCTGGCGGCCGTAGATGCGGTGGAACGACGCGGCGCCCTACGACCGCGATTGATCGGCTTCCTGAGCATGCTGCTGCGACGGTGCTGCAGCAAGAGGAGTAGACCGACGGGGACGCGCCTCCTGCGCCGCCGCGACGCGCCGTGCGACGCACTGATCCGAGCTTCTTGGGCGAGGAGTTGAACGACACGTGGCCGTCGGCTGGGCCGCGATCGGCGGCAGGTCCGGACGGGGCGCGCGGTCCATCTCCTGCTCTGCGGCCCTGCTTTGCTGGCATTCTCCGCCGCACTCGCAGTCGACCTGGCGCTCGGCATCGCACTCGACGGTGGGGCCCGACGTCCGGGCGGCCTCACTGACGGCCTCTCGTACGTCTACACCGCGACTCTCCTCGCTTTCGTGTGCCACCTGCTGATGAGCGTGTTCATCCCTGGTGACGGACGTCGACGCTGGCACTGGTCGTCAAGCGCTCCGGCGGAACTGGTGCTGCTGGCGGCCGCCGTTCCCATCTCATTGGTCTAGCTCGACAACGTCGGCCGTTGGGCTCGAGCATCGCCTCGCGGCGGCCCTCGTAGCGGCACGAGCAGGCGCGCCGGTCATCGGCGGATCCGGACGTTCCTCGGCGCCGGGCGGTGGCGGAGCTCGTGCGCCGTCAGGCGAAGAGCGTCTCGCCGACGAAAGGCGCATCCTCGGTGAGGGTCGGAGTGCCGTCCGCGCCTGTGGGCACCGAGGGCACCCCCGGCGGGACCGCGAAGAGGCCCGAGCCCGTGTGCAGCAGGTACTCGCGCAGGGCGTCCCTCGTCGCCAGGGCCGACTGCACCGGGATGAAGTGCGTGCGCGGGTCCGTGACGAAGGCGAGGAAGAACAGGCCGGCGTCGAGGCGGCCCAGGCCGTCGTTGCCGTCGGTGAAGTTGTAGCCGCGGCGCAGCATGCGGGCGCCGCCGTGCATCGTCGGGTGGGCGAGGCGCACGTGGGAGTCCGCCGGCACCAGGGGCGCGTCGTCGGCGCCCGTCGCGGCGAGATCGGGCTCGGTGAACTCCGTTCCGCCGGACAGGGGGGCGCCCTCGCCCTTCGTCCGGCCGACGACGGCCTCCTGCTCGCGCAGGGAGGACCGGTCCCACGTCTCGATGGTCATGCGGATGCGCCGGGCGACGAGGTACGAGCCGCCCGTCATCCACGCCGAGTCGGTGCCGGCGGCCGCGTCCTCGTCGGCCGCGGACGCGGGAACCCACACGTGCTCGTCGAGCGCCTCGGTCTCCTCGGCCTTGACGTTCGAGGTGCCGTCCTTGAAGCCGAACAGGTTGCGCGGGGTGCGCTGGCTCGTCGAGGTCGACGAGGTGCGGCCGTAGCCGAGCTGGGCCCAGCGCAGCGTGGCCGTGCCGAAGGCGGCGCGCGCGAGGTTCCGCACGGCGTGGACCGCGACCTGCGGGTCGTCGGCGCACGCCTGCACGACGAGGTCGCCGTCGCTGCGCGCGGGGTCGAGGTCGTCGCCCGGGAAGTGCGGCAGCTCGACGAGGGCGGCGGGCAGCCGCGCCGCCAGGCCGAAGCGGTCGACGCCGGGGGAGCCGTCGGCTCCCGGCGTGCCGACGAACAGCGACCGGCCGAACCCGAACGTCAGCGTGAGGCCTGCGGCGGGCAGGTCGGCCGCCTCGCCCGTGTCGTCCGGCGGTGCGTCGTAGGGGCCCGACGAGGGCCCGAGCGACCCGGCCGGCAGGCCCTGCGTGAGCCGGGCGGCCATGACGGTCCAGCGGCGCAGGAGGTCGACGAGCCGGTCGCGGTCGTCGGTCGTCACGTCGAAGGTCGCCAGGTACAGCCGGTCCTGCGCCGGGGTGACGATGCCCGCCTGGTGCGGACCGGTGAAGGCGTAGGTGCGGTGCGCGCCGACGCCGGTGGCCCC
The DNA here is from genome assembly GCF_057221735.1 of Cellulomonas sp. plas2. Classification (NCBI taxonomy): domain Bacteria; kingdom Bacillati; phylum Actinomycetota; class Actinomycetes; order Micrococcales; family Cellulomonadaceae; genus Cellulomonas; species Cellulomonas sp. plas2. Next base: position 1,342,848 of record NZ_CM170155.1, read on the forward strand.
CGGGTCGGGCGTCGCGGCCGGCCCGGCGGTCGGTCCGGCCGAGGCCCGTGCGACGCCGAAGCCGCCCGCCGCCCCGACGGCCGCACCCGCCGCCAGCCCGCCGCCCCAGCCCAGCAGGGCGCGCCGGGACAGCCCGCGCGAGGCGGGCTCCGCCGGGCGGCTCGAGGGGTCGGGGACGGCGTCAGCGGTGGGCACGGCGCGTCCTCACGCCCCGGTGACCGTGGCGGTCAGGCGCGAGAGCGGCTCGGACAGGGCGTCGACGGCCGCTGCGAGCTCCTTGACCTGCGCGTCGGTGAGGGTGTCGTAGCCCGCAAACCCGGCGTCGTACGAGCCGTGCTGCGCCAGGAGCCCCTGGAGGGTGTCGAACCGCTCGGTCAGCTCGGTCGCCAGCTCCGGGTCGCGCTCGGTGACGACGTCGGCGAGCACGCCGTAGGCGACGTCCGCCCCGTCGACGTTCGCCGCGAAGTCCCAGAGGTCCGTGTGGGACCAGATCTCCTCCTCGCCGGTGACCTTGCCCGTGGCGACCTCGTCGAGCAGCTCCTTGGCGCCGTTGGAGACCTGGAACGCGGCGACCGTGAAGTCCTGGGCGTTCACCTGGTCGACGAGGCGCTGCGTGTTGGCGACGAGGTCGTCCGCGGCGACCTGCCGCTGCTCCGGCGTGAGCGGCGTGTACGCGACGCCCCCGTTCGCCTCGGGCGCCGGCTGCCACAGGTCCTTCTCGACGAGGTGCCACCCCGTCCAGGTCGCGCCCTCCTCGAGGTCGGCCTCGCGCAGGTCCAGCAGCGGGTCGAGGTCGCCGAACGACTCCGCGACCGGCTCGATGCGCTCCCAGTGCACGCGGGTGGGCGCGTACAGGGATCGGGCCGTGGCGTCGTCGCCCGCGGCGTAGGCGGCCGCGAACTCCTGGGTGGCGGCGATGAGAGCGCCGGACTGGTCCCGGACGTAGGCCAGGTACGACGCCTCGGCCGCGGCCAGCTGCTCCGCGACGTCACCGGTCGGTCCGACCGGCGTGCCGGAGTCGGTCACCGTGAAGTCGCTGCGGATGCCGTCCCCGACCATGCCGGGCTTGCACTGGGCGACGTAGGTGCCGGGGGCGACCTGAACGACGAGGTCCCGGGACAGGCCGGGGCCGACGTTCTCCACCTCGGACACCACCCGTAGGCCGTCCTCGGCCAGCAGGTAGAACTCGGTGACGTCGCTGCCGTCGTTGACGACGGTGAACCGCAGCGTGCCCGACGGGGCGGTGTCCTCCGACAGCTCGCAGGCGTCGGCGGTGGAGCTCACCGTCACGGTGCCCGTGCCGCCGCCGGCACCCGCGGTCCCGGCCGCGGACACCTCCGCGGTCTCGTTGGGCACGCAGGCGGTCAGCGGCAGCGCGAGGGCGACGAGGCCGACGAGGGCCAGGGGGCGGCGGGGCATGGGGGCTCCAGGGTGACGGCGCGGGAGGGCGGGCGGCGGAGGGCCGCGGCGGGGGAGAGGGTCGGAAGAGGCGAGGGCTGTCAGGGCGTGACGGGTGCGGCCACCGGGGCTGACGTGCTCGTCGCCGTGCCCGTCCCCGTCCCCGTCCCGCCGACCGGGCGAGCCGGGGTCGAGCCGCCCCACGCGGACCGCACGAACAGGGCGAGCGTCGGCACGACGTAGGCCGTCCACGCCGCCGCCTCGAGCCAGGTGGTGGCGGGGGAGAAGTTGAAGACGCCCTTGAGGAGCACGCCGTACCAGCTCGTCGGCGGGACGGCGGCGGACACGTCGAAGGCCAGCGAGTTCAGCCCGGGCAGCACCCCGGCCTCCTGCAGGTCGTGCACGCCGTAGGACAGCACCCCGCCGGCGACGAGGACGAGGAACACCCCGGTCCAGGAGAAGAACCGCCGCAGGTCGATCCGCACCGCGCCGCGGTAGAGCAGCCAGCCGAGCAGCACGGCCGTGGCCAGCCCGAGGGCGGCCCCGAGCAGCGGCGCCGTCGTCCGGCCGGTGGCCTGGGCGCCGGCCCAGAGGAACAGCGCCGTCTCCAGGCCCTCGCGGCCCACCGCCAGCAGCGCCATCACGACGACGGCGCCCCGGCCCGCGGCGACCGCGTCGTCGAGCCGGTGGTGCAGGTCCGCCTTGAGGTGCCGCGCGGTGCGGGCCATCCAGAAGATCATCCAGGTGACGAGGCCGACGGCCACGATCGACAGGGACCCGCCGATGGCCTCCTGCGCCTCGAACGTCAGGCGCGAGGGCCCGAACGTCAGCAGCGCCCCGAACGCCAGGGCGACGGCCACGGCCGTGCCGACGCCCGCCCACAGCGCGGGCAGCAGGTCGCGCCGCCCTGTCCGCACCAGGTAGGCGACGAGGATCCCGACGACGAGCGCCGCCTCCAGGCCTTCGCGCAGCCCGATGAGGTAGTTCGCGACCATGTTCGTGGTGCTCTCTGGCTCCGGTGCCGGGGCGGCACGCCGACGCGGGACCGCGCGCGGACGGGCCGGCGGGCGGTGAGGGCGGCGCTGGTGAGGGCAGCCTAACCTCAGCCGGGAATGTACACCCGGGCGGAGGGGCTCAGGCGCCCGCGTCCAGGCGCCGTCTCAGCGCGGGCCAGGCCTCGCCGAACGCGGCCAGCAGCGGCCGGTCGGTGACCTCGTCGACGGGGACCCAGGCCATCTCGAGGCTCTCCACGTCGGTCACGGTGGGGACGACCGGCACGGCCTCCTCGGCCAGCACGGTCGTGTAGGACCACGTGCCGTGGTCGAGCAGCGACGTGCCGAGCACGCGGACCGCGGCCGGGTCGATCCCGGCCTCCTCGCGCGCCTCCCGCAGCGCGGCGGCGACGGGGGTCTCGTCGGGCTCGCGCGCCCCGCCCGGGATGCCCCACGTCCCGCCCTGGTCGCTCCACCCGACGCGGTGCTGCAGGACGACGTGCGTCACCGGGCCCCCGGGCTCCGGGCGCCGGGCCAGGAGCAGGCCCGCCGCACCGGCGCGGCCCCAGTGCCGGCGGCCGCAGGCGCAGGCGACCCACCCGTCCCCGGGCCGTGGCTGGCGCGCCGGCGGCCCCGCGGGCGTCACGCCGCCGTCCGGGGACGCGGGCGTGCCGGAGGACGGCTCCGCCGGCGCGCCGTCGCTCACGCGTCCGCGTCGACGATCTCGGCCAGCGCCGTGCCGGCCGCGACGGTCGCGCCGACCTCGGCCGCGAGGCCGCGCACGGTCCCCGCGCGGTGCGCGAGCAGCGGCTGCTCCATCTTCATGGCCTCGAGCACGACGACGAGGTCGCCCTCCGCCACGACGGCCCCCTCGCCGACCGCCACCTTCACGATCGTGCCCTGCATGGGCGAGGCCAGCGTCGTCCCGGACGCCGCGGCACCGGCCCTCGGCGCGGCGCGACGGGCCGGACGGCGCGGGGCGCCCGCCCCCCGGCGGCCGGCACCGCCGCCGAGGCCGCCGGCCAGCGCGGCGGGCAGGACCACCTCGAGCCGCTTGCCGCCGACCTCGACGACGACGCGCTCGAGCGCCGGCTCCTCGTCGGGCTCCTCCACCCCGGCCGCGGCAGGGGCACCGCCGGCGGGCGCCGCGGGCGCGAGCCCGGGCAGCCGGTCGGCGAAGGAGGTCTCGATCCACCGCGTGTGCACCGCGAAGGGCTGCGCCGGGTCGGCCGGCACGAAGTCCGGCTCCTCCAGCACCGCGCGGTGGAACGGCACGACGGTGGGGATGCCCCCGACCTCCAGCTCGGCCAGGGCACGGCGGGCGCGCTGCACGGCCTCCGCCCGGGTGGCGCCGGTGACGACGAGCTTGCCGATCATCGAGTCGAACGCGCCGGAGACCGTGTCGCCCTCGACCACGCCGAAGTCGCAGCGCACGCCCGGGCCGGACGGCAGCCGCAGGCGCGTCACCTTGCCGGGCGCGGGGAGGAAGCCCGCGGCGGGGTCCTCGCCGTTGATGCGGAACTCCAGGGAGTGGCCGCGCGTGGCCACCCGGTCGTACCCGAGCGGCTCGCCGTCGGCGATGCGCAGCTGCTCGCGGACGAGGTCGATGCCCGAGACCTCCTCGGTCACCGGGTGCTCGACCTGCAGGCGCGTGTTGACCTCGAGGAACGAGATCTGGCCGTCGAGCCCGACGAGGAACTCGCACGTCCCGGCGCCCTCGTAGCCCGCCTCGCGCAGGATCGCGATGGAGGACCGCTCGAGCAGCTCCACCTGCGCCGGCGTGAGGAACGGCGCCGGCGCCTCCTCGACGAGCTTCTGGTGCCGCCGCTGCAGCGAGCAGTCGCGGGTGGAGACGACGACGACCGTGCCGTGGCGGTCCGCCAGGCACTGCGTCTCCACGTGCCGCGGCCGGTCGAGGTACGTCTCGACGAAGCACTCCCCGCGCCCGAACGCCGCCACGGCCTCGCGGACGGCGGAGGCGTACAGCTCGTCCACGTCGTCGGCGTCGCGGACCACCTTCAGCCCGCGCCCACCGCCGCCGAACGCGGCCTTGATGGCGACGGGCAGCCCGTGCTGCTCGACGAAGGCGTGGATCTCCTCCACGCCGCTCACGGGGTCGGGTGTGCCGGCGACGAGCGGGGCGCCGGCACGCTGCGCGATGTGCCGGGCGCTGACCTTGTCCCCGAGCGCCTCGATGGCGGCCGGCGGCGGGCCGATCCACGTGAGCCCGGCGTCGATGACGGCCTGCGCGAAGGCGGCGTTCTCCGAGAGGAACCCGTAGCCGGGGTGGACCGCGTCGGCGCCCGACCGGCGGGCCACGTCGAGCAGCTTGGGGATGTCGAGGTAGGTCTCCGCGGCGCGGGCGCCGCCGAGGGCGAAGGCCGCGTCGGCGAGGCGCACGTGCAGCGCCTCGCGGTCCTGGTCGGCGTAGACGGCGACGGAGCGCAGACCGGCGTCCGCGCAGGCACGGACGATGCGGACCGCGATCTCCCCGCGGTTGGCGACGAGGACGCTGGTGATCACGCCCCGACCGTATAGCGCGCGGGACGGAGGTCCCGGTGCGGCACGAGGGGCGCCGGACAACACTGTCGCCGGCGGCCAGCGGGCCGGCGCGGCGTTTGTGGGGTTCCGACGAGGGGGCGCGCGCACCGCCGCGGGCGTGCGCGCACCGCCGCGGGCGCGCGTGAACCGCCGCGGGCGTCAGCGCCGGCGCGTGCCCGGTCGCCAGAGCGACGGCAGCGGGACGCCGACGTCGGCGAGCAGGCCGCGCAGCAGCGGCAGGCTCAGGCCCACGACGGCGTGGTGGTCGCCCTCGACGCCCTCGACGAACGGCCCGCCGAGCCCGTCGACGGTGAAGGCCCCGGCGACGGCCAGTGGCTCATCGGTGGCCACGTACGCGGCGACCTCCTCGTCGGACACGTCCGCGAAGTGCACGACGGTCGAGGCCGTGGCGCCCAGCGCCGCACCGGTGCCGCTGCCGCCGTCGACGGGCGCCGGCCGCACGTCGACGAGCCAGTGCCCGGTGTGCAGGGTGCCGGAACGCCCCCGCATCGCTTCCCAGCGGCGCACGGCCTCGGCGGCGTCGGCGGGCTTGCCAAGGATCTCGCCGTCGAGCTCGAGCATGGAGTCGCAGCCCAGGACGAGCAGGTCCTCGGGGTCCTCGTCGTGGCCCAGGCCGGGCAGCTCCGCGTCGTCCTCGGTGAGGCGTGCCGCCACGGCCTGGGCCTTCGCCTGCGCCAGCAGCAGCACGGCGTCGGCCGGGTCGAGGGGGCCGAAGCGCTCGCGGCCGGCGGCCAGGGCGGCGTCCTCGTCGACGGCGGAGACGACGACGAGGGGGTCGATCCCGGCGGCGACGAGGGTCGCTCGACGGGCGGGGCTGGCGGACGCGAGCAGCAGGCGGGTCACGCCGACGAGCCTACGAGGGCCCCGCGGCGGGTCCCGCCGGAGACCGCACCGGAGGCCGCACCGGAGGCCGCACCCGAGGCCGCACCGGGGGCCGTACCGGAGGTCCTGCCGGAGGTCCTGCCGTCCCGATCCGGCACGCATCACGTCCAGGCACCTCCCAGCCGTCGTGCGCCACACTGTGCACCAGGACGAACGACCCCTCCCGCCGCACGTCCGGGCACCGATGGTGGGGACGGACGGGTCGCACGACGGACGAGGGGGACGGTGGGACGTGAGCGCCACGCGCACGACGACGGGGACGGGCCGCGGCGGTGGCGGCGGGTTCGTCGACGAGCCCGATCTGCCGCGCGACGACGACCCGGAGCTGCGGCGGCCCTCCGGCCTGGCGTGGCGGCGCCGGACGGCGATCAAGATGATCGTGTCCGGCGTGCTGGGCCTGTACACGTCGTTCGTCCTGTCGATCGAGGCCGTGACGCTCGCGGGCGACCCGGACGCGTCGCTGTCGTGCGACATCAACGCCGTCATCAGCTGCGGCAAGGTCGCGCAGTCGTGGCAGGCGTCGCTGTTCGGGTTCCCGAACGCGTTCCTCGGCATCGCGGCGGAGGCCGTGGTCATCACCGTGGCGGTCGCCATCGCCGGCGGCGTGACCTTCCCGCGCTGGTTCATGCTGTCCGCGGAGGCGATCTACACGGCGGGCCTCGTCTTCGCGTACTGGCTGTTCTTCGAGGCGTACTTCGTCATCGGCGCCCTGTGCCCGTGGTGCCTGCTCATCACCGTCACCACGACGCTCGTGTGGGCGGGGCTCACGCGCATCGTCGTGCGGGACGGCCACCTGGGCCTGCCCGGGCGGGCGGGGCCGGCGGCGCGGCGGTTCGTCGCGGCCGGCAACGACTGGTTCGTCACCGCCGCCGTGCTCGTGCTCTTCGCCGCCGTGGTGCTCGTCAAGTACGGCCCGTCGCTGCTGGCCTGAGCGCCGACGCCCTCGCAAGGGGGAGACGCCAGCAGGGGCGCGACCGGGTTCCCGGTCGCGCCCCTGCTCGTCCGGGCCCCGGCGCCGCTCGCGTCAGCCGGCGGCGTCCGCCAGCCGGTCGACCGCCTGCCCGGCGGCGACCGGCGGGACGTGCCCGTCCTCCACGGCGCGCACCAGCAGGTCCAGCTTGGTGCGGGCCGGGCGCCCGGCGGCGAGGTACTTGCGGCGCACGCGCTTGAGGTGCTCCTTCGCGGTCTCCTCGCTGACGCCCATGCGGCGCGCCACGGACTTCAGCGGGAGGCCGCCGGCGTAGAGCCGGACGGCCTCGAGCTCGCGCGGGGTCAGCTGCGGGGCCCGCCGCCGCTCGCCGGGTTCGAGCACGGCCGCGAACGGCCCGCCGAGCCAGCGCTCACCCCGCGCCACGGCCCGCACGGCGGCGACGAGGGACTCCACGGGCTCGCCCTTGCCGACCACCCCGGCGGCCCCGGCGCGCAGGCACCGGGCGACGAGGGTCGGCCGCGGCTCCTGCGTGTGCAGCAGGACCCGCGCGCCCTGCTGCACGAGCGCCCCCACGGTCACCGCCGGGTCGACGCCGTCGCCGAGCTGCAGGTCCAGCACGACGACGTCCGGCGGCCGCGGCGCCGCGAGCAGCGCGTTCGGCGTGGACGTCAGGACGGTCCGCACCCCGGGCAGGCACGCCTCGAGGGCGGCCCGCACACCGAGGCGGACGGTGGGGTGGTCGTCGACGACGGCGACGCACGGCGCGGTGCTGGTCATGCGGGCAGCGTCCCAGCCGCCCGCGGCCGACACGCCGCCCGTGACCTGCGCGGGAACTCTTCGACGTCCCCCGTCCAGGGGATCCGGCTGCCGGATCGGGACCTCGGTCCCACCCGCGGCGGCGGCGAGGGACCGGAGGCCCGGCCCGGGCGGGCTCAAGCCGGCGTGAGAGCCGTCCGCAGGACGTCGAGCGGGAGGGCGCCGAGCGCGAGGGCGTCGTCGTGGAAGGCCCGCACGGCCACGGGGCGCCCGGCGGCCTGCGCGCGGGCGGCGTGCTCGTCGCGCAGCCCCCGCCAGATCCGCGCGCCGATCGCGTAGGACGGCGCCTGCCCGGGCCAGCCGAGGTACCGCAGGTGCTCGAACCGCACGGTCGGCTCCTCCATCGCGAGGTTGTCGCGCAGGAACGCCCAGCCGGTCGCGGTGTCCCAGCGCCCGCCGCCCCAGCGGGCGGGCACGGGCAGGTCGAGGTGCGTGCCGATGTCGAACACCACGCGCGCCGCGCGCATCCGCCGGCTCTCGAGGAGGCCCAGGCGGTCGGCGGGGTCGTCGAGGAAGCCCATCTCCGCCATGAGGCTCTCGGCGTAGAGCGCCCAGCCCTCGCCGTGGCCGGAGACCCAGCACTGCATGCGGCGCCACGCGTTGAGGGACCGCTCCGCCACGGCGCGGCCGATCTGCAGGTGGTGGCCCGGGACGCCCTCGTGGTAGACGGTCGTGCGCTCGCGCCAGGGGTGGAAGGTCGTCACGCCCTCGGGCACGGACCACCACATGCGGCCCGGCCGGCTGAAGTCGTCGGACGGGGAGGTGTAGTAGATGCCGCCCGTCTGCGTGGGGGCGATGCGGCACTCGAGGGCGCGCAGCGGGGCCGGGATGGTGAAGTGCGTGCCGTCCAGGGCGTCGACGGCGGCGTCGGACACCTCCTGCATCCAGCGCTGGAGGGCGTCGGTCCCCTGGAGCTGCCGCGCCTCGTCGGCCTGCAGGACGGCCATCGCGCGGGGCAGGTCGGCGCCGTCGCCCGCGATCCGCGCGGAGAGCGCGTCCTGCTCCGCGATGATCGCCTCGAGCTCGGCGACGCCCCAGGCGTAGGTCTCGTCGAGGTCGACGGCGGCCCCCAGGAAGAAGCGCGACCAGACGGCGTAGCGGTCGCGGCCCACGGCGTCGGCCTCCGGGGCCTGCGGGGCGAGCTCGCTGCGCAGCGTCTCGGCGAGCCGTTCGTAGGCCGCGCGGGCACCCTCGCCCGCCTCCGCGACCTCCCGCGCGAGCGACTCCGGCACCCCGGGCGTCGCGGCGGCGCGGGCGGCGAGCTGGGTGAAGAAGGACCGCGGCGCGTCGGCCAGGACGTCGGACTGCGCGGCGACCTCGGCCACCTGGCGGGCAGCGGCGACACGGCCGCGGTCCGCGGCCAGCCGCAGCGACACCGCGTACCCCTCGAGCGCGGCGGGCAGCGCGCGCAGGCGCCGGGCGACGACGTCCCAGTCGTCGGCCGTGCCCGTCGGCATGAGGTCGAAGGCGTCGCGCGCCGACTGGGCCGGTGAGGCGATGTTGTTCAGCTCGGCGAGGTCCTCGTGGGCGTCGGCGAGCTCGAGGCCGACCCCCAGGCGCTCCCGCATCGCGGCGACGGTGACGACGTCCGTGGCGTCCAGCGCCCCGCCGCCGGCCTCCAGGGCGTCGAGGGCGGCGAGCGTGTCGCGCGCCGCCTGGGCGCGAGCCGCGTGGCCCTCCGGGCTCCAGTCCGTCATCAGCGCGTCGAAGCCCGTGGCGCCCATCGACGTCGCGGCGATGGGGTCGAGGCGGCAGGACGTCGCGAAGAAGGCGTCCGCCAGGGCGTCGACGGGGCTGGGCTCACGCCCACCGGTCGCGGCGCCGATGGCGCCCGCGCTGGTGCTCGCGTCGGTGCTGGTGCCCGCGTCGGTGCCCGCGTCGGTGGTGGGGCTCGCGCTGGTGCTCGTCGGGCGGGGGGTCTGGGCGTCGCCGGTCACCCCGGCACCATAGGCGGGCCGGGGTCAGCCCCGCAGGCTCCAGCGCCACGCGTCGGCGCCGGCGGCGTGAGCGACCGTGCCACGGACCGAGCGCGCCCGGTCGCACCAGGCGCTCGGTGCCGGCCCGTCGTCGTGCCCGTGACCGGTCCCGCCCCCCGCGCCGGCCCCCGCGCCGGGTCCGGCCGCGGCGACGAGGCCGGCGACGAGCGCGGCGAGCTCGACGTCGTCGGGCTCTCCCCGCACGACCTGGACGTGCGGCGGCCGGTCGTCGGTCGGCGCGCTCACAGGCGGTCCTCGCCCTCGTCGTCGGCGTCGTCGTCCTCGAAGGAGACGGGACCGCCGCGGGCGGTGCCCCACTCGCCGACCTCGAACCCGGCGACCTGCAGCCGCTCGACGATCTCCGCGCCGCCGGCGTCGACGAGGTCGAGCGCGGAGTCGAAAGTCCGGTCCGCCGGCGGCCGGCTCACGACGAAGCCGAGGTGGAACGTCTCGACGTCGGGGTCGACCCCCAGCGCGTCCTCGTCGCCGTCGCCCTCGTCGTCCCACGCCATGCCGGTGAGGTCCGGGTGCACGCCGAGCGTGCCGTGCACGAGGTCGTACAGGCGCGCGTTCAGCCCGCCGACCTGCTGCTCGAGCGCGAGCACGCGCGGGTCGTCGTCGGCCTCGGTGGCGCCGAACTCCGAGCGCACGCCCACCGCCGTGTCGACGTAGGTGTGCAGGGCGGCCGCGAGCTCGTCGACGAGGGCGTGCAGCGGGGCCGGGTCGACCCCGGTGAGCGGGGTCGTGCCGTGCGTCCGCTCGTCGTGGTCGTGGTCGTGGTCGTGGTCGTCGTGCCCGTCCGGGGACGGCAGGTCGTGCTCGGTGATGATCGGCTCCGGGGGTCGTGTCGGGATCGGGGGCGCGCCGGCCGTCCGCGGACGTCACCGGCGGCGCGGGGCGCGGCCTACAGGGGGATGTTGCCGTGCTTCTTGGGAGGCAGGGTGGCGCGCTTCGTGCGCAGCAGGCGCAGCGCGGAGGTGACGCGGGCGCGGGTCTCGGCGGGGGCGATGACGTCGTCGACGTAGCCGCGGTCGGCGGCGTCCCACGGGTTGACGAGCGCGTCCTCGTACTCGGCGGTCAGGCGCGCGCGCTCGGCCTCCACGTCGCCGCCGGCATCGCCCACCTTCTTCAGCGCCGCGCGCTGGAGGATGTTGACGGCGCCGCCGGCGCCCATGACCGCGATCTGCGCGGTCGGCCAGGCGAGGTTGACGTCGGCGCCGAGCTGCTTGGAGCCCATGACGATGTAGGCACCGCCGTAGGCCTTGCGCGTGATGACGGTGACGAGCGGGACGGTCGCCTCGGCGTAGGCGTAGATGAGCTTGGCCCCGCGGCGGATGATGCCGTTCCACTCCTGGTCGGTGCCCGGGAGGAAGCCCGGGACGTCGACGAACGTGAGCACCGGGATGTTGAAGGCGTCGCACGTGCGCACGAACCGCGCGGCCTTCTCCGCCGCGTCGATGTCGAGCGTGCCGGCCATCTGCAGGGGCTGGTTGGCCACGACGCCGACGACGTGCCCCTCGACGTGCCCGAACCCGACGAGGACGTTGGGCGCGAACAGCGGCTGGACCTCGAGCAGCCCGTCGTCGAGCACCGTCTCCACCACGGCCCGCATGTCGTAGGGCTGGTTGTCCGAGTCGGGCACGAGCGTGTCGAGCGCGAGGTCCGCGTCCGTGGGCTCCAGCGGCGCCTCGTGCGGGTAGGACGGCGGGTCGGACAGGTTGTTGGCGGGCAGGTAGGCCAGCAGCGCCCGCGCGTAGTCGATGGCGTCGTCCTCGTCGGCGGCGAGGTAGTGGGCCACGCCGGAGCGGGTGTTGTGCGTCGTGGCGCCGCCCAGCTCCTCGAAGCCGACGTCCTCGCCCGTGACGGCGCGGATGACGTCCGGGCCGGTGATGAACATGTTGGACGTGCCGTCGGCCATGACGATGAAGTCCGTGAGGGCGGGGGAGTACACCGCGCCGCCGGCGGACGGGCCCAGGATGAGGCTGATCTGCGGGATGACGCCGGAGGCCGCGACGTTGCGGCGGAAGATCTCGGCGAACTGCGTCAGGCCGGCCACGCCCTCCTGGATGCGCGCGCCGCCGCCGTCGCTGATGCCGACGAGCGGCACGCCCGTCCGCAGCGCCAGGTCCATGACCTTGGTGATCTTCTGGCCGTGCACCTCGCCGAGGCTGCCGCCGAAGACCGTGAAGTCCTGCGCGTAGACGCACACCGGCCGGCCGTCGACCGTGCCGTGCCCGGCCACGACGCCGTCACCGGCGATCCGCTTGCGCTCGAGCCCGAAGTTCGTCGAGCGGTGCCGGACCAGCGCGTCGAGCTCGGTGAACGAGCCCGGGTCCAGCAGCTGCTCCACGCGCTCGCGGGCCGTCTTCTTGCCTCGGCCGTGCTGGCGCTCCCCGGCGGCGGTCTCGGCGTCGGCGGCCGCGCGGCGGCGCACGGCGAGCTCCTCCAGCCGGCCCGCCGTCGTGCGCGGGGCGGGGGCGTCGGGGCGCGCGGGGGCGGCCGCGTCCTCGGTCTGCGTCATCTGGCCCACGCTAGACGCCCCCTCCGACGCCCGGCGTGCAGGGCGCGGACGCAGTTGGCGTGGCGTGCTGGTGGAAACCTCCAACCGCGCGGCGGATGATGCGGGACGTGCGCGACGACGAGCAGGACACACCAGGCCCCGACGAGCGGTCGGAGACCCTGACCGGGAAGGACCGGGCCGGCGCGCGGTCGCCGCTGCGGGCGGACGTGCTGCGGGACCGGCTCCTCGCGCCGGCGGGCCCGCTGGCCCGGCTCGAGGTCGTACCCCGTGCGGGCTCGACGAACGCGGAGCTCGTCGCGGCGGTGCGGCGGGACCCGGCGGCCTGGCCGGCGCCGGCGGTCCTCGTCGCCGACCACCAGGAGGCCGGGCGCGGGCGGGCGGGCCGCACGTGGACGACGCCGCCGCGCGCGGCGCTGACCGCCTCGGTGCTGCTGCGTCCGGGTGTGCCGGCCGCCCGGCGGGGGTGGGCGCCGCTCCTCGTCGGGCTGGCGGCGGTGCGCGCGCTGCGGGGGGCGGCCGGGGTACCCGCGGCGCTGAAGTGGCCGAACGACCTGCTCCTGCCGGCGGCCACCGGCGACGCGCGGGACCTCGACGGGTGGGGCAGGTGGCGCAAGGTGGGCGGCGTGCTGACGGAGGCGGTCGACGACGCGGTCGTCGCCGGGGTGGGGGTGAACGTCGACCAGGTGGCCGACGAGCTGCCGGTGCCGTGGGCGACGTCGCTCGCCGTGGCCGGGGCCCCGCACGCGGACCGTGAGGGGCTCCTCGTCGCGCTGGTCACCGCGCTGGGCGAGGTGGGGGAGCGGTGGCGCGACGCCGACGGGGACGCCGTGGCGGCCGGCCTCGCCGCGGAGGTCGCGGACACGTGCGCGACGCTCGGGCAGGACGTGCGGGTGGACGCGCCCGGTGGGATGGTCGTGGAGGGCCGCGCCGAGTCGCTCGGCGACGACGGGTCCTTGCTCGTCCGGGTGACGGGCGACGAACTCCACCCGGTCCTGGCGGGTGATGTGGGTCACCTCCGCACGGGGTCGTGATCTAGTCTCGCCTCGTGTCCGTCGACCGTGGTGCTGACCCGCCCGCGCGCCGCGACCTCCCGGCACGCGCGCCGACGGACCGGGAGGGCACGGTGAGCCGGCTCGACGACGTGCTCCTGGGCGGCTCGCGGCGCTGGTCGGTGCGCGCGCTCGCGGAGCACCTGGAGCAGGAGGTCGACGACGTGCGGGCCTACTGGCGCACGCTCGGGCTCCCTCACCCCGACCCCGACGAGCCCCTGCTCACCGACGCCGACGCGGCCGCCATGGAGCGCTCGACCGCCCTCGGCCGCGAGCACGGCCTGGCGCCGGAGACGGTGACCTCGCTGGTCAGGGCGCTCGGGCACACCTCGGACCGGTTGGCGTTGTGGCAGGTCGAGGCGCTCGTCGAGGACCTGTCGACCCGCCTCGAGCTCGACGACGTCAGCGCGCGGCTGCTGCTCATCGACCTGCTGCCGCAGCTCGTGCCGCTGCTGGAGGCGCAGCTCGTGCACTCCTACCGGCGTCAGCTGGCCGCGATCGCCGGGCGCTACGCCGCCGAGTTCGGCGAGGCGAACCGGCCCGGCGCCGACCCGCTGGCGCTGCCGCTGGCCCGCGGGGTCGGGTTCGCCGACATGGTGTCGTTCACGCGGCGGACCGCGGCGCTCGGACCGGTGGACCTGTCGGTGTTCGTGCAGCGGTTCGAGGCGGCGACGCGCGACGTCGTGGCCGCGGAGGGCGGGCGCGTGGTGAAGACCATCGGCGACGCGGTGCTCTTCGCCGCCGACGACCCCGAGACGGGAGCGCGGGTCGCCGTGGGGCTGGCGGAGGCCTTCGGGCTGGACCCCGCCACGCCCGTGGACGTCGCGACCGGGGCGGCGCACGCCGGGCGCCTGCCGAAGCTCGGCGCGGTGCGCGGGCTGCGGGGCCCGCGCGCGCCGCGCCACCTGCGTCCCGTGCCCGACGACGCCGAGCCCGCCCCGGACCTCACGCACACCCCGGTGCGCGTCGGGTTCGTGTGGGGGCGGGTGCTGTCGCGGTTCGGCGACGTCTTCGGGCCGAGCGTCAACCTCGCGGCGCGGCTCAGCGACGCGGCCGAGCCCGGCACCGTCCTGACCGACGCCGTGACGGCTGCCGCGCTCGAGGGCCACCCCACGCTGCGGTGCGAGTCGCTGGGCACGCGCGAGCTGTCGGGGCTGGGGCCGGTGGAGGCGTTCCGGCTGCGGCGCGTGGGGGCGTAGCGCCGGACGTCGGTGCTGGTCAGCGGCTCGCGGCGGGCGTGTCGGTGGTCGGTGGTTGGCTTGCCGCATGCGGACGAGGGCGGGTGCGGCGGGGTCGGGGTCGACCCTGTTCGACGAGGGTGCGGGCGGGACCGGGCAGCGCAACCCGGCGGCCTCGACGACGTCGTCCACCTCGTCGTCCCAGCCGTGGTCGTCCCAGCCGTCGTCGTCTCGCCCGTCGTCGTCTTCGACCAGGTCGCCGTCCACCGCGTCGGCGGATGCTGGGGATGCGCTTGCGTCGGATGTGCCGGTGGTGGACATCGATCCGGTGGTGCTGGCGGGTGTGCCGGGGGCGTTGAGGCAGGTGGAGGGGCAGTTCGAGGCTCTGGTGTCGGCGGTGGCGTCGGCGGAGGCGGCGGTGCGGTCGGCGCAGGCGGTGCGTGCGGTGCTGCTGGCGGCGGCGGTGCAGGTGGGGGCGTTGGCGGACGAGGTGTCCTGTCACGTGCACGGCCGGCCGGTGACGGCGCAGTCGCGGGATCTGGCGGGGCGGTCGGTGCGGACGGAGCTGGCGACGGTGTTGCAGGTGCCGGAGGGCACGGCTACGGGTCTGGTCTCGGATGCGGTGGAGCTGGTGGGGTCCCGTCCGGCGGTGTTGTCGGCGTTGGCGCAGGGGAGGGTGTCGTACCCGCATGTGCTGAAGTTGTTGGAGGAGACGGCGTCGTTGCCGGTGCAGGTGCGGGTCGCCGCGGATGAGGCGTTGTTGCCGGGGTGCGTCTCGTGGACGCCGGTGCAGCTGGGGCGGCGGGCGCGGTCGTGGGTGGCGCGTCATCACCCCGAGCCGGTGGCGGTGCGGCATCGGCGGGCGTGCGCGGACCGGCATGTGTGGGTGACGCACGAGCGGGATGGGATGGCGTGGTTGCACGCGTTGTTGCCGGCGGTGCAGGCGGTGGCGATCTTCGAGGGGTTGTCCTTCGGTGCGCGGATGCTGGCCGCGGGTGCGGACGAGGGTGCGGACCGGATGGGGGAGGGTCGCCGGTTGGTGGGTCAGCTGCGCGCTGACCTGCTGGCCGAGGTGCTGCTGCCCGAGCTGACCGGCACCACCACCGTGCACCAGCACGACCACGACCGCGACGACCGCGACGACCACGACGACCACGACGACGGTGCTGACGGGTCGAGGGCCGGTGGCGCCGCCGCCAGCGGTGGTCGTGCAGGTGGCCCGGACGAGAGTCGCAGCGGCGGACGTCGCACTGGCCGGTCGCGGGTCCGGCGGGGCGGCGGTCACGGTCGTGCGGCCGGTGACGCTGGTACGCCTGACGTCCCTGGCCCTGACGCGTCGTCGAGCCCGCCGTCGTCGTCCTCGTCGTCGAGCCCACCGTCGTCGTCCTCGAGCTCTCCGTCCTCGTCGTCGTCCTCGTCGTCGAGCTTTCCGTCCGCGTCGTCGTCCTCGTCGTCGAGCTCTGCGTCCTCGTCGTCGTCCTCGTCGTCGAGCTCTGCGTCCTCGTCGTCGTCCTCGTCGTCGAGCTCTGCGTCCTCGTCGTCGTCCTCGAGCTCGTCGTCGTCTTCGGGGTCGTGCTCGGCGTGTGGTGGGTCGTCGTCGCGGGTGGGGGTGTTCCGGCCGACGGTGCTGGTGACGGTGCCGGCTCACACGGTGCTGGGTGGTGATGAGCCGGGGCATCTGGCGGGGTACGGGCCGGTCGATGCGCGCACGTGCCGGCAGGTGGCTGGTGCGGCCTCGTCGTTGACGCGGGTGCTGACCGATCCGGTCACGGGGGCGCTGCTGGGTGCGGACGGCACGTACGTGGTCAGCGGGGCGCGGCGGCGGTTCTTGGCGGCGCGGGACGAGACGTGCCGGTTCCCGGGGTGCAACCGGTCCACGACGGGCTGCGATGTGGACCACACGGTGGAGTGGGCGGCCGGGGGGTGCTCGGACGAGGGGAACACCGCGCACCTGTGTCGGCACCATCACCGGCTCAAGCACCGCACGCGGTGGCGGTTGACGCAGGACGTGGCGGGCACGTTGACGTGGACCTCCCCCGCGGGCCGGGTGCTGACCACGACCCCGGTCCTGCCCCTGCCACCAGCGCCACCACCACCGCCACCGGCACCCGAACCGGTCCCGGACCCCTGGGCCGGACCCATCCCCTTCTGACCACGCGGCCGCCCGCCGCGACGGGTGGTCGGCGTGCGCGACGGTCGGCCACGGGTGCAGTCGACGACCGTCGGCCGGGGGTGGCTGCACCACGTCACCGCCGGAGGGGGCTGTGGTGCTGGAACGCCGTCAGACCTGTGGTTCCGGGCCGTCCGCGGCGACCGCGGGCTCGACCGGCACCTCCTCGACGAGGTCCGGACCGTTGTTCGCGACGGCGTTGACCCGCGTCGAGACCGGGGTCGCGACGAGTGCCGGCGGTTCGACCTCGAGCAGCTCGCGGGCCTCGTCGGCGCCGACGGCGGGGTCGAGCCACGCGGCCCAGCGGTCGGGGGCGAGAGCCAGCGGCTGCCGGTCGTGCACGGCGGCGAGGGCCTCCGTCGCCGGGCGCGTGATGACGGTGGCGCTGACCAGCCAGCGGTCGGGGTCGTCGTCCGCCCGCGACGGGTCGCGCCAGAACTCGTACAACCCCGCCAGCGCGAGGACCGCCCCGTCCTCCGGGTGGATGTACCAGGGCTGCTTGCGGGCCCCGCGCGGCGCCCCCTGCGGCGGCTTCTGCCACTCGTAGCAGCCGTCCGCGGGCAGGAGCGCCCGCCGGACGGCGAAGGGCTTGGCGAAGGCGGGCTTGGTGAGCAGCGTCTCGACCCGGGCGTTGATCATGCGGCTCCCGACGGACGGGTCCTTGGCCCACGAGGGCACGAGACCCCACCGTGCCGGCCGCAGCTGCCGCGTCACCTCGCCCGTCCCGCGGTCCGCGCGCTCCACCACCATGCGGACGCCGTCCGTCGGCGCGACGTTCCACGACGGCGGCAGGAGCCGGACGTCGTCGGCCACCACGGCGACGGCGAACTCGTCGGCGAGCTGCTGGTCCTCCCGGAACGAGGCGTAGCGACCGCACATGCTCCGAGCGTGCCACGAGCGTGCCACGAGCGAGGCTGCACGCCCGTTCGGCACCACCAGTCGAATCGATTCGTCGGGCGCGCCCTCCGGTGCGACCATGGATCACGATGAGTCCCGAGCCCGCCCCCGCAGTCCCCGTCCGGGTCGATGCCGCCGAGCGCGTCCCCGACCCCTCGGCCGGTCCGGCCGACACCACCGAGCACACCGCCCGACGCACCGCTCAGCACACCGTGGAGACTGCCGTCGAGCACGTCCCGGACTCGCCGGCCGCCCTCGCGGCCGACGTCCCCTCCGACGTCGTCCGCGACCCGTCGGACGACGGCACCGCGGTCACGGGGACGCCACCGGCCCCGCCGGTGTCCGCCCGGTCCGGCAAGGCGTCTGTCGGCGACGTCGTCCTCCTCGGGTCGATGTGCGCCCTGCCGGCGATGGCGACCGACCTCTACCTGCCGTCGCTGCCCGACGTCGCCCGCGAGCTCGGCACGTCCGTGGCCGGCGCCCAGCTGACCATGACGGGCATGCTCATCGGCGGCGCCATGGGTCAGCTGGTCATGGGGCCGCTGTCCGACCGCTTCGGCCGGCGCCGGCCGGTGCTCGTCGGCATCGCCGGGCACGTGCTGACCTCGCTGCTCTGCACGGTCGTGCCCAGCATCGGCGTGCTCGTCGCGCTGCGCGTGTCCCAGGGCTTCCTGGCCGCCGCCGCGACGGTCGGCGCCATCGCGGTCATCCGGGACCGCTGGGTCGGGGCCGAGGCCTCGCGCATGATGTCCCGGCTCATGCTCGTCATCGGCGCCGCGCCGCTCCTGGCGCCCTCGCTCGGCGGGGGCATCGCCTCCCAGGTGGGGTGGCGGGGCGTGTTCGGCGCCCTGGCCGTCATGGGGGTGGCGCTCGCGATCTTCGTGCACCTGCGGCTCGAGGAGACGTTGCCGCCCGAGCGCCGACGGCAGGGCGGTGTGGGGACGGCCCTGCACGGGTACGGCCAGCTCCTGCACGACCGCGGCTTCGTCGCCCTCGCCGTGCTGCCCGGCCTCGGGATGGCGGTGCTCATGAGCTACGTCATCTCCTCGCCGTTCGTGCTGCAGGAGCAGTACGGCCTGTCGTCGCAGGCGTTCGCGCTGGTGTTCGCGCTCAACGGGATAGGGCTCGTGCTGGGTGCCCAGGCCAACGCGGCGATCGTCACGCGGGTCGGACCCCTGGGGGTGCTGCGCGTGGCGCCGGTCGTGACCCTCGTGCTGTCGGGCGCGCTGCTGGCGTTGGCGCTCACCGGAGCGGGCGGGCTCGTGCCGCTGCTGGTCGTGCTGTTCTGCATCCTCACGGCGGTGAACTTCACGCCTCCGAACGCCTCCGCGCTGGCGCTGTCCCGCCACGGCGAGGTCGCGGGGAGCGGCGCCGCTGTCGTCGGGTGCTTCCAGGCGGGCGTCGCGGGGGTCGTCTCGCCCCTCACGGGTGTGCTCGGCGGCGACGCCGTGGCCATGGCCGCCGTGATGCTCGGTGCGGCGGCGCTCTGCCTCACCGTCCTGGTCGTCGCCACGCCCGCGTACCGCAGGCGGTCCGCGGACCCGGCGGTCGCGGACGCGGTCGCGGGGGTCGGCGGGCACTGACCGGGGCCGGCCTGCGCCTCGCCGGGTCGGAGCGGCCCGCGCGTCGCCGGGTCGCTGTGGCCCATGTCGCGTCGGGCTCGCGCGGCGCGCGTCGCGTCGGGTCCGCGTGGCCCGCGTCGCGCTGGATCGGTGGGGCGAGTCGCACCCGGTGGGCGGTGCCCTGCCGGGTCAGCGGGGCATCGCGCGCAGCCGGGCCACCGCCTCGTGCAGGACGTCCTCGCGCTTCGTGAAGGTGAACCGCACCCACGAGCGCAGCTCGCGGTCGGTCGCGGACCCCTCGTGCGTGAAGGCCGTGACCGGCACCCCCGCGACCCCGGCCCGGCCCGGCAGCTCCCGGCAGAACGCGGCGCCGTCCTCGACGCCGAGCGGCGCGGCGTCGGCCAGGACGAAGTAGGTGCCCTGCGGCACGACCGCCGCGAACCCCGCGTCCCGCAGCCCGTCGACGAGCAGGTCCCGGCGCACGGTGAGCGAGGCGACGAGGTCGTCCACCCACCGCGCCACCCCGGGGTCGCCGAGCGCGAAGGCGATCGCCGGCTGCAGCGGCGCCCCGGACACGTAGGTGAGGTACTGCTTGACCGTCCGCACCGCGTCCACCAGCGCGGCGGGCCCGGTGACCCAGCCGATCTTCCAGCCCGTGAGGCTCAGGGTCTTGCCCGACGACGAGACCGTCAGCGTCCGCTCGGCCATCCCCGGCAGGGACGCGATCGGCACGTGCCGGGCCGCAGGGTCCAGGACGAGGTGCTCGTAGACCTCGTCGGCGAGCACGACGAGGTCGTGCCGCACCGCGAGGTCCGCGACGACCGCGAGCTCGTCGGGCGTGAGCACCGTGCCCGTCGGGTTGTGGGGCGTGTTGAGCAGCAGCACGCGCGTGCGGGAGGTGACCGCCTCGACGAGGGCGTCGAGGTCCGGGCGCAGGCCGTCCGGCCCCGGTCGCAGCGGCGCGGTGGTGTGCCGGGCGCCGCTCATGGCGACGACCGCGGCGTAGGCGTCGTAGAAGGGCTCGAGGGTGAGCACCTCGTCGCCGGGCCCGGCGAGGGCCAGGACCGCCGCCGCCAGCGCCTCGGTGGCCCCGGCGGTCACGAGCACCTCGCGGTCCGGGTCGACGCGCAGCCCGTAGTGCCGCTCCTGGTGCGCGGCCACCGCCTGCCGCAGCGCGGGGATGCCGGGGCCCGGCGGGTACTGGTTGTGGCCCTCGACGAGCGCCCGGGCCGCCGCGGCGACGACCTCGGCCGGCCCGTCCGTGTCCGGGAAGCCCTGACCGAGGTTGACGGCGCCCGTGGCCGTGGCGAGCGCCGACATCTCCGCGAAGACCGTCGCCCGCAGCGTGCCGCCGCGCATGAGGCCCGCGGCCCGCGCGACCTCCTGCCAGCGGGCGGGTGCGGCGGCGGTGCCCGACGGGCGCGTGGTCGGCGTGGTGCTGGTCACCCCGCGAGGATAGGCGCGGGCTCGTCCGCCGGCGCCGGAGGGTCAGGCGGGACCGAGGCCCGCGGCCGCCGCGAGGCCCGCGCCCAGCACGAGCACGAGCGAGCCCCACGCCGAGACGACCTACCACTCCGGGTGGGTGCGGCGCAGGCTGCGCTGCGGGGTGCGGGCGGACATGCCTCCACCATCGGCCCCGGCGCCGCCCGTCGTGAGGGTGCCGCGCCCGGGACGGACGGATTCACCCGGGTGCTGTCACGGACGGCCGGGCGGGCGACCCGGTCGGGTCAGCCCTGGGTGGCCGCGAGCTCCTCCGACAGGCCCTGCAGGCGCTGCGCCAGGTCCGCGAGCGCCGTCGCGGCGTCCCCGCCGGCCGAGCCCGCGAGGGCCTCGAGCTCGGCGCGAGCCTCCTCGAGGCGCGTGCGGGCCTGCTCGACGGCCTCCGCCGGGGCGGTGCTGCCCGCGGCGGTCGCGTCGTCGAGCACGCGCTGGGCGTCGTCGACGGCGGTCTGCGCGTCGGCCAGCGCGTCCTGGCCGCCCTGCGCGGCGTCGGCCCCGAGCCCCTCGACCTGGGCCCGGGCGGCGTCGATCGCGTCCTGCGCGCCGGTCACCTGCGCCCGGGCCTCCTCGACCGCGCTGCGCGCGCGGTCGACGGCGTCCCCGGCCTGCGCCGAGATGCTGGCGGCCGCGCCCTGCGCCTGGTCGATGGCCTCCTGCGCCTCGGCGCACCCGGCGAGGGCGGGCAGCAGCGCGCCGGCGACGAGCAGCGCGGTGGCGGCCGGCCGCAGGGGGTGGCGCCGTCGTCGGGGGAGGGCCGTGGTGCTCGACATGACCACAGTCTGCACCGGGGGGGCGGGGCCGCACGGTCCCGGCGTGCGGCTGCCGACGGCGTCGGACCGACCCTCGTCGTCCCCGGGCGCCCGGACGCGACGGTGCCCCGCCCGGCGCAGGCCGGACGGGGCACCTCGTGGCGGCGCTCCGGGGTGGCGGCGGCGGCACGACCCACCGCCCCCCGGACCGGGCCGGCTCAGGCGACGCCCGCGCCGACCCCCTCCGCCGTGCGACCCCGGACGTCCTCCAGCGACGTGCCGTAGTAGGCCGCGGTCATGATCGCCTTCATGTCCTCGATCATCGGCATGCGCGGGTTCGCCGGGGCGCACTGGTCCTCGTAGGCGCCCATGGCGACCTCGTCGAGCCGGCCGAGGAAGTCGGCCTCGACGACGCCCTGCGCCTGGAAGGAGCCGGGGATGCCGACCTTGGCGCGCAGGGACTCGACGGCCAGCGCGTAGGACTCGACGCCCTCCGCGGGGGTCGCCGCCGGCAGGCCGAGCATCGCCGCGACCTGCTGGAAGCGCTCGGGGGCCACGTAGTGCTCGTACTTGGGCCACGAGGTGAGCTTCGTCGGGACGGTGCCGTTGTAGCGGATCACGTGCGGCAGCAGCGTGGCGTTCGTCCGGCCGTGGACCAGGTGGAAGGTCGAGCCGACGACGTGCGCCATCGCGTGCACGATGCCCAGGAACGCGTTCCCGAACGCCATGCCGGCGATCGTGCCCGCGTTGTGCATCTTCTCGCGGGCGTCCTTCGTCGCCGGGTCGGCCGGGTCGCCGTTCACCGACAGCGCGAGGTTGTCGAAGATGAGGCGGATCGCCTGCAGCGCCATGCCGTCCGTGAAGTCGTTGGCGTAGACGGACACGAACGCCTCCGTGGCGTGCGTGAGGGCGTCGAAGCCGGAGTCGGCGGCGAGCGACCGCGGCATCTTGGAGGTCAGGACCGGGTCGATGATCGCCACGGTGGGCGTGAGCGCGTAGTCGGCCAGCGGGTACTTCTTGCCCGCGTCGGGGTCGGAGATGACCGCGAACGGCGTGACCTCCGCGCCGGTGCCCGAGGTGGTCGGGATGCAGACGAGCTTGGCCAGGTCGCCCAGCGTCGGGAACTTGAAGGCGCGCTTGCGCACGTCGAAGAACTTCTGCTTGAGGTCGGAGAACACGATCTCCGGGTGCTCGTACAGCAGCCACATGACCTTGGCGGCGTCCATGGGGGAGCCGCCGCCCAGCGCGATGATCGTGTCGGGGCGGAAGTGGCGCATCTGCGCGGCGCCGGCCTGGACCGTGCGCACCGAGGGCTCCGGCTCGACCTGGTCGATGATCTGCAGCGCGACCTTCGTGTGGCGCCGGTTGAGCACGTCGATGACCTTGTCGACGAACCCGAGGGTGGTCATCGTGGCGTCGGTGACGATGGTGACGCGCTCGACGTCGGGCATGTCCGCGAGGTAGCGGATGGCGTTCGGCTCGAAGTACGTCTTGGCCGGCACCTTGAACCACTGCAGGTTGTTGTTGCGGCGGCCCACGCGCTTGATGTTCACCAGGTTCACCGCCGAGACGTTGTTCGACACCGAGTTGTGGCCGTAGGACCCGCAGCCGAGGGTGAGCGAGGGGATGAAGGCGTTGTAGATGTCGCCGATGCCGCCGAGCGAGGAGGGCGCATTGGTGATGATGCGGACGGCCTTGACCCGGCTGCCGAACTCCTCCATGAGCGCCTCGTCCTGCGTGTGGATGGCGCCCGAGTGGCCGAGGCCGTCGAACTCCACCATCTGCTCGGCCAGGGTGATGCCCTGCTCGGTGGTGCTCGCGCGCAGGACGGCGAGGACCGGGCACAGCTTCTCGCGCGTCAGCGGCTCCGACGGCCCGACCTGCGACACCTCGGCGAGGATGATCGACGTGTCGGCCGGGACGCGGAAGCCCGCCTGCTCGGCGATCCACGCCGGGGACTTCCCGACGACCGCCGGGTTCAGCTTCGCGCCGGCGCAGTTCTCGCCGCCGGCCTCGACGCCGAAGATGAACCGCTCGAGCATCGCCTTCTCGGCGGGCGTCGTGCGGTAGGCGTGCAGGACTGCGAACTCCGCGAGGGCCTCGTCGTAGATCGCCTCGTCGAGGATGACGGCCTGCTCGGAGGCGCAGATCATGCCGTTGTCGAAGGCCTTGGACAGGACGACGTCGTTGACGGCCCGCTTGAGCTTCGCCGTCTTCTCGATGTAGGCGGGCACGTTGCCGGCGCCGACGCCGAGCGCGGGCTTGCCGCAGGAGTAGGCGGCGCGGACCATCGCGTTGCCGCCGGTGGCCAGGATGAGGGCCACGCCCGGGTGGTTCATGAGCAGGCCGGTGGCCGCCATCGACGGCGTCTCGACCCACTGGATGCAGTGCTCGGGGGCACCGGCCGCGACCGCCGCGTCGCGCACCACGCGGGCCGCGGCGACCGACGACTGCTGGGCGTTGGGGTGGAACGCGAAGACGATGGGGTTGCGGGTCTTGAGGGCGACGAGCGCCTTGAAGATCGCCGTCGAGGTCGGGTTGGTCACCGGCGTCATCGCGCAGACGACGCCCACGGGCTCCGCGATCTCGACGATGCCGTTGAGCTCGTCGCGGGCGACGACGCCGACCGTCTTGAGGTCCGCCATCGAGTTCGTCACGTGCTCGCACGCGAAGATGTTCTTCACGGCCTTGTCCTCGAAGACGCCGCGGCCGGTCTCGGCCACCGCGAGCTGGGCCAGGTGGCCGTGCTGGTCGAGCGCGGCGACGGCGGCCTTCTTGACGAGGCGGTCGACGTCCTCCTGCGTGAAGCGCGCGTACTCCGCGAGCGCCTTCGTGGCGTTGGCGACGAGGCCGTCGATCGCGGCGGCGACGGCCGCGTCGTCGGCGGCCGGTGCCGCGACGGTGGGGGTCGCGGCGGTGGGGGTCGCAGGCGTGGGGGTCGCGGGGGCGACGGGCGCCGTCGCTGCGGCACCGGCAGCGGCCCTGGGCGCGCGGGTGCGGGTGGCGGGGGTGCCCGTCTCGGTGGTGGTCACCGTGGTCTCCTGTCCGTGGGAGGGGGCCGGCGCGGGGCTGGAGCCCGTGCCCGCCTCGGTACGTCCACGACGCTAGGGACGGTCCGACGACGATCCCTGGGACCCACGTCCCGAAGTCGTCCCACCACCTCACGGGTGCGCGCGCGGGCGACGGGGGACCGGGACGGAGGTCCCCCTCCGCCGCCCGCCGTGCCGCCTGCCGTGCCGCCTGCCGTGCCGCCTGCCGTGCCGCCTGCCGTGCCGCCTGCCGTGCCCGCGGACGGCCGGTCAGGGACGGACGCGCTCCACCCACGAGGCCGACATCGCCTCGTCCTCCAGGTCGAGCTCCCGCAGCATCCGCCGCATGACCTCCTCGTCCAGCTCGCCGCGGTCGCGCCGCCGCACGAGCACGGCGCGCTGGGCGGCGACCAGCCGACGGCGCAGGTCCTGCACGCGCAGGCTCTGCTCCCGCGTGCTGGGGGAGGCGCCCGACGAGCGGGTCCCCGGGCGGCGCAGCCGCGCGAGGCGGGCGGCGCCGGAGCCGGCGCCGGCGCGGCGGTCGTCGTCCGGACGGCCGCGGTCGTCGCCGCCATCCCCGTCCCCGTCCCCGTCCCCGTGCCCGTCCCCGTGCTCGTCCCCGTGCTCGTCCCCGTGCTCGTCCCCGTGCTCGTCCCCGTGCTCGTCCCCGTGCTCGTCCCCGTGCTCGTCCCCGTGCTCGTCCGCCGTCAGGTCGTCGGAGTCCCCGTCGCCGCCGCCATCGGTCGCCGGTCGGCGCGACGAGCGGCCGGGGGCCTCCAGCGGCTCGGCCTCCTCGGCGAACGGGTCCGGTCCCGACCCGCCCTCGCCGGTCGGTCCGCCCGCCGAGGCGACGGCGGCCTCCGCCGCCTCCGCGGCGGCACGGGCGTCCGCCGCGGCCGTCGCGTCGAGGTGCCTGGCCGGGGCAGGGTCGTGGTCGTCGGCGAGGGCGTCCTGGTCGCGGGCGTGCTCGTCGCGGGCCTGCTCGTCGCGGGCGTGCTCGTCGCGGGGGTGCTCGTCGCCGGGGCCTTGCGCCGCGGTGGGCTCCGGGGACGCCGCGCCCGCGGGCACGGGGAGCGCGGCGACGACGACGTCCTCGTCCTCGTCGTCGGTGTGCGGGTCGAGGACCTGCGCGGCCGCCGTCGTGCGGCGTTGCCAGGCGGCGGAGATGCGGTCCAGCGCGACGTCCGCGCGCTCGCGGCCCAGCGCCTGCCGCCACACGGGCCGCTGGTCGGCGAGCACCTGCTCCACGGCCTCCTGCGCGGCGCGGCGGGCGGCCGCCTCCTGGGCCGCGTCGGCCCGCTCCTCGCGCTCCGACCCCACCCGGAGGCGGCGGATGACCGCCGGGAGCGTGAGCCCCTGCAGCAGGAGGGTCCCGATGGCCACGGCGTAGGCGGCGAGCTGCAGGGTGGCCCTTTCGGGGAAGTCGGCGTCGTCGATGGTCTGCGGGATCGCCGCGGCGGCGGCGAGGGTCACCACGCCGCGCATGCCGGCCCAGCTCACCACCGCCGACTCGCGACGGGTGAGCGCGTCGCCGGGCGGCCGGTGGCTGCCCGGCAGGCGCAGGTCGTCGAACCGCCGGGTGGCGTACACGTACAGGGGCCGGACGAGGACGACGGTCGCCGCGGTCGCCGCCGACACGAGCACGCCGTGCCCCAGCCCCTGGTCGGAGGCGACGAGGTCGCGCACGAGCCACGGCAGCTGCATGCCGATGAGCGCGAACGTGAACGCCTCGAGCAGCAGGTCGACCGTCGACCACAGCGGCCCCTGGTACAGCCGCGTCGCGTACCCCGCCCGCGGCGACTGGTGCCCCAGGTAGAGACCGGCGGCGACGACGGCCAGGACGCCGGACCCGCCGACGGCCTCCGCGGACCAGTACGCCGCGAAGGGGGTCAGCAGCCCGAACGCGGAGGCGACGACGGGGTCGTCGAGCCGCAGCCGCGCCCGGTGCAGCAGCCACCCGAGCGCGAGCCCCACGCCGACGCCGGCCACCACCGCCAGCGCGAAGGTCCCCGCCGCGTCCCCGAGCGCCCACGCACCGGTGGCGACCCCCGCGAGCGCCACCTTGTACAGCGTGAGGGAGGTCGCGTCGTTGATGAGGCTCTCGCCGGACAGCAGGGTCATGACGCGCCGCGGCAGCCCCAGCCGGCGACCGACGGCGGCGGCGGCCACCGCGTCCGGCGGCGCGACGACCGCGCCCAGCACGAGCGCCGCCGCGAACGGCAGCTGCGGCACCAGCGCCGTGACCACGGCCGCCACCGCGAACGCGGTGACCACGACGAGCCCCACGCCCAGGCGCGTGATGGAGCTCAGCGACCGGCGGAAGTCCCGGTAGGAGCTGGCCTGGGCCGCGGAGTACAGCAGCGGCGGCAGCACGAACTCCAGCAGCAGCTCCGGGTCCACCTCGTACCGCGGCACGCCGGGGACGAAGGACACGAGCAGCGCCACGGCGAGCACCACGAGCGGGGCGGACCAGCCCCGGCGCCGGCACGCGGCGGCGACGACGACCGCGCCGGCCGCGAGCAGGAAGACCTCGACGTGGTGCACACGACCTCCGGTCGGCACGGGTGCCGACGCGGGTGCGGCCGGCACGGGGGCGGGGGCGGGCGGACTACTCCCCGCGGGACAGGGCGAACGCGACGACGAAGCCCAGGCTCGCGACGAGACCGGTGAAGGTGCGGGTCCGCTCGAAGGCCTCGGGGATCATCGTGTCGGCGACCATCGTGAGGATGGCGCCGGCCGCGACGGCGGTGATGACCGCCACCGTGGTGGGGGAGGCCGTGCCGAGGACGGCGTACCCCAGGGCGGCGGCGATGCCGACGACCACGGCGATCGTCGTCCACACGCCGAAGACGTACCGCGCGGACCGGCCCGCCGCCTTCATCCCCGCCGCGCTCGACAGGCCCTCCGGGACGTTGGAGATGACGACCGCCGCGACCATGGCGGTGCTGACGCCCCCGCCGCCGAGCAGGCTCAGCCCGAGCACCACCGACTCGGGGATGCCGTCGAGCAGCGAGCCCACGGCGATCGCCAGGCCCGACCCCGCCTGCTGCCCCTCCGACGGCTGCGGGTGCGACGAGCGCTTGCGGTGCCGGGCGCCCCAGCGGTCGAGCGCGAGGTTCGCCCCGACGTAGGCCACGGCGCCCGCCAGCAGCCCGACCGCCGCCGCGGCGATCCCGCCCGTGTCCGCGGCGTCCGCCGCGAGGTCGAAGGCGAGCGCGGAGATGAGGACGCCGGACCCGAAGGCCATCACCCCGGCGGTGACCGCGGCGGGCACCTTGACGAACCAGGCCACGAGCGCCCCGAGCACCAGGGCGAGCCCGCCCACGAGGCCCCAGCCCCCGGCGACCAGCCATCCCGTCATGTGCGACCTCCCGGCGCCCGCCCGCGACCGGGCCGCGGGCCGGTGCTCGACCACGGGCCGCCCGTCGGACCGACGCACAGCCTCACCCCGGTGGGGAGGACCCGCCACCGCTGCCCGGCCCTGCCCGTCATGGGGAGGCCTCCTGTGGCACCCTCGTCGGGCACGGGAGGGGACGGCCGATGGCGGCGGGACGCCGGTACCACGAGGCGGTGTGGGACGACGAGGAGGAGCCCGTCGCCCCGCCCGTCGACGCGGCCGGGCCGGCGCGGCGACCGGCACCGCGTCCGTCACGGCGGCTGCTCGTCGGTGCGGCGGTCGTGGTCGCGCTCGCGGGCGGCGGCGCGCTCGTCGTCGACCGCGAGCGGGAGGCGCGGGTGGACGAGCGCCTGGCGCGGACCGACGGGCTCAGCGCCGGCCTCGGCCGGCCGCTCGTCGCCGCGTGGTCGGTGCCGGGCGAGGACCCGCGGTTCCTCGACGACCTCGTGCTCGTCCAGCGCGAACGCACCACCGTGGCCGTGAGGCTCGACGACGGCAGCGTCCGCTACGAGGCGGAGGGCCGGTGCGCACCGACCACCCCGACGGGGGCGGTGCCGCCCGACGAGGCCCTCGTCGTCTGCGAGCGCTACGAGGGCGACGGCGAGGGGCCCGGCTTCACGCGGGTCGTCGTGCTGACCGCCGCGACCGGTGAGCGGCTGCAGGCCTTCACCGTGCCCGCGGCGGGCGGTGGGTCGAGCGTCGTCGCCCGGCACCTCGTCCGGCACCAGGTCGACCTCGGCGGACGGTTCGAGGTGACGGCGCTGTCCCTCCGCACCGGCGAGGAGGCGTGGACCCACGAGGGCCGCGAGGGCGGCGGCTTCCCCGGCGTGTTCGCCTGGTCCTCGCGGCTCGACGAGGTGGTCCTCGACGTGTCGGGCGAGCGGGTGCGGTTCGACGCCGCGACCGGCGAGGTCCGCGCCGGGGAGACCCTCGTCGGCTGGGAGCCGGGCGGCACGGCCCAGCGCGGCGCCGGCTGGGAGGCGCGGCAGGTGCTCGACGGCAGCGGCAGGCCGGCGGTGCGCGTGGGGGCGGAGGACGGCGACGGGACCGGCGGCGAGGATGGCGTGCCCGGCGACGGCCCGCTCCTGCCGGGGGGGCTCGCCGTGACGGCCGTCGACGACGGGACGGCGCCGGGGCTCGTCGTCCTCCTGGAGGACGTCGACGGCGGGCAGGACCTCGTCGCCCACGACCCGGGGTCCGGCGACGAGGTGTGGCGGACGGGCGTGCCGCGCGGCGCGCTGCGGGCGGATCTGCTCGAGGGGCTGCTCGTCGTCGCGACCTCGGAGGGCGTGCGGGCCCTCGACGCGGCGACGGGCGAGGAGCGGTGGCGGACGGCGGCCGGGGCGGCGGTCGGCCGCGGGCAGCTGACCGACGGCCGACGGGTGCTCGCGCCGGAGACGGCGGACGGCGTGCCCGCCCTCGTCGCGCGCGCGCTCGGGGACGGGCGGCTGCTGTGGCGCACGCCCGTCACCGATGTCCTGCCCGCGTCGGCGGGTGACGGGCAGGACGGCAGGGACCGCGGCGGGGACGGCGGCGGGGACGGCGGCACGGACGACCTCGAGCTGCGGCGCGGCCCCGACGGCGCGGTCGTGGCCGCCGACGGCCGCACGGTCGCGCGGCTGGTGCCGCCGGGCGACGGGTAGGCCCCGATCCCGGGACCGTCAGGCGATCGTGGTGAGCAGCTGCCGGCACAGCTCCTCGCACGTGCGGCACGCCTCTGCGCAGATCCGGCAGTGCTCGTGCATGCCCGCGTGCTCCTCGCAGTGCGCGCCGCACGACCGGCAGGCCGTCACGCACGCCTGGAGCTGCGCCCGGGTGATCGCGGCGTCGTAGGCCGTGTGCCGGGACAGCACCCGCACGGTGGTGGCGCAGATGTCGGCGCAGTCGAGGTCCGCGCGGATGCACGCGCGCAGGTCTGCCACGGCGCCCTCGGACAGGCAGGCGTCGGCGCAGGCCGTGCAGGCCTGCGCGCACGTGGCCGCGCCCTCGACCGCCTGCGCCAGGAGGTCGTGGTCGAGGTCGACCTGGGCGGGGGTGGTGCGGATCATCTCGGCGACCTTCACGGCGGACCTCCTGGCTCGGCGGGGCGTCCCGGTGGGCGGTCGGGGCACCTCGTCGCGACCCGGCCGGTGGCACCGACGCTAGGGGCGGTGCCGGGGTCCCGCACCCGAGCCCGTCCCGCCCCCGGGGTGCCGACGCCTGCCCCGGGTCGTCCCGCCGGATCCTGCGGTGGCCGCGGTGCCCGTCGACGGGCAGCCTGGTCCCCGGGCGCAGGGCGCCGCCGGGGACGACCGAGCGGGACGGGGAGGCGCGTGATGCGCATCGAGGACTACGCCCTCATCGGCGACACGGAGACGGCGGCGCTCGTCGGGCGGGACGGCTCGGTCGACTGGCTGTGCCTGCCGCGGTTCGACTCCCCGGCGTGCTTCGCCGCCCTGCTCGACGACGAGCGCACCGGCCACTGGCGGATCGCTCCGGTGGGCGCCGGTCACGCCTCGCGGCGGCGCTACCGCGGCGACACCCTCGTCCTCGAGCAGGAGTGGGACACGCCCGACGGCACCGTCCGCGTCGTCGACCTCATGCCGCCGCGCGACGGCCTGCCGGACGTGGTGCGCCTCGTCGAGGGCGTGTCCGGGCGCGTCCGCGTGCGCAGCACCCTGCGCCTGCGCCACGACTACGGGAGCGTGGTCCCGTGGGTGCGCCGCACCGCGACCGGCGTGCGCGCGGTGGCCGGCCCGGACGCGGTCCACCTCGACACCCCCGTCCCGCTGCACGGCGAGGACCTCGCGACGATCGGCGAGGTGGAGGTCGGGCCGGGCGACCGCGTGCCCTTCGTGCTCACGCACGCACCCTCGTGGCATCCCCACCCCCGGCACGTCGACGCGTTCCGCGCCCTCGACGAGACGGTCCGCTTCTGGGAGGGCTGGCTCGAGGACTTCACGTTCACGGTCGACCCGACGAGCCCCGCCGGGCGCGTGCCGGGCCGGTCGGAGCGGTGGACGGCCGCCGTGCGCCGGTCCCTCGTGCTGCTCAAGGCGCTCACGTACGGCCCGACGGGCGGGGTCGTCGCGGCCGCGACGACGTCGCTGCCCGAGTGGATCGGGGGCGTGCGCAACTGGGACTACCGGTACTGCTGGCTGCGCGACGCCACGTTCACGCTCCAGGCGCTGCTCGGCACGGGCTTCGTCGAGGAGGCCGCCGCCTGGCGCGAGTGGCTGCTGCGGGCCGTCGCGGGGGACCCGGCCCGGCTGCAGATCATGTACGGGCTCGACGGCACGCGGCGGCTGCAGGAGTACGAGCTGCCGTGGTTGCGCGGCTACGAGGGGTCGTCGCCGGTCCGGGTGGGCAACGCCGCCGCGGACCAGTTCCAGCTCGACACCTGGGGCGAGGTGCTCGACGGCCTGCACCTGGGCCGCAGCGCCGGCCTCGAGACCGACGACACGGCCTGGGACCTGCAGAAGGCGCTGCTGGACCACCTGGAGGGGCACTGGCGGGACCCGGACAACAGCCTGTGGGAGGTGCGCGGGGAGCGCCGGCACTTCGTGCACTCGAAGGTGCTCGCGTGGACCGGCCTGGACCGGGCCGTGCAGGCCGTCGAGCAGTTCGGCCTCGACGGCCCGGTGGACCGCTGGCGGCGCACCCGGGACGAGATCCACGCGGAGGTGTGCGCGCGGGGGTTCGACGCGGACCGGGGCACCTTCACGCAGTCCTACGGCTCCCGCGGCCTGGACTCGGCGACCCTGCTGATCCCGCAGGTGGGGTTCCTGCCCTGGGACGACGAGCGCGTGGTCGGAACGGTCGACGCCGTGCAGCGCGAGCTGCTGCGCGACGGCTTCCTCCTGCGGTACGACACCGGCGCCGAGGGCGTCGACGGCCTGCCCGGCGACGAGGGCGCTTTCCTCGCCTGCACCTTCTGGCTGGCCGACGCCCTGCACGGCATCAGCCGGACCGACGAGGCCGTCGACGCCTTCGAGCGACTTCTCGGGCTGTGCAACGACGTGGGGATGCTCAGCGAGGAGTGGGACCCGCGCGCCGGCCGGCAGCTCGGCAACACGCCGCAGGCGTTCAGCCACGTCGGCCTCGTCAACACCGCCCGCCACCTGTCCGGCAGCCACCCGGCCGACCTGGACCCGCACCTCACCGCCGCGCACCGCGCCCGGCGCCGCGGCCTACCCGGCGGCGGCAGCGCGGAGCGAGGGCCCGTCTGAGCAGCACCCCCCGTCCGGCGTCCAGACCTGGGCGTCCCCGTCCGTCGCCGTCCGGCGCGGGCGGCCCGCACCCCAGGAGATCCCGATGCGCGCCCTCACCGTCGCCCCCGGCCAGGCCGGGTCCCTGCAGCTCACCGACCTGCCCGAGCCGGAGCCGGGTCCCGACGAGGTCCTCGTCGAGGGCCTCGCGCTCGGGGTCTGCGGCACGGACCGGGAGATCGCCGACGGCCTGTACGGCTGGGCGCCGGAGGGCCGCGACCGCCTCGTGCTCGGTCACGAATCGCTCGGCCGGGTCCTGCGGGCGCCGGACGGCGGCGACCTGGCGCCCGGCGACCTCGTCGTCGGCATCGTGCGGCGGCCGGACCCCGTGCCGTGCGGCGCGTGCGCCCACGGGGAGTTCGACATGTGCCGCAACGGGGGCTACGTCGAGCGGGGCATCAAGCAGGTGGACGGCTACGGCAGCGAGCGGTGGGTCGTCGAGGCGGACTACGCGGTCCGGCTCGACCCCGGCCTGGCCGAGGTGGGCGTGCTCATAGAGCCGACCACGGTCGTCGCCAAGGCGTGGGACCAGGTGCGTCGGGTGGGGGAGCGCGCCTGGTTCGAGCCCCGGACCGCGGTCGTCACCGGCGCCGGGCCGATCGGCCTGCTCGCCGCGATGATCGGCGTGCAGCAGGGCCTGGAGGTGCACGTGCTGGACCGGGTCGCCGACGGGGTCAAGCCCGAGCTCGTGCGCGACCTCGGGGCGACGTACCACCACGAGGGGCTGGAGGCGCTCGTGGAGCACGTGACGCCGGACGTCGTCATCGAGGCGACCGGCGTCGGGTCCCTGGTCCTCGGCGCGATCGGCGCGACCGCCTCGTACGGCATCACCTGCCTGACGGGCGTCTCGCCGGCCGGGCGCCGGCTGCAGGTGGACGCGGGCGCGCTCAACCGCGAGCTCGTGCTGGAGAACGACGCGGTCATCGGGTAGGTGAACGCCAACCATGGGCACTACCGGCTGGCCGCCCAAGCCCTCGCGCAGGCCGACGAGGCGTGGCTGCGGCGGCTCGTCACGCGGACCGTGCCCCTCGACCGGTACGCCGAAGCGTTCGAGGCGCAGGACGACGACGTCAAGGTCGTCGTCGACCTGACCTCCTGAGGTGCCCGCGAAAGGACTCGAACCTTCGACCTTCTGCTCCGGAGGCAGACGCTCTATCCACTGAGCTACGCGGGCGGGCGCCGGCGGACCGGCACGGGCAGGGAGCCTATCAGCCCTGCCGGTACGTGACCGTCAGCGTGTGCTGCTCGCCCGGCTCGAGCCGGACCGCGGCGGGGGCCACGGCGGCCGTCTCGACGCAGACGAACCCCCTGTGCTCGCCCGGTCCCACGTCCGCCATCCCGGCGGCGACCTCCGCGCCCGGGTTCCACACCACGGTCGCGGAGGCGCCGGCGGGCAGCACCTCCGTCGTCCCGTCGGCCGTGTCCAGCACGGTGCGCCCGCCGTGCGCGTAGGTCCGGTCGACCTGCCCGGGGAAGGTCACCGGCGTCCCGGCGGGTGCGTGCCGCCCGCCGTCGACGCGGTCGTCCCAGGGCGCGTCCTCCAGGCCGAGCACGCGGGTCCCGTCGAGGCCCGGCACCCGCAGGTAGGTGTGCAGCGCGGCCTCGTACGTCCAGGCCTCGTCGTCCGTGTTGGTGACGGTGAGCGCGAGGCCGAGCTCGCGTCCGACCGCCACCGCCAGGCGCGCGGAGAAGCGGTGGGGCCAGGCGCTCGCGCGCGTCGCCTCGTCGTCCTCGAGCCCGAGCACGACGCGGACGACGTCGCCGTCCACCTCGGACCCGACGAGGGACCACGGCACGCGCCGCGCGAACCCGTGCGCCGGGGCGGACCGGTCGTGCCCGTGCGGGCCGAACCACGGGAAGCAGACCGGGACGCCGCCGCGCACCGGCACGCCCGGCTCCCAGCGCGTCGCGGAGCTCAGCCACAGCCCGGGCCGGCCGCCCGCCGGCTGCCAGGACAGCACGTGCGCACCCTGCAGCAGCACGCGCGCCGTCGCCGCGGGACCTGTCACGTCGAGCGCCGGCATCCCGGGCGCGACCTCGACCGGGACGACCGCACCGCTCACCGCACCCCCGCTCACCGCGCCTCCGCTCACCGCGCCTCCGCTCACCGCGCCCCCGCTCACCGCGCCACCGCCGTGGGCCGCGCCTCGTCGTGCTGGGAGAGGAACTCCGACAGGTACGTGTTCGTCTCCTCCACGGCGCGCTCGACGTCCCCGGCGACGATGGCCTCGATGAGGCCGTCGTGCGCGTGGGGGCCGTGCGTGTCGCCGACGAAGTTGAACCGGATGTTCTCGCCGATGGCGTCGATGAGGTTGTCGTAGAGCGTCAGCAGCACCGGGTTGGCCGCGGCCAGCAGCACCGCGCGGTGCAGGGCGAGGTCCGTGGCGACCATGCGGTCCATGTCGCCGGCCTCGTAGGCGGCGGACCGCTCGTCGCGGCAGCGCAGGAGCGTGCTCGCGTCCGTGGCGGAGCGCCGCCGGGCTGCCAGGCGTCCTGCCTCGACCTCGAGCGCGCGGCGCACCTCGATGACGTCGCGCTGGCGGGCGTCGACCATGTGCCGACCCATGGACACCGCGAGCTCGGAGGTCGACAGCACGTAGGTGCCGGACCCCTGCCGCCGCTCGACGAGGCCGGAGTGCGCGAGGGACTGCACCGCCTCGCGCACGGTGTTGCGGCCCACGCCCAGCAGCTCGACGAGCGCCGGCTCCGGGGGGATGCGGGTGCCGACCGGCCACTCGCCGGAGACGATCCGTGCGCGCAGGGCCTCGACCGCGCCGTCGATGAGTCCGGTCCGTCGTGTCATCCCCGGAGGGCTCCCCGCTGCGGCATGGCGTGCAGTCAACACCGCGAGGTCGTCCCAGGGCCAGCGAGGTCGCCCCGGCGGACGACCGCCGGGCCGTGCCCACGGCCTCGGTACCCTGGCCCGGTGACCCCCCTCCAGCTGGCGCAGGCCGTCCGCGCCGCCCTCGTGCAGGCCGTCGAGGACGGCACCCTCGCGCTCGACCCGGCGCTGCTGCCCGACGAGGTGCGCATGGAGCGGCCGCGCCAGCGCGAGCACGGGGACTGGGCGACGAACGTCGCGCTGCAGCTGGGCAAGAAGGCCGGCACGAACCCCCGGGACCTGGCGGCCGACCTGGCGGCCCGGCTCGGCGCGACGCCGGGCGTCGCATCCGTCGAGGTGGCCGGCCCCGGCTTCCTCAACGTGCGCCTCGACGCAGCCGCCGCGGGCGAGCTCGCCCGCACCGTCGTCGAGCAGGGGGAGGCGTACGGCCGCAACGACACCCTCGCGGGGGTCGCGCTCAACCTCGAGTTCGTCTCGGCCAACCCGACCGGTCCGCTGCACATCGGCGGCGTGCGCTGGGCGGCGGTGGGGGACAGCCTCGCGCGCGTCCTGCAGGCCTCCGGCGCCTCGGTGACCCGGGAGTACTACTTCAACGACCACGGCGCGCAGATCGACCGCTTCGCCCGCTCGCTGCTGGCACGCGCCCTCGGTCAGGACGCGCCCGAGGACGGCTACGGCGGGCAGTACATCGCCGACATCGCCGACCGCGTCGTGGCCGACGCGCTCGCGGCGGGGGAGCCGGACCCGCGCACGCTGCCCGCTGCCGAGGCGACGGAGGCGTTCCGCGCCCGCGGCGTGGAGCTCATGTTCGGCGAGATCAAGGCCTCGCTGCACGCGTTCCGCGTCGACTTCGACGTGTACTTCCACGAGGACTCGCTGCACGAGAGCGGTGCGGTGGAGCGCGCGGTGGCCCGCCTGCGGGAGCTCGGCCACGTGTACGACGCCGACGGCGCCGTGTGGCTGCGCACCACGGACTTCGGCGACGACAAGGACCGTGTCGTCATCAAGTCCGACGGCGAGGCCGCGTACATCGCCGGTGACATCGCCTACTACCTCGACAAGCGCGAGCGCGGCGCCGACCGCGTCGTCATCATGCTCGGCGCCGACCACCACGGGTACATCGGCCGCATGATGGCCGTCTGCGCGGCCTTCGGGGACACCCCGCACGTCAACCTCGAGATCCTCATCGGGCAGATGGTGAACCTCGTGCGCGAGGGGCAGCCGATGCGCATGAGCAAGCGCGCGGGGACGGTCGTGACGATCGACGACCTCGTCGACGCGGTCGGCGTCGATGCCGCGCGGTACTCGCTGGCGCGCTCGTCGGCGGACTCGAGCATCGACCTCGACCTGGACCTGCTGTCCCGGGCGACGAACGAGAACCCGGTCTTCTACGTGCAGTACGCCCACGCCCGCACGGTCAACGTCGGGCGCAACGCGGCCGACGCCGGCGTGCGCCGCGAGGACGGCTTCGACGCCTCCCTGCTGGACCACGAGTCGGAGGCGGTGCTGCTCGGGCAGCTCGCGGAGCTGCCGCGGATCGTCGCGCAGGCCGCCGAGCTGCGCGAGCCGCACCGCGTCGCCCGCTACCTCGAGGAGCTGGCCGGCGCGTACCACAAGTGGTACGACCAGCGCCGCGTCACCCCCTTCGGCGACGAGACCGTCTCCGACACCCACCGCACGCGGCTGTGGCTCAACGACGCGACGCGGCAGGTCCTCGCCAACGGGCTGGGGCTGCTCGGGGTGAGCGCGCCGGAGCGGATGTGACCGGCGCCGCGGACGAGGCAGCCGGGGACGCAGCCGGCGACGGCCGTCCCGACGTCGCGGCCGGTCCCGCGCCGACGACGACCGGCACCCCCGTCCCCACCTCCGT
Organism: Cellulomonas sp. plas2; assembly: GCF_057221735.1. Classification (NCBI taxonomy): domain Bacteria; kingdom Bacillati; phylum Actinomycetota; class Actinomycetes; order Micrococcales; family Cellulomonadaceae; genus Cellulomonas; species Cellulomonas sp. plas2. Next base: position 1,379,416 of record NZ_CM170155.1, read on the forward strand.
GCCCGGCGAGCCGTGGTCGGCCGGCGTCACCCGGGGGCCCGACGGCGCCCTCCGGGTGGCCGGCGCCGACCTGCGCGAGCTCGTCGCCGCGCACGGCACGCCCGCCTACCTGCTCGACGAGGCCGACCTGCGTGCGCGGGCCCGCGCCTACCGGGACGCGTTCACCGAGGCCTTCGCCGCCGTGGGCGCCGGCGTGGACGTGTACTACGCCGGCAAGGCGCTGCTGACGGTCGCGGTGGCGCGGTGGGTGCACGACGAGGGGCTGCGCATCGACACCGCCACCGGTGGGGAGCTGGCCGTGGCGCTGCGAGCCGGCGTGCCCGGCGCCCACATCGGCCTGCACGGCAACAACAAGTCCGACGCGGAGCTCGAGGCCGCGGTGGCCGCCGGCGTCGGTCGGGTCGTGCTCGACTCGCTCGTCGAGATCGGGCGGGTGGCGGCCGTCGCGCAGCGGCACGACGTGCGGGTGCCGGTCATGGTGCGCGTGACCACCGGCGTGCACGCGGGCGGCCACGAGTACATCTCGACCGCCCACGAGGACCAGAAGTTCGGGCTGTCCGTCGCCGTCCCGGCCGGGGCGCAGGACAGCCCGGCGATGACGGCGCTGCTCGCGGTGCTGGACCACCCGGGGCTCGAGCTCGTCGGGATCCACAGCCACATCGGCTCGCAGATCCTCGACGCGGAGGGCTTCGTCGTGGCCGCACGGGCCGTGCTCACGCTGCGCGGCGAGCTGGCCCGGCGCACGGGCGTGCTCGTGCCCGAGGTCGACCTCGGCGGCGGTTACGGCATCGCCCACCTGCCGGGCGAGCGCGCGCTGGACCCGGTGGTCGTCGCCGGGCGGCTCGCGCAGGGGGTCGCCGCGGTGGCGGCCGAGCTGGACCAGCCGCTGCCGCGGTTCTCCATCGAACCGGGCCGTGCGATCGCGGGGCCGGCGGGGCTGACGGTCTACGAGGTCGGCACGGTCAAGCCCGTGCGCACCGAGGACGGGACCGTACGGACGTACGTCTCCGTCGACGGCGGCATGAGCGACAACCTGCGCACCGCGCTGTACGGCGCGAGCTACCACGCCGAGCTCGGCGACCGGGTGTCGGACGCCCCGGGGGTGCCGGCGCGCGTGGTCGGCAAGCACTGCGAGAGCGGTGACGTGGTCGTGCGCGACGTGGTGCTGCCCGGCGACGTGCGCGCGGGCGACCTGCTCGTCGTCCCGGCCACCGGCGCCTACGGACGGTCGATGGCGTCCAACTACAACCAGGTGCCGCGCCCGCCCGTCGTCGCGGTCCGCGACGGGGCCGCCCGCGTCCTCGTGCGCCGCGAGACCGTCGAGGACCTGCTCGCGCTCGACCTGGGATAGCGCGTCCCGCGGACGGGCGCTCGCGGACGGACGCCCGGTCCCCGGCACCGCCACCCCTATCCTGTGACCCGCCCGCCCCGGACCACGCGGGTGCCGTCCTCGTCCTCCGGACGAGCCGCCGTACCGACCCATCGCCAGGAGGCAGCCCCCGTGAGCGCACCGGACCCGCGGCCGACGACGACCGGGGGCGCGCCGCTGCGGGTCGCCCTGCTCGGCTGCGGCGTCGTCGGGACGGAGGTCGTGCGGCTGCTCACGACGCAGGCGGCGGACCTCGCCTCCCGCGTGGGCGCGCCGCTCGAGCTCGTCGGCGTCGCGGTCCGCGACGTGTCGGCACCCCGCGACGCCGTCGTCGACCGGGCCCTGCTGACGACGGACGCCGAGGCGCTGGTGGACCGCGCGGACGTCGTCGTGGAGGTCATGGGCGGCATCGAGCCGGCCCGCGGGCTGCTCCTGCGCGCGCTGCGCGGCGGCGCGTCGGTCGTCACCGCCAACAAGGCGCTCCTGGCGCAGGACGGGCCCACCCTCTACGCCGCGGCGGACGCCGCGGGCGTCGACCTGTACTTCGAGGCCGCGGTCGCGGGTGCCATCCCCATCGTCCGGCCGGTGCGGGAGTCGCTCGTCGGGGACCGGGTGCGCCGGGTGCTCGGCATCGTCAACGGCACGACGAACTACGTCCTCGACCGGATGGCCACCGACGGCCTCGACCTGGCCGCCGCCGTCGCCGAGGCGCAGGCGCTGGGCTACGCGGAGGCCGACCCGACGGCCGACGTCGAGGGCCACGACGCCGCCGCGAAGGCCGCCATCCTCGCCTCCCTCGCGTTCCACACCCGGGTGCGGCTCGACGACGTCGACCGCACCGGGATCACCGGGCTCACGGCGCAGGACGTCGCGTCGGCGGCGCGCACAGGCCACGTCCTGAAGCTGCTCGCGGTCGCCGAGCAAGTGGACGGGCCGGACGGCGGCGCCCTGGACGTGCACGTCCGCCCGGCGCTCGTCCCCGCCGGGCACCCCCTGGCCGGTGTGCGCGGCGCCTTCAACGCGGTCTTCGTCGAGGCGGAGGCCGCGGGGGAGCTCATGTTCTACGGGCGCGGCGCCGGCGGGGCGCCGACGTCGTCGGCCGTGCTGGGCGACGTCGTGTCGGTGGCCCGGCACCGCGTGCTGGGCGGTCGCGGCCCGGTCGAGTCCTCCTACGCCGAGCTGCCCGTGCAGGACCCCGGGCTCGCGCGCAGCCGCTTCCAGCTCCGCCTCGAGGTCGACGACCGGCCCGGCGTGCTCGCCCAGGTCGCCTCCGAGCTCGCCGAGCGCGGGATCTCCATCGAGGCGGTGCAGCAGACCGTCGAGCCCGACGGCGCGGCGGGTGCAGCCGTGCTCGTCCTCACCACCCACACCGCCACCGCCGCGGCCCTGCACGCGACGGTCGAGGCGCTGCGGGACCTCGACGCCGTCCGCGACGTGGTCTCCGTGCTGTCCGTCCTGCGAGTCGAGGAGCCCTGATGGCCCACCAGTGGCGTGGCGTGATCGCCGAGTACGCCGACCGCCTGCCGGCGCACGTGCAGCGCACCGTCGTCACCCTGGCCGAGGGCGGCACACCGCTCGTGCCGCTGCCGGTGCTCTCCGAGCGCATCGGGGCCGAGGTGTTCGCGAAGGTCGAGGGCATGAACCCGACCGGGTCCTTCAAGGACCGCGGGATGACGACGGCGATGTCGGCGGCGGCGGACCGCGGCGCGAAGGCCGTCGTGTGCGCGAGCACGGGCAACACCTCCGCGGCGGCCGCCGCCTACGCGACGCGCGCCGGCATGGTCTGCGCGGTCCTCGTGCCCGACGGCAAGATCGCCATGGGCAAGCTGTCCCAGGCGATCGCGCACGGCGCCCGCCTCCTGCAGGTCGACGGCAACTTCGACGACTGCCTCGTCGCCGCCCGCAAGCTGGCCGAGGCGTACCCCGTCGAGCTCGTCAACTCGGTCAACCCGGACCGCATCGAGGGGCAGAAGACCGCCGCGTTCGAGGTCGTCGACGCCCTCGGCGACGCGCCGGACATCCACGTCCTGCCGGTCGGCAACGCGGGCAACATCACCGCCTACTGGAAGGGCTACCGCGAGTACGCGGGGCTCGACGCCGGCGCGGACCTGCCGGCGCTCGCCACCCGGACCCCCGCCATGTGGGGCTTCCAGGCCGCCGGCGCCGCGCCGATCGTGCTCGGCCACCCCGTCACGCACCCCGAGACGGTCGCCACGGCGATCCGGATCGGCAACCCGGCCTCCTGGCCCCAGGCGCAGGAGGCGCGGGACACGTCGGGGGGCCTGGTCGAGGCCGTGACCGACGAGCAGATCCTCGCCGCGCACCGGTTCCTGTCCGCCGAGAACGGGGTCTTCGTCGAGCCGGCGTCGGCCGCAGGGATCGCGGGCCTGCTGGCGCTGCACGAGCAGGGGCGCGTCCCGGCCGGCGCCCGGATCGTCGTGACGGTCACCGGCCACGGCCTCAAGGACCCGCAGTGGGCCCTGCGCGCCGCCGACGGCAGCGACGTCGTCCCCGAGCGCGTGGGCGCCGACGTCGTGTCGGTCGCCGCCGCGCTCGGCCTCTGACCGCCGTGCGCCTGCGCACGGAGCACGTGCGGGTGCGGGTGCCCGCGACCAGCGCGAACCTCGGCCCCGGCTACGACGCCCTCGGCCTCGCCCTCGACCTGCAGGACGAGGTCGAGGTGTGGGCGCACCCGCGGGCGGCGGTCACGGTGGAGGTCGTCGGCGAGGGGGCCGGGGAGGTGGCCGACGACGAGCGGCACCTCGTCGCCCGCGCGCTGCTCGAGACGCTCGACGAGGTGGGGGCGCCGCGGACGGGCCTGCACCTGCGGTGCACCAACCGGATCCCGCACGGGCGCGGGCTCGGGTCGTCCGCCGCCGCGGTCGTCGGCGGCATCCTCGCCGCCCGCGCGCTGCTGGGGGAGCCCGACGAGCTCGACGCGGCCGCGGTGCTGACCCTCGCCACCCGGCTCGAGGGGCACCCCGACAACGCGGCGCCCGCGGTGCTCGGCGGGCTCACCCTCGCCTGGACGCCCGGGCCGCACGCGGTCGGGCTGCCGCTGCACCCGTCCGTGGTGCCGCTCGTCGCGGTGCCGCCGGTCCGCCTGGCCACCGCACGGGCGCGCTCGGTCCTGCCCGCGCAGGTGCCGCACGCCGACGCCGCGTTCGCGCTGGCGCGGGCGGCACTGCTCGTCGAGGCGCTGGGCCGCCGGCCGGAGCTGCTGCTCGCGGCGACCGCCGACCGGCTCCACCAGGAGTACCGGCGCGAGGTCATGCCCGACTCGCTCGCGCTCGTGGACGTCCTGCGGCGGGCGGGGGTGCCGGCCGTGGTGTCGGGGGCGGGGCCGACCGTCCTCGTGCTCGGCGTCCGCGACGCCGACGGACGGGTGCCGGCGGCGGAGGCGCTCGACGCCGCCTTCGGCGGGGCGATGGGGGGCTGGCGCGTCCTGAGCCCGGGCGTCGCGACGCGGGGAGGGCACGCCGTCGGGGCGTGACCCGGGGCGGCCGGCTGGTCCACCGGCCGGTCGATCGGCAGGTCGATCGGCAGGTCGATCCGAGGGGCGCGGCGCTGCGCCGTGCGGGTGGTCCTCGACGTGATCTGCGTCGCCGTCCAGGGCCGCGAGGGGCCCGGGTGCTATTGTCCTCCCGTCCCCCCGAGACCGGTGCTGCCCTACCGGTGCCGTCGGCGCACCTCCGCCGCACGGCCCCGCCCGAGCCCGCCGGCCCCGACGAGCCCCGCTCCATGGCGGAGTCGAGGCGGAGTCCGGCGGGGGACGATCCCAGCCGCTGCTCGCACCGACACCGGTGACCGCGGCGCTCCAACCCCGTGCCGGCACGCGCCCGCACGGACCGGCCGTCCCGCAGCGGCGGCCGCCGACGAGGGGGAAGGGTCCTTCGTGACAGACACCATCCAGCCTGCCGTGAGCACCTCCGGCGGGTCCGCCCCTGACGCCGCCATCGCGGCGATGCGCCTGCCGGAGCTGCAGGCGCTGGCCGCCCAGCTGGGCGTGCGGGGCACGAGCAAGATGCGCAAGGGGGACCTCGTGCAGGCGATCCGCGGGGCGAGCGGCGGGCAGCGCCCGCAGCCGCTCGAGACGTCCCGCACCGCGACGACCGTCACGGCCGACGGCACCGACGCCGCGCCGGCCACGCGCGCGCCGCGCCGCCGCGCCACGCGCGCCACGGCCCCGGCCGACGCGACGGCGGCGTCGGCCGAGGTCACCGCGACGACGACCCCGACGACGGCCCCCACGACGACCCCGAGCACGACCCCGAGCACGACGGCGGGCGCCGCTGCTCCGGGTGCCGACGAGCGTCCCGGCGCGACGGCGGTCGCCACGACGGCAGCGACGACGACGAGCGTGCCGGCGCTGGAGCTGCCGGCCGCCCGTCCCGAGGTGGCGGCCCGGCGCACCGCGCCCGACGCGACGGGGGCGCGCGGCGACGAGCGCCGTCGCCCCGTCCGTGACGAGCGGGGCGAGTCGCCGCGCACGGACGACCGGCGCCCGGACGCCCGCGGCACCGAGCCCGACGGCGACGCCGCGGACGCCCCGACCGGGGCCCGCGCCCGTCGCCCGCGGCGCGAGGACGCGCTCGCCGGGCTCGAGGCGGCCCTCGACGCCCGCCTCGGCGGCGAGGCGGACGACCGCGGCGGCGACCGTCGCACCCGCCGGGGCCCCCGCGGCACCGAGGGCGACGCGGTCGGCCAGCCGGCGCGCGGCCGCGACACCGCGGGGCGCGACGCCCTCGGGACCGGTGCCCGTGAGGGCCAGCCCCGCGAGGGCCAGGTCCGCGAGCTCCCGACCGGGGACGGCCTGACCGGCGACGGCCAGGGCTTGCGCCAGGTCGGCGGCGACGGCTACGAGGACGACGAGCGCGGCGGACGTCGCCGGCGCTCACGCGACCGGTTCCGCGACCGCGACACCCGCAAGCGGGGCCGCGGGCGCGTGCCCGGCGACCTCGTCGGCGACGTCGAGGTCGACGTGGCGGACGACGACGTGCTGCTGCCCATCGCGGGCATCCTCGACGTCCTCGACTCCTACGCGTTCGTCCGCACCACCGGGTACCTGCCGGGGCCGAACGACGTCTACGTCTCCCTCGGCCAGGTGAAGAAGGCCGGCCTGCGCCGGGGCGACGCCATCACCGGTGCGGTGCGCCAGCCGCGCGAGGGCGAGAGCACGGCGCCCGGCGCCCGGACGAACAAGTTCAACGCGCTCGTCCGCCTCGACACGGTCAACGGCCTGACGCCGGAGGAGGCGCGCCAGCGGCCCGAGTTCACCAAGCTGACGCCGCTCTACCCGCAGGAGCGCCTGCGCCTGGAGTCCGAGCCGAACCGGCTGACCCCGCGCGTCATCGACATCGTCGCCCCGATCGGCAAGGGGCAGCGCGGCCTCATCGTCGCGCCCCCCAAGGCCGGCAAGACGATCATCATGCAGCAGATCGCCAACGCGATCACCACGAACAACCTCGAGGTCCACCTCATGGTCGTGCTCGTCGACGAGCGCCCCGAGGAGGTCACGGACATGGAGCGGACGGTCAAGGGCGAGGTCATCGCCTCGACCTTCGACCGCCCCGCCTCCGACCACACGGTCGTCGCCGAGCTGGCCATCGAGCGGGCCAAGCGCCTCGTCGAGCTGGGCCAGGACGTCGTGGTGCTGCTGGACTCGCTCACGCGCCTGTCCCGGGCCTACAACCTCGCCGCGCCGGCGTCGGGCCGCATCCTGTCCGGCGGCGTGGACGCCGCGGCGCTGTACCCGCCGAAGCGCTTCTTCGGTGCGGCGCGCAACATCGAGCACGGCGGGTCGCTGACGATCCTCGCGTCGGCCCTCGTCGAGACGGGCTCGAAGATGGACGAGGTCATCTTCGAGGAGTTCAAGGGCACGGGGAACATGGAGCTGCGGCTGTCCCGCTCGCTGGCGGACAAGCGCATCTTCCCGGCGGTGGACGTCAACGCCTCCGGCACCCGCCGCGAGGAGATCCTCATCGCGCCCGACGAGCTCAAGATCGTCTGGAAGCTCCGCCGGGTCATGGGCGGGCTCGACCAGCAGCAGGCCGTCGAGCTGCTCATCGGCAAGCTGCGCGAGACGCGGTCGAACGTCGAGTTCCTCCTGCAGGTGCAGAAGACGACGCCCGCGGGTGCCGGCGCCGGCGACGACACGCTGGGCCGCACGGTCTGACGCCCTCGTCGCCCCCGCCCACGGCCCGTCCCGCACCTCGGGGCGGGCCGTCGGCGTCCGGGGCGCGCCTCAGGACACGTCCCAGAGCAGCCGGTAGAAGGCGTTGCGGCGCGGGTCGGGCGTGACGCCGTACGCGGCGACGACGAGGTGCTCGTACCCCGGCCCGTGGTTCCAGGTGAACGACCACGCCGCCACGGCGAGGTCCGCCCACCGGTCGGCCACCCCGAGCCGGCCGAGGTCGACGTGACCGGTCGCGGCGCCGTCGTCGCCGAGCAGCGTGTTGGGCGTGCAGGCGTCCCCCTGGCAGACGACGGGGTCGACGGGCGGCGGGTCCGCGAGCCGCACGAGGACCTCCGTGGGTCCGAGCGCGGCGTGCTCCGGTGCCCAGGCGGCGGGCCCGTCGCCGGCGGCGAGCCGGGCGCGGGCGGCCGCGACGCGGTCCTCGAGCGACCACGTGAACGGGCAGCCGGCGACGGGGAGGGCGTCGTGCAGGGCCCGCAGGCCGGCGCCCACCCCGGCCGCGGCCCGTGCCGGGTCGCGGCGCCAGCGCGCGTCGACGGCCGACGTGCCGGTCAGCGCGGCGGTGCGCAGCCAGGTGCCGTCCGCGTCCTCGCCACGGGCCAGGACCTCGGGGACCGCGGCGTGGGGCCGCGCCCACGCCAGCCGCGCGGCCTCGGCCGCGAGGTCGAGGCCGGACCCGTGCGGGGCCCACTTCAGGAAGCCCGTCGTCCCGGTGCCCGCGGGTGCGGTCTCCTGCACGCGGTAGGTCAGGCCCCCGTGCTCGTTGTGCCACACGGGCGTGGCGGTGGCGCCCGCGGCGACGAGCCGGCGCACGACCGCCGGCGTCGGTGTACCGGGCGGGGGCGGGCCGGCGAGGGGCGGGCGCCGGTCGGCCCCGGAGTCCGTGACGAGGGGCGGCGACGGGCGCCGGCCCGGGCGTGGGGTCACCGACGGCGGGCCGCCCGGGCGGCGGGGGTCGCCGGGGCCCTGGGGGCCGACCGCGCGGCGAGGGCACGGGCGTAGGCCGCCTCGACGCCGTCGAGCACCGCGTCGCGCTCGTGGCGCCGGGCGACGGCCCGCTGCCCGGCGACGGCCGCGCGACGAGCGGGCGGGTCGTCGACCCAGCGCGCGAGCGCCGCGGCGAAGGCGCGCACGTCCCGGGCCTCGACGAGCTGGTCCTCGAGGCCCTCCATCGTCGCCCGGTAGCCGGGGTTGTCCCCGGCCAGGACGACCCCGCGCGCGCACGCGAGCGCCTCCACCACGGAGATGCCGAAGCTCTCCCCGCCGGTGGACGGCAGCACGACGACGTCGGCGCCGGCCAGCAGCGCGGGCTTGTCCGCCTCCGCGACGAACCCCGGCAGCGTGACCCGGTCGGCCAGACCCGCCGCGGCCAGCGCGCGCCGGAGCTCGGCCTCCAGGGGACCGCGGCCGGCGAGCACGAGGTGCCACGGCCGGCGCGTGAGCCGGTGCCGGGCGAGGTGGTCCAGCGCGGCGACGAGCTCGCGCGCGCCCTTGCGCTCGACGAGCCGGCCGAGGAAGACGAGGCGCACGGGCCGGTCGGGGTCGTCCTCGTCGCCGACGGAGGTGCCGGGGGCGCCCGGGACGGGAGCGCCCGGGCCGGGGGCGTCCGCACCGACCCCGGCGCCGGCGGCCTGCAGCCCGGCGAGGTCCAGCGGCATGCCGAGCACCGTGGTGCGCAGCCCGAAGGCACGCCGCGCCAGGTCGGCGGCGGGCGTGGACAGGGCGAGGACCTCGTCGAACCGGCGCAGCGTCGGGCGTGCGACCACGGCCAGGGCGCGCGCGCCGGCCTCGACCACCGGCGACTCCGTCGCGATGAGGAAGGTGCCGACGACGCCGACGTGCGCCGGCACCCGCGCCACCACCCGCCCGGCGAGGAGGGGGGAGTACGGCATGGCGACGTGCAGCACGTCGACGGGCACCTCCGTCAGCAGGCGGCGCACCGCGGTGGCCGGCGCGGGCAGCGGGGTGCGCAGCAGGTTGCCGTTGAAGCTGACGCCGGTGTGCCGTCCGAGGACGTGCAGCCCGGGCAGGTCGGTGCGCTCGGTGGTCGAGGCGACGAGGTGCACGTCGTGACCGCGCCCCCGCAGGCCGGCGGCCACCGCCAGCACGTACTGCTGGACGCCGTCGGGGCGGTCCAGGCCGTCGTCGAGGACGAGGGCCACCGTGAGGCGACGGGGGGTGCCGGCGGCCGCGGCGGTGCGGTCGTCGGGCGGCACCCCGACAGCATAGGGACCGAGAGCATGGGGACCGAGAGCATGGGGACCGAGGCGGACCGGCAGGAGGACGGGTGCCAGGACCGGGCGGGGAGCCGGGACGACGGCGGGCACCTGGTTCGGGAAGGTGGAGGGGGTCCGCGGTGTTGTGGCAGACTGTCCGGTCGGTCTGCGGTTCACCTGTGCGAGCCCGCGCGGGACCCGGAGACGCAACCCCCTGAGGAGAACCCCCCGTGAAGGCTGACATCCACCCGCAGTACGTGCCCACCCAGGTGGTCTGCACGTGCGGCGCCACGTTCGTGACGCGCTCGACGGTGACCTCCGGCGAGATCCGCGCCGACGTGTGCAGCGCCTGCCACCCGTTCTACACGGGCAAGCAGAAGATCCTCGACACCGGCGGCCGCGTGGCCCGCTTCGAGGCCCGCTACGGCAAGCGGTCCGCCAAGTAGCACCCCCGCAGCGCCGGCACCGGCGCGGTCGACGGCCCTCCATGGTCGTGACCGCGTCCGGTGCCGGCGCTGTGTCGTTCCCGGACCGTGCCGCCCTGCCAGGCGCCGCGCGGTCCTGACCCCCCCTCTGCCGAAGGGCCCCCATGTCCGTCCCCGCCGCTGACGCGTTCGCCGCCGCCGGCCCCCTGCTGGCCGAGCACGCCGACATCGAGCGCCGGCTGGCGGACCCCGCCGTCCACGCCGACGCCGGCCTGGCGCGCCGCCTCGGCCGCCGGTACGCCGAGCTCGGCCGCGTGGTCGCCGCCCACGTCGCGTGGCGCCAGGCCCGGGACGACGCCGACGCGGCGGCGGAGCTCGCCGACCTCGACGAGGGCTTCGCGGCCGAGCTGCCCGGCCTGCTCGCGGCGGCGGACGCCGCGGCGGAGCGGCTGCGGCGCGTGCTGGTGCCGCGCGACCCCGACGACGGGCGCGACGTCATCCTCGAGATCAAGGCGGGGGAGGGCGGCGAGGAGTCGGCCCTGTTCGCGGGCGACCTGCTGCGCATGTACCAGCGCTACGCCGAGCGTGAGGGCTGGGCCACCCAGGTGCTGGAGGCGACGCAGTCGGACCTCGGCGGGTTCAAGGACGTGCAGCTCGCGGTCAAGGCCCGCGGCGCGGTGGCGCCCGAGGACGGCGTCTGGGCGCACCTGAAGTACGAGGGCGGCGTCCACCGGGTGCAGCGCGTCCCGGTCACGGAGTCGCAGGGCCGGATCCACACCTCGGCGGCGGGCGTGCTCGTCCTGCCCGAGGCGGACGACGAGGCCGAGGTCGCCGTGGACCCGAACGACCTGCGCATCGACGTGTTCCGGTCCTCCGGCCCCGGCGGGCAGTCCGTCAACACGACCGACTCCGCCGTGCGCATCACGCACCTGCCGACGGGCATCGTCGTGTCGATGCAGAACGAGAAGTCCCAGCTGCAGAACCGCGAGCAGGCGCTGCGGGTGCTGCGCGCACGGCTGCTGGCCGCCCGGCAGGAGGAGGCGGCCGCCGCGGCGAGCGCCGCGCGCCGGTCCCAGGTCCGCACGGTGGACCGCTCCGAACGCATCCGCACGTACAACTTCCCGGAGAACCGGATCGCCGACCACCGCACGGGGTACAAGGCGTACAACCTCGACGCCGTGCTCGACGGCGACCTCGGTCCCGTCGTCCGGTCCGCCGTCGAGGCGGACGAGGCGGCGCGGCTGGCCGGGCTGGCCGAGGCGTGAGCGGCGACGCTCCCGTGGACGGGCGGGCGGCCGAGAACCTGGCAGGGCCGTCGGCAGGGCCGTCGGCAGGGCCGTCGGCAGGGCCATCGGAAGGGACCCTGTCGGTGCGCGCGGCCGTGCAGGGCGCCGCGCGGCTGCTCGCGGAGGCCGGGGTCCCCTCGCCGCGACCCGACGCCGCCGCGCTGGCGGCGCACGTGCTGGGGGTGGACCACGTCCTGCTCGCGCCCGACGAGGCGCCGCCCGGGTTCGCCGCGCGCTACGCGGGGCTCGTCGAGCGGCGGGCGCGCCGGGAGCCGCTGCAGCACCTCGTCGGCCGGACGGGCTTCCGCCGGGTGGTGCTGCTCGTCGAGCCCGGCGTGTTCGTGCCGCGGCCCGAGACGGAGACGGTCGCGGAGCCCGCGGTGGCCGAGGCGCGGCGCGTGGCCGCGTCCGGGCGGCCGCCGCTCGTCGTCGACCTGTGCTGCGGCGCGGGACCCCTCGCGGTCTCCCTGGCCGTCGAGGTGCCGGGCGCGCGGGTCGTCGCGGTCGACGCCTCGCCCGCCGCCGTCGACCTCACCGCGCGCAACGCCGCCGCGCAGGGCGTCACGGTCGAGGCCCTCGTCGGGGACGTGCGGGAGCGGGCCCTGCTCGCGGAGCTGGACGGCATGGTCGACGTGCTCGTCTCGAACCCGCCCTACATCCCGCCCGACGCGGAGCCGGTCGACCCCGAGGTGCGCGACCACGACCCCGCCCTCGCCCTGTGGGGCGGCGGGATGGACGGCCTCGACGTGCCGCGCGCGGTGCTCGCGGCCGGCGCCCGCCTGCTGGCCCCCGGCGGCCTGCTCGTCGTCGAGCACGCCGAGGTGCAGTACACCGCGCTCCGTGCGGCCGCCGCCGCGGAGGGCTTCATGGACGTCGCGACGTTGCCCGACCTCACGGGCCGGCCCCGCACGCTCGTCGCGCGGCGGCCCCGGGGCGCACGGGCGCGCGTGACAGACTCGGCCCCGTGACCGCGCGCCTCCACGACGTCAGCGACCCGACCACCTGGGGTCCGGCCCTCGACGACGCCGTGCAGACGCTCGCCCGCGGCGAGCTCGTGGTGCTGCCGACGGACACCGTCTACGGCATCGCCGCCGACGCGTTCACGCCGCCCGCGGTGCAGGCCCTGCTCGACGCGAAGGGCCGTGGCCGGCAGATGCCGCCGCCGGTGCTCGTCGGGTCGCTGCCGGTGCTGGACGGCCTGGCCACCGCGGTGCCCGACGGCGCACGCGCCCTCGCCGAGGCGTTCTGGCCGGGCGGGCTCACGCTCATCCTCGCGGCGCAGCCGTCCCTCGCGTGGGACCTGGGGGAGACGCACGGGACCGTCGCGCTGCGGATGCCGGACCACCCCGCGGCGCTCGCGCTGCTGCGGCGCACGGGACCGTTGGCCGTCTCCAGCGCCAACCGGACCGGGCAGCCCGCGGGGACGACGGCCGCGGAGGCGCGCGGGCAGCTCGGCGACTCCGTGCGGGTCTACCTGGAGGCGGGTGCGGCCCCCGGCGGCGTCGCCTCGACCATCGTCGACGCGACCGGTCCCGTGCTGCGGGTCGTGCGCGAGGGCGCGGTGGGTCTGGAGGCCCTGCGCGCGGTGACGCCGGTCGAGGGGCGGGACGAGGCGGTGCCGTGAGGGTCTACCTCCTCGTCCTGCTCGTCGCGGCGGTCGTGACGTACCTGGCCACGCCCGTCGCGCGCCTGTGCGCGCTGCGGTGGCGCGCCGTCACGGCCCTGCGGGAGCGGGACGTGCACACCGTGCCGACGCCGCGCCTGGGCGGGCTGGCGATGTACGCGGGGATCCTCGCGGCGGTGCTCGTGGCCAGCCGGCTGCCGTTCCTCGAGCGGGTCTACGACGACCCGCGCCCCCTCGTCGGGATCCTCGGCGGCGCGGGGCTCGTGTGCCTGCTGGGCGTCGCCGACGACGTCTGGGACCTGGACTGGATGACGAAGCTGACCGGTCAGGTGCTGGCGGCCGGCTTCCTGGCGTGGCAGGGAGTGCAGCTCTACCAGCTCCCGCTCGGCGGGGTCACGGTCGCCTCCAGCCGGATGTGGCTGGCCCTGACGGTGCTGACGGTGGTCGTCGCGATGAACGCGGTGAACTTCGTCGACGGGCTCGACGGCCTCGCCGCCGGCGTCATCGCCATCGGCGGCACGGCGTACTTCCTGTACACGTACCGGCTCACGCAGGACGCCAGCCCCACCGACTACTCCAGCCTGGCGACCCTCGTCGTCGCGGTGCTCGTCGGGGCGTGCCTGGGGTTCCTGCCGCACAACTTCAGCCCCGCGCGCATCTTCATGGGCGACTCCGGCTCCATGGTGCTCGGCTTCGTCATCGCGGCCGCCGCGGTGGTCGTCACCGGGCAGATCGACCCCGAGGCCGTGACGGACCGGCAGTCCTTCCCGGCGTACGTGCCCATGCTCCTGCCGCTCGCGGTGCTGGTCCTGCCGCTCCTGGACATGGTGCTGGCGGTCGTCCGCCGCGTCGGCGCCGGCCGCTCGCCGTTCCACCCCGACCGCATGCACCTGCACCACCGGCTCCTGGCCCTCGGGCACACGCACCGGCGGGCCGTGCTCATCATGTACATCTGGACGGCCGTCGTGTCGTTCGGCACCGGCTCGCTGGTCGTGCTGCCGACGGCGCCGGCGCTCGCGCTGCTCGGCGTCGGGGTGCTCGTCGCGACGGGGCTGACCCTCGGGCCGCTGCGGCCCCGCGGGGAGGCGCCGCTGCCCGTGGCGACGCTGCGGGGGCTGTCGACCGCGCCGCCGGTGCCCCCTCGTCCCGACGAGCGCGCCGACGATCGCTCCGACGGACCCTCCGACGAGCGGCCCGACGACAGGCCGGCCGACGGGCCCGACGAGCGGTCCTCCGTCCTCCCGACGCCCCCCGGCGCCGTGCGCGCCCCCACCCCGGAGAAGACCCGATGAGCGCACCCGACCCCCGTCCCGCCCCCCCTGCCGGCAGCACGTCCGGCAGCACGTCCGGCAGCACGTCAAGCAGCACGTCAAGCAGCGCGTCCGGTACCGCGCGCGAGGTGGAGGCCGTCTTCCGGCTCGCCCTGCGCGACGTCCTCGTCCTCCTCGGCGTCCTGGCCGTGGTGGGGCTCGCGGTGGGCTGGTTCGCCGCCGGCACCGCCGGGGTGTGGGGGGCGCTCCTCGGGGTGGGCCTGGCCCTCGTGTTCTCCGGCACGACGATCGTGTCGATGCTGCGGACGGCCCACGCGACGCCGCAGGCGATGGCAGGCGTCGTCATGGGGGCCTGGCTGGTGAAGGTCGTCGTCGTCGTGGCGGCGCTGGCGGTGCTGCGCGGCATGGACTTCTACAGCCGGCCGGTGCTCGCGGGCGTGCTCGCGGTGGGTGTTATCGGCTCGGCGCTCCTGGACTACCGCGCGGTGCAACGGGCCCGGATCCCGTACGTCGGCGCCTGACGCCGGGCGGAGGCGACCGCCGTCGTCGAGCCGGTCGTCGTGCCCGTCGTCGAGCCGGTCGTCGAGCCCGTCGTCGAGCCCGTCCTCGTACCCGTCACCGGGTCGGTGGTGGGTGCCCGGTAGTTCCCGTTCGTCCCGGTCGGCAAGGTCACACCGCACGGCCGCGGCGGGCGCCCGGCGGGGCCCGGAGGGCGGGTGAGGATGGGTTAGGCTCTCCCCGTCCTCGACGGCCCGGGTGCCGACCGGCGTGGCCTGCGCTGATGCTCGCCCGCCCACCCCAGACCCCAGGAGTGCGACCTGTCCAGCACCGCGACCGCCGCCCTGACGCTCGCCGCCGAGGAGGGTGGGGGCTTCCACGCGCCCACCCTCGCCGACTTCTTCCCCGGCGCGATCGCCTTCGACGGCACGTTCGTCGAGTTCAACCGGATCATGATGGTCCGGGTCATCGCGACCGTCCTCCTGCTCACGATCATGGTCCTGGCGGCGCGGCGCGCGACGCTCGTCCCGGGGCGCGGGCAGAACGTCGTCGAGGTGCTCCTCGACTTCGTCCGGGTCAACGTCGCGGAGGAGATCCTCGGCAAGAAGGAGGCGCGGCGCTACGTGCCGCTCCTGACCGCGGTGTTCTTCGCGATCCTCGCCTTCAACATCACCGGTGTCATCCCCGGCCTGAACATCGCCGGCACGTCGGTGATCGGCCTGCCGATCGTGTTCGCCCTCATCATGTACGTGGTCTACCTGCACGCGGGCATCCAGCGGCAGGGCCTCGGCGGGTTCCTCAAGACGAACCTGTTCCCGGCCGGCGTGCCTGCGCCCATGTACGTGCTGCTGACGCCGATCGAGTTCCTCACGGTCTTCGTCTTGCGGCCGGCGACGCTCGCCATCCGGCTCGTGGCCAACATGATCGCCGGGCACCTCATGCTCGTCCTGTGCTTCGCGGCGACGAACTACTTCATCCTGGAGGCGGCGCCCGCCCTCAAGGCCTTCGGCGCGGTGACCTTCGTCGCCGGTCTGGCGATCACGCTCTTCGAGGTCTTCATCGCGGCGCTGCAGGCCTACATCTTCGTCGTGCTGAGCGCGGTGTACATCAACCTGTCGATCGAGACCGAGCACTGAGCCCAGCACGGGGCCGGGCACGGGGCCCAGCACCGGGCCCAGCACCGAGCCCAGCACGGGGCCTGGTCCCGACGGACCGCACGACCCAGCTCCACACCCTGTACAGCACCCCGCACCACCGGGGGGTCCCGGACCCCCACCACGCACGAGTGCCCGTCCACCCGGTCGGGCACCCAACGGAAGGAACGGACTCACCGTGGCAGACACCAGCATGATCCTCGCGGCGGCCGACGCGGTCTCCGGCAACATCGCCACCGTCGGCTACGGCCTCGCGGTGATCGGCCCGGGTATCGGCCTGGGCATCCTCATCGGCAAGACCATCGAGGGCATGGCCCGCCAGCCCGAGGTCGCCGGTCAGCTCCGCAC
This sequence comes from Cellulomonas sp. plas2, assembly GCF_057221735.1. Lineage (NCBI taxonomy): Bacteria > Bacillati > Actinomycetota > Actinomycetes > Micrococcales > Cellulomonadaceae > Cellulomonas > Cellulomonas sp. plas2. The sequence goes on from NZ_CM170155.1 coordinate 1,395,803, forward strand.
CACGATGTTCATCGGCATCGGCTTCGTCGAGGTCCTCGGCCTCCTCGGCCTCATCACCGGGTTCCTCTTCCAGTGAGCGCGGCCGCGATCCCCGCGGCCCTCGTGACGGCCGCAGCGGAGACCCACGAGGAGCAGAGCGTCCTCATCCCCGCCGGCTACGACCTCTTCTGGTCGGCGGTCGTCACGCTCGTCATCCTCGTCGTCTTCATCCGCTACGTGATGCCGCGCTTCACCACGGTGCTCGACGAGCGGACCCGCCGCATCGAGGGCGGCCTGGCCCAGGCGGAGACCGCCCAGGCCGAGGCCGACGCGAAGCTCGCCGAGCTCAACCGCCAGCTGGCGGACGCGCGCACGGAGGCCGGCCGCATCCGCGAGGAGGCGCGTGCCGACGGCGCCGCCATCGTCGCGGAGGCCCGGACGAAGGCGCAGGAGGAGGCGGCCCGCGTCGTCGAGACGGCGCACCGCCAGATCGAGGCCGAGCGCCGCCAGGCGGCCGTGTCCCTGCGGCACGACGTCGGCGCCCTGGCCACCCAGCTGGCCGAGAAGATCGTCGGCGAGGCGCTGACGGACGAGGGGCTCCGCTCCCGCGTCGTCGACCGCTTCCTCGACGAGCTGGACGCCACCCAGCCCACCACCGCCGGCACGGCGGACACGAAGGGGTACTGATGCGCGGCACGAGCCGGGTCTCGTTCGAGGCGGCGGAGCAGGCCTTCGAGCCGGTGCTCGCCGCCGCGGGCGCGGAGGCGACGTCGCTGGGGCAGGAGCTGTTCGCCCTGGTCGACGCGCTCGACGGGTCCGGTTCGCTGCGGCGCACGCTGACGGACCCGGCCCTCGGCGGCGACGCCAAGGCCGGGCTCGTCGGGCGGCTCCTGGGCGGGGCGGACCCGCGGACGGTCGCGGCCGTCCAGGACCTCGTGCGTCGCCGCTGGTCGGCGCAGGAGGACCTGGCCGAGGCGGTCGAGGGGCTGGCGTTCCACGCCGTCCTGGCCTCCGCCCAGGCGCGGGGCGAGCTCGACCGCGTCGAGGACGAGCTGTTCCGGTTCTCGCGCGTGCTCGTCGCCCAGCGGGAGGTGCGGCAGACGCTCGTCGAGCCGCGCATCGCCCCGGAGGCGCGGGCGGGGCTCGTCGAGCAGATCCTCGGTGGGCGCGCGACCCCGGAGACGCTGCAGCTCGCACGCCGGGCCGCCGCGGCCCCGCGCGGCCGCCGCTACGCGGCCACGCTCGGCCGCCTGTCCGACGTGGCCGCGCAGCGCCGCAGCCGTTCGGTCGCCACGGTGACGACGGTGGCGCCGCTGCGGCCGGAGCAGGAGCGGCGGCTGTCGGACCTGCTGCGTCGCGCCTCCGGCCGGGCCGTGCAGCTGCACGTCGTGGTCGACCCCACCGTGATCGGCGGCCTGCGCGTGCAGCTCGGTCCGCAGGTGATGGACGCCACGACGCTGTCGCGCCTGGCCGACGCGCGTCGGCGGCTCGCCGGCTGACGCCCCGCCGCCCCGGCCGCGTGCCGGGGCGGCACCCCCCGAACGAAGCGTTACCCCGCCCCGTGACCCGGGCGCCACGACAGGAGATGAGCAATGGCTGAGCTGACGATCCGGCCGGAGGAGATCCGCGCCGCGCTGGACAGCTTCGTGCAGACCTACGAGCCGGCCGCCGCGGCGTCCGAGGAGGTCGGCCGCGTGGTCCTCGCGGGCGACGGCATCGCGCAGGTCGAGGGCCTCCCCGGCGCGATGGCCAACGAGCTGCTGCGCTTCGAGGACGGCACGCTCGGCCTCGCTCTGAACCTCGACGTCCGCGAGATCGGCGTCGTCGTCCTGGGCGAGTTCACGGGCATCGAGGAGGGCCAGGAGGTCCGCCGGACGGGCGAGGTCCTGTCCGTGGCCGTCGGCGACGGTTACCTCGGCCGCGTGGTCGACCCGCTCGGCAACCCGATCGACGGCCTGGGCGAGATCGTGACCGAGGGCCGCCGTGCCCTGGAGCTGCAGGCCCCCGGCGTCATGGCCCGCAAGTCGGTGCACGAGCCGCTGCAGACCGGCATCAAGGCCATCGACTCGATGATCCCGGTCGGTCGCGGCCAGCGGCAGCTCATCATCGGCGACCGTCAGACCGGCAAGACGGCGATCGCGATCGACACGATCATCAACCAGAAGGCCAACTGGGAGACGGGCGACCCGTCCCAGCAGGTGCGCTGCATCTACGTCGCCGTCGGCCAGAAGGGCTCGACGATCGCGGCCGTGCGCGGCGCCCTCGAGGAGGCCGGCGCGCTGGAGTACACGACCATCGTCGCGGCGCCCGCGTCCGACCCGGCGGGCTTCAAGTACCTCGCTCCCTACACCGGCTCGGCCATCGGCCAGCACTGGATGTACGGCGGCAAGCACGTCCTCATCGTCTTCGACGACCTGTCCAAGCAGGCCGAGGCGTACCGCGCCGTGTCCCTGCTGCTGCGCCGCCCGCCGGGCCGCGAGGCCTACCCCGGCGACGTCTTCTACCTGCACTCCCGCCTGCTGGAGCGCTGCGCGAAGCTGTCCGACGAGCTGGGCGCGGGCTCCATGACGGGCCTGCCGATGATCGAGACGAAGGCCAACGACGTGTCGGCCTACATCCCGACCAACGTCATCTCCATCACCGACGGGCAGATCTTCCTCCAGTCGGACCTCTTCAACGCCGACCAGCGGCCGGCCGTCGACGTGGGCATCTCGGTGTCCCGCGTCGGTGGTGCCGCGCAGGTCAAGGCGATGAAGCAGGTCTCGGGCACGCTGAAGCTCGAGCTCGCGCAGTACCGCTCGCTCGAGGCGTTCGCGATGTTCGCCTCCGACCTCGACGCCGCGTCCCGGGCGCAGCTCACCCGCGGCGCCCGGCTCATGGAGCTGCTCAAGCAGCCCCAGTACTCGCCGTACCCGGTCGAGGAGCAGGTCGCCTCGGTCTGGGCGGGCACGAAGGGCAAGCTCGACGACGTGCCCGTCGCCGACGTCCGCCGCTTCGAGTCCGAGATGCTCGACCACCTGCGTCGCAGCACGGACGTCCTGACGACGATCGCCTCGACCGGCAAGCTGGACGACGCGACGGAGCAGGCGCTCGAGGCCGGCATCGACCAGTTCCGCGCGGGCTTCCTGCGCGGGGACGGCCGGGGCCTGGGCGCGGAGGAGGGCGACGCCGAGGCGACGCCCGAGCAGGAGCAGATCGTCCGGCAGAAGAAGGGCTGACGATGGCCGGCCAGCAGCGCGTCTACAAGGCGCGCATCCGTTCGACGCAGTCGCTGAAGAAGATGTTCCGGGCGCAGGAGCTCATCGCCGCGTCCCGCATCGGGCGCGCCCGCGACCGCGTCAGCCGGGCCGTGCCGTACTCGCGGGCGATCACGCGGGCGGTGTCCGCCGTGGCCACGCACACGGACGTCCGGCACCGCTACCTCGTCGAGCGCACGGACACCCGCCGGGTGGCCGTGCTGCTCGTCGCCTCGGACCGCGGCATGGCCGGCGCCTACTCGGCGTCGGTCATCCGCGAGACGGAGCGCCTCGTCGAGAAGCTGCAGGCGGAGGGCAAGGAGGTCGAGCTGTACGTCGCCGGGCGGCGTGCGGTCTCGTACTACACCTTCCGCCGCCGGCAGCTGGCCGGTGTCTGGACCGGGCAGTCGGACGCGCCCCAGGTGGAGACGGCCGACGAGATCGCCGCCACGCTGCTCGACGCGTTCGAGCGCCCGGGGGCCGAGGGTGTCGGGGAGCTGCACATCGTCTTCACGCAGTTCGTCAACATGGTGACGCAGCGCCCGCGGGTCATCCGGATGCTCCCGCTGGAGATCGTCGACGGGGTCGAGGGGACGTCCGCCCACACGGCCTTCCCGCTCTACGAGTTCGAGCCCGACCCCGCCACGGTGCTCGACGACCTGCTCCCGCGCTACGTGCGCAGCCGGATCTACGCGTGCCTCCTGCAGGCCGCCGCGTCCGAGCTGGCCGCGCGGCAGCGGGCGATGCACACCGCCACGGACAACGCCGAGGACCTCATCCGCACCTACACGCGGCTGGCCAACCAGGCGCGCCAGGGCGAGATCACCCAGGAGATCAGCGAGATCGTGTCGGGCGCCGACGCGCTCGCCTCCTGACGCCGCGCACCAGACGCCGAGCACCAGAAGCACTGCACCATCCAGCCGGAGCGCCGCTCCGGACGAGCGAAGCGAGGCCTTCAGATGACCGCCACCATCGAGGAGACGCCGAGCACGGCCGGCACGCCGGCCGTCGGGCGCGTCGCCCGCGTGATCGGCCCCGTCGTGGACATCGAGTTCCCGGCGGACCAGATCCCCGAGATCTACAACGCGCTCACGGTCGACATCGACCTGTCGGGCCAGGGCGAGGGCGAGGGGCAGGGTCCCCAGCGCATGACGCTCGAGGTCGCGCAGCACCTGGGCGACTCCCTCATCCGCGCGATCGCGCTCAAGCCGACCGACGGCCTCGTCCGCGGCGCCGTGGTCACCGACACGGGCGCGCCCATCTCGGTGCCCGTCGGCGACATCACCAAGGGCCACGTGTTCAACGTGACCGGCGAGGTGCTCAACCTCCAGCCCGGTGAGCGATTCGAGGTCACCGAGCGCTGGCCGATCCACCGCCGCCCGCCGGCGTTCGACCAGCTCGAGTCGAAGACCACGATGTTCGAGACCGGCATCAAGGTCATCGACCTGCTCACGCCCTACGTCCAGGGCGGGAAGATCGGTCTGTTCGGCGGCGCCGGCGTCGGCAAGACCGTCCTCATCCAGGAGATGATCCAGCGCGTCGCCCAGAACCACGGCGGTGTGTCGGTGTTCGCCGGCGTGGGGGAGCGGACCCGTGAGGGCAACGACCTCATCGTCGAGATGGACGAGGCCGGCGTCTTCGACAAGACGGCCCTCGTGTTCGGCCAGATGGACGAGCCGCCGGGCACGCGTCTGCGCGTCGCCCTGTCCGCGCTCACGATGGCGGAGTACTTCCGCGACGTGCAGAAGCAGGACGTGCTGCTGTTCATCGACAACATCTTCCGGTTCACGCAGGCCGGCTCCGAGGTGTCGACGCTGCTCGGCCGCATGCCGTCCGCGGTGGGCTACCAGCCGAACCTCGCCGACGAGATGGGCCTCCTCCAGGAGCGCATCACCTCCACGCGCGGCCACTCGATCACCTCGCTGCAGGCGATCTACGTGCCGGCCGACGACTACACCGACCCGGCGCCCGCGACGACGTTCGCGCACCTGGACGCCACCACGGAGCTCTCCCGCGAGATCGCCTCCCGTGGTCTGTACCCCGCCGTCGACCCGCTGGCCTCCACCAGCCGGATCCTCGACCCGCGGTACGTCGGCCAGGCGCACTACGACACGGCCACGCGCGTGAAGTCCATCCTCCAGCGCAACAAGGAGCTCCAGGACATCATCGCGATCCTCGGCGTCGACGAGCTGTCGGAGGAGGACAAGACGGTCGTCGCGCGCGCCCGCCGCATCCAGCAGTTCCTCTCGCAGAACACCTACATGGCGACGAAGTTCACCGGTGTCGAGGGCTCGACCGTCCCGCTGGCGGAGACCGTCGAGGCCTTCAGCCGGATCGCCGACGGCGAGTTCGACCACATCGCCGAGCAGGCCTTCTTCAACATCGGTGGCCTCGAGGACCTCGAGCGCAACTGGGCCCGCATCCAGAAGGAGTACGGGGTCTGACGTCCCGCACGGGGCCGGCCGTCGTCGCGACGGACCGGCCCCGTGCGACGTCCCGCCCCCACCGCCGTCCGGCGCCGCCGGTCGACGGCCCGCACGCATCAGGAGGTCAGGTGGCAGAGCTCGAGGTCGACATCGTCGCGGCGGACGGCAAGGTGTGGTCCGGCTCGGCGCGCCAGGTGTCGGCGCCCGCGGCGGACGGCGAGATCGGGATCCTCGCGGGGCACACGCCGGTCCTCTCGGTGCTGCGCCCCGGCGAGGTGCGCGTCATCCCCGGCGGCGGCGGGTCGCCGCAGCGCTGGACGGTCGAGGGCGGGTTCCTGTCCGTCGACTCGGACCAGGTCACGGTCGTCGTGGACGCGGCGCGCCCGGTCGCACCGGCCGGGCGCTGAGGTCGTCACGGGCGTGAGCGGCTGGGACGTGGTGCTGACGGCGCTCGTCGTCGTGGTCGTGCTCGTCCTGCCCGCCCTCGCCTGGTGGCGCAGCGGCGTCCGTGCGCGCCGCACCGGCGCGTTCTCGTGCGCGCTCGGGCGGTCGGCGGACGGTCCCTGGCGCGCCGGGACGGCGACCTACGGCGCCAGCCGCCTCACGTGGACGCCGGGGCCGCTGACGCGTGCCCGTGGGCGCGTGGAGCTGGCGCGCCGCAGGCTCGCCGTCACCGACCGGGTGCCGGTGCACGCGCACGGGGTGCAGCTCCTCGTCGTGACGTGCCGCGCGGCGGACCGGACGGTGCACCTGCGCATGTCCCCGGAGGCCTACGCCGGGCTCACGTCCTGGCTCGAGGCCACCCCCACCGGCGTCGACGCGTACGTCTGACACGCCGCGCGCCGACCTGCTCGTCGGTGTCGCCGCCGGCCGACGTCCGCTCATCGACGTCCTTGCTCATCGACGTCCTTGCTCATCGACGTCCTTGCTCATCGACGTCCCTGCTCGTCGACGTCCCTGCTCGTCGACGTCCCTGCTCGTCGACGTCCCTGCTCCCCGAGGTCCCTGCCGTGCGACTCGTCGTCGCGGAGTGCGCCGCCCGGTACACGGGCCGCCTCTCCGCCCAGCTCCCGCGTGCGCCGCGGCTGCTCGTCGTCAAGGCCGACGGCAGCGTGCTGCTGCACTCCGACGGCGGCTCCTACAAGCCCTTGAACTGGATGAGCCCGCCGTGCGCGCTCGTCGTGGGCGAGCCGGACGCGGCGCAGGCGGCGGCCGGCGTCACCGAGGTGTGGACGGTGCAGCACGCCAAGTCCGACGACCGGCTCGAGATCGAGCTCTACGCGGTGCAGCACGACTCCGCCCACGAGCTCGGGGTGGACCCCGGGCTCGTCAAGGACGGCGTGGAGGCGCACCTGCAGCGGCTGCTGGCCGAGCAGGTCGCGCTGCTCGGTCCCGGCCACGTCCTCGTCCGCCGGGAGTACCCCACGGCGATCGGTCCCGTCGACCTGCTCGTCAAGGACCCCGCGGGCGGGACGGTCGCGGTCGAGATCAAGCGCCGCGGCGACATCGACGGCGTCGAGCAGCTCACCCGCTACCTCGAGCTCCTCAACCGCGACCCGCTGCTGGCCCCCGTGCGGGGCGTGCTCGCCGCCCAGGAGATCAGGCCCCAGGCGCGGGTGCTGGCCGTCGACCGCGGCATCCGGCCGCTCGTGCTCGACTACGAGGCCATGAAGGGCGTCGACGACGTGGACGCCCGGCTCTTCTAGGCGCCGACGCGGTCGTCGGCGGCGGCCCTGGTGACGGTGACCGGCGGGGCGGCCAGGCTCTCGTCGCCGAGCAGCGCCGGCGTCACCAGCCGCGTCTCCGGCACGGCGTCGCCGCCCAGGCGGGCCATGACCATCTCGACCGCCGTGCGGCCGATGCGCATGCCGGGCACCTCGATCGTCGAGACCGGCACCGGGAGCGCCGCCGCGATGTCGACGGGGGACACCGCGACGAGCGAGACGTCCTCGGGGACGCGCAGGCCGCGCCGCTCGAGCCCGGCCAGCACCCCCCCGAGGGCCGCCTCGTTGTGCACGACGAGCCCGGTGGTGCCCGGCTGCTGCGCCAGGACCTTGTCGACGGCGTCCACGCCACCGGCGAAACCGGGCGCCGCAGGGACGAGGAGCGCGTCGACGCCCTCCGCCCCGGCCTGCGCGCGGACGCCGTCGCGCATCCGCAGCGCGTAGTTCGCGTGCTGGGCGATCTCCTCCTGCGAGGCGCCGACGAGCGCGATCCGCCGGTGGCCGCGCCGCGCCAGCTCGCGGACGGCCAGCCGGCCGGCGGCCCCGAAGTCGAGGTCGACGCACGCGAGGCCCGTCGTGTCGTCGGGCACGCCGATGAGCACGCAGGGGACGGTGAGCGCCCGCAGCGCGGGCAGCCGCGGGTCGTCGGAGCCGATGTCCATCACCACGATCGCGTCGGCGGTCGAGCTGCCCGCGACCCGGGCCATGCCGGTCGGGTCGTCCTGCCTGAGGAGCAGGACGTCGTGGTCGTGCTCGCGGGCGGCGGTCACCACGCCGCCGACGAACTGCATGATGATCTGCACGTTGATGCCGGGCCGGAACGGCACGACGAGGGCGATGACGTCGCTGCGGCTGGACGCCAGGGCCCGGGCGCCGGCGTGCGCGTGGTAGTCGAGCTCGCGCACGGCGCGCTCCACGCGGGCGCGGGTGGCCGCCGAGATCGGCCGCTTGCCCGAGAGGGCGTAGGACACCGTGGAGACCGACACCCCCGCCGCGCGTGCCACGTCGTCGATCGTCGCCACGCCAGCCTCCGTCCGGACTGGCGCGCCTGCGCGCGCCTGCGGTCACTCTAGGGCGTCGAAGCGTTGCTCGAAACGCTTCGACCTGCAGAGGGCGACGTTCTGGTCCTGGTACTTGCGGGAGCGCTCCCACGTCACCTAGCGTGACGACCCGACACCGCTGTCCCACCCACCGGAGGACCTCATGCCGACCACCCGCCCGTCGGGCCGCACGTTCCCGACCGACTTCCTCTGGGGATCGGCCACCGCGTCGTACCAGATCGAGGGCGCCGCGGCCGAGGGGGGCCGCACGGCCTCCATCTGGGACACCTTCTCCCGCACGCCCGGCAAGGTCCTCGACGGGGACACCGGCGACGTCGCGTCGGACCACTACCACCACGTGGCCGAGGACGTCGCGCTCATGCAGGCGATCGGCCTGCAGGCCTACCGGCTGTCCATCGCGTGGCCGCGCGTGCAGCCGGGCGGCTCCGGCGAGTTCAACGAGGAGGGCATCGCCTTCTACCGGGACCTGCTCGACCGGCTGCGCGCCGCGGGCATCGCCCCGGTCGTGACGCTCTACCACTGGGACCTGCCGCAGGAGCTCGAGGACGCGGGCGGCTGGACCAACCGCGAGACCGCGGTCGCCTTCGGCGAGTACGCCCGCCGCATGGCGCTCGAGCTGGGCGACCGCGTCTCGCTCTGGACGACGCTCAACGAGCCGTGGTGCTCCGCGTACCTCGGCTACGCCTCCGGCGTGCACGCCCCCGGGGTCACCGACGGCGCCGCCGCGCTGGCCGCCGTGCACCACCTCAACCTCGCGCACGGCCTGGCGGCGCGGGCGATCCGTGAGGTCCTCGGCGAGGACGCGCCCGTCTCGGTGACGCTCAACCTGCACGTCACACGTGCGGCGAGCGACGACCCCGCCGACGTGGACGCCAAGGCGCAGATCGACACCATCGCCAACGAGGTCTTCCTCGGCCCGATGCTCGAGGGCGCCTACCCGGAGCGCGTCTTCACGGACACCGCCGCGGTCAGCGACTGGTCCTTCGTCCAGGACGGCGACCTCGAGACCATCCGCGTGCCGCTGACGCAGCTCGGCGTCAACTACTACTCCACCGGCCGCGTGCGGGCCGGTGTGCCGGCCGTCGGCGACGGCGGGCCGGGTCCGGACGGGCACAAGTCCTCCGGCCACAGCCCCTGGGTCGGCGCCACGGAGGTGGAGTTCCTGCCCCAGCCCGGCCCGCACACCGCGATGGGCTGGAACATCGAGCCGCAGGGCCTCGTCGACCTGCTCCTCGAGCTGCGGGACCGCTACCCGGCGCTGCCGCTGGTCATCACGGAGAACGGCGCGGCCTTCGAGGACGTGGTCGAGGACGGCCGCGTCCACGACCCGGAGCGCATCGCCTACGTCCACGACCACGTCGACGCCGTCGGCGAGGCCATGGCGGCGGGTGCCGACGTGCGCGGGTACTTCGTCTGGTCGCTCATGGACAACTTCGAGTGGGCCTACGGCTACTCCAAGCGCTTCGGCATCGTGCACATCGACTACACCACGGGCACGCGCACCCCGAAGGACTCGGCGGCGTGGTACGCCGAGCTCATCCGGACGCGGACGGTGCCGGCGCCCGACGCGCTGGCCGAGCTCGTCGTGCCGGGTGCGGCGGAGACGGTCACCGTCGCCTGACGCGCACGGCGCGGGTCGGCCAGGTCGACCAGCAGGTCGACCAGCAGGGCCGGCGGGGACGTCCACGGAGGTCGCCGCCGGCCCTCGTGCGTCACCGGACCGTCCAATCACGACGACCGGTCCACGGGACGGCCGCCGTGCGTGCCGCCGGCCGCGGGACGGGGGAGACTGGCGCCGTGCCCTCCTCCCGCCGCAGCCGCAAGCGCCCGTGGACGGAGCCGGTCCCGGAGCTCGACGTCCTGCGGGCCACCGGGGGCCGGACGGTCGAGGACGCCGGCGACGGCTCGTGGGTGGTCCAGCGCGTGCGCGGCTCGGACCGGTCCTACCGGTGCCCGGGGTGCGACCAGCTCGTCCCGCCCGGTACGCCGCACGTCGTCGCCTGGAGCGCCGAGGGCCTCTTCGGCGCGGACCGGGCCGTCGAGGACCGGCGCCACTGGCACAGCGCGTGCTGGTCCGCCCGCGGCCGACGCGGGCCGTCCCGTCGTCGCTAGGCTCGACGACCGTGAGCAGCGACGACCCGGTGACGCCGGTCCTCCACGTCCTCGCCGGTCCGGCCCCGGCGACGTCCGCCGGGCCCGGCGACCCCGACGGGGGCCCGGCCCTCCTCCTGCTGCACGCGTTCCCGCTCGACCACCGGATGTGGACCGACGTCGCCCCTCGCGTGCACGGCGCCGGGCGGGTGCTGGCCGTCGACCTCCCGGAGGCGGGCACCGAGGCCGCGGCCGCCCCGGCCGGGCCGCCGTCGCTCGAGGCCGCGGCCGACGGCATCGCGGCGGCGGTGCGCGCCGCCGGCGTGGACCGGGTGGTGGTCGCGGGGCTGTCGATGGGCGGCTACGTCGCACTGGCGCTCCTCGAGCGGCACGCCGACCTCGTCGCCGGGCTGGCGCTCGTGGACACCAAGGCGGCGGCCGACACCGGGGCGGCCCGGGCGAAACGGCTGCGGGTCGCGGAGGAGGCCGAGCGGACCGGGGGCACCGAGCACGTCCTCGCGGGGGTCGACGACCTGCTGGCGGAGGGGACCCGGCAGGTGCGGCCGGCCGTCGTCGAGCAGGTGCGGGCGTGGGCACGCGACCAGTCGCCGCGGTCGATCGCCTGGGCCCAGCGGGCGATGGCGGCCCGGCCGGACCGCACGGCCGTCCTGGCGGCGTGGCCGGGTCCGGTCCTCGTGGCGGTGGGCGACGAGGACACCGTGACCCCGCCCGCCGGCGCCGGGGAGCTGGCCTCGGCGGCCCGGGACGCGGTGCTCGTCGTCGTCGAGGGGGCGGGACACCTGTCCGCCGTGGAGCGCCCCGACACGGTCGCGGACGCGCTGTCGGACCTGCTCGCGCGCTGCCGCTGACCGCGCGCGCCCCGACCCTGCTGCCGGGCCCTGCTGCCGGGCCCTGCTGCCGGGCCCTGCTGCCGGGCCTGCTGCCGGGCCCTGCTGCCCGGCCCCGCCGGGGTCAGCCCTCCCGCAGGGCGCGCTCGAGCGCGTCGGCCAGGTCGATGGAGTCGCCGTCACGGCCGCCGGCGCCGATGACGAGCGGCGGGTCCGTCGGCACCGGGTCGACGCCCCGCAGCAGCGCGCCCAGGCCGGCCGGCGCGGTGAGGACGTAGAACCGGCCCTCGGTGTCGATGCCGACCGTGCCGTCGCGTCGCAGCGTCCAGCCCGACAGCGGGGTGCGGTAGGTGCGGCGGCCGTCGTAGGACCGCACGCGCAACGGGCTCGGGGCCGGGCCCTCGTCGCGGACGCGGACGAGGAACGCGTCGATGAGCACCTGAGCCTGCGCGCTCTCCGCGCGGCGCCGTGCCGCGAGCGCCTCGTCGTGGACGCGCGCGGCCTCGCTGCGACGATCGGCCCACGAGGTCAGGTCGCGGCCGTCCCCGCCCTCCTCGTGCGGCCCGCCGTCGGTCGGGGACGACGTGCTCACGCCGGCAACCCCGCTCAGCGCGCGCCCGCGGCCTGCTCGGCGCGGGTGCCGTCCTCGTCGTGCCCGTCGCCGTACCCGTTCCCGTACCCGTTTCCGTACCCGTCCGCCTGCCCGTCACCCGCGCGCTGGAACTCCTCCTCGAGCCGGCGGGCGCGTTCGAGGGCGGCGCGGTCCGGCTGCGAGCCGAGCATGCCCCGCAGCTCGTCGAGGTAGCCCGTGATCGACTCCCGCTGCCGGTTGAGGTCGTCCACCTGGCGCTGGGCGGTGCTGCGCTCGCGCTCGGCCTGGGCGGTCGCGTCGGCCACCTGCTTCTCCGCGTGCTCGCGGGCCTCGGCGACCACGCGGTCGGCGGTGCGGCGCGCGGAGGTGAGCAGCTCCTTCGCCTGGCGCTCGGCGTCCGCACGGACGCGGTCGGCCTGCTCCAGGGCCCGCGTGACCCGCACCTCGGCGTCCGCAGCGTGGGTCTCGGCGTCGGCGACGAGCCGCTCGACCTCGGCCCGCGCCGCCGCGTGGCGCTCGGCGTCGGCGCGCTCGGCCGCCTCGCGCCGGGCCGCGACCTCGAGGTCGGCGTCCTCGCGGGCCGTCGCGGCCGCCCGCAGGAGGTCGTCGGCCTCCGCCTTCGCGCGGGCGAGGGCGTCGGCGGCGGCGCGCTGCGCGTCGGTGACCATCCGGTCGACCTCGAGCCTCGTGCGCTCGCGCAGGTCGGACAGCTCCCGCTCGGCCGAGGCGCGCAGGTCGGCCACCTCGAGCCGGGCGGCGTCCCGCAGGCCGCCCACCTCCTGGTCGGCCACCGCCCGCAGGTGCGCGATCTCGGCGAGGACGCGCTCGCGCTGCTCGGACGTCTCCCGGTCGGCGCGCGCCCGCAGCTCGGCGTCGTACTGCTCGGCCTCGGCCCGCTGAGCGGCGATGGCCTGCGCCGCCTCGGTCGCCGCGCCGGCGATCTCGTCGGCGGTCGCGGCCCGCAGCTCACCCGTCTCGCGGTCGGCGGTGGCGCGGACGTACGCCGCGTACTGGTCGGCCTCGGCCCGCAGCGCGGCGACCTCCGCCGCGACGCGCTGCCGTTGGGCCGCCGCGTCCCGCTCGGCGGCCGCGCGGGTGGCGTCCGCCCACGCCTGCACCTCGCCGCGCAGGGACGCGACCTCGTCGCCGAGGGCCTGCCGCGTCTGCGCCACCTCGGCCGCCGCCTCGGACCGGAGGAGCGCGACCTCCCGCTCCGCGTCCGCCCGGAGCGCGGCCACGGCGGCCTCGGTCTCGCCGCGCAGGGCGGAGGTCTCGGCGTCGACGCGCTGCCGCAGGTCCACGGCGTAGCGCTCGGCGGAGGCGCGCACGGCGGCCGCCTCGTGCTCCGAGCCCTGCCGCAGCCCCGCCGCCGCCCGCTCCGTCGCCACGCGCAGCTGCGTCGTCTCGTTCTCCACCGTCGCGCGCAGCGTGGCCAGCTCCCGCTCGAGCGTCGTGCGGCGCTCGGCCTCCTCCGTCGTCACGGCGGCGGTGATCCGCGCGGCCTCGCGCTCGGCGGAGGCGACGAGCTCCTCGGCACGTCGCTGCGCCGACTCGAACGTGCTCGCCGACTCCGACCCCGCCGTGGTGCGCAGCTCCTCGGCCTCGCGACGCGCGGTCGCGAGCAGCTCGGCCACCTCGTGCTCGGCCCGGGCCCGGATCTGCTCGGCCGCCGTGCGTGCCCGCGCCAGCGTCTCCGCCGCCTGCCCGTTGGCCTGGGCGACGACGTCGCTCGACTGCTCCTCGGCGAGCCGCATGAGCTGCTCGATCCGTGAGCCCAGGCCGGAGTAGGTGGGCCGCTCGGCCTCCTGGGCCTGCCGCTGCGCCTCCGACAGCTCGCCCGCCACCTGCAGCACGCGCGCGTCGAGCTGCTCGACCTGGGCACGGGCGTTGTCGAGCTGCTGCTCGAGCTGCCGCACGCGGGCGTCCACCGACTCCCGGTCGTAGCCGCGGAAGCTCACGGTGGGGAAGGACGAGCGGGGGTCGGACACGGGCGATCCTCCAGCGGGGCGACGGGGGCGGCGGCCCGTGCGACGGTCGGTTCGGTCGGCCGCGCGGCCGACCGGGTCGGACCGCCGGCGTCGGACCACCGGCGGGTCGGCACGGGTCGGCGCGGGCACGGCCGGGCCCCGGCCGGGTCCGGCGCCAGGATACGCGCCGTCCCGGCATCGGACCCGGCCCTCGCCCGGTCCTGCGCGGCCCGCGTCCACACCCGGTTCGCCGCCCGGACCGGGCGATTGGCCGTCGTCGGGGCCCGCGGGGGAGGATGACGCGTGCTCACCCGCCTCATCCATGCCGCCGTCGGCGTCGTGGGCGTGGTCCTCGTGCTGCTGGGCGTGGCCTCCGCCACGCTGTGGCGCGCCGACGACGTCCTGCGCGCGACGGCCACCGCCCGGACCCCGCTGGTGGTCACGGACCTCGGCGTCCTCGAGCTCGGCGGCGACCCGGTGACGGTCCGGGTCACGGCGCCCGGCGGGGCCCCGGTGGTGCTCGCGGTCGGGCGGGACACCGACGTCGCCGGCTGGGTGGGGACGGACGCGGTCACCCGCGTGACCGGGCTGTCGGACTGGGACACGCTGGCGACGACGACGACGACGACGACCTCGACCGCGACGCCCACGCCCACCGCCGAGGGCTCGGCGTCCCCGACGCCGTCGGCGTCCGCCGAGGCGCCCGCCGAGGGGGAGGCCGCCGCCGTGGCCGACCCCGCCGGCTCCGACCTCTGGGTCGTCCAGGCCACGGGCGAGGGCTCGGCCGAGCTCGTCTGGCCCGCGCAGGAGGGTCGCTGGACGCTGCTGGCCGCCGCCCCGGGCGGTGAGCGCCCGACGATCAGCCTGGCGTGGCCGCGCGTGGTGACGACGCCGTGGCTGTGGCCGCTCGTCGTCCCGGGGGCGGTCCTCGTCCTGCTCTCCGCCGTCCTGCTGGCGCGCGGGGCTGCCCGTGCGCGGCGGCGTGAGGAGCCGTTGCCCGTCACCACCGGGTCGCTGCCCGTCGTCACCGACCCGGACGGCGTGCCGCTCACGCCGACCCGGCGCCGCCTGCGCGAGGCCGAGGAGGCCGCCCGCCGCGAGGCCCGGACGCGACGCCCGCGCACGGGCGAGGTCCCCCTCGCCTCCGCCGGCGCGGTCGCGACCGCCGCTGCCGCGGCCGCGCCAGACCCCGACGAGGCGGGGCCCGACGAGGTGACGCGCTCCACGGTGGCACCGGGCAGTCCGGTGGTCGATGGCGCGCAGCGGGACGAGGAGGTCGCCCTGCCGGAGCTGGCCCCCGACGAGGTCGCCCTGCCGGAGCTGGCCGCCGACGAGGTCGCCCCCGATGAGGTCGCCCTGGACGAGGTCGCCCCCGACGAGGTCGCCCTCGACGAGGCGCCGGGCGCGGTCACGCCCGCCGAGCAGGTCCCTGCCGACGGCGTCGACGGGGGGACCACCGAGGAGGTGCCTGCCGAGGAGAGGTCGGCGGACGAGCGGGCGGCCGACCAGGCCCTGCTGGAGGAGCGCGGCGTCGACGAGCGGCGCGCCGGCGGGGCGACGACCGACGGTCCGGCCATCGACGCCGCTGCAGAGGAGCCGACCGAGGCGGCGGCTCCTGGCGACGCGCTCGTCGCCGGGGCCGGGCCCGACCCGACGGACGCAGGCTCGTCGCCGGGCGGGGCGACAGCTGCCCCCGTCGTCGGAGCCGCTGCCCGACCCTGGTGGCGTCGCCTGCTCGGCGCCCCTGCCGCGGCCGTAGGCGCCACCGACGACGGCGGGGCGGGCTCGTCGGGCACGCCGGCAGCGGGGCCGGAGGACCACGGGCCGGGCTCGAGCACGGACGGCCCCGGCCCCGACGAGGAGCACGACCCGACCCTGCTGCCGGTGCCGGCCTGGCCCGCGACGGGGTCGTCGGCCCCGAGCACGCGAGGGGACGCGTGGCGCCGGACGTGGGGCCTGGCGGACGGCTCGGCGTCCACCCGCACGGCAGGACCCGCAGCCGACGACCAGGGCGACGAGGACGCGGACGCCGCACGCACCGGCACGTCCGCCGAGGACGTCGCGGTCGCGGGCGACGGGCACGACGACGCCCCGTCGGACGATGCCACGTCCGACGCCAGGCCCGACGACGCACAGCCCGACGACGCCCCGTCCGCCGACGACGAGAGGGACGACCGATGAGCCGCCTCCCCGCCCGCTCCCGGCGCCGTGGCGCGCGTGCCGCGGCGGTGCTGCTGCCCGGCCTGCTCGTCGTCGCCGGGTGCGCGACGCCGCTGCCGGAGCCCGTGCCGGCCCCCGCGCCGGCGGTGGCACCCGCGACGCTCGCCCAGACCCAGCTCGACCGCGTCCTGGGCGACCTCGGAGCCGTGCTCGCCGACGCCGACGCCACCTCCGACGCGGCACGGCTGGCGCCGCGGGTGGAGGGTCCGGCGCTGCGGACGCGCACGGCGGAGTACGTCCGCGCGACGGCCACCTCGGGCCAGCGGGGCCCGACCCCGCTGCCCGTGACCCCGGCGTCGGTGCTCGTGCCCGCGACGACGCAGTGGCCGCGGTCGACCCTCGTCGTGACGGAGCAGCCCGCCGATCTGCAGGCGCCCCGCATCCTCGTCCTGCGGCAGGACGACGCCAGGTCCCCGTACCGGCTCTGGGGGTGGGCCCGCCTGCTCCCCGGCGTGCAGCTGCCGGCCACGGCCGGCGCGGGCACGGGCGTGCCGGTGCTGGACGCGGGCTCGGAGGCCCTGCGCCTGGCGCCCGAGGCGGTCCTCGACCAGTACGCCGACGTCCTCACCAACGGTGACGCCTCCGCCGCCGCGCCGACGTTCGCGTCGGACGCCTTCCGCGAGGGCCTCGTCGCGGCGCGCACGCAGGCCGCCGCCAACGTCCAGGCCGTGGGCAGCGTGACAGAGACGTCGGCGGCCGTGCCCGACAGCGTCGTCGCCCTCGGCACCCTGGACGGCGGCGCGCTGGTGGTCGGGCAGCTCACCACGACCACCACCTTCACGGTCTCGCAGGGCAGCCTCACGCTGGACGCGACGGACGCCGCCCTCAGCGGGAAGACCAGCGTGTCCCGCACGCTCGTGTACACCTATGACGACGTGCTGGCCTTCTACGTGCCGCCCGCCGGCTCCACCGACCAGGTGCGGCTCCTCGCCGCAGAGCACGCGCGCGTGGGTGTGACGGGGGAGTGAGCGACGAGTGACCAGCAGCGACGGGCGGTGACGCGGCGTGGGCCGCTCAGCCGACCGTGACGGCGCGGCGCCCCCGGCGCCTGGCCGCCGCAGGACCAGGACCGCCGCCCCGGGCAGGGGCACCAGCGAGGGGACACGATGACCCAGCAGACACCCGGACCGCGACCGCGCCTCGACGTGCGGGGGGCGGTCGACCTCTCGAGCCTCGCGCGGCCGGCCACGCCGCCGCCCGGCAGCCCGGGCGGCGTACCGGTCGCCGGGACGTACGTCGTCGACGTCGACACCGCGTCGTTCCCGGCCCTCGTGCAGGGCTCGACGCAGCACCCCGTGGTGGTCCTGCTGTGGGCGTCGTGGAGCGAGGTGTCCACGGCGCTCGCGGCCGAACTGTCGTCCCTGGCCGACGAGGACGCCGGCGCCTGGCTGCTCGCGCGCGTCGACGCGGAGGCCAACCCGCAGGTGGCCGCCGCGTTCCAGGCGCAGTCCGTGCCGACCGTCGTGGCCGTCCTGGCGGGCCAGCCGCTGCCGCTGTTCCAGGGCGGGCTGCCGCGCGACCAGGTGCGCGCGGTGCTGGACCAGGTCCTCGCGGCCGCGCAGGCCAACGGCATCACCGGGCGCGTCGCGCCGCAGGCCGCCCCCGAGGAGGCCGCGCCGGAGCCGGCGGAGCCCCCGTTGCCCCCGCTGCACCAGGCCGCCTACGACGCCATCGACGAGGGCGACTACGCCCGTGCGGCCGCCTCCTACGAGCAGGCGCTCAAGGAGAACCCGCGCGACGACCTCGCCCGCGCCGGCCTCGCCCAGGTCGGCCTGCTGCTGCGCACGCAGGACGTCGACCTCCGCACGGCCCGCACCGCGGCCGCCGACGCCCCGGCGGACGTCGCCGCCGCCCTGGTGGTGGCGGACCTCGACGTCCTCGGCGGCCAGGTGGCGGACGCGTTCGACCGGCTGCTCGACCTCGTCCGGACGACGCGCGGCGACGACCGCGAGACCTTGCGGAAGCGGCTGCTCGACCTCTTCGAGGTCGTGGGCGGCGACGACCCGCGGGTCCAGGACGCGCGGCGCCGGCTGGCAGCCGCCCTGTACTGACGCCGGCCGTCCCGACGGTCCCGGCCCGTTGGCGGACGGTGACGCGGGTCACCGGGCAGGGAGTTGCTCGGCGGCCCTGCGACGTCCTACTGTTCTCGACGGCCGCCCGGCAGGGAGGAACGGTCGCCGCGAGAGCGGTGACGGTCACCGCGGGCCGGCTCACCCCCACTACAACCCGGCGGACGTGTCCGCCGACGTCGGTGTGCGGTGATCCCGACCGCCTGGTCACCACGACATCCGCCAGAACAGCGGGTTGACGGAGGCCCAGCAGGACGGATAAGTTAGAGCGGTTGCCCCGGAGCGGGTCTGGAGACGGACCAGCAGGTGTGCGTCTGTTCCTTGAGAACTCAACAGTGTGTCAAGTAGTCGATGCCAAATCGCCTGCCTGTGCTGGTGCTGGTCCCTGTTGTGGGGGTTGGTGCTTGTGGGGGTGGGTTGTCGTTTGGTTGATCTGGACAGGCCAGATGGCTTGTTCTGTCAGCTGGAGTTTTTCTCTGTGTTTGTCGACTGCCAGGCCGGTCGCGCCCCCTTGGGGGTGTGGGTGGTGAGGTTGTTGTCGATCATTGACGGAGAGTTTGATTCTGGCTCAGGACGAACGCTGGCGGCGTGCTTAACACATGCAAGTCGAACGGTGATCTCCAGCTTGCTGGGGTGATCAGTGGCGAACGGGTGAGTAACACGTGAGTAACCTGCCCCTGACTCTGGGATAACTGCTGGAAACGGTGGCTAATACCGGATATGACGTGTGCCTGCATGGGTGTGCGTGGAAAGTTTTTCGGTCAGGGATGGGCTCGCGGCCTATCAGCTTGTTGGTGGGGTGATGGCCTACCAAGGCGACGACGGGTAGCCGGCCTGAGAGGGCGACCGGCCACACTGGGACTGAGACACGGCCCAGACTCCTACGGGAGGCAGCAGTGGGGAATATTGCACAATGGGCGAAAGCCTGATGCAGCGACGCCGCGTGAGGGATGACGGCCTTCGGGTTGTAAACCTCTTTCAGCAGGGAAGAAGCGAGAGTGACGGTACCTGCAGAAGAAGCGCCGGCTAACTACGTGCCAGCAGCCGCGGTAATACGTAGGGCGCAAGCGTTGTCCGGAATTATTGGGCGTAAAGAGCTCGTAGGCGGTGTGTCGCGTCTGCTGTGAAATCCTCAGGCTCAACCTGGGGCTTGCAGTGGGTACGGGCACACTAGAGTGCGGTAGGGGTGACTGGAATTCCTGGTGTAGCGGTGGAATGCGCAGATATCAGGAGGAACACCGATGGCGAAGGCAGGTCACTGGGCCGCAACTGACGCTGAGGAGCGAAAGCATGGGGAGCGAACAGGATTAGATACCCTGGTAGTCCATGCCGTAAACGTTGGGCACTAGGTGTGGGGTCCATTCCACGGATTCCGTGCCGCAGCAAACGCATTAAGTGCCCCGCCTGGGGAGTACGGCCGCAAGGCTAAAACTCAAAGAAATTGACGGGGGCCCGCACAAGCGGCGGAGCATGCGGATTAATTCGATGCAACGCGAAGAACCTTACCAAGGCTTGACATGCACCGGTAACACTCAGAGATGGGTGCCCCGCAAGGTCGGTGCACAGGTGGTGCATGGTTGTCGTCAGCTCGTGTCGTGAGATGTTGGGTTAAGTCCCGCAACGAGCGCAACCCTCGTTCCATGTTGCCAGCGGGTCGTGCCGGGGACTCATGGGAGACTGCCGGGGTCAACTCGGAGGAAGGTGGGGATGACGTCAAATCATCATGCCCCTTATGTCTTGGGCTTCACGCATGCTACAATGGCCGGTACAAAGGGCTGCGATACCGCGAGGTGGAGCGAATCCCAAAAAGCCGGTCTCAGTTCGGATTGGGGTCTGCAACTCGACCCCATGAAGTCGGAGTCGCTAGTAATCGCAGATCAGCAACGCTGCGGTGAATACGTTCCCGGGCCTTGTACACACCGCCCGTCAAGTCACGAAAGTCGGTAACACCCGAAGCCGGTGGCCCAACCTCCTTGTGAGGGGGGAGCTGTCGAAGGTGGGACTGGCGATTGGGACTAAGTCGTAACAAGGTAGCCGTACCGGAAGGTGCGGCTGGATCACCTCCTTTCTAAGGAGCATCTGACGCGCGTCCTTGCCTGTCGTGGGTGGGGGTGGTGCGTGCAGGACCATGCCCTGGCCGTGCGTGCTGGGGGTGGTGCTCGAGGGTGGAACATCGACTGCTGCCGGTCCTGCGGGCCCGGGTGACCCTAGTACGTCGTGTGGTCGTGTCCTTGCTCCTCCTGGTGGGGGGTGGGGGTGCGGTGCGCGGGTGGGAACGGGTGGCCGGGGTGGTCTGGGGGTCGGCTGACACGCTGTTGGGTCCTGAGGGAGCAGCTGCCCGGTCGGGTGGTGTGTTCGTCTCGGGGCCATGGCCGGGGTGCTCGTACCGGCTCATGCCTGGTCCTCTTCCGTCGTGAGGGGGGTCGGGGGTGGGTGCTGGCGGTGCCGGATCCGGTCGTGGTGGTCGTTGTTTGAGAACTGCACAGTGGACGCGAGCATCTTTGAATGATCTTTGTGGCAAGTTTTTAAGGGCACAGGGTGGATGCCTTGGCATCAGGAGCCGAAGAAGGACGTGGTAGCCTGCGATAAGCCTCGGGGAGTCGGCAAACAGACTGTGATCCGAGGATGTCCGAATGGGGGAACCCCGCAGCAGTCATGTGCTGTGACCCGCACCTGAATATATAGGGTGTGTGGAGGGAACGCCGGGAAGTGAAACATCTCAGTACCGGCAGGAAGAGATATTCCGTGAGTAGTGGCGAGCGAAAGCGGATCAGGCCAAACCGTGCGCGTGTGATACCCGGCAGGGGTTGCGCGTACGGGGTTGTGGGACCTTGCTGGGCTGGCTGCCGCCGGCCCGGGGAGTGAGAAAGTCGCGCCATAGTCGAACGGCTTTGAATGGCCGGGCACAGAGGGTGGTACCCCCGTAGACGAAATGGTGTGGCCTCCCGTGAGGGATCCCAAGTAGCTCCGGGCCCGAGAAACCTGGAGTGAATCTGCACAGACCACTGTGTAAGCCTAAATACTACCTGGTGACCGATAGCGGACAAGTACCGTGAGGGAAAGGTGAAAAGTACCCCGGGAGGGGAGTGAAATAGTACCTGAAACCGTGTGCCTACAATCCGTCGGAGCCTCCCTAGCAGGGGTGACGGCGTGCCTTTTGAAGAATGAGCCTGCGAGTTAGTGGTACGTGGCGAGGTTAACCCGTGTGGGGAAGCCGTAGCGAAAGCGAGTCCGAACAGGGCGAGGTAGTCGCGTGCTCTAGACCCGAAGCGAAGTGATCTAGCCATGGGCAGGGTGAAGCGCGGGTAAGACCGTGTGGAGGCCCGAACCCACCAGGGTTGAAAACCTGGGGGATGACCTGTGGTTAGGGGTGAAAGGCCAATCAAACTTCGTGATAGCTGGTTCTCCCCGAAATGCATTTAGGTGCAGCGTCACGCGTTCCTTGCCGGAGGTAGAGCTACTGGATAGCCGATGGGCCCCACCAGGTTACTGACGTTAGCCAAACTCCGAATGCCGGTAAGCCACAGCGTGGCAGTGAGACTGCGGGGGATAAGCTCCGTAGTCGAGAGGGAAACAGCCCAGATCACCGGCTAAGGCCCCTAAGCGTGTGCTAAGTGGGAAAGGATGTGGAGTTGCACTGACAACCAGGAGGTTGGCTTAGAAGCAGCCACCCTTGAAAGAGTGCGTAATAGCTCACTGGTCAAGTGATTCCGCGCCGACAATGTAGCGGGGCTCAAGCACACCGCCGAAGCCGTGACACGTGCACAACAGCTCAGCCCGCAAGGGTTCAGGCGTGCAGGTGGGTAGGGGAGCGTCGTGTGGGCGGTGAAGCCGCGGAGTGATCCAGCGGTGGAGACCACACGAGTGAGAATGCAGGCATGAGTAGCGAATGACGGGTGAGAAACCCGTCCGCCGAATGACCAAGGGTTCCAGGGCCAGGTTCATCCGCCCTGGGTAAGTCGGGACCTAAGGCGAGGCCGACAGGCGTAGTCGATGGACAACGGGTTGATATTCCCGTACCGGCGAAGAACCGCCCATACCGAGCCCGGTGACACTAACCACCGCGTGCTCCCACCGTCCCTTCGGGGACACCGGGGGTGCGTGCTGGGACCTGATCCGGTAGTAGGTAAGCGTGTTAACAGGGGTGACGCAGGAAGGTAGTCCGGCGTGGCGATGGTAGTCCACGTCCAAGGCTGTAGGGCGTCCGGTAGGCAAATCCGCCGGGCATGTGCCTGAGAGCTGATGGTGACCGCACTCGCGGGAACAGGGTGATCCTATGCTGCCAAGAAAAGCCTCGACGCGAGGTTCTAGCCGCCCGTACCCCAAACCGACTCAGGTGGTCAGGTAGAGAATACCAAGGCGATCGAGACAATCGTGGTTAAGGAACTCGGCAAAATGCCCCCGTAACTTCGGGAGAAGGGGGGCCTGATGTGTGAACCGGCATGCCCGGGGAAGCACGGAGGGCCGCAGAGACCAGGGAGAAGCGACTGTTTACTAAAAACACAGGTCCGTGCGAAGTCGCAAGACGATGTATACGGACTGACGCCTGCCCGGTGCTGGAAGGTTAAGAGGACGGGTCAGCAACGCAAGTTGCGAAGCTCAGAATTTAAGCCCCAGTAAACGGCGGTGGTAACTATAACCATCCTAAGGTAGCGAAATTCCTTGTCGGGTAAGTTCCGACCTGCACGAATGGCGTAACGACTTCTCCGCTGTCTCAACCGCGAACTCGGCGAAATTGCACTACGAGTAAAGATGCTCGTTACGCGCAGCAGGACGGAAAGACCCCGGGACCTTTACTATAGCTTGGTATTGGTGTTCGGTGCGGTTTGTGTAGGATAGGTGGGAGACTGTGAAGCGGGCACGCCAGTGTCCGTGGAGTCATCGTTGAAATACCACTCTGACCGCTTCGGATGTCTAACCTCGGTCCGTGATCCGGACCAGGGACAGTGCCTGGTGGGTAGTTTAACTGGGGCGGTTGCCTCCTAAAATGTAACGGAGGCGCCCAAAGGTTCCCTCAGCCTGGTTGGCAATCAGGTGGCGAGTGCAAGTGCACAAGGGAGCTTGACTGTGAGACCGACAGGTCGAGCAGGGACGAAAGTCGGGACTAGTGATCCGGCGGTGGCTTGTGGAAGCGCCGTCGCTCAACGGATAAAAGGTACCCCGGGGATAACAGGCTGATCTTGCCCAAGAGTCCATATCGACGGCATGGTTTGGCACCTCGATGTCGGCTCGTCGCATCCTGGGGCTGGAGTAGGTCCCAAGGGTTGGGCTGTTCGCCCATTAAAGCGGTACGCGAGCTGGGTTTAGAACGTCGTGAGACAGTTCGGTCCCTATCCGCTGCGCGCGCAGGAAACTTGAGAAGGGCTGTCCCTAGTACGAGAGGACCGGGACGGACGAACCTCTGGTGTGCCAGTTGTTCCGCCAGGAGCACGGCTGGTTGGCTACGTTCGGAAGGGATAACCGCTGAAAGCATCTAAGCGGGAAGCCTGCTTCAAGATGAGGTTTCCACGCCCCCTTCGTGGGGTGAGAGGCTCCCCGTAGACCACGGGGTCGATAGGCCGGATGTGGAAGGCAGGACCAACGACTGCCGCAGCTGACCGGTACTAATCAGCCGACAACTTGCTCACACCATTCACTGCTACGCGTCCACTGTGCGGTTCCCGAACCACGACCCACCCCCACCCGCCACCACCAGGTGGCCGGGTGCGCGGGGTGCCAGGTTCGACCCCGTTACGGCGGTCATAGCGGTGGGGAAACGCCCGGTCCCATTCCGAACCCGGAAGCTAAGCCCACCAGCGCCGATGGTACTGCACCCGCCAGGGTGTGGGAGAGTAGGACGCCGCCGGACAACCATTACCACGAAAGGCCACCCCGACACGGGGTGGCCTTTCGTCGTTCACGAGACACGGCATGGTTTCTCGCCGGCGACACGTGACCCGCACACGCGGGGCGCAACGGTGCTCCTCGCCTCTCCTCGGCTCTCCTCGGCTCTCCTCGGCTCTCCTCGGCTCCTCGCCTCCTCGCCTCCTCGCCTCCTCGGCTCGACGGCTCCTCCATCGCGGTCCCGGTCGTCGGGCTAGCTGCTCGTCCGGTGCGGCATGCCTGCACGGCTGCTGTGTCGCATCCGGCAGCACGACGGTGCTGGGGTGCAGGAGTGGCGGGAACGGCGACGGCCCCGCACCTCCGGTGGAGGGGCGGGGCCGTCGGTGGGGCGGTGCTGGTCAGCCCTCGGGGGTGAAGATCACCGCGCCGAGCGGGGGGACGCGCACCGAGGCGGAGAACGCGCGGCCGTGGTGCGGGACGGCCTCGCTCGTCACGGCACCCAGGTTGCCCACGCCCGACCCGTAGAACTCCTCGGCGTCGGAGTTGTAGACCTCGGTCCACCGGCCACCGGACGGCAGTGCGAGACGGTAGCCCTCGTGGGGTGCGCCGGCGAAGTTGACGACGACGGCGACGGGCTTGGTGCCGTCGCGACCCTTGCGCAGGTACGCGAGCACGTTGTGCTCGGCGTCGTCGGACGTGATCCACTCGAAGCCCTCGGGGGAGTGGTCGAGCTCCCACAGCGCGGGGTGCGCGCGGTAGACGGCGTTGAGGGCCGCGAGGGAGCGCTGGACCCCGGTGTGGCCCGGGTCGTCGAGCAGGTACCAGTCGAGGCCGCGGGCCTCGCTCCACTCCTTCTGCTGGGCGAACTCCTGCCCCATGAAGATGAGCTGCTTGCCGGGGTGGGTCCACTGGTAGGCGAGCAGGGCGCGAACGCCGGCGAGCTTCTGCCAGTGGTCCCCGGGCATCCGCTCGTACAGCGAGCCCTTGCCGTGCACGACCTCGTCGTGGCTGATCGGCAGGACGTACTGCTCGGAGTACGCGTAGACCATCGAGAACGTGATCTCCCCGTGGTGCCACCGGCGGTTGACGGGGTCCTCCGCCAGGTAGCGCAGGGTGTCGTTCATCCAGCCCATGTTCCACTTCAGCCCGAAGCCGAGGCCGTTGTAGCTGGTGGGCGCGGTGACGCCGGGCCACGCCGTCGACTCCTCGGCGATCATGAGGATGCCTGGGGTGCGGCGGTAGGCCGTCGCGTTGGCCTCCTGCATGAAGGCGATGGCGTCGAGGTTCTCGCGGCCACCGTACTTGTTCGGCCGCCACTGGCCGGGCTGGCGCGAGTAGTCGAGGTACAGCATCGAGGCGACAGCGTCCACGCGGAGGCCGTCGACGTGGAACTCCTCGAGCCAGTAGGTGGCGTTCGCGACGAGGAAGTTGCGCACCTCGTTGCGGCCGAAGTTGAAGATGTACGTGCCCCAGTCCGGGTGCTCCCCGAGCAGCGGGTCCGGGTGCTCGTACAGCGCCGTGCCGTCGAACTGCGCCAGCGCCCAGGAGTCCTTGGGGAAGTGCCCCGGCACCCAGTCGACGATGACGCCGATGCCGGCGCGGTGCAGGCAGTCCACCAGGTACCGGAAGTCGTCCGGGTGGCCGAACCGCGAGGTCGGCGCGAAGTAGGACGTGACCTGGTAGCCCCACGACGGGCCGTAGGGGTGCTCGGCGACCGGCATGAGCTCGACGTGGGTGAAGCCCATCTGCTGCACGTACGCGGTGAGCTGCTCCGCGGCCTCGCGGTAGCTCGCGCCGGCGCGCCACGAGCCGAGGTGCACCTCGTAGACGCTCAGCGGCTGGTCGTGCGGGTCGGTGGACGTGCGGTGGGAGATCCACTCGTCGTCCGTCCAGGAGTAGGTCGACTCGACGACGACCGACGCCGTGGCGGGCGGCACCTCGGTGCCCTTGGCCAGGGGGTCGGCCTTCTGCAGCCAGGTCCCGTCGGGGCCGAGCAGCTCGTACTTGTACCGCTCACCGCCGGCGACGCCGGGCACGAAGAGCTCCCAGACGCCGCTGTCGCCGAGCGAGCGCATGGCGTGGGTGCGGCCCTGCCAGTGGTTGAAGTCGCCGATGACGCGGACGGCCCTGGCGTTGGGGGCCCACACGGCGAACGAGGTGCCGGTGACGGCACCCATGGCGCCGGGGTAGTGCTGCACGTTCGCGCCGAGCACCGTCCACAGCGTCTCGTGCCGGCCCTCACGGATGAGGTGCTGGTCGAGCTCGCGGACGGTGGGCAGGAACCGGTAGGGGTCGTCGTCGCGCGTCGTCGTGCCACCGTAGGTGACGTCGAGGCGGTAGTCGGGGACCGAGGTGCCCGGCAGGACGGCGACCCAGATGCCCTCGTCCTCGTGGACCGCGGGGTGGTGGCCTTCGTCGGTGACGACCACGACCGACTCGGCGAAGGGCCGCAGCACGCGGACGGTCACGCCGTCCGCCCCGGGGTGCGCACCGAGGACGCCGTGCGGGTCGTAGGAGGTGCCGTACGCGACGGCACGGAGGGTGTCGCGGTCGACGGGGACGGGTGCGGGAGCCGCTGCGGTCATGGGATCAGCCCACCATCTCCGGCGGGACCGCGCAGGTCGGCCCGCCCATCGCGTCGCGCCCGGCGGACACCGGGTGCGCAGTCATCGGTCGAGGAGCCGGTCGAGGCCGGCGAGCGGGATCGGCAGCCAGTCGGGGCGGTTGCGCGCCTCGTACACCGCCTCGTACAGCGTCTTGTCGAGCTCCATCGCGGTGAGGAACAGGTCCTCGGCGGACCCGGCGGGCGGCTCGCCCTCGGCGTGGGCGCCGGCGGACGCGTGCAGCGCCTCGGCGTAGCCCCCGAGCAGGGCGCCGCGTGCCGTGTCCGCCCAGGCCTGCGCCGTCGTCCCGGTGAGCCCGCCGACGGCGGCCGCGTAGTCCAGCGACCGCAGCATGCCGGCGACGTCGCGCACCGCGAGATCGGGGCGCGTGCGCTCCCCGAGCGGTGCGAGAGGCTCGCCCTCGAAGTCGGTGATGAACCAGCGGTCGACGGACCGCAGGACCTGGCCGAGGTGCAGGTCACCGTGCACGCGCTGCCGCGGCGGCGCCGTCGGGGCCGACCGCAGCCGCTCGACGACCGCCGCGACGGGCGCCTCGTAGGGGGCCAGCGCGGGGACCGCGGCCGAGGCCCACGCCCATCGCGTCGCCAGCGCGTCGGCCACGACGGCGGGGTCCGACCCACCGTCCGCCGTCGCCTCGACGCCGTAGGCGCGGGCGAGCGCGGCGTGCATGCCGGCGACGGCCCGTCCGAGCGCGGCGGCCTCGTCGGCGAAGGAGCCTCCCTCCCGCGCGACCGCGCACGCCAGCTCGAACCCGTCCTCCGCCGCGGGCACGAAGGCCGCGAGGGCGGCGAGGTACCCGGTCAGCGGCGGGCCGGCGGGGTCCCGCGGGTCCGGCCAGGTGCCCTCGAGCCAGGCGAGCGGTGCCGGGACGCCGTCCCAGCCGGCGTCGACGAGCCGACGCGGGACGTCGACGTCGGGGTTCTCCCCGGCCTGCACGGCGCGCAGCACCTTGAGGATGCCGACGGGGGCGCCGTCCTCGCCCCCGGTGCCGGGCAGGACGACCGAGGTGTTGGACTGCTCGCCGCGCAGCACGCGGGCACGGTCGACGTCCAGGTCGGCGCCGGGGCCGTCGGCCACCGCGAGCCATGCGCGCAGGAAGGCCGGGTCGCCGGCGCCCTCACGGACCGTGTAGGCGCCGACCTGCCCGAGCAGGCCCGGGTCGGGCTCCGCCGGCGACGAGGGTGCGTCGGAGTTCTCCAGCGCCTCGGGGGAGGACGGGTCGGCGACGGCCGGCACCAGGACGAGCGGGACCTGCAGGGTCACGTCCACCGAGGGGGCGAGCACGCGGACGAGCAGCAGGCGCACGCGGACGTCGCCGCGCGCGTCCGCCGTGCCCATGCGGATCGGCGTCGCGGCACCCTCCGGCCCGTCGTCGACGGACAGGTCGGCGGAGGCGACGACCGAGACCTCCGCGTCGACGCCCTTCGCGGGGTACCAGCGCCGGGCGGGCGCCCAGGCGCGCACGAGGGCGAGGAGCTCCTCGTCGTCGGGCCGGGGCGGGTCGAGGACGATCACGGTCGGATCAGCTCCAGCCAGAAGAACTCGCGCGAACCGAGGGTGACCTGCGTCCGCCCCTCGGCGGTGACCTGCGGGAACGCCGCGCCGCCGAAGACGTCGCGCAGCCCCCACCCGGCGTGGTCCGGCAGCTCGACCGTCGCCGCTCGGGCGGTGGCCGCCAGGTTGACGACGACGAGCAGCGTCTCCTCGGCGGTCGTGCGCAGGAACGTCAGCACCGACTCGTTGTCGGACGGCACGACGGTGAAGTCGCCGCGGCCGAGCGCGGGGTGGCGGCGTCGGACGGAGAGCATGCCGTGGACCCAGTGCAGCAGCGAGGTCGGCTGCACGAGCTGGGCCTCGACGTTGACGTGGTTGTAGTGGTGCGCGATGGACTGGATCAGCGGCAGGTTGAGCTTGCCCGGGTCGGCCGTGGAGAAGCCGGCGTTGCGGTCCGGCGTCCACTGCATCGGCGTGCGGACCGCGTCGCGGTCGTTGAGCCAGATGTTGTCGCCCATGCCGATCTCGTCGCCGTAGTACAGGCACGGGCTCCCGGGCAGCGACAGGAGCAGCGCGTGGGCGAGCTCGATCTCCTTGCGGGAGTTCTCCAGCAGGGGTGCGAGCCGGCGGCGGATCCCGATGTTCGCGCGCATGCGCGGGTCGGGTGCGTACCAGCCGTACATGGCCGCACGCTCCTCGGTGGACACCATCTCGAGGGTGAGCTCGTCGTGGTTGCGCAGGAAGGTGCTCCACTGCCCGCCGACCGCCGGGATGGGCGGGGTGTCGGCGAGGATGTCGATGATCGGCGTCGCCCGCTGGTCGCGGATGGAGTAGAAGATCCGCGGCATGACGGGGAAGTGGAAGCACATGTGGCACTCGGGCCGCTCCGGCGTGCCGAAGTAGTGCACGACGTCCTCGGGCCACTGGTTGGCCTCGGCCAGCGTGATGCGGCCCGGGAACTCCGCGTCGATCATCGCGCGCACGTCAGCGAGGAACTCGTGCGTCCGCGGCAGGTTCTCGCAGTTCGTGCCCTCCTCCTCGAAGAGGTAGGGCACGGCGTCGAGCCGGAACCCGTCGACGCCCATCCGCAGCCAGAAGCGGGCGACGTCGAGCATCGCCTCGCGCACGCGCGGGTTCTCGAAGTTCAGGTCCGGCTGGTGGCTGAAGAAGCGGTGCCAGAAGTACTGGCGGCGGACCGGGTCGAAGGTCCAGTTGGACGTCTCCGTGTCGACGAAGATGATGCGCGCGTCCTGGTAGCGCGTGTTGTCGTCGCTCCACACGTAGAAGTCGCCGTACGGGCCCTCCGGGTCCTGCCGGGACGCCTGGAACCACGGGTGCTGGTCGCTCGTGTGGTTCATGACGAGGTCGATGACCACGCGGATGCCGCGCGCGTGCGCCTGCTCCATGAGCTCGGCGAAGTCCGCCGTCGTGCCGTACTGCGGCGCGATCGCGGTGTAGTCGGAGATGTCGTAGCCGCCGTCGCGCATGGGCGAGGGGAAGAACGGCGGCAGCCACAGGCAGTCGATCCCGAGCCACGCCAGGTAGTCCAGCCGGGCGATGAGGCCGCGCAGGTCGCCCGTGCCCGACCCGTCGGAGTCGGAGAACGAGCGCAGCATGACCTCGTAGAACACCGCCGTGCGGTACCACTCGGGGTCGTCGGACAGGCCCGTCGTCGTCTCGTGGGGATGGGGGACGAGGGGCTGGCGGCGCGGGGGCAGCGCGGACAGGGCGATCTGGCCGGTGAGCGGCGCCGGCTCCGGGGCGGCGGCGGGCGTCGCGCCCGTCGTCGCCGTCACCGCTGCCCCAGGTGGACGACGTGGGCGCAGCGGACCTGCGGGTCGAGGCGCACGTACACCTGGGGCCCCCACTCGTAGGTCTCCCGCGAGAGCACGTCGTACGCCGTCACCGCGGCGTCGGGGGCGAGGCCGAACTCGGCCAGGTCGAGCTGCACGAAACCGTCCCGCGTGGTCCAGGGGTCGATGTTGACGACGACGACGACCGTGTCGGCACGGCCCGTCGGGGAGTGCTCCGCCGGAAGGTGGTGGGAGAACGCGACGAGGGCAGGGTCGCTCGTCGGGTGGATGCGCACGTTGCGCAACTGCTGCAGCGCCGGGTGCGTGCGGCGGATCTCGTTGAGCCGGCCGATGAGCAGCGAGATGCCGTACCGGTCCGCCTGCGACCAGTCACGGGGGCGGAACTCGTACTTCTCGTTGTCGACCTGCTCCTCGACGCCCGGGCGGGGCACGTTCTCGACGAGCTCGTAGCCGGAGTAGACGCCCCACGTGGGCGATCCCGTCGCCGCGAGGACCGCGCGGACCGCGAAGCCGCCCACCCCGCCCTGCTGCAGGTACGGCGGGAGGATGTCGTGGGTCGTCGGCCAGAAGCTCGGGCGCAGCCACGGCGCCTCCTCGCCACCGACGCGCGCGAGGTACTCCTCGAGCTCCTCCTTCGTGTTCCGCCACGTGAAGTACGTGTAGGACTGGTGGAACCCGACCTTGGCGAGGGTCAGCATCATGGCCGGCCGCGTGAACGCCTCCGACAGGAAGATGACGTCCGGGTGGTCGCGCCGCACGTCCGCGAGGAGCCACTCCCAGAAGCTCAGGGGCTTCGTGTGGGGGTTGTCGACGCGGAAGAGGGTGACGCCGTGGTCGATCCAGACCTGCAGGACGCGGCGGATCTCGGCCGCGATGCCCTCGGGGTCGTTGTCGAAGTTCAGGGGGTAGATGTCCTGGTACTTCTTCGGCGGGTTCTCCGCGTAGGCGATCGTGCCGTCGGCACGCGTGGTGAACCACTCGGGGTGCTCGGTGACCCAGGGGTGGTCGGGGGAGCACTGCAGGGCCACGTCGAGGGCGACCTCGAGGCCGAGCGACGCGGCGCGCGCGACGAAGGCGTCGAAGTCGTCGAAGGTGCCCAGGCTCGGCTCGATGGCGTCGTGGCCGCCGTCGGCCGATCCGATGGCGTAGGGGGAGCCCGGGTCGCCCGGCTGCGCGTCGAGGCTGTTGTTGCGCCCCTTGCGGTGCGTGGTGCCGATCGGGTGGATCGGCGTCAGGTAGACGACGTCGAAGCCCATCTGCGCGATCCGCGGCAGCTCGTCAGCGGCCGTCCGCAGCGTGCCGGACGTCCACTCGCCGGTCGCCTCGTCGTACGTCGCGCCGTGCGAGCGGGGGAACAGCTCGTACCAGGAGCCGTGCAGCGCGAGCGGACGGTCGACGCGCAGCGGGTACGCGGCCGACGCCGTGACGAGCTCGCGCAGCGGGGCCTCCGCCAGCGCGTCCCGCACCGCCGGCGTGAGGCCGGCGGCGAGCCGGGCGTCCGGGGTCAGCGTCGTGTCCCGCAGCTCGGCCACGGCGCGCTTGAGCGTCGAGGCGCCCGCGGCGGTCATCGCGTCCGGGCCCCGCCGGGCCGCGGCCCGCCCGAGCAGGAGCGCGCCCTCCGTGAGCATGAGCTCGACGTCGACCCCGGCGGCCACCTTGAGGGCGGCGTCGTGCACCCAGGTCGCGTACGGGTCGGACCAGCCCTCCACGCGGAACGTCCAGTCGCCGGGCCGGTCCGGCACCACGGTGCCCTCGTAGCGGTCCAGGCCCGGCGCGATGTCGCGCATCCGCTGCCAGGAGTGGTCCGAGCCGTCGGGGCGGGTGAGGACGACGGTCGCGGCGACGGCGTCGTGGCCCTCGCGGAAGACCGTCGCCTGCACGGCGAACGCCTCCCCGACGGCGGCCTTGGCCGGGAACCGGCCCGCCTCGGCGACGGGCCAGACGTCGACGACGGGGATGCGGCCGACCTTCGTGATCGATGTGGAGGTCACACCCGGCAACCTACTGTCAGGGTCGGGGGGCGGGCATCCGGTGGCGCGACGAGGGATCCCTCAGCCCGCGACGTACAGCCGCAGGCTGAGCGGCTCGAGCAGCGCGGTGCCGTCGGGCGCGGGACGCAGGCCGCCCTCGATCGCCGCCGACCGCTCCTCCGCCGGGTGCTCCCAGACGGAGTCCCAGACGAGGCGCCACGCGGCGCCCCCGCCGCCGGGCAGGTCCGGGCAGGCGGCCAGCGTGACCGTCACGGGCGCCAGGCCGCCGTGCACGACGAGGAGGGTGGCGTCGTGGCCGTGGCCGTGGCCGTGGCCGTGGCCGTGGCGGTGGCCGTGGTCGTGGTCGTGGCCGGTGCCGGGTCCGTCGTCCGTGCCGTCCGTCGTCCGCACCATCTGCAGCGTCCGCAGGTCCGTCGAGTGCCACCGGGCGTGGTCCATGGCGTCGCCGGCGGCGTCGTACCAGGCCAGGTCCGGCGGGCCGCCCTCGCGCCGCGGCCGCCCCGTGAAGAAGCGGGGCGTGCGCAGCGTCGGGTGCAGCGCGCGCAGCTCGACGAGCCGTCGCGCCGTGGCTAGGAGGTCCTCCCGCCACGGCGAGCGGTCCCACCGCACCCACGACGTCTCGTCGTCCTGGCAGTACGCGTTGTTGTTGCCCTGCTGGGTGCGGCCCATCTCGTCGCCGGCGGTGATCATCGGGGTGCCGGCGGACAGCAGGAGCGTGGCGAGCAGGTTCCGCACGGAGCGGCGTCGCAGCGGGACGATCGCGGCGCCGGGGGAGTCCGCCGTCACGGGGCCCTCGATGCCGTGGTTCCAGGACCGGTTGTCGTCGGTCCCGTCCCGGTTGTTCTCCCCGTTCGCCAGGTTGTGCTTGTGGTCGTAGGCGACGAGGTCCGCCAGCGTGAAGCCGTCGTGGGCGGTCACGAAGTTCACGGACGCCACCGTGCCGCGGCTCAGGGGCGGATCTCCGTGCCCGAAGAGGTCGACGGAGCCGGACAGGCGCGTGGCCAGGTCCCGCAGCCGGTGCCCGGGCAGGCCGTGGGCGGCGCGGCCGGGGTCGGCGAGCCAGAAGGAGCGCACGGCGTTGCGGAACCGGTCGTTCCACTCGGCCAGGGGCTCGGGGAACTGCCCCGTGCGCCAGCCGCCCGAGCCGACGTCCCACGGCTCGGCGACCATCTTCAGCCCGTGCAGCACGGGGTCGGTCACCAGGGCGACGAGGAACGGGTGCTGCGGCGTGAACCCGCTCCAGTCGCGGCCCAGCGTCACCGCCAGGTCGAACCGGAACCCGTCCACGCCGACCACCTGCGCCCAGTACCGCAGGGAGTCCAGCGCGAGCCGCACGACCGCGGTGCGCCGGAAGTCGAGCGTGCTGCCGGTCCCCGTGACGTCGGCGTACGTGGCCGGGACGTTCCCGTCGTGCAGGTAGTACCGCGAGTTGTCCAGGCCGCGCCACGACAGGTGCTGGCCGCCCTGCCCGCCCTCCGCCGTGTGGTTGTAGACCACGTCGAGCAGGACCTCGAGCCCGGCGTCGTGCAGCGCGTGGACCGTGGCGCGCAGCTCCGCCAGGACGGCCGCCGGCCCGGCCGCGCGGGCGGCCGCGGTGGCGTACGCGGCGTGGGGCGCGAAGAACCCGAGCGTGCTGTAGCCCCAGTAGTTGCGCAGCCCCTTGGCGACGAGGTGCGGCTCGTCGGAGAAGGCGTGCACCGGCAGCAGCTCGACCGCGGTGACGCCGAGCGCGAGCAGGTGCGCGACCACCGCCGGGTGCGCGAGGCCCGCGTAGGTCCCGCGCAGCTCCGGCGGCAGGTGGTGGGCGAGGGCGGTCAGGCCCTTCACGTGCGCCTCGTAGACGACCGTGCGGTCCCACGGGACCCAGGGCCGGTTGACCGCCGGGTCCGGACCCGGCAGTGCCGCGACGTCGACGACGACGGCGTGCGGCACGGACCCGGCGGAGTCCCGGGGGTCGGCGGCGCCGTACCAGTCGCCCCGCAGCGCGTGGTCGACGACGTGGCCGTAGCTCTCGGGCCCGTGCCCCACCGCGCCCACGAGGCCGCGGGCGTACGGGTCGACGAGGAGCTTGGCCGGGTTGTGCCGCAGACCCGCGGCCGGGTCCCAGGCGCCATGGGCCCGGAAGCCGTAGCGCTGCCCCGGCCGCACACCGGGCACGGTGGCGCTCCACACCCCGTGCGACGGGCCGCGGAGCGGGACCCGCCGCTCGGCGGTGCCGCCCGACGGGTCCTCGTCGAGCAGGCACAGGTCGACGCCCGTGGCGTGCGAGGCGAGGACCGCCACCTCGACGCCGTCCCCGGCCACGTGCACGCCGAGGCGTGGGGGGGCGTCGCGGCGCGGGCTCGGCTGCACGGGTCCCATGATGGGGCAGGGCCGGGCCGGGCGGTGCGCCCGACCGGGTGGAACCCACGCCGTGACGGGCTGTGGACGGCTCACGGGCTCCCGCGGACGCGCGGGCGGGGGCGTCGCCGGGGCGCGGTAGCCTCGCGGGCGTGAGGATCGTGGTCTGCGTGAAGCACGTGCCCGACATCCAGTCCGAGCGCTCCCTGGGCGACGACGGGCGGACCGTGCGGGACGGGGGCGACGGCACCCTGAACGAGCTCGACGAGAACGCCGTCGAGGCGGCCCTGGCGCTGGTCGAGGCCCGCGGCGGCGACGACGACGAGGTCGTCGCGCTGACCGTCGGGCCGGAGGACGCCGTCGAGGCCGTGCGCAAGGCCCTCCAGATGGGCGCGGGCGCAGCCGTGCACGTGCTCGACGACCGCGTGGCCGGTGCGGACGCCGTCGGCACCGCGCAGGTCCTCGCCGCCGCCGTCCGCCACCTGGGCCAGGAGCGGCCGGTCGACCTCGTCGTGCTGGGCATGGCGGGCCTCGACGGCCTGACGTCGCTGCTGCCGACGATGCTCGGCGAGCTCCTCGGCGTGCCGGCGCTGCCGCTGGCCTCCGCGCTGGAGGTCGAGGGCGACGCGGCCTCGGGCGGGACGGTGCAGGTGCGGCGCGACCTCGACCACGCGAGCGAGACCCTGCGCGCCCCGCTGCCGGCGGTGGTGTCCGTGACGGACCAGGCCAACGACCCGCGCTACCCCGGCTTCAAGCAGATCATGGCGGCGCGCAAGGCCCCGGTCACCGTCCTGTCGCTCGACGACCTGGGGGTCGACCCGGCGCTCACCGGCGCGGTCGGGGCGCGCACGCAGGTGCTCGTCGCCCGTCCGCGTCCGCCGCGCGAGGACCGGGTGCTCGTGCAGGACACCGGCGACGGGGGCGTGCGGCTCGCGCAGTTCCTCGTCGAGCGCGGGCTCGTCTAGGCCCGGCACCAGCCCCACCTCCCCGCACCCGCCGCACCACGCCGTCCGCCGAGAGAGGCACCCCACCGTGACCGACACGACGACCGCCGCGCCCGCCCCCGTGCTGGTGCTGCTCGAGCACACGGCCGACGGGACGCTGCGCGCCCCCACGGACGAGCTGTGCACGGCGGCGCGCGGCCTCGCCGCCGGCGGCGCCGTCGAGGCGGTCTGGGTCGCCGGTGACGAGGGGGACACCCCCGCGCCCGCCGTGCTCGAGCACCTCGGCACGCTCGGCGTGGCCCGCGTGCACCGGCTGGTGGCGGAGGGCGGCACGCACGGCACGGCCCTCGTCGCCCAGGGGCTGACGACGCTGCTCGACGAGGTCGCCGGCGCGCGCGCGGTGCTGCTCGCGTCCTCCTTCGAGAACAAGGAGGTCGCGGCCCGGCTCGCCGTGCGCACGGGTGCCGGGGTCGTCACCGACGCGGACGACGTCGTCGTCGAGGACGGACGGGTCGTCACCGGCAAGACCGTGTTCGCGGGCACGTGGACCACGCGGTGCGCCGTGGCGACGCCGCTCGCGGTCGTCACGCTGAAGGCCAACGCCGTGCCGGCCGCGCCGGCGGAGGCGGCCACGGCGCCGGAGGTCGTCGACGTGCCGCTCGTCCCCGACGCCGTGGCGGCCGCCGTGACGCTCGTCGAGCGCACCGAGCGGGACGTCAGCGGGCGGCCCGACCTGTCGAGCGCCCACGTCGTCGTCGTCGGGGGCCGCGGCACGGAGGGCGACTTCTCGCCGGTCGAGGAGCTCGCCGACGTGCTCGGCGGGGCGGTCGGCGCGACGCGCGTCGCCACCGACGAGGGCTGGATCGCGCACGACGCGCAGATCGGCCAGACCGGCGTGACGATCTCGCCGCGGCTCTACATCGGCGCCGGGGTGTCCGGCGCGGTCCACCACCGCGGCGGCATGCAGGCCTCGGGGACGATCGTCGCCGTCAACGCCGACCCCGACGCGCCGATCTTCGAGATCGCCGACCTGGGCATCGTCGGCGACCTGTTCACCGTGCTGCCGCAGGCGGCCGCCGAGCTGCGGCGGCTGCGGGGCTGACGTCGTCGCCGGCTGCCGTGCCGCTGCGCGGCCGCCGGGCGGCGGCCCCCCGGACGCGCGGTCCCGCCGCGTCAGCTCAGGCGGCGCAGCCAGCCCAGCGCGGCGATGCCCTGCGCGTGCTGGAACCGGCGCAGGTTGGGGATGCCCCGTGGCGCCGGCTGGCGGGCGTTCCACACGAAGTACCCCGACAGCCCGGCGAGCGCCGCGCGCAGCTCGTCGTCGTGCACGCCGTCCGCCACCGGGTGGGAGCGGAACAGCTCGTCGGGGCGGCCGCCGCCCTGGAGGCTGACGCTCGGCAGCATGAAGGCCAGGTCGATCCAGGGCGCGCCCACGCTGGCGTGCGGCCAGTCGATGAACCAGACCCGGCGCTCGGCGTCGATGAGGACGTTGTCGGCGCGCAGGTCCCCGTGCACCAGAGCCTCACCCGCGAGCACCGCCGTGGCGTCCTGCTCCCACAGCACGAGCTGCTCCAGCTCGTGGCGGGTCCAGGCCGCGAGCTCGGCCGGCCAGACGAGCTCGTCGTGCGAGCCCGGCCGGTGCAGGAGGGCGGGATCCCCGTCGGCCAGCAGGTGCAGCCGCCGCCAGCCGGTGAAGTCCTCGGCCAGCAGGTCGTCCGTGCGCGGGAGGGCGTGGCCAGGCAGGGGCTCGGCGTCCGCCAGGGGCACGAGCGCGTCCAGCACGGCGGCGAGGTCCTGCTCGCGCCACGGCAGCTCCGGCGACCAGCCGTGCACGACCTCGAAGCCGAGGACCACCCACGTGCCGTCGTCGAAGGACCACTGCAGGCGGGGGGCGGGCACGTCGAGCGGCAGGCCCGCCGACACGCGGAGCTCCGAGCGCGCGAGCTCGACCGAGGTGGGGTTCTGCTCGGGAGACACCGCCTTGACGAAGACGTCGCGCCCGTCCGACAGCTCCAGCACGGAGGCGAAGCCCGGGGAGAAGCCCGTGGTCGCGCCGATCACCGCCGAGACGCGCGCGTGGCAGTGCTCCTCGATGCGGGTGCGGACCGAGCGGGGCAGGTCGCGCCAGTCGAGCCGCTGACCGCTGAAGGCGATCGGCAGCTCGACGGCGTCCTCGGGGCTCACGGCGGTCATCCTGCCAGGTCACGCCCGGCCACCGGCGGGTGCGACCGCCGCGTGGCGCCCGTCGGGGCGTCCGTAGACTGGCGACGATGAGCGCCTACCTGGACCACGCGGCGACCACGCCGCTGCTGCCGTCCGTCCGGCAGGTCCTCGCGGAGGCCTGGGGGCGGACCGGCAACCCCTCCTCGCTGCACGCGGCGGGCCGTGCGGCGCGCCGCGTCGTCGAGGAGTCGCGCGAGGCGGTGGCGGGGGCCCTGGGCGCGCGGCCGAGCGAGGTCGTGTGGACCTCCGGCGGCACCGAGGCCGACAACCTCGCCGTCAAGGGGCTGTTCTGGGGTCGGCGCACCACCGCACCCGAGCGGCGGCGCGTCCTCGTCGCCGCGGTCGAGCACCACGCCGTGCTCGACCCGGCGTTCTGGCTCGCCGAGCACGCGGGTGCCGAGGTGGTGCTGCTGCCCGTCGACGGCGAGGGCGTGCTGGACGTGGGCGCCCTGCGGGCGGAGCTCGAGCAGCGCGCCGCGACGACCGCGCTCGTCTCCGTCATGTGGGCGAACAACGAGGTCGGGGCGCTGCAGCCGCTCGACGAGGTGGTCGCGCTCGCGCACCGCCACGGCGTGCCCGTCCACGCGGATGCCGTGCAGGCGGTGGGGCAGCTGCCGGTCGACTTCGCCGCCTCCGGGCTGGACGCCATGACGGTCTCGGCGCACAAGACCGGGGGGCCGGGGGGCGTCGGCGCGCTCGTCGTGCGGCGCGACGCGCCCGTGACGCCCGTGCTGCACGGGGGCGGCCAGGAGCGCGGCATCCGGTCGGGGACGCTCGTCGCGCCGCTCGTGGCGGGCTTCGCCGCGGCGGTCACGGAGTCGGTGTCCGGGCTCGACGAGCACGCCCTGGCGCTGGCCGCGCTGCGCGACGACCTCGTCGCCCGCGTCCGCGCCGCGGTGCCGGACGCGGTCCTGCGGGGGCCCGCCGACACCGGCCGGCGCCTGCCCGGCAACGCCCACTTCACCTTCCCCGGCTGCGAGGGCGACTCCCTGCTCTACCTGCTGGACTCCGCCGGCGTCGAGGCCTCGACGGGCTCCGCCTGCCAGGCCGGCGTCGCGCAGCCGAGCCACGTGCTGCTGGCCATGGGGGTCGACGAGGCGGACGCGCGGGGCGCGCTGCGGTTCAGCCTGGGCCGCACCTCCACGGCCGCGGACGTCGACGCGCTGCTGGCCGTCCTGCCCGGGGCCGTCGAGCGGGCGCGGGCGGCGGGGCTGGTCGGCGGCGCGCTCGACGCGGCGACGCCGGTCGAGGTGGCCTCCTGATGCGGGTGCTCGCCGCCCTGTCCGGCGGGGTCGACTCGGCGGTCGCCGCGGCGCGGGCTCAGGAGGCCGGGCACGACGTCGTCGGCGTGCACATGGCGCTGTCACGGCAGCGGGAGCAGCACCGCACGGGGTCGCGGGGGTGCTGCTCCATCGAGGACGCGGGCGACGCGCGGCGGGCCGCGGACGTCCTGGGCATCCCCTTCTACGTGTGGGACCTGTCGGAGCGGTTCGAGCGGACCGTCGTGGCGGACTTCCTGTCCGAGTACGCGGCCGGTCGCACGCCCAACCCGTGCGTGCGGTGCAACGAGCACGTGAAGTTCGCGGCGCTGCTCGACAAGGCGCTGGCGCTGGGCTTCGACGCGGTCTGCACCGGGCACTACGCGCGCCTCGTCGCCGGGCCCGACGGGGTGCCGGCGCTGCACCGCGCCCGCGACGCGGCGAAGGACCAGTCCTACGTCCTGGCCGTCACCGGCCCGGAGCGGCTGGCGCGCACGCTGTTCCCGCTCGGGGACGCCGCGTCGAAGGACGAGGTGCGCCGCGAGGCCGCCGCGCGGGGCCTGCCCGTGGCCTCGAAGCCCGACTCCTACGACATCTGCTTCGTCGCCGACGGGGACACGCGCGGCTTCCTCGACCGCGCCCTGGGGACGCGGCCCGGGGAGGTCGTCGACACGGACGGGGCGGTCCTGGGCAGCCACGACGGGGCGCACGGCTTCACCGTGGGCCAGCGCAGGGGCCTGCGGCTGGGGCGCCCGGCGCCGGACGGGCGGCCGCGGTACGTGCTGGCGGTCGAGCCCGTCCGCAACCGCGTGGTGGTGGGGTCGGCGGAGGACCTCGCCGTCGGATGGGTCACCGCGGACCGGGCTGTCTGGTACGTGCCGGCGCCGGGGGCGGAGCCCGTCGACGTCCTCGTGCAGGTGCGCGCGCACGGCACGCCGGTGCCGGCGGTCGTGCGCCTGCGCGACGGCGTGCTCGACGTGCGGGTCGCCGAGGAGGCCGGGCTGCGCGGGGTCGCCGCGGGGCAGTCGCTGGTGCTGTACGACGGCGACCGCGTGCTGGGCCAGGCCACGGTGACGGGGGCGGGTCGCGCCCGCCGCGCTCCTGCCGACGACGCGCCGCCCCCGGGTGCGTCGGCGGACGCCCTCGCCGGCGCATCAGGCGAGGGCCGGTGACCGCGGTCACGGGGGCGGGCCCCTGGCCCGGGACGGACCCGTTGGAGGCGCAGGCCACGGTCGTCGGCGACCTCGCGGAGGTGCCGGACGGCGTCGTCGGGCTGCCGTTCTCCGTGCTGCTGCCCGCGCGGGGGCCGTGGGCCGACGCGACGGGCCGCGCCGCGGCGCTGCTCGCGGACCTGCCGGTCGAGCTCGGGCCGCACGGCTGGCGCCTCGCGGACCGGCCGGGGCACGACGCGGCGCGGGCGGCGGCGCTCCTGCGCCAGGACGTCGACGCGCTGGCCGTCGCCGCACACGGCTGGGACGGCCCGTGGGTGGTGCCCGTGCTCGGGCCGCTCTCGCTGGCCGCGAGCCTCTACCTCGCGCGCGGCGACCGCGCGGTGGGCGACGAGGGGGCGCTGCGCGAGCTGGCCGAGTCGCAGGCCGCGGGTCTGGGCGAGCACCTGGCGGCCCTCCGGCGGGCGCTGCCCGGTGCGCGGCCGCAGGTGCTGCTGCACGAGCCCCTGCTGGCGGCCGTCGTCGCCGGGGTCCTTCCGTCGTTCTCCGGCTACGCGCGCCTGCGGGCGGTGCCCGCACCGGTCGCAGCGGAGCGGGTGCGGACCGTGGCCGACGGGCTGCGCGCCGCCGGTGCCGAGGCCGTCGTCGTGCACGGCGGGGCGGCGCGGCTGGCGGTCCGGGTGGCGACGACGGCCGGGGTGGACGGCGTCGGGGTGACCGTCGCCGGGCTCGACGAGGCCGCTTGGGAGGGCGTGGCGGAGGTCGTGGAGGGCGGTACCGCCCTGTGGGCCCAGCTGCCCCCGCAGGCGTCGTCGCAGTGCGCCGGCCCGGACGTCGCCGGCCAGGCCGCGACGCTCCTCGACCCGTGGCGCCGCACCGGGCTGGAGGTGGCGCGGCTGCGGGACGTCGTGCTGCTCGACGGCGGTGCGTCGACGGGCGGCGGCGCGGCGGGCGGTACGGCGGGCGGTGCGGCGGGGGGTGCGGGGACCGGTGGGCGGTCGTCGGCCGACGCGCGGGCGGCGCTCGCGGGCCTGGCGCGCGCGGCGCTCGTCGTGGCGGAGCGCGCCGAGGGCTGAGCCGGTCCGGACGTGCACGTGCCGACACGTGTCGGTGCACGTGTCGGTGCACGTCTCGGTGCACGTCTCGGTGCACGTCTCGGTGCACGTCTCGGTGCACGTGTCGGTGGGGTGGGCCACGATGGCGCCATGACCAGCGCCACCCCCGGAGCCGCCGTGCCGTCCGCCGTGCCGTCCGCCGTCCCCCCGGCGTCCGCGGAGGTCCGCCACCGGTGGGACGGGCTGGCGCGGCGGGTGCGGGACTGGCAGTTCGCGTACTACGTCCGCGACGCCCCGGTGGTCAGCGACGCGGAGTACGACGAGGTGCTGCGTGCGCTTGCCGCCCTTGAGGAGGCCCATCCCGACCTGCGGACGCCCGACTCGCCGACCCAGCGCGTCGGCGGCACGTTCTCGACGGACTTCGCCGCCGTCGAGCACGTGGAGCGGATGCTCTCGCTCGACAACGCCTTCTCCGCGGAGGACCTGCGGGCGTGGGCCGACCGGGTGCAGCGCGACCTCGACGTCGCCGGGGCGGACCTGCACCACCTGTGCGAGCTGAAGATCGACGGGCTCGCCATCGCGCTGCTCTA
Source organism: Cellulomonas sp. plas2 (assembly GCF_057221735.1). Lineage (NCBI taxonomy): Bacteria > Bacillati > Actinomycetota > Actinomycetes > Micrococcales > Cellulomonadaceae > Cellulomonas > Cellulomonas sp. plas2. The sequence continues at coordinate 1,437,342 of NZ_CM170155.1, forward strand.
CGAGCGCACGGACGACGGGCCGGCCCGCCTCGTCCGTGCCGCGACCCGGGGTGACGGTCGCACGGGTGAGGACGTGACCCTCAACGTCCGCACCATCGCGACCATCCCGGCCGAGCTCGCGGGGGACCCCGCCGGGCACCCCGAGCTCATCGAGGTCCGGGGGGAGGTCTTCCTGCCGGTCGAGGCCTTCGCGGCGCTCAACGAGACGCAGGTGCGCGCGGGCAGGGCGCCCTTCGCCAACCCGCGGAACGCCGCTGCGGGATCCCTGCGGCAGAAGGACCCGCGTGTGACCGCCTCGCGACCGCTGCGGATGTACGCGCACGGCATCGGGGCGCTGCGGTGGGGCGCCGGCGGCGGCACCGGCGTGCAGCGGCAGAGCCAGGTCTACGACCTGCTCGCCGGCTGGGGGATCCCCGTCTCCTCCCACTCGCGCGTGCTCACGGGGCTCGACGAGGTCCTCGCCATGGTCGAGAGCGTCGGCGCGCACCGCCACGACGTCGAGCACGAGATCGACGGGCTCGTCGTCAAGGTCGACGAGATCGCGCTGCAGCGGCGCCTCGGCGCGACGAGCCGGGCCCCCCGCTGGGCGATCGCCTACAAGTACCCGCCGGAGGAGGTGAACACCCGCCTGCTCGCCATCGAGGTGGGCATCGGCCGGACCGGGCGTGCCACCCCGTTCGGCGTCATGGAGCCCGTCGTGGTCGCCGGGTCGACGGTGCGGCAGGCGACGCTGCACAACCAGGACGTCGTGGCCGCGAAGGGCGTCCGGGTCGGCGACGTGGTGGTGCTGCGCAAGGCGGGCGACGTCATCCCCGAGATCGTCGGCCCGGCGCCCGCCGCGCCGGACGACGACGTCCCCCGCATCACCTGGCACATGCCGCGCGACTGCCCCGAGTGCGGCACGCCGCTGCGGCCGATGCGGGAGGGCGACGTGGACCTGCGCTGCCCCAACGCGCGGGCGTGCCCCGCGCAGGTGCGGGGACGGGTGGAGCACATCGGGTCGCGCGGCGGGCTGGACATCGAGGCGCTGGGGGAGGTGACGGCCGCGGCGCTGACCCAGCCCGAGACCCCGGCGGTGCCCCCGGTGGTCAACGAGGCGGACCTGTTCGACCTCGTCGCGTACCCGTTGGACGCGCCCGCGGAGACCGTGGAGCGGGTCCGCCGGGCGAGCCTCGAGCGGCTGGCGCAGGTCGAGGTCGTCGTGCGCGACCCCGAGACGGGACTGCCGCGGCAGGACGAGGACGGGACGGTCCGCCGGCGCACGCCGTTCCGCCGGGTGCTGCGGCACGGCCGTGCCGCCCGGGCGGCGGCCGAGGCGGAGGGGCGCACCCTGCCCGACTGGGCGCCGTCGGAATCGGCGCTCACGCTGCTCGACCAGCTCGACGCCGCCAAGGGCAAGGAGCTGTGGCGGGTGCTCGTGTGCCTCAGCATCCGCAACGTGGGGCCCACGGCCGCCCGCGCCCTGGCCACGCACCTCGGGTCGATGGACGCGCTGGAGGAGGTCGTGGACGTCGGCCCCGAGCACGCGGTGGCGGAGCTGTCGCAGGTCGAGGGCATCGGCCCGGTCATCGCCGAGTCCATCGTGGACTGGTTCACCGGGCCCGACGGGGACTGGCACCGCGAGATCGTCCGGCGGTGGGCGGCCGCCGGCGTCCGCATGCGCGACGAGCGGGACGCCGGCGTCGAGCGCACGCTCGAAGGGCTGACCGTGGTCGTGACCGGCAGCCTCGAGCGGTTCAGCCGGGACTCGGCCAAGGAGGCCGTCCTCGCCCGTGGCGGCAAGGCCGCGGGCAGCGTCTCGAAGCGGACCGACTACGTCGTCGTCGGGGAGAACGCGGGCTCGAAGGAGGCCAAGGCCCGCGAGCTCGGTCTGCGCATCCTCGACGAGGAGGCCTTCGAGGTGCTCCTGGCCGGCGGGCCGGCGGCGCTCGGCCCGGCGGAGCAGGACCCGGCGGAGCAGGAGCCGGTGGAGCAGGAGCCGGTGGAGCAGGAGCCGGTGGAGCAGGAGCCGGTGGAGCAGGAGCCGGTGGAGCAGGAGCCGGTGGAGCAGGGGTCGGCAGCCGACGGGACCGAGGGCGAGGCGTGACGGCGCGCACGGCGGCAGCGCTGCCGCTCGGGGGCATCCCGCTCGCGCCCTGGTCGGTGGGGCCGGTCCGCGAGGACGAGCTCGACGCCGTCGGGGCGCTGACCGCCGGCGCGTACCTCGCGGACGGGCTGCTCGACGGCGACGACGAGTACGAGGCCGAGCTGCGCGACGCGCGGTCCCGGTGGCGCGACGCGTCGTTGCTCGTCGCCCGCACCGACGACGGGGCCGTGCTCGGCTCGCTGACGGTCGCCCCGCACGGCTCGCCCTTCGCGGAGGTCGCGCGGCCGGGCGAGGTGGAGCTGCGCATGCTCGCGGTCGACCCGGCGGCACGCGGCCGGGGCGTGGCGGAGGAGCTCGTGCGGGCGGCCCTGGTCCGCGCGGTCCTCGACCGTCGTGCGGGGGTCGTGCTCTCCACCCTCGACTCCATGCTCACCGCGCACCGGCTGTACGCCCGCCTGGGCTTCCGGCCCGCGCCCGAGCGGGACTGGGACGCCGACGACGGGTTCGTGCTGCGGGTCCACACCTGGTCGCCGCCGCCCGCGCCCGGCGCCGCCGTCGAGCGCGCGGTGTGGCCGCCGCTGCGCACGACGACGACGGCCGCCGGCTGGACGGTCGGGCTGTCCGAGGGCCTGACGCGGCGCGCCAACAGCGCGACGCCGCCCCCGCCCGCGGACGGCGTCGCAGGCCCGGACGAGCGCGACGTGGCGACGCTGCTCGAGGGGCTCGACGAGGTCGAGGCGGTGTACGCCGCGGCCGCCCTGCCGACCACCGTGCGGGTCGACGGGCCGCTCGGTGCGCCAACCGGGCCGCTGTCCGCGGCGCTGCGCGCGCGGGGCTACGCCCTCCGGGCGACCACGCTCGTCCTGGTCGCGGCGCTCCCGGCCGTGCCCGCCACGGCCCTGCCGCCGGCCGACGGCGTCACGGTCACGGCGTCCCCCGAGCCCGACGACGCCTGGGTGCGGCTGTGGCTGGCGGAGAAGGCCGACGGCGACGGTCGCGCGGCCGACGTCGGCCGCCGGCTGCTCACCGGTGCGCCCGCCGCGTACCTCACGGCGTGGCGGTCCGGCGCCGCGGTGGGCGTGCTGCGGGTGGCGCCCGCCGACGGGTGGGCCGCGCTCGCGTGCCTCGTCGTCGACCCGCAGGAGCGACGACGCGGGACGGCGCGACGCCTCGTCGAGGCGGGGCTGCAGCACGCGGCCCGGGAGGGGGCGGCACGCGCGTTCCTGCAGGTCGAGGTCGAGAACCACGCGGCGCGCCGGCTGTACGCCCGGTGGGGCTTCCTGCCGGCCGACGCCTACCACTACGCGGAGCGCCCGTGAGTCGCGCCACGGGCGCGTCGCCCGCCCGGCGGCCCGCCCGGGCCACGGCGATACTGGCGCGATGATCTCCCTGCTGAACGCCGAGCGGCTCCGCGCCGCCGGGCTGCGCTGGTCGCCCGCGCCGGGCGACCGGTTCACCCTGCGGTCCGAGCAGCTCGAGGACCAGGTGTTCACGATCTCCGACATGGTCGTCGAGGCGCACCGGTACGAGACCGGGACCGTGCTGGGCTTCAACGGCACGACGGAGTGGGCGCTGGACTCCGTCCGGCAGGAGGACGCGCTGTGGCTGCCGCGCGAGGACCAGCTGCGCGACCTCCTCGGCCGGACGTTCCGGAGCCTCGCGCGGTCGACCGACGGCCGCTACCAGGTGCTCGTGGAGCTGGCGTCCCGTCCGGAGCAGGTGTTCACCGCCGACACGGCCGAGGACGCCTACGCCGAGGCGCTGCTGGCGCTGGTCTCGGCCGCCCGGGAGCCCGTGGCCTGACGTCTAGACTCGCGGCCATGTCCACCCTCTCCCGCGACGAGGTCGCGCGCGTGGCCGGGCTGGCCCGCATCGAGCTGACGGAGGCCGAGCTGCACCGGCTCGCCGGTGAGCTCGACGTCATCGTCCAGTCCGTCGCGCGCGTGAGCGAGATCGCGACGCCCGACGTGCCCGCCACCAGCCACCCGCTGCCCCTGACGAACGTCTTCCGGCCGGACGTGCCGGTGGCGCCGCTGGACCGCGGCGCGGTCCTGGCCGCCGCGCCGGCCGACGAGGAGGGCCGGTTCGCGGTCCCGCAGATCCTGGGCGAGGAGGCGTGAGCGCCGTGACGAGCGGGGCCCCCGCGGACCTGACGCGCCGCAGCGCCGCGCAGCTCGCGGAGGCGCTGGCCGCCGGCGAGGTCTCCAGCGTCGAGGTCACGCAGGCGCACCTCGACCGGATCGCGGCGGTCGAGCCGGCCGTCCACGCCTTCCTGCACGTCAGCGGCGAGGACGCCCTCGCCACCGCCGCGGACGTCGACGCGCGGCGCGCCCGCGGCGAAGAGCTGCACGCGCTGGCCGGCGTGCCGATCGCCGTGAAGGACGTGGTCGTCACGCAGGGGGTGCCCACCACCGCCGGCTCGCGCATCCTCGAGGGGTGGCGGCCGCCGTACGACGCGACCCTCGTCGCCCGCATCAAGGCCGCGGGCCTGCCGATCCTCGGCAAGACCAACATGGACGAGTTCGCGATGGGCTCGTCCACCGAGCACTCGGCGTACGGGGACACGCACAACCCGTGGGACCTCGATCGCATCCCCGGCGGCTCCGGCGGCGGGTCCGCGGCCGCGGTGGCCGCCTTCGAGGCGCCGCTGGCGATCGGGACGGACACCGGCGGCTCCATCCGCCAGCCCGCCGCCGTCACGGGCACGGTCGGGGTGAAGCCGACCTACGGCTCGGTGTCGCGGTACGGCCTCATCGCGCTCGCCTCCAGCCTCGACCAGGCCGGCCCCTGCACGCGCACGGTCCTGGACTCGGCGCTGCTGCACGCGCTCGTCGGCGGCCACGACCCGCTCGACTCGACCTCGATCCCCGAGCCGCTGCCCGACGTGGTCGGCGCGGCCCGGCGCGGTGCCGACGGCGACCTGTCGGGCGTGCGCGTCGGCGTCGTCCGCGAGCTGCAGGGCGAGGGCTACCAGGCGGGCGTGCTGGCCCGCTTCGAGGAGTCCCTGACGCTGCTGCGGGAGGCGGGCGCCGAGGTCGTCGAGGTGTCCTGCCCGCACTTCGGCTACGCGCTCGAGGCGTACTACCTCATCCTCCCGGCCGAGGCGTCGAGCAACCTCGCGAAGTTCGACGGCATGCGGTTCGGCCTGCGCGTGGAGCCCGAGGACGGCCCGGTCACGGCGGAGCGCGTCATGGCCGCCACCCGCGGCCGCGGCTTCGGCGACGAGGTCAAGCGCCGGATCATCCTCGGCACGTACGCGCTGTCCGCGGGCTACTACGACGCCTACTACGGGTCGGCCCAGAAGGTGCGCACGCTCATCCAGCGCGACTTCGCCGCGGCCTTCGCGCAGGCCGACGTCCTCGTCTCGCCGACCGCGCCCACCACGGCCTTCCGCCTGGGGGAGAAGCTCGACGACCCGCTGGCGATGTACCTCAACGACGTCGCGACGATCCCGGTGAACCTCGCCGGGGTGCCGGGGCTGTCCCTGCCGGCGGGCCTGTCGGACGACGGGCTGCCCGTGGGCTTCCAGGTCATCGCGCCCGCGAAGGCCGACGACCGTCTCTACCGCGTCGGAGCCGCCCTCGAGGCGGCCCTCGAAAGCCGCTGGGGCGGCCCGCTGCTCGCGCAGGCCCCCGAGCTGGAGGTGCAGCGATGACCACGACCACCCCGGCCCTCGTCGGCTACGACGACGCCGTCGCCCGCTACGACACCGTCTTCGGCATCGAGGTGCACGTCGAGCTCGGCACCCGCACGAAGATGTTCGACGGCGCGGAGGTCGCCTTCGGCGGCGAGCCGAACACCCAGGTGACCCCCGTCTCGCTCGGCCTGCCGGGCGCGCTGCCCGTCGTCAACGCCACCGCCGTGGAGTACGCGATCCGCATCGGCCTCGCGCTGAACTGCTCGATCGCCGAGAGCTGCCGCTTCGCGCGGAAGAACTACTTCTACCCGGACGTCCCGAAGAACTTCCAGACCTCGCAGTACGACGAGCCCATCGCCCACGACGGCTGGGTCGACGTCGAGCTCGAGGACGGGTCGACCTTCCGTGTGGAGATCGAGCGCGCGCACATGGAGGAGGACGCCGGCAAGAACACCCACGTCGGCGGCCTCACGGGCCGCATCCACGGCGCGGAGTACTCCCTCGTCGACTACAACCGCGCCGGCATCCCCCTCGTCGAGATCGTCACGCGACCCGTCGTCGGGGCCGGTGCCCGCGCGCCCGAGGTCGCGCGTGCCTACGTGCAGACCCTGCGCGACCTGTTCCGCACCCTGGGTGTCTCGGAGGCCCGCATGGAACGCGGGAACGTCCGAGCGGACGTGAACGTCTCGTTGCGCACGTCGCCCGACGCCCCCCTCGGCACGCGGACGGAGACGAAGAACGTCAACTCGTTCCGCTCGGTGGAGCGGGCGGTCCGCTACGAGGTGTCGCGGCAGGCGGCCGTGCTCGACGAGGGCGGCACCGTCGTGCAGGAGACGCGGCACTGGCACGAGGACCGCGGCGAGACGTCCCCGGGGCGCGTGAAGTCGGACGCCGAGGACTACCGGTACTTCCCCGAGCCCGACCTCGTCCCGGTCGTCCCCGACCCGGCGTGGGTCGAGAGCATCCGCGCGGCCCTGCCGGAGCTGCCCGCCGCCCGGCGCCGCCGGCTCCAGGGCGAGTGGGGCTACGCCGACGCCGAGATGCGCGACGTGGTCAACGCCGGCGCGGTCGAGCTCATCGAGGCCACCGTCGCCGGTGGCGCGAGCCCGGCGGCCGCCCGCAAGTGGTGGATGGGGGAGCTGGCCCGCACCGCCAAGCAGGACGGCACCGAGCTCGCCGAGCTGCCCATCACGCCGGCGCAGATCGCGGCGCTGCAGGGCCTCGTCGACGCGGGCCGCATCAACGACAAGCTCGCGCGGCAGGTCCTCGAGGGCGTGCTGGCGGGCGAGGGCGACCCCGAGGCGGTGCTCGTCGCGCGCGGCCTGGAGATCGTGTCCGACGACGGGCCGCTGCTCGCGGCGATCGACGCGGCGCTCGCGGCGCAGCCCGACGTCGCCGACAAGATCCGCGGCGGCAACCTCGGACCCGTCGGCGCGATCATCGGCGCCGTCATGAAGGCCACCCGCGGTCAGGCCGACGCGGGCCGGGTGCGCGAGCTCGTCCTCGAGCGCGTCGCCGGCTGAGGGGGCGCGGGGCGTGGAGAAGCCCACGCTGATCGGCGAGATGGTCGTCCTGCGGCCCGTCCGGGCCGGTGACGCCGACGCCCTCTGGGAGTCCGTCACCGACCCGGAGGGCCGCCGCCTGGCCGGGAGCACCCGGACGTTCACGCGCCGCGAGGTCGAGCGGTGGGCGGCCACGGTCGCCGACGCGGAGGACCGCGTCGACCTGGCGATCACCGCCCACGGCTCCGACGAGTACCTGGGCGAGATCGTGCTGAGCGACATCGACGAGGTCGCGGGCTCCGCGCGGCTGCGGCTCGCGATGCGGCCCGCCTACCGCGGTCGTGGGTACGGCACCGAGGCGATCGAGCTCGTCCTCGGGCTGGCCTTCGACGGGCTCGCCCTGCACCGCGTCGGCCTCGAGGTGCTCGCCATCAACCCCCGGGTGCAGTCGCTCTACGCGAACCTCGGGTTCGTCGTCGAGGGGCGGTTGCGCGAGGCGGCCCGCGACGGGGACCGCTGGTGCGACGCGGTCGTCATGGGCCTGCTCGAGGACGAGTACCGGGCGGGACGGCAGGCGCCGCAGCTCGGGTGACACCGCCGTGACACCGCCGTGACACCGCCGTGACACCGCCGGGAGACGGCCGCGCGCCGGCCGCAGGGCAGGATGGCGGCGTGCTCACCGTGACCCTGCCCGACGACGACCTGCTCACCCGCCTCGCAGACCTCGACGGGCGCCCCGTGCCCGAGGGCGTGGTGCTCGGTGCGGGGTCGGGGCTGCCCGGCCCGCCGCTGCCGGGCGGGCGCGTCCGGCTCGTCGGCTGGGACGTCGCGTCCCCGCTCGACCCGGCGGTGGCCGACGAGGTGTCGGTCGTCGTCATCCCGCACTACTTCGTCCGGCCCGGCGCCTTCGACGCCCTCGCGCAGGTGCCGCACCTGCGCCTGCTGCAGCTGCCGAGCGCCGGGTACGAGCACGCCCTGCCGCACGTGCCGCCGGGCGTCGCGCTGGCCAACGGGCGCGGGATCCACGACGCCGGCACGGCCGAGCTGGCGCTCGGGCTCGTGCTGGCCTCGCAGCGGGGGCTCGACGACGCCCTCCGCGACCAGGCGCAGGGACGCTGGGCGCCGCGCCTGCGGTCCTCGCTGGCGGACCGGCGGGTGCTCGTCGTGGGCTACGGCTCGGTCGGCGCCGCGATCGCGCGGCGGCTGGAGGCGTTCGAGACCGAGGTCGTGCGGGTCGCGTCACGGCCGCGGGAGGAGCCCGAGGGGCACGTGCACGGCGTGGACGAGCTGCCCGCGCTCCTGCCGGGCGCGGACGTCGTCGTCCTGGCCACGCCGCTCACCGAGCGGACGAGGGGACTCGTGGACGCCGCCTTCCTCGCCCGGATGCCCGACGGCGCCCTGCTGGTCAACGTCGCGCGGGGCGCGGTCGTCGACACCGCGGCGCTGCTGGCGGAGCTCACGTCCGGCCGGCTGCGCGCCGCGCTGGACGTCACCGACCCTGAGCCGCTACCCGCCGACCACCCGCTGTGGTCCGCGCCCGGCGTGCTCATCACCCCGCACCTCGGCGGCAACGTCGACGCCGCCCTGCCCCGCACGGCCGCGCTCGTCCGGCGCCAGCTCGAGGCGCTCCTCGCCGGCCGGCCGCCGGTCAACCTCGTCGCCGTGCCCGACCGCGCGCCCGACCGCGCGCCCGACCGCGCGCCCGACCGCGCGCCCGACCGCGCGCCCGACCACGTGAGCTGACCCTCGAACCCGTCGTGGCGGCGGAACCCTGCGTCAGTCCCGCGCGCGCTGCAGGTCTGCCAGGGCGCGCTCGCGCTCGCGGGCGTGGTCGACGATGCGCTCGGGGTAGTCCGGAGGTGCGGTCAGCCCGAGCTCCCACGGCTTGTGCACCGCAGCTCCGGGGACGTCCCGCAGCTCCGGCACCCACCGGCGCACGTAGTCGCCGTCCGGGTCGAACTTCTCGCCCTGCAGCACCGGGTTGAAGACGCGGAAGTAGGGCGCGGCGTCGCGGCCCGTGCCCGCCACCCACTGCCAGTTGAGCTGGTTCTGCGGCACGTCCCCGTCGACGAGCCGCGCCATGAAGTGCGCCGCCCCGCGCTGCCACCGGATGTGCAGGTCCTTGACGAGGAACGACGCGGTGATCATCCGCACGCGGTTGTGCATCCACCCCAGCGCCAGGAGCTGCCGCATGCCCGCGTCGACGACCGGGTAGCCCGTGCGGCCGGCCGTCCACGCCTCGAACAGGCGGTCGGCCTCGGGCCCGTCCGCCCACGCGTCGGCGGGCAGCACCTCGCGCAGCGACTCCTCCCGGGCCGCCGGCCGGTGCCACATGACGTCGGCGTGGAACTCGCGCCACGCCAGCTCGGAGCGGTAGGAGTCCACGTCCGCCTGCCCCGGGCCGCCCGGTCCCGGACGCACCGCCGCCAGGTCGGCCAGCAGCGTGCGCGGGTGCAGCTCACCCCACTTGAGCGGGATCGACATGACGGAGGTGACGTCCTCGTCGGGCCGGTTGCGGCGCTCGGCGTAGCCGGGCAGGTCGTGCTCGAGGAAGTGGTGCCAGCGCCGGCGGGCCGCCGCCTCGCCGGCCGTGGACAGCTCGACGTCCGTCGGGACGGCGGCGGGCACCCCGTCGGACGGCAGGACCGCCCACGGCACGGACCGGGGCCGGGGGGCGGGGGAGTGCCAGCCGTGCGCGAGCCAGGCCCGGCGGAAGGGCGTGAAGACCTTGAACTCCTCGCCGCCGCCCGTGCTGAGCCGGCCGGGCGCGACGGCGTACGGCGAGCCCGTCCGCACGAGCGCCACGCCCGCCGACGTCAGCGCCCGCTCCACGCGCTCGTCGCGCCGGCGGCCGTACGGCTCCGTCGCGGCCGTCACGTGGACGCTGCCCGCGCCGGCCTCCTGCGCGACGGCGGGCACGACCTGCTCCGGCCGGCCCCGCCGCACGACGAGCCGCCCGTCGAGCGACGCGTCGAGCGCGGCGAGCGCGGCCGCCAGGTAGGCCAGGCGCGGCGCGCCGGCGACGTCCCACAGGTGGTCGTCGAGGACGTACAGCGGGACGACCTCCGTCCCGTGCGCGCGGGCCTCCTCGACCGCCGCGACGAGCGCGGGGTGGTCGGACAGGCGCAGGTCCCGGCGGAACCACAGCACGGTGGGCACGCGCCGACGCTAGCGGCGCCCGCGCCGGCCGCGCGCTCCGGTCATCACGGGCGGCCCTCAGGTGGCACGGTGGGCCCATGGCTGACGACGAGGTCCTGGCGCACGGGCGCGTGCTGGCGGCGGTCGACGCCCGGCACTGGCGGGTCGTTCTCGGGACGCTGCGGGCGGTCTTCACGGGTCCCGACTTCGCCACCGGCGCCGAGCTGGTGCAGCAGGTCGCCGAGGCGGCGGAGGCCGCGGGGCACCACCCCGAGGTGCTGCTGCGCTTGGGCAGCGTGACCGTGACGCTCGTCTCCCACGACGTCGGCGGGCTGACGGCCCGTGACGTGGCGCTCGCCCGGACCGTCTCGGCGCTGGCCGACCGGCTGGGCCTCGAGGGCGCGCCGGAGCGGGTCCAGGCGGTGGAGCTCGCGGTCGACGCCCTCGACGAGCCGGCCGTGCGCCCCTTCTGGCGGGCCGTCCTCGGCTACGCCGACGAGCGTAGGGGTGACTCCCTCGTCGGGCCCACGGGCGAGGGGCCGTCGGTCTGGTTCCAGCGCATGGATGACCCGCGGCCGCAGCGCAACCGGCTGCACGTGGACGTGTCGGTGGGCGAGGACGAGGCGCCCCGGCGCGTCGCGGCGGCGCTCGCGGCCGGCGGGCGGCTCGTGTCCGACGAGCGCGCGCCGCGGTTCTGGGTGCTGGCCGACGCGGAGGGCAACGAGGTGTGCGTCTGCACGTGGCAGGGCCGGCCGACGTCCTGAACGACGGCCCCGCCGACGGGCTGACCGCAGGACGGACGCGCGCGGGAGGGCCGCGGACCGCGCCGTACCGTGAGGGCCCACCCCACCGAAGGAGCCGCTCGCGATGAGCCGTCCGCTGCGTTCGCGCACGTCCACCCACGGCCGGAACATGGCCGGCGCCCGCGCCCTCTGGCGCGCCACGGGCATGGGCAGCGAGGACTTCGGCAAGCCCATCGTCGCGATCGCGAACTCCTACACGCAGTTCGTCCCGGGGCACGTGCACCTCAAGGACATGGGCGACCTCGTCGCCTCCGCGATCCGCGAGGCCGGCGGCGTCGCCAAGGAGTTCAACACCATCGCGGTCGACGACGGCATCGCCATGGGCCACGGCGGGATGCTCTACTCCCTGCCCAGCCGCGACCTCATCGCCGACTCGGTCGAGTACATGGTCAACGCGCACACCGCGGACGCGCTCGTGTGCATCTCCAACTGCGACAAGATCACGCCGGGCATGCTCAACGCGGCGCTGCGGCTGAACATCCCGGTGGTCTTCGTGTCCGGCGGGCCGATGGAGGCCGGCAAGGCCGTCGTCGCCGACGGGGTGGCGCGCACGCCGCTCAACCTCATCAACGCGATCAACCTCTCCGCCGACGAGGGCGTCTCCGGCGAGGCGCTGGCGACGGTGGAGGAGAACGCTTGCCCGACGTGCGGGTCGTGCTCGGGCATGTTCACCGCGAACTCCATGAACTGCCTCACCGAGGCCCTCGGGCTCTCGCTGCCCGGCAACGGCTCGACGCTGGCCACGCACAGCGCGCGGCGCGAGCTGTTCCTCGAGGCCGGGCGCACGGTCGTCGCCCTCGCGAAGCGCTACTACGACGACGAGGACGACACCGCCGCCCCCCGGGGCATCGCCACCCGCGCCGCGTTCGCCAACGCCATGGCGCTCGACGTGGCGATGGGCGGCTCGACGAACACCGTGCTGCACGTGCTGGCCGCCGCGCAGGAGGCGGAGGTCGACTTCACGCTGGCCGACATCGACGCCATCTCGCGCCGGGTCCCGTGCCTGGCGAAGGTCGCGCCGAACCACCCGGACTACCACATGGAGGACGTGCACCGGGCGGGGGGCATCCCGGCGCTGCTCGGCGAGCTCGACCGCGCGGGCCTCCTCGACCACGACGTGACCAGCGTGCACACCCCGACGCTGCACGCGTGGCTCGACGACTGGGACGTGCGCGGCGGCAAGGCCACGGAGCGTGCCCGGGCCCTGTTCCACGCGGCGCCCGGCGGCGTGCGCACGACGCAGGCCTTCTCGACGAGCAACGTCTGGGACTCCCTCGACACGGACGCTGTCGGCGGCTGCATCCGCGACGTCGCCCACGCCTACACCGTCGAGGGCGGCCTGGCCGTGCTGCGCGGCAACCTCGCCGAGGACGGCGCCGTGCTCAAGACCGCCGGCATCGACCCCGACGTCTTCCACTTCGTCGGCCGCGCGCTGGTCTGCGAGTCGCAGGAGGAGGCCGTCGACCGGATCCTGCGCAAGGAGGTCGAGCCCGGCCACGTCGTCGTCGTGCGGTACGAGGGCCCGTCCGGCGGGCCGGGCATGCAGGAGATGCTGTACCCGACGTCCTTCCTCAAGGGCCGGGGCCTGGGCAAGGTCTGCGCGCTCATCACCGACGGGCGCTTCTCCGGCGGGTCGTCCGGCATCTCCGTGGGGCACGTCTCGCCCGAGGCGGCGGCCGGTGGGGTGATCGGGCTCGTCGAGGACGGCGACAGGATCGAGATCGACGTGGAGACCCGCCTCATCCGGCTGGACGTGCCTGACGAGGTCCTCGCCGAGCGCCGCGCGAAGATGGAGGCCTCGGAGCACCCGTGGCAGCCCGTCGCGCGCGACCGGTACGTCTCGAAGGCCCTGCAGGCCTACGCTGCCATGGCGACGAGCGCCGACCGCGGCGCCGTGCGCGACCTGAGCCGCACCCGCCGCGCCTGACGCCCCGGGGCCGCGCGCCGCCGCGGGCGTGCGCGACGTCGGGCGGTGGGGCGGACGTAGAGTCGCGCCATGACGGACACCGTGACGGACACCGTGGCCGGGGTCACCCCGGGCGTCGACATCAAGCCGCGTTCCCGCCAGGTCACCGACGGGCTCGAGGCCACCGCCGCGCGCGGCATGCTGCGGGCGGTCGGCCTGGGCGACGAGGACTTCGCCAAGCCCCAGGTCGGCGTGGCCAGCTCCTGGAACGAGATCACGCCCTGCAACCTGTCGCTGGACCGGCTCGCCAAGGCCGTGAAGAACGGCGTGCACGCGGCCGGCGGGTACCCGCTGGAGTTCGGGACGATCTCCGTCTCCGACGGCATCTCCATGGGCCACGAGGGCATGCACTTCTCGCTCGTGAGCCGCGACGTCATCGCCGACTCGGTCGAGACGGTCATGCAGGCCGAGCGGCTCGACGGGTCCGTGCTGCTGGCCGGCTGCGACAAGTCGCTGCCGGGGATGCTCATGGCGGCGGCGCGCCTGGACCTGGCCAGCGTCTTCCTCTACGCCGGCTCGATCATGCCGGGCTGGGTCAAGCTGTCCGACGGCACGGAGAAGGACGTCACGATCATCGACGCCTTCGAGGCGGTCGGGGCGTGCGCGCGCGGGCTCATGAGCCGCGAGGACGTCGACCGCATCGAGCGCGCGATCTGCCCGGGCGAGGGCGCCTGCGGTGGCATGTACACGGCCAACACCATGGCGTCCGTCGCCGAGGCGCTCGGCATGTCGCTGCCGGGGTCGGCGGCGCCGCCCAGCGCGGACCGTCGCCGCGACCAGTTCGCGCACCGCTCCGGGGAGGCCGTCGTCGAGCTGCTGCGCCGCGGCATCACGGCGCGCCAGATCATGACGAAGGAGGCGTTCGAGAACGCGATCGCCGTGGTCATGGCCTTCGGCGGCTCGACGAACGCAGTGCTGCACCTGCTGGCGATCGCGCACGAGGCCGAGGTCGACCTCACGCTCGACGACTTCTCCCGCGTCGCCGCGAAGGTGCCGCACCTCGGGGACCTCAAGCCGTTCGGGCGGTACGTCATGGACGACGTGGACCGGATCGGTGGCGTCCCCGTCGTCATGAAGGCGCTGCTCGACGCCGGCCTGCTGCACGGCGACTGCCTCACGGTGACCGGCCGGACGATGGCGGAGAACCTCGCCGACATCGCGCCGCCGGACCCGGACGGCAAGATCCTGCGGGCGCTCGACGACCCGATCCACCGCACGGGCGGCATCACGATCCTGCACGGCTCCCTGGCGCCGGAGGGCGCCGTCGTGAAGTCGGCCGGCTTCGACTCCGACGTCTTCGAAGGGACGGCGCGGGTCTTCGAGCGCGAGCGCGCGGCGATGGACGCGCTGGAGGACGGCACCATCCGCGCCGGCGACGTCGTCGTCATCCGCTACGAGGGCCCCAAGGGCGGCCCGGGCATGCGCGAGATGCTCGCCATCACCGGGGCGATCAAGGGGGCGGGCCTGGGCAAGGACGTCCTGCTCCTCACCGACGGCCGGTTCTCGGGCGGGACGACCGGGCTGTGCGTCGGCCACGTCGCCCCCGAGGCGGTGGACGCGGGCCCCATCGCGTTCGTCCGTGACGGCGACCGCATCCGGCTCGACGTCGCCTCGGGGACGCTCGACCTGCTCGTCGAGCCCGCCGAGCTGGAGGCGCGGCGCGCGGGCTGGGAGCCGCTGCCGCCGCGGTTCACGCGCGGCGTCCTGGCGAAGTACCAGAAGCTCGTGCAGTCGGCCTCGCGCGGGGCCGTGCTCATCTGACGGTCGCGGCCGTGGGTGCGGGCGGGCGGGTGCTCACGCCCGTCCGGCCGCACCATCGGTCTCGGACGTGGTGTCCGCAACACGGACACGTGAACCAGATGCTGAGACGAACTGGAGGAACGTGACACGGTCGCGGATCGAGGCGTACTGTCAGGGACGTGCAGACGATCGTCGTAGTACTCCCGCAGCGCGCAGGCTGAGTCCTCGCTCTCGGACCCGTCCGCGCGCTCACCCCTCGCCCGCCGTCCCGTGACGGCCGAGGGGTCTTTTCATGTCACGGGCAGCACGACGACGAGCACGACCAGCACCACCACCAGCACGACCACCGGCACCACCAGCACGACGACCACCCGAGCAGCACCCACCGCCCCACGCAGGGAGAGATCGATGTCGCAGGCTCCCCACCCGGCACCGCCACGGGGTCACGCCACCGCGCGGTCCACGACCACCGACACCCCGGCGCCCGTCACGGCGACGCCCGCCGGCGTCGCCGCGCGGCCCGCTCCCGTCCCGGCCGGTTCCACCATCGGCACGGCGACGGGCACGCCGACGAGCGTCGGTGCGCTCGCCCCGGGCGCCGGCACGACGACCGCCCCCGTCGCGTGCACCGGCGCGCAGTCGATCGTCCGGTCCCTCGAGGAGGCCGGGGTCGAGGTCGTCTTCGGCATCCCGGGCGGCGCGATCCTGCCGACGTACGACCCGCTGATGGACTCCACGCGCCTGCGTCACATCCTCGTGCGGCACGAGCAGGGCGGCGGGCACGCGGCCGCGGGGTACGCGTACGCGACGGGCAAGGTGGGCGTCACGATGGCGACCTCCGGCCCCGGGGCGACGAACCTCGTCACCGCCCTGGCCGACGCCAACATGGACTCCGTCCCGATGGTGGCCATCACCGGTCAGGTCGGCGCGGCCCTCATCGGCACGGACGCCTTCCAGGAGGCGGACACGCTCGGCATCACGATGCCGATCACCAAGCACAACTACCTCGTGACGCGCCCCGAGGACATCCCGCGCGTCATCGGCGAGGCGTTCCACATCGCCTCGACGGGCCGCCCCGGCCCGGTGCTCGTCGACATCGCGAAGTCCGCCATGCAGGCGCAGACGACGTTCTCCTGGCCGCAGGAGATGGAGCTGCCGGGCTACCACCCGGTGACGCGCCCGCACGCGAAGCAGGTGCGCGAGGCGGCACGGCTGCTGGCGACCTCGCGCCGGCCGGTGCTCTACGTGGGCGGCGGCGTGCTGCGCGCCGGCGCCAGCGCCCTGCTGCGGCGGCTCACCGACCTGTCGGGCGCCCCGGCCGTGACGACCCTCATGGCCCGCGGCGCGCTGCCGGACTCGCACCCGCAGCACCTCGGCATGCCCGGCATGCACGGCACGGTCGCCGCGGTGGCGGCGCTGCAGAAGGCTGACCTCGTCGTCGCCCTCGGCGCGCGGTTCGACGACCGCGTCACCGGGCAGCTGTCGAGCTTCGCGCCGAACGCCACGGTGGTGCACGCCGACATCGACCCGGCGGAGATCAGCAAGAACCGCTACGCGGACGTGCCGATCGTGGGGGACCTGGCCGAGGTGCTGGGCGACCTCGTGCCGGAGCTCGAGCGCCAGCACGCGCAGCACGGCCTGCCCGACCTCGAGGCCTGGTGGAAGCAGATCGACGACTGGCGCGAGACGTTCCCGCTGGGCTTCGACGAGCCGACCGACGGCCTCATGGCGCCGCAGCGGGTCATCCAGCGCATCGGCGAGCTGACGGGGCCGGAGGGGATCTTCGTCTCCGGCGTGGGGCAGCACCAGATGTGGGCGGCGCAGTTCATCCGCTACGAGCGGCCCGGGTCGTGGATCAACTCGGGCGGCCTGGGGACCATGGGCTTCTCCGTGCCGGCGGCCATGGGCGCGAAGGTCGGCGACCCCGACCGCGTCGTGTGGGCGATCGACGGCGACGGCTGCTTCCAGATGACCAACCAGGAGCTGGCCACCTGCACGATCAACGACATCCCCATCAAGGTGGCGGTGGTCAACAACTCCTCCCTCGGCATGGTCCGGCAGTGGCAGACCCTGTTCTACGAGTCGCGCTACTCCAACACCGACCTGCACACCGGCCACGGCACCCGCCGCATCCCCGACTTCGTCAAGATGGCCGACGCCTACGGCGCGGTGGGGCTGCGCTGCGAGTCGGACGCCGACCTGGACGCCACCATCAAGCGCGCCCTGGAGATCGACGACGTCCCCGTCGTCCTCGACCTCACGGTGTCGCGCGACTCCATGGTGTGGCCGATGGTCGCCGCCGGCGTGAGCAACGACGCCATCCAGTACGCCCGCGGCATCAGCCCGGCGTGGGACCGCGAGGACTGAGAGGAACCGCGACATGAGCACGCGCCACACCCTGTCGGTGCTCGTCGAGAACAAGCCCGGCGTCCTGACCCGCGTCGCCGGCCTGTTCGCCCGACGGGCGTTCAACATCCACTCCCTGGCCGTGGGCCCGACGGAGCACGACGACATCTCACGCATCACCGTCGTCGTCGACGTCGACGAGCTCCCGCTGGAGCAGGTGACGAAGCAGCTCAACAAGCTCATCAACGTCATCAAGATCGTCGAGCTCGAGGACGACGCCTCGGTCCAGCGCGAGCTGCTGCTCGTCAAGGTCCGGGCCGACCTCTCCCAGCGACGGCACGTCCTGGAGGTCGTCGAGCTGTTCCGCGCCCACGTCGTCGACGTGGTGCCGGACTCCGTCGTCATCGAGGCCACCGGCAGCCCCAGCAAGATCACCGCGCTGCTGGCGGCCCTCGAGCCGTTCGGCGTCCGGGAGATCGTGCAGTCCGGCATCGTGGCGATCGGCCGCGGGCCGCGCTCGATCACCGACCGGGCGCTGGAGCGCGTGACGCGCTCCGCCTGACACCCTCACCACCGCACCGCAGACCCGCACCACCGACGCACCGACGAGGAGTTCCACCGTGGCAGAGCTGTTCTACGACGACGACGCCGACCTGTCGATCATCCAGAGCAAGAAGGTCGCCGTCATCGGCTACGGCAGCCAGGGGCACGCGCACGCGCTGAACCTGCGCGACTCCGGCGTCGACGTCACGGTCGGCCTGCGCGAGGGGTCGGCGTCCCGCGAGAAGGCGGAGAACGAGGGCCTCGCGGTCGCCACGGTGGCCCAGGCCGTCGCGGGCGCCGACGTCGTCGTGATCCTCGCGCCGGACCAGGTGCAGCGGATCGTCTACCGCGAGGAGATCGAGCCGAACCTCAAGCCCGGCGCCGCGCTCGTCTTCGGCCACGGGTTCAACATCCGCTTCGGGTACATCACGCCGGCCGCCGAGCACGACGTGCTCATGGTCGCCCCCAAGGGCCCCGGCCACCTCGTGCGCCGCGAGTTCGCGGACGGCCGTGGCGTGCCCGTCATCGTCGCCGTCGAGCAGGACGCGTCCGGCTCGGCCTGGGACCTCGCGCTGTCCTACGCCAAGGGCATCGGCGGCCTGCGCGCGGCCGGCATCAAGACGACGTTCACCGAGGAGACGGAGACCGACCTCTTCGGCGAGCAGGCCGTGCTCTGCGGCGGCGTCTCGCAGCTCATCCAGTACGGCTTCGAGACGCTGACGGAGGCCGGCTACCAGCCCGAGGTCGCCTACTTCGAGGTGCTGCACGAGCTCAAGCTCATCGTCGACCTCATCTTCGAGGGCGGCATCACCAAGCAGCGCTGGTCCGTCTCCGACACGGCGGAGTACGGCGACTACGTCTCCGGCCCGCGGGTCATCACCCCGCAGGTGAAGGAGAACATGCAGGCCGTCCTCGCGGACATCCAGAACGGCGCCTTCGCGAAGCGGTTCATCGAGGACCAGGACGCCGGCGCGCCGGAGTTCACGGCCCTGCGCGCCAAGGGCCAGGACCACCCGATCGAGCCCGTCGGCCGCGACCTGCGCAAGCTCTTCGCCTGGGTCAAGCCGTCCGACTCGGACTACGTCGAGGGCTCCGCGGCGCGATGAGCGCGCAGACGGACGGTCCGGCGACCGGCGGCACCGTCGACCTGGCGGTGATCGCCGGCGACGGGATCGGCACGGAGGTCGTCGAGCAGGGCCTGCTGGTGCTCGAGGCGGCGCTCGGCGCCGACGGCGACGGCACGCGGCTGACGACGACGGACTTCGACCTCGGGGCGCGCCGCTGGCACGCGACGGGGGAGACGCTCACCGACGACGACCTCGCGGCGATCCGCACGCACGACGCGATCCTGCTCGGCGCGGTCGGCGACCCCGGGGTGCCGTCGGGCGTGCTCGAGCGCGGGCTGCTCCTGCGCCTGCGGTTCGAGCTCGACCACTACGTCAACCTGCGTCCCGGGAAGCTGTTCCCCGGCGTGCGCGGGCCGCTGGCGGACCCGGGCGAGGTCGACTTCGTCGTCGTGCGCGAGGGCACGGAGGGTCCGTACGTCGGCAACGGCGGTGCCATCCGCATCGGCACCCCCCACGAGGTCGCCAACGAGGTGTCCGTGAACACGGCCTTCGGCGTCGAGCGGGTGGTCCGGGACGCCTTCGCGCGGGCCGCCGCCCGTCCCCGCAAGAAGCTGACGCTCGTGCACAAGCACAACGTGCTCGTGCACGCGGGGCACCTGTGGCGCCGGACGGTCGAGGCCGTCAACGCGGACTTCCCGGACGTCACCGTGGACTACGCGCACGTCGACGCCGCGACGATCTACCTCGTGCAGGACCCGTCGCGGTTCGACGTGATCGTGACCGACAACCTGTTCGGCGACATCGTCACCGACCTCGCCGCGGCCGTCTGCGGCGGGATCGGCCTCGCGGCATCGGGGAACATCAACCCCGACCGCACGGCCCCGTCCATGTTCGAGCCCGTGCACGGCTCGGCCCCGGACATCGCCGGCCAGGGCAAGGCCGACCCGACCGCCACCGTGCTGTCGGTCGCCATGCTGCTGGAGCACCTCGGCCGGACCGCCGCCGCCGCCCGCGTGGAGGCCGCCGTCGCCGCGGACCTCGCCGAGCGCGGCACCGCGGCGCGGTCGACGTCCGAGGTCGGCAAGGACCTGGCCGCGCGCGTCGCCGGCTGAGCCCCCGCCGGTGGTGCGCCCGCGCACCGGGCGCACCACCGGCCAGCACGGACCACCAGCACCACCCGTCCCACCGGTCGTGACCGGTCCCGCGAAAGGCCGCCCATGAGCACCCTCGCCGACACCACCGCCGCGACGCCGACCGGCGGGGGCTTCGTCGTCCACGCCAACCCGGCTCCCGTGCCCGACGAGGCGCGCGAGGCCGAGCTCGTCGCCCCGCGGTTCGGGACGGTCTTCACCGACCACATGGCGCGCGTCTCCTGGGACGAGGCGCGCGGCTGGCACGACCGGCGCGTGGAGGCCTACGGGCCGCTGCAGATGGACCCGGCCTCGGCGGTGCTGCACTACGCGCAGGAGATCTTCGAGGGGCTCAAGGCGTACCGGCACGCGGACGGGTCGGTGTGGAGCTTCCGGCCGCAGGCCAACGCCGCCCGCCTGGCGCGGTCCGCGGCGCGGCTCGCGCTGCCCGTGCTGCCGGAGGAGGACTTCCTCGCCTCCATCGAGGCGCTGGTCCGGCAGGACCTGGCGTGGGTGCCGTCGGGGGAGGAGACGAGCCTGTACCTGCGCCCCTTCATGTACGCCTCGGAGGCGTTCCTCGGCGTCAGGGCGTCCCGGCAGGTCGAGTACCTCGTCATCGCCTCGCCCGTCGGGCCCTACTTCGCGCAGGGCGTGCACCCCGTCGCGATCTGGGTGTCCGACGACTACCGCCGCGCGGCCCCCGGCGGCACGGGGGCGGCCAAGTGCGGCGGCAACTACGCGGCGAGCCTGCTGCCGCAGCAGGAGGCCTCCGCCCGCGGCTTCGACCAGGTCTGCTACCTCGACGCGACGACGGGCACCACGCTGGAGGAGCTCGGCGGCATGAACGTCGTCGTCGTGCACGCGGACGGCACCGTGCGCACGCCAGCGCTCAACGGCTCCATCCTCGAGGGCGTCACCCGCTCGTCGATCCTGCGGCTGCTGGCCGACGCCGGGCACGCGGTCGAGGAGGCGCCGGTGCTGCTGGCCGATCTCGTCGCCGGGCTGGCCGACGGGTCCGTCACCGAGGTGTTCGCGTGCGGGACGGCCGCGGTCGTCACGCCGATCGGCCGCCTGGCCGGCGCCGGGTTCGACCACGTCGTGGGTGACGGCACCGCCGGTGCCGTCACCATGCGCATCCGCGAGCAGCTCACCGACATCCAGTACGGTCGCGCCGCCGACCCGCACGGCTGGATGCACCGGCTCGCCTGAGCTCCCGACCCCCTCGCCCGCGAAGGACCCGACCGTGACCGCGTCACCCGCCTTCCACGTCTACGACACCACCCTGCGCGACGGCGCCCAGCAGGAGGGCATCAATCTCTCGGTCGCGGACAAGCTCGCGCTGGCCCCCCTGCTCGACGAGCTCGGGGTCGGGTTCATCGAGGGCGGCTGGCCGGGTGCGGTGCCCAAGGACACGGAGTTCTTCCGGCGCGCGCGCAAGGAGCTCGACCTCGAGCACGCCGAGCTCGCCGCCTTCGGGGCCACGCGCAAGCCCGGTACCACGGCGGCCGAGGACCCGCAGGTCCGGGCCCTGCTCGACGCCGAGACGCCCGTGGTGACCCTCGTCGCCAAGAGCGACATCCGGCACGTGGAGCGCGCGCTGCGCACGACGGGCCCGGAGAACCTCGCGATGATCACCGACACGGTCGCGCTCCTCGTCCGCGAGGGGCGGCGGGTGTTCGTCGACGCGGAGCACTTCTTCGACGGGCACCGGTTCGACGCGGCCTACGCGCTCGAGGCGGTCCGGGCCGCCGCGGCGGCCGGCGCCGAGGTCGTCGCGCTCTGCGACACGAACGGCGGGATGCTGCCGCCGTGGGTGGCGGCGGCGGTCGAGCAGGTGCACGACGAGCTCGGCGGCGCCGCGCTCGTCGGCATGCACGCCCACAACGACTCCGGGTGCGCGGTCGCCAACACCCTCGCGGCCGTCGAGGCCGGCGCGACGCACGTGCAGGGCTGCGTCAACGGCTACGGCGAGCGGACGGGCAACGCCGACCTCCTGTCCGTCGTCGCCAACCTCGAGCTCAAGCAGGGCCGCCGCGTCCTGGCGGAGCGCGCCGGCGGCCTGCCCGAGATGACCCGCATCGCGCACGCCATCAGCGAGCTGACGAACATCTCTCCCTTCGCGCGGCAGCCGTACGTCGGCACGAGCGCCTTCGCGCACAAGGCCGGCCTGCACGCGTCCGCCATCCGCGTCGACCCCGACCTGTACCAGCACATGGACCCGCGGGGCGTCGGCAACGACATGCGGATGCTCGTCTCGGACATGGCCGGCCGCGCCTCCGTAGAGCTCAAGGGCCGGGAGCTGGGCTTCGACCTGTCCGAGCGCCCCGACGTGCTGACGGCCGTCACCCGCCGCGTGAAGGACGCCGAGGCCAACGGCTACACCTTCGAGGCCGCCGACGCCTCCTTCGAGCTGCTGCTCGTCGAGGAGGTCGAGGGCCGGCGGCCGCGGTACTTCACCGTGGAGTCGTGGCGCACGATCGTCGAGCGCGCGGGCGGGCGCGGCACGCCGGCCACGGCCGAGGCCACGGTCAAGCTGCGCGCCGGCGGGGAGCGCATCGTCACGGTGGGGGAGGGCAACGGCCCCGTCAACGCGCTGGACCACGCGCTGCGTCAGGCGCTGGGGCGCGTCTACCCGGAGCTGACCGCCTTCGAGCTCATCGACTTCAAGGTCCGCATCCTCGACTCCATGCACGGCACGGACGCGGTCACGCGCGTCCTCATCGAGACGTCGGACGGCGAGACGAGCTGGAGCACCGTCGGCGTCGGCCCCAACCTCATCGAGGCGTCGTGGGAGGCGCTCACCGAGTCGGCCATCTGGGGCCTGCGGCACCACGGCGTCGAGCCGCGCTGACCCCTGCTGCCTACAGTGGCGGGGTGAGCACGCCGCAGCCCCTCGACCACCTCGACGGCGAGCACCACGGCGACCTCAAGGTGCCGGGGGGCAAGCTCGTCGCGGTGGACCTCATGGTCGCGGACGGCACGATCACGCGCGCCGCCGTGAGCGGGGACTTCTTCCTGGAGCCCGACGAGGCGCTCGACGTGCTGTCGGCGGCGCTCGTCGGGCAGCGGGCCGACGCGGGCGTCGCCGCGCTGACGGCGGCCGTCACGGACGCGCTGCGGCAGGCGGAGGCCACCGGGGCCGTGCCGGCGCCCGTGGCGATGGTCGGCTTCGACGCCCGCGCGGTGGCGATGGCGGTGCGCCGGGCGCTCGGCTGGTCGACGGGCTGGGACGACCACGCCTTCGAGCTGCTGCACCCGGGCGTCCTGCCGCCGGCGCTGCACACCGCGCTGGACCAGGTGCTCACGGAGGAGCTCGCGCAGGGCCGGCGGGGGCCGACGCTGCGGTTCTGGGAGTGGGAGGACCCCGCCGTCATCATCGGCTCGTTCCAGTCCGTGCGGAACGAGGTGGACCTGGCGGCGGCGGAGCGCTTCGGCGTGGAGCTCGTCCGGCGGATCTCGGGCGGCGGCGCGATGTTCATGGAGGCGGGCAACTGCATCACGTTCTCGCTGGTGGTGCCGTCCTCGCTGGTGGACGGGATGACCTACGAGGAGTCGTACGCCTTCCTCAACCAGTGGGTGCTGGGGGCGCTGGCCGACGTGGGCGTGCGGGCGACGACGACGGGCCTCAACGACATCTCCTCGCCCGCGGGCAAGCTCGCCGGGTCGGCGCAGAAGCGCATGGTCGGCGGCGCCGTGCTGCACCACGTGACGATGTCCTACGACATCGACGCCGCCAAGATGCTGCAGGTGCTGCGCATCGGCCGCGAGAAGCTCTCGGACAAGGGCACGACGAGCGCCGTGCGCCGCGTGGACCCCGTGCGCTCGCAGACGCAGATGCCGCGGGTGGAGGTCATCGAGGCGTTCAAGGCCCACTTCCGCGAGCGGTACCGGACGGTCGACGGCGCCCTGCGGCGCGAGGAGCTCGACCGCGCCGAGGAGCTGCGCCGCACGAAGTTCACCGACCCGTCGTGGACCTACCGCGTGCCGTGAGCTGTGCCTGCCCTGGTGGCGCGCGGCCCTGGTCGGCGTGGGCGCGGGTCGCGCGATGCGACCCGGCCGGAGCGCGGACGGCCGGCTCAGGCGGGGGCAGCGGGCCGGGCGCCGAACACCGCCGTGCCGAGGCGCACGAGCGTGGCGCCCTCCGCCACGGCCGCCTCGAGGTCGCCGCTCATCCCCATCGACAGCTCCCCGGCGTCGGCGGTGCCCGGGGCGCCGCCCGCGAGCACCTCGTCGCGCACGTCGCGCAGCGCCGCGAAGCCCGCCCGCACGACGCCCTCGTCGGGGCTGCGGGCCCCGATCGTCATGAACCCGCGCAGCCGCAGCCGGTCCAGCGCCGCGACCCGCACCGCGAGGTCCGCCGCGCCCGCGGGCGGCACGCCGCTCTTCGTCGCCTCACCGGAGACGTTGACCTGGACGAGCACCTCGAGCGTCCGGTCGACGGCCTCGCAGCGCCGCTGCAGCCGCTCCGCGAGGGCGAGGTCGTCGACGGACTGCACGCACGCCGCCCAGCGCAGCGCGGCGTTGACCTTGTTGGACTGGAGCGGCCCGATGACGTGCCAGCCGGGTGCGAGGTCGGCGAGCTCCGGCGCCTTCGCGACGAGCTCCTGGACGCGGTTCTCCCCGAGGAGGACGGGGAGCTCGCCGGCGGGCCGGTCCGTCCCGTCCCGGTCGGCGACGAGGGCCGCCCGCACCACGGCGGCCTCCATCGTCTTCGTCGCCAGGAGCAGGCGCACCGACCCCGGCGGGCGCCCGGCCGACGCCTCGGCGGCCCGCAGCCGGCGGCGCGCCGCGGCGAGCCGCGCGGCCACCTCGGCCACACCGTCGTCGCTCACGGGCGACCCGGCCGCGCGATGTCGGCCACGCGCGCACCGGTCAGCGCGACGAGGTCCGCCGGCGGCAGGCTGACGTCCAGCCCGCGCCGGCCGCCGGAGACGTAGACCTCGTCGTACAGCCACACGGTCTCGTCGAGCACCGTGGGGAGGGCCCGCCGCTGCGCGAGCGGCGAGATGCCGCCGACGACGTACCCCGTGGCGCGCTCGGCGGCCGCCGGGTCGGCCAGGACGGCCCGCCGCCCGCCGGCGGCGTGCGCGAGCGCCTTGAGGTCGAGCTGGCCGCTGACGGGGACGACGGCGACCCACAGGTCGCCGTCGACCGTCGCGACCAGGGTCTTGAAGACCTGCTCGGGCTCGACGCCGAGGACGGCCGCGGCCTCGAGCCCGTAGCCGACCGTGCTGCCCGGGTCGTGCGCGTAGGGGTGGACGCGGTGCGGGACGCCGTGCTCGGCGAGGAGGCGGGTCGCCGGGGTGCCGCCCGTACCGGTGCCGGTTCCGGCGCCGGTGCCGGTGCCCGTTCTCGTGGCAGCCCTCCTCGTCACGGGGCCAGGGTAGGGCCGCCGCCGGCGCGCGTCCGGGCCGTCCGGCGCGTCCTCAGAGGGCCGAGCCGACCAGGGTCCCGACGCCGTACGTGACCGCCATCGCGACGCCGCCGCCGAGCACGTTGCGCAGCACGGCACGGACCACCGGCGCGCCGCCGAAGCGGGCGCTGAGCACGCCGGTGAGGACGAGCGCGGCGACGACGGCGACGACCGTGACCGGCAGGCGGAGCGCACCCGCGGGGGCGACGAGCACCGCGAGCAGGGGGACGAGCCCGCCGACGGTGAACGCGGCGCACGACGCCAGCGCCGCCTGCCAGGGGTTGACGTGCTCCTCGTCGTCCGGCGTGCGGTCGGCGCGCGTGGCGCCGGCCGCGGCCGCCGCCCGCTCCGCGTCGCGCTGGCTGCTGACGGAGACGTACTCGCCGGCGGCCATCGACAGGGCGCCGCCGACGAGCACCGCGACCCCCGCCACGACCAGGACGTGGGCGGCCGGGGCGGCCCCGGCGACGCCGAGCACGGCGGCCGCGACGGACACGACGCCGTCGTTCGCCCCGAGCACGGCCGCGCGCAGGCGGTTGAGGTCGGCGGCGGTGCGGACGGGCGTCCGGGCCGGTGCGAGGAGGGCCATGCGGCCGACGCTAGGCGTCCGCGCGACGTCTGTCACCGCAGGCGAGGCTGCCCTGAGCAGGCACGACGCAGGGCAGCCTCACCTGTGCGGGTGACGTCTCGCCATCGTGACGACACCGTTATCGAAAACGTTTGACATCACTCGCCTGTGCTTGCGAGAGTCCTCCCCGACAGGCAACTGCCACCCGTCGACGACGACAAGGGACTCCACGATGATGAGGAAGAACAGGGGCGCGGCGCTGGCCGTCGCGCTCGGCGCGAGCGTGACCCTCCTGGCTGCCGGCTGCTCGGGCGGTTCCGGCGGCGGCTCGGGCAGCGAGGACGGCTCGAGCGAGATGACGTTCTGGCACAACTCCACCACCGGTGAGGGCAAGGCGTACTGGGAGAGCACGGTCGCCGCGTTCGAGGAGGCCAACCCGGGCACGACCATCACGATCCAGGCCATCCAGAACGAGGACATGGACGGCAAGCTGCAGACGGCCCTGAACTCGGGCGACGCGCCGGACATCTTCATGGCCCGTGGCGGCGGCAAGCTCGCCGACGTGGTCGAGGCCGGGCAGGCGCAGGACCTCACGGACCTAATCACGGACGAGACGAAGGCCGCCCTCGGTGAGGCCTCGTTCGCGGCCTTCACGCTCGAGGACAAGATCTACGGCATGCCGATGTCGATCCTCCCGGGCGGCATCTACTACAGCAAGGACCTCTTCGCGGAGGCCGGCATCGAGGGCACGCCCACGACGATGGCCGAGCTCGAGGACGCCGTCGCCAAGCTGAAGGCCGCCGGCATCCAGCCGATCGCCCTCGGCGCCAAGGACGCCTGGCCCGCCGCGCACTGGTACTACTTCTTCGCGCTGCGCGCGTGCTCGCAGGAGACCCTGGAGAGCGCCGCGGCCGAGCGGTCCTTCGACGACCCGTGCTGGGAGAAGGCCGGTGAGGACCTCGCGTCCTTCGCCGAGACCGAGCCCTTCAACAACGGCTTCCTCACGACCTCGGCCCAGCAGGGTGCGGGTTCGTCCGCCGGCCTGCTCGCCAACCACGAGGCCGCGATGGAGCTCATGGGTGCGTGGAACCCGGGCGTCATCGCCTCGCTGACGCCGGACCAGCAGCCGCTGGCCGACCTCGGCTGGTTCCCCTTCCCGGCCGTCGAGGGCGGTGACGGCGAGCCCGGCGCGATGATGGGCGGCGCCGACGGCCTCTCCTGCTCCGCCGAGGCCCCGCCGGCCTGCGCCGACTTCCTCAACTTCGCGGTGCAGAAGGAGTACCAGGAGGGCTACGCGGAGGCGTTCCAGACGCTGCCCGCCAGCCAGGAGGCGCAGGGCGTCGTCGACACCCCCGCCCTGCAGGACATCCTCGCCACCTACAACGAGGCGCCCTACATCTCCCTCTGGCTCGACACGCTGTACGGCCAGAACGTCGGCAACGCGCTCAACACCGGCGTGGTCAACCTGCTCGCCGGCCAGTCCGACGCCGCCGGCGTCGTGGCGGCCGTGAACGACGCCGCGGCCAAGGAGTAGTCCCTCACCATGGTCGACGCCTCGCGCGAGGGCTCCCTCGCGGTGACGCCCCCGCCCGAGCGCGGCACGGCGGTCGGGGACGGTGCCCGCACGGCACCGTCCCCGGCCCGCCGGCGCGGCCAGGCGGACTGGCGCAAGCGCCTCGAGATCGGGGTCCTCGCCGGACCCGCGATCCTCATGTTCGTCACGTTCGTGCTGTTCCCGGTCCTGCTGGCCGCGTACTACGGCTTCTTCCGCTGGAAGGGCTTCGGGCCGCCCACGGACTTCGCCGGGCTGGACAACTACCTGACGATCTTCCGCGACAGCACGTTCATCGACGCGCTGCAGCACAACGCCGTCATCGTGGTCCTGTCGCTGGTCCTGCAGGGGCCGGCGGCGGTGCTCCTGGCGCTGCTGCTCAACCAGAAGATGCGCGGCCGCTCCCTCGTGCGCGTCCTCATCTTCGTGCCCTACGTGGTCTCCGAGGTCATCGTCGGGACGGGCTGGGGCCTCATGCTCCAGACGAACGGCGCGGTCAACGACCTGCTGGTCAAGGCCGGCTTCCCGGAGTGGACGGTCGACTGGCTGTCCGACCCGAAGGTCGCCATCTGGTCGCTCATGCTCATCATCACGTGGAAGTACATCGGCTTCGCCGTCATCCTCTTCCTCGCCGGGCTGCAGTCCATCCCGGAGGAGCTGTTCGAGGCGGCGGCCATCGACGGCGCGACCTACTGGCAGACGCAGCGGCGCATCACGCTCCCGCTGCTCGGCCCGACGATCCGCATCTGGGCGTTCCTGTCGATGATCGGCGCGCTGCAGCTGTTCGACCTCGTCTACATCATCTGGGGCCAGTACGTCGCCTCCACCGCCGGCACGTCGACCATGGCCACGTACATGGTCGCCAACGGGCGCAACGCGGGGAACTACGGCTTCGGCAACGCCGTCGCCGTGGTGCTGTTCCTCATCTCCCTGGTCCTCGCCCTGACCTACCAGCGGTTCGTGCTGCGACGCGACACCGAGGGCGCCCTCACGGAAGGCAAGAAGTGATGGCGACGCTCACCGCGCCCCCCCTCAGCCCCACGTCCGCGAGCCCCACGCGCTCGGGTCGGCGTCGACCCAGCCTGAGCCGTGCGAGCTGGGTGACCTACGTGGTCGCCTTCGCGCTCGTCGGGATCTGCATCGGGCCCGTCCTCTACATCATCATCGGCGGGTTCCGCACGAACGCCGAGATCACCACGGACCCGTCGGGCTTCCCGACGACGTGGCAGCTCGGCAACTACTCCTCGGTGCTGGAGAGCTCCATCTTCTGGCGCCAGGTGTCCAACTCGGTGATCTGCGGCGTGGCCACCACGGTCGGCGTCGTGGTCCTGGGCGTGGCGGCGAGCTTCGTCCTGGCCCGGTACAGCTTCTTCGGCCGGGGCGCCATGTACTCGCTGTTCGCCGCGGGTCTGATGTTCCCCATGACGGTGGCCATCACGCCGCTGTACATCCTCATCCGGGGCCTGGGACTGCAGAACACCCTCGGCGGGATCATCCTCCCGCAGATCGCGTTCGCGCTGCCCACGACGGTCATCATCCTGGTGCCGTTCCTGCGGGCGATCCCGAAGGAGCTGGAGGAGGCCGCGGCCATCGACGGCTCGAGCCGGCTCGGCTTCTTCTTCCGGATGGTCATCCCGCTGTCGATCCCGGGCGTTGTCACCGTCGGCATCCTGGCGTTCATCGCGAGCTGGAACAGCTACATGCTCCCGCTCTTCATCCTCAACGACGAGACGTCCTACACGCTGCCCCTCGGGGTGCAGGCCTTCGCGTCGCAGTACTCGGTCGACACCGCCCGCGTGCTGGCCTTCACCTCCCTGTCGATGATCCCGGCCCTCGTCTTCTTCTCGCTGTTCGAGCGGCGGATCGTCGGCGGCCTCACCGGGGCCGTCAAGGGCTGACCCGCAGCGGGCGGCGGCGCCCCGCGCCGCCGTCACCGGCCGCGCCGATCCGCGCGCGTCGCCGCCCGCTGCCGCGGCACACCTGCCGCCCACCCACCTGCACCTGCCCGCTAGGAGCCCTGCCGTGCCCGACCGTGCCGTCGACCCAGCCGTCGAGACTGCCGTCGACCGAGCGACCACCCCCGCCGGTGTCCCGGCGATGCCCGAGGTGTCGGAGCGCGTCCGCGCCCTGCACGCCCGGATGACGCTCGAGGAGAAGCTCGCGCAGATCGTCGGGTACTGGCTGGACCAGGGCGGGAACGTCGTCGCCCCCATGCAGGGGGAGATGGCCGCCGCCTCGGAGGGCGTCTCCCTGGCCGACATCACGGCGCACGGGCTGGGCCACTACACCCGCGTCTACGGCACCCGTCCCGTCGACGCCGTCGAGCGTGCGGCGTGGCTCTGGGCCGAGCAGCGCCGGCTCAAGCGCGAGACGCGCCTCGGCATCCCCGCACTGGTGCACGAGGAGGTCCTCACGGGCCTCGCGGCGTGGCGGGCGGCGACCTTCCCGACGCCGCTGGCGTGGGGCGCGTCCTTCGACCCGGACCTCGTCGCCGAGGTCGGGGCCGCGATCGGGGGCTCCATGCGCGAGCTGGGCATCCACCAGGGTCTCGCGCCCGTGCTGGACGTCGTGCGCGACCCGCGCTGGGGCCGCGTCGACGAGTGCATCGGGGAGGACCCGTACCTCGTCGGGACCGTCGGCACCGCCTTCGTGCGCGGTCTGCAGGGCGCCGGCGTGCACGCCACCCTCAAGCACTTCCTCGGCTACTCCGGCTCGCGGGCCGGGCGCAACCACGCGCCCGTGTCGGCGGGCATGCGCGAGGTGCTCGACGTCTTCCTGCCGCCCTTCGAGATGGCGGTCGTGGACGGCGGTGTCCGGTCCGTCATGAACTCCTACGCCGAGATCGACGGCGTGCCCGTCGCCTCCTCGCCGGAGCTGCTGACCGGGGTGCTGCGCGAGCGGCTCGGCTTCACGGGCGTCGTCGTCGCGGACTACTTCGCGGTGGCGTTCCTCGAGGTCATGCACCGCGTGGCCGCCGGGCGTGGCGACGCGGCGGCGCAGGCCCTCGTCGCCGGCATCGACGTGGAGCTGCCGGGTGGCGACGCGTACCTCGAGCCGCTGGCGGAGAAGGTCCGCACCGGCGAGCTCGACGAGGCCTACGTCGACCGTGCGGTGCTGCGCGCCCTCGCGCAGAAGGAGGAGCTCGGCCTCCTCGACCCGAACGCCTTCGAGGACGAGCCGCCGACGGTGGTCGACCTCGACACGCCGCACCACCAGGACCTCGCGCGCCGCCTCGCCACGGAGTCGGTGGTGCTGCTGGCGAACGACGGCGTGCTGCCGCTGGACCGCTGGACGGTCGCGCCGCGTCGGGTGGCGGTCGTCGGCCCCAACGCCGACCGCGCCGAGGCGCTGCAGGGCTGCTACTCCTTCGCCAACCACGTGCTGGCCCACCACCCCGACCACGAGCTCGGCTTCGCGATCCCCACGGTCCGCGAGGCGCTCGAGCAGGTCCTGGGCGAGGTGTCCGCCAGCACGGGCGCGGCGCCGGTCGAGCTCCTGGTCGCCGAGGGCTGCACGGTCGAGGGCGACGACACCTCCGGCTTCGCCGACGCGGTGGCCGCCGCGGCCGCCGCCGACGTGGCGGTCGTCGTCGTCGGCGACCAGGCCGGGCTCTTCGGCCGCGGCACGGTGGGCGAGGGCAACGACGTGGACAGCCTGGAGCTGCCGGGCGTGCAGCGGGCGCTCGTCGAGGCCGTCGTCGGCTCGGGCACCCCGGTCGTCATGGTGCTGCTCACGGGACGGCCCTACGCCATCGGCTGGGCGCTCGAGGGCGAGGGCCCCCGCCCCGCCGCGGTGCTGCAGGCCTTCTTCCCGGGCGAGGGCGGCGGCCTGGCCGTCGCGGACCTCGTGATCGGGCGGGCCAACCCCTCCGGGCGCCTGCCGGTGTCGCTCCCGCGGTCCGGGGGAGCGCAGCCCTACTCGTACCTGCACCCGGTGCTGGGCGGGCCGTCGGACGTGACGTCCACCGACCCCACCCCGCTGCGGCCGTTCGGCTTCGGCCTGGCCTACACGACGTTCGCCTACGACGGGCTCGTCGTCGACGAGCAGGCCGGTACGGACGGGGCCTTCGACGCGGCGGTGACCGTGACGAACACCGGCGAGGTCGACGGCGTCGACGTCGTGCAGCTGTACGGCCACGACGTCGTCGCCAGCGTGACGCGGCCGGTGGTGCAGCTCCTCGGGTACGCACGGGTGGCGCTGGCGGCGGGGGAGTCGCGCCGCGTGACGTTCCGCGTGCCGGCCACGCGCCTGGCCTTCTCCGACCGGCGCCTGGTCAAGGTCGTCGAGCCGGGTGACGTCGAGGTCTGGGTCGGCTCGCACGCCGGCGCCACGACCCCTGCGGCGGACGTGCGGGACATGACCGGCGGGGCGATCAGCAACGAGAAGCAGGCCGAGAAGCGGGAGATCCCGGGTACGGCCACGGCCCGTGCCCTCGTCCGCCTGACCGGCGCGGTGCACGAGGTGACCACCTCCGACGAGCGGCTGGTCCGCGCGACGGTGACCTCCGCGTGACCCTCGTCGCCAACCCGCTGCTGCCCGGGACGTACCCCGACCCGAGCATCTGCCGGGTGGGGGAGGACTACTACCTCGTCACCTCGACGTTCGAGTACGTCCCAGGCCTGCCGGTGCTGCACAGCCGCGACCTCGCGCACTGGACGCAGGTCGGGCACGTCGTCGACCGGGAGGGGATGCTCGACTACGAGGGCCTCGCCTCCTCGGGCGGTCTCTACGCGCCGACGATCCGGCACCACGACGGGCTGTTCTGGGTCGTGTGCACCCTCGTCGACCAGACGGACCCGACGCGCGGCGGCAACTTCATCGTCACGGCGTCGGACCCGGCCGGTCCCTGGTCGGACCCCTTCTGGCTGGCGACGGCCGGCATCGACCCGTCCCTCGTCGTCGACGAGGACGGGCGGATGTGGGTGCACGGCACGCGCCTCGTCGCCGAGCCGGAGTGGCCGCAGCAGACGGAGGTCTGGCTGCGCGAGCTCGACCGGTCCTCCATGCGGCTCGTCGGGCCGGAGCACGTGCTGTGGACGGGGGCCGTGCGCGGTGCGGTCTGGGCGGAGGGGCCGCACCTGTTCGCCAAGGACGGCCGCTGGTACCTGCTGGCCGCGGAGGGCGGGACGGAGTTCCACCACGCGGTGTGCGTGGCGCGGGCCGACCACGTCACGGGACCGTACGAGGGCTATGCCGGCAACCCCGTGCTCACGCACCGGCACCTGGGCCACGGCGGCGACGTCGTCGGGGTGGGGCACGCGGATCTCGTGGAGGCGGTCGACGGCTCCTGGTGGGCCGTCCTGCTCGGCATGCGGCCCTACGGCGGGTACCACCACAACCTCGGCCGCGAGACCTTCCTCGTGCCGGTGACGTGGGAGGACGGCTGGCCGGTCTTCGCGCCGGGCCTCGGGCGGGTGCCGCACGAGGTCGAGGTGCCGTTCGCCGAGCCGACCGCGCCGGCGGGCGTCCCGCAGGTCGTGCCCGGCGGCCCGGTGCTGCCGGGCGACCCCCGGTGGACGGCGTTGCGCGCGCCGGTGACGTCGGTGGCGACGGCCGACGGGGACGGCTGGCTGCTGCCGGTGCGTCCTTCGACGCTGGCCGACGCGACGACCCCGGCGTTCCTCGGCGTCCGTCAGCAGCACGTGGACGTCGACGTGCGCGCGGTCCTTGACCTCGGCGGTCTGGCGGCGGGGGAGAGCGCCGGCCTCGTCGTGCGGCAGTCGGAGCGCGACCACGTGACGCTGATGGCCACACCGGGGGGCGACGCGTTCGTCGTCCGGGCCGTGCACCGGCGCGGCGGCGTGGAGACGGTGCTCGGTGAGACCGTCGTACGGCCGGTGGACGGCGGGTTGACGCTGGGCCTCCGTGTGCGGGGCCAGGAGTACGGCCTCGTCGTGGAGGAGGCGGGCGACGACGTCGTCGTCGCGGTGGCGGACGGCACGACGCTGGACAGCGTCGCCACGGGCGGCTTCGTCGGTCTGTGGCTGGGCGTCGTCGCGACGAGCGCCGGGCGCCCGACCGACTCGACCGTCAGGGTGGAGCGCTTCGCGTACGACCCGCTGCAGCCCCTCGACCGCTGATCGACGGCCCGTCGGACGCTCCTCGAACGGGCGTCCCGACGGTGCCGTGGAGCGCTATGGCGCCTGGCTCGCCTGTCGGGCGCCCGGGGCACACGCTGCCCGGCGCGACGCGCTGAGCCTGCTGCGGCGATCCCTTCCCTCATCACCACGACGTGGGCCACTGCTACGGTCCGTCGTCGTGCTGGAGTTCCTCGAGTCGCACCGGGTGCTCGCAGGTGCCGTCGGCTGCATCGTGGCGCTGGCGGTCGCCGTCGTGTTCCTCCTCGTCGTGCCCGAGGAGGCGGCAGGAAGCACGGGAGCCAGGTATCTGGTCCTCCGGTACGGGCACTCGCTCTGCTGGCTCCTCCTTGCTGCCTGCAGCGCGCTCCACGCGCTGAGGGCTCCGTCCGGTCTGGTCGAGGCGACCGGGCTCCTGGCACTCGCGAGCTACGTCTCGTTCGTCGCCGTCCTGCTCTCGGCGCGGGGGCGGTGACGCTCAGGCAGGACGGAAGCGCCGACCCGGAGCCGGCGGCGACCCGTCTTGCGGTGTCAGGGACCGCACTCCACGACGGCGAGCCGGCGGTTCCCACCCACCGTCGGCCCGCTTCCTCGACATCTGGTTCGGGTGGCGCGGCCCCGCCCGGGCGCTGACGATGATCCCGATCTGGTCCGCGCTGGTCCAGGCAGGGCAGGAGGGTGACCGATGAGTGACGCACCGCAGGGCGGGGCCGCCGGAGCGACCGAGGAGGGTGGCTACGGCTACCCGACCCTCGAGCAGGAGGTGGCTCCCGAGGTCCTCGAGGACGGCGCCGGGACCGGCGGCTCCGGTACCGCGGCCGGCGGCGGCGACGGGGCGACGGACGACGAGCAGGCGGACGACGCGGCAGCGGACGCACCCGCCGAGTGACAGCCGGGGCCGGTCCTCGACCGAGGACCGGCCCCGGGCTCCGTCCAGGTCGTCGGGGCCCGGTCCGCGGCCGGTGTCGGCGTCAGACGACGCCCTCGGTTGCGAGGGCGTCCGTGAGCTGGCGCACGAGGGCCTCCAGCTGCACCGACGTGGCCGCGTCGTCGTCGAGGTCCTCCGCGCCGTCCAGCGCCCGCGCGGCCAGGTGGCTCTTGCTGTCGATGAGCCCCGCGATGGTCTGGTCGATGGTGTGGGCGGCGACGACCCGCCAGGCGGTGACGGGCTCGGTCTGGCCGATGCGGTGCACTCGGTCGATGGCCTGCGTCTGCTCCGCGTCGGTCCAGGACAGCTCGGCGAGGACGAGGTTCGACGCGACCTGCAGGTTCAGGCCGACGCCGGCCGCGGTGAGGGAGCACACCACGACGGCGACGTCCGGGTCCTCGACGAACGCGGCGACGTTGCGCTCGCGCACCTTCGTCGTCTGGTCGCCGCGGATGGAGGCGTAGCGGATGCCGCGGTCGGCGAAGGTCTGCTCGGCCGCGTCCATGACGTCCACGTGCTTGGCGAAGAAGACGACCTTGCCGACGTTGCGCGCGAGCTGGGCGGCGTAGTCCGCCGCGAGCCCGGCCTTCGCCTGGCCGATCCGCCGCACGAGCGAGAACACGTTCTCGCCGCCCGTCTCGCCGCTCGACTCGCGCAGCTCGGCGGCCGCGACGCGCCGGACGAGCTCGCGGTCGAGGTCGTGCCCGTGGGAGGCGGCCGCGGCCGCGCCGACGCGCATCTCCAGGGCCGCGCGGTAGCGCTGCACCAGGCTACGGGCCAGCGCCGCCTCGGCGGCACGGATCGAGCGGCCGGCCGCGCCGTCGAGCTCGACCGGCAGGTCCGCCACCCGGCGGGCGGGGATGTCCTCGACGACGTCCACCTTGCGGCGGCGCACGATGCCCATGTCGATGACGCTCGACCGCGCCGCGGCGGCGAAGCCCGGGTCGGCGGGCGTCAGCCCGGTCTCCTCGAGCGCGGTCAGCAGGGCGCCGCGCGGCATCGTCTCGTCGATCCAGCCGAGGAACTGCCAGATGGCCCGGAAGTCCTCGATGTCGTTGATGAGCGGCGTCCCGGTGAGCGCCATGAGCAGCGGGCGGCCCTGGCGCTCGCGGATGCGGTCGGCCAGCGCCAGGACGTGCCGCGAGCGCTGGGACCCCGTGTTCTTGATGAAGTGCGCCTCGTCGACGACCATCCCGCGGAACCCGTGCTCGCCGAGCCAGCCGACGTGGCGGTCGAGGAGCTCGTAGTTGACGACGACGACGTCGGCGAACCCGTCGATGTCCTCCCCGTCGCCGTGCACCACGGTGGACCGGCGCTGCGGCGTCCAGAGCCCCACCTCGTGCGCCCAGTTCGTCTTGACGACGTTCGGCGCGACGACGAGCAGCGGGTAGGCGTCGGCGGCGCGCGCTGCCAGCAGGGCCTGGGCCGTCTTGCCGAGACCCGGCTCGTCGGCCAGGAGGAAGGTGCGGTGGCCGCGCGCCGCGGCCGCGACGAGCTGGGCCTGGTGGGGCATGAGCTCGCGGCCCGGGGGTGTGGGCACGGGCCGGGCGTCGGGCAGCGGCATGCAGGCCGGCGCCCCGGCACCCGCCTGCTCGAAGGAGCGGAACAGCGGCTCGAGCAGCTCCCACCCGGCCAGCCGGCGCGGACGGGGGAGGACCCGCTCGGCGGCGGCCTCGAAGTCGGGGGCCAGGAAGGGGTTGGCGAGGCGCCGCGCGACGACGGACCGCGGCACGACGGTCCGGGGCGCCGCAGCCGGCTCCGCGTCCGGCGCCGGGGCCACGGGTGCGGCCGGCTCGGGCTCCTCCGGGGGCTCCTGCCCGCCGGCGCGCAGCACGGTCCGGGTGTACGCCCGCGCCGCCTCCGACACGGGGGCGTCCTCGGCCAGCAGCGCCAGCAGCGAGGTGTCCCGCGCAGCGGTGGTGGCCAGGGACGTCGCGACGGCGTCGAGCTGCTTCAGCTGCGCCGCGCGGCGGGAGCCCGAGGGCCCCTCGTCGGACAGGAGGCGAGCGCGCTCCTGGCGCACGAGCAGGGCGACGACCTGGAACTGCGTGCGCACGCCCGCACGGACCGGCGGGCGCTGCACCGCGCGGTCGACGTCACGCGCGATCCCGGACAGCACCGGGATGAGCCCGCGCTCGGCAGGACGCACCGGACGGCGGCGCTGGGCGCCGTTCTCCGTGCGTGCGCCGCCCGACCGCTGTCGGCCTGGTCGTGCCACATCTCCTCCTTCTGCGGGCGCGCGCCACGGCACGGCCCACGCCGCCCGCGGCGGCCGGCCGCTCCGGTGTCGGCGGCGCGGCGTGCCGCGGCGCACGCCGCCCGGACGAGGCGGTCCGGCGCGCTCGTGGACGGATCCGCCACGGCGCTCGTCGCGCTGCTCGTCACGCGGCTCGTCGTGGTGCCGGCACCCGTGTCCGGCCCGACGGTGCGTGCTCGTCCCCGATGGTGTCACGTCCGGCGGCCCGGCGGGCAATCGGCCACGCCGGGCGGGCGTTCCTGGCAGGCGGGTGAGGACGCGTCGCCCGGACGGGCGCCGCCCGCGTGGCCGGCGTGGCGGTCACCGGCGAGAGTCGTCGCCGTGAGCGATGCCTACGACGTCCTCGTGGTCGGAGCCGGACCCGCCGGCACGGCCGCGGCGCTGCGCGCGGCCGACCTCGGTGCCCGGGTCGCCGTCGTCGAGTCCGGTCCGCCCGGCGGCACCTGCGTGAACTCCGGCTGCGTGCCCACGCGGGTGCTGGCCAAGACGGCTCGGCTCATGCGCGAGGTCCGGACGGCCGACGCGTACGGGATCTCCGTGACCGAGCAGCAGATCGACTGGCCGCGGACGGTGGAGCGGGTCCGCGCGACGGTGGAGCGCGTCCGCGGGTCGAAGGACGACCTCGGGCGCTTCGCCGCTGCCGGGGTCGACGTCCTGCACGGCCGCGCCCGGTTCACCGGGCCGCACGACCTCGTCGTCACCTCCGCCGACGGCACGACGAGCGAGGTGCGCGCCGAGCGGGTGGTCCTGTGCGTCGGGGGCCACTCGCGCGTGCTGCCCGTGCCGGGCGCCGAGCTGGCGACGCTGCCGGAGCACGTCCTCGACCTGCCGGAGCTGCCGCGCCGCGTGGGGATCATCGGCGCGGGCAACACCGGCGCCCAGCTGGTGACGATCTTCAACGCGTTCGGCAGCGAGGTGACGCTGGTGGAGGTGGCGCCCCGGATCCTCGCGCAGACGGACGCGGACGTCTCGGCGCACGTCGCCCAGGCCTTCCGCGAGCAGGGCGTCCGGGTCGAGGCGGGCATCGACACCGTCACCGCGTTGGAGCGCACCGACGACGGCATCCGGCTGAGCTGGCGCGCGGACGGGCGCGACGAGGACGTGGTCGTCGACGCGGTGCTCATGTGCGCGGGCTGGCCGGCGTCGGTCGAGGGCCTCGGCCTGGAGGACGCGGGGATCGAGGTGGGCAGGGGCCGGATCCCCGTCGACGAGTACCTGGCGACGAACGTCGGGCACGTGTACGTCGCGGGCGACGCGAACGGCACCGCCATGCTCGTGCAGGCGGCGAACGCCGAGGCGGAGGCGGCCGCCCGCAACGCCGTGCTCGGCACGACCGTCCGGGCGCCGCACCACCTGCTGCCCGCCGGCGGGTTCACCGACCCCGACTACGCCGACGTCGGGCTCACGGAGGAGCAGGCGCGCGAGCGCGACGAGCACTGCGTCGTCGCGCTGGTGGAGCTCGCCGAGCTCGAGCGGCCCGTCATCGACGACCGCCCGCGGGGCTTCCTCAAGCTCGTCGCCGACCGGCGGCGTGAGTACCTGCTGGGGGCGCACGCGGTGGGGGAGAGCGCGGTGGAGGTCATCCAGTCGGTGACGACCGCGATGGCCGCGGGGGTCGACGTGGCCACGCTCGCGCGGGTCGAGTTCGCGTACCCGACGTACACCGCGGCGGTCGGCGTCGCGGCGCGGCGGCTGCTGGACGTCCCGGCCGTCCGCTGACGTCCGCGGCACGGCTCGCGCGACGAGGCGCGGCGCCCCCTGCCCGGGGACGCCGCGCCTCGCGCGGTCACGGCTCAGGCGGTCAGCGTGCCGCCGACCCGAGCCAGGACGGCCGCGACGGCAGGACGAGCACGCCGTCGGCGGCCCGCAGGTCGTCCTGCGTGCCCGTGATCGCGTACAGGCCGACCCCGGCCCGCCGCGGGATGGTCACCGTCGTCGTGCCGGTGCCGTCGGTGCCGACCTGCACCGCGCCGAGCGGGAGCACCCGCTGCGAGGGCCACAGGCCCTGGAGCGTGAGGTCGACCGTGGTGCCCGGGCGGTAGCCCGTCACCGCGACCGCGACCCGGTCACCGCCGAACACGATCACCTGGCTGACGTCGACCACCGGGTCGAGGACGGGCTCCGGCTCGGCCGGCGGGCCGACGAGCTCGGCGACGCCCCACCGTTCGGTGGTCTGGTAGCCCAGGCCGGTCGGGTCGGCCCACGACGTCACGGCGGTGCGGGCTCCGGCCGTCGCGTCGTTGACCTGCACGTCCAGGCCGTGGAAGGTGCCCAGCCCGCCCTGGTCGACGAGCCCGATCGCGGCCTCGACGACGTACCCGCCGTCGACGACCTGCGTCGCGCTCGTGACGCGGGCCTGCTGGAACGCCTCGTCGCCCGTGCCGAAGGACACCGCGTTCTCGTAGGAGATGCGGACCTGGGTGTCGTCGTACCGGTAGGGCCCGTTCTTGACGTTGCCCGCGTCGAGGAAGACCTCGACGGAGTCCTGGATCCACGGGTCGGAGCCCGTGGCGTCCAGCGTCGGGTCGGCGACCTCGGCGAGGAGGTACAGCGTGTCGCCCTCCCACAGGGTCCGGACGGTCGCCCGCGCCCCGTCCGTGGCACCGGAGACCGTCTTCTCGGTGCGGAACGAGGTGGCCGTGGCCCACGCGGCGTCGACGATCCCGTCGACCGACGGGGCCTGCGGCGCCTGGACCACCTGCGTGACCGACAGCGGCTCGACGAGCGTCAGCGTGCCCGTGTCGCCCTCGCCGGCCCAGCCCGTGGTGGTGGCGCCGTCGGTGACGCGCACGTCGAAGGCGACGAGGTCCCCCTCGGCGGCGGCGTCGAGGGGCAGGTGGGCCACGACGGCCCAGCCGCCCCCGACCGGCGACGCCACGGCGGTGCCCGGTCCGGACGTCACCGTCCCGTCCCGGCCGACGGTCGTCGTCGCGTCGCCCACAGTGAACGTCACCGCGTCGCCCGCCTCGACGTCGCCGTCCTCCACGCGCACGTAGGCCGTGAGGTGGTCGGGGCTCCAGCGGACGGAGAAGCCCGTCGCACCGGCGACCTCCTGCAGCGGCAGCTGCGCCCACGCCGGGGCGGTGGTGGCGCCGGCGTCGAGCGGCACGTCGCCGGCGAAGGCCAGCGCCGTGCGCAGCGGCGCGGGCAGCTCCTCGTCGACGGCGCCGAGGAAGGCGGGCTTCGCCGCCAGGGCGTCGTCGAACAGCAGCGGGGCGCCGTTCGCGCTGCGCCAGCTGCGGCCGTCGGTCAGGCCCCAGACGGTGACGGAGAACAGGTCCTCGGCGTGCTCGCGGAAGACCCGGAACACGTCGCGGTAGTAGTAGCCCTGCTCGACGAGCAGGGCCCGCGTCACCGGCGTGCCCGTCGTGACGTCGAGCTCGCTCACGACCTGCGTCACCGGCAGGTCCCGGAAGGCGACGATCGCGTCCTCCAGCGCGGAGACGGGCATCGCCAGGCTCACGTGGAACTGGTGCCCGACGGCGTCCACGGGCACGCCGCGCGCCAGCAGGCGCTCGACGAGGTCGTGCAGGCGGCCCTGCTTGCCCACCTGCTCGGTGTTGTAGTCGTTGATGGTCAGCGTCACGGGGCGGTCGGCGCCGGGGTCGGCGTACGTCCCGTTGAACGCCTCGTCGGCGTACCGGAAGGCGAGGTCGATGAACTCCTCGCCCAGGACCCGGTACCACTCGGACCGGCGCAGCCCGTCGGCCTCCCCGCGGCCGTCGGAGACGACCTCGTTGACGACGTCGAAGGCGACGACGGGGTTCTCGGGCGAGCCGAACAGGCCGTAGCCGCCGCCCGTGCTGAGGGCTTCGGCGACGGACGTGATGTGCGTGCGCATGCGCTCGCGCAGCAGCGTCTTGTCGGCCTCGCTCGTCGTGAGCGGGGTGCCGTCCTCGTGCTGGAAGAACCACGCCGGCGTCTGGCTGTGCCACACGAGGGTGTGGCCGTAGACGCGCAGGTCCTCCTCCTGGGCGAAGGCCATGAGGGCCTGCGCCTCCGGGTGCGTGCGGAACGTGCGCTCCTCGTCGTACCAGGCCTCGGGCTTCATGTGGTTCTCGCCCGTGATCTGGTCGAAGTGCCGCAGCAGCAGCTCGGAGGCCGCCCCGTTGGTCTCGCGCGAGTCGATCGCCACGCCGACGGGGAAGTCCACCGTGCTCTTCAGCGGCGTGCGCTCCTCGACGACCGGGGCGCCCTGCGGCGCGATGACGACGTCGTCGACGAGGAACGGGTCGGAGCCGCCGCCGTTGTACGAGGTCTCGAGGTAGAGGAACGCGCTCTCGACGCCCTCCGGCACGGTGTAGGTGGCGGTGATCTCGGACCAGGTTGCGGAGGTCACGTCGGGGAGCTGGGCCACCGTGTCGTACGACGTGGTGCCGCCCGCCGTGCGCGCCAGGCTCAGCCAGACGTCGTCCGCGGCGGACCCGTCGGCCATCCGCACCCAGACGCTGATCTCGTAGGTCGTGCCCGCGGACACCAGGCCCGTGAGGTCGACCCCGATGCCGTCGCCCTGCGTGGTGCGGCCGGACACGAGCGCCGACTGCGCCCCGCCGTGCGCCTGCGTGGTGGTCACGGCCACGACCGGGTCACCGTCGGCGTCGCCGCGGGGCACCCAGGGGCCGAGGCCGTCCTCGAAGTCGCTGACGAGCACCGGGCCCGTGGTGGTGGTGATGCCGCCGGCCGG
This sequence comes from Cellulomonas sp. plas2, assembly GCF_057221735.1. NCBI lineage: Bacteria > Bacillati > Actinomycetota > Actinomycetes > Micrococcales > Cellulomonadaceae > Cellulomonas > Cellulomonas sp. plas2. The sequence goes on from NZ_CM170155.1 coordinate 1,478,779, forward strand.
CAGGCCGAAGGTCCAGCCCTCCGCCAGCCGCTCGCCGACGACGGTCTCCACCGCCGCGACGCTCGCGGTGCGGTCACCGCCGCCGTCGTGCACGAGGACGAGCTCCCCGGGCTTGAGCGCCGCGCGCAGGTTCGTCGTGAGCGTCGCCTCGTCCTGGGTCTCCCAGTCGTTGATGACGTTGACGACGCCGAGCGGCTGCATCCCCAGGGCGACCGCGACGGCGGGGGTCTTCCCCCAGCTGCCGTTCGGGGCGCGGAAGTACGGCACCGGGTAGGCAGGGTCGCCGAGCGCCTCGCGGATCACCGCCAGGTTGGCCTTGAGGTCGGCCTCGATCTCGGCCTCGCCCCAGGCGCCCATGTCCGCGTAGGACGTCGTGTGGTTGCACAGGGTGTGGCCCTCGTCGACCATCCGGCGCAGCAGCGCCGCCCCGCCCTCGGCCTGGATGTTCTGGCCGATGACGCAGAAGGTCGCCGTGAGCTCGTTCGCCGCCAGGAAGTCGAGCAGACGGTCGGTCTCGCCGGGGTTGGGGCCGTCGTCGAACGTCAGGGCCGCGACGTCGCCGGTCCCACGTGCGGCGGTGACCGGCGTGGTGACCGGGTTGGTCGCCCCGCCGGTCACGAAGGACGGGTCGGGGGTGGGCGTCCAGGGGCCGGTCACCGCGGTGCCCGTGATGGCGATGTCGTCGACGAGGTAGGAGTAGGCCTCCGGACCGGTCGAGAGGGCGTCCGTGCCCAGGTAGACGCGGGCCGTGGCCGGGTCGGCGTCCGCCGGGACCGTGTAGGTGCCCGTGACCGTGGTCCAGGCGTCGGCGGTCATCGTGGTCGGGCCGATCCAGGTGTAGCTGGGCTCGGCGACGAACCGCACGCCCGCGCTGCCGGCCGTGCCCTCGGCGAGCCGGACGTCCATGGTGAACGTGTACTGCCCGCCGGGTGCGAGCAGCCCGGGAGGCGTCTTGATGCCGTCGTAGTCGGCGGCGCGCCCGGCGACGAGCAGGGCCGGGTCGCCCTCGACGTCGACGACCGACAGGGTCGGGTTGCCGTTCTGGGTCCAGGGGGCCCAGGAGCCGTCCGAGAAGTCCGTGGTCAGGACGGGGACGGGGTCGGCCGCCGAGGCGACGAGGCCCGTGGCGGGCACGGTGCCGGCCGCCAGGGCGAGCGCGACGACGCCCGCTCCCAGGGTCCGGCGTGGTGGTCGTGCAGAAGTCATCCGCTTCGCTCCCTCGCGAGCACCGCGCGTGGGGCGTCGCTGCCCCTGTGACCGTGCGGTGGACCCTCTGAGTGAAAACGATGTCGAAACCGTTGTCCAGAGAAAGTTGCGGCTGAGTTTCCGCCCGTCTCGTGGGCAGCGCTTACCGCACCTGGACGCGGGCGGGACGGGCGGCCGGCGCGCCGAGGAGCGCCGGCCGGTCCTGCCGGCACCGGGTCAGAGCGCGCCGACGGCGACGACGTGCAGCCGGACCTCGCCGGCGGCATCGGTGGCCGCGAGGTCGACCACGGCGTCGATGCGCCAGTCGTGGTCGCCGGCGGGGTCGTCGAGCACCTGGCGGACCCGCCAGCGCACCTCGGCGCCGCCCGGACCCCGCTCGGGCGTCACCTGGAACAGGGCCGGGCCGCGGGCGGCGGGGCCGGTGAGGACCTCGTCGTGCTCGTCGTAGAAGGGGTCGAGGGCGGCTGCCCATCGGTCCGCGTCCCACGGCGCGCCGTCCTCGTCGAGGTCGCCCAGGGCCGCCAGGGCGGCGTACCGCTCCTGCGCGAGGAGCTCCACGCGACGGAACAGCGCCCCGCGCACCAGGGCGCGCAGCACGCGGGGGTTCGCCGTCAGCGGCTCCGGCTCGTCGTCATCCGTGCCGCCCGGGGTGACCGCGCCCGGCTCGTCCAGGGGGTTGGCCAGGCGCTCCCACTCGTCGAGCAGGCTCGAGTCGGTGCGCCGGACGACGTCGCCGAGCCACTCCACCAGCTCGTGCAGGTCCTCGGTGCGGCGCTCGGCCGGGACGGTCTGGCGCAGCGCGCGCAGGGCGTCGGCCAGGTAGCGCAGCAGGACGCCCTCCGTGCGGTCCAGCGTGTAGGCCGACACGTACTCGGGGAACGTCATGGCCCGCTCGTGCATCTCGCGGACCACCGACTTGGGGGACAGCGCGAGGTCCGCCACCCACGGGTTCGTGCGGCGGTAGGTGGCGAAGGCCGTCTCGAGGAGCTCGGCCAGGGGCTTGGGCCAGGTGACGCCCTCGAGCAGGGCCATGCGCTCCTCGTACTCGATGCCCTCGGCCTTCATGGCGGCCACCGCCTCGCCGCGGGCCCGGTTCTCCTGCGCCATGAGCACCTGGCGCGGGTCGTCGAGCGTGGCCTCGATGACGGAGACCACGTCGTGCGCGTAGCCGGGGTCCTCGGGGTCCAGCAGGTCCAGCGCCGCGTAGGCGAACGGCGACAGGGCCTGGTTCAGCGCGAAGGTCGCCGGCACCTCCCGGGTCAGCCGCACCGTCCTGCGGCGGCCCTTCGGCGCGTCCGGGTCCTCGACCCAGACGCGCTCGACGACGCCCGCCGCGCGGAGGGACCGGTAGACGTCGACGGCCCGCCGCACGTGCCGCATGCGCGCCGACGGCGGCTCGTGGTTGTCCAGCAGGAGGTGGGCCATGGCGGCCACCGGGTCGCCCGGGCGCGAGAGCACGTTGAGCACCATCGCGTGGGTGACGTGGAAGCTGGAGGTGAGGGGCTCGGGCGGCGCGTCGCGCAGGCGCTCGAACGTCTTGTCGGTCCAGTTGACGTGGCCCTCGGGGGCCTTCTTGCGGACGATCTTCTTGAGCTTCTTCGGCTCGTCGCCCGCCTTGGCCAGGAGCTTGCGGTTCTCGATGACGTGGTCCGGCGCCATGACCACCACCTCGCCCAGCACGTCGTAGCCCGCCCGGCCGGCGCGGCCCGCGATCTGGTGGAACTCCCGCGCGGACAGGTGCCGCATGCGCACGCCGTCGTACTTGACGAGGGAGGTCAGCACGACCGTCCGGATCGGCACGTTGATGCCGACGCCCAGGGTGTCCGTGCCGCAGACGACCGGCAGCAGGCCGCGCTGCGTCAGCCGCTCGACGACGCGGCGGTAGCGCGGCAGCATCCCGGCGTGGTGCACGCCGACGCCGTGGCGGAGCAGCTTGGACAGCGTCCGCCCGAACCCGGGCCCGAACCGGAAGCTGCCCAGCTCGTCGGCGATGCGGTCGCGCTGCTCGCGTGACGCCAGCGGGGTCGACAGCAGCGCCTGCGCGCGCTCCACCGCCTCCTTCTGGGTGAAGTGCACGACGTAGGCGGGGGAGCGGTGGGTGGTGACGAGCTCGTCGAGCAGCTCGGTCAGCGGCTCGACGGCGTAGGCGAACGACAGGGGGACCGGGCGCTCGGCGTCGGCGACCACCGCGACGTCGCGCCCGGTGCGCGCCCGCAGGTCGTCGACGAAGAACGACACGTCCCCGAGCGTGGCCGAGAGCAGGACGTGCTGGGTGCGCGTCAGCTCGACGAGCGGGACCTGCCAGGCCCAGCCGCGCTGCGGGTCGGCGTAGAAGTGGAACTCGTCCATGACGACCTGCCCGACGCTGCTGGCGGCCCCCTCGCGCAGCGCGACGTTGGCGAGGATCTCGGCCGTGCAGCACAGGATGGGGGCGTCGGCGTTGACGGCGGAGTCGCCCGTCATCATCCCGACGTTCGCGGCGCCGAAGGCGTGCACGAGGTCGAAGAACTTCTCGGAGACGAGGGCCTTGAGCGGGGCGGTGTAGACCGTGCGCCGGCCCTGCGCGAAGGCTGTGAAGTGCGCGGCCGCGGCGATGAGGGACTTGCCCGAGCCCGTGGGCGTGCTGACGACGACGTGCGCGCCCGTGACCAGCGCCAGGAGCGCCTCCTCCTGGTGCGGGTACAGGGTCAGGCCGCGGTCCAGCGCCCAGCCCGTGAACGCCTCGTACAGGGCGTCGGGGTCGTGCGGGTCGGCGGGGACGCGGTCGGCCAGCGTGCGGGTGGCGGCGGCGGGGCGCGGCGCGGCGGCGTCGAGGGCGGTCACGGGGCCAGTCTCCCAGGCGGCACCGACACGGCTGCGCGGGCCGGCGGCGAGGCCGACGGAGGAGCGTGCGCAGGTGCCGGCGCTGTGCCGGTGCTGAGACGGCCCGTCGAGGGCGTCGCCGGGACCCGCGCCCCCGGCGAGGATGTCCCCGATGAGCACCGACACGAGGTGGCCGAGCCCCGCCGAGCTGCGCCGGCGCGCCGGCACGGCCCTCTTCGTGCGCGTCGCCGGCCCGGACGGGGCGGAGAACCGGCACCGCATCCACGCGACCCCGGGACCGCGCTGGTTCGAGCCGGGCTCGCCGATCCAGCGCGTGCACGGCGACGCGTCGATGTTCGTCGGGGGGCTGCGCGCGCTGCTGCTGCAGTCGCTGCACCCGGCCGCCATGGCGGCCGTCGCCGACCACTCGGGCTACCGCGGCGACCCCTGGGGACGGCTGGCGCGCACGAGCACCTTCCTGGCCGTCACGACCTTCGGCACCGCGGACGACGCGCAGGCGGCGGTGGACCAGGTGCGGCGCATCCACACCCGCATCGCCGGCCGCACGCCCGACGGCACGCGCTACCGCGCCGACGACCCCGACCTCCTGCGCTGGGTCCACGTGGCCGAGGTGGACAGCTTCCTGCGCACCCACCAGCAGTACGGCGTCGCCCCGCTCGACGACGACGAGGCCGACGCCTACGTCTTCCAGGCGGCGCGCGTCGCCCGCGCGCTCGGGGCCTCGCGCGTGCCGGAGACGGTGGCGGGCGTGGCGGAGGCGATCGCGGCGTTCCGGCCCGTGCTGGGGCCGTCCGTCGCGGCCCGGGAGGCGGCGCAGTTCATGCTGCACGAGCCACCGATCCCGCGGGTCGTGCGGCCCGGCTACGGCCTGCTCGTGCGGGCCGCGCTCGGCTCGCTGCCGGCGTGGGCGCTCGCGGACCTGGACGTCGCGGCGCCGGGTCGCCTCTCCACGACCGCCGCGACGGCCGCGGGGCACGTCGGCACGCGGGCGATCCGCTGGCTGCTGGCCGCGCAGGGGGACGTGCCGGGCGAGCTCGTCGCCGAGCGCGAGCGGCGGGCCGCGGCCGCCTGACGGCTGGGTGCACCTAGAGCGCGGCGCACACGTCCAGCAGCCGCCGCCGCAGCTCGGCCGACCGCTGCGCGAACCCGCGCTGGCGCCGCACGTACTCGACCTTGCCCTCGGGCGTCTCGATCGCGACGGGCGGGAGCCCGAGGCCGCTGACGTCGTAGGGCGAGGCCTGCATGTCGAGCACACGGATCTCCCGCGCGAGGTCGAACGCGTCCAGGAGCAGCTCCCCGGGCACGGCCGGGCCGAGCTTCGTCGCCCAGCGGTAGACGTCCATGCCCGCGTGCAGGCAGCCCGGCTGCTCGAGGGCGACCTGGCGCTCGCGGGTCGGCTGCAGCTCGTTGCGCGGGACCGCCGCCGGCGTGAAGAAGCGGAAGGCGTCGGCGTGCGAGCAGCGGACCCGGTGGCCCTCGACCACCGCGTCCGTGCCCGCCGGGCCGAGCCGCAGCGGCAGCGGGTGCCGGGTGCGGCCGCCGTCGCGGTACACCATCGCCCACTCGTGCAGGCCGAAGCACCCCGTGAAGGCCGGCCGCGCGGCCGTGGCGGCGAGCAGTCCGGCGACGAAGCGCACGCCCTCGCGGCGGTCGGCGAGGAACGCCGCGCGGTCGAGCCGGACGGACCCGTCGGCGTCCGTCGTGTACCAGCGCCAGGCGCCCTGCGGTGCCGGGCCGTCGGCGCCCGGGGCGAGGGCGGTCCCGGTGCCGGGGTGCCAGCGTCGTAGCTGGGCCGGGCGCGTCGGGTAGTACTCGTAGAGGAAGTCCTCGACCGGGTGCCGCTCCCCGCCGGCGGCGCGACGGGCGCGGTGGCCGGCGGTCGCGGCGTCGGCCCGGGTCGCGTGCGCGTCGGTCCGCGCCGCCCACTCCTCGGGGGCCAGCACGACCTCCGTCCGGACGGGTGCGGCGCTCACCGCCCCAGGGTAGGCGGCCGTGCGGGGGCCTCGGACCGGGGGCGCACGTCTGCGGCACGCACCGACACCCGGTGCAGGACGGTCTCGAGCGGGCCGCGCCCCAGGGTCGCCCACCATGCCCAGCACGCGGCGACCACCCCGAGGGACAGGGCGAGCCAGGTGCCCGTCGTCGGCTCCCAGACCGCGTCCGGACCGAGCGCCGCGATGACGACGAGGTGCCCGCTGTAGGCGGTGAGCGACAGCGCCCCGGTGGCGACCACGGGGGCGACGAGCCGCGGCGCCCGTGCGGCGACCACGAGGCAGCCCGCCAGCACGAGCAGGGCCGCGCCGGTGTTCCCGACGACCTCCGCGGTCGTCGAGGAGTGCGGCTCGGTCGTCACCAGCGCCGTCGGCAGACCGAGCACCCGCTCCGCGACCCAGGACCCGCCGTGCCCGACGACGACGAGCACCAGCCCGGCCACGGCGAGCCGCCGCCGCGCTCCCGGCGCGCGCAGGTCCGTCCGACCCAGCGCGAGCCCGACGAGCAGGTACGCCGCCCACGTCACCGCCGGGTAGTAGGGGCCGACGAGGACGTCCCACAGCGTGGCCGGCGACGCGCCGCCGGTCGACAGGGGGGAGAACGCCTCGCGCAGCAGGGGTCCCACGAGCGCGGTCCCCGCGGCCGCGGCGAGCAGGGCGGGCGGCGGCAGCCGGAGCGCGGCGGCCCCGAGGACGAACAGCGCCCCGTACGTGCCGAGGATGACGACGACGGGCGTGCCGAGCAGCACCAGGAGCTGCCCGAGGCCGACGAGGAGCACCGCCCGCACGAGGACCCGGACCCGGGCCCGGACCAGGTCGACGCCGTCGGGCAGCCGGTCGCCGCCGGACAGCAGCGCCAGCCCCAGGCCGGCGAGCACCACGAACAGGGCGGCGGACCGGCCGTCGGCGAGCTGCAGGAGGTCCCCCCACGGCAGCAGGCCGTCGCCGTCGGGACCGACGTGCGCGGTCACCATGCCGAGCACGGCCACGCCGCGGGCGAGGTCGACGCCCACGAGGCGGGGACGGGACGGGGGCGCGGTGGGCACGTCGCACTGTAGGCACCGGCGGCTGTGCGTCGTGGTGGTCGGTCACCGCCGTCGTCGGCAGCCGTCGGCGGAACCGGGTCAGCTCGGTTCCGGTCCCGGCATGCGGGATGCCATGTCCCGATTCTTGAAACGTCCCCCCTGCCCGCGCCTACCCTGCCGCGTGACCACCGTCGTGCCGAGCCCCGTGCCGAGCCCCTCGTCGACCCCCGTGCCGTCCCACGCACCCCTGCCCTCGCGCTCGGACGTGTACACGCACGGGCACCACGAGAGCGTGCTGCGCTCGCACCGCTGGCGGACGGCCGAGAACTCCGCGGCGTACCTCCTGCCCTCGCTCTCCCCGGGGCTCCGCCTCCTCGACGTCGGCTGCGGGCCGGGCTCGGTGAGCATCGACCTGGCCGGGCGGGTCGCGGAGGTCGTGGGGGTGGACGCGGCCGAGGCCGTCGTCGCCGCCGCGCGCGAGGCCGCCCGGGACGCGGGGCGCGAGAACGTCCGCTTCGAGGTCGCCGACGCCTACGCCCTGCCGTTCCCGGACGCGTCCTTCGACGTCGTCCACGCCCACCAGCTGCTGCAGCACCTCACGGACCCCGTCGCGGCTCTGCGCGAGATGCGCCGGGTCGCCCGGCCCGGCGGCCTCGTCGCCGTTCGGGACGCGGACTACGCGGGCATGACGTGGTACCCGCCGTCGCCCGGGCTCGACGAGTGGATGGCGCTGTACCACGAGGTCACGGAGGCCAACAAGGCCGACGCCGACGCCGGCCGCAAGCTCCTGTCCTGGGTGCTCGACGCGGGCTTCGACCCGGCCGGCGTGCTGCCCAGCGCCGGCGTCTGGTGCTACGCGACGCCGCAGGAACGCGCCTGGTGGGCCGACCTGTGGGCGGACCGCTGCGTGGCGTCCGACTTCGCGGCGCAGGCCCTGGAGTACCGCCTCGCCGACGAGGTGGGCCTGGAGCTGCTCGCCGACGGGTGGCGGCAGTGGGGGCAGGAGCGCGACGGCTGGTTCGCGGTGCTGCACGGCGAGGTGCTGGCGCGCGTCTGAGGCGGCGCCGCGCCGTGCGGGCCGCCGCGGGTGCGTGTCGGTGGGGCTCGTTAGCCTGCGTCCCATGCCGCTCATCGGTGCCCACGTCCGTGACGACGACCCCGTCTCCGCCGCCGCGGAGGTCGGGGCCGCCGCCGTCCAGGTCTTCCTCGCCGACCCGCAGGGCTGGAAGAAGCCCGTGCCGCGGCCGGGCGACGACGCCCTGCGGGCCTCGGGCCTCGGCGTGTACGCGCACGCCCCGTACCTGGTCAACGTCGCCTCGACGAACAACCGCGTCCGGATCCCCAGCCGGACGATGATCGCGCAGCACGCCGCCGTGGCGGCCGCCCTCGGCGCGCGCGGGCTCGTCGTGCACGGCGGGCACGTGGGGGAGGGCGACGACATCGCCGTCGGCGTCGACAACTGGCGCAAGACCGTCGAGCGGGGGGTGGCGTCGTGGGGCGTGCCCGTGCTGGTGGAGAACACCGCGGGCGGGGAGAACGCGTGCGCGCGGGGCCTCGACCGGCTCGCCATGCTCTGGGACGCGATCGGCGGCTCCGGCGTGGGGTTCTGCCTCGACACGTGCCACGCGTGGGCGGCGGGGGAGGACCTGGAGACGCTCGTCGAGCGGGTCGTGGCCATCACCGGGCGCATCGACCTCGTGCACGCCAACAGCTCGCGCGACCCGCACGGGTCCAGCCGGGACCGGCACGCCAACTTCGCCACGGGGACCATCCCGGCCGAGCTCATCGCCCACGTCGCCCGCGAGGCCGGGTGCGACGTCGTCGTCGAGACGCCGGCCGAGCGGCAGGCGGAGGACATCGCGTTCCTCACCGCGGCGCTCGCGGCGTGAGCGCCTGCGGGCAGGGACGCACCGCGGACGTCCTAGGCTGACGGCCGTGCGCATCGCCAGGTTCACCACCGGGGGGGACCCCCGCTACGCGGTCGTCGACGGGGACGTGGAGGCCGGCACGGCCGACCTCGTCGTGCTGTCGGGCGACCCCATCTACACGCCGATCCAGGAGACCGGGGAGCGGGTGCGGCTGGACGACGACGCCGTCCGCCTGCTGGCCCCGGTGATCCCGCGCTCGAAGATCGTCGCGGTCGGCCGCAACTACGCCGACCACGCCCGCGAGATGGGCAACGAGGTGCCGACGACGCCGATGCTGTTCTTCAAGCCGAACACCTCCGTGGTCGGCCCCGACGACCCCGTCGTCCTGCCGCCGTGGAGCCGGGAGGTCTCCTACGAGGCCGAGCTCGCGGTCGTCATCGGCAAGGTCACCAAGGACGTCAGCCCCGAGCGTGCGCTCGACCACGTCTTCGGCTTCACCGTCGCCAACGACGTGACGGCCCGCGACGTGCAGAAGGCCGAGTCGCAGTGGTCCCGCGCCAAGGGGTTCGACTCCGCGTGCCCGCTGGGTCCCTGGGTCGTGCCCGGTCTCGACGTCGAGGACCTCGCCGTGCGCAGCCGCGTCAACGGGGAGACGCGCCAGGACGGCCGCACCTCGGACATGGTGTTCGACACGGCGTTCCTCATCTCGTACATCTCGGAGGCGTTCACGCTCCTGCCGGGTGACGTCGTCCTCACCGGCACCCCGGCCGGCGTGGGGGAGATCGTCGATCGCGACGTCGTCGAGTGCGAGGTCGAGGGCATCGGCGTCCTGCGCAACCCGGTGCTGCGGCGTGACTGAGGCACCCGGCGCCCGCGCGCCCGAGGTGGCGGTGGCCGCCACCGGCGTCGTCGCGCCCGACGCGGCCGTCGTGGAGATGTGGACCGACGGTGCCTGCAAGGGCAACCCCGGCGTGGGCGGGTGGGGCGCGCTGCTGCGGTCCGGCGGCCACGAGCGCGAGCTGTACGGCGGTGAGGCGGTCACGACGAACAACCGCATGGAGCTCACCGCGGTCATCGAGGGCCTGCGGGCCCTGACGCGGCCCTGCGCGGTGACGCTGCACGTGGACTCCACCTACGTCATGAACGGCGTGCAGAAGTGGATGCCGGGCTGGAAGCGCAACTCCTGGCGCACCGCCGACAAGAAGCCGGTGAAGAACCAGGACCTGTGGCAGGCGCTCGACGCGGAGACGGCGCGGCACCGCATCACGTGGCGCTGGGTGAAGGGCCACGCGGGTGACCCGGGCAACGAGGCGGCGGACGCCCTGGCCAACCGCGGCGTCGACGAGGTGCGCGCGAAGCCCGCACTACGCTGACGCGGGTGTCCAGCACCTCTCCCGCACCCGCCGCACCCGTGCGTGTCCGCTTCTGCCCCTCGCCCACGGGGACGCCGCACGTCGGCCTCATCCGCACGGCGCTGTTCAACTGGGCCTTCGCCCGGCACGTCGGCGGCACCTTCGTCTTCCGCGTGGAGGACACCGACGCCGCGCGCGACTCGGAGGAGAGCTACCACCAGCTCCTCGACGCGCTGCGGTGGCTCGGCCTGGACTGGGACGAGGGCGTGGAGGTGGGCGGCCCGCACGAGCCGTACCGCCAGTCGCAGCGCATGGACCTGTACGCCGACGTCGCGCGGCGCCTGCTCGAGGGCGGCTACGCCTACGAGTCCTGGTCCACGCCGGAGGAGATCGAGGCCCGTCACCGGGCCGCCGGCCGCGACCCGAAGCTGGGCTACGACGGCTACGACCGCACCCTGACCGAGGACCAGGTCGCAGCCTTCCGCGCCGAGGGGCGCGCCCCGGTGCTGCGCCTGCGGATGCCCGACGCCGACGTGAGCTTCACCGACGTCGTCCGCGGCGAGATCACCTTCAAGGCGGGGTCGGTCCCCGACTACGTCATCGTCCGGGCCGGCGGTCAGCCGCTGTACACATTGGTCAATCCCGTCGACGACGCGCTCATGGGCATCACGCACGTGCTGCGCGGCGAGGACCTGCTGTCCTCCACGCCACGCCAGGTCGCGCTGTACCGGGCGCTGCTGGACCTCGGCATCGCCGAGGTGATGCCGGTGTTCGGGCACCTGCCCTACGTCATGGGCGAGGGCAACCGGAAGCTGTCCAAGCGCGACCCCGAGTCGAACCTCTTCCTGCACCGGGAGCGGGGCTTCACCCCCGAGGGCCTGCTCAACTACCTGGCGCTGCTCGGGTGGTCCATCGGCCCCGACCGCGACGTGTTCTCCTTGGAGGAGATGGTCGCGGCCTTCGACGTGGCGGACGTCAACCCCAACCCGGCCCGGTTCGACCTCAAGAAGGCCGAGGCGATCAACGCCGCGCACGTGCGGCTGCTGCCGGCGGAGACGTTCCGCGACCGGCTGGTGCCGTACCTGCACGCGGCGGGCCTGGTACCGGCTGCGTCGTTCGCGGACCTGGCCGCCGAGCACCGCGACCTGCTGACCGCGGCGGCGCCGCTGGTCCAGGAGCGCATGACCCTGCTCGGCGAGGCCGTGGGCATGCTGGGCTTCCTCTTCGTGGCCGACGACGCCGTGGAGGTGGCCGAGGACGCGCGCGGCGCCCTGCGCGACGAGGCGCCGCAGGTGCTCGACGCCGCGCTGTCCGCCCTGCGCGCCCTGCCCGAGGACGGGTTCACGACGGCCGCCACCCAGGAGGCGCTGCAGGCCGCGCTCGTCGACGGGCTCGGGGTGAAGCCGCGGTTCGCGTACACGCCGCTGCGGGTCGCCGTCACCGGGCGCCGCGTCTCCCCGCCGCTGTTCGAGTCGATGGAGCTGCTCGGCCGCGCCTCGACGCTCGCGCGCCTGGAGCGCCTGCGCGCGACGTTGTGACGGCTGCGGGCACGGGCAGGGGCACGGGCGCGGGCGCGGGCGTGCCGGCCGGCGCCCTCGTCGGGCAGGTGGACGGGGTGCTGCTCGACGTCGACGACACGCTCGTCGACACACGGTCGGCCTTCGCCGCCGCCGTCGACGCGGTCTGCCGGCAATGGCTGCCGCACCTGGACGCCGACGGGCGGGCCGCCGCGCTCGCCCTGTGGCGCGCCGACCCCGAGGGGCACTACCGGGCGTACACGCGCGGCGAGACCGACGCCGACACCCAGCGGCGGCGTCGCGCCGAGGGCCTGCAGGCCGCGTTCGGGGGAGCGCGACTCGGGGACACCGGGTACGCCGCCTGGGTGGAGGTCTTCTGGTCCACCTTCGAGGACGCGTGGTCGGCGCACGCCGACGCCGTGCCGCTGCTGGCGACCCTCCGGGCGGCGGGTCTGCCCTCCGGCGCCGTCACCAACGCGGACGCCGCGCTGCAGACCCGCAAGCTCGCGCGGTGCGGCCTGGGGGAGGTGGACGTCCTCGTCACGCTGGACACCCTCGGCGTCGGCAAGCCGGACCCGCGCGTCTTCCACGAGGGGTGCCGACGCCTGGGCACGGCGCCCGCGCGCACGCTCTACGTGGGCGACGAGGCGGACGTCGACGCGCTGGCCGCGGTGGCGGCCGGCCTCGTCGGGGTGTGGCTCGACCGGCCCGGCGAGCGGCGGGGCGGGCCCGCGCACGAGGACCCCGACGCCGTGCGGGAGCAGGGCGCGCACGTGGTCCGGTCGCTGACGGAGCTGGGCGCGCTGCTGGGCGGTGGGTGACGCGGGCCGGTCCCTGCGCGTCCGCTGCCGCGCCCTGGGGTGGCTCCCATGGCGGCGCGAGGCACGGGGTCGAGCACGGGGTTGGGCACGGGGTCGGGCACGGCGAGAGGCACGGGCGGGCACGGTTTGGAGCACCCCTGCTGCTCCGGTAATGTTCTCGCCCGGCGCGCCAGCCGGTGCGGCCAGCAGGGGGAGACCCCAGGTGGTCGGACCAGGGCTTGACGTTCCTTGGGGTATGGTGTAATTGGCAGCACGAGTGATTCTGGTTCACTTAGTCTAGGTTCGAGTCCTGGTACCCCAGCTGCCGACGGGTCCGCCCGTCGGTGCCGGCGCGAGTACGGCCGGCCGGTTCGGAGCACTGCTCCGGATCGGGTACAGTTCTCACTCGGCAACGCGGTCCGGAGACGGACAGCAACGCCTAGGCCCCCGTTGTGTAGCGGCCTAGCACGCCGCCCTCTCACGGCGGTAGCGCCGGTTCGAATCCGGTCGGGGGTACGTCAGAGGCCCGGTCACCACAGGTGACCGGGCCTCTTGCGTATGTCTCCGGGCAGCACCCACGGCCCCGACAGCCGGGTTGGAGCAGCCGGCGGCGGCGCCCTGGCCGCCGCCCGCACCTCCCCCGCCGAGATGCCGCTTCGAGACGCCCGTGACGAGGCCTGCGCGTCCGGAACGGGCCCCTCGGCGAAGGGGCGGGGGTGGCCGGTCGGCCCCGAGCCGTGGCACGCAAGGTGCAGGCCCGGCGAGGGGCGGCGTCCCGGCGGGGCGGCGGCGGCTCGGGTCAGTCGCCCGAGCGGCGGAGGACCTCCGTGAGGCGGTTGGCGGCCGAGACGACGGCCGCCGCGTGGAGGCGACCCGGCTGGCGGGACAGGCGCTCCAGCGGGCCCGAGACCGAGACGGCGGCGACGACGCGCCCGGACGGGCCGCGGACCGGCGCCGAGACCGACGCCACCCCGACCTCGCGCTCGGACACCGACTGCGCCCACCCGCGGCGGCGCACCCCGGACAGGATCGTCGCCGTGAACTTCGCGCCCTGCAGGCCGCGGTGGAGCCGGTCCGGCTCCTCCCAGGCCAGGAGGATCTGGGCCGCGGAGCCGGCGTGCATCGTCAGCGTCGCGCCCACCGGGATGGAGTCGCGCAGCCCGACGGGACGCTCGGCGGCCGCGACGCAGATGCGCAGGTCGCCCTGGCGGCGGTAGAGCTGGGCGCTCTCGCCGGTGTGGTCGCGCAGCGCCGTCAGCACCGGACCCGCGGCGGCCAGGAGCCGGTCCTCGCCGGCGGCCGTCGCGAGCTCCGAGAGCCGGGGCCCGAGGACGAAGCGGCCCTGCATGTCGCGGGCGACGAGGCGGTGGTGCTCCAGCGCGACGGCGAGCCGGTGGGCGGTGGGACGTGCCAGATGGGTGGCCGTCACGAGCTGTGCCAGGGTGGCCGGGCCGGCCTCGAGGGCGCTGAGGACGGACGCGGCCTTGTCCAGCACGCCGACTCCGCTAGAGTTGTCCATAGGGCGATATTGGCGTCTCGGATGACGAGACGCAAGTTCCGGCCCCGGAGGAGTGAGCGCGACGCCGTCGCAGGTGGCGCGCCCAACGACGATCGTCGAGAGAACAGGACGCAGCACATGGGCCGCACGCTCGCGGAGAAGGTCTGGGACGCGCACGTCGTGCGCCGTGGCACCGACGGGGCCCCCGACCTCCTCTACATCGACCTGCACCTGGTGCACGAGGTGACCAGCCCGCAGGCGTTCGAGGGCCTGCGCCTGGCCGGCCGGCCGGTCCGCCGTCCCGACCTCACGATCGCGACGGAGGACCACAACACCCCGACGCTCGACATCGACCGGCCCATCGCGGACGCCACCAGCCGGACCCAGATCGAGACGCTGCGCGCCAACGCGCGCGAGTTCGGCGTGCGCATCCACTCCCTCGGCGACGCCGACCAGGGCATCGTCCACCAGGTGGGTCCGCAGCTGGGCCTCACCATGCCCGGCCTGACGGTCGTGTGCGGCGACTCCCACACCTCCACGCACGGCGCCTTCGGGGCGCTCGCGTTCGGCATCGGCACGTCCGAGGTGGAGCACGTGCTCGCCACGCAGACGCTCCCGCTGGCGCCGTTCAAGACCATGGCGATCACCGTCGACGGCGCCCTGCCCCCGGGCACCACGAGCAAGGACATCATCCTGGCGATCATCGCCAAGATCGGGACCGGCGGCGGCCAGGGCTACGTCCTGGAGTACCGCGGCGAGGCCATCCGCGCGCTGTCCATGGAGGCGCGCATGACGATCTGCAACATGTCGATCGAGGCCGGTGCCCGCGCCGGGATGATCGCGCCGGACCGGACGACCTTCGACTACCTCCAGGGCCGCCCGCACGCCCCCGAGGGCGCCGACTGGGACGCCGCGGTGGAGTACTGGCAGACGCTGCACACGGACGAGGACGCGGTCTTCGACGCCGAGGTCGTGCTCCGAGCCTCCGACCTCGAGCCCTTCGTCACCTGGGGCACGAACCCCGGCCAGGGCCTGCCGCTGTCCGGCGCCGTTCCCGTCCCCGAGGAGATCGCCGACGAGAACGAGCGGGTCGCCGCCGAGCGGGCCATCGAGTACATGGGCCTGACGCCCGGCCAGCCGCTGCGCGAGATCGGCGTCGACACCGTCTTCATCGGCTCGTGCACGAACGGCCGCATCGAGGACCTGCGCTCCGTGGCCAAGGTGCTGCGGGGCCGCGAGAAGGCCGAGGGCGTGCGGGTGCTCGTCGTGCCCGCGTCCGCCCGGGTGCGGCTCCAGGCCGAGGCCGAGGGCCTGGACGTCGTGTTCAAGGAGTTCGGGGCGGAGTGGCGCAACGCCGGCTGCTCCATGTGCCTGGGCATGAACCCGGACCAGCTCACGCCGGGGGAGCGGGCGGCCTCGACGTCCAACCGCAACTTCGAGGGCCGGCAGGGCAAGGGCGGACGCACGCACCTCGTCTCGCCGCTCGTGGCGGCCGCGACCGCCATCCGCGGGACGCTGTCGTCGGTGGCGGACCTCGGCCTGGCCGACGCGGACCCCGCCGACTACGACGGCTCCCCGCTGCGCCCGCTCGACCCCGCCGTCCCGGTCCAGGTCTGAGCGCCGGCCGCGCCCGGCAGACCCCCTCGTCGCCCCCCTCGTCGTCCAGGAGCACCGTCATGGAGAAGTTCACCACCCACACCGGGGTCGGCGTCCCGCTGCGCCGCAGCAACGTCGACACCGACCAGATCATCCCGGCCGTCTACCTCAAGCGGGTGACGCGCACCGGGTTCGAGGACGCGCTGTTCTCGGCGTGGCGGTCCGACCCGGCCTTCGTCCTCAACCAGCCGGCCTACACGGCCGGGTCGGTGCTCGTCGCCGGGCCCGACTTCGGCACGGGCTCCTCCCGCGAGCACGCCGTGTGGGCGCTCAAGGACTACGGCTTCCGCGTCGTCCTGTCCTCCCGCTTCGCCGACATCTTCCGCGGCAACTCCGGCAAGCAGGGCCTGCTCGCCGGCCAGGTCGCGCAGGAGGACGTCGAGCTGCTGTGGAAGGTGCTCGAGGCGAACCCGGGCACCGAGGTGACCGTCGACCTCGCGGCCAAGCAGGTGCACTGCGACGACGTCACGGTCCCGTTCGGCGTCGACGACTACACGCGCTGGCGCCTGATGGAGGGCCTGGACGACATCGGCCTGACCCTCCAGCACGAGGCGGAGATCACCGCGTTCGAGGCGACCCGCGAGGCGTGGCGGCCGCTGACGCTGCCCGCCAAGCACCTGCCGAAGGTCGAGATCGAGGCGGCGCGCCCCGTCGTCGTCGGCCTGGGCGCCACGCGCACCCTCTGACTCGCGGCCGCGCTCGTCCCGGGCGGACGGGCGTTCCGCAGCATCTCCTCGCACCCCGTGCACGCCCCGGTCGGACCGGGCCGTGCGCGGGGTGTGAAGGTTCTGGGCGGGCGCGACGCGCCGGAGGGGCGGACGGCGGTCGCGACCGCTCCGGTGGGGGACCATGGGTGCCATGACCGACCTGCTGTACGTCGCCGGGGGCAACCCGCTGTCGGGCGAGATCACCGTCCGCGGCGCGAAGAACTTCGTCTCGAAGGCCATGGTCGCGGCGCTGCTGGGCGAGACGCCCAGCGTGTTGCGCAACGTCCCGCAGATCCGCGACGTCGCGGTCGTCACCGGGCTCCTGCAGCTGCACGGCGTGCGGGTGGAGGCCGACGAGGCCGCCGGCACCCTGCACCTCGACCCCACGGACGTGGAGTCCGCGCACGTCGCGGACATCGACGCGCACGCGGGCTCCAGCCGCATTCCCATCCTCTTCTGCGGACCGCTGCTGCACCGCCTGGGGGAGGCGTTCATCCCCGACCTGGGCGGCTGCCGGATCGGCGACCGGCCGATCAACTACCACCTGGACATCCTGCGGCAGTTCGGCGCGGTGGTGGACAAGCGGGAGAACGGCATCCGCATCACGGCCCCGCAGCGCCTGCAGGGCACGAAGATCGCCCTGCCCTACCCGAGCGTCGGCGCCACGGAGCAGCTCCTGCTGACGGCCGTCCGCGCCGAGGGCATCACCGAGCTGTCCAACGCGGCCATCGAGCCCGAGATCATGGACCTCATCAACGTCCTGCAGAAGATGGGCGCGATCATCTCGGTCGCGACCGACCGGGTCATCCGGATCGAGGGCGTCGACCGCCTCGTCGGGTACCAGCACACGTCGCTGTCCGACCGGATCGAGGCCGCGTCGTGGGCCTCGGCCGCGCTCGCCACGGGCGGTGACATCTACGTCCGCGGCGCCACCCAGCCGGAGATGACGACGTTCCTCAACACCTTCCGCAAGGTGGGCGGGGAGTTCGCCATCGACGACGAGGGCATCCGCTTCTACCACCCGGGCGGGGACCTGCGGTCGATCACGCTGGAGACCGACGTCCACCCGGGATTCATGACGGACTGGCAGCAGCCGCTCGTGGTGGCGCTCACGCAGGCGACCGGCCTGTCCATCGTCCACGAGACGGTGTACGAGAACCGGTTCGGCTTCGTCGACGCGCTGCGCGGGATGGGCGCGACGATCCAGGTCTACAAGGAGTGCCTGGGCGGGCGGCCGTGCCGGTTCGGGCAGCGGAACTTCTACCACTCCGCCGTCATCTCGGGGCCGACGCCGCTGGCCGCCGCCGACATCGAGGTGCCCGACCTGCGCGGCGGGTTCAGCCACCTCATCGCGGCGCTGGCGGCCAAGGGTACGTCGGCCGTGCGCGGCATCAGCCTCATCGACCGGGGCTACGAGCACTTCGGCGACAAGCTGCTGGCGCTCGGCGCGGACATCAGCCGCGACTGACGCGCGGCTAGGATCGTCGACCGTGCCGTCGCCGACGCGTTCCACGCCCGCCTACCGCGCCGTCGCCCGGGTCGTGCGCCCCGCCATGCGCGCGATGACCCGGACCGACTGGCGCGGTGCCGAGCACCTGCCGGCGTCCGGGGGCTTCATCGCCGCCGCGAACCACGTCACGAACATCGACCCGCTGACCTTCGCGCACTACCTGTGGGACCACGGGTACGCGCCGAAGATCCTGGCCAAGGCCTCGCTGTTCGACGTGCCCGTGCTCGGCGGCGTGCTGCGGGCGACCGGGCAGATCCCCGTCGCGCGCGGAACCGCCGCGGCGGGGGACTCCCTCGCGGCGGCCGAGCGGGCCGTGGCCGCCGGCGACTGCGTCGCGGTGTTCCCCGAGGGCACCCTCACGCGCGACCCGGACCTGTGGCCGATGCTGGCGAAGACCGGGGTCGCGCGGCTGGCGCTGGCGACCGGTGCGCCGGTGGTCCCCGTGGCGCAGTGGGGCGCGCAGGAGCTGCTCGGCTGGTACTCCAAGCGGCTGCGGCCCGTGCCGCGCAAGCTCGTGACGGTCGTCGCGGGGCCGCCGGTCGACCTGGCGGACCTCGAGGGGCGCCCGGCCGACACCGCCGCCCTGCGCGAGGCGACCGCGCGGATCATGCGCGCCATCACGGTGCAGCTCGAGGGCATCCGGGGCGCGACCGCCCCCGCCGAGCCCTTCGACATGCGGCGGCGCGGCGCGGCGGGCGCAGGGACCGACGCCGGCACGGGCCCGGGGGCGTGAGCGCCGCGCCGGTCCGCGCGGCCGTCCTCGGGGCGGGGAGCTGGGGGACGACCTTCGCGGCCGTGCTCGCGGACGCCGGGTGCGAGGTCACGCTCTGGGGTCGTGACGCGTCCGTCGTCGGGCAGGTCGCGGACGAGCACCGCAACGAGCGCTACCTGCCGGGCGTGCGGCTGCCCGACGCCGTCGGCGCGACGGGCGACCTGCGGGCGGCGGTCGAGGGGGCGGAGGTCGTCGCCGTCGCGGTGCCCTCGCAGTCGGCCGCGGCGATCCTCGCGCCGCTGGCCGGGTCGCTGGGCGACGACGCCGTCGCCGTGTCGCTCATGAAGGGCGTCGAGCTGTCCACGGACCGCCGGATGAGCGAGCTCCTGGCGCAGACCCTCGGGCTGCCCGACGAGCGCGTGGCCGTGGTCTCGGGCCCCAACCTGGCGCACGAGATCGCCGCGCGGCAGCCGACGGCCACCGTCGTGGCGTCCGTCGACGAGGGCACCGCGCTGCGCGTCCAGGCGGCCTGCGCGACGGGCTACTTCCGGCCGTACACGAACACCGACGTCGTCGGGGTCGAGCTCTGCGGGGCGGCGAAGAACGTCGTCGCCCTCGCCGTCGGGGTGGCGCAGGGCCGGGGCTACGGGCACAACACGCGCGCGACGCTCGTCACGCGGGGGCTGGCGGAGATCACCCGCCTGGGGCTCGCCCTCGGGGCGGACCCGGCGACCTTCGCCGGGCTGGCGGGCATGGGCGACCTCGTCGCCACCTGCGGGTCACCGGACTCGCGCAACCACGTCCTCGGGGTGCACATCGGTGAGGGCATGACGCTCGACGAGGCCCTCGCGCACACGAACGGCACGGCCGAGGGCGCCAAGTCCTCGCGCTCGCTGCTGGAGCTGGCGCAGGGCCTGGACGTCGACGTGCCGATCACGCAGGGCGTCGTGCGCGTGCTGTACGAGGGTCAGGACGTCGACGAGATGGCCGCGGAGCTGCTGGGCCGGCAGCACCGTCCCGACGGCGTCTGACGCTCGGCCCGATCGGCTCAGCCCTCGTCGCCGCCGGGCCCCTCGTCGTCCAGCGGCAGCTCGCCCGCGGCGGCGCGCAGCGCCCGGTCCAGGTCGGCCCAGAGGTCCTCGACGTCCTCGATGCCCACGGACAGCCGCAGCAGGTCCTCCGGCACGGTGACGGACTCCGTGGCGAAACGTCGCCGCCGCTCGACGAGCGACTCCACGCCGCCGAGGCTCGTCCCCGGCACCCACAGCCGCAGCGCCGCCACGACGGCGTCCGCACCCGCCGCGCCGCCCACGGGCCGCAGGCCCAGGACCGCGCCGTACCCGTCCATCAGCCGGGTCGCCCGCTCGTGCCCGGGGTCGTCGGGCAGGCTGGGGTGCCGCACCTGCACGACCGCGGGGTGCGCCGCCAGCCGCCGGGCCAGCTCCGCCGCCGAGGCGGTCTGCTGCCGGACCCGCAGCGCCAGCGTGCGCACGCCGCGCAGCGCCAGCCACACCTCCATCGGCCCGGCCACGGACCCGTGCAGCGTCCGGTACGCCAGCAGGCGCGCGTGCAGGGCCGGGTCGTCGGCGAGGGTCGCGCCGAGCACGACGTCGCTGTGCCCGCCGAGGTACTTCGTCACGGAGTGCACGACGACGTCGGCGCCCAGGGCGAGCGGGCGCTGGCCCAGCGGCGTGGCGAAGGTGTTGTCCACGACGACGAGCGCGCCGACCGCGTGCGCCGCGTCGGCGAGCACGGGCAGGTCCGCGACCTCGAGCATCGGGTTCGTGGGCGACTCGACCCAGAGCATCGCGGCGGGGTCGTCGGCGCCGGCGTCGCCCGCGCCCTCGCCGGTGCCCTCGCCCCTGTTCGCACCACGCACGGCCGCCACGACGGCGTCGGTGTCGTCGATCGGCACGCGCGTGAGGCGGATCGCGCCGCGGTCGACGAGGTCCGCGGCGTAGGCGAGCGCGATCTGGTAGGCGTGCGTCGGCACGACGACGCGCCCCCCGTGCGGGACGAGCGAGAAGGCCGCCGCGATGGCCGCCATCCCCGACGCGAACACCAGGGCCGGCGCCGCGGACCCCTCCAGCCGCCCGAGCACCTCCTCGAACGGCTGCCACGTCTCCGTGCCCCCGCGCGCGTACAGGAGCACACCGGGGGCCGGGACGCCCTGCGACACGTAGGTGGAGGACAGGACGACCGGCGGATTGACCGGTGCGCCCTGCACGCGCGCCGGCCGGCCGGCCGCGACCGCCAGGGTCGCGGGGGACACGGCCGCCAGGGCGTCGTCGTGCTCGTCGTGCGGGTCGTGCGTCAGGTCGGGACCGGGGGAGGGCATGGGCGCCAGGGTAGGACCCGACCGGGCGCGGGGCCCCGGCTGCCCGCGGCGGACGCGCGGGCCCCGCGCTGCCCGTCCGACCGGGGGCGCCGCAGTAGGGTCGGCGCGATGACCGACGACCTCGCCCCCGCCGTCCCCGACGCGTCCGCCCGGCCCGGGAGGCCGCGCGTCATGGTGCTGTTCGGCGGGCGCTCCGGCGAGCACGCGATCAGCTGCGTGACCGCCGGCGGCGTGCTGCGTGCCCTCGACCGGGAGCGGTACGACGTCCTGGCCGTCGGGATCACCCGCGACGGGCGCTGGGTCCTCGCCGACGACGACCCCGACCGCTGGGCGATCGACGGCGACCGGCTGCCCGAGGTGGAGGACACGGCGCGTCGGGTCCTGCTGCCGCAGGCGGTGGGGGACCGCAGCGTCCAGCTCCTCGAGGACCGGGCGGCCCCGCAGGACCTGGGCGCCGTGGACGTCGTGCTGCCGCTGCTGCACGGGCCGTTCGGGGAGGACGGGACGCTGCAGGGCCTGCTCGAGCTGGCGGACGTGCGGTACGTGGGGGCCGGCGTGCTGGCCTCGGCCGTCGGCATGGACAAGCACATGATGAAGCTCGTGCTCGCCGGGCACGGCCTGCCCGTCGGGCCGTTCCGCGTGCTGCTGCCCGGCGTGCTGGCCCGCGACCCGCAGGCCGCGCTGACGGCGGTGAAGGAGCTCGGGCTGCCGGTGTTCGTCAAGCCCGCACGGGCCGGCTCGAGCCTCGGCATCTCCCGGGTCGACGCCCTGGAGGACCTGCATGCGGCGGTCGCGGAGGCGCAGCGCCACGACCCGAAGGTCGTCGTCGAGGCGGCGGTCGTCGGGCGGGAGGTCGAGTGCGGGGTGCTGGGCGGCCGTGCGGGCGCGGCGCCGCGGACGTCGCTGCCGGGGGAGATCGTCGTCACCGGCGGCGGCCACGCCTTCTACGACTTCTCGGCCAAGTACCTGGACGAGGGCAATGTGCGGCTCGAGTGCCCGGCGGACCTGCCGGCCCACGTCGTCGAGCGGGTGCGGCAGGTGGCGGCGGAGGCGTTCGAGGCCGTGGGCTGCGAGGGTCTGGCGCGGGTGGACGTCTTCGTCACGCCGGACGACGACGTGGTCGTCAACGAGATCAACACGATGCCCGGCTTCACGCCGTTCTCCATGTACCCGCGCATGTGGGCCGCCAGCGGGCTGGACTACCCCGCGCTCGTCGACGAGCTGCTGGCGCTCGCGCTCGAGCGGCCCACCGGGCTGCGCTGAGCGCTCAGACGCAGGAGCGCTCCACCTGCGTCCGGCTGACCGCGGGCCCGAGGTCGACGACGAAGGACGTCGAGCGATCCCCGGCGACGGCCGCCGGGACCTGGACCTCGACCGCCGGCGCACGCCCGTACGTCGTGAACGTCCAGGACCCGTCGTCGTCCTCGACGACGACCCAGTCGACGCTGCCGCCGTCGGGGGTCTCCAGGGTGACGCAGCGGTCCGTGGTCGGGCCGAGCGGTTCGACCCCGCACCGCAGGACGACCGCCGCCCGCGGGTCGCCCCACGCCGTGGTGGCCTGCGCGTCGGTGCGCTGCTGGACCAGGCCGTCGCCCAGGTCCTCCGGCAGCGCGAGGACGACCTCGGCGCAGACCGGGTCCGTCGCCTCGGGGCCTGCGATCGTCGGGACGGTGGCCGCGCACCCGGCCAGGACGAGCACGAGGAGGCCGGCGCCCGCGGCGGCCCGGCGACGACGGGTCGGGGGGAGGGGCACGGGTCCACGGTAGCCGCGCCGGTAGCGTGGTCGGCGTGAGGACCCTGTGAGCGGCCCGGCGACGACCCCTGACGCCGACCCCGGAACCCGCGTGCGGGACCTCGACGAGGAGGCGCTGCTGGCGGCGTTCGTGCCGCTGCTGCCCGTGGGCGACGCGACGCTCGTGCCGCCCGGGGACGACGCGGCGGTGGTGGCGGCCCCCGACGGGCGGTTCGTCGTGACGACCGACGTGCTGGTCGAGGACCGGCACTTCCGCCGTCGGTGGTCGACCGGGCGGGACGTGGGCCGGCGTGCGGCGGTGCAGAACCTCGCGGACGTCGCGGCGATGGGCGCCCGGCCCACGGCGGTCGTCGTGGCGCTCGCCGTGCCGTCGGACCTGCCGGTGGCGTGGGTCGTCGGCCTGGCGCAGGGGCTGGCCGACGTGTGCGCCCCGCTGGGTGTCGGGGTCGTCGGGGGCGACCTGTCGGGCGGCGACGCCGTCGTCGTGTCGGTCGCGGCGCACGGGGACCTGGAGGGGCGCCCGCCGGTGCGCCGCTCGGGTGCCCGGCCCGGTGACGTCGTCGCCCACGCCGGCCGGTGCGGCCGCTCGGCGGCGGGGCTCGCGCTGCTCACCGCCCACGACGCCGGGTGGTCGGGCCCGGGCTCCGCGGCGGGCCCGGGCGCGGACGACGAGCTCGTCGCCGCGTTCCTGCGGCCGGAGGCGCCCCTCGGGGCCGGGGCGGCGGCGGCCAGGGCCGGGGCGACGGCGATGCTCGACGTCTCCGACGGGCTGCTGCGCGACGCGGGGCGGCTCGCGCGGGCGTCGGGGGTGCTCGTCGACCTCGACGCGCCCGCCGTCGCCTTCGCCGCGGAGCGGGCGCGGCTCGCGCCGGTGGCGGCCGCGCTGGGCGTCGACGTCGACGCCTGGCTGCTCACCGGCGGCGAGGACCACGGCCTGCTCGCGACCTTCCCGTCGGGCGTCGCGCTGCCCGAGCCGTTCCGCGCGGTGGGCCGGGTGCGACCCATGGCCGACGCGTCCGCCGACGCGTCCGCCGGCACGGCGACCGGCGCGCGCGTCCTCGTCGCCGGGAGCCCTCCCCACGTCACGGGCACCGGCTGGGACCACTTCGCACGGGGCGTGCCCGCGGCCGGTCCCTCGTCGGGCGTGGCCGGTCAGCCGCGGCGGTAGCGGACCTCGAGGAGGTCGGAGCCGCCGATCTCCTCGTAGCGCTCGACGCCGTCGGGGTGGAAGCCGTGCCGGCGGTAGAACTTCTGCGCGCGCTCGTTCTGCTGGAGCACCCACAGGCTCATCGGGACGTCCCCGGCGGAGCCGACGACCGCCCGCATGAGGTCGCGCGCGATGCCGTGGCCCCAGCGGCCCGGGTCGAGGTACATGGAGTAGATCTCGCGCTCGTGGCGACGCGCGTCCTCGTCGCGGCTCGGGCCGACGCTGGCGAAGCCGGCGACCTCGCCGCCCACCTCCGCGACCCAGTGCTCGACGTCGTCCGCCGCGGCCCGCTCGAGGTAGACGGTCCAGGTCCGGGCCTTGTCCACCGGATCGAGCGCGGACAGGAACGCCGCGGGCACGATGTGCCCGTACGCCTCCTGCCAGGAGCGCACGTGGACGGCGGCGATGGCGGCCGCGTCCGAGCGCACGGCCGGGCGGACGGTGACCTCGTCGAGCTCCTCCTCGGGCATGGCCACACCATGCCACACCCGCCGCCGCGGGTCAGGTGCGTCCGCAGGTCACCGCGCCGGACGGCCGGAAGAGGACGCGCACCCGCGGCCACGTCGCCGTCGAGCGCGCCGGGCACGGCCGGGGGACGACGAGAGCCCGTGGGTCAGGACCCACGGGCTCTCGACGGAGGGGTGCCGGACGGTACCGGCCGGGCGGCGTCAGACCGCGCGCTGGACCTTGCCGGCCTTGAGGCAGGAGGTGCACACGTTGAGGCGCTTCGGCGTGCCGGCCACGACCGCGCGGACGCGCTGGATGTTCGGGTTCCAGCGCCGCTTCGTGCGCACGTGCGAGTGCGAGATGCTGTGCCCGAAGCTCGGGCCCTTGGCGCAGACGTCGCAGTTGGCAGCCACGGTTCTCTCCTGGATGTGCTGGTCGAGCAGCCGGTGGCTGCCGGGTCGGGGTCGGCGCGGGGCTCCCGGCGGCGCCCAGACGAGGGGCCGGCGCGGGTGCCCGCAGGCACCGCTGGGTGCCCGGGTGGCCGGGCAACCGGTACAGACTAGCCCATGGCCCGGACGGCGGGGAAACCGCGCGTGTCGGTGGCCGGTGCGACGATACGGCGGCGGCCGGACGCGCCGTCGCCCAGGTGGTGCGGGACGGTCGGGAGGAGGGCGCGGGTGCCGGGGTTGATCGTGGTGCACCAGCCGGACCGCCTGTCGATGTCCCTGACCCAGGCGGCCGGCAAGGCGCTGGTGCCGAGGCTCGAGCGGCTGGGGCTGCGCACGGTCGGGGACCTGCTGCGGCACTACCCGCGGCGGTACCTCGAGCCCAGCACGCTGACCGACATCGGCGCCCTCGCGACCGGCGAGCGCGTGACCATCGTCGCGGACGTCGAGCGCGTGCAGGGCCCGCGCCGCACGCGGACCGGGCTGTTCGTGCTGACGGCCTCGGTCACCGACGGCCGCGACCGGCTCGCCCTCACCTTCTTCGCCAAGCGCGAGGGGCCGCTGGCGTACCACGCGGCCCAGCTCGTGCCCGGCCGCCGGGGCACCTTCAGCGGCCAGGTGAGCACGTGGCAGGACGGCCGCCAGCTCACGCACCCGACGTACGAGATGCTCGACGACGAGCAGGCCGAGGGCCGGGCCCGCGAGCGCGCGGGCTGGCCGGTCCCGCTGTACCCGCTCACGGCCAAGCTCGAGCAGCGCCACGTGCGCGACCTCGTCCACCAGGAGCTCACCGGGCTGGGGCCGTCCCACTTCCCGGACCTCCTGCCCGACGAGGTGCGGGCGCGGCGCGGGCTGCTCACGTGGGCCGAGACCGTCCACAAGGTGCACGAGCCGCACGAGGAGGCCGACTGGCGCGCGGCCCACCGGCGGCTGCGGTACCAGGAGGCGTTCGTGCTGCAGGCCGAGCTCGCGCGCCGGCGTGCCCGCGCGGCGGCCGAGGAGGCCGTCGCCCGTCCGCCGCGCGCCGGCGGGCTCCTCGAGGCCTTCGACGCCCGGCTGCCGTTCACCCTCACCGCCGGGCAGCGGGAGGTCGGCGCGGAGATCGCCGCCGAGCTGGCGCGGCCGGTGCCGATGCAGCGGCTCCTGCAGGGCGAGGTCGGGTCGGGCAAGACCGTGGTCGCCCTGCGGGCGATGCTGCAGGTGGTCGACGCGGGCGGGCAGGCGGCGCTGCTGGCGCCGACGGAGGTGCTGGCCGCGCAGCACGCGCGCTCCCTGCGGGCGATGCTGGGGGACCTGGCCGAGGGCGGCCTGCTGGGCGGCGCCGAGACGGCCACCCGCGTGGCGCTCCTCACCGGGTCGGCGTCCTCGGCGGCGCGGCGGGCGGCGCTGCTGGAGGCCGCGTCGGGCCAGGCGGGCATCGTCGTGGGGACGCACGCGCTGCTGTCCGACGTCGTGCAGTTCGCGGAGCTGGGCCTCGTCGTGGTCGACGAGCAGCACCGGTTCGGCGTCGAGCAGCGCGACCGGCTGCGGGCCAAGGCCGGCGGGCACCCGCACCTGCTCGTCATGACGGCGACGCCCATCCCGCGCACAGTGGCCATGACGGTGTTCGGCGACCTGGAGACGTCCGTGCTGCGGGAGGTGCCGGCCGGGCGCAGCGGGGTGCAGACCCACGTCGTGCCCGCCGACCGGCCGACCTGGCTCGAGCGGACCTGGCGGCGGGTGCGCGAGGAGGTCGACGGCGGTGGTCGGGCGTACGTCGTGTGCGCGCGGATCGACCCGGACTCCGAGGCGGACCGGGACGCGGACCTCGTCGTCGACAGGGCGGCACCCGGCGACGACGCCGGCGACGACGCCCTGCTCGACGACGACGGGGGTGCGCCCGCGGAGGCTCCCGCCCGCCCGCCGCTGCGGGCGGTCCTCGAGGTCGTCGAGGAGCTGCGGGCCCTCCCCGTCCTGGCCGGCGTGCCGGTCGGGACCCTGCACGGGCGGATGGCGCCGGAGGACAAGGAGCGGGCGCTCGCCGACTTCGCCTCCGGCCGGGTCCCGGTCCTCGTCTCCACGACGGTGGTCGAGGTCGGCGTCGACGTCCCGGAGGCGACCGTCATGGTCGTCCTCGACGCGGACCGCTTCGGGGTGTCCCAGCTCCACCAGCTCCGCGGGCGCATCGGCCGCGGGTCGGCGCCGGGCGTGTGCCTGCTCGTCGCGCAGGTCGAGCCGGGCAGCCCGGCGGCCACCCGGCTGGAGACCCTCGAACGCACGACGGACGGCTTCGAGCTGGCCACGGTCGACCTCGGGCTGCGGCGGGAGGGCGACGTGCTCGGCGCGGCCCAGTCCGGCGCCTCGTCGTCGCTGCGGTTCCTGCGGGTCACCCGCGACGCCGAGGTCATCGAGCAGGCCCGCCAGGACGCGCGGGAGGTCGTCGCCGAGGACCCCGAGCTGGAGCGCCACCCGCTCCTGCGCGAGGCGATCGAGGCCGAGCTGCGCGGGGACCGGGACGAGTTCCTCGACCGCACGTAGGTCCGCCGGCGTCCGGTCGTGGAGGGGCCGTGCGGCGGACGGACCGCACCGAACCCGCGGCTACCCTCGCTGCGTGGCCGCCCCCGTCGTCAGCGCGCAGGACCTGCTCGTCGGGTACGGCGGGGCACCCGTGTGCGCGCCGGTGACGTTCGCGCTGCACCCGGGCCGGGCGGTCGCCCTGGTCGGCGCGAACGGCTCGGGCAAGTCCACGGTGCTGCGCGCGGTCGTCGGCCTGCTCACGCCGGCGGGCGGCACGCTGCGGGTGCTCGGCGCCCCCGTCGACGAGCGGTCCGTCGAGACCCGGCGGCAGGTGTCCGCCGTCCTCGACGACGACGCGTGGTTCCCCGCGCTGACCGTCGCCGAGCACCTGTTCCTCACCGCGCGCGGTCACGGCGTGCGCGGGGCGCAGGACCTCGT
Organism: Cellulomonas sp. plas2; assembly: GCF_057221735.1. Taxonomy (NCBI): domain Bacteria; kingdom Bacillati; phylum Actinomycetota; class Actinomycetes; order Micrococcales; family Cellulomonadaceae; genus Cellulomonas; species Cellulomonas sp. plas2. The sequence goes on from NZ_CM170155.1 coordinate 1,506,569, forward strand.
GGCGGAGCTGCTCGCGGAGTTCGGCCTCACCGAGCACGCGGCCGCGCTGCCCGTGGCCCTCTCGTCCGGGCAGCGGCGCCGCCTCCTCCTGGCCGCCGGGCTCGTGCGGCCGCGCTCGCTGCTCGTGCTCGACGAGCCCGAGCAGCGCCTCGACGTGCGGATGCGCACGCGCCTGGCCGAGCGGCTCGTCGCGGAGAAGCGGGCCGGTGGCGCCGTGCTGCTCGCCACCCACGACCCCGTGCTGCTGCGCGCCGTTGCGGACCGTGCCGTGCTCGTCGCCGACGACGAGACCCGCGTCCTGCCGCCGGCCGCCGCGGCGGACCTCATCGCCCGGGCGGACGTGTGAGCGCCGGGCCGGTGGTGCACCCCGGGCCGCCGGGCGCGGTGCCCACGGCGCGGGACGTGCGGCGCTACACGACGCGCGCCGGCAACGCCCGTGGCGGTGCGTCCTTCGGGGAGCTGCTGGGGGACGTGTACTACGCCGTGGTGCTCACGGCGATCGCCGTCGGCATGGCGCTCGGCGTGGCCGGTGCCCTGCGGACGGGCCTGCCCCCGGTCACGGCGGCGCCGGTGGCGGGCCTGAGCCTGCCGGCGCTCGTGGTCGCGGTGGTCGTCGCCCTGGGCGGGGCGCTGGTGCAGCTCGCCGGGCGGCTCGGGCCCGTGGGCGTGGGTGGTGCGGAGGCCGCCTGGTGGCTGCCGCTGCCCGTCGACCGCCGTGGGCTGCTGCGGCCCGCCGCGCGCCGCCCACCGGTGCTGGCCGCGCTCGTGGGCGGCGTGGTCGTGGGCGTGCTCGACGCGGGCCTGGCGTCCGCCTCGAGGGACCGGCTCCTGCGGACGGTGCCCGCGGCGGCGCTGGCGGCGGCCGCGCTCGTCCTCGCCGCGGCGCTCGCGCAGACGGCCGGGGCGTCCCGGCGCCTCATCGCTCGGACCGGCGAGGTCGTGGTCGCGGCGGTGCCGGTCGCGGCGCTCGTCGCCGCGCTCGCGGGTGCGCGCGTGGCGGCGGTCCCGACACCGCCGTGGGCGGCCGTCGGGGCGCTGGGCGCGCTCGTCGTCGTCCTGGCGCTCGTCGTCGACGGCCGCCTGGACCGGGTGCCGGGCCGCGCCCTGCGCGAGAGCGGCTCGCTGACCACGCAGGCGGTCGGCGCGCTCGTGTCCCTGGACTCGCGGGAGCTGGGCCGCGTGCTGACGGAGGGCGCGGCGCGGCCCCGGCGGCGGCGCTGGGTGCCCTTCGCCACGGTCCGCGGGCCGGCCTCGACGCTCGTGACCGCCGACCTCGTGGTGCTGCGGCGCTCCCCGCGGCACCTCGTGCAGCTCGCGGTGAGCGCCTGCGTGCCGTTCCTCGTCACGCTGGTGCCCGGGCTGGCGGGTCCGGCGGCCGTCCTGCTCGCGCTATTCGGCGCGGGCCTCGTGGCGACGAGCGCGACCGCCGAGGGGGCGCGCCGCGCCGAGATGGTGCCGGTCCTCGACCGGCTCCTCCCGCTGCCCGCGACGACGGTGCGGCGGCTGCGGATGGTCGTGCCCGCCGTGGCGATGCTTCCCTGGACCCTCGTCGCCTTCGCCGCGGTCGGCCGGTGGACGGGCGAGCCCGTCGGCTGGCTGGCGCTGGCCGTGGCGGCGACGCCCGTCTGGGCGGCCGCCGCCGTGCGGGGCGCGTACCGCCCGAGCCCCGACTGGGGCGCGCCGCTCGTCTCGACGCCCGCCGGAGCGGTGCCCACCGGGGTCGCGGCGGTCGTCGCGCGCGGCCCGGACGTCGTCGTCCTCGGCCTGCTGCCCGTCGCGGTGACGCTGCTCGTCGGCGAGGTGCACACGCTCGCGCTCACCGCGCAGGCGACGGCGGCGGTCGTCGCGGTCGCAGTGGCGTCGAGCACCGACACGCGCACCCTGCTCGAGCGGCTCTCCGACGCGGCCGAGCCGGCGGGCGGCGGGTCGGGCCCGGCCGGCTCCCCGGGTGCTGCTCCGGGCGGCCCGGCGCTCACCGGGCGGGTCCGGTGACCCGCCTCGTCGCCGGGACCGCCGGCGGCCGGACGCTGCGCGTGCCCGCGCGCGGCACCCGCCCGACGAGCGAACGCGTGCGCGAGGCGCTCTTCTCCCGGCTGGAGCATCTCGACGTCGTCGCCGGCGCACGCGTGCTCGACCTGTACGCGGGGTCGGGCGCCCTGGGGCTGGAGGCCGCGAGCCGCGGCGCCGCGCACGTCGTCCTCGTCGAGGCCGCGCGGGCGGCCGCGGAGGTGTGCCGGGCGAACGCGGCCTCCACCGGCCTCGCGGACCGGGTGCGGGTCGTCGCCGACCGGGCCGAGCGCGTCGTCGCCCATCCGCCCGCGCAGCCGTGGGACCTCGTCCTCGTCGACCCGCCCTACGAGCTGGGGGAGGAGGACCTCGGGCGCGTGCTGGACGCCGTGGCCCCGGCCCTCGCGCCGGGCGCCGTCGTCCTCGTCGAGCGATCCACCCGCACGCCGGAGCCGACGTGGGGCCCGGACCTGGTGCGCTTCGACGAGCGCGCCTACGGCGAGACGCGCGTGTGGTTCGCGGAGCCCGCCGGCGGGGACGACTAGGGTCGTCGCCGTGCGCACCGCCGTCTGCCCCGGGTCCTTCGACCCGATCACCCGGGGTCACGTCGACGTCGTGCGCCGGGCCCGGTCGATGTTCGACGAGGTCGTCGTCGCGGTCGCGCGCAACTCCGCCAAGACGCCGCTGCTGGACGTCGAGGAGCGCCTCCGCCTCGCCGCCGCCGCGGTGGCGGACCTGGACGGGGTCCGCGTCGAGGCGGTCGACGGGCTGCTCGCGGCGTACGTGCGCCGCACGGGCGCGGTCGCGGTCGTCAAGGGCCTGCGCAGCGGCGCCGACCTGGACGCGGAGCTGCCGATGGCGCTGATGAACCGGCACCTGATCGGCGTGGAGACGGTGTTCGTCGTGGGCGACGGGGCCCTGGCGCACGTCGCGTCGTCGCTGGTCAAGGACGTGGCCCGGCACGGCGGCGAGATCGACGACCTCGTCCCGCCGGGCGTGGGCGAGGCGGTGCGGGCGGCGCTGCGGGCGGCGCAGCAGGTCCGTGCGGACGAGAGGGGGAGCACACGATGACGCAGGCCGACGGAGGCGCGGTCGACCACCGGCCGGAGGGCCTGACGGGCGTCCTCGACGCCCTGGCCACGGCGGTGCGCTCGGCACGGGCCATGCCCATGTCCTCGAGCGTGCTGGTCAACCGCGCCGAGCTGCTCGACCTGGTGGAGCAGGCGCTGGAGATCCTGCCGGCGCAGCTCAGCCAGGCCGACGCCGTCCTCGCCCGCGCGGACGCCGCGCGCGACGAGGCCCGGGCCGAGGCGGACGCCCTGCTGGCCCGCGCCCGCGAGCAGGCGGCCGAGCTCGTGTCCGAGGAGCGGGTCGTGCTCGAGGCCCGTGCGGAGGCGGCGCGCATCGTCGCGGCGGCCGAGGCGACCGCCGAGGGCCTGCGGCGCGACGCCGACGACTGGTGCGACCGGCGTCTGGCGGACTTCGAGATCGACCTGGGCCGGGTGCTGTCCCAGGTGCAGGCCGGCCGGACGAAGCTCGCGGACCGCCTCGCGGCGCCGGCGGAGGACTGACGGCGGAGACTGCCGGCGGAGGCTGACGGTGGAAGCTGCCGGCGGTCACCCGCGACGGTGATTCGCGCAGCCGTGCCCGCGTGACGTAGACTCCTGCGCTGGTCCTGCCGCATCGGCGTGGACCGAGATCGACGAGGGAGACCGGACGTGCAGCGCCCTGCCCACCTCGATCCCCGCTCGCCCCTCGTGCTCGACACCCTCGAGCTCGGGAGACGTCCGGGATCGACGCGGACCGTGGCGCTCACCGTGGCCGCCCCCGCCGACCTCGGCACCGCGGTGATCGGCATCCCCGAAGGATCGGACCTCGCGCTGGACCTCCGGCTCGAGGCGGTCATGGAGGGGGTCCTCGTCTCCGGTCACGTCCGCGGTCGCGCGGTCGGGGAGTGCGTGCGCTGCCTCACGGAGGTCGTCGACGACGTCGACGCCCCCCTGCAGGAGCTGTACGTCTACCCGGAGCGCGCGTCGGCAGCCGCCGACGCGGGGGACGACGACGAGGACGTGCGGGAGCTCGAGGGCGACCTGCTCGACCTCGAGCCCGCGCTGCGGGACGCGGTCGTCACCGTGCTGCCGTTCCAACCCGTGTGCTCCCCGGACTGCCCGGGGCTGTGCTCGGAGTGCGGGGCGCGGCTGGCGGACGACCCGGACCACGCGCACGAGACGACCGACCCCCGGTGGGCCTCCCTGCAGGGGCTCCTGGGACACACCGACATGAAAGAGAGCTGATCGTGGCTGTTCCGAAGCGCAAGATGTCGCGCAGCAACACCCGTGCGCGTCGGTCGCAGTGGAAGACCACTGCCACGACGCTCCAGGCCTGCCCGGTCTGCCGTGCGCACAAGATGCCGCACACGGCGTGCCCCTCGTGCGGGTCGTACAACGGCCGCCGCTACGCGGAGGCCGTGCGCAGCTCGCACGAGAGCTGATCCGCACCCCCTGACGTGGCACGCGCACGACGCGGCGCGGAACCGGCGCAGCCGCCGTCCGCCGATGCCGCGGCACGACTCCTCGAGCAGCTCGGGGTCCACCTGGACCCCGAGCTGCTCGTGCTGTCCCTGACGCACCGGTCCTTCGCCCACGAGGCGGGCGGCATCCCGACGAACGAGCGGCTGGAGTTCCTCGGGGACACGGTGCTGGGCCTCGTTGTCACGGAGGCCCTGTACCGCGACCACCCCGACGAGCCCGAGGGTGCGCTGGCGAAGATGCGGGCGGCGACCGTCTCGCAGCGGGCGCTCGCGTCCGTGGCCCGGGGGCTCGGTCTGGGCGGCTACCTGCTGCTCGGCAAGGGCGAGAGCGCCACGGGCGGCGGCGACAAGGACTCGATCCTGTCCGACACGCTCGAGGCCCTCTTCGGCGCGGTGTACCTCTCCCACGGGCTGGAGACCGCGCGCCGGGTGGTGCTGCGCCTCGTCGGGCCGACGCTGACGGCGGCCGCGGGGCTCGGCGCCGGCCTCGACTGGAAGACGTCGCTGCAGGAGCTGTCCGCCTCGCTCGACCTCGGCGCCCCCGTCTACGAGGTGGTCTCGTCGGGACCCGACCACGCCCGCGTCTTCGAGGCCCGGGCGCTCGTCGCGGGCGTCGTGCGCGGGGAGGGCAGCGGCCCCGCGAAGAAGGTCGCCGAGCAGGAGGCCGCCGCCACCGCCCATCGGGCGCTCGTGGCCCTCGCCGCGGCAGGGGTCGGCGGCGACCCGGCGGGGGTGGGCACCGCCGGCGCCGTCGGCGTCGTCGGCGCCGCCGCACCCGTCGACGCCTGACGTGCCGGAGCTGCCCGAGGTCGAGACGGTCCGTGCCGGGCTCGCCGAGCACGTCCTCGGCCGGACGGTCACCCGTGTCGAGGTGCGCCGGGAGTACAGCGTCCGCCGGCACCTCGCGGGTCCCGCGGACCTGGCGGGGCGGCTGACGGGACGACGGCTGACGGCCGCCGTCCGGCGCGGCAAGTTCTGCTGGCTGCTGCTCGACTTCGGCGACGGAACGGGCGGCAGGATGGGCGACGGGGCGGCAGGTGACCCGCCCGACGAAGCCCTGCTCGCCCATCTCGGCATGAGCGGCCAGCTCCTCGTGCGCACCGGCGCGGACGAGGCGGCGGCCGGCGCGGAGCACCCGCACCTGCGCGTGCGCCTGCACCTCGACGACGAGGGCGCCCTGGACTTCGTCGACCAGCGGACCTTCGGGCACCTCGGCGTCCCCGACCTCGTGCCGACGCCCGACGGCGGTCCCGGTGGCCTCGGCGCGCCGGACCCCCTCCTGCCCGAGCCCGTGGCGCACATCGCCCGGGACGTCCTGGACCCGGCGCTGGACCGGGACGCGTTCGTCGCGCGGCTGCGTGCCCGCCGGACGGGCCTGAAGCGGGCGCTGCTGGACCAGACGCTCGTGTCCGGCATCGGCAACATCTACGCCGACGAGGCGCTGTGGCGCGCCCGGCTGCACTACGCCCGCGCGACGGACACCCTGCGCCGGGCCGACGTGCTGCACGCCCTGGACGCCGCGCACGAGGTCATGGGGGAGGCGCTCGCGCAGGGCGGCACGTCCTTCGACGCGCTGTACGTGAATGTCAACGGGCGCTCGGGCTACTTCGACCGGTCGTTGGCCGTGTACGGCCAGGAGGGCCGGCCGTGCCCGCGGTGCGGCACGCCCGTCCGGCGGGACGAGTTCATGAACCGCTCGTCGTTCACGTGCCCCCGCTGCCAGCCACGGCCGCGCTCGGGACGCTGGTGACCGGGCGCTCCTGACGACGCCGCGCGCCGCCACGGCGGGGCCGCACGGCCTGGCTACGATCGGCCCGTGCCACCGACCAGCGCCGCCCCCCGTCCCGAGCGCCCCGGACCCGTCTCGGTGATGATCGTCGACGACCACGAGGTCGTCCGCCGCGGCATCGCCGAGGTGGTGGACCGCTCCGAGGGCCTCACCGTCGTCGCCGAGGCCGCCTCCGTCGCCGACGGGGTGCGGCGGGCGCTCCTCGTCCGGCCGCAGGTGCTCCTGCTGGACCTGCAGCTGCCCGACGGCACGGGCATCGACCTGCTCACGGCGGTCCGCGAGCAGCACCCGGACGTCCGTGCGGTGGTGCTCACCTCCTTCGACGACGACGACGCCGTCGCCGCCGCGCTCGCCGCCGGGGCCGCGGCCTACGTCCTCAAGAGCGTGCGCGGGGCGGAGATCACCGACGTCGTCAAGGCCGTCGCGGCGGGGCGCACCCTGCTCGACGAGCGGACCGTCGCGCGCCGCCGCGCCGGCCACGAGGACCCGACGGAGAACCTCACGCCGAGCGAGCTGCGCGTGCTCGACCTCATCGGCGAGGGCCTGTCCAACCGGGAGATCGCCGAGCGCCTCGGCGTCGCCGAGAAGACGGTGAAGAACCACATCACGTCGCTGCTGGCGAAGATGGGCCTGCAGCGGCGCACGCAGGTCGCCGCGTGGGTCGCCTCCCGCAAGCACTCCGGCTGGCGCGCCGAGCCCGGGCACTGAGCCTGAGCACTGGGCCGCCGAGCCGGGCACAGGCCCTTTGGGGCGCCGCCCGGGCCCCGGCCCCGGACCTGTCCCTAGGCGAGCGGCGCCTGCCAGGTCAGCAGCGCGCCCCGGCCGGTCGGCGCCGACCCGAGCGTGAACGTCCCGCCGTGCTGGCGCGCCCGCGCCGCCAGGTTGCCCGTGCCCGAGCGCCGGTCGCGGTGCTCCGGCAGCCCGGCGCCGTCGTCCTGGACCTCGACGAGCACCGACCCCGTCGGGCCCGTGCCGGTGACGCGGACACGGACCGCCACGGAGGAGGCCTGGGCGTGCCGGGCGGCGTTCGCCAGCCCCTCGCGCACGACCGCCACGACGTCGTCGGTGAGGGCCGGGCCGACGCGCTCGTCGAGCTGGTCGGCCTCGATGTCGTCGAGCGACGCGAGCGTCGTGCCATCCAGGCACAGCACCATGGACGGCGCGAAGCCCAGGCCCGTGCGGGCCAGGGACGCCTCCCGGCGCAGCCGCTCGCTGAGCCCCGTGGCGGCGTCGGGGTCGCGCAGCGCGTGGACGATCTGCCGGATCTCGCGCACCGACCCGTCGACGTTGTCCAGGGCGTCCTCGACGATCGACAGCAGCTCGCCCGGGTCCACGCCGCGGGCGGCCCGGCGGCGCACGGTCTCGAGCTGCATGCCCGTGGCGAAGAGCTGCTGGATGGCCAGGTCGTGCAGGTCGCGGGCGATGCGCTCGCGCTCGTCGAGCAGGGCCGCGACGTCCTGCGCGTGCCGGGCCTCCGCCAGCACGTAGGCGAGCGCGGCCTGCGAGGCGAAGGACTCGGCCGTCGTGAGGTCGCCCTCCTCGAAGGGCTCGCGGCCGACGCGGCGCAGCAGCACGAGCACCCCGACGCCGCGCCCGGTGGTCTGCAGCGGCGCGAACATCGCGGGCCCGAACGTGCGCAGGGCGGGGGTGCCGACGGTGCGCGACTGCGACAGCGACGGCGTGAGCAGGCCTCTGCCCTCCGTCATGACGGTCCACGCGCGCCCACCGCGCGGCATGACGCTCCCGACGACGCCGTCCGCGTCGTACCCGTCCGCGAGCTCGACGACGAGGTCGCCGCCGACGCCCGGCAGCGCGAGCGCGGAGGTGTCCGCGTCGGCGACCTGGCGCGCGCGCCGGGCGATCTCGACGAGGGCGTCCTCCTCGTCGAGCCCCTCGAGGAGCATCGTCGTGATCTCCTGGCCGGCGCGCACCCACTCCTCGCGCCGCTCGACCTCGGCGTACAGCCGCGCGTTGGCGACGGCGACACCGGCGGCGGCGGCCAGGGCGACGACGACGTCCTCGTCGGCGGCGGTGAACGGCCCACCCTGCTTCTCCGACAGGTAGAGCTGGCCGAAGACGCGGTCGCCGAGGCGCACGGACGCCCCGAGGAAGGAGCCCATCGGCGGGTGCCCGGCCGGGAAGCCGCGGAAGGCCGGGTGCTGCGTGAGGTCGTCGAGGCGCAGGACGCCCTGGGCCGGGATCTCCCCGAGCACGCCGCGCGCGTGCGGGGCGGAGCCGAGCATCCGCGCGACGGCGGTCGGCATGCCGGTGTAGGCGAACATCGTCGAGGCGCCGTGCGGGTCCAGGACGTTGAGGGCGCCGTACGTCGCCCCGGTCATCGCGGCGCTGACCTGCACCAGCCGGCTGAGGACGGACGGCAGGTCGAGCTCCGCGGCGATCGACAGGATGGCCTGCATGAGGTCCGCCAGGGGGTCGCCGGTGACCTTCAGCGGCGCGACGTCGATGGGGAAGAACGACTCCCGCACCACCCCGGCGTCGCTCGCGCCGCCCCCGCCGCGCGGACCCGTCGTCGTCGTCACCCTGCGTCCCCCTCGCCCTCGCGCCTGCGCGCCTCACGGTAGTCCGCCCGGCGGGCCAGGAGCTCCGCGTGCGTCCCCCGGTCGACGACACCGCCGTCGCCCAGGAGCACGACCTCGTCCGCCGCGGCCAGCGGGGTCAGGCGGTGCGTCACGACGAGCACGCCCCGGCCGCCGTTCGGACCGTCCCCCGCACCGTCCGCCGCACCGTCCGCCGCACCGTCCGCCGCACCGTCCGCCGCACCGTTCGCCGCACCACGGAGAAGGTCGGTGACGAGTGCGTCGGCGAGCGCCGGGTCGAGGTGCTCGGCGGGCTCGTCGACGAGGAGCAGGGGCGCGTGGGTGAGCAGGGCACGCGCGAGGAGCAGCCGCCGGCGCTCCCCGCCCGAGACCGTGCGGGCGTCCGGGCCGAGCCGGGTGGCCAGCCCGTCGGGGAGGGCGGCGAGCCACGGGCCGAGGCCGACGCGGCGCAGGGCGGCGGCGGCCTCCGCCTCGGTGACGTCGCCGCGCGCGACGCGGAGGTTCTCCAGCACCGTCGTGCCGAAGACGTGGGCGTCCTCGAGCGTCGCGACGACGTGGTGGGGGAGGTCGGCGGCGGGCCACGCGCCGACGGGGCGGCCGTCGAGGGCGACGAGCCCGCCCGTCGGCGGCAGGAGGCCGGCGAGGGTGAGCAGCAGCGTCGTCTTGCCCGTGCCGGACGGGCCGACCACCGCGACGGACCGTCCGGGGACGAGGTCGAGGTCGAGCCCGGCGACGACCGGTGGACGGCCCGGCCAGCCGCACGCGAGGCCTCGGGCGTGCAGGCCGGCACCGGCGGGCACGGGGGCAGCACCAGGGGCGGGGGCGGCGCCCGACGTGGCAGCGGGTGCCGGGGTGGGGTGGGGCGTCGTCGCGTCGAGCAGCGCCAGCACGCGCGCGGCCGCGGCCCGTGAGCGGTGCAGCTGCGTGGCCGCGGCGGGCAGGAGCGCGGTGGCCTCGAAGGCCGCGAGCGGCGTGAGCACGACGACCGCGAGGTCGGTGGCGGCCAGGTCACCGCGGCGCACGGCCGGGATGCCCGTGACGAGCGCGGCGAGCACGGCCAGGCCCTGCGCCAGGGGGCCGAGCGCGGCGGCGAGGGCGGAGGACGGCGCCCCGGCGTCGACGGCGGCGGCCACGTCGGCGTCGGCGTCCCGCAGCGCCCGCAGCCGCTCGTCGGCCAGGCCGGCCACGGCCAGGGGACCGGCGTCGTCCACGAGCGCGAGCGCGGCGGCGCTCCGACGGGCGCGGCCCGCGGCGGCCCGTCGTTCCGTCAGCCGCGCCGTGCGCGCGGTGACCGCGGGTGCCACGACCCCGGCGAGCAGCAGCGCGAGGGCCAGCGCGGCCCCGGCGGGCGGCCAGAGGACCGTCATGGCGGCCACGGTCCCGACGCCGAGCAGGGCCGCGACCGCGGCGGGCAGCAGCCCGCGCACGACCACGTCGCCGACCGCGTCGACGTCCTCACCCACGCGCGCCAGGAGATCCCCCCGGCGCAGCGGGACCAGCGCGGCGGGCGACCCGGCCGCCAGCCGCTCGTACAGCGTGGTCCGCAGCTGCGTCATGCCGCGCAGCGCCACGTCGTGCGACACGAGCCGCTCGACGTAGCGGAGCACTCCGCGACCGACGCCGAAGGCCCGCACGCCGACCGTCGCGACGGACAGGACGAGCACGGGCGGCATCTGCGACGCGCGGGCGATGAGCCAGGCGGCCACGGCGGCGAGCGCGACGGCGCAGCCGAGCGCGAGCGTGCCGAGGACGACGGCGAGGAGCACGCGCCGCCGGTCGACGTCCAGCAGGGCGACGGCGCGCCGCAGCGTGCCGCGCGGGGGATCGGCGTCGACCGTCGCGCGGGCGTCGCCCGATACCGCGGAGGTGGTCGCGGCGCTCACCGGACGACCTCCGGGACCGGTGCGTCGAACCGACCCGCGGCCACGGTCGCGGCACGCGGGGTCCCGGCGGGTGCGGGTGCGGCCGGCCGGTCCGCCTCCATCTCCGTCGCCGCAGCGGCGCGCACGACGACCACGTCGTCGGCGACCGCGGCGAGGCTTGCGCGGTGGGCGACGAGCACGACGGCGCGGCCGGACGCCCGCAGCGTCTCGACCGTCCGGAGCACGACCTCCTCCCCGTGCGCGTCGAGGTGCGCCGTCGGCTCGTCGAGCACGACGAGAGGCGCGGGGGACACGAGCGCCCGGGTGAGCGCCACGCGCTGGCGCTGGCCCACGCTGAGGCCCGTGCCGCCGGCGCCGACCCGGTGCCCCCACCCGTCCGGCAGGGCGGCGACGACGGCGTCGAGGCCCGTGAGCGCGGCCGCACGCTCGCGCACGGGCGCGTCCCCGCCGACGAGTGCCGCCACGGTGCCGGGTTCGAGCACCGGCCGCTGCGGGAGCCAGGAGACCTGCGACCACAGCGTGGCGGGGTCGACGTCGGCGAGGTCGAGCGCCGGTCCCGTGCCGTCGACCGCGACGAGCCGCGCCGCGCCGGCGTCCGGGCGCAGGAGCCCCAGCAGGACCTCGACGGCCGTCGTCTTGCCGGACCCGCTCGTCCCGACGAGGGCCACCACGCGGCCCGGCCGGACCTCGAGGTCCAGGCCCTCCGGCGCGAGCGCCCCCGTGGGCTGGCGCACGGCGACGCCGTGCAGCCGCAGCGCGGTGCGGGCGAGGTCGGGTGCGGGGTGCGTGCCCCGCGGCGGCAGGGGGGTCTCGAGCACCGCGAAAGCGGCCTCGGCGGCCGCCACACCGTCGGTCGACGCGTGGAACTGCGCCCCGACCTGCCGCAGCGGCGCGTAGACCTCGGGCGCGAGGACCAGCACCGCCAGCCCGGTGACCAGGGGCAGGTGGCCGCCGACGAGCCGCAGCCCGATGCCGACCGCGACGAGCGCGACGGACAGCGTCGTCAGCAGCTCGAGCACCATGCCGGACAGGAAGGCGATCCGCAGGGTCCCCATGGTCGCGCGGCGGTGCGCGTCGCCGAGCTCGCGGACGCGTGCGGCCGGGCCGCGCTCGCGGCCCAGCGCGCGCAGCGTGGGCAGCCCCGCGAGCAGGTCCAGCGTCTGCGCGGCGAGGGTCTGCATGCCCCGCAGCCCCCTCGCCGAGCGCCCCTCGGTCAGCCGCCCGACGAGCACCATGAACACCGGCACGAGCGGCAGCGTCCCGACGACGACCGCCGCCGACACCCGGTCCAGCCCGAGCACCACCAGCAGGGCCGCCGGCGTCACCGTCGCCGCGAGCACGAGCTGGGGCAGGTAGCGGACGAAGTAGGGCTCGAGCGCGTCGAGCCCGCGCGTGGCGAGCGTGACCAGCTCCGGCCCCCGTCCGGCGGCGAGCCAGCGCGGGCCGAGGGCCACCGCCCGCTCGACGACCCCGGCCCGGAGCTCGGCCACCGCGCGGGTGGCGGCGCGGTGCGCGAACCGCTCCTGCACCCCGACGACGAGCACCCGCGCCAGCACGACGGCCGCGAGGGCGACGACCTCGTCGCCGACGGCCGCGAGGTCGAGGCCGTCCTGCACGGCGCCGCCGAGCGCCCGGGCCAGCAGCAGGGCCTGGGCGACCACGAGGCCCGCGGTCAGCACCCCGGTGGCCACCGTGAGCGCGAGGTAGGCGCGCGCGGCCCGTGCGTGCCGCAGCAGGCGCGGGTCGAGCGGCTTCACCGGGCGCCCCCCGCCGGCGCGACGACCGGCCCGCCGACCTGTGCGCCGACCTGCCCGCCGACCGGCGTCACGGTCACGGCGCGTCGGCGTCCCGACGCGCGTTGGCGAAGGTGACGGTGGTGGGGGTGGGGATGTGCTCGACGGAGACGCGCTTGCGGAACACCCAGTACGTCCAGGCCTGGTAGACGAGCACGACGGGCGTGAGCAGGACCGCGACCCACGTCATGACGCCGAGCGTGTAGGCGCTCGACGAGGCGTTGTGGATCGTCAGGGAGTACGCCGGGTCGACGGACGAGGGCATGACGTCGGGGAACAGCGAGCCGAAGATGAGCACGACCGCCGCGACGATCCCCACCGCCGAGGCCACGAACGCGCGGCCCTCCTGGCGGGTGCGCGTGAAGAGGACCCCGGCCGCCAGCGCGGCCGCGGCCACCACGAGCGGTACCCAGGTCCAGGCCTTGCCCGAGTACTCGAGCTGCAGCCAGATCGCCCACACGGCCCCGACGCCGAGCGTGAGCACGGACAGCCGCCCGGACAGCTCGCCCGCGCGCCGACGGACCACCCCGTCGGACTTCAGCGCGAGGAAGACGGAGCCGTGGGTGAGGAAGATGCAGGCCGTCACGACCCCGGTCAGCAGCGCGAACCCGTGGCCGTTGGTCAGCAGGTCGAGGAACGAGCCCGTGTACTGCAGCGTGTTGCGGGTGGTCTCGCCCTCGACGTTGCTCGTCGAGGTCACGACGGGTTCGATCCGCATGCCCGCCACGAGGTTGCCGAACGCGACGCCCCAGAGGACCGCCGGGACCCAGGAGCCGACGACCAGCGCCCACGTGTGCGTGGCCTGCCACCAGCCGGAGGCGATCTTGCCGCGCCACTCGAAGGCGACGACGCGCACGATGAGCGCGAGCAGGACCAGGACGAGCGCGAGGTAGGCCCCCGAGAACAGCGTGGCGTACCACTCGGGGAAGGCGGCGAAGGTCGCGCCGCCGGCGGTGAGCAGCCAGACCTCGTTGCCGTCCCAGACGGGGCCGATCGTGTTGATCATGACGCGGCGCTCGCGCTCGTCGCGCCCGACGAACGGCAGGAGCATCCCCACGCCGAAGTCGAAGCCCTCGAGGACGAGGTAGCCGGTCCACAGGACCGCGATGAGGACGAACCAGGTGATCTGCAGCGCCTCGTGGCTCATGGTGGGTCTCCTGCCCGGGTCGGTGGTGCGTCGGGCGTCAGTAGGCGAAGGACAGGGGTCGGTCGGCGTCGTCGTCGACGTCGGCGCGACGGGCGTCGGGGCTCGGGTCGACCGGGTCGGCCTCCACGCCCTCGACCGCGTAGCGGTGCATGAGCCGGTACCAGAACACGGCCAGCACGCCGTACAGCAGCGTGAACAGCACCATCGAGGTGAGGATCGCGCTCGCGGGCACCTGCGTGGACACGCCCCGCTCGACGAGGAGCCAGATGTCGTCGATGCCGGTCGGGTTGGGCGCCACCACCCAGGGCTGGCGGCCCATCTCGGTGAAGATCCAGCCGAACGACGAGGCGAGGAAGATCGTCGGCAGGGCGGCGATCGCGCTCCAGCGGAACCAGCGGGCGGTGGGCACCCGCCCGCCGCGCGTCAGCCACAGCGCCGCGACGGCGAGCAGGCCGGCGAAGGCGGCCATGCCGATCATGAGCCGGAAGGACCAGTAGGTGACCGCGAGGTCGGGCCGGTAGTCGATGCCGGCGCCGTACCGGGCCTCGTACTCCGCCTGCAGCTCGTCGACACCCTGGAGCTCGGCGGAGAACGAGTTGTCGGCGAGGAACGACGTCATGCCGGGGATCTGCAGCAGGTGCGTGACGTCCTCGCAGTCGTTCGACAGGTCGCCGACGGCCAGCAGGGAGAAGGGCACGCCGCTCTCCGTCGCGCACAGGCCCTCCGCCGACGCCATCTTCATGGGCTGCTGCTCGAACATGAGCTGGCCCTGCCAGTGCCCGGACGCGCCGACGACGACGGCCGCGCCGATCATGACGCCGACGCCGAGGCGTAGCCCGCTGCGGTAGACGCCGGTGGTCGCCACGCCGTCGCCGCGCCGGTGCGAGCGCACCAGCCACAGGCTGCAGATGGCGGCGACGAACGTGGCGGCCGTGAGCAGGGACGCCGAGATCGTGTGGGGGAACGCGGCGAGGACGGTCGGGTTGGTGAGGACCGCCAGGATGCTCGTCATCTGCGCGCGGCCCGTCTCGGGGTCGAGCTCGGCGCCGACGGGGTGCTGCATCCAGCTGTTCGCCGCGAGGATGAAGAACGCCGACAGGTTCGTCGCCAGCGCCACGGCCCAGATCGTCGCCAGGTGCACCCGCCGGGGCAGCCGGTCCCAGCCGAAGATCCACAGGCCGAGGAACGTCGACTCGACGAAGAAGGCCGCCAGCGCCTCCATGGCCAGCGGCGCGCCGAACACGTCCCCGACGAAGCGCGAGTACTCCGACCAGTTCAGCCCGAACTGGAACTCCTGCACGATGCCGGTGGCGACCCCGATCGCGAAGTTGATGAGCAGGAGCTTGCCGAAGAACTTCGTCAGCTTCAGCCAGCGCACGTCCCCGGTCCGCACCCAGGCGGTCTGCATGACGGCGACGAGGGGCGACAGGCCGATGGTGAGCGGCACGAAGACGAAGTGGTAGACGGTCGTGACACCGAACTGCCAGCGGGCCAGGGTGAGGGCGTCCACGCGGGTCTCCGTGGGGTGCGAGGGCGGGCGTACGGGGTGTCGGGGTGCGCGTCCGGCGGGTGTGCACGGCGGGCACGGGGTGCGTGCGCGGCGTGCGTCCGTGCCGGGCGAGCGGGGTCTGCGTGCGGGTCCGCCGGCGTCGTCGCCGCCGGTCCCGACAGGTGCGAACGTAGGGCGCGACCCCTGCCCGGCCGGTGGGACCTTCGTCCCCGGTGCTGACGCCGTGTCGTGACGTGGAGCACGCGCCTCCGGGGCGTCGGAGGACGCCTGTGCGATACTGACGGCGGCGAAGGGCGCGCCCACACCGCGCCCGAGCCCTTGAGCTCGTCGGTGTCAACCGCCGCGCGCACCAGCCGCCGCTGGTCCGCCGCCCCCGCAGGTCCTCCGGGACAGCGCGAGGGGCGCCGGTCCGAGCAGGCGACGGTGCCGGCGGGGCGCCGCGGCCACGACCGTCGACTTTCCGTCGCCGCCCAGCGCGCGACGACCGACCGCCGGGTGCGCGGGTGTGGCCGCGACCCGGCCTCAGGAGCACCCCGCGTGAGCCCCACCAGCACCCCCGACGACGCCACGACGACCGCGGGCGGGGGTGGCGCCGAGGACGCGTCGCCGACGACCGCGCCCGCCGCGCCGCGTCGCCGCCGCGCGACCCGGACCGCCGCCTCCCCGACGGCGACGACGGCCGGCACCGACGACGGCACCACCACCGCCGACGGCAGCACTCCCGACACCGCTCGTGCGGGCGCGTCGGACGGCACGGACGGCGCCGTCGCCACGGCGTCCGGCGACGCGACGCTCGACGTCGCCGCCGAGCCGGCCCCGAAGGTGGCGCGAGCGCGCCGCAGCCGTCGTGCGACGAGCGCCACGGCTGCCCCCGCGGCCGCCGCGCCCGGCACCGAGGTCCCGGCCGGGACGGACCCCGCGGCCGCAACCGGAGCCACCTCATCGATCGACGAAGTGGCTCCGCCGACCCAGGAGGCGACGCTCGAGATGGCCGTCGACACGCCGGTCGACGCGCCCGTCGCCGCGCCCGTCGCCGAGTCCGTCGACCCGACCGTCGCCGTCGAGGCGCCCGCCGCGCCGACGCGGCGCCGGCGCGCCGCGACGCGTCCGGCGGCGGCGCCCGACGCGGTGCTGCCCCCGGTGGCCGAGCCCGTCGTCGAGCCGGTCGCGGAGCCCGTCGCGGAGCCCGTCACGGCGGACGCCGAGGTCGTCGTCCCGGCTCCTGACGACGCGGCGGTCGTCGAGGAGGTCGTCGAGGAGGTCGCGGAGACCTCTGCGGTCGCGCCCGTCGCCGATGCCGCCCCCGAGGGCGTGGGCCCGACCGGCACCCTGGACGTCCTCGCCGAGCTGGCGGCGCGCGGCACGACGGCCGAGGACGCGCCGGCCCCGCGGACCCGCGCGCGCCGGGCGACCCGCGGCGCCTCCCGGGCGGCCGGCGCGGCAGCGCCCGTGGCCACCCCCGGGACGACCCCTGAGACCACCCCTCAGACCACCGCTGCGACCAGCCCTGCGACCAGCGCGGCCCCCGCCACGGGCACGGCCGAGCCGGCCCCCGCCGACCCGCCCGTCGGCGCCCGGGCCCGCACGTCCGACGAGACCCCCCGCGCGGACGCCGGCACGGACCCGGGTGCCGCCACCTCCGGCCGGACGACGGGGGCCCGCCGGGGCTCCGGGTCGGGCGGGTCGGCCGACGCGCCGGCCGCCGCGCCGCGACTGGCGACCACCGCGCTGCTCTTCCAGGCCCCTGACGCCGGGGCCCGTCCCCGTCGCCGTCGGGTGCTCGCGGAGGCCGGCTCGCCGGAGGCGATCTCCGGTGCCGCCCGCGCCGCGGAGGCAGCCTCCGCGGCCGCCGCCACGACCGGACCGGAGGAGGCGGCGCCGCAGGCCGACCGCACCGCGGCCGAGGAGACCACCGGCCGTCGCGGCGGCCGCCGTCGGGGCGGCCGGCGTGGCCGCGGCGGCGCGGACACCGCGACCGGTACGCCGGAGGACGCGACCAGCACGGCCGGGACCGACGAGGACGCGCCCCTCGCGGACGACGCCCTGCCCGTCGACGAGGACGCCGCCCTCACGGCCCCCGCCACGACCGGGCAGGCGCTCGACGGCGACGACCTGGACGCCGTCGACGAGGACACCGCCGACGACGAGGGCGAGGGCACGGACGAGGGCACGGACGAGGGCACGGACGAGGGCACGGACGGGTCCGATGGCGGTCCGCGCCGCCGGCGCCGCCGCGGCGGGCGCGGACGTCGCAGCCGCGGGGACGCCCCCGTCGCGGGCGACGACGTGCGCGCCGACGACGAGGACGCCGACGCCGGCCTCCCGTCGCCCACCGACCCCGACGCGTCGACGGGCGTCGGGTCCAGCGCCGAGCCCGACGACGAGGACGCCGACGACGAGGGCGGCGAGGACGTGGGCGACGACGAGGCGGGCGGCTCGAGCCGTCGCCGCCGCCGTCGTCGTCGCGGCGCGCGCGGCACGGGTGAGGAGCCCGAGGGCGGTCGCACCCGGACGCGCTCGGAGGAGCCGACCGCGCTGCGGGGCTCGACCCGGCTGGAGGCGAAGCGCCAGCGCCGGCGGGAGGGCCGCGACCAGGGCCGCCGCCGCCAGATCCTCACCGAGGCCGAGTTCCTCGCTCGCCGTGAGTCCGTGGACCGCACGATGCTCGTGCGCGAGCGCGACGGCCGCACCCAGATCGCGGTGCTCGAGGACGGCGTGCTCGTCGAGCACTACGTCTCGAACCAGGCGCAGGCCTCCATGGTCGGCAACGTGTACCTCGGCCGCGTGCAGAACGTGCTGCCCAGCATGGAGGCGGCCTTCGTCGACGTGGGCAAGGGCCGCAACGCCGTGCTCTACGCGGGCGAGGTCAACTGGGACGCCGCGGGCCTCGAGGGGCAGCCGCGCCGCATCGAGACGGCGCTCAAGAGCGGTGACCCCATGCTCGTCCAGGTCACGAAGGACCCCATCGGGCACAAGGGCGCGCGCCTGACGGCCCAGGTGACGCTGGCCGGGCGGTACCTCGTCTACGTGCCGGGCGGCGGCATGACCGGCATCAGCCGCAAGCTGCCCGACGTCGAGCGCAACCGCCTGAAGAAGCTGCTGCGCGAGCTGGTGCCCGACTCCGCCGGCGTCATCGTGCGCACGGCCGCGGAGGGGGCCAGCGAGGAGGAGCTGCGCGCCGACGTGGCCCGCCTGCAGGCGCAGTGGGAGGCCATCGAGAAGAAGCAGCGCACGGCCTCGGCGCCGGCCCTGCTGCAGGGCGAGCCGGACATGGCCATCCGCGTCGTGCGCGACATCTTCAACGACGACTTCTCCGCGCTCGTCGTGGAGGGGGACGCGGCGTGGTCGACGATCTCCGGGTACATCGGGGACCTCGCGCCGGACCTCGCGCAGAAGGTGCAGAGGTGGACCGGCACGGGTGACGTGTTCGCGCACCACCGCATCGACGAGCAGCTCGCCAAGGGCATGGACCGGAAGGTCTGGCTGCCGTCGGGCGGGTCGCTGGTCATCGACCGCACCGAGGCCATGACGGTCGTCGACGTCAACACCGGTCGCTTCACCGGCGCCGGCGGGACGCTCGAGGAGACGGTCACGCGCAACAACCTCGAGGCGGCGGAGGAGATCGTCCGCCAGCTCCGGCTGCGCGACATCGGCGGGATCATCGTCGTCGACTTCATCGACATGGTGCTCGAGTCGAACCGCGACCTCGTGCTGCGGCGGCTGGTCGAGTGCCTCGGCCGGGACCGCACGAAGCACCAGGTGGCCGAGGTGACGTCGCTCGGGCTCGTGCAGATGACCCGCAAGCGCGTGGGCCAGGGCCTCGTCGAGGCGTTCAGCGAGACCTGCGAGCACTGCCACGGGCGCGGCTTCGTCGTGCACGCCGAGCCCGTCGAGCGCGGCGCCGGCGGCGGGCGGTCCGAGGGCGCGCCTGCGGCGGAGTCCGCGGAGGGGGAGGGGCGTCGTGGCGCCCGTCGTCGCCGCGGCAAGGACACGGGGCCGGACGCGGGCACGGCCGAGCGGTCGGTGCCCGTGCTGCCGGCGGCCCGCGAGGCGGTCAAGGCGACGCTCGCGACGATCGCCGCCGCGGCGGCGCACGCGCACGAGGCGCACCCGCACGAGGCGGCGCAGCCGTCCGGCGGCAGGACGGACGGCGGCGTGCCGGCCGGTGCGTCGCCGGTGCCGGCGCAGGTGCTGGAGGGCGAGGAGCTGGCCGACGTCGTGGCCGAGCTGGGTGACGCGGCGGGCGGTGCGGCCGACGCCGAGCAGGTCGTCGTCGTGGCGTCGGTGCCGGGCACGGCCGACGCGGCTGCCGACGAGGCTGCCGACGAGGCAGCCGCCGCAGGCGCCGCGGAGGGCGTCCAGGGCGCTGCCGAGGGCCGGCCGGCGGGCGGGTCCGCCGGTGGGCGCACCGGCACGCTCGACGTCCTGGCCGCCTTCGCCGGTCGCGTCCGCACGGGCACCCCGGGGGCGACGGCCGGCGACGAGCACGGCGGCCGGCCCGACGAGCAGCGGTGGGAGCTGGCGGCCGTCGACCCCGACGTCTTCGCCCTCGAGCTGCCGAGCCGGGACCAGCGCGCGGACGGGGCGACGGACGAGCCCGCCGACGACCCGAACGCCCGCTCGGCCGAGGGCCTCTGACGGGACGGGCCGGGCGCGGCGGGTTTGACCCTGCCCCGCCCGGTCCGTACCCTAGGACGTCGGCGCGTGCTGAGCGTGCCGTCCCGCACGCCCCCGGCCCGCCAGCCTGGCGCCGACGCGAACCCCTCCGCCCCGCGCGCAGGTGGAGCGCGGGCGCCCCGGCACGTGGGGCGTCGGTCCGGGCCGTGGCCCGGCGTGCAGTGCAACGAGCAGTCCCGACCAGCAGAGATGAGCAGCAACGTGGTGTACGCGATCGTGAAGGCCGGCGGCCGTCAGGAGAAGGTCGCCGTCGGCGACGTCGTCGTCGTGGACCGCCTGGCCGCTGCGACGGGTGAGACCGTCCAGCTCCCGGCGCTGCTGCTCGTCGACGGCGCGACGGTGACGTCCGACGCCGACGCGCTGGCCAAGGTCACCGTGACGGCCGAGGTCGTCCGGGACGAGCGGGGTCCGAAGATCCGGATCCTCAAGTACAAGAACAAGACCGGCTACCGCAAGCGTCAGGGCCACCGCCAGGCGCTCACCCGCCTGAAGGTCACCGGCATCGCGTGACCCGTCCGACGGGCCCCCGGCCCGTCGTCGGTGACGCACCCCCATCGAGCTCTGAGCAGGAAGCAGGTCCCCCATGGCACACAAGAAGGGCGCGAGCTCCTCGCGCAACGGTCGTGACTCCAACGCGCAGCGCCTCGGCGTCAAGCGCTTCGGCGGCGAGGCCGTGAAGGCCGGCGAGATCATCGTCCGCCAGCGCGGCACGCACTTCCACCCCGGCGTCAACGTCGGCCGTGGCGGCGACGACACGCTGTTCGCCCTCGCGCCCGGCGCGGTCACCTTCGGTCAGCGCCGCGGCCGCAAGGTCATCGACGTGGTGGCGGCCGTCGAGGCCTGAGCCACCCGGTCCAGCACGAGAGGGGCGCACCGTCACGGTGCGCCCCTCTCGTCGTCAGCAGCACGCACGACCGGCACCCACGACCGGCCCACGCACCCAGCACACGCACCCAGCACACGCACCCAGCACGCACCCCGCCCCCGGCGACCCCGGGGGCCCCACAGGGAGGAGCAGCACGTGGCGACCTTCGTCGACCGTGTGGTCCTGCACGCCACGGGCGGGGACGGCGGGCACGGCTGCGCCTCCATCCACCGCGAGAAGTTCAAGCCGCTCGCCGGCCCCGACGGGGGCAACGGCGGCAACGGCGGCTCCGTCGTCCTCGAGGTCGACCCGCAGGTGACGACGCTGCTGGAGTTCCACCACCTGCCGCACCGGCACGCGCCGAGCGGGACGCAGGGCATGGGGGACCACCGGTCCGGCTCGCTCGGCGCCGACCTCGTGCTGGGCGTCCCGGACGGGACCGTCGTCAAGAGCCCGACGGGCGAGGTGCTCGCGGACCTCGTCGGCCCCGGCGCGCGCTACGTCGTCGCGGCCGGGGGGCGCGGCGGTCTCGGCAACGCGGCGCTGGCCTCGCCGCGCCGCAAGGCGCCGGGCTTCGCGCTCCTGGGCGAGCCGGGCGACTCCGCGGACGTCGTGCTGGAGCTGAAGACGATCGCGGACGTCGCGCTGGTCGGCTACCCGAGCGCGGGCAAGTCCAGTCTCGTCGCGGCCATGTCCGCCGCGCGTCCGAAGATCGCCGACTACCCGTTCACCACGCTGGTGCCGAACCTCGGGGTGGTGCAGGCCGGCTCGTCGCGCTACACGGTGGCCGACGTGCCCGGCCTCATCCCCGGCGCGTCGGAGGGCAAGGGCCTCGGGCTGGAGTTCCTGCGCCACGTCGAGCGCTGCGCGGTGCTCGTGCACGTGCTCGACTGCGCGACGCTCGAGCCCGACCGCGACCCGCTGACGGACCTCGCGGTCATCGAGGCCGAGCTCGCGGCGTACTCGGGCGACCTCGGCATCGAGGGCGGGCGCATCCCGCTGGGGGAGCGGCCGCGCGTCGTCGTGCTCAACAAGGTCGACGTGCCGGAGGCTCGCGACCTGGCCGAGCTCGTGCGCCCGGACCTCGAGGCCCGCGGCCTGCAGGTCTTCGAGGTGTCCACCGCGAGCCACGAGGGGCTGCGCGCGCTGTCCTTCGCGCTAGCCGGCATCGTCGAGCAGGCGCGGCGCGACGCGCCCGCCCCCGCGCCCACGCGCGTCGTGCTGCGTCCGCGGGCCGTCGACGAGGCGGGCTTCACCGTGACGCGCCGCGAGGGCGGCGGCTCGGTGTGGTTCGAGGTCCGCGGCGAGAAGCCCGAGCGCTGGGTGCGCCAGACCGACTTCTCCAACGACGAGGCCGTGGGGTACCTCGCGGACCGCCTCGCGCGGCTGGGCGTGGAGGAGCTCCTCTTCAAGCGCGGCGCCGTCGCGGGCGACGAGGTGCGCATCGGCAGCGACCAGAACGCCGTCGTCTTCGACTGGGAGCCCACCCTCCAGGCGGGCGCCGAGCTGCTCGGCCAGCGCGGCACGGACCTGCGCCTCGAGGACCGGTCCCGGCCCACGCGCGGCGAGAAGCGCGCGGAGTTCAAGGAGCGCATGGACGCCAAGGCGGCCGCCCGTGCCGAGCTGTGGACGGAGCGGGAGTCCGGCGTCTGGACGGACCCGGAGTGAGCACGGCGACCGGCATGGGCCCGGCGGCCGGCGGGAGCACGGCGACCGGTGCGAGCACGGCGGCCGGCGCGCCGGGCCCCGCCGACCGCGCCGCGCTGCCGTCGGCCGCACGCGTCGTGGTCAAGGTCGGCTCCTCGTCGCTGACGGACGCGCGCGGGCACCTCGACCGGGAGCGGCTGACCGCCCTCGTCGACGTGCTGGCCGCACGCCGGGCCGCCGGCGGGCAGGTCGTGCTGGTGTCGTCCGGGGCCATCGCCTCGGCGCTGGGTCCGTTGGGGCTGCCGGGCCGGCCCCGGGACCTGGCGACCCAGCAGGCGGCGGCGTCCGTCGGGCAGGGGCTGCTCGTCGCCGACTACGCGCGGGCCTTCGCCGCGCACGGGCTGCGCGTGGGGCAGGTGCTGCTCACCGCGGACGACACCGTGCGCCGCACGCACCACCGCAACGCCAGTCGCGCGCTGGAGCGGCTGCTGGCGCTGGGCGTCGTCCCCGTCATCAACGAGAACGACGCCGTCGCGACGCAGGAGATCCGGTTCGGCGACAACGACCGGCTGGCCGCGCTGGTCTCGCACCTCGTGCGGGCCGACGCGCTCGTGCTGCTCACGGACGTGGACGGCCTGCACACGGGCCCGCCCGGGCGGCCCGGGTCCGTGCGGATCCCGCTCGTGCGCGGACTGGAGGACGTCGCGGGCGTGGACGTCAGCGCGCGCGGCTCGGCGGTGGGGACGGGCGGCATGGTGACGAAGCTCGACTCCGTCGCGATCGCGACCGCGTCGGGCGTGCCCGTGGTGCTGACGGCGGCGGCCAACGCCGCCGGCGCGCTGGCCGGCGACGACGTCGGGACGTTCTTCGCGGCCACCGGGCGGCGGACCTCCGTGCGCCTGCTCTGGCTCGCGCACGCGGCACGGACGCGGGGGCGGCTGCTGCTCGACGAGGGGGCCGCGCGCGCGGTGCGCGACCGCGGCACGTCGCTGCTGCCGGCGGGGGTGACGGGCGTCGAGGGCGACTTCGACGCGGGCGACCCCGTCGAGATCGTCGGGCCGGACGGGGTGGTGCTGGCGCGCGGGCTCGTCGCCTACGACGTGGCCGAGGTGCCGCCGCTGCTGGGCCGGTCGACGTCCGACCTGCGGGCCGAGCTCGGCCCGGGGTACGACCGCGAGCTCGTGCACCGCGACGACCTCGTGCTCGTCGGGCGGACTACCCTGCTGCCATGACGACGCTGGACCACCCCGGGCTCGCCCTCCCGCACGGCACCGGCTCCCTGCCAGCGCCCGGGGACGCGGACGCGCCGGTCGCCGGTACGGACGTCGACGCCGCCGTGCGGGACGTCGCGCGACGGGCGCAGGTCGCGTCACGGGCCCTGGCCACCGCCACCCGCGCCCGCAAGGACGCCGCGCTGCACGCCCTGGCCGACGCGCTCGTCGCCGGGGCCGACCGGGTGCTGGCCGCCAACGCGGAGGACGTCGCGCGCGGCCGGGAGGCCGGGACGTCCGCCGGCCTGCTCGACCGGCTGGCGCTCACGCCGGAGCGGATCGCGGGCATCGCCGACGCGCTGCGCGAGCTCGCGGCCCTGCCCGACCCCGTGGGGGAGGTGGTCCGCGGCCAGACGCTGCCGAACGGCCTGCGGCTGCGCCAGCTCCGGGTGCCCATGGGCGTCGTCGGGATGATCTACGAGGCGCGGCCGAACGTGACGGTGGACGCCGTCGGGCTGGCGCTCAAGAGCGGCAACGCCGTCGTCCTGCGGGGCGGCAGCGCGGCCGCGCGCTCGAACGAGACCATCGTGGCGGTGCTGTCCGAGGCGCTGGTGGCGCAGGGGCTGCCCGCCGACCTCGTGCAGTCGGTGGACGCATGGGGACGCGCCGGGGGCGTGGCGCTCATGCGGGCGCGCGGCCTCGTCGACGTCCTCGTGCCCCGGGGCGGCGCGGACCTCATCCGGACCGTCGTCGCGGAGTCGGTCGTGCCCGTCATCGAGACGGGGACGGGCAACTGCCACGTCTACGTCGACGCCTCCGCGGACGTCGCCCAGGCGCTGCCGGTCCTGCTCAACGCCAAGACGCAGCGGATCGGCACGTGCAACACCGCCGAGACGCTGCTCGTGCACCGGGACGCCGCGGAGGGGTTCCTCCCGGCCGCGCTCGCCGCGCTGCACGACGCGGGCGTCACCGTGCACGGCGACGCGCGCACGCTGGCGCTCGCGCCCGCCGGGGTCCGCGCCGTGCCGGCCACCGACGAGGACTGGGCGACGGAGTACCTGTCCCTCGACCTGGCCGTGCGCGTCGTCGACTCCCTCGACGAGGCGATCGAGCACATCCGGACCTGGAGCTCGGGCCACACGGAGGCGATCCTCACGCGCGACCTCGCCTCCTCGGAGCGCTTCGTCGCCGAGGTGGACTCCGCCGCCGTCATGGTCAACGCCTCGACGCGGTTCACGGACGGCGGCCAGCTCGGCCTCGGTGCCGAGATCGGCATCTCGACGCAGAAGCTGCACGCGCGCGGCCCCATGGGGCTCGCGGAGCTGACGACCACGAAGTGGGTCGTGCACGGCGACGGCCACGTGCGTCCCTGACCCCCGCGCACGCCGACCCGTGCGCACGCGGTCCGCCCGGGTCGCACGACCACGGGCCGCGCCCGTGCCAGACTTGCCCGACCACCGCACCACCACCTGGAGGACGTTGTGCACGCTGCCCTGCTCGCCGCCGTCGAGGAGACCGCTGAGCACGTGAACGAGCTGCCCGTCCCGCCGATCGTCTTCGGCCTCGGCGCGTTCGCGGGCCTCATCGGGCTCCTGCTCTTCACGTTCGCGTTCCGGAGCATCGGCTCGCGCCACTGAGCGCGACGTCGACGCCGGGCCGGACGGTCGTGAGCGGGGCCCCGGTCGCCACCCCCGACGGGACGCCGCAGCGGCGCCGGGTCGGGGTGATGGGCGGCACGTTCGACCCGATCCACCACGGCCACCTCGTCGCGGCCAGCGAGGTCGCGGCGCGGTACGGCCTCGACGAGGTCGTGTTCGTCCCGACGGGCCGGCCACGGCTCAAGACCCACGTGGTCGTGACCGCGCCCGAGCACCGCTACCTCATGACGGTCATCGCGACCGCGTCGAACCCGCAGTTCACCGTCAGCCGCGTCGACCTCGAGCGGGCGGGGGACACGTACACGGTCGACACCCTGCGCGACCTGCACGCCGAGCGGCCCGACGCCGACCTGTACTTCATCACCGGCGCCGACGCGATCGCCCAGATCCTGTCCTGGAAGGACGCGGACGAGCTGTTCGCGCTCGCGCGGTTCGTCGCCGTGACCCGGCCCGGCCACGCGCTGTCGGTCGCGGGGCTGCCGGCCGACCGGGTCAGCGTCCTCGAGATCCCCGCGCTGTCCATCTCCTCCACCGACGTCCGTCAGCGGGTCAGCAGCGGCCTGCCCGCCTGGTACCTGGTGCCCGACGGCGTCGTCCAGCACATCGCGAAGCACCGTCTGTATCGAGGTAGTGATGAGTGACACCGGAGCCCCACCCCGCCGGCGCGACCTCCGCGCGGTCGCAGGCCCGGCCGCGCCGACCACGTCGCGCCCCGACGACCGGCCCGACGACCGGCCCGACGAGCGTCACGCCGACCGGCCCGACGAGCGCCCCGCGCAGCGCGGCGCCGGGCGCACGGCGTCCGCCGTGGGGTCCGCCACCGGCGTCCACGCGCGCGTCCCCGTCGCAGGGTCCCGTCGCGCCCTCCGGACCGCGGCGGTCCCGGTGGTGACCGAGGGGTCGTCCGGTGCTGCCGTGCGGCCCCGGACGGGGTCGACGGGCGTCGCCCGCACCGCCACGGCCGCGGAGCCCCCGGCGCTGACCGGCGGCATCGTCGTCGTCCCCGCCTCGCCGACCGAGCCCGTGCCCTCGCGCCGGGTCCTGCGCGCGCTGGCGGAGGCCGAGGCGGCGACCGGCGCGCAGCCCGTGGTCCCGGGCCCGGGGACACCCGCGCGGTCCCCGGGCGGCCCTGCTGCCGCCGAGGCGCCACGCCGGGTGCCGCAGCAGGGCGGGCGCGTCGGCGCACGGCGCGCGGTCGCGGCGGCGGAGGGAGGCCCGGCGCGCGTCAGCGCCCGCGTCCCGCCAACTGGGGCGACCCGGGCCGTGCCCGTGCGTCGCAGCACCCGCTCCGAGGCGGAGCCGCGCGACGAGCTCGTGCCCGCGTGGCCGGTCGACCCCTCCGACGGCGTCCTGCCCGGCGCGCCCGGGCAGGACGAGGCTATGCGGCCGGCCTGGGCGCCGATCACGGGCCAGGTGCCCGTCGTCGACCCGGCGCGGTCCCTGCTGCCGCTCGACGTGCCCGTGCCCGCGTGGCCGGCGCTGCGGCCGCCCGCCGACGAGGCCGCGGACCCTCGCGGAGGCGCGGAGGGCGGCGACCCCGGGCGCGCCGCGGACGACGGGGCACCCGCCGTGCCGGCCGCCGGGACCGGCGCCGACCGCGACACGGTCGGCGAGGCCTCGCGGGGCACCGGCCGCCCCCGTCGTCGGGGCCTGCCGTCGACGTGGGCGCAGGTGCTCGCCTGGTCCCTCGTCGCCGTCGTGCTCGGCGTGCTCGTCGGCGTGCTCGTCGACCGTGCCCGCGACGGCGGTGCCGACGGCGCCGCCTCCCCCCAGCCCCCGACCACGACGACCGTGACCACCGCGACCGTGACCACCGCGACCGTGACCACCGCGACCGTGACCACCACGACCGTGACCACGACGACCGCCGCCCCGGCACCGTCGTCGCCGTTCCTCCGAGGAGCCCTGTGACCGCCACCGCCCGTTCCGTCGAGCTCGCCGTCGCCGCCGCCCGTGCCGCGGCCGACCGCAAGGCCCACGAGATCATCGCCCTGGACGTGAGCGAGCAGCTCGTCCTGACCGACGTCTTCCTCATCGCCTCGGGCACCAACGAGCGGCAGGTCGGCGCCATCGTCGACGCCGTCGAGGAGGCGCTGCACGGGCTCGGCGCCAAGCCCGTTCGCCGCGAGGGCAAGACGCAGGGGCGGTGGGTGCTCATCGACTTCGGCGACGTGGTCGTCCACGTGCAGCACGCGGAGGACCGCGTCTTCTACGCGCTCGAGCGCCTGTGGAAGGACTGCCCCCTCATCGAGCTGCCCGACGACGTCCACGGCACCAGCGAGGACGAGGAGGAGGGCCCCGCCGCGCCCGCGGCCCCGCAGTGGTGACGGCCGCCGCTGCCACCGGCGCAGCCCCACGGCACCGGGCGACGGCGTGAGCGCGCGCCGGGTCGTCCTGTGGCGCCACGGGCGCACCGCGTACAACGCGACCGCGCGGCTGCAGGGGCAGGTCGACATCCCGCTCGACGAGGTGGGCCACTGGCAGGCCGCCACCGCCGCGCGGGCCCTGCTCGCACGGCGCACGCCCGACGCCATCGTCACGTCCGACCTCGTCCGCGCGCAGGAGACCGCCGCGTACCTCGGCTCGCTCAGCGGTGTCGAGGTCCGCACCGACGAGCGGCTGCGCGAGCGCTCGTTCGGCCGGTGGGAGGGGCTCACCGGCGAGGAGATCGAGGACGGGTGGCCCGAGGAGTTCGCGCTGTGGCGGGCGGGCGGCGACCCGTCGGGGGTCGACGCCGAGACCCGTGCGCAGGTCGGCGGCCGGGTGGCGGCGGCCGTCGTCGAGCACGCCGCGGCGCTCGACGAGCGCGCCACGCTCGTGTGCGTCGCCCACGGCGCCGCGATCAGCACGGGCCTGGCCGTCCTGCTCGGCAGGCCGGCGGAGTGGCGCGGGCTGACGGGCATGGAGAACGCCCACTGGGTGGAGCTCGTCTCGGACGCCCCGCGCACCGACCCCGCGTGGCGGCTGACGGGCTACAACCTCGGCCCCCTCGACCCCGACACGGACTGGGACCGCGGCCCCGAGCCGGGGCGCACCCGCGCGAACGAGGAGACCCGCGACCCCGATTAGGAGACGGGCCGGGTTTCGTCCTAGACTTCACGAGCGCCCCACGGGGCGCGGTGGCCTGCGGGTCCACCCAGCCGCAGGGTTGGGGTGGCACCCACGGATCCACGGGGCTGTGGCGCAGCTGGTAGCGCACCTGCATGGCATGCAGGGGGTCAGGGGTTCGAGTCCCCTCAGCTCCACCCCGCACGAAGGGCGCCGACCGGTGGTCGGCGCCCTTCGTCGTGCACGGGGCGGGAGCGGGACCCGGCCGGCCCAGCTCCCGCCGGGCCGGCCGGCCTCGTCGGTGGGCCTAGAGGAACCCGACGAGGTGCCCGACGCCGAACAGCGCGACGAGTAGCGCCACTGCGCCGATGGCCACGTACACGGCCCAGTTGGAGGCGGTGCGGGGGACCGGCGGCTGCCGGTCGGAGACGCCTGTCGTGCTGGACTCGCCCGGCGGGGTCTCGCCCGGGGGCACCCCGCCGCCCGGCTCGAGACCGGTGGTGGTGTCGGGGTTCGGGTCGGGCGCCACGGCGTCACGGGCGCGCTGGGGACCGGGGTCGAAGGACTCGCGTCCGTACCCGGGGTCGGAGGTGGTCATGGTGCTCCCGTCGTCGGCGTCCCGACCACCCTCACCGCGCGTGCGGACGGCGGCAACCGGGGGAGGCGCCCCGGCGACGGAGGACGCTCAGTCGCACCAGCTCGTGCCACCCGAGACCAGCACCACGGGGGCCGTCGGGGCACCGGACTCCGCCCACCACCGGGCGCCGCCGTCGCCGATCGTCCACACGTCGTACTCCTCCCACAGCGCGGCCGAGGCGCCGAGGCGGTCCTCCACGACGCCGAGCGGCGTGCCGACCGGCAGCCCGAGCGGCAGCGCGACGGGCACGGGCGTCGTCGCGCCGCGCACGGACCAGCCGATGAGCGTCCCGTCCCCGAGGAAGGCGGTGAGGTCGTCCCAGCCGTAGGTCGCGTCGATGCCCGAGCCGCAGGCGTCGCCGCCCTCGTCGCGGTCGTCCGGCTCGCCGAGCAGCGCGACGAGGGCGTCCAGCGCCTGGGGTGCGCCGACCGCCACGCCGCCGAGCGAGGACCCGGTGAGGACGAGCGTGCCCGGCCCGTCGGGGTCTGCCGGGTCCGGCGGGGCGGGGGTGGACGGGGGGTCGGTGGGCGAGGGGTCGGCAGGGGCGGACGGGGCGGGTCCCGACGGGGCCGGGGCCGGCGTGGCGGTCCCGGGCGCCGGGGTCGGCGGGGTCGTCGGACCGGGCGTCGGGGCCGCAGGGGCGGGAGCCGGTGCAGCGGGTGCGGTCGACGGCGCGGTGCCGGGGCGGGTGGACGGCGTCGTCGTCGGCCTCGGTGCCATGGACGGGGCGGTGGTCGGGGCGGTGCTCGGGCCGGCCGTCGGGGCCGCCGGCGAGGGCGAGGTGGTGGCGGCAGGGTCGCCCGTGGCGCCGGTGGCGCCCGTGGACGGCGTGCCGGGAACGGCAGGGACGGTGGCCGAGGGCTGGTCCAGGGCACCCACCGCACCGCCCGAGGCGCTCGGCGAGGCGGCGGCGCGGTCCTGCCCGTCGGCGGTGCACGCCGTCACCAGCAGCAGGGGCAGCACCAGCGCGGCGACGGGCAGCAGCCGGCGTGCGTCGCGAACCGGGTGGCCACGAGGTGGGCCACCAGACGGGCCGCCGGCGGGGCCACCGGTGCGGGGCGTGGGCAGGTGCACGGCGCACAGCCTATTCTCCGGCGCGTGACCAACCTCGAGGCACGGCCGACGGAGACCGTGAGCCGTGCCGGCGGCCCGTCGGGGGACGTCCAGCTCCTCGAGCCGCGCGACGTGCCGCTCGGCGGGGTGCGCGCCATGACCGTGCGCCGCACCCTGCCCTCACGGGCCCGGTCGCTCGTCGGCGCCTTCTGCTTCCTCGACCACTACGGGCCGGACGACGTGGCCGCGACGGGCGGCATGGACGTCCCGCCGCACCCGCACACGGGCCTGCAGACGGTGACGTGGCTGTTCGAGGGGGAGGTGCTGCACCAGGACGCGACGGGCGCCGTCCAGGCGGTGCGGCCCGGCCAGCTCAACCTCATGACCGCCGGGCACGGGGTCTGCCACTCCGAGGAGTCGCTCCGCGGCGGGGGACTGGAGCCCGACGGTGGAGCCACCGCCGGTGCCCCCTCGGGACGGCTGCACGGTGTGCAGCTCTGGACGGCGCTGCCCGACGGCGCCCGCGCGGGGGCGCCCGCGTTCCAGCACGTCGCCGACCCGCCGCTCGTCGAGCACGACGGGGCGCGCGTCCGGGTGGTCATGGGCAGCCTGCTGGGCGTCACCTCGCCGGCCCACGCCGCGACGCCGCTCGTCGCCGCGCAGCTCGACGTCCCCGCCGGCGCGCGCGTGGTGCTGCCCGTCGACCCCGCCTTCGAGCACGCCGTGCTGGTCGACGACGGGGACGTGCGCCTGCAGGGGACGGACGTGCCGCGCGCCTGGCTGGCCTACGTCGCGCCGGGTCGGGAGAGGCTCGTCCTCGAGGTGGGGGACGCCCCTGCGCGACTCGTCCTGCTCGGCGGGGTGCCCTTCGTCGAGCCGGTGCTCATGTGGTGGAACTTCGTCGGGCGCACGCACGAGGAGGTCGTGCGGGCGCGCGAGCAGTGGCAGGCCGCCCTGGCCGGCGACCCCGAGGGGCTGGCGCGGTTCGGCCGCGTCCCGGGCTACCCGGGTCCCGCGCTGCCGGCGCCCGTGCTCCCCGCCGTCCGGCTGCGGCCCCGCGAGCGGCCGCGCGCCTGAGCCCCGGCCGGAGGGTCGGTACGGCTCAGGCCGGCCGCGCCTCCCCGAGGAGCTGCTCGCGCACGACGCGCCGCAGCACCTTGCCGATGAGCGAGCGCGGCAGCTCGGGCAGCACCACGAGGTCGCGGGGGACGGCGTACCGCGCGAGCCGCTCCCCGCACCAGGCGCGCACCGCGGCGAGGTCCACGGCCGGCGCCCCGGGCTCGAGCACCAGCGCCGCGACCACCTTCTCGCCCAGGTCGCCCGCCGGCAGGCCGACGACGGCCACGTCCCGCACCCCGGGCATGCCCCGCAGGTGGTCCTCCACCTGGGAGGGGTACACCTTGAAGCCGCCGGTGACGATCATCTCCTTCAGGCGGTCGACGAGGACGACGAACCCGTCCTCCTCGACGCGGACGAGGTCGCCGGTCCGCAGCCAGCCACCGGGCAGGAGCTGGTGGGCCGTCTCCTCCGGCCGCCGCCAGTACCCGGCGAACACCTGCGGCCCGCGCACGAGCAGCTCGCCCTGAGTGCCGGGCGGAACGTCGACGTCCGGGTCCTCGGGGTCGACCACGCGGACGTCCGTCGACGGGAACGGCAGCCCGAGCGCCCCGGGCCGGCGGGCGGGGGACAGGGGGTTGCCCAGCGCGACGGGACCGGTCTCCGTCATGCCATACCCCTCGACGACGAGCCCGCCCGTGAGCCGCTCCCAGCGCGCCGCGGTCGCCGCCGGCAGCGCCATGGCGCCCGAGAACGCGTACCGGAAGGACGTGAGGTCGGCGCCGGACTCCTCGGCCGCGGCGGCGACGCGGTCCAGCATCGGCGGGACGGCCGGCAGGAAGGTCCCCGGGCGGCGGCGCTGCGCGGCGAGGAACATCGCGGGGTCGAACCGCGGCAGCAGCACGAGCGTCGCGCCGGTGCGGACCCCGTAGAACAGGCACAGCGTCAGCCCGAAGGCGTGGAAGAACGGCAGGACGGCGTAGAGCGTCTCGGTGCCCTGCGGGTCGCCCGTCCAGGCCGCGCACTGCACGGCGTTGGCGACGAGGTGCCGGTGGTGCAGGACGGCCGCCTTCGGGGTGCCCGTGGTGCCGCCGGTGTACTGCAGGAGCGCCACGTCGTCGGGCGCGGGACCGGGGTGGTCCGCGGGGAGGGGTGCGGCCGCGGCGACGAGCGCGTGCCAGGACGGGATCCCGGCGGGGACGGGGGCCCGCAGCTCGTCGCGCCGGCGACGGGCGGCCGGCACGGGCAGGCGCAGCGCGAGCCGGGCGCGCCGCGGCAGGTCCGTGGTGAGATCGACGGCCACGACGGTCCGCAGCTCCGGCGCGCCCTCGCCGCCGTCGCGGGCCGCCAGCACCGCCGCGAGGGTCCGCTCCCACACGATCGCCACCTGCGCCCCCGAGTCGCGCAGCCCGTGCCCGAGCTCGGCCGCGGTGTGCAGGGGGTTCTGCTCGACGAGCACCGCCCCGAGCCGGAGCACCGCGTAGGCGGCGACGACGTGCGCCGGGCAGCTCGGCAGCGCCACGGCGACGCGGTCCCCAGGCCGCACCCCGAGGGCGTGCAGCGCACCCGCCGCCCGCTCGACCTGCCGTGCCAGCTCCGCGTACGTGGTGGTCGCGCCGAGCAGGTCCAGCGCGACGCGGTCCGGCCACCGGGCGGCGGCCCTCGCCAGCCCGGCGGGCAGCGCCTCGTCGGGCACCTCGACGGTGCGGGGGCCGTGCGTCGGGGAGGCAGGGGCGTCGTCGGCGAGCACGGGCCCACCTTACCTACGCATGCGTAGGTTAGCCGGGCGACCCCCCGGACGAGTTGCCCGGGGGACCTGTGCGTTGGTTTCATGGCGGAGGCGTCCAGCGTGCGCCGGGCAGGGGGCCCGGTCGCAGCGGCGGCCCCCAGGTCGAAGCAGCGGCCTCGCCGGGCCGGTGGCGTCGGACAGGGGACCGATGCAGGCGCACGACGACGACGGGGTCGACATCGGACCCTCGGGCGTCGTCCCGGCGGGCACCACCGCGCCGGGCGCCCCCGACGCGCCCGGCGCGCCGACGGGCCAGGGCGACCCCGCCTCGGGCCACGACGGCGGCGCCCCGACGGCGCTCCTCGAGAGCTCGCGGTGGCAGTGCTCGTCGTCGACGACGAGCTCGTCGTCCGCTTCGCCAACCCCGCCGCGGGGCGGCTGCACGGCGTCGACGCGGCGGAGCGGCTCGTCGGGCGCGCGGCCCTCGCCCTCGTGCCGCCCGACGAGCACGACGTCCTGCGCACGGCGGTCGGCGAGGTGCTGGCGCGGGGGGTGCGGCAGGGCCGACGCCGCGTGCTGAGCGCCGCCGGCCGCCCCGACGAGTCGGTGCGCCTCGTCGACGAGCACGCGACCGCCATCGTGTGGGAGGGCCGGCCCGCCGTCCTCAGCACTCTGTCGGACGTGACGGAGGACGACGAGCGGCGGTCCCGCGCGCTCGCGGCCCGGCGTCCCGTGGCGCAGCTCGCGCGGGCCGCCGTCGGGTTCGTGCAGGTCCTGCCCAGCGGGGTCGTCGCGGAGGCGAACCCGGCCGCCGCGGCGCTCGCGGGACGTCCCTCCCTCACGGGCGTCCGCGTGCTGGAGCTCGTCGCACCCGGGGACCGGCCGGCGGTCGACCACCTGCTGCGCACGTTGCTGGCCCCGGGGGACCCGGCCCTCGCGTCCGTCCCGCCGGTGTCGGACGTCCGGCTCCGGGTTCCCGACGGCACCACCCGGCCCTGCCGCCTCAGCGGGTTCCGGCTGGGCGAGCCCGGGACGGCGGGCGGCGGCGCGGGGACCGGTGGTCCCCTGGCCGCCCTCGTGCTCGTCGACGACGCCGACCGGTCGGCCGCGCTGCAGGAGGCGGGCGCCCGTGCGGAGCGGACGGCGGCGCTGCTGCGCGCCGTCCCCGACGCGCTCGTCGTGTGCGGACGCGACGGCACGGTGCTGCAGGTCAACGACCAGGCCGAGCACCTGTTCGGCTGGGCCGCGGACGAGCTCGTCGGGCAGCCGATCGAGGTCCTCGTCCCGGGCGCCCGCCAGCCCGGTCACCGTCGGCTGCGCGACCAGTACGTGGGCACGCCGCACGCCCGGCCCATGTTCACGGGCGCGGGCATCGCCGCGCTGCGCAAGGACGGCACGGAGGTCCCCGTCGAGGTCAACCTCGCCGCAGCGGTGCTCGACGGCGAGAGCGTGGTCGTCGCCTCCGTGCGCGACACGAGCGAGCAGCGCCGCGTGCAGGAGGCGCTGCAGGCCTCGCACGACCTCGTCACCGGGGTGCTCGGCGCGGCGACGGAGCAGGCGATCCTCGCCATGGACCTCGAGGGGCGCCTCGAGCTGTTCAGCCGCGGCGCCGAGCGGCTGCTCGGCTACCGCGCGGAGGAGGTCCTCGGCGGCCCGGCGTCGCGGTTCGACCACCCGGACGCAGACCTGCGGGCGACCTGGGGCCTCGCGCCCGGCGAGCCGCTGCACGAGCGCATCCAGGCCCTCGTCGGCACCGGCGTGTCCTCCACCCGGCCCTGGGCCTACCGGACGAAGGACGGCGGCCGGCGGGAGGTCCTCCTGTCGGTGACCGTGCGGCCGGGGCCGACCGGCCCCAACGGGCTCATCGTCGTCGCCACGGACATCACGGCCCAGCTCGTGCAGGAGGAGGAGCTGGCCGCCAGCCGGCAGCGGTTCGAGGCCGCCTTCACGCACGCGCCGGTCGGCGTCGCGCTCGTGGACGTCCGGTCGGGCAGCGCCGGCCGCTTCCTGCAGGTCAACGAGGCCATGACGCGGATGCTCGGCTACACGGAGGCGGAGCTGCTCGACGCCTCCCTCGCCGCGCTGGCCCACCCCGACGACGCCGGCCTGGCCGAGGCCGGGTTCGCGGGGCTCGCCGCCACGGTGCGGTCCGACGTCGTCGAGCACCGGTTCCTGCACGCGGACGGGCACGACGTCTGGGTGGAGGTGTCCTTCGCCGCCGTCCAGGACGGCCACGGCAGCCCCGACTACGCCGTGTGCATGATGAACGACGTCACCGACCGCAAGCGCGCGGAGGCCGAGCTCGTGCACAACGCGCTGCACGACGCGCTCACGGGCCTGCCCAACCGGGCCCTGCTCACCGAGCACCTGCACCAGGCGCTCGCGCGCTCGCGGAGCGTGGGCGCCGGTGCCGGGGTGCTGTACATCGACCTCGACAACTTCAAGGACGTCAACGACTCCCTGGGCCACGCCGCGGGTGACCAGTTGCTGGCCGCGGTGGCCGAGCGGCTGCTGGGTGCGGTGCGCGAGCCGGACGTGGCCGGCCGGCTCGGCGGTGACGAGTTCGTCGTCGTCTGCGAGAACGTCGTGGACGCCGACGGCATCGCCGCCGTCGCCGAGCGGGTGGCGCGCGCGCTGTCGGTCCAGGTCCCCGTGGGAGACCGGACCGTGCAGGTCTCGGCGAGCATCGGGGTGGCCTACGCCTCCGGGCCGGACGCCCGGCCGGAGGAGCTGCTGCGCGAGGCCGACATCGCCATGTACCGGGCCAAGGCCAACGGGCGCGGGCGCTTCGAGTTCTCGGACCCCGGTCTGCAGGCGCGGGCGCTGCGCCAGCTCGAGCTCGAGGCGGACCTGCGGGCGGCGCTCGAGCTCGGCGTCGCGCCGTCCGTGCCGGGCCCCCGCCGGCGGGCCGACGCCGAGCCGGAGGGACAGCTCTTCCTCGACTACCAGCCGTGCTTCGACCCCCAGGACGGCCGCATGGTCGCCTGCGAGGCCCTGCTGCGCTGGCGGCACCCCACGCGTGGGCTGCTGTCGCCCGGGGCGTTCCTCGACGTGGCCGAGGAGCGGGCGCTCATGGTGCCGCTCGGCGCCTGGGTGCTGCGGGCGGCGTGCGCGCAGGCCGCGCGCTGGTGGCACGCCTTCGGCGACGAGGCGCCGGAGGTCTGGGTCAACGTCTCCGCGGGCCAGATGGGCCGCGACCGCTTCCCGCAGCGCGTCCGCGAGGTCCTCGACGAGACGGGCCTGCCGGCGCGGCTGCTGGTCGTGGAGCTCACCGAGCGGCAGGCGCTGACCCTCTCCGACGGCGTGCTGGCGGACCTGCGGGCGCTGGAGGGGATGGGCGTGCGGCTGGCCATCGACGACTTCGGCACGGGGTACGCCGGCCTGGACTACCTGCGCAAGCTGCCCGTGCACGTGCTCAAGCTCGACGGCTCCTACGTGGCGGCCATCGGCCGGGACAGCTCGGGGACGGCGCTCGCGGCGACGGTCGTCGCGCTCGGGCGCGCGCTCGACCTCACGGTGGTGGCCGAGGGCATCGAGACGGCCGAGCAGCGGGCGGCCGTGCAGGACTTCGGCGTGGACCTGCTGCAGGGGTACCTGCTGGCCCGGCCCGGGCCGGTGGAGCAGGTCGAGCGGCTCGTGGCCCGGCAGGCCGCCACGGGCTGAGCCGGGTGGCCCCGGTGGAGGCCGAGGTCGCAGGGCGCGGGGCGCTAGCGTGTGCGCGACCTGTCGAGCACCCCGGGGGACCACCGTGAGGACCGCACGCGCCCTGCACCTCGTCGTCGCGCTGGTCGCGCTGACCGGGGTGGCGATCGAGCTCGTCACCGCCCTCGTCGAGGGCCCGGGCACGGCTCCCACGCACCCGGAGCGCGTGGTCCGCCTCTTCAGCTACTTCACGATCCTGTCCAACGTGCTCACCGGCCTCGTGCACACACGGCTCGCGGTGCGTCCCGACCACGACGGCCGGGTGTTCCGGGTGCTGCACCTGGACGCGCTGCTGTGCATCGCGGTGACCGGGATCGTGTACCACGCGGTCCTGGCGGGGCTGCGCGAGCTCACGCCGTCCGGCGCGCTGGCGGACCTCCTGCTGCACACCGTGGCGCCCGTGGGGGCGGTGCTGACGTGGGCCCTCGTCGGGCCGCGGCCCCGCACCTCCACCCGGACGGTCCCGCTGGCGGTCGTGCCGCCCCTGCTCTGGATCGGCTGGACGTTCCTGCACGGGACCTGGGACGGCTGGTACCCGTACCCGTTCCTCGACGTCGCCGAGCTCGGGCTCGGGCGCGCGCTGCTCAACACCGGGGCCGTGGCCGTCGTGTTCCTGCTGCTCGCGGGTGGCGTGCGCCTGCTCGAGCGCGTGCTGCCGGCCGCCCCGCGCGGCGGTCGCGGCCCGCACGACGCCCCCCGGCCCGTGGGGGCGTCGGCGGGTCCCCCGCGCATGTGACCGTCCTCTCGCGGCCAGGGGGCGGGACGGGCGCGTCCCGGTGGGCCGCGGTGGCTACGGTGACCCCCGTGTCTGCTACCACCCCCGACGAGGACGACCTCCGCGACCTGGCCCGGCACGAGGTGCCGGAGCCGCTGCGCAACGACGTCCGCGTGCTCGGCGAGCACCTGGGCCGCGTCCTGCGCGAGGCGGGCGGCGAGGAGCTGTACCGCGACGTCGAGCGCCTGCGGGAGCTGGCCATCCGCGCGCACGACGGGAGCGACCCCGAGGCCTTCGCCGAGGCCGAGCGGCTCGTCGCGGAGATGGACCTCGACCGTGCCGAGCAGGTGGCCCGCGCGTTCACGTGCTACTTCCACCTGGCCAACGTCGCCGAGGAGAACCACCGCATCCGGATCCTGCACGAGCGGGAGTCGGCGCTGCCGCCCCGCCAGCTGACGGCCGACGACTCCCTGCCGGCGGCGCTGCAGCAGCTCGAGGAGGAGGTCGGCGCCGAGGAGGCGCGCCGGCGGCTGCAGGAGCTGGAGTTCCGGCCCGTCCTCACGGCGCACCCCACGGAGGCCCGGCGTCCGGCGGTCGCGCGCGCCATCCGCCGCATCGCCGAGCTCGTCGCGGAGCGGGACCGCCTGCACATCGGCGGCACGTCGTTGGCGGAGAACGACCGCCGCCTCCTGTTCGAGATCGACATCCTCTGGCGCACCTCGCCGCTGCGCACGGACAAGCCCACCGTGCTCGACGAGGTCCAGACCGTGCTGGGCGTCTTCGAGAGCACCTTCGTCGACGTCTTCACCGCGGTGTACCGCCGGCTCGACGACTGGCTGCTGGGGGAGCGGGCCGGCGTGACGGCACCCGTCGTGCGCCCCTTCGGCCGCCTCGGCACGTGGATCGGCGGGGACCGCGACGGCAACCCCAACGTCACCGCGCGCATCACCCGCGAGGCGGCGACCCTGGCGTCCTCGGCCGTGCTCACCGCGCTCGAGGCGTCGGCGCGGCGCGTCGCCGAGCGCCTCACCCTCGAGGCGACCGGCACCCCGCCGTCGCCGGCGCTGGCCACCCTCTGGCGGCGCCAGCGGATGCTGTCCGAGGCGCTGGCCGACGCCACGGCCGGCGAGGCGCCGGGCGAGGTGCACCGCCGCGTGCTGCTCGTCGTCGCCGGACGCATCGCCGCGACCCGCAGCCGCGACGCGGACCTTGCCTACGCGAACCCGGCCGAGCTCGAGGCCGACCTCGCCGTGGTGCAGGCCTCCCTGCTCGAGGCGGGCGCGCCACGCGTGGCCTACGGCGCCCTGCAGAAGCTCATCTGGCAGGTGCAGACCTTCGGCTTCCACCTGGCCGAGCTCGAGGTCCGCCAGCACTCCCAGGTGCACGCCGCCGCGCTGGCCGACATCGCCGAGCACGGCGTCGACGGCCCGCTGGCCGAGCGGACCGTCGAGGTGCTGGACACCTTCCGGGCGCTGGGGGCGGTGCAGCGGCGCTTCGGCCAGGCCGCCGCGCGGCGCTACATCGTCTCCTTCACGCAGTCGGCCGAGCACCTCGCGGCGGTCCACGAGCTGGCGGCG
Organism: Cellulomonas sp. plas2; assembly: GCF_057221735.1. Classification (NCBI taxonomy): domain Bacteria; kingdom Bacillati; phylum Actinomycetota; class Actinomycetes; order Micrococcales; family Cellulomonadaceae; genus Cellulomonas; species Cellulomonas sp. plas2. The sequence goes on from NZ_CM170155.1 coordinate 1,545,361, forward strand.
CACGCCTTCACCGGCTCCGACGAGCTGCCGGTCGTCGACGCGATCCCGCTGTTCGAGACCTTCGCCGACCTCGAGGCGTCCGTGGACATCCTGGAGGCGTCGCTGGAGGTCCCGGCCGTGCGCCGGCGCCTGGCGGAGAACGGCGGCCGCATCGAGGTCATGCTCGGCTACTCCGACTCCTCCAAGGACGTCGGGCCGCTGGCGGCCACGCTGGCCCTCGACGACGCACAGGCGCGGATCGCGGCCTGGGCGCAGGGACACGGCCTCGTCCTGACCCTCTTCCACGGCCGCGGCGGCGCGCTCGGCCGCGGCGGCGGCCCCGCCAACCGCGCGGTGCTCGCGCAGCCCCCGGGCTCGGTCGACGGGCGGTTCAAGCTCACCGAGCAGGGCGAGGTGATCTTCGCCCGCTACGGCGACCCGACGATCGCGGCCCGCCACATCGAGCAGGTCGCGGCGGCGACGCTGCTCGCGGCCGCGCCGTCGGTCGAGCGGCAGAACGCCGAGGCCAAGGAGCGCTACGCGGACCTCGCCGCGCGCCTCGAGGGCACCTCGCGCCGCCGGTTCCACGAGCTCGTGCGCGCCGACGGCTTCCCGCAGTGGTTCGCGGAGGTGACGCCGCTGGAGGAGCTCGGGCTGCTGCCCATCGGGTCGCGCCCGGCCCGCCGCGGGCTGTCGGTGTCCTCCCTGGACGACCTGCGCGCCATCCCCTGGGTGTTCTCCTGGTCCCAGGCGCGCATCAACCTCGCCGGCTGGTACGGCCTGGGCAGCGCGCTGGCCGAGGTGGGCGACGAGGACCTCCTGCGTGAGGCGTACGCCACCTGGCCGCTGCTGGCGACGTTCGTCGACAACGTCGAGATGTCGCTCGCCAAGACCGACGAGCGCATCGCGGAGGCCTACCTGGCCCTCGGCGACCGGGACGACCTCGCCGCGCTCGTCCTCGGCGAGCTGCGGCTCACGCGCGAGTGGGTCAACCGGGTCACGGGCAGCACGAGCCTGCTGTCGCGGCGCCGCATCCTCGGGCGCGCCGTGGCCCTGCGCTCGCCGTACGTCGACGCGCTCTCGCTGCTGCAGCTGCGCGCGCTGCGGGCGCTGCGGACGGGGGACGCGCCCGAGAGCACGGACGACCTGCGCCGGCTGCTGCTGCTCACGGTCAACGGCGTGTCCGCGGGCCTGCAGAACACGGGCTGACCGTCGCCGGCGCCCGCCGCCGGCCTGACGACGACGGCCCCCGTCACCTCCCGAGGGAGGCGACGGGGGCCGTCCGTCGTGCTGGGGGCGTCGACGCCGTGCCGGCGCGCCAGGGTCAGGCCTGGGCGGAGGACCCGCGGCCGCGACCGCCGCGCCGCCGGCGACGACCGGTCCCGTCGGCCGCACCGGCCGTCCCGCCGCCGGCGGCACCCGTGCCGGGGCCGCCCCCGGTGCGCGCGCCGCCGCCGGCGGCCGCCCGGCCGCCGGACGTGGCCGGCACGGGGAAGTGGTTGAGGGCCGTGCGGCGCCGCGCGCCGCCGCCGGCCGCCGCACCCGTGGCGCCGGAGCCGCCGCGGGCGGCCCGGCCGGTGGGGGCACCGGCGGACGCGGTCGTCGTCGTCGTGCCGCCCGCGGCCCGGGCGGCCCGCGGGGCGCGTGCGCGCTGGACCGGCGCCGGGGCGGCCGGCGCGGGCTCGACGTAGGGCGCCGCCTCGCCCGCGAGGGCCTCGACGACCGCGTCGCCCGGGCGCACGCTCTGCGGGCGGGCCGTGATCTTCGCGGCGCGGGTCAGGACCCGCACGTCCGAGCGCTCCTCCGGCAGCACGAGCGTGACGACGTCGCCGCCGGCACCGGCGCGGGCCGTGCGGCCCGAGCGGTGCAGGTAGGCCTTGTGCTCGGCCGGCGGGTCGACGTGCACGACGAGCTCGACCTCGTCGACGTGGATGCCGCGTGCGGCGATGTCGGTGGCGACGAGCACCTTGACCGCGCCGGTGGAGAACGCCTCGAGGTTGCGCTCGCGGGCACCCTGGCCCAGGTTGCCGTGCAGGTCCACCGCGGGGATGCCCGAGGCCGTGAGCTGCTTGGCCAGCTTCTTCGCGCCGTGCTTGGTCCGCGTGAACAGGACCCGTCGGCCGGTGCCGCCGGCGAGGCGGTGGACGACCTGGCGCTTGGCCTCCGGGTCCGCCAGCTCGAGCACGTGGTGGGTCATCGCGACGACGGGCGAGGAGGCCGTGTCGACGCTGTGCTCGACCGGGTTGCGCAGGTAGCGCTTGACGATGATGTCCACGCCGTTGTCGAGCGTGGCCGAGAACAGCAGGCGCTGGGTGCCCGCGGGGGTGCGGTCGAGGATGCGCTTGACGCCTGGCAGGAAGCCGAGGTCGGCCATGTGGTCGGCCTCGTCGAGCACGGTGACCTCGATGCCGTCGAGCGTCAGCAGGCGCTGGCCCAGCAGGTCCTCGAGGCGGCCGGGGCAGGCGACGACGACGTCGACGCCGGCATCCAGCGCGACGACCTGCCGGTGCTGGGACACGCCGCCGTAGATCGTCGTGGTGCGCAGGCCGTACGCCTGCGCCAGCGGCGCGAGCGTGGCCTCGATCTGGTTGGCGAGCTCGCGCGTCGGGCACAGCACGAGGGCGCGCGGCCGCCGGGCCCGGCGGGCCGGCTGCGGCGACGCGCCGGCGAGCCGGGCGACGAGGGGGAGCGCGAACGCGATGGTCTTGCCCGAGCCCGTCCGCCCGCGGCCGAGCACGTCCCGGCCCGCGAGGGAGTCCGGGAGCGTGGCGGTCTGGATGGGGAACGGGGTCTCGATGCCGCTGTCCGCGAGCGAGCGGACGAGGGGTGCGGGCACGCCGAGGTCGGCGAAGGAGGTCATGGGAACCTTCCGGGTCGTGGGCCGTGGGTCGCCGCCAGAGCACCGACCTGCGGCGCCCGGGAGGGGCGCGGGCAGGGGCCGGGGGATCTCCACGACGCGGGGCGCGCGGAGTCGCGCAGCCCATGTCGTCCCATGATCGCACACGAGTCCTGTCCTGCCCAGGGGCGCGGCGCCGACGCCACGCCCGGCGCGTCCCGGGGTGCGCGGCCCGTGCGTCCTACGCTCGGGGCGTGAGCGACGGCGGGAACGGCGACTTCGAGTTCGAGCGCCGGTTCTTCGTCCGCGAGCTGCCCCTCGACCTGCTCGACGGGTCGCCGGCGCTCGTCGTGCAGAGCTACCTGCTGGCGGACGAGGGGTGGGCCGTCCGCGTGCGCGTCCAGGTGCCGGCCGTGGACGTCGGCGCGCTGGGCGGGGGCCCCGGCGGCCCCACGGACGTGGACCCGCGGACGCTGCTGGAGCGGTGGGCCGGGGCCGTCGACTTCGCCGCGGTGACCGTCAAGGGGCCCATGGTGGAGGGCACCCGCTACGAGGCCGAGCGGGAGCTCGACCCGCTCGTGGGCGTCGAGCTCGTCCGGCGCGGTGGCGCGGTGGTGGGCAAGTGGCGGCACGCGGCCTGGCTGGGTGACGACGGCTGGGTCGTCGACGTCTTCGTCGGGGCGGACGCCCCGCTCGTCGTCGCCGAGGTGGAGCGCGGCGGGCCCGTCACGGACCTCACCGTGCCCGCCTTCTGCACGACGGAGGTGACCACGGACGGACGGTTCGCCAACGACGCCCTCGCGCACCAGCCGTACGGCGGCTGGGCGGGCCGCTTCGAGGCGGAGCTCGCCGCGCGCGGACCCGTGTTCCTCGAGGGGCTGGGGCACAACCACCTCGACGGGGGCGCGCGGGGCTGAGGCGGGAACACCCGGGGCGGCGACTTGGTTGACGCGACAAACAACCGCGCGTCACCCGGAGGCCCTCGTGAGCAGCACCAGCAGCACCGGTACCACCAGCAGCATCCCCCCGGCGTCGGCGTCGGCGCCGGCGTCGGCGTCGGAGCCGGCACGGCGTCGCGACGCCATCGCCGCGGGGACGGGGATGGACGCGGTGACGCTCCTCGTCGGGGACCTCGACCGGCAGCTCTGGTACTACCGCGACGTCCTCGGGCTGGAGGTGCTGTCCGGCACCCCTGGTGCGGGGTCGGCGACCGGGCGCGTGGCCGGCGACGACCGGCCGGACGTCGTCGTCCTCGGCCGGCGCGCGGTGCCGCTGGTCGTGCTGCGGCACGCGCCCGGGTTGCCGCCGGTGCCCCGGCACGGCGCCGGGCTCTTCCACACGGCCCTGCTGTTCGACGACCGTGCCGGGCTCGCCGCCGCGCTGGCCTCCGTCGCGCGGCTGGCCCCGCAGACCTACGTCGGGGCGGCGGACCACCTCGTCTCGCTGGCCTTCTACCTGACGGACCCCGAGGGCAACGGCGTCGAGCTGTACTGGGACCGCGGGCGCGAGCAGTGGCGGCGCACGCCCGACGGCGGCGTCGTCATGGACTCGCTGCGCCTGGACCCGAGCGCCTTCCTCGACGAGCACCTCGACGAGGCCGCCCCGACGTCGGGGGCCGTCGTCGGGCACGTGCACCTGCAGGTCGGCGACGTGCCGAGCGCGCGCCGCTTCTACGTGGACGCCCTCGGCTTCGACGTGACCGCGCAGTGGCACGGCGCCCTCTTCGTCTCGGCCGGCGGGTACCACCACCACCTGGCGATGAACACCTGGAACAGCGCCGGGGCCGGCCCGCGCGCGTCGACCCTCGGCCTCGGGGAGGTCCGCATCGTCGTGCCGGCGGCGGACGACCTCGGCGCCCTCGCCGACCGCGTCGCCCACGCCGGCGTCGTCGCCACGCCGGACGGCCCGAGCCTGCGGTTCGAGGACCCGTGGCGCAACGTCGTGCGGGTGAGCGCCGCGGCCTGAGCCCACCGGTGCCGTCGTGCCGCCGGTGGCCGGCGCGCCGGTAGCGTGCGGGGCGTGACCGACGCGCCCGACCCCGCGGACCCGGACGCCCCCGGCTGGTCGCGGCCCCGCCCCTCCGGGGGCGAGCTGCGCGCCGACGCCGCGCTGGCCGGCGTCCTGCTGGTCGCCGCGGTCCTCACGATGGTCCTGTACCGGTCGGCGGGGTTCTACCCGGAACCGGCGTCGGGCGCCGTGTCCGTGGCGGCGCTCGTCGGGGTGACGCTGCCGCTGGCCGTGCGGCGCCGGTGGCCCTCGGCGGTGGCGGCGGTCGTGGCCGCCGCGTTCCTCGTCGGGGGGCTGCTGCACGTCCCCGAGCAGGTCATCAGCAACATCGCGCTGTTCATGGCGCTGTACACCGTCGGCGCGTGGGAGCCGTCGCGGGCGCGGGCGTCCTGGACCCGCGGCCTGGTGGTGCTGGGGATGTTCGTCTGGCTCGTCGTCGCGCTGTACTCGGCGTCCGCCGACGCGGCGGACGAGGACGCCCCACCGGGTGCGTCCGGGCCGTTCTCGCCCTTCGTCGCGCTCTCGCTGGTCCAGCTCGTCACGAACGCGCTGTTCTTCGCCGGGGCCTGGTGGTTCGGGGACCACGCCTGGCGGTCCGCGCGGGAGCGGGCCCGCACGGCGCTGCGCACGCGGCTGCTGCAGGCCGAGCGCGTGCGGGCCGAGGCGCAGGCGGTGACCATCGAGCGCCTGCGGCTGGCCCGGGAGCTGCACGACGCGGTCGCCCACCACGTCTCCCTCATGGGCGTGGGCGCAGCGGCGGCGCGGACCCTGCTGCCCGTCGACCCGCCGCGCGCCGCCGAGGCCCTCGAGGGCGTGGAGGGCGCCGCGCGCGAGGCGCTCAGCGAGCTGCACGGGCTCGTGCGGACGTTGCGCCAGGACGAGGGTGCGCCGGACGCGACGCCGCACGCCGCCGGCGGCGGCCCGTCGGACGGCTCGTCGGACGGCGCGTCGTCCCCCGACGGCGGCTCCGGCCGGCGCGAGGCGCTCGGCTCCCTCGGCGTCGACCGGCTGCCGGCCCTCGTCGCCGAGACGACGGCGGGGGGCGTGGAGGCGACCCTCGCGGTCGTCGGGCAGCCGCGGCCGCTGCCGCCGACCGTCTCGCTGAACCTGTACCGGATCGCGCAGGAGGCGCTGACGAACGTGCGCAAGCACGCGGGGCCCGGCGCGCACGCCGACGTGCGGCTGCGCTGGCTCGACGACGCGGTGGAGCTCGAGGTGTCCGACGACGGGCGGGGCCCGCGGCGCGGCCGGGAGGCGGCGTGGTCGTCGCCGGGGTGGGGCGCCGGCGGGCTCGGGCTCGTCGGCATGCGCGAGCGGGTCGCGGCGGACGGAGGCGAGCTGCACGTGGGACCGCGCCGCGGCGGCGGCTTCCTCGTGCGCGCGTCGGTGCCGCGTCGTCGCGTCGAGGTCGGGGCGTCCGTCGGCGGTGGGGCGTGAGCGCACCGGGCACGACCGCGCCGGGCACGACCGCGCGGGGCACCACCGCGCCGGTGCGCGTCGTCCTCGTCGACGACCAGGCGCTGCTGCGCGCGGGCATCGCCGTCATCCTCGGGACGGAGCCCGGGATCGAGGTGGTCGGCGAGGCCTCGACGGGCGCGGAGGCGCTCGACGTCGTGCGCGCGACGCGTCCCGACGTCGTGTGCATGGACGTGCAGATGCCGGACATGGACGGTCTCGAGGCCACCCGCCGGCTGCTCGCCGACCCCGAGGTGCACGCTCACGTCCTGGTCCTGACGACCTTCGCGCGCGAGGACTACCTGGTCGAGGCGCTCGCGGCCGGGGCCAGCGGGTTCCTGCTGAAGAACTCGCGGCCCGAGCAGCTCGTCGCGGGTGTGCGGGCCGTCGCCGCCGGCGACGCGCTGCTGGCCCCCGAGCTCACGCGCGCCGTCATCGCGCGCGCCGTCGCGGCGGGGGCGCTCGCGTCGCGGTCGGCTCCGGCACCGGTCCCACCACCCGCTCCTGCACCTGTCCCCCCACCGGCCCCCTCACCGGCCCCCGCGCCGGCCCCCGCGCCGGCACCGGTACCGACCGGTCGGCTCGCCACGCTCACCGAGCGGGAGCTCGAGGTCCTCGGCCTCGTCGCGCGCGGCATGTCGAACGACGAGATCGCGGCGGCCCTGGTCCTCGGCCGGGCCACCGTGAAGACGCACGTGTCCAACGTCCTCATGAAGCTCGGCGTCCGCGACCGGGTCCAGGCCGTCGTGCTCGCGCACGAGCAGGGGCTCGTCGGGCGCTGAGACCCGTCCCGCCTCCGCCACGGGACGGAGGGCCCCGTCCGGCGACGACCGCGCGAGGGCTCGCCGGGCCGTCAGGATCCGTCCGCGGCCGGAGGACGCGCCGCCCCCGGCGGACCTAGCGTCGGGGCGAGGCGAGAGCCCGACGACGAGAGGGGTGCACCGTGCTGGTGCTGGAGGGGATCGAGCGCAGCTTCGGCGGGCGCCGCGTCCTGCAGGACGTGGGCTTCACCGTGCAGCGCGGCCGGCTGACGGGCTTCGTCGGCGGCAACGGGGCCGGCAAGACGACGACGATGCGGATCGTCCTGGGGGTGCTGGCCGCCGACGCCGGCACCGTGACGCTCGACGGCACGCCGCTCGACGCGGGCCGGCGCCGCCGGTTCGGGTACATGCCCGAGGAGCGCGGCCTGTACCCGAAGATGAAGGTCGCGGAGCAGCTCACCTACCTCGCGCGGCTGCACGGCTGGGACGCCGAGGCCGCGGCGCGCCGGGCCGGGGACCTGCTCGAGCGGCTCGGGCTCGCGGAGCGCGCCGGCGACCCCGTCGAGACGCTGTCGCTGGGCAACCAGCAGCGCGCCCAGATCGCGGCCGCGCTCGTGCACGGGCCGGAGGTGCTCGTGCTCGACGAGCCGTTCTCCGGTCTCGACCCGCTCGCGGTCGACGTGGTCCTCGGCGTGCTGAGCGACACGGCGGCGTCCGGGGTGCCGGTGCTGTTCTCGTCCCACCAGCTCGACCTCGTCGAGCGCCTGTGCGACGACATGGTCATCATCGCCGGCGGCCGCATCCGCGCCGCCGGTGCCCGCGAGGAGCTGCGGGAGCGCTACGGCACGCGCCGGCACGAGCTCGTCGCGGCCGGGGACGTCGGCTGGCTGCGCCAGGTGCCCGGCGTGCGCGTCGAGTCCTTCTCCGGCGGGTCCGCGCTCTTCGAGGCCGACGAGGCCACCGCGCAGGAGGTGCTGCGCACGGCGCTGGCGCGTGGTCCGGTCACCACCTTCGCCCCCGTGGTGCCCACCCTGGGGGAGATCTTCCGCGAGGTCGTCGCCGGCCCGCAGGACGCCGGGTCCGACCTCGGGACCGGTCCCGCGCCCGACGGCACCGCCGCTCCCGTCCGCCCGTCCCTGCAGGAGGTGTCCCGATGAGCACGGACGTCCGCCCCACCCCCGCCCACGGCGGTCCCGGCCGCACCGCGCCCGAGGTCCCGCCGCCCCCGCGCACCGGGCCGCTGGTGGCCCTCGTCGCCGGGCGGGAGGTCCTGGCTCAGGTCCGGACGCGGTCCTTCCAGGTCTCGACCGTCATCCTGCTGCTCGTCGTGCTGGCGGGCGTCGTGCTGCCGTCGCTGCTCGGCGGCCGGTTCGGCGGGGACACGCGCGTGGCGGTCGTCGCCGGTGCCGGCGCGGCCCTCGAGGGGCGCGAGGGCTTCGAGACCGTGCCGGCCGACGACGCCGACGAGGCCCGGCAGCTCGTGCGCGACGAGGGCGTCGACGCAGCCGTCCTGCCCGCGCCGGCGGCCTCGTCGGGGGAGGGGACGGGCGCCGACGTGCTCGTCGTCGCCCGCACCGAGGCGCCGACCGCGCTGGTCGAGGCGCTGTCGGTGACGCCGGAGGTGGAGCTCACGGACCCCGACGCCACGCCGGAGGCGCTGCGCTTCCTCGTGCCGTTCGCGTTCGGCCTCGTGTTCTTCATGGCCGCGCTCGGCTCGGGCACGATGATCGCCCAGAACACCGTGCAGGAGAAGCAGACGCGGGTCGTCGAGATCCTCCTGGCGGCGGTGCCGGCGCGGGTGCTCATGGCCGGCAAGATCCTCGGCAACGCCGCGCTGGCCATCGGGCAGGTGGCGGCGATCGCCGCCGTGGCCGTCGTCGGGCTCGTCGTCACGGGGCAGGACGACCTGCTCACCCTCGTCGGCGCGCCGGTGGCCTGGTTCGTGGGCTTCTTCGTCCTGGGGTTCGCGCTGCTCGCGGCGATCTACGCCGCGTCCGCCTCGCTCGTGTCCCGGCTCGAGGACGTGGGCTCGGTGCTGCAGCCGGTGACGTGGCTGGTCATGCTCCCGTACTTCGGCGTCGTGTTCTTCTCCTCGAACGCCACGGTCATGACGGTGCTGTCCTACATCCCCTTCAGCGCGCCGGTCGCGATGCCGGTGCGGCTGTTCTTCGGCGACGCCGCCTGGTGGGAGCCCCTGCTGGCCCTCGTGCTGCTCGCGGCCTCGACGGTGGTCGTCGTGCTCGTCGCCGCGCGGATCTACACGCGGTCCCTGCTGCGGACGGGGACGCGGGTGCGGCTGCGCTCGGCGCTGCGCGAGCGGGACTGACGCCCCCTCCCTGGATCGCGCGGGGGGCCGCGGCGGCGGTCGGCCGGGCCGGCCGCCGCCGCGTGCGTCGCGAGAGGTCGTCGCGTCGGGTCGTCGCGTCAGGTCGTCGCGTCAGGTCGTCGTCAGGCGGCCTCGGCGCCGTGCCCCGCCGGCACCCGCTCGCCGTCGCGGACGGGACCGGGGGGCGTGCCGTCGCCGAAGGGACGGCCGCCCAGGGCCTGCCGGCCGTGCGGCGTCAGCCACCCGGACAGGTCCGGCCCGGCGGGCACGATCCCCGAGGGGTTCACGTCCCGGTGGACGACGTAGTAGTGCCGCTTGATGTCGTGGAAGTCGACCGTGTCGCCGAAGCCGGGGGTCTGGAACAGGTCGCGCGCGTAGGCCCACAGGACCGGCAGCTCCGTCAGCTTCGAGCGGTTGCACTTGAAGTGCCCGTGGTAGACGGGGTCGAAGCGCACGAGCGTGGTGAACAGGCGCACGTCCGCCTCGGTGATCGTGTCGCCGACGAGGTAGCGCCGCGTGGACAGGTGCTCGGACAGCGTGTCCAGCCGCGCGAAGAGCTGCGCGTACGCCTTCTCGTACGACTCCTGGTCGCCCGCGAAGCCCGCGCGGTACACGCCGTTGTTGACGTCCCGGTAGACGTGCTCGGCCAGCTCGTCGATCTCGGCCCGCAGGTGCTCGGGGTACAGGGCCGGCGCGCCGGGCCGGTGGAAGGCGGTCCACTCCGTCGACAGGTCCAACGTGATCCGCGCGAAGTCGTTCGTCACGACCTGGCCGGACGGCACGTCGACGATGGCCGGCACCGTGATGCCCCGCGGGTACTCCGGGTCGCGCGCGAGGTAGGCGTCGCGGATGCGCGGGATGCGCAGCACCGGGTCGAGCCCGTCGGGGTCGAGGTCGAAGGTCCAGGACCGCTCGTCGTGCGTGGGCCCGCACACGCCCATGGAGAGGGCGTCCTCCAGGCCCAGCAGCCGCCGGACGATGATGGCCCGGTTGGCCCAGGGGCAGGCGCGCGCGACGACGAGCCGGTAGCGCCCGGCCTCCACGGGCCAGCCCTCGGCGCCGTCCGCGGTGATCCGTGTCGTGAGGTAGCGGGTGTCCCGGCGGAACTCCTGGCCGGGGGTGGAGTAGACGCCCGGGGTGCTGTGGGCGTCGGTCGTGCTGCCGGGCGTGCTGCCGGTCGTGCTGCCGCTCGTGCTGCCGGTCGTGCTGCCGGTCGGGGTCGTGGTCGGGGTGCCCGTGGTCATGCCCCGATCCTCGCCGCGCCGCGGCGGGCCCGCACGCCCCGTCGGCCCGTCGCCCCTTCCGGGTGACGGGTGTCGGTGCCCGCTCGTAGGGTGCGGGCATGGCCTTCCCCGTGCGCATCGGTGTCCAGCTCCATCCGCAGCACGCCGAGTACGGCCAGATCCGCGACGCGGTGCTCCGCGCGGAGGACCTGGGCGTGGACGTGATCTTCAACTGGGACCACTTCTACCCGCTCTACGGGGACCCCGACGGCAAGCACTTCGAGTGCTGGACCATGCTGGGCGCCTGGGCGGAGCAGACCGAGCGCGTGGAGATCGGCGCCCTCGTGACCTGCAACTCCTACCGCAACCCCGACCTGCTGGCCGACATGGCGCGCACGGTGGACCACGTGAGCGGCGGCCGTCTCATCCTCGGCATCGGCGCCGGCTGGTTCGAGAAGGACTACGACAGGTTCGGCTACGAGTTCGGGACGGCCGGGTCGCGCATCGCCGACCTGGCGGCCGCGATGCCGCGGATCACCGCGCGGCTCGCCGCCGGCAACCCGGCCCCCACGCGGCACATCCCCGTCATGATCGGCGGCGGCGGGGAGCGCAAGACGCTGCGTGTCGTGGCCGAGCACGCGGACATCTGGCACGGCTTCGGGGACGCGGAGACGGTGGCGCGCAAGAGCGCGATCCTCGACGAGCACGGCTCGGCCGTCGGGCGGGAGACGTCGACGCTCGTGGAGCGCTCGGCCGGCGTGCAGGAGCCGCCGTCGGAGTCGGGGGACGCGCTGCTGGCCGCGGGCGTCACGCTCTTCACCGTCGGGACGGGCGGTCCGGACTACGACCTGTCGCTGGTGGAGCAGTGGGTCCGCTGGCGGGACGAGCGCCGCTGACCCCCACCCCGCGGCGGCCGTTCCTGCGCCTCGGTCCCGCCGACGCCGCCTGGAACCAGCCGCTGCGCCTGCGCCGGCCGGACCGGCGCACGCTGCTGCGCCGCTCCGCGCTCGTCGTGGTCGCGGTCCTGGCCGCCCTGCTCGTCGGCGTGACCACCGCGCGGACCGAGGCGGGCTTCGGCCCGCACGCCGCGCGGTACGCCGTGACGCTCGACGGCACGGCGACGCTCGACCTCGGGCCGCTGGGCACGGTGCAGCTCGACTCGCCGGTGCCCGTGCTCGGGCTGCGCGTCACCGTGCGGGAGATCCCCGCGGAGCTGTCCGAGGTCGACCCCGCGACGACCCTCGCCTCGCTCAGCGAGGACGCGCAGAGCTACGTGCAGTTCTTCACCGCCCCGGGGGCGGCGGTCGAGGACGTGGTGCGCGGGCTCGTGCAGGACGCGGTGCAGCGGGCCACGGTGGTGCTGCTGCTGGGCGCGCTCGCGATGGCCGGGGTGCGCGTCCTGCTCGGGGCGGCGCGCCGGCGCGAGCTGGCGGTGCTCGTGCGCCGGCGGCGGCACGCCCTCGTCGGCGCCGGGCTCGTCACGGTGCTCGTGCTGGCGCTGGTGCCGGCCAGCACCCGGGCGGGGGCGGCGCGTCCCGCCGGCCGTGCCGTGTCGGCGTCCGTCTTCGCCGGCACGCCGCTGGAGGGCGCACGCGTCACCGGTCGTCTGGGCGGCGTCGTGGACACGCTGGGACGCGTCGTCGTCGGCGCCATCCGGGACAACCAGGAGTTCTACGCCCGTGCCGACGACGCGCTCGTCGCCGCCTGGGAGGAGCGGCCCGACCCGGAGGGCGACGCGACGCTCCCGTCGACCGAGGGGGGCCAGGACGACGAGGGCCAGGACGACGAGGGCCAGGACGACGAGGGCCAGGTCGGCGAGGCACCGGCCGGCGAGGGTCCGGTCGGCGAGGGTCCGGTGGGCGAGGCGCCGGCCGACGAGGGTCCGGTCGCCGAGGGTCCGGTGGGCGAGGCACCGACCGACGAGGCGCCGGCGGACGAGGGTCAGGTCGGTGGGGGGGAGGCCGACGAGGGCGGGCTCTCCGGCGGGGTGGGCGACCTCGCGCCCCCGGGCGTCCCCGGGGCGAGCGGCAGCCCGAGGAGCAGCCCGAGCGCGACGGCTGAGCAGGCGGAGGAGCCGGTCACGGTCGTCGTGGTCTCGGACCTGCACTGCAACGTCGGGATGGCCCCCCTCATCACGACGCTCGTGCGGCTGGCCGGGGCCGACCTCGTGGTCGACGCCGGCGACACCACCGTCGACGGCACGGCGGTCGAGGACTACTGCGTGCGCACCTTCGCGCGGGCCGTCCCCGACGCCGTCCCCGTGGTGACGTCGCCGGGGAACCACGACTCGGTCACGACGAGCGCGACGTACGCCCGCGCGGGGGCGACGGTGCTCGACGGGGGCGTCGTCGAGGTGGCGGGCCTGCGGATCCTCGGCGACCACGACCCGGCCGAGACGCGGGTGGGCGCCGGCGGCACGCGCAGCCGGGAGCCGGCCGTCGAGGTGGCGGCCCGGCTGGCGGAGGCCGCGTGCGCCGACGAGGCGGGGGTCGACCTGCTCCTCGTGCACACGCCCGACGTCGGGACCGACGTGCTCGACGAGGGCTGCGCGCCGGCCCAGATCAGCGGGCACCTGCACCAGCGGGTCGGGCCCGAGGTCGTCGGGCAGGGCGTGCGCTACGTGTCCTCGTCGACCGCCGGCGCGACGCTCGGCCAGCCGACGATCGGGCCGTTGCGGGGCACCGCCGAGCTGACCGTGCTGCGGTGGGACCCGGTGACGCGGCTGTTCGTCGACCTGCGCGTCGTCTCCGTCGGCACGGATGCGGGCGCCTCGGTGTCGGAGCGCCTGCCCTGGCCGGCGCTCCCGCCGGTGGACACCGTGCCGGGCGGTGGGGGCGCACCGCCGGAGCCCGCGTAGGGACGGTCACATGCCCCAGCCGCCCTCGGGCACGGCCATGTGCATGATCTCCCAGACGTGCCCGTCCGGGTCCGCCACGGCGCGGCCGTACATCTCGCCGGCGTCCATGGGTGCCCGGTACTCCTTGCCGCCGTGCGTGATGGCGGCGTCCACGAAGGCGTCGACCTCCTCGCGCGAGCCGGCCGACAGGCAGTTGAGCACCTGCGTGACCTGACGCGCGTCGGCGATCGGGCCGGTGACGAAGTCGGCGAACCGCTCGTGGTCGAGCAGCATGACGACGATGGTGTCCGAGACGATCACCGACAGGCAGTGCTCGTCGGAGAACACCTCGTTGATGCCGAACCCGAGCCCCGTGTAGAAGGTGCGGGAGGTCGCGATGTCGGCGACGGGCAGGTTGACGAAGATCATGCGCTGCACGGGGTGCCTCGTTCCGGTCGGTCGTGCGCTGCTGCTGGCACCCGGCTGGACCGGTGACCGCGGACTCATCGGGCCGCCGGTCGTCGCGACCCCTGTTCCGTGTCGGAGGGCGTTGCTAGGTTCGGCGACGTGACCCTCACCACGCCCCCCGGCACCGTCACCGCCACCGTGAAGACGACCGCGCCGGCCCTGCCGGACCCCCCGACGGAGGACGCGTTCCGCGCCGCCACCGACCCGATGCGCCGGGAGATCCTGGCGCACTGCTACCGCATGACCGGGTCGGTGCACGACGCGGAGGACCTGCTGCAGGAGACCTACCTGCGCGCCTGGCGCGCGCTGCACGGCTTCGAGCAGCGGTCCTCGCTGCGTACCTGGATGTTCCGCATCGCGACCAACGCCTGCCTCACCCACCTCGAGGGTCGCGCCCGCCGCCCGTTGCCCACCGGCATCGGCGCCCCGGCGGACCCCGCGCACCAGCCGCTCGTCGACGAGGCGGTGCCCTGGCTCGAGCCGATGCCCGACCGCCTCGTGCTCGTCGAGACGCCCGTCGACCCCGCGGAGCAGGCGGTCGAGCGGGACAGCATCCGCCTCGCCTTCGTGGCCGCCCTGCAGCACCTCACCGCCCAGCAGCGCGCGGTCCTGCTCCTGCGCGAGGTGCTGGCGTGGAGCGCGGCCGAGGTGGCGGAGGCGCTCGGGCTGACGGTCGCGGGCGTGAACTCCACGCTCCAGCGCGCCCGCGCCCAGGTCGCGCGCCTCGACGCGGACGCGCCACCCGCGCCGCTGGACGAGCGGGGGCAGGCGCTCGTCGAGCGCTACGTCGAGGCGTTCGAGCGCTACGACGTGGCCGGCATCGTCGAGCTGCTCGCGGCGGACGTCGTCTGGGAGATGCCTCCCTACCCCGCCTGGTACCGCGGCGCCGAGCAGGTCGGCCGGCTCATCTCCACGTGGTGCCCGGCCACCGGCCCGGACAGCCAGCGTCTCGTGCGGACCTCGGCCAACGGCCTGCCCGCGCTCGCGCTCTACATGCAGGACGAGGACGGGGTGCACCGCGCCTTCCACGTCCAGCAGCTGACGCTGGGGCCGGACGGGGTGCGGCACGTCGTCGCCTTCTTCGGCGGTGCGGAGCTGTTCGCCCGGTTCGGGCTGCCGTCGGTCCTCCCGACGACGGCGGGACCGACCCGCACGGGAGCGGGCACGGCGGCGAGCGCCGGGTCGGGCGCGGGCGCGGGGGCCGGCACGGCGGCCGGGTGAGCACCCCGCCCGTCCTGACGGCCGTCGCCGAGGACTACCTCAAGGTCGTCTGGTCGGCCCAGGAGTGGTCGCAGCAGCAGGTGACGACGACCATGCTCGCGCGGCGCCTCGGGGTCGCGCCGTCGACCGTGTCGGAGACGGTCCGGCGGCTGGCGGACGCCGGCCTGCTCGAGCACGCGCCCTACGGCGCCGTCGGGCTGACGGCGGAGGGTCGGCGGCACGCCGTCGCGGTCGTCCGCCGCCACCGGCTCATCGAGACCTTCCTCGTCCAGGTGCTCGGCTACGGGTGGGACGAGGTGCACGACGAGGCCGAGGTGCTCGAGCACGCGGTCTCGGCGCGTTTCGTCGAGGCGCTGGCGGAGCACCTGGGCCACCCGCGGCGCGACCCGCACGGCGACCCCATCCCGGACGCGGACGGGACGGAGCACCTGCCCGTCGCCGTGACCGCCGACGTGGCGGCGCCGGGGGAGGGCCAGGTCGTGCGCATCTCCGACGCGGACCCGGCGCTGCTGCGCTACCTCGAGGGCGTGGGCGTCGTGCTGGACGCCCGGGTCCGCGTGCTCGACCGGCCGGCGGCGGCCGGCGTCGTGGGACTCGCGGTGCTGGGGCCGGACGGCCCGGGCCGGGAGGTGGACCTCGGCCCGGCGGCCGCGGCGGCGATCTGGCTGGCAGCCCCCGGGGAGGGCTCGCCGCCCGAGCCGCTGCCCTAGGCTGGGCGCGTCCCCGCGGGTTGTCGACGGCGCTCCCGCCCCGTTCTCGAATCGTTTCGACGCTCGGCGTCGAACGATCGGTCCCGCCCCGGAGCAGCCGTGCAGCCGTCCGCCCCCGTCGTCGACCCCTCTCCCGCGCCCACTCCCGCGCCCGGTCCCGCGCCCCTGCACGAGCGGCTGACGCCTGGCCGCGCGCGGGCCGCGCTGCTCGCCCTGGCCCTCGGCGGCTTCAGCATCGGCACCACGGAGTTCGCGACCATGGGCCTGCTGCCCGAGATCGCCGACGACCTGGGTGCCAGCATCCCGGGCGCCGGGCACGCCATCACCGCGTACGCCCTGGGCGTCGTCGTCGGCGCGCCCGTCATCACCGCGCTGGCGGCCCGGGTGGACCGCCGGCCGCTGCTCGTCGCGCTCATGGTCGCCTTCACGCTGGGCAACGCGGCCTCGGCGTTCGCCGCCGACCTGGGCTGGCTCGTGCTCGCGCGGTTCGTCGCCGGGCTGCCGCACGGCGCCTTCTTCGGGGTGGGTGCGGTGCTCGGCACGGCCGTCGTCGGGCCGGCGCGGCGGGGGCGGGCCGTCGCGGCGATGATGACCGGGCTCACCCTGGCCTGCGCGGTCGGCGTCCCCCTGACGGCCGTCGTCGGGACGGCGGTGGGCTGGCGCTGGTCGTTCACGGGCGTCGGGCTCCTGGGCCTGGCGACGGTGCTGGCCCTCCTCCTGCGGGCCCCGTCCCTGCCCGTGCCGGCGGGGTCGAGCGTCGCCGGCGAGCTCGGGGCGCTCCGGAGCGGCCCGTTGTGGGTCGCCGTCGGCGGCGGCGCGGTCGGCTTCGGCGGCATGTTCGCCGTCTACTCCTACGTCAAGCCGCTGCTCACCGACGTCACGGGCCTCGGCGTCGGCACCGTCCCGCTCGTGCTCGGGCTGTTCGGGGTCGGGATGACCGTCGGGACGCTCCTGGGCGGGCGGCTGGCCGACCGGTCGGTGCTGGGCACGGTGCTGGGCGGCATGGTCGCCACGGCAGCGGTGCTCGTCGTCGTCGGTCTCGTGGCGCCCTTCCCCGTGCCGGCCGTGCTGGCGCTCGTCGCACTCGGGGTCGTCACGCAGGTGCTCGGGCTCGCCCTGCAGACCCGGCTCATGGACCTGGCCCCCGCGGCCCCGTCGCTCGGGGCGGCGCTGTGCCACTCGGCGCTGAACGTGGGCAACGCCGGCGGGGCGTGGCTCGGCGGGCTGGTCATCGCCGCCGGGTACGGGTACGTGGCGCCGGCCTGGGCCGGTGCCGCCGTGACGGTCGTCGGCCTCGTCGTCCTCCTGGTCGCGGGGCGCCAGCCGGCGCCGCACGCCGTGGCCACCCCGGCGGTCGCGTCCGCGGCGGCGTCCGCGGCCGCGTCGGCGGCCACCCCGGCCGCTGGGTCGGCCGCCGCGTCGGCGGGTGTGTCGGCGGGCGTCGGTACGATCGCCCGGTGAGTGCTGAGACCGCTGCGAGCCCCGGTGCCCCCGTCGGCACCTCCTCCGAGACGCCGTTCCGCTACACGGCCGCGCTCGCGGAGCGGATCGAGCTCGCGTGGCAGGACGAGTGGGCCCGCCGCGGCACCTTCTTCACCCCCAACCCCTCGGGCCACCTGACGGACGGCGAGGGCAGGCACGCCGACCCGACCGCGCCGGCGTTCATGGTGATGGACATGTTCCCGTACCCCTCGGGCGCGGGCCTGCACGTCGGGCACCCGCTGGGGTACATCGCCACGGACGTCGTCGGGCGGTTCCGCCGCATGCAGGGGGACAACGTCCTGCACGCGCTGGGTTTCGACGCCTTCGGCCTGCCGGCGGAGCAGTACGCGGTGCAGACGGGCCAGCACCCCCGCACGACGACCGAGGCCAACATCGCCATCATGCAGCGCCAGCTGCGCCGCCTGGGCCTGGCGCACGACGCGCGGCGCTCCTTCGCGACCATCGACCCGGACTACGTGCGCTGGACCCAGTGGATCTTCCTGCAGGTCTTCGGCTCCTGGTACGACGAGGACGCGCCGCGCCCCGACGGCGGCCGCGGCCGCGCGCGGCCGATCGCGGAGCTCGAGGCGGAGTACGCGGCGGGCACCCGTCCCGTCCCGGCCCTCGACGGGGTGCCCGCGGGCGTGGCCTGGTCCGCGCTGGACGCCGTGGCGCGCCGCCGCGTGCTCGACGCGAGCCGCCTGGCGTACGTGTCCGAGACCCCGGTCAACTGGTGCCCGGGCCTGGGGACCGTGCTGGCCAACGAGGAGGTCACGGCCGACGGCCGCTCCGAGCGCGGCAACTTCCCCGTGTTCCAGCGCAGCCTGCGGCAGTGGAACATGCGCATCACGGCGTACGCGGACCGCCTGACGGACGACCTGGAGCACATCGACTGGCCGGAGAAGGTCAAGGCGATGCAGCGCAACTGGATCGGGCGCTCGTCGGGGGCGCGGATCCGGTTCGAGGTCGTCGGCGGAGCCGAGGTGGAGGTCTTCACGACCCGCCCGGACACGCTGTTCGGCGCGACCTTCATGGTGGTCTCGCCCGAGCACCCGCTGCTCGACGAGGTGCCGGCGGCGTGGCCGGACGGCACGCAGGACGTCTGGACGGACGGCCACGGCAGCCCCGCGGCGGCGGTCGCGGCGTACCGGGCGTTCGCCGCCGGCCGCAGTGCGGTCGAGCGCCAGGCGGACGCGGGCCGCAAGACCGGGGTCTTCACCGGGCACCTCGCGCGCAACCCGCTGACCGACGACCTGCTGCCGGTCTTCACCGCCGACTACGTCCTCATGGGCTACGGCACGGGCGCGATCATGGCCGTCCCGGGCGGCGACGAGCGCGACTTCGCCTTCGCGCAGGCCTACCACCTGCCGGTCGTGCACACGCTGGAGGGCGAGGGCGAGGGCCCCCGCACCGGCGACGGCGTGGTGACGGCCTCGTCGAACGAGCACCTCCAGCTCGACGGGATGCGCGTCACCGAGGCCAAGGAGGCTGTCGGGGCGTGGCTGGAGGAGCGGGGCGTCGGCGAGCGGACGATCACCTACCGGCTGCGCGACTGGCTGTTCAGCCGGCAGCGCTACTGGGGCGAGCCGTTCCCGATCGTCTACGACGAGCACGACCTGCCGATCGCGCTGCCGCTGGAGAGCCTGCCGGTCGACCTGCCCGACGTGCCCGACTACGCGCCGCGCACGTTCGACCCGCAGGACGCGCAGTCGTCCCCGGAGCCGCCGCTGGGCCGCGACGACGCATGGGTCCACGTGACCCTGGACCTGGGCGACGGGCCGAGGGTGTACCGGCGGGACACCAACACGATGCCCAACTGGGCGGGGTCGTGCTGGTACCACCTGCGCTACCTGGACCCGCGGTCGCAGGACGCGGTGGTCGACCCCGAGCTCGAGCGGTACTGGCTCGGCCCGGGGCACGGGCACCAGGCGCCCGGCGGCGTGGGCGGCGTGGATCTGTACGTCGGCGGCGTGGAGCACGCGGTGCTGCACCTGCTGTACGCGCGGTTCTGGCACAAGGTCCTGCACGACCTGGGCCACGTCTCGTCGGGCGAGCCGTTCCAGCGCCTGTTCAACCAGGGGTACATCCAGGCGTACGCCTACACGGACGCGCGCGGCGTGCACGTGCCGGCCGAGGAGGTCGTCGAGGACGCCGGGTCGGCCACGGGCTACAGCTGGCAGGGCCAGGCCGTCGACCGGCAGTACGGCAAGATGGGCAAGTCCCTGAAGAACGTCGTCACGCCCGACGAGATGTACGCCCAGTACGGCGCGGACACGCTGCGCGTGTACGAGATGTCCATGGGTCCGCTGGACCTGTCGCGCCCGTGGGAGACCCGGACCGTCGTGGGGGCGCAGCGGTTCCTCCAGCGGCTGTGGCGCAACGTCGTCGACGAGGCGACGGGGAGGCTCGTCGTGGGGGAGGACGCACCGGCGCCGGAGACGCTGCGCCTGCTGCACCGCACGGTGGCCGACGTCACCGAGGACATGGCGGCGATGCGGGTCAACACCGCCATCGCCAAGCTCATCGTCCTCAACAACCACCTGACGACGCTGGACCCGGCGCCGCGGGCGGCCGTGGAGCCGCTGGTCCTCATGCTGGCGCCCGTCGCGCCGCACGTGGCCGAGGAGCTGTGGCAGCGGCTGGGCCACGAGGGGTCGCTGGCGCACGAGCCCTACCCCGTGGCGGACCCGGCGCTGCTGGTCGAGGAGACGGTGACCTGCGTCCTGCAGGTGCAGGGCAAGGTCCGCGGGCGGGTCGAGGTCCCGCCCTCGGTCTCCGACGACGAGCTGAGCGCCCTCGCGCTGGCCGACCCGGCCGTCCAGCGGGCGCTCGACGGCCGCGAGGTGCGCACGGTCGTCGTGCGGGCGCCGAAGCTCGTCAACGTCGTGCCCGCCTGACCGTCGGGCCCTGACCGTCGGGCCCTGACCGTCGCGGCGGCCGGCTGCTCGTCGAGCCGTCCCCAGCCCCGGCCCGCGTCGCGGGCTCGCGTCCCGCCCCGGCTCCTCCCGCCGGGGCGGGGGCACCGCTCTAGCGTCGCGGCGTGCCCTCTCCCGACGCGCCCCGGCCCTCCGGCGGGCCGCCGGCCGACCGGCTGGCGGCGCTCCTGGCGGAACGGCGCGGCACGCTCGGCGCGTCGGCGTCGGGGGCGGAGCGGACGGCGGAGCGGACGGGGGAGGTGCGGGCGCCGTCCTCCGGGCCGTCCCGGGCGGCAGGGGTGTCGTCCGAGGGTCCCGCCGGCATCCCCGCCCCCGGGGACGACCCCCCGCGTCGGGCCGCACGCCGGCCGGCGGCGGAGCGCGGGCCGCTCGTGCGGTGGCACGTGACCCCGCGGGCGGCGGCTGCCGCCGCGGTGGCGGTCCTGCTCGTCGCCGGGGCGGTGGTGCTGCGGCTGACGGGGCTGCGCGTCGGGGAGCCGGTCGCGTTCCCCGAGCCGCAGCCGGCCGTCGTGGCGGTGGACGGCTCCCCGGGCGGAGGGGCTGGTGGCACGGATGCCCCGGTGGCACCGACGGCGGCCGGCACGTCCGACGGTGGAGGTGTCCCGACGGGCGCACCCACCGTCGGGACGACCGGTTCCGCGCCGGCGCCGCTCGCCACCGCCGCCGCGACGGTCGTGCACGTGGTGGGGCAGGTGGCGGTACCGGGCCTGGTGCGGCTACCGGCCGGGTCGCGCGTGGCCGATGCCGTCGCGGCGGCGGGGGGCGCCCTGCCGACGGCCGACCTGGCCGCGCTGAACCTCGCCCGCGTCCTCGTCGACGGCGAGCAGGTCGTCGTGCCGCGGCCGGGGGAGGCGAACCCGCCCGCGTCCGCACCCACGGGTGGCGGCGCGTCGACCGGTGACGCCGCCACGGGGCCGGCGACCACGGGCGGGACGGGCGGCGACGGCCCGGGCGCCGGCCCGCTCGACCTCGGGACCGCGACCCTCGCGCAGCTCGACGCGCTGCCGGGGATCGGGCCCGTGCTGGCCCAGCGCATCCTGGACCACCGCGCGACGACGCCCTTCACCGCCGTGGCGCAGCTCGGCGACGTCGAGGGGATCGGGCCGACGCTGCTGGAGCGGCTCGAGCCGCTGGTGACGGTGCGGTCGTGAGACGGGCGCGGGGCGTCGCCCCGGTGCACCGCCGCTCGAGCCCGGCCCTCCGCGGACGGCCGGAGCCCGACGGCCCGCTGCCCGAGGTCCTGGACCTGCGGCTCGTGCCGGCCGCGCTCACCGCGTGGGCGGCGGCCTGGTCGGTGGTGCTGCTCCCGGTCGCCATGGCGGCGGCTGCGGCCGTCGCGGCGCTGCTGGCGGCGGTCCTCGTGGCCCTGCCCGCTGCACGCCCACCGGTCCCACCCGCGGCGCGACGCCGGGCAGGGGCAGCGGCCGGGACGGGCACGAGGACTGGGGCGACGAGGAGGGCGACGAGGAGGGCGACGAGGAGGGCGACGAGGAGGGCGACGAGGAGGGCGAGGGCGGAGGGAGGACCGGGGACGGGGGTGAGGCCGGCGGTCGGGCTCGCCCTGCTCGTGGCGGCGGCGGTGCTCGCGGCGGGGTCGGCACAGGTGCTCGCACGGGACCCGGTGCGTGCTGCGGCGCGGGAGGGGGCCGTGGTGACGGTCGACGGCCGGGTGGCGGGCGACCCGTCGCCGCTCCCCGCGCCGTGGCCGGGTGCCCCCGCCCGCCTGCGGGTGGTCGTCGCCGTCGACGCGCTCGCCGTCGGGGACGGGCCCGCCGTCCGGGCGGCCGCGCCGGTCGTCGTCCTCGCCCCCGCCGGCGCCCCGCCGGCGGGTCACGGCGACCGGGTCCGCGTGACGGGCCGGGCCGTGCCGACCGCCGCCGGCGAGGACGCGGCTGCCCTCGTCCTCGCCGGCGGACCCGTGCTGAGCTCCGCCGGCCCGGCTGCGCTCGACCGCTGGTCGCAGCGGCTGCGGGACGGGGTGCGGCGGCAGGCCGGCGGGGTCGGCGGCGACGCGGGTGCCCTGCTGCCGGGCGTCGCCGTCGGCAGCACCGCCGGGGTTCCCGACGACCTGCGGGCGGCGTTGCGGACGAGCGGCCTCACGCACCTGACCGCCGTCAGCGGCGCGCACTTCTCCACCGTGGCGGGGCTGGTGCTCGCGCTGGCCGGCGCGGCGCGCGTGCCGGCACGGGCCCGCGCCGTCGTCGCCCTCGTCGCCGGGGCCGCGCTCCTGCTCGTCGTGCACCCCGTCCCGAGCGTCGTGCGCGCCGCCGCCATGGGGGCGGTCGGCGTGCTGGGCATGCTCGTGGGGCGGCCGTCGCGGGCGCCCGCCGCCCTCGCCGCCGCCGTCGTCGTGCTGCTGGTCGCGGACCCGTGGCGGGCGCGGGACCTGGGGACGGCGCTGTCCGTGACGGCCACCGCGGCGGTCGTCCTGCTGGCACCGGCGCTCGTGCGGCGGTGGGAGGGTCGCCTGGGCCGCGCCGCGGCGACCGCGCTGGCGGTGCCCGTGGCCGCGCAGCTCGCCTGCGGGCCGCTCGTCGTCGTCGTCGGCGGCGGGGTGGGGCTGTGGGCGGTCCCGGCGAACCTGCTGGCGGCGCCGGCCGTCGTGCCCGCCACGGTCCTCGGCCTCCTCACGGCCCTGCTGGACCCGATCGCACCCGGCGTGGCGGCCGTCTGCGCCCACGTGGCCGGGGCGGCGTGCTGGTGGGTGGCGGCCGTCGCGCGGACGCTGGCGGGGCTGCCCGGTGCCGACGTGCCGTGGGTGCCGGGGACCGCCGGCGCGGTGCTCCTGGCGGCGGCCGGAGCGGGCCTGGCCGGGCTCCTGCTGCGCCGGCGGTGAGCCGGCGACGGGTCGCGGTGAGCCCGGGGACGGGACTGTCGGTGCCGTCTGGCACCCTGGGCGCGTGCCCCCCGCTGCCCCGTCCCGGTCCTCCTCCGGGTCGTCCTCGAGGCCCGCCCGGTCCGGCGCCCGCGGTCGCGCCGCGGCCCCCGGGCTCTCGTGGGAGGACGCGGCCCCGGCGCCGGTCGTGCTCGTCACGGGGCCGGAGGAGCTCCTCGCGGAGCGGGCTGTCGCCCGGGTCGTGGCGCTGGCGCGGGAGACGGACGCGGACGTCGAGGTGACCCGGCTCGACGCCGGTACGTACGTCGGCGGCCAGCTCGCGGTGACCACCAGCCCGTCGCTGTTCGCGGAGGACAAGGTCGTCGTGCTGCAGGGTCTCGAGCACGGCAGCGACGACGCCGTCGCGGACGCCCTGGCGTACCTGTCGGCCCCGGTCGCCGGCGTCGTCGTCGTGCTCGTGCACGGCGGCGGGACCCGGGGCAAGAAGCTGCTCGACGCGGCGCGTGCCGCAGCGCCCACGGTGGTGTGCGAGCGGCTCAAGACCCCGGCCGACAAGGAGGCGTTCGTGTCGGCCGAGCTGCGCCGCGCGGGTCGCCGCGCGGAGCGGCAGGCCGTCACCGCGCTGGTGGAGGCCCTGGGCAGCGACCTGCGCGAGCTGGCGGCCGGCGTCGCCCAGCTCGTCGCGGACACCACCGGCGTCATCGGCGTCGAGGCCGTGCACCGCTACCACGGGGGACGCATCGAGGCCTCCGGCTTCCAGGTGGCCGACGCCGCCCTCGCCGGGGACGCCGGCCGTGCGGTGGCGCTGCTGCGGCACGCGCTGGCGACCGGTCTGGACCCGGTGCCCTTCGTGGCGGCGCTGGCCGCGCGCCTGCGGACGCTGGCGAAGGTGGGCGCGCTGCGGGGCCGCGGCGGCTCGGCAGCCGCGGCGCTCGGCATGGCGCCCTGGCAGGTGGACCGCGCGCTGGCCGAGCTGCGCCGGTGGACGCCCGAGGGTCTGGCGGAGGCGATCGGCGCCGTCGCCCAGGCGGACGCGGAGGTCAAGGGCGAGGGCCGGGACCGGGAGTTCGCCGTGGAGCGTGCGGTGCTGCGGGTCGCTGCGGCGACGGGTCGCTGACGGGCTCCCGACCCCGCGCGGGGTGACGGCGTCGTCGGACCGGGGAACGGCGTCATCGGACCCGGGGACGGCCTCGTCGACGGGAGGAGCGGTCGGTCAGACCGGGTCGGCGAGCGGGGGGCCCGCGCGCTCGACGACCGTGGGCAGCTGCAGGAGGTTCCCCTGCAGCAGGGGGAAACCCATGTCCCGGGCCAGCCCCAGCAGGTGCGGCGTCTCGACGAACTCGGCGACGAGGAGCGCGCCGCACGACTGCGCGGCCTGCACGACGGGGCGGCCCTCCACGTCGAGGTCGCGGACGTCGAGGCGGACGAAGTCGGCGTGGGGGAGCAGGTCCTGCTGCGCGCGCGTCCCGACAAAGGACCGGATGGAGATGCGGTAGCCCTCGTCGCGCAGCCGCCTGATGCCCTCGGTCGTCGCCCGGTCCAGGTCGAGGTCGGGCACCTCGACGACGAGCCGGTCCGTCCGCGGCGGCAGGGAGAGCTCCCCGACGAGGAAGGGGCGCGGGCAGCGCACGAACAGCAGCCGGCCCTCCGCGACGTCCTCCAGCTCGGGCCGTGCGAAGGCCGCGTCCAGGACGTGCCGGGTGGCGTGCTCGTGCTGCAGCGGGCCCCAGCCCGCCGGGTCCCCGAGCTCGCCGACCGAGGAGCGGAACGACAGCTGGTACCCGAACGGGCGCCCGTCCGCACGGAAGATGCCCTGCCGCCCGACGAGCGACGTCGACCGGCGGACGTGGGCGTCCCACTGCGCGAGCAGCGACGCGGGCACGGCCGCGTCGACCGCAGCACGCAGGTCGGCGTGCGCGCGCGCGGGGAGGGCCATGGGTGCATCACACCACACGGGCGCGGGTGCGACGGCACCGCGACCCGGGTGGATTCGTCCGGGTGCGGGTCCGCCCCCGTCCAGGGTCGGTCGGTCCGCCCGTCGGTCCGCCTGTCGATCCGCCCGTCGACGCTCTCGTCCCCGCGCACGTCGACACTCCCGTCCCCGCGGACGTCGCCCTCACCGGATCCGGTGCCCGTGATGACTCAAGGAGGGGCTCGCACCTGCCGATCCCCCCCCGTGGGCGCCGACCGTGCGGCGGCGCCCGGCACCACGGGGGAGGGCGCGATGAGGGACGAGGACACCGGCGGCGACACCGCCGCACTCGCGGGGCGCCTGCGGGCGGCCCGCCGCGCGGCGGGCCTGACGCAGACGGCGCTGGCGGGCGAGGAGCTGTCCCCGAGCTACGTCTCGCTGCTCGAGGCGGGCAAGCGCGAGCCGTCGGAGGCCGCGCTGGCCGTGCTCGCGGCACGGCTCGGCACGACGGTCGCGCACCTGCGCGACGGCGAGGACGGCGCCGAGGAGACCCGCGTCCGGCTGGAGGTGTCCCGGGCACGGCTCGCGCTGCGCGACGGGGACCCGCAGGCGGCTCTGGACCGCCTCGGGCGCGTCGACCTCGACGCGGTCGGCCCGAGGGTGCGGCGGCAGGCGCTGGCCACGCTCGCGGCCGCGCACGAGGCGGTGGACGACGTGGCGCACGCCGTCCAGGTGCTGGAGCCGCTCCTCGAGTCCGCCCGGTCGCAGGGCCGCCCGCTGGAGGCCGCGCGCCTCGCCGCCACGCTGTCGGCGGTGTACCTGCGCGCCGGCGACACGTACCGCAGCGTCGACGTGGGGGAGCGCGCGCTGCTCGACCTCGAGGACGCCTCGCTCGCCGGGGGTGACGAGCACCTGCGGCTCGTCGCGACCGTCGTCGAGGCCTACGTCGAGCGGGGCGACGTCGCCTACGCCACGCACCGCGTCACCCAGCTCGTCCGCGTCGTGGAGGACCAGGAGTGCCCGCGCGGCCGTGGGCGCGTCTACGAGGTGGCGGCGGCGGTGGCGGAGGAGCGCGGCGACCTCACGGCGGCGTCCGCCTACCTCCAGCGCGCCCTGCAGGTGCTGCAGGAGGGTGAGCTCAACGCGGACCTCGCGGCGCTGCGCACGACGCACGCCCGCCTGCTGCTGCGCAGCGACCCGCCGGACCCGCGGGCCGCGCTCGACCAGGTCGAGCGGGTCTGGCCCGTCCTGGCCGCCCGGAGCGAGCAGAGCGCGCTCGCGGCGCTCGACGTCGACCGGTCGACGGCGTGCCTGCTGCTGCTCGACGCGGCCGCCGCGGCGCGCTGGGCGGCCTCCGCGCTGGCGCGGCTCGACGGCGAGCGGCACGTGGGCGTGGCGGCCGCGCACCTCGCGCTGGGCGACGCGCTGCGGGCGTCCGGCGACGGCCCCGGGGCGATGCGCGCCTACGACGCCGCCGCGGAGGTGCTCGCGGCGCTGCCGCCGAGCCGGCGCACCGCGGCCGCCTGGCGGGAGGTCGGCGACCGGTACCGCCGCGACGGCGACGCCGCGGCGACGATCCGGGCGTGGGACCGCGCCCTCGGCGACGCCGGGTTCCGCCGCTCGGTCGTGCCGCCGGGCGTCCCTCGCGCCCGCACCCGCTGAGGGTCCACCGTCGCCGTCGCCGTCGCCGTCGCCGTCGCCGTCGACGTCACCGTCGACGTCACCGTCCGCGTGACCGTCCGCGTGACCGTCCGCGTCACCACCCTCCGGCGGGGACGACGGGAGGGGCGCCACCAGCAGGTGGCGCCCCTCCGGGTGCTGCGTGCCGCTGACGGCGACGGTGCTCGGCCGGCACAGGTGCCGGCCGTGCGACGGCTCAGAGGCCGTTGACCGCCTTGGCGAGCGCGGACTTCTTGTTGGCGGCCTGGTTGGCGTGGATGACGCCCTTGGAGACCGCCTTGTCGAGCTTCTTCGACGCGACGACGAGCGCGGAGCCCGCCGCCTCCTTGTCGCCGCCCGCGACGGCCTCGCGGACCTTGCGCACGTACGTCTTCAGCTCGGACTTGACGGCCTTGTTGCGCAGGCGCGCCTTCTCCGCCGTCTTGATGCGCTTGATCTGGGACTTGATGTTCGCCACGTGTGGACTTCCTCGTTGTGCGCCGGTGCGCTGGGCACCAGGGAGCTCGGACAGGTCGAGAGGGCGCGCGCAGCGCCGGGACTGGGGCGTGGGGACACCCTCGGGAGGCGCTGGACGAGTGCCCGCCGACCCGGGCGGACACACGAGGGATCAGACTAGCAGCGACCGACCCGCCCCGGCGACACCCACGGCGAGCACGGCCCGGCCGTCACAGCGCCGCGACCACGCGGTCGAACACGGGACGCGGCAGGGCGGCGCCCTCCCGGCGCACCGCCGCCGGGTCGAGCCGCAGCACGCGGTCGAGCCGGACCTCGCTCGGGCGCCCGCGCGCGTCCCACCCGCCGGTGCCCACGTCCATCCAGCGCCGCCCGTGCCGCGCCTCGTCGGCGGCGTCGCGGTCGTGGTCCTTGCTCGTCATCGGCAGCCCGAGGAGCACGCCGCCCTCGCGCCCGACGAGGAGCACCGGGCGGTCCTTGCCGCGCGCCGGGTCGTCCTCGAACGGCACCCACGCCCACACGACCTCGCCCGGGTCGGGCCGGCCGTCGGCGCGCGGGGCGTACCGGGTGGCGGTGCCGGCGGGCGGGCGGCGGCGAGCGGCGGCGGGGGTGCCGGTAGAGGTGCCCGCAGAGGTGCCCGCAGGGGTGCCGGCGGGGGTCCGGGCACGCGTGCGGACGGCGTCGCCGGTGAGCCGCAGGACGGCCCGCAGCGCTCCGGCCAGGACGCGTCGGGTGATCACGCGGGCAGCCTACGGCGCCGCCGGCGACCCCCGTCGGCGCGCCGCCGCGCTCGTCACGCGACGGACACACGCGGCGGTTATCGTCCGGCGCATGGCCGACCTGTTCGACGACTACCCCACGGGGGCCGCCTGGGACGAGATGATCGACCCGGAGGGCGGGCCGACGGCCGCCTACCGCCACGTGCACGCCGCCCTCGCGCGCCTGTCCACCGGCGAGGTGCGGGGGCGTGCCGACACGCTGGCCCGGTCCTACCTCACGCAGGGCGTCACCTTCGACCTCGCGGGGGAGGAGCGGCCGTTCCCCATCGACGTCGTCCCCCGCGTCCTCGCCGGGGAGGAGTGGGAGGTCCTGGCGCCCGGGGTGTCCCAGCGGGTGCGCGCCCTGGAGGCGTTCCTCGCCGACGTGTACGGCCCCCAGCGCGCGGTCGAGGACGGCGTCGTGCCCCGCGCGCTCATCGTCTCCTCCACGAACTTCGCCCGGCAGGCCATCGGCATCGAGCCGCCCAACGGGGTGCGCGTGCACGTGTCGGGCATCGACCTCGTGCGCGACTCCCTCGGCGACTGGCGGGTCCTGGAGGACAACGTCCGCGTCCCTTCCGGCGTGTCCTACGTCCTGTCCAACCGCCGCGCCATGGCGCAGACGTTCCCGGAGCTGTTCGCGTCCCTGCGGATCCGCCCGGTCGCGGACTACTCGCGCCGCCTGCTCGCGGCCCTCGTCGCGGCGGCGCCGAGCGGCGTCGACGAGCCGAACGTCGTCGTGCTCACCCCCGGCGTCTTCAACTCCGCCTACTTCGAGCACTCCCTGCTGGCCCGCACGATGGGTGTCGAGCTCGTCGAGGGCAGCGACCTGTTCTGCGCCGGCGGGCGCGTGTGGATGCGCACCACGCACGGCCGCCGCCGGGTCGACGTCATCTACCGCCGCGTCGACGACGACTTCCTCGACCCCGTCGCGTTCCGCTCGGACTCCCTGCTCGGCAGCCCCGGCCTCCTGGCGGCGGCGCGCAACGGCACGGTCACCCTCGCCAACGCCGTGGGCAACGGCGTGGCCGACGACAAGCTCCTCTACACCTACGTGCCGGACCTCATCCGCTACTACCTGTCCGAGGAGCCGATCATCCGCAACGTCGACACGTGGCGGCTCGAGGAGCCCGCGGCTCTGGCGGAGGTGCTCGACCGGCTCGACGAGCTCGTCGTCAAGCCCGTGGACGGCTCCGGCGGCAAGGGCCTCGTCGTCGGGCCCAAGGCGTCCCGCGCCGAGCTCGACGCCCTGCGGGTGCGCCTCCAAGAGGACCCGCGCGGCTGGATCGCGCAGCCCGTCGTGCAGCTCTCCACCGTGCCGACCCTCGTCGAGGACGGGCTGCGGCCCCGGCACGTGGACCTGCGGCCGTTCGCCGTCAACGACGGCGACTCCGTGTGGGTCCTGCCGGGCGGGCTCACGCGCGTGGCCCTGCCCGAGGGGCAGCTCGTCGTGAACTCCTCGCAGGGCGGCGGCTCGAAGGACACCTGGGTGCTCGGCGGCCAGGTGCCCAAGCGGTCCGCCGTGCGGGCGGGCCTCGTCGCCCCCGCGGCCGCGCACCCCGGCGTGCCCATCGACGCGAGCCCGCACGACGGCGCGCCCGCCCTCGTCCAGATGCAGCAGCAGCAGCAACAGCAGCAGCAGCAGGGCCAGCGCCCGACGACGTCCGGGGGTGGTGCGCCGTGCTGAGCCGGATCGCCGAGTCGCTGTTCTGGATCGGCCGGTACGTGGAGCGCGCCGACGACACCGCGCGCCTCCTCGACGTCCACCTCCAGATCATCCTCGAGGACCCCTGGGCCTCGGAGGACCTGGCCTGCCGCTCGCTGCTCACCGTCATGGACCGGCCCGTGCCCGACGAGGGCCTCGTCGGGCGCGAGACGGTGCTGGACCTGCTGGCCTACGACCGGTTCGTCCCGTCCTCCATCGCCGGCTCGCTGACCGCCGCCCGGGAGAACGCGCGACGGGCGCGCGAGATCCTGTCCACCGACCTGTGGGAGAGCCTCAACGCGACGTGGAACCAGCTGCCGACGCGGGTACGGCCGGCGCGGGCCCACGACTACTTCACCTGGGTGCGCGAGCGCGCGGCGATGGTCAACGGCCTCGTCGACTCCGTGACACCGCGCGACGACACGTGGCGCTTCCTCGTGCTCGGCCGGTCCATCGAGCGGGCGGACATGACGGCCCGCCTGCTGACCACGCGCGCGCTCGCCGGCGCCGCGGGCCCCGGCTGGACGACGCTGCTGCGCTCCTGCGGCGCGTACGAGTCGTTCCTGCGGCTGCACAAGGCGTCGGTGTCCGAGGAGCGGGCGGCGGGGTACCTCCTGCTGGACCGGCTCTTCCCGCGCTCGGTGCTCTTCGCGCTCAACACGGCGGAGGCGATGCTCCTCGAGCTCGACCCCGTGCTCGAGCGCTCGCGGGTGGAGGACGCGCGCCGGCACATCGGGCTCGTGCGCTCGTCCCTGGAGTACCGCCCGCTGCTGGAGGTCCTGGACCACCTGCCGGAGGAGATGGAGAAGGTGCAGCGCGCGTGCTCGGCGGCCAGCGACGCCATCCGGT
The DNA here is from genome assembly GCF_057221735.1 of Cellulomonas sp. plas2. Classification (NCBI taxonomy): domain Bacteria; kingdom Bacillati; phylum Actinomycetota; class Actinomycetes; order Micrococcales; family Cellulomonadaceae; genus Cellulomonas; species Cellulomonas sp. plas2. Next base: position 1,575,794 of record NZ_CM170155.1, read on the forward strand.
CCCGGTACTTCCCGGCGGACCTGACGACGCAGTGGATCGGGGAGGCGTTGTGAGCCGGCTGCGCGTGGTGCACACCTCGGCGTTCCGGTACGCCGGGCCCGTGCTGGCCTCCTACAACGAGGCCCGGATGAGCCCGCGCTCCGACGCGCGGCAGACCGTCGTCGCCTCGCGCCTGGACGTCATGCCGCAGACCTGGACCTCCGGCTGGACGGACTACTGGGGCACGTCGGTGACGGCCTTCGAGGTGCTGGCGCCGCACGAGGGCCTGCTGCTGACGGCGGAGCACGTCGTCGAGGTCGCCGGGCAGCCGGACCCCGTGCACGTGCTCGGGTGGGAGGAGCTGCGCGGCGCCGGCGTGCGCGACCGGTGGGCGGAGTTCCTCAGCCCCACGCGCACCACGGCGGTGCCCGACGAGGTCGTCGACCTCGCCCGGGACGCCGCGGCCGGGCTGGACCCGCACGAGGCGGGCCAAGCCGTGAGCCTCGCGCTGCGCGCCGAGCTGGAGTACGTGCCGGGCGTGACGACCGTGCACACGCCGGCCGTCGACGCCTGGCGCGCGCGCACCGGCGTCTGCCAGGACGTCTCGCACCTGACGGTCGGCGCCCTGCAGGCCCTCGGCCTGCCCGCGCGGTACGTCTCGGGCTACCTGCACCCCACCGGCGGGACGGGCGACGAGGCCTCGACCGGCGAGTCGCACGCCTGGGTGGAGTGGTGGACCGGCGCCTGGTACGGCTACGACCCGACGAACCGCATGGCCGCGGGCGAGCACCACGTCGCGATCGGGCGGGGCCGCTCCTACGACGACGTGCCGCCGCTGCGGGGCATCTACGCCGGCACCGCGACCCAGGACCTGACGGTGACGGTCCGCATCACGCGGGAGGACGAGGCGGCCGTGGGACGATAGGGCCGTGCCCCCCATCCCCGGTCCTGACGCCGCCGGCCGCATCCGCCCGGCCGCCACGGCGCCCGAGCTGCTCCGCAACTTCTGCATCATCGCGCACATCGACCACGGCAAGTCGACGCTGGCCGACCGCATGCTCCAGGCCACCGGCGTGGTCGACGCCCGGGTCATGCGCGCGCAGTACCTCGACCGCATGGACATCGAGCGCGAGCGCGGTATCACCATCAAGTCGCAGGCCGTGCGGATGCCGTGGGAGGTCGACGGCACGCCGTACGCCCTGAACATGATCGACACCCCGGGGCACGTGGACTTCACGTACGAGGTGTCGCGGTCCCTGGCGGCGTGCGAGGGGGCGGTGCTGCTCGTCGACGCCGCGCAGGGCATCGAGGCGCAGACGCTGGCCAACCTGTACCTGGCCATGGAGAACGACCTCGCGATCATCCCCGTGCTCAACAAGATCGACCTGCCCGCGGCGCAGCCCGAGAAGTACGCGGAGGAGCTGGCCACGCTCGTGGGGGGCGACCCGGAGGACTGCCTGCGCGTGTCCGGCAAGACCGGCGTGGGCGTCGAGGCGCTGCTGGACCGGATCGTCGAGCTCGTGCCCGCCCCGGTGGGCGACCCCGCCGCACCCTCCCGCGCGATGATCTTCGACTCCGTCTACGACACCTACCGCGGCGTCGTGACGTACGTGCGCGTCGTCGACGGCAACCTCAACCCGCGCGAGCGCATCGCCATGATGTCGACGAAGGCCTCGCACGAGCTGCTCGAGATCGGCGTCATCTCCCCGGAGCCGCAGCCGACCCCGGGCCTCGGCGTCGGCGAGGTCGGTTACCTCATCACCGGCGTGAAGGACGTGCGCCAGAGCAAGGTCGGCGACACGGTCACGAACCAGAGCAAGCCCGCCACGGAGGCGCTGGGCGGCTACCACGACCCGCTGCCGATGGTGTTCTCGGGCCTGTACCCCATCGACGGGTCCGACTACCCGGTGCTGCGCGACGCGCTCGACAAGCTCAAGCTCAACGACGCCGCGCTGAACTACGAGCCGGAGACGTCCGTGGCCCTCGGCTTCGGGTTCCGCGTCGGGTTCCTCGGCCTGCTGCACCTGGAGATCGTGCGCGAGCGGCTCGAGCGCGAGTTCAACCTCGACCTCATCTCGACCGCGCCGAACGTCGTCTACGAGGTCACGCTCGAGGACCGCACGGTCGTCACGGTGACGAACCCCAGCGAGTTCCCCAGCGGCAAGATCCGCGAGGTCCGCGAGCCCGTCGTCAAGGCGACGATCCTGGCGCCGTCGGAGTTCGTCGGGGCGATCATGGAGCTGTGCCAGACCCGGCGCGGGGACCTGCAGGGCATGGACTACCTGTCCGAGGAGCGCGTGGAGATGCGCTACCTGCTGCCCATGGCGGAGATCGTCTTCGACTTCTTCGACGCGCTGAAGTCCCGCACGCGCGGCTACGCGAGCCTCGACTACGAGCCCGTCGGCGACCAGGTGGCCGACCTCGTCAAGGTCGACATCCTGCTGCAGGGGGAGCAGGTCGACGCCTTCAGCGCCATCGTGCACAAGGACAAGGCCTACGCCTACGGCGTCATGATGGCCGGCAAGCTCAAGGACCTCATCCCGCGCCAGCAGTTCGAGGTGCCGATCCAGGCGGCCATCGGCGCCCGCGTCATCGCGCGCGAGACCATCCGCGCCATCCGCAAGGACGTCCTGGCCAAGTGCTACGGCGGTGACATCACCCGCAAGCGCAAGCTCCTGGAGAAGCAGAAGGAGGGCAAGAAGCGCATGAAGACCATCGGCCGGGTCGACGTGCCGCAGGAGGCCTTCATCGCCGCGCTCTCCTCCGAGCCCGCCGGGTCTGCCGGCAAGGACAAGGACGCGAAGAAGCGGTGAGCCCGGCCCTCCCCGAGGGGGACGCGGCCCCCGCCGACGGCGCCCTGCCCGCGTCCGTGCTGGCGGGCGCGCCGTCCCGCGACCTCGGCGTCTACGTGCACGTGCCGTTCTGCCGCGTGCGCTGCGGGTACTGCGACTTCAACACCTACACCGCGCCCGAGCTCGGGGGCGGCGCCAGCCAGGCGGCCTACGCCGCGACCGCCCAGGCCGAGATCGCGCTGGCGGCGGACGTCCTGGCCCGCTCCGGGCTGCCGGAGCGACCCGTGAGCACCGTCTTCGTCGGCGGCGGCACGCCCACGCTCCTGCCCGTCGCCGACCTCGCGGCGCTGCTCGGTGGCGTCCGCGACGCCTGGGGGCTGGCTCCCGGCGCCGAGGTGACGACCGAGGCCAACCCGGACTCGGTGACGCCGGCGTCCCTGGCGGCGCTCGCGGCGGCGGGCTTCACGCGCGTCTCCTTCGGCATGCAGTCCGCGGTCCCGCACGTGCTCGCCACGCTCGAGCGCACGCACGACCCCGCGCGCATCCCGGACGTGGTGCGCTGGGCGCGCGAGGCCGGCCTCCGCGTGTCCCTCGACCTCATCTACGGCACGCCGGGGGAGTCCCTCGACGACTGGCGGGCCAGCCTCGAGGCGGCGCTCGCCACCGGCGTCGACCACGTCAGCGCGTACGCGCTCGTCGTCGAGCCGGGCACCCGCATGGCCGTGTCCGTCCGCCGCGGGGAGCTGACGCTGCCCGACGAGGACGACCAGGCCGCGAAGTACGAGCTGGCCGACGAGCTGCTCACCGCCGCCGGCCTGCACTGGTACGAGGTGAGCAACTGGGCCCGCACGCCCGGCGACGCGTGCCGGCACAACCTCGCCTACTGGCGCGGCGACGACTGGTGGGGCGTCGGCCCCGGCGCGCACAGCCACGTCGGCGGGGTGCGCTGGTGGAACGTCAAGCACCCGCGGGCGTACGCCGACCGGCTGGCGGCCGGGCTGAGCCCCGCGGCCGGCCGGGAGGTGCTCGACGAGGAGGCCGCCCGTCTGGAGCACCTGCTGCTCGGCGTGCGGCTCGCCGAGGGTCTGCCGCTGGCCGACCTCGGGGCGGACGGGCGCCGGCGCGTGGCCGGTCTCGTCGCCGACGGGCTCGTCGACCCCGCCGGGGCGCTGATGGGCGACGCGGGGGGGCGCGTGCTGCGGCTCACCCGGCGGGGACGCCTGCTCGCCGACGCCGTCGTGCGCACCCTCGCCGCCTGAGCCGGGTCCCCGGCCGGGTCCCCCCGCCCGGGGGTCGGGGCGCGCCCTCCACCCGCGCGTGCGCTTCACAGCGCCACCTGCGTGTCGGTTCGCTCACCAGGTCCGACGCCGACGGCCGCCGCCGTCGTCGACCCCCGCGCCAGGAGCACCCATGAGCGAGAACCCGGGGCACCGCCCCGACCCCGACGGCACGAGGCCGTCGGACGACCCGAGCACGCCCGACCCCGCCGCCGGCGGCTACCCGCCGCCGCCCCCGGCCGGCGGGTCGAGCGCGTACCCGCCGCCCCCGTCGTCGGGCGGGTCGAGCGCCTACCCGCCGCCGCCGGGAGGCGGGTACGGGCAGGGGTACGGGCAGGGGAGCGGGCAGGGGTACGACCAGGGCGCGCAGGGGTACGGGCAGCCCGGTGGGCAGGGGTACGGGCAGGGCTACGGCCAGCCCGGCTACGGCGCGGGCGGCTACGGCCAGCCCGGGGGCTTCCCCGGGGCCATGCCGCCGGTCGGCGCGGGCGGCTACGGCCAGGCGCCGGGCACGAGCATCGGCGACGCGCTGTCGTACGGGTGGCGCAAGTTCGCCCAGAACGCCGGCGTCTTCATCGGCGCGCTCCTCGTCTACTTCGTCATCCTCGCCGTGCTGGGTGCCATTCTGTCCGCGCCCCTCATCAGCGTCTTCGCGGCCAGCTCCACGACGGACGCGTCGGGCACCCTGGCGTTCGACCCGGCGGTCGGCCTCGGGCTCGGCTTCGGCTGGACGCTGCTCTTCGCGCTCGTGTTCGGGATCGTCGGGGCGCTCTTCCAGGCCGGTCTCCTGCGGGCCTCCCTGCAGGCGACCTACGGGCAGCCGGTGTCGTTCGGGTCGTTCTTCTCGACGGACCGCTTCGGTCCCGTGGTGCTCACGGCGATCCTCGTCGGGCTCGTGGGCGGCCTCGCGAACTCGATCCCGTACATCGGGTGGGTCCTGTACATCGGCGTGACGGTGTTCACGCAGTTCGCGCTGCTGTTCGTCCTCGACAAGCAGCTGGGCACGCTCGACGCCATCCGCGCGAGCATCGACCTCGCGCGCGCGAACGTCTCGACGGCGGTGATCCTGGCGCTCGTCGTGCTCGTGCTCCTCGTCATCGGCACGTTCGCGTGCTTCGTCGGGCTGCTCGTCGCCGTCCCCGTGACGTCCCTGGCGACGACCGTGACGTACCGGCGGCTGCTCGGCGAGCCCGTCGCCGCCTGACCGCCGACCGTCCCGGGACGCGCGACGGGCCGCCCCCTCCTGCCGAGGGGGCGGCCCGTCGTCGTCGGGGAGGACCCGCTCAGTCCGCCGTGACGAAGTCGATGAGCTCCTCGACGCGGGCCAGCAGGGCCGGGTCCAGGTCGGCGTAGGTGCGCACGCTGCCGAGGATGCGCGCCCAGGCGCGGGCGGTGGCGTGCGGGGAGTCGGCGTCCCAGCCGATCCGCCGGAGCACGCCCGTCTTCCACTCGGTGCCCCGCTCGACGACGGGCCACGCGGCCAGGCCGAGCCGCTGGGGCCGGACGGCCTGCCACACGTCGACGTACGGGTGGCCCAGGACCTTGACCGTGCCCGCGGGCACCGCGCGCAGCGCCTCGGCGGCGATCCGGCTCTCCTTGGACCCCGGGACGAGGTGGTCGACGAGCACGCCGACACGGCGGCCCGGCCCCGGGCGGAAGGCGCGCAGCTCGTCGACGAGGTGGTCGGCGCCCTGCAGCGGCTCGACGACGACGCCCTCCACGCGCAGGTCGTCGCCCCACACCTTCTCCACGAGCTCCGCGTCGTGCTTGCCCTCGACCCAGATGCGGCTGGCCCGCGCGACGCGGGCGGGGGCGTCGGGCACGGCCAGCGAGCCGGAGGCGGTGCGCGTCGGCCGGGCGGGCGCGGCCGCGCGGACGGGCGGCGTCAGCAGGACGGGCTCGCCCTCGACCCAGAACCCCGGGCCGAGCGTGAAGGTGCGCGTGCGACCGCGGCGGTCCTCGAGCACGACGACGTGCTGGCCGCCCGACTTCTCCACGCGCACGACCGCCCCGACGAAGCCCGTGCTCACGTCCTCGACCACGAGGCCGGGCTCGGCCGGCTGGGGGCGGGAGGTGCGGGCCGGGCGGTGGTGCGCCGGGCGGGGGCCCGCGCGGCCGCTGGCGAGGACGTCGCTGCCGTAACGGTCGGTGCTCACGGCCCGTCACGCTAGGTCACGCCCGTGCCTGTGCCCGGCAGGTCGTCGTGTGGACACGCCGCGTAGGATTGGCACTCAGCACGGGCGAGTGCTACCCGGGACCCGCCCGGTGAGGCCCCCGCACGAACGGACGACGGCAGGAGGACGGCATGGGCAGCGGCGACGAGCGGCGCGTGGACGTCCTGCGCGCCATCGTGGAGGACTACGTCGCGACGCGGGAGCCCGTGGGGTCGCGGGCCCTCGTCGAGCGCCACAGCCTGGGCGTGTCCCCGGCGACGATCCGCAACGACATGGCGGCCCTCGAGGAGGGCGGCTACATCGTCCAGCCGCACACCTCGGCCGGGCGCGTGCCGACGGACAAGGGCTACCGGCTCTTCGTCGACCGCCTGTCGGAGGTCAAGCCGCTCTCGTCGCCGGAGCGGCGGGCGATCGCGTCCTTCCTCGAGGACGCCGTCGACCTCGACGACGTCGTGGACCGGTCCGTGCGGCTGCTCGCGCAGCTGACGCACCAGGTGGCCGTCGTGCAGTACCCGTCCCTGCGGCGCTCGGCGCTGCGGCACGTCGAGCTCGTGCCCGTCGGCCCGCGCCACCTGCTCGTCGTGCTCATCACGCGCACGGGCCGCGTCGAGCAGCGGACGGTCGAGCTGGACCACGACCTCGACGAGCTCGTCGTCGCCCAGCTGCGGACCCGGCTCAACGTGGCCGTCGCGGGGCGGGTGCTGGCCGACCTGGCCCGCGTGCGCGAGGAGCTGCGCGAGGCGTTCCCGCCCGCGGACCGGTCCCTGCTCGACGCGGTGCTCGCGGTCGTGGAGGAGACGCTCGCGCTGGAGGGCGAGGAGCGGATCGTCATGGCCGGCACGGCCAACCTCGCGCGCGGCGGGCCCGCCGACTTCGTGCGCACGCTCGGGCCCGTGCTCGAGGCGCTCGAGGAGCAGGTCGTCCTCCTGCGCCTGCTGTCCGACATGGCCGAGGACGAGACGGCGGTCAGCGTCCGCATCGGCCGGGAGAACCGGCACGAGGGCCTGGTGGAGACGAGCTTCGTCACCACGGGCTACGGCGACGGCGCGTCCGTCGCCCGCATCGGGTCCGTCGGCCCGCTGCGGATGGACTACCCGGGCACGATGGCCGCCGTGCGCGCCGTCGCCCGTTACCTCAGCCGGATCCTCGCGGGGTAGGCCCGCCCGGCCCCGACCCGACCCAGCCCCTCCCCGCACCACCCGCCCGCGAAGAGAGCGACGTGACCGACTACTACGCGATCCTCGGCGTCCAGCGCGACGCCACGCCCGAGCAGATCAAGAAGGCGTACCGCAAGCTCGCCCGAGAGCTGCACCCCGACGTGGCCGGGGCCGACGCGGGCTCGGAGGAGCGGTTCAAGGACGTCAGCCGCGCCTACGACGTGCTGGGCAACCCGGACAAGCGCCGGGCCTACGACATGGGCGCCGACCCCGCCTCCCCCGGGGGCATGGGCGGCGCGGGCGCCGGCTTCGGTTTCCAGGACATCTTCGAGACGTTCTTCGGCGCGGCCGCCGGCGCCTCGCAGGCCGCCCGCGGCCCCGTGCCGCGTGCCCGCCGCGGGCAGGACGCCCTCGTCCGGCTGGACATCGACCTCGCGGAGGCGGCGTTCGGCGTCCACCGGGAGATCCCGGTCGACACCGCGGTCGTCTGCCCGACGTGCTCGGGCACGTGCTGCCGCCCGGGGACGTCGCCGCGCACGTGCGAGGTCTGCGGCGGGCGCGGTTCGGTCCAGCGCGTGGCGCGCTCGTTCCTCGGTCAGGTCATGACGACGCAGCCCTGCGCGGCCTGCCAGGGCTTCGGCTCCGTCATCGCCGAGCCGTGCACGGACTGCTCCGGCGAGGGCCGGGTGCGCTCGCGCCGGACCCTGTCCGTCGACGTGCCCGCCGGCGTCGACACCGGCACGCGCATCAAGCTCACCGGTCAGGGCGAGGTGGGCCCCGCGGGCGGGCCCGCCGGCGACGTCTACCTCGAGGTGCGCGAGCGCCGGCACGAGACGTTCGTCCGGGAGGGCGACGACCTGCACGCCACGCTCGCGGTGCCCATGACGGCGGCGGCGCTGGGCACGGTCGTCCAGCTCGAGACGCTCGACGGCCCGCGCGACGTGGACCTGCGGCCGGGCACGCAGCCCGCGCAGGTCGTCACGCTCAAGGGCCTCGGCGTCGGCCACCTGCACGGCCAGGGCCGCGGCGACCTGCACGTGCACGTCGACGTCCAGGTGCCGACCGCGCTCGACGACGAGCAGGCCGACCTGCTGCGGCGGCTGGCGTCCCTGCGTGGCGAGGAGCGCCCCGACGCGCGCCTCGCGGCCCACGGCGGCGTGTTCTCCAAGCTGCGCGACAGGCTCGCAGGCCGGTGAGCCCGCGCCGCCGGTGGGCGGGCCGGCCGTGAGCGCGCCGGTCTTCCTCACGGAGCCGGGCGAGCTGGACGGCGTGACCGCCGGCGGCACGTTCCTGCTCGGCGGCGCCGAGGGCCGGCACGCGGGTGTCGTGCAGCGCCGCGCGCCGGGCGAGCGCGTGGACGTCGTGGACGGGCGGGGGGTCCGGCTCGTCGCGCGCGTCGCCGCGGCCACGGCCGACGGCGTGGTCCTGGACGTCGAGGACAGGGTCGAGGAGCCGGGACCGCGCGTCCGGCTGGTGCTCGTTCAGGCGCTGGCCAAGGGCGACCGCGACGAGCTGGCGGTCGAGGCCGCCACGGAGCTCGGGGCCGACGTCGTGGTCCCCTGGCAGGCCGAGCGGTCCGTCGTCGTCTGGCGCGGGGAGCGCGCCGCGAAGAGCCGCGCGCGCTGGCTCGGCACCGTCCGGGCCGCGGCCAAGCAGTCCCGGCGGGCGCGGGTGCCGGACGTCGAGGCGGCGCTCGACACGGCCGGTCTCGCGCGGCGGGCGGCGGAGGTCGTGGGGGCCGGGGGTGCGGTCGTGGTCCTGCACGAGGAGGCGACGACCCCGCTGGCGGCGGTGCCGCTGCCGGGTGCGCCCGACGTGCCGGTGGACGAGCCGGTCGACGTGCTCGTCGTCGTCGGGCCGGAGGGCGGGATCGCCGAGCGGGAGACCGAGCGGCTCCTCGCCGCCGGGGCGGTGGCCGCGCGGCTGGCGCCGCACGTGCTGCGCACCTCGACGGCCGGTCCGGTGGCGCTCGCGCTGCTCGCCCAGCGGCTGGGCCGCTGGGGCTGAGAGGCGGTCCCGCGGTCCGGACGGGGTCCGCGCACGGGCCGTCCCCCGCGGCCGCTGTGACCCCGGGCAGGTGCGTGCCGGGGGCCGTGGCTACGCTGGTGCGACGTGACCACCCGCGTCGCCGCCCCGGGCGGCGGCGCCCCGACGAAGGAGCGCACGGCGACCGCCGAGCACATGACCTCACCGACGCAGTCCAGCGCCCGCCGCGAGCGGGGCGAGCCCGGGGGCCACGGCGCCCCCGCCCGGGTCGAGCACCGGATCACGGTGCCGCCCGAGATCCCCATGGTCGAGCTGCTCGGCCTCCGCGACGAGGTGCTGACGGAGATCGAGCGCGGGTTCTCGACCGTCTCCGTGCACGTGCGCGGCAACGAGGTGTCGCTGGCCGGTCCGGCCGGGGACGTCGCGCTCGTCGCGCGCCTCGTCGACGAGCTGGTCGAGATGACCGCCGGCGGCACGCCGCTGACCCCCGACGTCGTGCGCCGCACGGTCGGCATGCTGACCGAGGGGGCGCACGCGCGCCCCGCGGACGTGCTGACCTTCAACATCCTCACCGCCCGCGGCCGGACGATCCGGCCCAAGACCGCGGGCCAGAAGGAGTACGTCGACGCCATCGACCGCCACACGGTCACCTTCGGCATCGGCCCGGCCGGCACGGGCAAGACGTACCTCGCCATGGCCAAGGCGGTGCAGGCGCTGCAGTCCCGGCGCGTGAACCGCATCGTCCTCACCCGGCCCGCGGTCGAGGCGGGGGAGCGGCTGGGGTTCCTGCCCGGGACGCTGACGGAGAAGATCGACCCCTACCTGCGGCCGCTGTACGACGCGCTGCACGACATGGTGGACCCCGAGTCGATCCCGCGGCTCATGGAGGCCGGCACCATCGAGGTGGCGCCCCTGGCCTTCATGCGCGGCCGGACGCTCAACGACGCCTTCGTCATCCTCGACGAGGCGCAGAACACCACCACCGAGCAGATGAAGATGTTCCTCACCCGGCTCGGGTTCGGCTCCACCATCGTCGTCACGGGCGACGTCACGCAGACCGACCTGCCGGGCGGCAGCGTCTCCGGTCTGCGGGCGGTGCAGGACGTGCTGGCCGACGTCGAGGACGTGGTGTTCTGCCGCCTCACCTCGCAGGACGTGGTCCGCCACCGGCTCGTCGGGCAGATCATCGACGCCTGGGCGCGCTGGGACCGGCGCTAGCCTCTCCCGCGGGCACCCGTCGTGGTGCCCGGCCCGCCCGACGAGCCGACGAGACGACGACAGGACGTGCACGCCACCGTGAGCATCGAGGTCACCAACGAGACCGGCCACGCGGTCGACGAGGCGGAGTTCGCCGCGCTCGCCCGGCACGTGCTGGACGCGATGCACGTGCACCCGCAGACCGACCTGTCGATCACGCTCGTCGGCACGGAGGTCATGTCCGACCTGCACGTGCGCTGGATGGACGAGCCGGGCCCCACGGACGTGCTGTCCTTCCCCATGGACGAGCTGCGACCCGGCCGCGAGGACGCCGTGACGCCCGCGGGGCTGCTCGGCGACGTCGTGCTGTGCCCGGAGGTCGCGGCCGTCCAGGCGCGCGCCGCCGGGCACAGCACCGTGGAGGAGCTCCTCCTGCTGACGACGCACGGGATCCTGCACCTGCTCGGGTACGACCACGCCGAGCCCGAGGAGGAGAAGGCGATGTTCGCGCTGCAGCGGCGGCTCCTGCTGACGTTCCTCGCCGGCCGCGGCGCGGACGGCTCCCTCGAGCGGACCCTCCCGTGACCGACGTCCCGGTGGCGCTGCTCGTCACCGTCGCGGTCCTGGCGATCGCGCTGGCGGCGACCCTGTCCGCGGGCGAGGTGGCCGTCGGGCGGGTCACGCGGGCCGCGGTCGCGGAGCTGGGGGCCGGCGGGCACCCCGCCGCCGCCCGCGTCGAGGCGCTGTCCCTGCACCACGGGCGCGTGCAGTCCGCGGCCTCGTTCGTGCGGATCGTGGCCGAGATGACCGCGACCGTCTGCCTCACGCTGGCGGTCGCGGACGCCACCGCCCTGCCGTGGTGGGGCGTCCTGCTCGTGTCCGTCGCGGTGTGCGCGCTCGTGGCGTTCCTCCTCGTGCGCCTGAGCCCCCGCCGCCTCGGCCGGCGCCACCCGGCGGCGACGCTCGCGCGGACCTGGCCGCTGCTCGTCGGCGTCACCGCGCTGGCCGGCGGCGTCGGGCGCCCCGAGAGCGTCGGGGAGCACGCGGAGGAGGAGCAGGAGGAGGAGCTGCGCGACATGGTCCAGCGCGTGGCCGAGTCCGAGGCCATCGAGGACGAGGAGCGCGAGCTGTTCCGCTCGGTGCTCGAGCTCGGGGACCGGCTCACGCGCGAGGTCATGGTGCCGCGCCCCGACATGATCACCGTGCACGCGGCGTCCCCGCTGCCCAAGGCGCTGTCGCTGCTGCTGCGCTCGGGATTCTCGCGGGCGCCCGTCACGGGGGACTCCGTCGACGACCTGCGCGGGGTGCTCTACCTCAAGGACCTCGTGCGGCACCTGCAGGACGCGGGCGACGACGGGCGCACGCTCGTGGCCGACCTGGCGCGCCCGCCGGTCTTCGTGCCCGAGTCCAAGCCCGTGGACGCGCTGCTGCGCGAGCTCCAGTCGGGCTCCTCGCACCTCGCGCTCGTCGTCGACGAGTACGGCGGCATCGCCGGGCTGGTGACCATCGAGGACGCGCTGGAGGAGCTCGTCGGGGAGCTGACGGACGAGCACGACCCCGACGCACCGGTCGTCGAGGAGGTCGAGCCGGGCGTGTACCGCGTCCCGGCGCGGCTGGGTCGCGACGAGGTCGGCGAGCTGTTCGGCCTCGAGGTGGACGACGAGGACGTGGACAGCGCGGGCGGCCTGCTGGCCAAGGCGCTCGGCAAGGTGCCGCTGCCGGGCTCCGAGGGGGAGATCCACGGGCTGCACCTGCGGGCCGAGCGGGTCGAGGGACGCCGCAAGCGCCTGGCGACGGTGCTCGTGAGCCGCGCCCACGAGCCCGAGGCCGAGGACGGGTCCGGCGGGGACGAGGACGGACGCGAGCACGGTCGTGAGCACGGTCGTGAGCACGGTCGTGACGACGAGCGCGTGCGCGCGCAGGACGGGGCCTCGCGGTGACCGGCGGGCGGCCCTTCCGCGCCGGGTTCGCGTGCCTCGTCGGGCGCCCGAATGCCGGCAAGTCGACCCTGACCAACGCCCTCGTCGGGCAGAAGGTCGCCATCACCTCGGACCGGCCGCAGACCACCCGGCACACCGTGCGCGGGATCGTGCACCGCGCCGACGGGCAGGTCGTGCTCGTCGACACCCCCGGGTTGCACCGCCCGCGCACGCTGCTGGGCGAGCGGCTCAACGACCTCGTGCGCGGCACGCTGGCCGAGGTCGACGTCGTCGGATTCTGCCTGCCCGCGGACCAGCGCGTCGGGCCCGGGGACCGGTTCATCGCCGAGCAGCTCGCGGCGCTGCGGCCGCCGGAGGGCACGGCGGGGGCGTCCGCGGGTGCAGGGACACCGGTCGTCGCGGTCGTGACGAAGGCGGACCTCGTCGGGAAGGGGCGCCTGGCCGAGCACCTCCTGGCCGTGCAGGAGCTGGGCGCCTGGACGGACATCGTGCCGGTGTCGGCGCGGTCCGGCTACCAGGTGGACGTGCTCGTCGACGTCCTGCTGGGCCTCCTGCCGGAGGGGCCGCCGCTCTACCCGGAGGGCGAGCTGACGGACGAGCCGGAGGCGGTCATGGTCGCCGAGCTCGTCCGGGAGGCGGCCCTCGAGGGCGTGCGCGACGAGCTGCCGCACTCCCTGGCGGTCGTCGTCGAGGAGATCGTCGCCCGCGAGCCGCGCGAGGGCCAGGCCGGGCGGCCCCCGGTCGGGCCGCCGCTGCTCGACGTCCGGGTGGAGCTCTTCGTCGAGCGCGACAGCCAGAAGGCCATCGTCATCGGCAAGAGCGGGGCGCGGCTGCGCGACGTCGGCACGCGCGCCCGCCGTGAGATCGAGGCCCTGCTGGGCGCGAAGGTGTTCCTCGACCTGCACGTGCGGGTCGCCAAGGACTGGCAGCGCGACCCCAAGCAGCTCGGCCGGCTCGGCTTCTAGTGGCCCCCGCCCGGGCCGCCGCCACCGGGCCCCGGTGGTGGCGGCGGCTGCGTCGCGTCGACCCGCACCGCGGCGTGCCCGCGACGGTCGGCGGGACCGCGGTGGCGCTCGTCGTGCTCGCCGTCGTCGGGTCCCTGCTCGGCCCGCAGTGGGCGCCGACGCCGCTGACCGATCCGCTGGAGGTCGCGGCGACCGGCACGACGGTGACGGGGGCGCCCCCGACGGCGGGGTACGCGACGACGCAGCGCGTGGTGGACGTGGTGCTCGACGGGGCGACCGTGCGGGCGCAGGTCACGGCGCCGGTCGGGGCCGGCGACGACCTGCCCGGCGTCGTGTTCGTGCACGGCGCGGGGACGGGCCGGTTCGTCCAGGCGTTCCGCGCGCAGGCCGAGGCGATGGCGCGCGCCGGGGTCGTCGCGATGGTCCCGGACAAGCGGCTGGACACCTACACGCTCCGGCACCGCGACTACGAGGCGATGGCCGCCGACTACGCGCGGTCCGTCGCGGTGCTGCGGGACCAGCCGGAGGTCGACCCGGCGCGGGTCGGCGTGTACGGGGAGAGCGAGGGCGCGTGGATCGCGCCCGTGATGGCCGCACGGGACCCGGGCCTGGCGTTCGTCGCGCTGGTGTCCGCGCCGGTCGTGCCGCCGCTGCAGCAGGCGGCCTTCGCGGCGGACTCCTACCTGCGCAACACCGGCGTGCCGCAGCAGGTGTTCCGCGCCATCCCGCGCGCCGTCGGGCTGTCGCTGCCGGGCGGCGGCTTCGAGTACGCGCGCTTCGACGTGACGCCCTTCCAGCGCCGCACGACCCAGCCGCTGTTCGTCGCCTACGGCACCGGGGACGCGTCCATGCCGCTGGTCCAGGGCGCGCAGCGGATCATCGCCGACGCCGCCGTGGCCGGGAACGTCGACGTCACCGTCCGCTACTACGCCGGCGCGAGCCACGGCCTGCGGGTGCACGGCGAGGTGTCGGCGGACTTCCTGCGCGACCTCACGGGCTGGGTCGCCGGCCTGCCCGCGACGACCGGCAGCGCCCCCCGCATCGCCGGTGCGCAGCCCGTGCAGACCTACCTGGCCGGACCGGTGCCGCAGCCGCGGTGGCTGCGCGACGGGACGGTCGTGCTGGGGACGGTCGCCGCCGGCGCCGTGCTGCTGCTGCTCGCGCCCGCGGCGGTCGGCGTCGACCGGGCCCTGGACCCGTGGCGGCGCCGACGGGCCGCGCGGCACGGCACCGCGCCGGTGCTGCGGCGGTTCGCCGCCGGCATCCGCGACCCGCTGCTGGTCCTGGCGCTGGCCACGGTGCTGACGGTCGCCGCGCTCGTCTGGTACCTGACGTCCGTGGCGCAGCTGGCGCTGGACTACGAGCGCAACGCGCTGGTCGTGCAGGGCGGGTGGGTGCTGGTGCGCGTCGTGGGGCTCGTCGCGGTGGTCGCGGGCGTGCTGCTGGTGCGGCGCGTGCGGGCGCTGCGGCGCGCGGGGCAGCGGGCGGCTCCCGGGGCGGTCCGGGCGGGGGCGCTCTCGCTCGTCGTCGTCGCGGCGGCGGTCCTGCTCGTCGTGCTCGCCTACTGGGGCGTGTTCCAGCTGGGCATCTGAGGTCCCGCCGCCTCCGCCCGCCGCCACCGCCCGTCGCCGGCCGCCGCCGGCCGGCCGCGGTGCCCGGGATCCGGTGATCGTTTTCCCTCACGGCCTCGGCCCCCCGACCGATGGGTGGGCGACGGCTGCCGGGCGGGAGGGGTGCGATGCGGACGCAGTGGGGTTCGGCCACCGACCGCGGCGCGGTGCGGGAGGTCAACGAGGACGCCCTGCTGGCGCACCCCCCGGTGTTCCTCGTCGCCGACGGCATGGGCGGGCACGACGCGGGTGACGTCGCCAGCCGCATCGCGGTCGAGGAGTTCGCCGACCTCGCGGGCCGCGGGGCCACGCCCGACGACGTGCACGCCTGCTTCCTGCGGGCCGCGCACCGCATCCGCACGGAGTTCACCGGCGGCCGCCAGGGCGGCACGACCGTCGCCGGCGTCGTCCTCACCCACGACGGCGGCCGTCCGCTGTGGCTGGTCCTCAACGTCGGCGACTCCCGCGTGTACCGGGTGACGGCCGACGGGCTGGTGCAGGTGAGCGTCGACCACTCCGTCGTCGGCGAGCTCGTCGCCGCCGGCGGCCTCGACGCCGCCGGAGCCCGGACGCACCCCGACCGGCACGTGCTCACGCGCGTGCTCGGCAGCACGGAGGTCGTCGAGCCGGACTACTGGCTGCTGCCGGCCGCCGAGGGCGACCGGCTGCTCGTGTGCTCCGACGGGCTCACGCGCGAGCTGCACGACGAGGACGTCGCCGCCCTCCTGGCGCACCCGGACCCCCAGGCCGCCGCGGCGGCGCTCGTGGACGCGGCGGTCGGGCGCGGGGCGCGGGACAACGTCACGACGGTGGTCGTGGACGCCGTCCCGGCCGGGCGCACGGCGACGGGCGTCCTGGTCGGCTCGGTCGGCGCGGCCCGGGCGGGGACCGGCCCGGTCGTCGGCCCGGCCGGTCCCGGCGTCCCCCCGGCCGACGGGTGGGACGACGCGCGGGACGGCGTCACCGTCCCCCGGACCCCTCGTCCCCGCCCGTCCCTCGAACCCGGCGCGGTGGCCCGTCCGGACGTCGTCCCGTCCTCGCCGCCCGTCCCGACCGTCCCGCCCGTCCCACCGCCCGGAGGTGCCGCATGACCGCCTCGTACCTGCCCGGTCCCTGGTGGGCCGTCGTCGGGCCCGGCGCGGTGGTCGTCGTCGAGCCTGCGGCGCCCGTCGCGCTCGTGCAGCGGCTCTGGGCGGCGGTCGAGCACCGGGGGCCCGTCGGGGTGGAGGCGGGCGACGAGCCGACCGGCGACGAGCCGGCCGGCGCGCAGGGCCTGCTCCGGGTCCTCGAGGTGCTCGCCCGCGACGGCCTGGGCGCAGTGCCCGCGTTCGCGGCCGTCGAGCTGCGCGACGGCACGGCCCACGTGGCCGCGCGCGGCGTGCTCGTGCACGTCGCCGGGGACCGGACGACCGGCGACGTGGACCCGGACGATCGCCGGGCCGCCCACGCGCACGACGCCGGGCTGCCGGTCGTCGTCGTCGACGGGCGCGGCGCGCTCACCTGGTCCGAGCGGTCGGTGCCCGGTGCGGGGTCGGTCGAGCTGCGCCCCGACGGCGTCGCCACGGGGACGGACCACGCGGCGGGCGACGGCGCGGCGGTCCTCTGGCCCGTGCACGCCGGCGTGGTGCGTGCGGCGACGCTCCGGCTGGGGCCGGTGGCCGCCGTCGTCGTCGAGCCGCCGTTCGCCGCCGTCGCCGCGGACCCCGAGGACGCCACCGCGGGCACGGCAGACCCCGAGCTGACCGTCGCGGCCGTGCCGGAGCCCGTCGTGGCGCAGCCCGTCGTGCTCGAGCCCGTCGTGCAGGAGACCGTCGTGCGGGAGCCCGTCGTGCGGGAGCCCGTCGTGCCGGAGCCCGTCGTCGTGCCGGACGTCGTGGTGCCGGAGAGCGTCGTCCTGCCGGACGTCGCCGTCGCCGAGGTCCCGGCTGTCCCTGCCGGGGCTGCTCCCGAGCGGGCCGTGACCGGTGCGGCGGCCCTCGTCCTCGACGACCACGACGGCATGACGATCCTCACCGAGGAGCTCGACGAGATCCGGCGCCTGCTGCCCGGCTGGGCCGCCGACCACGCGGCGCAGACCACGGCCGACCTGGACGCGCTGCTCGCACCGGCGCCCGCGCCGGACCTGCCGCCGGCCGGCGCGGTCGAGCCCGGTCCGGTGCCGCCGCGGCGCCCCGTGCTGGAGCTCTCGACGGGTGCGCTCGTCCCGCTCGACCGGCCGGTGCTCGTCGGGCGCGCGCCGCAGGTGACGCAGGCGACCCGCTCGGGCCTGCCGCGCCTCGTCGCCGTGCCGAGCCCGACGCACGACGTGTCCCGCACGCACGCGCAGGTGCACGCCGAGGGGCCCCTCGTCCTCGTGACGGACCTGCACTCGACGAACGGCGTCGTCGTGCGCGCGCACGGCGAGGAGGTCGTCCTCGAGCCCGGGCGCCCGACGCCCCTGACGGAGACGGACCTCGTCGACCTCGGCGACGGCGCGACGCTGCGGGTGCGGTGGGAGGACTGACGCCCGTGCCCGCCGACCTGTCCGCGACCGTGGCACGCGCCGCCGGGCCCGCGGGGCCCGTCGTCCCCGTGGAGCCCGGGCCCGCGGTCGTCCCGCCCGTGCTGCCCGGCCTGCGCTTCCTGCACCCCCTGGGCCGCGGCGGGTCCGCCGACGTGCTCTGCTACGAGCAGGAGCACCCGCGGCGGCTCGTCGCGGTCAAGGTGCTGCACGCCGCGCCCGCGCCAGAGGTCCGCGCACGCTTCCTGCACGAGGCGGACCTGGCCGCGCGCGTGTCGCACCACCCCTCGATCGTCACCGTGCACGCCGTGACCTCGACGGAGGACGGGCGCCCGTGCCTCGTCCTCGAGCACTGCCCGGGGCCCTCGCTGGGCGACCGCTACCGCACCGAGCGCCTCGAGGTCCCCGAGGTGCTGCGCACGGGCGTGCGGCTGGCCTCCGCGGTGGAGACGGCGCACCGCGCCGGCATCCTGCACCGCGACATCAAGCCGGCCAACGTGCTCACCACCGACCTCGGCCGGCCCGTGCTGACGGACTTCGGGATCGCCGAGCACCGGCGCGCGGCGGGAGCGGCGGGCGCCGCGGGCCTGTCGGTGCCGTGGGCGCCCCCCGAGCTGCTGGCCGACGGGTCCGAGGGCGACGAGCGCTCCGACGTGTGGAGCCTGGCGGCCACGCTCTACTCCCTGCTGGCGGGGCGGTCGCCGTTCGAGGTGCCCGGTGGGTCGAACACGGCCGTCGACCTCGTCCAGCGCATCGAGCGGGCCGCGCTGCCCCCGACGGGCCGCGCCGACGTGCCGCCCGCGCTCGAGGCCGTCCTCGCGCGCGCCATGAACCGGGCGCCGGCGCGGCGGCACGGCTCCGCGCTGTCCGTCGCGCACGCGCTGCAGCAGGTCGAGCACGAGCTCGGCCTGCCCGTCACCGCCGTCGACGTGCAGGGCGAGGACGGCGAGGGGCCGCTGGTCCTGCCGACCTCCGCCCGCCGTGCGGGCGCCGCCGCCGGCCCCGTGCGGACGCCCGGCGGACTGCCCGCCGGGGCTCGGGTCTCCGACCCGGTCGCGGCGCCGGTACCGGTCCCGCTGCCGCAGCCGCGCTCCGACGAGGACCTGCCCGACGTCACCCGGGCGCGCGCGCTGCGCCTGGCCGACGACGAGCCCGCCGGCGCGTCGTCGCCCGTCCCGGGGGCGGGCACCCCCGGCGGCACGAGCCGTGGCGCCCCCGCACCCGTGACTCTCGCCTCGGCCGACACCGGTGCCGCCCGGTGGCGGCCCCGCCCGTCCGCCGCTCCCGCACCCGCCCCCCCGGCACCGCAGCCGACCCCGCACGCGAGCGTGGACGGCGCGGTCAACGCCCGCGACGCCCGCGACGCCCAGGGTGTCGTCCCCGCGCCGGACGGGCTCGACGACGCGCCGACGGTCCTGCGCCGGGCCGCCACCCTCGCGCCGTCGGCCGTACCGGACCCGACCGCACCCGCCGCGGCCGTCGCGCCGGCCGTCGACGACCGGCGCACGGGGCCGGAGCACGTCCGGCCCGCCGCCGGCGCCCCCGCTCCGGCGACGACCCGACGGCGTCCGCGCCGGTTCACCCGGGCCGGTGCGATCACCGCGGTCGTCGTGCTCGTCGGCCTCGGCGTCGCGTCGCTGCTGCGGCCGCCCGGGTCCGGGCCGGACGGCACCGGCGACGCGCTGACCGCGCCCGCCGACGGCGGCCTGCGCACCGAGGTCGTCCCGGCGCCGTCGGGCCTGTCGGGCGAGGTGCTCGCCGACGGCACCGTGCGGTGGACGTGGACGCGCGAGCCCGCCCGGGACGGCGACTTCTGGCAGTGGGCGCCCGTCGACGGCTCGGCGGCGCCGGTCGACGTCACGGAGCCCGTCGCGCTGGTGCCGGCGTCCGCAGGGCCGTGCGTGGCGGTCTCGCTCGTCCGCGTCGACCGGCAGGCCTCGGCGTCGCCCGCGGTCGCGTGCGCGCCGTGAGGCGGCCGGCAGCCACCGCCCGGCGGGTGACCGCGCGACCGACGGCCCGCCCCACGGGCCGCGCGGCGGTCCTCACGGCGGTCCCGCCGCGGCTGCGGCGCGCGGCGGCCCTGGTGACGGTGCCCGTGCTGGTGGCGGTGCTCGCGCTCGTCGGGCGCGGGGTGCCGACGACGACGCTGGACCTCGACGACGGCGGGGTGTGGCTCACGGCCACCGACCTCGGGCGGCTGGGCCGCTGGAACGTGCCGGTGCAGGACCTCGACGGCGGGCTCGTCGCGACGGGGACGGCGGTCGACGTGCGGCAGGACGGCGCCGACGTCCTGCTGCTCGAGGCGACCGGGCCGGCGCTCGTCGACCCCGCGACCGTGACGGTCGCGGCCTCCGCGACCGCACCGGGCGCCGCGGTCGCGCTCGCGGGCGGCACGGTGGCGCTCGTCGGCCCGGAGGGCGGCCTGTGGGTCCGCACGCCGGCGACGCTCGGCGGGCTCGACACCGGCACGACGCCCACGGACGCGGACCTCGGGGCCGGCGGCCGGGCCGTCGTCACCCCGTCCGGCGCGGTGGTCGCCGTCACCGCGTCGGGCGAGCTGCTCACCGGCGTCCCGGCGCCGACCGGCACCGGCGCGACCCTGCGGCCCGCCGACGCACCCCTCGCGGACCTCACCGCCGACGCCCGCGACGGCGCCGCCGACGCCGACGACCCCGTCGCCCAACCCGTCGCCCGACCCGTCGACGCGCTGACCGCGGTCGGCGAGGTCCCCGTGGCGCTGGCCGGCAGCACCCTGCGCACGCCCGCGGGAGCGGTCAGGCTGACCGGCGACGACCTCGTCCTCCAGCAGCCCGGCCCCGCGGCCGGCACGGTCCTCGTCGCCTCCCGCACGGCCCTGCTCGAGGTGGCCCTCGACGGCTCCCGCACGGTCGAGCACCCGGCCGGTGGCGACGGGGTGCCCTCGGCGCCCGTCCGCGTGGCCGGCTGCCTGCACGGCGCCTGGGTCGGCGCAGCCGGCACCGGCACCTCGCTGCAGGCCTGCGGCGGCGCCGCCGACGAGCGGACGCCGCTGGAGGGCGTGGGCGCCGGCACCGACCTCGTCTTCCGCGTCAACCGCTCGCACGTGGTCCTCAACGACACCCGCGCCGGCCGTGTCTGGCTGCCCGGGGTCGACGCCGCGGTGCGCACGCCCGACTGGCTGCAGGCGGTCCCGGAGGAGGACGACGGCGACGACGACGGCGACGCGCAGGGCGACCTCAGCACCCCGGTCGACGAGGCCGCGTGCACGCCCGAGTCCGCGCCGCCGCGCGCGGTCGACGACGACCTCGTCGTGCGCGCCGGCCGCACCACCGTCCTGCCCGTCCTCGACAACGACGTGGCCAGCGCGTGCGGGCTGCTCGTCGTCACCGAGGTCGAGGCGCTGCCGGCGGCGGTCGGTCGGCTCGAGGCCGTCGACGGCGGCCGCCGGCTCCAGGTGACCGTGCCGCCCGACGCGCAGGGCGCCGCGGAGGTGCTCTACACCGTCGCCGACGGCCTCGGCACCTCGGCGCCCTCGACCGCGACGCTGCGCCTGACCGTGGCGGCGGAGGGCGCCGACGGTCCGCCGGTCCAGGAGACGCGCCCCCACCTCGTCGTCGAGGTGGGCGGGCAGGCCGCGCGGGACGTCCTGGCCACCTTCCGCGACCCCGACGGCGATCCCCTCCAGCTCGTGGGTGCGGCACCGGAGCCGACCGGCGCAGGTCCGGCCGCGGGAGCGGCCGCCGGGCCGGCCGCCGGGCTGACCGTCCGGTCCGAGCCCGGGGGACGCGTGACCGTGGCGGCGGCGCCCGGTGCGGCGACGGGCACGGCCACGGTGCACCTGCAGGCCTCGGACGGCAGCTCCGTCGTCGACGGCACCCTCGAGGTGGAGGTGCGCGCCGCGGGCGCGGCCGGCCTCGCGCTGGAGACCCTCCTCGTGCGGACCTTCGTCGACGAGCCCGTCGTCGTGGAGCCGCTGACCGCGCTGCGGCGCCAGCCGGCGGGGGAGCCGCGGCTGGCGGCGGTCGCCGACGCGCCGGGCGTCGCGCTGACGACCGACCTGGCCGGCGGCCGCTTCACCGCCCGGGCCGCGCGTCCGGGCACCTACGACGTCGGCGTGACGGTCGCGGTGGGGTCCGCGCAGGCCGAGGGGCTCGTCCGGGTCGACGTCGTGGCCCGGCCCGAGCAGGACGCGCCGCCGGTCGCGGTGCCCGACGTGGCCCTCGTCCGGCCGCTGGGCTCCGTGACGGTCGACCCGCTGGCCAACGACGTCGACCCGGACGGGGGCGTCCTCGTCCTGGGCGCCGTCCGCGTGCACGGCGGCGCCCCCGTCGACGTCCAGGTGCTCGAGCACCGCTTCGTCCGCGTGGAGCCGACGCGGGAGCTGGCGGCGCCGGTCGAGCTGGAGTACGAGGTCTCCGACGGCACGACGACCGTGCGGGGGCAGATCACGGTGCGCCAGGTCCCGGTGCAGGCCGCGCCGCGGCCCCCGGTCGTCGAGCCCGTCACCGTGGCGGTGCGCACGGGGGGCGTCGTCACGGTGCCGGTGCTCGACCACGCCACCGACCCCGACGGGGACGCGCTCGCGCTGGCCCCCGTGCTCGCCGAGCCGTTGCCCGACGGGGACGGCCTGCTCTTCGTCGCGGGCGACGTGCTGCGCTACCAGGCGCCGGCGCGTGCGCTCACCACGCACGCCACGGTCACCGTGACCGACGGGACGCACGCGGTCTCGACGCGGGTGACCGTCGTCGTGCACGCGTCCGACGCCGCGACGAAGGCCCCGCCGGAGCCGCGCGCGCTCACCGCCCGGGTCTTCGCCGGCGAGACCGTGCGCATCGCCGTGCCGCTGGTCGGCATCGACCCCGACGGCGACGGCGTCACGCTCCTCGGCGCGGACGGCGTGCCCGCCCGCGGGCGGGTGGTCGCGACCGGTCCGGACTGGCTCGAGTACGAGGCGATGTCGGGCGAGCACGGCACGGACACGTTCACGTACGCCGTGGAGGACTGGGTCGGCCAGCGCGCGGTCGGGGCGGTCCGCGTGGGCGTCGTGCCACGCCCTCCGGGTGCCGCGGACGTCTCCGCGCGCCCCGACGACGTGCTCGTGCGGCCCGGGCAGCGCGTCGAGGTGCGCGTGCTGGCCAACGACGTCGACTCCGGCGGCTCGCCGCTGACCCTGAGGCCCGACCTCGTGCTCACCGACGCCGCGACGCAGGCGGTGCCCGTCGACGCGAACGCCGCGGTCGTCGGCTCGCGCGTCGTCGTGGACACGCCGCCCCGCGACGCCGTCCTGCACGTGACGTACACCGCGGACAACGGCCGGGGCAGCAGCAGACGAGGGCTGCTCACCGTCACCGTGGCCGCCGACGCGCCGGTGCTGCCGCCCGTCGCGCGCGACGTCGTCGTGCCCGCCGCCGACACCCGCGACCGCACGCAGGTCGCCGTGGACGTCCTGGCCGTGGCCGCGAACCCGAGCGGCCCGCTGGAGGACCTGCGCGTCACCGTGCCCGCCTCCGTCGCCGACGTGGCGCGGGTGGACCGGTCGGGCCGCGTGGTCGTCACGCTCGTCGAGCACGCGCAGACCGTGCCGTTCCTGCTGACCAACACGGCCGCGCCCGCGGGGACGCCCGGGTCCTGGGCCTTCGTGACGGTGCCCGCGCTGGGCTTCTTCCCGCCCACCCCGCGTCCGCGCGCCCCGGAGCTGCGCGTCGCGGAGGGCGGCGTGCTCACCATCGACCTCGACGAGCAGGTGCAGGTCGCGCCCGGCCGCCGGCCCAGCGTGGCCGGCACCGTGCAGGCCAGCCGGTCCGCCGGAGCCCCCGTGGTCCTCGACGGGCGTACTGTGCAGTACACGCCCGCGCCCGGGTACGCCGGGCCCGCGTCGGTCAGCGTGCCGGTCTCGGACAGGACGGGCCCGGACGACCCGCACGCGCGCCTGGCGACCGTGACGCTGCTCGTCACCGTCTACGCCGTCACCGACCACCCGCCGACGTTCGCCGCGGACGTCCTCGACGTCGTCGCGGGCGGGGACGCGGTCGAGATGGACCTGAACCGCTGGGTGCACGGCCCCGCCGGCGCCGACGACGCGGCGCAGGGCTTCACCTTCACGCTCGCGGCCGCGGTGCCGGCCGGGTTCCGGGCGACCGTGGACGACGACGTGCTGCGCGTGTCCGCCGACCCGGCGACGCCGCGGGGGAGCACCGCGCGCCTGTCGCTGCTGGTCGGCTACGGGCGGGCGGGCCTGCTGCCCGTCGAGGTCGAGGTGCGCGTCCTGGCGAGCATGCAGCGCACGGCCAGGGTCGCGGACCGGACGGTCGTCACCGCGGCCGGGCGGCCCGTCGTCGTGGACGTGCTCGCCGGCGCCTACAACCCGTTCCCCGGCACGCCGCTGGAGGTCGTCGGGGCGACGGTCGACCCCTCGGTGGACGCCTCGGCCGGCGTCGCGGCGGGCACCGCCACCACCGACGGCACGACCGTCACGGTGGCGCCCGCGCCCCGCGGGTCCGGCACGGTCGTCGTACGGCTGCGGGTGCGCGACGCGACGCACGACCCGCAGCGCGAGGTCGCCGCGACCGTCACGGTCGTCGTGCGGGACCGTCCCGACGCCCCGGGCACGCCCGCGGTCGTCGAGGAGGGCGACCGCACGGTGGTGCTCGCCTGGTCGCCGCCCGACGCGCACGGCGACCCCGTGACGGGCTACCGCGTCGTCGCCTCGCCCGGCGGGCTCGAGCAGGCCTGCGCCGGCACGACGTGCACGGTCGGCGGCCTGACCAACGGGCAGACCTACACGTTCACCGTCGCCGCCCGCAACGGCGTCGACTGGTCCGAGGCGAGCGCGCCCTCCGCACCGGCGCACCCGGACGCCGTGCCCGGCGCCCCGGGCACCCCGGTGGCCACGCGCGGCGACGGCAGCCTCGTCGTGGAGTGGACCCCGGCCCCGTCCACCGGCTCACCGGTCAGCGGGTACGCCGTCGAGCTGAGCCCGGCCCCGGTCGGGGGCCCGGCCACCACGACGGTCACCGGGACGCGGGTCACGCTGCCGAGGCTGACCAACGGCACGGCGTACGCCGTGCGGGTGCGCGCGACGAACGCCGCCCCCGCACCCGGCCCGTGGAGCGCCTGGTCGGTGCCCGTCAGCCCCGCCGGCGTCCCCGCGGCGCCCGCCGTCACCGCGACGCGGCAGGAGAGCGCGGCGGACGGCGAGGCGACCGTCGAGGTGGCGTGGGCCGCGCCGGCCGGCAACGGCGACGACGCGCTCACCTACCAGGTCCGGGTCGACGGCGGTGCGCCGGTGGACGTCGGCACCGCGCTGGCCTGGACGATCACGGACGCGGTGCGCGGCCGCACCTACGCCGTCGACGTGCGGGCCCGCAACGTGGCCGGCACCGGGCCCTGGGGAAGCGCGACGGGGGAGACGTGGAGCGCCCCGGGCGCGCCCGTGCCCGGCACGGCGGCGGCGGTCGAGCCCGCGGCCGGGGTGCCCTGGGGCCGGGGCGTCGCGCGCTGGACCTGGACGCCGCCCGCGTCGGCCGGCGGGGCCTCGCTCCGCGTCGCGCGCTACGAGCTGGAGGGCTGCACGGCCGACGGTGCCACCGCCTGCACCCGGACGGACCTGATGGCCGGGACCGTCGACGGGGCGCGGGTGCGGGTTGTCAACGACCGCGGACTGGCGGGTCCGTGGACGGAGCTGGGGCAGGTCGTCGTGCGCACCGCCCCGGACGCGCCCGCCGTGGACGTGGGCCCGGGGACCGCGGTCGACGAGGTGGCGGTCGCCGTCACCGAGGGCGGTGACGGCGGGGCACCGGTGACGGTCCGGCGCTGGCGCGTCGACGGCGGCCCCTGGCGCGAGGGCCGACCGCCGGCGGTCCTCGAGGCGGACGGCGGTGCGGCGTCCGTGGCGGTGGAGGTGCTCGTCGGCAACGCGCTGGGCACCGCGACGGGCGCCGGCTCGGGCGAGCCCCGCAGGCCGAGCCGTCCCGACGAGCGGGAGGTCCGGGTCGCGGCGACCCCCACGGCGACGGGCACCCGTCTCGTGCTCACCTGGGACGGCGGCGGGACCGGCGGGCGGGCGATCGACGCCTACGCCGTCCGGGTGCTCGGTCCCGGGTCCGTCGAGCTCGCCGCCGACGAGGTGGACGGCCGGACGACGACGGCCCGGGTGGACGTGCCGTCGGAGCGGGCCGCGCCCGGGTCGACCGTGACGGTCCAGGTCCGCGCCCGCAACGCGCAGGGGTGGGCGGACTGGTCGTCGCCCGGCACGCACGTCGTCCTGCCCGACCCCGTCCCCGCCGACCCCGTCCTGCCCTGAGCCGTCCCGCCCGAAGTCCTCCAGCCCGGCCCGCCCCGGCCGATGGGCCGGCTGGGACCGGGGGACCGGTCCCGCGGGGGCCGGCCGGCACGGGCGGCCCCGCAGGACGGCAGGAGAGGGGTGCGCCACGTGGACGCCGAGCAGGGCGCCTGGTTCGCCGAGACGTTCGACCTCCTGGTCGCCGGGGTCGGCCAGGTGGTGCTGGGCAAGGAGCGCACCGTCCGCACGGCCCTCATGGCCATGGTCGCTGAGGGGCACCTCCTGCTGGAGGACGCCCCGGGGACCGGCAAGACGTCGCTGGCGAAGGCGCTCGCGGCGTGCGTGCAGGGCACCCACAGCCGCATCCAGTTCACCCCGGACCTGCTGCCCTCCGACGTCACGGGCGTGAGCGTCTGGGACCAGGGCCGGGGGCGCTTCGAGTTCCACCGGGGCCCCGTCTTCGCCTCCGTCGTCCTGGCCGACGAGATCAACCGCGCGTCGCCGAAGACGCAGTCGGCGCTGCTGGAGGTCATGGAGGAGGGCAACGTCACGGTCGACGGCGTCAGCCACCCCGTCGGCACCCCGTTCATGGTCATCGCCACGCAGAACCCCGTCGAGCAGGCGGGCACGTACCGCCTGCCCGAGGCGCAGCTCGACCGGTTCCTCGTGCGCACCTCTCTCGGCTACCCCGACCGCGCCGCCACGCTGGAGATCCTCGCGGGCGCCCGCGACCGCACGGGCGACCTCGAGCCGCTCGTCACCACCGCCGCCCTGGGGGAGATGAGCGCCATCGCGGGGCGCGTCCACGTCGACACGGCGGTGCTCGACTACGTCGCGCGGCTCGTCGAGGCGACGCGCGAGGACCCGCGCACGGTCCTGGGCGTCAGCGTGCGCGGTGCGCTGGCCCTCGTGCGGTGCGCGCGCGTCTGGGCGGCGTCGGCGGGCCGCGGGCACGTGCTGCCCGCGGACGTGAAGGACCTCGTCGGCCCCGTGCTCGCGCACCGGCTCCTGCTGACCCCCGACGCCGAGCTCGACGGGGTCGGCGCGCACGACGTCGTCGCCGACGTCCTCGAGCGGACCCCGGCGCCGACCGTCCGCCTGGTGTGAGGCGCCCGTGACGTCCACCGCCCCGACCGTGCGGGTGACGCCCGCGGGCGCGCTCGCGCTCGTCGTCGTGCCCGCGGCCGCGGTCGTGCACCGCGTCCTGGGCTGGGCCGAGGCGGGGGCCCTCGCGGCGGGGCTCGGCCTGGTCCTGGCCGTCGCAGCGCTCGGCGTCCTCGGGCGGGCGCCCTACGCCGTCACGCTGTCGCTGGGCGACGCGCGGGCGGTCGTCGGGGGGCGGGCCGTCGGCGCGGTGCGGGTCCGCAACCGGTCGCGCCGCCGCACCCTGCCGCACCGGCTCCGGCTGGCGGCCGGGTCCGGCCCGGGCGCGGAGCTGGCCGTGCCGGCCCTGCCGCCCGGCGAGGGCTGGGAGGAGCTGCTGGTCGTGCCGGCGCCGCGCCGCGGACGGGTCGTCGTCGGGCCGGTCGCCGCCGAGCGGGGCGAGACCCTCGGCCTCGTGCGCCGGACCGTGCGGTACGCGCCCGCCGTCGAGGTGCTCGTGCACCCGCGGACGCTGGACCTGCCGGCGGGCCGCGCCGGTCTCCTGCGGGACCTCGAGGGCGTCGCCGACCGCGCGAGCGCCGACCTGTCCCAGTCCTTCCACGCCCTGCGCGAGTACGTCGCCGGCGACGACCGCCGCGCCATCCACTGGCGCTCGAGCGCGCGGCTGGGCACGCTCCTCGTCCGGCAGGACGAGGACGTGCGCCGCACGCGCGTCCTGCTGCTGCTCGCGGAGGACCCCGCGCTCTGGGCGGACGCCGACGAGGTCGAGACCGGCGTGTCCGTGCTCGCGTCCCTCGCGCTGCAGGCCATGGCCGAGGGCCGGGAGGTCGCCGTCCTGGCCGGCGACGAGCGCCTGCCCACGACGACCCGCACGGCCCTGCTGGACGCGTGCGCCCGGTTCGAGGCACCCGTGCCCCCCGCGGGCGACCGCCGGGACGTCGCCCCGCCGACGGCGGGCGGGGCCGACGACCCCGCGGACGCCGGACCGCTCGACGCCGTGGCGCGCCGGGCGCGACGGCACGGCGGCGGATCCGCGCTGGTCGTGGTCGTCACGGGCTCGACCGCCGCGCCGCACGCCCTCGTCCGGGCCGCCCACGCGGCGCCGGCGGGCGCGCGCGCCGTGGTGCTGACGTGCGGCGACGGGCAGCGCCCCGACGAGCAGCGCGCGGACGAGCAGCGCCCCGACGATCAGCGCCCCGACCGGCGGCACCCCGACGGGCAGCGGCCGCGGGCCCGGGCGCACGCCGCCGGGCACCGCGCGGTGCTGCGCGTCGCGGCGCTGGCCGACCTGCCGGCCACCGTCCGGGCGGGTGCGGCGTGAGCGCGGGGCCCCGCATGCTGGACCCGGTCGTGGTCACCGCCCCGTCGACGGCTTCCTCGACGGTCTCCTCGACCTCCCCCTCGACCTCCCTAGCGGCCGGTGCCGCGGGACCGGCACGACGGGCGGCGGTCGTCGACCTCGTCGCCGGGCTCGCGGCGCTGGGCGTCGCGCTGGCGCCGCTCGTCGCGCTGCACGGCGGCACGGTGGCGGTGCCGGCGCTCGTCGGGGGCCTCGCAGCCGGCGCCGGCGTCGCGGCCCTGGCGGCGGCGCGGCGATGGTCCGCACCGGCCACGCTGCTGGCGGTGCTCGTCGTCCACCTTCTGGCCGGCGGCGCGCTCGCGGCGCCCGGCACGACGGTGGCCGGCGTCGTGCCGACCGCGGCGACCCTGCGCGCCCTCGGCCCCGGCGTGCTGGACGCCCCGCACGCGCTGCTCACGCTCACCCCGCCGATCGGCGGCGACGGGGAGGTGCTGCTCACCGCCTGGGTGCTCGCGCTCCTCGGCGCGGCGGCCGTGGCGTCCGGGGCGCTGCGGTCGTCGGCCCGCGGCCTCGCACGGGCGGCCGTCGTGCTCGTCCCGCCGCTCGTGGCGGCCGCCGTCGCCCTGCTCGGCACGGCGACCCCCCGGCCGGCGCCGGCGGTGACGGGCGCCGCGCTCGCGGGGCTGCTCGTCGCCGGTGCCGTGCTCCGGCGGCTCCCACGGGCGGGCGCGGCCGCGACCGCGCGCACCGCCCTCGTCGGCGCCCTGGCCGTCGGCCTCGCCGTCGGCGGCGGCGTCGCCGCGGGCGCGGGCGGCGCGGCGGGGGGCGCGCGCTTCGTCCTGCGCGAGCACGTGGTGCCCCCCTTCGAGCTGCGGGACCGCCCGAGCCCGCTGTCCTCGTTCCGCGCCCTCGTCGCCCGGGACGACGAGGTGCTGCTGCGCGCGACCGGGCTCGTCCCGGGAGCACGCGTCCGGCTGGCGACCCTCGACCGCTACGACGGGACGGTCTGGGGCGTCGCGGGCGGATCGGGCACGGGAGGGTCCGGGGTGCTGCGGCGCGTGGCGTCCGGGACCCCTCTCCCGCCGCGCGCGACGGGCCTCGCCCCGACGCGCGGTGCAGGGACGCGCGAGGTGACCGTGCGTCTGGAGGCCGCGGGGCTGCGCGGGGTCTGGCTCCCGACGGTCGGCCGGACGACCCAGGTGACGGCGGGGGCCGGTGTCGAGGCGACCGACCTGCGCTGGGACGACGCCACCGGCACCGCGGTCGACGCCGGCGGCCTGGCCGCGGGCGACGCCTGGACCGTCCGCGCGCTGGTGGACCCGGTGCCCCCGGACGCCCTGGTCGGGGACGCGCCGCCCGCCGACGTGCCGCTGCCCGACGTCACCGGCGTCCCCGAGGCCGTGGGCGCCCGCGCCCAGGAGGTCGCGCGCGGGGCCGGTGCCCCCGTGCAGGTCGCTCGCGCGCTGTCCGCCTGGCTCACCGACGAGGGCTGGTTCAGCCACGGGCTCGTCGCCACCGGCGACCACCCGTCGGCGCCCGGCCACGGTGCGGCCCGGCTCACCGAGCTCGTCGGGGGCGACCTCATGGTGGGCGACGACGAGCAGTACGCCGCCGTCCTCGCGCTCATGGCGCGGCGCGTGGGGCTGCCGAGCCGCGTCGTCGTCGGGTTCGCGCCTACGGACGAGCAGCTCGCCGCCGGCACGGTCGCCCTGCGCGGCTCCGACGTGCACGCGTGGGTCGAGGTCGCGCTCGCGGGCTGGGGCTGGGTGCCCTTCGACCCCACCCCGCCGCGCGAGCGCACCCCGCAGGAGGACCGCACGAGCGCGCCCGACGACGCCCAGCCGCAGGTGCGCCAGCCCCCGCCCGCCGAGCCCGAGGCGCAGGCACCGCCGGAGGAGGACACCGAGCAGCCGCGCACGGGGCGCCGGGACGTCCCCGCGCCGGAGGGCACGTCGTGGCGCGCGGTCGCGGCCGTCGTCGGCGTCGTCGGCGGGCCCGCGCTGCTCCTGCTGGGCCCGCCGCTGGCCGTGGTCGCGCTCAAGGCGTGGCGACGACGACGCCGTCGGCGCGGGCCCGACACCGTCCGGCGCGTCGCGGACGGGTGGCAGGAGCTGCTCGACCGGGCGCGCGACCTCGGGCACCTGCCGACGCCCTCCGCCACGCGCGAGGAGGCGGCCGAGGCGCTCGTCGCCGCCGTGCTGGCGCGCCGCGGGCGTCGCGCCGGACGGGCCGATGCGCCGTCCGCCGCCGCGCGGCTGCACGCCTCCGCCCGTGGCCTGGCGCGCAGCGCCGACGCCCACGTCTTCGCCCCCGGCCGCCCGACGCCCGCCGAGGCGGACGCCGTGTGGGCCGAGACCGACGGCGCCCTCGCCGCGCTCGACGCGGTCCTGCCCCCGCTGCGACGCCTGCGCGCCCGCGCCGCCGTCGCGTCCCTGCGTCGCACCCGGCCGGTGCGCCCGCGGTCCCTCGTCCGACGTCCCGCCGTCCTGCCTGGAGCCCTGCGATGACCACCACGGTCGAGCCCCGCCCGTCCTCGTCCGCCGCCGTGCGCGCCGGCGCCTCCGCCGGTGCCTCCGCCGCCGCACCCGCCTCCGCCGCCGCCTCCGCGGCCGAGTCGTTCGCGCCGGATGCGGTAGCGGCCGAGGTGGTCCCGCCCGACGCGGTCGCGCCCGTCCCGATGCCCGTCCCGGTGCCCGTCCCGATGCCCGTCTCGGTGCCCGTCCCGGTGCCCGTCCTCGCGCCCACCCGTGGCCTGCGCCGGTGGCGCCTGGCGCTGGCCGAGCGGCGCCGCCGGCGGGAGGACGACGCGGCCTGGATCCGGCGCGCCGCGGGGGTGGACGAGCCCGGCGCCCGCCCCCGGCCCTCCTGGCCGGCACGGGTCGACGGCCCGACGGGCGTCACCACGGCAGCGGCGTCGTCGGGCGGCCCCGGGCCCGTCCCGGGCGGGGCCGACCCGGTCGTGCCCGACGCGTGGTGGGAGGCCGTCGCCGAGCGGGAGCTGCCCGCGCGCGCCGCCCGCCCGCTGCGTCCCGCGCGCCCCGCCCGTGCGTCCGACGAGGTCGAGGCCGCGCTGACCCGGCTGCTCGTCCTGCCCCCGGACCTCGGCGGCGGCGCGGGAGCCCCCGACGGGCACCCCTGGGCCGGCGGTGCCCCCGACGGCCCGACCCTCCCCGAGGTGCTCGGCGGGCCCGCGACCGGCGCCCGCATCACGTTCCCGCACGTGCCGTCCGGTCCGGTCCGCGCGGTGCCGGCGTCGTCCGTGCGGGACTCGTCGGGCGCGCCGTCGGTGCGGTCGGTGCCGTCGTCGGCCCCGGACGCCGACCTCGAGGCGCTCGGCCCGGTCGCGCTCACCGTGCGCCGGCCGGCCCCGTCGTCGGCCCCGCAGGTCCCGCCGGTCGACGGCTCGGGGAGCGCGTCGCCGGCCGCCCGGCTCGTCACCGCCGACGGGCGGCAGGTCGTCGTCGGCGGCACGACGCTCGTCGGGCGGCGGCCCGTCCTCCGTGACGGGGTGGAGGTGCTCTGCCTCCTCGACCCGGCGCGGGCGGTGTCCAAGACGCACCTGCAGCTCGCGGTCGACCCCGGCGGCCTGTGGCTGACGGACTGCGGCTCGACGAACGGCACCCTCGTCGAGCTCGCGGCCGGCGGCCGGGTGCAGGCCGTGCCGGGCGTGCGCGTGCGCCTGCACGTCGGCGACGAGGTGCGGCTGGGGGACCAGCGCCTGCGCGTGGACGCGGTGCCCGTGGCGTGACCACCGGCGACGGCGGTGCGATCACGGCGTGCACCACGGCGAGCGACCACGACGTGCGACCACGGGCGCACGGACACGGGCGCACGACCACGACGTGAGGTCGACGTCACCGGTGCGGCGGACGGGCGGTAGGGTCGCCCCCATGACCGCCCGCACGCCTCGTCGAGCGCCGCTCGGCCATCCCCTGCGCGGCCTCCTCCTTCTCCGCCGCGACGAGGTCCTCTAGGCCGCACCCTCGTCGCGGAGCCCCTGCCGACGGCTGCCCCCGACGAGCACGGACCGAGGACACGATGAGCGAGACCACGACCCCCCAGCACGCCGCCCGACCTGTCGACGAGCGTCCCGGTGGCGACCTCGTCGCCGCCGCGTACGACGACCGCAACCGGCAGCGCCCCTCCGGGATGCCGGCGCACCGCTACCGCCCGTTCCACGAGCAGATCCGCGTCGACCTGCCGGACCGCACGTGGCCGGACCGCCGCATCGAGACGGCCCCGCGCTGGTGCGCGGTCGACCTGCGCGACGGCAACCAGGCCCTCATCGAGCCGATGAACCCTGCGCGCAAGCTCGAGATGTTCGAGCTGCTCGTCGCGATGGGCTACAAGGAGATCGAGGTCGGGTTCCCCGCGGCGTCGCAGACCGACTTCGACTTCGTCCGCATGCTCATCGACGAGGGCCGCATCCCCGACGACGTCGTCATCCAGGTGCTGACGCAGGCGCGCGAGCACCTCATCGAGCGCACGTACGAGGCGATCGCCGGCGCGAAGCAGGCGATCGTGCACCTCTACAACTCCACGTCCGTGCTGCAGCGCGAGGTGGTGTTCAAGAGCGACGAGGACGGGATCCTCGACATCGCCGTGCAGGGCGCCCGGTTCTGCAAGAAGTACGCCGAGCTCGTGCCCGACACCGAGGTCTTCTACGAGTACTCCCCGGAGTCGTACACCGGCACCGAGCTGGAGTACGCGGTCCGCGTCGTCAACGCCGTGCTCGACGTGTGGGAGCCGACGCCGGAGCGCAAGGTCATCGTCAACCTGCCGGCGACGGTGGAGATGGCCACGCCGAACGTCTACGCCGACTCCATCGAGTGGATGGGCCGCCACCTGCACCACCGCGAGAACGTCGTGCTGTCCCTGCACCCGCACAACGACCGCGGCACGGCCGTGGCGGCCGCGGAGCTGGGCTACCTGGCCGGCGCCGACCGCATCGAGGGCTGCCTCTTCGGCAACGGCGAGCGAACCGGCAACGTCGACCTGGTGACGCTGGGCCTCAACCTGTTCAGCCAGGGTGTGGACCCCCAGATCGACTTCTCCGACATCGACAGCGTGCGCCGCGTCGTCGAGCGCTGCAACCAGATGCCCGTGGCCGACCGCCACCCCTACGGCGGCGACCTCGTCTTCACGGCTTTCTCCGGCTCCCACCAGGACGCCATCAAGAAGGGCCTGGACGTGCTGGAGGCGAAGGCCGCGGCGGCCGGCACGGACGTGTCCCAGGTGGAGTGGGCGGTCCCGTACCTGCCCATCGACCCCAAGGACGTCGGCCGCTCCTACGAGGCGATCATCCGCGTGAACTCCCAGTCCGGGAAGGGCGGCATCTCCTACCTGCTCAAGTCCGAGCGGGACCTGGACCTGCCGCGCCGGCTGCAGATCGAGTTCTCCCAGGTGGTGCAGCGGCACACGGACGCGCACGGGACCGAGGTGACCGCCGACGACCTGTGGCAGATCTTCAACGACGAGTACCTGCCGGTGGAGCACGGCGGTCCGCTCGCGCCGTGGGGCCGGTTCCGGCTGCTGGGCACGCAGGTGTCCTCGGGGCACGACGGCCCGGACGCGTTGACCGTCGAGCTGGCGCAGGACGGCCAGGTCCGGACCCTCGAGGGGTCGGGCAACGGGCCCGTCGCGGCGTTCGTCGACGCGCTGGGCGCCGTGGACGTGCGGGTGCAGGTGCTGGACTACGCGGAGCACGCGCTCTCGTCGGGCGGGGACGCGACCGCCGCCGCGTACGTCGAGTGCGCGATCGGCGACCGGACGCTGTGGGGCGTCGGCATCGACCCGTCGATCACCACGGCGACGCTCAAGGCCATCGTCTCGGCCGTCAACCGCGCCGCCCGCTGACCCGGCGGCGGCGCCGCCGGCGTCGTCGGACCCCGGCCGGACCCGAGCCGTCCGTCCCGGAGGTCGGACGACCCGCCGGGCCGCGCTCACCGCACGCCCGGCCCGACGGGCAGGTACGGTGCAAGCCGTCGGCGCGAGACGGTGCGCGGAACGGCTCCCGAGCGGGCCTCGCCGTCCGATCGTGGAGGGGACGGACCGGGGCCGATGCCGACAGCCCCCGGCCCGGTGAGGAGACCTGGTGGAGCGCCTGCCCGTCCGCGTGGGCGAGTTCGGCGTGCTCGACGCCCTCACCGACGTGGCGCACGCGGAGTTCGCCAACGGGGACCCGCGGCGGGCCGCCGAGCTCGCGGCGGCCGGGGTCGCGGTGGCCGACGCCATGGGCGACACGGCGTCCGCGCGGTACTTCCTCTTCACGGGCGGCCGGGCGCTGTTCGCCCTCGGCCACCCGGACGTGGCGCTGCAGTGGGCGGAGGAGCTCGAGCGGCGCACGGTCGACGACGACGAGCCCTACTGGCGCGCGAAGGCCGTCATCCTGCGCGCGCTGTCCATCCGTCGCGAGGGCCGGTACCACGAGGTCCTGGAGCTCATCGCCAAGGCGTGGGTGCTCGTCGGCACGCCCGACGGCACCCGGTACAACCAGGTCTCCGCCGCCGTGCTGCTGTCGGAGGCCCTGCGCACCGTGGAGCTGTACGAGCAGGCCGACGCGGTCATGTGGCAGGTGGCGCCGCTCATCGGGCACGGCGCCGTCCCCGGGGTCCTGGTCGAGGGCCTGCGCACCCTCTCGGAGTGGGCCGCCGGCCTGCAGCTGCTCGGGCGCCCCGAGGGCGCGCACCGGGTCGTGGAGACCATGGCGTCGCGGGCGCTGCTGCTGCTGCGGCTGACCGAGCACACGCAGGACTCCGGCCCCCGGCTGTTCGCGCACGTCGGGCTCGCGTACGCCGAGCTCAGCGCGGGGGAGCCCGAGATGGCCCTGCGGCACGTGGAGAGCGTGCAGGCCGAGGTGGAGCAGCGCCGTGGGCGGCCCGAGTGGTTCGTCGGCACCGCGACGCGCGCCGTCGCCCTGCTGGAGCTCGGCCGGCTCGACGAGGCCGAGCACCACCTGCGCGCGCTGCGGTCGGCGGCGGAGACCGGGCTGCGCGACGTGTGGTCGACGATGGCCGACGACGCGCTGCTGACCCTCGCGGTCCGCCGGCACGGGGACCACCCGGCGCTGGAGCACGCGTCGCGCATGTTCCGCCGCGCCCAGGAGCTGCTGTGGGCGGAGCGGTCGGAGCGCTTCGCCGCCATGCTCGCCCAGGTGCAGATCCACGAGCTGCAGGTGGAGTCGCGTCGCGTGGCCGAGCTCTCGGTCCTCGACGGGCTCACCGGCGTCGGCAACCGGCGGGCCATCCAGGGCTTCCTCGACCACGCGCAGGGGTCCGTCGGTGCGCTGTTCATCGACGTCGACAACTTCAAGGAGGTCAACGACACCTTCTCCTACCTCGTGGGCGACGAGGTGCTGGTGCGGATCGCCGACGAGCTGCGGGCCTTCGTGCGCCCCGGGGACCTCGTGGCGCGCTACGGGGGCGACGAGTTCGTCGTCCTCTTCGACCCCTGGCCGGCGGATTCGCCGGACCTCGACGCCCGGGCCGCCGAGCTCGTGGCCCGGGTGCGAGGTCTGGCGTGGGACCAGGTCCACCCGGGGCTGCACGTGACGATCTCCGTCGGCGCGGCCATCACCGCGGACTCCGCCACCCTGCTGGGCGAGCTGAGCCACGCGGTCCTCGACGCCAAGCGTGCCGGCCGCGACACGCGCGTCACGCGTCGGTCCTGAGCGCCGCGCGGGCAGGGCCCGCCGTGCACGGCGTGCCGGGGGATGATGGGCCGGTGATGCGCGCATGAGCCTGTACCGCGACGAGGCGATCGTCCTGCGGACGCACTCCCTGGGTGAGGCCGACCGCATCGTCACCCTGCTGACGCGCGAGCACGGCAAGGTCCGGGCCGTCGCCAAGGGCGTGCGCCGGACCTCCTCGCGGTTCGGCTCCCGGCTCGAGCCCTTCATGCGCGTGGACCTGCAGCTCAGCACCGGACGCACCTTCGACGTCATCACCCAGGCCGAGACGCTGGACACCTTCGGCCGGTCGATCGCGGGGGACTACGCGCTGTACACCACGGGCACCGTCATGCTCGAGACGGCCGAGCGGCTCGTCGCCGACGAGCACGAGCCCGCCCTCCAGCAGCACCGGCTCCTCGTCGGGGCGGTGCGGTCGCTCGCGCTGCGGGCCCACGCCCCGGGCCTCGTCCTCGACTCCTACCTGCTGCGGGCGCTGGCCGTGGCCGGGTGGGCGCCGAGCTTCACCGACTGCGCGCGCTGCGGCGAGCCGGGCCCGCACCGGGCCTTCGCGGTCGCCTCGGGCGGGGCCGTGTGCGCCCGGTGCCGCCCGCCGGGCTCCGCCGCGCCGGCGCCGGAGACGTTCGCGCTGCTCGCGGCCCTGCTCGTCGGGGACTGGGGCGTCGCCGACGCCAGCGCCGAGCGGCACCGCGGCGAGGGCAACGGGCTCGTCGCCGCGTTCTGCCAGTTCCACCTCGAGCGCAGCCTGCGGTCGCTGCCGATGGTGGAGCGCGTCTGATGGCCGGGCTGCGCCGCACGCCACGCGGCACCACGCCGGCACCGGCGGCACGCACGCGTCCCGCACCCGTCCCCCCGCCGCCGCACCCCAGCGGCGCGCGCCCGCCGCAGATCCCGCGCGAGCTCGTCCCGCGGCACGTGGCCGTCGTCATGGACGGCAACGGCCGCTGGGCCAACGCCCGCGGCCTGCCGCGCACCGCCGGGCACACCGCGGGGGAGGCCTCGCTGCTGGACGTCGTGGCGGGTGCCATCGAGATCGGCGTGCAGCACGTGTCGGCCTACGCCTTCTCCACCGAGAACTG
This sequence comes from Cellulomonas sp. plas2, assembly GCF_057221735.1. Taxonomy (NCBI): domain Bacteria; kingdom Bacillati; phylum Actinomycetota; class Actinomycetes; order Micrococcales; family Cellulomonadaceae; genus Cellulomonas; species Cellulomonas sp. plas2. The sequence continues at coordinate 1,612,801 of NZ_CM170155.1, forward strand.
GTCGCGCTCCCCGGAAGAGGTGCGCTTCCTCATGGGCTTCAACCGCGACGTGCTGCGGCGCCGCCGCGACCTCATGGACTCCTGGGGCGTGCGCGTGCGCTGGGCCGGGCGACGGCCGCGGCTGTGGCGGTCCGTCATCGCCGAGCTCGAGACGGCCGAGGAGCAGACGCGGGACAACACCGTCTGCACCCTGACCATGTGCGTGAACTACGGCGGCCGCGCCGAGGTCGCCGACGCCGCCCGCGCCATCGCCGAGGAGGTCGCCGCCGGACGGCTGCGCCCCGACCGCGTCGACGAGAAGCTCTTCGCCCGCTACCTCGACGAGCCCGACCTGCCGGACGTCGACCTCTTCGTCCGCTCGTCGGGGGAGCAGCGCACCTCCAACTTCCTCATCTGGCAGGCCGCGTACGCCGAGCTGGTCTTCCTCGACGAGCCGTGGCCCGACGTGGACCGCCGCCACCTGTGGCGCGCGGTGGAGACGTACGCCCGCCGCGACCGCCGCTACGGCGGCGCGGTCGACGCCGTCGCGGACGAGCAGGCCGGCCCCGCCACGATCGACCCCGCCACGACCGACCCCGCCACGACCGGCCACGCCACGACCGGCCACGCCACGACCGGCCACGCCACCACCGGCCGCGCCACCACCGACCCCGCCACCACCGACCCCGCCACCACCGACCCCGACGGGGACGGGACCTCCGGTCCGGACGAGGGCCTGCCGGCGCGGCCTACCATCGCCCGGTGACGGATGCGGGCGCGGCGTACGGGCTGGACGGCCTGCCGGTCGCCGCGGTCCTCCTCGTGCTCTTCGGCGGCGCGCTGCTGCGCTCGCACGCCATCTACTGGGCGGGCCGCGGTGTCGCCGCCGGCGCCGGCCGGGAGCAGGACCGCCAGCGCCGCGACGGCGGCCGCGGACCGGCGTGGTGGCGCGTCGCCGTCGAGCGCACCGCTCGTTGGTCGACCACGCCCCTGGTCCGGCGGGGCGTCGCCCTGGTCAGACGCTGGGGCGTCGCCGCGGTGCCCGTCGCGTACCTGACGGTCGGCATCCAGTCCGCGGTGTTCGCGGCGGCCGGGCTCGTGCGCATGCCCTACCTGCGCTTCGCGCTGGCGTCCCTGCCGGGTGCTGTGGCCTGGGCCGTGGTCTGGTCCACCGTCGGCCTGGGGGCGTGGTGGGCGGCGGTCGCGCTCGCCGCCCGCTCGCCGTGGGCGCTGCCCGCCCTCGCGGCGGTCGTCCTCGCCGCGCTCCTCGTCGCACGCCGCCGTCGCACCCGACCTCCGACCAGCGCCTCCACCACTACCTCCACCGCCGCGTCCACCACCGCCTCTTCCGCCGCTTCCACCGCCGCGTCCACCACCGCCGCATCCACTGCCGCCTCCATCGCCGCGTCCACGACCCCCTCCAGCGCTGCGTCCAGCACCGCCTCCACCGCTGCGTCCAGCACCGCCTCCACCGCCGCGTCCACCACCCACTCCACCAGCGGGTCGGCCGCCGCCCCGACGGACGTCCCGGCCGAGAGGGCCGGCCGGCCCCGCTAGGCTGGCGCGACCCCCCGTCCCACGGCACCCAGCCGCGGGACCTGCCGACCCAGGAGTGGATCCACCGTGGCTGCACCGTCCCGTCTGGACAACGTCGTCTCCCTCGCCAAGCGGCGTGGCTTCGTCTTCCCCAGCGGCGAGATCTACGGAGGCACCCGCTCCGCGTGGGACTACGGCCCCCTGGGCGTGGAGCTGAAGGAGAACATCAAGCGCCAGTGGTGGCGCGCGATGGTCACGAGCCGTGACGACATCGTCGGGCTCGACTCCTCGGTCATCCTGCCGCGCCAGGTCTGGGTCGCCTCGGGCCACGTCGGCGTCTTCACCGACCCCCTGACGGAGTGCCTGTCCTGCCACAAGCGCTTCCGTGAGGACCAGCTCCTCGAGGAGTACGCCGAGCGCAAGGGGCACGAGGCCGAGGGCGGCCTCGCCGGCGTGCCGTGCCCGAACTGCGGCACGCGCGGCCAGTGGACCGAGCCGCGCGACTTCAACATGATGCTCAAGACCTACCTCGGCCCGGTCGAGGACGAGTCCGGCCTGCACTACCTGCGCCCGGAGACGGCCCAGGGCATCTTCGTGAACTTCAAGAACGTCTACACCGCGGCCCGCATGAAGCCCCCGTTCGGCATCGGCCAGATCGGCAAGTCGTTCCGCAACGAGATCACGCCCGGCAACTTCATCTTCCGCACCCGCGAGTTCGAGCAGATGGAGATGGAGTTCTTCGTCGTGCCGGGCACCGACGAGGAGTGGCACCAGTACTGGATCGACACCCGGACGGACTGGTACACGGGGCTCGGCATCTCCCGCGACAACCTGCGGCACTACGAGCACCCGGCCGAGAAGCTGTCGCACTACTCCAAGCGCACCGTCGACATCGAGTACCGCTTCGGCTTCACCGGCAGCGAGTGGGGCGAGCTCGAGGGCATCGCCAACCGCACCGACTTCGACCTGTCGACGCACAGCGAGCACTCCGGCCAGGACCTGTCCTTCTTCGACCAGGGCAAGGGCGAGCGGTTCACGCCGTACGTCATCGAGCCCGCGGCGGGCCTCACCCGTTCCCTCATGGCGTTCCTCGTCGAGGCCTACGCCGAGGACGAGGCGCCCAACACCAAGGGCGGCGTCGACACGCGCGTGGTCCTCAAGCTCGACCCGCGCCTGTCCCCGGTCAAGGCCGCGGTCCTGCCGCTCTCGCGCAACGAGCAGCTCTCACCGAAGGCGCGCGACCTCGCCGCCGAGCTGCGCCGGTCCTGGAACGTGGACTTCGACGACGCCGGCGCCATCGGACGCCGCTACCGCCGCCAGGACGAGATCGGCACCCCGTTCTGCATCACGGTCGACTTCGACACGCTCGAGGACCAGGCCGTGACAATCCGTCACCGCGACGACATGTCGCAGCAGCGCGTCGCCCTCGACCAGGTGACGGGCTACCTGGCGCAGCGCCTCGTCGGCGCCTGAGAACGCCTCCCGGCCCAGCGCGTCGCGTCTCCTGGGCCGGCGTGGCCGGTGGTGCGGGCCGCTGTGCCCGGTGGTGCCGTCCCCGCCCTCGCCGGGGCGGGGACGGCACCACCGAGGGGTGACAATGGGACGGTGACGACCCTCGCGCCCGCCGCCGCCCAGGCCTCCCGACCGGATCCGGCGTACCCCCCGCTGCGGATCGGCCCGATCGTCAGCCGGACGCCGGTCGTCCTGGCGCCCATGGCCGGTGTCACGAACGCCGCGTTCCGCCGTCTGTGCCGCGAGCAGGGCGCCGGCCTGTACGTGGCCGAGATGGTCACCTCGCGTGCCCTCGTCGAGCGCAACGTCGAGTCGCTGCGGATCATCGCGCCGGACGGCGACTTCCGGCCGCGCTCCATCCAGATCTACGGCGTCGACCCGGCGACGGTCGGCGCGGCCGTGCGGATGGTGGTCGAGGAGGACCGCGCCGACCACGTCGACCTCAACTTCGGCTGCCCCGTGCCCAAGGTGACGCGGCGCGGCGGCGGTGCCGTGCTCCCGTGGAAGCGCGACCTGTTCCGCGGCATCATCACCGCCGCCGTCGAGGCCGCTCGGCCGGCGGGCGTGCCGGTGACGGTCAAGATGCGCAAGGGCGTCGACGACGAGCACCTCACCTACGTCGAGGCCGGCCTCACCGCCCAGGAGGTCGGGGTCGCGGCGGTCGCGCTGCACGGCCGCACCGCCGCCGACCACTACTCCGGCACCGCCGACTGGGACGCCATCGCGACGCTCAAGGAGGCCGTCACCGACATCCCCGTGCTCGGCAACGGCGACATATGGTCCGCGGAGGACGCCCTCGCCATGGTCGAGCACACCGGCGTCGACGGTGTCGTGGTCGGCCGCGGCTGCCAGGGGCGGCCCTGGCTCTTCGCCGACCTCGAGGCCGCCTTCGCGGGCCGTCCCGACCGCATCCGACCGGGCATGCAGTACGTCGCCGAGACGATGCGGCGGCACGCCACGCTCATGTGCGAGGTCTTCCCCAGCGAGTACAAGGCCCTGTCGGAGATGCGCAAGCACATGGCCTGGTACCTCAAGGGCTACGTCGTGGGCGGCGACCTCCGCTCGCGCCTGGCCCAGGTGTCGACCCTCACGGAGCTCGACGACCTCCTCGCCGAGCTCGACCTCGACCAGCCCTACCCCGGCGAGCCCGCCGAGGGCCCGCGCGGCCGCGCCGGCTCCCCGAAGCGACCCGCGCTGCCCGACGGCTGGCTCGACTCCCGCGAGCTCTCCGAGGACTTCCAGCGCCGCCTCGCCGAGGCCGAGCTCAGCGTGTCGGGCGGCTGACCGGACCGCACCGACGCGTCCCGGCGTCCTCCCGCGCGGTCGACCCGCCCTGGCCGCCCCGGGGTCGCGGTGCACACGGCCGCCGTCCACGGGACGCACGCGGCACGCCTCGAACGCGGCACCGCTCCAGGTCGACGTCAGACCCGGACCCGGGCCTGGTCGAGCGACCGGGCTATCGCGTCGCCGGTGCCCGACGAGTCGTCCGTCGGGTGCCCGGAACTCGTACACCGCCGGTGGCAACGTGGTGGCCTTCACCGGTCCGGGTCGTCTCGTCGAACCGTCGACGATGCGTGTGATGGTCAGATCGGCGCGGTGCACCTCGTGGTGGTGCCGGGTGCACAAGAGGATCCCGTTCTCGATGTCGGTGTGCCCGTTGTCCCTGGCCCACCAGCGGATGTGGTGGACCTCGCACCAGCGGGCGGGGACGTCGCACCCGGGGAAGGTGCACCCCTGGTCGCGCACGACGATGCAGCGGCGCTGGCGCCCGGTGAACAGGCGTTCTTCGCGGCCGAGGTCGATGGGCTGCCCGTCGGGCCCGATGACCAGGGCGGCGGTGTCGACGTCGCACAGCATCCGCGCGACCAGCGAGGGAGCCAGGACGTGCCCGTCGTCGTCGACGACGGGCGTCAGCCCGGTCAGGACCGGGCCGAGCACGTCCACGTCGGGCAGGTCCTCGGTGCAGGCGACGGGCGCACCAGCGGCAGGCGGCGTGTCCTGGCAGGCACGGGCGGCCTCGCGCTGCCGCAGCGCCTCCACGACCGAGGTGTAGGTGGCGAGGTCCGTCAGCAGGGTCAGGTGCGGGCGGACCGAGGCACCCGAGGGGCCGCCGTTCTTCTCCGCCAACGCTGCCCGCGCCAACGCCTCGAGCGCGTCGGCCATGGCCTGCCCGGAGGTGCGGTCCCCACCCGGGATCTGCCGGGTCAGCTCCAGCGCCCGCCGCAGCGCTGTGCCGGCGCCGGGGTCCAGGCAGCCCTTGACCCGGGTACCCATGTCGGTCTCGACCAGGTGCAGGTACCGGGCCCGGTGCTGGGCCTGGTACCGGGTCTCCACCGCGGGCGCGTCGATCTCGGCGGCCTTCTGCAGCAGCTCGCGCTTGAACCGGGCCGGGTCGACCTGCCCGGCCAGGTCCGTCAGCTCCGCCTGCCCCTCCTCCGAGGTCAGCACGGCCTTGACCTGCTCCGAGGCCGAGGCCAGGACCCCGGCCAGGGCGTCCAGGTGCGCCTCGGAGCGCACACCCGCCGCCACCGCCGCCCCGAACACCGGCGCGGCCTCCACCGCGCCGGCCTGGCGTTCCTGCCGCCTGGCCTCCGGCAGCCCGACCCGGTCCCGCCCCGCGATGCCCTCCGCCGCGGATCTGTCCCCGACCCCCTTCGGGGTCAGCCTCGAGTCCGCCGCGATCCACGCCGCCCGCGCCGCCGCCGTCGCCCCCGACACCGCCTGGAACAGCGACAGCACGTGCTGGCGCTGCGCCCGCGTGAGCGCCTCGGCCTGCCCGGCCCGTGCCCCCACACCACCCAGGGTCGACCGCACGCCCTCGAAGTCGGCAAGGAGCTCCTCGTACACGCGCAACACCTCCCTCGGCAGTAGTCGAACGCTTGTACCAGACCCTAAGCCCACGGCTCGACGCCCCGGAAGACGCACGATCGGGTGTTCCTGCAGGCCAGTCGTCCACAGGACCCACCCTGGGGACGACTCGACGGCCGCGGGCGGCGCGGACGATAGTCCCGGGAGCGCCCGTACGCGCACCCCGACACGCACCGCCAGAAGTGGACTCGTTCCAGACTACGGGTGATGATGACGACATGACCCACGGCACCGAGGACCGGCTGCGCGCCGCCGGCCTGCGTGTCACGGCCACGCGCCGCGCGGTGCTGGACACCCTCGGCGCCGCCGGCCGCCACGCGGCCGACCCCGCCAGCCCCGACCACCCGCACCTCACGGCGGCCGACGTGGAGCACGAGGTCCGGGCCCGGCTCGGCACCGTCTCCACGCAGGCCGTCTACGACTGCCTCGACGCGCTCACCGCGGCGGGGCTCCTGCGCCGGGTCGAACCGGCCGGGCACCCCGCGCGCTACGAGACGCGCGTCGGGGACAACCACCACCACCTCGTCTGCCGCAGCTGCGGCGCGATGGTGGACGTCGCCTGCACGCACGGCACCGCGCCCTGCCTGCGGCCCGACGACGACCTCGGCTTCGTCCTCGACGAGGCCGAGGTGACCTTCTGGGGCACGTGCCCGTCCTGCCACCAGGCAGCCACCGCCGACCTGCCGGCCGGTGCCCACCCCACCCGCTCCACCGAGAGGACCTCATGACCGACGTCGCGAGCCAGCCGTCCGCCCCCGGCGACGACCGCCCCGTGCTCACCAACCGCCAGGGTCATCCCGTCTACGACAACCAGAACCAGCGCACGGTCGGGGCCCGCGGTCCCGCCACGCTCGAGAACTACCAGTTCCTCGAGAAGATCAGCCACTTCGACCGCGAGCGCATCCCGGAGCGCGTCGTGCACGCGCGCGGCGCCGTCGCATTCGGCTACTTCGAGGCGACGGGGCAGTGGGGCGACGAGCCGATCTCCCGCTACACCCGCGCCAAGCTGTTCCAGGAGGCCGGTAAGCGCACGGACCTCGCGATCCGCTTCTCCACGGTCATCGGCGGCCGCGACTCCTCGGAGGCGGCGCGCGACCCGCGCGGCTTCGCCGTGAAGTTCTACACCGAGGACGGCAACTGGGACCTCGTCGGCAACAACCTCGGCGTCTTCTTCATCCGGGACGCCATCAAGTTCCCCGACGTCATCCACTCCCTCAAGCCGGACCCCGTCACGTTCCGGCAGGAGCCGGGCCGCATCTTCGACTTCATGTCGCAGACGCCCGAGGCGATGCACATGCTGGTCAACCTCTTCAGCCCGCGCGGCATCCCGGCCAACTACCGGACGCAGCAGGGCTTCGGCGTGAACACCTACAAGTGGGTCAACGCCGAGGGCGTCAGCCACCTCGTCAAGTACCACTGGATCCCGACGGCCGGCGTCAAGAGCCTCACGGAGGCCGATGCCGCGGTCATCCAGGGCGGCGACCTCGGCCACGCCTCGAAGGACCTGTACGAGGCGATCGAGCGCGGCGAGTACCCCGAGTGGGAGCTGCAGGTGCAGCTCATGACCGACGACGAGCACCCCGAGCTCGACTTCGACCCGCTCGACGACACGAAGGTCTGGCCGGAGAACGAGTTCCCGCCGAAGGTCGTCGGCCGCATGGTGCTGAACCGCAACGTGTCGAACCACTTCACGGAGAACGAGCAGATCGCGTTCGGCACCGGCGTCCTCGTCGACGGGCTGGACTTCTCCGACGACAAGATGCTCGTCGGGCGCACGTTCTCCTACTCTGACACCCAGCGCTACCGCGTCGGCCCCAACTACCTGCAGCTGCCCGTCAACGCGCCGCAGGCGCCGGTGGCGACGAACCAGCAGGGCGGGCAGATGCAGTACCGCGTCGACCCGGTCGGCACGAACCCCCACGTGAACTACGAGCCGTCCATCACCGGCGGCCTGCGCGAGGCGCAGTACCCGACCCACGACGAGCAGGGCCCGGAGATCACGGGCCGCCTGACCCGCAAGCGCATCCCGCGCACGAACGACTACACGCAGGCGGGCCAGCGCTACCAGCTCATGGAGCCGTGGGAGCAGGACGACCTCGTGCACAACCTCGTCACGCTCATCGGCCAGGCCGTGCGCGAGGTGCAGGAGCGCATGGTGTGGCACTTCCTGCTGTGCGACGACGAGCTGGGCGCCCGCGTCGGCGAGGGCCTCGGCATCAGCGCCGACGACGTCCGCCACCTGCCGCCGCTGGCCAGCCAGACGCTGTCCGACGACGAGCTCGCCCGCCTGGCGAACCTCGGCAAGAACGGCCCGCGCGACGTCACGGGCCTGCGGATGACGCACTGCGTCCCGAACGAGCGGGTGGTCCTCGCCGGCTGAGCGAGCACGCCAGCACCCACGTCCGGGTGAGCGACGGGGTCCGGCCGGGTGACCGGCCGGGCCTCGTCGTCGTCGGGAGGTCAGGACGGGCGCGACCACGCCGATGGGCCGCCTGTGTGCCCCGCCCGACGCGCCGCCGGCCTGGCGGCCCTCGCCGTCCTCGGCCTGGCCGTCGTCGGGACGGCCGGCGCGGCGCAGGCCGCGTTTCGGCGCGCACGACCGTCGGCAGCGCGTACGCGGCGGAGACCCTCGACCCGCCGACGGGGCTGACCGCGACCCGCAGCTGTGCGGCCGCACCGGCCCTGCGGGGCACGACGACGGCCACCACCGACCCCGTCGGCGCGAACGCGTCCGCGGGCTCGGTGACCCTCGCCCGGCCCACCGGTGTCGTCGCGGGCGACGTCCTCGTCGCCGTGGTCATGCACCACGACGCGACCTCGGACCCGGTCCTGCCCGCCGGGTGGACCGTCACGTGGCGCAACGGGACCGACGCGTCCGCGGTCGTCGCGATGCGCGTCGCCACGACCTCGGAGCCGTCGTCCTACGCGTTCAGCGGCCTGGACCCCGACGACGCCACCGCCGCGGTGCTGCTCGCCTGGTCGGGTGCGGACGCCACGGCGCCCGTGCTCTCCTCCGAGGGCTCCTCGGGTTCCGGCACGACCGCGACCGCGCCGTCGCTGTCCCTGGCCACCGCCCCCGCCCGGCTGGTGACGGTCTTCCTCGTCGACGACACCGCTGCCGCCGAGCAGCTGACCGTCGCGGCCGGGCCGACCGTGCGCGCCTCCGTGCACGGCACCGGCGTCCAGCCGGTGCGCGCCGTCGTCGCCGACCGCGCCGTGACGGCGACGGGTGGCACGGGTGCGACGACGGCGACGCTCTCCGCGTCGCGCGGCTGGCACGCGGTCTCGCTGGCGCTGCGCTCCGACGGGCGGCCGACCCCGGTGCAGCTCGGGTGGACGGCTCCCACCGACCCCTTCACCACCGGGTACGCGGTCACCCGGCCCACCGGCGACGTCGTGACCGTGGCGGGCCGGACCACCACGACCTGGTCCGACACGGCCGCGCCGACGGCCGGCGGCCTATGGACGGTCCGCGCGACGTCGGGGACCGGGCGCTCGACGGCCGTGACGGCGTCGGTGCCGGCCTGCTGAGCCGCCCGCCTCCGCCCGCCTCTCCGCGCGCGGCCGCTCCGGCGACGACGGCACCGGCAGCGTCGCCGCCACCGGTAGGAGGACCGCCGCGGCGACGACCGCGACGAGGCGGCCGGCCTCACCCTGCCGCGCCCACACCGCGGGCAGCCCGACGAGCGGCACCCGCAGGCGCGCCACGCCGCGCACGTCCGCGGGTGCCAGCGGGGCCCCGTCGTCGGAGCCGTTGGCGTCCCCCCGGGTGACGAGCGCCCCGTCCGGGCGGACGCTGCGCACGCGGTGCACCCCCGTGCGGCCGGTGCCGCCCGGCTCGTCGAACACCACGACGTGCCCCGGCAGCACCGGACCCGGCGGTGGGGCCGTCACCACGAGGTCACCGACCGCCAGCGCCGGCACCATCGACCCCGAGACCACCACGCGCGTCTCCCAGCCGACCACGGCCGGCAGCAGCGCCCACGTGCCCAGCCCCCCGACGCACGCCAGCACCGCCGTCGCCGTCGTCGCCGCCGTCAGCCCCGCCACCGCCCGGACGCGGGCGCCGAGCGGCCGTCGCAGCACGTGCCGCGGCGCCCCCGCCGCACGCGCCCGTGCCCGCTGCGCCCGCCGGTGCCGCCCGCTGCTCACGCGGACGTCCCCGCGCGGGCGGCCTCGCCGTGCACGACGACGCGGTCGCGCCCCTCCGCCTTCGCGCCGTACAGCGCGAGGTCCGCCGCGTGCGTGCAGCAGCCTCTCCGGCGACGTCCCGGCGTCCGGCGCGACCGCGACGCCGATGCTCACGGTCACCGCCGGTGCGTGGGTGCGCGCCGCCACCGCGCGCCGCGCCCGCTCGGCGACGGCAGCCGCGCGGTCCACCGGGGTGGCGGGCAGCAGGAGGCAGAACTCCTCGCCCCCGTACCGCGCCGGCAGCGCCCCGGGCGGCGCGACGGACCGCAGGACGGCGCCCACCGTGCGCAGCGTCTCGTCGCCGACGAGGTGGCCGTGGCGGTCGTTGACGGCCTTGACGTGGTCGACGTCCAGCAGCAGCACGGCCGTGGGGGCCCCGTCGTGCGCGTCGTCGACGAGCGCCTCGGACAGGGTCCGGTCGAGCGTGGCGCGGTTGGGCAGCCCGGTCAGCCCGTCCGTCTCCGCGAGGCGGCGCAGGCGGGCGACGAGGGCCGCGCGCGCCAGCGACTGCGCCGCGTGCGCCGCGGCCTGCTGCGCCGAGAGCAGGCGCCGCCGCTCGACCCCGGGCACCGCCCCGACCGCCCGGGCGAGCAGGCCGGGCGGTGCGACGTCGAGCACGAGCGCACCCGCGGCGTCGTCGAGGGCCCACGGCACGACGACGAGGTGCGTCGCCCCCGGCAGGTGCTCCCGCAGCGCGGCGTCGGCGACGGGGTCCGGGTGCTCGACGAGCAGCGTCGTGTGCGTGGCCTGGGCCCGCCGCACGACGGAGGCCGGACGGAGGTCCAGCGGCGTCTCGAGCCGCAGCACGCCGCTCGCGACGGGGGCCGTCGCCGCGACGCGCGCGGGCCCGGCCGCCGGCAGGCTCACGACGAGCGCGCGGCGCGCCAGGAGCTCGTCGTGCGCCAGGTCGGCCAGGAGCTGCGCCACGCGCCGCGCGTCGGTGCAGGTCTCGAGCTCGAGCAAGAACCGCGCGAGGACGTCCGCGTCGTAGCGCCGCCGCCGCAGCTCGCGCTCGTTCACCGCGGCGAACGTCGCCGTGCCCAGCCCCGCGGCCCAGAGCACGGCCAGCAGCTCGACGAGCTGCCGGTACGGGTACGGCCCGCCGAGGGGCACGTCGGTCCCCGTGAGCAGACCGGTGCGTGCCGCCTCGACGGCGACGACGAGCGCGATGGAGTGCCAGAGCGCGACCTTGAGCCCGGTCCGGAAGGACGTCAGCAGCGTCACCGCGGTCAGGTGCAGCAGGAGCAGGTAGGGCACCGGCCCGTCGAACCCCTCGAGGACGACGAAGGCCCACGCGAGGTGGGCGCCGTCGACCAGCACCGCCGCCGTCAGGGTCGCGAGCGCCACCCGGCGGCCCAGCTGCAGCAGCGGCAGCGCCGCCAGCGCCAGCACGAGGTGCAGGACGGCGACGAGCACGAGTGCGGGCCCGTCCTCCGGGCGACCCGCTCCGCCGCCCGCCCACAGCAGCGGCGGCCCGACGACCACCACCGCGACCCGCAGCAGCGCCGTCCAGCGCAGCCGGTCGCCGAGCGGGACCAGGCCGTCGCCACCCGAGCGCACCCTCATGAGGTACGCCCCACGGGCGTCGTCGGGCGGAAGCGCTCGGGCGGCTCCTCGCGCAGCGGCGCGAGCGCGAGCTTCGGGTCGCGCCGGTCGATGGTGTCCTGCACGAGCAGGAAGAGCAGGACGACGGCGACGAGGCCCAGCGGGAACGGGCTGCGCACGGCCACGCCGAGGGCGGTGGCCAGCACCGCGGCCGGCAGCGTGAGGGGCCCGGGCCGGGCGACGACGCGCTCGTCGCCGGCGGGGCCGGCGGAGCCACCGGTCAGCCCGCCCCCGCCCGAGCCCGACGACCCCGCGCCCGCGGCGGCGGCGGACCCCGTGGGGGACGGCATGGAGGACGGGGTGGGGGACGCGGAAGGGGATGCGTCAGGGGACGCGAGGGGGGACGGGACGGGAGACGTCGTGGAGGGCGGGCCGGCGGGCGCTGCGGCGGGGGAGGAGGCGGACGCGCGGGGCACGTCGGTCCCGGGCGCCGGGGCGGGGGGCGTGCCCTCCGTCCCGCGGGCCGGGGGCGGGGTGGGGCCACCGGGGGCCGGGGGTGCGCCGCCCGGCGCGGTCGGCGCGGGCGACGGCCCGGGGAGGGCCGGGCCGGCCGCCGGGTCGACGCGCCAGACGAGGTCGGCGGTGGCGGTGCCCCCTTGCGGCGCGCCGTCCTGCAGCACGACGGTCACCGCGAAGGTCCGCGCCTCCTCCGCCGGTCCGGGCCGCCAGCGGGTCGTGGCGCCGTGGACGCCGGCGTCACCCCAGCGGCTCAGCGTCGCCGCGACGACGGCTGGGCCGTCCGTGCTGTTCGACGGCACGCGGCCCGTGGCGTCCGCGGGGACGATGCAGCGCCTCGTCGCCGCGCACGACAGGTACGCCACCGGTCTCGGCACGTGGCGCGCGGGTCCGGGGGGGACGACCACCCGGACGTACAAGGTGTCGTACCGCCTGGCCGACGACAACGCCGCCCAGGGCAGGAACGTGCTCGTCGACCTGCGCTGGGAGGCGCAGAGCGTCACGCCCTGAGCCCCGGCCGCGACGGCGGCCGGGGCCCCGGGCAGCGGCTCAGGCCCCGACGCGCACCCAGGCGGTCGTGTCCGTGGGGACGACGAGGTGGTCGCCCTCCGTCCCGAGCCCGCCGGAGGCGACGAGCACCTCGGCCCCCGCCGGCAGCGCGACGGGGTCGGCGCCGACGTTGGCCACGACGAGCACGTCGCCGTTGACGAAGGCGAGCACCCCCGTGCGGCTGGCGGGGTCGCGGTCCTCGCCGTGCTCGGTGGCGATGCCGTGCGCGCGCTCGTCGCCACCGCCACCGCCACCGCCACCGGCACCGGCACCGGCACCGCCCGACGCGGACACGCCGGCCGCGGTCACGGCCTGCGGACCCACCTCCGCCCAGCGCAGCCCGCCCTCGCCCAGCCGCAGCTCGCGCCGCACCCGCAGCGCCGCGCGGTACATCTCGAACGTCGAGCCCTCCACGCCGCGCTGCGCCTCGGCGGCGTACCCGCCCCACCCCTCGGGCTGCGGCAGCCAGGACAGCCCGGTGGGGGAGAAGCCGGCGGCCGGCGCCTCGACGGACCACGGCAGGGGCACGCGGCACCCGTCGCGGCCGAGCTCCTCGCCGCCCGTGCGGAAGAACGCGGGGTCCTGCCGCACCGCGGGGTCGAGCGCCGTGTGGTCCGGCAGGCCCAGCTCCTCGCCCTGGTACAGGTAGGCCGACCCGGGCAGGCCGAGCAGCACGAGCGTCGCGGCGCGGGCGCGGCGCAGGCCGAGCTCCGCGTCGGGCTGCACGTCGTCGGGGCCGATGCCGTTGGGCCGCTCCGTCGGGTCGGGCATGCCGAACCGGCTCGTGTGCCGCACGACGTCGTGGTTGCTCAGCACCCACGTCGTCGGGGCACCGACCGCGTCGTTCGCGCCGAAGGACGCCTCGACGACGCGCCGCAGCGCCCCGGCGTCCCACCCGGCGACGAGGAACGCGAAGTTGAAGGCCGTCTGCAGCTCGTCGGGCCGCACGTACAGGGCGAGGCGCGAGAGGGGCTCGACCCACGCCTCGGCGACCATCGCGCGGTCCCCGTCGTAGGCGTCGAGCACGCGCCGCCACGACCGGTAGACCTCGTGCACGCCGTCCTGGTCGAAGATCGGGTTCGGGTGCGCCTCGGCGGCACCGTCGGCGGCGGCGACCGGGTCGTCCTCCGCCCCCTCGACCATCCGCACGTGCCCGGCCCAGTCGGGCAGGCCCTCCGCCTTGACCAGCCCGTGCGCGACGTCGATGCGGAAGCCGTCGACCCCGCGGTCGAGCCAGAAGCGCAGGACGTCCTCGAACTCCTCGCGGACCACCGGGTTGGACCAGTCGAGGTCCGGCTGGCTCACGTCGAACAGGTGCAGGTACCACTGACCCGGTGTGCCGTCGGGGTCCGTCGTCCGCGTCCACGCACGCCCGCCGAAGATCGAGGACCAGTTGTTGGGCGGCTCGTCGCCGCCGGGCCCGCGGCCGTCGCGGAAGAGGTACCGGTCACGCGCGGGGGAGCCGGGCGGTGCCGCGAGGGCCTCCTGGAACCACGCGTGGTCGGCGGAGGTGTGGTTGGGCACGAGGTCGACGACCACCCGCAGGCCGAGCTCGTGCGCCCGGGCGACGAGGGCGTCGGCGTCCGCCAGCGTGCCGAACAGCGGGTCGACGTCGCGGTAGTCCGCCACGTCGTACCCCGCGTCCTTCTGCGGCGAGCGGTAGAACGGGGACAGCCACACGGCGTCGACGCCGAGCTCGACGAGGTGGTCGAGGTGGGCGGTGATGCCGGGCAGGTCGCCGATGCCGTCCCCCGAGAGGTCGGCGAAGGAGCGCGGGTAGACCTGGTAGATGACGGCGTGGCGCCACCACGGGCCGCCGGGGGCGTCCGGCGCGTGCACGAGGTCGTCGGACACCACCGCCCCGGGCAGGTCGGTGGCGGGCGTACGGGAGTCGGTGGTCACGGGGTGTGGCCTCTCGGTGGTGCGGTCGGGAGGGGTTCGGGAGGTCTGCTGCGCGAGCGGTGCCGCGGGCAGGCCGTCGATCGGGGGCGCGGTCGGGGGGACGGCGCGGGTGGTCCGGCGGCGTGGGTGGACGGGCGGTGCGGGTGGACGGGCGGTGCGGGTGGACGGGCGGTGCGGGTGGACGGGCGGTGCGGTCAGCCGGCGGCGCGGTGCGCCGGCGCGCCGTGGCGCGGGGCGGCGCGGGGGCCGTCGGCGTCGGGCAGCGCCGGCCCGGGGGCCGTGCGCGGCGCGGGCCCGGTGGACCCGCGCACGATGAGCTCGGGCTGGAAGAGCAGCTCCGTGCGCGCGGCGCTGCTGCGGTTGATCTCGGCGACGAGCGCGCTCACCGCCGCGTGGCCCATGGCCTGCACGGGCTGGCGGACGGTCGTGAGGGGCGGGTCGGTGTAGGCGACGAGGGGTGAGTCGTCGAACCCGACGACCGACACGTCGCCCGGCACCTGCAGGCCCATCGACCGTGCCGCCCGCACGGCGCCCAGCGCCATGAGGTCCGAGCTGCACACGACCGCCGTGTGCCCGCTCGCGAAGAGCTGCTGGGCCGCCGCCTGGCCGCCCTCGACCGTGTACAGCGTCGAGACGACGTGCGGCTCCCCGTCCTCGACGCCCAGGTGCTCCGCGAGGTTGCGCAGGAACGCGGCGCGCTTGCGCTGGGCCGGCAGGAACCGCCCCGGACCGATGGCGAGCCCGATGGACCGGTGGCCCATCTGGACGAGGTGGCGCACGGCCAGGTCGATCGCGGCCGCGTCGTCCGTGGACACCGTCGGCGCGGCGATGCCGTGCGCCGCGCCGTTGACGAACACCACGGGCATGTTGCGGTGCAGCAGGCGTTCGTAGCGCTCCGTCGAGGCGGTGGTGTCCGCGTGCAGCCCGGACACGAAGACGATGCCCGCGACCCCGTGCTCGAGGAGCACGTCGACGTACTGGTCCTCCGTCGTGCTGCCGGGGGACTGGGTGCACAGCAGGGGCGTGTACCCGCGCTCGGTCAGCATCGTCTCGATGACCTGCGCGAACGCCGGGAACACCGGGTTGCTCAGCTCCGGCACGATGAGCCCGACCAGGCCGACGGAGCGCGACCGCAGCTTCTCGGGGCGCTCGTAGCCGAGCACGTCGAGCGCGGCGAGCACCGCCTGGCGGGCCTGGGTCGACACGCCGTGCTTGCCGTTGAGCACGCGGGACACGGTGGCCGTGCTCACGCCGGCGAGCTCGGCGAGGTCGGCCATGCGCGTGCGCTCGGGCAGGGAGGGGGGTTCCACCAGACCTCCTCGTCGTGATGGTGGTGACGTCACGTGCTGCGGTGGTCGCAAGCGGTTTGCACGCCTTGCGTCCGCGTTTCGGCACACGGTATCGGCGGGTGCGCAGGCGCTGCAACGATCCGCGCCCGCGCGCCGCCCGGCGCCGCCCCGGTCGTGGGGCTCGGACGGTGCGCCCCGCGCGCCCGCGAGACGCGGATGTCGGCCAGGTCACAGTTCTGCAACGGAGTGAGAACGGCTTGCTGTCCGTGAAAAAGGATTGCTACGGTGCGGGGGTCGCAGCGACGCGCGCCTCCGAGGACGGACCGGCACTCGTCGCCAGCCCATTAAACGACGGAGGAACACCAACATGCGCAGGATCACTTCGACCGTGGCGATGATGGCGGGCGTCACGCTGCTCGCCGCCGCCTGCAGCGGCGGGGGCGGCAGCACGTCGGCGGAGGAGTCCCCCTCCTCCTCGGCCGCCGCCGAGCCCTCCGCCTCCGAGAGCGCCCCGCCGGTCCGCGGCGACGAGGAGCTCGTCATCTGGACCGACGCGCTCAAGCTCGACGCGGTGCGCGCGGTCGCGGACCAGTTCGCCGAGGACAACGGCATCACCGTCGGCGTGCAGGCCATCGTCAACACCCGCACGGACTTCATCACCGCCAACGCGGCGGGCAACGGCCCCGACGTCGTCGTCGGCGCGCACGACTGGATCGGCCAGCTCGTGCAGAACGGCGCGATCGACCCGCTGCAGCTCTCGGCGGCGGACCTCGGCGGCTACGCCGAGAACGCGATCCAGGCGGTCACCTACGACGGCCAGATCTACGGCCTGCCCTACGGCGTCGAGGCGCTGGGCCTGTACTGCAACAAGGCGTACGCGCCCGACACCTATGCGAGCCTCGACGACGTCATCGCCGCCGGCCAGGCCGCCGTGGACGCCGGCCAGGTCGAGACCTCGCTCAACGTCGCCCAGGGCGACGTCGGCGACGCGTACCACATGCAGCCGATCCTCACCTCGATGGGCGGGTACCTGTTCGGCCAGAACCCGGACGGCACCTACAACCCCGAGGACCTCGGCCTCGCGAGCCCCGGCGGCCTCGCCGCGGCGCAGAAGATCTTCGACCTCGGCGAGCAGGGCTCGAACGTCCTGCGCCGGTCGATCAGCGGTGACAACAGCATCGCGCTGTTCGCCGAGGGCCGCGCCGCCTGCCTCATCTCGGGCCCGTGGGCCCTGGCCGACGTCCGCGAGGGCCTCGGCGAGGACGGCTACACGCTGCAGCCCATCCCCGGCTTCGCCGGCCAGCAGCCCGCGCAGCCGTTCCTCGGCGCCCAGGCGTTCTACGTCGCGGCCAACGGCCAGAACAAGACCTTCGCGCAGGAGTTCGTCACGAACGGCGTCAACAACGCCGAGGGCATGACGACGATGTACGAGCTGGCCAACCTGCCCCCGGCGCTGACCGAGGTGCGCCAGTCCATCGCGGCGGACAACCCCGACTTCGAGGTGTTCGCGCAGGCGGCCGACAACGGCAACCCGATGCCCGCCGTGCCGGCCATGGCCGAGGTGTGGGCCCCGCTCGGCCAGGCCTACTCGGCCATCATCGGCGGCGCCGACCCGGCGTCGACGATGCAGCAGGCCCAGGACACCATCGCCGCGGCGATCGCCGCGTCCTGAACCGACGGGGCCCCGGGGACCGGCACGACCGGTCCCCGGGGCGCCCGTCGTCCCCGGGTGGCGCGTCGTCGCCCCCGTCGTCGTCCCCGGTCGTCGTCCTCGTCGTCGTCCTCGCCGTCCCCGCCTGTCAGCGCCGATTCCCGGAGCCCGCCGTGACCATCGCCCCCGACAAGACCGTCTCCCCGCCGCCGGACCGGTCCCGGCCCCGACCCACGTGGACGGCCACCGCCACGTCCGGCGTGCTGCCGCTCGTCGTCAAGATCGTCCTGCTCGGCCTCGCCGCCGCGCTCGCGGTGTCCGTGACGCCCGCGCTCGTGCGGTCCGGCTCCTGGGTGTTCCTCGGCGGCGTGTGGGCCATCGTCGTCGTCCTCCTCGCCGTGTACGCCACGAAGCGCGCCGTCCCGCTGAAGTACCTGGTCCCCGGCACGCTGTTCCTCGTCGTCTTCGTCGTCTACCCCATCCTCATGACGGCGCAGCTCTCGGCGACGAACTACGGCGACGGCACCCGCAACACCAAGGAGGCCACGGTCGCCCGCATCATCGGCGCGTCCGCGGTGCAGGTGCCCGACGCGCCCAGCTACACGCTCGCGGTGGGCACCACGGGGTCCGTGGACACGGGCCCGTTCACGTTCTTCCTCGTCGACGAGGCCACGGGCGACGCCTACGCCGGCGACGACGAGGGCCTGACCCCGCTGGACGCCGACGAGGTGACGATCACCGACGGCACGGTCACCGAGGCGCCGGGGTACACGCTGCTCACGCGCAGCGAGATCAACGACGCGGGCCAGGCCGGCGGCGAGCTCGAGGGCTTCACGGTGCCCGCGGGTGACAACAGCGTGATCCGGCAGCAGGGCTTCTCCGCGATCGAGCTGACGTCACCCCTCGTCTACGACGAGGCGACGGACACGATCACGAACACCGAGACGGGCGTGGAGTACACCCCGCAGCGCAACCAGAACGGCGACCGGTCCTACTTCACCGCCGAGGACGGCACGCGTCTGTCGGACCAGTCGTGGGGCGAGAACGTCGGGTTCGCCAACTACGTGCGGGCCTTCACCGACCCGGCGATCTCCCGCGACTTCGTCGGCATCCTCGTCTGGACGCTGGTCTTCGCGGTGGGGTCCGTCGGGTCCACCTTCGCGCTCGGCCTGTTCCTGGCCACCGTCCTCAACGACCCGCGCATGCGGTTCCAGCGGCTGTACCGCTCGCTCCTGCTGCTGCCCTACGCGATCCCCGGCTTCATCTCGCTGCTCATCTGGTCCGGGTTCTGGAACCGCGACTTCGGCCTCGTCAACGACCTGCTGGGGCTCGACGTCAACTGGTTCGGCGACACGACCCTGGCCCGGATCGCGATCCTGCTGACGAACCTCTGGATGGGCTTCCCGTACATGTTCCTCGTGTGCACGGGCGCGCTGCAGTCGATCCCGTCGGACCTCAAGGAGGCCGCGTCCCTCGACGGCGCCAACGGGTTCACCCAGTTCCGCAAGGTGATCCTGCCGCTGCTGCTCGTGGCCGTGGCCCCGCTGCTCGTCGCGTCGTTCGCGTTCAACTTCAACAACTTCAACGCGATCCAGCTGCTCACGGAGGGCGGGCCCTTCAGCCCCGAGAACCCGACCGCGGGCGGCACCGACATCCTCATCAGCTACACCTACCGGCTCGCCTTCGGCACGGCCGCGCAGCAGATCGGCTTCGCCTCGGCGATCTCCGTGCTGCTCTTCATCCTGACCGGTCTGCTGGCCGCGGCCCAGTTCCGCGCCACCCGCTCCCTCGAGGACGTGAACTGATGAGCACCGTCGCCCCCGCCACCGGCACGGCCGGTGCCGCCACGTCCACCCGTCGCCCCGGCCGGGGCGGGGACGGCGTCGACCCGTCCCGCGCGGCGGTGCGCCGCCGGCGCTGGTGGAAGGAGGTCGGCTGGCGCCACGTCGTCGGCATCATCGCCGTCGTGTACGCGCTGGTCCCGGTCGTGTACCTGCTCTCGGCGTCGGTGAACCCCATCGGCTCGGTCGTGTCCACGGACCTGTTCCCGACCCGCGTCAGCCTCGGCAACTACGCCGACCTGTTCAACAACCCCAGCCGCCCCTTCGCCCGGTGGTTCCTCAACACCCTCGTCATCGCGGTCGTGGTGGTGGTGGCCCAGCTCTTCGCGAGCTCCCTGGCGGCCTACGCGTTCTCGCGCTTCCGGTTCACCGGGCGGCGCGGCGGGCTGCTCACGCTGCTGCTCATCCAGCTCTTCCCGCAGTTCCTCGCGGCGGTCGCGCTGTACCAGATGTTCACGGGCATCGGGGAGGTGGCGCCCGCGATCGGCCTGGACACCCTGCCGGGCTACATCCTCGTGATGATGGGCGGCGCGCTGGGGCAGGTGTGGCTCATCAAGGGCTTCTTCGACTCCATCCCCGTCGAGCTCGACGAGGCCGCGAAGATCGACGGGGCCGGGCACGCCCAGGTGTTCTTCCAGGTGATCCTGCCGCTCGTGCGCCCGATCCTCGCCACCACGGGCCTGCTCGTCTTCGTCGGGGTGTTCGGGGAGTTCATCCTCGCGTCCATCTTCCTGCGGGAGACCGAGATCAAGACCGTCGCCGTGGGCCTGTACGGCGTGCTCGACGCCGACCGGTCCAACAACCTCGGGTGGTTCGCCGCCGCGTCGGTGATCGTGTCCATCCCCGTGGTGCTGCTGTTCCAGTACCTGCAGAAGTACATCGTCGGGGGCATCACGGCGGGCGCCGTCAAGGGATGAGCGGGATGAGCGAGTCCCACCCCCTCGGTCACCGCGCCCGCCCGCTGCTCCAGCCGCACCACGACGGGTCCCCGCTCTACGCGGGGACGGACGCACCGGGCCCGGGGGACACCGTCTCCGTGCGGGTCCGCGTGCCGTCCGTCCCCGGCGCCGACGCGCGCGACGCCCGCGTCGTGCTGCGCTGGGTCCGGGACGGCGAGCCCGTGCTGCGCGAGGCGGTCCGGGACGGCGACGACGACGCCGGCGCCTGGTTCACCGCGGACCTCGAGGTGAGCAACCCCGTCACCTCCTACCGGTTCGTCCTCGTCGAGGGCGGCCGGTACCGGGTGCTCAACGCGGAGGGCCTGCACGCGCGCGACGTCTCCGACGCGGGCGACTTCCTCGCCTCCTCGCACGCCGGCCCGCCCGGCTGGGTCGCCGACCAGGTCGCCTACCAGGTGTTCCCCGACCGGTTCGCACGCTCGGGCGTGCAGCGGCCGCTGCCGGACTGGGCGCTGCCCGCCGGCTGGGACGACCCGGTGGTGCACCGCGGGCCGGACACGCCCCGCCAGGTGTACGGCGGCGACCTCGACGGGGTCGCCGCCCACCTGGACCACGTGGCCGACCTCGGGGCGACGCTGCTGTACCTCACGCCCGTCTTCGAGGGCCGCTCCAACCACCGCTACGACGCGCGGACCTTCGACCGCGTGGACCCGCTGCTGGGGGGCGACGAGGCGCTGGTGCGCCTCGTGCAAGCCGCGCACGCGCGGGGCATCCGGGTCGTCGGCGACCTCACCCTCAACCACACGGGCGACGACCACGACTGGTTCCGCGCCGCGCAGGCCGACGCGGGCGCACCCGAGGCCGGGTACTACACGTTCCACGAGCACCCGCACCGGTATGCCTCGTGGCTCGGCGTGCCGAGCCTGCCCAAGCTCGACCACCGGGCGCCGGCCCTGCGGCGGGCGCTGTACGAGGGGCCGGGCTCCGTCGTCGACCGGTGGCTGCGCGCGGGCCTCGACGGCTGGCGGATCGACGTGGCGAACATGACGGGGCGCCTCGGCGCGACGGACCTGGCGCACGACGTCGCGCGGGCCGTGCGCGGCACCATGGCGCCCGACCGGTGGCTGCTGGCCGAGCACGGGCACGACGCCGCGCCCGACCTCGCCGGGGACGGCTGGCACGGGACCATGGACTACGCCGCCTTCACGCGGCCGGTCTGGACGTGGCTCAACGGCGGGGGGCCGCAGGGCCCCGGGCTGCCGCACGGCCTGGAGTACCTCGGGATCCCCGTGCCGGTGCCGGTGCTGCCGGCGACCGCGGCGGTGGCGACCCTGCGGGAGGTGCGCGCCCGCGCGCCCTGGCGTGCCTGGACGTCCTCGACCCTGCACCTCGACTCGCACGACACGCCGCGGTTCCGCACGGTGGCCGGCGGCGGCACCCACGGGGGCGTCGACCGCGAGGGGCACGGGCGGGCCCGGCACCTCGTCGGGCTCGCGCTGCAGATGACGCTGCCCGGCGTGCCGAGCATCTTCGCCGGCGACGAGCTCGGGCTCACCGGCACGGACGGCGAGCACTCCCGCACCCCGTTCCCGTGGGACCGGCGCGGCACGTGGGACGACGAGACCCTCGACGCCTACCGCACCTGGGTCGACACCCGTCGGGCGCACGTGGCGCTGCGCCGCGGGGGCCTGCGGTTCGTCGACGTGGGGGAGGACCACCTCACGTTCCTGCGCGAGCACGCGGACGGCACGGTGCTCGTGCACGCCGCGCGGGCGCCGCACGCGCCGGTGGGTCTGCCGGCGGCGGCGCTCGGCGTCGCCGGCGCGGCCGCGCTCGAGCCCCTGACCCCGGGCACCGGGGCGGCGGCCGACGTCGGCGCCGGCCTCGTCGTGCTGCCCGCGGACGGTCCCGCCGCCCACGCCTGGCGCCTGCCCTGACGGCCGGGCGGTCCCCGCTCGTTACCCTGGCCCCGTGACCGCCCTCGACGACGCCCGTGCGCCGCGGACGCCCGGGGCCCTGGTGGCCGGTGACGGGTACGACGACGCCGACCGCGAGCGGTGGGTGCCCGAGGGGTCCAAGAACGCCGAGCGCAGCGCCTTCGAGCGCGACCGCGCCCGGCTCGTGCACTCCAGCGCGCTGCGCCGGCTCGGGGCCAAGACGCAGGTGCTGGGCCCGTCCTCCGACGACTTCGTGCGCACCCGGCTGACGCACACCCTCGAGGTCGCGCAGGTGGGGCGCGAGATCGGCAAGGCCCTCGGCTGCGACCCGGACGTCGTCGACACCGCCTGCCTCGCGCACGACCTCGGCCACCCGCCGTTCGGGCACAACGGCGAGCGCGCGCTCGCGGCGCTGGCCCGCGGTATCGGGGGCTTCGAGGGCAACGCGCAGACCCTGCGGCTGCTCACGCGCCTCGAGCCGAAGGTCGCCCGGCCCGACGGCACCTCGGTCGGCCTGAACCTCACGCGCGCGAGCCTCGACGCGTCGGTGAAGTACCCGTGGCGGTTCGGGCAGGGGCCGCTGAGCCCGGCCAGCGGCCGTCCCACGCACAAGTTCGGCGTCTACGAGGACGACCTGCCCGTCTTCGACTGGCTCCGGGCCGGTGCGCCCGCGGGCCGCAAGTGCCTCGAGGCCCAGGTCATGGACCTCGCAGACGACGTGTCCTACTCCGTGCACGACGTGGAGGACGCCGTCGTCGGGGGACGCGTGGACCTCGTCGTGCTCGAGCAGCGCGAGGAGCGCGACCGCGTCGTCGAGGCCGTGCACACCTGGTACGGCGACGCGGTCGACGCCGCCGGGCTGCACGCCGCGATGGACCGGCTCGTCGCCGCGCGGCTCTGGCGCCCCGGCTTCGACGGGTCCCGCTGGGCGCTCGCGGTCCTCAAGGACGCGACGAGCCAGCTCATCGGCCGGTTCGCCAAGGCCGCGCAGGCCGCCACCCGCCAGCGGCACGGGCCGGGCCCGCTCACGCGCTACGCGGCCGACCTCGTCGTCCCGGTGGAGACCGTCGCCGAGATCCTCGTGCTCAAGGGCCTGGCGGTCGCCTACGTCATGGCCCCGCGCGAGCTCGAGCCGCTCTACCAGCGCCAGCGCGACCTGCTCGCCGACCTCGTGCTCGTGCTCTCGGACCGGGCGCCCGACGCCCTGGAGCCGCCCTTCGCGGCGGACTGGCGCGAGGCGGCCGACGACACCGCGCGGCTGCGCGTCGTCGTCGACCAGGTCGCGTCGCTGACGGA
This sequence comes from Cellulomonas sp. plas2, assembly GCF_057221735.1. Lineage (NCBI taxonomy): Bacteria > Bacillati > Actinomycetota > Actinomycetes > Micrococcales > Cellulomonadaceae > Cellulomonas > Cellulomonas sp. plas2. The sequence continues at coordinate 1,636,312 of NZ_CM170155.1, forward strand.
CGTCTCGGCGGTGGCGCTGCACCGCCGGCTCGTACGGCCGACGGGCGCTGCACAGGTGGTGTGACCGCCGCCGTCGAGGGGTCCGGCCGCGCCTAGACTGCGCCCGTGGCGGGGCGCATCGTGCGGGAGGACGTGGACGCGGTCCGCGAGCGCGCCCGCATCGAGGAGGTCGTCGGCGCCCACGTCGGGCTGCGGCCCGCCGGCGTCGGGTCCCTCAAGGGCCTGTGCCCCTTCCACGACGAGCGCACGCCGTCCTTCCACGTCCGCCCGCAGGTGGGCCGCTACCACTGCTTCGGCTGCGGCGAAGGCGGAGACGTCATCGACTTCGTGCAGAAGGTCGACGGGCTCGGCTTCACGGAGGCGGTCGAGCACCTCGCGGGGCGCGCGGGCGTGCAGCTGCGGTACGAGGAGGGCGGCGCCGCCCGTCCCGGGGAGGAGCCCGGCCGCCGCCGCCGCCTCCTGGACGCGCACCAGGTGGCCGAGCAGTACTACCGCGAGCAGCTCGCGGCGCCCGGGGCGACGGCCGCGCGGCAGTTCCTGGCGGAGCGCGGGTTCGACCGCGCGGCGGCCGAGACCTTCGGCGTCGGCTACGCACCAGCGGGGTGGGACCACCTGCTGCGGCACCTGCGGGGACGCGGCTTCACCGAGCCGGAGCTCGAGGCCTCCGGGCTGGTGAGCCAGGGGCAGCGCGGCGTCTACGACCGGTTCCGCGGGCGCCTGGTGTGGCCGATCCGCGAGGTCACGGGCGACACCGTCGGGTTCGGCGCCCGGCGCCTGCTCGACGAGGACACGGGCCCCAAGTACCTCAACACCCCCGAGACGCCGATCTACCGCAAGTCGCACGTGCTGTACGGCCTCGACCTGGCCAAGCGCGCGATCGCGCAGGACAAGCGCGTGGTCGTCGTCGAGGGCTACACCGACGTCATGGCCATGCACCTGTCCGGGGTGCCGGGCGCCGTGGCCACCTGCGGGACGGCGTTCGGGTCGGACCACGCCCGGGTCCTGCGGCGCCTGCTGGGCGACGTGGGCTCCACCGCGGGCCTGCAGCTCACCGGCGGGCGGTCGCTCGGCGGGGAGGTCGTCTTCACCTTCGACGGCGACGCCGCCGGCCAGAAGGCCGCGCTGCGCGCCTTCGCGGAGGACCAGACGTTCTCCATGCAGACCTTCGTGTCCGTCGAGCCGCACGGGTACGACCCGTGCGACCTGCGCCAGCGGCAGGGGCCCGACGCCGTGCGGGCCCTCGTCGAGCAGCGGCAGCCGCTCTTCGAGTTCGTCGTGCGCTCGACGCTGCGGGCGTTCGACCTGCGGACGCCGGAGGGCCGCGTCAACGCCCTGCGCGCGGCGGCGCCGGCCGTCGCGAGCATCCGGGACGGCGCCCTGCGCCCGGAGTACGTGCGGCTGCTCACGGGCTGGCTCGGCATGGAGGACGAGGAGACCGTGCGACGCGCGGTGCAGGCCGCGGCGCGGCAGGGCGCGGGCGTGGCGGGGCGCGGTCAGGCGGGGCGCGGCGAGGCCGGCGTCCGGGCGGGCGGGCGCGGGCGGGGCGACGAGGGCGCCGGCCCGGGGGCGGACGCCGAGCGCCGGCCCGTCGCCGTCGCGCGCATGCCCGCACCCGACCGCCGCGACCCCGTCACGCAGGTGGAGCGGACGGCCCTGGAGGTCGTGCTGCAGCTCCCGGAGCTGGTGCCGGTCGAGTTCGACGACCTGGGGGAGTCCGCCTTCGAGGCCCCCGCCCACCGTGCCGTGCACGCGGCGGTGCGTGCCGCGGGCGGCGTCGCGGCGGGCCGCGCGCTGGCCGAGGCCGCGCAGGGGACCGCCGCGGGCTGGGTCCAGCGCGTGCTGGAGGAGGCGGCCCTGCCGGTGCAGCCGCTGGTGACCGAGCTCGCCGTGGCCCCGATCCCCGAGGACCGGCCCGACATGCTGGGCGCGTACGCGCGCGGTCTCGTGCTCAGCCTCGTCGACCTCGGCTACACGCGGCACATCGCCGACCTCAAGGGCCGGCTGCAGCGCATGGACCCCGCCCGCGAGCCCGACCTCTACCGCGACACGTTCGCCGAGCTCGTCGCCACCGAGACGCAGCGCATCACCCTGCGCCAGAGCGCCTGAGGGCCCCCTCCCAGGGCGAGGGTCACCGCCGGGTCAGCCGGGTCGGCGCCGGGTCAGCGCAGGGCGACGAGAGCGGCCGGGTCGTCGGCGGGCAGCCCGTCGAGCGCCACCGCGGAGACCGTCATCGACCGCAGGCGCACGTCGCCGCCGTAGGTCGACAGGAACGCCGTGTCGGTGGCGTCCCGGCCGGTGGCGATCCGGACCAGGGACGGCCGGGGTGCCAGGCGCGTGGCGTCCAGGACGTGCCAGGCGCCGTCGACGTACGCCTCGGCCACCGCGTGGAAGTCCATGGGCTTGAGGCCGGGCGCGTAGACCGAGGCGACCCGGGCCGGCACGTCCCGCGCCCGCAGCATCGCCACGACGAGGTGCGCGAAGTCGCGGCAGACGCCCCGGCGGGCCAGGAGCGTGTCGGTGGCGCCGTCGGTCGGGCCGCTGGAGCCCGACAGGTAGGTCACGTGCCGGGCGACCCAGGCGACGGCCGCGTCGAGCAGCTCCCGCCCGCGCAGGCCCGCGAACTGGTCGTCGGCGAAGGCCAGCAGCCGGTCGGAGTCCGCGTAGCGGCTGGGCCGCCGGTACTCCTCGAGGTCGAGGTCCTCGACGGCCGGCTCGTCGGCCTGCCCCGTGACGAGGGCGGTGTAATCGACGACCACCCGGCCGACGGGGGCGTCCACCCGGTGCAGGCGGCCGCCGTGCGGGGCCTTGATCTCGCGCGCGTCGAGCGGGCCCTCGTCGGTGCCGACCGTCAGCAGCTCCTGGCGGTCCCAGGCGCCGTCGGCCACGGCGACCGCCAGGACGAGCTCCGCCGGCGACCGCACGTCGAGCACGAGGTGCGAGGAGACGGAGCGTCGCACGGTCGGTTCCTTCCCCGGCCGCGGCGGCCGGACCAGACAGGGGAGGCGGGCGGGGGTGCCCACCAGCGGGGACGGACGGCGGCGTCCAGCCGTGCCCATCGGCGGGCGGCGGCGGAAATGTACACCGCGCGGGACGGCGCTGCGTGCGACGATGCGGCGCATGCCAGCGGACCCGGGTCTCGTCGTCGGGCCGTCGCTCGTCGTGCCGCGGGCGGAGCTGTCCTGGCGGTTCTCGCGGTCGTCCGGGCCGGGCGGCCAGGGCGTCAACACGGCGGACTCGCGGGCGGCGCTGTCGTGGGACCTCGTCGGGTCCGCGGTGCTGTCACCCGGGCAGCGGGAACGCCTCGTCGCCCACCTGGGGACCCGGCTCGTCGAGGGCGTGCTCACGGTGACGGCGTCGGAGCACCGCGAGCAGCTGCGCAACCGGGCGGCGGCGGAGGTGCGGCTCGTGGCCCTCGTCGCCGCGGGCCTGGCGCCGCCGGCCCGGCCGCGCCGTCCCACGCGCCCGACACGCGGTTCCGTCGAGCGGCGCCTCACCGCCAAGCGGCGGCGGTCCGAGACGAAGCGGTCGCGGTCGGGCCGCGACGGCGGCTGACCGCCGAGGTCGTGCGGTCGCCCTGCCGGTCGCCCTGCCGCCGCCGGAGCCGTCGCGGCGTCGCCGTCCCGGACGCCGAGAGCCCCCGTCCGCCCGGGCGGAGGGGGCTCTCGGGTGCTGCTCCCTCGACTGGACTCGAACCAGTAACCGTCCGATTAACAGTCGGATGCTCTGCCAATTGAGCTACGAGGGAACGTGGCGCGCGCAGAACTGTAGCAGCCCTGCGGGGGCAGCCTCGCACCACGTCCGGTCGGCAGACCCGTGGGCGGACCCGCCGACCAGCGCCGGGACCTGCACGCCGGGTGTCAGCGGGGCAGGCCGGCGGCGTCGAGGACGGCCTCACGGGCCGCGTGCACCGCGGCGGCGACGCGCTCGTCGGACAGGTCCGGCGGGACGTCGGAGAGGAGCTGGGTCGTCAGGGACTCGTCGGCCGCGCGGCGCAGCGCCACGCGCGTGCCGGCCGGTGCGGGGGTCCCGACGGGCAGCCAGTGCACGAGGGACCGCTGCACGCGCTCCCGCACCGTCTGCGCGAACGTCCAGGAGGCGCGGGAGTCGACGAGGGGCAGCGTCGTGGCGGTCCCGTCGACCCAGCGCACGGTGAGCGCACCCGTCCCGTCCGACGAGGCCGTGACGACGTCCGTCCAGGGCCGGTCGACCCGGACCTCGGGGACGTCGGCCGGGCCGCCCCCGTCCTCGGTGCCGTCCCGTGCGCCGTCGTCCAGCACGACGAGGCGCGCGTGGGTCGTCACGGCCCAGCCGTGGCCGTCGGCCAGGCGGACGGACGCGAGCACGCGGTCCGGCAGCCCCCCGGTCGCGGGCGTGACGGCCGTCAGGTGGCGTCGCCAGGCGCGCGGCAGGGTCTCGTTCCGGGCGTCGGTCCGGGCGTCGGTCCGGGCGCCGGTCGCGCGGCGCGGGCGCAGGAGGGAGGGCACGCCCGTCACCCTACGCACGCCGACGGCGCCGGCCCCGGGACCCGTGGGTCCGGTGCCGGCGCCGCCGGGGGCCGCACAGGAGCCGTCCTCAGAAGCGGAACTCCTCCGTGCGGGCGTGCAGCTCCGCCGACATGCGCGACAGGCCCTGGACGGACCCGCCGACCTGCTCGGCGACCTGCGAGCTCGTGCCCGCCGCGCCCGCGACCACGGAGATCGTCGAGGCGATCTCGCTCGACCGCTGCGCGGCCTCCGCCACGCCCCGCGACATCTCCGAGGTGGTCGCGGTCTGCTCCTCGACCGCCGAGGCGATCGTCATCTGGTAGTCGTTGATGGACGCAATGATCTGCGCGATCTGGCCGATGGCGCTCACCGCGCCCTGCGTGTCGGACTGGATCGCGTCCACACGGCGGGCGATGTCCTCCGTGGCCTTCGCCGTCTGGCCGGCCAGCTCCTTGACCTCGCCGGCCACGACCGCGAAGCCCTTGCCGGCCTCGCCGGCGCGCGCCGCCTCGATGGTGGCGTTGAGGGCCAGGAGGTTGGTCTGCTCGGCGATCTGCGTGATGGTCCGGACGACCTCGCCGATCTCCTGGCTGGAGACCCCGAGGCGCGCGACCTGGTCGTTCGTCGTGGCGGCGACCTCCGTCGCCTGGGTGGCGACCTTCGCGGCGGCCGCGGCGTTCTGCGCGATCTCGCGGATGGAGCTGCCCATCTGCTCGGCACCCGCGGCGACGACCGCGACGTTGCGCGACACCTCCTCCGCGGCGGCCGAGAGCTCCTCGGTGCGCACGCTGGTGTCCGCCGAGCTCGTCGCCACGCGCCGGGCGGCCTCGTCGAGCCCGCCGGTCGCGTCGGCGACCGACCCGGCGGCCACGGACACGCCCTGGAGCGTGTCGCGCAGGCGGGCCCGCACGTCGTTGAGCGTGGCGGCCATGCGGCCGAGCTCGTCGGCCGCGTGCACCTCGGCGGCCACGGTGAGGTCGCCCTCGGCGATGGCGTGCAGGGCGGTCTCCACGCCGCTCACGGACCGGCGGACCGAGCGTGCCACGGCGAGCCCGAGCGCCAGCGTCAGCGCGATGGTGCCCGTGATGCCGACGACGATCAGCGTCTGCACGCTGCGCGCGGTGGTCTGGGCGTCGGCCGCGGTCCCCGCCGCCCAGGCGTCGCCGCCCGCAGCCAGCGCGTCCAGCTCGTCCACGTAGGCGCTCTTGAGGGGTTCCGTGACGTCCGCCAGCACCTGCTCGTACGTCGCGGCATCACCCGACAGCGCCGCCGGGACGAGCTCCGCGTCACGGGCCTCCCGCCAGAGGGCGAAGGCCTCGAGGAACTCCTCCCAGTGCGGCAGCGGCGCCGTCGTGTCGACGAAGGTCTGCACGTCGGCGATCGCCGCGTCGAGCTCGGCGTCGTTCTCGACGAGCTCGGCCTGCCAGTGCTCGACCTCGTCCGGGCTGGCCACCGCGGCGAGCTGCGCGACGATCATGCGGGACTTGAGCTGGTTCTGGTGGATGGTCTGCGTCGGCCTCAGGACGTCGGTCTGCACCTGCGCCAGGTCCTGCGTCTGCCCGGAGACCGTGCCCAGCGCGGCGTAGGCGGCCGTGCCGAGACCGAGCCCGGCGGCGCAGAACACGCCGACGAGGCCGAGCAGCTTGGAGCGGACGGACAGGTCCGCGAACGGGCGGCGGCGGGGCGTCCCGGAGGTGACGGTGGTGGTGCGGCTCATGGTGCTCCTGTGCGCGAGGGCGGCAGACCGGGGGCGGCTGATGCGCACGGGTGCTCGTGCGACTCGTCCTGTCGTTCGGCAGCGGGTGCCGCGCGGTGAGCGGTCGCCCCCGGCTGGTAGCGTCCGTGACCCGAACGGGGCAGTAGCTCAGCCGGTCAGAGCAGCGGACTCATAATCCGTGGGTCGTGGGTTCAAGCCCCACCTGCCCCACCGATCGCCCGGCGGTGGCGGGGGAGTCGGCCCCGCGCCGTGCAGGGCGGCGGCGACGCCCCTCAGGAGACGTCGGGCAGCGGCAGGCCCAGGCCGAGGCGGACCGCGTTCTCCGGCATGCCCGTGGCCCGCGCCACCTGGAGGACGAGGGTCTCGATGAGGTCCCAGTGCGCCGGTCGGGCGGGCGTGGTGCCCTCCGCGGCGGCGCCCACCCACCGGTGCGCGACGCGCGCGTGCCGACGCTCGACGGCCGCGTGCCCGTGCGGCCGTCGCCGACCGTGCTCGTCCGCGGAGCCGGTGAGCTGCTCGTCGGGCCCCGGAGACGCGGTGTTGATGTGCTCGGCCAGGGCCCGGGCGTGGTGCTCGCTGCCCAGGCCCCAGCACTCGCCCGTGCGCACCGCGCCCGTGCGGAGGTCGACCTCCTCGTGGACGACGCCCCAGTCGAGCGTCATGCCGCCCGCGTCCAGCACGGGCTCGTGGTCCTCGCGGCCGGGTGCGCCCGCGCAGGGCCGGTGCTCGACCTCGGCGGGGTGCGGCGTGCTCCGCCGGTACCCGTCCTCGTGCAGGGTCGTCGTCATGGTGACCGTCCCCCTCTCTCACGCCGCATCCGTGCGGCATGTCACCTCATCGGTCGGGGGCCTGCCGTCCTTGACACTTGCGGCGGGACCACGTGCCCGGTGGACCCCGCTCTCGTCCGGTCGGCCCCGCTCGAGGGGGAGGAGACACCACCGCAGCGGGTGATACCACGGGTGGTCGACACGACCGGCGCCTGCCACGTCCGCGCCGGTGAGAGGCGTGCGACCCTCGACCGGTCACCCGGACGGCCCAGCCGCGGGGGGTTGCGTCCGCTTCCGTCCGGGGCGGGGGATCTTGCCGCGATGTCCGCCTTTCCGGCATAGTTCGTGCCGTCAGCGACAAGGGCAAACCCACCGCGAGGTGGGGACGCAGAGCCACGGGGCCCCACGGGTCAGCCGAGCCGCCGAACGACAGGAGAGCTCCCATGAGCACCGCCACCACGTCCCTCGCCGAGCTCCAGGCCGCCCAGGGCGCGCTCCTCACGCCGGGCGAGGTCGCCAGCCTCTTCCGCGTGGACCCCAAGACGGTCACGCGCTGGGCCCAGGCCGGCAAGATCTCCGCGGTCCGCACCCTCGGCGGCCACCGCCGGTTCCACGAGGCGGAGATCCGCCAGCTCCTCCAGGGCGTCCCGCAGCAGGCCGCCTCCGCCGACTGAGCCCCGGGAACCCGAGCTCGCCGCGCACCCGCCCGCCGGCCACGACGCCGGCGTGCGGGTCCGCGCGTGGGAGGATCGGGGCATGGCCATGCGTGACATCCGTGTCGTCCCCGACCCCGTGCTCCGCACCCCCTGCGAGCCGATCCGCGAGGTCGACGAGCGGGTCCGAGCCCTGGTCGAGGACCTGCTCGAGACCGTCGACACCGAGGGACGCGCGGGGCTGGCGGCCAACCAGATCGGCGTCTCGCTGCGCGCGTTCTCCTGGAACATCGACGACGAGGTCGGGTACGTCCTCAACCCGACGATCGTCGAGCTGAGCGGGGACGAGTACCAGGACGGCGAGGAGGGCTGCCTCTCGGTGCCCGGCCTGTGGTACCCGACCCACCGGGCCTGGTACGCCCGGGTCGAGGGCACGGACCTCGACGGTCGGCCGGTCGTCGTCGAGGGCACCGAGCTGATGGCCCGGTGCCTGCAGCACGAGGTGGACCACCTCGACGGGAAGCTCTACCTCGACCGGCTCGAGCGGTCCGTCCGCAAAAAGGCCATGCGCGCGCTGCGCGACCAGCTGTAGGGGTGGCGCGCGGGGGCCGGGGTCGTGCATCCTGTCCCCGGCGCACCGCGCGCCACCGCCGGGCACGCCGTCCCGGCCCGTCGTACCGAGGTCGTTGGGGAAGACGCATCTCGGACCGACAGGAGGACGGCATGGCAGGCTCGATCACGCGCGGTGTTCTTTTCGTGCACTCCGCGCCCCGCGCGCTGTGCCCCCACGTCGAGTGGGCGGCCGGCAACGTGCTGGGCGTGCGCGTCGCGCTGGACTGGACCCCGCAGCCGGCGGGCCCCGGTCTGCACCGCAGCGAGCTCTCGTGGCAGGGCCCGCAAGGCACCGGGGCGCGCCTGACGTCCGCGCTGCGCGGCTGGGCGCACCTGCGCTACGAGGTGACCGAGGAGCCCAGCCCCGGCGCCGACGGGTCGCGCTGGAGCCACACGCCGGAGCTCGGCATCTTCCACGCCGCCACGGACGTGCACGGCAACGTCGTCGTGCCCGAGGACCGGGTGCGTGCGGCGCTCGAGCACGCGGCCGACCCGCAGCGGCTGCGCGCCGAGCTCGACCTGGCGCTCGGCCAGGCGTGGGACGACGAGCTCGAGCCCTTCCGTTACGCCGGCGCCGGCGCCCCCGTCCGCTGGCTGCACCGCGTGGGCTGAGCGGGCGCGCCGAGCCGCCGCGCTGAGCGGGGGCTCCGAGCCGCTCGGTCGCTCAGCGGCGTCGCGGGCGGCCCCGGGCGGCCAGCGCCGCGAGGGCGACGACCACGGCGACGGCCGCGGAGCCCGCGGCGACGTACTTGTCGCCGTACCAGAGCGGCTCGTACATCGCGGGCAGCGGGCCGATGGCGGGCACCCGCACGTAGACGCTCGCGACGAGGGCGACGACCGACGCGGCCGCCACGACGAGGAACGCCGTCCACGCGGCCCGGCTGCCGCGGCCCAGGACGGCCAGCACGACGACCGCGCAGACCGCCGCCTGGGCCGCGAACAGCCCGCTGAGCGTGAGCGCGCCGTCGGCCGTCAGCGGTGGCCGGTCGAGCGCGATGCGGAGGTGCACCCAGCCCGAGACCCCGAGGGCCAGGGCGCCAAGGACGCGTAGGACCACCCCCGTCCGCGCGCCCGGCGGCCGCCCGCCGGCACGGCCGGGCGCGCCCCCGCGGCCCCTCTCGCGCACCGCGACCCCGCCCTCAGGAGACCGTGAACGTCTTGGTCATCGGCGGGTGCGGGTCGCACGTGTACGTGTACTCGCCCGGCTCTAAGGTCACCTGCCAGGTCGTGTCCTCGGTGCCCTCGACGGACGTCGTCTCGTCGACGCCGGCGCCCGTCAGGTGGAAGTTGTGGATCGTCGTGGCGTCCTCGACCCGGACGGTGTACTCGCCGGCCGGGAGCGTGGTCACCTCGGTGCCCGCCTCGTCGGTGAGCAGGATCTCGAAGGCGTCCGGGTCCTCTGCGGTCCCGAGGGTGGCGACGAGCACCGTGCCCTCCACCGCGGGCCCCGGGGTGCCTGCGGCCTCCTCCTCGGCACCACCGCAGGCGGCAGTGACGAGCAGCACCACGGCGGCACCGGCCAGCAGGGACCTCCTCCTCATGGGAGCACCCTCCGATCTGTTGAGGGAACAACCATTGCTGACACGAGGCCTCGCCCGCAAGCACCGGGCGGGCACGGGCGCGCCCTCGGCTCTCAGGCCGCGGCCACGTCCGCGCCGTTCGCGGACGGGAGGACGGGCGTCAGACGGTCGTGACGACGAGGGCGACGTTGTGGCCGCCGAAGCCGAAGGAGTTGTTCACCGCCGCCAGGTCGCCGTCGCCGAGCGGCCGCGGCGTGTCCCGCACGAGGTCGAGGACGAGCTCGGGGTCCGGGTCCTCGACGTTGATCGTCGGGGGCGCCAGGCGGTGGTGCAGCGCCAGCACGGTGAAGATCGTCTCGAGGGCGCCGGCGCCACCCAGCAGGTGCCCGGTCATGGACTTCGTCGCGGACAGGGCGACGTGGTCGGCGTCGTCGCCCAGCACGCCGCGGATCGAGCGGGCCTCGATGAGGTCGCCGACCACCGTGGACGTCGCGTGGGCGTTGACGTGCCGCACGTCCGCGGCGGCGACGCCCGACTCGGCCAGCGCCGCGCGCATCGCGCGGACCTGCCCGTCCCCGGACGGCTCGGGGGAGGTGATGTGGTACCCGTCGGCCGACAGGCCGACCCCGGCGATGCGGGCGTACACCCGCGCGCCCCGGGCGGCGGCGTGCTCGGCGGACTCCAGCACGACGACGCCCGACCCCTCGCCGACGACGAACCCGTCCCGGGACGTGTCGTAGGGCCGCGAGGCGTGCGCGGGGTCGTCGTTGCGCAGCGACAGGGTCCGCGAGGCGGCGAAGGCCGCGATCGGCATGGGGTGGATGGTCGCCTCGGTGCCGCCCGCGACGACGACGTCCGCGCGGCCCGAGCGGATCATGTCGACGCCGTAGCCGATGGCCTCGGCACCGGAGGCGCAGGCGGAGACCAGGGCGTGCGCCCCGGCGCGCGCCCCGAGCTCGAGCGACACGAACGCCGACGGAGAGTTGGGCATGAGCATGGGGACGGTCATCGGCAGGACGCGACGCGCACCCTTGCTCTGCAGGGTGTCCCAGGCGTCCAGCGTCGTCCAGATGCCGCCGATACCGGAGGAGACGACCGCCCCGAGCCGGAGCGGGTCCACGTCGGGGCTGCCGGCATCGGCCCACGCCTCGCGCGCCGCGATGACCGCGTACTGCGCCGAGGGGTCCATGCGCTTGGTCTCGGGCCGCGACAGCGCCTCCGTCGGCGGGACCTTGATCGTCGCCGCGAAGCGGACGGGGATCTCGTACCGGTCGGCCCAGTCGTTCTCCAGCGTCCGGGCGCCGGACTCACCCGCGAGGGCGGCGGCCCACGTGCTCGCCACGTCCCCGCCGAGCGGGGTGGTCGCGCCGAGTCCGGTGACGACGACGTCGCGGGCGGGGCTCATGGGGTCCTCCTGGCAGCGGTGGGCGGTGGGGCGGGGTCCTGCCGGCGCCCCGGCCGGCCGGTGGGGGCCGGACCGGGGCGCGCGGGTGTCAGGACTGGGCGCCGGAGATGTAGGTGACGGCGTCGCCGACGGTCGTGAGGTTCTTGACCTCGTCGTCCGGGATGGTGACGTCGAACTTCTCCTCGGCGAGGGTGACGATGGTCATCATCGACAGCGAGTCGATGTCCAGGTCGTCGGTGAAGGACTTCTCGGGCAGGACGGAGTCCGCGGGAAGGCCGGTCTCCTCGGCGACGATCTCGGCCAGTCCGGCCAGGATCTCCTGCTCGCTGTACGCCATCGGTCTCTCCTCGTGTCGGTGGTGCGGTCGGTGCTGCGGGGTGGTGCTGCAGGTGGTGCGGCAGTGGTGCGGCAGTGGTCCGGCTCGCTCGTGCTGGCTCCCTGCCGCCCGGGCTGCCGCGGTGCTGCTGCGGCCGTGCGGGCCCGGGTCTACCACACGGGGGTCGTCCGGCCCGGGACGCGACCGGTGGTGGTCAGGGCAGGACGACGACCTGGGCGGCGTAGACGAGGCCCGCGCCGAAGCCGATCTGCAGGGCCAGGGCGCCCGGCACCACCTGCCCCTCGCGGCGCAGCCGCTCGGCGGCCAGGGGGATCGAGGCGGCCGACGTGTTGCCGGTGTCGGCGATGTCGCGGCCGACGACGACGTGCTCGGGCAGCTTGAGCTGCTTGACGAGCTGGTCGATGATCCGCATGTTCGCCTGGTGCGGGATGAACGCGTCGAGGTCCTCGGCCCTCACGCCGGCGGCGTCGAGCGCCTTCTGCGCGACGGGCGCCATCTGCCAGACGGCCCACTTGAAGACCGACGGGCCCTCCTGCCGCAGCGTGGGCCAGCCGGCGTCCGCGTCGCGCACGTCGAGCCAGGAGTGCGTCTGGCGGATGGCCCTGGCCTGCCCGCCGTCCGAGCCCCACACCGTCGGGCCGATGCCCGGCGTGTCCGAGGGCCCGACGACGACCGCGCCGGCGCCGTCGCCGAGGAGGAACGAGATCGACCGGTCCGTCGGGTCGACGAAGTCGCTCATCTTCTCCGCGCCGACGACGAGCACGTGCCGGGCGGCGCCGGACCGGACGAGCGCGTCCGCCTGGCCGATGCCGTAGCAGTACCCGGCGCACGCGGCCGAGATGTCGAAGGCGGCGGCGGGGGTGGCGCCGATGCGGTCGGCGAGCACCGCGGCGCCGGCCGGGGTCTGGTGGAACCACGTCACCGTGGACAGGATGACGGCGTCGACGTCCGAGGCCTCGAGGCCGGCGTCGGCCAGCGCGGCACGGGCGGCACCCTCGGCGAGGTCGATGACGTCGGTCCCCGCGCCGGCGCGACGGCGGGTGACGATGCCCGTGCGCTGGCGGATCCACTCGTCCGAGGAGTCGATCGGCCCCGCGATGTCGTCGTTGGTGACCGTGCTCTCCCCGCGCACGCCGCCGAGCCCGAGGATCCGGGAGGCGGCGGGTGTGGAGGCCTGGGCCAGGGTGGGACGGGTCACTGCTCGAGCCTCTCGGTGGGGTCCGTGGCGGCGCCCCCGGCGTGCGCCGCGACGAGGGCGCGTGCGGCGTCGAGCCCGTCGGGCGACTTCAGCGCCAGGGTCTCGACCCCGGGCAGCGTACGCCGGGCCAGACCCGTGAGCACCCCGCCCGGCGCGAGCTCCAGCACGGCGGTGACGCCCAGCGCGAGCAGCCCCTCCTGGCACAGGTCCCACCGCACCGGCCGCGCCACCTGCCCGACGATCCGGGCGAGGGCGTCGGTGCCGGTGCCCACCGCGGTGCCGTCCGCGTTCGACAGCAGGGTCACCACCGGCATGCCGGGCACGAGGCGGCCGGCGGCCGCCGCCAGCTCCGCCACCGCGGGCTCCATGTGGGACGTGTGGAAGGCCCCGGCGACCTGCAGGGCGACGACGCGCGCCTTCGTGGGTGGGTCGGCGGCGAGCGCGGCCAGCGCGTCGAGGGTGCCCGCGGCGACGACCTGCCCGCCGCCGTTGACGTTGGCGGCCACGAGGCCGTGCCGGGCCAGCGCGGCCAGCACCTCCTGGGGGTCCCCGCCGAGCACGGCGGACATGCCCGTGGGCGCCGCGGCGGCGGCGCGCGCCATCGCGTCCCCGCGCACGGCGACGAGGCGCAGCGCCTCGGCCTCGGTGAGCACCCCGGTGATCGCGGCGGCCGCCAGCTCGCCGACGGAGTGCCCGGCGACGAGGTCCGCCGCGGCTGGCACCGCCGGGGCGAGGGGCTCGTCGGGCGCCAGGTCGAGGACGGCCCGCAGGCTGGCCAGCGCGGAGGCGACGAGCAGCGGCTGCGCCACGGCGGTGTCGCGGATGGTCGCCGCGTCCGACGTCGTGCCGTGCGCGCGCAGGTCGAGGCCGGTGACCTCGGAGGCGGCGTCGACGGCCGCCGCCACCGCCGGCAGCTCGAGCCACGGGGCGAGCATGCCGGGGGACTGGGCGCCCTGACCGGGGCAGAGGAGGGCGAGCACCTCCTCAGCCTGCCGTCAGCGCCGGGGGCCGCCGGGTCGCGGCGGGCACCAACTCTTCCGGGTGACGTTGTCCCACCCCTACAACGGCCGCGGGAGCGCCCGACCGGTAGGGGCGGTGCCGTCGCCCTGCCGGACGGGTGCGCGGGTCAGGCCGACGGGACCCGGGCCGTCGCGTCGCCGAGGCGGCCGACGGCGAGCGCGGTCTGCAGGACGTAGGACTCGCGCGCGTCGAGCGGGTCCCAGCCCGTCGTCTCGGCGACCCGCCGCAGCCGGTACCGCACGGTGTTGGGGTGCACGTACAGGGTGCGGGCCGCCGCCTCGAGCGACCGCCCGGCGCCGAGGTACGCGGCGAGGGTCTCCAGGAGCGCCCCGGTGTGGGCGGCCAGCGGTGCGTAGGCCTGCCGGACGAGCGCGGCGCGGGCCTCGAGGTCCCCGACGAGCACGCGTTCGGGGAGCAGCTCGTCGGCCGCGACCGGCCGGGGCGCGCCGTCCCACGCGGCGACCGCGGCCAGCCCCGCCATCGCCGCGCGCGCCGACCTCGGGTAGTCGGCCAGCTCGGTGACGGCGGGCCCGACGACGACCGGCCCCGGCCCGAACCGCGGCAGCAGCGACCGCGCGCCGGCCTGCAGGTCGCCCGTGCCGCCGAGGAACACGACGAGCCGGTCGCCGTGGATCCCGACGAGCGCGTCGTCGGCGGCCCGGCGCGTGGCCCGCCGGAGCTCGGCGGCGCGGACCCCGTCCAGCGGCCAGGCGGTCGTGCCCACGACGACGAGCGCGGCGCCGCGGGCGCGCCAGCCCAGGGCCCCGAGCCGGGAGCGCAGGGAGTCGTCGACGTCCCCGCGCACGAGGGAGTCCACGACGAGCGCCTCCAGCCGCGCGTCCCACGCCCCGCGGACCTCCGCGGCCCGGGCGTAGACCTCGGCGGCGGAGAAGGCGACCTCGCGGGAGTAGCGCAGCACGGCCTCGCGCAGCGCGCGCTCCTCGCCCGGGGCGGCGAGCTGGTCGGAGTGCGTCTCGACGACGTCGACGACGACGCGCACGAGCTGCAGGGTGTGCTGCAGGGAGATGGACCGCGTCAGCTCGGGCGGGGCGGTCGCGAAGATCTCGCCGACGCCCTGCGGCGGGCGGGAGGGGTCGGCGAACCACGTGACGAACGCCGTGATGCCGGCCTGCGCGACGAGGCCGACCCACGAGCGGTCGTCCGCCGGGAGCTGGCGGTACCAGTCGAGGTCGGCGTCCAGGCGGCGCAGCGCGGCGGCCGCCAGCAGCCCGGCGCCGTCCCGCACGCGCCGCTGGGTCTCGGTGCCCGGGGTGGTGGGAACGTCGTCGACCGCGGCCGCGACCCGGCCGGCTACGGAGGTCATGGCGCGAGCATAGGGGGAGGGTTGTGGGGAGTCGACAAACCTGCGGCCGGGTGGACGGCCCTGCGGCCGGGTCCCGCCGAGCGGAGGGAGGGCGCCGTCGCACCCGTTCTTGGCCTGCAGATGGGGTGGCGCGGGCGATTCCCCGTTAGTGTCGCCGCATGGCTCTGCTGCCCCGACTCCGTCAGCTGATGCGGCGGCCGGTGTCCGCGTCGCGGGTCGGCGCCCGCCGGCCGACCGGCGCCGCACGCCGCGGCGACACCCTGCACGAGGACGCGCTGCGCTCGATGCTCGGCGACGACCCGAACGACGAGAAGGCCTTCGTCGCCCTCGCCGAGATCGTCCGTCGCCGTGCGGCCGAGGCCGTCGCCCACGAGGACCCGCTGTCCGGCCACGCCGAGGAGGCCGTGACGGCCGACCGCGACGCCGAGCGGCAGAAGGCGGCCGACCTGGCCGTCTGGTCGCTGGGCGAGGAGCTGGCGGGCAACCCCCGGGCGTGGTACCCGCTCGTCGAGGTCGCGCGGCTGTCCGTCCGCGACGACCCCGAGGGCGCCGCGCGGCGCCTGTCGACCGCGGTCGAGCGCGACCACTCGGGCCGTGCCCTGGTCGCCGCCGTCGGGCTCCTGCGCCAGGCCGGCCGACCCGTCGAGGCGCTCAACCTCGGCGTGGGCCACTGGCGCCCGAAGGAGCACGACCCCGAGGTCGCGCGCGAGCTGGTGCTGGCCGCGCTCGAGGCCGACCGTCCGGGCGAGGCCAAGCAGCACATCGCCGCGCTCGACCTGCACCCGCGCCAGCGTGCCGTGGCGGACCTGCGCACCGAGCTGCAGGCGCTCGTCGCCCGCGCGGAGGGCTCGCCGGCCGGCGGCTCGCCGGCCGGCGCCTGACGGCCGCACCACCGGCACCACCGCCACCTGCACCACACGTCGTCGCACGCAGACCGCCGGCGGCGAAGACGAGGGGCCCGCCCCGACCGTCCGGTCGGAGCGGGCCCCTCGTCGTGCGTCAGGCGCTCGGCGCCGCGGTCAGGACTCCCCGCCCGCGTTGCCCGAGGTGCCGGCGGCCACGTCGTGCAGCCGGTACTTCTCGATGGCCCGCGCCGGGACGTCGGCGTCGACCGCGCCCTGCCGCGCGAGCTGCTGCAGCACGCGCACGGCGGTCGACGGGCCGTCGATCTTGAACCAGCGCCGGGCGGCGGCGCGCGTGTCGGAGAAGCCGAAGCCGTCCGCGCCGAGCGTCGCGTAGTCGCCGGGCACCCACGCGCGGACCTGGTCGGCCACGAGGTGGTCGTAGTCCGTCGTGGCGACGAAGGGACCCTCCGCACCGGCGAGCCGCTGCGTCAGGTAGGCCTGGCGCGGCTCCTCGCCGGGGTGCAGGAACGTGTGCTCGTCGGCGGCCAGGCCGTCGCGGCGCAGCTCGTTCCAGCTCGTCACGGACCACACCGCGGCGCGCACGCCCCAGTCGTCGGCGAGGAGCTGCCGGGCCTCGAGCGCCCACGGCACGGCCACGCCGGAGGCCAGGATCTGGGCGCGCGGCCCGTCGCCCTCGGCCTCGGCCACGCGGTGGATGCCGCGCAGGATGCCCTCGACGTCCACGCCCTCCGGCTCGGCCGGCTGGACGATCGGCTCGTTGTAGACCGTGAGGTAGTAGATGACGTCGGGGTCGCGGCCGTCGTCGCCGTACATGCGCTGCAGGCCGTCGCGCACGATGTGCCGCAGCTCGTAGCCGTAGGCGGCGTCGTAGTGGACGACGTGCGACATCGTGCCGGCCAGCAGCGGGGAGTGGCCGTCGGCGTGCTGCAGGCCCTCGCCCGTCAGCGTCGTGCGGCCGGCCGTGGCCCCGACGAGGAACCCGCGCGTGAGCTGGTCGCCCGCGGCCCAGAACTGGTCCCCGGTGCGCTGGAACCCGAACATCGAGTAGTAGAAGTAGAACGGCACGAGGGGCTCGCCGTGCGTGGCGTAGGAGGTGCCGACGGCCTGGAACGCCGCGGCCGACCCCGCCTCGTTGATGCCCGTGTGCATGATCTGCCCGGACTCGGACTCCTTGTAGCTCAGCATGAGCTCGCGGTCCACGGCGAGGTAGTTCTGCCCGTTGGTGTTGAAGATCTTCGCGGTGGGGAAGATCGAGTCCAGGCCGAACGTGCGCGCCTCGTCGGGGATGATCGGGACGAGCCGCTTGCCGAGCTCCTTGTCCTTCAGCAGGTCCTTGAACAGGCGCACCAGCGCCATGGTCGTGGCGACCTCCTGGTGCCCCGAGCCCTTGGCCAGCCCCTCGTACGCCTTCGGCTCGGGCAGCGCGAGCGGCTTGTGCACGGAGCGGCGCTCCGGCACGAACCCGCCGAGCGCCTTGCGGCGGTCGAGCATGTAGCGGATCGCCTCGTCCTCCGGCCCCGGGTTGTAGTACGGGGGCAGGTACGGGTCGGCGTCGATCTGCCCGTCGCTCACCGGGATGTGCAGGCTGTCGCGCAGCGTCTTGAGCTCGTCGGCCTTGAGCTTCTTCATCTGGTGCGTGGCGTTGCGCCCGGCGAACCCGGAGCCCAGGCCGTAGCCCTTGATGGTGTGCGCGAGGATGACCGTCGGGGCGCCCGTGTGCTCGCGCGCGGCCTTGTAGGCGGCGTAGAGCTTGCGGTAGTCGTGCCCGCCGCGCTTGAGGGCCCAGATCTCGTCGTCCGTCATCTTCTCGACGAGCGCCTTCGTGCGCGGGTCGCGGCCGAAGAAGTTCTCGCGGATGAAGGCGCCGTTCTCGGCGCGGAACGTCTGGAAGTCGCCGTCCGGCGTGACGTTCATGAGGTTGACGAGCGCGCGGTCCTTGTCCGCGTTGAGCAGGGTGTCCCACTCGCGGCCCCAGATGACCTTGATGACGTTCCAGCCGGCGCCGCGGAACTGCGCCTCGAGCTCCTGGATGATCTTGCCGTTGCCGCGGACGGGGCCGTCGAGGCGCTGCAGGTTGCAGTTCACGACGAACGTCAGGTTGTCCAGGCCCTGCTGGGCGGCGTGCTGGAGCATGCCGCGCGACTCGGGCTCGTCCATCTCGCCGTCGCCGAGGAAGGCCCACACGTCCTGCTGCGAGGTGTCCTTGATGCCGCGGTGGTGCAGGTACTTGTTCGTCCACGCCTGGTAGATCGCGCTCGCCGGGCCGAGGCCCATGGAGACGGTGGGGAACTCCCACAGGTCGGGCAGGAGGCGCGGGTGCGGGTAGGACGGCAGGCCGCCGGCGGGGTGCGACCGCTCCTGGCGGAAGCCGTCGAGCTGGTCGGCGGACAGCCGGCCCTCGAGGAAGGCGCGGGCGTAGACGCCGGGGGAGGCGTGCCCCTGGAAGTAGACCTGGTCGCCGCCGCCGGGGTGGTCCTTGCCGCGGAAGAAGTGGTTGAGCCCGACCTCGGTCAGCGTCGCCACGGAGGCGTAGGACGAGATGTGCCCGCCGACCCCGATGCCCGGGCGCTGGGCGCGCGTCACCATGACGGCGGCGTTCCAACGGATCCAGGACCGGTAGCGCCGCTCGATGGCCTCGTCGCCGGGGAAGTACGGCTCGTTGTGCACCGCGATCGTGTTGACGTACGGCGTGTTGAGCGACGTCGGGATCGCCACGTTCTTCTGCCGTGCGTGCCGCAGCAGGCTCAGCAGCACGTAGCGCGCGCGGGGGCCGCCCTTGTCGCCGATGAGGCCGTCCAGGGAGTCGAGCCACTCCTGGGTCTCCTCGGGGTCGATGTCGGGGACCTGGCTGAGCAGGCCGCCGATGAGCGGGCCCGTCTCGTCGATCGAAGCCACGGAGTGCTCCTTGCTCGTCGGTGCTTCCTTCGTCTGCAGCCGGCGGGGCTGCTGCCTGCCGGGTGAGCGGCACGCACCGCCGGCGACGGCGCCCACCACGGACCGCGCCGCCGGGGGTGCCGGGCACCCCCTGCGGCGCCGGCGCGACCCGGCACGGTCGCTGTCATGACCATCATCCGGCCCTGCGCGGGTGAAAGTCACACCGGGCACCCCCGCGCGGGCGTGACGTGGGCGACAGGACCTCCCATGACCTCGTCGGACCGCCCCGGTCCGTCCCTGCGGTCGGCCCTCCGGCGGGCCTCGCGGGACCCGGCGCGGGTGACGGGGTCGGGCAGGGCTTGCCAGGTCAGCGCGGGTGCGGTGGGCTACGGTGAGCGGTCAACGCAGCCGGGCCGCACGGCCCGCTGCCAGCGGGTGCCGGAGGTCCGGCGCCGAGGGAAGGGATCGATCAGGACGTGGCATCCACCGCGGACGACGCCGGGACCGGCGCGGCAGGCCGCCTCGGCTTCACGAGGGGGCAGACCGTCCAGGAGCTCGGTTTCGACGACGACGTCGACGAGACGTTCCGGTCCGACCTCGAGGCCATCACGGGCTCCGAGCTCGTCGACGAGCAGTACGACGACGTCACGGACGGCGCGATCATCTGGTTCCGCGACGACGACGGGGACCTGACGGACTACCTCGTCGACGCGCTGACGGTCCTCGACGACAACGGGCCCATCTGGGTGCTCACCCCGAAGGCCGGGCGGCCGGGGCACGTCCCCCACAGCGACATCCAGGAGGCCGCCACCACCTCGGGCCTGCACGCGATGACGACCTTCGCGGTCGCCCCCGACTGGTCCGCCACGCGGCTGGGCACGCGCGGCCGCGGGAAGTGACGCCAGGGGCCGACGCGCCCGCTGCCGTCGGTGCGCCAGGTGCCGCCGGTGCGCCCGGTGCGCCCGCCGTCGGCGAGGACCTGGGGCCGCGGCTCGACGGCCTCGTGCTGCCGGACGTGCACGGCACGCCGGTGCCCCTCGCGGGGCTGCGCGGGGCGCCGGCCCTGCTCGTCCTCCTCCCGTACGCCTTCTCCCGGACGTGCACCTCCGAGCTCGGCGAGCTGCGCGACGGCCTCGGCTCGCTCGAGGCGACCGGGGTGCGCGTGCTGGCCGTGTCGTGCGACCCGGTGCCCGCCCTGCGGGCCTGGGCGGAGCAGGAGCGCGTCGGCCTCGACCTGCTGTCCGACTTCTGGCCCCACGGCGCGGCCGCGCGGGCCCTCGGCGCCTTCGACGAGGTCAACGGCGTGGCGCGCCGCGGCAGCTTCCTCCTCGACGCGGGCCGCGTCCTGCGCTGGTCGGTGCTGGGCCCGTCGGGTCGGGCCCGACCTTTCGAGGCCTACCGTGCGGCCGTCGCCGACCTCGTAGGCTGACGCCCGCACACGGGCCTGTAGCTCAGTTGGTCAGAGCGCCGCGCTTACACCGCGGAGGTCGTCGGTTCGAGACCGGCCGGGCCCACCGCACCCTCTCCACCCCGCCGACGGGTGCGCGCTGCCGCGTGAGACCTCGGCCACACCGTCGGGTGACGTCCCGCAGCCGGCCGGGTGGCGTCACCCGGCCGCGGTTACTGTTCTCCGCGTGTTCACCCTCGCGTCACCCTCAGCGTCACCGTCGCCGTCGCCCGCGCTCCACCACCTGCCCCGCCGGGTGCTCGCGCGGGTGGTGCCCGTCGGCGTCGCGGTCGTGGTCGCGGGCTCCGTCGGCGCCTGGTACCGGGACGTGCACGGCATCGTCGAGCAGGACGCGGGCCGCATCGCCCTGACGGTCATCCGGCTCCTCGACCCCGACCGCGAGGGCAACCTGTGGTCCTGGTACTCCGTGACGCTGCTGCTCGCGCTCGCCGTGGCGCTGGGCGTCGGGGCGCTGCAGCGGACCGGCCGGCGGCGGCGGGCGTACCTCGTGCTCACCGGTGTCGCGGTGTTCCTCAGCGCCGACGAGGGGGCCCAGCTCCACGAGACGCTGTCGCTCGTGGGCAACTTCGTCCTGGGGTCGGGCGGCGCGACCTTCGCCTGGGTGCTGCCGGGTGCGCTCCTCGCGGCGGCGGTCGCGGTCGGCCTGGTGGTCGTCGCGCGCGACGTGGAGCCGCGGGTGCGGCTGCGGCTGGTGCTGGCGGGCCTCGTGTTCCTCACGGGCGCGCTGGGGGTGGAGTCCATCGGCGGCTCGTTCGCCGAGGGGCTCGTGATGGGGCAGGACGTCCCGCCGTCGCCCTACTACGTGCTGGTGGCCCTCGAGGAGACGCTCGAGCTGCTGGGCGCGTCGCTCGCGTTGTGGGCGGCACTGCACGCGGTGGTCGACCCCCGTCCCGTCGCCCCGGCCGTCGCGCCCGGGTCCACGTCGGGACCCGCGTCCGCGCCGACCGACCCGGCCCGGTCCGCCGACGCCGGCACGGCGGTCGCCGGCCGCTGACGGCGCGCGCCCGGGCCGGCGACCGTACGCTCGCGACGTGCGCGCCACCCTGATCCACGGACCCGCCGACATCCGCCTCGAGGACGTCCCGGACCCGCACGTGCGTCGGCCGACGGACGCCGTCGTGCGCGTCGTCGCCTCCTGCGTGTGCGGCTCCGACCTGTGGCCCTACCGCGGCGTCCGGCCGACGCCGGAGCCGCGCCGCATCGGGCACGAGTTCGTCGGCGTGGTGGAGGAGGTCGGTGCCGACGTCCGCCGGGTGCAGGAGGGGCAGTTCGTCGTCGCGCCCTTCACCATCTCCGACGGCACGTGCCGGCACTGCCGGCGCGGGGTGCACACCTCCTGCGAGCACGTGGGCTGGTGGGGCGCGCCGGACCACGAGGGCATCCCCTCGGACGGGGGGCAGGGGGAGCGCGTGCGCGTCCCCCTCGCGGACGGCACGCTCGTCGCCACGCCGGAGCACCCGTCGCCGGAGCTCCTTCCCCACGTCCTCGCGCTGAGCGACGTCATGGGCACCGGGCACCACGCGGCCCGGGCGGCCGGCGTGGTGCCGGGGTCGACGGTGGTCGTCGTCGGCGACGGCGCCGTCGGCCTGTGCGGCACCATCGCGGCCCGCCGGCTCGGCGCGGAGCGCGTCGTCGTCATGTCCCGGCACGCCACCCGGCAGGACCTGGCGCGCTCCTTCGGCGCGACGGACGTCGTCGCCGAGCGCGGTGCGGAGGGCGTCGCCGCCGTGCGCGACCTGCTGGACGGCACCGGCGCGGACGCGGTCCTCGAGTGCGTGGGCAGCAAGGAGTCCATGCAGCAGGCGCTGGACACGGCCCGTCCCGGCGGGACGGTCGGCTTCGTCGGGGTCCCGGCGGGCGGCCCCGAGCTGCCCGTGCAGCAGATGTTCTCGACGAACGTCGGCGTGCGCGGCGGCATCGCGCCCGTGCGGGCGTACCTGCCCGAGCTCCTCGAGGACGTGTGGGCGGGCAGCATCGAGCCCGGCCGGGTGTTCGACCTGACCCTGCCGCTCGCCGAGGTGGCCGAGGCCTACCGTGCGATGGACGAGCGCCGCGCGGTCAAGGTCATGCTGCGTCCGTGAGGCCGCCGGCGCGGCGGTAGCGTGCCGCCCGTGAGCACCCCGACGCCCGGCGCGACCCCCTCGACGTCCACGGGCCCGTCGGGTGGCACGTCCCCGGGCGGCGCGTCGTCGGGGGGCGCGTCCCGCACGCCGACGCTCGCGGAGGTCGTCGCGGTGCTCGAGCGGCGCTACCCGGGCCGGACCGCGGTGGCGTGGGACCGCGTGGGCCTCGTCGCCGGGGACCCGGCCGAGCCGGTGCGGCGGGTGCACCTCGCGGTGGACGTGACGGCCGACGTCGTCGACGAGGCGCTCGCGGCCGGTGCCGACCTCCTCGTCGTGCACCACCCCCTGCTGCTGCGCGGCGTGCACGGCGTCGCGGCCGACACCTGGAAGGGCGCCCTGGTGCACCGGCTCGTCCGGGGCGGCGTCGCGCTGCTGACGGCGCACACGAACGCGGACGCCGCCGCCGAGGGCGTGAACGAGGCGCTCGCCCGCGCGATCGGGCTGCGCGACCTGCGCCCGCTCGCCCCCGCACCCGCCGACCCGCTCGACACGCTCGTCGCGTTCGTGCCCGTCGAGGACGCGGACCGGCTCGTCGACGCGCTCGCCGCGGCGGGCGCCGGCGCGCTGGGGGACTACACGCGCTGCGCCTGGACGACGACGGGGACGGGCACCTTCGAGCCGAGCCCGGGTGCCCGACCGGCCCGGGGGGAGGTGGGCCGGCGTGCCGAGGTGGCCGAGGCCCGGGTGGAGATGGTGCTGCCGCGGCACCGGCGGGCGGCCGTCGTGGCGGCCCTGCGCGCCGTCCACCCCTACGAGGAGCCCGCGTTCGACGTCCTGGAGCTCGCCGACCTGCCGGGGTCGACCGGCCTGGGTCGCGTCGGGACGCTGCCCGCGCCGCTGACGCTGGACGCCCTGGCGCGGCGGGTCGCGGAGGCGCTGCCCGGCACGGCCGGCGGCGTGCGGTACGCGGGCGAGCCCGACGGCGAGGTGCGGACGGTCGCCGTGTGCGGCGGGTCGGGCGACAGCCTGCTCGACGAGGTGCGCGCGTCGGGGGCGGACGCCTTCGTCACCGCGGACCTGCGCCACCACCCGGCGTCGGAGGCGCGCGAGCGCGCGCTGTTCGAGGCGCGCACGGGGCGCCGCCCGGCGGCCACCCCGTACCTCGTCGACGCGGCGCACGCCGCGTCGGAGTGGCCGTGGCTGCCGCTCGCCGCGGCGGCGCTGACGGCCGACCTGGCCGGTGCGGGCGCTACGGTGGAGGTCCACGTCAGCACGCTGCGCACCGATCCCTGGACCGCCCGGGTGGACGCGGCACCGGGAGGGACCCTGTGACCACCGCCCCCGTCGCGGACCAGCGACGCCTGCTCGACCTGCAGGCGCTCGACACGCGGCTGGACCAGCTCGCGCACCGCCGGCGCACCCTGCCGGCCCTCGCCCGGCTGGCCGAGCTGGGCACCCAGGTGCAGGACCTGCACGGCGCGCTCGTCACCTCGCGCACCGCGGTGGGGGACCTCCGGCGCGAGGTCGCCAAGGCCGAGGCGGACGTCGCCCAGGTGCGCACCCGTGCCGCGCGCGACCAGGCGCGCCTCGAGTCGGGCGGCGTGGGCGCCAAGGACGCGCAGGCGCTCACGAGCGAGCTGGAGGCGCTCGCCCGCCGCCAGGCGGACCTCGAGGAGGTCGAGCTGGAGGCCATGGAGCGCCTCGAGGCGCACGAGGGCGCGCTGGCGGACCTCACGGCCGCGCACGACGCGCTGACCGAGCAGGTCCGGGTGGTCGAGGCCGAGCGCGACGCGGAGGCCGCGACCATCGACGCCGAGGCCGCCGGCCTGCGGGAGCAGCGCGCCGCGCAGGCCGCGGGGCTGGACGTCGCGCTCGTCGCCCTCTACGAGCGGCTGCGCGCCCAGCTCGGCGGGTCGGGTGCCGCCGCCCTGCGCGGCCGGCGCTGCGAGGGCTGCCGCCTCGAGCTCAACCCCCTGGACCTGGCCGGCATCGCGAAGAGGCCCGCCGACGAGGTCGTGCGGTGCGAGGAGTGCGGGCGCATCCTGGTGCGGCTCGCCCCCGACGAGCCCGCGGCGCCCGGCGTCTCCGGCCGGGCGTGAGCACCCGGCCGCACCCGCGCGGCCGGACGGACGAGGGGGAGCGATGACCGAGGGACCCGCACGCGGCGGCGAGCCGGGACGGCCGTCGGGCGCCAGCCCGCGCTTCGACGAGTCGCAGCCGTGCACGGTCGTGCTCGTCCGGCACGGGCGCACGGCCATGACCGTCAGCCGCGGCTACTCGGGATCGAGCGAGCCCGGTCCGCCGCTCGACGACCACGGGCGGGCGCAGGCGGCGGCCGTCGCCGAGCTCGTCGACCGGGTCGGCCGCGACCTGTGGGGCGACATGCCCTACCCGTCCGAGCTCGTGGCGTCGCCGATGGTGCGGACGCAGGAGACGGCGGGCGTCGTCGCGGCGCGCCTCGGGCTGGAGCCGCGCACCGACGCGACGTTCCAGGAGGCCGACTTCGGCGAGTGGCAGGGGCTGACGGCCGAGGAGATCGAGGCCCGGTGGCCCGGCCGGCTCGAGGCGTGGCACGTGCAGGGCGACCACCGGCCGCCGGGTGGGGAGTCCATCGCCGACGTGGGCCGGCGGCTGCAGGGCGGGCTGGACGCGCTCCTGGCGGCCGGGACGGACCGCACGGTCGTCGTCGTGAGCCACGCCGTGGCCATCCGCGCCGCGCTGGGCACGGCCATGGGCGCGCAGCCCTCGTCGTGGAGCCAGCTCCGCGTGGCCCCCGCCTCGGTGAGCATCATCCGGCTGTACGAGGACCGCCGGCACGAGATCGCGGTCGTCGGGGTGCCGAGCGAGGGCTGGTCGGCGCCGGGGGCCCCGGCCGCCTGAGCCGGGCGGGTCGCCGGGCCGGTCGTGGCGCCGGTCAGCCCGTCAGGGCGAGGGCCAGCACGGCGGCGGCGACGACGGGCGGTGCCAGCAGCAGGCCCTGC
The DNA here is from genome assembly GCF_057221735.1 of Cellulomonas sp. plas2. NCBI lineage: Bacteria > Bacillati > Actinomycetota > Actinomycetes > Micrococcales > Cellulomonadaceae > Cellulomonas > Cellulomonas sp. plas2. The sequence goes on from NZ_CM170155.1 coordinate 1,661,601, forward strand.
CCGACGACGGTCCGCAGGGGTACCGCGAGCAGGACCTGGCGGCAGCGCTGCCACCACAGGATCGTCGCCAGGGAGCCCCACGGCGTCAGCAGCGGCCCGGCCCCCGTGCCGATGAGGACCGCGGCGAGCCGCAGGGGGTCCCCGCCGGCGGCGGGCTCCAGCGCGAGGTAGGCGGGCAGGTTGTTGACGGCGTTGGCCGCCAGTGCTGCGGCCGCCGCCAGGCGCAGGAGCGCACCGAGGTCGTGCCCGTCGCCGGCGAGCGCGGTCAGCGGCGCGGTCGCCCCCGCGAGGTGCGCGGCCTCCACGGCCGCGAACAGCCCGGCCAGCAGCACCAGCGTGCGCCACGGCACGAGCTGCCCGGGCGTGCCGGGGAGGGGTCGCCGGCGCAGGCGGGTCGCGACGAGGAGCGCCACCGCGGCGGCGACGGCGGCGGGCGCGGTCGGCAGCCCCAGGACGAACGCGACGGCCAGCAGCCCGGTCACGACGGCGCTCACGAGCAGGAGCGGGCGGTCGGGCGCCGCCCGCCCCGGCCGGACCTCGTACCGGCCGGCGACCCGGCGGCGGTCCCGCAGCGCCAGCAGGGCGACGGTGACGACGACCGCCACGAGCGCGGGGGCGGCCATGAGCGGCACGTAGGACGTGCCGGTGCTGCCCAGCGCGTGCGCGGCCAGGAGGTTCGTGAGGTTGGCGACGGGCAGCGTGAGGGACGCGGTGTTGGCCAGCGCGAGCACCAGCAGCGCGAACGCCAGGGGGTCGCTGCCGGTGCGTCGTGCGAGCGCGACCACGACCGGCGTGAGCAGCACGGCCGTCGTGTCGAGCGACAGCACGGCGGTCGCCAGGACGGCGAGCACCACGACCAGGCCCCACAGGACCGGCCGCCGGCCGCGTCCCAGCCGTGCCGCCAGGTCCGCGGCCGCGTCGAACAGCCCCGCCGCGGCGCAGAGCTCGGCGAGCAGCGACAGGGCCGCGACGAGCACGAGAACCGGCACGGTCCGGTCGGCGAGCCCGCGCGCGGCGTCGGGCGGCAGCCACCCCGTCAGCAGCAGGACGGGCAGGACGACGAGGGTCGCCGCCCACCACGGCACGGGCCGCCGGGTGCGGCCGCCCGTCATGCCGCGCCGACCACGAGGGTCAGGGTCCGGGGTCCGCGCGCGACGGCCGGGCCCAGCTCGACCCCGAGCACGCCGGGCGTCCCCGCGTCGGCCGGTCCCGGGAGGCGACCGGCGGCGGCGGCCAGCTCGTCGGCGTCCCGGGGCGCGCGGCCGCGCCGGACGAGCAGGTGCCGCACGAGCAGGCCGCGGGCGTGCTTGGCGTGGTGCGAGACGACGGACCGCACGCCCCCGAGGTCCTGCTCCACCCGCACGGTCAGCCACGTGGCGCCGCGCGGCGGGCGCCACGCCGCGGCGTAGGCGGCGGAGCGGACGTCGACGACGAGGCCGGCGCCGGCGTCCTCGTCGAGCGCGGCGGCGTCGAGAACGGGGGCCAGGTGGGGGCGCCAGAAGGACGCCAGCGGACCCGGCCCGGGCAGCACGGTGCCCATCGACAGCCGGTAGGCGGGGACGGGGTCCTCCGGCGTGAGGACGCCGAACAGGGCCGAGACCGTCCGCACGGACGCCGCCGCGCGGGCGCGGGCGCCGCCGGTGAGGCGGTCGAGGCCGGCCGCCGCGTAGAGCACGCCGCTGTACACGCGGCGGGCGGGGCGGCCGGGGCGGTGGCGAGCGCGGTGTTGGCGCGCACCTCGTCGGCCAGCGCGGGACCGGTGCCGAGCACGGCGGCGGCGTCGGGGCGCGCACTGGCCGCGACGAGGGCCGCGAGGACCTCGGCGCGGGCCGGGGTGAGGGCCGGGGCGTGCAGCGCGTCGAGGGCGAGGGGAGGGGCGGGCGCCGCGGGGCGCCGCTTGCCCTCCGACGGGGGCAGCACGAGGAGCACGACGGGAGCGTAGGTGCTCCGTCGGCGGGGCACCGCCGCGCGGACGCGCCCGGGTGCGGAGGTGATCCGCGCACGGGCTAGGCTGGCCGCGCGGATGAGTCGGTCAGGCGGCCGCGTCGGACGGGTGCTCGCACCGGTCCGCCGAGGAACGTCCGGGCTCCGCAGGGCAGGGTGGTGGGTAACGCCCACCCGGGGTGACCCGCGGGACAGTGCCACAGAGAACAGACCGCCTCCCGGTCCCCGGTCCGCCGGGGGCAGGGCGGTAAGGGTGAAACGGTGGTGCAAGAGACCACCAGCGCACCGGGTGACCGGTGCGGCTCGGCAAACCCCACCCGGAGCAAGGCCAGACAGGGAGCGCTCGAGGGCTGCCCGCCCGAGCTCCCGGGTAGGCCGCTGGAGGCGTGCGGCGACGCACGTCGTAGATGGATGGTCGCCACCCGCACCGGGGCAACCGGGTGCGGGGACAGAACCCGGCGTACCGACCGGCTCATCCGCCCCGCACGGGCGCCCGGACGGGCGCCCGTGCGGCCGAGCGCACAGGGCACCTCCGCCGGCACCTCCGCCGGCACCTCCCCGGCACCGGGGCGCCCGCGTCTAGGCTCGTCCGATGCGGGTGTCGGAGCGGGAGCGGGAGCAGGGGCGGACGCGGGTGCGGGAGCGCCTGCTCGTCGGCGTGCTGCTGGTCGTCGTGTCCGGCTTCGCGCTGCTGCTGCTCGCCGGGCACGGTCCGTGGGCCGGGCCGGTGCTCCTCACGATCACGCAGTCGCACGGGATCAACGAGGGCGACGTCGTCGTGGTCGTGGGGTGGCTGGCGGCGGCCGTGTGCGCGGCGCTGCTGCTCCGGCGGCGCTGACCGCCCGCGCGGCCCTCGTCGTGCGGGGTCGGAGGGCCGCGCCTAGCGTCGGAGGGGCCGCGACCAGGCGGCGCGAGACGGAGGCGACCGTGACCGAGTCCGACATCCCCCTGCCCGACGCCGGCGTGACCGGTGAGGACGTGGAGCGCGCCCCCGGGCCGGACAGCGCCCCCGACGCGCTCGGCGACCCCGGCATCGACGAGGTGCGCGCCGAGCGCGAGGACGACGACGCCGTCGCCCGGTCGTTCGGCGAGGAGGGCACCGACACCGACCCCGCCAGCTTCCTGTCGCCCTGAGCCGGCCTCTGCCACGATCGGGGGCATGGCGGGGGGCAGGGGCGCGGGCACGAGCGGGAGCACGCCGCAGGACCGGTTGCTCGCGCGGGTCGAGGCGATGACCGCGCACCACGAGGACCGCGAGACCAAGCGCATGTTCGGCGGGACCGCCGTCATGCTCGACGGCGTCATGGCGGTCGCGGTCATGCGTGACGGGCTGCTCGTGCGCGTGGACCCCGCGCAGGGGCCCGGTCTGCTGGGCGAGCCGGGGACCGAGCCCTTCGTCATGGGTGGCCAGGAGGGCTCCCCGGGCTGGGTCCGCGTGCGGGCGGAGGTGCTGGCCGACGACGACGAGCTCGAGGAGTGGGTCGACCGCGGTGTCGCCCGCGCGCGCGTGCTCGGCGCGCTGCCCGACGCGGGGACGCGCGCGCGCCGACGGCGGGCCGCCCGGTTCTAGGCCGGGGCGCCCGCCGCCCGGCACCTCCGTCGCGCGGGGACGCCCGTCAGCGGCGCTCCTCCTGGTGCACCTGGGCGGCCAGTGCCGCCGCGCCGATGATGCCGGCGTCGTTGCGCAGCGCGGCGGGGACGATCCGCGTCCGCAGGTCCAGCAGGGGCAGGAAGCTCTCGTGCTTCTTGCTCACCCCGCCGCCGACGACGATGAGGTCCGGCCAGAACAGGTTCTCGACCACCGAGAAGTAGCGCTGCAGGCGCTGCGCCCACTGCTCCCAGTCCAGGCCCTCGCGGTCGCGGGCGGAGTCGGCGGCGCGGCTCTCGGCGTCGTGCCCGTCGATCTCGAGGTGGCCGAGCTCCGTGTTGGGCACGAGACGGCCGTCGACGAACAGCGCGCTGCCGATGCCCGTGCCGAGCGTCGCGACGAGCACGACCCCGCGCACGTCCTTCGCCGCACCGTGCTGCACCTCGGCGAAGCCGGCGGCGTCGGCGTCGTTGACGGCCAGCACGTGGCGCCCGGTCGCCTCCGCGACGACGCCTTCCACGTCCGTACCGATCCAGGACTTGTCGACGTTGGCCGCGGACTGCGCCACGCCGTGCAGGATCACCGCGGGGAACGTCACCCCGAGCGGCACGTCGGGCGCGAGGTCGAAGCTCGCGACCACCTCCGCCACCGTCCGCGCGACCGCCTCGGGCGTCGACGGCTGCGGCGTCGGGATGCGGACGCGGTCGCGCTCGAAGGCGCCGGAGGCCACGTCGACCGGCGCGCCCTTGATGCCGCTGCCGCCGATGTCGACGCCGAAGGCCAGCGCGGCCGGGACCGTCGCGGTGTCGAGCGAGCGGCGGTCGTGCTTGTCGGCGCCCTCGTCGTCGTGCCCGTGCCCGTGCCCGTGCCCGTGCCCGTGCCCGTGCCCGTGCCCGTGCCCGTCGTGCTCGTGCTCGTGCTCGCCGTGCCCGTGCTTCTCGTGCTTGTGCTTGTGCTTCTTGTCCTTGCTCATGGCAGCGTCAGGATCTCCGCTCCGTCATCGGTGACCAGAAGGGTGTGCTCGAACTGGGCGCTGCGACGCCCGTCCGCGGTGACCACGGTCCAGCCGTCGTCCCAGGTGCGCCAGTCGGGGGTGCCGAGGTTGAGCATGGGCTCGATGGTGAAGACCATGCCCGGCTCGATGACGCGGTCGTACGCGGGGGCGGCGTCGTAGTGCGGGACGACCAGCCCCGTGTGGAACGCGGGCCCCACCCCGTGGCCGGTGTAGTCCCGCACCACGCCGTAGCCGAACCGCGCGGCGTACCGCTCGATGACGCGGCCGATGACGTTGACCTCGCGGCCGGGGCGGACCGCGCCGATGGCCCGGCGCAGCGCCTCGGCGGTCCGCTCGACGAGGAGCGCCGTCTCCTCGTCGACCTCGCCCACCGCGTACGTGGCGTTCGTGTCGCCGTGGACGCCGCCGACGAAGGCGGTGACGTCGACGTTGACGACGTCGCCCTCCTGCAGGACCGTCGAGTCGGGGATGCCGTGGCAGATCACCTCGTTGACGGACGTGCACAGCGACTTGGGGAAGCCGCGGTAGCCCAGCGTCGAGGGGTACGCGCCGTGGTCGAGGAGGAACTCGTGCCCCACCCGGTCCAGCTCGTCGGTCGTGACGCCGGGCGCGACGTGCCGACCGACCTCGGCCAGCGCCTGCGCCGCGAGCCGCGACGCCACCCGCACGCGTTCGACGGTGCCGGCGTCGAGGACGTCGCTGCCGGTCCACGGCTGCGGGGCGGGGCGGCCGACGTACTCGGGGCGGGCGATCTGCGGCGGCACCGGCCGACGGGGCGAGACGACCCCGGGCGTGAGGGCCGCGCGCGGCGCGTGGACGGGCATGGTGGCAGTCTAGGGACGCCGACCAGCGCAGGGACGACGAGAGGGGCCGCGACGTGGCGGACGGGTACTGGTACAACACGCGGACGCACGAGGTCGAGGAGGGCCGCCAGAGCGACTGGTCGCACCTCATGGGTCCCTACGCCACGCGCGAGGAGGCCGCGAAGGCGCTCGAGACGGCGAAGGCGCGCACGCAGGCGTGGGACGACGAGGACGCGCAGCGCTCCTGACCTCCCCAGCGCCCTGCGGCGCCTCAGCGGTCCGTGAGCGCGAGCTCGGCGGTCCCGAGGGCCCGGGCGCGCGCCTCGCGGTCGGCCCTGCGGCGCAGCCGGGCGACGTCGTCGCCCGCGCCGGTCAGCAGCGCCGACACCGCGCCGGCCAGCCGCACGTCGCCCGCGGCGTGCTCCTCCGCGAGCACGTCCAGCCCCGCCGCCGCCGCCTCGAGCCTGCCCAGCACGAGGACGAGTCCCGGGTCCGTCGCCAGGCGGCGGTCGTCCAGCGCGTCGGCCAGCGCGCGCAGGCGGGGGGCGAGCAGCGGCGTCGCGGCCGCCGCCCGTCGCCGCAGCCCGCGCGCGAGGGCGGCACGGCGGGCGCGCTCGCGGGCGGCACGACCCAGCCGGGCAGCACCGGCCCCCGGGACGGCGGCGAGGACGTGCGCCACCACGCCCGGCCACCACGACCGGCGCAGGGGCCAGGCGCCGGCGGCGGCACCGAGGACCTCGAGCGCGGCGAGCAGCGCGGCGGCCGCCGCCTGCTCCGGGACCCGGTCGAGGGCCGGGACGGTGGCGACGAGTGCAGCCGCGCCGAGGAGCGCCGCGGAGGCCAGGCGCCGCCCGTCGTCGCCCGCGGCGGCCGCGCTGCCGTGCGGGCCCGGTCCGGACCCCAGCGAGGCCAGCAGCGGGACGAGGCCGGCGGCGAGGAGCAGCACGGCGGGCACCAGCGACACGTCCATGGTCCCCTCCACGGCGGCGGGCCCGCGGTGCGGCGCGGGTCGTCGACGAGGTCCGCGGTCCTGGCCCGATCCTGGCAGGGGTGCGCCTCCCCGTCACCCCGATGCCGGGCCGACGTCGACCCGCGGCCTCAGGTGCGGGCGCGCAGGCGCGCGAGCACGGGTCGGTGGTCGGACCCGCCGGTAGCCGGCAGCACCCGCACCGACAGCACCCGCCAGGCCCGCGGGTCGACGAGCACGTGGTCGATCGGTGCCGACCACCACGAGGCGGCCCACGCGGGCCACGTCCCGGCGGTCGCGGCGCCGACGGCCCGCGCCGCGTCCACCGCCGGCTCCCACCGCCGCATCCACGGGTGGTCGAGCGTGGCGTTGAGGTCGCCGGCGAGCACGAGACCGGGCTCGCCGCGCCACCGCTCGACGAGCGCCCGCCCCTCGGACCGCCAGGCGGCCAGCAGGCGCAGGGCCCCCGGCGCCTCGGGGTGCGCGGCGACGACGAGCGGCACCGGCGAGCCGGGGTCCTGCGCACGGGCGGCGAGCCCGCCCATCGCCCCGGGGATGGTCTCGACCGCGCGCGGCCCGAGCCGCTCGGCCAGCAGCAGGGCCGTCGGGCCGGACCGGCGCCCGTCCGCGACGAGGCACCGCACGGGCCACCCGCGGTCGGCGAGCACCGCGGCCGCCGCACCCGCGGTGGCGCGGGTCGTCTCGGGCAGCACGGCCACGTCCGCCCCGTGCGCGACGACGAGGTCGGCCAGCACCGCGGCCGGCACGACCTCGAGCGTGTTGAACGCCAGCACCGTCAGGTCGGCGACGGCGTCGTCGCCGGGCCCCGGCCCGTGCCCGGGCAGCGGACGGCGGCGCGCGGCGAGCACCGGCACGTGCGCCAGGCCGCCGACGACGAGCCCGGCCCCCACGCCCCGCAGGACCTCCCGCCCGCCGGCGGGGCCCGCATCTGGCGCGCGTCCGCGACCGGCGACGAGCAGCGCCGCCCCGACGACGACCTGCCCCAGTGCGAGCGGGACGCGGAAGGCCAGCGCGTGCGCGAGCCCGGCCCGACCCGCGCCGACGCCGGCGGCGAGCGCCACCGGACCGGCCGCCACCGCCGCCGCCACGAGGGCGGCCCGCCGCGCCACGAGGGCGGCTACCGCTCGAACGTGTGCTCGGGACCGGGGAAGCCGCCGTCCCGCACGGCCGCCGCGTAGGCCTCCGCCGCGGCGGTCAGCGCGGCGCCCACCTCGCCGAAGCGCCGGGCGAAGCGCGGGCTCCACCCCGTCATCCCGGCCATGTCGGTCCAGACGAGCACCTGCCCGTCGCACGCCGCGCCGGCGCCGATGCCGATGGTCGGGACCTCGAGCACCTCGGTGACGCGGGCCGCGACGGGCGCGGGGACCATCTCGAGGACGACCGCGACCGCGCCCGCCTCCTGCAGCGCCAGTGCGTCGGCGGTGAGGCGGTCCGCGGCCTCCTGCCCGCGGCCCTGCACGCGCGGGCCGCCCAGCAGGTGCTCGGACTGCGGCGTGAAGCCCAGGTGCCCGACGACCGGCACGCCGGCCCCCGTGAGCGCCTCGACCTGCGGCACGATCCGCGTGCCGCCCTCGATCTTCACCGCGGCGACGCCGGCCTCCTTGAGCATCCGCACGCCCGAGGCCAGGGCCTGCGCCGGCCCGGCCTCGTAGGAGCCGAAGGGCAGGTCCGCCACGACGAGGGCGCGTCGTGTCGCCCCGGCGACGGACCGGGCCGCGACGACGAGCTCGTCGAGCGTCACCGGCAGGGTCGTCGCGTGCCCGTGCATCGTGTTGCCGATGGAGTCGCCCACGAGCAGCAGGTCCAGCCCGGCCTCGTCGAAGAGACGGGCCGTCACCGCGTCGTAGGCCGTCAGCATCGTCAGCCGTCGGCCCTCGGCCTTGGCCTGGCGCAGGTGGTGCACGCGCACCCGGCGCGGCGGTGCGGTGGCGCCCGCCCCGCCCGCCCCGCTCGTCGTGCCCTCGCTCATCGGCCCATCTCCTCGCGCCAGCGCGTCGTCACCGGCAGCCGCCGGTCGCGCCCGAACGCCAGGGCCGTCACCTTCGGCCCCAGCGGGTACTGCCGCCGCTTCCACTCGGCGCGGTCGACCAGCGTGACGACCCGGTCCACCATGTCCGCCTCGAACCCGCGGGCCAGCAGCTCGTCGCGCCCCTCGGCGTGCTCGACGTACGCGTCGAGCAGCCGGTCGAGCACGTCGTACGGCGGCAGCGAGTCCTGGTCGACCTGGCCCGGCCGCAGCTCGGCCGACGGCGGCTTCGTGATGGACGACTCCGGGATCGGCGCCAGCTCGTCCGGCCGGAAGCGCGCGTCGAGAGCGGCGTGGTTGCGCCAGCGCGCCAGCGACCACACGCGCGACTTGTCGACGTCCTTGAGCGGCGCGTACCCGCCCACCGCGTCGCCGTAGATCGTCGAGTACCCGACGGCCAGCTCCGTCTTGTTGCCCGTGGCGAGCACGAGGTGCCCCTCGGCGTTGGACAGCGCCATGAGGATCACGCCGCGGACGCGGGCCTGCAGGTTCTCCTCCGCGAGCCCCTCGAGGTGCATCTGCCCCTGGAACGCCTCGACCATCGGCGCGATGGGCTGGACCCGGTAGTCCGCGCCGATCCGGGCGGCGAGGTCGGCGGCGTCGTCCTTCGAGTGCTCCGAGGAGTACACGGACGGCATCGACACCCCGACCACGTGCTCCCCGCCGATCGCGTCGGCGGCGATCGCGGCGACGAGCGCCGAGTCGATGCCGCCCGACAGGCCGAGCGCCACGGACCGGAACCCGTTCTTGCGCACGTACCCCGCCAGGCCGGTGACCAGCGCGCGGTACACCGCCTCGTCGGGCGTCAGGTCGGGCACCTGCGGGCCGTCCGCGAGGGGCTCGCCCGCCTCGGGCAGGTCCCACACCAGCAGGTGCTCGACGAACTGCGGCGCGCTGGCCAGGATCCGCCCGTCCGGCCCGACGACGAACGACCCGCCGTCGAAGACGAGGTCGTCCTGCCCGCCGACGAGGTTCGTGTAGACCAGCGGCGCCCCGAGCTGCTGCGCCCGCCGCGCGGCCAGCGCCGTGCGCACGTCGGTCTTGCCCTCCTCGAAGGGGGACGCGTTCGGCACGACGAGGACGTCGACGCCGACCTCGGCCAGCCGGGCCACGGGGCCGCCCTCCTGCCAGATGTCCTCGCAGATGACCAGGCCCACGCGCCGGCCGTCCACCTCGAGCACGCAGTCCTCGTCGCCCGGGGTGAAGACGCGGAACTCGTCGAAGACCCCGTAGTTCGGCAGGTGGTGCTTGTCGTACGTCCGCAGCACCTCGCCGCGGTGCAGCACCGCCGCGCGGTTCGTCGGGCGCTCCGGTGCGCCCTCGTGCTCCCGGGCGGTCTTCTCCCCGATGGTGCCGACGACGACGACGAGCTCGCCCAGGCCCTCGTCGGCGAGCGCGGCCGCCACGCGGTCCACGGCGGCCGCCGTCGCGGCGCGGAAGGAGTGCCGCAGGGCCAGGTCCTCCACCGGGTAGCCGGTCATCGCCATCTCCGGGAGCACGACGAGGCGCGCGCCGGCCGCGTGCGCCGCCCGGCACGCGTCGAGCACCGTCGTCGCGTTGCGGGCCAGGTCGCCCAGCCACGTGTCGACCTGGGCCAGGGCGATGCGCAGTCCTGCCATGCCCGCGAGCCTAGCCACGACCACCGCCGTCACGACGACCGACGTCACGACCACCGACGTCACGACGACCGACGTCACGACCACCGACGCCACGACCACCGACGCCACGACCACCGACGCCGCGCCGCGGCGCCCGGCAGCGCGTCGCATCGGGCAGGATGACCCCCATGGACAGGCAGCAGGAGTTCGTGCTCCGCGCGGTCGAGGAGCGCGACATCCGCTTCATCCGCCTCTGGTTCACCGACGTGCTCGGTGTGCTGAAGTCGGTGGCGGTCGCCCCGGCCGAGCTCGAGTCGGCGTTCGCGGAGGGCATCGGCTTCGACGGCTCGGCCATCGAGGGCCTCACCCGGGTCTACGAGGCCGACATGATCGCTCGCCCGGACCCCACGACGTTCCAGGTGCTGCCCTGGCGGGGGGAGCGGCACGGCACCGCCAGCATGTTCTGCGACCTGCTCAACCCCGACGGCGAGCCCTCGTCGGCGGACTCCCGGCAGGTGCTCAAGCGCGCGCTGGCGAAGGCGAGCGACGCGGGGTTCACCTTCTACACGCACCCCGAGGTGGAGTTCTACCTCTTCGAGGCGCCGGCGGACCCGTCGCGGCCGCTCGTGCCGGTGGACCAGGGCGGGTACTTCGACCACGTGCCGCGCGGCACGGCGCACGACTTCCGGCGCGCCGTCATCACCATGCTGGAGTCCATGGGCATCTCGGTGGAGTTCTCCCACCACGAGGCGGGCCCGGGCCAGAACGAGATCGACCTGCGCTACGCCGACGCGCTGAGCACGGCCGACAACATCATGACGTTCCGGACGGTGGTCAAGGAGATCGCCCTCGAGCAGGGCGTCTTCGCCTCCTTCATGCCCAAGCCGCTGGCCGACCAGCCGGGGTCCGGCATGCACACGCACCTGTCCCTCTTCGAGGGCGACCGCAACGCCTTCCACGAGCCGGGCAACGAGCTCGAGCTGTCGAAGACAGGTCGGGCCTTCATCGCCGGCATCCTGCGCCACGCCGCGGAGATCGCGGCGGTGACGAACCAGTTCACGAACTCCTACAAGCGCCTGTGGGGCGGCAGCGAGGCGCCGTCCTACGTCTGCTGGGGCCACAACAACCGCTCGGCGCTGGTCCGCGTCCCGCTGTACAAGCCGGGCAAGGGCAACTCCAGCCGCATCGAGTACCGCGGCCTGGACTCGGCGACGAACCCGTACCTCGCCTTCGCCGTGCTGCTGGCCGCCGGGCTCAAGGGCGTCGAGGAGGGCTACGCGCTGCCCGACGGGGCCGAGGACGACGTGTGGGAGCTGACCGACGCGGAGCGCCGGGCCATGGGGATCGAGCCGCTGCCGTCCTCGCTCGAGGCGTCGCTGGGCGTCATGGAGCGGTCCGAGCTCGTGGCCGAGACGCTGGGCGAGCACGTCTTCGACTACTTCCTGCGCAACAAGCGCCAGGAGTGGAAGGAGTACAGCGCCCAGGTGACGCCGTACGAGCTGCAGCGCTTCCTGCCCCGCCTGTGACGTGACCGCGACCCCACCCCGGCGCCCGTCGTGAGCACCACCCCCGCCGCACCGGCGGCCCCGGCCGGCCGCGAGCGGACGCTGCCGGCCCGCCTGACGCGGGCGGGCGTGGCGGACACGCCCCGGGCGCTGCGGCTGCTGGCCGACGCCGCGCTCGTCGAGGTCCTGCCCGACCCGGAGCCGTGGCTGCCCGGTGCGCTCACCGAGGTCGCGGACCCCGACGGGGCGCTGCTCGCGCTGGCCAAGATCGCCGGCGCGGCCGGCCGGACACCCGCGCACCGCCGGCTGCTGGCCGAGGTGCTCGGGGCGGAGGGACCGGCACGGCGGCGCCTGCTGGCCGTGGTGGGGGCGTCGGCCGCGCTGGGGGACTGGCTGGCCGCGCACCCGGAGGACCTCGCGGTGGTGGCCGACCCGACCCCGGGGACGGCGGTTCCCGTGGCGGCCGTCCGGGCGGAGCTGCTCACCGCCGTGGGCGCCGACCCCGCGGCGGACGTCCCGGTGGCCGCGCGCGGCGGCGCCGAGGGGACCGACGCGATGCGCCGGGCCTACCGGAGCCGGCTGCTGCGCATCGCCGCGACGGACGTGTCCGGCGCCGACCTGCTCACGCCGATGCCCGCGGTCGCGGCGGCCCTGGCGGACCTCGCCGCGGCGGCGCTCGAGGCGGCGCTGGCCGTGGCCCGCGCCGACCTGCCCGACCACGGCGCCGGCGTGCGGCTGTCGGTCATCGGCATGGGCAAGACGGGTGGGCGGGAGCTCAACTACGTGTCCGACGTGGACGTCGTCTACGTCGCCGAGCCGGTCCAGGGCGTCCCGGAGGACGAGGCGCTGGCCGTGGGGGCGCGCCTGGCCGCCGGGCTCGCGCGGGTCTGCTCCGTCCCCGCGGGGGAGCCGGCGCTGTGGCCGGTCGACGCCGCCCTGCGGCCCGAGGGCAAGAACGGCCCGCTCGTGCGCACGCTCGCCTCGCACCGGGCCTACTACGAGCGCTGGGCGCAGTCGTGGGAGTTCCAGGCCCTGCTCAAGGCGCGTCCGCTGGCCGGGGACCGCGAGCTCGGGGCCGCCTACCTCGCGACGGTCGCCCCCTTCGTGTGGTCGGCCTCGCAGCGCGACCGGTTCGTCGAGGACTCCCAGGCCATGCGGCGCCGCGTGGAGGAGCACGTGCCCCGGGCCGAGGCCGACCGGCAGATCAAGCTCGCTGCCGGCGGCCTGCGCGACGTGGAGTTCACCGTCCAGCTGCTGCAGCTCGTGCACGGGCGGACGGACCCGACGCTGCGCTCGGGGAGCACGCTGACCGCGCTCGCGGACCTCGCCGCCGGGGGCTACGTCGGGCGCGAGCACGCGGCCCGCCTGGCCGTGCACTACCGGTTCCTGCGCGTCATGGAGCACCGCCTCCAGCTGCACCGGCTGCGCCGCACGCACCTGCTGCCCACGGCCGAGGCCGACCTGCGGCGGCTGGCCCGGTCCGTCGGGCTGCGGACCGAGGGCGTGGAGGGGTTGCTGGAGCGGTGGCGGTCCGTGCGCCGCGACGTGCGGCACCTGCACGAGGAGCTGTTCTACCGGCCGCTGCTGCCCGCGACGGCCCGGCTGTCGACCGCCGACGCGGCGCTCGCCCCCGAGGCGGCCCGCGAGCGGCTGGCGGCGGTCGGCTACCGGGACCCCGTCGGCGCCCAGCGCCACCTCGCGGCCCTCACGGACGGCGTCTCCCGTCGCGCCTCGATCCAGCGTCAGCTCCTGCCGGTGATGATCGGGTGGTTCGCCGACGGGCCGGACCCCGACGGCGGCCTGCTCGCGTTCCGCCGGCTGTCGGAGTCCCTGGGTGGCACGCACTGGTACCTGAAGATGCTGCGCGACTCGGGGACCGCGGCGCGGCGCCTCGCGCGGGTGCTGTCGACGTCGCGGTACGTCGCGGACGGCCTGGCGCGGTCGCCGGAGTCCGTGGCGTGGCTCGGCCACGACGGGGACCTCGAGCCGCGCACCGACCGGCTGGCCGCCGAGGCCGACGCGGTGCTCACGCGTGCCGTCGAGGTCGAGCCGGCCATGACGGCCCTGCGGGCGCTGCGGCGCCGGGAGCTCGTCCGCACGGCCGCGGCGGACGTCCTCGGTACGGTCGACGGGACGGCGGTGGCCGGCACGGGCGCGGCGCGGAGCATCACCGCGACGGCCGACGTGCTGCTGGCCGGCGCCCTGCGCGTCGCGCTCGCGCGGGTCCGGTCCGAGCGGGGGCGTGCCGTGGACGGCTCGGACGACCCCGCGCGTCTGCTCGTCGTCGCCATGGGGCGGCTCGGCGGGCGTGAGATGGGCTACGCCTCGGACGCGGACGTGCTGTTCGTCCACGAGCCGACGGGCGACGACGAGGGGTCGGCGCAGGAGTTCGCGCTGGGCGTGGCGACCGCCCTGCGGCAGATGGTCGGCTCGTTGGGGCCGGAGCCCGCGCTCGCGGTGGACGCGGACCTGCGCCCCGAGGGCCGCAACGGCCCGCTCGTGCGCTCCCTGCGCTCCTACGCCGAGTACTACGGCCGCTGGTCCTCGCCCTGGGAGGCGCAGGCGCTGCTGCGCGCGCGGCCCGTCGCGGGCGACGAGGGGCTCGGCGAGCGGTTCGTCGCCCTCGTCGACCCCGTGCGGTACCCCGCGGACGGGCTGGACCCCGCCCACCTGCGCGAGATCCGCCGCATCAAGGCGCGGGTGGAGTCCGAGCGGCTGCCGCGCGGCCAGGACCCGACCCGGCACCTGAAGCTCGGTCGCGGCGGCATCGCCGACGTCGAGTGGACGGCCCAGCTCCTCCAGCTGCAGCACGCGCACGCCCGACCGGCCCTGCGGACCACCGGCACGCTCGAGGCGCTCGACGCCGCGCGGGCGGCCGGGCTGCTCGCCGAGGAGGACGAGACCCTGCTGCGCGAGGCGTGGCTCCTGGCCTCCCGGCTGCGGGACGCCGCCGTGCTGTGGTCGGGGCGGACCGACGCCGCGGTGGCGGACGTCCTGCCGCACGACCACACCGCGCTCGCCGGGCTCGCGCGTGTGTGCGGCTACCCGCCGGGGTCGGGCGCGCGCCTCGAGGAGGACTACCTGCGCACGGCACGGCGGGCGCGGGCGGTCGTCGAGCGGCTCTTCTACGGCTGAGCGCCGGGGGCCGGCGCGTCCTCCGCGGCCGCTCGGGCCGCCTCCCGGCGGGCGGCCTGCTCGGCGCGCTCGCGCTGGGTGCCGGCGTCCTCCTCCAGCAGGGTCGGGTCGACGAGCTCGTGCCGGCGCACGTACGTCGACGACACCGCCTGGATCGTCGCCGCGGCGGGCAGCGACAGGAACGCACCCAGCGCGCCGAAGACGGCGCCGAACGCGAGGACGGACAGGAACGCCACCGCGGGGTTGATGTCGAGCGACCGCTGCGACAGCCGGGGGGACAGGACGACGTTCTCGAGCTGCTGGTAGGCGACGAGGAACCCGACGACGAGCAGCGCCGTCAGGGGCGAGACCGTCAGCGCCACGAGGACCGGCAGCGCACCGCCGATGTACGTGCCGATCGTCGGGACGAACTGCGAGACCAGGCCGGTGAAGACGGACATCGGCAGCGCGTAGGGCACCCGCAGGGCCGTCAGCACGGCGAAGGTCGCGACCGAGGAGATCGCGGCCAGCGCCACCCGGGAGACGAGGAAGCCCGCGACCTTCTCCTGCGACACCTCCCACAGCCGCAGCAGCTCGCGCTGGCGCGCCGGGACGAAGAACCGCAGGACGGCCGCCCGGAACCGGGGCCCGGACGCGGTCATGTAGTAGGTGACGAGCAGCACCGCGGAGGCGTTGAACAGGAACCCAGCCAGCGACGAGCCGACCCCCAGCAGCCCCGGGGCCAGCGTCTGCCAGCGGGACGCGACCGTCGCCAGGAGCGCGTCCACCGCGGGCAGCTGCAGGTCGAAGCGGCGGTCGGCGAGCGCGACGAGGTCGGCGTACAGGGCGGGCAGCGACTGCACGAGCGCGACGAGCTGCTCGACGAAGAGGTTGCCGAACAGCGCCAGCACCGCGGCGACCGCCAGCGCCGTGCCGAGCATGACGGCGCCCGTGGCCAGGCCCCGCCGCCAGCGGTGCCGCACGAGCCACGCCACGGCGGGCTCGAGCGCGAGGGACAGGAACCACGAGACGACGACGATCGTCAGGACGTTGCCGAGCTGGCCGAGCGCGCGCCAGACGAGGAGCCCGGCGAAGACCGCGACGACGGCCATGACGAGGGCGCGCGGCAGCCACGCCGGCGGACGGCGGGCCTCGAGCACGCGGCGCGCGAGCGCGGGGGAGGAGACCGCTGTGGAGCCGGTACGTCCCGTGCCGGCCCCGGGACCGGTGCCTGGACGGGCCGGGGTGCTCATGACCGTGACCGTAGCGCCCGACGTGCCGGGACGGCGGCGGTGCGCCGCGTCAGCGCCCCACCGCGTACGCCTGCATCGACCGGCTGGTGGCCGCGGCGCGCAGCATGCCGTCGGGCCGGGTGCCGGCCGCGCTCAGCCGCCCGAGGGACCACGCCGGGGCGACGGTGACGCGTGCCCACGGCGGCGCAGGTCGTCGAGGACGTCCGGGCCCAGCCGCTCCTCGGCGTGCAGGCCGAGCGGCTCGACGACGCGCGGGTCGAAGGACGAGACCAGGTGGGTGGTGTGCCACGACGGTGCGTCGATGGCCGCCTGCAGGTCCATGCCGTAGACGAGGTGGTTGAGCAGGAACGGCACCTGCCACTGGTCCTGCTGGTCGCCGCCCGGGGTGCCGCACGCGAGGACGGCCCGCCCGTCGCGCAGCACCAGCGTCGGGGACAGCGTCGTGCGCGGCCGTCGTCGCGGGCCCCACGACGAGGTCAGGCCCTGCTCGAGCCACAGCATCTGCGCGCGCGTGGAGACCTGCAGCCCGAGCCCGGGCACGACGGGCGAGCTCTGCAGCCACCCCCCGCTGGGCGTGACGGCCACGACGTTGCCCCAGCGGTCGACGACGTCGAGGTGGCAGGTGTCCCCGCGCGGGGTCCCGTCCGCTGCGGGCAGGTCGTCGGGCAGGTCGTCGGGCACGTCCTCGGGCGGTGCGACGGGTGCGAAGGTGGGTTCCCCCGTCCCGGCGCCGCCGCTGCCGCGCGGGGCGTCGGCGGCGTCCACGACGAGGGCCGGCAGGCGCGGCGCCCGTCCGTCCGGCGCGCCGGGGCGCAGCCCGTCCGCCGCCCGCGGACCGACGAGGGCGCGCCGCTCGTCGGCGTACGCGGGGGAGAGGAGCGCCGCGAGCGGGACGTCGGCGTGGTCCGGGTCGCCGTACCAGGCGTCCCGGTCGGCGAGGGCGAGCTTGGCGACCTCGGTCACCGCGTGCACGAGCTCCGCGCTGCCCGGGGCGGTGTCGGCCAGGTCGAGGCCCTCGAGCAGGCGCAGCTGCTGCAGGAGGACCGGTCCCTGCCCCCACGGCCCGGTCTTCGCGACGGTGGTCCCCGCGAAGTCGACGGTCGCGGGCGCCTCCTCCCGCACGCGCCACGCCGCCAGGTCGTCGGCGGTCAGCAGGCCGGCGTGGTCCCGGCCGGAGGAGTCGCGCACCGGCCGCTCCAGCCACCGGCCGACGGCCTCGGCGACGAAGCCCTCGTAGAAGGCGGCCCGGGCGGCCTCGACGCCGGCCTCGCGGTCCGCGTGCGCGTCGGCGGCGGCCGCCAGGGCCTCGAGCGTCGCCGCGAGGTCGGGGTTGCGGAACCGGCTGCCCGGCGCCGGGACGTCGCCGTCGGGCAGCCAGAGCGCGGCGGAGGTCGGCCAGTGGTCGCGGAAGAGGTCGGCGACCCGGGCGATCGTCGCCGAGGCCTGCCGCAGCAGCGGGAAGCCGTCGCGCGCGTAGCCGATCGCCGGCTCCAGCACGTCACGCACCCGCCAGGTGCCGTAGCGGGCCAGCAGGTCCATCCACGTCCCGAACGCGCCCGGCACGACGGCGGCGAGGTGCCCCGTGCCCGGCACCACGTCGAGCCCGAGGTCGGCCATCGCGGCGGGTGTCGCCGCGGCCGGCGTCGTGCCCTGCCCGCACAGGACGAACGGCTCGCCGGAGCCGGCGCGGCACCCGATGACGGGGACGTCCCCGCCGAGCCCGTTGAGGTGCGGCTCCACCACGTGCAGGACGAGCCCGGCGCAGACGGCGGCGTCGAACGCGTTGCCGCCCCGCTCGAGGACCCCCATCCCGCTGGCCGAGGCGAGCCAGTGGCTGGAGGCGACCATGCCGAGGGTGCCGACGAGCTCCGGGCGGGTGGTGTGCGCGGGGGTGACCGGGGGCATCCGACCACACTGCCCGCGCTCGTGCCGGCCCGCACGGTGAGGGGTGGCCGTGTCAGTGGCCGCGGTCGAGCCACTCCTGCAGGTGCGGCGCCTCGTCGCCGATCGTCGTCGAGCCGCCGTGGCCGGTGAGCACGCGCGTGCCGGGGGGCAGCGTGAGCAGCCGGTCCCGGATCGACGCGACAATGGTCGGGAAGTCCGAGAACGACCGGCCGGTGGCGCCGGGCCCGCCCTGGAACAGCGTGTCGCCGGTGAAGACCGTCTCGAGCTCCGGGGCGTGCAGGCACACCGCCCCGGGGGTGTGCCCCGGGGTGTGCAGGACGTGCAGGGTGGTGCCGCCCACGTCCAGCACCTCGCCGTCGTGCAGGTCCACGGTCGGCACGCCGGGGTGCGTCAGCTCCCACACCGGCCGGTCCGCCGGGTGCAGCAGCACCGGGGCGTCGAGGCGCTCCGCGAGCTCGGGCGCGCGGCGGACGTGGTCGTCGTGCGCGTGCGTGCAGACGATCGCGAGCACGTCGCGCTCGCCCACTGCGGCGACGATCGCCTCGACGTCGTGCGGGGCGTCCAGGACGACGCACTCGTCGTCGTCCCCGACGACCCACACGTTGTTCTCGACGTCGAAGGTCTGCCCGTCGAGGCTGAACGTCCCGGTCGTCGTCAGATGGTCCACGCGGGCCGTCACCGGTCCGCCCCCGCCCCGAGCACGACGACCGACCGCAGGACCTCGCCGCGGCCCATCGTCGCGAACGCCGCCTCGACGTCGTCCAGCCCGATGCGCTCGGAGACGAACGCGTCGAGCGGCAGGCGGCCGTGGCTGTGCAGCTCGAGCAGCGCGGGGATGTCGCGCTCCGGCAGGCAGTCGCCGTACCAGGAGGACTTCAGCGCGCCCCCGCGGCCGAACACGTCGAGCAGGGGGACCTGCAGCTGCATCTCGGGCGTGGGGACGCCGACGAGGACGACCGTGCCGGCCAGGTCCCGCGCGTAGAAGGCCTGCCGCCACGTCTCGGGCCGGCCGACGGCGTCGATGACGACGTCCGCGCCGACGCCGTCCGTGAGCTCCTGCACGGCGGCCACGACGCCGTCCTCGTCGAGCCCGGAGGAGTCGACGACGTGCGTGGCACCGAGCTCCCGTGCCCAGCGCAGTTTGCGTTCGTCGATGTCGACCGCGACGACCCGGCGGGCCCCGGCCAGCACCGCACCGGCGATCGCGGCACAGCCGACGCCGCCGCACCCGATGACCGCGACCGTCTGGCCGCGCCGCACCGGGGCGGTGTTCACCGCGGCACCGATCCCGGCCATGACGCCGCAGCCCAGCAGGCCCGCGACGGCCGGGTCGACGTCGTCGTCGACCTTCGTGCACTGCAGCGCGTGCACGAGGGTCTTCTCCGCGAAGGCGCCGATGCCGAGGGCGGGGGACAGCGGCGTCCCGTCGACGAGCGTCATGGGCTGCGCCGCGTTGTGCGTGGCGAAGCAGTACTGCGGCTCGCCGCGGCGGCACGCCCGGCACTCGCCGCACACGGCGCGCCAGTTGAGCACCACGCGGTCGCCGACCGCGACGTGCGTGACGCCCTCGCCGACCGCCGCCACGGTGCCGGCCGCCTCGTGGCCGAGCAGGAACGGGTAGTCGTCCGAGATGCCACCCTCGCGGTAGTGCAGGTCGGTGTGGCAGACGCCGCAGGCGAGGACGTCGACGACGGCCTCGCCCGGGCCCGGGTCGGGCACGACCACGTCGACGGTCTCGACGGGCTGCCCCTGGGCACGGGCCACGACGCCCTTGACGGTGTACGGCACGGGTCCTCCTGGGGCTGCGCGATGGGGTCCAGCGCACCGTAGCCCTCGCCGCCGAGGGCCGCAGCGGCCGGTACCCCAGGGCCGTGCCCGCCCACCGGCCCTGCGCCACACTGGGACGGTGGACCCGACGACACCGGCGGGGGAGCCGCAGGTGGTGTCCTTCGACGCGCTCGTCGAGCCGCTGCACTGGGGACGCCACCGGTACACGATCGTGCGCCTGCCGCCGGAGCTCGTCGAGGCCGCCCGCCGGGCGGGCACCCGGCGCGTCGCCGGGACGATCGACGACGCGCCCGTCGACCTCGCCATCACCCGCGCGCCGGTGGTCGACGGGCCGTTCGTGTGGACCGGCGCCGCGCTGCTGCGGCGGATCGGCGGCGCGGCCGGGCGCCCGTCACCTGCCGCCTGGCGCCCTCCGACCCGGACGACGTGCCCGTGCCGCCGGACCTCGCGGCCGCGCTCGCCGAGGCCGGTCTCGAGGACCGGTGGACGGCTCGGCGACCGGCCGTCCGGCGCCGGCTCCTGGTGCCGCTGGCGGCGGCGGCGACGGCGACGACCCGTGCGCGCCGCATCCCCGAGCTGCTCGCCACGCTGTGAGGGACGACGGGCGGGACGAGGGGCGGGACGACGGGCGCCACAGGGCGCACGGACGACGAGGCGGGCCCCCGGGGAGGGGACCCGCCTCGTCGTCACGGCTGACGTGCCCGTCCGGTGCGGCGGGGCCGCCCGGGAGGGGATCAGACGTCGTAGTACAGCTCGAACTCGTGGGGGTGCGGGCGCAGGCGGATCGGGTCCACCTCGTGCGAGCGCTTGTAGTCGATCCACGTCGCGATGAGGTCCGGCGTGAAGACGTTGCCGGCCGTGAGGAAGTCGTGGTCGGCCTCGAGGTTGTCGAGGACCTCCGCGAGCGACCCGGGGACCTGCTGGATGAGGGCGTGCTCCTCGGGGGGCAGCTCGTACAGGTCCTTGTCGACCGGCTCCGGCGGCTCGATGCGGTTCTGGATGCCGTCGAGGCCCGCCATGAGCATGGCCGCGAAGGCCAGGTACGGGTTGGACGACGGGTCCGGCACGCGGAACTCGATGCGCTTGGCCTTCGGGTTCGAGCCCGTCACCGGGATGCGGATGCACGCGGAGCGGTTGCGCGCCGAGTAGACGAGGTTGACGGGCGCCTCGAAGCCCGGCACCAGGCGGTGGTAGGAGTTCACCGTCGGGTTCGTGAACGCCAGCAGCGACGGCGCGTGCTTGAGCAGGCCGCCGATGTACCAGCGGGCCAGGTCGGACAGGCCGCCGTAGCCCTTCTCGTCGAAGAACAGCGGCTGGCCGTCCTTCCACAGGGACTGGTGCACGTGCATGCCGGACCCGTTGTCGCCGAAGAGCGGCTTGGGCATGAAGGTCGCGGTCTTCCCGGCGGCGTGCGCGACGTTCTTCACGACGTACTTGAAGAGCTGCACCTTGTCCGCGGACCTGGCCAGCTCGTCGAAGCGGTAGTTGATCTCCGCCTGGCCGGCCGTGCCGACCTCGTGGTGCGCGCGCTCGACGCCGAGGCCCAGCGCGTCGAGCTGCAGCGAGATCTGGTCGCGCAGGTCGGCGAACATGTCGACCGGCGGGACGGGGAAGTAGCCGCCCTTGTAGGGCGTCTTGTGGCCGAGGTTGCCACCCTCCTCGACGCGGCCCGTGTTCCAGGCGGCCTCGATGGAGTCGATGTAGTAGTAGGACGCCTGCTGCTTCGTCTCAAAGCGCACGTCGTCGAAGATGTAGAACTCGGCCTCGGGGGCGAAGAACGCCGTGTCGGCGATGCCCGTCGAGCGCAGGTACGCCTCCGCCTTGGCGGCCACCTGGCGCGGGTCGCGCGAGTAGGGCTCGTCGGTGTACGGGTCGACGATGTGGAAGTTGATGTTGAGCGTCTTCTCGACCCGGAACGGGTCGACGTAGGCCGTCGAGACGTCGGGGATGAGCTTCATGTCCGACTCGTGGATGGCCTGGAAGCCGCGGATCGAGGACCCGTCGAACATCTGGCCGTCGGTGAAGAAGTCGGCGTCCAGCGACTGGGCGGGCACGTTGAAGTGCTGCATCACGCCCGGCAGGTCACAGAAACGCACGTCGACGAACTTGACGTCCTCGTTCTTGATGAACGCCAGGACCTCGTCCGGCTCCTTGAACATCCGCATGCTCCTCGGTCGGTGGTGGACGCGCTCGTCCAGGCCAGGGCAGACGCTACGAGCGCCGCGTTACCCGCCCGTGCAGCGGGTGTTTCGGCCGCGTTACAGACGACGCCCTCGTGTTACGGGCGACGACACCGCGGCCGTCCCCGGCGCGCCGCCGGGGACGGTGCCCGTGGTCGCCGCGCCCGTGGCCCGCACTATGCCACCGCGAGGCGTGCCGGCGGCGCCACCGGCGTGCGCGAGGCGTCGCCCGGTCGGGTGTCAGGTCCGCCACCTACGCTGACGCCGTGGCATCGCGTGAGGACGTCGGCTCGTGGCTCGAGGGCGGACCGGGGGGCGGCGGCGGCCGGCCGGGGGAGGGCCTGGGCCTGCCGGCGTCCGGGCCCGGGTCGCCGGCCCGGCTCGGACGGCGCCTGGCCGCGCTCGCCGTGGACTGGCTGGCCTGCCTGCTGGTCTCGGCGGCGTTCTTCCCGTCCGCCGCCGCGACGGGGCTCGCGCTCCAGCGGGGGGAGCCGCTCGCCACGCTCGCGGTGTTCGCCGTGGAGAACGTGCTGCTCGTCGGCACGCTCGGGACGACGCTGGGCCACCGGCTCCTGGGGCTGCGGGTCGTGCCCGCGCCGGAGCGGGCGTCCGCGGCCTCCGGCCCCGTCGCGGGGGTCGGCCTGCTGCGCGCGCTGGTCCGCACGGTGCTGCTGTGCCTCGTCGTGCCCGCCGTGGTGCGGGACGGCGACGGGCGCGGGCTGCACGACACGGCCGCCGGCACCGTCATCGTCCGCCGCTGAACGACCTGTCGAGCGGCCTGCACAGCGGCTCCGGCGGCGGACCAGCGGCCCCTGCCGGCAACCCCCGTCAGCGGCCGCGCGCGCCCTTGCGGTCCGGCCGCGTGCGGTAGGGGTCGACACCCTTGGGGATCGGCGGCCGGGCCGCGCCGAGCGCCGTGAGCCGCTTCGTCACCTCGCCGACCTCCTGCTTCGTCAGCGTCGGACGCATCTTCTGCACGGTGCGCGGCAGCTTGCGCAGCGGCACCTGCCCCTCGCCGTCACCCATCTGCACGAGGTGGATGGGCACGCCGTTGACGACGCGCGCGGTGCGCTTGCGCTCGGCCTCGAGCAGCCGCGCGGCGCGGCCCGCCGGGCCCTCGCTCACGAGGACGATCCCGGCCCGCCCGACGCCGCGGAAGACGAGGTCCTGGGAGCGCGGGTCGACGGCGACGGGCTCCTGGGTGAAGGACCAGCCGCGGCGGATGGTGCCCAGCGCGGCCATGGCGGCCCCGGGCTGCCCCTCGATCTGCGTGTACGCGGCGGTCTCCGCACGACGCGCGAGCACGACCATCGGCGCGAGCACCGCGAACGGCAGCAGCGCGACGAACCAGAGCCAGGAGCCCGTCAGGAGGCTGATGACCACCGCCAGCAGCAGCACCACGGCGATGGTCCCGAGCAGGATCGGCGTGATCGCCGGGTCCTGCCGGCGGGTCATCTGGAAGACCTGCCACAGCTGGTGGTACCACCGCCGCTTCTTGACCTTCGGCGCCTTCGCCGTCGGTTCCGGTGCCGCCCCGCTCTGCCTCGCCATGGGGCCGGAGTCTACCGACCCCGGGCGAGCAGGCTGGCCGCCTCCTGGCGGCTGGTCGTCGGCCGCCCCAGGTGCGCGAGCTCCTCCGGGATCGGCAGACCGCGGCGGACCATCGCCTGCCCCCACAGCCGGCCGGCGCGGTAGGACGAGCGGACCAGCGGACCCGACATGACACCCGCGAACCCGAGCTCCTCGGCGACCTGCGCGAGCGCGACGAACTCCTCCGGGCGCACCCAGCGCGCCACCGGGTGGTGCCGCACGCTGGGCCGCAGGTACTGCGTGATCGTCACGAGGTCCGTGCCGGCCGCGTGCAGGTCCGCCAGGGCGGCCTCGGCCTCCTCCGTCGTCTCGCCCATGCCGAGGATGAGGTTCGACTTGGTCACCAGCCCCGCCTCGCGGGCCTGCGTGATGACCGACAGCGAGCGCTCGTACCGGAACCCGGGCCGGATCTGCTTGAAGATGCGCGGGACGGTCTCGACGTTGTGCGCGAGCACCTGCGGGCGGCTGGAGAAGACCTCGGCGAGCTGGTCGGGCACGGCGTTGAAGTCGGGGATGAGCAGCTCGACGCCCGTGCCGGGGTTCACCGCGTGGATCTGCCGGACGGTCTCCGCGTAGAGCCAGGCGCCGCCGTCGGCCAGGTCGTCGCGCGCGACGCCGGTGACGGTCGCGTACCGCAGGCCCATCGCCTGGACGGAAGCGGCCACGCGGCGCGGCTCGTCGGTGTCCAGCGCGGCGGGCTTGCCCGTGTCGATCTGGCAGAAGTCGCAGCGGCGGGTGCACTGGTCGCCGCCGATGAGGAAGGTCGCCTCGCGGTCCTCCCAGCACTCGAAGATGTTGGGGCAGCCGGCCTCCTCGCACACCGTGTGCAGGCCCTCGCGCTTGACCAGGCCCTTGAGCTCGCTGTACTCCGGGCCCATCGTCGCGCGCGTGCGGATCCACTCGGGCTTCTTCTCGATGGGCGTCTCCGCGTTGCGTGCCTCGACGCGGAGCATACGGCGGCCCTCGGGTGCGATCGTCACCGGATCACCCTAACCGCCGGCCGGGGACGTGCCCCGCGCGGCGGGGAGCGGTCTCAGCCGCCCGGGGACAGGACGGTCGGGCCGCCGCCGGGAGGCACGGGACCTCCGTCCCTGGCAGGTCTTCCGCAGCGCAGGGATCGTCGAGGGACGCGCGGGTCGTCCCGGCAGCGCGGCCGGGCCCGCGTCCGACGACGGAGGTGGTCCCGGTGCGGGTGCTGGTGAGCGTGGCGTCGCGGCACGGCGCGACGGCGGAGATGGGCGCGCTCGTCGCGCAGGTGCTGCGGGAGCACGGCCACACGGTGGACGAGCTGCCGCCCGACGACGTCGAGGACGTCGGGCCGTGGGAGGCGGTGGTGCTCGGCTCGGCGGTGTACGTGGGCCGGCTCGCCGTGGCGCTGCGGCACCTCGTCGAGCGGCAGGGGCCCCAGCTGCGTGCGCGGCGGGTGCACCTGTTCTGGTCGGGGCCGCTGCAGGACCCCGCCCGGGGCGGCGTCGACGAGCCCGACGACGTGGGCGTGGTCGCCCGCCGGGTCGGCGCCGAGGACGTGCGGTGCTTCGCGGGGCGGCTCGACCACGAGAGGCTGAGCCTGTCCGAGCGGGCGCTCGTCGCCCTGGTGCGCTCGCCCGACGGGGACTTCCGCGACCTGGCCGCGGTCCGGGCGTGGGCCCAGGACGTGGCGGGCGACCTGGCGGGCCGCCCGGCGCGGGTCTGACCGTCGCGGTCAGCGGGCGGCGACGGGCCCGGCAGTCACGGCGGCGGTCACGGCGGCGGTCACGGCGGCGGTCACGGGCGGCGTCGCGGCCGCCGTCAGGGGCGCCAGCACGCGCTCGAGGTGCCCGACGACGAGCGGCACCACCTCGCGGACCGGCACCTCCCGGCCGGCCTCCGCCGACAGGGACGTCACACCGGCGTCCTCGATGCCGCAGGGGATGATGCGGCCGAAGGCGGCGAGGTCGCTCGTGCAGGTCAGCGCGAAGCCGTGCATCGTCGTCGCACGGGCCACCCGCACGCCGATCGCCGCGACCTTGCGCTCGGGGCGTCCCGTGGCGGCGTCGGCCGGGAACCACACGCCGCTGCGACCCTCGACGCGTCCGGCGGCCAGGCCGAGGTCGGCGCACGTCGCGATGAGGGCCTCCTCGAGCGCGCGGACGTACCGCACCACGTCGACGGGCTCGGCCAGCCGCACCAGCGGGTACCCGACGAGCTGCCCGGGCCCGTGCCAGGTGATGCGCCCGCCACGGTCGACGTCGACGACGGGGGTGCCGTCGTCGGGACGCTCGCGGCGCGACGTCCGCCGCCCGGCCGTGTACACGCTCTCGTGCTCGCACAGGACGAGCGTGCCGGGCCGGCTGCCGTCGGCCACCTCGGCGTGCAGCCGCCGCTGGAGCTCCCAGGTCGGCTCGTAGGGCGCGAGCCGGTCGCCGAGGTCGAGCTCCAGGACGTCCACCGGCTCACGCTAACCCCCCGCGCCGCGGCTGCGTGTCGGTGCCCCGGTCTAGCGTCGGGAGGGAGGCGGTGGGCGACGGGTCGAGGAGGCGGTGGCGGTGCGGATCGGGATCGTGGCGTCGGGCGGCGGTGCGCGCGACGTGGTGGACCTGGCGGTGGCGGCGGAGGAGCACGGCTGGGACGGGTTCTTCGGCTGGGACGGGGTGGACATCGCCCCGCGCGACACGTTCGACCCGTGGGGTCTGCTGTCCGCGGCGGCCGTCCGCACGGAACGGGTCGTACTGGGGGCGATGGTGTTCGTGCCGGCCCGTCGCCGGCCGTGGGTCCTGGCGCGGCAGGCGCTGACGGTCGACCACCTCTCGCAGGGACGGCTGGTCCTCCCCGTCGGCCTCGGCGTGGGCGACGACCGCGGCTTCGCGGCGGTCCGGGGCGAGGCGGGCACGCCCCGGGAGCGCGCTGAGCTGCTCGACGAGGCGCTGGCCGTCCTCGACCTCGCGTTCGGCGGCGACCGGTTCGAGCACCACGGCACGCACCACGACGTCGACGGAATGCAGCTGCGGCCGCTCCCCGTCCAGCGGCCCCGTCCGCCGGTGTGGGTCGTGGGCGCGTGGCCGAGCCGCCGCTCGCTGGCACGCGCGGCACGGTGGGACGGCGTCGTCACCCAGGGCCTGCGGACGGAGGACGAGCTGGACGTGGGCGCGCTGACCGAGCTCGTCGCGACGGTGCGGGCGCTGCGCGCCGAGGCGGGGCTGCCCCTCGACGGCTACGAGGTCGTGCTGCAGGGGGTCCTCCCCGCCGACCCGGCGGCCGCCGCCCACCACCTCGCGGCCCTCGCGGACGCCGGGGCCACCTGGTGGGTGGAGTCGGCGTGGGACGAGGAGCGGTCGACGGTGGACGCCCTGCGCGCCCGCATCCGCCGTGGTCCGGCTCACGCGGGCTGAGAGCGTGGCGGCCGACCAGGTCCTCCGGCCGCCGGCACCGGTCGGCACCGGTCGGCGCGGGCCGGCGCCGGGGAGCAGGCCGAGGTCGACCTAGGGTGACGCCATGACGAGTGGCATGACGGACGGGACCGATCCGGTCGCGGGGGCCGACGCACCGCTGCGCATCGGCGTCGTGGGGTACGGCGGGGCGGGCCGCGGGATCCACGCCCGGCTGGCCCGCGCCGCCGGTCAGCACGTGACGCACGTCGTGACGCGCCACCGGTCCGACCAGGTGCACGAGGACTGGCCGGACGCCACGGTCGTGCCCGACCTCGACGCCCTGCTGGGATCGGCCGGTCGTCTCGACCTCGTGGTGGTCGCGAGCCCGACGGGCGACCACGCCGCGCACGTCGCGGCCGCCCTGCAGGCAGGCGTGCACGTCATGACCGACAAGCCGCTGGCGACCACCACCGCGGAGGCCACGGCGCTCGCGTCCGCCGGTGCGGAGGCGGGCGGCCGCCTCACGGTCTTCCAGAACCGGCGCTGGGACGCCGAGCAGCTCACCCTGCGGCGGCTGCTCGACGAGGGCGCGCTCGGACGCGTGCACCGGTTCGAGCGCCGCTGGGAGCGGTACCGGCCCGTGCCGCAGGACCGCTGGAAGGAGAACGACCCGCGCTCGGGCGGGCTGCTGCTGGACCTCGGGGCGCACCTGGTGGACGCGGCGGTGCAGCTCTTCGGGCCGGTCGAACAGGTGGTCGCGGAGCTGCGCGCACTCACCACTCCGGCGGTCGACGACGTGTTCCTCGCACTGCGGCACCGGGCACCGGAGGGCGGGGGTCCCGCGGTGGTCAGCCACCTGCAAGCGGGCTCGCTCGTGGGGGCACCCGGGCCGCGCACCCGCGTGCTCGGCGAGCGCGGCGCCTACCTCGTCACCCGGTTCGAGGGCGAGCCGACGCCCTTCGAGGTGCTCGACGAGGCGCTCGGCACGGGCACGGGCACGGGCACGGGCACGGGCACGGGCGACGGTTCCGGTGCGGGGGATCTCGGCCTCGAGCACGAGGGCTGGCTCGTCCGCGGTGCGGAGCGGACGCCCGTGCCTCGCGCGCCCGGTGGCCACGTCGACCTCTACCACGCCGTGGAGCGGTGGATCCGGGGGACGGGGCCGGTGCCGGTCGACCCGTGGGACGCGGTGGCCACGGCCCGCGTCCTCGACGCGGCCGTCGTGTCGGCCGGGGAGGACCGGCCCGTCCGGCTGTCGCCCGAGGCCCGCTGACCGTCGGCTCCGCCCGGGGCGCGCCCACCGACGGCTCCCCACGGGGTTGTGGACAGCGCGCGGCACGGGTCGGGGCAGGTGCGGTTGGCTGCGCCCGTGGACGACGAGCGCGCGGTACCGGGGGAGCCGGCTGGCCCGACGGACGTGGCGGCCCTGGCGGCGCACTGGGGGGTCGAGCTCCTCGGGCCGCACGCCGCGCAGGAGCCCCCGGCCGTGCGCGGCCGGCCGACCCGCACCGCCGGCGGCTCGTGGGCGGCGCGGTCGACGACGGGCGAGCGGCTCGTGCTCCATCTCGTGCCGGTGCCACCACCGGCGCACGGGGAGGAGGACAGGGCGCTGGGAGCGGCCCAGGCGCTCGTCGGCGTCGTCCACGAGGACGTCGTCGACGTGCGGGCGGCGGCCCGGCTGGGGCCGACGCACGTCGCGCTGCTCACCGCACAGGTCGCCGGGCCGGACCTGACGTCCCTGCTCGACGCCCGCGCACCCCTGGACCCGGGGGAGGCGGCCACGGTCGCGCTCCGCCTGGCCCTGGCGCTGGCGGTGCTCCACGGGCGCGGCCTCACCGTGGGCGACCTGACGGGCGCGGCGGTCGTCGTCCGGCCCGACGGCCTTCCGGTGCTGGCGGACCTCCGCGGGTGCCTGAGCAGCGCCGCGAGCCCGGCCGACGACGTGCGGGCCCTCGTCCGGACGGTGCTGACGCACGCCGCGCCCGCGACGGGGGAGGACGCCGCCCTGGCGTCGGCGCTGCGGCAGGTCGGGGCCGCCGCGGCACCGAGCACCGGGGCGGTGGCCGCCGCCTGCGGTCGCCTCGGTGCCGGCACCGCCGTGCGGCTCCCGGACCCGGCGCTGCTCGCGCGCGAGGCGCTGCGGTCGGCGGCGGGACCCAGCGGGCCGGGTCCGGCGGCGCCCGGTCGGGCGGCGGTCGGACGCCGGCGTCGTGCGGTGCGGCCACGGTGGTCGGCGGGCCCTGGTGCCACGCCGCCGACGACCCCGCTGCGCGACCTGCCGCGCGACCTGCCGCACGACCTGCCGCACGGCCTGCCGTACGACCTGCCGCACGACCTGCAACGCGATAGGCCGCACGGCCTGCCGCGGGACCCGCGGCGCGGTCTGCCGGGCGCGCTCCCCGCGAGGGGCAGCCGACGTCCCGGGCCGGGCGGGACCGGATCCACCCCTCGCGGGGACGTCCGACGGAGCCGGCGGCGTGGTCGTCTCCTCGGGCTCCGGGTGCCGACGATCGGCGTGGCGCTGGTGACGGGCCTGGCGGTCGTGCTGGCCGCCTCCACGGGCTCCGTCCTCGCCGCCCGGGATGCAGTCCCCGCGCGCGCGGCGGCAGGGGCCCACGCCGCGACCCCCGACGGGACCCGGACGGCGCCGGGCGGCGCGGACGGGGCCGTCACGCCCGTCGACGAGGGTGCCGTCGAGGCAGCCGACGTCGGTGCCGTGGCGGCCGCACGTGACCTCACCCTGCGTCGTGCCGCCGTCCTGGCCGGGTCGGCCGGGAGCGGTACGGCGGTGCTGGACGCCCTCGCCGAGGTGGAGGTGCGTGACGGCCCGGCGTGGTCGTCGGACGCCGACCTGCTGCGCCGGCTCGAGGGCGTGGTGCTGCGGGGGTACGGCGTCGACGTGCTGGAGGCCACGGCCGTGCCGCCGG
The DNA here is from genome assembly GCF_057221735.1 of Cellulomonas sp. plas2. NCBI lineage: Bacteria > Bacillati > Actinomycetota > Actinomycetes > Micrococcales > Cellulomonadaceae > Cellulomonas > Cellulomonas sp. plas2. The sequence continues at coordinate 1,691,172 of NZ_CM170155.1, forward strand.
GGACGACCGCGGTGGGGCCCGTCGACGCGTCCGTCCTCGTCCGGGCACGCACCGACGCCTACGAGCGGGTCGTGGGGGGCGTGGTCGAGGCGGTGGCGGCGCCGCCCGACAGCGCCGTCGTGCTCGACCTGGTGCGGACGGACGACGGGTGGCGCGTGTGGTCGGTGCGCGAGGACACCGCGGGCTGAGGCGCGGTCAGCGGTTGCGCACGAGCCAGGCGGCGGCCGCGGCGGGATCGGCGTGCGCGGGCACGAAGCCGCTCGCCCGCAGCGCGGCGGGGTCGGCGCGGATGGACCCGAGGACCTCCGGCGCGAAGTCGCCCAGGGCCAGCCGCAGCGCCACCGCGGGGGCCCGGACGACGGCCGGCCGGTGCAGCGCCCTCGCCAGCGCACGGGTGAGGTCCTCGTTGCGCGTCGCCTGCGTGACGAGGTTGACGGGTCCCGAGACGTCCGCCTCCAGCAGGTGGGCGATCGCGCGCACCTCGTCGACGAGCGTGATCCAGCTCCACCACTGCCGGCCGGACCCGAGCGGTCCGCCCACGCCGAGCCGCAGGAGGGGGAGCAGCCTGCCCAGCGCGCCGCCGCGCGGGCTGAGGACGATCCCCGTCCGCAGGAACGCCACCCGGACGCCCGCCGCGACGGCCGGTGCGGAGGCCGCCTCCCACTGCCGCACGACGTCGGCGAAGAACGTGGAGCCGAGCGGCTCGTGCTCGTCGAGCAGGTCGTCGCCCCGCTCGCCGTACGCCCCGATGCCGGACGCCTGCAGCAGCACGCGCGGGCCGTCGTCCATCCCGGCGAGCGTGCGCGCGACGAGCCCTGCGGTGTCGACCCGCGAGGACACCACGACGCGCTTGCGGGCGGGCGTGAGGTAGCGGTCGGCCACCCCGGCCCCGGACAGGCAGACGACGGCGTCGGCCCCGACGAGGTCCCGCGCGTCGAGCCGACCGGCGGTGGGGTCCCAGGAGACCTCGTCCGGCCCCGACGCGGGCCGGCGGACGAGCACCTGCACCCGGTGCCCCTCCCGCCGCAGCAGGGCGACGAGGTCGCCGCCGATGAGTCCGTGCGATCCCGCCACCACCACGCGCATGGCGCCACCCTAGGAGCGCGGCACCGCCCGTGCGCGGACGGCGGCCCACCGCCTCTCAGGGGACGCGGTCGACGCGGGCGAGAGGTCGCCGGCGCCGTCGCCGGCAGTGGACGAGCCCCGCACGCGCGGGGCGTGCGGGGCTCGTCGGGCAGGCGGGTGGTGCAGGGGTGTCAGAGACCGACCTCGGCCTCGAACGCGCCCTCCTCGATCCGCTTCTTCACGGCGGTGAGGTACCGCGACGCGTCGGCGCCGTCGACGAGGCGGTGGTCGTAGGAGAGGCTCAGGTAGCACATCGACCGGATGGCGATGACCTCCTGGCCGTCCGCCGTGATGACCACCGGACGCTTGACGATCGCGCCGGTGCCCAGGATCGCCGACGTCCCGCCCGGCACGATGGGCGTGTCGATGAGGGCACCGCCGGACCCCGTGTTCGTCACGGTGAACGTCGCACCGCTCAGCTCGTCGGGCCCGACCTTGTTGCTGCGCGTGCGGCCCGCGAGGTCCGCGATCTTGCGCGCGATGCCGGCGAGGTTGAGGTCGCCGGCGTCGCGGATCACGGGGGTCAGCAGCCCGCGCTCGGTGTCGACGGCGATCGCCACGTTCTCCTGGCCGTGGTACGTGATCTGGTTCCCCTCGAGCACTCCGTTGACCTTCGGGTGGGCCTTGAGCGCCTCGACCGCGGCGAGCACGAAGAACGGCAGGAACGTGAGGTTGACGCCCTCGCGGGCCTTGAACCCGTCCTTGGCGCGACCGCGCAGCTGCGCCACCTTGGTGACGTCGACCTCGACCACCGTGGTGAGCTGCGCCTGCGAGTGCAGGGCCTCGACCATGCGCTCGGCGATGATCTGCCGCAGCCGGCTGGCCTTCTCCGTCGTGCCGCGCAGCGGCGAGACGGCGGGGATCGCGGCCGGTGCCGCCGCGGCGGCGGGCGCGGACGCCGCGGGTGCGGCGGCCACGGCGGGGGCGGCCTGCGCGGCCTTCGCCTCCTCGGCCTTGCGGGCGGCCTCGAGGACGTCCTCCTTGCGGATGCGGCCGCCGACCCCGGTGCCGGTCAGGCTCGCGACGTCCACGCCCTTCTCGGCCGCGAGCTTGCGGACGAGCGGGGTGAGGTAGCTGCCGCCACCGGCGGGGGCCGCCGGGGCCGAGGGAGCGGGGGCCGGGGTCGAGGGGGCGGGCGCCGGGGTCGAGGGGACGGGCGCCGACGCCGCAGCGGCCGGTGCGGGAGCCGCGGCCGGCGCGGGGGCGGGCTGCGCGGGGGCGGCCGGGGCCTCCGTCGAGGCGGCGGGCTCGGGGACGGCCGCCGGCGCCGGGTCCGGGGCCGGAGCGGCGTCGCCGGAGCCGACGATCGCCAGGACCGCGCCGACCTGGGCGGTCTCGTCCTCGCCGACGAGGATCTGCTGGAGGGTGCCCGCCACGGGCGAGGGCACCTCGGTGTCGACCTTGTCGGTCGAGATCTCCAGGAGCGGCTCGTCGACCTCGACGGTGTCGCCCACGGCCTTCAGCCAGCGCGTGACGGTGCCCTCGGTGACGGACTCGCCCAGCGCGGGCAGCGTGACCTCCTGGCCACCGGCGGCGCCGCCGCCGGAGCCGGACCCGCCCGTACCGGACGACGCGTCGGGCGACGACGAGGGCGCCGGCTCCTCGTGCTGCTCGACCGGCTGCTGCGCGACGGCGGCGTCGGCGGCCGGCTGCTCGGCCGGCGCGGGCTGCTCGTCCTGGCCGGACGCCTGGTCACCGGCCTGCTCACCGGCCTGGTCACCGGCGCCGTCGGAGCCGCCGGCACCGCTGCCGTCCCCGATGACGGCGAGGGTGGCGCCGACCTCGACGGTCTCGTCCTCCTCGACGAGGATCTTCTCGAGGACGCCCGCGAACGGCGAGGGGACCTCCGTGTCGACCTTGTCGGTCGAGATCTCGAGCAGCGGCTCGTCGACCTCGACGGTGTCGCCGACGCTCTTGAGCCAACGGGTGACGGTGCCCTCGGTGACGGACTCGCCGAGGGCGGGGAGCTGCACGTTCTGCGACATGACCGGTGGTGTCTCCTTGCAGGTCGGTGCGCCGCCCGCCGGTGCCCGAGGGCGGGCCGGCGGACGGCGGCGGGGTCAGTTGTGGGCGTGCAGCGGCTTGCCGGCCAGCGCGAGGAACGCCTCGCCGATGGCCTCGTTCTGGGTCGGGTGCGCGTGCACCAGCTGCGCGACGTCCTCCGGGTAGGCCTCCCAGTTGACGATGAGCTGGCCCTCGCCGATCAGCTCGCCCACGCGGGCGCCGATCATGTGCACCCCGACGACGGGCCCGTCCTTCTGGCGCACGAGCTTGACGAAGCCCTGGGTGGCGAGGATCTGGCTCTTGCCGTTGCCCCCCAGGTTGTACTCGAGCACCTGCACGGCCTCGGCGCCGTACGTCTCCTTGGCCTTGGCCTCGGTGAGCCCCACGGAGGCGACCTCCGGGTCGGAGTACGTCACGCGCGGGATCCCGGACTCGACGATCACCGGCGGGTTGAGGCCCGCGATCTCCTCCGCGACGAAGATGCCCTGCTGGAACCCGCGGTGCGCGAGCTGCAGGCCGGGGACGATGTCGCCGACCGCGTAGATGTTCCCCACGCCGGTGTGCAGGCGCTCGTTCGTGAGGACGAACCCGCGGTCCATCGGGACGCCCTGCTCCTCGTAGCCGAGGTCCTTCGTGCTCGGGCCGCGCCCGACGGCGACGAGCAGGAGCTCGGCGTCGAAGGTCTTGCCGTCCTCGAGCGTGACGTGCACGCCCGACTCGTCCTGGGTCACGCCGGCGAAGCGGACACCGAGGTTGAACTTGATCCCGCGCTTGCGGTACGCCCGCTCGAACGCCTTGGACAGCGCCTCGTCCTCGTTGGGGACGAGGTGGGGGAGCGCCTCGATGATCGTGACGTCGACCCCGAAGCCCTTCCAGGCGGAGGCGAACTCCGACCCGATGACGCCGCCGCCGAGGATGATGGCCGAGGACGGCACGTGGTCCAGGTCGAGTGCCTGGTCGGAGGTGATGACCCGGCCGCCGATCTCCAGCCCGGGCAGGGACCGGGCGTAGGAGCCGGTGCCGAGCACGATGTTCTTGCCGGTCAGCCGACGGCCGTCGACCTCGACGGTGTCCGGCGCGACGAGGCGGCCCCAGCCGTTGACGACCTCGATCTTGCGCGACTTGATCAGACCCTGCAGGCCCTTGTAGAGCCGCCCGATGACGCCGTCCTTGTACGCGTTGACGCCGGCCATGTCGATCTTCTCGAGCGTCATGTGGACGCCGAACTGCTCGCTCTCGCGCGCCCCCTGGGCCAGCTCCGAGGAGTGCAGGATGGCCTTGGTCGGGATGCACCCGCGGTGCAGGCAGGTCCCGCCCACCTTGTCGGCCTCGACCAGGGCGACGGTCATGCCCAGCTCGGCGGCGCGGAGCGCGGCCGCGTAGCCGCCGCTCCCCCCGCCCAGGACGACGACGTCGAAAGCGGTGCCGGTGGTGTCGGCCACGTGCGGACTCCTCGCAGGGTGCGGTGGTGGGACTCGCCGACCATCTTGTCACCCCCTCCGACGTGCGACGAACCCGTCCCCGCCGTGCATCGGTGTCACAGACGACACACACATCCCATGACTTCCCGCCGGGACGCACGGCCGTCGTCGTCCGGGCGGCGCACCCGGCGCTCCCAGCCCGCACCCAGCCGCCGTCGCTAGCCTGCCCCGCATGGGTCTGTTCGATCGGCTGCGGGGGCGTCGTCGGGTGCCGGCACCGGCGGCCGGCGGCGGTGACGGCCGCGCCGCGCGCGCGGAGACGACCGCCCACCTGGCCGAGTTCGCGCGGTCCCGGGTGGGCGTCGAGGGCTACGTCGAGCCGGCCACGGCGCAGAACCCGGTGACGCTCATGCTCGTGGCGACCGACGGGGAGTGGACGCGCCGCCGCGTGCCCGACGAGCGCGCCGGCCACGCCCTCGCCCGCGAGCTCGGCATCCCCGTCTACGACGTGCAGCGCGTGGGCTACCCGCAGCGCGTCCGGGACTGGAACAGCCGGCAGCGCACCCTGGCCCGGCGCAGCGCGGCCGAGCGCGCCGCCCGCCGGGCCGCCGAGCGCTCCTGAACGCTCCCGTCGACGTCGGTCCGGCGTGCACGGGTGCGGCCGGACGGGCGGCCGACCCGACGGCGGTGCCCGCTACCGGGCCGCGGTCGCGGCGGCGGCGCGGGCCTCGACGAGCGCCAGCAGCGTCCGCACGGCGACACCCGTCCCGCCGGCGGGCGTGTAGCCCCAGGGCGCCTTCTCGTTGAAGGCCGGCCCCGCGACGTCGAGGTGCGCCCAGGCGGCGTCACCGACGAACCGCTGGAGGAACAGCCCCGCCGTGAGCATGCCGCCCGCGCGGTCGGCGACGTTGGCGAGGTCGGCCACCTTGCTCTTGAGGCCCTCGGCGAGCTCGGCCGGGAGCGGCATGGGCCAGAACTCCTCGCCGGCGGCCTGCGCGGCGGCGACCACCTCGGCGCGGACGTCGTCGCGACCCATGACCGCGGACACCCGCGGACCGAGCGCGACGACCTGCGCGCCGGTGAGGGTCGCGACGTCCACGACGACGTCGGGGTGGTGCTCGAGCGCCGTGACGAGCCCGTCGGCCAGCACCAGGCGGCCCTCGGCGTCCGTGTTGAGGACCTCGACCGTCGTGCCGCCCTTGATGGTGATGACGTCGGAGGGCCGCTGCGCGGAGCCCGACGGCATGTTCTCGGCGAGGCAGAGGTATCCGGTGACGGTCACGGGCAGGCCCAGCCGCGCCGCGGCGACGACCGTGTGCAGCACGGCGGCGGCGCCGGCCATGTCGGACTTCATCGCGTCCATGCCGGCGGGCGGCTTGAGGGAGATGCCGCCCGAGTCGAAGGTGATGCCCTTCCCGACGAGGGCCACCGACGCGCGCGCCTTCGGCGGCGCCCAGGTCACGGTGACGAGGCGCGGGGGCCGCACGGAGCCCTGCCCGACGGCGACGAGCCCCCCGTAGCCGCCCGCGGCCAGCGCCTTCTCGTCGAGCACGGACACCTTCAGGCCCCGGCTGCCGGTCTCCTTGACGAGCGCCTTGGCCGCGTCCGCGACCGCCTCGGGGTACAGGTCGTTGGGCGCGGCGTTGACGAGGTCGCGGACGCCGTGGACGGCCTGGGCCAGCACGGTCGCGCGCTCCGCGGCAGCCACCGCCGCCGCGTCCTGCGCCAGCGGCGTGACGACCTGCACGGCGGAGACCGGGGCCGGGGCCGCCGGGCGGTAGGTGCGGAAGGCGTAGGCGCCGAGGAGCGCGCCCTCGGCCACCGCCGCGACGGCCTCGACGGTCGTCGCCGGCAGGGCGAGCGCGACGCTGCCCGTGCCGGCGAGCTCGCGCGTCGCGGCCCCTGCCGCCCGTCGCAGCCGCTCGAGGCCCGGCTCGCCGGCGCCGACGCCGACGAGGACGAGCACCGCTGCGGCCAGCCCCGTCGCGGGGACGCGGCGCACCTCGTCGGCGGCGCCCGTGACGCCGAGGGCCACGGCGTCGCGCACGAGCACCTCGGCCAGCGGGGCGGGCAGCCAGGGCGCGTCGAGCACGGCGGGCGCCGTGCCGTCGGCGCCGGCGGCGACCGCCACGACGAGGGCGTCCACGTCGAGCAGGGCGGGGTCGGTGGCGGTCAGCGCGCAGGTCGTGGTCACCCGGCGATGCTAACCAACGCGCACGTGCCGCCCGGCCCGGGCTGTGAGGGCCGGTCATCCCCCTGACGGCTCGTCGCGGCTCGTCGGCGCCCGCCCGGTCGGTGCCGGCCGGCATCGCCTACCGTGTGCCGGTGCTCGTGCCCGCCGTCGTCCTCGTGGTCCTCGCGGCGCTCGCCCTGGCGGGGTGGGCGGCGGTGTTCGTCGCGCGTGACCGCGCGGTGGTGCTGCGGCAGCTCTGGGGCGGCGCCGTCGTCGAGGGGCTGCTCGTCGTGCAGGCCGTGCTGGCGGGCGTGCTGTCGGCGACGCGTGGCGCGCCGCCGGAGCCGTGGGAGTTCTGGGGCTACGTCCTCACCCAGCTGCTCGTCCTGCCGCTGGCGGCGGCGTGGGCGTTCGCGGAGCGCACCCGCTGGAGCTCCGTGGTCCTGCTCGTGGCCGCCGTGACGGTGGCGTTCCTCGAGTACCGTCTGCTCGTGCTCTGGGGCCCGGCGTGACGCGCGCGGGGGGTGCCGGCGGCGCCACGTCGACCGCGACGGGTCCGGGCCGGGTGCTCGTGCTCGTGTACGGCATCTTCGCGCTGGCGGCGACGGCGCGTGCCGGGTACCAGATCGCGACGCAGCTCGACGAGGCCCCGCTCGCGTACGCCCTGTCCGCGCTGGCGGGGCTCGTGTACGTGCTGGCGACGGTCGCGCTGGCCACCGACCGGCGGCGGCTGGCCCTCGGGGCGGTGCTCGTCGAGCTCGTCGGGGTCGTCGCCGTGGGCGTCGTCTCCCTCGTCGCACCGCAGGACTTCCCCGACGAGACCGTCTGGAGCGGGTTCGGGCAGGGCTACGGCTACGTCCCGCTGGTGCTGCCGGTGCTCGGCCTGCTGTGGCTGCGCCGCTCGTCGCGCGCCGCGTCCGGGCGGTAGCGGCCGGCGGTCAGACGACGGCGCGCCAGGGCGGGGCCTCCACCGCGCCCGCCGGCTCGCCGAGGGCGGACCAGGCCGCGGCGACGCGGCGCAGACCGTCGTCGAGCACGGCCGCCGGCTCGCTGAAGGTGAGGCGCAGGCGGTCGTCGAACGAGCCGTCGGTGCCGAAGGCCGTGCCGGGCACGAGCCGCACGCCGTGCCGCGGGGCGATCGCCGCCAGGGCCGTCGAGCGCGCGGCGCCCAGGTCCACCCAGACCGACAGCCCGCCGGCGGGCACGTCGTACCGCCAGGACGGCAGCCGCTCGCCCAGGAGGCGCACGAGCAGGTCGCGACGCTCCCGCAGGGCCGCACGACGCCGCTCGAGGAGCTCCGTGCGGGCGGCGAGCAGGCGCGCGACCACGAGCTGCTCGAGCACCGGGGTCGCGATGTCGACCCGGCCGCGCAGGACGGCCAGGCGGGCGACGAGCTCGGGGTGCGCGCGCACCCAGCCGACCCGCAGGCCGCCCCAGAACGACTTCGAGGCGGAGCCGACGCCGACGAGCTCCCGTCCCGGCACGCGTGTGCCGAGGAACGGCACGGGTGGCGGCCCCTCGACCGTCAGGTCGCTGAGCACCTCGTCGGCCACGACGACCGTGCCGGTGCGGCGCGCCAGCTCGCGGACCCGGGCGCGCGCGTCGTCACCCACGCTCGTCCCCGTCGGGTTGTGGTGGTCGGGGACGAGGTACACGAGCCGCGGCGCCGCCTGCCGGAGCGTCGAGGCGAGGAGGTCCACGTCCAGGCCGTCGCGACCGACCGGCACCGGGACGGGGCGGGCCCCGGCACCCCGCACGGCGTCGATGGCGTGCAGGTAGGTCGGGTGCTCGACGACGACCCGGTCGCCCGGTCCCGCGTGCGCCGCGACGAGCAGGTGCAGCGCGTGCTGGGCCCCCGTCGTGACGAGCACGTGGTCGGGGCTCGTCGGCACCCCGCGCTCCTCGTACCACCCGGCCACGGCGGCGCGCAGCACCGGCAGGCCGAGCGGCTCGTACCCGCGTCCGCCGGTGTGGTGCGCCAGGTCCTCGACCGCACCGGCGACGTGCGCGGCGAGGTCGCCCGAGGCGGAGGGGGCCGCCATCGACAGGTCGACGAGGCCCTCGGCGGCGGGGCCGCCGAACGCCGGGGAGCGGTCGGCGCGCGACCCGTCGGCCGGCAGCGCCGTCACGGTCCCCGAGCCGCGCCGGCTGACGAGGTAGCCCTCCGCGCGCAGGACGTCGTAGACCGCGGTCGCGGTGGTGCGCGAGACGCCCAGGTGCTCGGCGAGCTCGCGCTCGCTCGGCACGCGCGTGCGCAGCGGCAGCGCCCCGCTGAGGACGGCCGCCCGCAGGGCGTCGGCGAGGGCGGTGTAGGCGGCGCCGGGGCGCTGCCACGTACCGAGGAGCAGGCGCAGGCGGGCGCCGGACACCCGACGCTCGGCGAGCGGCGGTGCGGGCTGCGGTCGCGTCGGCACAGGGCCACTGTCCCCGAAGTGGCCCTGGGCGACAAGGCCACCAGTGCAACACCCTGGACACATGACGTCACGCACGAGCCCCGCGAGCCCGCCGGCCGAGGTCGGCGCGGCGCGCTCAGACGCCCGTCCCGACGCCCGGGTCGCCAGCTGGCGCACCGACGCGCGCGGCTCGGCGCAGCTCGTCGTCGGGCTCCTGCTCTACGCCCTGTCGATGGCCGTCATGGTGCGCGCGGGCCTCGGCGCCCTGCCGTGGGACGTGCTCACGCAGGGCCTCACCCACCGGCTGCCCCTGTCGTTCGGCGCGATCACCGCCCTGACGAGCCTCGTCGTGCTGCTGTGCTGGTGGCCCCTGCGCCAGCGCCCGGGGCTGGGCACGGTGGCCAACGTCGTCGTCATCGCCCTCGCGGTCGACCCCGCGCTGGCCCTCGTCGGGCTGCTGCCGCCGCTGGGGCTCCCGGCGCGCGTGGCGCTCGTCGTCGTCGGGATCGTGCTCAACGCCGTGGCGACGGCCCTCTACATCGGCGTGGGCCTCGGGCCGGGTCCGCGCGACGGTCTCATGACGGGGCTCGTCGGGCGCACGGGCTGGCCGCTGGCCCCCGTCCGCATCGGCATCGAGGTCGCCGTGGTCGGCGTCGGCGCGCTGCTCGGCGGCACGCTCGGCCTCGCGACGCTCGCCTACGCGCTCGGCGTCGGGCCGCTCGTGCACGTCCTGCTGCCGCGCCTCACCCGCCCCGGGGTGCGCGCCCGGCACTGAGGGGCGCGAGGGCGCCGGGAGGCCCCGATGGGCTCGGACCCGTCCTCGGCCCTCCGCGGCGTGGCGGTAGGTTGACGGCCGTGTACCGCCTGCTGTTCGACCTGGTCCTGCGCCGCACGGGGCCGGAGCGCGCGCACGCGCTCGCCTCCGGCGCGATCCGTGCCGTGGCGGCCGTGCCGGTGCTGTCCGACGCCGTCGCCCGGGTCCTCGCGCCGCCGCCGGAGGGCGCCGTCGAGGTGTGGGGGCGCCGCTTCCCGTCCCGGTTCGGCCTGGCGGCCGGGTTCGACAAGGACGCGCACGGCGTCCGCGGCCTCGCGATGCTCGGGTTCGGCTTCGTCGAGGTCGGCACGATCACCGCGCAGGGCCAGCCCGGCAACGAGCGGCCGCGGCTGTGGCGCGAGCTCGACGAGCGCGCGCTGCGCAACCGCATGGGCTTCAACAACGAGGGGTCCGCCGCCGTGGCCGCGCGGCTGCGGCGGCTGCGCGCCACGCCGGCCGGGCGGCGGCTCGTGGTCGGCGTGAACATCGGCAAGACGAAGAGCACGGCGCCGCAGGACGCGGCAGCCGACTACGCCACCTCCGCCGGCCGCCTGGCGCCCTGGGCCGACTACCTCGTCGTCAACGTGTCGTCGCCCAACACGCCCGGGCTGCGGGACCTGCAGGCCGTCGAGGTGCTGCGGCCGGTCCTCGAGGCGACGCGCGTCGCCGCCGACGAGGCGACGGCCGCCGCCGGGCGGCCCCCCGTCCCGCTCCTGGTGAAGATCGCCCCCGACCTGTCCGACGAGGACGTCGACGCGGTGGCCGACCTCGTCGCCGAGCTGGGCCTCGACGGCGTCGTCGCGGTCAACACGACGGTCGGGCACGACCGCGGGCCCGGGGGGCTGTCGGGACCGCCGCTGCGCGAGCGCGGCCTCGACGTCGTCGCCCGCCTGCGCGACCGCCTGGGCGACGAGGTCGTCCTCGTCGGCGTCGGCGGGATCACCACCGGGGCGGACGCCCGCGAGTACGTCGCGAACGGGGCCACGCTCGTGCAGGGCTACACCGGTTTCGTCTACGAGGGCCCGTTCTGGGCCCGTCGCATCACCCGCGCGCTGGCGCGGGACGCCCGAGGGGGGGAGCGGTGATGGTGGTCCGGCCGCAGTGGGAGTGGCACCTGCACGCCGCCGAGGGGCGGCTGCTGGAGCGGCCCGTCAGCCCCGTTTTCACGACGCAGTACGACGCCGAGGTCTGGCTGGGCGAGCACTGGCGCGCCCTGTCCGAGCAGGGCGTGGTGGACGCGCGGCTGGTGCACGAGGGACGCCAGGCGAGCCCGACCGTGCAGCTCCCGTCCCTGGCCTGACGGCCGTCGGCGCGGCCTCGCTGCGTCAGCGCGGCTGCTGGCCGCGCTGGACCTGCGGCTTGGGCATCCGCAGCCGACGCAGCTGGAAGATGCGGGTGACGGCGTACATCGTCAGGCCCCGGGGGAGCGCCTCGGCGCCGAAGCGCGCGACGAGCTTCTTCTTCAGCCCGCGCCACAGGACGATCGCGTCGACGACCGTGCCGAGGATGAACAGGTAGAGCACGAGCGTGAGGACCAGCACGACCTCGGGCGCCGTCGCCGCCAGCAGCGTCTGCGCGATGAGCAGCACGAACGCCACGGGCAGGAAGTACTCGCCGAGGCTGCGCCGCGCGTCGATGCTGTCGCGCACGAAGCGCCGGACCGGGCCGCGGTCGCGCACCGGCAGGAAGCGCTCGTCGCCGGACTGCATGGCGCGGTACTCCTGGTCGCGCTGGACGCGGCGGCGGGCGCGCTCCTCGCGTGCCGCGGCCTTGCGGTCCAGCGGGACGAGCGGGCGCCGGTTCGCGGCCTGCGCCACCTTGCGCTTGGGCGTGGGACGCCCCTTGCCCGTGCCGGTCGAGGTGCCGGTCGAGGTGCCGGTCGAGGTGCCGGTCGACGTGCCGGTGGCAGGCTCGCCCGTCGCGGGCGGCGCGGTCACCGGCGCGGTGGCCGCGGGCGTCGTCGCCCGCACGGCGGTGGCGCCACCGGGGGTGCGACGGCGGAGGGGTCGCACCTGCGACGGGGGTGTGCTGCTGCTGCGTCCGAACACCCCGCCAGGGTAGTCGAGTAGCGTGGCGGGCCGTGACGCCGACCGAGCCCGCCGTGCCCGACCCCACCGTGCCCGACCCCACCCCCGCGACCGCTCACCCGACCCCGACGGCCCTCCCCGGCACCCTGCCCGGCACCGCGGAGCTGCGCCGGCGCACCGCAGGGGTCTTCCCGGGCGTCCGGGCGGACCTCGAGGCGCTCGTGCGGATCCCGTCGGTGTCCAACGCGGACTTCGACGCGGCGCACGTGGAGGCCAGCGCGGCGGCCGTGGCGGACCTCCTGCGCGGCGTGGGGATGGACGACGTGCAGGTGCTGCGCGCGCGGCGCCCCGACGGCCGCGAGGGCGCGCCGGCGGTCGTCGCCCGTCGGCCGGGCCCGGCCGGTGCCCCCACCGTCCTGCTCTACGCGCACCACGACGTCCAGCCCCCCGGCGACGACGCGGCCTGGTCGACGCCGCCGTTCGAGCCGACCCTCGTCGGCGAGCGCCTGCACGGCCGCGGCGCCGCCGACTACAAGGCGGGCGTCGTCGCCCACGTCGGGGCGCTGCGCGTCCTCGCCGACGACCTCGGCGTCGGCGTGACGGTCTTCGTCGAGGGCGAGGAGGAGGTCGGGTCGCCGACCTTCGTGCCGTTCCTGCAGGCCCACCGGGAGCTGCTGGCGGCCGACGTCATCGTCGTGGCCGACTCCTCCAACTGGCGGATCGGCGTGCCGGGGCTGACCACGTCGCTGCGGGGCCTCGTGGACTGCACGGTCGAGGTCGCGGTCCTCGACCACGCCGTCCACTCCGGCATGTACGGCGGGCCCGTGCTCGACGCCCCGACCCTGCTCGCGCGCCTCCTGGCCACGCTGCACGACGAGGCGGGGGACGTCGCCGTCGCGGGCCTGGTGCACGCGCCGGACCCGGCGGTCGACCTCGACGAGGACCAGCTGCGCGCCGACGCCGGCGTGCTGCCCGGCGTGCGGCTGGCCGGCACCGGCCCGCTGACCGCGGGCATGTGGACGCGGCCGGCGATCTCCGTCATCGGCCTGGACGCCCCCCGGGTGGCGACGGCGTCCAACACGCTGACCCCCCGCGCCACGGCCAAGCTGTCGGTGCGGATCGCCCCCGGCCAGGACCCCGCGGCGGCCATGGCGGCGCTGCGCGCGCACCTCGAGGGGCACGCGCCCTTCGGCGCGCACGTGCACGTCGTCGAGGGCGAGCAGGGCAAGCCCTTCCGCGCGCCGGAGGACTCGACGGCCATGCGGGCGGCCCGGTGGGCCTTCGCCGAGGCGTGGGGCACCGAGCCGGTCGACATCGGGATCGGCGGGTCCATCCCCTTCATCGCCGACCTGCTCGAGGCCTACCCGTCGGCGGCGATCCTCGTCACCGGGGTCGAGGACCCGGACAGCCGCGCGCACGGCGCGGACGAGAGCGTCCACCTCGGCGAGCTCGAGAAGGTCGTCCTGGCGGAGGCCCTGCTCCTCGCGCGGCTCGCGGCCGAGCGCTGACGGCCCGGGGCGACCACGCCGGGCCGGACGCCCTCAGACGGGCGGGGCGGGGTCGTACTGGATCGCGCGCCGCACCTCGGCCGCCGCGTCCGGCCCGTCCAGCCGGGCGACGAGGTGCAGCGCCATGTCGATCCCCGCGGACACGCCGGCCGACGTGACGACGTCGCCGTCGTCGACGAACCGGGCCTCCGTGTCCACGAGGACGCTCGGGTCGAGCGCGACGAGCTCGTCGACCGCGGCGTGGTGCGTGGCCGCCGGCCGCCCGGCCAGCAGGCCGGCGGCGGCGAGGACCAGCGCGCCGGTGCAGACGCTCGTCACGAGCGGCACGGTCGCGCGCAGCGAGCGGACCCACCGCAGGTGCGCCGGGTCCGCGGCCAGCGCCCGCGTGCCCCGGCCGCCCGGGTAGACGAGCACGTGCAGGGGCAGCGCCTCGTCGGCGTCGCAGTCGGGCAGCAGGCGCAGCCCCTTGGCGCAGCGGACGCCGCGGCCGTCGGCGGAGAAGGTGCAGACCTGGGGGCGGAGAGGGCTGTGCTGCGCCCAGGCGGCGAGCACGTCGTACGGCCCGACGACGTCGAGCTCCTCGGCCCCGTCGAAGACGAAGACCCCCACCCGCAGCGCGCTGCCCGTGCCCATCCGGTCCGCCCCTCTCCCGGCGGGCCCCCGCCCGTCGTCCGGTCCGCCGGCGCACTCGCCCGGCGGCGTCGCGGCGCCGCCCGTCAGGTGCCGGGCAGCGCGAGCATGCGGTCGAGGGCCACGCGCGCCCAGTGGGCGACGTCCGGGTCCACGACGATGCGGTTGACCGTCCGCCCGGCGACGAGGGACTCCAGGGTCCACACGAGGTGCGGCAGGTCGATGCGGTTCATGGTGGAGCAGAAGCACACCGTGTCGTCGAGGTAGCGCACGGTGAGGTCGGGGTGCGCCGCGGCGAGCCGGCGGACGAGGTTGAGCTCCGTCCCCACGGCCCACGAGGAGCCGGGCGCGGCCGCGTCCAGCGCGCGGATGATGTACTCCGTCGAGCCGACCATGTCGGCCGCCGTGACGACCTCGTGGCGGCACTCGGGGTGGACGAGGACCGTCACGGCCGGGTCGGCCGCGCGGTGGTCGGCCACGTTCTTCGCGGTGAAGCGCCCGTGCACCGAGCAGTGCCCCCGCCACAGGATCATGCGGGCGGCCCGCAGGGCCTCGGGCGTGACGCCGCCGCCGGGCCGGTGCGGGTCGAGGACGACGCAGGCCTCCAGCGGCAGCCCCAGGGCGCGCACCGCGGTGTTCCGGCCCAGGTGCTGGTCCGGCATGAAGAGCACCTTGCCCGTGCCCTGGAGCCCGCCCACCTGGTCGAACGCCCAGCGCAGCGCCGTCTCGGCGTTGGAGGACGTGCAGACCGTGCCGCCGTGCCGACCCGTGAAGGCCTTGATGGCGGCGGAGGAGTTCATGTACGTGACCGGCACCGTCGAGGCCGCCACGCCGGCGTCGGCCAGCACGTCCCACGCCTCCTCCACCTGGTCGAGCGTCGCCATGTCCGCCATGGAGCACCCGGCGGCGAGGTCCGGCAGGACCACGGCCTGGGCGTCGGAGGTGAGGATGTCGGCGGACTCGGCCATGAAGTGCACGCCGCAGAACACGACGAACTCGGCGTCCGGACGCGCCGCGGCCTCCCGCGCGAGCTTGAAGGAGTCGCCCGTGACGTCGGCGAAGGCGATGACCTCGTCGCGCTGGTAGTGGTGGCCGAGGACGAACGCGCGGTCGCCCAACGCGGCCCGCGCGGCCCGGGCGCGCTCGACGAGGCCCGGGTCGCCGGGGGCGGGCAGCGCCCCCGTGCACTCCACGCCGCGCTCGGAGGCGAGGTCGCTCCGCCGGCCGAGGAGGAGCAGCGCCGAGCCCGCGGGCTCGGCGAATCCCGTCACGGTGGCCGTCGGGGTCACGGTGGCGGTGACGGTGCCGGTGACGGTGGCGGTCATGCGCGCGATCATCCCACAGCCCGCGCACGTGCCAGGATCGCCCGGTGCACGTCCTCGTCGTCCCCGACCGCGTGCCCCGTGCCGCCGCCGACGCCGTCGTCACCGGCTGGCGGGACGCGGCTCCGCACGACGACGCGACCGTGCTCGTGGTGCCGGACGGCGGCCCCGGGTGGGTCGACGCGGTGACGGCGACGGTGACGGGGACGGTGACGGGGCCCGGCGTCCATGTCGAGCTGCCCGCCGCGGACCCGATGGAGCCGTCCGGCGGCGCCGCCGACGCCGACGTCGTGCTCGACGGGCTGTCGCGCGCGAGGGCCGGCGGCGACGGTCGGGCCCGTTCGCCGGAGGGTCGCGCGCGGTCCCTGACCGTGGCGCTCGGCACCCCGGGGACCCCCGACGCCGGGGCCGGGCTGCTGACGGGCCTGGCCGACGCCCTCCTGCCCGGGGGCGGCTCGGCCCGACCGTCGGCAGGGTCCCCGACGGGGGCGCCGACGTGGCTGCCCGCGCTGGCCCGGGCGTTGGCCGACGTCGACCTCGTGGCGGTCGCCCCGGCGCCGACGCCGCTGCTCGGGCTCCGGGGGACCGCCGCCGGCCTGGCGGCGGACGGCGTCCTCGACCCGGGGGCGGCCCAGGCGCTGGAGCAGCGGCTCTCGGTGCAGGCGCACGCCTGGGTCGCCGCGCTGGGCGACGCCGCGCGGCCCGACCTCCTCGTCGGTCCGGGGGCACGCACCGCGACCCCGTTCACCCGGGCGCCGGGCGCCGGGTCGCACGGCGGCGCCGGCTTCGCGCTCGCCCTCGTCGGGGCGCGGCTCCTGCCGGGACCCGCGCACGGGGCGCACCTCGTCGGGCTCGCGGGTGCGGCCGCGACGGCGGACCTCGTCGTCGTCGTCCGGGAGGGGCTGGAGCACGCGGACCTCGACGGGACGGTGCTGGCGCAGGCCCTGGCGGCGGCGGGTGCGCAGGGGGTGCCGCTCGTCGTGCTCGCGCCACGGGTGCCGCCGCTCGCGGGCGGGCTGCGCGGCACCGGCGTCGCCGCGGCCTACGCCCCGCTCGGGGGCGGCACGCCGCCGGACGAGGGCGTGGCGGGCGCGGGCACGTGGGCGGCGCTGGCGGCGAGGGTCGCCCGCACGTGGTCGCCCGCGTCCGGGGCGGGTGCGTACGCTGGAGGACGGCAGCACCCGCGCACCCGGGAACATCCGTGACGCGGGGCTGGTTGCACGTCGCGGCGCGCCGTGCGTGCCGCCCCGGCGGCACCCGGACCGCGTGCCCGCACGGCTCACGAGGGAGACACGGATGACCGAGACCACCCAGGCCCCGCAGACGACCACCACGAAGCCGGACACCCACGGGGTCCTGCTCACGGACGTGGCGGCCGGCAAGGTGCGCAGCCTGCTCGAGCAGGAGGGTCGGGACGACCTGCGCCTGCGCGTGGCGGTGCAGCCCGGCGGCTGCTCCGGCCTGATCTACCAGCTCTACTTCGACGAGCGCCTGCTCGACGGCGACGTCACGAAGGACTACGACGGCGTCGAGGTCGTCGTGGACCGCATGAGCGTGCCCTACCTCGAGGGGGCGACGATCGACTTCGCCGACACCATCGAGAAGCAGGGGTTCACGATCGACAACCCCAACGCCGGCTCCTCCTGCGCCTGCGGCGGCTCCTTCAGCTGACCCGGTCGCCGCGGCACGCGGCGCACCACCCACGACGCCCGACGACGGCCCGAGGAACGGGCACGGCCGTCGGGCGTCGTCGTGCCCGGGGCGGTGCCGTCACGAGGGGGCGTCCGGGTCGGTCGTCCGCACGGTGAGCCGTGCGCTGCCGTCGGGCTCGTCGGTCCGGGCGACGAGGGCGTGCCCGCGCATCCGCGCCCACGCGGGCACGTCGACCAGCGCGGCGGGGTCGGTGGTCAGCACCTGCAGGAGCGACCCGGGCGGTGCCGCCGCCGCGGCCCGCGCGAGGTGCACGACGGGCAGCGGGCAGAGCAGGCCGCGCGCGTCGACGACCTCGACGACGCCGTCCGGCGCCCTGCTCACGGGTCCGGCCACGGGTCGGCCCGCAGGTCCGGCCACGGATCCGGTCACAGGTGCAGCGCCCCGAGGGACCCCCGCACCTCGCGCACCAGCCCGGGGAGCACGTCGGCGAAGCGCTCCACGTCCGCCGCGGCGGTGCCCGGCGGGAGCGCGAGCCGCACGTTGCCGTGCGTGAGGACGCCCATGGCGGTCAGCACGTGGCTCGGCTCGAGCGTGCTCGACGAGCAGGCGGAGCCCGAGCCCACGGCGAACCCGGCGGCGTCGAGCCGCCCGACGAGGGCCTCCCCGTCGACGTAGAGGCAGGAGAAGGTCAGCACGTGGGGGAGGCGGTCCTGCGGGTCGCCGACGACCTCGACGTCCGGCACCTCGGCGGCCACGCGCGCCCTCAGGCGCGCGACGAGGGCGCGGCGGGCGGCGTCGTCGGCGTCCCGGGCGGCCAGCCGCTCCTCCAGCGCGACGGCGGCGGCCAGCGCGACCGGCACGACGACCCCGCCGGGGAACCCGCCGGTCAGCGGCGCGTCCTCGTCGGACGGCCCGACGGGCGCACGCCGCACGCCCGCGCGCACGGCGAGGACGCCGAGGGGAGCCGGGGCGCCCCAGTCGCCGGCGTCCGCCGTGAGCAGGTCCCACCCGTCCGGCAGGGCCACGTGCCCCGCCGCCGCGCCGGCGTCCACGAGGAGCGGCACGCCCGCCGCCCGTGCCGCGGACGCGGCCGCGTCGACCGGCTGGCGCGTCCCCACCTCGCCGTTCGCGACCTGCAGGGCCGCCAGGGCGACGCCCGGCGCCCCCACCGCGGCGGCGAACGCGTCGGCGTCGACGCGCCCGAGCCGGTCCACGGGGACGGTGCGGCGGGTGCCGGCCGCGTCCGCCGCGTGCAGCACGGCGGCACGCTCGACGGCCGGCACGACGACGTCCGCGCCGACCCGCCGCCGGCCGCGCGCGACCGTCAGCACGGCGGCGTGCAGGGCCTGCGTGTGCGACGGGGCCAGCGCGATTTCCTCCGTCCGCGCGCCGAGCCCGGCCGCGAGGGACTCACGGGCACCGTCGAGCAGCGCGCGGGCGCGCCGGCCCTCGGCGTGCAGCCGGCGGGGGTCGGCCCACCCCTCGTCGAGGGCCGCCAGCAGGGCGTCCCGCACGCGGGGGGAGGGCGGGGCGTGCCCCGCCGCGTCGAGGACCACGCGGGGGGTCGCGACGGGCGCGGACGGCGGCACGGGGCCACGCTAACGACCCGTGACGACCTGTGGTGGACCTGACGCGCCGTCGTCAACCGGTGCGAGGCAGCACGTGGACGGCCCCTCGGCGCGCTAGGCTGCGCGGGTCGAGGACGTAGGTCCCAGGTGTCACCACGACCCCGCACAGGCGCAGCACGCAGCCGACGGGTCGTCGACGGCCGGGGCCACCAGAACGAGAGGTCCCCCGTGCACCTGCAGAACCCCCGCCGGCGGCGCCGTGCGGCCGGCCTCCGGGCGTCCGCCCTGGGCCTCGCCGTGCTGGTGCTGGCCGGCTGCTCGTCGGACCAGCTGGCACGCGGCTACCTCCCGGGCGACTCCGCGAACGAGGTCACGAACCAGACCGGTCGCATCATGAGCCTCTGGGTGGGCTCCTGGATCGCGGCGCTCATCGTCGGCGTCATCACCTGGGGCCTCATGCTCTGGTGCGTCGCGGTGTACCGGAAGCGCAAGAACGACGACGTCCTGCCGGTGCAGCTCCGTTACCACGTGCCGCTCGAGATCATGTACGTGATCCTGCCGATCCTCATGGTCGGCGTGCTCTTCTACTACACGGCGCGCGACCAGCACGAGATCCAGACGGTCAGCGGCGACCCGGACCTGCGGGTGCAGGTCATCGGCAAGCAGTGGAGCTGGGACTTCAACTACCTCGACGACGACGTGTACGACTCCGGCGTGCAGGCGGAGGGCGTCGGCCAGGAGGGCACGCTGGCCGAGCAGATCACGCTCTACCTGCCCGTCGACGAGACGGTCGAGTTCACGCTGAACTCCCGCGACGTCATCCACTCGTTCTGGGTCCCGGCGTTCCTCTACAAGATGGACGTCATCCCCGGGCAGACGACGAACACCTTCGAGGTCACGCCGACCAAGGAGGGCACGTACGTGGGCAAGTGCGCCGAGCTGTGCGGCGAGTACCACGCGTCGATGCTGTTCAACGTCAAGGTCGTCTCCCGCGAGGAGTACGACGAGCACATCGAGGCGCTCCGCGACGCGGGGCAGACCGGGCAGCTGGGCATCGACGCCAGCAAGCTGCAGGACCTGGACAGCGTGCGCCGGCAGGGTGAGCCCGCCGGGGCGTCGCAGGGGAGCGAGGACTGATGGCCGCGACGATCGAGCGCGTGCCGGGGCTGGCGCCCAGCCGCCAGACCCTCGGCCGGACGGTGGTCAAGTGGGTGACCTCCACCGACCACAAGGTGATCGGGTACCTGTACCTCATCACCTCGTTCGTCTGGTTCTGCATCGGCGGCGTGATCGCGCTGCTCATCCGTGCGGAGCTGTTCACGCCGGCGCTGGACGTGTTCCAGACGGCCGAGCAGTACAACCAGGCCTTCACGATGCACGGCACCGTCATGCTGCTGCTGTTCGCGACGCCGCTGTTCGCCGGCTTCGCGAACGTGCTGATGCCGCTGCAGATCGGCGCACCGGACGTGGCGTTCCCGCGGCTGAACATGTTCGCGTACTGGCTCTACCTGTTCGGCGGCCTCATCGCCGCCGCCGGGTTCCTGCTGCCGCAGGGCGCGGCGTCCTTCGGGTGGACGGCCTACGCGCCGCTGTCGGACACGGTCTACAGCCCGGGTCTCGGCGGTGACCTGTGGGTCTTCGGCCTCGCGCTGACCGGTTTCGGCACGATCCTCGGCTCGGTCAACTTCATCACCACGATCGTGACGATGCGCGCGCCCGGCATGACCATGTTCCGGATGCCGATCTTCACCTGGAACATCCTCATCACCAGCGTGCTCGTCATCATGGCGTTCCCGCCGCTGGCGGCCGCGCTGTTCGCCCTCGGGGCGGACCGGCGGCTGGACGCTCAGGTGTTCAACCCGGAGAACGGCGGGGCGCTGCTGTGGCAGCACCTGTTCTGGTTCTTCGGCCACCCCGAGGTCTACATCATCGCGCTGCCGTTCTTCGGCATCATCACGGAGATCCTGCCCGTCTTCAGCCGCAAGCCGATCTTCGGCTACAAGGGCCTGGTCTACGCGACGATCGCGATCGCGGCGCTCTCCGTGACGGTGTGGGCGCACCACATGTACGTCACCGGCCAGGTGCTGCTGCCGTTCTTCGCACTGACGACGATGCTCATCGCGGTGCCGACCGGCGTGAAGTTCTTCAACTGGATCGGCACGATGTGGCGGGGGAAGATCACCTTCGAGACGCCCATGCTGTGGGCGATCGGCTTCCTCGTGACGTTCCTCTTCGGCGGCCTGACGGGGGTCATCCTGTCCAGCCCGGCCCTCGACTTCCAACTCTCGGACTCGTACTTCGTGGTGGCGCACTTCCACTACGTGGTGTTCGGGACCGTCGTCTTCGCGATGTTCGCCGGGTTCTACTTCTGGTGGCCGAAGATGACGGGCAAGATGCTCGACGAGCGTCTGGGCAAGATCCACTTCTGGCTCCTGTTCCTCAGCTTCCACACGACGTTCCTCGTGCAGCACTGGCTGGGCGTCCAGGGCATGCCGCGGCGCTACGCGGAGTACTCGCCCGAAGAGGGCTTCACGTTCCTCAACGAGGTCTCGACCGTCGGCGCCATGGTGCTCGGCATCTCGATCCTCCCGTTCCTGTGGAACGTCTACGTCACCTGGCGCAAGGCGCCGCGCGTCGCCGTGGACGACCCCTGGGGCTACGGCAACTCCCTCGAGTGGGCGACGAGCTGCCCGCCGCCGCGGCACAACTTCACCTCGCTGCCGCGCATCCGCTCGGAGCGCCCGGCGTTCGATCTGCACCACCCCGAGGTCGCCGCGATGGACCACGTGGAGCCCGACTCCGGTGGCGTCTTCGACTGGGAGGCCGAGCGCGTGGGCCAGCCCGAGGTGGGCAAGGACCGCGTGCGCAAGGGCACGGGCCGGTCCGAGCAGAGCAGCACGACGGTCGTCGACGACCCGGACGTCGACGGCGACCACCCGACGCGGGACGGTGAGCAGCGATGAAGTTCGAGGCCAAGCTCTTCCTCTACGGGGTGCTGTTCTTCATCCCCGTGGGGATCGTCTACGCCGTCTGGAGCGGCGGCGAGCCCGTCGGGACCTACGGGATCCCGCTCGTCGGCGGCATGGCGGGCATGATCGGCGGGTACCTGTACCTCGTCGGCAAGCGGATCGACGCCCGTCCCGAGGACGACCCGCTGGGCGAGATCGAGCAGGGCGCCGGCGACCAGGGCGTGTTCAGCCCGTGGAGCTGGTGGCCCCTCGTGCTCGGGCTCGCCGGTACCGTGGTGTTCCTGGCGCTGGCCGTCGGCTGGTGGCTGCTCCTCCCGGGGCTGCTCATCGGTGCCGTGGGTCTCGTGGGTTGGGTCTTCGAGTTCTCGCGCGGTCAGCACGCCCACTGAGGCACCTGCACCAGATCGGCCACAGCGGCCCTCCCCGGGCTTCCGGGGAGGGCCGCTGTCGTCGTCGCGGTGAACACGGCGCGCAGACCCAGCGGTCCCCCCGGGGAGTCGTCCCCGAGGTCGTGGAACGGCCGGCACGGCGCAGGAGGACCAGGAGAGCGTCCAGGGGAGCTCCCGAGGAGCTCCAGGAGCTCCTGAGCACCTCCAGCGCCTTCGAAGGCCGCCCTGAGGACCTCCAGGACGTCCGGAACGCAGGAGGGCCCCTGGGACCGCCCGACGGCCTCTCGGGCCAGGACGCACGGAGCGGGCCGTCAGGCGGGGACGATGAGCCCGGCCGTCTGCGTCCGCGCACGCGTGAAACGCTGCGCGGCGTCGGCCCAGTTCACGATGTTCCACCACGCCTTGACGTAGTCGGCCTTGACGT
Organism: Cellulomonas sp. plas2; assembly: GCF_057221735.1. Taxonomy (NCBI): domain Bacteria; kingdom Bacillati; phylum Actinomycetota; class Actinomycetes; order Micrococcales; family Cellulomonadaceae; genus Cellulomonas; species Cellulomonas sp. plas2. The sequence goes on from NZ_CM170155.1 coordinate 1,713,592, forward strand.
TGACGTAGTCGAGGTAGAAGGCGTGCTCCCACATGTCGAGCACGACGACCGGCACGAGGCCGAGGGCGATGTTCGACTGCTGGTCGTAGAGCTGCACGATGACGAGCTTCTGGCCGATGGAGTCCCACGCGAGGATCGACCAGCCGGAGCCCTGGATGCCGACGGCGTTGGCCGCGAAGTGCTTCTGGAAGGCCTCGAACGAGCCGAAGAACTCGTCGATCGCCGCCGCCAGCTCACCCTCGGGCTTGTCGCCGCCGGCGGGGGAGAGGTTGGCCCAGAACACCGAGTGGTTGACGTGCCCGCCGAGGTTGAACGCGAGGTTCTTCTCGTGCAGGTTGACCGCGGCCAGGTCGTCGGCCTCGCGCGCCGCGGCCAGCTTCTCGAGGGCCGTGTTCGCGCCGGCCACGTAGGTCGCGTGGTGCTTGTCGTGGTGCAGCTCCATGATGCGCCCCGAGATGTGCGGCTCGAGCGCCGCGTAGTCGTAGGGCAGGTCGGGGAGCGTGTAGTCAGCCATGCGTGCATGCCTCTCAGGGTCGAGACCGCGACGTGGGTGCCGCGGTCGTCCGTCCGGTGGCCTCCGTCGTGACGCGCGGGCGCGGGTCACGGCAGGCCCACGGGGTCCACTCTGGCCCATACGACGACGACGCGCGCGCCGTTCCCCCTGCGTGTTGCGGGGGAACGGCGCGCGCGTCGTCAGGTGCTGCGGCCCGTCCGGGCGGGATCAGCCGCGGCGGTCGGTGCCGTCCGGGTCCGTCGGCTCGACGAGGTTGCGGCCACCACCGGTGGGGCGGCGCTCGCCGTCCTGGACGTCGGGCTCGACGAGGTGGCGTCCGCCACCGGTGAGCTGCGGCGCCTGCGTGGCGGCGGGCGCCTCGAGGGCGTCGTGCTCACCGTGCGACTGGGCGGCGAGCCACTCGGCCGGCGTGACGGGCTCGACGCGGTCCTCGTAGAAGACCCGCGACACACGGGCCCGCAGAGCGTCGAGACGGTGGCCCTTGCGGCGGACACCACGGGCGTCCTCGGCTGGACCGATCTCCAGCGGACGCAGCGGGTCGTGCTGGACGCGCAGCCACCGCTCGTGCTCGTCGAGGGGCTTGTGCACCTCGATGTACTCGCCGGACGCGAAGCGGACGATGCGGGCCGACTCGTGACCGTGCAGCACGAGCTCGCGGTCCTTGCGCTGCAGGCTCAGGCAGAACCGCTTCGTGAACCAGAAGGCCAGCGCCGGCCCGACGAAGATCAGGACCCGGAACACGTAGGTGATGTCGTTGATCGACAGCAGGAAGTGCGTCGCGATGATGTCGTTCGACCCGGCGAGCACGAGGATGAAGAACGCGACCAGGATCGCGACGCCGAACGCGGTCCGGAAGGGCCGGTTCCGCGGGCGGTCCAGGACGTGGTGCTCACGGCGGTCGTCGGTGACGGCCGCCTCGATGAACGGGTAGAGCGCCAGGGCCGAGAAGAGGATGCCCGGGACGACGACCGCCGGGATGAGCACGTTCAGCGTCAGGGTGTACTGACCGATCACGAACTCCGTGGGACCGCCCGGCATGAGGCGCAGCGCACCCTCCAGGAACAGCATGTACCAGTCGGGCTGCGCGCCCGCCCCGACGGGGGACGGGTCGTACGGGCCGTAGTTCCAGACCGGGTTGATGGTCATCGTCGCCGCCATGAGGGCGATGACGCCGAACACCACGAAGAAGAACCCGCCGGCCTTCGCGACGTACACCGGGAAGAGCGGGTAGCCGACGACGTTCTTGTCCGTGCGGCCCGAGCCCGGGTACTGGGTGTGCTTGTGCAGCACGACGAAGAGCAGGTGCAGGCCGATGAGCGCGAGGATCAGCGCCGGCACGAGCAGCACGTGGACCGTGTACAGGCGCGGGATGAGGTCGGTGCCGGGGAACTCGCCGCCGAAGATGAAGTACGACAGGTAGCTGCCGATGACCGGGATCGACCGGACGACGCCGTCGGTGATGCGCAGGCCGTTGCCGGACAGCACGTCGTCGGGCAGCGAGTAGCCGGAGAACCCGGCCAGCAGGCTCAGGACCAGCAGCACGAAGCCGACGACCCAGTTGAGCTCGCGCGGCTTGCGGAACGCGCCCGTGAAGAACACGCGCATCATGTGCACGACGATCGACGCGACGAAGATGAGCGCCGCCCAGTGGTGGATCTGCCGCATGAGCAGCCCGCCGCGGACCTCGAACGACAGGCGCAGCGTCGAGGCGTACGCCTCGGTCATGTGCAGGCCCTGCTGCGTCACCCAGGGTCCCGTGTACTCGACCTCGTTCATCGAGGGCACGTAGAACATCGTGAGGAAGACGCCCGAGATGAGGATCGTCACGAAGCTGTAGAGCGCGACCTCGCCGAGCAGGAACGACCAGTGGTCGGGGAAGACCTTGCGGGCGAACTCCTTGACGGCACCGCCGACGGAGGTCCGCTGGTCGAGGTAGTCGGCCGTCGCGCCCGCGGCGCGCCCGGTCCGGGTGGGTGTGGCGGTGGTGGCGGTGCTCATGTGAGTCGCTCCCAGAAGCTCGGGCCGACGGGTTCGTGGAAGTCGCTCTGGGCGACCAGGTAGCCCTCGCTGTCGACCTCGATCGGCAGCTGCGGCAGCGGGCGGCTCGCGGGTCCGAAGACGATCCGGGCCCCGTCGGAGATGTCGAACGTCGACTGGTGGCAGGGGCACAGCAGGTGGTGCGTCTGCTGCTCGTACAGCGCGACCGGGCAGCCGACGTGGGTGCAGACCTTGGAGTAGGCGACGATCCCGTCGTACGACCAGCTCTTGCGCTCCTCGGTCTCCTTGAGGTCGCGCGGGTCCATGCGGACGACGAGCACGACGGCCTTGGCCTTCTCGTCGAGCGGGTGCTCCGCCTCCTCGAGGTTCTCGGGGATGACGTGGAACACGGAGCCGATCGTCACGTCGGACGCCTTGATGGGACGCCCGTCGGGGTCCTTGACGAGGCGGACGCCCCGAGCCCAGATCGTGCGCTTGAACTTGCCGACGTTCCAGTCCTCGCCGACCTCGCCCACGAGCGGGACGACGATGGCCAGCGGGAACAGGGCGAGGGCGGAGACCATCGCGCCCTTGAGGACCCCGCGGCGGCCGATCTTCGAGTCCTCGGCGCCGTCCTTGAGGGCCTGCACGGCCGCCTCGCGCACCTCCGGGGAGGACTGCACGGGATGCCGCTCGTCGACGACCTCGTGGTCGTTCATGAGCGCCTTGGCCCAGTGGACCGCGGCCGTGCCGATGCCCAGGAGGGCGAACGCGAGCCCGAGCCCGAGCGTGAGGTTCGAGACCTTGATGTCCGCCGGCGTGCCGACGGGCAGCGTGAAGTACGCGACGAGGAAGACGAGCGTGCCGATCACCGACACCGCGAAGAGGGCGACGACCTGGCGCTCGACCTTCTTGGCGTGCTTCTCGTCGAGGTCCGACTTCCGGGAGCGGTGCGGCTCCATGCCCGGGTCCGGGAAGCGCTCGGGGAGCGTCCCGTCGGGACGGACGACGAGGTCCTGGTGGCCGCCGTGCGGCTGGTCAGGGGTGGTGCTCACGAGGACTTCGCTCCGATCCAGACAGAGAACGCGATCAGCAGGCCGATGCCGACGACCCAGGCCCACAGGCCCTCGGCCACGGGGCCCACGCTGCCGAGGGCGAACCCGCCGGGCTGGGGCTGCTGCTGCTCGGCGACGTAGGCGATGATGTCGCGCTTCTCCTCGGGGGTGAGGTTGGCGTCGTTGAACACCGGCATGGACTGCGGACCGGTGAGCATCGCCTCGTAGATGTGCTTGGGCGCGGTCTCCAGCAGCGAGGGCGCGAACTTGCCCTCCGAGAGGGCGCCGCCCGCGCCGACGGCGTTGTGGCACATCGAGCAGTTCGTGCGGAACAGCGCGAGGCCGTTGGCCGCGTCGCCCAGCGTGGCGTCGACCTGCTCCGCGGTGGGGATGGTCGGCCCTGCGCCGAGGCTGGCGACGTACGCCGCGAGCTGGGCGATCTGCTCGTCCGTGAACTGCACGTCCTTCGCGATGACCTGCGGGCCGGTGTTCTGCATCGGCATGCGGCCCGTGCCGACCTGGAAGTCCACGGAGGCGGCGCCGACGCCGACGAGCGACGGGGCGCGGTCGCTGCCCTCGGCCGAGGTCCCGTGGCAGGTCGAGCAGTTGGCCATGAACAGCGCCCGCCCGGCCTCCACGTCGTCCGTGGTGGCCGTCAGGCGGCTCGCGTCCGCTCTCGCGGGCGTGGCCACCGCGTACACGGCGCCGGTGAGCAGCAGGGCCAGCAGGAGCAGCACGAGCGGGGCTCGGCGGTCCTGCCTGCGGGCTGCGAGTGCCTTCACTGGACGTTCCTCGTCTCGCTGTCGCACACCTGGGTCCAGGTGCTGGTGCGGGGGGACGGCGCAGGCGCCGGCCCCGATTGCGTGCCGGACCCCGTGGTCCTGGCCATCGTCCCCGTCGGTCGCTGGGGGGTCGCTGAGAGCCTCATCGGGTCGTCACCTCACCGCAGCAGGTAGACGACCGAGAACAGGGCGATCCACACGACGTCGACGAAGTGCCAGTAGTACGACACGACGATCGCCGTGGTGGCCTCGTGGTGCCCGAACCGCTTCGCCGCGAAGGAGCGCCCGAGGAGGAAGAGGAAGGCCAGCAGGCCGCCCACGACGTGCAGGCCGTGGAAGCCCGTCGCCAGGTAGAAGACGGAGCCGTAGGGGCTCGAGGAGATCGTCAGGCCCTCCTGGACGAGCTCCGCGTACTCGTACACCTGGCCGGCGACGAAGATCGCGCCCATGACGAAGGTCAGGGTCATCCACTCGTGCATGCCCCAGCGGTTGACCTGCAGCAGCGAGCCGCTGCGCGAGGGCTGGAACCGCTCGGCCGCCCACACCCCGTACTGGCACGTCACGGACGAGAGCACGAGGATCGTGGTGTTCGTGATGGAGAAGGGGATGTTGAGCTTCTCCGTCTGGATCGCCCACTGGTCCGGCACCGCGACGCGCACCGTGAAGTACATGGCGAACAGGGCGGCGAAGAACATGAGCTCGCTCGCCAGCCAGACGATCGTGCCGACCGACACGGGGTTCGGGCGGTTGACGCTCGCGTGAGGGGTGGTGCGCGGGGCAGCCGTTGCAGCAGACACGTCGTCAGTATGGCGGAACAGTGGAGGTCATGGGTCCTTCGACCCACCGGTGGGACCCCTGATCTGTCACACCGTCACCTCCCGGGGCTCAGTGCGACCTCAGCCCGAGGCCGGCGGGAGGGCCGCGAGCCGCGTCGCCCGCGCCCGCCCCGCGCCGTGCCACCATGTCGCCATGAGCAGCGCCGACGCCGGGCTCGCACGGGGCCCGCAGATCCTCCTCTACAGCGACGACGTCGACGTGCGGGCCCAGGTCCGCCTGGCGGTGGGACGGCGCGTGGGGCGCGGGACGCCGGAGATCGGCTGGGTGGAGGTGGCCACGGCGGCCGCGGTGCTGGCGAGCGTGGAGCGCGGCGGCCTGGACCTGCTCGTCCTCGACGGGGAGGCCGACAAGGTGGGCGGCCTGGGCCTGTGCCGGCAGCTCAAGGACGAGGTGTTCGACTGCCCGCCGGTGCTGGTGCTCACGGGACGGCCGCAGGACGCCTGGCTCGCCGCGTGGTCCGAGGCCGACGCGGTGGTGTCCCGCCCGCTGGACCCGCAGCGGCTGCACGAGGCGGTGGCGGGGCTGCTGCGCGGCCCGGAGCCGGCGACGACCCCCGTCGCGGCGCCGTGAGCGCGCCAATCACGGGTACCCCTCTGCCCACGTGGCCGGACCTCCTCGCGGCGCTCGTGCGCGGCGAGGACCTGTCCGCCGAGCGCACCGCCTGGGCCATGGGCGAGATCATGGCGGGGGAGGTCCCACCGGCACGCGTCGCGGGCTTCCTCGTGGCGCTGCGGGCCAAGGGCGAGACGGTCGCCGAGCTGACCGGCCTCGCCGACGCCATGCTGGCGCACGCGCGCCGCATCACGGTCCCCGGCCCGACCGTCGACGTCGTCGGCAGCGGCGGCGACCGGGCGCACACGGTGAACATCTCCACCATGGCCTCGCTCGTCGTCGCCGGCGCCGGCGTGCGGGTGGTCAAGCACGGCAACCGCGCCTCCTCCTCGTCGTCGGGCTCGGCGGACGTGCTCGAGGCGCTGGGCATCCGGCTGGACCAGGAGGTCGACCGCGTGCAGGCGCTGGCGACGGAGGTGGGCATCACCTTCTGCTTCGCGCTGACCTTCCACCCGGCCATGCGTCACGCCGGCGTCGCCCGGCGCGACCTCGGGATCGCCACGGCGTTCAACTTCCTCGGGCCGCTGACGAACCCGGCCTCGCCGCGCGCCGCGGCCATCGGGGTGGCCGACGCCCGGATGGCCCCGCTGATGGCCGGCGTGCTGGCCGCCCGTGGGACCCGCGCGCTCGTGTTCCGGGGCGAGGACGGGCTCGACGAGATCGCGCCGACGGCCCCCACGCGGTTCTGGGAGGTGGTCGACGGGCAGGTCCGCGAGGAGCTCGTCGACACGGTCGCCGACCTCGGCACGCCGGCGACGACGCTCGCCGACCTGCGGGGGGCCGACGCGGCGCACAACGCCGAGGTCGCCCGGCGCTTCCTCGCGGGCGAGCGCGGTCCCGTCCGCGACACGGTGCTGCTCAACGCCGCGGCCGCCCTCGTGGCCGACGGCTCCTCGCCCGGAACGGGCACGGGCACGCTCGTGGAGCGCCTGGCGGCCGGTCGTGAGGTCGCGGCGCGGACGGTCGACTCCGGTGCGGCAGCGGACCTGCTCGACCGCTGGCGCGCGGCGGTCGGCACCGCGGCCTGACCCGACGGCCAGAGCCCCGGCGGCCTGGACCGGCAGGCTCGGCCCCGCGGACCGGCCCGGCGGGCCCTCCCCGCCGACCGTCAGTCGTCGAGGCCCAGGGCGAAGGCCTGGTCCAGGTCGTGGCGGGAGTAGGTGCGGAAGGCGATGAACGTCTGCGTGCGCACGACGCCGCGCACCTTCGAGATGCGGTCGGCGATGACGTCGGCCAGCTCCTCGTGCTCGCGCACGCGCACCATCGCGACGAGGTCGACGCCGCCGGTGACGGAGTAGACCTCGCTCACGCCGGGCAGGTCGGCGACGACGGCCGCCACCTCGGGGATGCGGGCGGCCTCGGTGTCGATGTGCACGATGGCGGTGATCATGGGCCCATCATGCCGACCGGCCGCGCAGCACGGGACCCGCGACGGTGACGGGGCGCGCCACGTCCCCTGCCGGGACGTCGTCGTCGTCGGTGCGGGTCGCGAGGAGCACGGCGGTCGTGACCGCGGCCGCCACGTCGGACACCGACTGCGCGCCGCGCACGGGGGAGGCCCAGCCGTCCGGCGCGTGCACCAGACGGACCCCGGGACGGTCGAGCCAGGCGAGCACGAGGTCGGTCTCCTCCGGGTGGCACGCCGGGGCCGGCGCACCGGGCGCGGCCACGTGCTCGGCCGAGGCCCGCAGCGCCTCGACCACCGGACGCGGATCGGTGCGGCGGTCGACACGCGCGGTGGCGGCCAGCCGGCCGTGCCGCACGACGACGAGCTCCCACCCGCCCCCCTCGACGGGGGCGGCCGCGACGAGCTCGGGGGTGCGGGCGAGCGGGCCGATCCGCTGCGTCCGGGCCGCACCGCGCAGGTACGCCTGCAGGCGGTCCCGCACGGTCGTCGCCTCCTCGTAGCGGTGCTGCGCCGCCAGCGCCGTGATCCTGCGGGCGTGCGCGGACACGACGGGCCACGGGTCCCCCGTCATCGCGGCGCGCATCCCATCGACGACCGTCGCGTAGGACGCCAGGTCCTGGCCGCCGGTGCACGGTGCGCCGCAGCGGCCGACCTCGGCCAGCACGCACGCCGACGCCCCGGCGGGCGCGACGGCGGGCAGGCGCCGGGTGCACTGCCGGACGGGGAAGGCGGCGTGCAGGGCCTCGACCGCCAGGGTGGCGGCGCCCGTGGACGGGAACGGCCCGATCCACGCGGCGCCCGGCTCGTCGCGCACCTGGCGGACGACCGACAGCCGGGGGAAGGGTTCGACGGTCAGCCGCACCCACGGCATCCGCTCGGGGAAGCGGGAGCGCCGGTTGTACCGCGGGGAGTGCTCCGTGATGAGCCGCAGCTCGCGCACGCGGGCCTCCAGCGGCGTCGCACACACGACCGCGTCGACCCGCGTGGCGAGCCGCACCATCTCGGTCATCCGGCCGCGCTTCTCCCCCGCGGTGAAGTAGGTGCGCACGCGCGTGCGCAACGACGTGGTGGAGGTGCCGACGTAGAGCACCTCGTCGCGCGGGCCGCGGAAGAGGTAGACGCCGGGCGCGTGCGGCAGGCCGTCGGCCAGGGTGCGCTTGCGGCGCACGTCGGCCGGCACGGGGTCGGCCGCCGTGGCCAGGTCCTCGAGGTGCGTGACGCCCAGCGGGGCCAGCCGTGCGAGGAGCGCGTGCAGGACGTCGACGGTCGCCTGCGCGTCCCCCAGGGCCCGGTGCTCGGGGACCACGGAGGCGTGGAACAGCGCCGCGAGCGTGGCCAGCCGGTGGTTCGGCGCCTCGTCGCGCGTCACGACGCGCCGGGCGAGCCGGACCGTGTCGACCACGGGGAAGCCCGGCCAGGGGTGGCCCGTGCGGCGCGCGGCGGCGGTGAGGAAGCCGACGTCGAACGGTGCGTTGTGCGCGACGAGGACGCAGCCGCGCGCGAACTCGAGGAACGCGGGCAGCACCTCCTCGATGCGCGGCGCCCCGACGAGCATCGCCGTCGTGATGCCCGTGAGCACCTGGATCTGCGGCGGGACCGGCTCGCCCGGGTCGACGAGGGTGGCGAACTCGCCCAGCACCTGGCCGCCCCGGACCTTGACCGCGCCGATCTCGGTGATCCCGCACTCGGCGGCGGACCCGCCCGTCGTCTCGAGGTCGACGACGACGAAGGTCACCTCGTGCAGGGGGGTGCCGAGGTCGTCGAACCCGACCTGCAGCCCGGGCGCCAGGTGCGTGCCCACGCCCGCTGCCACCGCCTGCGCCGACGCCGCGGCGGCGCGGGCGCCCCGGTCGGTCGGCACGCGCGGGGGGAGGGGGTCGGGCATGGCGGGGACGGTAGCCCGGGCCACCGACACGGCGGCCCGGACACGCCTGCCCGGGCGCGCCGAGGCGGGACCGGCGTCAGGGCGCGGAGGTCCCCGGGGTGCCGTCGTACAGCGCGTCCACGTCCGCGGCGAAGTCCTTGAGGACCTCCGCCCGGCGGATGCTGAGCTTGGGCGTCAGGTGCCCGCCGGCGATGGTGAGGTCGGTCGCGAGGACCCGGTAGCGGCGGATGGACTCCGCGCGCGAGACCTCCTCGTTGGCGGCGGCGACGGCGGCGTCGAGCGCGGCGACCACCTCGGGGTCGGTGGCCGCCTCGGCGGGAGTCATGGCCGGGCGCCCGTGCGTGGCCAGCCACCCGGGCAGCCCCTCGGCGTCGAGGGTGATGAGGGCGCCGATGTACGGCCGCTGGTCGCCGACGACGACCACCTGGCTGATGAGCGGGTGCGCACGCAGCCGGTCCTCGAGGACCGTCGGGGCGACGTTCTTGCCGCCCGCCGTCACGATGATCTCCTTCTTGCGGCCGGTGATGCGCAGGTACCCGTCCTCGTCGAGCGCGCCGAGGTCGCCCGTGCGGAACCACCCGTCGTCGAACGCCTCCGCGGTGGCCGCCTCGTTGCGGTGGTAGCGGGGGAACACGCCGACGCCGCGCACCTGGATCTCGCCGTCGGCCGCGATGCGCAGGGAGGTGCCGGGCATCGCGGGCCCGACGGTGCCGATCTTGGCGCGCTCCGGCCGGTTGACCGTGGCCGGTGCCGTCGTCTCCGTCAGGCCGTAGCCCTCGAGGACCGTCAGGCCGCACCCGCGGTAGAAGTGGCCCAGGCGCTCGCCCAGCGGGGCGCCGCCCGAGATGGCCCACTGCGCCCGCCCGCCGAGCGCCCGCCGGATCTTCGACAGCACGAGCGCGTCGAGCACCCGGTGCTGCAGGCGCAGGACGAGCCCCGGGCCCCCCGGCGTGTCCAGGGCACGGGACCACGCGACGGCGGTGTCCGCGGCGCGGTGGAAGATCGCGGCGCGGCCGGCGGCGGCGGCCTTCTGCTCCGAGCTGTTGTAGACCTTCTCGAACACGCGCGGGACCGCCAGGACGAACGTCGGGTGGAACGCCCCGAGGTCGCGCAGGAGGTCCTTCGTGTCGGCGGTGTGCCCCAGCACCGCCCCCGACGCCACGCACAGCACCTCGATGAACCGGGCGAAGACGTGCGCGAGCGGCATGAACAGCAGCGTCCGCGCGCCGGGCGCGCTGATGACGACGCCGAGCTGCTCGACGGCGTTGGCCGAGAGCTCGGCGAAGTTGCCGTGCGTGAGCGGCACGCCCTTCGGCCGGCCGGTGGTGCCGGAGGTGTAGATGATCGTGGCGGTGTCGTCCAGGGTCGCCAGGGACGCCCGGCGCGCCATCTCCTCGTCGGGCACGTCGGCCCCGGCGGCGACGAGGGTCGCGACGGCGCCCTCGTCGAGCACGAGCACCGTGCGCAGCGAGGGCGTCCGGTCGCGCACCCGCTCCACCGTGGCGGCGTGCTGCGGGGTCTCGACGACCATGAGCCCCACCTCCGCGTCGCCGACGATCCACGCGACCTGCTCCGCCGCCGACGTCTCGTAGAGCGGCACGGGCACGGCGCCGGCGGCCCACGCGGCGAAGTCGAGGAGGGTCCACTCGTAGCGGGTGCGCGACATGAGGCCGACCCGGTCGCCCGGTCCGACGCCGAGGGCGACGAGGCCCCGCGCGACGGCGAGCACCTCGTCCGCGAAGGCGCGCGCGGTGACGGGCTGCCAGTCGGGGTGGCCGCGCTCGGCGAGGACGCTGCCCGGCGTCCCCGCGACGCGGCGCGCGAGCAGGTCGTTCAGGTTGCTCGCGCGGTCGAGCTCCACGAGCAGGGGGGCGTGCGACTCGTCCATGCTGACTCCCTCGGCAGGCGTGACGGGTCCCACGACTTTACGGGACGGACGTCGCGCACGGCGGCCCAGGACGGCCGGTAGCGTGTCGGCGCGCCCGGTGCCCGGACGCCAGGGGACGAAGGACCGACGGACAGGGAGCCAACGGACGCATGCACGCCATCGGGGTCGACATCGGCGGGACCAAGATCGCGGCGGGCGTCGTGTCCGCGGACGGCGAGCTGCTGGCCTCGACGCGCCGCCCGACCGACCCCACGGACGCGGCGAGCGTCGACGCCGGCGTCGTGGACGCGTGCCGTGAGCTCATGGGCTCCTACGAGGTCGGGGCGATCGGCCTGGCGGCGCCGGGCTTCATCGGCACCGACCGCGCGACGGTGCGGTTCACGCCGAACCTGCCGTGGCGTGACCACCCGCTGCGGGACAACGTCGCCCGCGAGCTGGGGGAGGGGCTGCGCATCGTCGTCGAGAACGACGCCAACGCGGCGGGCTGGGCCGAGTTCCGGTTCGGCGCCGCGCGCGACGCGGACGACATGCTGCTGCTGACCATCGGCACGGGTCTGGGCGGCGCGGTCGTCGTCGACGGCCACCTCGTGCGCGGCGCCTGGGGCGTCGCGGCCGAGGTCGGGCACATGCGCGTCGTCCCCGGCGGGCACTACTGCGGCTGCGGCCACGAGGGCTGCTGGGAGCAGTACGCGTCGGGCTCCGCGCTGGTGCGCGAGGCGCAGGCGCACATGGTGACCTTCCCCGAGCGGTCCGAGCGGCTGCTCGAGCTCGCGGGCGGCCGGCCCAAGAAGCTCAAGGGCCAGCACGTCACCCAGGCGGCGCAGGAGGGCGACCCCCTGGCGGTGGAGCTGCTGGCGACGCTCGGCCGGTGGATCGGCGAGGGGAGCGCGTCCGTGGCGGCGCTGCTGGACCCGGCGCTCATCGTCGTCGGCGGTGGCGTGGCGGAGGCCGGGGACCTGCTGCTGGGCCCGGTGCGCCAGGGGTTCACCGAGCAGCTGTCGGCGCGCGGGCACCGGCCCGAGGCCCGCATCGTCGCGGCGGAGATGGGCAACGACGCCGGCATGGTGGGCGCGGCGGAGCTGGCGCGGCACTGAGGTCGCACCCGTCCGACAGCCGCCCGGCCCCGGGCGACCGGGGCGGGCGCGACGGGCGTCGTCGCGACAGGCGCCCGAGTACCGCGTGCCGTCAGACGACCGCGCCGTCGTCGGGGTCGTCGGGGTCCCGCCGGTGCGGCATCCGCCACACGAGCACGGCGATGCCCAGCAGGAAGACGACCCCGGCCGCCTGCAGCACGGAGGCGGGCGCACCGGGCCAGGCGACGAGCGCGACGACGACGAGCAGCGGCGCACCGACGACGGCCAGCCACGCGGCGGTGCGCAGCGGCTCGCCACCGAGGACCGGTCCGGGGTCGGGCGGGACGAAGCGCTCGGCCTCGTCGACGCGGCGCTCCGCCGCGTCCATCCGGTCGGTGGCGTCCCAGGACCGGCCGTCCGCCCCGGGCAGCGGCGCGGGAACGGGCGCGTCGGCGGTGCCACGACCACCCGCACCCGCCGCGTCGTCCCCCGGGCCACGCCGCGCGGGACGCACCGTGCGGGGGTGCAGCCCCGCGGGGCCGACGGCGGGCGGCGTGCCGGCCGCGTCGTCGCCGCGCACGCCGTCCGACGCCTCGTCGGGGGACGCCGCAGCAGGACCGCCGGACGACGCGCCCGAGGGGGCCGCACCGGCACCCCCACCCGTGGCGCCCGGTGCCCCGTCCATGCCGCCCATGCCGCGCAGGCGCGCGACGAGGTCCTCCCAGACGTCGTCCGCCGCGTGGCCGGAGGCATCGGCGGCGGGGTCATCGGGGCGCTGCGGCATGGATGCACTCTAGAGTCGTCCCCTGACGCCGGGCACGGCGGCGGTCCCCGGCGCGGTCCCCGGCGCGGCCCGCCCACGCGCCGGCGCCGGACGGGTGCTGCCGGAAGACCGGCGGGACGGGCGGGACGAGAGGCGGGGCGTTGTTCTACTGGCTGATGAAGCGGGTCTTCGTGGGTCCGCTCCTGCGCCTCGTGTACCGCCCGTGGGTGCGCGGCGCCGGGAATGTGCCGACGGACGGCCCGGCCATCTTCGCCAGCAACCACCTCGCCGTCATCGACTCCTTCTTCCTCCCGCTCGTCATCGACCGCGAGCTCGTGTTCATCGGCAAGCAGGAGTACTTCACGGGCAGCGGCCTCAAGGGCCGGCTCACCGCGGGCTTCATGAAGGGCGTGGGCACCATCCCGGTCGACCGCGGCGGCGGCAAGGCCAGCGAGGCGGCGCTGCACACGGGCCTGCGGCGCCTGGGCGAGGGCAAGCTGTTCGGCATCTACCCCGAGGGCACGCGCAGCCCCGACGGCCGCCTGTACCGGGGCAAGACGGGCATCGCGCGCCTGGCGCTGGAGTCCGGGGCGCCGGTCGTGCCGGTCGCGATGGTCGGCACGGACGTGGCGCAGCCCGTCGGCCGCCGCATCCCCAAGGTGATGCGGATCGGCATCGTCATCGGCGAGCCGCTCGACTTCAGCCGCTACCAGGGCATGGAGAACGACCGCTTCATCCTGCGCTCGGTCACCGACGAGATCATGTACGCGATCATGAGCCTGTCGGGGCAGGAGTACGTCGACGTGTACGCCGCGACGCAGAAGGCGCGCATCGCCTCGGGCCACCCCGCGGCCGCCGGCGGCACCGCCGCCGGTCCCGCGGTGGCCCCCGGCGGTCGACCGGCGCCCGACGTCCAGGTACCGGTCCCCCCGCAGGACGAGGGCGGCTCCTCAGTAGGATGACCGCGGCCCCCGCGGCGGGACCGGCCGGCGTGCGCCCGTGGGCGCGTCCCGGCCGGGACCGACATCCCGGGTGACCACGTCCCCGGGCCGCACCCCGGCACCGGGGGCGGTCCGTCGCAGAGCCCGTGCCGCGGGCTTGCCTACGAGAGGTGTGTCCCATGTCGGTCCGTCGCGTCGCCCTCCTCACCGCGGGTGGCTTCGCTCCGTGCCTGTCCTCGGCCGTCGGGGGGCTGATCGAGCGCTACACCGAGATCGCGCCCGAGGTCGAGATCATCGCGTACCAGCACGGTTACCACGGGCTGCTGCGCGGGGACAAGGTCGTCGTGTCCGACGAGGTGCGGGCGAACGCCGGCATCCTGCACCGCTTCGGCGGCTCGCCCATCGGCAACTCGCGGGTCAAGCTCACCAACGTCGCGGACTGCGTGAAGCGCGGCCTCGTGCAGGAGGGGCAGGACCCGCTGCAGGTGGCGGCCGACCAGCTCAAGGCGGACGGCGTCGACGTGCTGCACACCATCGGCGGCGACGACACGAACACCACGGCCGCGGACCTCGCCGCCTACCTCGCCGACAACGGCTACGGCCTGACGGTGGTGGGGCTGCCGAAGACCATCGACAACGACGTCGTGCCGATCAAGCAGTCCCTCGGTGCCTGGACGGCGGCCGAGGAGGCCGCCGGCTTCGCCGCGAACATCATCGGCGAGCACCGCTCCGGCCCCCGCATGCTCATCGTCCACGAGGTCATGGGCCGGCACTGCGGCTGGCTGACGGCGGCCTCCGCCGTGGAGTACCGCAAGTGGCTCGACCAGCAGGAGTGGGTGCCGGGCATCGGCCTGGCGCGCGAGCGCTGGGACGTCCACGCCGTGTTCCTCCCCGAGCTCGCGCTCGACATCGACGCGGAGGCCGCGCGGCTCAAGGGCATCATGGACGCCCAGGGCAACGTGAACATCTTCCTGTCCGAGGGCGCCGGCATGCACGAGATCGTCGAGCAGCTCGAGGCCTCCGGCCAGGAGGTCGGGCGCGACGCGTTCGGCCACGTCAAGCTCGACACCATCAACCCGGGCCAGTGGTTCGCCAAGCAGTTCGCGGAGAAGCTCGGCGCCGAGAAGGTCATGGTGCAGAAGTCCGGGTACTTCTCGCGCGCCGCCGCGGCCAACGCCGAGGACCTGCGCCTCATCAAGTCCATGACCGACCTGGCGGTGGAGTGCGCGCTGCGCGGCGAGGCCGGGGTCATCGGGCACGACGAGGAGGACGGCGACCGGCTCAAGGCCATCGCGTTCCCGCGCATCGCCGGCGGCAAGCCGTTCGACGTGCAGCAGCCCTGGTTCGGCGCGCTCCTGGCGGACATCGGGCAGGACCTCGTCCCGGCGGACCACGCGTGAGCGTCGAGGCCGACCCGCGGGTCCTCGAGGGCCTCGACGCCTGGCGCGCCCTGCCGGCCGTGCAGCAGCCGGCCTGGCCGGACGCCGCGCGCCTGGCGCAGGTGACCGGGCGCCTCGCGTCGCTGCCGCCGCTCGTGTTCGCCGGCGAGGCGGACGACCTGCGCGCACGCCTGGCGGCGGCGGGCCGGGGCGAGGCCTTCCTGCTGCAGGGCGGGGACTGCGCGGAGACCTTCGCGGAGGCGACGGGGGACCGCATCCGGCACAAGATCATGACGATCCTGCAGATGGCGGTCGTGCTCACGTACGGCGCCAGCCTGCCGGTCATCAAGATGGGCCGGATGGCGGGGCAGTACGCCAAGCCCCGCAGCGCCGACACCGAGACGCGCGACGGCGTCACGCTCCCGGCGTTCCGCGGCGACATCATCAACGGGTACGACTTCACGGCGCAGGCGCGCACGCCCGACCCGCAGCGCCTCCTCGAGGCGTACCACACCTCCGCGGCGACGCTGAACCTCGTGCGGGCCTTCACCACCGGCGGCTTCGCGTCGCTGCAGCGGGTGCACGAGTGGAACCGCGGGTTCATGCAGAACCCGGCCTACAGCCGGTACGAGGAGATCGCGGCGGAGATCGACCGGGCCATCCGGTTCATGGCGGCCTGCGGGGCGGACTTCGACGCCCTGCGCACGGTCGACTTCTTCGCCAGCCACGAGGGGCTGCTGCTGGACTACGAGCGGCCGCTCACGCGGATCGACTCCCGGACGGGCCGGCCGTACGACTGCTCGGGCCACTTCCTGTGGATCGGCGAGCGGACCCGCCAGCTCGACGGGGCGCACGTCGACTACTTCTCCCGCGTGCACAACCCGCTGGGGATCAAGCTCGGCCCCACGGCGACGGGCGACGACGCGCTGGCCCTCATGGACCGGCTCAACCCCGCGGCCGAGCCGGGCCGCATCACCTTCATCACCCGTATGGGTGCCGGCCGCGTGCGCGACCTGCTCCCGTCGCTGGTGGAGAAGGTGGCGGCCGACGGGCGGCCCGTCACCTGGGTATGCGACCCCATGCACGGCAACGGCATCACGTCCGCCAGCGGCTACAAGACGCGCCGGTTCAGCGACGTCATGGACGAGGTCGCGGGCTTCTTCGAGGTGCACCGTGCGCTCGGCACCGTGCCGGGCGGGTTGCACATCGAGCTGACCGGCGACGACGTGACGGAGGTGCTCGGCGGCTCGGAGGAGATCGACGAGGAGGGCCTCGCGCGGCGGTACGAGACGCTCGTCGACCCGCGGCTGAACCACCAGCAGTCGCTGGAGATGGCGTTCCAGGTGGTGGAGCTGCTGCGCCAGCACTGAGGCGCACGAGCACGACCGGCACGGACGCAGGGCCGGCCCCGGGCACGGGGCCGGCCCTGCGTGCCGTCGGCCCGGCGCAGGGCGAGGCCCGCGGCCGCGCTAGACGACGGTCAGCGTGACGGTGGTGCCCTTGCGCACCTGGTCACCCGGGTCGACGCTCTGCGACCGGACGGTCCCGAAGATGCCCCCGAGGACGTTCGTCCGGTCGGCGCGCAGCCCGAGGGCCTCGAGCGCCGCGGCCGCGTCGTCGTACTGCCGGCCGGTCAGGTCGGGCACCTCGACGAGCTCGGGCCCCTTCGAGACGACGACGGTCACCGTGTCCCGGCGGTGGCCGGCGGTCCCGGAGGCGGGGTCCTGCGAGACGACCCGGCCGGCGTCGACGGTGTCCGAGAAGGCCTCCTCGACCACCACCTCCAGCGCGTCCTGCGACAGCGCCGCACGGGCAGCGTCCAGCGTCTGCCCGACGACCGAGATGATCGTCACGGGCGCGGGCCCCTGCGAGACGGTCAGCGTCACCACCGAGCCGCGCTCGAGCTGGCCGCCCTCGAGCGGTGCGCCGTCGGGCCGTGCGGCGCCGAGGACGAAGCCCGGGCCGGCGGCGTCGTCGTACGCCTGCTCGTAGGCCACCTGGAGGTCGGCGGCGGCCAGCACGGCGGCGGCGTCGGCCTGCAGCGCGCCGACCACCCCCTCGGTCGGCACGTCGACGAGGTCCGGCCCGAGGGACACGGTGTAGCCGACGACGGCGTCGAGGGGGACCGACGTCCCCGGTGCGGGGTCGCTGGCGACGACGCTGCCGACGGGCTCGTCGCTGAAGGTCTCGCCCCGCTCGCCCCGCAAGCCCGCGTCCTGCAGCAGCGCGACCGCGGCCGCCTCCTCGCGCCCGACGAGGGCCGGCACCGCCACGCGGGCGCCCGGGCCGGCGGCGAACCACCAGGCGGCGACGCCGCCGCCGAGGAGCAGGAGCACGGCGAGGACCGCGAGCAGCGCGCCCCGGCGCCGGCGTCGCCCGCGCGGGGGCGGGACCTCGTCGTCGTCGAACGCGGCGGCGCCGATGGGCAGGGCCACCGTCGTCCCGGGACCCGCGGCCAGGCGGGTCGTCGCCCCGTCGTCGTCGGCGCGGGGGTCGTCGTCCCACCCCTCCCCGGTGCCGTCGCCGCCGCCCGATCCCGCACCCGGAGCCGGGAGCGAAGGGGGGACGTCGGGGCGCCGGGACAGCACGGCCGCGTCCAGCGCGCCCCGTGTGCGGCGCAGCAGCGCGAGCGCCGCGCCCGCGTGCTCGGGCCGCTCGTCCGCGTCGGAGGCGGTCAGCGCGGCGACGAGCTCGTCGAGCTCGACCGGCATCCACGGCACGAGGGCCGACGGCGCCGGCACCCGCTCCTTCACGTGCTGCAGCGCCACCATGAGCGGCGTCTCGCCCGTGAAGGGCTGCCGCCCGGTGAGCATCTCGTACAGCAGGATCCCGCAGGCGTAGACATCGGTGCGGGCGTCGCTCGCGCCGCGCGCGACGAGCTCCGGCGCCAGGTACGCCACCGTGCCGAGCATCGTCCCCGTCGAGGTCGACGTCACCTCCGTCACGGCGCGCGCGAGCCCGAAGTCGGCGAGCTTGACGCGGCCGTCGGCGGCGAGCAGGACGTTCTCCGGCTTGATGTCGCGGTGCACGAGGCCCTGGCGGTGGGCGGTCGCCAGCGCGTCGAGCACGTCCTCCGCGACGCCCAGGGCCTCGCCCGGCGTCAGCGCCCCGACCTCCCCGAGCCGCCGGCGCAGGTTGGACCCGTCGACGTACTCCATCGTCAGGTAGGAGGTGTCGCCGTCGAGGCCCTGGTCGTAGACGGCCACGAGACCCGGGTGCGTGAGCCGGGCCGCGGTCCGCGCCTCGCGGCGGAACCGGGCCACGAACTCGCTGCCCGAGGCGCCCTCCGCCAGGTGCGGGTGCATGACCTTCACCGCGACCTCGCGGTCGAGCCGCCGGTCGACCCCGAGGTACACCGTGGCCATGCCGCCGCGGGCGATGCGCGCGACGACGGCGTACCGGCCGTCGACGAGACGGCCGATCATCGGGTCGGCGGCGGGGGCCCTCACGGCGCGCAGTCTACGGTCGGCCCCGGCCGGGGACCGGGAGGCGCCGACCGTCAGCCGAACCGCGTCATGAGCGTCTGCACGCTCGCGACGTACCGGCGGGTGTCGGCGTACATCCCGTTCTTCCGCACGGACGCGGCGCCCTGGTAGTAGCCGGCGATGGCGCTCGGCAGGTCGGCCGACGTGCGCACCAGCGAGCGCAGGATCGCCACGCCGGCCACGACGTTGTCGTCCGGGTGCAGCAGGTCCAGCGGGCGGCCGACGAGCTGCGAGGCCCACTCGCCCGAGGACGGGATGACCTGCATGGTCCCGATCGCGTTGGCGGGGGAGACGGCCGTGTGGTTGAAGCCCGACTCCTGGAAGGCGACGGCCTGCGCGAGGGCGGGGTCGACGCCCATGGCGCGGGCCGTGGCGGCGACCTTGGCCTGCATGTCGGCCTTCGACGGCACGCCGGCCCGCACGAGCGCGGCCTTGTTGGCGTTGGCCGCGGCGACCACGTCGTCGGCGTAGGTCCTCCCCGCGAAGGTGTTGCCGACGCTCGCGGGGGCGGGTGCGGCGGGGGGGGCCGCCGCGGCCACGGGCACCGTCAGCACCTGCCCCTCACGGATGAAGGCCCGGGAGTCCAGGCCGTTCGCGGCGACGACCGCGGCGACGGTGGTCCCGGTCCGGGCGGCGATGGCGCCCACGGTGTCGCCGCGGCGGACCGTGACGGAGGTCGTGGCGGTGCTCACGGCTGCCGCGGCGACCGCGGGCGCCGGTGCCGCGGCCGCGGCCGCGCCGGGGATCTGCAGCGTCTGGCCCGCGCGGATGAAGGCCCGGGAGTCCAGCCCGTTGGCGGCGACGATGGCGGCGACGGTGGTGCCGGTCCGGGCGGCGATGGCGCCGACGGTGTCGCCGGTGACGACGGCGTAGGCGGTGGCGGCCGGCGCCGGGGGAGCGGCAGGAGCAGCGGCGGCGGCGCGCGGGGCGGACGGCGCACCGGTCGGGACGGTGAGCACCTGGCCCTCGCGGATCCGGTGCACGTCGGCGAGGCGGTTGGCGTCCGCGATCGCGCGGACGCTGCTGCCGGTGCGGGCGGCGATGGCGCTGACCGTGTCGCCCGAGCGCACCCTCACCTGCTCGTCCGCGTGCGCGGGTGCCGCGCCACCCGCCACGGCGGCGGCGGCGATGACGAGGGTGGCGCCGGTGCTGGGACCGACGCGGCGCATCGCGCCGGTCCGGGTGCTGGACGTCATGGGTGCTCTCCAGGGGTGCCGTCGCTCCCGGCGACGGGGGCGGACGGACGTGCTCGGCGCGGCGGCCGGGACGGCACCGCGGTGGGACTGCTGAGGCTCATGTGAACCGTGTGACTGCTGTGACGGATCGACCGTAGACGACGTCGGATGAGCACGGGTAGTCGGACGGCGGAGTTCCACGGGTGTGATTCGGCGCGGCGTCCTGGAGCGCCGCCGCCTCGTTACGCTGCCGCCGTGGACCCGCAGCAGACCCCCGCCGCCGACCCCCTCGACTCCCTCGTCGGGGAGTGGCTGACCGTCCCCGACGTCGCCGAGCGTCTGGGCACCGACCCGGGCAAGGTCCGCCGGATCCTCCAGGAGGGCCGGCTCGTCGGCGTCCGCCGCGGGACGCCGCCCGTGCTGCAGGTGCCGGCCGACTTCCTGGTGCCGGGCCACCTGGCCAACCCGGCGGCCCCGTCCCGCGCGGAGGACCTCCCGCGCTGGACGGTGCTCGCGGCCCTGCAGGGCACGCTCACCGTCCTGTCGGACGCCGGGTTCTCCGCCGAGGAGGCGGTGACCTGGCTCTTCACGCCCGACGAGAGCCTGCCGGGCACGCCCATGTCCGCCCTGCGCGAGGGCCGCAAGACCGAGGTGCGCCGCCGAGCGCAGGCCGAGCTCTAGGTAGACGTCTAGGCCCGACGGTCAGGCCCGGGGTCAGGCTCGGCGGTCCACCGCGGCGCGGGCGAGGCCCAGCAGGCGCGAGCGCCCGGGCTCCGCCCAGTCGGCGGCCTCCGCCGCGTCGAGGGCCTGGCGGGCGAGCGCGTCGATGAGGGCCTCGACCTCGTCCACCGCGCCGCTCGCCTGGATGGCGGCGGCCAGCTCCGCGACCTGGACGGGCGACATGGACCGGTCCCCGAGTCGCCTCCGCACGAGCGCCTCGGTCGCGGTGTCCCCGGCCGCACGGGCCGCGGCCACCGCGCGGGCCACGAGCACGGTGCGCTTGCCCTCGAGCAGGTCGTCACCGGCCGGCTTGCCCGTCGTCGTCGGGTCCCCGAAGACCCCCAGCAGGTCGTCGCGGAGCTGGAACGCCTCGCCGAGGGGCAGCCCCACCGCCCGGAGCGCGGCGAGTTGCACCGTCGACGCGTCCGCGAGGCACGCCCCCAGCACGAGGGGGTGCTCCACGGAGTAGCGGGCGGCCTTGGCACGGACCACCTGCCGCGCGCGGCGCTCGTCGGCGGCAGGCTCCTCGCCCCACGGCAGGACCTGGGCGAGCACGTCGAGGTACTGCCCCACGGTCACCTCCGTGCGCATGAGGTCGAAGACCGCGCGCGCCGACCGGGCGCGCGGCGCCGGCGCGTCCGCGAGCGCCGCGGCGAACTCCTGCTCGCTGGCGACGAGAGCCAGGTCGCCGAGGAGGATCGCGGCCGAGGTGCCGAACTGGTCGGCGCGGCCCGACCAGCCGTGAGCGGTGTGCCGGGCGGCGAAGGCCCGGTGCGCGGCGGGCCGGCCGCGGCGCGTGTCCGACTCGTCCATCACGTCGTCGTGGAAGAGCGCGGCGGCCTGGAACAGCTCGAGCGACGCCCCCACGCGCAGCGCCGCCTCGGCCTCCGGCGTCCCCGGACGCCCGCCGTGCGCGCGGAAGGACCAGTAGCAGAAGGCCGCGCGCAGCCGCTTGCCGCCCCGCAGCATCTCCTCGAGGGCGTCGGCGACGGGTCCGGCGTCGTCGCCGGCCTGCGCCAGCACCAGCCGGAGGCGCACGAGGTGCTCCTCCACGCGCTGCCCGACGAGGGCGCGCACGTCCTCGACGCCCAGGACCTCCGTGTCGCTCACGCGGGCACTCTAGGTGCCGGTCGCGCGGACGGTGCCGCCCAGCGTCGCCGTGCGCGTGTCCCCGTCGTCGACGACGCCGAGCACGAGCAGCTCGCCGCCCTCGGAGCGCGCGAAGGTGCTCTGGGCCGCCAGCCCGGCCGGCGGTGCCGTCGACGTCTCCGTGAACCCGGCGGCCAGCAGGGGGTCCCGCAGGGCGGCGACGAGGGCCGCGACGTCCGCCGGCGACCGCAGGTTGAGGCTGATGCTCGTCAGGTCGGTGCCCTCGACGGGCTCCGCGGACGACACCAGCACCTCCGCACCCTCGGGCACGGGGACCAGGTCCGCCGGGAAGCCCTCGGCGAGAGCGCCGACGGTGCCGGCCGACGGGTCCGTCGAGGGCAGCACGCCCGTCGGGGCGGCCGTCGGCGTCAGCAGCGCGGTCGCGCCCGCCGGCGGGTCGAGCCGGGCCGGCGCGCTCGTGCTGCACCCGGCGACCCCGGCGCCCGCGGCGGCCACCAGCAGGGTGGCGACGACCCGACGGGGTGCGCGAACGGTCGGGACGGCGGGGCGCGGCACGCCGTCACTGTAGGTGAGCCACCGCGGCGCGGCGCGGCGCCGCCGAGCCGTCCCCAGCCCGGTCGACCCACCTCCCCGTCCACCGCCGGTCCGCGCGGGACCCGCGACGGGGCCTCCGTCGGGTGGGCTGCGCGGCATGGAACCCGTGACCCTCCGCGTGGCCGAGGCCCGCGAGCTGCTGTCCCTCCTGCCGCACCGGCTCGGCTTCGCGCCCGAGGAGAGTGCCGTGGTCGTGAGCTTGCGCCCGCCGCGCGGGGAGGTGGGCCTGGTCGCGCGGGTGGACCTGGCGGGCCTCGGGCGGCCCGAGGAGGGCGGGCGGCTCGCGCGCACGCTCGTCGGGCACCTGGGCCGGGACGGGGCGGCGCACGCCCTCCTCGTCCTCTACGTGCCCGAGGACCCGCGCACGCACCGCCGCCCCGACGTCGTCGCCGCCGTGGCCGCGCTGCGCGGCGCGGCGGAGCCCGTGCTCGGGGAGGTGCCGTGCTGGGTCGTCGCGGGGACGGGGTACCTGTCCCTCGACTGCACGGACCCCGCGTGCTGCCCACCGGGCGGGAGGCCGCTGCGCGAGCTCGAGTCGACGCAGGTCGGCGCCACGATGGTGGTCGCCGGCAGCGTCGTCCTCGCCTCGCGCGACGAGGTGGGCGTGGTGCGCCCCGCACCGGGGGAGGCGCGACGTGCGACCGCCCGGGCGCGGCGGCGGGCGGAGGACCGTCGCGCGGCCGCGCTCGCCGCACCGGGCACCGCCGCGCACGCGGTGTGGCGGTCCGACACGCTCGCCGCCTGGCGCCGTCTCGTGGACGCGACGGAGGCGGGACGGACGCCCGCCCCGCCGGACCTCGGCCGGGTGGAGGCGGGCCTGACGGACGCGACGGTGCGGGACGCGGTCCTGGTCACCTTCGTGCCCGGCACCGGGGACCTCGCCGAGCGCACGCTGGCGCCGGCCGGCCCCGCGCGGGACCGCGGCGAGGACGACGAGCTCGGCCGCGCGTTGTCCGCCCTGGTCGACCCGGTCGCCGGCGTCCGCCCGCCGGGCGCCGCCGCGGCCCTGGTGCGTGCCCTGGAGGCGGTCGTCGCGCACGGGCGGAGGGGCGCGCAGGCACCGGCCCGGACGCTCCTGGCGCTCCTGGCGTGGTGGCACGGCGACGGGGTGCGGGCCGCGGCGCACGTGGACGCCGCCCTGGCCGACGACCCCGCGCACGGGTTGGCGCTCCTCCTGCGCGACGTGGGCGAGGCAGGGCTGCCGCCGGGGTGGGCACGGCGCGAGCGGTCGGCGCGTGTCCCCTAGGTGCCGGGGGGCCCGCCCGGCCGGCCCGGGCGCTCGCGGCGTGCGGCCGTCGCCCCTCGGGTACGGTCGCACCTACGACGGCGGCGCCGGCGACGGGGCCCCTCCGGTGCCCGGCCGGCCCGCGACCAGTCCTGCACGCGGCCGGGCGGAGGGGAGAGCTGATGAGCATCGTCGTGGGGTACGTCGCGACGCCCGAGGGCCGGGCGGCGTTGGACGCCGCCGTGGCCGAGTCGCGGATGCGCTCCCTGCCGGTGCTGCTCGTCGCCAGCCTGGGGCCCGACGGGGACGCGGGCGGGCGCGCCGCCCTGGAGGACGAGCTGGCGGAGGTCGGCCGGCGGCTCGAGGCCGAGGGGGTGCCGCACGAGGTCCGGGTGATGGAGGGCGGCGACGTGGCCGACGACCTCATCTCCACCGCGGAGAGCACCGGGGCCGCCCTCGTCGTCCTGGGCCTGCGCCGCCGCAGCCCGGTCGGCAAGCTCATCCTCGGCGTCAACGCCCAGCGGGTGCTGTTCGACGCGCCCTGCCCGGTCCTGACGGCCAAACCTTCCGCCTGACCGGCGACGCCGGTCGCCGCCGTCGGTCGGCGACGGGAATACGGCGCGCCGGGGGTCCGTTGTGGCGTGGGTCCGACCCCGTCCCCACCCGTCGGGTCGCCCGACCGGGTGCTGGGGGTCGTCCGAGCACCCGCCGTCCCCCGTGCGGGACTCCTCGCCGGTCCGCAGGTGGTCGGTACAATATCCACCACCCCTTCCGGACGCCCTCCGGTTCGTGCTGCCGAAAGGTCCTCTGTGACGTCCCAGACCACGCATCCCGCGCTGCCCCGTGAGTTCGAGCACCCCGCCCTCCAGGACCTGGTCCGGCGCGGTCGCACGCACGGTGGTGTCGACGCGGCCGAGGTCCGTGCCGCGTGCGAAGGCGCCGACGTGCAGGACGCCAAGCGTCTGCGTGCCGTGCTCCGCGGCCTCGCGACGGCCGGCATCGAGGTGAAGGACGCCGTGGCCGCGCCGGCCCGTGCGGTCGCCGCGACGACGGCACGGACCCGGCCGAAGAGCGAGGCGGCCGTGGACGGCGAGGACGCCCCCGCCCGCCCCGCCCGTGCGAAGGCGGCGACCGCCAGGACCGCGACGAAGCCCGCCGCGGCGAAGGCCGTCACCGCTGCGAAGCCCACGAAGGCGGCTGCGGCCAAGGCCACGACGGCCAAGGCCGCCGCGACCAAGCCCGTCAAGGGCGCGCCGGTGGACGGCGACGACGAGGCGCTGGTGGAGGAGGACGGCCCGACCGCCGGGGCCGACCTCGAGGACGTCGCGATCGAGGAGGTCGAGGAGACCGACGAGGTCGTCGTGGCCCCCGAGGAGGACGCCACCGACGAGGTCGAGGCCGCGCCCGCCGCCGCGCGCTCCGAGGAGGGGGACGACGCCACCGGCTTCGTCGTCTCGGACGCCGACGACGACGACGCCCCCGCGCAGCAGGTCGTGACGGCCGGCGCCACGGCCGACCCGGTCAAGGACTACCTCAAGCAGATCGGCAAGGTCGCGCTCCTCAACGCGGAGCAGGAGGTCGAGCTCGCCAAGCGGATCGAGGCGGGCCTCTTCGCGGAGGAGCGCCTGGCGTCCGGCACGCAGATGGACGCCACCATGGAGCGCGAGCTCAAGTGGATCGCGCACGACGGCCGGCGCGCCAAGAACCACCTGCTCGAGGCGAACCTGCGCCTCGTCGTCTCCCTGGCCAAGCGCTACACGGGCCGCGGCATGCTGTTCCTGGACCTCATCCAGGAGGGCAACCTCGGTCTCATCCGTGCGGTCGAGAAGTTCGACTACACCAAGGGCTACAAGTTCTCGACGTACGCCACGTGGTGGATCCGTCAGGCCATCACGCGCGCGATGGCCGACCAGGCCCGCACCATCCGCATCCCGGTGCACATGGTCGAGGTCATCAACAAGCTGGCCCGCGTCCAGCGCCAGATGCTCCAGGACCTGGGCCGCGAGCCCACCCCGGAGGAGCTGGCCAAGGAGCTGGACATGACGCCCGAGAAGGTCGTCGAGGTCCAGAAGTACGGCCGCGAGCCGATCTCCCTGCACACGCCGCTCGGCGAGGACGGGGACAGCGAGTTCGGGGACCTCATCGAGGACTCCGAGGCCGTCGTCCCGGCCGACGCCGTCAGCTTCACGCTGCTGCAGGAGCAGCTGCACCAGGTGCTCGACACGCTGTCGGAGCGCGAGGCCGGCGTCGTGTCCATGCGGTTCGGCCTCACCGACGGCCAGCCGAAGACGCTGGACGAGATCGGCAAGGTCTACGGCGTCACGCGTGAGCGGATCCGGCAGATCGAGTCCAAGACGATGTCGAAGCTGCGGCACCCGTCGCGGTCGCAGGTACTGCGCGACTACCTCGACTGACCCGGCCTGCGGTCGCACGACACGACGGCCTCGTCCCTCAGGGACGGGGCCGTCGTGCTGCCCGGACGCAGGCGGAGGACGAAGGTCCCGCGGGCGTGGGGCCGTGCGCCCCTAGCGTGGGCGGCACGACCGGGGGTGGGGCAGCCACCGTCCCCCTCCCGTCGTGCGCGGCGCGCCGCGCGGCAGGGGGTGCCGTCGACGGCCGGGGGGCCGGGGACGACGACGGGCCCGGACCGTGGTCGGTCCGGGCCCGTCGGCCCTGCGGCGTCCTGCTCGACGCGCAGCGAGGTCGGTGTCGGGAGGTCAGATCAGCGTGCGGCCGCACCCGCGCCGGCACCGTGCTCGGCGTGGAGGCGGTCGGTCTCGTCCTGGACGTGGGTGGCCACGTCCGCGAACTTGGGGGCGTGCTCGCGCGCGTGGTGCGCGCAGAACAACAGGTCTCCGGCGTCCAGCACCACCCGGACGTACGCCTGCGCGCCGCAACGGTCGCAGCGGTCGGCCACGGTCAGAGGTGCGCTCATCGTGGTGTTCACGATGTCAGTCAACCATCCGAGGTCGGCATCCATGCCGTGAGGATCGACCGGTTCGCCCCCGGCGTACAGGTTTCCACCCGGTCGTCTCCGGACCGCAACACGGCGGTGACCTGGCCGTCACACCCCGTCGCGCCGTCGGCGGCGGCCCCTGCCGGCGCCCCCACCCGCTCCACCTGCGCCGCGACCCGTCCCCGCGGTCGTCGGACGGCGGCCGGGACCACCCCTCCGGGTGGTCTGTGGTGCTGACCACCCGTCCGAGGGATGGACGCGCCCGGTGGAGCACCGTGGTGCAGCACGTCGGCGCGGTGCCCGAAGGGGGTCGGGGCCGACCACCTACGATCAGGGGGTGACCGCCACGTCCTCCCCGTCCTCCTACACCGCCCGGCACCTGTCGGTGCTGGAGGGGCTGGAGGCGGTGCGCAAGCGCCCCGGCATGTACATCGGCACCACCGACAGCCGCGGCCTCATGCACTGCCTCTGGGAGATCATCGACAACTCCGTCGACGAGGCGCTCGGCGGGCACGGTGACCGCATCGAGGTCGTGCTGCACGCCGACCAGTCCGTCGAGGTGCGCGACAACGGCCGCGGCGTCCCGGTCGACACCGAACCGAAGACGGGCCTGACGGGGGTCGAGGTCGTCTTCACCAAGCTCCACGCGGGCGGCAAGTTCGGCGGCGGCTCGTACGCGGCCTCGGGCGGCCTGCACGGCGTCGGTGCCTCCGTGGTGAACGCGCTGTCGGCGCGGCTCGACGTCGAGGTCGACCGGCACGGCCGCACGCACCGCATGACGTTCCACCGTGGCGAGCCCGGGACGTTCGACGACTCCGCGGGCCGCGGCCCCGACTCCCCGTTCGAGCCGTTCGTGTCCGGGTCCGAGCTCGCGGTGGTCGGCAAGGTCGCCCGCGCGAGGACCGGGACGCGCGTGCGCTACTGGGCCGACCGGCAGGTCTTCCCCGCGACCGCGGTCTTCGGGTACGACGAGCTCGTCACCCGCGCGCGGCAGACGGCGTTCCTCGTGCCGGGCCTGACGATCGTCGTGCGCGACGAGCGCGGTCTCGCCGGCACGCCCGGTGCGGA
Organism: Cellulomonas sp. plas2; assembly: GCF_057221735.1. Taxonomy (NCBI): domain Bacteria; kingdom Bacillati; phylum Actinomycetota; class Actinomycetes; order Micrococcales; family Cellulomonadaceae; genus Cellulomonas; species Cellulomonas sp. plas2. The sequence goes on from NZ_CM170155.1 coordinate 1,741,039, forward strand.
CGGCCCGCACGAGGAGACGTTCCGGTTCGACGGCGGCGTCGTCGACTTCGTCGAGCACCTGGCACCCGACGCGGCCGAGACGCCGACGTGGCACCTGACCGGCGCGGGCGACTTCACCGAGACCGTCCCCGTGCTCGACGAGCGGGGCCACATGACGCCGCAGGAGGTGCGGCGCACCTGCGAGGTGGACGTGGCGCTGCGCTGGGGCACCGGCTACGACACGGAGCTGCGCAGCTTCGTCAACATCATCGCCACCCCCAAGGGTGGCACCCACCAGGCGGGCTTCGAGCAGGGCCTGCTGCGCACGGTGCGCAAGGCGGTCGAGGCCAACGCGCGGCGGCTGAAGGTGTCGGGCAAGGACGCCGAGGAGCGCATCGAGAAGGAGGACGTTCTCGCCGGCCTCACGGCCGTCGTGACGGTCCGCCTCGCCGAACCGCAGTTCGAGGGCCAGACGAAGGAGGTCCTCGGCACGGCACCGGTCCGCGCGATCGTCGCCCGGGTGCTCGACACCCAGCTCGGTGCGGTGCTCGGGGCGACCGACCGGGCGGGCAAGGAGCACGCCACCCGCCTGCTGGAGAAGGTCGTCGGGGAGATGCGCGCGCGGCTGTCGGCGCGCAAGCAGAAGGAGATCTCCCGCCGCAAGAACGCGCTGGAGAGCTCGTCGCTGCCCCCGAAGCTGGCCGACTGCCGCAGCGACGACGTCTCGCGCAGCGAGCTGTTCATCGTCGAGGGGGACAGCGCGCTCGGCACCGCGAAGCTGGCGCGCAGCTCGGAGTTCCAGGCCCTGCTGCCCATCCGCGGCAAGATCCTCAACGTCCAGAAGGCGTCCGTCACGGACATGCTGAAGAACGCCGAGTGCGCGGCGATCATCCAGGTCGTCGGCGCCGGCTCCGGCCGCACCTTCGACCTCGAGGCCGCGCGCTACGGGAAGATCGTGCTGATGACGGACGCCGACGTCGACGGCGCCCACATCCGCACGCTCCTGCTCACGCTGTTCTTCCGGTACATGCGGCCCCTCGTCGAGGCGGGACGGGTGTTCGCCGCCGTCCCCCCGCTGCACCGGATCGAGGTGGTCGGCTCGGGCGGCCGCAAGGGCGAGTACCTCTACACGTACTCGGAGGCCGAGCTGGCCGCGACGCTGAAGAAGCTCGACCGGGCCGGTCGGCGCTACAAGGACGACATCCAGCGCTACAAGGGGCTGGGGGAGATGGACGCGGACCAGCTCGCGGAGACGACGATGGACCCGCGGCACCGGACCCTGCGGCGCGTGACGGCCGAGGCCGCGCAGCGCGCGGAGGAGGTCTTCGAGCTGCTCATGGGCTCCGACGTGGCACCCCGCAAGGACTTCATCGTCGCGGGGGCGACGGCGCTGGACCGCAGCCGCATCGACGTCTGAGCGCAAAGGGCTGGCCCCCCGCGCGTGCCGCGCGCCAGGGTGGGGGCATGGCCGGCACGACGACCTCGACGACAGCAACCGACCCGACGACCGCGACGACCCTGGCGCCCATCGCCGAGCGGGCCGCGCCGCCCGCCGCCCTGCCCGTGCCGGACGCCGCGCTGGGGCTCGCATGGCGCCCGCTGGCCCGGGCGGACGCGCCCGCGCTGCACGGCCTCGTCGAGGCGGTGGAGGTCGCCGACGGCGCGCCGGCGCGCACCGCCCCGGAGGAGGTCGAGGAGTACTTCGACGGGGAGTGGCGCGACCTGGACCGCGACACTCTCGGCGGGTTCGACCCCGACGGCGTGCTGCGGGCGTTCGCCGACGTCTCGACGGCACCCGGCGACCGCACGGTCGTGCGGGCGTTCCTGCGCGGCGGCGTGCACCCGGACGTGCGCGGGCGCGGGATCGGCCGCGCGGTGCTCGACTGGTCGGTCGGCCGGGGGCGCCAGCTCCTCGCGGCGTCCGGCAAGGAGCTGCCGGGCCGGATCGCCGCCTACGTCGACGACGACGCCCACGCCACGGTTGCGCTGCTGCGCCGGTCCGCCCTCGCGCCCGTGCGCTACTACACCGAGATGCGCCGGTCGCTCGCCGACCCCCTGCCGCCCGTGCGCCAGGTGCCCGGGGTGCGGCTCGAGCCGTTCTCGGCCGACCGGGACGAGCAGACGCGTCTGGCCACAACGAGGCCTTCGCCGACCACTGGGGCAGCGAGCCGCGCACCGCGGAGCAGTGGTCGCAGGGCCGCAGCATGTTCGCGCCGGCCTGGAGCGTCCTGGCGGTGGACGAGGCGACCGACGAGGTCGTCGGCTACGCCCTGTCCGGCCGGTACGAGCAGGACTGGCCCGTGGCCGGCTACTCCTCGGGCTACACCGAGCTGCTGGGCGTGCGGCGCGCGTGGCGCGGGCGCGGTGTGGCCGTCGCGCTGCTCGGCGCCGTCATGGCCGCCTACCGCGCCGACGGCGTCGAGTACGCCGAGCTGGGCGTCGACACCGCCAACCCCTCGGGCGCGCACGGCCTGTACGCCTCCCTCGGGTACGAGGCGTTCCACAGCTCGACGATGTGGAGCATCGAGCTGTAGGCCGCCGCGGACCGGTCGTCAGCCGACGGCGTGCACCGGGGCCGCGAGCGGCGTGCCGGACCCGTCCCGGCGCACGTCGACGCCGGGCAGGTCGACGGCCTGCCCGCCCGCCGCGACGGCCAGCGCCGGCGCCGGCCCGACCCAGGCCAGCAGCAGCGCGTCCTCGCCGCGCAGGAACCGGTGCGAGCGCACGCCGCCCGTCGCCCGCCCCTTGGCGGGGAAGACCGCGAACGGCGTCACCTTCGCGCTGCCCGCCTGCGTCCCCGGCAGTGCGGACGACGAGCCCGCCACCGTCACGACCTGCGCCTCCGTGCCGGGCGGCACCGCGGCGAGCGCGACGACCCGCGCGCCGGCGGCCAGCGCGATGCCGGCCATCCCGCCGGCGGGACGCCCCTGCGGCCGCACCGCCGACGCCGCGAACCGCAGCAGCGACGCGTCCGAGGAGACGAGGACGAGCTCGTCGTCGTCGCGCGCCTCGACCGCGCCGACGACCTCGTCGCCGGGCTTGAGGCCGATGACCTCCCAGGCGTCGCGGTTGGCCGGCACGTCCGCGCTGGCGACGCGCTTGACCACGCCGCCGGCGGTCGCCAGCGTCAGCGTCGGCGCGTCCGCCCCGAGGGCGCACAGCCCGACGACGCGCTCGCCGCGCTCGAGGGGCACGACCTCGGCCAGCGGCACCCCGCCGGACAGGCTCGGTGCGCCGGCGGCCGGCGCCAGGGCCGGCAGGTCGAGCACCGGCACCCGGACCACGCGGCCCGCCGACGTCACGGCGCCGACGTGCCCGCGCGCGGTGGCGAGCACCCCGCCGGCGAGCACGTCGTGGCGGGCGCGGTGCGCCGGGTCGGGGCGCGGCGGTGCCTCGGCGTCCGGGGTGCGCGCGAGCAGCCCCGTGGCCGACAGCAGCGCCCAGCACGGCGTGTCGGCGATCTCCAGCGGCGCGGCCGGGGCCCGTCCGCGCCCCCGCGCGGCGGCTGCCGCCGTGGCGCCCACGGCCGACCCGCCGGCGTGCTCCAGCAGCACCGTGCGCCGCGGCGTCCCGTACGTCTGCGCGACCTCGGCCATCTCGTCGCTGACCAGCTCGCGCAGGAGCTGGTCGTCGCCCAGCACCTCCTCGAGCTCGGCGATCTCCGCCGCGAGGCGGTCCCGCTCGGCCTCGAGCTCGAGCACCGAGAAGCGCGTGAGGCGCCGCAGCCGCAGCTCGAGGATGTACTCCGCCTGCGGCTCGGACAGGTCGAAGACCTGGCGCAGCCGGGTGCGTGCCGTCTCCGCGTCCTCCGCGGAACGGATGACCTGGATGACCTCGTCGATGTCGAGGATGGCGACGAGCAGGCCCGCCACGAGGTGGGCCCGGTCCTTGCGCTGCGCGAGCCGGTGCTCCGAGCGCCGCCGCACCACGTCGATGCGGTGGTCCACCCACACCTGCAGCAGCTCGCGCAGGCCCAGCGTCCGCGGCTGCCCCTCGACGAGCACGACGTTGTTGACGCTGAACGCGTCCTCCAGCGGCGTGTACCGGTAGAGCTGCTCGAGGACGGCCTCGGGGTGGAACCCGGACTTCACCTCGATGACGAGGCGCACGCCGTGCGTGCGGTCCGTGTGGTCGTCGAAGGAGGCGATGCCCTGCAGCCGCTTGGACTGCACGCCCTCCTTGATCTTCTCGCGGACCTTCTCCGGCCCGACGAGGTACGGCAGCTCCGTGACGACGATGCCCTGCCGCCGCGCCGTGACGTTCTCGATGCGGGCCGTGGCGCGCGTGCGGAACTGCCCGCGGCCCGTGCGGTACGCCTCGCGCACCCCGTCGAGCCCGACGATCTTGCCGCCCGTCGGCAGGTCCGGCCCCGGCACGAAGCGCAGGAGGTCCTCGAGGGTGGCGGCCGGGTGCGCGATGAGGTGGCGGGCGGCGGCCACGACCTCGACGAGGTTGTGCGGGACCATGTTCGTCGCCATGCCGACCGCGATCCCGCTCGCGCCGTTGACCAGCAGGTTCGGGATCGCCGAGGGCAGCACCGCCGGCTGCTGCAGCCGGTTGTCGTAGTTCGGGACGAAGTCGACGGTGTCCTCGTCGAGGTCCCGCGTCATCGCCGTGGCCGCCGGGGCCATCCGGGCCTCGGTGTACCGCGGGGCGGCGGGCCCGTCGTCGAGCGAGCCGAAGTTGCCGTGCCCGTCGATGAGCGGCAGGCGCAGCGAGAACGGCTGGGCGAGGCGGACCATCGCGTCGTAGATCGCCGCGTCGCCGTGGGGGTGGAGCTTGCCCATGACGTCGCCGACGACGCGCGCGCTCTTGACGTAGGGCCGGTCCGGGCGCAGGCCCATCTCGGACATCTGGAACAGGATGCGCCGCTGCACGGGCTTGAGGCCGTCGCGGGCGTCGGGCAGGGCGCGGGTGTAGATGACCGAGTAGGCGTACTCGAGGAACGACGCCTCCATCTCGGCGGCGACGTCGATGTCGACGATCCGCTCGGCGACGTCCGGTGGGGGGACGTCGGGGGAGGACGGGCGTCGCGCCATGGGCGGTGCCTCTCGGGACGGGGACGGGACTGCCGACCATTGTCGCCGCCCGCGCACCCGGGGACGGCACGACGCGCTGCGGGGGCCGCCGGGCTGGGTGGGGCGCGAGGTGCTCGCTAGGGTGGCGCGCATGGCAGACGTCGCGGCGGACGGGGCCGGCGCCGCCGTGCCGCCCGCGGGTGCGCGCGCTCCCGGGCCCGGGGCGTACCCCGCCGCGTGGGAGGCGGACGTCGTGCTCTACGACGGCTCGACGACCCACGTGCGGCCGATCCGGCCCGACGACGCCGAGGCCCTGCAGGCCTTCCACCTCGGGCAGTCCGAGCGCTCGACGTACATGCGCTGGTTCGCGCCGATGGAGCGGCTCTCGGAGCGAGACCTCACCCACCTGGTGACCGTCGACCACGACGACCGCGTCGCGCTGGTCGCGGTCACGGGTGGCGACGGGCCGGGCGACGACGAGCGCATCACCGCGGTGGCCCGCTACGACCGCATCGACCCCGACGTGGCCGAGGTGGCCTTCAACGTCTCCGACGCCCACCAGGGCAAGGGCCTGGGCTCGGCGCTGCTCGAGCACCTGGCCGCGGCGGCCCGCGAGCGCGGCGTGCGGCGGTTCGTCGCCGAGGTGCTGCCGCAGAACGGGCGCATGATCGCGACCTTCCGCGAGGCCGGGTACGCCGTGCGGCAGCACACGGAGGACGGCGTCGTCTCCGTGGAGTTCGACATCGACCCCACCGAGCGCTCGCTCGAGGTCATGGCGGACCGCGAGCACCGCGCGGAGGCGCGGTCGGTCCGCGGCATGCTCGGCGCGCGGTCGGTCGTCGTCGTCGGGCCGGGCAGCGGTGCGACGGGCGTCACCGTCCGGCTGGCGCAGACCGTCACGGGCGCCCTGCGCGCGGGCGACCCGACGCTGCCGGTGCACACCGTCGGCGTGCCCGGCCGTCCGGGGGAGGCGGACCGTTGGGCCGCCCTGGCGGAGCTGCCGACGCCCGTGGACCTCGCGGTGCTGGCGGTGGAGGCGGCCGACGCCGAGGGGTTCGTCCGGGCGCTCGCGCGGCACGGCGTGCGGGCGTGCGTCCTGCTCTCGGCGGGCTTCGGCGAGACCGGCGCGCAGGGGCTCGACCTGCAGCGCCGGCTGCTGCGCGCCGCCCGGGGGACGGGCCTGCGCATCGTGGGGCCGGCGTCCTTCGGGCTCGTCGCGGTGCGGCCGGACGGCTCCGTCCTCGACGCCTCGCTCGTGCGCGAGACGCTGCCGCGGGGGCGCGTGGGCCTGTTCTGCCAGTCGGCGCAGGTGGCGGTCGGGCTGGCGGGCGCGGTGCGGCGGCGCGGCCTCGGCGTCGCGCAGTTCGTCTCGGCCGGGCACCGCGCCGACGTGTCCGGCAACGACCTCATGCAGTTCTGGACCGACGACGAGAGCACCGACGTCGTGGCGCTCGCGCTGGAGAGCATCGGCAACCCTCGCAAGTTCCAGCGCATCGCGCGGCGGCTGTCCGCGACGAAGCCCGTCGTCGTCGTCACGGCCGGGCGGTCGGGACAGGTGGTGCCGCCCGGGCACCAGGTGCGCTCGACGTACGCGCCGGCGCGCACGCTCGACGAGATGATGCGCCATGCCGGCGTCATCCGCGTCGAGAGCACCGGAGCGATGCTCGACCTCGTGCAGCTCCTCGCGCACCAGCGGCTGCCCGCCGGTCGGCGCTGTGCGGTCCTGGCGGGGTCCGCGACGGTCGCCGCCGTGGTCGTGGAGGCCGCCGCGGGCGCGGGTCTCGTCGTCCGCCAGGACCCCGTCGTCGTCCCGGAGGACGCCGGGCCGGACGCCGTGGCCGCCGCGGTCGAGCAGGTCTACGCGCAGGACGCCGACGTCGTCGTGGCGGTGCGCGTGCCGACGGTGTACGGCCCCGACCCGGTGCTGCACCGGGCCGTGGCCGAGGCGGCGGCGCGCACGGGCCGCCCCACCGCGGCGTGCTTCACCGGGCTGAGCGGCATCACCGCCGACCTCACGGCGCCCGGACCCGACGGGCGGCCCTGCACGGTCCCGGCGTTCGGCACCGCCGAGGACGCGGCGCTCGCGCTCGGGCGGGCGGCGCGCTACGCCCGCCGGCGGGCGGAGGACCGCGGCCGGCCCGTCGCGCCGCCCGGCGTCGACGTGCGCGCCGCCCGGCGGCTCGTGCGCGCGTGGTCCGCGTCGGACGGCGCCCCCGTGGCCCTCGACGCCGCGCGCACGGCCACCCTGCTGTCGGCGGTCGGGATCGGCGTCGTGCCCGCCGTCCCGGCGCGCGACGCGGAGGAGGCCGTGCGCGCGGCCCGTGCCATGGGCTACCCGGTCGCGCTGAAGACGACCGTGCCCGCGCTGCGCCACCGCGCCGACCTCGGCGGCGTGCGCCTCGACCTCGAGGACGACGACGAGGTGCGCGCCGCGGCGGCCGCGCTCGCCGCCGTGACCCAGGGGCAGCGGCCCGCGGTCGACGAGGCGCCGCTGGAGGTGCAGGCGATGGTGGAGCAGGGCGTCTCGTGCGTCCTGCGCTCGACGGAGGACCCGCTCTTCGGGCCCGTGCTGAGCTTCGGGGTGGCGGGGGACGCCACGGACCTGCTGGGGGACGTGGCGCTCGCGATGCCGCCCCTCACGGACGCCGACGTCGCCGCCTTCGTGCGCTCCCCGCGCGCCGCCGCGCGGCTCTACGGGTACCGCGGCAGCCCCGCCCTGGACGCCGCCGCGCTGGAGGACCTCGTCGCGCGCGTGAGCCTGCTCGCCGACGGGCTGCCGGAGCTGCGCTCGCTCGAGCTCAACCCCGTCGTCGTCACGCTGGACGGCGTCCGGGTGCTCGGCGCCCGCGCCGGCATCGGCCCCGCGGACCGCTCCGACGCCCCCGCGAGGGCGCTCGGCCGCTGACCCGGCCGTGCGATCATGAGCCGTGCCTGCCGTTCCCGCCCACCTGCGCCACGACCTGCACCGGGCGGGGTACTACCCCGACCTCGTCGCCGACGTCCTCGACGTCGCGCTGGCCGAGGAGCCCGTGCTCGCCCACCTCGTGCACCCCGAGACGACGTTCGACGCCGACGAGGTGCGCCGGCACGTCACCGTGCTGGCGCTGACGCCGACGCGGCTGGTCGTCGCCCACGTCGACGACCACCCGGCGGACTCCGAGCACCCGTCCGCAAGCGCCTCGGCGACGACGGAGGCCGTCCCCGTCACGAGCCTGCGGTCGGTCGCCGTCACGCACGTCGTCGACGCCCCGGCGGAGCACCGGCCCGGGCGCACGGCCACCGAGGTGACGCTCGCGGTGGGGTGGGGCGGCGTCTCCCGGGTCGACCTCGAGCCGGCCACGTGCGGCGACCCGGCGTGCGACGCGGACCACGGCCTCACCGGCACGCTCAGCCCCGACGACGTCGTCGTGCGCGTCAGCTCCGCGGCGGAGGGCGAGCACGCCGTGCGCGCCGCGCTCGACTTCGCCCGGCGCCTCTCGGCCGCCAGCGCCCGCGGCTGATGCCGGCGCGGCACGTCGCGACGTCACCCGTGGAGGAGGCCGCCGCCGCGGCCGGCTTCCTTCACCCCGGCGGCCCGCGCCGCCTGGGCCGCGTCCTGCCGGCGCTCGCCGACGTCCTGGGGGTCGCCGTGCACCCCGACGGCCCGGACGCGCGTGCGGCGCTCGGCCTGCCGACGGCCGAGCGCGTGTGCGTCGTCCTCGTCGACGGGCTCGGGCACCTCAACCTCGCCGAGCGGGCCGGGCACGCGCCGTTCCTCCGCTCGCTCCTGGCCGGCAGCGAGCCGCTGACGAGCCCCGTGCCGTCGACCACCGCCACCGCGATGGGCACGTTCGGCACGGGGGAGGGGCCGGGCCGGACCGCGATGCTCGGCTACACCGTGCGGGACCCCGCCACGGGGGCGCTCGGCAACCTCGTGTCCTGGACGGACCTGCCCGCGCCGCGCGCGTGGCAGCGCGTCCCCGGCCTCCTGGCCGCGCTGGCGGGGGCGGGCGTGGCGACGACGAGCATCGGTCCCGCGCGGTTCGCCGGCAGCGGCCTGACCGAGGCGGCGCTGGCCGGTGCCGCGTTCGTCGCCGCCGAGCCGCTGGGCGCCCGGGTGGACGCTGCCGTGCGCACGCTGCGCCGGCCGGGCCTGACCTACCTCTACTGGGGCGACGTCGACAAGGCCGGCCACCACCACGGCTTCGGGTCGGCCGCGTGGGGGGCCGCGCTCGAGGACGTCGACGCCGAGCTGCGGCGGCTGGCGCGCTCGCTGCCGGCGAGCACGCTGCTCGTCGTCACCGCCGACCACGGCATGGTCGACGTCGACCGCGCGCGGCGGTGGGACGTGGCGGCCGACCCCGTGCTCGGCCGGGACGTGGCGCTGGTGGCGGGGGAGCCGCGCGCCCTGCACCTGCACCTGGCACCGGGCGCGGACGCCCCGGCCGTGGCCGGCCGGTGGCGCGACGTGCTGGGGGAGCACGCGGTCGTCGGCACGCGGGAGGAGGTCGTGGCGGCCGGGTGGTTCGGCCCCGTCGACCCGCACGTCCTGCCCGTCGTGGGGGACGTCGTCGTGGCGATGACGGGGCGGGCGACCGTCGTGGACTCCGCGACGCAGAGCGCGGCGTCGCTCGAGCTGGTCGGGGTGCACGGGTCGCGCACGCCCGCGGAGATGCTCGTGCCGCTGCTCGTCGCCGGGGGTGCGTGAGGCGTGGCCGAGCTCGTCTTCTTCTCCGGCACGATGGACTGCGGCAAGTCGACGCTGGCGCTGCAGATGCACCACAACCACGCGGCGCGCGGCCGCCACGGCCTGCTGTTCACGCAGCACGACCGGGCCGGGACGGCCGTCATCTCCTCGCGGCTGGGCCTGGCCCGCCGCGCCGACGAGGTGACGGCGGCGACCGACTTCTGGGAGCTCGTGCTCGCCCGGCGCGGGGCGGGGCACGCGGTGGACTACCTCGTGTGCGACGAGGCGCAGTTCTACGCGCCCGAGCAGGTGGAGGCGCTCGCGCGGGTCGTGGACGAGCTCGAGGTGGACGTCTTCGCCTTCGGCATCACGACCGACTTCCGCGCCCGGCTCTTCCCGGGGTCGGCACGGTTCGTCGAGCTGGCCGACCGGGTCGAGGTGCTGCAGGTCCGGGCGCTGTGCTGGTGCGGCGCCCGCGCCACGCACAACGCACGCACCGTCGGCGGTCGCATGGTCGTCGAGGGGGCGCAGGTCGTCGTCGGCGACGTCGACCCCTCCGCGGAGGACGTCGCCTACGAGGTGCTGTGCCGACGCCACCACGTGCGCCGCATGACGGCCGCGACGGCCCGCGCGCACGCGCCGGCCCCCGCCGGCGGCTGATGGTCGCGCGGCCCGGGCCGCGCGATCCGGGGCGACTCCGGGCTACTCGGGACGCGCCCCGAAGACGATCTCGTCCCAGCTCGGCACCTTCGCGCGGCCGCGGCGCGCCGCCCGCGGCCGGTCCGCGGGCGACGAGCCTGCCGACCCCGTCGCCGCGAGCGGCTGCTCGGCGGACGCGGTCTGACCGCTCGTGGCCGGTGCCGCCGTGCCCGTCTCCGTGCCCGTCCCCGTGCCCGTCCCCGGCTCGGGCGAGCCCGGGGCCGGCGGGCGGGGCGCCTCGGCGTCCGTCGTGCTCGCGGTCTCGCGGACGACGGGCCCGACGGGAGTGCGCTGCCGACCGGTGAGGGCCAGGACGCGCGCCTCGGTCCGCGGGTCGGCGTCCACCGGGTGCGCCCCGGGGACCTGGGCCTCGAGGTGCCCGAAGTCGAAGGTCCGCTGCGGCCCGAAGCCCTCGAACTCCTCGTCGTCGTCGCCGGGCGGCTCGTCGTCGAGGGGCTGGCGCACGCCGCGCCGGGCGCGCAGGTCGTCGAGCAGCGCGGCCGTCGGGTCGTCGACCGGGCCCGCCGCGTCCGGCCCGCCGTCGCCGGCGGGGACCTCGTCGTGCGGCGTGCCGTCACCGGCGGGGATTCCCCCGGCGGGCAGGTCGAACACGACGTCGCGCACGGCGGCGAGGTGCCGGCGGCCCAGGAGGTCGGCGGGGATCTCGGTCTCCGACAGCCAGCGGGCCTCGTCCTCCTCGGCGGCCACCGTGCGGGCCGCGCCGTCGAAGGTCCAGCGGGCCTCCCGCCGGTCCTCCCCGACGACGAAGCGCGCCGCGACGGTCCACGGCCGCCCCACCTCGCGGAAGGCGTCCCACGACAGCGTGTCGGGGTCGACGCCGCGCGCGGCGAGCCGGTCGGTGACGAGGTCCCCGAGCACCGGGGCGTCGGCCTCGCGGCCGATGCGGGTGGCGCGCGCCTGGTCGGCGACGTACTCGCGCTCCGCCATGACGGGGCCCTCGTAGCGGCGGACGTGGTCCACGGAGGTGCCGGCAGCGGTCGCGACCTCCTGGGCCGTCGCCCCCGCCCGGATGCGGGCCTGGATCTCGCGCGGGCTCAGGCTCGCAGCACCGCCGGAGCGCAGCTGCTCCAGCTGCGGCCGGTCGCGCCGCACCGCGGCCCGCAGGGCGTCGTCGATGCGGAGCCGGTAGCGCGGGGCGCCCGGTCCGGCGCCGGGTCCGGCCAGGACGACGTGCTCGCCGTCCTCGTGCAGCCCGACGAGCTCGAGCTCAGCCATGGGTCCTCCCGTTCGTCTCCCCGCAGGGTGCCATCCCCAGGGGCGGGTGTCGGGGACCCGCGCCGGTGTGCCGTCGCCCGCCGGGCAGGACGGGGCAGAGGACGGAGGCAAGGACGGAGCAGAGGACGGGGCAGAGGACGGGGCGGAGGACGGGGCGGAGGACCCGGCAGGGGATAGTGGCGGGTGTGAGCACCCCGACGCCCCCTCCGACCGCCCCGGACCGCCTCCCCCAGCAGCACGACCTCGACGCCCTCCTGGCGGTCGCGGAGACCGTGGCGCGGGAGGCCGGCGCGCTCGTCCACGAGGGCCGCCCCGAGCGGGTCACGGTCGCGGCGACGAAGTCGTCCCCGCAGGACGTGGTGACCGCGATGGACGTCGCCTCGGAGACGCTGCTGCGCCGGCGGCTGGCCGAGCTGCGGCCGGACGACGGCGTCCTCGGGGAGGAGGGCACCGACCACGCCGGCACCAGCGGGGTCACGTGGGTCGTCGACCCCATCGACGGCACGGTGAACTACCTGTACGGCATCGACGACTACGCGGTGTCGGTCGCGGCGGTCGTCGGCGACCCGGACCCCGCGACGTGGACGGTCCTCGTCGGGTGCGTGCACGCGCCCGCCGTCGGCACCACGTACACCGCCGCCCGCGGCCGGGGCGCGTGGCGCGACGGCGTGCCCCTGCAGGTGAACGCGGACGTGCCGCTCGCCCTGTCGCTCGTCGGCACGGGGTTCGGCTACGAGGCGGAGCGACGGCGGGCGCAGGGGGCCGTGGTCGCGGCGCTGCTGCCGCAGGTGCGCGACGTGCGCCGCATCGGGTCGGCCGCGCTCGACCTGTGCCGGCTCGGCGCCGGAGGTCTCGACCTGTACTACGAGCGCGGCCTCAACCCCTGGGACCTGGCGGCCGGGCAGCTCGTCGCCCAGGAGGCGGGCGCCGTCGTCACGGGGCTGCACGGTCGCCCGCCGGGCCGCGACATGACCGTCGCGGGGCCGCCCGCGGGGCAGGCGGAGCTCGTCCGGCTGCTGGAGGGGCTGCGCGCCGACGAGGGCGCGTAGCCGGTCGCGGACGCCTGCGGGATAGGGCACAATCCCTGCCGCCGTCGCGGGAACAAACCCCGGCGGCCGGGCATTGGAGGGTCGCCGGCCGAGCGGGGACGCGCGGGGGGACCGGCGGGAGCGGGGCGCACGGCGCCGCCGCACCCGCGGGCGCCCGCCGCGTCACGCGTGGCCGGTGCACCGGCGCCCGGCGGCGGTGCGTGGACGAGAGGCCGACCCGCAGGGGCCGGCGGGAGACGGAGAACATCATGGCGACCGACTACGACGCACCGCGCAAGACCGAGGAGGATCTGTCCGAGGACTCCCTCCAGGAGCTCCAGGCGCGGCGCTCCGACAAGAGCTCGGGCCAGGTGGACGAGGACGAGACGGAGGCCGCCGAGGGCTTCGAGCTCCCCGGCGCGGACCTGTCCGGCGAGGAGCTGAGCGTCCGGGTGCTGCCGCGCCAGGCCGACGAGTTCACGTGCTCGTCCTGCTTCCTGGTGCACCACCGCAGCCAGCTGGCGGGGGAGAAGAACGGGCAGCCCATCTGCTCGGAGTGCGCGGCCTGACGCCGCTGCCGGCGCCGGTGGGCCCGCTCGGCGCCTAGCGGCGCGAGCCACCCGCGGCGCCGGCCCGCACCAGGGCGGCGGCGAGCGCCTCCGGCGAGCGCGTCGACACGAGCCAGTACGGGGTCGGGTCGGCGGGGTCGTCCAGGTCGGCGCGGACCACCGTGGGGATCCACCCGCGGAGGCAGACGTGGGCGCGGGCGTCGAGACCCGGACCGAGCGCGGTCCGGGTCTCCTGCACGTCCAGGGGCTGCACGGCGCCGAGCAGGTGGACGGGCACGGCCGCCCCGCCCGCGCGCAGGGTGCTCGTCGTGACCTCGACGACGGGGGCCGAGCGCACGAGGGCCACGCCCACGACCACGGCCGCGACAAGGCCCCCGGCGACCGCCAGCAGGGGGTCGACGGGGATGAGCACCGCGCCGAAGGTGACGACGAGGAGCAGCGCGAACAGCCAGCCGCCCCGCCCCACGGTCAGGCGCTCGCGGTGCAGCACGACCTCCGCCCCCTCGTCCCCACCGGGCCGTCGGGGCGGCTGCGCGGGACCTGGTCCGGGGGTGTCGTCGTGCACCGCCCCAGCATCTCAGACCGGCGCCGGTGCGGCGTGGGGGTGCGGGTCGACGCGATGCCCGCACGTCCCGGCGCGGCGGGTAGGGTCGCGGCCCGTGACCGAGCCCGTGACCGAGCGCGCCGACCAGCACCCGTCGTCGCCGGCCGGTGCCGCGCCGCTGGTGGTGGCGCTGCGTCGGCTGGACCCGGACCTGCCGGTCCCCGTGCACGCCCACCCGGGCGACGCCGGGGTCGACCTGCTGGCCCGCGAGGCCGTGGTCGTGCCGCCCCTCGGCCGGGCCACCGTGCCGACGGGCATCGCGATCGCGCTGCCCGAGGGGTGGGCGGCGTTCGTGCACCCGCGCTCCGGGCTCGCCGCCCGGCACGGCCTGACCGTGCTCAACGCCCCCGGGACGGTCGACGCGGGCTACCGCGGCGAGGTGGCGGTGGTCCTGCACAACACGGACGCGACGGAGCCCGTGCGGCTCGCGCGCGGCGACCGGGTCGCCCAGCTCGTCGTGCAGCGCGTCGAGCAGGTGCGGTTCGCCGAGGTCGACGAGCTGCCCGGCTCCGTGCGGGGCGCCGGCGGCTTCGGGTCGAGCGGCGGCTGGACGCCGCCGCCTGGGCCGGTCGGGGGAGCGTCCTGAGGTCCGCTCCCGGCGCGCCGCGCCGCGGGGTTACTGTCGGGGGAGCCGAGACGGCGGTGCGACGCACGGCCGGAGGGAGTGAGCGACGTGGGTCTGTTCCGACGTGCCAGGACCGCACCCGGGCCGGAGGCGGCCCCGGGTGAGGCGGGTCCGGCCCCGGACGACGTGACGGGTGACCTGACCGACGACCGGACGGGCGACGACGCCGCGGGCGACGGTTCGACGGCGGGGACGTCCGCACCCGCGCGCGGGCCGTGGGACGTCGCGGAGGCGCCCGCGGGCGAGCGCGTCGACCTCGGTGCGCTGCGCGTGCCGGCCGTGCAGGGCATGGAGCTGCGCATGGAGGTCGACCAGCGCACGAAGACGGTGCAGGGCGTGCAGGTCGTCCTCGACGGCTCGTCGCTGCAGATGCAGGCCTTCGCCGCGCCGCGCACCGACGGCATCTGGGACGAGGTGCGCGCGGAGATCCGGACGCAGGTGACCGGCCAGGGCGGGTCCGTCGAGGAGCTGGACGGCCCCTTCGGCACGGAGCTGCTCGCCCGCCTGCCCGTCCGCACGCCGGACGGCCGCACGGCGCACCGACCCTTCCGCTTCCTCGGCACCGACGGCTCGCGCTGGTTCCTGCGCGGCCTGCTGTCCGGGCGCGCGGCGGTCGACCCCGAGGCGGCGCGGCGGCTCGAGGCGGTGTTCGCCGGCGTCGTCGTCGTGCGCGGCACCGAGGCGCGCCCGCCGCGGGAGCTCCTGCCGCTGCACCTGCCGGGCCGCCAGCCCGTCCCCCCGCCGCCGCCCGTCCCGGACGGCCGCCCCGACCTCGACCCGCTGACCCGCGGGCCCGAGATGACGGAGACCCGATGACCCTCAAGGAGAAGCTCGCGAAGGCCCTCGCCTCGCGGGCCGAGATCGAGGCCGACGAGGAGCGGGCCGAGTCCGTCGTCACCGGCGCCTGCACGCCGGTCCACGACCTGCCGGACCGCTGCCGCGCCACCGTCTCGGGCGTGGTGCGGGCCGTGACGCTGCGCCCGCGGGAGGGGGTGCCCGCCGTCGAGGCGGAGCTGTACGACGGCTCGGGCACGCTCGTGCTCGTCTGGCTCGGTCGTCGGGAGATCGCGGGCATCGAGCCCGGCCGCCGGCTGCGCGTCGAGGGCATGGCGTGCGAGAAGGGCGGCCGGCGCGTCATGTACAACCCCGGCTACGAGCTGCGCGCGCGGCCGGGCGAGTGAGCACGTCCGAGCCGCCGTCGCCCGTCGCGCCGGGGTCGGCGTCGTCGGACGGACCCGCGTCGGGACCTGCAGGGGCACCCGCGCGGCGCGGCCTGGGCGCCGTGGAGGCCGAGCACTTCGACGCCCTCGCCGCCGTCGGCGGGGTGCGCGGGGCGGTGGAGTCCGTCGCCCCGGGGTTGCTGTTCGTCGTCGTCTTCGTCGCCTCGGGGCAGCGGCTGGTGCCCGCCCTCGTCGCCTCCGCGGCCGCCGCGGTCGTCGCCGTGGTGGCGCGGCTCGTGCAGCGCACGCCGGTCACGCAGGCGCTCTCGGGCGTGCTGGGGGTCGCGGTGGGCGTCGTCTGGGCCTGGCGGACCGGCGACGCCGCCGACTACTTCGCCTACGGCCTGTGGGTGAACGTCGCCTACCTCGTGGGCACCCTGCTGAGCGTGCTCGTCCGGCTGCCGTTCGTGGGGCTCGTCCTCGGGCTCTTCCGGCCCGAGGGGCCCCTGACGGCGCAGGGCTCGTGGGCGGGCGCGCTGGCCTGGCGTCGGGACCCCGCGCAGGTGCGCCGCTACACGTGGGCGTCCTGGCCGTGGGTGGGCCTGTTCGCGGCGCGCCTCGCGGTGCAGGTGCCGCTCTACCTGGCCGGCGAGGTGGCGTGGCTGGGCACCGCCAAGCTCGTCATGGGGCTGCCGCTCACGGCGGTCGCCCTCTGGCTCAGCTGGGTCGTGCTCCGCGGGTCAGGAGCGTCTCGAGCGCCGCGCGGTCCGCGTCCCGCCCCGTGACGATGAGCAGCTCGTCGCCGACCTCGAGCGTGTCGTCGGGGCTCGGGGCGAGCGGCCGGGCGTCCCGCACGACGCAGGCCAGCACGGTGTCCTCCGGCCAGGCCACCTGACCCACGAGCGACCCGACGAGGGGCGACGACGGCGGCAGCGTCAGCTCGAGGATGTCGGCCTTCGACTGGTGGAACGTGAAGATGCTGACGAGGTCGCCGACGGCGACGGCCTCCTCGACCATCGACGTCATGATGCGCGGCGTCGACACGGCGACGTCCACGCCCCACGCCTCGTCGAACATCCACTCGTTCTTCGGGTTGTTCACGCGCGCCACCGTGCGCGGCACGCCGAACTCGGTCTTGGCCAGCAGCGAGATGACGAGGTTGGCCTTGTCGTCACCGGTCGCCGCGACCATGACGTCGCACTCGTCGGCGCGCACCTGCCGCAGCGTCGGCAGCTCGCACGCGTCGGCCAGCAGCCAGTCGGCGTCCGCCACCTGCGCCACCCGCATCGCGGTGGGCTGCCGGTCGACGAGCGTCACCTCGTGCCCGTGCCCGAGGAGCTCCCGGGCGATGGACCGGCCGACGGACCCGGCCCCCGCGATGACGACCCTCACGCCGTCACCACCGGTGCGACGGTGAGCACGCGCTCGACGGCGTCCGCGTCCGCGGTGCGCATGAGCACGTGCACCTGGTCGTTCTCCTGCAGGACGGTCCCCGCCGTGGGCAGCACGCCGGCACCGTAGCGGGTGACGTAGGCGACGCGTGCGCCGCTGGCCTCCTCCAGCGCGCGCAGCGGCTTGCCGACCCACGCCGCGTGCACGTCCACCTCCGCCAGGCGGACCTGCCCGGACGGGTCGCGGAACTCGTCCGTGGAGCCCAGCGGCAGCAGCCGACGCAGCACCTGCAGGGACGTCCAGCGCACGGTCGCGACCGTGGGGATGCCCAGCCGCTGGTAGATCTCCGCGCGGTGGGGGTCGTAGATGCGGGCGACGACGTTGTCGACGCCGTAGGTCTCCCGCACGACGCGCGCCGCGAGGATGTTGGAGTTGTCGCCGTCGGACACCGCCGCGAAGGCGTAGGCGTCCTCGATGCCCGCCTGGTGCAGCGTGTCCCGGTCGAAGCCGAGCCCCGTGACCTTGCGGCCGGAGAAGGTCTCGTCCAGGCGCCGGAACGCGTCCGGGTTCTGGTCGATGACCGCCACGCCGTGGCCGCGGCTCTCGAGCTCGTGCGCGAGCGAGGCGCCCACGCGACCACATCCCATGATGACGAAGTGCACGGTGCCGACCCTAGCGCCGGACCGGCGCCGCGCCTGCGTAGCATGGGCGCTCGTGCCCGACCTGACCGACGCCGCCAAGCGGCTCCTGCTGGGCCGCCCGGTCCGCAGCGACCGGATGGGGCACACCCTGCTCCCCAAGCGCATCGCGCTGCCGGTCTTCGCCTCCGACGCGCTGTCGTCGGTCGCGTACGCCCCCGACGAGATCCTCCTCACCCTGTCGCTGGCGGGCCTGGCGGCGACGACGATCTCGCCCTGGGTCGGCCTCGTCGTCGTCGTCGTCCTGGTGACGGTCATCGCCTCGTACCGGCAGAACGTGCACGCCTACCCCTCCGGGGGCGGCGACTACGAGGTGGCCACCGTCAACCTCGGCCCCCGCGCCGGCCTCACCGTCGCCAGCGCGCTGCTGGTCGACTACGCGCTGACCGTCGCGGTGTCCGTGTCGGCCGCCTCCCAGTACGCCGCCGCGGCCATCCCCGCGCTGCGCGGGGAGGAGGTCACGGTGGCGCTGTCGCTCATCGTCGTCCTCACCCTGCTCAACCTGCGGGGGGTGAAGGAGGCCGGCACGGCCTTCGCGGTCCCCGTCTACCTCTACATGGTCGTCATCGGCATCACGGCCCTCACCGGGCTCGTCCGGTGGGCGACGGGCTCGCTGCCCCTGGCGGAGTCGGCGGCCCTCGACGTGGCGCCGGTGCCCGGTTACGAGACGGGGCTGGCCGGCGCGGCCGGGCTGTTCCTCGTCCTGCGGGCCTTCGCGTCGGGGTCGACGGCCCTCACCGGTGTCGAGGCGATCAGCAACGGCGTCCCCGCCTTCCGCAAGCCCAAGTCCCGCAACGCGGCCACGACGCTGGCCCTGCTCGGCACGATCAGCTCCTTCCTCGTCCTGTCGATCCTCTTCCTGGCGCGCGAGACGAAGGTCCACTACGTGGAGGACCCGGGCGAGCAGCTCCTGCGCGACGGGGTGCCGGTGGGCTACGGGTACGTGCAGGACCCCGTCATCACGCAGCTGTCCCAGGCCGTGTTCTCGGGCTTCCCCGTCGCGGCGGTCCTCGTCGCCGTCGTCACGGGCCTCATCCTCGTGCTGGCCGCCAACACCGCCTTCAACGGGTTCCCGGTGCTCGGCTCGATCCTCGCCAAGGACGGGTTCCTCCCGCGCCAGCTGCACACCCGCGGCGACCGGCTGGCGCTGTCGAACGGCATCGTCACGCTGGCCGTCGGCGCGGGCGTGCTGGTGTTCGCCTTCCACGCCGACGTCACGCTGCTCATCCCGCTGTACACGGTGGGCGTGTTCGTGTCCTTCACGCTGTCCCAGCTCGGCATGCTGCGGCACTGGAACCGGCACCTGCGCACGGAGCCGGACCCCGTGGCACGCGCCCGGATGCGCCGCTCGCGGCTCGTCAACGGCATCGGCTTCTCCATGACGGCCGTCGTGCTCGTCGTGGTGCTCATCACGAAGTTCGCGCTCGGCGCGTGGATCGCCATCCTGGCGATGCTCGTCATCTTCACGCTCATGAACGGGATCCGCCGGCACTACGACCGGGTCCGCCGGGAGCTCGACCTCGACAGCGGCAGCCCCGACGCGCGCGCCCTGCCCAGCCGCGTGCACGCGATCGTCCTCGTCTCGCGCGTGCACCGGCCGACCCTGCGCGCGCTGGCCTACGCACGGGCCTCGCGCCCGCAGGTCCTCGAGGCCGTGACGGTGGCGGTCGACCCCGAGGACGTCGCGCCGCTGCGCGCCGCGTGGGACGCCCTCGACCTGCCCGTGCCGCTCAAGGTGCTCGACTCGCCGTTCCGGGAGATCACCCGGCCGGTCCTCATGTACGTGCGGTCCGTGCGGCGGGAGAGCCCGCGCGACCTCGTCGTCGTCTACATCCCGGAGTACGTCGTGGGCCACTGGTGGGAGCACCTCCTGCACAACCAGAGCGCGCTGCGCCTCAAGGGGCGGCTGCTGTTCACGCCGGGCGTCGTCGTGGCGTCCGTCCCGTGGCAGCTCTCGTCGTCGGCGGGGCAGACCGGGCTCGAGGACGCGGTGCGGCAGACGCGGACCCGGGGTGTCTGAGCGCGGCGCGCGGCCCGGCCGGCCGCCGCGGGGACGCCGGCCCCGGCCCCGGCCGGCGGCGGACCCCGGACGCGCCGGGGAGGTCGTCGAGCTCGACGTCGGCGCGCCGGCGCACGGCGGGCACTGCGTCGCGCGCTTCGAGGGCCGCGTCGTCTTCGTCCGGCACACGCTGCCCGGTGAGCGCGTGCGGGCCCGCCTGACGGACGCCGGCGAGGGCGCCTCGTTCTGGCGCGCGGACGCCGTCGAGGTCCTGACCGCGTCGCCCGACCGGGTGCCGTCCGCCTGGCCCGAGGCGGGGGCCGGCGGGGTCGGCGGCGCGGAGCTCGCGCACGTGGCCCTGCCCGCGCAGCGGGCCTGGAAGGCGGCCGTGCTGTCCGAGCAGCTGCGGCGGATCGCGCACCTGGACCGCGACGTCCCCGTGCACGCGCTGCCCGAGGACGACGAGCGGGGCGGGCTGCACTACCGCACCCGGGTGGAGCTCGTGGCCGACGACGAGGGCCGCGCGGGGATGCGCGGCCCGCGCTCGCACGCCGTGCACCCGGTGACGTCGCTGCCGCTGGCGGTGGAGGCGATCGAGGCCCTGGACCTGCCCGGGCGGCGGTGGCCCGCGGGGGCGCGCATCGAGGCGGTGGCGCCGGCGTCCGGGGACGCGCCGGTGGTGCTCGTCGACGGGGTGCCCTGGGACCTGGGCCGCGGCCGGCCGGACCCGCGCCCGAACGCGCGGCGCACGGTGCACGAGGAGGTCCGCGTGCGCGGGACGACCTACCGGTACCGGGTGCAGGCCGCGGGCTTCTGGCAGGTGCACCGGCGCGCGCCCGAGGTGCTGACGGCGGCCGTGCTCGACGGGCTGGGGGACGTGACCGGGGCGACCGTGCTGGACCTCTACGCCGGGGCGGGGCTGTTCACGGCCGTGCTCGCGGACGCCGTGGGGGCCGCCGGCCGCGTGGTCGGCGTCGAGGGCGACGAGCGGGCCGTGCGCGACGCCCGTCGGACGCTGCACGACCGTCCCCAGGTGCTGCTGCGCACGGGCGAGGTCGGGGACGTGCTCACGCGGGCGGGTGCCGACGCGGACGCGGGTGCGCCCGCGGACGGGGCGGCCGACGGCGGGGCCGGGGCGCTGCCGGACGCCGTGGACGCGGTCGTGCTGGACCCCTCGCGCGCCGGCGCCGGACGGCGCGTGCTCGACGCGGTCGCCGCGCTCGCGCCGCGACGGGTCGTCCACGTGGCCTGCGACCCCGCGGCGCTGGCGCGCGACGTCGGGCTGCTCGTCGGGCACGGGTACCGGCTCGACGACGTGCAGGGGTACGACCTATTCCCCATGACCCACCACGTCGAGGCCGTGGCGGTGCTGACCCGGGCGTGAGCGTCTAGCGTGGACGCGAGCCGGACCGTCCCGGGCCCGGCCGGAGGGAGACCACCGTGACGCAGGCACAGGGTGGGCAGGCCGAGCAGGCCGCGCAGGAGCCCACGACGACGGGGCGGTACGCCGAGCGGCAGCGCGCCGCAGCCGCCGAGCTGCACAAGACCGGCACGCCGGACTATGACCCGCGCAGCCACGAGCGTGCCGTCGAGGCCACGCGCAAGGCGCAGGACGCGGCGCGCCGCGGCGAGGTCGAGCCGGGGGACTGACGGCAGGACCGACGGCAGGACCGACGGCAGGACCGACGGCAGGACCGACGGCAGGACCGACGGCACGACCGTGGTCCGGGTCCGGCCCGGGCGCCCCGACGACGGGGTCGCCCGGGCCGGACGGTCCCGGCGTGTCCGAGACGAGGGGCGACCCCGACGCCCGTCGTCATGTATCTTGACGTCGAGATAATTGGGTCCCGCCGGACCCCTAGGCTGAGCCGGGGGCGCCGGCGACCCGCTGGACCGGCACGGGGACGTCCGCGAGACGTCCCGTCGTAGCGAAGGAGCACCACGTGAGCAGTGTCGACAGCTTCGGATCGAAGGGAACCCTGACGGTGGGGGACGCCTCCTACGAGGTGTACCGGCTGTCGGCCGTGCCGGGCGTGGAGCGCCTGCCCTACAGCCTCAAGGTCCTCGCCGAGAACCTGCTGCGGACCGAGGACGGCGCCAACATCACCGCCGAGCACGTGCGCGCGCTCGCCGCGTGGGACCCGGCGGCCGAGCCGGACACGGAGATCCAGTTCACGCCGGCCCGCGTCGTCATGCAGGACTTCACGGGCGTGCCCTGCGTCGTCGACCTCGCCACGATGCGTGAGGCGGTCGCGGACCTGGGCGGTGACCCGGCGCGGATCAACCCGCTGGCCCCGGCCGAGCTCGTCATCGACCACTCCGTGCAGATCGACGTCGCCGGGCGCGCCGACGCCTTCGAGCGCAACGTCGAGCTCGAGTACGAGCGCAACGTCGAGCGCTACCAGTTCCTGCGCTGGGGCCAGACGGCGTTCGACGACTTCAAGGTCGTGCCGCCGGGCACCGGCATCGTCCACCAGGTCAACATCGAGTACCTGGCCCGCACGGTGATGACGCGTGAGGTCGACACGCAGGACGGCACCGTCGTGCGCGCGTACCCGGACACCTGCGTCGGCACCGACTCGCACACGACGATGGTCAACGGCCTCGGCGTGCTGGGCTGGGGCGTCGGCGGCATCGAGGCCGAGGCCGCCATGCTGGGCCAGCCCGTCTCGATGCTCATCCCGCGCGTCGTCGGGTTCAAGCTCTCGGGCCAGATCCCCTCGGGCGTGACGGCGACGGACGTGGTGCTGACCATCACGCAGATGCTGCGCAAGCACGGGGTCGTCGGGAAGTTCGTCGAGTTCTACGGCGACGGCGTCGCGGCGGTGCCGCTGGCCAACCGCGCCACCATCGGCAACATGAGCCCGGAGTTCGGCTCGACCTGCGCGATCTTCCCCATCGACGGCGTCACGCTGGACTACCTGCGCCTCACGGGGCGCGACGACGAGCGGGTCGCCCTCGTGGAGGCCTACGCCAAGGAGCAGGGCCTCTGGCACGACCCGTCGGCGGCCGGCTACGTCGAGCCGGTGTTCTCGGAGTACCTCGAGCTGGACCTGTCGACGGTCGTGCCGTCGATCGCCGGCCCGAAGCGCCCCCAGGACCGCATCGAGCTGTCGGCGGCGCGCGAGGCGTTCGCGTCCGCGATCCTCGACTACGTCGGCGACGACGAGGCCGCGCCGTTCCGCGGGCTCGACGAGTCCGTCGAGGAGACCTTCCCGGCCTCCGACCCGATCGCCGCCGGCGCGCACGCCGACGCCTCCGCCGCCCCGGTCGAGGCCGGCCACGGCGACGTCGACCGCCGCCCGCACAAGCGCGTCCCGGTGACGCTGGCCGACGGCACGACGACCGAGCTGGACCACGGCGCCGTCGTCATCGCCTCCATCACCTCGTGCACCAACACGTCGAACCCCTCGGTCATGCTGGCCGCGGGCCTGCTGGCCAAGAACGCGGTCGACAAGGGCCTCGTCGCCCAGCCGTGGGTGAAGACGTCGATGGCGCCGGGCTCGAAGGTCGTCACGGACTACTACGAGCGGGCCGGGCTGTGGCCCTACCTCGAGAAGCTCGGCTTCCACCTCGTCGGCTACGGCTGCGCCACCTGCATCGGCAACTCGGGCCCGCTGCCCGAGGAGGTCTCGGCGGTCGTCAACGAGCAGGACCTCGCCGTGGTGTCCGTGCTGTCGGGCAACCGCAACTTCGAGGGGCGCATCAACCCCGACGTGAAGATGAACTACCTCGCCTCCCCGCCGCTGGTCATCGCCTACGCGCTGGCGGGGACGATGGACTTCGACTTCGAGGCCCAGCCCCTGGGCACGACGACGGACGGCGAGCCCGTCTTCCTGCGCGACATCTGGCCGTCCGCGGCGGAGGTGCAGGCGACGATCGACCAGGCCATCCGCCGCGACATGTTCACGAACGACTACGCGGACGTCTTCGCGGGTGACGAGCGCTGGCAGGGCCTGCCCACGCCCGAGGGCGCGACCTTCGCGTGGGACGCGGAGTCCACGTACGTCCGCAAGCCCCCGTACTTCGACGGCATGACCGCCACGCCGGCGCCCGTCACCGACATCACGGGCGCCCGCGTCCTGGCCAAGCTCGGGGACTCGGTGACCACCGACCACATCAGCCCGGCCGGCAGCATCAAGCCCGACAGCCCCGCGGGGCAGTACCTGTCCGAGCACGGCGTGCCGCGCAAGGACTTCAACTCCTACGGCTCGCGCCGCGGCAACCACGAGGTGATGATCCGCGGCACCTTCGCCAACATCCGGCTGCGCAACCAGCTCGTGCCGGGCGTGGAGGGCGGGTACACGAAGAACCTCCTCACGGGTGAGCAGACGTCGATCTACGACGCCTCGGTCGCCTACCAGGCGGCGGGCGTGCCCCTCGTCGTGCTCGGCGGCAAGGAGTACGGCTCGGGCTCCTCGCGGGACTGGGCGGCCAAGGGCACCAGCCTGCTGGGGGTCAAGGCCGTCGTCGCGGAGAGCTTCGAGCGCATCCACCGCTCCAACCTCATCGGGATGGGCGTGCTGCCGCTGCAGTTCCCCGCCGGGGAGTCGGCCGCCTCGCTCGGCCTGGACGGGACGGAGACGTTCGACATCGCCGGCGTCACCGCGCTCAACGAGGGCATGACGCCGCGCACGCTGCCCGTGACCGCGACGAAGGAGGACGGCTCGGTCGTGACCTTCGACGCCGTCCTGCGCATCGACACCCCCGGCGAGGCGGACTACTACCGCAACGGCGGCATCCTGCAGTACGTGCTCCGCTCGCTCGTCGCCGCCTGACGGCTGCGACGCCTGACGACGGCGGTCGGTCCCCCCGGGGCCGGCCGCCGTCGCCGTGCTGCCGCCGTCGCCGTGCTGCCGCCGGTGCCGTCACCCCGCCGCGCGCGCGAGGGCCGCGTGCGGCGCAGGATGGACGGATGCCCACCACCAGCGCCGGGATCCTGCTGCACCGCCGGCGCTCCGGCGTGCTCGAGGTGCTCGTCGCGCACATGGGCGGGCCGATGTGGCGCCGCCGGCAGGAGCGCGCCTGGACCGCGCCCAAGGGGGAGATCGAGCCGGGGGAGGACGCCGAGACGGCGGCGCGGCGGGAGTTCACCGAGGAGCTCGGCCTGCCCGTGCCGGACGTGCCCCTGCACGACCTCGGGGCGTTCCGCTACCGCTCGGGCAAGGTGGTCGTGCTCCTCACCGGCGAGGCCGACCTCGACGTCACGACGATCGTCCCGGGCAGGACGACCATCGAGTGGCCGCCGCGGTCCGGACGGCGTCTCGAGGTGCCGGAGGTCGACGAGGCGCGGTGGGTGGACGCGGGCACCGCGCGGCGGCTGCTCGTCGCCGGGCAGGCGCCCGCCGTCGACGCGCTGGAGGCGGCCGTCGGGGCCTGACTCCGCCCCGTGCCGGGCCCTGTGCGGGCTCGGCGTCGCCCGGCCCCCGCGTCAGTCCTCGCGCGCCAGCTCCCCGACGGCCGCGTCGCCGTCCCGCGCGAGGTCGGGGTGCTGGTCCGGATGGGCGGCGAGCACGGGGGCCAGCGCCGCCGCCCACGCCCGCGCGCGTCGCCACGTGGCGGCCGCGTCGGCCGGCGGGACCCCCGCCGTCGCGCCCACCGCGTCCGTGCGGGCGCGGAACGCCACCCGGCCGGGGGCGTCGAAGGTCAACCAGGCGGTGGCGAGGTCGGAGGCCGGGTCCCCGGCGGTGACGTCGCCGAAGTCGAGCAGCCCCGCCAGCCGCCCGCCGTCGACCAGCAGGTTCGCCGGGTGCAGGTCGCCGTGGAGCCACACCGGAGGACCGGTCCACGGGTCGGCGGCCAGGCCGTCGTCCCAGGCGGCGACGAGGACGCGGCGCCGGCGGGCCGGCAGCGCGTCGAGGCGCGCGCGCACGGCCTCGTCCCGGTCGGCCAGAGGGACCCCGCGGTAGGGGTTGGGCGGCGCGTCGGCCGGGGCGGGGACGTGCAGCGCCGCCAGCGCGTCCGCCAGCGCGTCCGCCCAGGACGCGCGCCCGGCCCGCGGGGTCGCCGCCGCGGCGGTGCCGGGCAGCCACGGCACGACGCTCCAGGGCCAGGGGAAGCCGGCGCCCGGCGCGCCGACGCGGACGGGCACGGGAGCGGGGACGGGCAGCCGCGTCGCGAGCCGCGGCAGCCACCGCTGCTCGTGCACGACGAGGGGGGCGGACGCGGCCCGGACGGGCAGCCGGACGACGAGGTCGTCGCCCAGACGCCACAGCGCGTTGTCCCAGCCCGTGCCGAGGGGGCGCAGCGGGAGACCGGCGAGGTCGGGGTGCTGCTGCTCGAGCAGCCGCCGCACGAGCGGCGCGTCGACGACGACCTCGTGCAGCGGGTGCGGTGGAGGCGGGTAGGGCGCGGTCACGGGTGCACGACCCGGTCGGGCGACCAGGGCAGGGTCCAGCCCAGGGCGTCGAACATGCCGTCGAGGACCAGGGCGGTGAAGCCCCAGACGAGCACGTCGCCGACCGTGAAGGCGGGACCGGTCCACACGCCGCCCGGCGTCCGGTGGCGCGTCACCGCGCGGTGCGCCGGGTCGAGGAGGTCCGCCACGGGCACGCGGAAGACGTCGACGGTCTCCGCGTGGTCGACCGCGGCGACGTCCGAGGGCCGGGTCCACCAGGCGGGCACCGGCGTCACCACGTGCCGGCTGATCGGCACCGGCAGCGGCGCGAGCTCGCCGAGGACGTCCACCCCCGAAGGGTCCAGGCCCACCTCCTCGGCGGCCTCGCGCAGGGCGGCGGCGCCGGCGGAGGCGTCCCCGGGCTCGAGGCGGCCGCCGGGGAAGGCGACCTGGCCGGCGTGGTGGCCGAGGGTCGCGGCGCGGCGCTGCAGGAGCACGTCGAGGTCGCCTGCGACGGGCGCCGGGGCGTCGCGGTCCGCGGGCACGCCGTCCAGCACGCCGAACAGGACGAGGACGGCGGCCGGCCGCGCGTCGGGCCCGGCCCCGCCCCGGGCGGCGGCGGGCCGCCACTCCAGACCGTCGCGGCACAGCGCCTCGAGGTCGGCCCGTGCCCCGGCGGGGGTGCCGCCGCCGGACCCGGGGGACAGGCCCGCCGCACCCCCCGGCACGTTCAGCCCTGCGCCCGTGCGCGCGTCCGGACCTCGTCAGCCCAGGCGCCCAGCCCGGCGACGGCGGCCGGGACGAGGTCCGGCAGGTGCCGAGCGCCGTCACCCCGCACGCCGTCGCGGACCTCGTCGTCGAGCAGGCCACCCATGTCGGGGACGCCCAGCCAGAGGTCGAGCATCGACGGCTCGACCTCGAGGTGGAACTGCAGCCCCACGGCGCTGCCGGCGCGGAACGCCTGGACCGGGGTGGCCGGGGTGGACGCCAGCAGGGTCGCGCCCGGCGGCAGGTCGACCGCGTCGTCGTGCCAGTGCAGGACGGTCGGGCGCGGGCCGAGCGGCGCGAGCACCGGGTCGTCGGCGACCACGTCCACGGGGGCGAAGCCGATCTCCGTCCCGTGCCGGCGGTGCAGGCGCGCGCCGAGGGCCAGCGCGAGGACCTGCATGCCGAGGCACACGCCGAGCACGGGCACGTCCGCCTCGACCGCCGCCGCGACGAGGCGCCGCTCGGCGGCCAGCCCCGGGTGGTTGCGCTCGTCGTCGGCGTCCACCGCCCCGCCCATCACGACGAGACCGCCGAGGTCCGCCACGGACGGCAGGCGCGGCTCGGCGACGTCGAGCACGGTCCGCACGCCGTAGGGGATGCCGTCCAGGGCCCGGCTGATCATGCCCGGGCCCTCGTGCGGGGCGTGGGTGAGGACGAGGACGGGTCGCACCACGGCCGTCACCACCCGTCGGGGAGGGGCCGGCCCTCGTCGTACCCGGCGGCGGACTGCACGCCCACGACCGCCCGCGCGTGGAGCTCCTCGAGCGAGCTCGCGCCGACGTAGGTGGCCGCCGAGCGCACCCCGGACGTGATGTGGTCGACGAGGTCCTCGACCCCGGGGCGCCGCGGGTCCAGGTACATGCGCGAGGAGGAGATGCCCTCCTCGTACAGCGCCTTGCGCGCCCGCTCGAACGCCGAGCCGCCGCGCGTGCGCGCCGCGACGGCCCGCGCGGAGGCCATCCCGAACGACTCCTTGTAGAGGCGGCCGGTGCCGTCCTCGTGCAGGTCGCCGGGGGACTCGTAGGTCCCCGCGAACCAGGAGCCCACCATGACCTGCGAGGCGCCGGCGGCCAGCGCGAGCGCGACGTCGCGCGGGTGGCGGACGCCGCCGTCGGCCCACACGTGGGCGCCCAGCTCGCGGGCGCGGGCGGCGCACTCCAGCACGGCGGAGAACTGCGGCCGGCCGACCGCGGTCATCATGCGCGTGGTGCACATGGCGCCGGGCCCGACGCCGACCTTGACGATGTCCGCCCCCGCGGCGACGAGGTCCTCCACGCCGGCGGCCGTGACGACGTTGCCGGCCACGACGGGCACGTGCGGGGACAGCGAGCGCACGGCCGCCAGCGCCTCGAGCGTCTTGCGCTGGTGCCCGTGGGCGGTGTCGACGACGAGCGTGTCGACGCCCGCCTCGAGCAGCCCGGCGGCCTTGGCGCGCACGTCGCCGTTGATGCCGACCGCCGCGGCCACGCGCAGGCGTCCGCGGTCGTCGACGGCCGGGGCGTAGATGGACGAGCGCAGGGCGCCCGTGCGCGTCAGGACCCCCACCAGCAGGCCGTCGCGCACGACGGGGGAGAACCGCCGGCGGGACGCGTGCAGGTGCTCGAACGCCGCCTCGAGGCCGCGCACGCCGCCCGTCTCGACGACGTCGAGGTCGACCGTGGTCGGGTCCGCGGTCATGACCTCCGCGACCTGGGTGAACCGGTCCACGTCGCCGCAGTCGGCCTCGGTGACGACGCCGACGGGCCGTCCGTCCGCCACCACGACCGCGGCGCCGTGCGCGCGCTTGCCGATGAGCGTCAGCGCGGTGTGCACGGTGTCGGTCGGGTGCACGACGACCGCGGTCTCGACGACGGTGTGCCGGCTCTTCACGGACGCGACCACCTCGGCGACGACGTCCGTCGGGACGTCCTGCGGCAGGACGGCCATGCCGCCGCGCCGCGCGACGGTCTCCGCCATGCGGCGGCCGGCGACGGCGGTCATGTTCGCGACGACCAGCGGGATCGTCGTCCCCGTGCCGTCGCCCGTGGCGAGGTCGACGTCGAAGCGGGAGGTGATGTCCGACCGCGACGGGACGAGGAAGACGTCGCCGTAGGTCAGGTCGGAGGTGGGCTCGTGCCCGAACAGGAAGCGCATGAGGGGATCCCCTTTCCGAGGCATGGTACGCGAGCGTGCGCGGGGGCGGACGGGCGTCCCAGGGCGGTCCGGCGGGGCGGGCGCTACGGTCCGAGCGTGCTCGCCGCGCTCACCGGGGTGGGGCTGTCCGCCGCCGCCGGTCTCAACGCCTGGATCCCCGTGCTCGTCGTCGCGCTGCTCGCGCGCTTCACGGACCTGCTCGTGCTGCCCGCCGGGTGGGCGTGGCTCGAGAGCGGGTGGGCCATCGGGGCGACGGCGGTCCTGCTGCTCGTCGACGTCGTCCTCGACAAGGTGCCGGCCGTCGACTCGGTCAACGACGTGCTGCAGACGTTCGTGCGTCCCGCGACCGCCGGCCTGACGGTGGCGGCGACGACCGCCGCGGCGGACCTCGAGCGCTCGACGTGGGTGACGCAGCGGCCGTGGGTGCCGGTGCTGGCCGGCGTGGTCCTGGCGGGGGTCGTGCACCTGGGCAAGGCGACCCTGCGCCCGGTGGCGAACGCGGGCACCGGCGGCCTCGCGGCGCCCGTGCTCTCCACGGCGGAGGACGGGCTGGCCTTCACGCTGAGCGTCGCGGCCGTCCTGCTGCCGGTGCTGGTCCTGCTGCTGCTCGTGCTGGGCGTGTGGGGCTTCGTCGTGCTGCGCCGCCGCCGGGGTCGACGCCCGGCGGCGGCGGGGCTCACTCCTTCACGGCCCCCGCGCTGGCGTTCATGATCCGGCGCTGGAAGACGAAGAAGAGCACGGCGACGGGGATCGTCATGATGGCGGCCGCCCCGAGCTTCAGCGGGTAGAGGTTCCCCTGCCCGAGGCCGCCGGACGCGAGCTGCGCGACGCCCTTGGTGAGGTTGACGAGCTGCGGGTCCTGCGAGGCCACGATGAAGTGCGACAGCTCGTTCCACGACCCCTGGAACGAGAGGATGACGATGGTGACCAGCGCCGGCGTCGCCATCGGCAGGACGACCGACCACCACAGCCGGAGGGTGGACGCGCCGTCGATGCGCGCGGCCTCCTCGACGCTCGGCGGGATCGACTCGAAGAAGTTCTTCATGATGAAGATCCCCGCCGCGTCCGCGACGAGCGGGACGATGAGGCCGGCGAACGAGTTGTAGATCCCGAGCTGGTTGATGACCAGGAACTTGGGGATGAGCAGCACGACGTTCGGCACGGCCATGACGGCGACGAGACCCGCGAAGACCAGCCCGCGCCCGCGGAACCGCAGCCGGGCCAGCGCGTACCCCGCCAGGGAGTCGACGAGCACCCGCCCGGCGGTGACGGCCACGGCGACGACGACGGAGTTGCGGAACCACAGCGGGAAGTCCGACCGGGTGAACAGCTGCTGGTAGGCGGCGGTCGTCCAGGTCTGCGGCACGAGGGACAGGCCGCTGCCCGAGGCGTCGGCGTCCGTCTTGAACGACGTCGCCACCTGGATGAGGAACGGGTACACGTACACCACGGCCAGCACGACGACCGCGACGTAGACGAGGACCGCGCCGGGCCGCACCGGTCGCCGGCGGCGGCTGCCGGTGTGCGCGGCGGTGGGGGCGGGGCCGGCGCCGGTCGCGCGGGGGGTGACGGCAGCCGTGCTCATCGTCCGACCTCCGGGTCCAGGGTGACGGCGGCCTCGCCGGCACGCGGCGGCACGACGCCGCGGGCGGTGGGACCGGTGCCGCGCCCGACGGCCCCACCCGGCGGCACGGGGCGGTCCGGGGGCCCGTCGGGGTAGAAGCGCCGGCGGCGCGGGACGTCCCGCTCCCGCAGGACGACGCGCTGCACGAGCGTGAGCAGGACGATGATGGCGAAGAGGATGAACGCGATCGCCGCGCCGCGGGGGAAGTCGTTGTTGGCGAAGGCGGCGTTGTAGGACAGGTACGCGGGGGTGAGCGTCGTCTTGGCGGGGCCGCCCTGCGTGCCGGTGTAGATCTGGTCGAACACCTGCCAGGTCCCGATGAGGCCGAGCGTCACGACGGTGAACACCGTCGGACGCAGCATCGGCAGGGTCACCAGCCGGAACCGCTGCCACGCCGTGGTGCCGTCCATCATCGCGGCCTCCTCCACGTCGCCGGAGATCTGCTGCAGCGCCGCGAGGAAGAGCAGCATGAACGTCCCCGACGTGGTGAAGATGGCCATGAGGATGAAGGCGCTCATCGCGATGCTCGGCCCGGACAGCCAGTCCCACCACGTCACGCCCAGCAGCGACGACCCGGTGAGCGCGGCCGGCCCGGAGTCCACGCCGAGCGCGCCGAGCACCACGTGCAGCACCCCGCGCGGGTCCTGGAACCAGTTCGGCCCGTTGGCGCCGAACCAGGACAGCAGGCCGTTGACGGCCCCGGACGCGGAGAAGAGGAACAGCCAGAGCACCGTGATGGCCACCGAGCTCGTCACGCTGGGGAAGTAGAAGGCGGTGCGGAACAGGCCGCGCCCGCGCAGGTACCTGCGGTTGACCAGCACCGCGAGCCCCAGCGACAGCGCCGTCTGCAGCGGCACGACGAGCAGCACGTAGTAGAGGTTGTTGCGCAGGGAGGTGCCGAAGTCCTTCGTCGCCAGGCCCGAGCCCGCCAGGAGCTCGGAGTAGTTCTGCCCGCCGACGAAGCCGACGCCCGACGCGAACGGGCTGCCGCGCCCGGTCCAGTCGGAGACGCTCACCCACGCCGCCATGAGCACGGGCACGACGAGGAACAGGCCGAGCAGGACGAGCATGGGGGAGATGAACAGCCAGCCGGCGGCGGCCTCCGCCCCGCGGGCGCCCGAGCCGCGGCGGCGGCGGGGTATGCGCTCTGCGGATCCGGGGCGGGGTGCGCTGCCGGCGGCCCGTGCCTGCGACGTCGTCGTCACGACGGCCCTCCTGGTCTGGGGGTCGGTGCGGGTGGGGGGTGGGACGGCGGGGGCGGGTGGCCCGGCGGTGGTGACCGCCGGGCCACCCGGGACGGCCCTGGGTCAGGACGCGTTCTCGTCGAGCACGGCCTGCAGGTTCTGCTGCACCGAGCCGAGGATCCCGGCCGGGTCGCCGTCCTCCAGGCCCTCGAGCTGGGCGTTGAAGTCCGTGATGACGTCCGAGGCGCCCTGGGCGTTGACGACGTTCTGCGCGAAGTCGGCGGAGTCGATGAACGCGGTGTAGTCCGGGTACAGCTCGCGCCAGCCGTCGGCGGCGGACTGCACGGACGGCATGACGCCGAAGGCCTCGGAGAACGCGAGCTGCTGGTCGGCGGCCGTGAGGTGGTCGACGAGGTCGATCGCCGCCTCCTGGTTCGCCGAGTCCGCGGCGATGCCCCAGCAGTTGGTGAACTGCAGGGTGCCCTGGCCCCCGGGGCCGGCCGGGAGCGGCACGGCCGTCCACGCCACGTCGGGGTAGTCGTTGGCCATCGCGCCGCTGATCCAGTTGCCCTCG
Organism: Cellulomonas sp. plas2; assembly: GCF_057221735.1. Taxonomy (NCBI): domain Bacteria; kingdom Bacillati; phylum Actinomycetota; class Actinomycetes; order Micrococcales; family Cellulomonadaceae; genus Cellulomonas; species Cellulomonas sp. plas2. The sequence continues at coordinate 1,773,332 of NZ_CM170155.1, forward strand.
ATCGTCATCGCGGCCTTGTCGGTGCCGAACGCCTCGCCACCCCAGCCCGTGCCGAGGTCGGCGGCGTAGGCGGCGCTCCCCGACTGCAGCAGCCCCTGCACGTAGGTCAGGCCCTCGACGTTCTCGGGGCTGTCGACCTCCGCCGTGGTGCCGTCGTCGGAGACCATCTGCCCGCCGGCCTGCGCGAGGAACGCGCCGACCCGGGCGTACTCGCCGGAGAAGCCGAGGCCGACCCGGCCGTCCGTCGTCAGCCTCTGGGCGACCGAGGTCAGGCCGTCCCAGTCCGTCGGGATGTCCGCGTCGGTGAGGCCGGCGGCCGCCCAGTCGTCGGTGTCGATGATGAGCGCGAGCGTCGAGAAGTCCTTCGGCGCGCAGTAGAGCTGGTCCTCGTACGTGAACTGCTCCACGAGCGAGGGGTAGAAGTCGTCCACCGCCGAGAGCTGGTCGCCGTAGGGGAGCAGGGAGCCGTTGGCGGCGTAGCCCTGGAAGGCGTCGGCGCTGACGTAGAAGACGTCGGCGGGGCTGCCGGAGGCGAAGCCCTGGCTGAGCTCCTGCGCGAGGTCGGAGGCGACGGTGACCTCGGCCTCGACACCGGACTCCTCCGACCAGGCGGCCACGGCGGCGTCGACCGCGTCGGTCTCGGCGTCGCCGGAGGAGCCGATGAGGACCTGCAGCGACCCGTCGCCGGAGGACGTGCCGCCCCCGGCGCCGGCGCTCGAGCCGCCGTCGGCGGTGTCCTCGAATCCGGAGCCGCCGGAGCACGCGGCGAGCAGCAGGGCCGCCCCGGCGCCGGCGGCGAGCAGGGGGAGGGCGCGACGGGCACGGGTACGGGTACGGGGGGTGGGGGACATGGTGCGTCAGCTCCTTCGGTGAGCGCGGCGGGACGGGGGTCCCGGTGCTGTGCGGTCGGGGTGGGTGGTCGGTCAGGTGGTCGGGCCGCTCGTCGCGCGCACGACGAGGCGCGGGGTGAGCAGGACGTGCGGGTCCGGGACCGGCGGGTGGCCGCCGTCCAGCCGGTGCAGGAGCAGGTCGAGCGTCCGGCCGGCGGCCTCCTGCAGGGGCTGCGCGACGCTGGACAGGCCCAGCGCGGCGGCGACCGGCGTGTCGTCGAACCCGACGACCGCGCCGCGGCTCTCGTCGCCCAGGGCGGCGGCGACGCCGATGGCGAGGGAGTCGCTGGCGCAGACGAACGCGGTCGGAGCGCCGTCGGGGCGGGCGAGGAGCTCGGTCGCGGCGGCGCGGCCGGTCGCGATGCCGTCGTCCACGCCCGCCGTGAGCTCGGCGAGCGCGGCCTGCGGCACGCCGGCCGCCGCCAGCGCCTCCGCCCAGCCCCGCCGCCGGTCGGCGCCCGTGTCCGAGCCCTCGGGCCAGCCGACCCAGCCGATGCGCCGGTGCCCGAGCGCCAGCAGGTGCTCGACGGCCGCCCGCGTCCCCGCGGCGCCGTCGACGTCGACCCAGGGGTGGTCGGCCGGCGCGGACCCGTCCGGCGGGTCCCACGGCCGCCCGAACGTCACGAACGGCACGCCCCGGCGCGCGAGCCAGCCCGTGCGCGGGTCCCCGTGGTGCGTCGCGGTGAGGACGAAGGCGTCGATGTCGGCCGTGTCGAGCAGGTCGTCGTACTGGCCGATCTCCGTGGCGTCGTCGGGCGCGGTGAAGAGCATGACGCGGTACCCGCGCTCCTGCGCACCCTCGGTCAGCCCGTGCAGGAACCGGTCGGACACGGCGCCGTTGATGCCGTCGTGCTGCGGCTCCATGCGCAGGCCCAGCACGCGCGAGCGCCGGGTGCGCAGCGCGCGGCCGGCGGCCGACGGGCGGTAGCCGAGCTCGGCGATCGCCGCCTGCACCCGGGCGGCCGTCTCCGACCGGACGACGTGCGGCGCGTTGAGCACGTTGGACACCGTCTGCCGGGAGACGGCGGCACGGCGTGCCACGTCCTCCAGCGTCGGGCGCCCCTGGGTGTGCATCGCTGCTCCTGCCGATCTGCCTTTGATCGATCAAACCGATGCCCCTACCGTGTGTCGGGAGTCACGCTCTGTCAAGCCGGACGCCGCCCTCGCCCGCCGCACCCTCCTGAGAGGCCTCTCGATGACGACCCTGCAGCCCCTCCTGCACGACCTGCTCGCCGCCGTGGCCGCCCCGACCCAGGCGTGGTCCGCGCCCGACGGGCAGCTGCGCGCAGCCGGCGCCCAGGGCATCTACCAGGCCGACACCCGCCTCGTACGGTCGGCGCTCCTCACGGTGGGCGGCGCCGAGCCCGAGACGGTCGCCGCCGGTCCGGACGGCCCGGGGGCGGTGCGGGTCACGGCGCTGGTCCGGGCAGTCGACGGGCCGGGCGCCGACCCCACGACCCGGCTGGACCGCCGCCGCGTCGCCGCACCCGGTCGCGTGCAGGAGACCCTCGTGCTGACCTGCGCCACCGCGGAGCCCGTGACCGCGCGCGTCGCGCTCACGGTCCGCCCCGACGCCTCGCCGATGGAGGTGGTCAAGACCGGTCGGCCGCCGGTCGCCGCCCGCCTGCTGGCCGACGACGCGACCGACGGCACGCCTGACGCCGGGGACGGGCCCGCAGACGGTCCCGGCACCCGGTGGGAGGCGGACGGCGGCCGGACGGCGGCGCTGCTCGCCCCGGGTGCCGAGGTCACGACGACGCAGGACGCGGACGGCCCGCGGGTGGAGGTCGTCTGGGACACCGTCGTCACGCCGGGCACCCCGACGACCCTCACCTGGTCCGTCGACGTCGACGACCCCGGCGCCGTCGTCGGGCCGCCCGTCCGGCCCGCGCCGGAGTGGTCCGTCCCGAGGGTCCAGGCCGACGACCGCCGCCTGCCCGCGCTGCTCGCGCAGTCCCTCGACGACCTCGCCACGCTGCGCATGACCGCCGCCCACGCGCCGGACGACGTGTTCCTCGCCGCCGGGGCGCCCTGGTTCTTCACGCTGTTCGGCCGCGACTCGCTGTGGGCCGCGCGCATGCTCCTCCCGCTGGGCACCGAGCTCGCCGCGGGCACCCTCCGGACGCTGGCCGCTCTGCAGGGCACCCGCACCGACCCGGCGACGGCCGAGCAGCCGGGCAAGATCCTCCACGAGGTCCGGGCCGGGGAGCTCGCGCTGCCCGACGAGGGCATGGTCCTGCCGCCCGTCTACTACGGGACCGTCGACGCGACACCGCTGTGGGTGTGCGTGCTGCACGACGCCTGGCGGTGGGGGATGCCCGCCGAGCAGGTCGAGGCGCTCCTGCCCGCCGCCGAGCGCGCGCTCGCGTGGATGTCCGACCACGGCGACGCCGACGGCGACGGCTTCCTCGAGTACGTCGACGAGACCGGCCACGGGCTGGCCAACCAGGGCTGGAAGGACTCCGGCGACTCCGTGCAGTGGCGCGACGGCACGCTGGCGACCGGTCCCATCGCGCTCGTCGAGGTGCAGGGGTACGCGCACGAGGCGGCGCTCGCGGGCGCCGCGCTGCTCGACGCCTTCGGCCGCCCCGGCGGCGACCGGTGGCGCGCCTGGGCGGCACGTCTGGCGGAGCGGTTCCGTGCGTCCTTCTGGACCTCCGACGACGAGGGCCCCTACCCGGGGATCGCGCTCGACGCCGACAAGCGCGTGGTCGACTCCGTCACCAGCAACCTCGGTCACCTCCTCGGCACGGGTCTGCTGTCCGCGGAGGAGGAGGCCGTCGTCGCCGCGCGCCTCGCGGGTGCGGACCTCGGCTCCGGCCGCGGCCTGCGGACCCTGTCCGCGCGGTCCGGCGGCTTCTGGCCGCTGCGGTACCACGGCGGGGCCGTGTGGCCGCACGACACGGCGATCGCGGTGGCGGGGCTCGCCCGGGCCGGGCACGGCGACGTGGCCGCCTCGCTGGCCGCCGGCCTGCTGGCCGTCGGGGAGGACGTGGGGTGGCGGCTGCCCGAGCTGTGGTCCGGCGACGCGCCCGACGAGTCGCCGCGGACCGTGCCCTACCCGGCGGCGTGCCGCCCGCAGGCCTGGTCGGCGGCGTCGGCGGTCGTCGTGCTGTCGAGCGCGCTCGGGCTGCGGCCCGACGTGCCGGGCGGGACCCTCACGGTGGCGCCCGTCCGGCCGTCGCCGTTCGGCGCCCTGGGGGTCGAGGGGCTGCGGCTGGCCGGGCACCCGCTCGACGTCCGGGTGACGGCGTCGGGTGAAGCCCGGGTCACCACGTCCGCGGCGGTGCAGGTCAGGGGCGCGGACAGCATCGAGGCGCCGCGTCGCTGAGAGCGTCGGGGGGCCCCGGCCACGGCCCGGGCGCTACCGTTGTCGCTTTCACGGGTGCCGACGCCCGACGAGGACGACGGGCGCCGGCCGGTCGAGGAGAGGGCCGACATGCGACTGCTGGACCGGATCACGTCCCCCGCGGACGTGCGACGCCTCTCGGGGCGGCAGGCCACCGCGCTGGCCGCCGAGATCCGCGACTTCCTCGTCGCCCAGGTGTCCCGGACCGGTGGCCACCTCGGCCCCAACCTCGGCGTCGTCGAGCTGACGATCGCCATCCACCGCGTCTTCCGGTCGCCGGAGGACACGGTCGTCTTCGACACGGGCCACCAGGCCTACGTGCACAAGCTGCTGACGGGCCGCACCGACTTCTCGGCGCTGCGCCGTCGCGGCGGGCTGTCGGGCTACCCCAGCCGTGCGGAGTCCGAGCACGACGTGGTGGAGAACTCGCACGCGTCGACCTCGCTGTCGTGGGCCGACGGGATCGCGAAGGCCAACGTGCTGCAGGGCCGCGCCGACCGCAGCGTCGTGGCGGTCATCGGCGACGGGGCGCTCACCGGCGGCATGGCCTGGGAGGCGCTCAACAACATCGCCGCCGGCCACGACCGCCGGCTCGTCATCGTCGTCAACGACAACGGGCGCTCCTACGCGCCGACGATCGGCGGCCTCGCCGAGCACCTGTCCCTCCTGCGCGCGACGCAGGGGTACGAGCACGTCCTCGACTGGGGCAAGCGGACGCTGCGCCGCTCGGGCCCGCCCGGCCGGTTCGCCTACGACGCGCTGCACGGGCTCAAGAAGGGCATCAAGGACGTCGTCGCGCCGCAGGGCCTGTTCGAGGACCTCGGGCTGAAGTACGTCGGGCCGGTCGACGGGCACGACGTGACCGCCGTGGAGCGCGCGCTGCGCCGCGCCCGCGACTTCGGCGGGCCGGTCATCGTGCACGTGCTGACGGAGAAGGGCCGCGGGTACAGCCCGGCCGAGCAGGACGTCGCCGACCGCTTCCACGCCGTCGGGCAGATCCACCCGGAGACCGGGCTGCCCGTCGCGCCGAGCCGGTTCGGCTGGACGAGCGTCTTCGCCGACGAGATCGTCCGGATCGGGCGCCGCCGGTCCGACGTCGTGGCCATCACCGCGGCGATGCTGCAGCCCGTGGGGCTGGCGCCGTTCGCGGAGGAGTTCCCGGACCGGGTGTTCGACGTCGGCATCGCCGAGCAGCACGCCGCCACCTCCGCGGCCGGCATGGCCTTCGCCGGGCTGCACCCCGTCGTGGCCGTCTACGCGACCTTCCTCAACCGCGCCTACGACCAGGTGCTCCTCGACGTGGCGCTGCACCGCGCGGGCGTCACCTTCGTGCTGGACCGCGCCGGCCTCACGGGCGACGACGGCGCCTCCCACAACGGCATGTGGGACATGGCGCTGCTCGCCTCGGTGCCGGGCCTGCGCCTGGCGGCGCCGCGCGACGAGGAGACGCTGCGCTCGGCGCTGCGCGAGGCCGTCGACGTCGACGACGCGCCGACCGTCGTGCGCTACCCGAAGGGTGCGCTGGGCGACCCGCTGCCGGCGCTCGAGTCCCTCGACGGCGTCGACGTGCTGGCCCGGCACGAGGGCCCGGACGACGCGCCGGCGGTGCTCGTCGTCGGCCTGGGGTCCATGGCCCGCACGGCGCTCGCCGCCGCCGAGGCGCTGGCCGCCCACGGCCTGCGCGTGACGGTCGCGGACCCCCGCTGGGTCCTGCCGGTGCCCGCCGCGCTGACGAAGCTCGTCGGGGAGCACGACCACGTCGTGACGATCGAGGACGGGCTCGTCGACGGGGGAGCGGGGTCGGTGGTCGCCCAGCGCGCCCGCGAGGCCGGCCTGCCGACGCCCGTGCAGAACCTCGGCGTGCCGCGCGCGTTCCTCGACCACGCCACGCGCGACCAGCTGCTCGACGAGCTGCGCCTGCGCCCCGAGGACGTCACCCGCGACGTCCTGGCCGCCCTCGGCCGCACCCGCTGACACGGAGGCGTGCCCTAGGCGTTCCCGTCGTCGAGCCCTTCGAACAGGTCGGCGAGCAGCGGCTCGCCCTCGTGTCGCGGGGGCCACACCACGGTGTGCCACTCGGGGCGCAAACCTCGGGTGAAGGTCGCCTGGTCGACCTCGGTCGGCACGAGGACCAGCCGCTGACTGCGGTGCTCGAGCAGGACGGCGACGACGACGTGTGCCACGGGGTCGATGCGCACGTGCACCCCGATGCACCGGTCGGGGACCGCCCGCAGGTGGTAGACGTTCTCCGGCTGCCAGGGCGGGAACCCGTGCGCGACCCGCCAGGCCTGCATCCGGTCGAACCAGCTCTGCGGGATCGCACCGTGCAGCAGGCGTCGCAGCCCACGGCCGCCATCACACCGCACCTGGAGAAAAGCGGCGTCCGCCGCGGCGCCGATGCGGACGTGGTCGGGGTGCCCCGTCGCGCCGTCAGGGCCGAACGTGACGACCACGTCCGGCCGCTCACCATGCCGTGATGCTGGCAGCCCTCCAGGTGCCGGCACGAGGTGATTCCCGCCGGTCGGCGTCGTTCGGCGGGACGGGGGGACCGAGGTCCCAGGACATCCCATGACCCGGTCCGTAGCGTCGGTCGTACCGACTCCCACGGAGGAACCGATGTCCACCACCGCAGCACCCGCCGGCGCACCCCTCGCCGCCGAGGCCGACCGGCTGCCCGACGCCTGGGCCGGGTTCGTCCCGGGCCCGTGGGCCGACCACGTCGACGTCCGCGACTTCATCCAGCGCAACTACACGCCCTACACGGGCGACGCCTCCTTCCTCGCCGGCCCGACGGAGCGCACGACGGGCATCTGGGCCCGCCTGTCCGTGATGTTCCCCGCTGAGCGCGAGAAGGGCGTGCACGACGTCGACGCGACGAAGCCCTCGACGATCACCTCGCACGCCCCCGGCTACATCGACCGCGAGAACGAGCTCGTCGTCGGCCTGCAGACCGACGCGCCGCTCAAGCGCGCCATCATGCCCAACGGCGGGTACCGGATGGTGCAGACGTCGCTGGAGACCTACGGCTACGAGGTTGACCCGGTCGTCACGGAGATCTTCACGAAGTACCGCAAGACCCACAACGACGGCGTCTTCGACGTCTACCCGCCCGCCGTCCGCGCGGCCCGCTCGTCGCACATCATCACGGGCCTGCCCGACGCCTACGGCCGCGGCCGCATCATCGGCGACTACCGCCGGGTCGCGCTCTACGGGGTCGACGCGCTGATCGCCGCGAAGAAGGCCGAGAAGGCCGAGCTCGACATGGAGCGCTCGGTCGCCGACGTCATCCGCGACCGGGAGGAGCTGGCCGAGCAGGTCCGCGCCCTCGGCGAGCTCAAGGCCATGGCAGCCTCCTACGGCTACGACATCTCGAAGCCGGCGACGACGGCCCGCGAGGCCGTGCAGTGGCTGTACTTCGCCTACCTCGCGGCGACGAAGGAGCAGAACGGCGCGGCGATGTCGCTGGGCCGCACCTCGACCTTCCTCGACGTCTACCTCGAACGGGACCTCGTCGCCGGCCGCCTCACGGAGTCGCAGGCGCAAGAGCTCGTCGACGACTTCGTCATCAAGCTGCGGATCATCCGCTTCCTGCGCACGCCCGAGTACGACAACCTGTTCTCCGGGGACCCGACGTGGGTCACCGAGACGCTCGCCGGCGTCGGCGAGGACGGGCGGCCCCTGGTCACCCGGACGTCCTTCCGGTACCTGCAGACGCTCTACAACCTGGGGCCGGCCCCCGAGCCGAACCTCACGGTGTTCTGGAGCGAGCGGCTGCCGCGGGGCTTCAAGGACTTCTGCGCGCAGGTCTCGATCGACACCTCGGCCATCCAGTACGAGAACGACGAGATCATCCGCCCGGCCTGGGGCGACGACGCCGCCATCGCGTGCTGCGTGTCCCCGATGCGGGTGGGCAAGCAGATGCAGTTCTTCGGGGCGCGCGTGAACCTCGCCAAGTGCCTGCTGTACGCGATCAACGGCGGGCGCGACGAGGTGTCGGGCAAGCAGATCGCGCCCGTCACCGCCCCGGTCGAGGGCGACGTCCTCGACTTCGACGACGTCATGGCGAAGTTCGACGCCGAGATGGACTGGCTCGCGCAGACCTACGTCGACGCGCTCAACTGCGTGCACTACATGCACGACAAGTACGCCTACGAGCGCATCGAGATGGCGCTGCACGACCGGCAGGTGCTGCGGACGCTGGCCTGCGGGATCGCGGGGCTCTCGGTGGTGACCGACGCGCTCTCGGCGATCAAGCACGCGACGGTCCGGCCCGTGCGCGACGAGACGGGCCTGGTCGTGGACTACACGATCGAGGGCGACTTCCCGACGTACGGCAACGACGACGACCGCGCGGACGACATCGCCGTGGCGCTGGTCAAGACGTTCATGGAGAAGATCCGCCGGTTCCCGACCTACCGGGACGCGCTGCACACGCAGTCCGTGCTGACCATCACGTCGAACGTCGTCTACGGCAAGGCCACGGGGAACACCCCCGACGGCCGCCGCGCCGGCCAGCCGTTCGCCCCGGGCGCCAACCCCATGAACGGCCGCGACACGCACGGGATGCTCGCCTCGGGCCTGTCGGTGGCCAAGCTGCCGTACTCCGAGGCGATGGACGGCATCTCGCTGACGTCCTCGGTCCTGCCCTCGGGCCTCGGCCGGACGAAGGACGAGCAGGTCGCCAACCTCGTCGGCCTCCTCGACGCCTACACCGTGTCCTCCGGCTACCACATGAACGTCAACGTGCTGAACCGGGAGACGCTGCAGGACGCCATGGAGCACCCGGAGAACTACCCGCAGCTGACCGTGCGGGTGTCCGGGTACGCGGTCAATTTCGTCCGCCTGACCCGCGAGCAGCAGCTCGACGTCCTGTCCCGCACCTTCCACGGCGGGGTGTGACATGACGACCCTCGACGAGCGGCAGGACGCGTCCCACGACGGGGGCGCCCCCGTCGTGCGGCTCGACCTGCCGCTCGTCGGCGGGTCGCACGAGCGGACCCACGGGCACGGCACCCAGGGGCTGACGTCCGCCGACGAGGTGGACCACGCAGCCCGCATGACCGCCGTGCGCTCCGGGGCGCTGGGGTCCGTGCACTCCTGGGAGCTCGTGACGGCCGTCGACGGGCCCGGCACGCGGATGACGATCTTCCTGGCCGGCTGCCCGTTGCGGTGCCTGTACTGCCACAACCCGGACACGATGGAGATGCGGCGCGGCACCGACGTGGAGGTCGACGACCTCCTGCGGCGGTTGTCCCGCTACCGCGGCATCTTCCGGGCCACCGGCGGCGGTCTGACGATCTCGGGGGGCGAGCCCCTCATGCAGCCGGCGTTCGTGGCGCGGCTGCTGCGCGGCGCGAAGGCGATGGGCATCCACACGACGATGGACACGTCGGGCTACCTCGGGGCGCACGCCACCGATGCGGTGCTCGACGACCTCGACCTCGTGCTCCTGGACATCAAGTCCGGTGACGAGGAGACCTACCAGCGGGTGACGGGCCGGCAGCTCGCGCCGACGCTGGCCTTCGGGCAGCGGCTCGCCGAGCGGGGCGTGGCCGTGTGGGTCCGGTTCGTGCTGGTCCCGGGGCTGACCGACGACGAGGCGAACGTCGAGCGCGTGGCCGCGCACGCCGCGGACATCGGCACGGTGGAGCGCGTCGAGGTGCTGCCCTTCCACCAGATGGGCCGCGACAAGTGGGACGCGCTCGGCATGCGTTACGAGCTGGAGGGCACCCCGCCCCCGTCCCCCGAGCTGGTCGAGCGCGTGCGCGGGCAGTTCCGCGCGCACGGGCTGACGACCTTCTAGACCGGTCACCGGGACCGGACGCCGTCGTGGGGGCGACGTCCGGCCCGGTGACCATCCCCGTCCCGTCCTCAGCCGCCCTCAGGCCGGAGCGGGCCGCGGCACGTCCGCACGTCCCGGCGGCTGCAGGCGCCGGCCGAGCACCTCGGTCGACCAGCCCGCCCGGTCCAGCCAGGGCGTGATGCCGCCGAGGTGCACGGGCCAGCCCGCGCCGAGCAGCATCGCGACGTCGACCTGCGTGGGGTCCGCGACGACGCCCTCGTCGAGCAGGCGGCCCACCTCCCCGGCCAGCGCCCGGCCCACCGCCGCCCGCACGCCCGCCGCGTCGAGGGGCGCGAGCGGCACCGAGCCGTCCCGTGCCGCGTCGAACGTCGCCTGGACGTCCGGCGACAGCGGTGCGGGCCAGCCGGGCGCGGGCGGCCGCCCGACGAGCCGCACGCCACCCGCCACGACCGCCTCGAGGCCGGGGGAGCGCGGGAACGCGTCGCCGAGGTCGGCGCGCAGCGAGGTCAGCACGTGCAGCCCCACCGCGGGCCCCACGAGGTCGAGCAGCGCGAACGGCCGCATGGGCAGCCCCAGCGGGTCGAGCGCCGTGTCCGCCACCTCCACGGGCGTGCCGCGCTCGACCGCGTCGAGGACGACGCCGAGCAGGAGGATGAGCAGCCGGTTCACGACGAACCCGGGCCGGTCGCCGACGAGCACCGCGCTCTTGCCGGCGCCCGTCGCCACGGCCACCGCGGTCGCGAGCGCCGCGGGCGAGGTGGCCCCGCCGCGGACGACCTCGACGAGGGGCATCGCGGCGACGGGGTTGAAGAAGTGCAGCCCCACGACGCGCTCCGGGTGTGCGAGGTCCGCGGCCATCGCGGTGACCGACAGCGCGGAGGTGTTCGTCGCCAGGACGCAGTCCGGACCGACGACCGGCTCGAGCTCGGCCAGCACCCGGCGCTTGAGGTCGAGCACCTCCGTGACCGCCTCGACGACGAGGTCGCAGCCGGCGAGGTCGCCCACGTCCGTCGTGCCCGTGACCCGTTGCGCCACCGTGGCGGCGTCCGCGGGACGCAGTCGTCCCCCGCGCACGGCTCGGTCGAGGGTCGCGCGCACGGCGGCCAGGCCGGCGGCGACGCGCTCGTCGTCGAGGTCCCGCAGGACGACGGGCACGCCGAGCCGCGTGGCCAGCAGGGCGGCGATCTGCGCGGCCATCAGCCCGGCGCCGACGAGCCCGACGCGGGTCACCGGGCGGGCGAGGGCCGGGTCGGGGGCACCGGCGGTCCGGCGGACGCCGCGCACCAGCGCGGTGGCGTAGACGCTCGCGCGCATCTCGTCGGTCATGACGAGGTCCGCCAGCGCCTCGTCCTCCGCCGCCCACGCCTCCGCGGGGGTGGCGGTGCGCGCGGCGGCCAGCAGCTCCAGCGCGCGGCCCGGCGCCGGGCGCGAGCCGTGCACGGTCGCGTCCAGGCGTTCGCGCGCCGCCGCGACGGCCGCGTCCCAGATCTCGGCGTCGTCGAGGGCACGGCGCTCGACCTGCACCTCGCCGCGCACCAGCCGTCCGACCCAGGCGAGGGCCTCGTCGGGGAAGCCCTCGGCAGGCAGCACGGCGTCGACGAGCCCGAGCGCCAGGGCCTCGTCGGCCCGCAGGACCCGGTTGGCCGCCGGCCGGTCGAGCACGACGTCGAGCGCTCCCGCGATGCCCACGAGGCGGGGGAGGCGGTACGCGCCGCCCCATCCCGGGACGAGCCCGAGGGCGGTCTCCGGCAGGCCGAGGGCGCCCGCCCCGGACGAGACGACCCGGGCGTCGCAGGCCAGCGCCAGCTCGAGGCCGCCGCCCAGCGCGGCGCCGTTGACGAGCGCCACGGTCGGCACCGGCAGCGCCGCCAGCGCGTCGTACGCCGCGTGGCCGGCACGGGCCAGGGCCAGCGCGTCCACCCGGTCGCGCACCGTCGTGACCTGCGACAGGTCCGCCCCCGCGAGGAAGGTCCGGCCCGAGCCCGTCACGGCGACCGCATCGACACCGCCCCGCGCCACCGCGGCCGCGGCCGCCTCCACCGCCTCCTGCAGCGCGGCGAGCCCCTGCAGCCCGAGCGTCGCCGGCCGCTCCGGTCCCCCGCCCGACGGGTCGGCCCACGGCACCAGCGTCAGCAGCAGCGCGGTCCCGCCGTAGGGCAGGGCGATCCGCTGCGTGCGCACGGTCGTGGCGCGCTCGGTGCTCATGGGTCCGGGCCTCCCGGGACGTCGTCGTCCGACCGCGTGTGCCGCCGGTCCGCGGACCGGTGCTCCGGCCGCCCGGCGCACGTTACCGGGGCCGACCGACACCGCGGTGCGGGCACCGCCGACCCCCGTCCTGCGGGCAGGGCCGACCCTGTACGCGGACCGGGCATTCCGTTAGTTTTCGCCCGTACCCGAACCCGGTCCGTGCGTCCTGGCGCGCCCGGAGGACCGGCCGACGAAAGGCGTCGCTCCGTGACCCCTCGTGCCCCGCGCACCACGCGCACCGCAGCGGCCGCCCTGGCCGCCGGTCTCGCCCTCGGAGGTGCGGCGCTCGCGACGGCGGCACCGGCCGCCGCGGCGGACGTGCGCAGCATCACGCTCCTGACGTTCAACGACTTCCACGGCCGCATCCAGGCCGACCCGGAGGACCCCCAGGCGGACACGGTGGCCTTCGCGCGGACCGTCGAGGCCCTCCGGGCGGCGGCCGACCTCGACAGCGGCGTGGCCGACAGCTCGCTGCTGCTGTCCACCGGCGACTCCGTCGGGGCGTCGCTCTTCGCCTCGGCGGTCGAGCGGGACCAGCCGACGATCGACGTGCTCGACGCGCTCGGGCTGCAGGCGTCCGCGGTCGGCAACCACGAGTTCGACGGCGGCTTCGCGGACCTGCGCGACCGGATCGCCACGAGCGCGTCCTGGGAGTACCTCGGCGCGAACGTCTACACGGAGGGCACCACGGAGCCCGTCCTGCCCGAGTACGCGACGTTCGAGGTGAACGGCGTGACGGTCGGCGTCATCGGCGCCGTGACGCAGGAGACGCCGAGCCTCGTCTCGCCCGCGGGGGTCGAGGGCCTCGTCTTCGGCGACCCGGTCGAGGCGGTCAACCGGGTGGCGGCGCAGCTGCGCAACGGCGACGAGGCGGACGGCGAGGCCGACGTGCTCGTCGCCGCGTACCACGAGGGTGCCCCCGCCGGGCAGGACGACGCACAGCCCGACAAGGGGCTCGCGGCCGCGATGGCGGCCAGCGAGGTCTTCACGAGCATCGTCGAGGAGACGAGCGCCGAGGTGGCCGTCATCCTCAACGGTCACACCCACCAGGAGTACGCCTTCGAGGCCCCGGTGCCCGGCGCACCCGCCGGCATCACCCGACCGGTCGTCCAGACCGGCCAGTACGGGCAGAACATCGGCGCCGTGCAGCTGCAGGTCGACGCGGAGACGGGGGCCGTCGGCCTCTTCGTCGCCGGTCTGGTGCCGGTGGGCAGCCTGCCCCTGGCGACGGACACGCCGGCCGTCACCGAGGTGCAGGCGATCGTCGACGCGGCGCTCGCGAACGCCGAGGAGGTGGGCTCGCAGCCCGTCGGCAGCATCACCGCGGACATCACCACGGCGTTCAAGGAGGGCTCCTACGGTCCCGGCGGCTACACCGGCGGCACGCGCGACGACCGCGCGAAGGAGTCCGCGCTCGGGCACCTCGTCGCCGACAGCCTGCTCGACGTGCTGTCCGACCCGGCCCGCGGCGGCGCGGACCTCGCGCTCGTCAACCCGGGTGGCCTGCGCTCGGAGCTGCTCGTCGCCCCGTCGGGCGACGAGGGCGCCGGCGTGGTGACCTACGCCGAGGCCAACGCCGTCCTGCCGTTCGTCAACAACCTGGGCACGGTGGACCTGACCGGCGACCAGCTGCGCCAGGTGCTCGAGCAGCAGTGGCAGACGAACGAGGACGGGACGATCCCCTCGCGTCCCTACCTGCAGCTCAGCGTCTCGGCGAACATGTCGTACACCTTCGACGCCGCCCTGCCGCAGGGGCAGCGGATCACGTCCATCACGGTCGACGGCGTGCCCGTGGACCCGGGCGCGACGTACCGCGTCGGCTCCTTCTCCTTCCTCCTGCAGGGCGGCGACAACTTCCGCGCCTTCGGGGAGGGCACGAACCCGACCGACTCCGGCCTCATCGACCGGGACGCGTGGATCGGGTACCTCCAGGCCAACCCCGACCTCGCGCCGGACTTCGCCGCGCGGGCCGTGTCCGTGACGCCGTCGACGACGACCCCGGTCGTCGGGGACACCGTGCAGGTCGCGCTCGCCGGCCTGGACCTCACGAGCCTCGGCGCGCCGGCCAGCACGACGGTGACGGCGACGCTCACGCCGGCCGCCGGCGGGACGCCCGTCGACCTGGGCTCCTTCCCGGTCAGCGGTGGGGCCGCCACGGTCACCGTGCCGGTGCCCGCCTCGGCTGCCCCGGGCGCCTGGGCGCTGACGGTCACCGCACCCGACTCCGGCACGACGACGCAGCTCACCCTCACGGTGGCCGCCGCGCCGGCGCCGGACCCGACGCCCACCCCGACGCCCACCCCGGTGCCGGACCCGTCGCCGACCGCGACCGCCACGCCCACCCCGACCGCCGTGCCGAGCCCCGGCACCGGCGGCGGCAGCGGCACGGGCGGTGGCACGAGCCGCAGCGGCGGGCGGACGGGCGCGCTCGCGTCCACCGGCGCGAGCGACGGGCTCGTCGACGCCGGCTGGGCCGCGGCCGGTGCGCTGCTCGTCGGCACCGCGCTCGTCGTGGTCGTCCGGCGGCGCCGCGCGACCCTGACGCAGGACTGACCTGACCACGACGCCCCGGTCCCCCTGGAGGGGGCCGGGGCGTCGTCGTCCCCGCGGTCGGCGTGGCGCAGGTCGGCGGGGGCGCCGCCGTGGGCGGGTGTCCGTCGAGGCAGCGGGCGTCAGGCCGCGGCGGAGAACGCCGTGGCGAGGCGCTCGGCGAGCAGCTCGCGCTGCCAGGGGCGGGCGCCGCCGTCGGCGAGGAACGCGTCGACGGCCGCGGTGGTGGCCGGCAGGGGCGGCGTCCAGCAGAGGCGGCGCAGGAGGTCGGGCTGCAGCAGGTTCTCGACCGGCACGGACCAGTGCGCCGACAGCTCGGCGACGACGTCGCGGGCGGCCACGAGCCGGGCCGCGGCGGCGGGGTCGCGGTCCGCCCAGGCGCGCGGGGGCGGCGGCGCGTCGCTGCGCGGCCCCCGCACCGACGGCAGGGCGGAGTCCGGCAGCGCCAGCGCCTCGTCGACCGCGGCCTGCCACGTCTCCGCCCGGCGGCGGGTGCCCTTGCCGGCGAAGGCGGGCAGCGCGACGAGCTGGGTGACGTCCCGCGGCAGGGCCTGCGCCGCGGCGACGATCGCGGCGTCGGGCAGCACGCGCCCGGGGGAGATGTCCCGGCGGCGCGCCTCGAGGTCGCGCCGCTGCCACAGGGACCGCACGACGGCCAGCCGCCGGGCATCCCGCAGCGCGTGCATGCCGGACGTCCGGCGCCAGGGGTCGACGCGCGGGGGCGGCGGCGGGGCCGTCCGCACCGCCTCGAACTCCTGCGCCGCCCACTCCGCCTTGCCCTGCTCGGCGAGCCGCTCGGCCAGCACCTCGCGCACCTCGACGAGGACCTCGACGTCGAGGGCCGCGTAGCGCAGCCACTCCGGCGGCAGGGGCCGCGTCGACCAGTCCGCGGCCGAGTGCTCCTTGGCCAGCCCGAGGCCGAGCGTGTCCGCCACGACGGCGGCCAGGCCCACCCGGTCCATGCCGAGCAGGCGCGCGGCCAGCTCCGTGTCGAAGATCCGCGAGGGGCGCATGCCGTTGTCGGCGAGGCTCGGCAGGTCCTGCGAGGCGGCGTGGAACACCCACTCGACGCCGACGAGGGCGTCGGACACGGTGGACAGGTCCGGCAGCGCCATGGCGTCGAGCAGGACCGTGCCCACGCCCTCCCGGCGCAGCTGCACGAGGTACGTCCGCTGCCCGTACCGGTAGCCGGACGCGCGCTCGGCGTCGACCGCCACGGGACCGGTGCCGGCCTCGAGCGCGGCGACGACCTCGGCGAGGCCCTCGGGCGTGCCGACGACGTCCGGGACGCCTCCGGCGGGTTCCGTCAGGGGCACGACCGCCGGCTCGGGAACCGCGTCCTCGCCGGTCGGCGCGTCGGCCGGGGCGGTGGCGGGCGGGTCCTCGTCGGGCAGGGCGGGCACAGCCCAACCCTAGGGGACGGGCGGCGGACGCCCCGGCAGGCGGGCGGAGGAGCCCGACGGGTTCCGGCCGGCTGCCCCGCGGCTGCCCGACGGCTGCCAGGGCGGTGCCCGCCGTGGACTCAGCGCAGGACGCCGGCCCGTAAGGCGATGGCGACCAGCTCGGCGCGGTCGCCCGTGCCCAGCTTGCGCGAGATGCGGGCGAGATGGCTCTTGACCGTGAGGGCCGACAGGCCCAGGTCCTCGCCGATGCGCTTGTTCGAGCGGCCCTCGGCGACGAGCTCGAGGACGCCGACCTCGCGCGAGGTCAGCTCGGCGGCGGCGCGCAGGGAGGTCGGCGCGGTCGTCGCCCGGGTCAGGGTCGAGGAGGTCGTGCCGACCACCGCGCCGCGGATGCCCGCGGACAGCAGCACGGACAGCTCGCGGCGGGCGGCCTGACGGGCCAGGACCAGCACGCGGTGCGCGCCGCGGCGCTGCAGGGTCTGCACGAGCGGGACGGCGTCCCCGTCCGCCACCTCCGGGACCACCAGGCACAGCTGGTGGCCCGGCTGGGCGGCGCGGGGGACGGCCGTGACAGGGGCCCGCAGGGGCGGGCGCCTGGGCGTCACCAGGTCGCGTCGGAGGGGTTCGATGCTCACAGCACTCTCATCGGCAGGGTGCTAGCACCCATGAGGGCGCGGGGACCTGCGTTGTCGCGATGAGCGGGTGAAGCGTTGGTGCCGTGGGGCGGGACGTGCTAGGGCGTGCGTCCCGACGGGGTCACGGCCTCGGCGGCGTCAGGGTCTCGGTCTCGTCAGGACCGCGGGTGCAGGGCGACGACGCCCTCGGGCAGGGGCTCGAGGCCCGCCACCGTGCGCAGCAGCGTCGTCCAGGCGCGCAGGTGCGGGCCCAGGTCCTCGTCGGAGGCGGTCCAGGACGCGCGGAGCTCGAGCTCCGTCTGCTCCTCGCGCACCTGCAGGGCGCCGAAGCTCTGGGACAGCACGCGCGTCACGGTGCCGCCGGCCGCCCGGGCGTCGAGACCGGCCGAGCCGAGCGCGTCGGCGAACCAGCTCCACGCGACCTCCCCGAACAGAGGGTCGGTGCCCGCCTCGGGCTCGACCTGCGCGCGCACGAGGGTGACGAGCCGGAAGCAGCCGTCCCACGCGTCCTGCCCGGCCGGGTCGTAGAGGACGACGAAGCGCCCGGACGCCAGCTCGTCGGCCGCCACGGACCGCCGGGCGCTGCGCACCTCGGCCGTGAGCGCGGCCGTGAAGGGGGCCAGCCGGGCCGGGCCCGGCGCCTCCTCGAGGACGACCTCCGGCGGCACGGCCACCGCGCGCAGCGACCGCAGGGCCCGCACGAACGCGGCGGGGACCTCGTCGGGCGGGGTGGTCACAGCGCGAGCGTACGGGCGCCGGGCCTCGCCGGTCGGCGGCGCGCCGGGCGCGACCCCGGGGGCGGAAGGACGCGACGGCTAGGCTCCTGGGCCGGTGCGGCACCGCCGGGGGCGGTGCCGCCGGGCGCGGCGGGACCACCGCCGACGGCCCTCGTCGTCGCCCGCCCCGGGCGCAAGGAGGCACGCATGGGCGCCACGGGCGCGAGCGCGGACGGCCGGCCGACGGCCACGTCCCGCACGGGACGGACGGGCCGGCTGCAGCCGGTGATCCTGGGCGCCGACATCGGCGTGTACGCCCTGGCGCGCTCGCTGCACGAGGCGTACGGCGTGCGGTCGGTCGTCGTGGCGGGGGCCGCGCTGGGGCCCGTGGCGCACTCGCGGATCATCGACCACGAGATCGTCGGGGACGGTCACGACCCTCGGCAGCTCGTCGACCGGCTGCTGCAGGTGGCGCGGCAGCACCCCGACGAGCGGCTGCTGCTGCTGGCGAACTCCGACTGGCTGGTGCGCGTCGTCGTGCAGCACCGCGGCGAGCTCGAGCCGCACTACGTCGTGCCGTTCCTGTCCGCCGAGCTGCTGGCGCGGATCAGCGACAAGGCGACCTTCGCGGAGATCTGCACCGGGCTCGGCATCGACGTGCCCCGGACGCTCGTGCAGGACTTCGCCGGCGCGGGGGAGCCGGGGTGGGCGCCGGTGCCCGTGCCGCCCGAGATCACCTACCCGCTCATCGCGAAGGCGGCCTCGAGCGCGGACTACCAGGACGTGGAGTTCGCCGGCAAGAAGAAGGTCTTCGAGGTCTCCGACCCGGCCGAGCTGACGTGGCTGTGGGGTGCGCTGCGGGATGCCGGGTTCCGGGGGCGGTTCGTCGTGCAGGAGCTCATCGGCGGCGACGACACGCAGATGCGCTCGGTGACCGCCTACGTGGACACGGCCGGCGCGATCACGCTGCTGTGCTCGGCGCACGTGCTGCTCGAGGAGCACACGCCCTCCGGGCTCGGCAACCCGGCGGCCATGGTGGTGACCCGCCAGGACGAGCTGCTCGCCGGGGCGCGGCGGTTCCTCGAAGCGACGGGGTACCGCGGGTTCGCCAACTTCGACGTCAAGGTCGACCCGCGCGACGGGCGCCTGTGCTTCTTCGAGGTCAACCCGCGCATCGGGCGCAACAACTACTACGTGACCGCGGCGGGGGCGAACCCCACCCGGTTCGTCGTGGAGGACGCCGTCGAGGGGCGGGCCGTCGAGCCCGTCGTCGTCGACCGCGAGGTCCTGTACTCCGTCGTGCCGCACCGGCTGCTGCTGCGCTACGTCCGCGACGCGGTGCTCGCCGCGCGCGTCCGGGGGCTGGTGCGCGCGCGGGCCACCGCGCACCCGCTGTGGTACCCGGCGGACCTGTCGCCGCGGCGCCGCGCCTACGTGCTGCTCGCCCTGGTCAACCAGGTGCGCAAGTTCCGCCGCTGGTACCCGGCGCCCACCGACACGGGGTTCTGACCCGACCCTGCTCCTGCCGCGCGCCCGGCCGTCGGTCGGGCAGGGTGGACGGCATGACGCGACCTCAGCCCCCGGCCGACTTCGCCCCGCCCCGCCTGGCCGACCCGCGCCGGTGGGGCGCGCTCGTCGGGCTGGTCGGGGCGGTGGTGTTCGTGTGGTCGTACGGACCGGGGCTGGCCGGTCCGCTGCCGGTGCTGGCGCGGGTGCTCGTGGTGGTGCTGGTGGTCGCAGCGGTGGTGCTCCTGCTGGTGGTGCCGCGCTGGCTGGGCCGGTTCCACGTGCCCACGCCGCTGGCGATGAGCGTGTACGTGGGGTGCGTGGTGGCCGAGCTCGTGCTCATCCGGCTCGGCTCGGCGTGGCTCGACGGGCGCGGCGACGCCTCTGCGCGGCCGGCGCTCATCGCCGCCGTCGTCGGGCTGCACTTCCTGCCGTTCGCCTGGGCCTTCCGGGAACGGATGTTCACGGTGCTCGGAGCCGCCCTGGTGCTGCTCGGCGGGGGTGGCCTCGTCGCGGAGCTGGCCGGCGTCACGGGTGCGGCGGCCGCCGCCGCCGTCGCGTCCGGGCTCGTGATGGCGGCCCTCGTCGCCGCCTACGCCGCCGGCGCCTTCGCGTCCCCGCGCCCGGTCTCCTCCGACGCCACCTCCGGCGCCACCTCGAGCGGCACGCCGTAGGCTCCCGGCATGGCTCCCCGCCGCACGCCCCTCGACGAGCTGCGCGAGACGGTCGGCCGCCTCGGCGAGAGGCTGCCGCGGTCCGGGGTGCCGCGGGTCGACGGCCTCGTGTTCGGCCGGCCCGGGCCGGCCCGGCCGCTGGAGGTCGTCCAGGCCGAGCTCGACGCGCTCGTCGGGCTGGCGTCGGTGAAGGAGCAGGTGCGCGCCCTCGTCGCCCTGCTGCAGGTGCAGGCGCGCCGCAAGGAGCACGGCCTGCCCGAGGTGGCGACCTCCCAGCACCTGGTGTTCCTCGGCAACCCCGGCACGGGCAAGACCACCGTCGCCCGGCTGCTGGCCGAGATGTACCGGGCGGTCGGCCTGCTGCAGCGCGGCCACCTGGTCGAGGTGGACCGGGCCGCGCTCGTCGGGCAGTTCGTCGGGGCGACGGCCATCAAGACCGACGCCGTCATCCGGCGCGCGCTGGACGGCGTGCTCTTCATCGACGAGGCGTACGCGCTGTCGCCCGAGGGCGACGGCCGGGCCGACTTCGGGCCCGAGGCCATCGAGGTGCTCCTCAAGCGCATGGAGGACCACCGCCACCGGCTGGTCGTCATCGTGGCCGGCTATCCGCGGCTCATGGAGGCCTTCCTGCTGTCCAACCCGGGGCTGCGGTCCCGTTTCGCACGCGAGATCGTCTTCCCCGACTACTCGACGGACGAGCTCCTGGCGATCTTCGCCACCGTGCTCGACCGCAACGCGTACGTCCTCGAGCCCGGCGCCCTCGACACGCTGCGCGGCATCCTCGCCGGGCTGCGGTACGGCGAGGAGTCCGGCAACGCGCGCTTCGTCCGGACGCTCTTCGAGCAGGCGCTCAACCGCCAGGCGCTGCGGCTGACGGCTGCCGCCGGTGCGGGTGTCGTCGAGGCGCTCGATTGGTCGGAGGTCACGACGCTCACCACCGACGACCTCGTCGGCGCCGCCCGTGCACTCGGGGAGGAGCCCGGCAGCGCCGACGGCCGCACCGACGTCGTGCTGGAGCCCTTCCGCTGGTGGCGCCGGCAGGGCTGACGACGAGCGCCGCCGCCGCGGCGCCGGCCGCCGCGGCGCCGGCCGGCGCGGCGCGGCTGCGCGCGCGGAGGCGGCCGTGGTCGACGGCGTGCGGCCGTCGGGTGCTGGACGTGGGGGCGACGCGCTGACCCGCGCCCGGTCTCAGGACGAGGTGCGGACGGCGTAGCGCAGCGCGACGACACCGCTCGCGAAGCGGCGCTCGTCGAGGAGGGCGAGGTCCACGCGGACTCCGCGGGGCAGGGCCGGCTTGCCGCCGCCGACCACCACCGGACTCACGAGCAGCACGACCTCGTCGACGAGGCCGTGCCGGAAGGCCTCGACCGCGACCGTCGCCCCGCCGATGCTGAGGTCCTCCACGGACGACTGCTTCAGCCGGCGCACCTCGTCGGGGTCGAAGGCCCGGACCAGCCGGGTGCGGGCGGTGGTGACCGTCTCCACCGTCGTGGAGTAGACGACCTTGTCGCCCGCGCGCCAGATGTCGGCGTAGTCCCGGACGACCGCGGGCTCGTCGGCGAGCCAGTCGTCGTCCTCCCAGACGCGCATCGTCTCGTACATGCGCCGCCCGTACAGCGACGTGCCGATGCCCCGCTCGTGCTCGTTCCAGAACGCGTGCACGTCCTCGTCGGGCTCCGACCAGTCGAAGGCACCGGTCTCGTCCTCGAGGAACCCGTCCAGCGAGACGTTCGCTGCGTAGACCAGCCTGCCCATGCGCACCTCCGGGACGTCGGCCCCTCAGCGTGCCGCCGGCGACGACGTCCGGGCAAGGTCTTCCCACCGCGCCCCGGGGCCCCCGGTGCGGCGGCACCCCCGTCCCGCGGTCGCCGCCGACGGAGCACACTGCCTCCATGACGTCCCCGTCGTCGTCGGAGCAGGACCTCCTGCGGCCCATGGTCGCGGAGGACGTGGACGACGTGCTCGACGTCCAGGAGCCGGGCGCCGTCCGAGGGCTCGCGGACGTGTTCCCGCAGGACCTGTACCCCTTCCCGCGGGACCACATCGGGCGGCGCTGGCGGCAGGAGCTGCTCGCGCCCGACGTCGACTGCCTCGTGGTCGTCCTCGAGGAGCGGGTCGTCGGCTTCGCGGCCCTGCGCCACGACGAGCTCCTGCACCTCGGCATCGCCGTCGAGCACTGGGGGACGGGCCTCGCGCAGCGCGCGCACGACGCCGTGCTCGCCCGGCTGCGCGACCGTGGCGTGACGCGCGCGTGGCTCACCGTGTACACCGGCAACCGCCGGGCCCGGCGGTTCTACGAGCGGCTCGGCTGGTCCCCGACCGGTGCGACCACCCGCGGGCCCACACCGCCGTTCGCGGAGCTCCTGCGGTACGAGCGCGCCCTCGACGCGTGACCGCCGCGACCGGCGGTGCGGACCGGCGTCAGCCCAGCTCGCTCGTGCCGGCGTAGAGGTGCAGGACGGGGACCTCGAGGACGTCCCGCGCCCGGGAGGCCCAGTCGCGGTGGAACGTGTCCTCGAGCGCGTGCGGGTAGGTCACCACCGCCACCTCGCGCACGCCGCCGTCGGCCACCGCGGCGCGCAGCGCGGGCAGCGGGTCGTCCTCGACGACCGCGCCGCTGACGGGGACGCCCGCGACCTCGAAGCGGGCGACGGTCTCGTCGAGCTTCTCCTGGGCGGAACGACGGGCCGCGGCCTCCGACGGGGTGCGGCCGCGCACGGCGTCGAGCGCCTCGCGCAGCTCGCCGAGGCTCAGCGCGTCGACGAGCGAGACGAGGACGTTGCGCTCGGTGTCCGCCGGCACCAGCACCCGGTACGCGAGCGGCTCGGTGTGCAGGGCGACGAGGTGCGCGACGTCGGCGGCGGTGAGCGCGTCCTCGGCGAGGACGACGACCGTCTCGGTCGGAGCGGTGGCGCCCGCGGCGGGCAGGACGTCGGGGCTGGTGGTGGCGGCGGGCTCGGTCACCCCTCGACCCTACCGAGGGCGTAGCGGGCCAGCAGCACGCCGTCGGCGTGCAGCAGGTGCACCAGCCGCCCCGGCACGACGGGGTCCAGGAACGGCACACCCGCGAGCATCCGCGGCGCGTCCCCCCCGACGAGCTGCGGGCTCAGCGTCAGCGACAGCTCGTCGACGAGCCCGAGCGCGACCATCCGTGCCAGCAGGCTCGGACCGCCCTCGAGGGCGATCCGCGGCAGGCCCGCCGCCGCCAGCGCGGCCACCGCGCCGCGCAGGTCGACGTCGTCGTCGCCGTGCACGAGCAGGCGTTCCGCGCCGACCTCCGTCCGCAGCGTGTCGAGGCGTGGGCAGCCGGCGTGGGTGACGACGTAGGGCCGCGCGTCCCCGGCCAGCAGGGCGTCGGACAGCTGCCCGGACCGGGTGACCACCGCCAGCGGGAGCCCCGGCGCGAACCCGTCCGCCCCCCGCGCGGCGACGAGAGCCTCCGGCAGGTCGAGCGCGCCCGGGTACCCCTCGTCGCGTGCCGTGCCGACCCCGACGAGCACGACGTCGCTCAGCGCCCGGAGCGTCGTGAACACCCGGTGGTCCGCGGCGTCGTTGATGGAGCCGGTGCGCCCGTCCGGGCCGGCGGCCGCCCCGTCGAGGGTGCCGATCATGACCGCCCGCACCCATTGGCCCTCCGGATGCGCCCCGGTGCCGGGGCCGGGCGGCCGGGTCCACAGCGCGCGCAGCGCCGCCTCGGTGGGGTCGGGTCCCAGGCGCGTGCCGGCCAGGTCGGCGGGGAGCAGCACGTCGAGGGCGGGGGGGTCGCTCACGCCCGCGAGCGTAGGGCCGGTGCACGCCGTTAGGCTCCCCGCCGTGACCGCCCGCCTCGTCGACCGCCGTCCCGCCGTGCCGCCGGACCGGCTGCTGGCGGAGATGGTCCCGCCGCGGCACTTCGTCGGGGAGTCGTTCGACACCTACCGGCCCGACCCGGCGTACGCGTCGCAGTCCGCGGCGCTCGACCGGTTGCGTGCCCTGGCCGACCAGGTCCGCGCCGGCGGCTCCGGCGGCGGGCGGTCCTGGTTCCGGCGGTCCAAGCCGGAACCCGTCGCGGTGTACCTCGACGGCGGCTTCGGCGTCGGCAAGACGCACCTGCTGACGTCGCTCGCGCACGCGGTCGGGGTCGACGTGACCGCCTACGGCACCTTCGTCGAGTACACGAACCTCGTCGGGGCCCTGGGGTTCGCGGCGACCGTGGAGACCCTGGCCCAGCGGCGGCTCGTCTGCATCGACGAGTTCGAGCTCGACGACCCCGGCGACACCGTGCTCATGTCGCGGCTCCTGCGGGAGCTCGCCGACCGCGGCGTCGCGCTGGCGGCGACGTCCAACACGCTGCCGGAGTCGCTGGGGGAGGGGCGTTTCGCCGCCGAGGACTTCCTGCGGGAGATCCAGGCGCTGGCCGCCCGCTTCGAGGTCCTGCGCATCGACGGGCAGGACTACCGGCAGCGGCGCACGGTGACGCAGGCACCGGAGGTGGCCCCCGAGGTCGTCGCGCGGGTCACCGCCGCCCGCGCGGACGCGACGTGCGACGACTTCGCCGGGCTGCTCGCGCACCTCGCGCAGGTGCACCCGTCCCGGTACGGCGCCCTGCTGGACGGCGTCGGGCTCGTCGGGCTGACCGGGGTCGCGCCGGTGGAGCGGCAGGACGTGGCGCTGCGCCTCGTCGTGCTCGTCGACCGGCTCTACGACCGCGACGTCCCCGTGGTCCTGGCCGGCCGGGGGACGTCGGAGCTGTTCAGCGCGGAGATGCTGCGCGGCGGCTACCGCAAGAAGTACTACCGCGCGCTCTCCCGCCTCGGCGCCCTCGCCGGCGACGGCGCAGCGCTCGTCGCCGGCCCGGGCCCGACGCCCTGACGCCTCAGGGGTTGAGGTAGCTCACGTGCCCGTCCTTCACGGACCCGGGCCCGGGCTCGGGCTCCACCTCGACGGGCGTGTCCTGGTGCAGGTTCGGCTCCTGCTCCGGCGGGTCGACGAGGCCGTCCGTCGCGGACGCGTGCTGCGGCGGGCGGGAGTCGCTGGTGTCCTCGCTCACGGGGACCTCCTCGGGTCTCGGGTCGGACCGGACCACGCCGTGCGGCCCGCCCTCACGCTAGGACGCCCCCGTTGAGGCCGCACCGCGGCGGGTGCAGGCCCGACGAGGGCGTCCTCAGGAGTACGCGCCTCCGCGCTCAGGCGAGCACGGCCACGGACGACGGCCCCAGGCGCACGGTGCCGTCCTCGGCCACCGACGCCTGGCCGAACGACGCCTGCACCGACAGCGAGCCGGTGCCGGCGAGCGGCACGTCGACCGCCGCGTCCCCCAGGTTCACGGCCACCCGGGCGGTGCCGCGGTGCAGCACCAGCCAGCCCCGGAAGGGCCCGCCGGCCGCGTCCTGGGCGCCCTCGTCGTCGCCGCCCCAGCGCAGGTCGGTCGCCGACCGGTCGCCGGAGCCGAGGTCGTCGACCTCGCGGCGCAGCTGCGTGAGCCGTCGGTACCAGGCGAGCAGCGCCGCGTGCGCGGGCTCCGTCGTCTCGTCCCAGGTCAGCTTGCTCGCCTCGAGCGTCGACGGGTCCTGCGGGTCCGGCACCTCGACGTCACCGCCGTAGATCTCCGCCCAGCCGTGCTCGCCGAACTCCGAGCGCCGGCCCTTGCGGATGGCCTCCGCCAGCTCAGGCTCCGGGTGGTCCGTGAAGAACTGGAACCGGCCGCGGGTGCCCCACTCCTCGCCCTGGAAGAGCATCGGCGTGAAGGGGGAGAGCAGCACGAGGGCCGCCTCGGCGGCCAGCTGCCCGTCCGTGAGCCGCTCGGCGGGGCGGTCGCCGATCGCGCGGTTGCCGACCTGGTCGTGGTCGGAGGCGAACACGACGAACCGGTGGCCGTCCACCTCGGGCGGGACCGGCGCACCCCAGACCTCGCCGCGGAACGTCGACATCTCGCCGTCGTGCACGAAGACGCCGGTCATGGCCTTGCGCAGCGTCGCCGGCGCCCCGAAGTCAACGTAGTACCCGTGCCGCTCGCCCGTGAACAGGGCGTGCAGCGCGTGGTGCACGTCGTCGGCCCACTGCGCCGTCATGCCCCAGCCGCCCTCCGCGGTCGGGGTGACGCTCACCGGGTCGTTGAGGTCGACCTCGGCGATGAGCGACAGCGGTCGCCGCAGCTCCGCCCCCAGCGCAGCGGTCTCGTCGGACAGCTCCGCCAGCACGTGCCGCTCGGAGGTGTCGACGAGCGCGTGCACCGCGTCGAGGCGCAGCGCGTCGACGTGGAAGTCCCGGAACCAGCGGCCCGCGCTGTCCAGGATCCAGCGGCGCACCTCCTCGGAGCCCTCGGTGTCGAGGTTGATCGCCGCGCCCCACGGGGTGTGGTGCGCGTCGGTGAAGTACGGCCCGAACTCGCCCAGGTAGTTGCCCGACGGGCCCAGGTGGTTGTGCACCACGTCCAGGCAGACGGCCAGACCGGCGCCGTGCGCGGCGTCGACGAAGGCCTGCAGCCCGGCCGGGCCGCCGTACGCCTCGTGCACCGCGTACAGGGAGACCCCGTCGTAGCCCCACCCGTGCGCGCCGTTGAAGGCCGCGACGGGCATGAGCTCGACGACGTCGACGCCCAGGTCGACGAGGTGCTCCAGCCGCTCGGCCGCCGCGGCGAAGGTGCCCTGCGGCGTGAACGTGCCCACGTGCAGCTCGTAGACGACGCGTCCGCGCACGTCCCGGCCGAGCCACGCCCCGTCGTCCCACACGTGGCGCGAGGGGTCGAAGACGCGGCTGGGGCCGTGCACGCCCTCCGGCTGCCACGCCGAGCGCGGGTCCGGGCGGGGGTCGCCGCCGTCGAGCGAGAACGCGTAGTCCGTGCCGTGCGGCAGCGGGCCGTCGGCCTCCCACCAGCCGCCGTCGCGAGCGTGCATGGGCCCCGCGGGGTGACCGGGGCCGGCCGGCAGCACGAGGTCCACCCGCTGCGCCGCCGGCGCCCAGACGCGGGGCACGAACCCCGCCGTGTGCGGCGTCACCGTGGTCACGAGGCCTCCCGGACGAGCAGGGCCACCGGCAGCCGGTCCAGCAGCGGGGCGACGGGGACGACACCGCCGGTGACGGGCCGACCGGTGAGCACGTCCACCCAGTCCCCCTCCGGCAGCGCCACGGTGTGCTCGCCCCAGCCGCCGAGGCGGTCGACGGCGTGGGCGAGCCGCGTGGCCACGACGGCGACGCGCGGCTGCCCGTCGACCGTCCGGGCGTAGGTCAGCGTGTTGCCCGACGAGTGGGCCAGCGGCACGAAGCCCGCCCCGGGGCCGGTGAAGGCCTCGGACAGGTCGCGTCGCAGGCGCAGCGCCCGGGACGTGACGAGCAGCTTCTCGTCGGCGAGGTCCTTCGGACCGGCGCCCTCGTCGAGCCGCTCGAGGCGTGCGGCCAGCGCGTCGACGTCCACGGCGCGACGGTTGTCCGGGTCGACGAGCGCGATCGTCGGGACCTCCGTGCCCTGGTAGACGTCGGCGACGCCCGGCAGCGTGAGCTGCACGAGCTTGACTCCGAGCGTCGCGGCGCGCACGGCCGTGGCCGTCCGGGCGACCCACGCGTCCATGAGCTCGACGACGGCCGGGTCGACGACCGCGCGCTCGGCGAGCGAGAGCACCGCACCCTCGTAGGCCTCGTCCGGCGCGGTCCACGTCGTGCGGCTCTTGGCCTCGCGGATCGCCTTCGTCAGGTAGTCCGTCAGCCGGTCGGTGGCCAGCGGCCCCTCGGGCGTCCACGTGCCCGCCAGCGTCTGCCACAGCAGGTACTCCGTGCGGCCGTCGACGAGCGCCGACCGGTAGGAGGCCGTGGCGGTGCGCAGGTGCTCGACGAGCACCCACCACTCGGCGGGCAGCTCGGACAGGACGCCCATGCGCGAGCGCGTGTCCTCGCTGCGCTTCGTGTCGTGCGTCGACAGGGTCGTCATCGCCAGCGGGTGCAGCGCCTGCGCGGTCGACGCCCAGGACAGCAGCTCCGTCGGCGTGAACGCGAACCGCTCGGGCTCGCCCCCCACCTCGCAGAGCGCGACGAGGTGCGCCCAGCGGTAGAAGGCCGTGTCCTCTACGCCCTTGGCCGTGACGGCGCCGCAGGTCTGCTGGAACCGCACGATGAGCTCGTCGCGGCGGGCGTCGCGCGTGCGGCCCGCGGACCCGACCTCGCGGCCCAGCAGCAGGTCGACGACGACGTCCATCGTCGCCTCGCGGTCGGCGGACAGCCGCCGCCGCGCGATGGCCGCCGCGGTCTCCATGACCTCGACCGACTCGCGGTGCGGCGTCTCGCCCGGGACCACGTAGGCGCGGTACCGGTCGAAGGCCACGAGCAGCTCGACGAGGCAGTCCTCCAGCGCGCGCCACGTGTGGTCGCGCAACCGGAGGTCGTCGGCGCAGATCGCGGCGGCGAGGGAGGTCAGGCGGTGCACCTCGGCGAACAGCGAGCCGTCGATGATCTCCCGCTTGGCCTCCTCCACCAGCGCGGGCAGCGCGTCGGAAGTGTCGCCGGTGATCCGGTGCAGCTGCGAGCCCAGGGGGGCTGCGCCGCCCGGGTCCACGAAGGTCTGCTGGATGCGCCACAGCGCGTCGTAGCCCGTGGTGCCGACGGTCTCCCAGTCGGCGGGCAGCTCCTCCTCGCCCGCCAGGATCTTCTCCACCGACACCCAGGCGCCGCCGCTGGCCTCCCGCAGCCGCGCGAGGTACCCCGTGGGGTCCGCGAGGCCGTCCGGGTGGTCGATGCGCAGGCCGTCGAGCGTCCCGTCCTCGAGGAGGTCCAGGACGAGGCGGTGGGTGGCGTCGAAGACGTCGGGGTCCTCGACCCGGATGGCGACGAGCGTGCCGACGTCGAAGAACCGCCGGTAGTTGAGCTCCTCGTCCGCGACCTTCCAGTACGCGAGCCGGTAGTGCTGGGACTCGAGCAGCTGCGCGAGGGGCAGCGCCTCCGTCCCGGCCCGGACCGGGAAGACGTGGTCGTGGTAGCGCAGCACGGGCTGCTCGCCCTCGCCGGGGACGTCCTCCGTGCCGAGCACGAGCTCACCGCGGGCCAGCACGGCGCCGATCCGGTCGCCCAGCACCGGCATGAGGACCGCCCCGTCGCCGGCGGACCAGTCCACGTCGAACCAGTGCGAGAACGGCGACTCCGAGCCGTGCCGCAGCACGGACCAGAGCTGGCGGTTGTGCCACGCGGGGGTGGGCACGGCCATGTGGTTCGGGACGATGTCGAGGATCATCGACAGCCCGGCGCCGTGGGCGGCCTCGGACAGCCGGCGCAGCCCGTCGGCGCCGCCGAGCACGGGCGAGACCTCGTCGTGGTCGACGACGTCGTACCCGTGCGTCGAGCCCGGGGCCGCGGTGAGGATCGGCGAGAGGTACAGGTGCGTCACGCCGAGCGTGGCGTAGTACCCGACGCGGGCCGCGACGTCGTCGAACGTCAGGTCGGCGCCGAGCTGCAGGCGGTACGTGGAGACCGGCACCGGGCGGCCCGGCGCCACGAGGCGCCGGGCCGGGGTGGAGCGCTCGTCGCTCACGCCTGGGCGGCCTTCTTGCGGCGGCTGCGCGCGGGCTTGGTCGCCTGTGCCGCCTCCGTGGCCTGCTCGGCCACGGCCCCGATGCCCGACGCGGACGGCAGCTGGACCGTCGGCGGACGGGTCATGAGCACGAGCGAGCGACCCGTGAGCGACACGGTGTTGCCGGCGTCGACGCCCTGGCCCTGCTCGAGGTTGCTGTCCGTGTCCTCCAGGACGGTCCACCGCTCGCCGTACTCCGCGGGGGGGAGCGTGAACTCGACCTCGTCGGGGTTGGCGTTGAACAGCAGCAGGAAGCTGTCGTCCGTGATCTCCTGGCCGCGTCCGTCGGGCTCGGCGATCGCCTCCCCGTTGAGGAACACGGTCACCGACCGCGCGAGACCCTCGCTCCAGTCCTCGTCGGACATGTGCTCGCCGCTCGGCTTGAGCCAGGCGATGTCCTTCAGCTCGGACTCGCCCCCGTGCTCGGGCGCACCCGCGAAGAACCGGCGGCGGCGCAGCACGGGGTGCTTGCGCCGCAGCGCGACGATCCGCTGCGTGAACTCCAGCAGGTCGGTGTTGCCCGCGTCGAGGTCCCAGTCGACCCAGGAGATCTTGTCGTCCTGGCAGTAGACGTTGTTGTTCCCGTTCTGCGTGCGGCCGAGCTCGTCGCCGTGGGCGATCATCGGCACGCCCTGGGAGAGCAGCAGCGTGGCCAGGAAGTTCTTCCGCTGGCGGCCGCGCAGCGCGAGGATCCCGGGGTCGTCCGTCGGGCCCTCGGCGCCGCAGTTCCAGGAGCGGTTGTGGCTCTCGCCGTCGTTGTTGTCCTCGCCGTTGGCCTCGTTGTGCTTCTCGTTGTAGGAGACGAGGTCGTTCAGCGTGAAGCCGTCGTGCGCGATGACGAAGTTGACGCTCGCGATCGGCCGGCGGCCCGTGTGCTCGTACAGGTCGGACGAGCCCGACAGGCGCGAGGCGAACTCCCCGAGCGTCGAGGGCTCGCCGCGCCAGAAGTCGCGCATGGAGTCGCGGTACTTGCCGTTCCACTCCGACCACAGGGGCGGGAACCCGCCGACCTGGTAGCCGCCGTCGCCGAGGTCCCACGGCTCGGCGATGAGCTTCACCTGCGAGATCGCGGGGTCCTGCTGGACGATGTCGAAGAACGCCGACAGGCGGTCGACCTCGTGGAACTGGCGGGCCAGCGTCGCGGCCAGGTCGAAGCGGAACCCGTCCACGTGCATGTCGTTCACCCAGTACCGCAGCGAGTCCATGATGAGCTGCAGGACGTGCGGGGACCGCATGAGCAGCGAGTTGCCCGTGCCGGTCGTGTCGAAGTAGTGCGAGCGGTCCTCGTCGACGAGGCGGTAGTAGCTCGCGTTGTCGATGCCGCGCATGCTCAGCGTCGGGCCCATGTGGTTGCCCTCGGCGGTGTGGTTGTAGACGACGTCGAGGATGACCTCGATGTCCGCCTCGTGCAGGGCCTTGACCATGCTCTTGAACTCCTGCACCTGCTGGCCCTCGTGCCCGTAGGCGGCGTAGGCGTTGTGCGGCGCGAAGAACCCGATGGTGTTGTAGCCCCAGTAGTTCGACAGACCCTTCTCCTGCAGGTGGGGGTCGTTGACGAACTGGTGCACGGGCATGAGCTCGATCGCGGTGACGCCGAGGTTGCTCAGGTGCTCGATGATCGCGGGGTGCGCGAGGCCGGCGTACGTGCCGCGCAGCTCCTCCGGCACGGCGGGGTGCAGCTTCGTCAGGCCCTTGACGTGGGCCTCGTAGATGACCGACTCGTGGTACTCGTGCTGCGGCGGGCGGTCGTGGCCCCAGTCGAAGTAGGGGTTCACGACGACGGACGTCATCGTGTGGCCGGCCGAGTCGTCGGTGTTGCGCTCGTCGGGGTTGCCGAACTGGTACGAGTACAGCGACGGGTCCCCGTCGATCTGGCCGCTGACCGCCTTGGCGTAGGGGTCGAGCAGGAGCTTCGTCGGGTCGCAGCGGTGCCCCTGCGCCGGGTCGTACGGGCCGTGGACGCGGAAGCCGTAGCGCTGACCGGGCTGCACGGAGGGCAGGAACCCGTGCCAGACGAAGCCGTCGACCTCCCGCAGGTCGACGCGCTCCTCGGTGCCGTCCGCGTGCAGGAGGCACAGCTCCACGCGCTCGGCGACGCTGGAGAAGAGGGCGAAGTTGGTGCCGCTGCCGTCGAAGGTGGCACCCAGCGGGTAGGGACGTCCGGGCCAGATCTGCATGCGGACACCTTGCCAGCGCGGGACCCAACCGGCGCGGGGAGCAGGGCACCACCGGCGGTGATGCACGACTCACCGGCGGACGACGTCCGTGCAAGCGCTTACCGAGGTCAGACGGATGAGGACGGGGCCGCGCCCGGGCGACGGCTCCGCCCGTCAGTCGAGCGTGCGGGAGCAGGCGCGGCGGACGACCTCGTCGTCGCCCGCGCCCTCGGCGCGCCACCGGTGCTGCTCGGCGCTGCCCGTGCCGCGCGCCAGCAGGTCGGCCAGCCCGTCCTCGACGACCGCGAGGTCACCCGTCGCGCGCAGCGCAGGCAGCACGTGGTCCAGCAGACCCTCGAGGACCTCGGCCGCGGGTCGGGGGACCCCGCGCACGGGGCAGACGAGGTCGCCGGTCAGGCCGGCGTGGGCGGACTGCCAGGCGGCGGCCCGCAGGACCTCGGTCTGAACGGGCGGCGCGGCGGCCCGCCCGTCGTCGGCCACGGCGGTGTCCGCGAGGCCGCGGACCAGCGCCCCGAGCAGCGCGGCGTCCCGCGCGTCGAGGCAGACGTCGGCGACGCGCACCTCGACGGTGGGGTAGCGCGCCGAGAGCCGCGCGTCGAAGTAGAGCATCCCGGGGTCGAGGATCGTCCGGGTGGCGAGCAGCGCCTCGGTCACCTCGCGGTAGCCGGCGGCGTCGCCGAAGGCGCCCGTCGGGCCGGCGGTCGGCCAGCGGCCCCACACCTGCGAGCGGAACGAGGCGTACCCGGTGTCGCGGCCGCCGAACCACGGGCTGTTCGCGGACAACGCCAGCAGCACCGCGTTCCAGGGTCGCAGGTGGTCCAGGACGCGCACGCCCTCCTCGTCGTCGGCCACCCGCACGTGCACGTGGCAGCCGCACGTGAGCTGGTCCGCGGCGGTCTGCCCGAAGCGCGCCTCGATCTCCAGCGAGCGCGGCTCGGGCACGACGGTGGCGTGCACCTCCTGCGGCGCCGTGCCGAGGGCGACGACGTGGGCGCCCGCGCGCTGCGCGGCCGTCTCCGCCCGCAGCCGCCCCGCCCGGAGCTGCTCCAGCAGCTCACCGACCTCGGCGCACGGCGGCGTGGAGGTCTCGATCTGCTCCTGGGTGAACTCCTTCTCCAGGTCCCCGCCCGGGCCGGGGGAGTGCTCGGCACGCCCCTGCTCGGCCTCCCGGGCGTGCTCGAGGGCCAGGACCGCGCCGGCGACCGCCGTCGGTCGCCCGCCCGGCGTCACCAGCAGGTACTCCTCCTCGACGCCCATGGTCCGCACGCGGGGCAGTCTGCCGCCGGGGACGCCCTGGGCGCGAGCGGTGCGCGGTGCCCGCGCCCCGGCCGACCGGGTCAGCCGAGCGCGACGAGCTGCGTGACGTCGTCGTCGGGCAGGACGTCGACGACGGTGGTGACCGCGAGCTCCCCGAGGAGGGCCACCCCGTGGTGGACGGAGAGGAAGGCCGTGTCGGAGGCGTCGCGGCCGGTCGCGATCCGCACGAGGGTGCTCCGCGGCGCCAGCGTGGTGGCGTCGACGACGTGCCAGGCGCCGTCCACGAAGGCCTCGGCGACGGCGTGGAAGTCCATGGGGTCGAGCCCCGGCGCGTAGACGGCGACCAGCCGCGCCGGCACGTCGAGGGCGCGCAGCAGCGCGACGACGAGGTGCGCGTAGTCGCGGCACACGCCCTGGCGGGCCAGCAGCGTGCGCACCGCGCCGTCCGTCGGCAGGCTCGCGCCGGGGACGTACGCGAGCTGCGTCCCGACCCAGGAGCTCACCGCCGCCAGGAGGTCGGCGCCCGACAGCCCGCCGAAGTGCGCGCGGGCGGTCGGGCCCAGCGTGTCCGACTCGCAGTAGCGGCTGGGGCGCAGGTAGCGCAGGAGGTCCGCCCGCTCGACCGGGGCCGGCTCGGCGCGCCCCGTCACGCGGGCGGTGTAGTCGAGGCGCAGCTGCCCGACGGGCGCGTCCA
This sequence comes from Cellulomonas sp. plas2, assembly GCF_057221735.1. Classification (NCBI taxonomy): domain Bacteria; kingdom Bacillati; phylum Actinomycetota; class Actinomycetes; order Micrococcales; family Cellulomonadaceae; genus Cellulomonas; species Cellulomonas sp. plas2. Next base: position 1,806,765 of record NZ_CM170155.1, read on the forward strand.
GGACGTGCCACCGCGTGCCGTGCTCGACGACGAGCTCCTGCGGCTCGACGGGGTGCCCGTCCACGGTCAGGTCCCACGTCTCGTCGACCGTCAGCCCGGCACCGCGCGCGACGGCCAGCTCGAGGACGAGCGTGGCGGGCCGCTGCACGTCGAGGGTCAGGTGGGCGGTCACGTCGCGCTGCATGCCGCCAGTCTCGTCGTCGCGGGCGGGGGCGGCCGGGCGGCGGGGTGTGACGTGCGTCAGAGCACGCGGGCCAGGAAGTCGCGCGTGCGCTGCTCCGTCGGGTCGACGAGCACCCGTTCCGGCGACCCGTGCTCGACGACGACGCCGTCGGCCATGAAGACCGCCTGGTCGGCGACCTCCCGGGCGAACCCCGTCTCGTGGGTGACGACGACCATCGTCATGCCGCTGGCCGCGAGGTCGCGCATGACGCCCAGCACCTCGCCGACGAGCTCGGGGTCCAGGGCGGACGTCGGCTCGTCGAACAGCATGAGCTCGGGGTCCATCGCCAGGGCACGCGCGATCGCGACGCGCTGCTGCTGGCCCCCGGAGAGCTGGGCGGGGTAGTGGTCGGTGCGGTCGGACAGGCCGACGCGGCCCAGCAGCTCCAGCGCCCGCTCGCGCGCCTGCGCCTTCGGCCTGCCGAGCACCTGCACCTGCGCCTCGACGACGTTGCCCACCGCGGTCATGTGCGGGAACAGGTTGAAGCGCTGGAAGACCATGCCGATGCGCGAGCGCTGCCGGGCGACGACCTTCGGGTGCAGCCGGAACAGGGTCGGCGTCCCGCGCCGCACGCCCTCGCGGTAGCCCATGAGCTCGCCGTCGACGCGGATGGCGCCGGCCTGGATCTCCTCGAGCTGGTTGATGCAGCGCAGCGCGGTGGACTTGCCCGAGCCCGACGGGCCGAGCACGACCGTGACCGTGCCGCGCGGGACCTCGAGGTCGATGCCGCGCAGCACGTGGGCATGCCCATACCACTTGTGCACGCCGGTCATGCGCACCATGGGCACGTCCGTGCCGGTGCCCGTACCCGTGGCCGTGCCCACGCCGGTACCCGTGCTCACACGCCACCTCCGGCCGGGCGGCCCATGTCGTCGTTCGGCCCGGGCTCCGGCGTGGTGCCCGCGGCGTTGATGGCGCCCTGCCGCCCCCCCGTGCCGGGCGGTGGCTGTCGAACCCGCGGCCGTAGTACCGCTCGATCCGGGACTGCCCGACCATGAGCACGCTCGTGATCGCGAGGTACCAGATCGCGGCCACCAGCAGCAGCGGCACGGGCTGGAACGTGCGGTTGGCGATGGCGTTGGTCGCGAAGTTCAGGTCGAGGGTGAACGGCACGGCCAGGACCAGCGAGGTCGTCTTCAGCATGGAGATCGTCTCGTTGCCCGTGGGCGGCACGATGACGCGCATGGCCTGCGGCAGGACGATCCGGCGCAGGATCCGGCCCTCCTTCATGCCCAGGGCGCGCGCGGCCTCCGACTGCCCGGGGTCGACGCTCTGGAGGCCCGCGCGCACGATCTCCGCGAGGTACGCGGCCTCGTTGAGGGCCAGGCCGAGCAGCGCCGCGCGGGAGGCCGTCACCAGGTCCTGCGTGTCGAAGGAGACGAAGGACGGGCCGAACGGCACCCCGAGCGAGATCTGCCGGTACAGCACCGACAGCAGCCCCCAGAACACGAGCTGGGTGTAGATGGGGGTGCCGCGGAAGACCCAGATGTACGTCCAGGACACCCCGCGCATCACGGGGTTCTCCGAGCGGCGCATGATGGCGAGCAGCACCGCCAGCACAACGGCGATCGCCATCGACCCGACCGTCAGCCACAGGGTCCACCCGACGCCGCGCAGGACGTTGGGGTGGAACAGGTACTCGGCGACCGTCGGCCAGGCGAAGGCCGGGTTGGTCACCAGGCCGTGGACCACCATGGCGGCGAGCACCGCCACGACGGCCGCGGACACCCACCGGCCCGGGCGCCGGACCGGGACCGCACGGATGCGCTCCGGCTCGGCCGACGCCCCGGCCGACGCCCCGGCCGACGCCCTGCCGGGCGCCCCGGGGGCGCCGGCGGGTGCCCGCGCGCCGTCGACCGCCATCGTCAGTCGACCGCGGGGTTCAGCTCGGCCGTCTCGACCGCGCCCGCGTCGTTGCCCCACGCGGCGAGGATCTCGCCGTAGGTGCCGTCGTCGATGAGCGACTGCAGCGCCGCCTGCACGGCCTCGGTCAGCTCCGCGTCGTCCTTGGCGACGACGACGCCCTGCGGGGCGGAGGCGAACACGTCGCCGAGATGCTCGAGCTGGCCGCCGGTCTGCTCCACGGCGTAGGCGATGATCGGGGAGTCGGCCCACATGACGTCCGCACGGCCGCCGACCAGGGCCGTCGTCACGTCGCTCTGCGCCTCGAACCGCAGCGGCTCGACGGGGTTCCCGGCCGCCTCGCACTCGGGGATGAGGGTCGCCTCCATCTCCTCGTCCTCGACCGTGCCCGTCTGCACGCCGACGACGAGCCCGCACAGGTTATCCGGGTTCACCCCGTCGGGGTTGCCCGCCGGCACGGCGTACGCCTCGCCCGCCTCGAAGTAGCTGATCATGTTGACCTGCTCGAGGCGCTCGGCGGTGATGGTGAACGACGACATGCCCACGTCGTAGCGCGAGCCGATCGCCGGGATGATGCCGGTGAAGTCGGCGGGCTGGACGTCCGCCTCGAGGCCGAGCCGGGCGGCGACGGCGGTGATGAGGTCCACGTCGTAGCCGACGACCGTCGTGCCGTCCTCGTCGATGTACTCGGCCGGCGCGTAGGAGGCGTCCGTGCCGACGACGAGCGTGCCGGCCTCGGCGACGTCCGCGGGCAGCAGGGCCGCCAGCTCCTCGTCGGCCTCCACGCCCGAGACGTCGAAGCCCGTCGACGAGCCCGCGCCGGCGCCCGTGCCGGAGCCGGCGCTCCCGGACGCGGCCGGCTCGGCGGCCTCCTCACCGCTGCACCCGGCCAGGAGCAGCGAGGCCGCGAGGGCGGAGGCGAGGACGAGGGGAGCGGAGCGCACAGGTTCCTCCAGGGTCCGGCGGGGCACCGGGCGGTGGGGTCGGACCCGCGGCGGACCGGGGCCCGACGCGGTCGGGTCGGGGGCGTCGCCGGGCCCGGCCGACGCCGGAGGGGCACGCTAACGACCGGATGTTACGCGTGGGTGTCCCGGCCCGGGTGCGCGTCCCGTGGGCGCGGACGAGAGTGGTGTCACGCCGCCCGGTGCGGGCGCGCGCCCCACTCCGGAGGACCCATGCCGCCCGTGAACCCCCTCGACCCGCGCGACGACGGGCAGCACCACGCCGACGGCTCGGCTGACGACCGCCCGGCGGAGGGCACGGCGGAGGGCACGCCCGCCGGCGCCGAGGACGCGCGCGACGACGAGCGCCCCCTCGTCCGGCTCGCGGCCGCCCCCGGTCCCCGCGGCGTCGCGGTGGTCACGGGCGGCTCCGCCGGTCTCGGCCGTGCCATCGTGCGCCGCCTGGCCGACGAGGGGTGGGACGTGGCGGTCCTCGCCCGCGGCCGGGCAGGCCTGGCGGGTGCGGTGGAGGACGTGGCGGCCCGTGGCCGGCGCGCGCTGGCCGTGCCCACCGACGTGGCGGACCACGCCGCCGTGGACCGCGCCGCCGACGAGGTCGAGACCGTGCTCGGGCCCATCGGGCTGTGGGTCAACAACGCGATGACGGGCGTCTTCGGCACGTTCCTCGAGGTGGAGCCCGAGGACTACGAGCGCGCCACCGCGGTGACCTACCTCGGCTTCGTCAACGGCACGCGGGCCGCGCTGCGGCGGATGGTGCCGCGCGACGAGGGCGTCGTCGTGCAGGTCGGCAGCTCCTTGGCGTACCGGGGCATCCCCGCCCAGTCGGCCTACTGCGGCGCCAAGCACGCGATGGTCGGCATGACGGAGTCCGTCGTCGCGGAGCTGCTGGGCCAGGGCAGCCGGGTGCGCGTGTGCATGGTGCACATGCCGGCGCTCAACACCCCGCAGTTCTCGTGGCTGAAGAACCTGCTGCCGCAGCACGCCCAGCCCGTGCCGCCGATCTACCAGCCCGAGGTCGGGGCGGCCGCCGTGGCGCACGTCGCCCGGCACCCGCGCCGCTCCACCTGGGTCGGGGTGAGCACGGTCGGCACGATCCTCGGCAACCGCGTGGCCGCGCCGCTGCTCGACCGGTACCTCGCGCGGACCGGCATCTCGGGCCAGCAGGTCGACCTCCCGCCCACGGACCTCGGCCCGAACCTGTACGAGCCCGTGGGCGGTGACCTCGGCGCGCACGGGGAGTTCGACGACCGTGCCGCCACCAGCAGCCCCCAGCTGTGGGCCACGCAGCACCGGGGCGTGCTCGCAGGAGCCGGTGCCGCTGTCGCCGGGGCGGGTGCGCTCGCGCTCGCGCTCGCACGGCGGTGACGTCGCGCGGACGTCCGCCGGGGGGAGGCCTCACAGGGTCGCCCCCCGTCCTGTGCGGACCACGTGACCCGCCCGTCACCTGCGGCGTCGTCCGCCCGAAACACGGACTCCCTACTCTGGCGCCGCCCCGGGCCGCGATAGTGGTCCCGTCGGACCGGGCCGAGGAGGGGGAGGTCGCATGACGACGTTGCTCGGGCTGGAGCTCGCCGGCCGTCGCGTGCTCGTGGTGGGCGGCGGCCCCGTCGCCGCGCGCCGGGCCGAGGCGCTGCTCGCCGACGGCGCCGAGGTCCTCGTCGTCGCCCCGGAGCTGTGCGAGGCGCTGGCGCAGGTCGTGCGTGCCGGCCGCGTGACGTGGCGCGCCGAACGGGTGCGGCCGGAGCACCTCGACGACGCGTGGCTGGTGCACACCGCGACGGGCGTGCCCGCGGTCGACGAGGCGGTCGTCGCCTGGGCCGCCGAGCGCCGCACGTTCTGCGTCGACGCCGGGGGCGGCGACCGGCCGGCCGCCGGCACGGCCCGCACGCCCGCCACGGCACGCCGCGACGGCCTGCTCGTCGGCGTCGTCTCCACGGGCGGCGCGGACCCGCGGCGCTCCGTGGCCGTCCGCGACGCGCTGCTCGGGCACCTCGACACGGGCGCGGTGGACCTGCGCCGCCGCCGCGGCCCGCGCCCCGGGCAGGGGCGCGTCGTGCTCGTCGGCGGCGGGCCGGGGGACCCCGGCCTGCTGACCCGGGCCGGCCGTCGCGCGCTGGCGGAGGCGGACGTCGTCGTCACCGACCGGCTGGGCCCGGTCGCCGTGCTCGACGAGCTGCCGCCGGGCGTGGAGGTCGTCGACGTCGGCAAGCGGCCGGGGCACCACCCGGTGCCGCAGGCGGAGATCGGCCGGCTGCTCGTCGACCGCGCGCTCGCGGGACACGTCGTCGTGCGGCTCAAGGGCGGCGACCCGTTCGTGTTCGGCCGCGGTGGCGAGGAGGTCGTGGCCTGCCGCGAGGCGGGCGTCCCGGTCGAGGTCGTCGCCGGTGTCAGCAGCGCGCTGGCCGCGCCGACCGCGGCGGGCATCCCGCTGACCCACCGGGGCACGGTCGGCGCGTTCCTGGTGATGAACGGCCACGACGGGTGGTCGGAGGCCGCGCTGACCGGGCTGCGCGAGGAGACGTGCACCGTCGTCGTGCTCATGGGCGTCGCGGTGCTGCCCGAGCTCGTGGCGGGGGCCCTGGCCGTGGGCGTGGCGCCGGACCTGCCCGTCGCCGTCGTCGAGAACGCCACCCTGCCGGGGCAGCGGGTGACGCGCTCGCGGCTCGACGCGGTCGTGGCGGCAGCGCAGGACGGGCGCGTGCACGCGCCGGCCGTCCTCGTCCTCGGGCGGGTCGCCGCGGAGGGGCTCCTCGACGGGGCCGTCGCCGCCGCCGGCGTCACGATCGCCTCGTGAGCGCCGTGACCACCGGGACCGCGAGCCCGGAGTCCGTGGCCCCGGCCCAGGGTGGCCCGGACCGCCTCGCCGACGACCCCGCGACGACGGCGGCCGATCGTGCGGCCATCGACCAGACCCTGGCGGGCTGCGTCGTGCTCGTCACGGCCGACCGCCGGGCGGGGGAGCTCGCGGCGGCGCTCGCCCGGCGTGGCGCGACGATCCGGCACGCGCCGGCGCTCGGGATGGTGCCCCACATCGACGACGCGGCCCTCGTCGCCGCGACGCGGGACCTCGTCGCCGACCCGCCGGACACCGTGGTCGTCACCACGGGCATCGGGTTCCGCGGGTGGGTCGAGGCCGCGGACGCCGTCGGCCTGGCCGAGGGGCTCGTCGCCACCCTGCGCGGGGCGCGGATCATCGCGCGCGGCCCGAAGGCGCGGGGCGCCATCCAGGCCGCCGGGCTCACCGCCGACTGGGTGGCCGAGTCCGAGACGAGCGCCGAGATCGCGGAGGTGCTGCTCGACGAGGGCGTGGCCGGCCGCGACATCGCCGTCCAGCACCACGGCGCCGGCGACGACGGGCTCGACGCCGCCTTCAGCGCGGCCGGCGCCCGGGTGCGGTCGCTCGTCGTGTACCGCTGGGGTCCGCCGCCGGACCCCGCGGTGGTCGCCGCCTCGGTCCGCGCCACCGCGGCGGGGGAGATCGACGCGGTCGTCTTCACCTCCGCCCCGGCCACCGCGGCCTGGCTCGCGGCCGCCGACGCCGCGGGCGTCACGGACGGGATCCTGCGGCGCTCGGCCGAGGGGGGCCTCGTGCTGGCGGCGGTCGGGCCCGTGACGGCCAGGCCGCTGCTCGAGCGCGGGGCGCAGCCCCTCGTGCCGGACCGCGGCCGGCTCGGCTCGCTCGTGCGCGCCGTCGTCACCCACTACGGCGGGCTGGAGGCGCTGCGGACCGTCGCCGGACCGCTGCACGTGCACCGCAACGCCGCCGTCCTCGACGGGCACGTGCTGCCCCTGACCCCCTCGGGCCTGGAGGTGCTGCGGCTGCTGGCCCGCGCCCGCGGACGCGTCGTCGCCCGGGAGGAGCTGCTGGCGGTGCTGCCCGGCGCCTCGACGGACGGCCACGCCCTCGACGTGGCCGTCGCCCGGCTGCGCGAGGCGACCGGGAGCCGCACCCTGATCCGCACGGTGGTCAAGCGCGGCTACCGGCTCGAGCTCGAGGAGACCCCGTGACGTCCCGCACCACCCCCGCCCCGCCCGTGCTCGTCGGGTGCTCGCACGGTACCGACGACGCGGAGGGGCGGCGCGCCATCGCCTCCGTCCTCGACGCGGTCCGCGTGGCGCGGCCGTACCTCGACGTGCGGGAGGCGTTCGTCGACGTGCAGACGCCCGAGGTCGCCGACGTGGTGACGGGTGCCCTGGCGGACGCCGACCGCGCGGTGGTGGTCCCGCTGCTGCTGTCCGTCGGGTTCCACACGGGCGTCGACATCGCGGGGGCCGTCGACCGGCCCGGCGCCGCGGCGGCGGCCCCGCTGGGGCCCGACGAGCGCCTCGTCGACGTGCTCGTCGACCGGCTGACCGGCGCCGGGCTGGGGCCCGACGACGCGGTCGTGCTCGCGGCGGCCGGCTCGAGCGTGCCGGCTGCGGCCGCGGCGGTGCAGGAGGTGCGGGCCGCGCTGGCCCGGCGGCTGGGGCGCGAGGTCGCCGTCGGCTACGGGGCGGGGGCCGAGCCGCGCGTCCCGGACGCCGTCGCGGCGGCGCGGGCCGACCTGGCGCCCGGCGGGCGGGTCGTCATCGCGTCCTACCTGCTGGCGCCCGGCTTCTTCCACGACCGGCTGCTGGCGGCCGGTGCCGACGTCGTCAGCGACCCGCTGGCACCGGACCCCCGGCTGACGGCGGTCGTGCTCGACCGATTCGACGCGGCGGCGACGGGTCTCGTCGGGCAGGTCGAGAGCACGGCGGCGGCGGCAACGGCGGCCGACCGGCGCCGGACCGGCCGGCGGCGACGGGCGCGCCGCGCGCTGGTCCCGCTCGTCGCCGGAGTGGCGGCCACGGCGGCGCTCGTCGGGATGGGGCGTCGCACGGAGGGCTGATCCGAGCAGGGGCCGTCCGGGGGCAGATCCTGGGCCGATCGGGGGACCTCCGTCCCTCAAGAGAGGGCCTCCGGTGGCCGACGGTGAGGGCATGAGCACCACAGCCACCCCCGCCCTCGGCCGGACACTCGCTCGCGCGCTGGAGCAGACCCGCACCCGCGGTGACGCCGACGAGGAGCTCCCGCCCTTCTGGGACTGACCGCCCCACCGGCGCCGGCACCGGCACCAACACGGGCTGCCGGCGCCGCCGTCAGAAGCGGAACGGGATGGGGATGCCGCCGCAGCAGCACACCCCGCGCACGTCACCCGCCTGCAGCAGGCGGAAGGCCTGGGCGCACGCGGCGAACCGCACGACCGTCGGGACGACCGACCGGACGACGCCGCGACGGCGCACGTAGCCCTCGACGGCGCCCGAGCAGGAGTCCCCGCCGTGCGCGAGCCGGTGGGCGCAGGCCCCGTGCTTGCGCGGGGACAGGTGCCGGCGGTAGGCCTCGATGCCCCGGACGGTCAGGCGGGCGGCAGGTGTCATCCTCCGACGGTACGGGTCCCACCGCCCGGCGCCAGCGGGGGCGACGCCCGGCGCGGGGCGGGTGACCGCCCTAGCATCGCCGCGTGCTCGCAGCCCTCCTCCTCGCCGCCGCCTGCCCGACCGTCCCGGGACCCGGCGCGTGAGGCGGCTCGGTCCCGCGGACGGCACCCCGGAGGTCGTGGCCGTCCGGACGCTGAAGATGGGCGACCTGCTCGTCGCGGTGCCCGCCGTGCACGCCCTGCGACGGGCCTTCCCGGGGCACCGCCTCGTCCTGGCGGTGCCGGGGTGGCTGGAGGAGCTCGTCGACCTCGTCGGCGGCGTTGACGCGCTGCTGCCGGCGCGCGGGCTGGACGGGCCGCTCGACCTGCCGCCAGGGCGCGCGGACGTCGCCGTGAACCTGCACGGCGACGGCCCCGACAGCCGCGGCGTCGTGGCGGCCCTGGGCGCGCGCCGCACGCTCGGCCACCGGGGTCCGGGCACGGAGGACGGACCACCGTGGCGGCACGGCATCCACGAGCGGGAGCGCTGGGCGCGGCTGCTGCGGGGGCACGGCATCGACGCCGACGCCGCCGACCTGGGGCTGCTGCCCCCGACGGTCCCGTCGCCGCGGCCCGGGGCGACGGTCGTCCACGTGGGGGCGTTCCACGGTGCGCGGCAGTGGCCGGTCGAACGCTTCGCGGCGGTCGTGCGGGCGCTGCGCGCGCGGGGCGACGAGGTCGTGCTCACCGGCAGCGCCGCCGAGGCGCCCCGGGCCGGTGCGGTGGCCTCGGCCGCGGGGCTCGACGAGCGGCACGTCCTCGCGGGGGCTCTCGGGCTCGGCGCGCTCGCCGCCCTCGTGCACGACGCCGCCCTCGTCGTGACCGCCGACACCGGCGTGGCCCACCTGGCGTCGGCGTACGGCGTGCCGTCGGTCGTGCTGTTCGGTCCCGCCCCGCCGGAGGAGTGGGGGCCGCCCGCGGACGGGCCGCACGTCGTGCTGACGGACGCCCGGGTGCGCCGGGGGGAGACGTTCGCCGACGACCCGGATCCCGCGCTGCTGGCCGTCGGGGTCGAGGACGTCCTCGCCGCGGCCGACGCGCTGCGGGGCGTCCCGGCCCGTCGGCGCTACCCGGTCCTGCCCGCGGGGGTCGCGTGAGCGCCGGTCCGCTGCGGCTGCTGCTCCTCGCCGACACCCACGTCCCGCGCCGCGCCCGTGACCTGCCGGCGCAGGTCTGGGCTGCGGTCGACGCCGCCGACGTGGTCGTGCACGCGGGCGACTGGGTGGACGTCGCGCTGCTCGACGCGCTCGAGGAGCGGACGGCCGCCGGCGGCGCGCGCCTCGTCGGGGTGTGGGGCAACAACGACGGCCCGGCGCTGCGCGCGCGGCTGCCGGAGGTGGCCCGGGTCGACCTGGACGGGCTGGCGCTGGCCGTCGTGCACGAGACGGGTCCCGCCGCGGGCCGCGAGGCGCGCTGCGCGGCGGCGTACGAGGGCGCGGACGTGCTCGTCTTCGGCCACTCCCACATCCCGTGGGACTCGACGGCCGCGACGGGCCTGCGCCTGCTCAACCCCGGCTCGCCGACCGACCGCCGCCGGCAGCCCACCTGCACCTACGTGACGGCGTCGGTGACGGGCGGGCGCCTGGCCGACGTCGCGCTGCACCACCTCCCGCCGCGGGCGCACTGACGGGCGGTCGTCGCCCGGCGCGGGGGGTCAGCGCCGGGCCGTCACGAGCGCCAGTCCCCCGAGGGCGAGGACCGCGCCGAGCGCGGCCGCCGTGCTCGGCGGGCGGTCGCCGAGCAGCGCCGCGAGCACCGCGAGGGCCTGCGCCCCGACCTGCACGACGAGCAGCCGGCGCACGAGGCGCGCCAGGAGGAGCCGGTCCACCACCGCGCGCGCCGGGACCGCGGCGGCCGTGCGCAGCGCGACGAGCGCGACCGGCACGAGCAGGACCAGCGCGTGCAGGCGCGGCCCCTGCACGGGTCCGGCGAGCAGCACGCCGACCAGGACGCCGCCGAGCGCCACGCCGACGAGCAGCGCCGAGGGCCGCACCGCCACCGCGGCGCCGAGCAGCAGCCCGACCGCGAGGAGGCGCCCGCCGCCCGCGGGCACGAGCGCGACCGCCAGCGCGAGGGCGAGGCCGCCGGCGGCACGCAGGAGCCAGGCCGGCACGAGCCCCGGCACCTCGACCCGGACGGCGTCGTCCCGGCCCGCGCGTGCGTCCCGTCCCACGGCGGCGTGGCGGCCCGCCGCGCCGTCCCCGCTCACCACTTCATCCCCGAGCCGCCCGGCGCGGTCGCGGGGCTCACGCCCGCGCCCGGCCGCCCCGTCGCGCCGGGGCGGGGCCGCAGCCGCGTGAGCGCCGCCAGCCGCGCCGCGCGCGCACCCGCCGCGTCGGCAGCAGGACCGTCGACGGACCAGGCCACGAGCTCGACGCCCGTGCGGACGAGGGCGGCCAGGCGGTCCTCGCGCTCGAGCAGCACGAGGCGCAGCGCGGTGCGCACCGCGGTGCTCCGGGGGCGCGGGACGGGCAGCACGTCGACGGCCACGACGCGGTGCCCCGCGCGCCGCCAGCCGTGCGCGAGCCGGGCGGCCTCGTCGTCGAGGAACGTGGACAGGACGACGACGAGCGCGCCGGCGGGCACGTGCGGTGCGCGGCGCCGCGGGGCCGGACGGTCCTGGGGGGCCGCCGCGGCGAGCCGGCGGACGAGCCGCTGCAGGTGCCGGCGCCCGCCCCCGGCGGGCACGGGCCGGCCGTGCCGGCCCAGGTCCTCGAGCGCGACGCGGTCGCCCTGCTCGAGGTACCGGCGGGCGAGGGCCGCCCCGGCTGCGCGGGCGACGTCCAGGGAGGTGCGCACGTCGTCGGGCACCGGGAGGACGCCGGACCACGTCGCCGGGTCGGGGCCCACCTCGTCGCGCGAGTCCAGGACGAGGACGACCGAGGCCTCGGCCGTGGCCAGGCTGCGCCGCACGTGCAGCTCGTGCACGACGCCGCCCGTGGCCGCGCTGCGGCGGACGGTCGTGCGCCAGTCCACGCGCCGCAGCCGCTCGCCGGGCTGCCAGCGCGCGACGTCGAGGGGGTCGGTGCCGTGACCGGGGCGACGGTCGTCGTGCGGGCCCGTCGCGCCGCGCAGGCGCCACGGGAGGGGGGCGGCGGGCAGCAGCGCGACGGCGGGCAGGACGAGGACCGGCAGCGGCTGGCCCGCCACGGGCCCGGAGGCCACCGCACCCTCCGTCCCGAGGGCGAGGGCGTCGGCGGCGAGCAGGGGGTGCAGGCCCGTCCGGGCGGTACGGGCCCGGACGGGCACCTCCGTCCGCGCCGCGTCGAGGAGCAGGTGCCGTTCGCCCGGCCCCCGCAGCCGGACGTGCACCGCGTCGGTGCCCGCCGGGACGGCGAGCGCGAGGCGGGCGGGCACCTCCGCGCCCGCCGTCCCCTCGTGCCCCGCGGTGACCTGCGCACCGGGCGGGAGCGACGGTCGTCGGACGAGCAGCCCCCACGCGCCGTGCGCGAGCGGCGGGACGGCGAGCACGGCGAGGTCCGGGCGGCCGGCGAGCACGGCGACGAGCGCGGCGCCGACGCCGAGCGCGCTCGAGGTGCGGGCCCAGGTGGTCGAGCCCCAGGCCCCGGGCGACCCCCCGCGCGCCCCGGTCGCCGTGCTCACGTGGCGGCGCTCACGAGGCGGCGCGTGCGGACGGCGGCGTGGGGGTGGCGGCCAGGGCCGCGCGCACCACGACCTCGGGTGCCAGGCCCGAGGCCCAGGCCCCGGGAGCGAGCGTGAGGCGGTGCGCCAGCACGGGCACGGCCACGGCCTTGACGTCCTCCGGCAGCGTCACCGCGCGCCCGTCGAGGACGGCCCGCGCCCGGGCGACGAGGAGCAGCGCCTGGCACCCGCGCGGGGAGGCACCCACCTCCACGGCCTCGTGCCGCCGGGTCGCCGCCGCGAGGTCGACGCAGTAGCCCAGCACGTCGTCGTCGACGTCGACCGCCTCCACCCCCGCCTGCATCGCCAGGACCTGCGCCGGCGTCGTCACCGCCGCGACGTCCGCGCGCTCCTGCCGCCGGGCGGTCCGGCGGCGGAGCACCTCGACCTCGCCGTCGCGCTCCGGGTACCCCACCGCGAGCCGGACGAGGAAACGGTCGAGCTGCGCCTCCGGCAGCGGGTAGGTGCCCTCGTACTCGACGGGGTTGGCGGTCGCGACGACGTGGAAGGGCGCCGGCAGCGGGTACGACGTGCCCTCGACGGACACCTGCCGCTCCGCCATCGCCTCGAGGAGCGCCGACTGCGTGCGGGGCGCGGTGCGGTTGATCTCGTCGGCGAGCAGCAGACCGGTGAAGACCGGCCCGGGCCGGAACTCGAACCGCGTCTGCGCCGGGTCGTAGACCGAGGAGCCGGTGATGTCGGCCGGGAGGAGGTCCGGCGTGCACTGCAGGCGGGTGAAGCGCAGGCCCAGGGCGCCGGCGAGCGACCGGGCCGCCAGCGTCTTGCCGAGTCCGGGGACGTCCTCGAAGAGCACGTGCCCGCCGGCCAGCACGGCGGCGAGCGCCAGCCCGAGCGCGTCGTCCATGCCCACCGCGACCGTGCGCACGGCGTCGAGCACCCGCGCCCCGAGGCGGGCGACCTCGGCCACGGGCAGCGGCTCGGCCGGCGGGCTGGGGGTGGACGGCTCGGTCACGCGGTGCCTCCTCGGGCGACGGGCGGTGCGGTGGACGAGGCGGTGGACTTGGCGGTCGTCGGCCCACCGGGAGGGGCGCCCGCCGGGCGCAGCCGCTCGAGCGCGTCCAGCGCGGCGACGGCGGCGCCTGTGCGGGGAGGCGCAGCCGTGCCCAGGGTCGCGGCGACGGCCGGCCCGAGGGCGGCGACGACCGAAGCCGCGTCGTCCGGGTCCACGCCGACGGCCCGCGGCCGCACGTGTGCGGCGGCCTGCAGCCGGCGGTGGAACCCGAGGCCGACGTCGCCCCCGCGCGTGGTGAGGACCCACACGAGGTCGCCGACGTCCGTGCGCGCGCCGGGGACCGGCGGCGGCTCGGGCCGGGGCAGGACGGGGTCCGGGGGCGGGTCGGCCCGCACGACGAGGGCCGTCGCGACGAGGACCGCCAGGGCGAGCAGGCCGACGGTCGCCGTCCTGAGGCCGGCGGCCCACGTCAGGCCGGCCACCACGGCGGCGAGCAGCACGCCGCCCGCCGCGCGGTCCCGGCGCCACGGACGCCTCACGCCCGCACGCGCCAGTCGCGGGCGAGGGTTACCAGGCACGCACGGGCGAGGGCGACCTCGTCGGCGTCGAGGCGCGCCGCCGGACCGACGCCGTAGCGGGCCCGCTGGTAGAGCCGGAGCAGCGTGCGGACGGCGTCGGGCTCGGCGTCGGTGGCGGCGAGCACGGCGGCCGTGAGCTCGCTCGACGTCCAGGTCGCCGCACGCGGGACGCCGCTCTCGGCGGCGGCCCTCTCGACCGCCAACCAGGCGGCGACGACGTCGTCGCCACCCGCGCCGGGCGCGTCCAGGCGAGCCAGCGCCGCGGTCGCGGCTCGGTGCAGGGCCGGCAGGTCGGGCACGAGCGTGTCGCCGCCGGCCCCGGCGTCCCCCGGCGCGAGGTCGCCGTCGGCGGCCGTACCGGTCTGCCCGCGCTCGCGGGCCTGCCGGCGGACGACGCGCACCACCCAGCGGACCACGAGGACCGCGAGCACCGCGAGCGCGAGGACGGCCGCGACACGCAGGGCACCCGACGGGGCGTCGCCGGCGGTGGGTGCGCCGCTCTCGGCGCCGGGGACGGCGACCGGGGTGGGCAGCGGTACGGGTGGGGGAGCGATCGGCGCGAACGCGTCGAGGCGCGCCGGGCCGGTGGTCCAGTCCGCGCCGGCCGCGGCCCCGACCACGACGAGGACCCCGGCGGCCACCAGCGTCAGCGCGACCACGGCGGCGCGGCGGGCCTCGCGGCGGTCGGGCGGCACGTCCCGACCGTACCCGCCGGTTAGCCCGTCTTCCCGAACCGCTCCACGCGCACGGCGCCCTCGTCGACGCCGAGCTCCACCAGCAGCCGGCTCGCGGCGCCCGCGAACCCCGCCGACCCGCACACGAAGGCCGGCCCCGGCCCGACGAGGGTCCGCAGGTCGTCGGCGCCGAGCCGCCCGGCGGCCCGGCCTGCGGCGTCCTCCCGCGACAGGGCGACGAGCGCCCCGGCGGCGAGCAGCTCGTCGGCGTAGGGCAGGAGCGTCCGGGTGCGCGCGGCGACCGCCAGCCGGAGTCGCTCGCGCACCCCGAGGTCCTGCGCGTGCCGCAGCATCGCGACGAGCGGGACGACGCCGCTGCCGCCCCCGACAGCCAGGGCCGGGCCCGACCCGTCCCAGACGAACCAGCCGCCGACGGGCCCGCGCACCTCGAGGGTGTCGCCCGCCCGCACCTCGTCGGCCAGGAACCCGGACACCTCCCCGTCGGGGAGCCGGTCCACCCACAGCTCCACCGCCGGGTCGGACGGCGCGGAGGCCACGGAGTAGGACCGCTGGGCGCGGTAGCCGTCGTCGGCGGTGAGGCGCACGACGTAGTGCTGGCCGGGCACGTGGTCCACGCGGTCCGGCACGTCCAGGCGCAGGCGCACCGCCGCGGGGTGCGGGTGGTCGGCGCTCAGCACGCGCGCGTGCCGCCACCCGCCGACGGGACCCGTGGACGGGCCCGCGGCGGGCGCGAACAGCGCGTCAGTCACCCTGGTACCGCTGCTCGGTCCAGGGGTCGCCCCGGTCGTGGTAGCCGTTGCGCTCCCAGAAGCCCTGCACGTCGTGGTCGAGGAGCGTCAGGCGGGTCACCCACTTCGCGCTCTTCCAGAAGTACAGGTGGGGCACGAGCAGCCGCACGGGGCCGCCGTGGTCCGGCGTGAGGGGCCGGCCCTCGTGGCTCCACGCGACCCAGGCCTTGCCGCCGGTGACGTCGGCCAGGGGCAGGTTCGTCGTGTACCCCGTCGTCGAGGTGGCCAGGACGAAGGCCGCCTCCGGCCGGACGCCCGCGGCCTCGAGGAGCAGGTCCACCGAGACGCCCTCGAACGAGGTGCCCAGCATCGACCACGTCGTCACGCAGTGGATGTCGCCCTCGTAGCGGGACTGGGGGAGGGCGTGCATCTCGTCCCAGGTCCAGGTGCTCGGCCGCTCGACGAGGCCGTCGACCGACATCGTCCACGTCTCGGGCCGGAGGTTCGGGGTGACCTCGGCGGTGAGCACCGGCCAGTCCCGCCCGGTGTCGTACTGGCCCGGGGGCAGCCGCGGGTCCGTCTCGCGCCGCCGCCCGGTGAAGCCCCGTGTCGCCATGCCGGGCACCCTAGCGCCGGGCGCGCCCCGCGGTCCCGTCCTGCGCGCGCTGCTGCCGCACGTGCGCCAGGAGCAGCGCCACCACCGGGACGACGAGCCCCGGTGCGGCCCACGCGACCTCCCCGGTGAGGACGAGCGCGGCATCGGCGGCGGTGCCGCCCGTGAGCGCGCCGAGGGTGAGCACGGGCGCGACGCGTGCCCGGGCCCCGGTGAGGGGCGCGGCGACGCCCGTCGTCACGTCCGTCGTCACGCCCGGCCCATCGGCGGCGGTCAGGGCCCGCCGAGCGGTCGGCGTCCGGGCGACCCGGTCGGCTCAGTCGGTCGGGCCCACGACGTCACGCAGCTGGGGGACGCTGAGCGGGGAGGTGCTGGCCCCGGCGCGCAGCGCGGTGGCCAGCGTCCCGGGGCTCGAGCGCAGCTCCGCCAGCGCGGCGCGCACGTCGGGGTCCCCGAGCAGGACGTCCGCCAGCAGCCACAGGCCCGTGCCCGTCCCGGTGTCGGCGCCGGCCGCCTCGGCCAGCTCGGTGAGGGGACGCATCGCCAGGGCGGCGGGCTCGTCGAGCAGGAGCGCCGCGACGCGGGCCGTCGCGGGGGCGCCGGGGGCGGTGGCCGCCTCGCGCAGCACCGCACGGGCGGTCTCGGCCTCGGGCTCCTCGCGCCCGCGCAGGTGCGCGGCCAGGACGAGGACGAGGTCCTTGCCCTGGTCCCCGGTGCGACCGCCGGCCAGCCCGGCGACGGCGGCGCGGACGAGGTCCGGCAGCGCCGCTGCGGGGGGCCGGGCACCGAGCACGACGAGGTGCGCCGGCCCCGGCGTGCCGTCGGCGAGGGCGCGCAGCGCCAGGTCCCACCAGCCCGGGCGCGTGGAGGGGTGGTCGTGGCAGGCGCGCGCGGCCACCGCCGCCGGGACGTCGTGCACGGGCGTGCCGAGCTCGACCGGCGTGAGGACGCCGTGCAGCACGTCGGGGTCCAGCCGGCCGTCCAGCGCGTCGACGACGGCGGCGAGGACGGGGGTCCCGCCCGCCACCTGCTCCCGCGCGCCGCGCACGATGCCGGGCACGTCTGCGACGTCGGCGAGCTCCAGCGCAGCGGTGAGCTGCTGCAGGGTGTAGTCGGCGGTGCTGGTGCGCGCGGCGTCGACCGTGAGCGCGACCTGGATGCGCTCGCGCAGCCGCCGCGCGGTGCCGGGGTCGCGCGCCTCACCGGCCAGGTCGCGCGTCATCTGGGCGTGCTGGGGGCGCAGCGTCGGCGCGTCGAGCAGCGAGACGGCGGTCGCGCCGACGAGGAGCGCGTCGCGGTGCTCCGTGTTCATGACCCACCGCACCAGCGGCGCGGGCACGGGGTCGGCGTGCTTGAGCAGGTAGGTCAGCGCGCCGGGGTCCGCCCGCTCGAGCAGGGCGGCCGCGAGGGACGAGCGCCGCGAGCGGACCAGCGCGGCGTGGACGGGCAGGGCGCGGTCGTAGGGCACCGCCGTGATGTCGACGGCGTCGACGACCTCGCGCACGCGGGCCGGGTCCGCGGCGGCGTGCACCTGCCACACGGCGGTGGCGACCGCCCCCGGGAGGTGCTCGCCCAGCGCGGACCACGTCTCCGTGTCCGTGTCCGGGTCGGCGAGCAGCAGGGCGACGAGCGGGTGGTTGTCCACCGGCCCAGTGTGCCGGAGGGTGTGCCGGAGGGCGTGCCGACCGGGCGCGTCGGGCGCGGCCCGGCACGTCGGCGTACCGACGCGACGTGCCCTGGCGCCGGTGGACCGGCGCCGCGCTCGGCACGGTCCAGAGGTGGGCGGACCCCGGGAGGAGACCCACCATGGCCGGACCCGACCCGCACGTCGGCACGCAGACCAGCACGCCCAGCAGCACGCCCAGCAGCACGCACGTCCACCCGCACGTGCCCGTCCCCGACGTCCCGCCACCGGCGGGCACGTCGATCGGCGAGCAGTCCCTCGCCGCGCTCGGCGGTCGGCTCAGCGTGCTCGCGCGGCAGCGCGCGGACCACGAGCACCTCGACGCGCTGCTCGCGGAGCTCGACGCGACCGACAGCCGGGCGCAGGAGGACGTGCTGCGGCGGCTGTACCGCCTCGTCTTCCCGCACGCCTTCGCCGAGGAGTCGGTGCTGTGGCCCGTCGTGCGGCGGGCGCTGCCCGACGGGGACGCGATCACCCTCGACGTGGAGCGGGAGCACCAGGAGGTCAACGAGCTGGTGACCCGTCTGGAGTCCCTCCCGCCGGGGCACCCGGAGCGCCCCGCCGTCCTGGGCCGGCTCGCCGCGGTGCTGCGCGAGGACGTGCGTGACGAGGAGGACGTCCTGTTCCCGCGGCTGCAGTCCGTCACCGACCGGCGCGAGCTGCGCCGGCTGGGCCTGCTGTGGGAGGTCGTCCGCCGCGTCGCGCCGACCCGGGCGCACCCCCTGGTCGCGCGGCGCCCGCCCGGCAACGTCCTGGCCGCCCTGCCCCTGGCTCTCGTCGACCGGACGCGCGACGTCGTCGACCTGCTGGTCCAGCGCGGACCGCGGGCCTGGGCGCCCGTGCTCGGCACGGCGGGAGCCGGTCTGGCGCGGCTCGGGCACCTCGTCGAGCACCTGCCGCCCCTGCGCCGCGGCGACGACCCCTCGACGCACCGGGGCTGACCGCTGGTCGTGACACAGGCCTGACGAGCCCGTAGTGTCAGCTGCTGGTGACACGAGTCACCGCCGGCCGGTCCCCGGCCGAGCCGTCCTCGATGGAGAGGGTCGCCCCGCATGCCGCTCACCACCCCACCGCCTCGCCGACGCCTGCCGCGCGTCCTGGCCGCCGCCGGCGCCGTCGCCGTGCTCGGTCTGCCCGCGCTGACCACGCCGGTCGCGGCGGCCCCTGCCCGCCCCGCCCCCGTCGACCTCGGCGCGCGCGTGGTGGTCCTCGACCCCTCGATGCCCGTGCAGCAGATCGAGGACACGGTCAACACGATCGCCGCCCAGCAGGTCGACGCCGAGATGGGCACGGCCCGCTGGAGCGTGCTGCTGCGCCCCGGCACCTACGGCTCGGCCGCCGACCCGCTGCAGCTGCGCGTCGGCTACTACACGGAGGTCGCCGGCCTCGGCGCCTCGCCGGGCGACGTCGTCGTCCACGGCAAGATCGAGAGCTACAACCGCTGCCTCGGCGACGGCGGCACGACGAACTGCATCGCCCTCAACACGTTCTGGCGCACGCTGTCGAACCTCACGCTGCGGATCGACGGCGGCGGCCAGGACGGGTGCCGGCAGAGCGCGAACTTCTGGGCCGTCTCGCAGGCGGTGTCGGTCCGGCGGCTGGACGTGCAGGGCTCCGTGCCGTTCTCGCTCATGGACTACTGCACCGCCGGCCCGCAGTACGCGTCGGGCGGCTTCATCGCCGACTCCCGCTTCGGTGCCGTGGTCAACGGGTCGCAGCAGCAGTGGCTCACGCGCGACAGCGTCGTGGGGTCCTGGTCGAACGGCGTGTGGAACCAGGTGTTCTCGGGCGTCGAGGGCGCGCCCTCCGACGAGGACTTCCCGACGCCGCCCTACACCACCCTCGACACGACGCCCGTGAGCCGGGAGAAGCCGTACCTCTTCGTCGACGGCCCCGGCCGCTACGCCGTGCGCGTCCCGGCGGCGCAGACCGCCAGCCGTGGCGTCACGTGGGCCGACGGCACCACGCCGGGCCGGACGGTGCCGCTGACGGACTTCTTCGTCGCGCGGCCCGGAGACTCGGTCCAGCGCATCAACGCGGCGCTCGCCTCCGGCAAGCACCTGCTGCTGACGCCGGGCGTCTACGACGTCGACCGGTCGATCCGCGTGACCCGTCCCGGCACGGTGGTGCTGGGGATGGGGCACGCCACGCTCACCGCCGTCGGCGGGTCGGTGCCGCTGACGGTGTCCGACGTGCCGGGCATCGTGGTCGCCGGCGTGACCGTCGACGCGGGCACGGTCGAGTCGCCCGTCCTGCTGCAGGTCGGCGCGACGCACCCCGGGGTCGGCCACGGCAGGTTCTCCGACGCGGACCGCGCCGCCGACCCGATCACGCTGTCCGACGTCTACTTCCGCGTCGGCGGCCCGCACGTCGGGCGCACGGACACGGCGCTGCGCATCGACGCGGACCACGTCCTCGTCGACCACACGTGGGTGTGGCGTGCCGACCACGGGGTCGAGGGCTTCACCGCCGGCGTGAACGGCGACACCGACCGCTGGCGCACCAACACCGGCCGCACCGGCGTCGTGGTCACGGGCGACGACGTCACGGCGACGGGGCTGTTCGTCGAGCACTTCCAGCAGCGCAACCTCGTGTGGGAGGGGGAGCACGGGCAGGTGGTGCTCTTCCAGAACGAGCTGCCCTACGACCCGCCGACGCAGGCGGACTGGCAGCAGCCCGACGGCACGCTCGGCTGGCCCGGGTACACCGTCGCGCCGGACGTCACGCAGCACCGGCTGTGGGGCGGCGGGGTGTACGTGTTCAACCAGAACGACCCGTCGATCGTCACGGAGGACGGGTTCTCCGTGCCGGACGCGCCGGGGGTCGTGCTCGAGCACGTCATGACGGTCCACCTCGGCGCCGGCACGGTCGAGCACGTCGTCAACGGCGTGGGCGCGCGCTCCGACGCCGGCACCACCGGGGTCCCGAGCTACGTGGTGCGGTACCCGGCCCCGTGAGGCGCGGCGCGCCGGCGGCCCCTGCCGCCGGCGCGCCGACCACGTCCGCCTCGCCCGCCCGGCTCGCCCTGCCCGGCCCGGCCCGCCCGGCCCGACCCGGCTAGCTCGACCCCCGCACGACGAGGCGCACCGACGTGGGCGGGTGCGGCGGCACGGCGCGCCCGTCGAGCGTCGCGAGCGTGACGGCGGCCAGGTGGTCCGCCTCCACCTCGATCTCCTGCTGGACCGTGCTCAGCGGCGGCACGGCCAGGCGCGCGGCGGGCTCGTCGTCGACGCCCACGACGGCCACGTCCTCCGGCACCCGGGCGCCGACGGCGCGCAGCCCGGCCAGGACCGCGAGGGCGACCTCGTCGTTGTAGGCGAGCACGCCGTCCACCCCCGCCGCCGCCCAGACCCGGCACACCTCCGCGGCGGCGTCGGGGTCGGGCGGGACCTCCGCGACGAGCGGGTGGGCCGCGCCGACCGCCGCGCACGCCGCGCGCACGCCCGCCAGGCGCTGCGCGGCGAACCCGGCCAGGCGCTCGTCGGCGGGTGCCGCGTACGCCAGCCGGCTGCGCCCGCGTCCCAGCAGGTGCTCGGCCTGCAGCCGCCCGATGCCCTCCTGCGCGCCGGCGTAGGCGGCGGGGTCCGGGGCGGGGTCGCGGCCGTCCCGCCCGACGAGCGCGCCGACCGGGGTGATGCCCGCCCGACGCATGGCGTCGAGCTCGGCCGGGTCAAAAGGCGCCAGCCCCACGACCGCCCGCGGCGACACGTGCCGCCACAGGTCCGCGAGCGGCCGACGCCCCCGCCCGTGGTGCACGAGCACGGACAGCCCGCGCTCGGCGAGGTCGGTGGTGAGGCGGTCGAGGAGCGCGTCGACGACCGGCCCGATCGGCCAGTGCGGCAGCACGACGACGACGAGGTCGCTGCGGCCGCGGCGCAGGGTCCGGGCGGCCGCCGAGGGGGCGTAGCCGAGGCGCTCGGCCGCCTCGAGGACGCGGGCGCGGGTCGCGGCGGAGATCGTCGTGCCGGGCGTGCCGTTGAGGACGTAGCTGACGGTCGTGCGGGAGACCCCGCTCGCGCGCGCGACGTCCGCGCTCGTCACCACCGCCACCGCGCCCCGCCTCCCGTCGTGCGTCGTCCGTCCCTCACGGGGGCGGACGTGCACCCGCCCGCTCCCGTCCTGTGGCGCCGAGGGTAGTGCGGGCGCCCGGGGCGGCGGCGTCCGTCCCGGCCGTGGTGCCCGGTCGTCGTGCCAGGCCCTCGGGCCGTCAGCGCTGGTCGTCAGCGCGGGTCGTCCTCGTCGCCCTCGCCGTCGTCGAGCCACCCGGCCTCGAGCGTCGGCAGCACCGCCCGCGTCTCCTCCACCAGCCGCGCCAGCAGCGCCGCCGCCGTCGTCGAGCGCAGGAGCGCGAGGGTGTCGAGCGCGCCGAGCGGCGCGATGCCCGCGAGCTGCCACATCCGGGCGGCGGGGTCGTCGGCGAGCGCCACGTCCGCGGGCCACCGCAGCTCCACGAACTCCGCGGCCCGCACGAGCGTCTCGCGCACCACCCGCTCGGCCTCCGCCAGCGCGGCGGGGTCCTCGGGCACGAGCGCCGGCAGCATGCGGACCTCCGCGCGCGGGTAGGGGTCGTCGTCGAGCCAGCGCACCACCTCGAACCGCTCGGTGCCGCGGGCGACGAGGACGACGAGGCCCTCGCCGACCTCCACCTGCACGATCCTCGCCACCGTGCCGGTGCCGAACCGGACGTCCCCGCCGCCGACCTCCGAGCCGCGCTCGATGAGCACGACGCCGAACTCGCGCTCGTCGGCACCGAGCACGTCCGACAGGAGGGCGACGTAGCGCGGCTCGAAGACCCGCAGCGGCAGCGGCATCCCCGGCAGCAGGACGGAGCCGAGCGGGAAGACGGGGAGCACGCGGGTGGGCTCGTCGGGCACGACCCGATCCTGCCCCGTCCTCGCACGCGTGTCCTCGGACGCGTGTCGCCGGGCGCGGTCCCCGGTGCGCGGGCGGGGACGGCTGCGCTTGGATGGGGCATGGCCAGCACCCGGACGCCGGCGGTCGAGCTCGAGGTCGGCGGGCGCACGGTCCGCCTGTCCAGCCCGGACCGCGTGATGTTCCCCGCGACGGGCGCGACGAAGCTCGACCTGGCGCGGTACTACCTCGCGGTGGGCGACGGCATCGTCGCCGCGCTGCGGGAGCGCCCCTGCATGCTGCACCGGTTCCCGGACGGGCTGGCGGGGGAGAAGGTCCACCAGAAGCGCCTCCCCGCCGGCGCGCCGCCGTGGATGGAGACGGTCGAGGTCTTCTTCCCGCGGTACCGCCGCACCGCCGACGAGCTGTGCGTCACCGAGCTCGCGCACGTGCTGTGGGCCGTGCAGATGTCGACGGTGGAGTTCCACCCCTGGAACAGCCGCCGCGCGGACACCGAGAGCCCGGACGAGTGGCGGATCGACCTCGACCCCATGCCGGACTGCCCCTTCGACCGCGTGCAGCGGGTGGCGGGGGTCGTCCACGAGGTGCTCGACGACCTCGGGGCGGTCGGTTGGCCCAAGACGTCGGGCGGCAACGGGCTGCACGTCTACGTGCGCGTCCGCCCCGATCACGGGTTCGCCGACGTGCGCCGGGCGGCCCTCGCCTTCGCGCGCGAGGTCGAGCGGCGGGCGCCCGACGACGTGACGACGACGTGGTGGCGCAAGGACCGCGACCCGGCGCTCGTGTTCGTCGACTACAACCAGAACGCGCGCGACCACACGATCGCCTCCGCGTACTCCGTGCGCGGCACGCCCACCGCGACGGTGTCCACGCCCCTGCGGTGGGACGAGGTCGACGACGTCGACCCCCGGGACTGCACCATCGCGACCGTCCCTGCGCGCTACGCCGCCCTCGGCGACCTGCACGCCGGCATGGACGACGCCGTCTTCGACCTCGCGCCCCTGCTCGCGTGGGCCGAGCGCGACGAGGCGGCCGGGGCGCCGGAGCCGCCGGCACCGGACGTCGCCTGAGCCGGCGCCTGAGCCGGCGCCGCCCGCCGTCAGAGCGCGGTGAGCACGTCCAGCGCGGCGGCCAACCCGTCCTCCTGCCGGACGAGCCGTCCGACCTCCGCGGCCGCCTCGCGTCGACCGAGCGCATCGGCGACCGCGGGCAGGAGCGTCGCCGCCGACAGCCGACGCAGCGGCACGGGCGCCGCGGCGATACCGCGCCGGTGCAGCCGCGCCGCCCAGAAGGGCTGGTCCGCCGTGACGGGCACGACCACCGAGGGCACGCCGGCCCGGGCGACGGCGTGCGTGGTGCCCGCCCCGCCGTGGTGGACGACGAGCGCGGCCCCCGGCAGCACGCTCCCGAAGGGCGCGGCCGGCGCCGCCAGCACGTCGGGCCCGCGGAGGTCGTCGGGCAGCGCGAGGCCGCCCCACCCGGTGAGCAGCAGCGCGCGCAGCCCGTGGGCGCGGGCGGCGGTGATGACGCCGCGCGCCCGGTGCTCGGCACGGTCGCGGGCACGGTCGCGGGCACGGTCGCGGGCGCGCTGCTCGCCCCTCCGCCCGGCGGCGCCCGCCGCCATGGAGCCGAACGACGCGACGAGGTGCCCCCCACCCGCGACGAAGGCCGCCACCGCCGGGTCGACGTCGGCGGACGCGTCGTCGTGCCAGTGCCCCGTGAGGTGGACGCGCGCCGGCCAGTCCCGCGGCCGCGGCAGGAGCTGCGGGCTGACGGCCATGAGCGTCGCCCGGGACGGCGTGCGCCGGGCCGGTCGGCTCCCCGTCGGGAGCTGCGCCGCCGCCCGCGCCACCTCGGCGTCGAAGACCCGGGCCGCAGCACGCGGCACCGCGTAGGTCGCCCGGTTCCAGCGTCCGAGCTCGCGGGTCGCGGTCGGGCCCCCGGCGGCGGGCAGCTCGGCCGACGGCGTCGCGACCGGCGCGAGCTCCACCAGCACCCGCGGGACGCCCAGCGCGTCGGCCGCCAGGGGCGCGGTGAGCACGAGGGCGTGATGCACGACGACGTCGGGCGCGAACGCCACCGTCTCGCGTACGGCGGCGGACAGCATCCCCGCCATCGCCGGCCGCACCTCGTCGCGCAGGTGCCGGGCGAGCGCCCACGGCGTGGCACCGGGCGCGGGCAGCACCCGCCGCGCGTCGAGGTCGAAGCGCACGACGTCCAGCCCGTCCGGCACGTCGGCACCGGTGGGCACCGCGAGCCGCACCTCGTGCGCGCGTGAGGCCACGTACCGAGCGAGGGCGACGAACGGCTCCACGTCGCCGCGCGTCCCGGCTGTCAGCAGCATCATGCGCACGCGACCAGTGTGCGCTGAGGGGACCGGGTCCCCGTGCGCTGGCGGCGCGCTCCGCGCCGCGGCTATGTTCGCCGTGCCCGCGGGGCCCCGACGGGTCGCTCACCTGCGGCGGGGGTCCGGCGGACCCCGTGACGACGACGATCTCGAGGAGCCACGGCATGCGACCGCGTCGTACGTGCCCGGTTCCCTCGTGCGGCGGGCACGGCGATCGCTGAGCGGGCCGGGCGCACCGCGGGCGCCACCGCCCGCGGGCCCGGGGCGGTCGTGGCCCGGCTGGTGCACATCTCGCGGCCGGTCCTCTGGATCAACACGATCGGCGGCGGCGTCGTCGGGATGTGGCTGACGGGCACGTTCCTGGACCTGCGGGCCGTGCCGGTGCTGCTGTGGCTCGCCCTGCCGTTCAACCTGCTCATCTACGGCGTCAACGACGTGTACGACCAGGAGACGGACGCGGCCAACCCGCGCAAGGGGTCGCTGGAGGGCGCGCGGATCGAGCCCTCGGAGGTGCGGCTCATCGCCTGGGGCGTGGCCGCGACGAACCTGCCGTTCCTCGCCTGGTTCGTGCTCGCGCTGCCCTGGCAGGCCACCGCGGTCGCCCTGCTCTACGCCGGCGTCTTCGTCTACTACTCCGCCGAGCCGCTGCGCTTCAAGGCCCGGCCGTTCCTCGACTCCCTCAGCAACGCGGCGTACGCCCTGCCGCTGGTCCTCGTCCCGGCGGCGCTCGACGAGACGCCCGTCTGGCCCGCGGCGCTCGGCCTCATGGCCTGGAGCGTGGCGAAGCACCCGTTCGACGCCGTGCAGGACATCGTCGAGGACCGTGAGGCCGGCATCACGACGACCGCGGTGCGCCTCGGCCCCCGCGGCACCGCGCTGTGGAGCGGCGCGTGGTGGACGCTGTCGTCGGTCCTGTTCGCCCTCGTCAGCGTGCCCGTGGCGGTGGTGAACCTCCTCATCGCCGGCACCCTCGTCGTGCGGCTGCTGCGGGACCCCACGCCCGCGACGGGG
This sequence comes from Cellulomonas sp. plas2, assembly GCF_057221735.1. Lineage (NCBI taxonomy): Bacteria > Bacillati > Actinomycetota > Actinomycetes > Micrococcales > Cellulomonadaceae > Cellulomonas > Cellulomonas sp. plas2. The sequence goes on from NZ_CM170155.1 coordinate 1,832,391, forward strand.
CACCGCCTGTACCCGGCGTCGGTGGCGTTCCCCTACGTCGCGGGGGCGTTCGCCGGCGTGCTGCTCACCGTCGCGATCTTCCTCGGGCGCTGGCCGTGAGCCGCGTCGTCGTCCTCGGCGGCGGGCTGGGCGGGCTCGCCGCCGCCGCCCTGCTGGGCCGGGCCGGCCACCGGGTCACGCTGCTCGAGGCCTCCGACGCGCTGGGCGGCAAGAGCCGCCGCCTCGAGCTGGGCGGCGCCCGCGTCGACACCGGCCCGTCGCTGGTGACGTTCCCCGCGGTGTGGGACGAGCTGCTGCGCCGGCTCGACGACGGCCACGGGTCCGCCGAGCGCGTCGGCGGGCTGGACCTCGTCCGCATGCCGGAGGTCGGCCGGTACCACCACCGGGGCGACGTGACGGACCTGCCCGTCGCACCCGACCACCCCTGGTACCCCGCGTGGCGCCGGTTCAGCGACCTGCACTCCCCGCTGGCCGATGACGTGTCGGCGCTCCTGCTCGCCGACCCGCTCGACCGGGCGTCGCTGCCGGCCCTGCGGCGCCTGCTCGACGTGTACGGCCGGCGCCTGACGACGGCCGCCTACCTCGACGGCCTGCCGTGGCTGCCCGCCGGGCTCCGCGACGTCCTCGCCATCCACACGCTCAACGCCGGCGTCTCCCCGGCCCGCACGCCCGCCCTCTACGCGAGCATGCCCGCGATCATGGCCGCGACGGGGGTCTGGGTGCCCCGCGGCGGGGTGCACGAGGTGGTGCTGGCGCTCGCGCGCCTGGCCGAGGCCGCCGGCGTGGAGGTCCGCCTGGGCGAGCCCGTCACCCGCGTCGAGCGCGGGCTGGTCACCACGGTGACGGCGCGGCACCGGGCCGACCTCGTCGTCAGCGGCCTCGACGCCGACCGGCTGGCGACGCTCACGGCCGGGGGGCCGCCGCTCGCCGTCCTCCGGCGCCCGCGGCGACGCCGTCGCCCGCTCTCGTGCTCCGCGGTCGCCGTCTACGGCGCGCTCCGCGAGGAGCTGCCGGCCGGGCTGCCCGCGCACAGCGTCGTCCTGCCCACGCGGCCGGAGGCGCTGTACCGCAGCCTCGAGGCGGGCGACGAGCCGGCCGACACCATGGTGTTCGTCAACCACTACCGCGCCGGCCAGGTGTACCCGAACCGGCGCAGCACCCTCGGCGTCCTGCTGACCGCGCCGGCCGACGGGGGCCGGTACACGATCGAGCACCCCTTCGTGCGCCGCGAGGTGGACCGGGTGTCCGCCGCCCTGGGGCTGTCGACCCCCCTCACCGACCACCTCGAGGACGCCGTCGTCCTCGACCCGCAGCACTACGGCGCCGCCGGCGAGCCCCACGGCGCGCTGTACGGCGCCGCGCGCCCGCCGTGGCAGAGCGGACCGTTCCACCGCCCCGCCTACCGCGACCCCCTGCGCCCCTGGCTCTGGCGCGTCGGCGCCTCGGTGCACCCGGGCGGCGGCATCCCGGCCGTCCTCGGCGGCGCGATGATCGCGGTCCGACGCCTGCTCCGCTCGGCCCCCGCCTGAGCCGCCCTCCCACGTCGGCAGCCCGTGCCCTCGACACGTCCCCCGTCACCCGGCACGCTGGGGACCGCACCGCGACAGCGGCCGCCTCCTGCAGACCGACGAGAGGCCTCACCATGACGAGCACGGAAGCAGCCACGATCGTGTCGGGGGTGCCGTACGGCATCACCGTCGTCGGAGGACGGGCGCCCACCGCGCTGACCGACTTCGTCGGCCCCGTGAGCATCGAGGTGAGGGGTGCGACGGGGAGCCACGAGGTGCACGGCACCGGGGTCGCCCACGACGGCGGCGTGGTCCGGCTCTACCAGAAGGACCACGCCGGCACCGGCAAGGACGTCCGGGTCTGGAGCATCTCGTCCGGTGCCGACGGCTTCGTCGCCGTCGGCTGAGACGGGGAGGGACGTCACGTCCCGTTCCCGCAGCGACCGGCACGACGACGCAGGCCCGACCGGAGCGATCCGGTCGGGCCTGCGTCGTCGTGCGGGTGGTGGGCGATACTGGGATCGAACCAGTGACCTCTTCCGTGTCAGGGAAGCGCGCTACCGCTGCGCCAATCGCCCGGGGGTGGTGCTCGTCGTGCTGCGAGGTGGAGACGGGATTCGAACCCGTGTAAACGGCTTTGCAGGCCGGTGCCTCGCCTCTCGGCCACTCCACCCTGAGACCGCAGTCCACAGCGACCCGCAGGGGTCGATGGGGAGAGCCTCCGAGCGGACGACGGGATTCGAACCCGCGACCCTCACCTTGGCAAGGTGATGCTCTACCACTGAGCCACGTCCGCACAGCACGTCCGCCGGTCTTCACCGGCTTGCCGTGTGCGGGGATGACTCTAACCGCATCGCGGGGTGGAGTCCAAACCCGCTCCGGGGCGGCCGCCGGCGCCGCCGGGCCACCTGCTCGGTACGGTCGGCGCATGGCCCACGCCCGCGTCGTCCCTGGTGCCGGCCCCGTCGCGGGCGCGCGGGCGGGCCGGCCGGGGGAGGGGGAGGCGTCCTTCGGCGGCCTCGTCGCCCGGCGTGTCGTGGAGCACGTCGACGTGACGGCGCGTCCCGAGGACCTGGTGATCCCGGGGGTCTGGGCTCTCGTCGGGACGTTCGAGGGCGCGGTGCACGCGTGGCGGTTCGACGAGGTCGTCGAGCGGTCGCCGGCCTCCGGCCCGTCGGCGGCCGCGCCGGGCGTGCGCCTGCCCTGGCGCGGTCCCGGGCCGGACGCGTGGACCTCCTCGCTCGACGAGACCGCGTACCGCCACGCCGTCGAGCGGGTGCGCCACCACGTCCGCACGGGCCGGGTCTACCAGGCCAACCTCTGCCGGGTCCTGCGGGCGCCCCTGCCGGCGCCGTACGAGGGCACCGCACCGGACGCCGCCGCCCTCGCGGGCGTGCTGGCCGCCGGCAACCCCGCCCCCTACGCCGGGTGGGTGCACGTCCCGCGGGCGGCGTGCGGCCCGGACGACCCCGGCGCCTGGGTCGTGACCGCGTCGCCGGAGCTGTTCCTGCGCGTCGAGGGCGACGGCGTCACCTCCGCGCCCATCAAGGGCACGGCCGCGACCGCCGCCGGCCTGAGCGACAAGGACCGCGCCGAGAACGTCATGATCACCGACCTCGTCCGCAACGACCTGCAGCGGGTCTGCCGACCAGGGACGGTCGCGGTCGACGGCCTCCTGCGCGTCGAGCGGCACCCGGGCCTGGTGCACCTCGTGTCGACGGTGACGGGCCGGCTCGACCCGGCGCTCACGGCCGCCGGCCGCCTCTGGGGACCGCTGCTGGCGGCGGCCTACCCCCCGGGCTCGGTCTCCGGCGCACCCAAGCGCAGCGCGCTGGACGTCATCGCCGAGCTCGAACCCGTGCCGCGCGGCCCGTACTGCGGCGCGGTGGGCTGGGTGCGGGTGGGGGAGGACGGCGCGGTCCGCGCCGAGCTCGCCGTGGGCATCCGGACGTTCTGGTGGACGCCCGACGACGGCGGCACCCTCCGCTTCGGCACGGGCGCGGGCATCACCTGGGGGAGCGACCCGGCCGCCGAGTGGGCCGAGACCGAGCTCAAGGCGGCCCGGCTGGTCGCGCTGGCCTCCGGTGCCAGGATGGCCCTGTGAGCGTCGTCGTGTGGTCCGCCGGCCGGCTCGTCGACCCGGCGGCGCCGCTGCTCACGCCCGTCGACCACGGAGTGACGGTGGGCGACGGCGTGTTCGAGACGTGCGCGGTGCGCCACGGGCAGGTCTTCGCGCTCACGCGGCACCTGCGGCGGCTCGCGCTCTCGGCGGCGGGCCTCGGCCTGCCCGTGCCCGACGAGGCGGAGGTGCGGGCCGGCGTGGCCGCCGTCCTCGCGGCGGCGCCCGACGCCGGGCGGCTGCGCATCACCGTGACGGCCGGACCCTCGCCGCTGGGGCCGGCGCGTGCCCCCGACGACGAGATCGCGCCGACGCTGCTCGTCGCCGCCGCCCCTGCCGGGCACGGCGGGGCCACGACCGCCCGCGCGGTGACCGTCCCGTGGGTGCGCAACGAGCGCAGCTCCATCGCCGGCCTGAAGACCACGTCCTACGCGGAGCAGGTGGCGATCCTGCGGCACGCGCGGGCCGAGGGCGCCGACGAGGCGCTCGTCGCCAACACGGTGGGCGACCTGTGCGAGGGCGCGGCGTCGAACGTCTTCGTCGCGCGGGGCGGGGAGGTCCTCACGCCGCCGCTGAGCAGCGGGTGCCTCGCGGGCGTCACGCGCGACCTCGTGCTCGAGTGGTCGGCGGACGCGGGGCTGCCGGTGCGGGCGGCGGCGCCGGGGGAGCTGCGGTACGACGCGGTGGTCCACGAGGTGCTGACGGGGACGGCGGCGCTGGCGCTGTCGGGGTCGGTCCGCGGCCTGACGCCGGTCGTGGAGCTCGACGGCACGCCCGTCGAGCCCGGGGACGCCTTCGAGGCCGTGCGCGCGCTGTACGTGCGCCGGTCGGCGGAGGACCTGGACCCGTAGGCGGCGTCGTGCTGCCGCGCCGGGGACGCCCGGGCGGGCGGGCGGGAGCGGCCGGGGCGCGTCCGTCAGGCGGTGAGCAGCGCCGCGATGAGGGCGGAGATCTCCGACTCCATGCGCTCGCCCTCGCGGCCGAGCGGGACGAGCCGCTCCGTGGCGTCGAGGAACCGCAGGATGGGCTCCGTGGGGGCGGCCAGGAGGGCGCTGCCCTCGACGCCGCTGAGCGAGACGAGCGTGAACTCCGGGTCCTCGTCGCGCCAGACCTGGACGTCGCCGTTGCCGGCGGGGGCCTCGGCGGAGGCGTGGACGCCCTGCGCGAGCAGCTCGCGGCCCAGGAGCCACGTCGACATGGAGGCGGCGCCGGTGAAGACGGCGCGGACGGTGTACGGGTCGGAGGCGCGGAACGACAGCTCCGTCGCCACCGGCACCACGCTCGCGTCGGACCCGATGAGCTGCATCGCGACCACCTCGACGACGTCGAACGCCGGGTTCGTCATCGCGGTCCTCCTGTCTCGCACGGGCTCTGGAGTGCCCATCATGGCAGCCGGGGGGTCCCGGCGTCCGTGTGACCTGCCCCCGTTCACCCGGTAGGACCTGTCGAGGACCTGTCGGGGTGGTCTGCGCCACCGGGGGGTGACGCCCGCGTGACGCGGAGGGGCGGACGGGCGGTGTGGCCGCCCGTCGCACCCATCGGGTGGGCCGGGACGGGACTGAGGTGTCCCGGGCGGTGCGCCGGGTGTCGTCGGGCGGTGCGGGCGGGGGGTGGGCCGGGCGTCGGCGGGCGGCTTAGGAGTTCGCCCGGATGTCGGCTAGAGTTCCGGACCGACGCACCCCGCGGGGGCGTCCCGGGTCCCGGGTCCGGGCGATTGGCTCAGTGGTAGAGCGCCTCGTTCACACCGAGGAGGTCACTGGTTCGAACCCAGTATCGCCCACCGCACCGGCGCAGGGCCGGCACCGTCACGGTGCCGGCCCTCCGTCGTTCTCCGGCGCGTGACCGGGTGCGCGGCCGGGCGCACACGGGTGTGTGCGTGTGCCGACCGGGTGAGGCCCCGCCGGTAGCATCGGGGCCGGTCCGCCGCCCGGGTGGACCGCGCAGAGGAGGCAGCACCGGTGCCCGAGCCCATCACCCTCACCGTCGACGGCACGGCCACCACGGTGGAGCCGGGGACGACGGGCACCGACCTGTTCGGGTCGCGCAAGGACGTCGTCGTCGTCCGCGTCGACGGGGAGCTGCGCGACCTGCACCGCGAGCTGCCGGCGGGTGCCGTCGTCGAGGCCGTCACCATCGGGTCCCCCGAAGGTCTCGAGGTGCTACGCCACTCCGCCGCGCACGTGCTCGCCCAGGCCGTGCAGGAGGTGAACCCGGCGGCGCGCCTCGGCATCGGCCCGCCCATCACCGACGGCTTCTACTACGACTTCGACGTCGAGACCCCCTTCACGCCGGAGGACCTGCGCGCCCTGGAGAAGGTCATGGCGCGCATCGTCAAGGAGGGCCAGACCTTCCGCCGCGTCGACGTCACGGAGGACGAGGCGCGCGCGCTGGAGAAGGAGGAGCCCTACAAGCTCGAGCTCATCGGCCTCAAGGGCGCGGCGGGCGACGAGGACGGCGCGTCGGTGGAGGTCGGCCTCGGCGGGCTGACCGTCTACCAGAACGTCCGCGGGGCCGGCCGCGAGAGCGAGCAGGTCGTCTGGCAGGACCTGTGCCGCGGGCCGCACGTGCCCAGCACCCGGGTCCTGGGCAACGGCTTCCAGCTCACCCGCTCGGCCGCGGCGTACTGGCGGGGCAGCGAGAAGAACCCGCAGCTCCAGCGCGTCTACGGCACCGCCTGGCCGACGAAGGACGAGCTCAAGGCCCACCTCGACCGGCTGGCCGAGGCCGAGCGCCGCGACCACCGCCGGCTGGGCACCGAGCTCGACCTGTTCTCCTTCCCCGACGAGATCGGCTCCGGCCTCGCGGTCTTCCACCCGCGCGGCGGGATCGTGCGCATGGAGATGGAGGAGTACTCCCGGCGCCGGCACGTCCAGGCGGGCTACTCCTTCGTCAACACCCCGCACATCACGAAGGAGCACCTGTTCCAGGTGTCGGGGCACCTCGACTGGTACGCCGAGGGCATGTACCCGCCCATGAAGCTCGACGAGGAGCGCGACGCCGACGGCACCGTGCGCAAGCAGGGGCAGAACTACTACCTCAAGCCCATGAACTGCCCCATGCACAACCTCGTCTTCGCCGCGCGGGGGCGCTCGTACCGCGAGCTGCCGCTGCGGCTGTTCGAGTTCGGGACGGTGTACCGGTACGAGAAGTCGGGCGTCGTGCACGGCATGACCCGCGCGCGCGGCTTCACCCAGGACGACGCGCACATCTACTGCACCCGCGAGCAGATGGCCGGTGAGCTCACGAGCCTGCTGACCTTCGTCCTCGACCTGCTCAAGGACTACGGCCTCGAGGACTTCTACCTCGAGCTGTCCACCCGCAACCCCGAGAAGTCGGTGGGGTCCGACGAGGCGTGGGAGGAGGCGACGGAGACGCTGCGCTCCGTCGCGGAGGCGTCGGGCCTGCAGCTCGTGCCGGACCCCGGCGGCGCCGCGTTCTACGGCCCGAAGATCTCCGTGCAGGCCAAGGACGCCATCGGCCGGACCTGGCAGATGTCGACGATCCAGCTCGACTTCAACCTGCCCGAGCGGTTCGAGCTCGAGTACACCGCCCCCGACGGCACCCGGCAGCGGCCCGTCATGATCCACCGCGCGCTGTTCGGCTCCATCGAGCGGTTCTTCGCCGTGCTGACCGAGCACTACGCCGGCGCGTTCCCCGCCTGGCTCGCGCCGGTCCAGGTGCTGGCCATCCCCGTCGCGGAGCCCTTCGAGGGCTACCTCGCGGAGCTCGTCGAGCGCCTGCGCGCCGAGGGGATCCGCGCCGAGGTCGACCGCTCGGACGACCGGTTCGGCAAGAAGATCCGCAACGCCGCCAAGGAGAAGGTGCCGTTCGTGCTCATCGCCGGCGGCGAGGACGTCGAGGCCGGCGCCGTGTCGTTCCGCTTCCGGGACGGGCGCCAGGAGAACGGCGTGCCCGTCGACGAGGCGGTCGCGCGCGTGCTGGCCGCCGTGCGGGACCGGGTCCAGGTCTGACGTGACGGGGACGGGCGCGCAGGGGGCGGCGGACGGAGAGACGGACGGACGGGCGGGCGGACAGGTGGACGGGGACGGCGGCGACGTCGTCGTCGAGCGGCCGGAGGACCGGCCCGGCGTGCCCGACGGGTTCGGCCGGCTCTGGGTGCCGCACCGGATGGCCTACATCGGCGGGGAGGGCAAGCCCGAGGACGACGCCGCCGGCTCCGGCTGCCCGTTCTGCCGGGTGCCGAGCCTGCCCGACGAGGAGGGGCTCGTCGTCGCGCGGGGCGAGGTCGCGTTCGTCGTCCTCAACCTCTACCCGTACAACAGCGGTCACCTGCTCGTCTGCCCCGACCGGCATGTCGCCGACTACACCGACCTGACGCCGGAGGAGATCGACGAGGTGGCCCGGCTGACCCAGACGGCGATGCGAGTCGTGCGCGCGGTGTCGCACCCGGCCGGCTTCAACCTCGGCATGAACCAGGGCGACGTCGCGGGCGCCGGCATCGCCGCGCACCTGCACCAGCACGTCGTGCCGCGCTGGGCCGGGGACGCGAACTTCCTGCCCATCGTCGGCCGCAGCCGCGCCCTGCCCGAGCTGCTCGCCGACACCCGCGACCGGCTCGCCGCCGCCTGGCCCCGGGGCTGACCGCCGTGCTCGACCGTCTGCGCGGCCTCATGACCGCGCTGTTCACGCCGCTGGCCCGCACGCTGCTCCGCGCGGGCGTGTCGCCGGACGCCGTCACCGTGACCGGCACGCTGGTCGTCGTCGTCACCGCGCTCGTCGCGTTCCCCACCGGCCATCTCCTGCTCGGGGCCGTCGTCATCGGCGTCTTCGTCCTCACCGACTCCCTCGACGGGGTGATGGCGCGCCTGCAGGGCCGCTCCGGACCCTGGGGGGCGTTCCTCGACTCGACGCTCGACCGGTTCGGCGACGGCGCCATCTTCGCCGGGCTGCTGCTGTGGGCCCTGGGCCGCGACGACGACGCCACCGCCGTGGCGGCCCTCGCGTGCCTCGTGCTCGGCTCGGTCGTGCCCTACGCGCGGGCGCGCGCCGAGGGCCTGGGCATGACGGCGGCCGTCGGCATCGCCGAGCGGGCGGACCGGCTCCTGGTGACGCTGCTGGCCACGGCCCTGGTCGGGCTCGGGCTGCCGCACGCGGTGCTGACGGTCGTGCTCGCCCTGCTCGCGGTGGCCTCGGCCGTGACCGTCGGCCAGCGCATGGCGACCGTGCGCCGGCAGGCCGTCGGGACGGCGGGGCGGCGGTGAGCCGGCCGCGGCTGCCCGTCGGTCGCGCGTTCGCGCTCGCGTGGCGGTGGGCGGGCCGCGTGCCGGGACCGGTGCTGCGCGGGGTGTGCGCGCTCGTCGCCGACGTCACCTGGCTGCGCCACGGCGCCGGGGTGCGGCGGCTGGAGGCCAACCTCGCGCGGGTGCGGCCCGACCTGGACGGGCCCGCGGTCCGGCGGCTGAGCCGGCGCGGCATGCGGTCCTACCTGCGCTACTACGGGGAGGCCTTCGCGGTCGCCGCCTGGCCGGCCGACGTCCTCGCCGCGCGCGTCCGCGCGGAGGGGCGCGAGCACCTCCAGCGCCACCTCGACGCCGGCCGGTCCCCGGTCCTGGCGCTGGGGCACATGGGCAACTGGGACCTCGCGGGCGCGTGGGCCACGACGCACCTGGCGCCGGTGACGACCGTCGCGGAGCGGCTGGAGCCCGAGGAGGTCTTCACCGAGTTCCTGCGCTTCCGCGAGGGCCTCGGCATGCAGATCCTGCCGCTGACGGGCGGGGAGGACGTCTTCCGCGGGCTGGTGCGGGCGGTGCGGTCACCGGGCCGGGTGGTGCCGCTCCTCGCCGACCGGGACCTCACCGCGCGGGGCGTCGAGGTGCGGCTCGCCGGCCGGCCCGCCCGGGTCGCGGCCGGCCCGGCCGCGCTGGCGCTCGGCACGGGCGCGCCCCTGCACGCGGTGGTGCTGCACTACGAGCGGCTGCACGGCGCGCGCCGCCGCGCCGCCCGGTCGCCGTGGGGTCTCGTCGTCCGGTTCTCCCCGGAGCTGCCGGTGCCGACCGGGATGCCCCGCGCGGCCGCCGTCGCCGTGCTCACGCAGACCTGGGTCGACGTGCTCGAGGCGGGCGTGCGGGAGCACCCCGAGGACTGGCACATGCTGCAGCGGGTCTTCGTCGAGGACCTCGACCCCGCGCGCGACGCGGCGGTCCGCGCGACGACGGTACCGACGCCGGCGCCGACGACGGCGGTCGGGCCGTGAGCGTCGCGGACCGGGCGCCGGTGCGGCCGTTGCGCGTCGGGATCGTCTGCCCGTACTCCTTCGACGTGCCCGGGGGGGTCCAGTTCCACGTCCGCGACCTGGCGGAGGCCCTGCTCGCGCGCGGCCACGAGGTGTCGGTGCTGGCGCCCGCCGACGAGGACACCCCCGTCCCGCCCTGGATGGTGGCGGCCGGGCGCGCGGTCCCGGTCCGGTACAACGGGTCGGTCGCGCGCCTCACGTTCGGCCCCGTGACCGCGGCCCGCGTCCGCCGATGGGTGGGGTCGGGGGAGTTCGACGTGCTGCACCTGCACGAGCCCGTGACCCCGAGCCTGTCGCTGCTGGCGCTGTGGATCGCGGACGGGCCCGTCGTGGCGACGTTCCACACCGCGCTGCAGCGGTCCCGGTCGCTGCAGATGGCCTACCCGCTCGTGCGCCAGTCGCTGGAGAAGATCTCGGCCCGCGTCGCCGTGTCCGAGGACGCGCGGCGCACCCTCGTCGAGCACCTGGGCGGCGACGCGGTCGTCATCCCCAACGGCGTCTGGACGGGCACCTTCGCCGCCGCGCGGCCCGACCCGCGCTGGACCGGCACGCCCGAGCGGCCCACGGTGGCGTTCCTCGGCCGGCTCGACGAGCCCCGCAAGGGCCTGGGCGTGCTCCTCGCGGCGGTGCCGCGCGTGCTCGCGGCGCACCCCGGCGCGCGGTTCCTCGTCGCCGGCCGGGGGGAGACGGACGCCGACGACGTCCGGGAGCTGCTCGGCGACGCGGCGGCTGCGGTCGAGCTGCTCGGCGGCGTCAGCGACGAGGAGAAGGCGGCCCTCCTGTCCTCCGTCGACGTGTACTGCGCGCCGCAGACGGGCGGGGAGAGCTTCGGCATCGTCCTCGTCGAGGCGATGGCCGCGGGGGCGACGGTCGTCGCCAGCGACCTCGGCGCCTTCTCGCGCGTGCTCGACGACGGTGCCGCCGGGGTCCTGTTCCGCACGGGCGACGCCGACGACCTCGGGGCGACGCTCGTGCGGGTGCTCGGGGACCCGGCGCTGCGGGACCGCGTCCGCGAGGCCGCGGACCGGACGGTGCCGCGCTACGACTGGTCCGTGGTGACCGACCGGGTCCTGGCGGTGTACGAGATGGTCGTCGAGGGCCGGGACGCACCCGTGGGGGAGGACCCGGCCTCACTGCGGGGGGCGCGCCTGCGCCGGCTCACCCGCACCTGGGGCGAGGAGCGCGTGCGGCTGCGGGGTGACGCGTGACGACGGACGTGGGCGTGATCGTCCTCGGGGTGGGCGCCCTGCTGGTGTGGGTCGTGTGGGTCGCCGCGTCGCGGCTCGACCGGCTCCACCGCAAGGTCGGCGCCTCGCGCGCGGTGCTGGACACCCAGCTCGTCCGGCGCGCCACGGCCGCCGCCGAGCTGGCGACGTCCGGGCTGCTCGACCCGGTGAGCTCGGTGCTCGTCGGCGAGGCGGCGCTGGCGGCGCTGGCCTGCGGCGGGACCGACGCCGAGACGGAGGTCGTGCTACCGGAGGAGCTGCGTGCGCTGCTGGTCGAGGCCGGTACCCCGCCGCCGGCCGGTCCCCGGCCGCTGCGGCCGACGAGCGGCGCGCCGCGCCTCCCGCTGCGCGAGGAGCGCGCCCGGGAGCGCGCCCGCGCCGAGAGCGAGCTGACGAACACGCTGCGCACCGTGCTCGACGAGCCCGAGGAGGTCGCCGCGCTGCGGGCGGAGCCCGGCGGGGACGAGCTGCTCGACGACCTCGCGGCCGCCTGGTACCGGGTGCAGCTCGCGCGGCGGTTCCACAACGAGGCCGTCGCGCAGACGCAGCGGCTGCGGCGCGGCGTGCTCGTGCGGGCGCTGCGCCTGGCCGGGCACGCGCCGATGCCCCGGACGCTGGAGCTCGACGACTCCTGGCCGGCGGCCTTCGCCGACCCGTCGCCGGCGGCGCGCTGACGCCGGACGACCGCGCGCGGGGGACCTGAGACGTCGCCCCGGCGCCCGCGGGGCCGGGCCTACCATGGGCGCATCCACCACCGCCGCGCCGGCGACCCCGGCCTGGACCAGCGAGGCATGCCGTGACCGAGAACGCCCAGCCCACCGTCCCCGCCGCCGAGTCCTCGGCCCGTGCCGTCGGCACCGCGCGGGTCAAGCGGGGCATGGCGGAGATGCTCAAGGGCGGCGTCATCATGGACGTCGTCACCGCCGAGCAGGCCCGGATCGCCGAGGACGCCGGTGCCGTGGCGGTCATGGCGCTCGAGCGCGTGCCGGCCGACATCCGCGCGCAGGGCGGCGTCGCCCGCATGAGCGACCCGGACCTCATCGACTCGATCATCGCCGAGGTCTCCATCCCCGTGATGGCCAAGGCGCGCATCGGCCACTTCGTCGAGGCGCAGGTGCTGCAGTCGCTCGGCGTGGACTACATCGACGAGTCCGAGGTCCTGACGCCGGCGGACTACGCGCACCACATCGACAAGTGGGCGTTCACGGCGCCCTTCGTCTGCGGCGCGACGAACCTCGGCGAGGCGCTGCGGCGCATCACCGAGGGCGCGGCCATGATCCGCTCGAAGGGTGAGGCGGGCACCGGCGACGTCTCCAACGCCACGACGCACATGCGCACGATCCGCGCGGAGATCCGCCGCCTGACCTCGCTCCCGGAGGACGAGCTGTTCGTCGCCGCTAAGGAGCTGCAGGCGCCGTACGAGCTCGTCAAGGAGGTGGCCGAGGCCGGCAAGCTCCCCGTCGTGCTCTTCACCGCCGGCGGCATCGCCACCCCCGCCGACGCCGCGATGATGATGCAGCTCGGCGCCGAGGGCGTCTTCGTCGGCTCGGGCATCTTCAAGTCCGGCAACCCGGCCCAGCGCGCCGCCGCGATCGTCAAGGCCACGACCTTCCACGACGACCCCGACGTCATCGCCAAGGTCTCGCGCGGGCTCGGCGAGGCGATGGTCGGCATCAACGTCGAGGACGTCCCGGAGCCCCACCGCCTGGCCGAGCGCGGCTGGTGAGCGACGCGCCCTCCGGCGCGCGCAGCCACCTCGAGGGCGGCGGCCCAGTGCACGGCCCCGGCAGCCACTGGCAGCCGGGGCCGGACGGCGTCCTGCGGCGGCGCGCCGCGCGCGTGATCCTCGTCGACGCCCAGGACCGGGTCCTGCTCCTGCGCGGGCACGACGTCGACCAGCCCGAGCGGTCGTGGTGGTTCACCGTCGGCGGCGGGCTGGACCCCGACGAGAGCAGCCGGGCCGCGGCCGTGCGGGAGGTCCGGGAGGAGACGGGCCTCGTCGTCGACGACGCCGACCTCGTCGGGCCGGTGCTCACGCGGTCGGCCGTGTTCGACTTCGCCGCCGCCCACCTGTGGCAGGACGAGGAGTTCTTCCTCGCCCGCGTCGACGACGCCGCCGCGCTCAGCCGCGAGGGCTGGACCGCGATGGAGCTGGACGTCATCGACGAGGTGCGGTGGTGGGACCTCGACGACCTCGCGCGGGTCGAGATCGAGGTGTTCCCGGCGGACCTCGTCGCGCTCGTGCGGCCGCTGCTGGCGGGCTGGGACGGGGTGACACGGCACCTGGGGCTCGTCGAGGAGTAGGGCCCGCCGTCGCGGCCGGGTGTGACGGCCTGGTGTGACGTACGGGTGTGACGTCGTCGTCGTACCGGGTGGTAACACCGACCGGCGGCGCGGCGCTAGGGTCCGGTCGTGCCCACGACGTCCCGCGCCGCCGCCGCCGTCCCGCGCTCGGGGATCCGCCTGCTCATGGAGCTCGCGCTGCGCGACCCCGGCGCGATCCACCTCGAGATCGGCGAGCCGGACCTGCGCACGCCGGCGCACGTCGTCGAGGCGGCCGCGGCCGCGGCGCGGGCCGGGCACACCGGCTACACCTCGTCCGTCGGCACCGACGCGGTGCGGGCGGTGCTCGCGGACGTCGTGACGCGGTCCACGGGACGGAGCACGTCCGCCGACGAGGTCGTCGTCACGCACGGCGCCATGAACGGGCTCGCGCTGGCGTTCGCGGCGCTGCTCAGCCCGGGCGAGACGCTGCTCCTGCCCGACCCCGAGTTCCCGAACTGGCGCATGGCCGCCGTCGCGGCGGGACTGGACGTCGCCACCTACCCGTGCCTGCCCGAGCACGGGTTCGTGCCGCGGCCCGAGGACGTCGAGGCGGCCCTCACGCCGACGACCCGCGCGATCCTGCTGAACTCGCCGAACAACCCGACCGGGGCGGTCTACCCGCGCGAGGTCGTCGAGGCGTTCGTCGACCTCGCCCGTCGGCACGACCTGTGGCTGCTGTCCGACGAGTGCTACGACGCGATCACGTTCGACGCGGAGCACGTCAGCCCGCTGTCCCTCGACACGGACGGCCGCGTGGTGGTGTTCCGGACGATGTCGAAGACCTACGCGATGACCGGCTGGCGGCTGGGCTACGCGGTCGTGCCCGACGGCCACGCGCTCGACCTCATGGGTCACCTCGCGGAGGCCACCGTCGCGTGCCCGTCGAGCGTCTCCCAGCAGGCCGCGGTCGCCGCGGTGACGGGCCCGCAGGACGCGGTGGCCGACGCCGTGGCGTCCTACCGCTCCCGGCGTGACGCCGCCGTGGACCTGCTGACGCGGCGCGGGATCGCGTGCGTCCGTCCCGACGGCGCGTTCTACCTCATGGTCGACGTGGGTGTCGCCGACACGGACGCGTTCGCGCTGCGGCTCCTGCGCGAGCGGCACGTCGCGGTGGCGCCGGGCGCGACCTTCGGGTCCGCGGCCGCCGGCATGGTCAGGGTGAGCCTGGCCGCCGCCCCGGCCGACCTCCTGGAGGGGCTCGGGCGGCTCGCCGACCAGGTCGACGCGGACCGGGCGGCGGGGGTGGCGCGGGTCGCTCCCGTCGCAGACGCGGCCGGGGGACGGGTCGGCGTCGGCGCTCCCGTCACCGCTCCCGTCGGCTGAGCCGGCGGCTGACCGCGCCGGTCACGTCACCGTCGCGCGCCGGGACCAGCGCTCGTCGAGGTGCTCGCCGGCGGCGAGCACGGCCGCCAGCTCCCGCGCCGCGACCAGCATCTCCGCGTGGGTGAGGTAGGGCGCGCCACGCCGAGCCGGACGACGTCCGGCTCGCGGAAGTCGCCGACGACCCCGCGCGCGACGAGGGCCTGGACGACCCCGTAGGCGTCCGGGTGCCGTACGCCGACCTGCGAGCCGCGGCGGTCGTCGTCGTCGGGGGACACGAACGCCGCGCCCGGGACCAGTGCCGCCACGCAGCGGCGCAGGAAGCGCGTGAGGGACAGCGACCGGGCGCGGACCGCCTCCACCGGGACGCCGTCGAACGCGCGCAGCGCCGCCTCGAGCGCCAGCAGCGACAGGACGGGCGGCGTGCCGATGCGCAGCCGGGCGGCACCGTCGACCGGTTCGTGGTCCGGCGCCATGGCGAACGGGCGGGCGTGCGAGTGCCAGCCCGGGACGACGTTGCGGACGTGCGGCAGATGGCGGGCGGCGGCGTAGACGTACGCCGGGGCCCCGGGCCCGCCGTTGAGGTACTTGTAGCCGCACCCCACGGCCAGGTCGACCCCGTGGTCGTCGAGGTCGACCGGCACGGCCCCCGCCGAGTGGCACAGGTCCCACAGCGCGAGGGCGCCGGCGTCGTGGGCGGCGCGGGTCAGCCCCGGCAGGTCCCACAGCCGGCCCGTGCGGTAGTCGACGTGCGAGAGGGACACCACCGCGACGCGACGGCCCGTGGCGGCCAGGTCGGCCAGGGTGCGCGGGACCTCGTCGGGGTCGGCGAGGACCACGTCCCACCCGACCTGGTCCGCGACCCCGCGCGTGACGTACAGGTCCGTGGGGAACGAGCCCGGGTCGGTGACGACGACGTCCGCCCCGGGTCGCAGCGCCGCGGCGGCGTGCAGCGCCTGGTGCAGCCGGACGGTCGTGGAGTCGCCGGCGACGACCTGCCCGGGTGCGGCGCCGACGAGGCGCCCGATCGCGTCGCCGACGCGCGTCGGGGCCTCCCACCAGCCGTGCGTGTTCCACGAGGCGACGAGGTCGCGGCCCCACTGCACGCGCACGGCGTCCGTCACCGCCTCGGCGACGCCGACCGGCAGCGCCCCCAGCGAGTTGCCGTCGAGGTAGACGACGTCCTCGGGCAGGTCGAACCGGCGACGTAGGTCGGTGGCCGCATGGGCGAGGTCCAGCGCGACGGCCCGCGCGGCGAGGGTGTCGCCCGTGCCGCTACCCGTGTGAAGGACGTCCGGACCGGGGGGAGCGGTGCTCATGGCCGTCGACCCTACGGGGCGGTGCGCTGCCCTCAGGCCTCGGCGAGGCGCGCCGGGAACCCGCCGGTCGCGACGGGTCCCCAGCGCGTGGGCGTCACGCGGAGGAGGACCTTGCCCTGCGCGACCATGGCCCGGCGGTACTCGTCCCAGTCGGGGTGCTCGCCGGCGATGACGCGGAAGTAGTCGACGAGGGGCTCGAGCGCCTCGGGCAGGTCGAGCACCTCGGCCTCCCCGTCGACCTGCACCCACGCGCCGCCGAAGTCGTCGGAGAGCACCAGCAGGCTCACCTGCGGGTCGCGGCGCGCGTTGTGCACCTTGGCCCGCTCGGGATACGTGGACACGACGAACCGGCCCTGCTCGTCCACGCCGGCCGTGACGGGCGACGCCTGCGGCGACCCGTCGCGCCGGCGGGTCATGAGGACGACGTGGTGCCTGCCGCGGGCGAAGTCGAGGAGGCCCTCGCGGTCGACGGTGGTGGAGGTCGCGATCGTGCGTGCCATGGCGAGGAGGCTACGTCGGCGGCACCATCGCGGCACGGACCGGCCGGGCCTGGGCGGACGAGGACGAGGACGAGGAGGCGCGGTGCCGGAGGGGGACAGCGTGCACCGGCTGGCCCGGCGGCTGGACCGCGCGCTGCGCGGTCAGCCCGTCGTGCGCTCGGACCTGCGGGTGCCGCAGCTGGCGACGACGGTGCTCGCGGGGACGACCGTCCTCGAGCACGCCACGCACGGCAAGCACCTGCTCACCCGGTTCGACGACGGCCGCACGCTGCACAGCCACCTGCACATGGACGGGGAATGGACCGTGACGGCCCCGGGGAAGCGGCTGCCGACGCGGGTCGCGCACGAGGTCCGCCTCGTGCTCGTGCTCGGCACCGGCGCCACCGCGTGGGGGCTGCGCCTGCACGACCTGCGCGTCGTGCCGACCGCGCGTGAGCCCGACCTCGTCGGGCACCTCGGGCCGGACCCGCTGCGCGACGACTGGGACGCGGAGGAGGCCGTGCGGCGCCTGGGTGCCGACCCCGCGCGTCCCCTCGCGGCCGCCCTGCTCGACCAGCGGCTCGTCGCCGGGCTCGGGAACCTGTGGGCGAACGAGCTCGCCTTCCTCATCGGGGCGAGCCCGTGGACGCCCGTCGGCGAGGTCGACCTGCCGGCGCTCGTCGACCGCGCCGCCCGAGCCCTACGCCGGTCGGCCACCGTGCCCGGCGCGTACCAGGTCACGGTGCCGCCCGTGCTGCCGGGCCGTCCGCGGCGCGGCGAGGAGCACTGGGTCGCGGGGCGCGCCGGCCGGTCCTGCCTGCGCTGCGGCACGACCGTCCGCGTCGTGGCCGAGCGTCCCGGCGACCCCGAGCGCCGGCGGACCTGGTGGTGCCCGACGTGCCAGCCGGGACCGGGCCCCGAGCCGGGCCGCTGAGGTCAGGGCGCGCCGGCCCGCGTGCGTGCGGCCCCTCCCACCGCCGCCACGACCGCGGCCGCCAGGTCCTCGGGCCGGGAGAGCTGCGGCCAGTGGCCCGTCGGCAGCTCGACCACCTCGACGTCGTGCACGCGACCCAGCTCGGCGACGTACGGGTGCCCCTCCGCGACGAGGGCGCGCAGCACGGGCTCGGGCATCGTGCAGCTGATGACGGTGACGGGGACGTCGTACCGTCGCTCGTCGTGCAGCCGTTGCGGGCCGGCCGCCACGAGCGGCGGCACCGTGAGGGCGGCGCCCTCCAACCGGTCGCGGAGCTCGGGCGTCAGGCCCTCGAGCTCCTCGGGGCCGAACGCGTCCCACCCGGGGAACGGCACCACGCCGTCCACCACGGGCAGCTCCGCGTTGACGACGTCCCCGTCGCCGAGCGGCCCGCTGTCGACGTAGACCACCCGCGCGGCGCGGTCCGGGCGGGCGTCCGCGACGGCGTGGGCCACCGCGCCGCCGCCGCTGTGCCCGACGACCACCACGGGTCCGGGCAGCGTGTCGACGAGTGCGACCACGTCGGCGGCCTGGTCGGCCAGGGTGGTGGCCGCCACCTCGGCCGCCGGTCGGCCGGTGCCCAGCGGTGTGACGGGGTGGGGCGTGTGACCGGCGGCGGCCAGCGCCGCGGTGACGGGCGCCCACGAGGACGCCTCCAACCAGAACCCGGGGATCAGCACGACGTCCATGCGGCGACCGTAGGACGAGGCACCGACACGCGACAGGCACCCGTCCGGGAACCCGTGGGCGGATCCGCCCAGAGACCCGTCCAGCGACCGCTCAGACGCGGCGGATCCGGATCGGGCCGCGGGCCGTCGACGGGTCGACCACCGCACCACCCTGCGTGATCTCGACCTCGCCGGCGGCGACGAGCCGCCGGGCCGCCTGCCGTGCCGGCTCCATGAGGTCGCGCCAGTCGTCGCCGCCGACGCGCCGGGCCGCCTCCGACGGGCAGATGGTCGCCCCGCGGGCACGCGCCGCGAGCAGGGCGCGCACCGCGTCCTCGAGCGCCGCGTCCTGCGGCGTCAGCCCGTGCGAGCGGCAGGCCGCGGAGCAGTAGCGGACCTGCTCCCAGTCGCGCTCCCACTTCTTGCGCCACGTGATCGTGCGGCCGCAGACGGCGCAGGGCCGCGTCGGCAGATCCGCGCGTGCCGGAGTCCGTGCCGGCGTCCGTGCCGCCTTCGTCGCGTGCGCCACGCCCACCTCCACCGACCCGCCCGAACATAGGATGACCCGGTGCCCCAGGACCCCTCCAGCGTCGCACCGACCGCCTCAGCACGCCCGCGGATCGGGGTGCTGGCGCTGCAGGGCGACGTGCGCGAGCACCTGCACGCCCTCGAGGCGGTGGGCGCGCAGGGCGTGCCCGTGCGCCGCGAGCGGGAGCTGGCGTCCGTCGACGGCCTCGTCCTGCCGGGCGGGGAGTCGACGACGATGGACAAGCTCCTGCGCGCCTTCGACCTCGCCGAGCCCGTGCGGGCCCGCATCGCCGACGGCATGCCGGCCTACGGGTCCTGCGCGGGGATGATCCTGCTCGCGGACCGTGTGCTGGGCGGGATCGAGGGGCAGCGCACCCTCGGCGGCATGGACGTCACGGTCCGCCGCAACGCCTTCGGCCGGCAGGTGGACTCCTTCGAGACGGACCTGACGATCGAGGGCATCGACGACTCCCACGACGACCCGCTGCACGCCGTGTTCATCCGTGCGCCCTGGGTCGAGGAGGTCGGGCCGTCGGCCCAGGTCCTCGGCCGCGTCGAGGGCGGGCCGGCCGCCGGTAGGATCGTCGCGGTACGCCAGGGCCCCCTGCTCGTCACCTCGTTCCACCCGGAGGTCACGGGCGACACGCGGGTGCACCGGCTGTTCGTCCAGATCGTCGGCGAGAGCCGCTGAAGGGGTAGCGAGTCATGTCCGGTCACTCCAAGTGGGCCACGACCAAGCACAAGAAGGCCGTGGTCGACGCCAAGCGCGCGAAGTCGTTCGCCAAGCTCATCAAGAACATCGAGGTCGCGGCCCGCACGGGCGGCGGTGACCTGTCGGGCAACCCCACGCTCGTCGACGCGGTGCAGAAGGCGAAGAAGTCCTCCGTTCCGAACGACAACATCGACCGCGCCATCAAGCGCGGGTCCGGCCAGGAGGCCGGCGGCGCGGACTACCAGGGCATCACGTACGAGGGGTACGGCCCCGGCGGCATCGCGGTCCTCGTCGAGTGCCTCACCGACAACCGCAACCGCGCCGCCTCCGACGTGCGCGTCGCCTTCACCCGCAACGGCGGCCAGATGGCCGACCCGGGCTCGGTGGCGTACCTCTTCTCCCGCAAGGGCGTCGTCGTCGTGCCCAAGGAGGGCACGGACGAGGACGCCGTGATGGAGGCGGTCCTCGACGCGGGCGGCGAGGAGGTCAACGACCTCGGCGACTCCTTCGAGGTGCTGACGGAGGCCACGGACCTCGTCCCGGTGCGCACCGCGCTGCAGGAGGCCGGCATCGAGTACGACTCCGCCGACGTCGTCTTCCACCCGGCCACGCAGATCGAGGTCGACGCCGAGGGCGCGCGGAAGATCCTGCGGCTCATCGACGCGCTCGAGGACTCCGACGACGTGCAGAACGTCTACGCCAACTTCGACGCCTCCGACGAGGTGCTGGCGGAGCTCGACGAGGACGACTGACCCCAGCACGCGCCCGGTCGACGACCTGACCGCTCCCGCGGCGGGCCGCGGCGCGCCCCACGTCCCCACGGCGCCCGTGCTGCGAGCATGGGCGCCGTGCGCGTCCTCGGAGTCGACCCCGGCCTCACCCGGTGCGGGCTCGGCGTCGTCGACGGGCTCCCCGGCCGCCGGCTCGCGGTGGTCGCGGTCGGCGTCGCGACGTCCCCGCCGGACGCGGACATCGACCAGCGGCTGCTGCGGATCGAGCGGTCCGTCGAGGAGTGGCTCGAGGAGCACGCGCCCGACACCGTCGCCATCGAGCGCGTGTTCGCCAACCACCAGGTGTCGACGGTGATGGGCACCGCGCAGGTAGCCGGCCTGGCCATGGTCGCGGCCGCCCGGCGGCGCATCCCCGTCGCGCTGCACACCCCCAGCGAGGTCAAGGCCGCGGTCACGGGCAACGGGCGCGCGGACAAGGCGCAGGTGCAGACGATGGTGACCCGCCTCCTGCGGCTCGACGAACGCCCCCGCCCGGCCGACGCCGCGGACGCGCTGGCCCTCGCGATCTGCCACCTCTGGCGTCCCGCGGGCGCGGTCGGTGCGCCGCAGCGGCCCCCGTCGTCGCTCACCGCGGCGCAGCGCGCCTGGGCGGCCGCCGAGCAGGCGGCCCGCCGGCGCGCCTGAACCACCGCGCGGCGGTGGTCCGGGGCCTCGTCGCCCGCGGGCGCCGCCCAGCACGGTGCTTCCGCGCCGTCCCCAGCACCGCGTGGCGTTCGTACGCGTGTTCGTCGTCCTGTGGCACGCTGTGCGCCGGTGGCGCGGTGCGGCGCCGGCCGGACGAGGGGTCGACAGAGGGGCGGGACGGCGTGATCGCGTCGGTGCACGGGACGGTGCTGGCGGTGCGGCTGGACGCCGCGGTCATCGAGGTGGGGGGCGTCGGCATGCTCGTGCAGGCGACGCCCGCGACGCTCGCTGGCCTGCGTGTGGGGTGCACGGCACGGCTGCACACGTCGCTCGTCGTGCGGGAGGACTCACTGACGCTGTTCGGGTTCGCCGAGGCGGACGAGCGCGAGGTCTTCGAGGTCGTGCAGACCGTCTCCGGGGTCGGGCCGCGCCTGGCCCTGGCGATGCTGGCCGTGCACACGCCGGAGGGGCTGCGGCGCGCGGTGGCGGACGAGGACCTCACGGCCCTCATGCGGGTACCGGGCATCGGACGCAAGGGCGCGCAGCGCATCGTCCTCGAGCTGGCGGACCGCCTGGGCGCGCCGACGGGGGCGACCACGGGCGTGCCCGCCCCGCCGGCGGGTCCTGACGGGCGCGACCAGGTGGTCGAGGCGCTCGTCGGGCTGGGCTGGAACGCGAAGGCCGCCGGCGATGCGGTCGCCGCCGTGCTCGAGGGCAGCGAGGGCCCGGTGGCCCCGGAGGAGGTGGCCGGGCTCCTGCGGGGTGCGCTGCGGCTGCTCGGCGGCCAGCGTGGCTGACGGGCGCGGGCTGGCGGACGACGGGCCCGGCGCGCTCGAGGACGGTCTCCCGCGCGGTCTGCTCGACGACGCGCCCGCGGCGCCCTCGCTCGTGCGACCGGGCGCGGACGACCTCGAGCGCGCCGCCGAGGCGGCGCTGCGGCCGCGGCGGCTGGACGAGTTCGTGGGGCAGCGGGTCGTGCGCGACCAGCTCTCCCTCGTGCTGCAGGCAGCGCGGCAGCGGGACCGCGCGCCGGACCACGTGCTGCTGTCGGGCCCGCCCGGCCTGGGCAAGACGACGCTGGCGATGATCATCGCGGCCGAGCTCGGCACGTCGCTGCGCATCACGAGCGGGCCGGCCATCCAGCACGCCGGCGACCTGGCGGCGGTCCTGTCCTCCCTCGAGGAGGGCGAGGTGCTGTTCCTCGACGAGATCCACCGCCTCGCGCGGCCGGCCGAGGAGCTGCTCTACGTCGCCATGGAGGACTTCCGCGTGGACGTGGTCGTCGGGAAGGGCGCGGGCGCCAGCGCGATCCCGCTGGCCCTGCCGCCCTTCACGGTCGTCGGTGCCACGACGCGCGCGGGCCT
Organism: Cellulomonas sp. plas2; assembly: GCF_057221735.1. Lineage (NCBI taxonomy): Bacteria > Bacillati > Actinomycetota > Actinomycetes > Micrococcales > Cellulomonadaceae > Cellulomonas > Cellulomonas sp. plas2. The sequence continues at coordinate 1,854,600 of NZ_CM170155.1, forward strand.
GCTGCCGGCGCCCCTGCGGGACCGCTTCGGCTTCACGGGCCACCTCGACTTCTACGACGCCGGCGAGCTCGAGCAGGTCCTCACGCGGTCGGCAGGCCTGCTGGGGGTGGTCCTGGCACCCGAGGCCGCGGCGGAGATCGCCGGCCGCAGCCGGGGCACGCCCCGCATCGCCAACCGGCTGCTGCGGCGCGTGCGCGACTGGGCCGAGGTGCGCGGGGACGGCTCGCTGGACCTCGCGGCGGCGCGCGCGGCGCTGGCGGTCTTCGAGGTCGACGAGCGCGGGCTGGACCGGCTGGACCGCTCGGTGCTGGAGGCGCTGTGCCTGCGGTTCGGCGGGGGGCCGGTCGGGCTCACGACGCTGGCCGTCGCGGTGGGGGAGGAGCCGGAGACGGTGGAGACCGTCGCCGAGCCGTTCCTCGTCCGGGAGGGCCTCGTCGGCCGCACCCCGCGGGGCCGGGTGGCTCTCGCCCCGGCCTGGACGCACCTCGGCCTGCCGGTCCCGCCGTCGGCGGGCGGCGACACGCTCTTCGGCTGAGCATCCGGTGCCCGCGCACCCCTCGACGTGGCGGTGACGGGCGTGCGTCGTCGTCGTCGGGGGAACCGGGCGCGGCGCCGGGTCGTTGGGAGCGCGGGTCCGCAGCGCCTAGACTGCGGGCCGACCACGTCGACCCTGATCGGAGCACCACCTCGTGGAACTGATCCTCCTGGCCGTCCTCATGGGCGGTGTGCTGTGGTTCATGAGCCGCGGCACCCGCAAGCAGCAGAAGGAGGCGGCGAACTTCCGGTCCAACCTGGCGCCGGGCGACGAGGTCATGACCGGGTCGGGCTTCTTCGGCACGGTCGTCGCCGTCGAGGACGACGTCATCACGCTCGAGTCCACGCCCGGCCAGGAGTCGCGCTGGCTGCGCGCCGCGATCGCCAAGCGCGTCGACCCGCCGGTCGCCACGGACGACGCCGACGAGTACGAGGACGAGTACGACGACGACGAGTACGACGACGCCGACGCGACGGACCCGGTGCTCGACGGCGCGACGGGGGGCCGCCGCACCGGCGGAGCCACCGCGGCCACGCCGCCCCCGCCCCCGGGCACGCTCGGTGGCACGGTCGGTGGCACGGTCGGGGGCACGCTCGGCGGCACCGCCGGCACCACGCCCACCGGGGGCGACGACACCCGCCGCTGATCGACCCGGGCGCCCCTCGGGGCGCCCGCCGGTCGGCACCGCTCACGTGGCTGCCGCGCCGGACCGAGAGAGAGACAGACCACCGTCCGGCCGACCACCGGCCGGAACCCTCCGGTGTCCACCGGAGCCCTCCCGCCGCCTCGTGCGGCGGCGCACGAGAGAAGAACTCCGTTGGCCCCTCCCCGTCGTCGGCGCCGCCCGGCCCGCACCCTCGTCACCCTCGCGGTGCTGGTCGTGGCCCTGCTCGGCACCGTCCTGGCCGGTTCCCGCTGGTCGGACGCCACGCTCACGCCGCAGCTCGCGCTCGATCTCGAGGGCGGTACGCAGATCATCCTGCAGCCGGTCACCACCGACGGATCGGAGGTGACCTCGGAGGACATCCAGCAGGCCATCGGCGTCATCCGGCAGCGCGTCGACGCGTCCGGCGTGGCGGAGGCGGAGATCACCAGCCAGGGCAGCAACAACATCGTCGTGGCCCTCCCGGGGCGTCCCGACGACGCGACGCTCGACCTGGTGAAGACCTCCGCGCAGATGCAGTTCCGGCCGGTCCTCACCTACGGCGCCCCGACGCCGGTGACGGCGACGGAGACCCCTGCGGCGACGCCGACGCCCGGGTCGTCCGTGGACGCCGGCGACGGCACGGCCGAGGGGACCGACCCGGCGGCGACCGAGGGTGCCGCGACCGAGGGTGCCGCGCCGGAGGGTGCCGCGACGGAGGGTGCCGCGACGGAAGGTGCGGGCGCGCCCGTCGTCGAGACGACGCAGGCCGCCGAGGGCACGACGCTGTCCTCCGAGGCCGTCGCCACGGCGACCGAGCCCGCGCCGGACCCGGCGGCGACCGACCCCGCGACCGACCCCGCGACCGACCCTGCCGCTTCCGACCCCGCGGTCGACCCGTCGGCGGCGGCCACCCCGCCCGCGACGGACGCCGGCCCGACCTCGCCCAGCGACGCCGCCTTCTACCTGACCCCCGAGGTCCAGGCCGCCTACGAGGCGCTCGACTGCACGCTGCCTGAGAACCTCACGGGCGGCGTCAACGGCGCCGCCGACGCCGCGGTCGTCACCTGTGCCCAGGACGGCACGGTGAAGTACGTGCTCGGCCCCGTCGAGGTCGAGGGCACGGAGATCGACTCCGCCAGCTCGGGCCTGCGCACGACCAGCACCGGCGCGACGACGAACGAGTGGGTCGTCACCCTCGACTTCACGGGTCAGGGGACGCGGGAGTTCGCGGCGACGACGGAGCGCCTCGTCTCGCTGACCCCGCCGCAGAACCAGTTCGCCATCGTGCTCGACGGCCTCGTCGTGCAGGCGCCCTCGATCAACGAGCCCATCCCCAACGGGCAGGCCGAGATCTCCGGCGGTTTCACCCGCGAGAGCGCGGCGACGCTGGCCAACCAGCTCAACTTCGGCGCCCTGCCGCTGACCTTCGAGGTGCAGAGCCAGGAGCAGATCTCGGCCACGCTCGGTTCCGAGCAGCTGCAGCGCGGCCTGCTCGCCGGTCTCATCGGCCTCGTGCTCGTCGTCGTGTACTCCCTCGTGCAGTACCGGGCGCTGGGCCTGCTGACGGTCGGGTCCCTCGTCGTCGCCGCGGTCCTCACCTACGGGGTCATCACCCTGCTGTCGTGGACGCAGGGCTACCGCCTGTCGCTCCCGGGCGTCGCCGGTCTCATCGTGGCGATCGGCATCACGGCCGACTCCTTCATCGTCTACTTCGAGCGCATCCGCGACGAGCTGCGCGAGGGCCGCACCCTCGAGGCCGCCGTGGACCGCGCGTGGGACCGCGCCAAGCGCACGATCCTCGCCTCCGACGCGGTGAACTTCCTCGCCGCCGTCGTGCTCTACCTGCTCGCGGTGGGCGGCGTCCGCGGCTTCGCCTTCACGCTCGGCCTCACGACGCTCATCGACCTGCTCGTCGTGTTCGTCTTCACGCACCCGGCGCTCGTGCTCATGAGCCGGCTGCGCTTCTTCTCCTCGGGGCACCCGCTGTCGGGGCTGGACCCGCGGCGCCTCGGAGCCCCCGGGCCGCGCTACGCGGGCCGCGGGCGGGTGGTCCGCCCCGCCGTCGGCGTGCCGGACGACGCCTCCTCCCTGGGCGACGAGCGCGCCCCCGTCGCGGCGGGCGCCCGCCGCGGCGGCGCCACCGCGGTGAGCGCGGAGGGCCTGACGATCGCGCAGCGTCGCGCCGCGCAGCGGGCCGCGCAGCAGGCGGCGACCGACGACGACGGCCCGTCGACGAGCACGTCGACGACGAGCACGGCAGCGTCCAGCACCTCGGCGCCGGGCACCTCGACGGGGACGGCGGCGCAGGACGCGGCGACGCAGGACACGGGCCTGACCGGCCGCGACGAGCAGGGGAGCACCCGCTGATGGCCATCGACCTCGCCCGGTGGGGCAACGACCTGTACGCGGGCCGGCGCTCCTACGACATCGTCGGGCGGCGCAGGTACTTCTTCGGCGCGAGCCTGCTGCTGTCGGTCGTGTCGGCCGTGCTGCTCGTGGCCCCCGGCCTCAACCCCGGCATCGAGTTCCGCGGCGGCTCGGAGTTCGTGGTCACCGGGCCCGCCTCGCTGGAGCAGCAGACGGCGATCGACGCGGTGCAGGGGATCTCCCCCGAGGAGTCCCCGCGGGTGACGACGATCGGCGGCGACTCCCTCCGGGTGCAGACCGCCCGCCTGTCGGACACCGAGGTCGCGGAGGTGCGCGACGCCCTGGCGGAGGCCTACGACGTCACGGCGGACGACGTCACCAGCTCCTTCATCGGTCCGACCTGGGGCCAGGACGTGTCCCAGCGCGCGATCATCGGCATCGTCGTGTTCCTCGCGCTCGTGTCGCTGGTCATGACGGCGTACTTCCGCAACTGGCGGATGGCGGTCGCGGCGCTCGTCGCGCTGTTCCACGACCTGCTCATCACCGTCGGGATCTACGCGGCGGTCGGCTGGGAGGTCACGCCGGCCACGGTCATCGGGTTCCTCACGATCCTCGGGTACTCCATCTACGACACCGTCGTCGTCTTCGACAAGGTGCGCGAGAACACCGCGGACACGCTCGACCAGTCCCGGTACACCTACGGGGAGAAGGCGAACCTCGCGGTGAACCAGACCCTCGTGCGCTCCATCAACACGTCGGTGGTCGCGCTGCTGCCGGTGGCGGCGATCCTCTTCGTCGGCGCGTTCATCCTCGGCGCCGGGACGCTCCGCGACATCGCGCTCGCGCTCTTCGTCGGCATGCTCGTCGGCACGTACTCGTCGATCTTCCTCGCCACGCCGCTGGAGGTGGCTCTGCGGGAACGGGAGCCGCAGCAGCAGCGTCAGCGCGAGCGCGTGCTGGCGGCGCGTGCCGCCGCGTCGGGTGCACGCCCCGAGGGTGCGACGGTCCCGACCACGTCCGCGGACCCGTCCGCGTCCGCGACCGACGGGTCCGACGCGCTGCCCGTGGGTCGCAGCGCGCGTCCGGTGGCGCCGACCGTGGGGGCCCTGCGTCCCGGTCAGCACCGGGGGACCACGGCCCAGCCTCGCCGCAAGGGCCGCCGGTGACGGCGGAACCGGCTCTCGTCGCCCGCGTCGAGGCGCTCGTCCGCCTCGTCCCGGACTTCCCGCAGCCGGGGGTGCTGTTCCGCGACATCACGCCGCTGCTGGCCGACGCCGCGACCTTCGCCGACGTCGTGGCCGCGATGGCGGCGGCGGCCGGCGAGGTCGACCTCGTCGCCGGCATGGAGGCGCGCGGCTTCCTGCTCGCCGCACCGCTCGCGACGGCCCTCGGCGCGGGGCTCGTCCCGGTGCGCAAGGCCGGCAAGCTGCCGGGGCCCTCGCTCGCCGAGACCTACGACCTCGAGTACGGGACGGCGACCCTGGAGGTGCACCCCGACACGGTGCCCGCCGGCGCCCGGGTCCTCGTGGTCGACGACGTCCTCGCCACCGGGGGGACGGCCGCGGCGACCGTCCGGCTGCTCGAGCGCGCCGGTGCCGACGTCGTGGGTCTCAGCGTGCTCGTCGAGCTGACGGCCCTGGGCGGACGCGCCCGGCTGGGCGGGCACCGGGTGGACGCCCTGCTGACGCCCGCCTGACCGGGCGGTCGTAGACTCACGCGGACGGGCGGCGCCGCGCCGGCCCGGGCGCCGACGGCGTGGACCCCGCGCGGCACGAGCGGTCGCGGACGAGGGGAGGGACGCCGGTGGTCGAGGACCTGCGCACGACCGGGACGGTCGCGGGCGCCGCGGCGGGGTCGTCGTCGGGCTCGTCGTCCGGGGCGGCGGGCGGCGACGGTGCCGGCGTACCCTCGCGCGTCCGGTCCCGCCTCGGCCGCCTGACCGCCCGCGGCGCGACGTACCCCGCGCTCGAGCCGGTCCTGCAGGCCGTGCGCACCAACCACCCGAAGGCGGACCTGTCCGTCGTCGAGCGTGCCTACGTCGTCGCCGAGCGGGCGCACCGCGGCCAGCTGCGCAAGAGCGGCGATCCCTACATCACGCACCCCGTCGCCGTGGCGACGATCCTGGCCGAGCTCGGGATGACGCCCTCGACCCTGGCCGCCGCCCTCCTGCACGACACGGTCGAGGACACGGAGTACTCGCTCGACCAGCTCCGCCGGGAGTTCGGCCCCGAGGTCGCCATGCTCGTCGACGGGGTGACCAAGCTCGACAAGGTCACCTACGGCGACGCGGCGCAGGCCGAGACCGTGCGCAAGATGGTCGTCGCGATGTCGCGCGACATCCGCGTGCTCGTCATCAAGCTCGCCGACCGCCTGCACAACGCCCGCACGTGGAAGTTCGTCGCCTCGTCCTCGGCGGAGCGCAAGGCGCGCGAGACGCTCGAGATCTACGCGCCCCTCGCGCACCGCCTCGGGATGAACACCATCAAGTGGGAGCTCGAGGACCTGTCCTTCGCCACGCTCTACCCCAAGGTGTACGACGAGATCGTGCACCTCGTCGCCGAGCGGGCGCCCGCGCGCGAGGAGTACCTCGGGACCGTCCGCGAGCAGGTGTCCGCGGACCTGCGCGCCGCGAAGATCCGGGCGACGGTCACGGGCCGGCCCAAGCACTACTACTCGATCTACCAGAAGATGATCGTCCGGGGGCGCGACTTCACGGACATCTACGACCTCGTCGGCGTGCGCGTCCTGGTGGACACGCTGCGCGACTGCTACGCGGCGCTCGGTGCGCTGCACGCACGGTGGAACCCGGTCCCCGGCCGGTTCAAGGACTACATCGCGATGCCCAAGTTCAACCTGTACCAGTCGTTGCACACGACCGTCATCGGGCCCGAGGGCAAGCCCGTCGAGATCCAGATCCGCACGCACGACATGCACCGCCGCGCGGAGTACGGCGTGGCCGCGCACTGGAAGTACAAGGAGAACGCCAAGAGCGGCCAGGACGAGCCGGCCGGCAACGACATGACGTGGCTGCGTCAGCTCGTCGACTGGCAGAAGGAGACGGCCGACCCCACGGAGTTCCTCGACTCCCTGCGGTTCGAGATCGCCGGCTCCGAGGTCTACGTCTTCACGCCCAAGGGCGACGTCATGGCGCTGCCCTCGGGGTCGACCCCCGTGGACTTCGCCTACGCGGTGCACACCCAGGTGGGCCACCGGACGATGGGCGCCCGCGTCAACGGTCGCCTCGTGCCGCTGGACTCGGCGCTGGAGAACGGCGACGTCGTCGAGGTCTTCACGTCCAAGTCCGAGACGGCCGGCCCGTCCCGTGACTGGCTGGGCTTCGTCAAGAGCCCCCGGGCGCGCAACAAGATCCGTCAGTGGTTCTCCAAGGAGCGCCGCGAGGAGGCCATCGAGCTCGGCAAGGACGGCATCGCCAAGGCGATGCGCAAGCAGAACCTGCCGATCCAGCGGCTCCTGTCGCACGAGTCGCTCGTCGCGCTCGCCGCCGAGATGCGCTACCCCGACGTGGCGGCCCTCTACGCCGCCATCGGCGAGGGCCAGGTCTCCGCGGTCAGCGTCGTGCAGCGCCTCGTGCACTCCCTCGGCGGGGAGACGGCGAACGAGGAGGACCTCGCCGAGGCGACGCGGCCCGGGACGCAGACGCGGCGGGTGCGCACCGGCGACCCGGGGGTCGTCGTCAAGGGCGTCGGGGACGTCTGGGTCAAGCTGGCCAAGTGCTGCACGCCCGTCCCGGGCGACGACATCGTCGGGTTCGTCACGCGCGGCGCCGGCGTCAGCGTGCACCGGTCGGACTGCGTGAACGTGAACGCGCTGCGGTCCGAGCCGGAGCGGCTGGTGGACGTGGCGTGGAGCCAGCACGGGTCGGGGGTGTTCCTCGTCCAGATCCAGGTCGAGGCCCTGGACCGTGCGCGCCTGCTGTCCGACGTCACCCGCGTCCTGTCGGACCACCACGTCAACATCCTGTCGGCGTCGGTCTCGACGTCGCGCGAGCGGCTGGCGCTGTCCCGCTTCGTCTTCGAGATGGCCGAGCCCTCCCACCTGGCCTCCGTGCTCGCCGCGGTCCGCAAGGTCGAGGGCGTCTTCGACGTCTACCGCATCACGGGGTCCCGCGCCGCCGAGGAGCCCGCCATCCGCGCCTGACGACCGGTCGCGGGTCACCGGTCGGCACCGTCCGCCAGGTGGGCGGCGAGGACGGCGCGCGCCTGGCGGACGCCGCGGCCGCCGGGCCGGTCGCCGAGCCGCGCGAGGACCGCGCCGAGGTCGACGCCCGCGCGGGCGAGCGCGCTGAGCAGCCGGTGCACCGCCGGTGCGGTGCACGTGCGCGCCACGTCGAGCGCCGTGCGGGCCGGGGTCGTCACGGGCACGCCGGCCACCGTCACGACGTCCTCGGGCCGCAGCTCCGCCTCGTGCCCGACCACCCCCGCCCGCGCCCGCGGCCGCGCGGTGCCGGTCGGCACGAGCACCTCGAGCGGCACCGCCGCCGGACCGCCGGCGTGCACCCATGCCGCAGATGCGCGCCCCACCACGCCGCGCGGCGGCACGAGGTGCGCCACGGCCCGGGCCCGCACCACCGGCAGGTGCGCCACGGCGGGCGCCGCCGTCACCTCGTCCCGGACGACGACGAGGGCCCCGGAGCGCACGAGCGTGGCGAGCGCCGCCCGTCCGCCCACGTGCTCGGGGCCCACGAGCCCCGGCAGGCCGCGCCGCGCGTCCGCCCACGACAGGGCGCCGTCGCGACGAGCGCAGGACGCGGGGGCGGCGGGACCGGTCGGGCGGCCGGGCGAGGAGGGCACGACGGCAGCCTGCCGTCCCACCGGGCCGACGACGGCGACGGCCCCCGTGCCTGTGGACACGGGGGCCGTCGCAGTGGCCGGGGACGGGTCGTCAGCCCCGGGCGTCCCGGGCCGCGCGCTCGACCTGCTCGAGCCAGGACCGGCGCGCGTCCAGTGCCGCCTGCGCCTCGCGGACCTTGCGCGCGTCGCCCTTGGCCTGCGCCGCCGCGAGCTCGTCCTCGAGGCCGGCGATGGCGGCCTCGAGCTGCGCCGCCGCCCCCTCCGCGCGGGCGCGCGTCTCGGGGTTCGTCCGGCGCCACTGCGACTGCTCCGCCTCGCGCACCGCCGTCTCGACGGCCCGCAGCCGCCCCTCGACGCGCTGGAGGTCGCCGCGGGGCACCTTGCCGGCCGCCTCCCAGCGCTCCTGGACCGACCGCAGCGCCGACTTCGCGGCGTTGAGGTCGCGCACCGGGACGAGCGCCTCGGCCTCGACGAGCAGCGCCTCCTTGACCTGCAGGTTGCCGCGGAACTCCTCGTCGGTCTGCGCGTTCTGCGCGTCCCGGGCGGCGAAGAACGCGTCCTGGGCGGCGCGGAAGCGGGCCCACAGCGCGTCGTCGTCGGAGCGGCTGGCGCGGCCGGCCGCCTTCCAGCGGGTCATGAGGTCGCGGTACGCGGCGGCCGTGGCGCCCCAGTCCGTGCTCGAGCTCAGGCGCTCGGCCTCGGAGACCAGGCCCTCCTTCGCCGTCTTCGCCGACGTGTTGCGCTGCTCGAGCTCGGCGAAGAAGTGGCGCCGCTCGCGGTCGAACGCCGTGCGGGCGTGGGAGAACCGCTTCCAGAGCTGCTCCTCCGTCGCGCGGTCCAGCCGGGCGCCCCCGCGCTGGCTCTCCTTCCAGCGGTCGAGGAGCTGGCGCAGCTGCTCGCCAGCCGGACGCCACTGCATGCGCGAGGGGTCGGTGGCGGCGATCTTCTCGGCCGCCTCGACGATGGCCGTGCGGGCCTCCAGCGCCGCGGCGCGGGCGGCGGCGCGCTCGGCCTCGACGGTGGCGCGCCGCGCGGAGGCCAGCTCACGCAGCGGGGCGAGCCGGGCCCGCAGGGCGTCGAGGTGACCCACGGCCGACGGCTCGGCGAGGTCCTCGGTGATGCCCGCGAGCTGGGCGTCGATCTCCTTGACCGGCAGGTCCGTGCCCGCGATCCGCGCCTCGACGAGGGTCAGCTTGGCGACGAGGTCCAGGTAGCGGCGGACGTAGAGCGCGAGCGCGTCCTCGGCCGACCCCTCGAACTGCCCCACGGCCCGCTCGCCCTCGCCCTCGCGGACGTACACGGTGCCGTCGGCGTCGACGCGGCCGAACGCGGCCGCCTCGATCGCCAGCTGCGGGTCAACCGGCGGAGCGACCGGCGCGGCCGCCGCGGCGGGCGCCGGGCGCGGGGCCCCCGGACGCGGCGGACGGGGCCGCACGCCGCCGGGCGTCGGCCGCGGGCCGGGCGCGGGGCGCCGTGGGGCCGGTGCGGGGGCACCGGCGGCGGGCGCCTCCGACGTCCCCTCGTCGACGGTCCCGGCGGCCTCGGGCTCGGCGGCGTCGAGCGCGGTCCCCGCGTCGAGCGCCGTCCCGCCGTCGGTCGCGGTCTCGCCCTCGGTCGCGGTCTCGGTCCCGGCGTCGGGCGCGGTCCCGCCCGCAGGAGCGGTCTCGACCTCGGTGGCGGCTGCCGCCTCCGCCGCGGACCCCGCGTCGGGCGCCGGCGCGTCCTCGGCGGCGTCGAGGGTCGCGCTGCCCTCGTCCGTCCCCGTGCTGGCCGGTGCCGTCACCGCGTCCTCGGACCCCGTGGTGGTGCCGGCCTCGACGACGTCGGGCGCCACGCTGTCCGTGACGTCCTCGACGACCTCCTCGGTGGCGTCCCCGGTGGCGTCCCCGGTGACGTCCACGGTCGCGTCGACCGTCACGTCGCTCGAGGCCGCCTCCGGGGCCGTGCCGTCCGCCGCGTCGTCGCGGCCCGTGGGTACGGGGGCAGGGGTCTCGGTCACTGGGTCTCCACCTTCTGGATGATGACGTCGGACACCGGGGACTCGGTCCCCTCCGTGGTGCCCGCGTCGGCGATGGCCTGCACGACGTCCAGACCGGACGTGATGCGGCCGAACACGGTGTAACCACCCGCCGCGTCGGACGGGATCTGCGAGTCCTCGTACACGAGGAAGAACTGGCTGCCCATGGACGCGGCGTCGCCACCGACGCGGGCCATGGCGATGGTGCCGGCCGGGTAGACGTCATCGGCGGGGGCGTTCTCGATCGGGCCCCACGAGTAGCCCGGGCCGCCCGAGCCGGTGGCGGTGGGGTCCCCGCACTGCAGGACGTGGATGCCCGACGTCACGAGGCGGTGGCACCGCGTCCCGTCGAAGAAGCCCTGCTGCGCGAGCGTGACGAAGTTGGCGACGGCCTGGGGCGCCTCGGCCCCGTACAGCTCGACGTCGACGGTGCCCTGCGTCAGCGCGATCGAGCCCGTCCAGGTGCGGTTCTCGGCGAGCGCCGGGTCGGGGACGGCGGCGGACGACGTGGCGCCGGGGTCGGCCGGCGCGCTGGCGGCGGGGTCGGTCGGGACGGTGCCCGGGTCCGCGGTCGTCGCGTCCTCGCGGTTGAGCACGAGGACGGTGGCGACCAGCGCGGCGAGCACGAGGACGCCGACGCCCCCGAGGGCGATGCCCTGCTGCAGCCGCCGACGGCGGGCCTGGGCCGCCGACCGGCGGCGCTGCCACTCCTCGTACCGGCGGCGCTCGTACGCCCGCTCACGCTCCCTGGACACGCACCCTCTCCTCGCGTCGGCGTGCGTCAGCGTCCCGGGGGCCCGGGCCACCCGCACGGGCGAACCGGCGACAGTCTAGGCAGAGGGCGGGGGCCGCACCCCTCCGGGTAGCGTGCGGTGCGTGCCGGGTCTGCGCCTCCTCGAGCTCGTCGCCCCCGTGCTCGGCGCCCGCTGCGTGCTGCTCGTCGCCGAGGACGGGAGCTGCGTCGCGGTGGACGTCGGCGCGGGCGTCGCGGACCGGGTGGCGCGGGTCGTCGCGGACCGGGGCTGGACGCCGCAGGCGGTGCTGGCCACCCACGGGCACGTGGACCACACCTGGGGCGCGGGTGAGCTGTCCCGCACCTGGGACGTGCCCGTCGTCCTGCACGCCGCCGACGCCTACCGGCTCGACGACCCCTTCGGCACCCTGGGCGTCCTCGGGCACGCGGCGCACGCCGGCGACGGCCCGCTCGCCGGCGCCCTGCGCGCCGCGGGCGTCGACCCCGCCGACTACCGCCGCCCGGAGCGCGTGGAGACGTTCGGAACGGCCGGCGGCGTGAGGTCGCCGGTCACCGCGCCCGCCACCGCGCCGGACCTCGCGCTCGCCACCGCGCCGGACCTCGCGCTCGCCTTCGGCGGCGTGCACCTCGTCGCCCGCCACGCGCCGGGTCACACGCAGGGGTCGACGCTCCTGCTGCTCGACGCGCTCGTCGGGCGGGGCGACCGGGTGAACGACGGGGTCGGGGGCGACAGGAGCCCGACGACCGTCCCTGTCGCGCTCACCGGCGACGTCCTCTTCGCGGGGTCCGTGGGCCGCACGGACCTGCCGGGCGGCGACGGGGCGACGATGGCACGCACGCTGCGCGAGGTCGTCGCGACGCTCGACCCGGCGACGCTCGTCGTGCCCGGGCACGGCCCGACGAGCACGGTGGCGGCCGAGCTCGCGACCAACCCCTACCTGGCGCCCTCCCCGGCGCCCCCGCGCTGAGCCCCGGCCGCAGGTCGGCTGCGGACGACGGGTCGCCGGGCCGACGCCGGTCACGGGCGTCGCGGCGCGTCTGCCACGATGTCCGCCATGGCCCGCCCCACCCCTCTGTCCGGCTTCCCCGAGTGGCTCCCGCAGGACCGCGTCGTCGAGCAGCACGTCCTCGCCACCCTGCGCCGGACCTTCGAGCTGCACGGGTTCGCGGGCATCGAGACCCGCGCGGTCGAGCCGCTGGAGCAGCTCCTGCGCAAGGGGGAGACCTCGAAGGAGGTCTACGTGCTGGGCCGGCTGCAGGAGACCGACGCCGACGCCGCCGCGTCGCGGGAGGGCCGCCTCGGCCTGCACTTCGACCTCACCGTCCCCTTCGCGCGGTACGTGCTGGAGAACGCCGGGAAGCTCGCCTTCCCGTTCCGCCGGTACCAGGTGCAGAAGGTGTGGCGCGGGGAGCGTCCCCAGGACGGCCGCTTCCGGGAGTTCGTCCAGGCGGACATCGACGTCGTCGGCGCCGGGTCACTGCCGTACCACTACGAGGTGGAGCTGCCGCTGGTCATCGCGGCGGCGTTCGCGGCGCTCGCCGAGGTCGGCGTGCCGCCCGTGCGCATCCTCGTCAACAACCGCAAGGTCGCCGAGGGCTTCTACCGAGGGCTGGGCCTGGACGACGTCGAGGCCGTCCTGCGCAGCATCGACAAGCTGGACAAGATCGGCCCCGACGCGGTGGCCGCGCTGCTCGTCGCGGAGGCGGGGGCCGACGAGGTGCAGGCGCGCGCGTGCCTGGAGCTCGCGGCGGTGCACGGCTCCGACGCGGGCGTGGTCGACGAGGTGCGCGCGCTGGCGGCCCGGCACGGCGTCGTCTCGGAGCTGCTCGACGAGGGCCTCGCAGAGCTGGGCGCGCTCGTCACCGCCGCGGCCCGGCGCGCACCCGGCGTCGTGGTGGCGGACCTCAAGATCGCGCGCGGGCTCGACTACTACACCGGGTCGGTCTACGAGACGGTGCTCGTCGGCCACGAGGCGCTGGGGTCCGTGTGCTCGGGCGGCCGCTACGACACCCTCGCCTCCGACGGGGCGACGACCTATCCCGGCGTCGGGCTGTCGGTCGGCGTCTCGCGGCTGGTGAGCCGACTGCTGTCGGCCGGGCTGGTGCGCGCGACGCGCGGGGTGCCGACGGCCGTGCTCGTCGCGGTGGCGGAGGAGGAGCAGCGGGAGCGCTCCGAGACCGTGGCGGGCGCGCTGCGCGCCCGCGGCATCCCGGTCGAGGTGGCCCCGAGCGCCGCGAAGTTCGGCAAGCAGATCCGGCACGCCGACCGGAGGGGCATCCCCTTCGTCTGGTTCCCGGGCACCGGGGGCGCCGCCGACGAGGTCAAGGACATCCGCTCGGGGGAGCAGGTCCCCGCGGACGCCGCCGTGTGGTCGCCGCCGGCGGAGGACCTGCACCCGCGCGTGGTGCCGGCCGGTCCGGCGCCTGACGTCAGTTGAGGACGGCGATGCCCGCGTTGAGGGTCGTGGCGTAGGCGACCCACGCCAGGTACGGCACGAGCAGCCAGGCGGCCGGCGTGCTGTGCCGACGGAACGCGGCGATGGTCGCGGCGATGAGCACGGTCAGCGCCACGATGATCGCCAGCGCGACCCACGGCAAGCGGCCGTTGAAGAACACGGGCGTCCACGCGGCGTTGAGGGCGAGCTGCGCGCCGTAGAGCGTCCACGCGCCCTTCGCGTCCGCGAAGCCCGACCGCCGCCACACGAGCCACGCCGCCACGGCCATCGAGACGTACAGGAAGGACCACACCGGCCCGAAGACCTCGTTCGGCGGGTTCCAGGCCACCTTCTGGGCGTCGGCGTACCAGCCGTCGACGGCACCCTGCGTCGAGGCGCCGCCGAGGCCCCCGACGAGGAGGTTGAGGGCGATCAGGCCGCCGAGCACGCCCCACGACCCCGGGCCGGACCGCGCCTCGCCCGAGCGCCCTCTCGCAGGACGGGCGGCGCGGGCACGGGCGGCGAGGGGGACGGCGCGGGCTGGACCGTCGGCGGTGGTGTGCATGCACCGACCGTGGCCCGGGGCGTGCCCGTCGGCAACCGGGGCTAGCCTCGCGCGGGTGGACGCATCCGAGGGTCGCCGGCGGTTCGCCGGGCACATCGCCGGGATGGGCAGCACGTCGGGCGTGCGCGTCGTCGTCGGCCGCTGGCTGCGCACGCCGCTGGGGTCCTTCGCCGACGCGATGGTCGAGGACGCCGCCGGGCGGCGGACCCTCGTCGTGCCGCGGGACGACGTGCGCGAGGTCGTCGCGGGCGTCTACGGGTTCGACGAGGTCGTCCGCACGCCCGTGCGCGTCCGGACGGACCCGGTCCGCCGCACGTGGACCCTCGACGCCGGACCCCTGCAGCTCGCGCTGACCGTGGGGGAGAGGACCGCGCTGGGCACGCTGCTGCGCCTCGTCCCGCCGGCCGTCGCGGCCTCGACGGCGTTCGCGACGGCGGTCGACCCCGTCGCCCGGCGTGTGCTGCCCGGGGTGCGGACGCGCGGCGTGTCCGGCGGGCGCACCGAGTGGTACGGCGCCCTCGACCAGCACGCCCTCGTCGCGCTCGACGGGTCCTGGGAGGGCGTCCCTCTCGGGCGGCTCGCGGACGTCGACCCGCCCGTGCGGTTCGGCTTCTCGTCCACGCCGCGCCGGCCGAGCGTCACGCGCGTCGTCACGACGATCGGCCCGCCGCACCGCTGACCGGCGCGCCCGGGCCGCACCGCCACGCCGATACGATCGACGCCGACGCGTCCCTGCGAGGACGTGCCAGCCCCCCGCACCGACCGAAGGACCTCCCGTGCTGCGCACCCACACCGCCGGCTCCCTGCGCGCCGAGCACATCGGCACCACCGTGACCCTCACCGGGTGGGTGGACCGCCGGCGCGACCACGGGGGCGTGGCCTTCGTCGACCTGCGGGACGCCTCCGGCATCGCGCAGGTCGTGATCCGCGACGAGGCCGTCGCCCACGGGCTGCGCGCGGAGTACGTCCTGCAGGTCACGGGCGAGGTCGGCCGCCGCCCCGCGGGCAACGAGAACCCGCACCTGGCCACGGGCGAGGTCGAGGTGACGGCGACCGAGGTCGTCGTGCTCAACGAGTCGGCCTCGCTCCCGTTCCAGGTGTCGACCGCGCTCGACGAGCCCGTCGGCGAGGAGGCGCGCCTGCGCCACCGCTACCTCGACCTGCGCCGGCCCGCCCCGGCGCGCGCCCTGCGCCTGCGCGCGAAGGCCAACGCCGCCGCCCGCGCGGTGCTGGACGCGCAGGACTTCGTCGAGGTCGAGACGCCGACCCTCACCCGGTCCACGCCGGAGGGCGCCCGCGACTTCGTCGTGCCCGCCCGCCTCGCGCCGGGCTCCTGGTACGCCCTGCCGCAGTCGCCGCAGCTGTTCAAGCAGCTGCTCATGGTGGCCGGCATGGAGCGCTACTACCAGATCGCGCGCTGCTACCGCGACGAGGACTTCCGCGCCGACCGCCAGCCCGAGTTCACGCAGCTCGACGTGGAGATGAGCTTCGTCGACCAGGACGACGTCATCGCGCTCGGCGAGCAGGTGCTCGTCGCGCTGTGGAAGCTCATCGACGTCGAGATCCCGACGCCCATCGCCCGCATGACCTACGCCGACGCGATGGCGCGGTACGGCAGCGACAAGCCCGACCTGCGCTTCGGCCTCGAGCTGACGGACCTCACGTCCTACTTCGCGGGCACGCCCTTCCGCGTCTTCCAGGCGCCCTACGTCGGCGCGGTGGTGCAGCCCGGCGGCGCCGCGACCCCGCGCCGCGGCTTCGACGCGTGGCAGGAGTGGGCCAAGCAGCGCGGGGCCAAGGGCCTGGCGTACGTGACGATCGCCGAGGACGGCACGCTGGCCGGTCCCGTCGCCAAGAACATCACCGAGGAGGAGCGGGCCGGGCTCGCGGCCGCCGTCGGCGCCTCGCCCGGGGACGCGGTGTTCTTCGCCGCCGGGTCGGCGTCCTCGGCCCGGGCGCTGCTCGGCGCCGCGCGCCTCGAGATCGGGCGGCGCGGCGGGCTGCTCGACGAGAGCGCGTGGTCCTTCGTGTGGGTCGTCGACGCGCCGCTGTTCAAGCCCACGGGCGAGGACGACGACGTCGCGGTCGGCGCCGGTGCGTGGACCGCGGTCCACCACGCCTTCACCTCCCCGACCCCGGAGTGGGTCGACCGCTTCGAGGAGTCGCCGGGCGAGGCCCTGGCGTACGCCTACGACATCGTCTGCAACGGCAACGAGATCGGCGGCGGGTCCATCCGTATCCACCGCCGAGACGTCCAGACCCGCGTCTTCGAGGTCATGGGCATCGGCCCGGAGGAGGCGCAGGAGAAGTTCGGCTTCCTGCTCGACGCGTTCGCCTTCGGCGCCCCGCCGCACGGCGGCATCGCCTTCGGCTGGGACCGCATCGTCGCGCTGCTGGCGGGCTCGGAGTCGATCCGCGACGTCATCGCCTTCCCCAAGTCCGGCGGCGGCTACGACCCGCTGACCGGCGCGCCGGCGCCCATCACGGCCCAGCAGCGCAAGGAGGCGGGGGTCGACGCGCGTCCGCCGGCGCCGGGCGGCGGCCGGGCGGGCAGCACGGACGGCAGCACGGACGACAGCACCGACGGCGGGGCGGCGGGCGGCGCCCCGGCGGCGTGAGCGTGCGGTCCGGGACGGGGCCGGACCTGCTCGACGAGGTGCCGGCCGCCTGGCGGGCCGACCCGATGCTCGTGCAGCGCCGCCAGGAGTGGCTCGGCAGCCGGGTGACGGGTGACGACGCCGCGGTGGTGGTGACGTCGCCGGCGCCGCACCGCGTGACGGCGCTGGGCGACCCGGCGGCGGTGGCGGTGCTGGCGCCCGCGGCCCTGGCGGACCTCGCGCCGGGCTCGGTCGCCGTGCTGACGGTCCCGCGCGGGACGGAGCTGCCGGCGGCCGCGCTCGAGCGGGCGGGCGTGGGCCCGTCGTCGACCTGGGACTGGATGCTCACCGACGGTCCGGCGCCCGCACCGCCCGCGCACGTCGCCGTCCGTCCCCTCGACCCGGCCGCCGACGCCGACGCCGTCCGCGCGTGCCTGCAGGAGGCGAACCCGCGCAGCACGGCCGACCCGCTGGCGCCCGGCACGGCCGGCTGGTGGGGCGTCGAGGGGCCCGAGGGCACGCTCGACGCCGTGGTCGGCGCCGAGCGCCGCCCCGGGCCCGGGGCCCGCGAGACGTGGCACCTGCATGGGCTCGGCGTGCGGCCGCACCGGCGCCGGGGCGGCCTGGGCAGCGCGCTCACGGCGGCCGCCACGCGCGACGCCCTCGCCGCGGGCGCCGCGTTCGTCTCGCTGGGCCTGTACGCCGACAACGACGCCGCCCGGCGCGTCTACGAGCGGCTCGGCTTCCGCACGCACGCGCGCTTCGCGAGCCTGCGGCCGGTGCCCGCTCCGGGCTGCGCCTGACGGGCCTCTCGTCGCCCGTCCACCGCCATCAGTCCCGCAGCCCCAGCCGGGCGTGCAGGCGCTGCAGCGGGCGCGGCGCCCACCAGTTCCACCGGTCGAGCAGCGTCATCGTGGCCGGCACCAGCAGCAGCCGCACCACCGTGGCGTCGACGAGCACGGCGACGGCCAGGGCGAAGCCCACCTGCTTGATGACGACGAGCTGCCCCGCGACGAACCCCGCGAAGACGACGACGATGATGGCGGCGGCCGACGTGATGATCCGCCCGGAGCGCTGCAGGCCGCGCCGGACGGCCTCGTCGGTGGGCACGCCCTCGTCGTGCAGCTCCGCGACGCGCGAGAGCAGGAAGACCTCGTAGTCCATCGCCAGCCCGAAGGCGAACGCGATGACCAGCGCCAGCACGTAGGTCTCGACGCCGCCCGTCGGGGTGAAGCCGAGCAGGTCGGCCCCGTGCCCCTCGCCGAAGACCCAGACGAGGACGCCGAGCGACGCCGCGATCGACAGCGCGTTGGTCAGCAGCGCCTTGACCGGGATGACGACGGACCCGGTCATGAGGAACAGCAGCACGAGCGTGGCCAGCGCGACGACGAGCGCGGCCGCCCCCGCCCGCTCGGCCAGCGCCGCCGTGAAGTCCACCTGCGCCGCGGCCTGCCCGAGCGTCCACGTCTCGAAGGGCGCCTCGACGGCGCGCACCTCGCGCACCACCTCGACGGCAGCCGGCCCGCCCGGGTCCGCCGCCTCCGGCCGCACGCCGACGAGCACGAGCGAGCCCGAGGGGACGGGCGGGTCGACGGAGGCGACCCCGGGCAGGTCGGCCAGCCCCTCGGCCCACGGCTGCGCCTCCTCCAGCGTGGCCCGGGCGACGACGGTCACGGCGGGGGAGCTCGACCCCGGGTACTCCTCCGCCAGCGTCTCGACGAAGGTGCGCTGCGTGCTCGACGCGGGCAGCAGCTCGGTGCCGGAGATGCGCAGCTGCAGGCCGAGCACGGGCAGGGCGAGCACGACGAGCAGCGCGAGCGACCCCAGCAGGACGAGCAGGGGCCGGCGCTGCACCCGCCGGGCCAGCGCGGAGAAGCCGCCCTCGTCGCGCTGCACGTCCGAGGCGCGCGCGAGCACGGCACGCAGCACCGGCACGCGCGTGAGCGGCCCGGGCCGCGCCAGCCGCCGCCCCGACAGCGCGAGCAGCGCCGGGACCAGCGTGAGCGCCGTGGCCACGGCGACGACCACCACGGCGACGCCCGCGACGCCGATGGCGCGCAGGATCGTCGGACGGAACAGCAGCAGGCCGCTGATCGCGATCGCGACGGTCAGCGCCGAGAACGCGACCGTGCGACCCGCCGTGGCCATCGTCCGCTCGACCGCCGCGGCGACGAGCGCGTCGTGCCGCCGCCGGCGTCCCGCGCCCGCGGACGCGCCGTCGAGCCGCCGGTGCAGCTCCTCGCGGTACCGCGACACGACGAGCAGCCCGTAGTCGATGGACAGCCCGAGGCCCATGACGGTCACGACGTTGACGACGGAGGCGTCGACGTCGAGCACGTAGGAGAAGGCGAGCAGCGTCCCGAGCCCGCCCGCGATGGCCGCCAGCGCGCCCGCCATGGGCATCGCCGCGGCCAGGAACCCCCCGAAGACGAGGACCATGACGACGAGCGCGACCGGCAGCGCGACGGCCTCGCCCGTGCGCAGGTCCTCCTCGACCTGGTCCGTGATGTCCTCCACCACGAGGCTCGGCCCGCCCACGAGGCCCGTCGCCCCCGGGGCGGCGTCCCCGAGCTGCGCAGGCACCGCCGCGAGCCGGTCGGCGACCGTGTCGAGGGCCGCCTCGCGCCGGTCGTCGGTCAGGCCGGGCTCGAGCTCGACGACGACGAGGAACCCGTCGCCCGCCTGCGACAGCAGGGGTGCGGCCGCCGGGTCCGCCGCCCCGCCGGGCAGCACGAACGGGTCGATGACGCCCGCGACGCCGGGCACCGCCACGAGGCCCTCGCGCACGGGCGCGAGCGCGGCCGCCAGGCCCGGGGCGGCGGGGTCGACGTCCTGCACGACGAGCGTGAGGGAGGCGGCGTCCGGGGACGACGCCGCGAGGACCTCCTCACCCGCCGTGCTCTCGCTGCCCGGCACGCCGGGCGAACCCGTGGAGAGCCGGTCGAAGAGCGTCTCGCCGTGGACGCCGCCGACGGCGAGGGCCGCGGCCAGCGCGGTCAGCACCACCCAGACGACGACCGTCGTGCGCGGGTGGTGGGCGACGGCGCGGCCGAGGCGGGCGAACACGGCGGTCATGCTGCCACGGGGCTGCGCGGCGGGCGCCGGGACGTCGGCGCCGGCTGTCCCGGCGGGGATGTCGGCGGCCCTGCGTAGGCTCGCCCGCGTGGACCTCTTCGACGCGCTGGCGACGAGCGCCGTGGGCGTGCCCGCGCCCTCGGCGGCCGCGCCCCTCGCGGTCCGCATGCGTCCCCGCACGCTCGACGAGGTGGCCGGCCAGGACCACCTGCTCGTCCCCGGCTCGCCGTTGCGCCGGCTCGTGGAGCCCGCGGCGCCGGGCCGGGCGCAGCCCTCGTCGGTGGTGCTGTGGGGTCCGCCGGGCACGGGCAAGACGACGCTGGCCTACCTCGTCGCCGCGACGTCGGGCCGTCGCTTCGTCGAGCTGTCGGCCGTCACCGCGGGCGTCAAGGACGTGCGCGGCGTGGTCGAGGACGCCCGGCGCCGCCTGACCGCGGACGGGTCCGAGACCGTGCTGTTCGTCGACGAGGTGCACCGCTTCACCAAGAGCCAGCAGGACGCGCTGCTGCCCAGCGTCGAGAACCGGTGGGTGACCCTCGTGGCCGCCACGACGGAGAACCCGTCGTTCTCCGTCAACGCCCCGCTGCTGTCGCGGTCGCTGCTGCTGACCCTGCGCCCCCTCGACGACGAGCAGGTCCGTCGGCTCGTGCGCCGGGCCGTGGCCGACGAGCGCGGGCTGGGCGGGGCCGTGGCGCTCACGGACGAGGCGGAGGCCCAGCTGCTGCGCATGGCGGGCGGCGACGCGCGCAAGGCCCTCACGGTGCTGGAGGCCGCCGCCGGCGCGGTCCTGGCCGACGCGCCGGCGCCGGTGACGGAGGCCGACGACGGCCGGGGCGCCGACCGGACCGGCGACGCGCCGCGGCCGGTCGAGGTGGACCTGGCCGCGGTGGAGCGCGCCGTGGACGTGGCCGCCGTGCGCTACGACCGCGACGGCGACCAGCACTACGACGTCATCAGCGCCTTCATCAAGTCGATGCGCGGCTCGGACGTCGACGCCGCGCTGCACTACCTGGCGCGCATGGTCGCCGCGGGGGAGGACCCCCGGTTCATCGCCCGGCGCATCGTCATCGCGGCCTCGGAGGAGGTGGCCATGGCCGACCCGAGCGCCCTGCAGACGGCTGTCGCCGCCGCCCAGGCGGTCCAGCTCATCGGCATGCCGGAGGGGGCCATCGTGCTGGCCCAGGCCGTCGTCCACGTCGCGACCGCGCCCAAGTCGAACGCCTCCTACCAGGGGCTGAACCGCGCGCTGGCGGACGTGCGCGCGGGACGGATCGGACCCGTGCCGCCGCGCCTGCGCGACGCCCACTACGCCGGGGCCCGCGCGCTGGGCCACGGGCAGGGCTACGTCTACGCCCACGACGAGCCGCACGCCGTCGCCCGGCAGACCTACCTGCCCGAGGTGCTCGACGGCGCGCGGTACTACGAGCCGAGCGACCGGGGGTACGAGCGGCAGGTGTCCGACCGCCTCGCGCGCATCCGGCAGATCCTGGCGGGGGGCACCCCGGGCACCGTGTAGTCCCAGGCACCGTGTAGTCTTGACCGGTTCGTGCGGCGGGTCCTGCCCGCCCACGGCCCCTGGGGTCTCAGCCCGCGCACGGTCCCACCTCCCGCCCTCCGTTCCACGTCGGACGGGGACGGGTGTGCGCGCACGGTCGGCCCCACGCCCGCGTCCCTCGGACGGCCGCGGGTGTGACGTCCCACGACAGGAAGAGCAGCACACCCATGAGCAGCGTCACCCGCTCGCGCCGCCAGGTCCGCCTGAGCCGCGCCCTCGGCCTGGCCCTCACGCCGAAGGCCGTCAAGCACTTCGAGAAGCGCCCCTACCCGCCCGGGGAGCACGGCCGCGCGCGTCGTCGCACCGAGTCCGACTACGCCGTCCGGCTGCGCGAGAAGCAGCGCCTGCGCGCGCAGTACGCGCTGCGCGAGAAGCAGCTCGCCCGTGCGTACGAGGCCGCCCGCAAGGCCCCGGGCCTGACCGGTGAGGCGCTCGTCGAGGACCTCGAGACGCGCCTGGACGCCCTGGTGCTGCGCGCCGGCTTCGCCCGCACGATCCTCCAGGCCCGCCAGGTCGTCGTGCACCGCCACGTGCTCGTCGACGGCAAGATCGTCGACCGCCCGTCCTTCCGCGTGACGGAGGGCCAGACCCTCCAGATCAAGCCGAAGAGCCAGACGACGACGCCGTTCCAGGTCGCCGCCGCCGGCGCGCACCGCGACGTGCTGCCGACGCTCCCCGGCTACCTCGACGTCCAGCTCGAGAAGCTCACCGCCACGCTGGTGCGCCGCCCGAAGCGCGCCGAGGTCCCCGTGACCTGCGAGGTCCAGCTCGTCGTCGAGTACTACGCCCGCTGACGCGAGCCGTCCCGGCACCTCCGACGCCCCGTCCGCGCGCTGCGCGGGCGGGGCGTCGTCGTGCGTCCGCCGCCCGGCCGCCGGGTAGGGTCGGTCCGTCGCAGCCTGAGCACCACCACCAGCACCACCAGGAGGAGCACGTCATGTCGGTCGGGGACATCGCAGGCCTGCTGGCGGCGATCGCGTTCGTCGTGCTCGTCGCCATGCTCGGCATGGTCCTCACGAAGGTCGGCCGCGTCGTCGACGGGCTGCGCGACTCCCTGCGCGAGATGACCGACCACGCCCTGCCCGTCATCGACGAGGCCGCGGGCGTCATCGCGTCGACCAACGCCCAGCTCGGCAAGGTCGACACCGTCACGACGTCGGCGGCCCAGGTCTCGGAGAACGTCTCGGCGCTCACCGCGCTCGTCGCGGCGACGGTCGGCACGCCGCTCATCAAGGTCGCCTCCTTCTCGTACGCCGCACGGCGCGCGCTGGCCACGCTGCTCGAGCGCGCAGGTGGCCCTGCCGTCGGTGGGCCCGCCGCCGCGCCGCGACCGGCCGCCGGTGGTGCCACCGCGGCCACTGCGGGGACGCGGTCGTGATCCGCGGCCTGCTGTGGGCCGGGGCCGGCGCCGTGGCGACCGTCGTGGTCGCGCGCCGCACCCGCGCTGCCGTCGACGCCCACGTCCCGCCGGCCGCGCGCGACGTGCTGCGCGACGTCAGCCGCTGGTCCGCGGCCCTCGAGCTGGCTCGCGAGGACTTCGCGGTCGCCCTCGCCGAGCGCGAGGAGGAGCTCAAGGCCCGGCTCCTCGGCGACACGCACGTCGACGCCCTGCGCCGGCAGCGCCGCGACCGGCAGGCCGTCGGCGCCGGGGCGCCCGGGCGGCGCGGTCGCGCCGGCTGGTCCGACGCCCCGACCGACGACCCCGACGACGACGACCGGTACCCCTTCTTCTGACCGTCCCGCGTCGACCGGCCACCGCCACGACGACGCCGCGACGACGCCCCGCCGTCACGCCGACGGCTGATGACGCCCCGCCACGCCCGACCCCTGACGACGAGGACCCCCATGCGCACCGCCGACGTCCGCCAGCGCTGGCTCGACTACTTCGCGAGCAAGGAGCACGCCGTCGTGCCCTCCGTGCCGCTCATCTCGCCCGACCCGTCGATCCTCTTCACGATCGCCGGCATGGTGCCGTTCATCCCCTACATCCTCGGCACCCAGCAGGCACCCTGGCCGCGGGCCGCGAGCGTGCAGAAGTGCATCCGCACGAACGACATCGAGAACGTCGGCCGCACGACCCGGCACGGCACGTTCTTCCAGATGAACGGCAACTTCTCCTTCGGCGACTACTTCAAGCAGGGCGCTGTCGAGCTCGCGTGGGAGCTCATCACGACGCCGGTCGAGCGCGGCGGCTACGGTCTCGACGGCGACCGCATCTGGGTGACGACGTGGGACCAGGACGCCGAGGCGTGGGACGCCCTCGCGAGCGTCGGGGTCGACCCGAAGCACGTCGTGCGGCTACCGCGCGAGCAGATCTTCTGGGACACCGGCCAGCCCGGCCCCGCCGGCCCCTGCGCGGAGTTCCACTACGACCGCGGCCCCGAGTACGGGCCCGAGGCGGTGGGCGGCACCGTCGACCCGGGCGGCGACCGCTACCTCGAGTTCTGGAACCTCGTCTTCGACCAGTACGTCCGCGGCGAGGGGACCGGCAAGGACTACCCGCTCCTGGGGGAGCTCGACCAGAAGGCGATCGACACCGGCGCCGGGCTCGAGCGGCTGGCGTTCCTGCTGCAGGGCAAGCAGAACATCTACGAGATCGACGAGGTCTTCCCCGTCATCGAGCGGGTGCAGGAGATCACGGGCCGTCGCTACGGCGCCGACGAGGAGCAGGACGTGCGCATGCGCGTCGTGGCTGACCACGTGCGCTCGAGCCTCATGCTCGTCGGCGACGGCGTGCGCCCGTCGAACGAGGGCCGCGGGTACGTGCTGCGCCGCCTGCTGCGCCGCACGGTCCGCTCCATGCGCCTCCTCGGCGTCGACGAGGCGGTGCTGCCCTCGCTGCTGCCCGTCAGCCGGGACGCGATGAGCCCGTCCTACCCCGAGGTGGCGACGGACTTCGACCGGATCTCCGGCGTCGTCTACGGGGAGGAGGACGCCTTCCTGCGCACGCTGACCTCCGGCACGACGATCCTCGAGGGCGCCGTGCGGAAGGCTCAGGAGGCGCCGGCGGCGACCGGTCCGCTGCTGTCGGGCGAGCAGGCCTTCGCGCTGCACGACACGTACGGCTTCCCGATCGACCTCACGCTGGAGATGGCCTCCGAGCACGGCGTCGCGGTCGACGAGACCGCGTTCCGCACGCTCATGGCGGAGCAGCGGTCCCGGGCGCGCGCGGACGCGCTCGCGAAGAAGACCGGCCACGCGGACACCTCCGCCTACCGCGACCTGCACGGCGAGCTGTCCGCGGCGGCGGGGGCGGACGGCGCGCCCGTGCGCTTCGTCGGGTACACCGACGCGACCGCGAGCTCCACGGTCGTGGGCCTGCTCGTCGACGGCGTCCCGGCGCCGACCGCGACGGCCCCCGCCGACGTGGAGGTCGTGCTCGACGTGACGCCGTTCTACGCGGAGTCCGGCGGCCAGCTCGCCGACCAGGGCACCATCGCGCTCGAGGGTGGCGCCCTCGTCGAGGTCGACGACGTGCAGGCGCCGATCAAGGGCCTGTCCGTGCACCGCGGGCGGCTGGTCGACGGCACGCTGACGCTCGGCGAGCGCGGTGTGGCCCAGATCGACACGGCCCGCCGCGGCGCGATCGCGCGCGCGCACACGGCCACGCACATGGTCCACAAGGCGCTGCGCGAGGCGCTGGGCGACCAGGCGACGCAGGCGGGGTCCGAGAACGCGCCCAGCCGCGTCCGCTTCGACTTCCGCTCGGGCGCAGCCGTGCCGGCCGGGGCGCTGGCGGAGATCGAGGAGCGGGTCAACAGCCGGCTCCAGGACGACCTCGAGGTCACCGACGCCGTCATGCCGATCGACGAGGCGCGCGCGCTCGGCGCGATGGCGCTCTTCGGCGAGAAGTACGGCAACCGGGTCCGCGTCGTGTCCGTGGGCGGGGACTGGTCGCGCGAGCTCTGCGCGGGCACGCACGTCGGCCGCTCGGGCGAGATCGGGCTGGTGACGCTGCTCGGCGAGTCCTCGATCGGGTCGGGCGTGCGTCGCGTCGACGCGCTCGTCGGGGCGGGTGCCTACGGCTACCAGGCGAAGGAGCGGGCGCTCGTCGGGCAGCTCTCGGGCCTGCTCGGCGCGCGGCCGGACGACCTGGCCGACCGGGTCTCGTCCCTCGTCACGCGGCTGAAGGACGCGGAGAAGGAGCTCGCGGCGCTGCGCCAGGCGCAGGTGCTGGCCCAGGCCGGCGCCCTGGCGGCGGGGGCGGTCGAGGTCGGGGGCCTGCGCGTCGTCACGCACGACGCGGGCGAGGTCTCCGGTGCCGACGACCTGCGCACCCTCGCGCTCGACGTGCGCTCGCGCCTCGGCGAGGCGGCGGGGACGGTCGTGGCCGTGGGCGGCGCCGCGAAGGGCCGGCCCGTGGTCGTCGTGGCGACGAACGCGGCCGCCCGGGCGGCCGGCGTGCGTGCCGGCGCGCTGGTGAAGGTCGCATCAGGCGTGCTCGGCGGCGGCGGTGGCGGCAAGGACGACGTGGCGCAGGGCGGTGGCCAGGACACCTCGGCGCTGCCCGGCGCGCTGGTCGCCGTCGTCGACGCCGTGTCGGCGGGAGCCCGCTCCTGACGCCGACGCCCGCCGGGCCGGGGGAGGGCCTGCCCCGCGCCGCCCGGCTGGCCGTCGACGTCGGCACCGTCCGCGTCGGCCTGGCCGCGTCCGACCCCGACGGCATCGTCGCGACCCCGGTCGCGACGCTGCCGCGGGACGAGCGGGGCGCGGCCGACGTCGCCGCGGTCGTGGCCGAGGTGCGCGAGCGGGGTGCAGAGGTCGTGTACGTCGGGCTGCCGCGCCACCTGAACGGGTCGGAGGGTTCGTCGTCCGGCATGGCGCGCGCGTACGCTGAGGTGTTGGCGAGCGCCGTGGCCCCCGTGGCGGTGCGTCTCGTCGACGAGCGCATGAGCACCGTCTCGGCGCACCGGGCCCTGCGCGAGGCCGGCCGACCGGGCCGGCGGCAGCGGCAGGTGGTCGACCAGGCCGCCGCCGTGGTCATCCTCACGGGGGCCCTCGACACGGAACGTGCGACGGGACGGCGCGCCGGGCAGGCGGTCCGGCCGCGGCAGGGCAGCATCAGGACCGGCAGCACCGGGACGGGGAGCAGCAGCACCAGCACAGCCAGCACGAGCAGGCAGGGGGACGGGCCCGGGGCCCGGAGCAGCGCGGACGACCGGGAGACGCACGGTGGACGACGGCACGCAGGGCACGACGGTACGCAGTGACCCCAGGGACGGCTTCTTCGAGGCGGAGGAGCCGCTCGGGGAGCGGCGCAGCCGTGCCCGCGCGCGGGCGCAGGAGGCGCAGCGGCGCCGGCGTCGGCGGCGCTCGCTCGTGGTGGTCCTCGTCGTGCTGCTGCTCGTCGGCGGTGGCGCCTACGGCGTCTGGACGGTGCTGTCCGACGTCCGCGACGGCGGCACGACGACCGCGGCGGTCGAGGACTACCCGGGTCCCGGCCGTCCGTCGGCGCAGGTGACGATCCCGGAGGGCGCCACCGGTGCGGACATGGGCCAGGTGCTGGCCGACGCCGGCGTGGTCGCCACGTCCCGCGCCTTCTCCACGGCGTACGCGGCGAACCCCGACGCGCAGGGCATCCAGCCCGGCACGTACAACCTCCTGCTCGAGATGCGGGCGACCGACGCCGTCGTCGCCCTGCTCAACCCGGCCAGCCGAGCGACGACACGGGTGACCGTGCCGGAGGGGCTCACGGTGCAGCAGGTGCTCACGCGGGTCTCCGAGATCACGACGATCCCGCTGGCCGACCTGCAGGCCGCCGCCGCCGACCCCGCCGCGATCGGTCTGCCGGCGGAGGCGGGCGGCGCCGTGGAGGGCTGGCTCTTCCCCGCGACCTACGAGGTGGCGCCGGACGCGACCGCCGCCGAGGTCCTCACGCAGATGGTCGGCAAGACGGTCTCGGTGCTCGACGGCCTCGGCGTCGCGGCGACCGACCGGCAGCGGGTCCTCACGATGGCCTCCGTCGCCGAGAAGGAGGTCAGCGACGTCGACGACTACGGCCGAGTGGCCCGGGTCATCCAGAACCGGCTCGACCGCGGCTGGCCGCTGGGCATGGACACGATCAACGCCTACGGCCTGGGCAAGTCGGCGATGGACCTCACGACCGCCGACTTCGAGAGCGACGACCCGTACAACTCCCGCCGGGTGCTCGGGCTGCCGCCGACCCCGATCTCCAACCCCGGCCAGGCCGCGATCGAGGCCGCGATCACGCCCGCCGAGGGTCCGTGGCTGTTCTTCATCACGGTGGACCTGGACACGGGCGAGACGATCTTCACCGACAGCAACGACGAGTTCCTGGCCGGCAAGGCGCAGTACCAGCAGTGGCTCGCCGAGAACAGCTGACGACGCCCGCATGACCGCACCGTCCGCGAACGCCCCCCGCCGGGCCGCGGTCGTCGGCCACCCCGTCGCGCACTCCCTGTCCCCGCTCCTGCACGGGGCGGCGTACGCGGCCCTGGGCCTCGACGGCTGGCGCTACGACCGGCTCGACGTGCTGCCCGAGGACCTGCCGGCGCTGCTGACCTCGCTCGACGACGGCTGGGCCGGCCTGTCCGTGACGATGCCCCACAAGCACGCGCTCCTCGACCTCGTCGACCACGTCGACCCGCTCGCGCGCGTGGTGGGCGCGGCCAACACGGTGCTGCTGCAGCCGGGTCGGACGCGCCCGCAGCTCGTCGCCCTCAACACCGACGTGCACGGGCTCGTGACGGCACTGGCCGAGGGCCTCGGGACGGCTGACCGGGCCGACGGCCGCCGCGGTGTCGTGCTCGGCGGCGGCGCCACCGCCGCGTCGGCCCTGGCCGGGCTGGCGCAGCTCGGCGTCACGGAGGCGGACGTCGTCGTGCGCTCGCCCGGGCGCGCCGGAGCCCTGCTCCGGGCGGCCGAGCGGATGGGGCTGCACCCCCACCTGCGGGCCTGGAGCACGGCGACCGACCTGCTCCCGGCGGCGGACGTCGTCGTCTCGACGCTGCCCGCGCACGGCGCCGACGAGCTGGCCCAGGCCCTGGCGGCCGCCGCGGTCCCGTGCCGGGGGGTGCTGCTCGACTGCGCGTACGACCCGCGGCCGACGGCGCTCGGCACGGCCTGGAGCGCCGTGGGCGGCACCGCCGTGGGCGGGGAGCGCATGCTGCTGCACCAGGCGGTGGAGCAGGTACGGCTCATGACGGGCCGCCCGGCCCCGCTCGCGGTGATGGACGACGCCCTGACGCGTCACCTGGTCGGCACCGGCGCCTGATCTCGGCACCTCCGGCGGCACCGGTCCCTCAGGGACCGGGCCGTGCTGCCGATCGGCCGGACGGGTGGTCCGGAGCGGGCCGCGGGAGCGGCGAGGAGCGGACGTGAAGCAGCTCGGGGAGATCCTTCTCGAGGAAGGCCTCATCACCGAGGAGCAGCTGCTGCGTGCGCTCGACGAGCAGCTCGTGCGCGGCACGTCGCTCGGGCGCTCGCTCGTCGCGCAGGGTGTGCTGTCCGAGGGCGGGCTGACGCGGGCGCTGGCGCTGCAGGTCGGCATGACGTTCGTCGACCTCGACGGCTACCCGGTCGACCGCACGGCGGTGACCCTCGTGCCGGCCGCGCTGTGCCGGCGCTACACCGTGCTGCCGGTGGCGCTCGACGGGCTCTCGCTCGTGCTCGCCACCGCCGACCCCGGCAACGTCCTGGCCGTCGACGACGTCCGCGCGGTGTCCGGCCGTCCCGTCGTCACCGTCGTCGCCACCTACGACGACCTCGTCCGGGCGATCGACCGGTTCTGCCGCGCCGACGACGAGATCGAGGACCTCTCGTCGGCGTTCGAGGAGAGCCAGCGCGACCCGCAGGCCGACCTGTCGACGCTCGGGGACATGGTCGACGACGACGCGCCGATCGTCCGCTACGTCAACCTCCTCGTCACGCAGGCGATCACCGACCGCGCCTCCGACATCCACATCGAGCCGACCGAGCACGACCTGCGGGTGCGGTACCGCATCGACGGGGTGCTGCACGAGACGCAGCGCTCGCCGAAGTCGATCCAGGGCGGCGTCGTCTCGCGCGTGAAGATCATGGCCGACATCGACATCGCCGAGAAGCGCCGCCCCCAGGACGGGCGCATGTCGGTCACGCACCAGGGCCGGACCATCGACCTGCGCGTGGCGACGCTGCCCACCGTCTGGGGCGAGAAGATCGTCCTGCGGATCCTCGACAACTCCACGGCGAGCCTGGACCTGCGCGAGCTGTCCTTCCTCGACGACAACCTGCGGACCTACCGCTCGGCGTACACGAAGCCGTACGGGATGATCCTCGTCACCGGGCCGACCGGGTCCGGCAAGTCGACCACCCTCTACGCCACGCTCAACGCGGTCTCGCGGCCCGAGGTCAACGTCATCACCGTCGAGGACCCCGTGGAGTACCGGCTGCCGGGCATCAGCCAGGTGCAGGTGAACCCCAAGGCCGGCCTGACCTTCGCCGGTGCCCTGCGGTCCATCCTGCGGTCCGACCCGGACATCGTCCTGCTCGGCGAGATCCGCGACCACGAGACCGCGCAGATCGCGGTGGAGGCGGCGCTCACCGGCCACATGGTGCTCTCCACGCTGCACACGAACGACGCGCCGTCCGCCGTCGTCCGGCTCACGGAGATGGGCATCGAGCCCTTCCTCGTCGGGTCGGCGCTCGACGCCGTCGTCGCGCAGCGGCTCGCCCGGCGCCTCTGCGAGCGGTGCAAGGTGCCCTACGAGCCGACCGAGGCCGAGCTCGACGGCGCGCGCTTCCCGTGGTTGCCGGGCGAGCCGGTGCCGCTGCTGCACCGACCCGTCGGCTGCCCTGCGTGCTCCCGCACCGGGTACCGCGGGCGCATCGCGCTGCACGAGGTGATGACCGTCTCCGAGCGGATCGAGCTGCTGGCGGTGGCCCGCGCCTCGTCGGCGGAGATCACCGCCGCGGCGATGGCGGAGGGCATGCGGCCGCTGCGCGAGGACGGCTGGGAGAAGGTCGTGCGGGGGCTGACCTCGCTCGAGGAGATCCTGCGCGTCGTCGCCTGAGGCGTCCTCGGTGGGCCGGACGGTGACATCCCGACGGTGACACCCCGACGGCTCAGGAGCGCCCGCGCCGGGCCGATGGGCCGGGGGACGCGTGCCGGGCCGCCGGTCGCGCACCGCCGCGGTGCGGCACCAGGCCAGGAGGAGATGCCGTGAGCGACCACCGCGACGACGCCCCGTTCGCGACCTGGAGCCCGCTGCCGGACCGGCCCCCGGCGGCCGCGACCTCGTCCGCCGTGCCCGCCCTCGCCCCGGCACCCGTGCCGACCGTGCCGGCCCTCGTGCCCACCCTCTCCCCGACGCCCGCGGGCGTCCCCGGCGGGCGTGTCGCGCTCGGGCAGGGGAGCGCCGAGGACGACGTGCCCGTCGAGGCCGTCCTGCGCGAGACGGTCCGCCGGGGGGGCTCCGACCTGCACCTCACGGCCGGCGCACCGCCGATGATCCGCCTGTCGGGGGACCTGCAGCCCCTGGAGGGCTACGGGCCGCTGCGGCCGGAGGGCCTGCGGCGGAGCCTCTTCGGCCTGCTGACCCAGCGGCAGCGCGAGACGTTCGAGGCCGACCTCGAGCTCGACCTGTCCCACCAGGTGCGCGACCTGGCCCGGTTCCGGCTCAACCTCTTCCAGCAGCGCGAGTCCGTCGGGGCGGTGTTCCGGCTCATCCCCTTCGAGGTGACGCCGCTCGAGGCGCTGGGCGTGCCGGCCGTCGTCGGCACCTTCGCCGGCCTGCCGCGCGGGCTCGTGCTCGTCACCGGGCCCACCGGCTCGGGCAAGTCCACGACGCTGGCCGCGGTCGTCGACCTGGCCAACCGCACGCGCGAGGACCACATCATGACGGTGGAGGACCCCATCGAGTTCCTCCACCGGCACAAGCGCTGCCTGGTCAACCAGCGCGAGGTCGGCACGGACACCCACTCCTTCGCCGCGGCGCTCAAGCACGTGCTGCGCCAGGACCCCGACATCATCCTCGTCGGCGAGCTGCGCGACCTCGAGACGATCCAGGTGGCGCTGACCGCCGCCGAGACCGGCCACCTCGTGCTCGCGACCCTCCACACCCAGGACGCCGCGCAGACGGTCGACCGCATCGTCGACGTGTTCCCGACGGCCCAGCAGGCGCAGGTGCGCACGCAGCTCGCCGGCGCCCTCCAGGGCGTGGTCAGCCAGACGCTGTGCCGCCGCGCCGACCACCCGGGCCGCGCCGTGGCGACCGAGGTCATGGTCGCCACCCCCGCCATCCGCAACCTCATCCGCGAGGGCAAGACCCACCAGATCTACTCCGCGCTCCAGGCCGGCGCGCAGCAGGGGATGCACACCATGGACCAGCACCTCGCCCAGCTCGTCCGGGCGGGCACCATCACGTACGAGACGGGCCTGGCCGCGTGCCACCACGTCGAGGACTACGGGCGCCTGACCGGCCGCACCTCCGCGCCGCTGGTCGGCGCCTGATGGCCGCGCCGGCGGGTGGGACCCGCACCTTCGCCTACACCGTCCGCGACGCCCGCGGGAAGCTCGTCAAGGGCCGGGTCGACGCCCCGAACCAGGTGGTCGTCGCGACCCGGCTGCGGGAGATGGGCCTCGCGGCGGTCTCCGTCGAGGAGGTCCGCACCGGCGGCCTGCACGCGGAGCTCCACCTGCCGGGGCTCGGGGACCGCATCCGGCTGAAGGACGTCGCGGTGCTGTCGCGGCAGCTCGCCACCATGATCAGCGCCGGCCTGTCGCTCCTGCGCGCCCTCAGCATCCTCGCCGAGCAGACCGAGTCCCGGCCGCTGGCCAAGGTCGTCGCGCAGGTGCGGGCCGACGTCGAGGCGGGGGTGGCGCTGTCGACGGCGCTCGGCCGCCGCCCGGCGGTCTTCCCGCCGCTCATGGTCAACATGGTGCGGGCGGGGGAGGTCGGCGGGTTCCTCGACCGGTCCCTGCAGTCCGTCGCCGCGACCTTCGAGCGAGACCTGACGCTGCGCGCCAAGGTCCGCTCGGCGATGACGTACCCGGCCGTGGTGCTCGCGATCGCCGTGCTCGCCGTCGTCGGCATGCTGCTGTTCATCGTCCCCGTGTTCGCGGGGATCTTCTCCTCCCTCGGCGGGGAGCTGCCGGTCGTCACGCAGGCGCTGGTCGGGCTGTCCGGGGTCGTGAAGGTGGGAGCCGCCCCGGGTGCCGTCGTCGCCGGTCTGGGGGCGGCCTGGTACCACCGGCACCGCCACGACCGCGCCGTGCGGGACCGGGTGGAGCCCCTCGTCCTGCGGGTGCCGGTGTTCGGGCTGCTCACGCGCAAGATCGCGATCGCGCGGTTCTGCCGCAACCTCGGCGTCATGCTCGCCAGCGGCGTGCCGCTGCTGCAGGCGCTGGAGATCGTGGGGGAGACGAGCGGCAACGTCGTCGTCGAGCGTGCCGCCCGCGCCGTGCAGGACTCCGTCCGCAGCGGGCGCACGCTCGCCGGGCCGCTGTCGCAGCACCGGGTGTTCCCGCCGATGGTCGTCCAGATGATCGCGGTCGGCGAGGACACCGGTGCCCTCGACACGATGCTGGAGAAGGTCGCCGACTTCTACGACGCGGAGGTCGAGACGACGACGGAACAGCTCACGAGCCTCATCGAGCCGATCATGATCGTCGTCATGGGCGGCCTCATCGGCGGCATGATCGTCGCCCTCTACATGCCCATCTTCGGCGTCTTCGACCTCGTCGGCTGAGCGTCGCCGGCGCGCGGCCGCGGTGGCGGCTGGACGGCGGGTGAACGCGTCCGCTTCCGGGCGGAATGCCTCAGGTCCGTCGCCCCCGCGCCGATGGGGACGGTGGGCGCGCGCACAGCCGTCGCCCACCGACCCAGGCCAGGCACGCTCAAGAATCGAGGACGGGCATGATCGCTCGCGTTCGCAGGTCTCTGGACGAGAAGGACAAGGGCTTCACGCTCATCGAGCTCCTCGTCGTCGTCATCATCATCGGCATCCTCTCGGCCATTGCCATCCCGGTGTTCATGAACCAGCGCAAGAAGGCCGTCGACGCCGCGATCAAGGGCGACCTCAAGAACGTCGCCACCGTGATCGAGAGCTACTACACCGACAACGGCAAGTACCCGACCGCCCTCAACGTCAGCGGCACCACCGTCACGCTGACGGACGGCGCGGCCACGGGCGCCATCACCGACACCGCCCGGATCAGCCAGGGCAACGGCCTGAACTCCTACGCCGTGTCGACGACGACGGGCGGCTTCTGCTTCCGCGTCACCAACGCCTCCAGCACCGAGCCGACGAACGGCTTCTTCTACGCCAGCTCGGCCGGCGGCGTCATGGCCAAGGGCACCTCCGCCTGCCCGGCCTGATGCGCCCGGCCTGATCGGTCGCACCACCCGCGCGGCACGGGCTCCGGACCACACCGGGGCCCGTGCCGCGTCCGGCACACCCGACGACACCACCAGCGAGAGGCAGGTGCCCGTGCGCGACGACCCCGCCCCGGCACCCGTGCCGGGAGCGCCCCGCAGCACGCGCGACGAGGGCTTCAGCCTCGTCGAGGTCGTCGTCGCCCTCGCCCTCCTCGCCGTCGTCGCGACGGCGGCGCTGCAGCTCTTCGTCAACGGCACCCGCACGGCCCGCCACCAGGCGCAGGGGCTGACGGCGGTCACCGTCGCCAACGACGGCATGGAGGCCGCCCTCGCGGTGGCCCCGCTCGAGGTGTCGGGCGTCTCGGGCCTCGTCCGGGGCCGGACGCAGGCGGCGGTCACCGCGGCGGTCACCGCGGCCCAGTCGCTCGGGGTCGAGGGGCTCGGCGCGGGCTACCCCGTGTGGGACCCGGCCGCCACGGCGTCCTCCGTGCCGGCCGTCCCCGTGTCCCGCACGACGGTCGTCGAGGGCCTGACCTACACCGTGCGCACGCTCGTCGCCGCGTGCTACCGGCCGACCGCGGTGGCGTCCGCCGCCTGCGGCGCCGTCGCCGGGCAGACCGCCGACCCCGTGACGCAGCCCGCGGGCACCACGCGGCTGCTGCGCGTCACGGTCGTCGTGAGCTGGGACCCGGTCGGCGGGACGTGCACCGCGAGCGCGCCCTGCCGCTACCAGACCTCGTCCCTCGTCGACGGCCACGCCGACCTGCCGTGGAACGACATCACGCGGCCCATCGCCGTCGACGACCAGGCCGCGGCCGACCTCGGCACGTCGGTCGTGCTGGACGTGCTGGGCAACGACCTCATCGGACCCGTGAGCAACAACCCCGTGACGTCGCTGATGATGGCCGCCGGCAGCGGGACCGTGGCGCTGCAGGCCGACGGGAAGGTCAAGTACACCGCGCCGACGAACGCCGCCGGTGTCATGACCTTCACCTACGTCCTGCGGGACCAGGCCGGCCGGCTGTCGAACACCGGCACGGGCCGGGTGTCGGTGCGTCCGCGGGCCGTGGCCGACTCTGCCTCGACCGTGCAGGCGACCGCCGTGACGATCCCGGTGACGGCCAACGACGTCGCGACGCCCGCCTCCGTGCAGGTGGTCTCCGGCCCGACGGGCGGGACCGCGACGGTCCAGGGGACGTCGGTCGTGCTCACGCCGCCCGGGACCACCGGCACCGTGACGTTCCAGTACACGGTGACCGACACGGCGGGGCTCGTCTCCGCCCCCGCCACCGTCACCGTCGCCGTGACCGCGTACCCCGAGCCGCTGGTGCAGGACCTGACGATCGACGCGCCAGCCGGCTCGCCCGCCGCGGACCTGGCCCTGGTGACGCGCACGGGCAACCCTGCGGGTTACCTGTTCGAGGTCCTGTCGATGACCGTGCCGACCGGGCAGCTGACCGTCGGCGGCGCCCCGGCGACCTCCGGCGCGATCGGCACGGCGGTCGGCTTCACGCCGTCGACGACCGCGGTGGGTACCTCGACCTTCACCTACCGCGTGAGGACGCCCGACGGCGTCCGCGTGTCGCAGACCAGGACGGTGACGCTCCGCGTGCTGCCCGCGCCCGCGCCGGACACGTTCACGGTGCCGGTCGGGTCCACGTCCCTGCTGGGCGTCGGGACCAACGACGTCCCGAACGCCTACGACACCGTGGTGACGCTCGCCGGCGCGTCGGCCCCGTCGTGCGGGACCTTCGCCGCGTCGCAGCCGAACCCGTCCGCCGGCCGCATCGCGTTCACGGCGCCGGCTACGACCGCGACCTGCACCTTCACCTACACGGCCAAGGGTGCGGGGACCACCGGTGCGCTCGTCTCCCCGCCGGTCACCGTCACCGTCCAGGTGGGCTCGTGACGGCGGGGCCGGGCGCCCGCCGGCGGGCACGGGCGGCCCGGGACCGCGGGAGGAGACCCGACGCCGGGCTGACCCTCGTCGAGGCGGTCGTCGCCATGGCGGTGTTCGCGATCGTCCTCGCCGTGGCGATGTCGGCCACCGTGTCGATGACCCGCGAGACCGTGCGGACGGAGGTGCTCGGGACCGCGCAGGACACCGCCCGGGTCGCCTTCCAGCGGCTCGACCACCAGGTGCGCTACGCGGAGGCGCTCAACCTGCCCGGCCCAGGGACGGGCGGTGCGGTCTACGTCGAGCTGCGCGTCAGCGCTGCCGCGTCGGTCACCGGGCAGGCCCAGTGCTCCCAGTGGCGCTACGACCCGGCGGCCGGCACGCTCGCCCGCCGCACCTGGACCGACACGACGAACCCGGTGGTCCCCGGCTGGCACGTCGTCGCGACGAAGGTGCTGCGACCCGCCGGAGCGTCCGCCACCTACCCGTTCACCGTCCGTCTCGCGTCCGGCGCCCTCGTGCACCAGGTGCTCGACGTCGCGCTGACCGTCGGCGACCCCCGCGTCGGCGTCGAGGTCGCGACCGCCTCGTCGTTCGTCGCCCGCAACAGCTCCCCGACGTCGCTGTCGAACACCGACGCCAACGGCGACGGGAGCAGCGACCTCGCCGTCTGCCTCTCGGCCGTCGGGCGGCCATGACCGCCCCCACGTCCGCCTCCACGCCCGCCACCACTGCCGTCTCCGCTGCCGCCACCACGAGCCCGTCCCAGGAGGACCCGCGCATGCCCCGCCCCCCGCGCCCGCGCCGCACCGGCGTCCTGCGCCCGGTCGCCCGTGCGCTGGCGCTCCGCCGGGAGGCCCTCGTCGGACGGGGCGCGCCGCCGGACGCCGGCGTGGCGATGCTCAGCGCCCTGCTCGTCATCCTCCTCATGACGGCCCTCAGCGTCGTCGTCATGGGCGTCGTCCTGCAGGCCGCGCTGCCGGGCCAGTACCAGCGCAAGTCCACACGCAGCGTGTTCGCCGCGGAGGCCGGGATCGAGGCGGCCGTGAGCCGCATCCGGTCCGCCGGGAGCGCGGCGGACTTCACGGGGACCGTGTACGGCGACCTCGCGCAGCTGCCGTGCTCCGTGCAGGGGACGGTGGCCGCCGCCGTGCCCGGGACGTCGGCGGGGGCCGGTGCCGCCGGCGCAGCGGGCCTCGGGTACACCGCCTCGATCGCGTACTACAAGGACGACCCGGCGGGCCGGGACGCGGCGTGGCTGGCGGCGAACGCCATGCCGTGCGCCGCGGGCGGCGGGGTCGCGACCCAGCCGCGCTACGCGCGCATCGCCTCCGCGGGCGTCGTCCCGGGCGGGCCCCTGCTCGAGGCGGGGGAGGGCGACCGCACGATCGTCTCGGTCTACCGCTTCCGCACGACGAACACGAACGTGGCCGGTGGCCGCATCTGGACGCTCGGCCACAGCTACTGCCTGCGCGCGACGTCGGACACCGCCGGCTCGGCGGTGACGTACGCCGCGGCGGACACCTGCGGCGCCGACGACGTCCGCGAGCTGTGGATCTGGGACAGCACGTACGGCATCAAGCTCGCCGTCACCACGTCGCCGGGCCAGACGCCGCTGTGCGTCACCGGGCCGCCGACCGCCTCGTCGCCCACCGTCGACGCCCTGCTGCAGCCGTGCCGCAGCGACGCCGGACGGTGGAACCAGCTCTGGAGCTGGCAGGGCGGCGCGCGGTGGCAGGGGGAGAACCAGGCCATCACGAACTACTCGGCGTACTGCCTGTCCGCCGGCACGACGTCGACGACGATCGCGGACCTGCGCGACCGGCGCCTGAGCATCGGCACGTCGTGCGCCTCGAACGCCGAGTGGGGCTCGTTCGACCCCGACCCCGCCGTCGGCCCCGGTGCCGCGAGCGTCAGCACCCGCCAGGTGGTCAGCTACCTCGAGTTCGGGCGCTGCTTCGACGTCACCAACGAGCAGGTCGGCTTCGCGTACATGATCGTCTACCCGTGCAAGCAGGACCCCAGCGGCGGCAGCCTGCTCAAGTGGAACCACAAGTGGTACTACGAGGAGCCCGTCGCGCCCGCGGTGTCGCGCACGCAGCAGATCTCCGTCCTGCGGGACAACAGCACGGCCCAGCGCTACTGCCTGCAGACCCCGGCGCCGGGCTCCGGCTCGTCGTACCCGACCCTCACGTCCGCCTGCAGCGCCACGGCCGCCGACCAGCAGTGGACCCGCTTCGCCGACACCGGCGACTACCGGACCAGCTGGACCTTCGTCGACCATCTCGGCCGCTGCATCGACCTGGGAGAGCGCGGCGCGACGAGCTGGTCGCGACTCGTCGTCACCTCGTGCACGGGCGGCCCCGGCCAGAAGTGGAACGCCCTGCCGGAGCAGATCAGCGCCACCCTCGGCAACTACCTCGAGCCGGCCGGGTGATCGCGTGAGCGCACTGGTGCCCGCCGCCGACCCGTCCGTCCCGCAGGCCGTCCTCGTCCCGGCCGTCGCGCTGCTGGGGCTGCTCGTCGGGTCCTTCCTCAACGTCGTCGTCTGGCGGGTGCCACGCGGCCTGTCGGTCGTGCGGCCGCCCAGCGCGTGCCCCGGGTGCGGTGCGCCCGTGCGCCCGCGCGACAACGTGCCGGTCGTGTCGTGGCTGCTCCTGCGCGGCCGGTGCCGGGACTGCCGACGGCCCGTCTCCGTGCGGTACCCGCTCGTCGAGGCGGGGACGGCGGTGGCGTTCGGGGCCGTCGCGGCCTGGGTCGGCGCGTCCTGGGCGCTGCCCGCGCTCCTGCACCTCGCGGCGGTGAGCATCGTCCTCGCGCTGGTCGACCTCGACCTGCACCGCCTGCCCGATGCGATCGTCGGGCCGGCGTCCGTCGTCGGCGTCGTGCTCGTCGCCCTGGCGTGCCTCGCCCCCGGCGGGCAGGGCGACCTCGCCCCGCTCGTGCGGGGCCTCGTGGGCGCCGCGGTGCTCCTCGGCCTCTACCTCGTCATCTGGCTCGTCGCGCCCGGTGGCATGGGGCTCGGCGACGTCAAGCTCGCGGGCGTGCTGGGCCTGCACCTCGCGTGGGCCGGCTGGGGCGCGCTCGTCGTCGGGGGGTTCGCGGCGTTCGTGCTGGGCGGTGCCTTCGGGGCGCTGCTGCTGCTGTCGCGCCGCGCGGACCGCCGCACGGGCATCCCGTTCGGGCCGTGGATGCTCGCGGGCGCCTGGGTCGGCCTCGTCGCCGGGCCGTCGCTGTGGTCGGGGTACCTCGGCCTGCTCTGAGTCCTCACACCCGCCGCCGGACCGCCGATGGTCCGGACGGCGGCGCCCCGCCCGCACGCAGGCGCGGGCCGCCGAACCCTCCCCGGACGGACGGAAGGACCACCGTGGCCAGCAGGCACGTCATCGGCCTCGACATCGGCACCACCGCCGTGCGCGCGGCCGAGGTCGCGCCCGCGGGGTCCTCGCGACGTCCGCGACCCACGCTCGTCCGCTACGGCGAGCACCGGCTGCCGGCGGGCGCCGTGCGCGAGGGCGAGGTCGTCGACGCCCTCGTCGTCTCGCAGGCGCTGCGCGAGCTGTGGTCCCGCACGGGCTTCAGCCACAAGGACGTCGTCATCGGCGTCGGCAACCAGCGCGTCGTCGTGCGCGAGCTCGACCTGCCGTGGCTGCCGCTCGCCCAGCTCAAGGCGTCCCTGCCGCTCCAGGTGCAGGAGCTGCTGCCCGTCGGGGCGGCCGACGCGATCCTCGACTTCCACCCCACCGACGAGACGGAGGGGGAGACCGGCCGGACGGTGCACGGGATGCTCGTGGCCGCCCAGCGCGACACCGTCTCCGCCAACCTGCGCGCCGTCGAGGACGCGGGGCTCCGGCCGACGATGGTCGACCTCAACGCGTTCGCGCTCCTGCGGGCCCTGGCGCGCGGCGAGCACGCCGAGCGCACCGTCGCCCTCGTGGACGTCGGTGCGCGGCTGACGAACGTCGTCGTCGCGACCGGCGGACGTCCCCGCCTCGTCCGCGTCATCCCCTCCGGCGGCCAGCACGTCACCGATGCGGTGGCGGCGGCGCTCGAGGTGCCGCCGGCCGAGGCCGAGGTCGCCAAGCGTCGCCTCGGCACGGGCGCCGGGGCGGTCCCCGGGGCGGTGCCGCCCGAGCTGGCCGCCGCCGCCGAGGCGGTCGACCGCACGTGCCGGGCCCTCGTCGAGTCCGTGCGCAACACGCTCGTCTACTACGCCGGCCAGCACACCGGCGCACGCGTCGAGCTCGTCGTGCTCACCGGCGGCGGGGTGCACCTGGCCGGTCTCGGGCAGCTCCTGTCGAGCACGACGCGGCTGCCCGCGGTGCTCGGCGACGCGCTCGCGGGGTACGACCTCGGCCGTGCGGTGGACCGGACGGCCCTCGACGGCGCCGGCTCGCTCGTCGCCCTGCCCGTCGGGCTGGCGTCGGGGGTGGCGGCATGACGACGACCCCGACGAGCCCGACGGCCTCCGCCCAGGCCGGGGTCCCGCTCGCCCCGGCGCCCTCGGGGGCCGGTCGCCCCGGCGCGCGGTTCGGGGGGCTCGGCGTGCGACGGGGCACCGCGGCCGCCACCGTGCTCGGCGGTCCCGTCCAGGTGGACCTCCTGCCCGCCGACATCCGTGCCGGGCGTGCCCTCGCCGTCGTCAAGCGCCGGCTGCTGGGCGGCGTCGCGTGCGTCGTCGTGCT
This sequence comes from Cellulomonas sp. plas2, assembly GCF_057221735.1. Lineage (NCBI taxonomy): Bacteria > Bacillati > Actinomycetota > Actinomycetes > Micrococcales > Cellulomonadaceae > Cellulomonas > Cellulomonas sp. plas2. The sequence goes on from NZ_CM170155.1 coordinate 1,894,856, forward strand.
CGTCGCCGCGGGGTACGCGGGCGCGATCACGACGCAGGCGCGCGCCGACGCCGAGCTCACCGAGGTGGCCGCGCAGGCCGCGGAGCTCACCCGGCAGGCCGAGGGCTACGCGCAGGTGCCGCAGGTGCTCGGCGAGGTCGCGCAGGTCGAGCAGGCCCGTGCCGCCGCGACCTCGACGGAGGTGCTCTGGCAGCCCTACGTCGACGCGATCGCCGCCGTGCTCCCGGCGGGCACCAGCATCGCCACCCTCACCGCGAGCGGGCCCGACCCCCTGGGCCTGACCCCGCCCGCCGCCGCGACCCCGCTGCAGGCCGCCGGGATCGGCAGCATCGCGCTCTCGCTGGAGTCGCGCACCGTCCCGGCCGTCGCGGACCTGCAGGACGCCCTCGACGCCCTGCCGGGTCTCGACGGCGTCTGGTTCTCCGGCGTGACCCGGACGAGCACCGACGCCGCCGGCGACCACTACACCGTCACCGTGACGGCCCAGCTGACGGGCGACGCGCTCGCCGGCCGGTACGCCGGGCAGCAGGAGGGCTGACATGACCACGTCCCGCACGTCCTCGTGGGTGCTCGGCACCGCGCTGCTGGTGGCCGCGCTCCTCGCCGCGTCGTGGCTGCTGCTCGTCGGGCCCGTCCTGACGTCGGCCGCCGAGGTGCGCACCCAGGCGCAGGACGCCCGGGCCGCCAACGACGTGCAGCGCGCCCGCATCGCCCAGCTCGGGGAGCAGTTCGCGCGGCTGGGGGAGTACCAGGGGCAGCTCGCGGCCCTGCGCGCGCAGGTGCCCGACGACGCCGGCCTCGCCGACTACCTGCGCCAGGTCGACGACCTCGCCTCCGCCGCGGGCGTCACCCTCACCTCGGCCGGTCCCGGCACGCCCGTCCTCGTGGGCACGGGCGCCGCCGCCGGGACGACGACGAGCGCCCCCGCAGCCGCGACGGCCACGACCGACGGCACGGCCTCCACGACGACGGGCGCGGCGACCGCCACGACGACGACCACGGCGACCACGGCGACCACGACCGCGACCACGACCGCGACCGCGACCGCGACGACGACGGCGGCGGCCGTCACGGCGCCGCCCGGGACGGTCGCGGTCCCGCTGACCCTGAGCGTCATCGGGGCCTACGCCGACGCCCTCGCCTTCGTCGACGACCTCCAGCGCGACGAGCGCCGGCTCACCGTCGTCAGCTCGGTGACGGCCACCGCGGTGACCGACGCACCCGCCGCCGGCGGCCGCCCGGCCACCACGGTCGGCGACGTCGAGCTCACCCTCGGGGCCACCGTCTGGGCGCTGCCCGCGACGACGGGCACGGGGACCTCACCGGCCCCGGCGTCCGGTGCCGCGTCGTCCACCGACGCCCTCCCGCCGGCGGTGCCGGGCAAGAACCCGCTCGTCCCGCTCGGCTGAGACGCGCCACCGGCACCACCCCGTCCGCAGCCCGGGCTCGTGGGACGACCGTGCCGGACCGCGTGGGAGGATCGGCCCCATGCTGCGCTGGTTGACCTCCGGGGAGTCGCACGGACCGGCCCTCGTCGGGCTGATCGAGGGCGTCCCCGCCGGGGTGGCGCTGCGGACCGACGACGTCCGCGCCGCCCTCGCCCGCCGCCGCCTCGGCTACGGCCGGGGCGCGCGGATGTCCTTCGAGCAGGACGAGGTCCGCATCCTGGCCGGGCTGCGGCACGGCCTCACGCAGGGTGGCCCCCTGGCGGTGGAGATCGGCAACACCGAGTGGCCCAAGTGGGTCGACGTCATGGCCGCGGACCCGGTGGACGACCCCGCGCTGCTGCAGCGGGCGCGCAACGCGCCGCTGACGCGTCCGCGCCCCGGTCACGCCGACCTCGTCGGCATGCGCAAGTACGGGTTCGACGACGCGCGCCCCGTCCTCGAGCGGGCGTCCGCCCGCGAGACGGCGACCCGCGTGGCCCTCGGCACCGTGGCGGCGGCGCTCCTCGAGCAGGCCGCCGGCGTCCGCCTCGTGTCGCACGTCGTGGCGATCGGCCCGGTCGCCGTGCCGGAGGACGCCCCGCTCCCGCTGCCCGACGACGTCGCCCGGCTCGACGCCGACCCCGTGCGCTGCGCGGACCCGGCCACGTCGGCCGCGATGGTCGCCGAGATCGACGACTGCCACAAGGCGGGGGACACCCTCGGTGGTGTGGTCGAGGTGCTCGCCTACGGCGTGCCCTCCGGGCTGGGGTCCTACGTGCAGGGCGACCGCCGGTTGGACGCCCGGCTCGCGGCGGCGCTCATGGGCATCCAGGCCATCAAGGGCGTGGAGGTCGGCGACGGCTTCCGCACGGCTGCCCGCCGCGGCTCGGCCGCCCACGACGAGATCGAGCCCGGCCCCGACGGCCGCATCCGCCGCACGAGCAACCGCGCCGGCGGCGTCGAGGGCGGGATGTCCAACGGCGAGGTCCTGCGGGTACGGGCCGCTATGAAGCCGATCTCGACCGTGCCGCGGGCGCTGCGGACCATCGACACCGCCACGGGCGAGGTCGCGGCGGCGCAGCACCAGCGCTCGGACGTGTGCGCCGTCCCGCCCGCCGCGGTCGTGGCCGAGGCCATGGTGGCCCTGGTCCTGGCCGACGCCCTGCTGGAGAAGACCGGCGGGGACTCGGTGCCGGAGGTCCGGCGCAACCTCGAGGCCTACCTCGAGGCCGTGCCCGCCACCCTGCGCTGAGCGGTGCCGCAGCCGCCGGCACGGGTGCGGTCGGGGCTGCTGCTCGCCCTGCTGCCCGTGGCCTGCGGGCTGCTCGCCTCGCTCACCGCGGCCCGGTCGGGGGCCCAGGACCAGCCGGAGTTCGTCGCCGCGGGGCTGCGGCTGCTCGCTGACGGGCGCTGGGACGTCTACGACGACCCCTGGTATCAGATCGGTCCGCTGCACCTGCTGCTGGTCGGTCTCGTCGCCCGCGTCGCGGGTGCCGTCGGCGCCGACCCCGTCGTGGTGTCGGTCGGGGCCGCGTGGGCGGCGCTGACCGTCCTGGCGGTCCTCGTCGCGCGGCTGCTGGTGCACCGGGCGTCGCCCGTGTCGCGCGCGGGTGCCGCCGGGGTCGCCGCCGGCGGGGTGGTCGTCGCCGTGGTCGCCACCGCGCGACCCGTGACCCTCGCGCACCCGGAGGAGCTCGCGATCGCCCTCCTGTGGTGCCTGTCCGCCGCCGCCGCCCGTGACCGCCGGGTGGTCGCGGCGGCCGTGCTCGTCGTGGTCGCGGCCGCGCTGAAGCCGACCGGGGCGCTGGGCGCGGCGGTCCTCCTGCAGCTGCCCGCCCGGACCCTCCTCGTCGCGGGCGTCGCGACCGCGGCCGGCAGTTTCGCCACCTACGCGCCCTTCGTCCTGCTGGGCACCTTCCGCATGCTGCACCAGGAGTGGGCGGTGACGCCGTGGACGCTCCCGTGGCTCCTGGACCCGGCCGCCACGCACGCGGGCTGGGTCGTCCGGCTGGCGCAGGCGGGGGCGGTGGTGGTCGCCGTGGGCGTGACGGCCGTCGTCCTGCGTCCGCCGCCGGCAGCCCTGGTCGCGGTGCTCGTCGCGGTCCGGCTGCTCCTCGACCCGGTCTACCTCGTCTACTACGCGGCACCCCTGCTGCTCGTCGTCGTGCTCGCGGCGCACGAGCGCCCCACCCCCAGGCTCGGCCGCCACCGCCTGCTCGTCGCGGTGCCGTTGGTGCTGGTCGTCCTCGCCCACGCCGCGGCCGAGCCGCGCACGGTCCTCCGGTACGCCGTCGTGCTGACGGTCCTCGCCGCGGTGGTCGCGGTGTGGCGACCCCGCCGCCGGGCCGGGCAGGTGCCGGCGACACCCCAGGCCTCCGTCGACCGGGAGGCGCGCCCCGAGCGGACGCTCACCCCGTCCGGCACGGGGCAGGCGCCTCCCGGCTGACCGTCGGTCTAGAGGGCGATGGCACGGCCCGGCGCCGGCGCGCCCTCCGCGACCTCGGCGTACGCCGCGACGAGCAGGGTCGGGTCGGGCCCCTCGAGGCGGGTCGGCTTGCCGACGTCCTCGAGCACGACGAAGCGCAGCAGGTCGCCCCGTGTCTTCTTGTCGCGCCGCATGGCGGCGACCAGCTGCTCCCAGCGGTCGCCCCGGTACGTCGTCGGCAGCCCGACGGCGCGGAGCACGCGACGGTGGCGCTCGACGACCGCCTCGTCGAGCCGGCCGGCCAGCCGCGCGAGCTCGGCGACGAACACCATCCCGACGGAGACGGCCGCCCCGTGCCGCCACTGGTAGCGCTCCACGTGCTCCACGGCGTGCCCGAACGTGTGCCCGTAGTTGAGGATCTCGCGCAGCCCCGCCTCCCGGAGGTCCTCCCCGACGACGCGCGCCTTCACGCGGACGGCGCGCTCGACGAGCTCGGCCAGCACCGGGGACGCCGCGGCCCGCTCCGGGTCGGTGATCTCCGCCGCGTGCTGCTCGACGAGGTCGAGGATGACCGGGTCGGCGATGAAGCCGCACTTGATGACCTCGGCGAGCCCGGCCACGAGGTCGTTGCGGGGCAGGCTCGCCAGGGCGGCGAGGTCGGCCAGCACCCCGGCGGGCGGGTGGAAGGCGCCGACGAGGTTCTTGCCCTCCGTCGTGTTGATCCCCGTCTTGCCGCCGACGGCCGCGTCGACCATGCCGAGCAGCGTCGTCGGCACCTGGACCACGCGGATGCCACGCAGCCACGTCGCGGCCACGAAGCCCGCCAGGTCCGTCGTCGCCCCGCCGCCGAGCCCGACGACGACGTCGGAGCGGGTGACGTCCGCCTGGCCGAGCACGCCCCAGAGGAAGGCCGCGACCTGCGCGGTCTTCTGCGCCTCCGCGTCCGGCACCTCCGCCAGGAGCACCGTGCGGCCCGTCCGGGCGAGGTCGTCGCGCACCGCCTCTGCCGTCGTGGCCATCGCGGTCGGGTGCACGACGAGGACCGTGCGCGCGTCGGGCCCCACGAGCCCGTCGAGTGCACCGAGGAGGTGCCGCCCGATGACGACGTCGTAGGGCGCCTGCCCGGCGACGGTCACGCGCACGGGTGCGTCGCCCGCGCCGGGCTCGGTGGCGGGCTCGGTAGCGGGCTCGGTGGCGGGCTCGGTGGCGGGGACCTGCTCGGTCATGGGGAGTCCTCCGGGGTGCTGACGGTGGCCGTGCCGTCGGCAGGTCTGTCGTGGGGCTGGTCGTGCGGTCGGTCGTGGAACTGGTCGTGGGGGACGCCGTCGGGGACGGTGTGGGGGCCGTCGCTCTGGACGGCCTGCTCGACGAGGGCGGCGACCTCCGCGGGCGTACGGCCGTCGGTGACGACCCGGTGGGTCGCGAGGGCGGTGTAGACGGGACGACGGCTCTCCGCGATCTCCGTCCACCGCGCCCGCGCGTCACCGGCAAGCAGGGGCCGCGTCGTGTCGCCGAGCACCCGGTCGGCGACGGCGTCCGCGCCGACGTCGAGGAACACGACGGCACCACCCGCACCGGCGTACCGCTCGAGCGCCGCCCGGCTGCGCGGGTGCAGCACGGCTCCGCCGCCGAGGGCCAGGACGCCGGCGTGCTCCGCGAGCGCCCGCCCGACCGCGGCGTGCTCGAGCGCGCGGAACGCCTCCTCGCCGCTCTCGGCGAAGACCTCCGCCACCGTCCTGCCGGCCGCCACCTCGACGTCCCGGTCGCTGTCGCGCAGCGTGACGCCCCAGCGCCGGGCCAGCTCCGTCCCGACCGACGTCTTGCCCGAGCCCATGGGACCGCACAGCACGACGAGCGGACCCGCAGGCCGCGCACGCCCTCCCGTGCCCGGCTCGGTGCCCGGCTCGGTGCCCGGATCGGTGCCCGGATCGGTGCCCGGTCCGGCCGTCGGACGGGTCGTCGGACCGGTCACCGGGCACGCCCCGGCGCGTGGTCGGCCCCGGCCACGACGCCCTCGTCGTCCGCGCCGTGCACGACCGCCAGCGCCGCCCGCAGCGGCGCCACCGCGACCTGGCCCGGGGCCGACGCGCGTCCCACCCGGCCGAACGTCGCGCACGACCCGAACACCCCGCCGCCGAGCCGCGTCAGGACCCCGAGCGGACCCATCGCCATGGTCACCAGGGGCCGGTCCGTGCGCAGCGACGCCGCCCGCGTCGCCCCGAGCAGCGCGAGCACGTCCTCCGGGGCCTGCGGCATCACGGCGATCTTGAGGACGTCCGCACCGGTGGCGCCCAGCGCGAGGAGGCGCTCGGTGAGCACGTCCTGCGGCGGCGTCGACCGCACCTCGTGCCGGGAGGCGACCACGGGGACGCCGGCGTGCCGCGCGGCGGCGACCACGCGCGCGACCGCGTCCGCCCCCCGTGCGCCCTCGACGTCCACCGCGTCGGCGAGACCCTCCGCCACCGCCGCCTCCAGCGCGGCGGCCCAGGTCGTGTCGTCCGGGTCGGCCGCACCGCCCTCGGCCGCGGTCCGCACGGTCACGAGCAGCGGGAGACCCTCCAGGGCGGCGACGAGCGCGCGCCCGGCCGCCACCACCTCCCGCGGCGCCAGCCCCGCCCGGAGGTGGTCCACGCGCCACTCGACGAGGTCGGGGTGCGCGCCCCGGGCGGCCCGCGCCTCCTCGACCAGCCCGGCGGTGTCGGCGGCCGTGAGCGGGACGACGACCTTCGGCCGCCCCGCACCGAGCTCGACCGTGCCCACCCGCACGACGCGGACGCGGGGGGCGTCGGACTCGCCCGATGACGTGACCGACGGTGTGACCGACGATGTGCCCGACGGCGTGAGGGGCGGCGCGGCGGACGGCGCGCCCGTGGGCGTCGCGGGGGACGGGACCGTGCTCACAGCACCCCATCCTGGGGCCCGGCCGCCGAGGGGGGCGTCGTCGCCCACCTGGCGAGCGCCGCGAGCACGGCCTCCGCGACGACCTCCGGGTCCTCGGCGGAGGCGTCGACCCCGAGGTCCGCCACGTCGGCCAGGACCGCGGTGCGCTCGGCGTGCAGCGCCCGCCAGCGGGCCCGCGTCGCCCCGAGCGCGACCGCGCCCGGCGCGTTGAGGCCTGCGCGCCGCGCGGAGGCCGCCGCGTCCAGCTCGAGGTGCACGACGACCGGCGCCCCGGCTCCCGTGGCGACGAGCTCCGCCCGCGTCGCGGGGTGCAGGACGGCGCCCGACCCGAGCGCGACGACCGCGTCGAGCGCCAGCGCCGGGGCGACGACCGTCCGCTCGCGCGACCGCAGCACCTCCTCGCCGTCCTCGACGAGCTGCTCGGTCACGGACCTGCCCGTCGCGGCGACGAGGGCCTCGTCCGTGTCCACCAGCGTCCGCCCGACCCGCGTCGCCACCGCGCGCGCGACGGCCGCGACGGGCACGCCCGGCGGGCCGACGAGGACGAGCGGGGGGCGGTTCACGGCGCGATCGTCGCACGGGGCACCGACACGGCCGTACCGGGGAGCACCCGCTCGCAACGGGCCGGACAGGTCCGCAGGCTTGTGCTGACGCGTACAAGGCTGCAGCATGGGGCCGTGCTCGTCCTCACGATCGACCAGAAGGGCAGCCGCCGCACGGGCGACCGCGTGGAGGAGCTCCTGGCGCGGCTGGCCGACGTCCCCGCCGTGCGTCCGTTCGAGCGCACGGTGGGCGACGAGGTGCAGGCCGTCGTCGCGGACGCGTCGACGGCCGTCCGCACCGCCCTCGACGTGCTGCGCGGGGGCGGCTGGAGCGTGGGGATCGGCGCCGGGGGCGTGGAGGTCCTGGCGAGCTCGTCGAGGGCCTCGTCGGGCCGCGCCTTCGTGCACGCCCGTGACGCGGTGACGGCGGCCAAGGGCCGCCAGCGGCCGGTCGCCCTGGCCGTGCGGGGCGACGACCCGACCGCGGCCGAGGACGCCGAGGCCGTGCTCGTCCTGCTCGGGGCCCTGCGGGCCCGGCGCAGCGACGCCGGCTGGCAGGCCGTCGACGCCCTCCTCACCGACGGGCCGGGGCAGGACCGCGTCGCGCGACGGCTGGGCGTCACGCAGCAGGCCGTCAGCCAGCGCCTGCGCGCCGCGCTGTGGGCGGAGGAGCAGGCCGCGCTGCCGACGGCCGCCCGGCTCCTCGAGCGCGCGCAGGGCGGTACGGGCCACCAGGACGAGGGCCCCGGGGACGCCGCGGGCCGCGGTTGACAGCCGGCCCGGTGCCGACGACCGTCGGCGCGTGACCCCCGCCCTGCCGTCGGCCGCGCCCCTCGCCGTCACCCTCGTCGTGGTCGGGGCGCTCGTCCTGTCCGTCGTCGGCGGCTGGCTCTTCACCGTCGGGATGCTGCGAGCGGCGTCCCGCACGGGCCTGCGGTCGCCGCGCACGGGTCCGCAGGCGCTCCCCGAGGACCCCGAGGAGCGCGCGCGCCGCATCGAGGCGCAGGCCGCGGACGCCCCCGACGGACCGCGCGCGAGGACCGTGCTGCGCGGCGGCACCTGGATCGGCGTGCTGGAGCGGCTGGCCGTCACCGGCTCGCTGCTGCTCGGCCAGCCCGAGGGCGTCGCGGTCGTCGTCGCCGTCAAGGGCCTGGGCCGCTACCCGGAGCTGCAGCAGAACCCCGTGGCGTCCGAGCGGTTCGTCATCGGCACGCTGGCCTCGCTCGTCTGGTCCGCCGCCGTCGGCATCGGCGTGCGGGCGCTGCTCGTCGGCTGAGGCACGGCGTCGGCGGAGGCACCGCTACGATGGTCGGCGGTCTGCCGCGCCGCGGGCCCGCCGACCGGCTCTCACCGGTCCCGACCGTGCCCGCGGGCCCGGCCCGCGCGCGGCACCGGACGACCGCCGGCCGGAGGCGGGGCACCGGGATGGCACCGAGGCGACGAGACGACGGAGAGCGACGACTGTGGCGACGACGAACGACCTGAAGAACGGCACCGTGCTGAAGATCGACGGCCAGCTCTGGACCGTCGTGGAGTTCCAGCACGTGAAGCCCGGCAAGGGTGGTGCGTTCGTGCGCACCAAGCTCAAGAACGTCCTGTCCGGCAAGGTCGTGGACCGCACGTTCAACGCCGGCCTGAAGGTCGAGACGGCCAACGTCGACAAGCGCGACATGCAGTACCTGTACAAGGACGGCACGGACTACGTCTTCATGGACACCGTGACGTACGACCAGCTGCCGGTCGCCGAGGCCACGGTGGGCGACGCCGCGAACTTCCTGCTCGAGAACCAGAGCGTCATGGTCGCCACCAACGAGGGCGTCCCGCTCTACGTGGAGCTGCCGCCGTCGGTCGTCCTCGAGATCACCTACACGGAGCCGGGCCTGCAGGGCGACCGCTCCACCGGCGGCACGAAGCCCGCCACCCTCGAGACGGGCTACGAGATCCAGGTGCCCCTGTTCCTCGAGGCCAGCACGAAGGTCAAGGTGGACACCCGTGACGGGAGCTACCTCGGCCGCGTGAACGACTGACGTGGCGGCCCGCAGCAAGGCGCGGCGCCGGGCGCTGGACATCCTCTTCGAGGCGGACCAGCGCGGCGTCGCGCCCGCGGACCTGCTCGCGCAGCGCATCGTCGACCCGGGCCGCGAGACGGCGGTCCCGCAGTACTCGGTGGACCTCGTCGAGGGCGTCGTCGCGCACCGCGAGCGCATCGACGAGCTGCTCGCGACCTACGCGCACGGCTGGACGATCGAGCGCATGCCCTCGGTGGACCGGGCGGCGCTGCGCCTCGGCGCGTGGGAGATCCTCTGGAACGACGACGTGCCGGACGCCGTCGCGATGGACGAGGCGGTCGCGCTCGTGGCCGCGCTGTCCACGGACGAGTCGCCGTCCTTCGTCAACGGGCTGCTCGCGCGCCTGTCGGAGCTGAAGCCGACGCTGCTGCCCTGACGTGGGCGGCCCACCGGCGGCGGTGGGGCTCCGGCAGCTCGACCACGGCCCGCGCCGGCGGCTCGGGGGACGGGCGGCCGAGCAGGTAGCCCTGCACGTGGTCCACGCCGAGCCCCGCGAGGGCCGCGAGCTGGTCCGGCGTCTCGACGCCCTCGGCGACGACCGCGAGGTCGTGCGCACGCGCCAGCTCGACGACCGCCGCCAGCACCGCCCGCCCGCGCCCCGTGCCCAGCGCCTGCACGAAGCTCCGGTCGATCTTGAGCTCGTCGACGGGCAGGTCGACGAGCCGTGCGAGCGAGCTGAAGCCCGTCCCGAAGTCGTCGAGGGAGATGCGCGCGCCCCGGGCGCGCAGGGCCACCAGCGCCGGCAGCACCTCCTCGGTGACGAGGAGCGCGCCCTCGGTGATCTCCAGCGTGAGCGCCGACCACGGGCGTGCGCCCCAGGACTGCTCCACCGTCGCGACGAAGCCCGGGTCGGTCAGCTGCTGCGGCGCGACGTTGACGGAGACCGCCAGGCCGTGCCGGTCGTGCACGAGCCCCGCCTGGCGCAGCATGTCCGCCCCGATGGGCACGATGAGGCCCGACTCCTCGGCCAGGGGCAGCCACGCCGCGGGCGACAGGACCTCGTCGCCGCGCTCCCAGCGCGCCAGCGCCTCCACCCCGGCCACGGCCAGCGTCCGCACGTCGACGATGGGCTGCAGGTGGGCGACGAACCGCTGGTCCGCGACCCCGGCGAGCATCGCCGCGCGCCGCCGGTGCTCCCCGGCGCGCCGCTCCTCCATCGCCGCGTCGAAGGCGAGCCAGCCGGCGCCGGTGGCACGGGCCTCCTCCAGCGCCGCCTCCGCGCGCTGCAGCAGGGGGACCGGCCGCCGCTCGCCCGCCGACCGCGACGCCAGCCCGGCCGACAGCCGCACCGCCACCCCCGTGCCGCCGGGCAGCTCCCCGGCGACCCGCTCGGCGAGGTCCGCGAGGCTCCCGGCCGCGTCGACCCCGTGGTCGCGCCGGGTGTCGTGCGCGGTGTCGTGCGCGGTGTCGTGCGCGATGTCTTGCCCGGCCTCGCGCCCGGCCTCGCGCCCGGCCTCGTGCCCGGCCTCGTGCCCGGCCCCGCGCCCGGCCTCGTCGCCCCCGGGGAGCACCACGAACTGGTCGGCACCCAGCCGGGCGACGAACGCGCCGCCCGCCGCGCGCCGGAGGTGCCCCGCCACGTCGCGCAGCACGGCGTCGCCCGTCGCGTGGCCGTGCACGTCGTTGACCGCCCGGAACGTGTCCACGTCGACCAGCAGCAGCGCGTCGTCGGTGGCGGGGTCGAGCCGCGCGTCCAGCGCCATGCGGTTCGCGAGGCCCGTCAGCGGGTCGGTGCGGACGGTGCGGTCGAGACGCTCGCGCAGCCACGCCCGCTCGACGAGCGCGTCGACGACGAGACCCACCTCCTGCACGAACGCCGCCCCCCGCACGTCCAGCGGCGGCGCGCCCGGTGCGACGGCGACGTGCGCCTCGGCGCGGTCCTCCGCCGGCCGGTGCAGCCGCACCTCGACGTCGTCCCTCCAGAGCGCGGCGCGCACCAGGTCCGTGGCCCGCTCGACGACGGCGTCCGCGTCCGCGTCCTGGACCTGGAGCAGCGCGGCGCGCGCCGCCTCGTGCCCGGCCGTGCGCTCCACCTCGTCCCCCGCCTGCCGGGCCCGTCGCCGCGCGAGCACGCGGGGCAGCAGGGCGGGGAGCACGCCGAGCAGCACGCCGGCGGCGACGAGGCCGAGCGCGGCGCTCCAGCCCTGGTCGACGGCGAGGGTGTGCACGTCCCCCCGATCGGCAGCCGCGCCGCCGGGATGACCGGTCCGGACGCGTGCCCGTGGCGTGGACGCCTGCCGCCGGGCCCGGGACGGACGGGTAGGGTCGGCCCGACACCTGCCCGGTCCTTCAAGACCGTCCCGTGAGGCGGACAAGGAGATGCGGATGCGTGCTGGACCTGCTGTGCCCCCGGACCTGCCCCCCGATGTGCCGCTCGACCACCCCGACGACGAGTCCGGCGTCCCCGGACCCGCCGCCGTCGAGGTCCTCGGCGCCGCCGACGTCGGTCGCGCGCTGACCCGGATCGCCCACGAGATCCTCGAGCGCAACCGGGGCGCCGCCGACCTCGTCCTGCTGGGGATCCCCACCCGGGGGCTCCCGCTGGCGCGCCGGCTCGCCGAGCGCATCGCCGCGGTCGAGCCGGGCACCGATCCCGCCGCGCTCGTCGGGTCGCTGGACGTGACGATGCACCGCGACGACCTGGCCCAGCACCCGACCCGGCCGATCGGGTCGACGGAGCTGCCGCCGGGCGGCGTCGACGGCCGCGTGGTGGTGCTCGTCGACGACGTGCTCTTCTCCGGCCGGACCATCCGGGCCGCGCTGGACGCGCTGAGCGACCTGGGCCGGCCGCGCGCCGTGCAGCTGGCGGCCCTCGTCGACCGGGGTCACCGGGAGCTGCCGATCCGCGCGGACTACGTGGGCAAGAACCTCCCGACGGCCGCCTCCGAGCGGGTGCGCGTCCTGCTGGCGGGCACCGACGGCCGCGACGCCGTCCTCATCGAGGGAGGTGCCCGGTGAGGCACCTGCTCTCCGCCGCGGACCTCACGCGCGACGAGGCGGTGCGCATCCTCGACACCGCCGCACAGATGGCCGCCACCCAGGCGCGCGAGATCAAGAAGCTGCCCACGCTGCGCGGGCGCACGGTCGTCAACCTCTTCTTCGAGGACTCGACGCGGACGCGGCTGTCGTTCGAGACGGCGGCCAAGCGGCTGTCGGCGGACGTCATCACCTTCTCCGCCAAGGGGTCGAGCGTCTCCAAGGGCGAGTCGCTGAAGGACACCGCCCTCACCCTGCAGGCCATGGGAGCCGACGCCGTCGTCATCCGGCACGCCGCGTCCGGCGCCCCGCACACGCTCGCCTCGGCCGGCTGGACGAGCGGCGCCGTGGTGAACGCCGGCGACGGGATGCACCAGCACCCGACGCAGGCGCTGCTGGACGCGTACACGCTGCGGCGGCACCTCGTCGGCGACGGCGGGCGCGCCGACGCGACCGGGCGGGACCTGGCCGGGTGCCGCGTCGTCCTCGTCGGGGACGTGCTGCACAGCCGGGTCGCGCGCTCGAACGTGCAGCTCCTGCACACGCTGGGCGCGGAGGTGACCCTCGTCGCGCCCCCGACGCTCGTGCCGGTCGGGGTCGGCGCGTGGCCCGCCCGCGTGGGCTACCACCTCGACGAGGTCCTCGCGGACGTGCAGCCCGACGCGGTGATGATGCTGCGCGTGCAGCGGGAGCGGATGTCGTCCGCGGGCGGCGGGTTCTTCCCCAGCCCCCTGGAGTACAGCCGGCGGTACGGCCTCGACGCCCGGCGCCTGGCGGCGCTGCCGGACCACGCGGTCGTCCTGCACCCGGGGCCGATGAACCGGGGGCTGGAGATCACGGCCGACGCGGCGGACTCCCCGCGCGCGGTGATCGTCGAGCAGGTGGCCAACGGCGTCGCGGTCCGCATGGCGGTGCTGTACCTGCTGCTGGCGGGCACGACGACGGGGACGACGACGGGTACGACGACGGGTACGACGACGGGTACGACGACGGCTGCCGGCACGGGCGGGCCCGCCGCGGGCGCCCCCGCAGGCGTGTCGGTGGCGGGCGAGAGGGTGGACGCATGAGCACGAGGTACCTGCTGCGGGGCGTGTCGCCGCTGGGCGGGGCCGTCACGGACGTCCTCCTGGCCGACGGCGTCGTCGCCCAGGTCGGCGACCTCGGGGCGGCGGCCGACGAGGGGACCGTCGTCGTGGACGGCACCGGCACGGACGGCGTGCCGATGGTGCTGCTCCCGGGCCTCGTCGACCTGCACACGCACCTGCGCGAGCCGGGCCGCGAGGACACGGAGACCGTCGCCAGCGGCACCCGGGCCGCGGCGCTCGGCGGCTTCACGGCGGTCCACGCGATGGCCAACACGACCCCGGTGCAGGACACGGCCGGCGTGGTCGAGCAGGTGTGGCGGCTCGGCCGCGACGCGCGCTGGTGCGACGTGCACCCCGTGGGCGCCGTGACGGTCGGGCTGGCGGGGGAGCGGCTGGCGGAGCTGGGCGCGATGGCGGACAGCGCCGCGCGCGTGCGCGTCTTCTCCGACGACGGCCGCTGCGTCGACGACCCCGTCGTCATGCGGCGCGCCCTGGAGTACGTCAAGGCGTTCGACGGGGTCGTCGCGCAGCACGCGCAGGAGCCGCGCCTCACGGAGGGCGCGCAGATGCACGAGGGGGTCGTCTCGGCGGAGCTGGGGCTGACCGGGTGGCCCGCCGTCGCGGAGGAGGCCGTCGTCGCGCGGGACGTGCTGCTCGCCGAGCACGTCGGCTCCCGGCTGCACGTGTGCCACCTGTCCACCGCCGGCTCGGTGGAGATCGTGCGCTGGGCCAAGTCGCGCGGCATCGACGTCACCGCCGAGGTGACGCCGCACCACCTGCTCCTCACGGACGAGAGCGCGCGCGGCTACGACCCGGTCTTCAAGGTCAACCCGCCCCTGCGCACGCAGGCCGACGTCGACGCCGTGCGCGCCGGGCTGGCCGACGGGACGATCGACGTCGTCGCCACCGACCACGCCCCGCACGCCCGCGAGGACAAGGACTGCGAGTGGGCCGCGGCGCTGCCCGGCATGACGGGGCTGGAGACCGTGCTGTCCGTCGTGCAGGAGACGATGGTGGACACCGGCCGGCTGACGTGGGCGGACGTGGCCCGGGTGCTGTCGGAGGCCCCGGCGCGCATCGGCCGGGTGCCCGACCAGGGCCGTCCGGTCGCGGTCGGGGAGCCGGCGAACCTCGTGCTCGTCGACCCCGCGGCGCGGCGCGTGGTCGTCGCCGCCGAGCAGGTCACCGCCAGCGCGAACACGCCGCTGGCGGGCCGCACGCTGCCGGGGCGGGTCGTCGCGACCTTCCTGCGGGGGCAGCCGACGGTCCTCGACGGGGCCCCCGTCGCCGCCACGGCGGACGGGCACCGCGCGTGACGCGGGCCGTCGTCGCGGTCGCGCTGCTGCTGCTCGCGCTGCTCGCGCTCCGGATGATGCGTGCCGGGTGGAAGGCGCGGGCCGCCCGCACCGCCGCGCTCGGCATCGACCCCGTGGCCCCGCCGGCGGACCTCGGCGCGGTCCGGGTCCCGCCGGTGCCGGCCGTCTACGTCTCCACGACCCGGGCCGAGGAGTGGCTCGAGCGCGTCGTGGCGCACGGCCTCGGCGTGCGCAGCCCCGCCGAGGTGTCCGTGCACGACGCGGGCGTCCTCGTCGAGCGCCGGGGCGCCCCGGACCTCTTCCTGCCGCGCGGCCGCCTCACCGCCGTCGGGGCCGGGCCCGCGATCGCCGGCAAGGCGGTCGGCGGCGACGGGCTGCTCCTGCTCGACTGGCGGGGCGACGACACCGGCGTGGCGCCCCTGCTGCGGTCCGGCCTGCGGCTGCGACGACGGGCCGACCAGTCCACGGTCGTCGCCGCGGTCGAGGCGCTGCTGGCGCCCTCGACGGCGGACCCGGCCACCTCGACCGCCGCCCCGCCGGCACCACCCACCGACCCCACCCGCGCGGCCCCGCCCGCGCCGGACGACCACCGGGAGGACCCCCGATGACCGACGCGCTGCTCGTCCTCGAGGACGGCCGCACCTTCCGCGGCGACGCCTACGGCGCCACCGGCGCGACCGTGGGGGAGATCGTCTTCAACACCGGCATGACGGGCTACCAGGAGACGCTGACCGACCCCTCGTACCACCGGCAGATCGTCGTCATGACGGCGCCGCACGTCGGCAACACGGGCGTGAACGACGAGGACCCCGAGTCGGGCCGCATCTGGGTGGCCGGGTACGTCGTGCGCGACCCCACCCGCCGCCCCTCGAGCTGGCGCTCGCGCCGCACGCTGGACGCGGAGCTGGCGGGCCAGGGCGTCGTCGGGATCAGCGGCATCGACACCCGCGCGCTCACCCGGCACCTGCGCGAGCGCGGGGTCATGCGCGCGGGCGTGTTCTCCGGCGAGGCACTCGTCGCGCCCGACGGCGGGCGGGTCGAGGCGAGCGAGCTGCTGGCCCGGGTGCTGGCCGCGCCGGCGATGGCCGGGGCCGACCTCGCGGCGGAGGTCAGCACGCAGGGCGCGTACGTGGTGGAACCCCTGGGCGCGGACGGCGGACCGGCCGACGAGCCCGTCGCGACCGTGGCGGCCCTCGACCTGGGCATCAAGTCGATGACCCCGCACCGCCTGGCCGAGCGGGGCGTCCGGGTGCACGTGCTGCCGGCGACCTCCTCCCTCGAGGACGTCCTCGCGGTCGCGCCCGACGGCGTCTTCTTCTCCAACGGCCCGGGGGACCCGAGCGCCGCGGTGCACGAGGTCGAGGTCCTGCGCGGGGTCCTCGACCGCCGCATCCCGTTCTTCGGCATCTGCTACGGCAACCAGCTCTTCGGGCGCGCGCTCGGCTTCGGCACCTACAAGCTGGGCTACGGGCACCGCGGCGTGAACCAGCCCGTCATGGACCGCACCACCGGCAAGGTGGAGATCACCGCGCACAACCACGGCTTCGCGGTCGACGCGCCCCTCGACGCCGAGACCCTCGCCCCGCACGGCGACGGGCGCTACGGGCGGGTCCGCGTCAGCCACGTCGACCTCAACGACGACGTCGTCGAGGGGCTCGAGGCGCTCGACCTGCCGGCCTTCTCGGTGCAGTACCACCCGGAGGCGGCGGCGGGCCCGCACGACGCGGCCTACCTGTTCGACCGCTTCGTCGACCTCATGGCGCGCGCCCGCGCCGGTGGAGGCCCGACCGGCGACGAGGTCGCCCACCACCCCCGCCCCGACGCCCCCACCGCCGACACGAAGGGTGACGCCTGATGCCGCGGCGCACTGACATCTCCAGCGTCCTGGTCATCGGGTCCGGCCCGATCGTCATCGGCCAGGCCGCCGAGTTCGACTACTCCGGCACGCAGGCCTGCCGCGTGCTGAAGGAGGAGGGCCTGCGGGTCGTCCTGGTCAACTCGAACCCGGCCACGATCATGACCGACCCGGAGTTCGCCGACGCCACCTACGTCGAGCCCATCACCACCGAGACGCTCACCGCGATCATCGCCAAGGAGCGCCCGGACGCGCTCCTGCCGACGCTCGGCGGGCAGACCGCGCTCAACGCCGCGATCGCGCTCGACGCCGCGGGCGTCCTCGAGCAGTACGGCGTCGAGCTCATCGGCGCCAACATCCCCGCGATCCAGAAGGGCGAGGACCGCGAGCAGTTCAAGCAGGTCGTCGCGGTGTGCGGCGGCGAGAGCGCGCGCTCCGCGATCGCGCACCGGATCGAGGAGGCGCTGGCCGCCGTCGAGGACCTCGGCTACCCCGTGGTCGTGCGCCCGTCCTTCACCATGGGCGGCCTCGGCTCCGGCATCGCCTACGACGAGACCGACCTGCGCCGCATCGTCGGGCAGGGCCTGCACTACTCGCCGACCACCGAGGTGCTCCTGGAGGAGTCCATCCTCGGCTGGAAGGAGTACGAGCTCGAGCTCATGCGCGACCGGAACGACAACGTCGTGGTCGTGTGCTCGATCGAGAACGTCGACCCCGTCGGCGTGCACACGGGCGACTCCGTGACGGTCGCACCGGCCCTGACCCTCACCGACCGCGAGTACCAGCGCATGCGCGACATCGGCATCGCGGTCATCCGCGAGGTCGGGGTGGACACGGGCGGCTGCAACATCCAGTTCGCGGTCGACCCGGCCACGGGCCGGATCATCGTCATCGAGATGAACCCGCGCGTGTCGCGCTCGTCGGCCCTCGCCTCGAAGGCGACCGGCTTCCCGATCGCCAAGATCGCCGCGCGCCTGGCGGTGGGCTACACGCTCGACGAGATCCCCAACGACATCACGGGCTCCACGCCGGCGTCGTTCGAGCCGACGCTGGACTACGTCGTCGTCAAGGTGCCGCGGTTCGCCTTCGAGAAGTTCCCGGCGGCCGACGACACGCTGACCACCACGATGAAGTCCGTCGGCGAGGCCATGGCCCTCGGCCGCAACTTCACCGAGGCGCTCGGCAAGGCGATGCGGTCCATCGACCGCAAGGGCGCGACGTTCCACTGGGCGGGCCGCCCGGTCTCCGGGGACGAGCTGTCGGCGCTGGTGGAGTCCATCGCGGTCCCCACCGAGCACCGCCTCCTCGACGTGCAGCAGGTGCTGCGTGCCGGGGTCGACGTGGAGACCGTCCACGAGCGGACCGGGATCGACCCCTGGTTCCTCGACCAGGTGGCTCTCGTCAACGAGGTCGCCGAGGCCACGGCCGCCGCTGACGCCCTCACCCGCGACGTCCTGGCCCGCGCCAAGCGGCACGGCCTGTC
The DNA here is from genome assembly GCF_057221735.1 of Cellulomonas sp. plas2. Taxonomy (NCBI): domain Bacteria; kingdom Bacillati; phylum Actinomycetota; class Actinomycetes; order Micrococcales; family Cellulomonadaceae; genus Cellulomonas; species Cellulomonas sp. plas2. The sequence goes on from NZ_CM170155.1 coordinate 1,912,935, forward strand.
CGACGCGCAGATCGCCCAGCTCCGCGGCACCACCGAGGACTCCGTACGGGCCGCGCGGCACGGCGTGGGCCTCCTGCCCGTGTACAAGACGGTCGACACCTGCGCGGCGGAGTTCGCCGCCCGCACGCCGTACCACTACTCCACCTACGACGAGGAGACGGAGGTCGTCCCGCGCGAGCGGCCGGCGGTCCTCATCCTCGGGTCCGGCCCGAACCGCATCGGCCAGGGCATCGAGTTCGACTACTCCTGCGTCCACGCGGCGCTGGCGCTCAAGGGCGAGTACGAGACCGTCATGGTCAACTGCAACCCCGAGACGGTGTCCACCGACTACGACACGGCCGACCGGCTCTACTTCGAGCCGCTGACCTTCGAGGACGTCCTCGAGGTCTACACGGCCGAGCTCGCCGCCGGACCGGTGGCCGGGCTCATCGTCACGCTCGGCGGGCAGACGCCGCTGTCCCTGGCGCACCGCCTGGCCGACGCGGGGCTGCCGATCCTCGGCACCCCACCCGCCGCGATCGACGCCGCCGAGGACCGCGGCGCCTTCGGCCGGGTCCTGGCCGCGGCGGGCCTGCCCGCGCCGGCCTTCGGGACGGCGACGACCCTGGCCGGGGCGCGGGAGACCGCGCGCGGCATCGGCTACCCCGTGCTCGTGCGGCCCAGCTACGTGCTGGGCGGCCGCGGCATGGAGATCGTCTACGACGAGCAGCAGCTGTCGGAGTACGTGCAGCGCGCGCTGGACGAGCTGGCCGACGGCGGCCGCGCCGGGACGCTCCCGCCGCTGCTCATCGACCGGTTCCTCGACGACGCCATCGAGATCGACGTCGACGCCCTGTTCGACGGGGAGGAGCTCTTCCTCGGCGGCGTCATGGAGCACATCGAGGAGGCCGGCATCCACTCCGGCGACTCCGCGTGCACGCTGCCGCCCGTCACGATCTCGGCGGGGGAGATCGAGCGCATCCGCCTGTCGACGGAGGCGATCGCCCGCGGCGTGGGCGTGCGGGGGCTGCTCAACATCCAGTTCGCGCTGGTCTCGGACGTGCTCTACGTGCTCGAGGCCAACCCGCGCGCGTCCCGGACCGTGCCGTTCGTCGCCAAGGCGACGGGGGTGCCCCTCGCCCGGGCCGCGGCGCTCGTCATGGCGGGCCACACCATCGCCGACCTGCGGGCCTCCGGCGTGCTGCCGACGACCGACGCGCGCGTGCTCGACCTCGGCGCGCCCATCGCGGTGAAGGAGGCCGTGCTGCCCTTCAAGCGGTTCCGCACCGCGGACGGCACGGTGGTCGACACCGTGCTCGGCCCCGAGATGCGCTCGACGGGCGAGGTCATGGGCTTCGACGTCGACTTCCCGACGGCCTTCGCCAAGTCGCAGGAGGCCGCCTTCGGGGGGCTGCCCCGCGGCGGGCGGGCCTTCATCTCCGTCGCCGACCGGGACAAGCGCTCCATCGTCTTCCCGGCGGCGAAGCTGGCGGAGCTCGGGTTCGAGATCCTCGCGACCGAGGGCACGGCGACCGTGCTGTCCCGCAGCGGCATCCGGTCGACCGTGGTGCGCAAGCACTCGTCGGGACGTGGGCCGGCGGGGGAGCCGACCATCGTCGACCTCGTCGTGTCCGGCGACGTGGACCTCGTCGTCAACACGCCCTCCGGCCAGGGCGCGCGCGCCGACGGCTACGAGATCCGCGCCGCGACGACCGCTGCCGACACCTGCATCATCACGACCGTGCAGCAGCTCGGCGCCGCGGTGCAGGCCATCTCGGCGCGGCGCTCCGGGCCGCCCGCGGTGCGCAGCCTCCAGGAGCACGCCGCCGACGCCCGCGCACGCCGCGAGGGCCGTGCCGACGCCGGCCAGGCGGGTGCCGGTCGGCACCACGACGGCACCGGTCCGGCGGCGGAGCTGGCGGAGGTGGGCCGCTCGTGACCCCGACGCGCCCGCGCTTCGGCGCCCGCCTCGCGGCGGCGATGTCGGCGCACGGGCCGCTGTGCGTCGGCATCGACCCGCACCCCGCGCTGCTGGCGGCGTGGGGGCTGCCCGACGACGCCGACGGCCTGCGGCGGTTCGCGCTGACGACGCTCGAGGCCGTCGCGGGCCGGGTCGCGGCGGTCAAGCCGCAGTCGGCGCTGTTCGAGCGGCACGGCTCGCGGGGCGTGGCGGTGCTCGAGGAGGTCGTCGCGGCCGGCCGCGGCACGGGCACGCTCGTCGTCGTGGACGCCAAGCGCGGGGACATCGGCTCCACGATGGCGGCGTACGCGGACGCGTACCTGCGGGACGGGTCGCCGCTGGCCGGCGACGCGCTCACCGTCTCCCCGTTCCTCGGCGTCAGGTCGCTGGCGCCGGCGGTGGAGGCGGCGGCCGCGACGGGGCGGGGGCTGTTCGTCCTCGCCCTCACGTCGAACCCGGAGGGCGCCTCCGTGCAGCACGCCGTCGCACCCGACGGGCGCAGCGTCGCTGCGGGGGTGGCGGCGTACGCGGCCACCCGGAACGCCGCCGAGCTCGCCGCGGCGACGGCCGACGACGGGCGCGCCGGCGCGCCGCGGGTGGACGGTCGGGACGGCGTCGTCGCGCTCGGGTCCGTGGGGCTCGTCGTGGGCGCGACGGTCGGCGACGCGGCGGCCCGGACCGGCGTCGACCTCGCCGCGGTGCGGGGGCCGCTCCTCGCCCCGGGCGTCGGGGCGCAGGGCGCCGGTCCGGCCGAGCTGGCGGCGGTGTTCGCGGGTGCCCGCGGGGCCGTGCTGGCCTCGTCGTCGCGGGGGGTGCTGGCCGCGGGCCCGGCGGTGCCGGCGCTGCGGGAGGCCGCCGCGCGGGCCGCGGGGGAGGCGGCAGCCGCGCTGGCCTAGGCGGCACGCGGTGGGCCCGTCGGGGGACGGGCACCCACCGTCCGGGTGGTGCATGCGCCATGACCTGCGGTTGCGTTGTGCTGGGCAGTCCGGATCGCTACGTTCGTCCCACACGACCCGCAGCACCCCCGCGGATCGCCGGCCCGACGACGAGAAGGTGACGCGAGTGGCTCTCCCTCCGCTGACTCCCGAGCAGCGCGCCGATGCGCTGAAGAAGGCTGCCGCCGCCCGGCAGCAGCGAGCCGAGGTCAAGAACCGGCTGAAGTACTCCCAGGGCGCCCTCTCCGAGGTCATCGCCCAGGGGCAGCAGGACGAGACGATCGGCAAGATCAAGGTCCTCGCGCTCCTCGAGTCCCTGCCGGGTGTCGGCAAGGTCAAGGCGCGTGCGATCATCTCCGAGATCGGCATCTCCGAGACCCGGCGCGTCCGCGGCCTCGGCCCGCACCAGGTGAAGGCGCTCGTCGACCGCTTCGGCTGACGGAGGGCCGGCGCCCCGGCGCCACCCGACCGGGCACGCGGCGGGGCGGTCGGCACCGGTGCCGACCGCCCCGCCGGTCCGTCCGGCCACGACCCCGAGAGGCAGCACAGCGTGCACAGCGACACCCCGGCCCCGACGACGACGGCCGGGGAGACGGGCGCCGGCGGTCCCGCCCGCCTCACCGTGCTGGCCGGCCCGACCGCCGTCGGCAAGGGCACGGTCTCGGCCGACGTGCGCGAGCGCTACCCCGACGTGTGGCTCTCGGTCTCCGCGACGACGCGGCAGCCGCGTCCGGGTGAGGTCGACGGCGTGCACTACCACTTCGTCGGGCCCGAGCGGTTCGACGACATGGTCGCCGCGGGGGAGCTCCTCGAGTGGGCGGTCGTGCACGGGCGCAACCGGTACGGCACGCCCCGCCGGGCCGTCGAGGAGCAGCTCGCGGCCGGGCGGCCCGCGCTCCTCGAGATCGACCTGCAGGGCGCGCGCCAGGTCCGGGCGACGATGCCGGGCGCGCGCTTCGTGTTCCTCGCCCCGCCGTCGTGGGAGGAGCTCGAGCGACGCCTCGTCGGACGCGGGACGGAGGGTCCCGAGGAGCGCGAGCGCCGGCTGGCGACGGCCCGGGTGGAGCTCGCCGCGGAGCCCGAGTTCGACGTCGTCATCGTCAACGACGACGTGCACCGCGCGACCGACGAGCTCGTGCGGGTCATGGGCATCGAGCCGGCGCCGGCCGACCGGTAGGATCAGCGGGAACCCCTCCGTCGATCACCGGGAGACCACCGTGTCCGGAACCGTCGCCGCCCCCACGGGCATCACCGACCCCCCCATCGACCGCCTGCTCGAGCGTGCGGACTCCAAGTACGCCCTCGTCCTGTACGCGGCCCAGCGCGCGCGGCAGATCAACGCCTACTACGCCCAGCTCAACGAGGGCCTGCTGGAGTACGTCGGCCCGCTCGTCGACGTGCGTCCCCAGGAGAAGCCGCTGTCCATCGCCATGCGCGAGATCGACGGCGGCCTGCTGAGCATCGAGCCCACCGAGGGCACCCCCGTGGAGCCGGCCCCGGAGCAGGACCGGTTCTGACGCGACGCCGACGCAGGTCGAGGAGCAGGGAGAGGGGTCCGGGGCGCCCGTGCACGTCGTCCTCGGCGTCGGCGGCGGCATCGCCGCCTACAAGGCCGTCCTGCTGCTGCGCCTCCTGAAGGAGGCGGGCCACGACGTCCGCGTCGTGCCCACCCGCACGGCGCTGGAGTTCGTCGGGCGGCCGACGTGGGAGGCGTTGTCCGGCCGGCCCGTGACGGCCGACCTCCTCGACGACGTCGACCAGGTGGCGCACGTGGCGGTCGGCCGCGACGCGGAGCTCGTCGTCGTGGCGCCGGCGACGGCCGACCTGCTCTCCCGCGCCGCCACCGGCCGCGCGGACGACCTGCTCACCGCGACGCTGCTCGTCGCGCGGTGCCCGGTGCTCCTCGCCCCGGCCATGCACACGGAGATGTGGGAGCACCCCTCGGTCGTCGCCAACGTGGCCACCCTGCGGGCCCGCGGCGTGCACGTCCTCGATCCCGCCTCCGGGCGGCTGACGGGCGCCGACACCGGTCCGGGCCGTCTGCCGGAGCCCGCTGACATCGCGGCGGCTGCCCTGGCACTCGTCGCGCCGCCGGACCTCGCCGGCCGGCACGTCGTCGTGTCCGCGGGCGGCACGCGGGAGCCCGTCGACCCCGTGCGCTTCCTCGGCAACCGGTCGTCGGGCAAGCAGGGCGTCGCCCTGGCGCGCCGGGCGGCCGCCCGCGGCGCGCGCGTCACGCTCGTGGCGGCGCACCTGCAGGTCGCGCCGCCGACGGGCGTGGAGGTCGTGCCCGTGGGGACGGCGGAGGAGCTGCGCGCGGCCGTGCGTTCCGCCGCGGCGGACGCGGACGCCGTCGTCATGGCGGCCGCGGTCGCCGACTTCCGGCCCGTCGCGCCCGCCGCGGCGAAGATCAAGAAGGACCCGGCGGCGACCGCGGCCCCGGTCATCCCCCTCGAGCAGACCGTCGACGTCCTCGCCGAGCTCGTCGCGGACCCGCCGCGGCCGGGGCAGCGCGTGGTCGGCTTCGCGGCCGAGACCGGCGACGAGCGCGGGTCCGTCCTCGAGCACGGCCGGGCGAAGGCCCGCCGCAAGGGGGCCGACCTCCTGGTGCTCAACGCGGTCGGCGCCGGCGTCGGGTTCGGCACCGACGACAACGCCGTCACGCTCCTGGACCGCGGGGGCGAGGTGGTGGGCACGGCCTCGGGCAGCAAGGACGCCGTGGCCGACGCCGTGTGGGACGCGGTCGTCCCGCTGCTGCGCGAGGGGCCCGCCGCCCGCGGCTAGGGTGGCCCCCATGCCCGCCGTCACGCGCCTGTTCACCTCGGAGTCCGTCACCGAGGGGCACCCCGACAAGATCTGCGACCAGATCTCGGACGCGATCCTCGACGCGATGCTCGAGCAGGACCCGGCGGCCCGCGTCGCCGTCGAGACGATGGTGACGACCGGCCTCGTGCACGTCGCCGGCGAGGTCACCACGAGCGCCTACGTCGAGATCCCGCAGGTGGTCCGCGAGGTGGTCACCGGCATCGGCTACACGTCCTCAGACATCGGCTTCGACGGCAAGAGCTGCGGGGTCTCGGTGTCCATCGGGCAGCAGTCGCCGGACATCGCGGCGGGCGTGGACAAGGCGATCGAGCTGCGCGAGGACGCATCCGACGACGACCCGCTCGACCAGCAGGGCGCCGGCGACCAGGGCCTCATGTTCGGGTTCGCCTGCGACGACACGCCCTCCCTCATGCCCCTGCCGGTCTGGCTCGCGCACCGGCTGTCGGAGCGGCTGGCGGGGGTGCGCAAGGAGGGCGTCGTGCCCGGCCTGCGGCCCGACGGCAAGACGCAGGTGACCATCGGCTACGAGGGCGACCGTGCGGTCAGCCTCGACACGGTCGTCGTGTCGACCCAGCACGAGCCCGGCGTCCGCCTCGACGACGAGCTGCGGCCGGCGGTGCGGGACCTCGTCCTCGCCCCGGTCCTCGAGGCGGCCGGCCTGGACCTCGACACCGCCGGGCTGCGGCTGCTCGTCAACCCGACCGGGCAGTTCGTCGTCGGCGGGCCGCAGGGCGACGCCGGCCTGACCGGGCGCAAGATCATCGTCGACACCTACGGCGGGTACGCGCGCCACGGCGGTGGCGCCTTCTCGGGCAAGGACCCCTCGAAGGTGGACCGGTCCGCCGCGTACGCCATGCGCTGGGTCGCCAAGAACGTCGTCGCCGCGGGGCTGGCTCGGCGTTGCGAGGTGCAGGTCGCGTACGCCATCGGCAAGGCGCACCCGGTGGGGCTGTACGTGGAGACCTTCGGCACGGGCACGGTCCCCGACGAGGTCCTCACCGGCGCCATCCGCGAGGTCTTCGACCTGCGCCCGGCCGCGATCGTCCGGGACCTGGACCTGCTGCGCCCCGTCTACCGCCGCACGGCCGCCTACGGCCACTTCGGTCGGGAGCACGCCGACTTCACGTGGGAGCGCACGGACCGGGTCGACGACCTGCGCGCCGCGGTCGGCTGACCGTCCGCGCCGGCGTGTCGGCGCCGCGTGGTGGGATCACGCGGTGAACCAGCCGGTCCCGGAGCCCGCCACGGCCGAGCGGCGCACCCCGGCCGGGCAGCCGGCCGTGGTCGAGCAGCCGGCCCTGCCCGGCCTGCCCGCCGCGCGCCGCCGGCGGCGCCCCTCGGCCGGTCCCGTGCCCGTCGCCGAGGTCCTGCCGGTGGCGCGCGTGGTCGTGGACCTCGCTCCGGCGCACCTCGACCGCGCGTTCGAGTACGCGGTGCCGGCCGCGCTCGACGACGTCGCCGGCCCTGGCGTGCGCGTGCGCGTGCGGTTCGGCGGGCAGGACGTCGACGGGTTCCTGCTCGAGCGTGTCGGCGAGGCCGAGCACGCGGGGGAGCTGGCTCCGCTGCGGCGCGTCGTGTCCGCCGAGCCCGTGCTGACGCCGGAGGTGCTGCGCCTGGCCCGGGCGGTCGCCGACCGGTACGCCGGCACGCTCCCGGACGTTCTCCGGCTGGCCGTCCCGGCGCGGCACGCGCGCACCGAGGGGGAGGTGCCCGACGAGGACGGCCCGACGGCAGACGGACCCGGCGACCCCGCGCCGACCGCCGGGCCCCTGCCGCCCCTGCCGCCCCTGCCGGCCTGGGAGGCGTACCGCGGCGGGCCCGCGTTCTGCCGTCACGTGCACGCCGGGGGCGCGCCGCGCGCCGTGTGGACAGCGCTGCCCGGCGGCCCGGGCGAGGACTGGCCCTCGGCCGTCGCGCAGGCCGTCGCCGCGTGCCGGGCGGGTGGCCGCACGGCCCTCGTCGTCGTCCCCGACGCCCGCGACGTCGACCGCGTGCTGGCCGCGCTCGACCATGAGCGCCCCGACGCCGCGGGCGACGTCGTCCGGCTGGTCGCCGACGACGGTCCGGCCGCCCGCTACCGGGCGTTCCTCGCCGCCCGGCGCGGTCGGGCCGGCGTCGTCGTGGGGACGCGGGCGTCGGCGTTCGCGCCGCTGCCCGACCTGGGCCTCGCCGTCGTGTGGGACGACGGCGACGGCCTGCACGCCGAACCCCGCGCGCCCTACCCGCACGTCCGCGAGGTGCTCGCCCTGCGCAGCGAGCTCGAGGGCGCCGCCCTGCTCGTCGGGTCGATGGGCCGCAGCGTCGAGGCGCAGGCCCTCGTCGCCGCGGGCTGGGCCCACGAGGTCGCGGCCGACCGGCCGACCGTCCGCCGCCGCACGCCACGGGTGCAGGCGCTGACGTCCGCCGAGCTGGCCCGGGAAGGGCCTGCCGCCGCCGCTCGCCTGCCGACGCCGGCCTGGCGCACGCTGCGCGACGCCCTCGCGCGCGGTCCGGTGCTGGTGGGCGTGCCGCGCGCCGGCTACGTCCCGGCCGTCGCGTGCGCCCGCTGCCGCGCGCTGGCCCGGTGCACGGCCTGCCACGGCCCGCTCGGGCTCGACGGCCCCGACGGCACCCCCGCGTGCCGGTGGTGCGGCCGCCTGGCCACGGACTGGCGCTGCGGCACGTGCGGGCACGACGTCCTGCGCTCGGTCCGCGTGGGCTCGGAGCGCACCGCGGAGGAGCTCGGCCGGGCGTTCCCCGGCGTGCCCGTGCGCGTCTCCGGGGCGCGGTCCGCGGGCGGGGTGCTCGCCCGCGTGCCCGACCGGCCGGCCCTCGTCGTCAGCACCCCCGGCGCGGAGCCCGTCGCCGACGGCGGGTACGCGGCGGCGGTGCTCCTCGACGCGGCCGTGCTCACCTCGTGGCCCGGGCTGCGGTCCGCGGAGGAGGCGGTCCGCCGCTGGCTCTCGGCGGCCGCGCTGGTCCGGCCGGCGTCGGCCGGCGGGGTCGTGCAGCTCGTGGGCGACGCCGCCGAGCGCCCGACGCAGGCGCTCGTGCGCTGGGACCCGGCCGGTCTGGCGGCGCGTGAGCTCGACGAGCGCAGCGCCCTCGCGCTGCCCCCGGCCGTGCGGACCGCGCTCGTGGAGGGCTCGCGCGACGCCGTCGCGGCGGTGCTCGCGCGGCTGGCGCTCCCCGCCTCGGCGGAGGTGCTGGGCCCGGTGCCGGTGACGCCCGCGGAGGACCGGCACCCCGACGTGCGCGCGGGCGGCGCGTCCGCCACGGCCGCGGGCGGGCTCCTGGACGACTGGGTCGACGGGTCCGTCCGCGCGCTCGTGCGCGTCCCGCGCGGTGACGGCCCCGCGCTGACGCGGACCGTGGCCGCGTCGCTCGCCGTGCGCAGCGCCCGGCGCGAGAGCGGCACGGTCCGCGTGCAGGTGGACGCAGCGGAGGTGCTCTGAGGCCGGCCGCGCGCACGCACGGCGCCGCCCGGACCACGCCCCCGCCCGCGGACGCTCCGGCCGCGGCACCTAGGATCGGGTCCCATGCGCCTGCTCTTCGCCGGGACCCCGGAGCCCGCGGTCCCGTCCCTGCGGGCGCTGCTCGCCTCGCACCACGAGGTGGTGGCGGTGCTCACCCGGCCCGACGCCCCGGCCGGCCGCGGCCGCACCCTGCGGCCCAGCCCGGTCCGCGAGGTCGCGGACGAGGCGGGCGTGCCCGTGCTGACCCCGCGCCGCCTGCGCGACCCGGGGGTGGCGGAGGAGCTCGCGGCGCTGGCCGTCGACGCGGCGCCCGTCGTCGCGTACGGCGCCCTCGTCCCGCCGGACCTGCTGGACGTGCCCCGCTACGGCTGGGTCAACCTGCACTTCTCCGTCCTGCCCGCCTGGCGCGGCGCCGCCCCCGTGCAGCGCGCGGTGCTGGCGGGCGACGAGGTCACCGGCGCGACCACCTTCCGCCTCGACGAGGGGCTCGACACCGGCCCCGTGCTCGGGACCCTGACGGAGACGGTGCGGCCGCGGGACACCAGTGGCGACCTGCTGGAGCGCCTCGCCGTGGCGGGGGCCGACCTCCTGGTCCGCACCCTCGACGCCCTCGAGGCCGGCGTGCTCGTCCCGCAGCCCCAGCCGGGCGAGGGCGTCAGCCACGCGCCCAAGCTCGAGGTGGCCGACGCCGCGGTGCGGTGGGACCGACCCGCCCTCGCGGTGGACCGCCAGGTGCGGGCGTGCACCCCGGCACCCGGCGCGTGGACGGTGCTGCCCGACGGCACCCGGCTCCGTCTCGGCCCGGTGCGGCCGCGGCCGGAGGTGACCGACCTGGCGCCGGGCGAGCTGCGCTCGGGGCGGCGCGAGGTCCTCGTCGGGACCGCCGCCGGCGCCGTGGAGCTGGGCACGGTCGCCCCGGCCGGACGTAGGCCCATGGCCGCCGCGGACTGGGCCCGCGGGGCGCGCCTCGGCGCGGACGGCCCCGTCCGGCTCGGTGCCGGTACGGCCGTCGGGGCCGACGCGTGAGCCCCGCCGACGACCGCCGGCGCCCTCCGCGCCGCGAGCCGGGTGGCGGCCACGGCGACGCCCGTCGCGACGACGGACGACGCGACGACACCCGTCGCGACGCCCCGCGACGCGACGACGCACGCCGCGACGCGGCCGGACGTCAGCGCGGCGCCGCCCGCGCCGAGGGCCGGGGCCACCGCTCCGCCGCCGCCCCCGGTGAGCGCCGCCGCACCACCGACCCCGCCCGCGACGCGGCGTTCGACGTCCTGCGCGCGGTGGACGGCTCGGACTCCTACGCCAACCTCGTGCTCCCGCCGCTGCTCGCCGAGCGCGGCCTGCACGGGCGGGACGCCGCGTTCGCCACCGAGCTCGCCTACGGCACCCTGCGCCTGCGCGGGCGGTACGACGCGGTGCTGGCGCTGGCGTCGGGGCGCGACCCCGGCGCCCTGGACGCGCCGCTGCTCGACGTCCTGCGGCTGGGCGCCCACCAGGTGCTCGGGATGCGGGTGCCCCCGCACGCCGCGGTGTCCGAGACCGTCGGCCTCGCCCGCGCACGGGTCGGGGCCGGTCCCGCGCAGCTCGTGAACGCGGTGCTGCGGCGCGTGACCGAGGCCGGGCCCGAGGAGTGGACCACGCGCGTCGCGCAGGCCGCCGACCCCACCGGTGACGACACCGTCGCCCGGCTCGCCGTCACCGAGAGCCACCCCGCGTGGGTCGTGCGGGCGCTGCGCGAGGCGCTCGTCGGGCACGGCCGCCGTGCGGAGGAGCTGCCCGACCTGCTGGCGGCGGACAACGTCGCGCCGCGCGTGACCCTCGTCGCGCGGCCCGGCCTCGTCGCACGTCAGGAGCTGCTCGACGAGCTGCCGCACGCACGCGCCGCCGCCCTCACCCCGTCGGCCGTCGTGCTCGACGGCGGGGACCCCGCGGACGTCCGGGCCGTGGCCGACGGCCGCGCCGGGGTGCAGGACGAGGGCAGCCAGCTCGTCGCGCTGGCCCTCCTCGCGGCAGGTGTCGAGGGGACCGACGCGCGCTGGCTCGACCTGTGCGCGGGACCCGGCGGCAAGGCGGCGCTGCTGGCCGCCGCGGCGGCCGGACGCGGCGCGCGGCTCGTCGCCACCGAGGTCCAGCCCCACCGCACCCGGCTGGTGGAGCGGGCGCTGCGGGCCGTGCCGCGTCGGGCCGTCGAGGCGGTGCGGACCGGTGACGGCCGCGCGGTCGGGGCCGACGAGCCGGGCGCGTTCGACCGCGTCCTGGTCGACGCCCCGTGCACGGGCCTCGGGGCGCTGCGGCGGCGGCCGGAGTCGCGCTGGCGCCGCACGCCCGCCGACGTCGCGGGCCTCGGCACGCTGCAGCGCGAGCTCCTGTCGTCCGCGCTGGACGCCGTGCGACCCGGCGGCGTCGTGGCCTACGTGACGTGCTCGCCGCACCTGGCCGAGACATCCCTCGTCGTGCGCGACGTCGTCCGCGCCCGGGCGCGCGCCGGGGTGGTCGTCACCCCGCTCGACGCGCGCGCCGTGGTCCGCGGCCTGGCGCCGGACGTGGACCTCGGCGACGACCGGACGCCCGGCGGGGAGCCGCGGCTCGACGTCCAGCTCTGGCCGCACGTGCACGGCACGGACGCGATGTACCTGGCGCTGCTGCGCCGGGACTAACGCCCTAGCCTGGTCGGGTGCCCGCCCCGCAGATCCACCCCAGCATCCTGTCCGCCGACTTCGCGAACCTCGAGCGCGACCTGCAGGCGATCGCGACCGCCGACGCCGCGCACGTCGACGTCATGGACCTGCACTTCGTGCCCAACCTGACGCTCGGGCTGCCCGTCGTGCAGCGCCTCGCCGAGGTCTCGCCGGTGCCGCTGGACGTGCACCTCATGATCGAGGACGCCGACCGGTGGGCGCCGACGTACGCCGAGGCCGGGGCGGCGTCGGTGACGTTCCACGCGGAGGCGACGCAGGCGCCCGTGCGGCTGGCGCGCGAGCTGCGCTCCGGCGGCACGCGGGCGTGCGTGGCGCTGCGGCCGGCGAGCCCGGTCGAGCCGTTCCTCGACCTCCTCGGCGAGGTGGACATGGTCCTCGTCATGACCGTCGAGCCCGGGTTCGGGGGCCAGTCCTTCATCGAGGGCACGCTGCCGAAGATCCGACGGCTGCGCGCGGCCGTCGACGCGGCGGGCACGGGCACGCGGATCCAGGTCGACGGCGGGGTGTCCCGCACGACGATCGCGCGGATCGCCGAGGCCGGGGCGGACGTCTTCGTCGCCGGGTCCGCCGTCTACGGCGCCGACGACGTGGCCGCGGAGATCGCCGAGCTGCGCCGGCTCGCCGCCGGCTGAGGGCTCGCCGGGCGGCGGGTCGACCGAGGGGCCCCACACGGCCGCTGTGGCATGATGCCGGTCAAGCACACGTGCTCCGGGGTCGGTGCAAGTCCGAGCCGGCGGTGACAGTCCGCGACCCGCACGGTCCTCGTGACCGGGCGGTTGACCTGGTGGAACTCCAGGACCGACGGTGAGAGTCCGGATGGGAGGAGCCGTGGCGGTGCGCGGGACCCCTGGGTCCCGGGTGCCGTGGCTGCGTGCACCCTGCCCGCGGCCGTCCCCGGAGCCCACTCGAGGCGAGGGGAGCGGGACGCATGACCGCCAGTGAGGCCGGGTCCGGCACGACCGGCGCCGGCGCGCCGCGCACGGGCGCCCTGCCCGTGGTGCCCGCACCCGAGCGGCTCGTGCAGCCCGCCGAGCTGGTCGCGATGCGCCGCGCCTTCGCCCTGGCGCGCGGCGGCCCCGCCGGCGGGCCGAACCCGCAGGTCGGATGCGTGCTGCTGGCCCCCGACGGCAGGACGCTGGGGGAGGGGCGGCACGAGGGCGCCGGGACCGCGCACGCCGAGGTCGCCGCGCTGGCCGACGCCGCCGCGCGCGGGGCCGACGTCCGCGGCGCCACCGCCGTCGTCTCCCTCGAGCCCTGCGACCACACCGGGCGCACGGGCCCCTGCTCCCTCGCCCTGCTGACCGCCGGGATCGGCCGGGTCGTCTTCGCGGTGAGCGACCCGAACCCCGTCGCGGCCGGCGGCGCGGCGCGCCTGCGCGCGGCCGGCGTGGACGTCGTCGGGGACGTGCTGCACGACGAGGGCGTCGCCGTGCTGGGCGACTGGTGGCCGGGCACGGCGCGCCAGCGGCCCGTCGTCACCCTCAAGCTCGCCACCACGCTCGACGGCCGCGTCGCGGCGGCCGACGGCACGAGCCGCTGGATCACCTCCGACGTCGCGCGGGCCCACGCCCACGAGCTGCGTGGACGCGTCGGCGCGGTGGTCGTCGGGACGGGCACGGCGCTCACCGACGACCCGTCGCTGACCGCCCGCAGCGCCGACGGGACCCTGCACCGCGCCCAGCCGCTGCGCGTGGTCGTCGGGCACCGGGAGGTACCGGCCGACGCGCGCCTGCGCGGCCCGGGCGGCGAGCTCGTGCACCTGCGCACCCACGACCCGCACGCGGTCCTCGACGCGCTGGCGGCCCGCGGCGTCACGCACGTCCTCGTCGAGGGGGGACCGACGCTCGCCGCCGCGTTCCTCGTCGCGGGCGTCGTCGACGAGGTGCAGGCCTACGTCGCCCCCGTCCTGCTGGGCGCCGGTCGGCAGGCGCTCGCCGACGTGGGCATCACCACGATCGCCGACGCGTTACGCCTCGAGCCGGTGAGCGTGCGCCCGCTCGGGTCCGACGTCCTCGTCGTGGCCGTGCCGCGCGCAGCCGCACCGGCACCCGCACCCGCGCGAGCGCCGGACGCGTCCGGCGCCCCCTCGTCCCGCACCACCCAGGAGGTCTGATGTTCACCGGCATCATCGAGGAGGTCGGCCGCGTCGTCGCCCTCGAGCACCCGGGCGCCGACGCAGACGCACGCACGGCGGGCACGACGACGGGCACGACGACGGGCACCGCCGAGCCCGACGCCCGCCTGCGCGTGCACGGCCCGCTCGTCGTCTCCGACGCCCACCTCGGCGACTCCATCGCCGTGTCGGGGGTGTGCCTGACCGTCACGGAGCTGCCGGGCGACGGCACCTTCGTCGCCGACGTCATGCCCGAGACGCTGCGGCGCAGCGCGCTGGGCGGGCTCACGCCCGGCGCGCCCGTCAACCTCGAGCGGGCCCTGGCCGCCGGGGGCCGGTACGGCGGGCACGTCGTGCAGGGCCACGTCGACGGCGTGGGCCGCATCCTGTCGCGCACGCCCGGACCGCGCTGGGACGAGGTCGAGATCGGCCTGCCGGACGGCCTGTCCCGGTACGTCGCCGAGAAGGGCTCCATCGCCGTCTCGGGGGTCAGCCTCACCGTCACCCACGTGCGCGACGACGCCTTCGGCGTCTCGCTCATCCCGACGACGCTCGCCGGCACGACGCTGGGCGGGCTCGCGCCGGGGGACGCCGTCAACCTCGAGGTCGACGCCCTGGCCAAGTACGTGGAGCGGCTGCTGGCCGCGACGGGGGCGCTGCGGTGAGCGCCCGCACGGAGCACGTCACCGAGCCCACCACCGAGCCCACCACCGAGCCCACCACCGAGCCCACCACCGAGCCCACCACCGGACCGACCAGCGGGCCCGACCGGCAGCTCGGCACGGTCGAGGAGGCGCTGGAGGCGCTGCGGGCGGGCCGGCCCGTCCTCGTCGCCGACTCGCACGACCGCGAGGACGAGGTCGACGTCGTCCTGGCGGCGCAGTCCGCCGCGACCGACTGGGTCGCCTGGACGATCCGGCACTCGTCGGGCTACCTGTGCGCGCCCATGACCGCCGGACGGGCGGACGCCCTGGACCTGCCGCTCATGGTCCCGCACAGCCAGGACCCGCGCCGCACGGCCTACACGGTCACGGTGGACGCGGCGACGGGTGTCGGCACCGGCATCTCCGCCGCGGACCGGGCCCGCACGCTGCACGTCCTCGCCGACCGGGCCTCGGGCCCGGCCGACCTCATCCGCCCCGGGCACGTCCTGCCGCTGCGCGCCGTGCCCGGCGGCGTCCTGCACCGCCCCGGCCACACCGAGGCCGCCGTCGACCTCTGCCGCCTCGCGGGACTGGAGCCCGTCGGTGCCATCGCCGAGCTGGTCAACGACGACGGGTCGATGATGCGCCTGGGCGACGCGACCGGGCTGGCCGCGCGCGAGGGCCTCGTCGTCGTGACGATCGAGGCGCTCGTGCGGTGGCGCCGGGAGCACGGCGACGAGCCGACGGCCGACCTCGGGGGCCCGGGTCCGCTGCAGCCGCGCGTGCACGCCACGCACACCGCCTGGCTGCCCACCCGGCACGGGGAGTTCCGCATCCACGGCTACCGCGACCTGCGCACGGGCGACGAGCACGTCGCCCTCGTGCCCGTCACCGGGCTGGCCGACGAGCCGGTCGTGCGCGTGCACTCGGAGTGCCTCACCGGCGACGCGTTCGGCTCGGCCCGGTGCGACTGCGGCCCCCAGCTGCAGGCGGCGCTGGAGCTGGCCGCCCGAGACGGCGGGGCGGTCGTCTACCTGCGCGGTCACGAGGGCCGCGGCATCGGCCTGCTGGCCAAGGTCGCGGCGTACGCCCTCCAGGACGCGGGCCGCGACACCGTCGAGGCGAACCTCGACCTCGGCTTCCCGGCCGACCGGCGCGAGTACGGCGCGGCGGCCGCGATCCTGGCGGACCTCGGCGTCTCGCGGCTCACGCTGCTGACCAACAACCCCGCCAAGGTGGCGGGGCTGCGCGCCCACGGGCTGGACGTCGCGCAGGTGCGTGGCCTCGAGGTCGGTCGCACGCCCCAGAACGCGGCCTATCTGGCGACGAAGGCCCACCAGATGGGCCACCTCCTGCACCTCGACGACCTGGCGCCCGACGGCGGGGCCCTGCACGTCGAGCCCGTGCGCGCCGCCGCCACCCACCCCGGTGCCGACACCACCGACCACCCGATCGACCCCCTGGAGGAGCTGGCATGAGCGGCGCGGGAGCACCGGACCTGACCGTCGACGGGAGCGGGCTGCGCGTCGCCGTGCTCGCCTCGAGCTGGCACACCGTCGTCATGGACGGCCTCGTCGGGGGAGCGCAGCGCGCGCTCGACGAGGCGGGCGTGACGGACGTGACCCTCGTGCGCGTGCCCGGCTCGTTCGAGCTGTCCGTGGCCGCGTCGCACGCGGCGGAGCAGGGCTTCGACGCGATCGTCGCGCTCGGCGTCATCATCCGCGGCGGGACCCCGCACTTCGACTACGTCTGCCAGGCCGCGACCGTCGGGCTGACCGACGTCGCCGTGCGGACGCGGGTGCCCGTCGGGTTCGGCGTGCTGACCTGCGACATCGAGGCACAGGCGCTCGCCCGCGCGGGCCTGCCGGGCTCGCACGAGGACAAGGGGCACGAGGCCGCCACGGCGGCGGTGGCGACGGCGGTCGCGCTGCGGCAGCTCACGCCCCGTCCCGCCTGAGGCCGCCGGCCCGACCGGGCGCGAGGAGGGCGCGGGCAGGGCGCGCGTGGGCGTCCACGCCCAGCACCCCGCGTCAGGGCGCGTCGCCCGCCCGTCTAGAGTCGCCGCGTGAAGACGTTCGAGGAGCTGTTCGCGGAGCTGGCCGAGAAGGCCGCGACCCGGCCGGAGGGGTCCGGCACGGTCGCCGAGCTGGACCGCGGCGTGCACGCCATCGGCAAGAAGATCGTCGAGGAGGCGGCCGAGGTCTGGATGGCCGCCGAGCACGAGTCGGGGGAGCGCACGGCCGAGGAGGTCTCGCAGCTGCTCTACCACCTGCAGGTCCTGCTGCTGGCGCGCGGGCTGACGCTCGACGACGTCTACGCCCACCTCTGACCCACCCTCCGGCGCCGGGTCGACCGCTCGCCGCCGGGACCACCCGCCGCACCACCCCACGACCAGGAAGTCCCGTGCTGAGGATCGCCGTCCCGAACAAGGGCTCGCTCTCCGAGCCCGCCGTCGAGCTGCTCCGCGAGGCGGGCTACCGCCAGCGCCGCGACAGCCGCGAGCTCGTCCTGCCCGACCCCGACAACGACGTGGAGTTCTTCTTCCTGCGCCCGCGCGACATCGCGGTGTACGTGGGGTCGGGCACCGTCGACGCCGGCATCACCGGTCGCGACCTCCTGCTGGACTCCGGCTCGCCCGCGGTCGAGCACCTGCCGCTGGGGTTCGCACGCTCCACCTTCCGGTTCGCGACGACGGCCGGGCAGGCGACGTCCGTGCAGGACGTCGAGGGCCGGCGCGTGGCCACGTCCTACCCCGTCCTCGTCGCCGCGCACCTGCGCGAGCAGGGCGTGACCCCGGCGGGCGTGGTCCGCCTGGACGGTGCGGTGGAGACCGCCATCCGGCTCGGCGTCGCGGACGTCATCGCGGACGTCGTCGAGACGGGGTCCACGTTGCGTGCCGCCGGCCTCGAGGTGTTCGCCGACCCGATCCTGCGCTCGGAGGCCGTCCTCGTCCGCCGCGGCGACGAGGGCGCCGGCGTCCCGGCCGGGCTCGACGTCCTCACGCGCCGCATCCAGGGCGTCCTGACCGCGCGCGAGTACGTCCTCATGGACTACGACGTGCCGCAGGACCTGGTGGACGCGGCCGTCGCCGTGACGCCCGGGTTCGAGTCGCCGACGGTCTCGCCCCTGCACGACGGGGGCTGGGCCGCGGTGCGCGTGATGGTCCCGCGCCGCGAGACGAACCGGATCATGGACGCCCTGTACGACATCGGCGCCCGCGCCATCCTCGTCACGTCCATCCACGCCTGCCGGGTCTGAGGACCGGTGCGCGAGCCGGGGGAGCGGGCGGGTGACGGCACAGGCCGGGCGCCCGACGCGCTGCACGCCCCGTTCCGCCCGTGGCTCGCGCGGTACGTGGCGACGGGTCTGGCGGTGCTCGTGCTCGTCGCGACGGCCGCGCTGACGTTCCTCACGCCGGGCGACGGGACGCTGGAGATCTCGCTCGCCGACCGCGTCGGGTTCGCCCTCGTCGGGCTGGCGATCGTCTGGTTCTGCTGGCGGCAGGCCTCCGTGCGCGCCGTGCCCGACGACGAGGGCGTGACCGTGCGCAACCTCGTCATCACCACACGGGTGCCGTGGGCGCAGGTCGTCTCGGTGCGCTTCGGCCAGGGCCGGCCGTGGGTGCAGCTCGACCTCGCCGACGGCGACACCCTGGCCGTCATGGGGATCCAGCGCGCCGACGGCGAGCGGGCCACCGCGGAGGCGCGCCGGCTGGCGACCCTCGTCGCCCGGCACACCGCCACCGCGCGGGACGACTGACCGGGGCCTCAGCGCAGGAGCGAGGCCGCGTGCAGCCCGGCCGCGGCCGAGGCGAGGAACGCCGCCGGGTCCGCGTCCAGCCCGCGGCCCATGGTCGACAGGCCGACCGGCACCTCGCGCAGCACCGCGAGCTCGGCGTCCCCGACCGGCACCTCCACCGCGCGGTGCCGGCCCGCCGGCGCCACGAGGCGGCCCGCCTGCTCGCGGACCCGTGCCCCGAGCGCGGCCAGGGCGTGCTCGGCCCCGTCGTCGAGCACGGGTACGACGACGTCGCACGGGACGAGCGCGACCCGGCCGTAGGCGGTCAGCGAGTGGTGCGAGACGCCGAGGTGGCGCTCGCGCGCGTCGGCACCGGACACGCGCAGCGCGGCGACGGGACGCCCGCCCAGGACCCCGGCGGCGTTGAGCGCCTCCCCGGCCGCGACGCCGGAGAACCCCCATCGCGTACCGGTCCCGAGGTTGCCGGGTCCCTGCGCGACGACGACGACGTCCGCCCCGACCACCTCCTGCGCCGCGAGCAGGGCCGTGTGCACGGTGACCGCCTCGAGGTCGCCGCCGAAGGACTGCCCGGCGGTCACGCTGGCCGCCACCCACCCCGCCTCCCGCAGGCCCGCGACCGTGCGGGAGAACCACGCCGGCAACGCGCCGCCGTCGGTCATCACGTAGGCCACGCGCGGCTCGTGCCGCCCGGCCCGCCGAGCTCCCAGTCGCAGCCCGGCGACGACCGCCGGCAGCGCCGAGTGCAGGTCCGCGACGACCACCGGCATCCCGGCGAGGTCGTCGGCGTCCGCGAGCGCGGCGTGGTGCTCCGACTCCTGGTCGTCGACCCCGAGCACGGTGGCCTGCAGCGGCGTGTAGCGCGCCTTGACCAGGTGCCCGGGCCCGGCGGCCGGGTCCGGCACGGCGTCGTCCGTCCGGGCGACGACGAGCGCGTACCCGCCGGTCCCCAGTCCCTTGGCGAGCGCCGTGACGTTGAGCAGGACCCGCGCCCCGACGGGCGTCGGCCCGACGAGCGCCGGGTAGGCCAGGGCCCGGACGGTGCCCTCGGGCCCGGCCACGCCGTCCGACTCGCCGAGCGCCACCGCGAGCTCCTGCGCCCCGGGCCAGCCGCGCCCGGTCCCCACCACCGTCCCGGCCCGCCACGTGATCACGCCCGTCACGGTACCGGCGCGGATCCCGGTCTACTGTCGACGGGCCGCGGCGGGCCCTCGCCGCGCCGACTTGAGGAGATGCCCGTGCGCGCAGCGCGCTACCACCGCTACGGCGAGCCCGACGTGCTCGTCGTCGAGGAGGCGCCCGAGCCCCACGCCGGGCCGGGCGCGGTCCGCATCGCGGTGCACGCCGTCAGCGTCAACCCCATCGACGTGCTGCTGCGGGCCGGCCGCCTGGCGCAGGTGCTGCCCCTGCCGCTGCCGGCGGTCCCCGGCCGGGACGCCGTCGGCGTGGTCGACGAGGTCGGCCACGGCGTCGAGGGCGTCGGCGTCGGGGACCGGGTGTTCGGCCTGGGCGGGATCAGCGACACCACAGCCGACCGCGCGGTGCTGACCGCCTGGGCGGCGGTCCCCTCCGTCTGGACGACGGAGCAGGCGGCCGCCGCCGGGCTGGCCTCCGCGACCGCGGCCCGCGCGGTCGCCGCCCTCGGCGAGCTGGAGGGCCGGACGCTGCTCGTCGAGGGCGCCTCGGGTGCGGTCGGCGGCGCCGTCGCCGCCCTCGCCCTCGCCGCGGGTGCGCGGGTCATCGGCACCGCGCGACCGGCGAACCACGCGCACCTCGTCGCGTCGGGGGTCGACGCCACGACCTACGGCGACGGGTTGGCCGAACGGGTCGCCGCGCTGGCCCCGGGAGGCGTCGACGCCGCCGTCCACGCGGCGCCCTCGCCGTCGCTGGCGGAGCTGGTCGCGATCGTCGGCGACCCGGACCGCGTCGTCACGGTCATCGACACCGCGGGGGCTGCACGGCTGGGCGCACGCAAGGTGGACGCGGCCAACGACTCGGCCCTGCTCCGACGGGCCGCTGACCTCGGCGAACGGGGGCTGTATGTCCCCCGCGTCGAGCACGTCCTGCCGCTCGACGCGATCGTGGAGGCGCACGCCCGCGCCGAGAGGGAGAGCGGCAAGGTCGTCGTCACCCTCTCCTGAGCCCGGGCCCGGTGTCGGGCGCCGGAGCGGGGCAGGACGTGAAGGCGGGTGCTCGATGGGGGACAGTGGCGCCATGGCGACGGGGTGCGTGTGATCGGGCGGCTGGTGGTGCTGGGGGCGACGGGGGACCTCGCGGGGCGGTTCCTGCTGCCCGCACTGGCCCGGCTGCTCGCGGCCAGCGGGGTCCCGGCGGACCTGCGGGTCGTGGGGGGCGGGCACCAGGGCTGGACCGAGGCCGAGTTCCAGGCGCACGTGGACGCGCGCCTGCGTGCCCACGCGGGGGACCTGGCCGACGCGGCGCGCGAGGACCTCGTCGCCCGGCTCGGGTACGGGCAGGTGGACGTGTCCGACGAGGACGGGGTGGCCCGGCTCGTCGACCGCGTCCGTGGCGAGGACACGCCGATCGACCCCGCCGTGGCGGTCTACCTCGCGCTGCCGGCCGTCGCGTTCCCGCCGGCGCTGAGGTCGTTGGTCGCGGTGGGGCTGCCGGCCGGCAGCCGGGTCGCCGTGGAGAAGCCGTTCGGCGACGACCGCGCCGGTGCCGTCGCCCTCGACCGCCTGCTCGCGGCGGCTGCGGGTGACGGCGAGGCGTCGCGGTTCCGCGTGGACCACATCCTCGCGATGCCGCAGGTGGAGGAGCTCGTGCGGCTGCGCGCCCCCGGCGGCCCGCTCGCGCCGATCTGGGACGCGGAGCACGTTGCGCGCATCGAGGTCGTGTGGGAGGAGACGCTCGGCCTGGAGACGCGCGGCGCGTTCTACGACGGGACCGGCGCCGTGCGCGACGTCATGCAGAACCACCTGCTGCAGGTCCTCGTGCTCGCGCTGATGGAGCCGCCGCAGGGGGACGGCGACGAGGCCCTGCACGCCGCGAAGCTCGCGTTGCTGCGGGCGGTGCGCGAGCCGGATGCCCCGCAGATGGCCGACCGCACGCGTCGGGCACGGTACGGCGCCGGCGTGCTCGTCGACGCGGCCGAGCCGCAGGGCCGGCCGGTCCCGGGGTACGCCGCGGTGAGCGGGGTCGACCCCGCGCGGGGGACGGAGACCTGGGCGGAGGTCACGCTCGAGGTCGCGACCCCGCGATGGACGGGCGTGCCGGTCGTGCTACGGACGGGCAAGGGGATGGGGGCGCCGCGCAAGGGCGTGCTGGTGCACCTGCGGCACGACGTCGACGTCCCGCTGCCCGCCGAGGTCCGCACGCCCACGCCGCGCACGCTGTGGGTGGAGCTCGACAGCCCCGGCGGCGCGGTGCACGCGCCGGGCGAGCTGGTCGCGTACGCGGCGGTGCTCACCGACGTGCTGGGCGGCGGGAGCCGGACCTCGGTGACCGGCGCCGAGGCCGTCGAGGCATGGCGGGTGTTCGAGCCCGTGCTCCGGGCGTGGGCCGACGGGGTCGTGCCTCTGGAGGAGTACGCGGCCGGGTCGACCGGGCCGTCGGCCGACTACGGGCGTCGGCCCGGCGCGGAGGGAGGCCGCGTGGGGGAGCAGCCGGACGTCCGCACCACGCGTGCGCGCCCGACTGATGGCCGCGCGGTCGGCGGCCTCCCTGGGCACCCGTGACGTGGCTGCGGGACGATGGACGCGTGCGGGCGTCGATGGTGCCCGCCCCGCCGAGGGACCAGATCGCGAGGAGGACCGTGGCCCGTACCCCGCTCGCACTGTTCAGCGGTGTCGCGATCGCCGAGGCGGTGTCGTGGACGCTGCTGCTCGCCGGGCTCGTGCTGCGCGGGACACTCGAACTCGCCATCGCCGTGACCATCGGCGGCGCGGTGCACGGACTCGTGTTCCTCGCCTTCGTCACCAGCACGATCGTCGTCGCCTTGAACCAACGCTGGGGCGCCGGCACGACCGCCGTCGCGGTCACGAGCGCTGTGATCCCGTACGCGACCATCCCGGTCGAGCTGTGGCTGCGCCGCAACGGGCGGTTGCACGGGAGCTGGCGGCGCGAGGAGAGCCGCCACCCGCGGGATCGCACGTGGCACGACCGGGCGCTGAGGGCGCTCCTGCGCCACCCGGTGGCCTCAACCGCCGTGCTCGCGGTCGTCGTGGTCGGGATGTTCGTGGTCCTGATCGCCGTCGGCCCGTCCGGCGGTCGTGGGTGACAGCTCCACGTGGTGGCCATCCTGAGGATGCGTCGTGAGAGCCGACAGCAGCACGACCGCGCGTCCGACGGACGCGCGGTCAGCGCACCAGACGCACGATCGGTGCTGGACCCCACGGCTGGTGCACGCGGCGGGCACCGTCGGGGGCGAAGCCGTTGCGGGCGTAGAAGGCGTGAGCTCGCGGGTTGTCCTGCCACACCCACACGGAGGCCGGGGCGTCGTGAACAGCAGCGTCCAGGAGAGCCTGGCCAGCACCGGTGCCGTGCGCGGCGGCCAGGACGTAGATCGCCCACAGCTCGACCTCCCTCACCGGAGGCTGGTCCTGGCTGGGGCGGGCGACGGCGAAGCCGACGAGCTCGCCGGCGCTCTCGGCGACCACCGCCGCGACGGGTGTGATCGCGGAGGTGCCACCGAGCATGGCCACGAAGCCAGCCGCGGCGCGCTCGACGTCCATGGCGGCGAGCACCTCAGGGCGCACGACGTGGCTGTAGCTCTCGTGCCAGGAGGCGACGTTGACCCGCGCGACGCCTGTGGCGTCGTCGACGGTCATGGGACGGACAACCACGTCTCCAGCGTGGCACCTGGCACACCCGAGTGCTCACGTCCCGCCGCGCGCCTCCGCCGGGTCGGCCACCACGGCCGTCGCGCGAGCACGAGTGCGTAGGCCGGCACGCCGACGCCCGACCTGCGGCTATGAGCGTGCATTGCAACCGGCCCCTCAGCGAGCCGATGCTCACCTGCGAGGGCGTCACCGAGTTCGCCCATGGCTCGGCTCGTCTGCTCTCCGGACTCGGTGGACGTGATGACCGCTGACCGGTCGGACCGAGGCTCTCCCTGCTACCCGGCCCCGGCTGTCCGCCGCGCCCGCCGAGCACGTCTCACGTGAAGTAGAGCAGCCGCGCCGTCGGGAGCCGGCGCTCGAGTTCACGCTCGAACCAGGCGCGCACCTCGGCCATGACGGGCGGGGTGTACACGTGCTTGATGCTCGCGTACTTCCCGCGCTTCGTGGCGCGCTGAGCGGGGTCCATCTCGAGCTGCGTCCGTGGGTACCAGCCCAGCAGCACCTCCCGGCTCTTCGGCGTGAACCGGTGCGTGATGACCTCGGCGGTCAGGTCCGGGTCGGGGACGTCGCGCAAGGCGGACGCCACGTCGTCGAGCAGCGCACCGTACGCGTCCTGCCAGCCCGGTCCGAGGATGACCGGGGCGATCGTCAGGCCGACCGGGTACCCCGCGAGCGCGAGCCGCCGCAGCGCGCCGAGCCGCTCGCGCACACGGGCCGTGCCGCCCTCGAACCGCTCCGCGCCGGCGGGCCCGGCGGAGTTCACGCTGAACCGCACCCGGGTGCGCCCGGCGTGCGGCAGGTCCAGCAGAGGGGCCACGTCGTCGAACTTCGTCGTGAACCGCAGGCCCACGGGGCTCGGCCAGTCGCGCGTGCCGACGTGCGCGATCGTCGCCGCGAGGGACCCCGTGAGGTGCTCGATCCCGAGCGGGTCGGTGTAGCACGACACCTCGAAGGTCGTGCCCTCGCCGGCACGGTGGCGCGAGGTGGAGGTGACGCCACCGCGGCCGACGTGCGTGTCCATGGCCGAGAGCACGTCGGGCAGGTCGGCGAAGACCCGCGTCGCGGGCGGCCCCGCCAGCGAGCCCGCCAGGTAGCAGTACTGGCAGTGCGCGGGGCAGCCGACGGCCAGGTCCAGGCGCCAGTCGGCGCTCGGCGGGATGGGCGCGAGCCTCCGGGCCGAGGGGGCGGAGGTCACGACGGCCAACGTGGCCTTCGCCAGCGCGTACGTCGCGCGCTCGTCGCCCCCGCGCAGCGGGGGCAGCCGGTCGGCCCGCAGCAGCTCGATGCGGTCGATGCCGGCGGCCTCGCACCGCGCCACGATCGCCCGCCCGTGCGGGGTGTCGGCGGCGGAGGCCGTCACGAGCACCTGCTTCGGCTGCCACCGCCGTGGTGAGCGCAGCGAGTCCTCGATCGCCTCGACCGCACCGGCGGCCGGCGCCGATGCGGGGAGGCCGGGGGCGGACGGGCCGTCCAGGAGGGGGGCGAAGGGGGCGAGCGACCCGGCGGCCGACGCGGCGGGGAGCGTGGGAGTCAT
Source organism: Cellulomonas sp. plas2 (assembly GCF_057221735.1). Lineage (NCBI taxonomy): Bacteria > Bacillati > Actinomycetota > Actinomycetes > Micrococcales > Cellulomonadaceae > Cellulomonas > Cellulomonas sp. plas2. The sequence continues at coordinate 1,937,641 of NZ_CM170155.1, forward strand.
CAGGAACATCAACACCGCTCGACGGCCCTGCCGTCCCGCGGATGGCCGTCGACAGGACGCGTGCACTCAGCCGCTCCTCAAGCGACGGCGGTCGGGCATGGCACGCACGTCCGAGAGGCGTCGCGGCGGACCTCGCGGGAGCCGCCCGGGTCGACGTCGACGAGCGGTGGATCTCGTAGCAGCCCTGCTGGCGTGAGGACGTCGCTCCTCGTCGTGCGTCCCTCACCTCTCCGGCACGACGAGCCTCGTCACCCGACCGCCGCCGGTGACCAGGACGGAGCCGTCCGGCAGGACGGACGTGGTCAGGGGCGCGGACGGCGCATCGGACGGCGCAGGGGCGGCCGTCCACACGACCGTGCCGTCGCGGACGTCGCGGGCGACGAGCAGCGGGCGGCCGCCCGGGTCCGGCTCGACCTGCAGCACGCGACGGCCGTCGGTGGCCATCCCGTCGACCTGCCCGGGGCCGGCCGTCGTCGGGAGGGCCCACGCCGTGGCACCGGTCGCCGCGTCGAGGGCGACGACACCGCGCAGCGTCGGGACGAGCACGCGGCCGTCCAGCACCGCCGGTGGCGACGGCGTCATCGCCGGCGGGGCGGCGGTCCACCGCACGTCACCGGTGCCGGCGTCGACCGTGGTGAGGACGAGGCCGTCGGAGTCCGGGGACCGGCGGACGGTGTGCAGCACCTGGCCGCCCGTGCCGTCGTCGACGGTGACCGCCAGCACCGTGCCCGGGACGACGAACCGCGGGGCGCCCTCGTCGTCGAGCACCGTCGTCGTCACCGCGGCGCCGTCCTGGTCGGGCCGGGCGAGACCGCCGGTGGGCAGCGGCCGCGCGCCGCGCAGGCCCGGGACCGGGCGCCCCGTCCGGACGTCCAGGGACACCGTGCCCGTCGGCGTCAGGAGCGGGATCGTGGACCCCGCGGCGGGCGCGACCCCCGCCGATCCCGGCGTCGTGGTGCCGGCCAGCACGAAGGACCACCGCGGCTCACCCGTGCGGACCGAGGAGGCCGTCACCGTGGTCTGGCCCGCGGGCTCGGGGAGCACGGCGACGAGCAGACCGGCGGTGGCGACGACGGGGGAGCGGGCGTCCCAGGCGACGTCCCTGACGAGCGCGCCCGTGCGCGCCTCCCGGACGGTGACGGTCGTCCCTCCGACCCGTGACGTCGGTCCCTGCACGCAGACGACGAGCGCAGGCCCGCCTGCCGCGTCGGCCTCCACGGCTGCAGCCTCCTCGCCGTCGGGGAACCGGCAGCGCGCCCTCTCGGTGAACAGCACCTCGCCCGTGCGGAGGTCGACGGCCGTCGTCGCGCCGTCGGACCGGGCGGCGAGCAGCACCACCCCGTCGCCCGACCCCGCCACCACGTCGCCCGGCACCTGCCACGCCGGGACCAGCGGCGCCGCCAGCGTCACCGACAACCCGTCGACGGCCGCCAGCCGCGCAGCCTCCCGGCGCTCCTCGACGCGGTCGACGACGGCCCAGGTGCCCACCGCCAGCACCGTCGCGACGACCAGAAGCCGACGTCCCCACGTGCCGGGCCACCGCCGGCGGGCCCCGCGGGCCGCCGTCCCCGTCGCCGCCTCGTCGTCCGGCCCGAGGTCCTCGTCCTCCCACACCACCTCGTGGTGGACCCGTCGGTCGCGCGCGCTCACCCGGGCCGGTCCCCGACGGGCGTCGACGCCCGCCGCAGCCCGACGAGCGCCGCCCGCGCGCCGAGCGGGGCCGCGGCGGTGGCGCCGACGAGCCCGGCCGTCCCGCCTCCGACCACGAGCAGGTCCCAGGGGCGGTGCCGCGTGCTCATCGGTCCTCCGTCGTCGTGTCGTCGTCCCGGTGTCGTCGACCGCGCCCGAGCGGTCGACCGTCGGGTGCGACCCTCGCACGGGACGGCTGTGGGCACCGCGCGACGAGCGCGACGGACCGTCCCCGTCGGCCCCGCACCGCCCCGGACCTGGGCGCCCGCTACGGTGAGCGCGATGGCCGACCCCACCCCCGCCGCGGAGCGCCTGCTCAACCTCGTCATCGCCCTGGTCAACACCTCGCGGCGGATGACGAAGGAGCAGGTGCGTCGCAGCGTCGCCGGGTACGCGGACGCGGCCTCCGACGAGGCCTTCGAGCGGATGTTCGAGCGCGACAAGGACACGCTGCGCGAGCTCGGCGTCCCCCTGGTCGCCGTCACGGGCCAGGCGCACGGCGACGACGTCGGCTACCGGGTCGACACCGACGCCTGGTCGCTGCCCCCGGTGGAGCTGACGTCGGCCGAGCTCGGCGTGCTCGGCCTGGCCGCGGGGCTGTGGCAGGACCGCGCGCTGCGGGCCGACACGGACCGCGCCCTCACGAAGCTGCGCGCAGTGGGGGAGGGACCGGGGTCCGCCGACCTCCTCCAAGGGCTGGCCCCGCGGGTCCGTGCCGGTGGAGCCGCCCTCGCCCCGCTCGTCGACGCGGTGCAGGAGCGCCAGGTCGTCCAGTTCGCCTACCGCGCGGCCAGCACCGGCGAGCGCCGGACCCGCACCGTCGAGCCGTGGCAGCTGCTCACCCGCACCGGCGGCTGGGTGCTCATCGGCCACGACCGCGACCGTGGGGCCACCCGCTCGTTCCGGCTCAGCCGCGTGGAGGGCGGGGTGCGACGGGTGGGGGAGCCGGGTGCATTCCCGCCGCCCTCCCGCGCCGCGCTGGACGAGGCGCTGGCCGCATGGGGCGAGGGGGAGGAGCGGCGCGCCCGCCTGGCGGTGCTGCCCGAGCGCGCCGCCGTGCTGCGCGCTCGCGCGGTCCCGGAAACGGCCGCGGGCCAGGTCGAGGGCCAGGTCGAGGGCCAGGTCGCAGGCCAGGGGACGGACCGGCCCACCGTCGCCCCCGACGGCCGCGACGTCGTCGTCGTCCCCTACCGCAGCCCCTGGGAGCTCGCGGAGGAGGTCGTCGGGCAGGGGGACGCCGTCCTGGTGCTGGACCCGCCGGAGCTGCGGCGCGCCGTCCTGCGTCTCCTCGGCGCCGCCGCGCGCCTCGACGAGCTCCCGGCGTCGGTGCCGGCCGGGCCCGCGACGAGCACCGACGCGTCGGCCGGGGAAGACCGTGGCTGAGCGCGCGAGCGACCGGCTGCTGCGGCTACTCGGGCTCGTCGCCTACCTCGAGGGGCGCGGCGCCGTCCCGGTCGAGGACGTGGCGCGCCAGTTCGACGTGAGCACCCGGCAGGTGCTCGCCGACATCGACACCCTGTGGGTGACGGGCACGCCCGGCTACTTCCCGTACGACCTCATCGACTTCGACGCCGACTCCTACGAGCACGGGCTGGTGCGGCTGACGGAGGGCCGCAGCATCACGCGGCCGCTGCGCCTCGGTCCCCGGGAGGCGTCCGTGCTGCTCACGGCCCTGCGGGCGCTGCGGGACGCGCTGGGCCCCGGCCTCGACGACGAGCGCGCCGCCGTCCTGGCGTCGGCCACGGAGAAGCTCGCCGCCGCCACGGGCGGCGCGCAGCAGGACGCCCTCGACGTCCGCCTCGCGGTCCCCGGCCGCCCCGAGGTCCTCGCGACGGTGGAGCGGGCGCTCCGGGAGCGACGCCGCCTGCACCTGCGCTACGTCGACGCGGCGGACGTCGTCACCGAGCGCGACGTCGACCCGCTGCGGCTCGAGGCGGGCGAGGCGCGCAGCTACCTGCTGGCGTGGTGCCGGCTGGTCGAGGGGGAGCGGCTGTTCCGGCTCGACCGCGTGCTGGCGGTGACGCCGCTCGACGAGCCCGCGGAGGACCACGCCGTCGCCGACCGCACCGACTTCCGCCCGTCGGAGGGGGACGTCGTCACGCTGCACCTGCGCAGCCGGGGACGGTGGGTGGCCGAGAGCAGCCCGACCGAGGACGTCCGCACGCTGCCCGACGGGACGCTCGAGCTCGACGTGCGCGTCCAGCACCCCGCGTGGCTCACCCGGGTGCTCCTCGCCGCGGCCGCCGACGTCCTCGCCGTCCGGCCCGCGGGCGCCGCGCACGAGGCCGCCGCCGCCGCCCGTGCCGCCCTCGCGGCGTACGCGGCTGCGGGCCTCGTCGACGACGACGAGGGGCGCACCGACGCGGCGCCCACCAGCGGGGCGCCCACCGACGGGCAGCCGGCCGACGGACGTGCCGACGCCGGGCGCGGCTAGGGTGTCCGGCGTGCTGTGGGCCGTGGTGTGGACCGTCCTGGTGCTGGCGGCCGTCGCCGGCGCCGTCGTCCTGGGGCGGCGCCTGTGGCGCTCGGTGCGCGCGCTGCTCGACGAGCTGCGCCGCGCGTCGGAGGTCGCGGCCCGGCTCGGGGAGCAGGCCGAGCGGCTCGAGGCCGCGGCGCGGGCGTCCGCCGCGCCGACCCGCCCGACCCTGTTCGACGACCCCGCCGAGGTGCACGGCCGCTGGCAGGCGGTGCGTGCCGCGGCAGCGACCCGGCGCGAGGCCCGGGCGGAGCGTCACCGCCGCACCTACGCCGCCTGGCAGCGCGACTGGACCTGAGGACCACCGCGCCGACGGGGCGAGTGGACACCTGTCGTTTCCCTCCCGGTCGCCCGGGTGCGCCGTACCATGGACGCGTCCACCGACGACGTCCCACGGCGACCCGCCCGCGGTCCGGCAGCCCTGCCGGCGCCGTCCGGAAGACCAAGGAGCCCCGCATGCGCCCCACGGCAACCCACCTGATCATCCTGCTGCTGGTGGTCGTGCTCCTGTTCGGGGCCAACCGGCTGCCGGGCCTGGCCCGCAGCGTCGGCCAGAGCCTCAAGATCTTCAAGAGCGAGGTCAAGGACCTGCGCACCGACGACGAGGCCACCCCGCCCGCGCAGCACGGCGCGACGTCGACGACCGCGGCCCCCGCACCCACCGCCTACACCGGCCCGGTGAACCCCGGCCCGACGGCCGGCACGTCCCCGGTCCCGCCGCAGGGCACCACCACCGCCCCCGCGCCGGGCGGCCACGCGCCCCAGGCCTGACCCGTGGCCCTGCGTCGGGCGCGCGCCTCGGTCCCCGCGTCCGACGACGGGCGCATGCCGCTGCGCGCCCACCTGCGCGAGCTGCGGCGCCGCGTCGTGCTGGCGGCCGTCGGCCTCGTCGTCGGGGCGGTCGTGGGCTGGTTCCTCTACGAGCCGGTCATCCAGCTGCTGTCGGCGCCGTTGAACCAGGCCGCCGAGGCGCGGGGCGGGCTCTTCATCCTCAACTACGCCGGCGTGGCGACGTCCGTCGACGTCGCGGTGAAGGTGTCCCTCTTCCTCGGCGTGCTGCTGTCCAGCCCCTGGTGGATCTACCAGCTCTGGGCGTTCGTCACGCCGGGCCTGACCCGGACCGAGAAGCGCTACGCCATCGGGTTCGTCGCCGCCGCCGTCCCGCTCTTCCTGGCCGGCGCGGCGACCGCGGCGTGGGCGCTGCCCAACGCGGTGCGGATCCTCACGGACTTCACGCCCGACGGTGCGGGCAACGTCATCGACGCGCAGCTGTACCTCAGCTTCGTCATGCGCCTCATCCTCGCGTTCGGGCTGGCCTTCCTGCTGCCCGTGGTGCTCACGGGGCTCAACCTCGCGAACCTCCTGCAGGGTCGCTCCATGCTCAAGGGCTGGCGGTGGGCGATCATGCTCGCCTTCACGTTCTCGGCGGTCATGACCCCGACGCCGGACGCCATCACGATGATCGTGCTGGCGCTGCCGATCTGCGGCCTGTACTTCGCGGCCGTGGGCCTGGCGCTGCTGCACGACCGCCGCGTCGACCGGCGCCGCCTCGCCGAGGGACTGCCCCGCCTGGACGGCACGGTGCCCGACGAGGTGCCGGCCGGCCGCTGAGCCCGCGCGCGCAGGCGGACCGATCCGCATGAGCCGCCTCGTCCTCGTCGTCAACGGCGCTGCCGGCAGCGGCCGCGCACGCCGCGCCGGCCGGCACGTGCAGGACGCCCTCGTCGCCGCGGGGCACGAGGTCACCGACGCCTCGGGCGGCACCGCGCCCGACGGCACGCCCGACGAGACGCCCGGCGACACGCGCGATCGCGCACGGGCCGCGCTCGACGACACGCGCGCCGACGCCCTCGTCGTCGTCGGCGGCGACGGTGCCGTCCACCTCGGCGTCGGGCTCGTCGCCGGCACGGACGTCGCGCTCGGGGTCGTCGCGCAGGGGTCCGGCGACGACGTCGCGCGCGCGCTCGGCCTGCCGCGCCACGACACCGCGGCCGCCGTCGCACGAATCGACGCCGGCCTGCGCACCGGTGCCCGCCGCGTGGACGCGACCCTCCTCGACCGTGCCGACGGCGGCCACGAGTGGGCGGTCGGGGTCGTGTCCTGCGGCCTGGACGCCGCCGTCAACGCGCGGGCCAACGCGCAGCGCTGGCCACCGGGGCCGGCCCGCTACCTGCGGGCCCTCGCGGGCGAGCTCGGCGGCTTCCGGCCCTACGGCTACCGGCTCACGGCACTCGACCCGACGGGCGCCCGGGCCGGCACCCTCCACGAGGGACCCGCGACCCTCGTCGCCCTCGCCGGGACGCCGTGGTTCGGCGGCGGGCTGCACGTCGCGCCGGGCGCGGACCTCACCGACGGCCTCGTCGACGTCCTCGTGGCCGGGCCGTTGACGCGGCGGCAGGTCGTCGCCGTCTTCCCACGCCTTTACCGCGGCAGCCACCTGGGGCACCCGGCCGTCCGGGTGCACCGGGTCGCCGGCGTCCTCGTCGAGCCCCTGCCCGGGCCGGGCACGCCGGCGCCGCCCCCGGCGTTCGCAGACGGGGAGCCGGTCGGGCCGCTGCCCCTGCGGGCGCGGGTCGTGCCGGGCGCCCTCCGCGTCCTCGCGTGACCTCCGCCTGACGCCCCCGCGTCCCCGGCGGCGCGTCCGGGCCCCGCCCACGCGCGGGCCGGGCTCACGCCTGCCTAGGGTGGGCGGGTGCCCTCCCAGAAGCGTCGGACGGCGGGTCGCACCGTCGTCACCACCGAACCCTCGCCCGCGGAGCGGTACGCCGCGGCACGCCGCCGCAGCGTGGGCACCCGCCTCGACGCGTTCCGCGCGGGCCTGGACTTCCCGCTCGACGACTTCCAGCTCGAGGCGTGCGCGGCCCTCGAGCGGGGCGCGGGCGTCCTCGTCGCCGCGCCGACCGGCGCCGGGAAGACGGTCGTCGGGGAGTTCGCCGTGCACCTGGCGGTCGAGGGCGGTTTCAAGGCGTTCTACACGACGCCCATCAAGGCGCTGTCGAACCAGAAGTACACCGACCTCGTGCGCCGCTACGGGCCCGAGAGGGTCGGCCTGCTCACGGGTGACACGACGGTCAACGGCGAGGCGCCGGTCGTCGTCATGACCACCGAGGTCCTGCGCAACATGCTCTACGCCGGCTCCGCGACGCTCGAGGGCCTGCGCTACGTCGTCATGGACGAGGTGCACTACCTGGCCGACCGCTTCCGGGGACCCGTGTGGGAGGAGGTGATCATCCACCTGCCCGACGACGTGCAGCTCGTCTCGCTGTCCGCGACCGTGTCCAACGCGGAGGAGTTCGGCGACTGGCTGGCCACCGTCCGCGGCGACACGGAGGTGGTGGTCAGCGAGCACCGCCCGGTCCCGCTCGGCCAGCACGTCCTCGTCCAGCGCCAGCTGCTCGACCTGTACGCCGGGCACGTCGACCCGACGGACCCCGGTGTCGACCCGCCCATCAACCCCGACCTCGTCCGGCTCCTGCGCGGGCGCCGCGACGACGGCTCCCGGCAGCGACCGGGCGGCGGCCCGGGACGTGGTCGCGGGCGGCGCGACGACGACGGCCCCCGCGGTGCCGGCGCGTTCCGCCGGCCGACCCCGCGCCCGGCGGTCGTCGAGCTGCTCGACGAGGAGGGCCTCCTGCCCGCCATCGTCTTCATCTTCTCGCGGGCCGGCTGCGAGGGAGCCGTCGCGCAGTGCCTCACCTCGGGCGTGCGGCTCACCCGCCCCGCGGAGCAGGCCGAGATCCGGCAGGTCGTCGAGCAGCGCTGCGCCGGCATCCCGCCGGAGGACCTCGACGTCCTGGGCTACTGGGCCTTCGTCGACGCCGCCAGCCGCGGCGTCGCCGCCCACCACGCCGGCATGCTGCCGCTGTTCAAGGAGACGGTCGAGCACCTGTTCGCCCGCGGGCTCATCAAGGTCGTCTTCGCCACGGAGACCCTCGCGCTCGGCATCAACATGCCGGCGCGGTCGGTCGTGCTCGAGAAGCTCGTCAAGTGGGACGGGTCGAGCCACGTCGACGTGACCCCGGGGGAGTACACCCAGCTCACCGGCCGGGCCGGCCGCCGCGGCATCGACACGGAGGGCCACGCCGTCGTCGTCGACCACCAGGGGCTCGACCCCGTGGCGCTGGCCGGTCTCGCGTCCCGGCGGCTGTACCCGCTGCGCTCGAGCTTCCGTCCCACGTACAACATGGCGGTCAACCTCGTGGCCCAGGTCGGCCGCGAGCGGGCGCGCGAGGTGCTGGAGACGTCGTTCGCGCAGTTCCAGGCGGACCGCGGCGTCGTCGGGCTGGCGCGGCAGGCGCAGGGCCACGCCGAGGCGCTCGAGGGGTACGCGGAGGCGATGCGGTGCCACCTCGGCGACTTCGCGGAGTACCAGGGCCTGCGGGACGCGATCTCCTCGCGCGAGAAGGAGCTGGTCCGAGCCGAGGCGGGTGCCCGCCGTGCCGACGTGGCCCGGACCCTCGAGGGCCTGCGGGTCGGCGACGTGCTCGCCGTGCCGTCGGGGCGGCGGCGCACGCTGCACGCGGTCGTCGTCGACCCCGGCGGCGCACCCGGCTTCGACGGGCCGCAGCCCACCGTGCTGCTGCCCGACCGGCAGGTCCGGCGTCTGTCCGTCGCGGACGTCGGCAGCGGCGCCCGCACCGTGGGCCACCTGGCCGTCCCCCGGTCCTTCAGCGTCCGCGCCCCGGCCGCCCGTCGGGACCTCGCCGCCGCGCTGCGCCGGTTCGCCGACGCGGAGCCGCCCGCCGAGGCGGAGGCGCCGCGGGGCCGCGGTCGCCGGGGTCGCGGCGGCCCCGACGTGACGGCGGGCGACGAGGACCTGGCGGCCCTGCGCCGGCAGCTGCGCGCGCACCCGTGCCACGGCTGCCCCGACCGCGAGGAGCACGCGCGCTGGGCGCAGCGCTGGAGCCGGCTGCGCGCCGAGCACGCGGCGCTCGTGCAGCGCATCGCCGGCCGGACCGGGTCGATCGCCGCCGTGTTCGACCGGATCTGCGACGTCCTCGTCCGGCTCGGCTACCTCGCCGACCCCGCGGACCTCCCCGCGGACCTCCCGGCGGACGGCACCGGGAATGGCACGGAGGACGGCGCGGCGCCCGACGAGAGGGCGCGCCACGACGACGCGGGCCGCCCCGCCGTCGGCGGCCGCCGCGACCTCGTCGTCACCGCCGACGGCCGGTGGCTGCGGCGGCTGTACGCCGAGAACGACCTGCTCCTCGCCGAGTGCCTGCGCCGCGGCCTGTGGGAGGACCTCGACGCCCCCGCGCTGGCCGCCGCGGTGTCCACGCTCGTGTACCGCTCGCGGCGCGACGACGCCGCCGAGCCGCACGTGCCGGGAGGGCCCACGGGCCGGCTCGGCACCGCGCTGGAGGAGACCGTGCGGGCGTGGTCGGAGCTCGAGGACCTCGAGGCCGCGCACCGGCTCGAGACGGTGCAGCCCCTCGACCTCGGCCTCGTCCAGGCCGTGCACCGCTGGGCCTCCGGGCGCAGCCTCGACGTGGTGCTGCGGGGGTCGGACCTGGCCGCCGGCGACTTCGTGCGCTGGTGCAAGCAGGTCGTCGACGTGCTGGACCAGCTCGCCCAGGCGGCGCCGGAGCCGACGACGCGCCGGACGGCGGTCAAGGCGATCGACGCGGTGCGACGCGGGGTCGTCGCCTACTCCTCGGTGTGAGCGCGTCCCCGCGGTCGGCTCCCGGCGGACCTCCTAGGGTGACCGCGTGAGCGCCACCCTGTACCGCAACGGCACCGTCCACTCCTCGGCCGACCCCTTCGCCGAGGCCCTGCTCGAGGTCGACGGCGTGGTGGCGTGGGTGGGCGCCGACGACACGGCCGCCGGCATGGCGGCGTCCGCGGACAGCGTGGTCGACCTCGACGGCGCGCTGCTGACCGCGGCGTTCGTCGACGCGCACGTGCACGTCCTGGAGACGGCGCTGGCGGCCGAGGGCCTGGACCTGTCGGCCCGCGCCTGCCCGACGATGGCCGACGCGCTGGCCTCCGTCGCCGCGGCCCACGCCGCCCTGCCGCCGGACGCGGTGCTGCTGGGCAGCGGCTGGGACGAGCGCACGTGGCCCGAGGGCCGGCCGCCCACCGCCGCCGAGCTCGACGCCGCCGCCGGCGGCCGCCCGGTGTACCTCGCGCGGGTGGACGTCCACTCGGCCGTCGTCTCGACGACCTTGGCGACGACGAGCGGGGCGGACCGGCTGCCGGGCTGGCACCTCGACGGCCGCGTCGAGCTGGGCGCGCACCTCGCCGCCCGCACGGCGGCCCGGGCCGTCGACGCCGCACGCCGCGACCGGCTGTGCCGCGCCGCCCTCCGCGACGCCGCCGCCCACGGGATCGTCGCGGTGCACGAGCACAGCGCCCCCGGCGTCGACACCCGCGACGGCCTCGCCGCGCTGCTCGCCGCCACGGCGGACCCGGCCTCGGGCCTCCCGCTCGTCGTCGGGTACCGGGCCGAGCGCTGTCGGACGCCCGCGGAGGTGGCCGCCCTCGTCGAGGCCCTGCCCGGCCTGACCGGGGTCGGCGGGGACCTCAACGTCGACGGGTCGCTCGGCTCGCGCACCGCCGCCCTGCGCGAGCCCTACGTGGACCTGCCCCCGGGCGCCGCGCACCCGCGCGGGACGCTCCAGCTCACCGCCGACGAGGTCGCCGAGCACCTCGTCGCCACCACCCTGGCCGGCGTGCAGGCCGCCTTCCACGTCATCGGCGACGCCGGCGCCGACACGGTGCTCGCCGGCCTGCGGGCGGCCGCCGCTGAGGTCGGGGCGCCCGCCCTGGCGCGCCTGGGCCACCGGCTCGAGCACGCGGAGATGGTCGACGACGCGACCCTGGCCGCCCTGCTGCCGCTCGGGGTGCGGCTCAGCGTCCAGCCGGCCTTCGACGCCGTCTGGGGCGGGGACGCGGGCATGTACGCGGCTCGGCTCGGCGCGGGGCGCGCGGCGACGCTCAACCCGCTGGCCGCGTACGCCGCCGCCGGCGCACCGCTCGCGTTCGGGTCGGACAGCCCCGTCACGCCGTGGCGGCCCTGGGCCGGGGTCGCGGCGGCGCTGCACCACCACCGCCCGGAGCACCGGCTCTCGGCCCGGGCGGCGTTCCGCGCCCACACCCGCGGCGGGTGGCGGGCGGCCGGGGCCGACGCCGACGGGTCGGGGGAGCTGCGGGTGGGGTCGCCGGCGCACCTGGCCGTGTGGCAGGCCGAGGACCTGTCCGTGCAGACGGCTCCCGGGCGCTTCTCGTCGTGGGCGACGGACGCGCGCGCGGGGACCCCGCTCCTGCCCGCGCTCGAGCCCGACGACGCCGGCCCGCGCTGCCTGCGCACCGTCCGCGCCGGGCACGTCCTGCACGACGAGCTGGTCTGAGACCACGCCGGGGCGACACGCCACGCAGACACGCCGGGGCGGAAACCTGCTCGGCACGGGGCCGGCTGCACGCCCCTGACCAGGCGTTCTGTCCGTGAGCAGGACCTCCGGCCCCTTGACACCCCGGCTCACGCCGGTAGGTTCGGGGGCGGCTCGAGCGGCCGGTCCACGTGCCGGCCGCCCCGCGGGTCCACCGGCTCCGGCCTGGTCCGCGCACTCATCAGAGAACGGTCGTGGTCGACCGGTACGAAGGGTGCGCGGGCCGGCCGGTCGCCGGCCGGCTCCGGCCGGCACCCGCCGACTCCGCTCAGGGACCGCCCATCTCGGTGACGTACCCTCTGCCGGTGCCCGCGCCGACCCCTTCCCGCCGGGTCACGGTCCTGCTGGCCCTCGTCGGGGGCGTCCTGACGCGGCTCGCGTTCCCCGACCCCGGCTGGTGGGGGCTGGCACCCGTCGGCGTGGCGCTGCTGTGGTGGGCGCTGCGTCGTGACTCCGCGCGGTGGAACTGCCTCGTCGGGCTCCTGTGGGGCCTCACCTTCTTCCTCCCGCTCATCACCTGGGCCGACGACGCGGTCGGCCCCGTGCCCTGGGTGGCGCTCTCCGTGGCCGAGGCCGGGTTCGTCGGGCTGCTGGGCGCCGCGTGGAGCTGGGCGCGGCGCGGCGAGGCCGTGTGGCGCTCGGGCGGGCTCCAGGTGGTGGTGTTCGCGCTCCTGTGGGTCGCCGTGGAGGAGCTGCGGTCGGCGTGGCCGTTCGGCGGGTTCCCGTGGGGGAGGCTCGCGTTCTCGCAGGCGTCATCGCCGCTCGTCGCCTACGCCTCCTGGGCGGGCACGCCGCTCGTGTCCGGGGTGGTCGTCGCCGGGGGCGTGCTCCTGGGGCTCGTGGGGCTGCGGCTGCGGCGGGGGCAGCTGCTCCGGGCGCCCGTGGGGCTCGCGGTGGCGGCGGCGCTGCTCGCCGTCGGCTGGCAGATCCCGCTCGACGCCCGGGCGCAGGACGGCGAGCTGCGCGTGGGCGCCGTGCAGGGAAACGTCCCCGGCACGGGTCTCGCGGCCTTCGGACGTGCTCGGCAGGTGCTCGACAACCACCTGGCCGGGACGCGCGAGCTGGCGGAGCGCGCCGGCCGGGGCACGCTCGACGTCGTCCTGTGGCCGGAGAACGGCTCGGACATCGACCCGCAGGTCGACCTCCAGGCCGCGGCCGGCATCGACGCGGCCGCCCGAGCCCTCGACGCGCCGATCCTCGTCGGAGCGGTCGAGTACCCCGAGACGGGGGGGCGCTACAACGTCTCCCTCTTGTGGCAGCCCGGACAAGGCGTGACGGATCGCTACGCCAAGCAGCACCCCGCACCGTTCGCGGAGTACATCCCGTTACGCGAGCTGGTCCGCCCGTTCTCCTCGGCGGTCGACCTCGTCGTCAACGACATGCTGCCGGGCACGACGACCGGGGTCGTCGCCTTCGACTCACCTCGCCTGGGCCGGACCGTGCGGATGGCCGACGCCATCTGCTTCGAGGTTGCCTACGACGCCCTCGTGCGGGACGGCGTGCGAGCCGGCGGCGAGATCATCGTCGTCCCGACGAACAACGCGTCCTTCGGCTTCTCCGACGAGGCGGTGCAGCAGCTCGCCATGTCCCAGCTGCGTGCGGTGGAGCACGGCCGCGCGACCGTGCAGATCTCGACCGTGGGCGTCAGCGCCGTCATCCTGCCCGACGGCGTGATCACCCACCGCACCGGTCTGTTCACCACCGAGCAGCTCGTCGCGGACCTGCCGCTGCGCCAGTCGCTGACGTGGGCCACACGACTGGGCCCCTGGCCGGCGTGGGTGGTCGACGCCCTGGCGGTGCTGACGGTGCTCGCCGGCGCCGTCGGCGCACGTCGGACGCGACGCGCCGACCGCGTCGACGGCCTCTGAGCGGACACGCCGGGACCGGCCGGGATCAGCACAGGACGAGCCGGGGACGACGACGGGCGCCGGACCCGGAGGTCCGACGCCCGTCGTGAGGGAGAGGCGCTCATCAGGCCGAGCGGCGCAGCTTGCCCGACCGGAGCAGGTCGAGGCGCTCGTCGAGCAGCTCCTGCAGCTCACCGATGGTGCGGCGCTCGAGGAGCATGTCCCAGTGCGTGCGCGGCGGCTTGCCGGCCTTCGCCTCGGGCTTCACGCCGTCGCGCAGCAGCGCCTCGGCGCCGCAGCGGCACTCCCAGACCACCGGGACGTCGGCCTCGACCGAGAACGGCAGGATGATGGTGTGGCCGTTGGGGCAGTCGTAGAACGCCTGCGCCCGGGGGGCCAGGTCGACCCCCTCGTCGCTCTCCATGCTGTTGGATCCGATGCGCATGCCGCGCAGCGAGCGATTCGCCATGGGGACCTCCGTACCTCGACGCGTCTGTAGACGACTGTTCCAGATGACCCAACGGACGGCGACCGGACGGTGTTCCGGTGGCCCGTGAAGGTCGTGTGAAGCGCACAGGTGTGCCCGTGCGTGCAGAGCTGCTGTGACCGCTGGGGGTGCGGGCCGCGGTCCTGGCCCTCGTCGCGCCTGCGCCCGACGCCGTCCCGTCAGGCTCCGGCGAGGTGCTCCCGCAGCGCGGCGACGACGAACGCGTGGTCCTCGGCCTGGGGGAGCCCGGAGACGGTCACGACGCCGACGATGCCTGCGCCCTCGACGTGCACGGGGAACGCCCCGCCGTGCGCCGCGTATTCCGCGGTGGCCAGCCCCTGCTGCTCCAGCGATCCGCCGGACCGGGCCAGCCGTCGCCCGACGAGGTACGACGAGGCGCCGAAGCGCAGCACCGTGCGGACCTTGCGCTCCACCCACCGGTCGTTGTCGGGGACGGTGCCCGGACGCGCGGCGTGGAACTCCTGCTGCTCGCCGCGCCGGATGTCGATCGTCAGGGGCAGGTCCTGCTCCCGCGCCCGCTCGACGAGGAGCGACCCGAGCCGCCACGCGTCGTCGTGCGTGAAGGAGGTGAACCGCAGCTCCCGCTCCTGCGCCTCGACCTTCGCGATGGTGCGCGCGAGGTCGGCGTCGTCCGGGGTCGGCACCCGGGCATCCTGCCACGGACGGTGCCCGTGCCGCACCGCCGGCCCGCACCGTGGGGCCGCCGTCCGGGTGACCCGGCGGCGGCCCCGGGCGGCAGTCCCGGGCGATCGTGGGGACGGTCGTCGGGGGGCGGCAGGGACGGCGTGCGTCAGGAGGCGAGGGCCTCGGGGCGCAGCAGCACCTTCGTCCAGCCGTCCTCGCGCCGGTCGAAGCGGGCGTACCCCTCCGCGGCGTCGTCGAGGGGCAGCTCGTGGGACACGATGAAGCCGGGCGTCGCGCGGCCGGCGACGATGAGGTCGCGCAGCTGGCGGTTGTAGCGCATGACGGGCGCCTGGCCGGTGCCCATGCTCTGGCCCTTGGTGAAGAAGGTGCCGTAGTCGAAGCCGATGCGGCCCTGCTGGGCGGCCTCGGTCCGCGCGCCCGGGTCCTGCGGCATGTAGACCCCGACGACGCCGATGCCGCCGGTCGCGCGGACGACCGAGACGAGGTTGTCCAGGACGAGCTCGGGGTGCTCCTCGCCCGACGGGTCGTGCGCCTGGTACCCGACCGCCTCGACGCCGCGGTCGGTGCCGCGGCCCTGCGTGGCGTCCATGATCTGCTCGACGGGGTCGCCGGCCGAGAAGTCGACACCGATCGCGCCGATGCTCTCGGCCAGCCGCAGGCGGTCGGCCTGCTGGTCGACGACGAACACGCGTGCCGCGCCCTTGATCAGCGCGGAGTGCGCTGCCATGAGGCCGACGGGTCCGGCACCGAAGACGGCCACGTCGTCGCCCGGCACCACGCCCGCGAGCTCCGTGCCGTGCCAGCCGGTCGGGAAGATGTCGGACAGCATCGTGAAGTCGTTCTCGTGCTCGGTGCCCTCGGGCAGCGTCAGCAGGTTGACGTCCCCGAACGGGACGCGCAGGTACTCGGCCTGGCCGCCGTCGTACGGGCCCATGTTCGCGTAGCCGTAGGCGGCGCCGACCATGCCCTCGATCGGGTTGGTCCGCAGGCAGAAGGACGTCCAGCCGTGCAGGCAGTTGCGGCACGTGCCGCACGCGATGTTGAACGGCACGCTGACGCGGTCCCCGACCTTCACGCGCGAGACGGCGGGGCCGACCTCCACGACGACGCCCATGTTCTCGTGGCCGAGGACCTTGCCCTCCTCCACGGAGGTCCGCCCCTCGTACATGTGCAGGTCCGACCCGCAGATGTTCGTCGTCGTGATCTTCACGAGGACGTCCGTGGGGTCCTGGACGGTGGCGTCGGGGACGTCGGTGACCTCGACGTCGTTCGGTCCGCGGTAGACGACGGCTCGCATGGGTTCTCCTGGGGTGCTCAGGGCGAAGGGGGCACCCGCAGGGCACCCGGGTCGCGGCGTGTCGGTGCCTCCACTGTCACCCCGTCGGGCGACGGCCGCATCCCGGGCCGTTCACCCGTGCGAGGGATGGGGCTCCTGCTCGGGGCGCCGGCCGCCGGCGCCCGCCGAGCTCGTCCCGCCCGCCGGGCCCGTCCTGCCCGCCGCACGCGCCCGGTCGTCGAGCACCCGCTCGACGAGGAGCGCGTGCAGGTCCGGCACCGCGAGCCCGAGGGGCGGCAGCACGAGCGGCCTGGCGTCCCGGCGCTCGACGACCAGCCGCGTGCCGGCGGCCCGTCCGCCGGGTGCGTCGCCGTGCACGGCCGTGACGTCGCCCCACGGGCAGCGCCTCGTCCGCAGGGGGCCACGCAGCGCGAGGCCCTCGTCGTCCAGCACGAGGCGGCGACCCGGGCGCTGCCCCAGCGCCGCGACGGCCTGCAGCGCGGCCTGCACGAGGAGCCCGGCCTGCAGCACGCGCACGGCCCCGGGCACCGGCAACGCGAACAGCACGAGCGCGTACCCGCCCACGACCACGGCCGCGGTCCACCGGAACCAGCCCTCGACCTGACAGGTCTGACCGACCCCTCGGTGACCCTCTTCGCCGGGCGCGTGGGCGACGAGGTCGTCTGCGTCGGCGCCCTGCGCACCCTCGACGCCGACCACGTCGAGCTGAAGTCGATGCATACCGCCGCGGAGGCTCGCGGGCAGGGGTACGGCCGGGGCATGCTGACGCACCTGCTCGACGAGGCGGCGCGCCGCGGGGCACGGAGTTACGCCGATAATGTGCATTATGTCACCTGCTCGGTGGCTGGCCGTATAGCCGTGACGCCTTGGCACTTCCCCGGCGCCGGTGTCCGGCGGCTACCTGCAGGGTGTAGCAGGCAGCCGGCTCCTACGCGAGCGACTGACGGCGGAGCGGTCGACGCAGGCCGTGCGGGGGTGGAGTTCAGCAGATGTACGCAGACAACCGCACCCGCTTCGCGCCCGTCGAGGACGGCGCGACCTTCAGAGGGGACCCTGCGGCAGTGACGAACCCTCAGACGGTGACGGGACGACCACCGCTCACCCGGTAGGCGTACGGGTGGGCGCGCCTGCTCCGGATGGGCGGACCCGCCGTCGGACGGTCAAGACGTAGGACGAAAGGCCGTTGTGGCAGGGGTGAGCACCACCACCGCACCGCCGACCACCACATCGACCACCGCGCCGACGACCACGCCGGCCACCACGCCGACCCGGTCACCCGCGCCCTCGCGCCCCGACGACGAGGCGCGGCTCGCCGGCCTGGTACGGCTGGCCGCCCTCGTCGCCTGCGTGCCGACCGCGGTCGTCAACCTCTTCGTCGGCGAGTGGCAGTGCCCGGCGTTCGCGGCCGGGTTCACCCCGAGCGACACCGCGCTCGCGGAGTCGATGTGCTGGACGGCCACCGGGGAGGACGCGGGCCGCACGCTGCACCACGTGCCCGACGCCTCCCTCGACCCCCGGTTCGCGCGCAACCCCTGGGTGGACGGGCGCCGGGCCTCCGTGCGCTTCTACGCCTCGGTGCCGCTGCGCAGCGGCAACGGCCGGCTCGTCGGGACGCTCTGCGTGTTCGACGAGACGCCGGGCCACCTGGCGCCGCAGCAGCGCGCGGCGCTGCTCGACCTCGCGCTGAGCATCGGAGCGCTCGTCGAGCACCGGGAGTACGCGGCGCAGTGGGAGCGCCTCGGCGAGGAGGCGGACGCGGAGCGGGTCCTGGTGCCCCGCGGGTGAGGCGCATGCGGACCTCGGGCCGGACGGATGGGTCCGATCCGGCGGACGGGTGACATCCGGGCGATCCAGGCACCGGCGCGTCGGGCGGCGGCTAGCGTCCCGCCGTCGGCGACCGCCGGCCGTCCCTGCGCCGAGAGGTCCCGCCGTGCCCAGCTCCCTCGTCCGTCCGGTCGTGAGCCGCGCCCTGGTGGCGGGCACCGCCCTGACCGCCGTGACCCTGCTGGCCGGGTGCTCCGCGGTGCAGTCCCTCGTCGGCGGGGTGGAGCCGGAGCGCGACGAGGAGACCGGCGAGGTCATGGCGGCGGTCGAGGCGAACGCCTTCGCCCTGCGGGTGGGCGACTGCATCGACGCGGACGAGGAGTTCACCGAGGAGGTCCAGGACGTCGCCTCGGTGCCGACCGTGCCCTGCGACCAGGCGCACGACAGCGAGATCTACGCCGCCACCGAGATGACGGACGAGACGTACCCGGGTGACGAGGCGGTCGCCAGCGCCGCCGACGAGTTCTGCTACGGCGAGTTCGAGTCCTTCGTCGGGCTGCCGTACGAGGACTCGCTCCTGTACTTCTCGGCGATGTACCCGAGCCCGGAGAGCTGGGAGCTCGGGGACGACCGGGAGATCCTGTGCGTCGTCGTCGACGAGGCCGGCGGGCGCACCGCCACCATGGCGGACGCCGGCGTCTGACCGGCCCCGCGGCGCGGTTCCGCCACCGCGTCGGGACCGGCTCCCCTACACGCCGGCGAACAGCTCGTCGAGGACGTGCCGGGCGAGCTCGGCCTGCCCGGGCGGCGTGTTCGTCAGCATGATGAGCGCCTTCCACAGCGCCCAGCCGCGTCCCCGCGCCCACGTACCCTCGTCGAGCGCCAGCCCCTCGCGGTACGCCCGGCGCGCCGCGCCCTGCAGCCGGGTCCAGACGAGCACCGTGTCGCACGCCGGGTCCCCGACGCCGGAGCAGCCGAAGTCGACGACCGCCGCCAGCCGCCCGTCCCGCACGAGCAGGTTGTGGAACGACACGTCGCCGTGGAACCAGCGGGGCCGGACCGTGGACGGCGCGGCGAGCGCGTCGCGCCACAGGCCCGCCGCCCGGTCCCGCTCGCGTCCCTCCAGGCGGCCGAGGATGTCGCCCACCTCGTCGTCCCAGTGCTCCAGCGGTCCCCCGCGCCACGCGCTGTGCTCCCCGGGCGCGGGCGCGCCGTCCGTCGGTGCCTCCCCCAAGGCGACGAGGAACGCGGCCAGCTCCGTGGCCAGCGCGACGGGGTCGTCGGGCGGCGCGGCCACGGCCTGCTCCCCCGGCAGCCAGCCGTACACGGACCACGGCGCCCCGAACAGCGCGGACGGGCGTCCGACCCCGTGCACCGCCGGCACCGGCAGCGGCAGCAACGACCCCAGGACCGGCAGCCACGCCTGCTCCTTGGCCACCTGCGGCACGTACCAAAAGGCGCTCGGCAGCCGGACGCTCAGGTCCTCCCCCAGCCGGAAGGTGCGGTGGTCGTTGCCGCCGGGCACGACGGGTCGCACGGGCAGCGACGCCCACGCCGGGAACTGCTCGCGCAGCAGCGCCCGCACCAGGGCGGCGTCGATGCGCCGCGCGTCCACGGTGTCGATGCCCACCGCGACGACGCTACAGCGGGCCGGCGCCGGACTCAGGCCCTCCGCCCCTGAGAGCCGCTCACAGGCGGCCTCGGGCGCCATCGTCCGGGCACTAGCCTCAGCAGCGCGCGGCCGGTGCCGTCCCGGTCGGCACAGCAGACGGAGGACCCGTGCAGCTCCTGGCCCGCCTCTCCCTCGGCCGTCGCGCCCTGACCGCGCTGGTGACGGTCGCGATCGCGGTCCTCGGGGTGGTGAGCCTGGGGTCGCTCAAGCAGGAGCTCATCCCGTCGGTGACGCTGCCCGCCGCGGCCGTCGTCGCCACGTACCCCGGCTCGTCGCCCGACGTCGTCGAGGACCAGGTCACGGCCGTGCTCGAGGGGGCGGCGCGCGGCATCAGCGGCGTCGAGCAGGTGACGTCCACCTCGTCGACGAACCTGTCGGTCACCACCGTCACGTTCGTCTACGGCACCGACATCGGCGCCGCCCGCCAGGAGCTGCAGACCGGCATCGACAACGTCAGCGGGTTCCTGCCCGAGGACGTCGAGGCGCAGGTGCTCACCGGCAGCATCGACGACCTGCCGGTGGTGCAGCTCGCCGCGGCGGGGGCCGGCGGCGGGCCGGCGCTCACCGACGCCGTGGACACGGTCCTGGTGCCGGAGCTCGAGCAGCTGCCCGGCGTGCGGACGGTGGCCGTGACGGGCCAGGCCGAGCGGCAGGTCGTCCTCGACGTCGACCTCGCCGCGGTCGTCGCCGCCGGGCTCACGCCGGACGCGGTGACGGGCGTGCTCGAGCAGAACGGCCTGCGCCTGCCCGCCGGCGCCCTCACCGAGGGCGACCAGACCCTGTCCGTGCAGGCCGGCTCGGCCGTCACGAGCCTCGACGAGCTGCGCGCGCTCCCCCTGCTGCCGGGGGCGGGCGGGGGCGCCGGCGCGGGTACGCCCGTGCCGCTGGGGGACGTCGCTACCGTCGTCGACGAGGAGGCCGCCGCCACCTCCATCGCCCGGCTCGACGGCGACCCCTCGCTCGGGGTGGCGATCACCAAGACCCCGGACGCCAACACCGTCGAGGTGTCCGACGCCGTCGCGGACGTGCTCGCCGACCTCGAGGAGGGGCTGGCCGCGCAGGACGTGCGCGTCGCCGTCGTCTTCGACCAGGCGCCGTTCATCACCGAGTCCATCGAGGGGCTGGCCACCGAGGGCCTGCTCGGGCTGGTCTTCGCGGTCGTCGTGATCCTGCTGTTCCTGGCCTCGCTGCGCTCGACGCTGGTGTCCGCGGTGTCGATCCCGCTGTCGCTGCTGGTGGCGTTCACGATCATGAACGTCACGGGGTACACGCTGAACCTGCTGACGCTGGCGGCACTGACAATCGCGATCGGCCGGGTCGTCGACGACGCCATCGTCGTCATCGAGAACATCAAGCGGCACCTGTCCTACGGCGAGGCGCGGCTGCCGGCGATCCTCACCGCGGTGCGCGAGGTGGGTGGCGCCATCACCGCCTCGACGCTGGCGACGGTCGCGGTGTTCCTGCCGATCGCGCTCGTCGGCGGGCTCGTCGGCGAGCTGTTCCGGCCCTTCGCCGTGACGGTGGCCATCGCCATGGGCGCCTCGCTCCTCGTCGCCCTCACCATCGTGCCTGTCCTGGCCTTCTGGTTCGTCCGGGCTCCCGAGAGCGTCGACCCCGAGGAGGCCGCCCGCGTCCGCGCGCAGGCCGAGGCCGCCGAGCGCCGCGGCGTGTGGCAGCGCGGCTACCTGCCCCTGCTCGCCGCGGCGCTGCGCCGGCCCGTCGTCACGCTGCTCGTGTCGGTGGGGGTCCTCGGCGGGACGGTCGCGCTCGTGCCGCTGCTCGAGACGAACCTGCTCGGCGACTCCGGGCAGGACACGCTCACGGTGACGCAGTCCTTCGAGCCCGGCACGTCGCTGGCGGCACAGGACGCGGCCGCGCAGGAGGTGGAGGCGGCGCTGGCGGGCACGGAGGGCGTCACGACGATCCAGACGTCGATCGGCACCGACCCCACCACGGCCGCGTTCACCGGGGGCGGGGGCACGCAGGCCACGTTCGCCCTCACGCTCGACGAGGACGCCGACGGCGTGGCGGTGCAGGGCGCGGTCCGGGACGCCGTGGCGGACCTCGTCCAGGCGCCGGCGACGGCGATCGACGTGAGCGGCGGCGCCGCCGCGTTCGGCAGCTCGACGGTCGACCTCGTCGTGACCGCCGACGACCTCGAGGTGCTCACCGACGTCGCGGCCCAGGTCGAGGACGCCGTCGCGGGCACGGAGGGCGCCGCCGAGATCACGAACAACCTCAGCCAGGCGCAGCAGGTGCTGCAGGTGCAGGTCGACCGGGACGCCGCCGCCGCGCTCGGCCTGACGGAGACGGCGGTCGCCGGGACCGTGGCCGGCGTCATGTCGCCGCAGCAGGTCGGCACCGTCGACCTCGGCGAGGGCCCGGTCCCGGTGCTGGCGGCGCTGGGCACGGCCCCGGCCACCGCCGACGAGCTCGCTGCGCTGCCGGTGGGCAGCGGCCCCGGCGGCACGCCGGTGCTGCTCGGCCAGGTCGCGCAGGTCGCGGCCGTCGACACACCGGCGAGCATCACGCGCGTCGACGGCCGGCGCAGCGCCACCGTGGCGGTCACGCCCGCCGGCGACGACGTCGGGTCCCTGACCTCCGCCCTGACCGCCGCGGTCGAGGACCTGGACCTGCCGGCCGGTGCCGACGTCACGGTGGGCGGCGTCGCGGCCGACCAGTCCGACGCGTTCTCCGACCTCGGCCTCGCGCTGGTCCTGGCCGTGGCGATCGTCTACATCGTCATGGTGGCGACCTTCAACAGCCTGGCGCAGCCGCTCATCCTGCTCGTGTCGGTGCCGTTCGCCGCGACGGGCGCCCTCGTCGCGCTGCTCGTGACGGGGACGCCGCTGGGGGTTCCCGCGCTCATCGGGCTGCTCATGCTCGTCGGCGTCGTCGTGTCCAACGCGATCGTCCTCATCGACCTCGTCAACCAGTACCGCGACCGCGGCCGCCCGCTCGACGAGGCCGTCACCGAGGGCGCGCGCAAGCGCCTGCGGCCCATCGTCATGACGGCGGCGGCGACGATCTTCGCGCTGCTGCCGATGGCGCTGGGCATCACGGGCGGCGGCGCGTTCATCTCCCGGCCGCTGGCGCTCGTCGTCATCGGCGGGCTCGTCAGCTCCACGCTGCTGACGCTCGTCGTCGTGCCGGTGCTCTACACGCTGCAGCAGCGCGGGATCGAGCGGCGGGCGGAGCGCCGCCGTGCCCGTCGCGCTGCGCGCGGGGACGACGGCGGCGCGGGAGACGGCTCCGCGGGGACCGAGGGCAGCGCCGACGCCGCGGGTGCGCCCGGGCCCGACGAGGACGCCGACCGCCGGGCACGCCGGGGACGGCACGCCGCACCGGGCAGCACGGAGGGCGCGCCGTGGCCGGCCTGACCGCCCTCCCCCAGAGCTGCCCCCTCCGAGCTGCCCCCTCGGAGCTGACCCCTCGGAGCTGATCCCTCGGAGCTGCCCCCTCAGAGCTGCCGGCGCACGCCGGCCTCGTGCGCGAGCGACCCCAGCTCCTCGTCGAGGGAGCCGGTCATGACGTCCGCGCCGGCGCCCCGCCGCAGCACGGGCAGCACGGTCCGGTGGTGGGCGTCCTCGAGCTCGAAGGCCACGGCCGCGTAGAGCGCGACGACGGCCAGCACGAGCCCGACGACGCCCGCCGCGGTCAACCAGCCGGGGTCGCCGGTCAGCTGCGCGACGCCCGTCACCGCGAACCGCACCGCCGCCAGGCCCATGACGGCCGCGGCGACGAGCTTCGTCGTCGCCGCCGCCACCGGCACGAGCATCGCGGCCGCCGCCGCGAGCAGCAGCACGCCCAGCCCCGGGCTCGTCGCCCCGGGCGGGGAGGTGAGCGTCGCCAGCGCCACCGCGCCCCAGGTGCCGGCGAGCACCCCCATGCCCGTCCCGGCGACGGGGTCGCGCGCGAGGAACCCCAGGACGCAGGCGACGAACTGCGTCGGCACGGTCGCCGCGAGGACGCCCAGCGCCACCGCGCGGCCCTGGTCCGCCGGGACCCAGCCGAGCTGCAGGGCGGCGAAGCCCGTCGTCGCCACGAGGAGACCGAGGAACCCGAGCGGGAGCGGCGTGCCCAGCGGGCGGACGACGACGCGGGCGGCGGGGGCTGGGCCAGGGCCGGCGGGGCCGGTCACGAGACCAGGACCTGGGTCGCGGACTCCTTGAGCTTGGCGTTGGCCCACCGCGCCTGGCGCAGGTTCTCCGGGTGGCAGTGCTGGGTGAGGTCGAGCAGGTCGTGGTGGCGGATGCCCTGGGCGGCCTGCGCGAGCAGCTCCCAGTCGACGGAGACGCCCTGCGCCATGGTGTAGACCGTCCGCAGGTCGCGCAGGAGCGCCATGCCGGGCGGCGCGCTCCGGCCGAGCGCGTCGCTGACCCGCTCCCGCACGCGCATGGCGGTGCCGCTCTCCCCCACCGCGTCCGGGTCGAGGTCCTCGCCGTAGCGGCCGGCGATCTCCGCGATGCGACGTACGTGGTCCGCAGACCACCCCGCCAGGTCGCGGGCCAGGTGGTACACCTCGTGGTCGACGGCGTGCCGCTCGGAGAGGTGGAGCAGCTCGTCGGCCAGCTCCGTCTCGTCGCGGTGCAGCTCGCGCAGCGCCAGACCGATCCTCATCGCGCACCTCCGTCGGACGGCAGGTCGTCGGTGGGCAGATCGTCGGACGGCAGCAGCTCGTCGGACATCGATGCCTCACCCCCGCGGGTGGGCGGGACGGACGCCGCGCCCGTGCCGACCGGGGCCGAACCCGTCGTCGTCGGCGCGGGCGAGGGCGTGCCGTCCGAGGCGGCCAGCCGCCGCAGGCGGGCGGCCGCGGTCTTGAACACCGGCTGCTTGGAGCACGGGTCCCAGTCGGTCAGCGTGAGCTCGTTGGCGGCGCGGGAGTGGCCGTCGGGCGCGTGCCCACCCGGCATGTCCCAGTAGCCGTAGTGGAAGGGCAGGAACAGGACGCCGGGGCGGATCCCGCTGATGCGCACCCGGCCCTCGACGCGCCCGCGCGGCGTCGTCACCTCCGCCAGGTCGCCCTCGGCGAGCCCGTGGGTCCCGGCGTCGTGCTGCGAGACCTCCACCCACACGTCGGGTGCCGCGTCGTGGAGCTGCCGCGCCCGGCCCGTCCGGGTGCGCGTGTGGAAGTGGTAGAGCGTGCGCCCGGTGACGAGCTGCAGCGGGAACCTCTCGCTCGGCAGCTCGTGGGGCGGGACGTAGCGCGCGGCCTTGAGCACCGCCCTGCCCTGCGGGTTCATCGCGCGGTACTCGGTCTCCTCCAGGGGCGCACCGGTGATGAGGTCTCGGCCGTAGCTCTCCGCGACGTCGGGCGCGGCGAAGAAGCGCCCGCCCTCGTACAGGCGCTCGGTGCCCTCCGGGTGCTCCTCGTCGCACGGCCACTGGATGCCGCTGCCGCCGCGGAGCTTGTCGTAGGTGAGCGCCGTGTAGTCGCAGGGGCGGCCGCGGCTGCACTCCTTCCACACCGCGAAGGCCGACTCCGGGTCGTGCCAGTGCACCAGCGGGCCGCCGTCCTTGTCGCGGAACCCCATGCGGCGGGCGAAGTCGAGGAAGATGTCGAGGTCGGGACGGGCCTGCCCCGGTGGCTCCACGGCCTTCTCGGACAGGTGCACCGTGCGGTCGACGTTCGTGAAGGTCCCCGTCTTCTCGCCCGTCGTCGCCGCCGGCAGCACGAGGTCCGCGACCTGCGCCGTCTCGGACAGGAAGATGTCCTGCACGACGAGGAACACGCGCTCCTGCGTGAGCACCGACCGGATGCGGTTCAGCTCCGGCAGGGACACCAGCGGGTTGGTGCCCTGCACCCAGAGCATGCGCATCGAGCCGTCCTCGAGGTAGCGCATCATCTGCATCGCGTGCGTCGGCGGGGACCAGTGCGGGATGGCGTCCGGCTCGACGTTCCACACGCGCGCGAGGTCGGCCACGTGCGCGGCGTTCGACCAGTTCCGGAAGCCGGCCAGGTCCCCGTCGGCGCCGCACTCCCGGGTGTTCTCGGCGCTGGGCTGGCCGTTCATCTGCAGCAGCCCGCGCCCGGGCGCCCCGAGCATGCCCCGCACGAGGTGCAGGTTGTTGACCTGGACGGCCGAGGCCGTGCCCTGGTGCGACTGGTAGAAGCCCTGCAGCACGGTCGACAGCAGCCGGTCGGCCGTCCCGACGAGCCGCGCCGCCGCCCGCAGGTCCTCCTCGGGCACGTCGCAGATGCGCGCGACCACCTCCGGCGTGTACTCGCGCACCTGGCGCTCGAGCTCGGAGAACCCGACGGTGTGCGCGGCGACGTAGTCCTCGTCGACCCAGCCGTGCGCGATCACCTCGTGCAGCAGCCCGTTCATGAGCGCGACGTTCGTGCCCGGGCGCGGGGCCAGGTGCACCGTCGCGGCGCGGGCCACCGGCGTGAGGCGCGGGTCGACGCACAGGACGCGGGGCGGACGGGGGCCGGCGAGCCGGTCGAGGATCCGCGTCCACAGGACCGTCTGCGTCTCCGCCATGTTGTGCCCGAACAGGGCGACGACGTCGGCGTGGTCGACGTCCGTGTAGGACCCGGGCTGGCCGTCGCAGCCGAAGGACTCCTTGAGTGCGGCCGCCGCCGTCGCGGTGCACAGACGCGTGTTGCCGTCGACGTGGTTGGTGCCGATGCCCGCGTGGGCCATGACCGCGAGCGTGTAGTACTCCTCGAGGAAGAGCTGGCCCGTGGTGTAGAAGCCGACCGCGCTGGCCCCGCGCTCGGCCAGGAGCTCCTGCGTGCGCCCGACGAGGAGCTCCATCGCCTCGTCCCACGTCGTCTCGACGAGGCGGCCGTCCCGGCGGACGAGGGGCTGCGTCAGCCGGTCGGGCGACCCGACGGACTGCCAGCCGAAGAGGTCCTTCGGTCCCAGCCGGCCGTGGTTGACGCGGTCCTGCGCGCGCCCCCGGACGCCGACGAGCCGCCCGTCCTTGACGGCCAGGTCGAGGCCGTCGCCGTTGCTGTGCAGGGTCGACGCGCTCTGCACCCAGCGGTCGACGTCCGCCTCGGTCAGCCCCTCCTCGAGGTGCTGGTCGACCCGGACGGGCCACCGCTCCCCCGGGCCGTACGGCGTCCGCGTCCCCCACGGCTCGGCGATGCGGTCGGTCCTCGCCATGCGGCTCCCCTCGGCGGCGTCGGCCCCCGCGCCCGCGCGGCGACAGGTGCCAGACAAGACCCGGAAGGTGAGGGCTGCAAGCGGAGGAGAGGCCCGTCGGACCGCGAGCCGAGGCGGAGCGCCCTGTCGCATCGTCGGCCGGAGCGCCGTCGGCCGGAGCGACGTCAGCCGGACCGTCGTCGGCGGACGGACCACACCGCCAGCACGACCCCAGTCAGGGCCACCAGCAGCCCCAGCCCGCCGAGCCCCGGCGAGTCGTCGGCCTGCCCGGCCACGAGCGCGGCGGCGCCGACGAGCGCGGCGAGCACGGCACCGACGACCGGTCCGACGAGGGAGCGGCCGCGAGGCTCTGCCGAGGGGCGGGTCATGGGGCCATCCTGCGTCATCCGCCCTCCCTCCGGCTGAGTCGACGTCACCGGCGCCGTGCCGCCTCAGAAGCACACGGGGGGCGGTCGGATCCGGATGGGACGCGCCGCAGGGGGTGGACGACCGGCGCCCCATCGAGCACGGTGCTGTGCCCACTTGCGTGCTGCCCTCCCGCCCGAAGCCGCGTGTCAGTGGTCGGTGGTGGGATGGGCCCATGGCCGACCGGGGTACGTCCGCGCAGGTGGGACGCTCGCAGCGAGCGGGCTCGTCGCACGGTGCGTCGAGGCCAGGGGCGCCGACGCCCGTTGCACCGACAGCGGCGGCACCACCAGCAGAGGTGCTGTCGTTCGCCGAGCGTCTCGTCGCCGCTGACGCCTCGCGGTCGCAGGGCCAGCCGTGGTGGACCTCGCCGCTGCATCCCGCGGTCCTGGAGCTGCCGGCCGGTCGGGCGTGGCCGGCGTTGCCCGACGAGGCGCCCGGCGCGCGGGAGGTGTCCGTGCAGGACGTGCTCTCCCTCCTGCCCGGCCGCGCCCACACCATGGGCACGGGCGGATCGCGGGCCGTCCTGGGGCCGGAGGTCCCGGCCGCGCTGCTGCAGCTGGGTGTGCCCGTAGAGGTGGTCAAGCGTGTGCCTGGTGCGCGGGCGCGCCTGGAGGCGCAGGCCGAGTCGGTGCTGACCGCGCTGGAGAACGTCGAGCGGATGTGGCGCTCGGTGTCCGCCGCCCGGGCCGAGCTGATCGCGCAGGCCTTCGCCTGGCAGATGCTGCAGGGCCGCCTGGTCGAGGGGTCCCTGGCCGACGACGGCATGATGCACCGGCGCATCGCGCTGACCGAGATCGCCGGGGTCCTGGGCGTGTCCGAGCAGGGCGTGGCCGGGCTGGTCCCCGACGCGGTGGCCATGACGTTCGACCGCCCGATCCTGGCCGCCGCCGCCCACGAGGGCACCCTGTCGCAGGCGCACGTGCAGGTCCTGCTCGAGCACACCAGGGACCTGCCCTCCGAAGCCCAGCAGGACGCCGACCGGGCCCTGGTCCCCCGTGCTGCCGGGACCAACCGGGCCCGGTTCGGCGCCGCGGTACGACGCTGGCGCGAACGGCACCACCCCCGCCCGATCCAGGAACGCCACGAGCAGGCCCGCGCCGACCGGCACGTGCAGCTGTGCCCGGCCCCCGACGGCATGGCCTGGCTGAGCGCGTACCTGCCCGCGGTCCAGGCCCACACCATCTACACCGGCCTGGACACCGCCGCCCGCGCCGTCGCCGGCCCCGCCGCCAGGCGCGAGGCCTTCACCCTGGACCAGCTGCGCGCCGACGCCCTCGTCGACCGGCTCCTGTCACGGGTCCCCGCCCAGCCCGAACCCGACGAGGACACCCCCTCAGCCGCGGGGGTGCCGCGGTTCCCGTGGCCGCAGGTGCAGGTGCAGGTCGTGCTCACCGTGCCCGCCGCCACCGCCCTGGGCGGGTCCGCGCCCGGCCACCTGGTCGGGTACGGCGACCTCGACGCCGTCACCACCCGCCAGCTCCTGGCCGGCGCGACGTGCTTGACCCGCGTCCTGACCGACCCGGTCACCGGGGACGTGCGCGCGGTGGACGGCACGTCCTACCGGCCCCCGGCAGCCCTGCGACGGTTCCTGCAGGCCCGCGACGGCACCTGCCGCTTCCCCGGCTGCGGACGCGTCGTGACCGGGTGCGACAACGACCACGTCCAGGACTGGGCCCGCCGCGGCCCCACCACCGCCGGCAACCTGCTGAACCTGTGCCGCCACCACCACCGCCTCAAGCACCTCGGCGGCTGGTCGGCCACCCTGCACCCCGACGGCCGCGCCACCTGGCGCTCACCCCGAGCACGCACCTACACCACCGAACCAGCCTGGACACCACCACCGACCCCACCACCCACCCCGGCGGGCACCACGAGCAGCACCCGGACGGCCGGATCAGACTTCCGGGACGGGGAGACGTCGGCGGACGGATCAGACGCGCTTGCACCCCTGCCGGGACGGGGCCTGCCGTCGTCCCTGCCCGGGCCGGACGACCCACCGCCCTTCTGACCAGCACCGCCACCGTGCCGCCGCCAGGCCCCCGGGACGTCCCGCCATGCCCTCTGGGTGTCACGGTGCTCGCGGCTTCACCCCCACGAGAGGGACCGCGGTGACGCGGTCAGCCGGCGACGCGGACGCGTGCAGCCGGGCGGAGCGCGACGAGGTGGTCGTGCGCGGCCCGCGCGGCCGCGAGGACCGCCTCGCGCTGGGCGGGCGTGAAGCCGCGGCGGGGCGTCGCCGCCGCGAGCACGGCCGTCACGAGTCCGTCGACCCGTACGGCCGCGACCACGACGTCCGGCCGCAGCGGACCCGTAGCCCGGCCGTGCAGGACGTCCTCCGCGGTGTCGAGCAGCCCCGAGCCGGCGGCGTGCACCGGGCCCCACAGATGGGCGGCGTCGAGACCCGTGGCGCCCCCGGCGACCACGAGGACCGCGGAGGCCGCCTCGGCCGCGAGAGCCGCCTGCCGAGGCAGGTCGGCGAGCTGGCGGTGACGTCGGGCGGCGGTGTCCTGGTCGAGCACGATGACCTCCTACGGGACGGGATGCTCTCCCCGGCCGATCGGCCCTCCGGGTGAGGTCCTGAGGCGTCCGGTGTGAGGTGTGCCGCTTGTCCTCAGGCCCGAGCCGGCGCCCTGCAGCAGTCGCGCCGCGGCCCGGACCGACCGGGGGGCAGCGCGCACACGGGCTGCACCCCTCGTTACAGCACCGCGGCGGGGTCCTCAGGCGACGAAGACGCAGAACGGGTGGCCCGCCGGATCCGCCAGGACGAACAGGGGCTCTTCGGGGTCGTCCGACCGGTCGTGCAGCTCGCGGGCGCCCAGGGCGAGAGCTCGGCGGCGGACCTCCAGCAGATCGGCGACCGACCCCACGGCGGTGTCCAGGTGCAGCATCTGCGGCACACCCGGCTCGGGCCACGTCGACCGCGGCTGCTCGTCGACCTGCTGGAACGCCAGGCGCACGTCGCCGTCGCCCTGCAGCACGAGCCAGTCCTGGTCGGGCCGGCCGTCCGTCGGCGGCTCGTCACCCTCCCGGTAGGTCAGCCCGAGCAGTACCCGGTAGAACTCCGCCAGCCCGCGGACGTCCGTCGTGTCCAGCACCACGGACACGAGACGGGGGACGACGGCGACCGCGTCGCCCCCCGGTGTGGTCATCCCTGCCCGCCGTGCCCGGCGGGGTCGGGCGTCGCGCGCAGGGCGTCGGCGACCTCCTCCTCCGGGCGCGGGGCCACGGTCTCGTCGTCCTCCAGCAGCGGGACCTCCGCGGTCCCGGGCGGCAGGCTCTCGGTCATCGGCCCTTCCTCTCCTCGTCGTACCGGTCGTGCTGTCGGCTCGTGGGTGTCGCGCCGGCGCACCCGTGTGGGCTGACGCGTCGTGCGGCACCGGTGTCACAGGTCCGTGGACTCGCCCATCTCCAGCACCACGGGCTCGCCCGCGCCGCCGAGGTTCGTCAGCAGGGTCGACGCGAGCTGGCGGCCGGCGCCGCTGAGGACGGCCTCGTGGATCGGCACGACGCGCCGCGGCGCGACCGAGCGCACCCAGTCGATCGTGTCGGCCAGCTTGAGCCAGGGCGCGCCGACCGGCACGAGCAGCGTGTCGACCGTGACCCCCTCGGGCGCCGCGACGAAGGCGTCCCCGGGGTGCAGGACCGTCCTCCCCTCCACCTCCAGGAGGAACCCGACGTTCGCGATCCCCGGGATGTCGGGGTGGATCACCGCGTGGTCGCCGCCCACGGCGGTGAAGGTGCCCCCCGCGAGGTCCAGCCGGTCGCCGGGCGACACGGCGTGCGCCCGCTCGGCGGGCAGGCCGGCCTCGACGAGCGCGTCCACGACCGCCTGCGGGGCGTGCACCTCGGTCGACGACCCGAGCCCCGCGAGGTGCGCGACGAGGTCCGCCGGCACGACGTGGTCCTGGTGCTCGTGCGTCACGAGAACCGCGACGGCCCCGGGCAACGAGCGGTCGAGGTCCGAGAACGCGCCGGGATCGACGACGACGGCGCCCCCGGGCAGCTCGAACCGGACGCAGGAGTGTCCCCAGTGGGTGAGTGTGCTCATGGGGGTCAGCATGCCGCGAGGCCCTGAGGACGGCACGCGCAGGCGCACCGCTCGCCGCAGGCGTCGGTGGCCCTCCGACGTGCGGCGGAGCAGACGCCCGAAGGTCAGCCGGCGCGGCAGGTCGGCCGGCGCGGCAGGTCAGCCGGCGCTGCGTGCCCGGCGGCGGGCGGCGAGCTCGTCGCCCGGGGCGGGCTCGGCGGTCGCGTCGTCCTCGGCGCGCTCGGTCGGCAGCTCGGCCAGCGTGCCCTCCACCTCGCGCCACACGCGGCCGACGGCGATGCCGAACACGCCCTGCCCGCCCTGCACGAGGTCGATCACCTCGTCCGCCGACGTGCACTCGTACACCGACGCCCCGTCGGACATGAGCGTGATCTGGGCGAGGTCGTCGACGCCGCGCTCGCGCAGGTGCGCCACGGCCGTGCGGATCTGCTGCAGCGAGACCCCGGTGTCGAGCAGCCGCTTGACCACCTTGAGCACGAGGATGTCGCGGAAGGAGTACAGGCGCTGCGTGCCGGACCCGGTCGCGGGCCGGATCGACGGCTCCACCAGCCCGGTGCGCGCCCAGTAGTCGAGCTGGCGGTAGGAGATGCCCGCCGCGCGGCAGGCCGTCGGGCCGCGGTATCCGGTCGCCTCGTCGAGGTCGGGCAGCGCGTCGTCGAAGAGCAGACCCTGCGCGCGTTGCGGGACGCCCGTCGTCTCCGCGCCGTCTGTGCTGGCCACTGGTCCTCCTCGGTCCGGACGCGGCCGCTGCCTCGCCGTCGTGGTCACGCTAGGGGTGCGGGCACCCCGGCGCAACGACGTGCCCCCCGAGCGGCCCCCGGCGTGTCGCGCCCAGGCGGGCGCGGTGCTCCTCCGCTGCGCACGCTGTGCGCCGCCCCGGGGGGCACGACCCGCGACGGTCAGCCCTCGTCCTCGGGCTCGAAGTCGTCGGCGGTCACGTCGTCGAGGAAGGCGCGGAATCGCGCGACCTCGTCCTCCGGCGTGGTGCGCCGCACCTCCACGCCGGCCCGCTCGACGACCGCCCGGGCGCAGAGCACGGGGCAGCCGAAGCGCAGCGCGACGGCGATCGCGTCGGAGGCGCGGGCGTCGACCCGTGCGCCGCCCAGCAGGAGCAGCTCGGCGTGGAAGACGCCGGCGGTCAGCGCCGTCACAGCGACGCGCACGACAGGCTCCCCCGCGGCGACGAGCGCGTGGTGCAGCAGGTCGTGCGTCATGGGCCGCGGCGGCGTCTCCCCCGCCATGGCGGCGACGATGGCGGCACCCTCCGGTCGACCGACGACGATGGGGACGACGAGATCCGTCCCCGGCTCGAGCAGGAGGACGAGCACGGCCTCCTCCTCCGGCTGCTGCCGGACGCCGACCACCTCGACGGGGACGAGCCCGGGGTCCTCACCCATGCCGCCCACGGTACGACCCGGGGGCGCGTCCGGCAGCGGGGCCGTCGGTCCGCCGGCAGCGTCCGTCAGACCGACCGCAGCACCACCGCAGACCGGCCGGACCAGGTCCAGCGGCGGGAGGTGAGGCTCAGGGCGTGAGGTCGGCGACCGCCGCGCGCAGGACCGCCGTGTGCACCTGGCCGCAGAGCTCCCCGAGCTCCGCCGCGAGCCCGGCCGCCCGGGCCCGGGCCGACGCGCTGCGCTGCCCACGGATGGGTGCGACCGCCTGGGCGACGAGCTCGACCTGCCGCTCGGCCGCGACGCGGATCTGCCGCAGGTGCCGCGCGTCGATGCCGTGCTGCGCCAGCGTGGCCGCCGCCCGCACCAGCTCCGCGTCCGCCGGGGCGTACGTCCCGCGCGCGTCGGCCCGCAGCACGCCCGCCGCGGCGAGCTCGGCGACGAGGGCCGCGCCCACGCCGGCCTCCTGCGCGAGGCGCGGAGCCGTCCACCGGGCCGTCGTCGGCACACGGTCGCCGTCCCGGGTCGCCAGGCGCGCACGCGGGGTCGGCTCGTCCTCCAGGCCTGCGTCGAGCGCGGCGAGGCGTTCGGCGATCACCTTCAGCGGCAGGTACCGGTCGCGCTGCTGCGCCAGCACGTAGCGCAGCCGCTCGACGTCCGCCGGGGAGTACTGGCGGTACCCCGCCGGGGTCCGCACGGGCGTGACGAGCCCGTGCTCCTCCCAGAACCGCAGCTTGGACGTCGTCACCGCGGGGAACTCGACCTGGAGGGCCGCCAGCACGTCCGATATGCGCATGGAGGCGCGTCGCGAGATGCCCCGCGGCCAGGGCTCGTCCGCGGCACCGGGACCGGCGGTGGCCGACCCGGCCGTCGCCGACGCAGCCGTGGAGGACCCGGCCGAGGATGCTCCCGCCGACGACGGTCCTGCCGACGACGGTCCTGCCGACGACGGTCCTGCCGACGACGGTCCTGCCGACGACGCCTCCGCCGACGCCCGTGCCCCGCCCCGAGCGGCCGCGCTCACCCCTGGCCCTGGCCCCGGGCGGGGCTCGGGTGGAAGGTCAGGCGGTACTTGCCGATCTGCACCTCGTCGCCAGCGCGCAGGACGGCCTCGTCGATGCGCGTGCGGTTGACGTAGGTGCCGTTGAGGGAGCCCACGTCCCGCACGGTGAAGGAGGTGGCCTGCCGGACGAACTCCGCGTGCTTGCGCGAGACCGTCACGTCGTCGAGGAAGATGTCGGCGTGGGTGCTGCGACCCGCGACGGTGCGGTCCGCGTCGAGGAGGAACCGCGCCCCGGCGGACGGCCCCCGCTGGACGACGAGCAGCGCCGACGTCGGCGGCAGCGCCTGCACCGCGGCGACGTCCTCGGCGCCGAGCCCCACGGGGGCCAGCGCGTCCACATCGCCGACGTCGACGGCGCCGAACTGGATCGTCGTCTCCGGGACCGCGGGGCGCGGAGCGGGGGTGCTCCCCGGCAGGCCCTCCACCTGGTCCTCCGGCTGGCCCTCCGGGAGGTCCTGACGCTCGCTCACCCTTCGCCTCCCGACGTCGTCGCAGCCACGCCGCACACCCTACGCACACCGGCCCGGCGGGCGCACCGACCTGGCCGCACGGCCCGGCGGCCCGTCCCTGCCGCCCGTGCAGGTCGCCGGTGCGGGTCGCCGGTGCAGGTCGCCGGTGCAGGTCGCCGGTGCAGGGTCGCCGGTGCAGGTCGGTTCAGGCCGTCCGGGCCCTCAGCCGTCCTCGGCCGGCAGCGGGGTCGCCCAGGTCGGCGGTGCGGGGGTCGCGAGCGCCGTGACCTCCACCTCCTCGCGCCGCAGCACGCCGCCGTCGCCGCCGTCACGGCGCACCGCGGCCAGCGCACCGCCGGGGATCTCGAGCGCGGTGGCGATCGTGTCCGGGTCCCCGATGACCACCCACCGGTACGGCGCCTGCAGCGGCTGCCCGTCCAGCAGCACCTCGCCCGCACCGCCCGTGAAGGCGCTCGAGGCCGTGAGCCGCACGTCGCCGACCTGCATGGCCTCGGCGCCCGCGTTGCGCAGCTCCTCGAGCAGGTTGAGCAGGGTCGCCGGCTTCACGCGGCCGTCGGGGTCGGCGACGGTCACGACGACCCCCGGCCCGACGGCCGGCAGGCGCCCGGTGAGGATCCCCTGCGTCTCGGCGGACCGCCGGGCGGCGTCCTGCGCTGCCTGCCGGGAGCTGTCGTCGGAGAGCAGCTCGTCGCGCTCGGCCTCGAGGCGGGTGAGCTCGCGCGCCAGCTCGTCGCCGCGCGTGGTGGTCTCGTCGAGCAGGCGCACGAGGTCGTCCTGCCGCAGCGTGCTCAGCGTGGCCGTCGACGCCTGGCGCACCTGCGTCACGACGGCGAACCCGAGCAGCGCGCACAGCACCCCCGTCACGACCTGCGCGCGGGAGACCCGCGGGCGCAGCGCGTGCGCGAGCACGGACCACCCGGACGGCGCGCGCTCCTCGCGCGCGGCGTGCCGGTGGTGCCCGCCCGGAGCGGGGCCGCGGCCCCCGTCGGCCGTGCTCACGCGTGGAAGAGGTGCCGCCGGATGGAGGCGGCGTTGGAGAAGATGCGGATGCCGAGGACGACGACGACGGCCGTCGAGAGCTGGGAGCCGACGCCGAGCTGGTCGCCGATGAAGACGATGAGCGCGGCGACCACGACGTTGGACAGGAACGAGACGACGAAGACCTTGTCGTCGAAGATGCCGTCGAGCAGCGCGCGCACGCCGCCGAACAGCGCGTCCAGCGCCGCGACCACCGCGATGGGCAGGTACGGCTGCAGCTCGACCGGCACCTCCGGCCGTACGGCCAGGCCGACGACGACCCCCAGCACGAGCCCGATCGCCGCGATCATCCGTCCGTCCCCTCCGACGCCGGTGCCCCGCCCGACCCCTCGTCCCGTCCCTGCGACCCGTCCTGCAGGCCGTCCTGCACGTCGTCCTGCGCGACGCCGGCCGCCGACGGTCCACCCGTCACGGGATCCACGCCCTCCGGCAGCCGCGACTCGCGCAGCGCCGGCGCGCGCCCGGCCGGCAGGGTCAGTGTGCCCTGCCGGGAGGTCTGCACGCCGATGCCCCACACCGAGCGCAGGGCCGCCAGGTGGTCGGCGGCCGACGAGCGCGCGAGCCCCGTCTCCAGCCCGGCGGGGTCCCCCACCGCCTCGACGACGTACGGCCCGACGACCGGCACGAGGTCGACGAGCACCGCGCCCGCCCGGTTGCGGATCTCCGCGGTCGCCGTCAGCCGCTGCCCGCCGACGGCCACCGCCTCCGCCCCGGCCGCCCACAGGGCGTTGACGAGCAGCTGCAGGTCACCGTCCCGCACGGCCGACTCCGGCTCGCTGCCGTCGGCGGCGCCGGGGCCGTCGGTCAGCACCACCCGCAGGCCGGGCCCGCGCACCGGCGCGGACCCGGCCGCGACGACGTCGGCGGCCAGCACGTCGGCCAGCGCCGGGTCCAGCCCGGCCAGCGCCTCGTCCTGCAGCTCGCGCACCTGCGCGCCGAGCTCGGCCGCCCGGGCGTTGCGCTCCACGACCCGCGACGAGCGCTCCTCGATCTGCTCGACGAGCAGCGCCCGCGCCCGTTCCGCCGACCCCGCGGGCCGGCGCAGCTGCAGGACGGCGGCCGACGTGATGAGCCCGAGGACGAGCGCCGTGGCGACCAGCAACGCGGTCGCGCGCCGGGAGCGCCGCGGCGCCGGTGCCCCCGCGCGCGCCGCTGCCGCTTCACGCTCGGCGCGCCGGGCCGCGGCCAGCGCGTACCCGGGGTCGAGCGGGCGCTCCTGCGCCTCGACCAGCAGCGTCATCGACGCGTCGGGCCGCGGGGTCCCGCGCGCTCCTGCGTCGGGCCGCTCAGGCACCGGACCGGCGGGCGCCGACGAGCACGCGCGTCGCCTGGAGGAGGTACGCGGCGCCGGCGACCCAGTAGAGGGCCAGCCCCCACAGGGCGAAGGCCCACCCGACGACCGTGGCGGCGTGCCCGACCACGGAGGACCACTCCGACAGGAGCAGCAGCGGGAACGCGTAGAGCAGCGCGAACGTGCCGGCCTTGCCGGCCATGTGCACGGGCAGCGGCGCGTACCCGGCGCGCGCCAGCACGAGGAGGACGACGAGCAGCACCACGTCCCGCGCCAC
Source organism: Cellulomonas sp. plas2 (assembly GCF_057221735.1). Classification (NCBI taxonomy): domain Bacteria; kingdom Bacillati; phylum Actinomycetota; class Actinomycetes; order Micrococcales; family Cellulomonadaceae; genus Cellulomonas; species Cellulomonas sp. plas2. Next base: position 1,974,037 of record NZ_CM170155.1, read on the forward strand.
CAGCACGGCCACGAGCCACCACGGCACGACCCCGCGCCACGCCAGGCCGAGCAGGGTCACGAGGATGAACAGCCGGTCGGCCGCCGGGTCCAGCATCTGCCCGAGCCGGCTCACCTGGTGCAGCGACCGCGCGAGCACGCCGTCCAGCCAGTCGCTGAACCCCGACACCGCCAGGACGAGGACCGCCCAGCCGTCGTGGCCCTGCGCGATGAGCACGGCGAAGACGGGCACGAGGGCGAGCCGGGCCGCGGAGATCGCGTTGGGGACGGTCCACACGCGGCGGGTGACCGGCTCGTCGGCGCCGGGGACGGGCGTGCCGCGGCGCTCCTGCGCCGTCATGCGCCCCGCGTCCGTCGTCACCCCGTCGCCACCCTCCACCGGTCGTCGCGCCCGATCCTAGGGGGTCGGTCCCCCGGACCGGCGAGGGCGCCACCCCATCCGCAGCCCCGCCCGCCACCCGTGCCCCGCCGTATTCCCGTCGCGGCCCCCACGGGCGCGTCGTGCAGGACACAGGCCCCCTCCCCGCCCGGCGCGGGCCCGCTCCGGTAGGCTCTCCGGTGATCCAGGAGTTCGTCGCTTCCCCCGTGGGTGCGCCGGGACCGTCCCCGTCCGGGGCCGGTGGCGCGCGAGCAGTCAGGCACCGGCCGTCGCCGGTGGTCCTCAGGGTGTCGGGGCCGCGACCACCGCCCACCGTCCCGGTGCGCGGTCGGGGCTCCTCCCGCACGAACGGTTCGCCTCTTGAGCACTGTGCTGCCCGCTTCCCCCCACCACGACCTCCTCCCCGACGACGAGGCCCGCGCGGCCGACGTCACCGGCACCGACGAGGCCCCGGCGACGCCCGCCGCCGCCGGCCCGGCCGGGTCCGCCGCCCCGAGCGCCCCCGTCGCCGGCGGCTTCGACGCGCTGGGGCTGCCCCCGGTGCTGCTCGACGCCGTGCTGGATCTCGGCTTCGTCACGCCCTCCGCCATCCAGGCCCAGGCGCTGCCGGCCCTCCTCGACGGCCGCGACGTCGTCGGCGTGGCGCAGACCGGCACCGGCAAGACCGCCGCGTTCGGCCTGCCGCTGCTCGCGGCCGTCGACCCCGAGGTCGGCGCCGTCCAGGCCGTCGTCCTGACCCCGACGCGCGAGCTCGCGATGCAGGTGGCCGACGCCATCTCCTCCTTCGCCTCGCGGCTGCGCGGCCTGTCAGTGGTGCCCGTCTACGGCGGTGCGCCCTTCCTGCCGCAGAAGCGCGCCCTCGAGCGCGGCGCCCAGGTCGTCGTCGGCACCCCCGGCCGCGTCCTGGACCACCTCGACCGCGGCTCGCTGCACCTGGAGGACGTCCGCTTCCTCGTGCTCGACGAGGCCGACGAGATGCTGCGCATGGGCTTCGCGGAGGACGTCGAGCGCGTGCTGTCCTCGGCACCCGTCGAGCGCCAGGTCGCCCTCTTCTCGGCGACGATGCCGCCGGCCATCCGCCGCGTCGCGAACGAGCACCTGCGCGACCCGCTGGAGATCACGGTCGCCCGGCAGTCCTCGACGGTCACGGCGGTCCGGCAGACCTACGCCGTCGTCCCGCACCGGCACAAGACCGGCGCCCTCGCGCGCGTCCTGCAGGTCACGGACGCCGACGCCACGATCGTCTTCGTCCGCACCCGCGGCGCGGCCGAGGAGGTCGGCACGGCCCTCGTCGCGCAGGGCATCCCCGCGGCCCACATCTCCGGCGACGTCGCCCAGGCCGACCGCGAGAAGATCGTCGAGCGCCTGCGCAGCGGTGCCCTCGACGTCCTCGTCGCCACCGACGTCGCCGCCCGCGGGCTCGACGTGGACCGCATCGGCCTCGTCGTGAACTTCGACGTGCCGCGCGAGCCCGAGACGTACGTGCACCGCATCGGCCGCACGGGCCGCGCCGGCCGCACGGGCGAGGCCCTGTCGTTCGTCACCCCGGCGGAGCAGTCGCGCCTCAAGCAGATCGAGCGCACGACGCGCAGCCCGCTGCACCTCGTCACGATCCCGAGCCCGGCCGAGGTGTCGGGCCACCGGGCGGCGCGCCTGCTCGAGCGGGTCGCGGACCGGCGGGAGCGGGGCCGTCTTGAGGCCGCCCGCACGGCGGTCGAGACGTACCTGGCCGCGCACCCGGGCACGGACCCCGTCGAGCTGCTCGCCGTCGTCACCGCCCTCGCGGTCGGCGACGAGGGGCCCTCGCCGCGGCCCACCGAGGGCGACGACCTCGACGACGCGCTCAGCCGGGCACGCCTCGTGCCCGAGCGCGGGGGCGACCGCGGCGACGCGCGCGACCGCGGCCCGCGCGACAGCCGTCCGGGCCACCGCACGGAGAACCGCCGCTCGGGCGGCACCGGCACGCGCTACCGCGTGGCGGTCGGGCACAAGGACGGCCTCCAGCCGGGGGCGCTCGTCGGCGCGCTGACCGGGGAGGGCGGCCTGACGGGCAAGGACGTCGGCAAGATCGACATCTTCGCCGGGTTCTCGCTCGTCGACATCGACAACCTCACGCCGGAGGCGGTGGACCGGCTGGCGCGCACGCGCGTCGCCGGCCGGCCGCTGCACCTGCGCCCCGACACGGGTCCGCGGGCGCCGCAGGGCGCCTCGCGCCCGACCGGCGGCCCCGGCCACCACCGGCGCCCGCGCCCCTGACGCCGAGGCCCGTCCGGCGGCTGCTGCACCGACACGGCTCCGACCCGGCCCCGTCACCGCCCGCCGCGGTGACGGGGCCTCGTCGTCTCCCGGTGGTCAGACCCGACCGGCCGGCGCCGGTGCGCGCACGGCGTCGGCCGGCACGCGGGCGGCCTCCTGCGCCAGCTGCGCCACGAAGGCGTCGACGTCCTCCGGACGGGTGTCGAAGGCGCACATGAGGCGCACCTCGCCCGTGGCGGCGTTCCAGTCGTAGAACCGGGTCCGCTCCCGCAGACGGTCGGCGACCCCCGGGGGCAGGACCGCGAAGACCGCGTTCGCGTCCGTCGCCCGGGTGACGCGCACGCCCGGGACGTCCTCGATCCCGGCGCGCAGCCGGGCCGCCATCGCGTTCGCGTGGGCCGCCGACCGCCGCCACAGGTCGCCGTCGTACAGCGCGAGGAGCTGCGCGGAGACGAACCGCATCTTCGAGGCGAGCTGCATGCCCATCTTGCGCAGGAAGTCCAGGCCGGGGGCGGACCCCGGCGTGAGGACCACGACCGCCTCCGCGAACAGCACCCCGTTCTTCGTCCCGCCGAGGCTCACCACGTCCACGCCGGCGTCGGTCGTCAGCGCCCGCAGCGGGACGTCGAGGGCCGCCGCCGCGTTGCCCAGGCGCGCGCCGTCCAGGTGCAGCCGCATGCCGAGCGCGTGGACGTGGTCGGCCAGGGCACGGATCTCCTCGACGGAGTACGCGGTCCCCAGCTCGGTGGTCTGGGTGATCGACACCACCCCCGGCTGCGCACGGTGCTGGTCGCCGAACCCCCACGCCTGCCGGTCCACGAGCTCGGGGGTCAGCTTGCCGTCCGGGGTCGGCACCGTGAGCAGCTTCAGGCCCGCCACGCGCTCCGGCGCGGCGTTCTCGTCCGTGTTGACGTGCGCCGTCTCCGCGCACACGACCGCCCCCCAGCGCGGCAGCACCGCCTGCAGCGACAGGACGTTCGCCCCGGTGCCGTTGAAGACGGGGAAGGTCTCCGCGTCCGGGCCGAGGTGCCCGCGCACGACCTCCTGCAGGCGGGCGGTGTAGACGTCGGCGCCGTACGCGGGCTGGTGGCCCCCGTTCGCGGCGGCGAGGGCGGCCAGCACCTCGGGGTGGACGCCGGCGTAGTTGTCGGAGGCGAAGTCGCGCCGGTCCGTGTCGTGGAGAGGGTGCACGGGACCATCATGCGACGTCGGCACGGGTGCCCCGTCGGCGCGGGCGTCGTCGACCGGCCGGGCGCCGGCGCCGGCGCCGGACGTGTGCACGTGCACGTGACGGGTCGCTCGGCCACGATGCCGCCATGACGCACGTGGCACCCACCCCGGCCGACCCGCAGGCCGTCGACGCACCGGCCGCCGGCCCCCGGGACCGGGACGAGACACCCACCGAGCGCGCCGACCGCAACTGGAACGAGCTCCTCCAGGAGCTGCGGGTGGTCCAGACGGGCGCGCAGATCCTCGTCGGGTTCCTGCTCACCATCCCGTTCCAGAGCCGCTTCGCCGACCTCGACACCCAGGAGCGGACGACCTACCTGACGCTGCTCGTGCTGGCGACGGTGGCGACGACGCTCATCGTCGCCCCCGTCTCGCTGCACCGCGCGCTGTTCCGCCGCGGCCGCAAGCCGCAGCTCGTCACGAGCGCCGACCGCCTGGCCCGGACGGGCCTCGTGGTGCTGGCCGCCGTGCTCGCCGGGGTGCCGCTGTTCCTGTTCGACGTGGTCGTGTCGCGGACAGCCGGCTACGTGGTCGGCGGCGCCGTGGCGGTGCTGCTGCTGCTCGTCTGGTGGCTGCTGCCGCAGGTGCTCATCCAACGGGCGGAACGGTCCCGTCCGTCGGACCCGCGCTGAGCCCCGCCTCGTGGTTGGCCTCCCGGCACGCGGCGCAGGTGCCCACGAGCTCGATGGTGTGGTCCACCTCCGCGAAGCCGTGCGCGGCGGCCACCGACTCGGCCCAGGACTCCGCGGCCGGTCCGTCGATCTCCACGGTCCGGCCGCAAACCCGGCACACGAGGTGGTGGTGGTGGCTGCCGCGGCGCTCGCACCGTCGGTAGACCGACTCCCCGTCGGCCGAGCGCAGCACGTCGACCTCCCCCGCGTCGGCGAGGGTCTGCACGGCCCGGTAGACCGTCGCGAGCCCGACGCCGGAGCCGCGCGCCCGCAGGAGCTCGTGGAGCTGCTGGGCGCTGCGGAACTCGTCCACCTCGTCGAGCAGCCCGAGGATCTCGGCGCGCTGCTTCGTCCGGCGGGCGACGACGGCCATGCGGGACCTCCTGCGGGCGGGACGTGCGGGACGGACGGGCGGGACGTGCGGGACGGCGGGCGGCCGCGCCGGACGGACCAGTCTAGGCGCGCACCTCAGCGCCGGAACCCGGCCAGCAGGTCCTCGGCCGTGCGGGTGGTGACCACCCGCTCCGGCCCGATGCCGTGCTGCACGGCCCGCACGCACCCGGCCATGAGCCAGTCGAGCTGGCCGGGCGCGTGGGCGTCGGTGTCGATGCTGAACAGGCAGCCGGCCTCCACCGCGACGTCCAGCAGGGCGTGCGGCGGGTCCAGGCGGTCCGGGCGACAGCTGATCTCCACCGCCACGCCGTGCTCGGCGCACGCCTCGAACACGGCCCGGGCGTCGAAGGTGCTCTCCGGCCGGCCGCGTCCGGTCACCTGCCGCCCGGTGCAGTGGCCGAGCACGTCCGTGCGCGGGTCCGCGACCGCGGTCAGCATGCGCCGCGTCATCGCCCGCTCGTCCATGCGCAGCTTGCTGTGCACGGAGGCGACGACGACGTCCAGCGCGTCGAGGAGCTCCGGCTCCTGGTCCAGCGACCCGTCGTCGAGGACGTCGACCTCGATCCCCCGCAGCACCCGGAACGGCGCGACCGCCCGGCCCAGCGCCTCCAGCGCCGCCATCTGCGCGCGGAGCCGCTCGGGGGACAGGCCGCGGGCCACCGTCAACCGCGGCGAGTGGTCCGTGATCGCGACGTAGTCGTGCCCCAGCTCGAGCGCCGCCAGCACCATCTCCTGGACGGGGGTCGCGCCGTCGCTCGCCTCCGTGTGCGCGTGCAGGTCGCCACGCAGGCGCTCGCGCAGCGCGCGGGCTGCGGCGACGGTGGCCTCGTCCGGCTCCGGCGACCCCGGCACCTGCGACGGCGGCAGCGTCTCCGCCTCGGCCTCCAGCCGCTCGAGGTAGGCGACCGGCTCCCCCCGCGCGGCCTGCGCGGCGACCTCCGCGGTGCGCGGGCCGACCCCGGCCAGCTCCGTCAGCGCGTCCCGCCCGACGAGGTCTCGGACCGCCGCGGGGCTCTCGGCCTCGACCGCCCGCGCCGCGGTGCGGAACGCGGCCGGCCGGTAGGACGTCGCCCGGCCGCGCTCGAGGAGGAACGCCACCCGGCGCAGCGCCACGACGGCGGCGTCGCGCGCTGTGTCGTCCCGCGACGTGTCGTCCCGCGATGTGTCGCCGCGCACGACGTCGCCGTGGCCGACCTCCTCCTGCGCCGAGCCGGCCGGGTGCTCGCCGGGTGCCACGCCTCAGGAGGCCTTGCGGCGCGTGCGTCGCGCCGGCGTCTTCTCGCCCGTGTCCTCCGCGGACTCGTCGGTTGGTGCGGCCGCCGCCTTCGTGCTGCGGCTGCGCCGTGCGGGTGCCGGTGCCTCGTCCTCGTCGGCCGCTGCGCGCGTGCGCGACCGGGACCGTGCGGGGGCCGGCTCGTCGCCGTCCTCCGTCCTCTTCCGCGAGCGCGTGGCGCGCGTCGGCTTCGCGGGTGCGGCGTCCTGGGCGTCGTCGTCGGCACCGGCCTCGGCGGCCGTCGCGGTCCCCGCCGACGACGACGTGCCCGACGACGCGCCCGACGAGGTCCCGTCCGCGCCCGCGTCGCCCGCCGGACGACCGGCGCGCGCGCGCTCGACGCTGCGCTGCAGCGCCGCGAGCAGGTCGACGACCTCGCCGCCCCCGCCGCCCGCGGGCTCCTCGACGGCGGGCACGGCCTGGGTGCGGCCCGCGCTGATCTTCTGCTCGATGAGGGCCGTCAGCGCGGCCTCGTAACGGTCGTGGAACTCGGAGGTGTCGAAGTCGGCGGCCAGGGACTCGACCAGCGAGGACGCCATGGTCAGCTCCTGGGGTCGAACGTTCACCTCCGCGTCGAGGACGGGGAAGTCGGCGGCGCGCACCTCGTCGGGCCACAGCAGGGTCTGGAGGCAGATGACCTTGCCGCGCACCCGCAGCACGGCCATGGACTCGCGCTGGCGCAGCGCCACCTTGACCACCGCCATGCGTTCCGACTGCTCCAGGGCACCGCGCAGCAGCGCGTAGGGCTTGGCCGCCGTCTTGTCGGGCTCGAGGTAGTACGTCTTGCCGAGCAGGATGGGGTCGACCTGCTCCGCCGGCACGAACTCGAGCACCTCGATCTCGCGGCTCGTCGTCAGCGGGAGGTTCGCCAGGTCGTCGTCGGTGAGCACGACGAGCTCGCCGTCGGCCGTCTCGTAGCCCTTGGCGATCTGCGCCATCTCGACGGGCTCGCCGTCGATGCTGCAGACCTTCTTGTAGCGGATCCGCCCCCCGTCGGCACGGTGCACCTGGTGCAGGGACACCTCGTGCTCGCCGGTCGCGCCGTAGAGCTTGACCGGGACGTTGACGAGCCCGAAGGCCACGGCGCCCTTCCAGATCGGTCGCATCGGTGCATCCTCTCGCCTGGGCGGCCCGTCGGCGGCACGTCCGTGCAGGCCAACACCGGCGCGCCCCGCGGGCGCACCCACGGGCAGGATGGACCCGTGGACCCCATGCTCGCCACCCCGGCGCCCGACCGGGCTGCCGGGCGCGACGACCTCGGCCCCGCCTTCCCGCGCGGCGAGGGCTGGCTGTACGAGGTGAAGTGGGACGGCGTGCGGGTCCTGGGCGACACCCGCGGGCCCGTCCCGCGGCTCCTGAGCCGCAACGGGCTGGAGGTCACGACGGCGTACCCCGAGCTCGCGGGCCTTGCCGGGCTGCCCGGCGTGCTGCTCGACGGGGAGGTCGTCGCGCTCGACGCCGGCGTGCCGTCCTTCGCCGCGCTCGCCGAGCGCATGCACGTGCGCGACGCGCGCCGCGCGGCGCAGCTCGCCGCCGCGCGTCCGGTGACCTACCTCGTGTTCGACCTCCTCGCCGCGGGCGACGAGGACCTGACGGCACGGCCCCTCGTCGAGCGGCGGGCGGCGCTGGCCGACCTCCCGCTGCCGGAGCACGTCGAGCTGTCCCCGGCCTACCCGGACGTCGACGAGCTGTGGGCGGTCACGCGCGCGCACGGCCTGGAGGGGGTCGTGGCCAAGCGGCGGGACTCCCCCTACCGGGCGGGGCGGCGGTCGGGGGACTGGGTGAAGGCGGCGCACCGGCACGGCCGCACCGCGCTCGTCGGCGGGTGGCGGGAGGAGAGCACGGGCTCCGGGCGGCTGGGGGCGCTGCTGCTCGGCGCGCCCGACGCGACCGGCGCGCTGCGGTTCCTCGGTCGTGCGGGCAGCGGGCTGACCGGGGCGGTGGCGGCCGACCTCCGGGCGGCGCTGGAGCCGCTGGCCCGGGCGACGAGCCCGTTCGACGAGCCCGTCCCGGCGGTGGACGCGCGCGGGGCGCACTGGTGCGAGCCGGTGCTCGTCGTCGAGCTGGCCTACCTCACGCGCATGCCGACGGGGCGCCTGCGGCAGCCCGTCGTGCGCGGCCGGCGCACGGACGCCGCCGCCGACCCGTGGGAGCGGACGTGACGCCGGCCCCGCCGCAGCGCCTGCGCGTCGACGGACGCGACGTCCGGGTCACCCACCTGGACAAGGTGCTCTACCCGGCCACGGGCACGACGAAGGCCGACGTCCTGTCCTACGTCGTGCACGCCGCCGACGCCCTCCTCCCCCAGCTCCGCGGGCGTCCGGTGACGCGGGTGCGCTGGCCCGAGGGCGTGGCGGACGAGCGGTTCTTCGAGAAGAACGTCCCCCGCGGCGCCCCCGACTGGGTGCGGCACCTGCGGCTCCCGGCGGCACCCGGCGCCGGCGGCGGTCGTGGTGGCGGCGGTGGTGGCGGCGGTGGCCGCGGTGGTGGGCGTGGCCGCCGGGACGACGACGAGGGGACGGTGCTGGACCTGCCGTTCCTCGACGACGCCGCCGGCCTCGTGTGGGCGGCCAATGGCGGGGCGCTCGAGCTGCACACGCCGCAGTGGCGTGTGGGGCCGCGCGGCGGTGTGCGTCCGCCGGACCGGCTCGTCGTCGACCTCGACCCGGGTGCGCCGGCGGGCCTGGCCGAGTGCGCGGAGGTCGCGCACCTCGTCGCCGAGCGGCTGCGGGCGGACGGGCTGGAGCCGGTGCCGGTCACGTCGGGCAGCAAGGGGCTGCAGCTCTACGCGCCGCTGCCGTCCCACCGTGCCGACCTGCGCGGCGACCTGCGCGGCGCCATGGACGTGCACGCGTACGCCAAGGACCTCGCGCAGGCGGTCGCCGCGGACCACCCCGACCTCGTCACCTGGGTCATGCGCAAGGACGTGCGCGGCGGCAAGGTCCTCCTCGACTGGTCCCAGAACCACCCCGCGAAGACGACGATCACGCCGTACTCCCTGCGGGGGCGCGAGCGGCCGCACGTCGCCGCGCCCCGGACGTGGGACGAGATCGGGCCCGGGCTCACGCAGCTGACGCCCGACGAGGTGCTCGCGCGGCTCGACGCCGGGACGGACCCGTTCGCCGGCACGGACGTGGCCCGCGGTGCCGGGATGCGGGCGCCGGACGGCTAGGGCACGGTGGTCGACGGCGGCGCGACCGGGGCCGGGAGCGGCCGCGCCAGCGTGACGCCCTCCCGGCGCACGACCCCAGACGAGGCGGACCGCAGGTCCGCGACGAAGGAGCGCACACCATGGCACGGCAGCTGCCCCGCTACACGGTCCCGACGATGTCCCCGGAGGACGGCGCGAAGGTCGCCGAGATCCTCCAGGACCGGCTCAACGCCCTCAACGACCTGGCGCTCACGCTCAAGCACGTGCACTGGAACGTCGTCGGCCCGCACTTCATCTCCGTGCACCAGATGCTCGACCCGCAGGTGGACGCCGTCCGCGAGATGGTGGACCAGGTGGCCGAGCGCATCGCCACCCTGGGCGGCTCGCCGCTCGGGACGCCGGGGGCGATCGTCGCCGGCCGCACGTGGGACGACTACTCGCTCGGCCGTGAGGGCGCCATCGCCCACCTCGGCGCGCTCGATCTCGTCTACACCGGCGTCATCAGCGACCACCGCAAGGCGGCCGAGGAGACCGAGGGCGTCGACGACGTCACCAACGACATGCTCATCGGGCACCTGCACGAGCTCGAGCTGTTCCACTGGTTCGTGCGCGCGCACCTCGAGAACGCCGGCGGCTCGCTGACGACGCAGGACGCGAGCTCGGAGAAGCAGGCCGCGGCGGACGCCCAGGCCGCCCACGGCTCCGCCGACCACTGACGCGGACGCGACCGGCGCGGGGGCACGCGGCGTGACGACGACGAGCGCGGGTGGGGCCGTCTCCCGACGGCCCCACGCGGCCGCGCGCTGGGAGGACCGGCTCAACCGCCGCGTCGTCGCGGTGCTGCGGCGGCGCGGGTGGACCGAGCGGGTCGAGGCGTACGCCGGCTACGGCGGGCCCGGGTGGGTGCGGGTGCTCGCCCGCGTCGTCCTGGCCGCGCCCGCCGTGGCCGACGCCGACCTGCCGGGCGCGGGCGGCGCCGAGCAGGCGGGCGCCCCCGAGGACGCGCCCGCCGTCCGCGGCTGGCGGTCGTTCGCCACCGCCCAGGTGCCCGGCGGCCGGCTGCACGCCCGCATCGGCACGGTCGAGCACGACCTGCCGGCGGACCGCGGCGGCTACGTCGACGTCGTCGTCTCCTCGGACCTGCCACCGGGCTGGCACGACGTCGTCCTCACCTCGGTCGACGGCCGGTCGAGCACCGCGCGCATCCACGTCGTCGGCGCGGAGGAGCAGGTGGGCCTCGTCAGCGACATCGACGACACGGTCATGGTGACCCGGCTCCCGCGACCCCTCGTCGCCGCCTGGAACGTCCTGGTCCGGTCCGAGAGCGCGCGCGAGCCGGTGCCGGGGATGTCGCGGCTCTACGCCGCTCTGACGGGCGGGCAGGAGCGCTTCCCCGTCGTCTACCTCTCGACCGGGGCCTGGAACGCCGGGCCCGCGATCGCGCGCTTCCTGCACCGGCACCGGTACCCGGGCGGCCCGCTGCTGCTCACCGACTGGGGACCGACGAACACCGGCTGGTTCCGCAGCGGCCGTGAGCACAAGCGCGCCCAGCTCGAGCGGCTCGTGACCGAGCTCCCGCAGGTGCGCTGGCTGCTCGTGGGCGACGACGGCCAGCGCGACCCCGAGGTCTACGCCGAGGTGGTCCGCCGGCACCCGGACCGCGTGCGTGCGGTCCTGCTGCGCCAGCTCACCTTCGCCGAGCACGTGCTGGCCCACGGGGCCCCCGTGCCGGTGCCGCAGCGCCCGGCGGACAGGGGCGGGCCCGCGGCCGGCACGGGCACCGGGGCCGAGGACCAGCTGCCCGTCGAGGTCCTGCAGGGCCCCGACGGCGACGCTCTGCTCGACGAGGCACGCCGGCGCGGGCTGCTGCCCGACGCCTGACGCGCTCGCCCTGTCGGCTACAGCCGGTCCGGGTCGTCCCACTCGTCGCCCGCGGCGAGCTGCTCGTCGTCGGCGGCGAGCTCCGCGGCGTTCAGCGAGCGCGGGCCGCGGCGCGGGTCGCCGCCGGAGCGGACGTCCGTGCCCTCGGTCGGCGGCTCCGGCAGGGCGATGCCCTCGGCCGACGGGTCGGAGGTGAGGTCGCGGTGCTGGCGCATGCGCCGATCATCCCCCGGACGTGACCGGGACGACACCGTTCGGCGGTTCTTCTGCGCGACCCGCGTGTCGCTCCTCAGGTGGGGGCACCTACCATCGAGGGGTGACACAGCACGAAGTGGTGGACGTCGCGCTCGTCGGGGGCGGCATCATGAGCGCCACCCTGGCCGCGATCCTCAGCTCCGTCGAGCCCACCTGGACCATCCGGGTGCTCGAGCGCGAGGGCGAGCCGGCGACGGAGAGCTCCAACGCCTGGAACAACGCCGGCACGGGCCACGCCGCCCTGTGCGAGCTCAACTACACCCCCGAGCGCGCCGACGGCAGCATCGACATCTCGAAGGCCGTCGTCATCAACGACGAGTACCGCCTCTCGCGCGAGCTGTGGGACCACCTCGAGCGCTCGGGCCGGCTGCCCGCCGGGTCCCCCTTCCTCTCGGTCACCCCTCACATGACCTTCGTGCGGGGCGCGCAGAACGTCGACTACCTGCGCCGGCGCCACCGCGCCCTGGCCGCCCACCCGTCCTTCGCGGGCATGCAGTTCTCCGACGACCCGGCGCAGATCGCGCGCTGGGCGCCCCTCGTCATGGAGGGGCGCGGGACCCGTGAGCCCGTCGCCGCCACGTACGCGCCGGAGGGGACGGACGTCGACTACGGCGCCCTCACGCTCCTGCTGCTCGACGACGCGCGCCGGCGCGGTGCGGAGGTCCGCACGCACGCCGAGGTGACCCGGCTCAAGCGGCGCCGCGAGGGCGGCTGGCGGCTGACAGTGAAGGACCGGCGGTGGAACGGCGGGGAGGGCAGCACGCTCGACGCCCGCTTCGTCTTCGTCGGCGCGGGCGGCGGGGCCCTGCGCCTGCTGCAGCGCTCGGGGATCCGCGAGGCGAAGGGCTACGCCGGGTTCCCCATCAGCGGGCAGTTCCTGCGCGCCACCGACCCGGCGCTGACCGCCCGGCACCAGGCCAAGGTCTACGGCAAGGCCGAGATCGGCGCTCCGCCCATGTCGGTCCCGCACCTCGACACCCGCGTCGTCGACGGGCGGGCCTCCATCATGTTCGGCCCGTACGCCGGGTGGAGCATGAAGTTCCTCAAGAGCGGCTCGTGGACCGACCTCATCCGCTCGGTGCGGCCCGACAACCTGTGGCCGATGGTGCTCGTCGGGCTCCGGAACGTCGGGCTGCTCAAGTACCTCATCAGCGAGGTGACGGCCGGCCGGACCGCGCGGCTGCGCGCCCTGCAGGCCTTCATGCCCACGGCGCGGGACCGGGACTGGGAGCTCATCACCGCCGGGCAGCGCGTCCAGGTCATCGCCCCGGACGGCGTGCTGAAGTTCGGCACGGAGCTCATCACCGCCGCCGACGGCTCCATCGGCGGGCTCCTGGGGGCCTCCCCCGGCGCCTCCACCGCGGTGGCGACGATGGTCGACCTGCTCCAGCGGTGCTTCCCGGACCGCCTGTCGGCGTGGACGCCGACGCTGCTCGAGCTCATGCCGACGCTCGCGGGGCAGCTGCCCGGCACGCGGGCGCCGCGGGGGGGCGTCCCGGCCGGCGGACCGGCGACGGCAGCCGGCGAGGGCGACCTGCTGACGTCCGGCGACCCCGACGTCTCCCTGCACGCGCCCGACGCCGCCGTGCGTCGCTGAGGTCCCGATCCGTGTCCCCGGAGTCGCTGCCCACCGCGGCCGACGACGTCACGGAGGCCGTCAGCGCCGGCATGCGCCGGGCGAAGGTCCGCGCGGCGACCGAGCACACCACGGTCGGCAGCCTGCAGACGCTGCCCGACGGGCGCACGAGCATCGCGTGCGCCTGCGGGATGGCCCTCGTCAACGGCCCGACGTGGTCGCTCGACGAGCACATCCGCCTGCACCGGGCCGAGGCGCGGTACCTCGCGCTGTCCGCGGCGGCGCCGGCGGGCATCCCGCGCCTCGTCGAGCCGGCCCGGGTGCTGTAACCGCCCTGCCCTGAGCGCAGCGGGACAGGCCGCCGGCGCGCGCGAGGGGTCAGACGCTCGCGGCCCGGCGGGCCTCGATGCGCGCGACGACCTCCGGCCGGCGCAGCGGCGGGACGGTGGCCGGCGGGCGGCGCCGCTCGGGCAGGGTGTCGAGCAGCTCCGTCGTCGCGGCGACGATCCGCGCGACGGCCGCCTCGACCGCCGGGCGCGTCGTCTCGCTGATCGCCGTGACGCCCGAGACCTTCCGGACGTACTGGAGGGCGGCCGCCTCGATCTCGGCGGGCGTCGCCCCGGGCTCGAGCCCGCGCAGGGTCGTGATGTTCCGGCACATGCTGCCGACGCTAGGACGCCCCCGGCCGTCTGTCGACGGTCGGGGGCGTCCGGTGCTGCGTGGTGCGCCTGGGGTCAGGCCTGCGCGGCCAGGCGCGGGATGAGGTCGTCGAGGTAGGCGGCCGTGTCCTCCCAGCCCTCGACCGCGTGGCACGGCACGCCCAGCGCCTTGACGGGGTAGTCGTTGCCGGCCTCGTCGAGCCGGTCCCCGACGAACAGCATCTCCTGCAGGTCGATGCCCGTGAGCTCTGCCAGCCGGCTCATGCCGTACGCCTTGTCGATGCCCTTGCGGGTGATGTCGACCGAGGTGGACCCGCCGGAGCGGACCTCGAGGTCGGGCAGGTCCGCCTGGACCGCCGCGCGCAGGGTCGACTTCTTCTCCCCCGTCGGGTCCCACGCGGACTTCGCGGCGACGGGCGCCGCCTGGCCGAGGGCCGAGAAGGTGATCTGGCTGCCGCGGTCCTCGAGGATCGGGCCCCAGGTCTCGCTCTCCCAGAGGCCCAGCTCCTTCGCGCGGGCCTCGACGGAGGCCAGCGCCCGCGCCTTCTCGTCGTCGGTGAGGTTCTCCGCGTACTGCTGCTGCCACGTGCCGTCGACGAACAGCCAGTACTGCGTGCCGCACGTCGGCATGAGGTGCAGGCGGGAGAACGACGCGGCCGCCTCCGCCGGGAGGTTCTGCACGACCTGCATGTCGAACTGCCCGAACTGGCCGCCGCTGATGATGCAGACCTCGACCTGGTCCAGCAGCGCCACGAGCAGGTCCGCCATGCGCGGGTCGAGCGGGGACTTCGACGGCGCGAGGGTGTCGTCGAGGTCGAACGCGACCAGGCGGGGACGGGACGGCACGGCAGACACGGTGGGCGGACCTCCGGGGTCGGGACGACGACCGCTGCAGCCGTCGGCGCCCGACCCTAACGGCTGCCGCACCCGCCACGGTGGCGACCGCGGGCGCCGACGGCGTGACGTGCGTCCCGTCGTGCTCGTCCCCACCGTCACCGCCCGGCAACCTGCCGGACACACACGGGCCGTAGCGTCGCCGGACCGGTGCGCACGCCCGGTGCGCGACGACGTCGTCGGGAGCAGGTCCCGCCCACCCGCCGCGCGACGGGACGGCAGGTCGGCACGACGACGGAGGTGCGGTGTACGAGGACGTCGATCCGTTCATCGGGACGCAGGTCACCGACCTGCCGCCGCCCACGGGCTTGGCGGCGACGTGGTGGTGGCCCAAGCCGCAGGTGGGCAACACGCACCCCGGCGCGACGTACCCGTTCGGCATGGTCTCGGCGTGCGCCTACTCGGGGGCCTACCCCACGGGCTACGGGCTGTACGACCTCAGCCTCGAGGGCATCCCCGCGTCCCTCCACGACCGGCCGGTCGCCTCCGGCTTCACGCACTTCCAGCAGTCCGGCACCGGCGCCATCCGCAAGTACTACAACTACGTCCGCACGACGCCGATGCTCCAGCCGCTCGACGACCTCGGGCAGCTGTGGGACGTCGTCGACGAGGAGGCCGAGCCGGGCTGGTACGCCGCCACGCTCTCGTCGGGCATCCGCTGTGAGCTCACCGTCGGGCCGAAGAGCGCCGTGCACCGCTACACCTTCCCGGCGCACCGCGACGCCCGGGTCGTCATCGACCTGTCGATGGGCGGCCTGGTGATCCCGTACGGGAGGACGGTGCCCCTGCGCGCGCACCTCGACCTCGTCGGGCCCGGGCAGGCGCAGGGCGAGATCGCGGTGGAGGGCGCGCCGCTGGCCGTGCACGTGGAGTGCGACGCGTTCCGCTGGCGCCAGATGCTCTGGTACGACCGGCGCCTCATGCCCGGCGGGACGCGCCTGGACTTCGACCGCATCCGCCCGACGACCCTGCGCCCGTTCGGCCTCATGTGGGCGGGTCCGTCGGAGCCGGGGCAGACCGTGGAGCTGCGGTTCGGGTTCTCGCTGCGCGGCGTCGAGCAGGCGCGGGCCAACCTCGAGGCGGACTGCGGGCCGCGCGAGGGCAGCTTCGTGCGCCGCCGTGCCGCGACCGCGGAGACGTGGCGGGAGCACGTGGAGACGGTCACGGTCGACACGCCCTCGTCGGCGAAGCAGGCCGTGCTGTCCACCGCGGTGTATCACTCGCTCATCAAGCCGTGCCTCGCCCGCGACGAGAGCCCGTTCTGGCCGACGCCCGGCCCCTTCGCCTTCGACCTCGCGACGATGTGGGACGTCTACCGCACGCAGCTGCCGCTGGTGACGACGCTGTTCCCCGAGCGCGCGGTGGAGCTGGGCGAGGCGCTGCTGCACATCGCCGAGGAGGAGGGCAACCTGCCCATCGGCTACCGGATGGCTCGCGGCGCCGACCGCTTCTCCCGGCAGGGCAGCGCGCTCGCGCACACCTTCTTCTCCGATCTGTGCCAGCTCGGCCTGCCCGGCATGGACTGGGACTGGGCGCTGGTGCACATGGTGATGGACCTGCGGCGCGGGTACGGCGAGGACTTCCTGCTGCGCGGGCGCGCCCACCCCATCAGCCACACGCTGGACCTGGCGTTCGGCTACTGGTGCACCGCCCAGGTGGCGGCGCACGTCGGCGACCGCGCGCTTGTCGAGCAGCTCGTCCCCCTGGCCGCCCGCTGGGCCAACGCCTACGACGAGCGCACGGGCCTGCTCCGGGACTCCGAGTTCTACGAGGGCGGCCGGTGGAACTACTCCTTCCGCCTGCAGCACGACATGGCGTCCCGCATCGCGCTGGCGGGGGGCGACGAGGCCTTCGTCGGCCTGCTGGACCGGTTCTTCGGGCACGGCGCGGGGCCGGTCGTGCAGCCGGGGCCGGCCCCGACGCTGGAGGAGATGGCCGCCGGGTACGCGCTCGACCGGTTCGAGGGGCTCAACAACGAGCCCGACATGGAGGCCCCGTGGGCCTACCAGTACGCCGGCCGGCCGGACCGCACGGCGGAGGTCGTGCACGCCGTCGTCCAGCACCAGTTCGGCACGGGCCGCGGCGGCCTGCCGGGCAACGACGACTCCGGCGGGCTGAGCTCCTGGTACGTCTGGGCCTCGCTGGGCCTGTTCCCCGTCGCCGGGCAGAACCTGTTCCTGCTCAACGCACCGGCGTGGCGGCACGCCCGCCTCGCGCTCGGCACCGGGCGGGAGCTGGAGATCGACACCGTCGGGTTCGTCGAACCCGAGCCGGGCGGCCCGGCGCAGTACGTGCAGGCGGTGCAGGTGGACGGCATCCCGCTCGAGCGTCCGTGGCTGTCCGGCACCGAGGTGCACCGCGGCGGGCACGTCGTCGTCGAGCTGGGGCCGCAGCCGTCCGGCTGGGGCACGACGGTCCGGCCGCCGTCCGCGACCGGTCCCGCCCCGCGCAGCGTCGGGACCGTGCCGACGACGAAACGCTGACCCCACCCGGCGGCCGGTACGACGCGCGGTCACCCGCGCGACCCGGCCGCCGCACCCGCGGCCCCGCCGCCCTCCCCCGACCCCCCGCACCCCGAGGACCGACATGACCACCACGCCGACCGCCGCCCGCCGTCCCGACCGACGCCTCGTCGTCGTCGTGCGCGCCGACCCGGTGATCTGCGGCCACTCGGGCGAGGCGCGCAACCTCGCCGAGGCCGCGCTGGACCGCGGGTTCGACGAGGTGCGGATCCTCACCTGGCCGCTGGACGTCCTCGAGCGCTCCGGCCTGCCGCTCAAGCCGCTGGACCGCGTGCTGCCCTACCGCGAGGGGGTCGTCGTCGAGCGTCCCGCCCCGGTCGGGGACTACAAGGTGCCCGACGGTCGCTGGCTGGCCGGGCTGACCGGGCGGCTCGTCGAGCTGTTCACCGACGGGGTGCCCACGGTCGCCGTGTCGCTGTACCTGAGCCCGCACGCCGTGGCCGTGGCGGACGCGGCGAGGATCGCGCGCGGCACCGGCCTGCCGGTCGACCTCGTGACCGTGGCGGAGGCCGTCGGGTCCGACGTCACGAACGTCGTGCGCGCCGCCGTGGCGGAGGACCGGTTCGGCGCGGCCGCGCACGTGCTCACGGCGTACCTCGACCACGACGTCGTCCTCGCGGTGTCCCGGTACACCGCCGAGCTCGTCGTCGCCGAGGCCGCGGCCGTCGACGCCCGGCACGGCACCACCTTCGCCGCCCGGCTGTCCGAGCGGGTCCAGGTCTCGTACCCCGCCATCGACGTCCGGCCGTACCTCGAGCTGGACCCGGCGCGCACGGACGAGGTGCTGGCCGCCCGTGGGCTGCAGCGGGACGGGTACGTCCTGTTCCTCTCGCGGCTCATGCCCGCCAAGGGCGTGGAGGACCTCATCGAGGCGTTCGGGCTGTCGCGCGCGACGCAGGGCGTCGAGCTCGTCGTCGCCGGCACGGGGCCGCAGGCGGGGCTGTACCGGGAGCTGGCGGCCGCGTCCCCGCGCGCCGCGCACATCCGCTTCCTCGACGACGTCGACGACGAGGAGAAGCGCCACCTCATGGCTGCCTGCGCCGCCTACGCGCTGCCCAGCAAGCCGCTGCCGGAGTTCGTCGAGACGTTCGGCATCGCGCTGGCCGAGGTCATGCTGGCCGGCGGTGGCCCCGTCATCACGACGACGACGGGCGGTATCGGCGAGGCCGTGGGCGACCACGCGATCCTCGTCCCCGTCTCCGACCCCCCGGCGCTGGCCGCGGCGCTGGACCGCGCGGTGACGATGCCCGGCCTCGAGCGGGAGGCGCTGCTGGCCGGAGCCCGCGAGCACGCCCGCCAGTTCGACCGCGAGCCGGTCCTGGACGCGATCCTCGAGGCCGTCGACGCCGTGCGTCCGTCCGCGGCGCCCGCCGCGCCGCTGGCGGTGCCCGTGCTCTAGGGCCGGTGCGCGTGCGGTAGAGTCGTCGCGCTCCCTGCGGGGAGCGGCGGGCTGTAGCGCAGCTTGGTAGCGCACTTGACTGGGGGTCAAGGGGTCGCAGGTTCAAATCCTGTCAGCCCGACCACAGGGCCTCGATCTGCTTACGCAGGTCGGGGCCCTATTGGTTCACGGCACGAGGAAGCGCGACGCCGCCTGCACCGAACTTCTGGTCCCCATTGAGTCCCACCAGGCCGAGAACGCCCCGCCGGCGTCCCTAACGGCGCCGTGATCGGGGTACAGGTAGCGCGCCGTGGCAGCCGGATCGTGGTGGCCCGCGACGCGCTGCAACACGTAGAGCTGCACGCCGCTGTCCGCCATCCACGTGAACGCGGTGTGCCGCAGACCGTGGCGGACGAGCGCCGGGTAGCCGAGCCGGCTCACGAGCTCGCTCCAGCTCGTCGCGAGCATCGGTGGAGAAACTGCCACGTACTCCTAGCAGTCACCGAAACCGATCTAGTGGGCGATCTCTTACTTGCCGCCTGATCGAATGACTGGTTTACGAAAGCGTCGGTGCAATACCGATATCGACCGGATGACGGTGGTCAGAGCCGTCCACCATGACTCCGGTTAGTGGAACGTGGTGGTAGTCCTCGACCCAGATTGCCTTGGGTCGCGGGCTCGTCCTTGCGCGATGCTCGACCGCTATCGAGACTGGCAAAGTGTAGCCATGCGAATGGTGAGCAACATCTGCGATTCCGTGCAAGCGATCTACGAAACCCGCGGGCAGGTCGCCGGTCTCCACGTCTACCTCGATTGCGAGGTGCTGACTCCGGTCGTGTCGAACCCACAGGAGCAAGCCATCGGGATGACGCACCGCGATTAGCCACGCGCCTCGATCGTCCGGCACCCGAACCCGCGCCGTTTGATCCCGTCTGGTACGCCTCCATGACTCGCGCCAACGTTGGAAAGTCTCAGTCCACGCGACCTCAGACGCATCATTTTGCAGATTGCGAACACGGTTCGTGTACGCATTGCGTTTCCGCAAGCCCGTCTCACCGGCCAGGGCCAGCGCTGTTCGCGGATACTTCTTCAGGATTTCCGGGCTGGCCAGACGATCACAGAAGAACGCCACAAGCTCGTTGACACCAAAGAAGGATTGGCGACTCTCATCGAGATTAGGCCTGTACGCGGCATGAGCCACCCGGTGCCGGAGGGCGGCTACGTCTTGTGCCCAGACTCCGATCGGGTTCCGAGCCTTAACGTCCCACGGTCTGAGAAGACGAGCCGGCAAAAACGCGCGAGCTCGCGCGTCGAGACCCTCAAGCCAATCCCTTGCTACGTACTCAGGGAGCTGACCTTCCTCCCACATAAGGTGCAGAATGAGTTCGTCGATCAGCGACTCAGCGGATATTCCAAGGAGCAGCGCGGCGAGCCGGTAGTCCCCGAGCCGCGTCAGCGCGACGTGCGCTTCTCGGTGCACGTCCAAGTGAGCAGCAAAAGGCCCATCGTCGATTCTATGCCGCGCGTCGTTTACCGTCTGCATCTCATCATCAGTGAAGGGCTCTGGCACGTGGAGATGCTCCGTGTTGGGATGTGTCGCGAGAAGGACCGTATGCGCCCCGCCATCCGGACGGCCGATCCCAC
Source organism: Cellulomonas sp. plas2 (assembly GCF_057221735.1). Taxonomy (NCBI): domain Bacteria; kingdom Bacillati; phylum Actinomycetota; class Actinomycetes; order Micrococcales; family Cellulomonadaceae; genus Cellulomonas; species Cellulomonas sp. plas2. Next base: position 1,994,198 of record NZ_CM170155.1, read on the forward strand.
CCGCAAAACGAATCACTACGGGCACGACAAGCGGGAGGCGCTCAAGGGAAGCGATAACAGTAGGCGATCGCCGGACAGCCTGTGCGGCACGCTGTATCGTTCGCAGTTCTGTCAGCGCAATATCCAACGCCGCTCGAAGGCGTCGCTCTACGAGTTCACTGTCGGGCGCCATCCCTTCCGGGAACTTGCGCCATTGCCACATAGAAATCTCATCTGGAAATATCCGATCCGACTCCAGCGGCCCGAAAGGCGCATCTCCGCCCGTGCCGCGTGTGAGTGGGCTTTCGAGATCCGGCAACTCTCCGATGATGCGCAGCCCCACGCGGCATTCGGCGACCGTTACTGCGCCCAACCCGATATCCCGGAGGCCAGGCGCGCCGGCGCTTCCCTCAACGTCGAACTGGTCGAGAGCGTTCCTCTTCTCCTCCGTTGTGAGCCGCGGCCCGGCGACAACATGAGCTAGCCTCATGGCCGGTTCAAGGCCGAGCCGTAGGCCGGCGTCACTGAAGGTCTGGTGAAACTGAATCGACGTTACAAGTGCGTACTTGTTCGACCAGTTGACCGGTCCATTTTCGGCGTCATCCGCAGCGAATGCGTCACGGCACATCATGATCGCCGACTGGTCTGCGCGTTGCAACCACAACTCGTCCAGCCACGGCTCGAGAATGCGAATCGCCGCTTGTTCAAGCCGCCTGTAGGTCGGGAGAATGCTCGAGTCTGGAAGTGGGATCGGGTCGGGAAGCGGGACAAGAAAGGTCGCAACGAGTTCGCACGGATGGACCACGGTCCACTCGCTGTCGTCAGCCTCGTTCACGAAGCCATCCTCACATAACGGCTACCAGCACGCCACCTACCTGGGTGATAATGTGCAACTTGATTGCGCATTATCGAGTCGTTGCGTCGAGTTGCTGCATCTGTTGCTGCATCCGGCTGCCGATTTCGGCTCTCGTGTATCAAGGCGCCGGTTTCGCCGGCGCGCGCCTGCGGGCGCCGCTTACGCGCCGTCCTCGGCCCCGCGCAGTCTGCCGGGAGCGCGGGTGAGAATCCTCCAACTGAGTGGTTTCCTCCCGGTGAGGCTCAGCTCGCGTCATCCGCGTTCGCTTCCTTGATCCAGTCGAAGTCGGACAGGTCGACCGCGAGCGCTGTGCCAGTTGCAGGGTCGAATGTTATCCACCCCTGCACGGTGCTAGTCGCCGCGAATCCAGCTGCTTCCAGGCGAGTCGCTGCATGGAAGTTGAGCAACCCCTTGCCATCAACCTCGTACGCCGCGCCCACCGAAGGGGACAACAACTCCGGTGTCGTTTCCACGTCGTCGGCCGACTCTCCCTCTAGAACTACGAACAGTAGCGCTTCTGAGAGGAGTTGCGATGCGGCTAGGCCGTTCACCATACCCCAGTTCATCTCCGGCGCCACGATGCTGGGAGCGATTTGATCCAGAAGGGCCTTCATGGTTGGGACGTAGAGGACGGAACCGGCCAAACCGTCGAGCTCAGCCTCCAGATCTGGAAGGAGGCTAGTCTTCCCGAAGTCATTGGAATTCTGTGTAACGAGGTATACCGTTGCGCCAGCCCGCGCAAGCCGTACCGCCGACAGCCAGATGGCAGAGTCCCGAGCTCCGACTCCTCTTCTCGCGGGTGGGAGCCTAGCTGCCTCTCGCCGTAACGCTTCCTTAGCGTCATCACCATGGAGCTCCAAGACCGAGAATTTCGCTTCCAGCTCACGGGCGAAAGCAGCGACCAGGTCTTCCACATCTGGGATGTAGAGCGGCTCCAGTTCAGTCAAGCGAGAAACTGCGGCGTGTCCCTTTCGGAGTGCCTCTACCGCCTCGGCGGCCGCCTCGCGCCGCCGGTTAAGCACTTCGTGCCGGATAACTTCCGTAATGGCCAACTCGATGCCCTTCGCCCGACAGATGCGGGTGACAGCCCGCCAGTAGGCGCTGTCTGGTGACCCCTGTGTCGGCAGTACGTTCGTGTCGCAGATGACAACACTGCGACTCATGCGACGGACTCTGGCGATTGCACTTCACCTAGCCGCGCCATAATGGTCAGCGCCAGTTGCTGGAAGTCAGATTCAGTGTCACGCGCGCGTGTGTATTGTGACCCGCGCGCTTCTGAACCGCTCAGTTCGAAGATGGCTGCATTCGCTTCTTGCGCCATGGGAACCAGGCTCGACAAGTTTCGCACTGTGCCGATTTCGCCTGGGCCGCTCGGGGTCGCAACGCCTTCAGCTCGCAGTTTTTCGACGACACTATCATGGTAGGCGGTGGGTATGTCGTCGAGCCATCTCTGAAAAGCGGCCGCGGGAGCGCTGCGGTAACTGGCGAACTGTTGGCTGACGTAACCAAGTGGCGACGGGGTCCCTGTGAAGAGGCCTTCCGGGAAGGCTTCAAGTACCCCAGTGCGCTGGCCCTGTGAGAGCGCAACCTTCCACTCTGCAATCCAGTCGGCCAGGCTCCTGCCCACGCTTGGCAGTGCCGTGAGGGAAAACAAGTCTGGGGCGAGGGGGAGCACAAATCCACTAGAGCCAAGAAGCACCACCCGATTGAGAGGCCCAACGCTTGGGCCTACGTCAACGAAGGCGACATCCGCTTCTACGCTGCTAGCCACCTGCAAAATCATGCGTTGCAGCGCCGTTGTCCGCTGAAATCCTTGATAGCGTCCGGCGAGGCTGTCGGTCCACGCTTGCGACAACGTTTCCTCATACTCGCTGAGTCTGATGTGTCCAGGTAGGATCCACACGTTGTCTCGAATCTCCGCCGGCGTCAGTTCACGCGGCTCCCCGGATCCTTGGATGACCGGCACCAGGGCATGGTAGCTAGTGCTCTGTCTTTCGACGATGTCCTCATACGTGACCGCATCGATAGCAGTGCCTGTGAGATTTGTTTGGGCGTCAGCATCGACGAGCAGAACACGCTTCCCCGTCCGCCCCAAGGCGATAGCAACGTTGAACAGCAGTGTTGTCTTGCCCACGCCGCCCTTGTGATTGAAGAACGAGATGATGTCCACGTAACAGTCCTTCGCCCGCCGATGGAATCACGCCACCGTGCAAGCTCTTGCGCGGGGCGCGTGTGTGCTCGGCTGCACCCTACAGGCGCCACCGTTCGCGTTCGCGCAAGCAAAGGTTCACGCGGGCAGAACCGGGCCGCTGGCGATGGCGCCCTGCTTGGGGGGCAGCTCCATGCCGGTGTGCCGTCTCACGCCGCCGGCCCTCCGCCGAGCATCCGCGCGACTCCGGCCAACCCCAAGGGCGTCTACGGCGTCGCTCCGCGATGGCCTTCGGCCACCCTTGCCCCTGCCCTGCGTCGTGCTCTTGGGCTCCGCTACGGGTCGGTGGCTCAGCCTGGCCACAGTTGCCCGCCATCCGGATGGGTCTCCGAAAAGGCCCCGACGGCGTGCCCGCCACGCGTGCGGAGGTGACCACCGGGCGCGCCGTACATTCGACCGCGAATGGGCGGGGGAGGCCCCGCCGATCTAGGAGTCAAGGGGTCGCAGGTTCAAATGCTGTCAGCCCGACACCGTGTCTACGACATCAGAGGCCATCGCACCGTCGGTTGCGGCGGCCTCTACCGTCCTCGTCCGAGCTGTCGCCCCGCGGCCAGGCCACGACAGGGCCGACAGGGTGACACCGGGCTAGGTTGACGGGGTGAGCGAGCAGCCCGAGGTCATCCGCGACGTCGCGCCGCCGAGCCCGCTGGGGTGGTGCGCGCGGCACCTGGACCAGGGGACCCTGCGGGCGGCGCTGACGCTGCTCGACGGGACGGCGCTGTGCCGCGAGTGCAACCGCGAGGCGCACGACGCGCTGCGGGCGGGCGCCGCCGGTGCGGAGCGGATGCTCGGCCAGGTGCAGGAGGCCGTGTTCGGTCAGCTCCAGCCGCCGGGCGGCGCCCCACGACGCACGGGCTTCGGGCTCTGACGAGGACGCGTCCGCGCGCGGGGTGCTGGGCGCGGACGCTCCCGTCGTCGTCGTCGTGGTGCGGCGGAGGCGGGCCGGTGCGACGCTTGTCCGGCCCCGCCGGCAGAGGTGCCGGTCGCGGCCCGCCGGTGCAGAGCCTGCCGGCCTCGCCGTCGAGCGACGGAGACCACCATGCTGCCGACCACCCGGCGCCGTGCTGCCACGGCGACGCCTCTGCTGCGACCGGGCACCGCGCCCACCGCACCCGCGTCCCCCTCCCCCCTCGTGGCCGACGCCCTGGCGCTCGCCGCGTTCGGAGCGGCCCCGGTCGCCGCCCCGACGGGACTGCGCACCATGGGCGTCGAGGAGGAGCTGCTCCTCGTCGACCCGCGCACGGGACGTCCCGTGCCCCGCGCCCCCCAGGCCCTCGCGGCCGCGGCGCTGCTCGCCGCGAGCACGTCGGGCACGGACGCGGGCTCCGGGACCCCCGTCGTCGCGCCGCCGCTCGGGGCCGAGCTCCAGCAGGAGCAGGTGGAGACCGCCACGCCGCCCCGCACCTCCCCCGACGACCTGCTCGACGACCTCCGCCGGCTGCGAGCGGCGGCCGACGAGGCGGCGCGCGCCGTCGGTGCCCGGGCCGCGGCCCTGGCCTGCTCGCCGCTGCCGGTCGTCCCCACCCGTGCCCCCGGCGACCGGTACGACGCCATCGCCCGCGCCTTCGGCATCACGTGCAGCGAGCAGCTGACCTCGGGCTGCCACGTGCACGTGGCCGTCGCCTCGCCGCACGAGGGCGTCGCCGTCCTCGACCGCATCCGGCCGTGGCTCCCGGTGCTGCTGGCGCTGTCGGCCAACTCGCCCTACCGCGACGGCCAGGACACGGGCTACGCCAGCTATCGCACGCAGGCCTGGGTCCGGTGGCCGGGCGCCGGCCCGACCGACCTCTTCGGCTCGCCGGAGCGGTACCGCGCGGAGGTCGCGGCGCTGCTGGCGACCGGCGTGCCGCTCGACGAGGGGATGGTCTACTTCGACGCCCGGCTGTCCGCGCGCTACCCGACCGTCGAGGTCCGGGTGGCGGACGTCTGCCTCGACCCGGCCGATGTGGCGCTGCTGGCCGTCCTGTGCCGGGCGCTCGTCGAGACCGCGGCCGCGGAGTGGCGGGCCGGGGAACCCGCCCCCGACGTGCCGACGACGATCCTGCGCATGGCCGCCTAGCGGGCCAGCCGGTCCGGGCTCGACGACGTGCTGGTGCACCCGCTCGGGCTCGCGCCCGTACCGGCCGTGGAGGCCGTCGCGGCGCTCCTCGCGCACGTGCGACCGGCGCTGGCCGGTGGGCCGTGCGCGCCCACCTGGCGGCCACGGGACGCGACGTGCCCGCCGTGAACCTCAAGCTGCTCGTCGAGGGCGAGGAGGAGCAGAGCTCCCCGCACCTGGCCGGGCTCGTCGAGAGGTTCCGGCCCCGTCTGGACGCGGACCTCGTCGTGCTCTCCGACACCCTGCTGTGGCGCGCCGACGCCCCGGCCGTGTGCCTGGGGATCCGCGGCGTCCTCAGCGCCGAGCTCGAGGTGTACGGCCCGGAACGGGACGCGCACAGCGGGGCGGTGTCCGGGCCGGCACCGAGCGCGGTCCTCGCGCTCTGCCGGCTCGTGGCCGCGCTGGTCGGGCCCGACGGACGGATCGCCCTGCCCCGCTTCTACGACGACGTCCTGCCGCCGGACGAGTCCGAGCGGGCGGCGATCGCGGCCCTGCCCTACTCCGACGAGGACTGGCTCGCGCGCAGCGAGACGCGCAGCGTCGGCGGGGAGGAGGGGTACTCCGTCCTCGAGCGGCTCTGGCTGCGACCGGCGCTGGAGGTCACCTCGGTGGTCGCCGGCGACGTGGAGGGCCCGCTGCGCGCGGTCACCCCCGCGGTGGCGCGTGCGGCGATGAGCATCCGCACGGTGCCGGGTCAGCGCGTCGAGCGGGTGGCCGAGGCGCTGCGCACCTTCGTCGCCGACACGCTCGGGCCGTCCGTGCCGCACGCGCTGCAGATCGCGCTGGAGACCGCCCAGGAGGCGTACCGGACGCCCGACGACGTGCCGGCCGTCGCGGCCCTCCGGCAGGCTATTGCCGAGGGGTTCGGGCGCGAGGTCGGGCAGATGCGCAACGGCGGCGGTGCACCGGCGGACCTGCTGGCCTCGTCCCTCGGCGCGCCGGTGGTGTTCTTCGGGACCGGGCTCGTCGAGGACCACTGGCACGACAGCGACGAGAGCGTGCGGGTCGACCTGCTGCACGCCGGCACCGCCACCCTCGCGCTGCTGTCGAGCCGGCTGGCGGAGGGCTGAGTCAGACGTCGGGTCCGCCAGCCGACGGCTCCGACGTGCCCAGCCACTTCAGGACCCCGCGGGCCGCCGCCACGCCGGTGCTGAAGGACGCCTGCAGGAGGTAGCCGCCCGTCGGCGCCTCCCAGTCGAGCATCTCCCCCGCGACGAAGGTGCCCGGCAGCCGGTGGAGCATGAAGGAGGGGTCGACGTCCGACCACGCCACGCCGCCGGCCGTCGAGATGGCCCGCGCGATCGGCATGGTGCCGGTGACGACCACCGGCACGGCGCGCACGAGCGCGGCGACGGCATCCGGGTCGTCCGGCAGGCGGCCGCCGCCGGCCTCGCGCAGGAGGCCTACGGACACGGGGTCGAGCCCCAGCGCGCGCCGCAGCCAGCTCGAGGCGGAGTCCTTCGGCCGGCGGCGCCGCAGCCGCTCGACGAGCTCGTCCGTCGAGCGGTCGGGGCGCAGGTCCAGCTCGAGGACGCAGCGGCCGTCGGCGTCGAGGGCCTCGCGCACCGCGACCCCGAGGGCGTACAGGGGACCCCCCTCGAGGCCGGCGGCCGTGACCATCGCGTCGCCGCGGACGGCCGGCACCGGGGCACCGCCGACGGGCGGACGCACGGAGACCGCCACGTGCTTCAGCGGCGTGCCCGCGAAGCGCTCCGCGAACACGTCCGACCAGCCGACCCGGACCCCGACGTTCGCCGGCCGCAGCGCTGCGACCTCCACGCCCCGCGCGGCGAGGACCGGCACCCAGCCGCCGTCCGACCCGAGCCGCGGCCAGGACGCACCGCCGAGCGCGAGGACGGTGGCGTCGGCGCGGACCTCGCTCGTCGTGCCGTCCTCGGCCCGGAACCGCAGCGCGCCGTCGTCGCCCCAGCCCTCCCAGCGCTGCCGCCGCTCGAGCCGGACGCCGAGCCCGGCGAGGCGTGCCAGCCACGCGCGGGCCAGCGGCGTCGCGCGGAAGGACGCGGGGAACACCCGGCGGCTCGACCCGACGAACGTCGGCTCGCCGAGGTCGGCGCACCAGGCGCGCAGGTCGTCGGGACCGAAGGCCGCGAGCGCGGGGGCCAGCCGCTCGGCGGACGCGCCGTAGCGCTCGAGCATCCGCCCGACGTCCTCGCTGTGCGTGATGTTGAGGCCGCCGTGGCCCGCCAGCAGGAACTTGCGCGGCACGGACGGCATGCGGTCGTGGACCGTCACCCCGATGCCGGCACCGGCGAGCACCTCGGCGGCGATCAGGCCGGCCGGGCCGCCGCCGACGACAGCGACCCGGGTCATGCGCCCACCCTACGGGCGGGCGGAGCCGTCCTCGTCGAGCGGCTGCAGGCTCGTGTCCTGCGGCTCCTCGGGCGTGCCGTCTGGGTCGGGGTCGACCGCCAGGCTCGGCAGGTCGGGCTGCTGCGGGTCGAAGCTGCGGGGGGCGTCCTCGGTCATCGCCCCACCGTGCCCCCGCCCCGACCACCCCGCCACCGGACGTGCAGGACCTCCGTCCCACCTGGACGCCGTGCGATGTGCCCAGGCTGGAGGAGGCGTTCGACGACGACCCGACGAGCGCCGGCCCCGACGGAGGGAGTCGCGATGCGCACCGACGGTCCGGTCCTGATCGCACTGGCCGGGTCGGCCGGCAGCGCGCAGGTGCTCGCGTGGGGGCTGCGCGAGGCGGAGCTGCGCGGAGCGCCGGCCGTCCTCGTGCGCGCCTACCAGGAGCCGCAGGACATGCCGACCTGGAGCTGGTACCCGCTCGTCGAGGACGCGGGCCTGGGGCGGGCCGCGAAGGAGTACCTCGAGGCGCAGCTCGCCGAGGTGCTCCGCGGGCGTCCGCTCGTGACCGTGTCGACGCACCTCGTGCACGGACCGACCGTGCCCGGGCTGCGCGCGCTGTCCGCGTCGGCGCAGCTGCTCGTCGTCGGGGCCGGGCGTGCGCAGGGAGTCGGCAGGGTCGCCGCCCACCTCGCGGCGCACGCGCGGTGCCCGGTCGCCGTCGTGCGGGACACGGCCTCGGAGACGGCGGCGGCGGCGTCGGCGACCGCGGGTGCAGTGACCGCGGCGTCGGCGACGAGCGCTCCGCCGACGACGACGTCACCGACGACGCGGGCCGCCGGCGCGCCCGTCGTCGTGGGCGTCGACGGGTCTCGCGCGTCGCTGGCGGCCGCCGCGCTCGCGGCGGAGGCCGCGCAGCGGTACGAGGCACCGCTGCTCGTGCTGCACGCCCGCCCCGCGGCCCCTACACCAGGCCGGCTGCCACCGGTCGTCGGGCCGGCCGACGGCGACGCGCCCGCCCGCCGGGCCCTCGCCGACGCGGTGGCGGAGCTGTCCGCCGGCAGGCCGGGGGTGACGATCCGCGCCGAGGTCGTCGACCGGGACCCGGTGCCCGCGCTCGTCGGGCGGGCGGCCGGTGCACGGCTGCTCGTCGTCGGGTCGCGCGGGTTCGGGGCCTTCCGCGGGCTGCTGCTCGGGTCGGTGAGCCACGCGGTCGTGCGCGACGCGCCGGGGACGGTCCTCGTCGTGCACGCCGACGAGGACGAGGAACGCGAGGCCTGAGGCCCCGCCGGACGGCGGGCCGTAGGGTCGCGGGGTGGCCACCGTCCTCCTCGTCCGGCACGGACGCACCACCGCCAACGTCGACGGGGTGCTCGCCGGCCGGACCGCCGGGGTCCTCCTCGACGCCACCGGCACGACGCAGGCGGAGCGGACGGGCGAGCGGCTCGCGCCCGTGCCGCTGGCCCGCGTCGTCACCAGCCCGCTCGAGCGCTGCCGGCAGACCGCCGACGCCCTGCTCGCGCGGCAGGGCGGCACGCCCGAGGTCGTGGTCGACGAGGACCTCACGGAGTGCGGCTACGGCACGTGGCAGGGCCGGCTGCTCAAGGACCTCGCGCAGGAGCCGCTGTGGTCGGCGGTCCAGTCGCAGCCGTCCGCCGTGGTGTTCCCCGACGGGGAGGCGATGGCGGCGATGCAGGCCCGGGCGGTGGCGGCCGTGCGCCGGCACGACGCCGCGGTGGAGGCCGCGCACGGGCCGGCGGCCGTGTGGGCCGCGGTGAGCCACGGCGACGTCATCAAGGCCGTCCTCGCCGACGCCCTCGGCATGCACCTGGACCTGTTCCAGCGCATCGCCGTCGGCCCGGCGTCGGTGTCGGTCGTCCGCTACGGCACGGGCCGCCGGGAGGTCGTCAGCACCAACACGGACGGGGGCGACCTGTCCTGGCTGGCGGCCCCGGCACCCGTCGCGGACGCACCTGTGGGCGGCGGCGCGGGCCCGGCCGCCCCCGGGGACGACGGCGGCGCCCCCCGCTCCTAGAGTGGCCCCATGCCGACCCTCGTCCACGAGTTCGACTGGCCCGACCGCGTCGTCGTCGGGACCGTCGGGCGCCCCGGGTCCCGCACCTTCTACCTGCAGGTCCGCAGCGGTCCGCGGATCGCCAGCGTGGCGCTGGAGAAGGAGCAGTCCGCCCTGCTGGCGGAGAAGCTCGACGAGCTGCTCGACCAGCTCATGGCCGACGAGGGCAACCGCCACAGCGTCCCGTCCGGCACCCCGGCGGAGCTCCTCGACGACGAGCCGCTCGACCAGCCGGTGGAGGAGGACTTCCGCACGGGCGCGATGCGCCTGAGCTTCGACCCCCGCACGGCCCAGGTGGTGCTGGAGGCGTTCCCGGTCGTCGGCGGCTCCGACGACGAGGAGGAGACCGAGCTCCCCGAGCCGAGCGAGGTCCTCCTCGTGCGGATCCCGGTGGGGACGGCGCGCGCGTTCGCCGACCGCACCCGGCGTGTCGTCCGCGCGGGCCGGCCGCCGTGCCCCCGCTGCGGCCGGCCGGTGGACGAGGACGGGCACGACTGCGCGGCTCCCGACGGCCCGTGACGCTCGACGTCCCCCCCGACGCCGACCTCGACCACGGGGAGCTGGAGCTCCTCGGGCGGATCACCGTCGCGTCGAACGCGACCTTCCTCGGCCGGGTCGACGGGGTCGCCGTCGTCTACAAGCCGGTCTCCGGCGAGCGGCCGCTGTGGGACTTCCCCGACGGGACGCTCGCGCAGCGCGAGGTCGCGGCGCACCTCGTCTCCGAGGCCACGGGCTGGGGCGTCGTCCCGCTGACCTGGCTGCGCGACGGGCCGCACGGGCCCGGCATGGTGCAGCTCTGGCAGGAGCAGGACCCGGCGCAGGACCCCGTGGACGTCGTCCCGGTCGAGGCCGTCCCGGCCGAGGGCTGGCGGACCGTCATGGAGGGGACCGACGAGGACGACCGCGCGGTGGCCGTCGTCCACGAGGACTCCCCGGCGATGCGCCGGATGGCCGTCCTCGACGTGGTGCTCAACAACGCCGACCGCAAGGGCGGGCACGTCCTGCCCATGGCCGACGGCCGGCGCCTCGGCGTGGACCACGGCGTCACGCTGCACGAGGGGCACAAGCTGCGCACGGTGCTGTGGGGCTGGGTCGGCGAGCGCCTCGACGACGAGGAGCTGGCGGGCGTCGAGCGCGTCCGGGCCGCGCTCGACGACGACCTCGGCCTGCGGCTCGCGGAGCTGCTCACGGGGCGCGAGCTGACGGCGCTCGTCGGCCGGTGCGACCGGCTGCTGCGGGTCGGCCGCTTCCCGCGGCCGCGCGGCGACATGCCCGCCGTCCCCTGGCCGCTGTTCTGACGCCCCTCCCCTCGTCCCGGCCGGTCCGGCTCTAGCGGGACCAGCGGCCGCCACGTCCGCGCAGCGCGTCGTCGGGGCCGTCGCCGCGTCCGCCGCGCCCGTCCTCGGACCGGGAGCCGAGGTAGGAGCCGATGACCGCCGCGCCGAGGTCCTCCGCGCGCGGCGCGACGACGGTGCCGCCGACCCGGCGGGCGATGCCGTCGACGAAGCGGGCCAGCCCCGGGTCGTCACCGAGCCGGAACACGGTCGTGCGGGCGCCGAGGCGGGCCGCGGCGTCCAGCTCGTGCACCGCCAGGGCGATGGTCCGCGGGTCCGGGGGGTACTGGAAGACCGCCTCGCCGTCGGGCTGCAGGTGCGCCGTGGGCTCCCCGTCCGTCACGACGAGCAGGACCGGGCGGGCGTCCGGGTGCCGGCGGAAGTGCCGGTTGGCCAGCAGCAGCGCGTGGTGCAGGTTCGTGCCCTGCTCCCACTGCGCGTCGAGCCCGACGAGGGCCTCCACGGGCATGACCGCCGCGGTGCGGCCGAACCCGACGAGCTGCAGCGCGTCGCCGCGGAACCGGCTCGACACGAGCGTGTGCAGCGCCAGGGCGGTGCGCTTCATCGGCACCCAGCGGCCCTCCATCGCCATGGAGAACGACGTGTCGACCAGCAGCGCCACGCACGCCCGCGTCCGGGCCTCGGTCTCCTGCACCTCCACGTCGCGCACGTCGATCCGCAGGCGACCGTCCGCCGGCCCGCCCTCGCCGGCCCGGCGCAGCACGGCGTTGGTCAGCGTCCGCGTGACGTCCCACGGCTCGGTGTCGCCGAAGGCCCACTCCCGCGTCGACCCGGACCGCTCCCCCGCGGCTCCCGCCCGGTCGAGGTCGTGGGCACCGGCGCGCGCCGACAGCGTCCCCGTCAGGTCCCGGAGGATGCCCTTGCCCAGCAGGCGCATGGCCTTCGGCGACAGCGCCAGCCGGCCGTCGGCGCCGCGGCGCAGCGCCCCCGACGAGCGCAGGGCCTCCTCGAGGCGCTGCAGGGCGCGCGCGTCGACCGCGACGTCGGGGCCCAGCTGGCGCGCCAGCGTCTCCAGGTCCAGGTCGTCCAGGCTCGCCCCGGGGTGGGCCTGCGCGAGCTGCTCGGCCAGCGCGTCGAGGTCCGCGAGGTCCGACAGCACGCCGACGCCCTCGCCCAGGCCGACGCCCTCGTCGCCGTCGAGCCGCTCCGACCCCGACCAGTCCTCGCCCGGTCGCAGGGACCGCAGCGTGCCGTCCAGGCGCGCGAGCCGCTCGGCCAGGCCCGGGGAGCCGAACGCGCCCTGCGCCAGCGCGTCGAGCTCGCGGCGCTGCTCCCGCGTGAGCGAGTTGCGCAGCCGCCCGGCCGCGGCGGCGCGCTGCGCGAGGGTGTCGAGCAGCTCGTCGACGGACCCGGGACGCTCCGGGAAGTGCTCCCCGTGCCGGTCGAGGAACCTCTCCAGCGCCCCGGTCGTGTCCTCGCCGCGCGCGTGGGCCGCCAGCAGGTCGTCGAGGTCGTCGAGCATCTGCTCGAGGTCGGCGCGGTCGGCGTCCGTCGCGCCCTCGAGGGCCTGCTTCATGCCGGCGAAGCGCTGGTCGAGCATCTCGCGGCCGAGCAGGTCGGCGATCCGCTCGTACTCCGCCCGCGCCTCGGCGCTGCGCCACGGGTAGGACGCCAGCTCCCGGACCGCGCCGGCGGGCGACGGCGGCAGCGCGTCGAGCTGCATCTGTGCCAGCGCCCGGTCGCCCTCGTCCATGTCGACGTCGCGGGCGAGCTGCCCGCGCTCGGCGCGCAGGGCCCGTTCGAGGATCTGCCGGACCTCCTCCAGCGTGCCGTCCAGGCGGTGCCGCCCGACCAGCTCGCGGCGGCGCTCGGCCACCCGCCGGGCGAGGTCGTCCAGGCCCGGCCCGTCACCGGCGCCCCGCCGCAGCAGCTCGCGCAGCGCCCCCTCGGCGGACGACCCCGCCATGACGTCCTCGCCGATCGCGTCGAGGGCGGCGCGCAGGTCCACGGGCGGTGCCAGCGGGTCCGGGCCGTCGGTGTACGGCCGGTACCGCGAGAACCGCGTCAGCCGCCGGTTCGCCCGCACCATGTCAACCCGCCCTACCCGTAGACCGTCTCGCCGTCACCGGTCTCCTTGCTGATCCGGCGCGACAGGTACAGCCCCTCGAGGGCCAGCTCGACCGCCCCGGCGCGACGCCCCGGGGTGTCGCCGCCCTTGCGGTCGGCGATCTCGTCGTACAGCGGGAGCTCCCCGAGGTCGGGCAGACCGGCCAGGAACGCCGCGGCCGCGACCTGCTCGCCCGTGCTCACCAGGGCGCCACCCGTGATGGCGGCGACGAGGGGCGTCAGGTCCAGGCCGCGCAGGTGCTCGCGGACCGTCTCGGCCGTCGCCATCCGGAGGAGGTGGTCGAGCACCTCGTCCTCGCGACCCTCCTCGCCCTGCTCGAACTCGATCTTGCCGCCGAGCACCTCCACGGCGGTCTCGAGGTCGACGGGCCGGGCCACGGCCTCGTCCTCGCCCTGCCGGGCCGCCCGGTGCAGCGCGGCCGCGGCCACGGTCTCGGCGCCGGCGATCGCGAACCGCGCGCTGACGCCGCTGCGCTGGTCGACCGCGCTGGACTCGCGCAGCGCCCGGGTGAACCGGGCCAGGACCTCGAGCAGGTGGTCGGGCACGTCGGCGACGAGGGTCGCCTCCTGCCGGACCACCGCGACCTCGTCGGCCAGCGAGAGGGGGTAGTGCGTGCGGATCTCCGCGCCGAACCGGTCCTTCAGCGGCGTGATGATGCGCCCGCGGTTGGTGTAGTCCTCGGGGTTCGCGCTCGCGACGACGAGGACGTCGAGGGGCAGGCGCAGCACGTAGCCGCGGACCTGCACGTCGCGCTCCTCCATGACGTTGAGCATCGCGACCTGGATGCGCTCGGCGAGGTCGGGGAGCTCGTTGATGGCGACGATGCCGCGGTGGCTGCGCGGGACGAGGCCGAAGTGGATCGTCTCCGGGTCGCCCAGCGTGCGGCCCTCGGCGACCTTGACGGGGTCCACGTCGCCGATCAGGTCGGCCACCGAGGTGTCCGGCGTCGCCAGCTTCTCCACGTACCGCTCCTCGCGGTGCCGCCACGTGATGGGCAGGTCGTCGCCGAGCTCGTCGGCGCGGCGCCGGCTCGCCGCCGTGATGGGGTCGAACGGGTGCTCGCCGATCTCGGAGCCCTCGATCACCGGCGACCACTCGTCGAGCAGCCCGACGAGCGTGCGCAGCAGCCGGGTCTTGCCCTGCCCCCGCTCGCCGAGGAGCACCACGTCGTGCCCCGCGAGCAGGGCGCGCTCGAGCTGGGGGACGACGGTGTGCTCGAAGCCGTGGATGCCCGGCCAGGGGTCCCGCCCCTCGCGCAGCGCAGCCAGGAGGTTCTCGCGGAGCTCGGCCCGGACCGTGCGCAGCTCGTGGCCCGAGGCCCGCAGCTCGCCGACGGTCGTCGCAGGGGGACGCATCATCGCGACGAGCCTAACCCCGGGTCCACGGCGTGCGCCGACGCCAGGTCGACGACGGTGCCGCCGATCCCTCAGCGACGCCGATCCCCGGACGATCGGGACCGCGACGACCACGCCGCGTCCCGAGCGCTGCGCGACCCCACGTCGACGAGAGGTTCGCCATGTTCCTGCGCCGCACGCCGGCCGCGCCCGCCGCCGCCCTGCCGTTCCCGCGCGACGTCGAGGCCCTCGAGCAGGCCCTGCTGGCCTTCGACGACGGGGTGCGCGACGCGCAGGACGCCCGCGTGAAGCTCACCGACGCGATGGTCCGCACCCTCGGCCTGGCGTACGGGGCCCGGTGGGTGCCGGCCCGGGACGGGTCGCTGACCCTCGCGTACGAGACCGGACGGCTGACCTCGGTGCTCGGCGCCGGGGCGGGCGCGACGTCCGCCGACGGCGGCATCCTCCAGCGCGCCGCGCGGGGGCGGCGCCCCGTGCTCGTCCGGGCGGACGAGGCCGCCGACCGCGGGGCCTGCCCCCGGTGGGCCGCGGCCGCCGCCGCCGGCATGGTGGCGGGCGCGGCCGTGCCCATGATGGACGAGGGCGACGTCGTCGGCGTCATGGAGTTCTACGGCGAGGACCCGCTGCCGCGCTTCGCGGACGACAAGTGGTCGGCGATCAGCCGGATCGCGACGCTGGCCCGGCGGCAGGCGCTCGCGGCCTCCGAGATGCAGGAGACCCTGGCCGACCGCGAGGCGGTGACCACGGTCGTCGGCCAGGTCAGCGCGGCGACCGACGAGGCGTCGGCCGTGCGTGCGGCGCTGGAGTCCGTCCGCACCGCCTTCGGGTGGGCCTACGGCTCGTTCTGGGCGCTGGACCCGGAGGCGGCCGTCCTGCGCTTCGCCCTGGAGTCGGGGACCGCCGGCGCGGAGTTCCGCCGCGTGACCGAGCAGGCCTCCTTCGCGGAGGGCGTCGGCCTGTCCGGCCGGGCGTGGCGTGCGCGGGACCTGGTGTTCGTCCCGGACCTGGCCGACGTCTCCGACTGCGTGCGGGCGCCGGCCGCCCGGCGGGCCGGGGTGCGCTCGGGGGTCTGCTTCCCCATCACCGACGGCGACGTCGTCGTGGGGACCATGGACTTCTTCACGACGGAGTCCATCGCGCTGTCCGCGTCGCGCACGGCGGCGCTGCGCAACGTCGCCCAGCTCGTGTCGCAGCGCCTGTCGGTGCTGCGGCGGTCCTCGGCCGACGCCCGCAACGCGGAGGTGCTGCTGCAGACGGTGTCGCAGCTGCGCGCGGCGGCCCGCGACGCCGGGACGGTCGCGCAGGAGGCCGTCGGGCGCAGCGCGGCCATGCGCACCGAGGTCGAGGCCCTCGGGGCCGCCTCCGCGGCGATCGGCGACGTCATCAAGGTCATCACCACCATCGCCGCCCAGACGAACCTGCTCGCCCTCAACGCGACGATCGAGGCGGCCCGGGCCGGCGACGTCGGGCGCGGGTTCGCCGTCGTCGCGGGCGAGGTGAAGGCGCTGGCCAGCGAGACCGCGGCCGCCACCCAGCGCGTCGCCGCCCAGATCGCGGGCATCCAGGGCAGCAGCCGGGCCGTCGCGGCGGGCATCCACGCGACGAGCGAGATCGTCGGGCAGCTCGACACCGTGCAGGCGCGCATCACCGAGGTGCTCGAGGAGCAGGCCCGCATGGCCACCGTCTTCCGGCAGGACGGCGCGGCCGCCCGCTGAGGGACCGGCCGCCCCGGCTGGCGCTGCCGATCCCGGGCCCGTGCCGCACCATGGCGTGATGGGCCACGACGACGCGGCAGCCGCGACCGAGGAGGGGACGATCAGCGTGTCCTTCTTCGAGGGCCACGCCTACGTCGTCATGCGCGGGGCCGTCGACGTGGAGACGGTCCTGCGGCACGCGACGATCCCGCCCATCGTCGCCCGCGACGGCACGAGCGCCAGCGTCGACCTGCGCGGGCTGACGTTCATCGACTCCTCGGGCCTGTCGTTCCTCATCCGGCTGGCCCGGCCCTTCCTGCCGCGTCGCCTGCGGCTGGAGCACCACCGGCACACCGAGCTGGGGACGCTCGTGTCGATGATGGCGCTCGAGGAGCTGTTCGAGCTCGTCGACGACTGAGGACGAGGACGACCGGCTCGACCGTCACGCGCTACCGCGCGCCGGCGAGCTCGACGACGGCCGCGGCCACGGCCGCGGGGTGGCCCTCCGGGACCCAGTGGCCACCGGGCACCCGCACCGAGCGGAACGGCGCGCGCACGAACCGGGCGGTCGCCACCACGCCGGCGGGCGCGAAGAACGGGTCGTCCTCGCCGTACAGGTACGTCGTCGGCACGCGCGTCGGTCCCCCGCCGCCGCCACCGGGCAGCGGCAGCGCGCGGTACCAGGCCAGCGCGGCGGTGAGGGCGCCCGGCTCCCGCATCCGCGCGACGTAGCGGTCGGCGCGCGCGGGCTCCAGGCCCGACGCGACGAGCGCGCGCCGCAGCCGCGCGCCGTCGTGCGCGAGGAGCGCCCGCTCGGGCAGGGCGGGCACCTGGAACGCGGCCATGTACGACGAGCGCAGCGCCTGGGTGCTGCGCGTCAGCGCCGCGACCATCGCCGCGGGGTGCGGGGTCGACAGCGCCACGAGGCCGCGCACGCGTGCGGGGTGCCGCCCCGCCAGGTCCCAGGCGACGGCGCCGCCCCAGTCGTGCCCGGCGACGACGGCCCGGTCCACGCCCGCCGCGTCGAGCAGCGCCACGACGTCGCCGACGAGGCGGTCGAGCCGGTACGGCGCCCGCCCCCGCGGCCGCGCGCCCGGGGAGTACCCGCGCTGGTCGGGCGCGAGCACGCGCAGCCCGTGCCCGACCAGGAGCGGCACGACCGCGTCGTACGCCGAGCCGTCCTGCGGGAACCCGTGCAGCAGCACGACCGCCGCGCCCGCGGGGTCGCCCGCGTCCCGCACCCGGAAGGTCAGCCCGTCGTGCGCGTAGCCGTCCACCCGAGCAGCGTGCCCCCGGCCCGGGCCGCGCACCAGCGGTCAGACGTGGACGACGCTCCCGTCGGCGGTCACCACGTCGGCGGCGTGGTCGTCGAACCAGCGCCCGTGCTCCGCGAGGTAGCGGAACCGGACCGTCGTGCCGCCGGGGACGACGACGGACGCGCTCGCCGTGCCGTTCGACCGGCGCTTGAGCACGTGCTGCCCCGGCGTCCAGTCGTTGAAGGTGCCGA
Source organism: Cellulomonas sp. plas2 (assembly GCF_057221735.1). Classification (NCBI taxonomy): domain Bacteria; kingdom Bacillati; phylum Actinomycetota; class Actinomycetes; order Micrococcales; family Cellulomonadaceae; genus Cellulomonas; species Cellulomonas sp. plas2. The sequence goes on from NZ_CM170155.1 coordinate 2,011,706, forward strand.
CGACGCTGACGGCCCCGGTCACCTCCTCCGCGGGGAGGGCGAACGTCAGGGTGCACGTGCCGGCCTGGCGGGAGCGGGTCTGCTTGATCACTGCGGGTCCTTCGACGGTCCTGTCGTCGCCGCGCCGGTCGGCGGCGGCCAGCGAGAGGGTGCCCGACGAGCGGCGCCCCGGGCGGGCGGCGCGCCGGGCGACGGCGCCGGACGCGGCGAGGATCACACCTGTACCCGTCACCCGACCGGGCGTACGGCCCGTTCACGCGACCGTGTGAACCGTGCGCCGTCCGCCCTGCTCGGGGGCGCGGGTCCCTCAAGGGCACCACCCGGTCGCGCCGACATGGTGGCATGGCCACCCGACGCTCCCTGACGACCTTGCTCACCGGCGCCGCCCTCGGTACCGCCACCCTGCTGACCGCCGTCCTCGGAGCCGCCCCCGCGACCGCCGCCGCCGCGCTGCCGGCGGTGCCCGCCGCGACCGCCTCGGACACGGCCGCCGGCACGACGACCGCCGTGCGCGTGCGGGCGGGGTCCGACCAGGCGTACACGGACACCGCGGGCCGCCGGTGGGACCCCGAGCGCGGCACGGTCGGGGGCCGCTGGACGTCGGTCACCCCGGGGCCGGTCGCCGGGACGGACGACGACGCCCTCTACCAGCGCCTGCGGGCGGGCCTGGGGTCGTGGTCGCTGGCGCTGCCGACGGGCGGCGTCTACCGGGTCACGCTGCACCTGCAGGAGAACTGGTACGCCACCGCCGGGTCCCGGGTGTTCTCCGTGGCGGCCGAGGGGACGCCGTTCGTCACCGACCTCGACCTCGTCGCCACCGCCGGGGCGCGGACGGCGCACACCGTCAGCCGCACGGTGCTCGTCGAGGACGGCCGGCTCGACCTGGGGTTCACCGCGCGCAAGGGGGAGGCGACCGTCTCGGCGGTCGAGGCGGTGCTCGTGCGTCCGACGCCGGCGCCCGTCCGCGTGACCGCCGGGCAGAGCACGCCCTTCGTCGACGGCGCGGGCCGCACGTGGGAGGCCGAGCGCGGCACCGTGGGCGGGCGCTGGACGACGAGCGCCGACCGCCCGGTCGCCGGCACGACCGACGACGTCCTCTACTCGCGCCTGCGCATCGGCCTGTCCGCGCTGCGCCTGCCGGTGGGCGAGGCCGGGACCTACCGCGTCACCCTGCACATGCTCGAGAACTGGTACGACGCCCCGGGCCGGCGCGTCTTCTCGGTCGCGGCGGAGGGTGCGCCCGTCGTGCAGGACCTCGACCTCGTCGCCGCGGTCGGCAAGGACACCGCCTACAGCGTCACGCGGGACGTGCCGGTCACGGACGGCGAGCTGACCGTCGCCTTCACGGCGACGAAGGACCTGGCCACGCTCTCGGCGGTCGAGGTGCAGCTCCTGCTCGACCCCACGACCGCGGTCGCGCCCGTGCCCGGCCCGGCGCCGACGCCCAGCCCGACCGCGACCGCGAGCCCGACCCCCAGCCCGACCCTCAGCCCGACCCCGGCGCCCACCGTCGCGCCGACCGTCGCGCCCACGGCGTCGCCCAAGCCCACGCCGACGCCCACGCCCACCCCGACGCCCACCCCGACGCCCACGCCCACGCCCACGCCCACCGTCGCGCCTGCGGACCCGTCCCCCTGGTCCTGCGTCGCGCCCTGACGCAGCCGGCGCGGCCGGCCGTCGTCACAGCCGGGCGAGCTCGCCCTCCAGGTCGTCGAGGCCCAGGGACCCCAGCCCGAGCGCGGCCGTGTGCCACGCGCGCAGGTCGAGGTCCCGGCCCTCGGCGGCGTGGCGCGCGCGGGCCGCGTCGCGGCCCCGCAGCCAGGCGCGCTCGCCGAGCTTGTAGCTGATGGCCTGCCCCGGCCAGCCGAGGTAGCGCGTCACCTCGCTGTCGACGAAGGCCGCCGGGGAGCCGCTCCGGGCGCCGAAGAACGCGCGTCCGAGCTCCGGCGTCCAGGTCGCGCCCGCGTGCCCGGTCCCCGCGGGCAGGCGCAGCCCGAGGTGCATGCCGATGTCCACCACGACGCGCACGGCCCGCATGCGCTGCCCGTCGAGGTAGCCGAGCCGCTCCCCCGGCGTCCGCAGGTGGCCGAGCTCGTCCATGAGCCGCTCGGCGTACAGGGCCCACCCCTCGGTCGTCGCCGACACCGACCCGATGCTCACCTGGTAGCGCGAGAGCTGCGCCGCCCGGTGCGCCCAGGCGCCGAGCTGCAGGTGGTGCCCCGGGACGCCCTCGTGGTACCAGGTGCTCACCAGGTCCCACACGGGGAACCGGGTGCGGCCGAGGGGGCAGCCACGTGCGCCCCGGCCGGCTGAAGTCGAGCGACGGGCGGGTGTAGTACGGCGCGGCGGCGGCGCCGGGCGGCGCGATCATCGCCTCCGCGTGCCGCACCGGCCCGGGCACGTCCACGACGGTGCCGTCGAGCTCGGCGACCGCGCGGTCCATGAGCCCCTGCAGGTACCGCCGGACCTCCTCGACGCCCTCGACGGCCTCCCCCTCGGCCTCGAGCAGGGCCAGTGCCTCGGGCACGCCCGCTCCCGGGCGCACGCGGCCGGCCTCCGCGGCCATCTCGGCCTCGATGCGCGCCAGCTCCTCCCAGCCCCAGGCGTAGGCCTCCTCGAGGTCCACGTCGGCGCCCAGGTGCAGACGCGCGGACAGCCGGTACCGGTCCGCGCCCACGCCGTCCGGGACGCCCGCCGCCCGCGGCGCGTAGTGCTCGGCCAGCCAGGTGCGCAGCCCGGCCACCGCGTCCGTCGCCGCGTCGGCACCGGCGCGCAGGTCGTCGGCCAGCGCCGGCGGCGCCCCGTCGACGAGCTCGTGGTACCAGCCCGGGGACCCCGCCGTCGGCAGCCAGGCCCCGAGCTGGTCGACGACGGCGGCCACCTGGCGCGGCGCGCTCACGTGCCCGGAGGCCAGCCCGTGCGCGAGGGCGTCACGGACCGACCCCGCGGCGGCGCGCACGTGCCCCAGCCGGCCGGCCACCGCCGCCCAGTCCTCCTCCGTGGTCCGGGGCATGAGCAGGAAGATGCCCTGCAGCACCTGCACGGGCGACCCGATCGGCCGCAGCGCCACGAGGTCCTCGCCGGCCTCGTGCACCGCGAGCTGCGCGGTGAGCCGCTCGCGCAGCAGCGCGGCGCACCGGCGGTCGTCGTCGTCGCGGACGGCGGCCCCCTCGAGCTCGGCCAGGGCCGCCCGCGCCGCCGCCGCGCGCTCCGCGAGCCCGGCGGCGGACAGGTCCGGCATCCGGTCGTCCCCGGGGCGGATCCCCAGCCCGGTGCCGACCGCCGGGTCGAGGTCGGCGAGCCGCTCGACCCAGCGGTCGGCGACCTCCCGGGCGGTGGGGGCGTCGGACGGGGTGCTCGTCGTCGGCGGGGTCGTCGGCGGGGTCGTCGGCGGGGTCGTCGGCGCGGTCGTCGGCGGGGTCATCCTCGCGACCCTACGGGCGTGTCGTCGCAGGGCGCACGGCGACGAGGCCGCGCCCGCGCGCGGGTCGACCGGAGGTGAGCCGACCGGGCGGACGTGGGTGGGGCGGGTGAGGATGGCCCGGTGGGGCCCGCCGTCGAGACGTACCGCTTCCTCCGCCTCGGCGTCGCAGGCCTGGTCCTGCTCCTGCTGCTCGCGCTCGTGCTGCTGCGGGTGACGGGCGCGGGCGCTCACGGCGGCACGGTCGTCCTCGACTCCATCAGCGCCGCCTACTGGACGCCCGTCCGGGACGTCCTGGTCGGCGTGCTCGTCGCCACCGGGACGGCGCTGCTGGCCATCCGGGGACGGCGCGGCACGGAGGACGGGCTGCTCAACCTGGCCGGTCTTCTGGCGCCCGTCGTCGGGCTGGCGCCGACCCCGCTGGCCGCCGACGACCCCCGCTGCGCGGGCCGCCGGTGCCTCCCGCCGGGCGCCGCGGAGGCCGTCGGCGTGCAGGTCGCGGCGCTGCTCGTCGTCGGCACGGTCCTGCTGGTCGTCACGGCGCTCGTGCAGCGCCGACGGCGGGGCTCGCCGGGACGCACGCAGGAGCTGCGCTGGACGGCGGTCGCCGCGCTCGTCTGGGCCGCCCTGACGGTCTGGTTCGTGCTGGGCCGGCCCTCGTTCCTGCTCCTCGCGCACTGGGTGGCCGCGGTCGCGCTGTTCGGCCTCGTCGCCGGAGTCGCGGCGCTCAACGCGCGCGCCGTCCGCACCCGCGTCTCGGTGCGCGCCCTGCGTCCCGGGCAGTACGCGGGTGCCTACGCCGCCATCGCGGTCGGGATGGCCGGCACGGTGGTGGCCGCGGCCCTGCTCGCAGGGGCGCAGGCGGTGGGACTGGTCGACCCCCCGCGCGGCACGGTGCTCGTCGTCGAGCTCGTGCTGCTGCTGCTCTTCGCCGCGTTCTGGGTGCTGCAGACGGCCGAGAACTGGGAGGAGGGCGTCCCGCCGGGTGCGGCCGGCTGACGCCCTCCTCCTCGCGCCCGCCGGGCGCGGGCCCTTCGTCGCGCTCTCTCGGGCGCGGTCCCTCAGTCGCGGTCGAGCAGCAGGTTGGCCGCGATGCCGACGAGGAACACGTCCTTCGCCACGCCGATGCCGTCGGGGCTCGGCCGCAGGTCGTACCCCTCGCCGTGCAGAGCCGGCGTCCGGGCGTACATGCCGACGAGGCCGCCGGAGAAGGCACCGAGGGCCAGCGCGGCCAGCTTCGTCGGCACCGCGGGGAGCAGCAGGGCCGCCCCCAGCGCGATCTCGGCGGCGGACAGGGCCCGCAGGAACGTGCGCGGCTCGACGTCCTCGAGGAACGGGTAGGCGTTGGCCGCCATCGCGCGCAGCGCCTGGGCCGTGCCCTCGTCGCCGCCGCGCTTGGACAGCCCGGAGTTGAGGATGTACGCACCGGCGGCGAGGCGGGGCGGGACGTGGCGGAGCTTCACGGGTCCTCCTGGGAGACGACGACGGGTGTCCCCGGCACGGTACGGCCTGCCCGCCCCGCCCGCCGGACGTCAGCGCTTGCGCTTCTCCCGCACGCGGACGGCGACCTGGATCGGGGTGCCCTCGAACCCGAACGCCTCCCGCAGCCGCCGCTCGATGAACCGGCGGTACTGGGGCTCGAGGAACCCGGTCGCGAACACCACGAACCGCGGCGGCCGCGTGGCGGCCTGGGTGGCGAAGAGGATGCGCGGCTGCTTGCCGCCCCGCAGGGGGTGCGGGTGCGCGGCGACGAGCTCACCCAGGAAGGCGTTGAGCCGGCCGGTGGGGATGCGGGTGTCCCACGAGTCCAGGGACCGCTCGAGCGCGGGCACGAGCCGGTCCGTGTGCCAGCCCGTGCGCGCGGAGACGTTGACGCGGGGCGCCCAGCGGATCTGCACGAGCTCCTTCTCGATCTCGCGCTCGAGGTAGGGCCGGCGGTCCTCGTCCATGAGGTCCCACTTGTTGTAGGCGATGACGAGCGCGCGCCCGGCGTCGACGACCTGCTGGATGACGCGGGTGTCCTGCTCCGTCATCGGCTCCGAGGCGTCGAGCAGCACGACCGCCACCTCGGCCTTCTCGATGGCGGCCTGCGTGCGCAGCGAGGCGTAGAAGTCGGCCCCCGAGGTCTGGTGGACGCGGCGCCGGATGCCGGCCGTGTCGACGAAGACGTAGGGGACGCCCTTGAGCTCGACGAGCTCGTCCACCGGGTCCCGGGTGGTGCCCGCGGTGGCGTCGACGACGACCCGCTCGGCGCCCAGCACCTTGTTGAGCAGCGAGGACTTGCCGACGTTCGGCCGCCCGACGAGGGCCACCCGCCGCGGGCCGCGCACGGGTGCCCGGCCGTGCGCGGTGACCTCGGGCAGCGCGTCCATCGCGGCGTCGAGGAGGTCCCCGGTCCCGCGCCCGTGCAGCGCCGAGACGGGGTACGGCTGCCCGAGGCCGAGGCTCCACAGCTCCGCCGCCTCCGCCTCACCCCGGGGGCCGTCGACCTTGTTGGCCGCGAGCACGACGGGCTTGCCCGAGCGGCGCAGCAGGCGGACGACGCGCTCGTCGGTGTCCGTCGAGCCGACCGTCGCGTCGACGACGAAGACGACGGCGTCCGCCAGGGAGATGGCCACCTCGGCCTGCTCGGCCACGCGCGCGTCGATCCCGGCGACGTCGACCTCCCAGCCGCCGGTGTCCACGAGCGTGAACTCGCGGCCCGCCCACTCCGCGGGGTAGCTCACGCGGTCCCGGGTGACGCCGGGCTTGTCCTCGACGACCGCCTCGCGCCGGCCGAGGATGCGGTTGACCAGGGTCGACTTGCCGACGTTCGGCCGCCCGACGACGGCCAGCACGGGCCAGGCCGCGTCGGCGCCGCCGTGCTCGTCGTCGTCGTCGCCGCCCTCGAGGAGGGCGAGGTCGGCCTCGTCGAGCTCGTAGTCGGCGAGGCCGGCGCGCAGGGCGCGCTCGCGCTCCGCGTCGTCCACCGGGTCCGGGGCGTCGGGGCCGGGGGCGTCGCTCGCGTCGAGGGTCATGGGGCCATCATCCCAGGCGCCCGGCCCCCGCCGCGCACCGGCGGGCGTACGAGGTGGCAGGGCACCGAGCGAGGGCGCCGGACGGCCCCGTCCCGAGTGCCGTGCCGAGTGCCGTGCCGAGTGCCGTGCCGAGTGCCGTGCCGAGTGCCGTGCCGAGTGCCGTGCCGGGGGTCGCGTCGGGCGTCAGGGGGCGCGCCGCGCGCCGGGGTCGTCGAGCGGCAGGGGCAGCCCGGAGCGCTCCGACGCGGCGACGACGAGCGCGGCCAGGGCGGTCCGGACCTCCTCCGCGGCGCGGCCGACCGCGTCGCGGCTCGTCTCGCCGGGGCGCCGACCGACGTCCAGCGGCTCGCCGAGCTCGAGCAGCAGCCGGCGCCGCGGCGGCGGCACGTGCCCGGAGGACTCCCCCGTGCGCCGGGTGCCGAGGATCGCGACGGGGACGACGGGCGCCCCGGCGTTGACGGCGAGCCAGGCGACACCTGCGCGCGCGCTGGCGACCGCCCCGCTGCCGCGGGTGCCCTCCGGGAAGACGCCGACAGCGCCGCCCCGGCGCAGCACCGCCAGCCCCGTGGCGAGCGCCGGCCGCCCGTTGGTGCGGTCGACGCTGATCTGCCCGGCCAGGCGCAGGACGGTCCCCACCGGGCCGCGGAACATCTCCTGCTTGACGAGGATGTGCAGCGGCCGTGGCGACAGCCCGACGAGCAGCGGCCCGTCGGCCACGCCCGTGTGGTTGGCGGCGAGGATCACGGGACCGGTGCGCGGCACGCGTTCCGCGCCGACCACCTCCGTCGCCCACCAGCCGCGGGACAGCGCCCGCCCGACCTGCCGGGCCCACACCGGCCCCCACGCGGCGGGCGCCGCGGGTGCGCCGGACGCACCGGGCGCGTCGGGCGCGCCGGACACCGCCGCCGGCGGCCCGCCGCTCACGCCCGGCCCGCGGCGCGCACGACCGCGAGCAGCGCGTCCACCGTCTCCTCGAAGGAGAGGTCCGAGCTGTCGACGGTGACGACGCCGTCGGCCGCGGTGCGGAACTCGACGACGGTGGAGTCCTGCGCGTCGCGCCGGACCACCTGGTCGTGCGTCGCCGCGACGGCCGCCGCGTCGGCGGTCCCGTGCACCTCGAGCGAGCGGCGGCGCAGGCGCGCCTCCTCGCTGGCGGTGAGGAGGACGCGGACCGGGGCGTCGGGTGCGATGGCGGTGGTGATGTCGCGCCCCTCGGCGACGACGCCGCGCCCGCCCGACCAGCCGCCGGTGCGCTCGGCCGCGATGACGGCCCGCTGGCGGTCGCCGAGCGCGGCGCGCGCGTCGAGGTTGGTGGCGACCGCGCTGACGGCGGCGGAGACCTCCGTCGTGCGGATCGCCGCAGTCACGTCGTCGCCGTCGAGGAGCACGGTCGGCGCCTCGGGGTCCAGGCCCTGCTCGAGCGGCAGCGCGCGCACGGCCGCCGTGACGGCGGGGGCGTCGTCGAGCGCGACCCCCTGCCGGACGCACCACAGGGTGGCCGCGCGGTACATCGCGCCCGTGTCGAGGTACGCGAGCCCCAGCGCGCGGGCGACCGCCCGCGACACGCTCGACTTGCCCGAGCCCGAGGGCCCGTCGACCGCGACGACGAGCCCGTCGTCGGTGCTGACGTCGCCGGTGCTGACGTCGCCGGTGCTGACGTCGCCGTGGCCCCGCGGGCCGCCTGCCGTGCTCATCGGACCAGTCTCCAACCGCGGCGCGTCAGCTCCGCCTCCAGGTGCTCGGCGCTGCCGGGCAGCACCGAGATGACGGCGACGCCGACCGGGCGGCCGGCGGCGTGCTCGAGCTCGAGGTCCTCGAGGTTGACCCCCGCCTCGCCCACGTCGGTGAGCAGCCGCGCGAGCTCGCCCGGCGCGTCCGGCACCAGCACGGGCACGAGCGCGTAGGGGCGCGAGGCACCGCCGTGCTTGCCCGGGACGCGCGCGACGCCGGCGTTGCCGGCCGCGACGGCGCCCGCCAGCGCAGCCAGCGCGCCGAGTCGGACCGTCTCCGGCCCGCTCGCGGCGTCGGCCGCGGCGAGCGCGTCGAGCACGCGGTCGAGGTCCTCGCGCACCCCGAGCAGGACCGCGCGCACGGCGCCCGCGTTGGCGGCGAGGATCGAGGTCCACAGCGCCGGGTCGGACGCCGCGATGCGGGTGACGTCCCGCAGGCCCTGCCCGGCGAGCTGCAGCGCCGCGTCGTCGGCCTCCCGCAGCCGCCCCGCGACGAGGCTCGCCGCGACCTGCGGCACGTGGGAGACGAGGGCGACGGCGGCGTCGTGCTCGTCGGCGGACATGCCGACCGGCACCGCGCCGAGGTCCACCGCCAGCGCGCGTACGGCCGCCAGGGCCTCGGGCCGCGACCGGCCCGAGCCGACGACGACCCACGGCCGCCCGAGGAACAGCTCGGGCACGGCCGCCGCGGGTCCGGAGCGCTCGCGCCCCGCCATCGGGTGGGACCCGACGTAGCGCTCGAGGTCCGCGCCGGCCTCGCGCAGCTCCGCGAGCACGTGCCCCTTGACGCTCGCGACGTCCGTGACGACCGCGTGCGGGTGGGCGGCGAGCTCCGCGGCCACGACGTCGGACGTGACGTCCGGCGGCGCGGCGACGACGACGAGCGCCGGCTCCGCGTCGTCGGGCGCCGCGGGCCGGCCGGCCCCCACGTCGCGGGCGAGGGCGAGCGCGGTGCGGCTCGGGTCGTGCAGCACGACGTCGACGCCCAGGCGCACGAGGGCCAGCCCGACGGACGCGCCGAGCAGCCCTGTGCCCACGACGCGGACAGGACCGGCCGTCGCCGGGGCCGGCACGCCGGCGGTGTGCGCCGCGGCGGGGGCCGTCACAGCCCCACCGACGTCATGAGCGAGCCCACCTCCGTGCGGCTGAGCACGCGCGTCCGGCCGGGCTTGAGGTCGCCGAGCCGGATGGGGCCGACCTGGGTGCGCACGAGCTTCGTCACCGGGTGCCCCACCTCCTCCAGGAGGCGACGCACGACGCGGTTGCGCCCCTCGTGCAGCACGACCTCGACGAGCGACGCGCCCGCCACCTGCTGCACGAGGCGGACCTTGTCGGGGTGCACCGGGCCGTCCTCGAGCTCGACGCCGGCCTGCAGGCGCGCGAGCGTGCCGGGCGTGACGCGGCCCTCGACCTCCGCGAGGTACGTCTTGGGCACGCCGTGCGCCGGGTGCGCGAGCCGGTTGGCGAGCTCGCCGTCGTTCGTCAGCAGGAGCAGGCCCTCCGTCTCGGCGTCGAGGCGCCCGACGTGGAACAGCCGCTCGGGGCGGTCGGCGACGAGGTCGGCCAGCGACGGCCGGCCGTTCTCGTCGTGCATCGTCGAGACGACGCCGCGGGGCTTGTTCAGGGCGATCGTCACCGCCGACTCGTCGAGCTGCACGCGCATGCCGTCGAGGTGGATGACGGCGGTCCGCGGGTCGACCCGCACGCCGAGCTCGGTGACGACGCTGCCGTCCACCGTCACGCGGCCGGAGGCGATGAGGTTCTCGCACGCGCGGCGCGAGCCGAGGCCCGCCGCCGCCAGGACCTTCTGCAGGCGCGTGCCGTCCGGGTCGTGCACGTCGATCTCCGGCAGCGCCGCCGGGCGGGGACCGCGCGGCGCGCCGGCGACGCGCGCCGCCGGGCGACGCGCACCGGCGCCCGCACCAGCACCAGCAGCACCGCGCTGGCCTCGGGCGCCCGGGCCGGGGCCGCCCTTGCCCGGCACCCGGCCGCCGGCACGCGCCGGGGCGCGCGACGCTGCCCGCGGACCCGCGGACGACGACCGGTCCTCGCGCTCCGGCCGTCCCTCCCGCTCGGACCGGGACGCAGGGGCCCGGTCGTCACGCCGGGTGTCACGGCGGTCGTCGCGCCGGTCGTCACGAGCCCCGTACCCCGCGCGCGAGGCGCCCGGACGGCGGTCGTCACGGCGGTCGTCACGCCGGTCATCACGCCTGTTGTCACGGCGGTCGTCACGCCGGTCGTCACGCCTGTCGTCACGCCGGTCGTCACGAGCGCCGTACGACGCGCGGGGTGCGCCCGGGCGGCGGTCGTCGCGCGGGCCGCCACCACGCTCGTCGCCGCGGCCGGTGCCCCGGCCGCCGGACGGACCGGCGCCGCGCGCGCCGCCCTGACCACCGTCACGACCGCCGCGGCCACGGCCCTGACCGCTGCCCCGTGCGCCGCCCTGGCCGGCACCACGTCCGGCGCCCTGCCCCGGTCGGCCGCCGCCGCGGGTACCGCCGCCCGCGCCGCCGCGTCCGCCGCCACCCGTGCCGGGGCCGCGGCCGCGGCCGCCTCGTGCGTCACTCATCGTCGTCGTCCGTCCTGTCGTCGTCGGACCCGTCCCGGGCCCGGTCGTGCGCGTCGTGCCGTCCGCCCTGCTCGTCCCCCGGCGGCGGGCCCGAGGCGCCGCCGCGCGCGGTGGCGCCCGCCGTCCCGGCCGTGCGGAGCCCGCGCGACCCGGAACCGGCCTCGTCGAGGTCCCCCACCTCCGGCAGGTAGGGGGCGAGCGGCGGCAGGTCGTCCAGGGTGCCGAGCCCCAGCCGCTCGAGGAAGTATCCCGTGGTCCCGTAGAGCACCGCACCGGTGGTCGCGTCCTGACCCACCTCGGCGACGAGCCCGCGGGTCGTCAGCGTCCGCATGACGCCGTCCACGCTCACGCCACGGACGGCCGAGACCTGCCCCCGCGTCACCGGCTGCCGGTACGCGACGACGGCCAGCGTCTCCAGGGCCGCCTGCGTCAGGCGCGCCTGCTGCCCGTCGAGCACGAACCGCCCGACGACGTCGCCGTGGGCCGCCGAGGACCAGATCCGCCAGCCACCCGCCACCTCACGGAGCTCGAAGCCGCGGGGCCGGCCGCCGCCGGCGCCGGCGTACTCGTCGGCCAGCTCGGCCAGGAGCGCGCGGACCTGCGGCACCGGCAGCCCCAGCACCGCGGCGAGCCGCACGGCGGGCACGGGCTCGTCGGCGACGACGAGCACCGCCTCCAGCGCGGCCGCCGCCCCACCCGGCAGGGACGCGACGTCGGGGCCCTCCTCGGCGCCCAGGTCGGCACCCGCGTCCGGCGTGCTCACGCCGGCCCCTCCCCGCCGGCACGCGGCGCGAGGTCCTCCGCGTCGAAGTCCCCGGCCACGCGGACGCCACCGGCGGCGCTGCCCGTCCACCGCACGGTCAGCTCGCCCAGAGGCTGCACCTGCTCGAACGCCACCGCGCCCTCGCGGAACAGCTCGAGCAGGGCGAGGAACCGGGCGACGACCACGAGCGTGCCGTCGGCGTCGCCCACCAGCGTGCGGAACGAGGCGCTGCCGCTGCGTCGCAGCCGGGCGACGAGGACGTCGGCCTGCTCGCGGACGCTGACGGGCGGCGCGTGCAGGTGCGCCAGGTCGACGCCCGGCGGTGCCGGGCGCGGCGCCAGGGCCCGGGCCGCCAGGGCCGCGAGCTGCTCGGGGCCGATGCTCAGGACGAGCTCGGGCAGGAGGGCGGCGAGCTGCGGCTCGAGCGCGACCTGCCGCGGGAACCGCCGGGACTCGCGCAGGAGGCGCTCCTCCAGGTCGGCCGCGACCTGCTTGTACGCCCGGTACTGCAGCAGCCGCGCGAACAGCAGGTCCCGCGCCTCGAGCAGCTCGAGGTCCTCGGCGTCCTCGACCTCCGCGCTCGGCAGCAGGCGCGCGGCCTTGAGGTCCAGCAGCGTGGCCGCGACGAGGAGGAACTCGCTGACCTGTCCCAGGTCCCAGTCCCCCGCGCTCTCCCGGGCGCGCAGGTGGGCGATGAAGTCGTCGGTCACCCGCGCGAGCGCCACCTCGGTGATGTCGAGCTTGTGCCGGGCGATGAGGCCCAGCAGCAGGTCGAACGGGCCCTCGAAGTTGTCGAGGCGGACGGCGAAACCGGTCCCGCCCGCCGGGGCGTCGGCGGCGGGACCCGGCCGGACGGTGGCCTCAGGCGGCGTCGCCACGGGCCACGAGCTCGCGCGCGAGCTGGCGGTAGGCGGCGGCGCCGGGGTGGTTCGGGGCGTAGGACGTGATGGGTTCCGCGGCCACCGTCGCGTCCGGGAACTTCACCGTCCGCCCGATGACGGTGTGCAGGAGCGTGTCGCCGAACGCCTCGTGCACGCGGGCGACGACCTCGCGGGCGTGCAGCGTCCGCGAGTCGAACATCGTCGCGAGGATCCCGTCGACCTGCAGCCGCGGGTTCAGCCGGTCGCGCACCTTCTCGATCGTCTCGACGAGGAGGGCCACGCCGCGCAGCGCGAAGAACTCGCACTCGAGCGGGATGAGCACCCCGTGCGCGGCCGTGAGCGCGTTGACGGTCAGCAGCCCGAGCGAGGGCTGGCAGTCGACGAGCACCACGTCGTACTCGTCCATGACGGGGCGCAGCACGCGGGACAGGACCGACTCGCGCGCCACCTCCCCGACGAGCTGCACCTCGGCCGCGGACAGGTCGATGTTCGCCGGGAGCAGGTCGAGGTTCTCGACGGCGGTGCTGCGCAGCACCTCCCGCACGTCGAGGCCGCGCTCCATCAGCAGGTTGTAGATCGTCGTGTCGAGCTCGTGCGGGCTGGTGCCCAGCCCGACGGACGCGGCGCCCTGCGGGTCGAAGTCGACGACGAGCACCCGTCGGCCGTACTCGGCCAGCGCGGCGCCGAGGTTGATCGTCGTCGTCGTCTTGCCGACGCCGCCCTTCTGGTTGCACATCGCGATGACCCGGGCCGGGCCGTGCGCCGCCAGGGGCGCGGGGACCGGGAAGTCGGGGACGGGACGGCCCGCCGGGTCCAGGCGCTGCTCGCCGGGACCTGCCGTGACCTGCTCGCTCGTGCCGCTCATGCGCTCGTCCCGCTCACCACCCGGACAACCTACCGGAGCCCAACCCCGCGTCAGCGCGCCCGGGGGTGCGCCGTCGTGTAGACCTCGCGCAGCGTGTCCCGGGTCACCAGGGTGTACACCTGCGTCGTCGTGACCGAGGCGTGGCCGAGCAGCTCCTGCACCACCCGCACGTCGGCGCCGCCCGCCAGCAGGTGCGTGGCGAACGAGTGCCGGAGCGTGTGCGGGGACAGGTGCGGGGCCTGGGCGAGCCCGGCGCGGCCGGCCGCCGCGCGCAGCGCCGCCCACGCGCTCTGGCGGCTCAGCCGTGCGCCGCGCGTGTTGCAGAACACCGCCGGCGTGCCGCGGCCGGCGGCCACCAGCGCCGGCCGTCCCCGGACGAGGTACGCCTCGAGCGCGCCGAGCGCGAAGGACCCGACGGGTACGACGCGCTCCTTGCCCCCCTTGCCGCGCAGCAGCACGGACGCGCGCCCCGGCGAGGTGTCGATGTCGTCGAGGTCGAGGCCGACGGCCTCCGAGATCCGGGCACCGGTTGCGTAGAGCAGCTCGAGCAGCGCGCGGTCGCGCAGCGGACCCGGGCCCTCCCCCGTCCCCGCCGCCTCGAGCAGGCGCTCGACGTCCTCGACCGGCACGGCCTTGGGCAGGCGCCGGGGCTGCGCGGGCGGACGGACCGCCCGCGCGGCGTCGGCGGGGACGGCGCCCTCCAGGAGCCAGAACCGGTGCCAGCCGCGGACGGCCACGACGGCGCGGGCCGCCGAGGACGCGGAGAGCGCCGCACGGCCGTCGGACCCGGACCGCAGGACGCGGACGTAGGCCGTCACGTCGGCCTCCGCGACCTGGTCCGGCGCCGTGCGCCCGGATGCCGTCAGGTGCCGGGCGTACCGCGCGAGGTCCCGCCGGTAGGCGGCCAGGGTGTTGGCCGACAGGCCGCGCTCGACCTGCAGGTGGGCCAGGTACTGCTCCAGCGACGCGCGGAGCGCCGGTGCGACGTCCTCGTCGCCGGCTGCCGCCACCTCCGTCAGAAGGGCAGGAACACGTCGACGACCACGGCCACCGAGAGAGCGGTGAGGTAGGTGATCGACGCGTGGAACACGGTCATCTCCTTGAGCCGCCCAGCCTGCGGGTCGCGCGCGCGCCGCAGCAGGCCCAGGCACAGCGCGAGGAACCACACGCCGAGCCCCAGGGCGACCACGCCGTAGACCCAGGTCATCCCGGCGACCGGCACGAGCAGCAGGCTGCACGCGATCATCGCCAGGGTGTGCCCGACCATCTCGCGGGCGACCCGCGTGTCCGCCGCCACGACGGGCAGCATCGGCACGCCCGCCGCCGCGTAGTCGCGGCGGAACTTCATCGACAGCGGCCAGTAGTGCGGCGGCGTCCAGAAGAAGACGACGCCGAACAGCACGAGCGGCGCCCAGCCGACACCGCCGGTGACCGCCGACCACCCGATGAGCACCGGCATGCAGCCGGCCGAGCCGCCCCAGACGATGTTCTGCGACGTCCGCCGCTTGAGGATCATCGTGTAGCCGACGACGTAGATGAGCACGGCCGCGGCGGCGAGCAGCGCGGAGACCGGGTTGACGAGCGTCCAGAGCCACACGAGGGACACGACGCCCAGCACGAGCCCGAAGACGAGCGTCTCGCGCGGCGTGACCGCGCCCGTGATGGTCGGCCGCCGGCGGGTGCGGTGCATGACGGCGTCGATGTCGCGGTCGAGGTAGCAGTTGAGGACGTTCGCGGCGCCCGCGGCCATGGCCCCGCCGACGAGGGTCGCCAGCACCAGCCCGAGCGGGGGCAGGCCGCCGGCGGCCAGCACCATGGTGGGGACGGTGGTGATGAGCAGCAGCTCGATCACCCGCGGCTTCGTCAGCGCGACGTACGCACCGACCTTGCCCCGCAGCCGCCCGCGTCCCGCGGCGGGCTGCCGGCCGTCACCGGCGCGCTGCGGCCCCGCGGTGACGGGCACGGCCTCGACGGCCTCGACGGCGTCGCCGATGACGGGTGCGGGAGCCCCCGCGGGCAGGGACGACGCCGGAGCGGCCTCGGTCGTCAGGGTTCTGCGTGGACGCACGCGGTGCGGCTCCGTTCCTCGTCCGGGGCACCGGGGTGCCGGGTCGACGTCCTGCACGACCGCCGGGTGCCGCACGCGGCGGTCCGGGCCCGCGGGCGTGCGGGCAGGTCGGGGGGTGCTGGGACCCCGCCATGGTACGCCCGCGGCGCGCCGCCACGGGCGTGCGGGCGCACGTCACGTCGCGGCCCGGCCACAGGTCGGCGCACCGGCCCGGGGCAGATCGGACCGATCCGGCGTCCCACCCCCTGGACGGCTCGGTCGGCGGGGCCGGGGGCGGGAGGTCTAGGCTCGCGGCGGGGACGGCAGCGGCGCGCCCGTGGTGCCGCGGCAGCCTGCCGTCGTGCCATCTGCGCACCGTCCCGTGCCCGTCGTACGCCCGTCGTCCCGGCACCCGGTGCCGGAGCCCCCTGACGCCCGCCGGTCGCGGGCGGGAATGAGGACATGTGAACGTCCAGGCCCCTGCTGCTCCGTCGGTCGGGTGGACCGACCTCGACCGCAAGGCGGTCGACACGGTCCGCGTCCTCGCCGCCGACGCCGTCGAGAAGGTCGGCAACGGCCACCCCGGCACCGCGATCAGCCTGGCCCCGGCCGCGTACCTCCTCTACCAGAACGTCATGCGGCACGACCCCGCGGACCCGCACTGGACGGGCCGGGACCGCTTCGTCCTGTCCTGCGGCCACTCGAGCCTGACGCAGTACATCCAGCTCTACCTGGGCGGCTGGGGCCTGGAGCTCGAGGACCTGGAGGCCCTGCGCACCTGGGACTCCAAGACCCCGGGCCACCCGGAGTTCCGCCACACCACCGGCATCGAGATCACCACCGGCCCCCTGGGCCAGGGGCTCGCCTCGGCCGTGGGCTTCGCGATGGCGGCCCGCCGGGAGCGCGGCCTGCTCGACCCCGACGCGGCACCGGGTACCAGCCCGTTCGACCACTTCGTCTACGTGCTGGCCTCCGACGGCGACCTGCAGGAGGGCGTCACCTCCGAGGCCTCGTCGGTCGCGGGCACCCAGCAGCTGGGCAACCTCGTCGTCGTCTGGGACGACAACCGCATCTCCATCGAGGGCGACACGCAGATCGCGTTCACCGAGGACGTCGCCGCGCGCTACGGCGCGTACGGCTGGCACGTGCAGACGGTGGACTGGCTGACCGGGCCCGACGGCTACCACGAGGACGTCGACGCCCTCTACGCCGCGATCGAGGCGGCCAAGGCGGTCACGGACCAGCCCTCCTTCATCCAGCTCCGCACGATCATCGCCTGGCCCTCGCCGAAGAAGCAGGGCACGCACGGCGCGCACGGCTCGAAGCTGGGCACGGACGAGGTCAAGGGCCTCAAGGAGGTCCTCGGCTTCGACCCGGAGAAGAGCTTCGACGTCGCGCCGGAGGTCATCGAGCACACGCGCGGCCTGTCGCAGCGCACCGCCGAGGCCAAGGCCCGCTGGCAGGAGTCGTACGACGCGTGGCGCAGCGCGAACCCCGAGCGGGCGGCGCTGCACGACCGGCTCGAGGCCGGCACCCTGCCCGAGGGCTGGGCGGACGCCCTGCCGACGTTCGAGGCCGGCAAGGCCGTCGCGACGCGCCAGGCGTCCGGCGAGGTGCTCTCCGCGCTCGCGCCCGTCCTGCCCGAGCTGTGGGGCGGCTCCGCCGACCTCGCGGGCTCCAACAACACGACGATGAAGGGCGAGCCGTCCTTCATCCCCGCCAAGTACTCCACGAAGGAGTTCTCGGGCGACGAGTACGGCCGCACGCTGCACTTCGGCATCCGCGAGCACGCGATGGGCGCGATCCTGTCCGGCATCCGGCTGCACGGGAACACCCGGCCGTACGGCGGCACGTTCTTCACCTTCTCGGACTACATGCGCGGCTCCGTCCGCCTCGCCGCCCTCATGGGCGTGCCGGTCACGTACGTGTGGACGCACGACTCCATCGGCCTGGGTGAGGACGGCCCGACGCACCAGCCGGTCGAGCACCTCGCGGCGTGCCGCGCCATCCCCGGCCTGGCCGTGGTGCGCCCGGCCGACGCCAACGAGACGGCCGCTGCCTGGAAGGCGCTGCTCGAGCGCACCGACGGCCCGGTCGGCCTCGTGCTGACCCGGCAGAACGTGCCGACGTTCCCCCGCGGCGAGGACGGCTTCACGTCCGCCGACGGCGTGGCCCGCGGCGCGTACGTGCTGCTCGACGCCTCGTCGGGCACGCCGGACGTCATCCTCCTGGCGACGGGCTCCGAGGTGCAGCTCGCCGTCGAGGCGCGCACCACCCTCGAGGCGGCGGGCGTCGCCACGCGCGTGGTGTCCGCGCCGTCGCTGGAGTGGTTCGCCGAGCAGGACGCGGAGTACCGCGAGCAGGTGCTGCCGAAGGCCGTGCGCGCCCGCGTGTCGGTCGAGGCGGGGCTGGCCCTGTCCTGGCACAAGCTCGTCGGCGACGCCGGCCGCAGCGTGTCGCTCGAGCACTACGGGGCGTCCGCCGACTACGAGACGCTGTACCGCGAGTTCGGCATCACGGCCGAGGCCGTCGTGGCCGCGGCGCACGAGTCGCTGGCCGCCGCCCGCGGCGACGCCGACCCGTCGTCCGACTCCGGCACGCCCGACCGCAGCGGCACGGGCGACCAGCAGGCCTGACCCGCGGTGCCGGGCGCGCCCGGCACCCGACCGCCGGGCCCCGCCCGGCACGGACCCACCCCTCGGCGGGGCGTCGCACCTGACGACGCACACGTCGCCACCGCGACGCCCCGCCCCGCGGACCCCACCGGCCGCGCACCCCACGGGCGCGCCGACCGCAGACGCAAGGAGGACCACCGATGTCCGAGCAGAGCACGCAGGAGACCACCGGCCAGGGCACGCCGAAGGCCGAGGACCGCGGTGCGCGCAGCGCGCCGCTCGACCGCCTCGTGCAGGAGGGCGTCGCCGTCTGGCTCGACGACCTGTCCCGGGAGCGGCTGCGCACCGGCAACCTCGCCGACCTCGTGGCCCACCACGGCGTCGTCGGGGTGACGACGAACCCCTCGATCTTCGCCTCGGCGCTCGCCAAGGGCGACGCCTACGACGAGCAGCTGCGCGAGCTGGCCGCCCAGGGCGCCGACGTCGAGGACGCGGTCTTCCGCATCACCACGGACGACGTCCGCGAGGCGGCCGACGTCCTGCGCCCGGTGTACGACGCCACGGACGGCGTCGACGGCCGCGTGTCCATCGAGGTCGACCCGCGGCTCGCCCGTGACACGGAGAAGACGGTCGCGTCCGCGAAGGCGCTGTGGTCGACGGTGGACCGCCCCAACGTCTTCATCAAGATCCCCGCGACGATCGAGGGCCTGCCGGCCATCACCGCGGTCCTGGCCGAGGGCATCAGCGTCAACGTCACGCTCATCTTCTCCCTCGAGCGCTACCGCGCCGTGCTCGACGCGTTCCTCACGGGTCTCGAGCAGGCGAAGGAGAAGGGCATCGACCTCGCGCCCGTCGCCTCCGTCGCCTCGTTCTTCGTCAGCCGGGTCGACGCGGCGATCGACAAGAGGCTCGACGAGCTCGGCACCGAGGAGGCCGCCGCGCTGCGCGGCAAGGCCGCCCTGGCCAACGCCCGCCTCGCCTACGGCGCGTACCAGGAGGTCGCCGCCTCCGACCGGTGGAAGGCCCTGGCCGCCGCCGGCGCCAAGCCGCAGCGACCGCTGTGGGCGTCGACCGGCGTCAAGGACCCGGCGTACCCCGACACGCTGTACGTGCAGGAGCTCGTCGTCGCCGGCGTCGTCAACACGATGCCCGCCGGCACGCTCGAGGCGACGGAGGACCACGCGGAGATCACCGGCGACACGGTCACCGGTCGGACCGAGGAGTCGCAGGAGGTCGTCGACCGGCTCGCGGCCCTCGGCGTCTCCCTCGACGAGGTGACGGAGGCCCTCGAGGTCGACGGCCTGCAGAAGTTCGACCAGGCCTGGGAGCAGCTCCTCGGCACGGTGCGCGACGGGCTCGGCGGCGCCCAGGAGGCGGTGGCCAGCGGGTCCGGGGCGTCCCGGTGAGGCCCGCCAAGGTCGCACCCGGCCGCAACCCGCTGCGGGACCCGCGGGACCGGCGCCTGCCGCGCATCGCCGGCCCCTGCGGGCTCGTCATCTTCGGCGTCACCGGCGACCTGGCGCGCAAGAAGCTCATGCCGGCCGTCTACGACCTCACCAACCGCGGCCTGCTCCCGCCCGGGTTCGCCCTGACGGGCTTCGCCCGGCGGGACTGGGAGACGCAGGACTTCGCGCAGATCGTCCACGACTCCGTCCGCGAGCACGCCCGCACGCCGTTCCACGAGGCGACGTGGCGCCAGCTCGCGGAGGGCATCCGCTTCGTCCAGGGCTCCTTCGACGACGACGCCGCGTTCGACCAGCTGGCCGCGACGGTCGAGGAGCTCGACGTGAAGCGCGGCACCGGCGGCAACCACGCGTTCTACCTGTCGGTGCCGCCGAGCCAGTTCCCCGTCGTCTGCGAGCAGCTGTCCCGGTCGGGCCTGTCGCAGCCGAAGGAGGGCACCTGGCGCCGCGTGGTCATCGAGAAGCCCTTCGGGCACGACCTCAAGAGCGCGCAGGAGCTGGACCGCGTCGTCTCCTCGGTCTTCCGACCGGACGACGTGTTCCGGATCGACCACTACCTGGGCAAGGAGACGGTCCAGAACCTCCTGGCCCTGCGGTTCGCGAACCAGCTCTTCGAGCCGATCTGGAACGCCAACTACGTCGACCACGTGCAGATCACGATGGCCGAGGACATCGGCATCGGCGGGCGCGCGGGGTACTACGACGGCATCGGCGCGGCGCGCGACGTCATCCAGAACCACCTCCTGCAGCTCCTGGCGCTCACCGCCATGGAGGAGCCCGTCTCCTTCGAGGCGGCGGACCTGCGGGCGGAGAAGATCAAGGTCCTCTCGGCGGTCCGGCTCCCGCGCGACCTCGGCCGGCACACCTCGCGCGGGCAGTACGCCGCGGGGTGGCAGGGCGGCGAGCAGGTCGTCGGGTACCTGGAGGAGGAGGGGTTCAACCCCGCCTCCACCACGGAGACCTTCGCGGCCGTGCGCCTGGACATCGACACCCGCCGCTGGGCCGGCGTGCCGTTCTACCTGCGCACCGGGAAGCGCCTCGGCCGCCGCGTCACCGAGATCGCGGTCGTGTTCAAGCGCGCGCCGCACCTGCCCTTCGAGTCGACCGCCACGGAGGAGCTGGGCAAGAACGCCCTGGTCATCCGCGTGCAGCCCGACGAGGGCGTCACGCTGCGGTTCGGCGCCAAGGTGCCCGGCACCGCCATGGAGGTGCGCGACGTCACGATGGACTTCGGGTACGGGCACTCGTTCACCGAGTCCTCGCCGGAGGCCTACGAGCGCCTCATCCTCGACGTGCTCCTCGGCGACCCGCCGCTGTTCCCGCGCCAGGAGGAGGTCGAGCTGTCCTGGAAGGTCCTCGACCCGATCACGGCGTACTGGGCCTCGAAGGGCAAGCCCGACCAGTACCGCGCCGGCACCTGGGGACCGGCGTCGGCCGACGCGATGATGGCCCGTGACGGCCGCCAGTGGAGGAGACCGTGATCATCCACCTGCCGGGCACCACGACCCGGGCGATCAACAAGCGCCTCATCGAGGAGCGCGACGAGGGCGGCGCCGTCGCCCTCGGGCGCGTGCTGACCCTCGTGATCGACGCCGAGGACCAGGACCCCGAGGTCGCCATCGCGGCGGCCAACGAGGCGAGCCGGGAGCACCCCTGCCGCGTCATCGTCCTGGCCCGCAGCGCCGAGCCCGCCGAGAGCACCCTCGACGCGGAGATCCGGCTGGGCGGTGACGCCGGCGCGAGCGAGGTCGTCATCCTGCGGCCGTCCCGCGCGATCGCGGCGGACGACGACACCCTCGTCATGCCCCTGCTCCTGCCGGACGCCCCCATCGTCACGTGGTGGCCGTTCGAGGTGCCGGACAACCCCGCGGCGCACCCGCTGGGCCGCATGGCGCAGCGCCGGATCACGGACACGTCCGCCACCTCGCAGCCCGGGCCGGCCCTGCGCCGCCTGGCGACGGTCCACGCGGAGGGCGACACGGACATCGCCTGGGCGCGGACCACCCTGTGGCGGGGGCTCATCGCGGCGACGCTGGAGCAGCCGCCGTTCGAGCCCGTGCTCGAGGCGTCGGTCTCCGGCGAGAGCACGCACCCGTCCGTCGACCTCATGGCCGGCTGGCTGGCGTGGTCGCTCAAGTGCCCCGTGCGCGTCGAGCGCATCGAGGGCGCGCCGGCGATCACGCAGGTGCGGCTGCACCGGGCGTCCGGGGACATCGTGCTCGACCGTCCCGACGGCAAGACGGCCGCGCTCATCAAGCCGGACCAGCCGGAGCACCGGATCGCCCTGCCCATCCGTCAGCTCCGCGAGTGCCTGGCCGAGGAGCTGCGCCGCCTCGACGCCGACGAGGTGTACGGCGAGACCCTCACGCGCGGCCTCGCCCTCATCGACGCCTGACCCGGAGGACGCATGACCACGCCCCACCCGCTGCGCGACGTCGTCGTGCACCCCGACGCCGCGACGCTCGCGGAGGCGACGGCCGCCCGGCTGCTCACCGCGGTCCTCGACGCCCAGTCCCACCACCGGCCCGTGCACCTCGTGCTCACCGGCGGCACGGTCGGGATCAGGACGCTCGCGGCCGTCGCCGCCAACCCCGTGCGGGACGCCGTCGACTGGACGGGCGTGCACCTGTGGTGGGGCGACGAGCGGTTCGTGCCCGCCGGGGACCCCGACCGCAACGAGACGCAGGCGCGGGAGGCGCTGCTCGACACACTCGGCGACGCCCTCCCGGCCGCCAACGTCCACGCCGTGCCGGCCGCAGACGTGGTCGGCGACCCCGAGGCGGCGGCCGCCGCCTACGCGGAGGAGCTGGCGGCGCACGCCCCGGAGGGCGCCGCCCTGCCGGAGCTGGACGTCCTCCTGCTCGGCATGGGGCCCGACGGCCACGTGGCCTCGCTGTTCCCGGACCATCCCGGGCTCGACGTGGTCGGGCGCACGACCACGGGGGTGCACGACTCCCCCAAGCCGCCCCCGCTGCGGGTCTCGCTCACCTTCGAGGCGATCCGCAGCGCGCGGGAGGTGTGGGTCGTCGCCGCCGGCGAGGAGAAGGCCGACGCCGTGGCCGCCGCCCTCGGGGACGGACCGGTCGCCCAGGTGCCGGCGGCAGGCGCGGTCGGCCGTGAGCGGACGCGCTGGCTGCTGGACGTGGCCGCAGCGTCACGCTCGGCGTCGGACGCCGGCACGCCCGCGGCGGGCTGACCCGGCTGGCGTGCGACGAGGGGGCCCCGAACGGTCATCCGGTCGGAACCCCCTCGTCGCATCGGTCGTGCGCGGCGTGGGCGCCGGGCGGTCAGCGACCCCGGCGGGCCCGCAGCGCGGCCAGCGCCTCGTCGAGGATGGCCGCGCCGTCCTCGTCGGAACGCCGCTCCTTCACGTACGCCAGGTGCGTCTTGTACGGCTCGGTCCGCGACGGGCTCGGCGGGTTCGCCTGGTCCTGCCCCGCCGGGAAGCCGCAGCGCGGGCAGTCCCAGGTCACGGGCGCCTCGGCGGACGCCTCCTCCGCGAAGGACGGCCGCGTCTCGTGGCCGTTCGCGCACCAGTAGGAGATCCAGACGCGAGGGGCCGCGTCGCCGCGCTCCGCCTCGCCCATCGGGCCGGCTCCGACCCGCGACCCCCTGATCGCACTCCCGCTCGCCATGGCGTCCCCCTCAGCTGAAGCGCTCGACGAGGCCGAGCAGCACGATGACCACGGTCCACACGAGTGCGACCCCGACGGTGATGCGGTTGAGGTTGCGCTCGGCGACCCCGGAGCTCGCGGCGCCGGACGTGACGCCGCCGCCGAACATGTCGGACAACCCGCCGCCGCGGCCCTTGTGCAGGAGCACGAGGGGGACCAGCAGCAGGCTGGAGAGGACGAGCAGCACCTGGAGGGTGATGCGGAGTGCGTTCACGAGGTGGCTTTCCTGTCGTCCGACGGTGAGGCGGGCACAAGGGTAGGCGACGATCCCGCGGGCGGGCCAGCAGCCCGCCCGCGGGTCGTCACCCGGTCGGGCGATCGTCCGTGCGGTCGACCGGTCAGGCCGCGGCGGCCCGGAAGCTGGCGATCCGCGCGAACTCCTCGGGGTCGAGGCTCGCGCCGCCGACGAGCGCGCCGTCGACGTCGGGCTTGGCCATGATCGAGGCGACGTTCGAGGACTTCACGGAGCCGCCGTAGAGCACGCGGACGGCGTCGGCGGTGCCGGCGTCGTAGAGCTCGGCGATGCGCGCGCGGATGGCGCCGCACAGCTCCTGCGCGTCCTCCGGCGTCGCCGTCTCGCCCGTGCCGATGGCCCAGACGGGCTCGTAGGCGACGACGACCTGACGCACCTGCTCGGCCGTCAGGCCCTCGAGGCCACCGTCGAGCTGAGCCAGCGTGTGCGGGACGTGCTGCCCCGCCTTGCGGACCTCGAGCTCCTCGCCGACGCAGAGGATCGGCGCGAGGCCGTGCGCCAGGGCGTTCTTCACCTTGGCGTTCGTCACCGCCTCGTCCTCGCCGTGGTACTGCCGGCGCTCGGAGTGGCCGACGGCCACGTAGGTGCAGCCCAGCTTGGCGAGGAACACCGGCGAGACCTCGCCCGTGTAGGCGCCCGACACGTGGGCGGACAGGTCCTGCGCGCCGTAGCCGAGCTCGAGGGAGTCGGCGTCCACGAGCGTCTGCACCGAGCGCAGGTCCGTGAACGGCGGCAGCACGACGACCTCGACGGCCGCGAAGTCGTGCTTCGCGTCCTTCAGGGTCCAGGCGAGCTTCTGCACCGTTTGGATCGCCTGCTGGTGGTCCAGGTTCATCTTCCAGTTGCCCGCCATGAGCGGGGTGCGGTCTGCCATGCGTCAGCCCTCCAGGACGGCGATGCCGGGGAGGGTCTTGCCCTCGAGGAACTCCAGCGACGCGCCGCCGCCGGTGGAGATGTGGCCGAAGCCGGCCTCGTCGAAGCCGAGCGTGCGCACGGCCGCGGCCGAGTCGCCGCCGCCGACGATGGTGAAGGCGCCGTTCGCGCCCGCGTCGACGAGCGCCTGGGCCACCGCGCGCGTGCCCGCGGAGAACGCCTCGAACTCGAACACGCCCGCCGGGCCGTTCCACACGATGGTCTTCGCGTCGAGCAGCTTCGACCGGAACAGCTCCTGGCTCTCCGGGCCGATGTCGAGGCCCATCTGGCCGTCGGGGATCGCGTCGGCGGCGACGACGGTGGCCGGCGCGTCGGCCGCGAACTGCGGCGCGACGACGACGTCGACCGGCAGGACGATCTCGACGCCGGACTCCTCCGCCTGCGCCAGGTAGCCCTTGACGGTGTCGACCTGGTCCTGCTCGAGCAGCGAGCTGCCCACGGAGTACCCCTTGGCGGCCAGGAACGTGAAGAGCATGCCGCCGCCGATGAGCAGGCGGTCCGCCTTCGTCAGCAGGTTGGCGATGACGCCGAGCTTGTCGGAGACCTTCGACCCGCCGAGCACGACCGCGTACGGCCGCTGCGGGTCGTCGGTCGCCTTGCGCAGGGAGTCGACCTCCTTGAGCACGAGATGCCCGACCGCGTGCGGCAGCACCTGCGCCACGTCGTAGACCGACGCCTGCTTGCGGTGCACGACGCCGAAGCCGTCGGAGACGAAGACGTCCGCGAGCCCCGCGAGCTCACCGGCGAGCTCGGCGCGCTCGGCCTCGACCTTGCTGGTCTCCCGCGGGTCGAAGCGGATGTTCTCGAGCAGCGCGATCTCGCCGTCGCCGAGCCCGGCGACGGTGGCCTTCGCCGACTCCCCCACGACGTCCTCGGCGAGCGCGACGGGCTGGCCGAGGAGCTCGGACAGCCGGGTCGCGACGGGCGCGAGCGAGTACTTCGCCTCGGGCGCGCCCTTGGGACGGCCGAGGTGCGCGGCCACGACGACGCGCGCGCCGGCGTGCAGGAGCGCCTGCAGCGTGGGCAGCGCCGCTCGGACGCGGCCGTCGTCGGTGATCGTCGTGCCGTCGAGGGGCACGTTGAAGTCGGAGCGGACGAGGACGCGCGTGCCGCGCAGGTCCCCCAGGTCCTCGATGGTCTTCATGGTCTCCTGCCGTGCTGGTGGGAGTGCTGGTGGGAGTGCTGGTGGGCGTGCTGGTGGGCGTGGTGGACGCACCGGCCACCGGCGTCGGGCCGGTGCCGGACAGCACTGCGTCCGCGGGCGCCGGGCCCCGAGGGGCGCCGGCGCGCGCGGACGCAGGGGTGCACCGGTGGTGCGGTGGTCGCGAGGACCCGTGAGGTCAGAGCCGCTCGCCGACGTAGGACGTCAGCGCGACGAGGCTGTTGGAGTAGCCCCACTCGTTGTCGTACCACGCGATGATCTTCACCAGGTCGCCGCTGACCTTCGTCAGCTTCGAGTCGAAGATGCTCTGGTGCGGGTTGGTGACGATGTCGCTGGAGACGATCTCGTCCTCGACGTACTCGAGGATGCCCTTGAGGGGGCCCTCGGCGGCGGCCTTCACCGCGGCGTTGACCTCCTCGACCGTGACCTCGCGCGAGGCGGTGAAGGTCAGGTCGGTGGCGGAGCCGGTGATCGTCGGCACGCGGAGCGCGAAGCCGTCGAGCTTGCCCTTGAGCTCGGGGAGCACGAGGGCCACGGCCTTGGCGGCACCCGTCGAGGTCGGGACGATGTTCTGCGCGGCGGCGCGGGCGCGGCGGAGGTCCTTGTGGGGGCCGTCCTGCAGGTTCTGGTCACCCGTGTAGGCGTGGATCGTGGTCATGAGGCCACGCTCGATGCCGATCGCGTCGTTGAGCGCCTTCGCCACCGGGGCGAGGCAGTTCGTCGTGCAGGACGCGTTGGAGATGATCGTGTGCGCGGCCGGGTCGTACTGCGTGTGGTTCACGCCGACGACGAAGGTCGCGTCCTCGTTCTTGGCCGGCGCGGAGATGATGACCTTCTTGGCACCGCCCGCGATGTGCGCCTTCGCCTTCTCGGCGTCCGTGAAGAAGCCCGTAGACTCGATGACGATGTCCGCGCCCAGCTCGCCCCAGGGGAGGTTGGCCGGGTCGCGCTCGGCGAGGGCCCGGATGTTCTTGCCGTCGACGACGATGTTGTTCTCGTCGTAGGACACGCTCAGCGGGAAGCGCCCGAGGACCGTGTCGTACTTCAGCAGGTGCGCGAGGGTCTTGTTGTCCGTGAGGTCGTTCACGCCGACGATCTCGATGTCGGCTCCCGAGGCGATGATCGCCCGGTAGAAGTTGCGTCCGATGCGGCCGAAGCCGTTGATGCCGACCTTGATGGTCACTTGCCCTCCTCGGCACGCGCCGACGGCGTCGGCGCACACAGTTGGTGTCGGAAGCACGCACGACGCTGTGCGTCGCCCGTGAGGATCCTCCCCCGCGCCGTGGTGCCACGCCACGCAGGTGTCCCCCCTCGGGACGGCACGAGACTACATGCGCGCCCGTCGTCGACAGGGGACGTAGGTCACGCCCTGAGACGCGACGACGGTGCGTGGGACGCGCCCGACGGGGGACGCGGGAGCCGTCCGGCCGACCCCGGTCGGCGCCGGCGCCGGCGCCCGCGGCCCGGCGGCTACAGGTCGAGCAGGTCGGGGGACAGCCCCGCCTCCGTGTCCGGGATGCCGAGGTCGGCCGCCTTGCGGTCGGCCGTGGCGAGCAGGCGCCGGATCCGCCCGGCCACGGCGTCCTTCGTCAGCGGCGGGTCCGCGAGGCGGCCGAGCTCCTCGAGCGACGCCTCCTTGTGCGCCAGGCGGAGCTCCCCCGCCTGCCGCAGGTGCTCGGGCAGGTCCTCGCCGAGGATCTCGAAGGCGCGCTCGACCCGGGCGCCCGCCGCCACCGCGGCGCGCGCCGAGCGGCGCAGGTTCGCGTCGTCGAAGTTCGCGAGCCGGTTCGCGGTGCCGCGCACCTCGCGCCGCACGCGCCGCTCCTCCCACACCAGCAGGGTCTGGTGGGCGCCGAGGCGCGCGAGCATCGCGCTGATGGCGTCCCCGTCGCGGATGACGACGCGGTCGACGCCGCGTACCTCCCGCGCCTTCGCCGGGATCTGCAGGCGTCGGGCCGCGCCGACGAGCGCGAGGGCTGCCTCGGGCCCCGGGCAGGTGACCTCGAGCGAGGCCGAGCGGCCCGGCTCGGTGAGGGACCCGTGCGCGAGGAACGCGCCCCGCCACGCCGCCTCCGCCTCCGCGACGCCCCCGGCGACGACCTGCGACGGCAGGCCCCGCACAGGGCGGCCGCGGCCGTCGAGCAGACCCGTCTGCCGGGCCAGCGCCTCGCCGTCGCGGACGACGCGCACGACGTACCGGCTGCCGCGCCGCAACCCCCCGGCGGAGACGACGATGATCTCGCTGTCGTGGCCGTAGACCTCGGCCAGCGCCTGCCGCAGCCGCCGCGCGGCCATGGACGTGTCGAGCTCGGCCTCGATGACGATGCGCCCGGAGATGATGTGCAGGCCGCCGGCGAACCGCAGCGTGGCCGCGACCTCCGCCTTGCGGGCCGACGTGCGGTCCACCGTCAGGCGGGCCAGCTCCTCCTTCACCTGCGCCGTCAGAGCCATGCGGTCATCCTGCCACCCCCCGCGGACCGTGCCGGCGCCGCCGGTGCCCCCGGCGGGGCCTCGGACACGCGGTGAGCGGGACGTCGCGCGCGGCCGTGCCGGATGTCGGTCAGGGCCCGGCGACGAACCCGTCGACGACGTCGTGGAACGCCGCGGCCAGCCGCAGGGCGTCGTGCCGGGGGGTCCCGTCACCCCGACCCACCGGCCGGATCACGAGCCGGGCACCCATCGCCTCCGCGCGCGCCCGCACGGCGTCGAGGTCCTCGACACCCGCGGCGTCGCCGATGACGGCGTGCAGCCGCAGGCCCGGGCAGTGGTCGCGCAGCACGTCGAGGTGCGCGGCCGCGTCCATGCCGGCCGTCTCCCCCTCCGGCGAGAGGTTGAGCACGAGGACCAGCCGTGCCGTGGTCCGCTCGAGGGCGTCGCGCAGCCCCGGGACCAGCAGGTGCGGGATCACCGAGGTGTACCAGGAGCCGGGGCCGAGGACGACCCAGTCCGCGCTCTCGACCGCCGCTACCGCCTCCGGGCTGGCCGGCGGGTCGGCCGGCTCCAGCCGCACCTGCCCGATGACCCCGGGGGCCGTGGCCACGCTGCTCTGCCCGCGCACCACGCGGGTGCCGTCCGCGTCCGTGACGTCGGCCTCGATCTGGAGCGGCACGGCCGCCATGGGCAGCACCCTGCCGCGCGCGCCGAGCAGCCGCCCGACCCAGTCCAGCCCCTCGACGGTGTCGCCCAGCAGCTCCCACAGCGCGACGATGAGGAGGTTGCCGACGGCGTGGCGGTCGAGGTCCCCGGCCGAGGTGAACCGGTGCTGCAGGACGTCGCGCCAGGTGCGGCCCCACTCGGAGTCGTCGCAGAGGGCCGCCAGCGCCATGCGCAGGTCCCCCGGCGGCAGCACCCCGAGCTCGGCGCGCAGCCGGCCCGAGGACCCGCCGTCGTCGGCGACCGTGACGACGGCCGTGATGCGCTCGGTCACGTGCCGCAGCGCGGTGAGCGAGGCGGACAGCCCGTGCCCGCCCCCGAGCGCCACGACCGCGGGGCCGAGCCGGTGCGGCGGGCGCGCGCCGCCCGGCTCGCGCCGGCCGCTCACCCCGCCGCTCACCCCGCCGCTCACTCCTTGCCCAGGTCGCGCGCCGCGACCTGGACGGCGTGACCGCGCTCGCGCAGCCGGTGCGCGATCGCCTCGCTCATCGCGACGGAGCGGTGCTTGCCGCCGGTGCACCCCACGGCGACCGTGACGTACCGCTTCTCCTCGTGCAGGTACCCCGCGAGGACCGGCTCCAGCGCGTCCACGTACCGCTCGACGAACGTGCGCGCGCCGGGCAGGCCGAGCACGTAGTCCCGCACCGGCGCGTCCCGGCCCGTGAGGTGCCGCAGCTCGGTCACCCAGTAGGGGTTCGACAGGAACCGCACGTCCGCCACGTGGTCGGCGTCGAGCGGCAGGCCGTACTTGAACCCGAACGACAGCACCGAGACGCGCAGCGCGTCCTCCGACGGGCCGGCCACCGCCGCACGCACGGCCCGCGCGAGGTCGTGCACGTTGAGCTCGGACGTGTCGATGAGGGTGTCGGCGCGCTCCCGCACGTCGGCGAGCATGACCCGCTCCGCGGCGATGCCGTCGAGGATCCGGCCCGAGCCCTGCAGCGGGTGCGGGCGGCGCACCTGCTCGAAGCGGCGCACGAGCACCTCGTCGGAGGCGTCGAGGAACAGCACGCGGTAGGCGACGCCCTGGTGGCGCAGCTGGTCGAGGACCTGGGCCAGGTCCGCGAAGAACCCGCGCCCCCGGACGTCGACCACGGCCGCCAGGCGCTGGGCCCCCGCCCCGGCGGAGCCCGCCGTCAGCATGCCGACGAGGTGCGTGAGCATCGACGCCGGCAGGTTGTCCACGACGTACCAGTCGAGGTCCTCCACGACGGCCGCCGCCCGCGATCGGCCCGCCCCCGACATGCCCGTGATGATGAGGACGTGGGGCTCGGCCGGCTGCGGCGCCTCGGCCGCCGCGTCGATCGCCGGGATGCCCCCCGGCACGGTCAGCGGCGAGGGTTCCCGCCCGGACGTCCCTGCAGGTCCGCTGGTCATGCGCCCAGCATGCCAGCCGGTTCCTGCACCGCGTCGTCCGTGCGCGGGTGCGCCGCCGGCTGCCCGGCCGGCCGCGCGGTCGGGTGCCCGGTCGGGTGCCCAATCGGCTGCCCGGTCGGCTGCCCGGTCTGCTGCTCCGCCGGCTGCTCGGTCGGGTGCAGGGCGGCGACGACCGCGGCGGCCGTCCGCTCCCCCATGCCCGGCACGGTGGCGATCTCCTCGGCGGAAGCCGCCCGCAGGCGCTTCACCGAGCCGAAGTGCCGCAGCAGCGCCGCCTGGCGCGCCGGGCCGAGGCCCGGCACGTCGTCGAGCACCGACGCGGTCATGCCCTTGCTGCGCCGCTTCCGGTGGGCGGTGATGGCGAAGCGGTGCGCCTCGTCGCGCAGGCGCTGCAGCAGGTACAGGCCCTCCGACGAGCGCTGCAGGATCACGGGGTAGTCGTCGCCCGGCACCCACACCTCCTCGAGCCGCTTGGCCAGCCCGCAGATGGCGACGTCGTCGATGCCCAGCTCGGCGAGCGCCGCCGCGGCGGCGGCGACCTGCGGCGGGCCGCCGTCCACGACGACGAGGTTCGGCGGGTAGGCGAAGCGCACGGGCCGCCCCGTCGCCTCGTCGACCGGCCCGGAGCGCGTGGGGACCGCGTGCCCCGGCCGGGCCACGCCGTCCTCGTCCTCGAGGTCGTCCCCGCCGAGCTCGGGGTCGCCCGCGTCCGCCCGGTCGGCGAGGTAGCGCCGGAACCGCCGGGTGAGGACCTCCTGCATGGCGGCGGTGTCGTCGCGCGCGCCCTGCCCCTCAGGGCCGCGGACGGTGAAGAGCCGGTACTCGCTCTTGCGCGCCATGCCGTCCTCGAACACCACCATCGATGCCGACTGGTAGGTGCCCTGGTTGTGCGAGACGTCGTAGCACTCGATCCGCAGGGGCGCCGTCGGCAGGTCCAGCGCCTCCTGGATCTCCCGCAGCGCCTGGCTGCGTGTCGTCAGGTCCCCCGCGCGGCGCGTGCGGTGCAGCGCCAGGGCGTGCTCGGCGTTCTTGCGCACGGTCTCGGCGAGCTCGCGCTTGTCGCCGCGCTGCGCCACCCGCACGCTCACCCGGCTGCCGCGCAGCCCCGACAGCCAGCCCTGCACGCCCTCCAGGTCCGGCGGCAGCACGGGCACGAGCACCTCGCGCGGGACGCCGCCCGCGGTGCCGCCCTCCGCCGTCTCGCCGCCGTAGACCTGCTGCAGGAGCCGCTCGACGAGGTCCCCGTCGTCGGCGTCCTCGACCTTCTCCACGACCCAGCCGCGCTGGCCGCGGATGCGCCCGTCGCGGACGTGGAACACCTGGACGGCGGCCTCGAGGTCGTCGCCGGCCAGCGCGAAGATGTCCGCGTCCGTGCCGTCGGCGAGCACCACCGCGTTCTTCTCCATCGCGCGCTGCAGGGCGCCGATGTCGTCGCGCAGGCGTGCCGCCTGCTCGTAGTCCATCTCGGCCGCGGCCTCCTTCATGCGCGCGGTCAGCCGACGCGTGAAGCGGGCGGTGTCCCCGGCCATGAAGTCGCAGAAGTCCTGCGCGAGCGCGTGGTGCTCCTCGGCGCTCACCCGCCCGACGCAGGGCGCCGAGCACTTGTCGATGTAGCCGAGCAGGCACGGCCGGCCCTGCTGACGCGCCCGTCGGAAGACCCCGCCCGAGCACGTGCGCACCGGGAACACCCGCAGCAGCAGGTCGACCGTCTCGCGGATCGCCCACGCGTGCGCGTACGGGCCGAAGTACCGGGTGCCCTTCCGCTTGGCCCCCCGCATGACCTGCACGCGCGGGTACTCGTCCGCCATCGTGACGGCCAGGTACGGGTAGGACTTGTCGTCGCGGTACTTGACGTTGAAGCGCGGGTCGAACTCCTTGATCCAGGAGTACTCGAGCGCGAGCGCCTCGACCTCGGTGCCCACGACCGTCCACTGCACCGACGCGGCCGTCGTGACCATCTGCCGCGTGCGCTGGTGCAGGTTCGCGACGTCCTGGAAGTAGCTGTTGAGGCGCTGCCGCAGCGACTTCGCCTTGCCGACGTAGATGACGCGGCCGTGCTCGTCGCGGAAGCGGTAGACCCCCGGCTGGTCCGGGATCTCCCCCGGGGCCGGGCGGTAGGTGGCGGGGTCGGCCATGCCCTACGCGCTCGCCCGCTGCTCGCCCAGACCCAGCACCTCCGCGAGGAAGGCCCCCGTGTGGCTGGCGGGCACGGACGCCACGTGCTCCGGCGTGCCCTGCGCGACGACCTGGCCGCCGCCGCTGCCGCCCTCCGGGCCCATGTCGACGACCCAGTCGGCGTTCTTGATGACGTCGAGGTTGTGCTCGATGACGAGGACGGTGTTGCCCTTGTCGACGAGGCCCTGCAGGACGAGCAGCAGCTTGCGGATGTCCTCGAAGTGCAGACCGGTCGTCGGCTCGTCGAGCACGTAGATCGTCCGGCCGTTCGAGCGCTTCTGCAGCTCCGCGGCGAGCTTGACGCGCTGCGCCTCACCGCCCGACAGCGTCGGCGCCGGCTGGCCCAGCCGCACGTAGCCCAGCCCGACGTCGGTGAGGGTGCGCAGGTGCCGCGCGATCGCCGGCACGGCGGCGAAGAAGTCCGCGGCCTCCTCGATCGGCATGTCGAGGACGTCCGCCACCGTCCTGCCCTTGAAGTGCACCTCGAGCGTCTCGCGGTTGTAGCGCGCGCCGTGGCAGACCTCGCACGGGACGTAGACGTCCGGGAGGAAGTTCATCTCGATCTTCAGCGTGCCGTCGCCCGAGCACGCCTCGCAGCGGCCGCCCTTGACGTTGAAGGAGAAGCGGCCCGGGCCGTAGCCGCGCACCTTGGCCTCCTGCGTCTCCGCGAAGAGCCGGCGGACGTGGTCCCACACGCCGGTGTACGTCGCGGGGTTGGAGCGGGGGGTGCGGCCGATCGGCCCCTGGTCGACGTGCACGACCTTGTCGAGGTGCTCGAGGCCGGTCACGCGCTTGTGCCGGCCGGGCACCTGGCGGGCGCCGTTCAGCTCGTTGGCGAGGACCGTGTAGAGGATGGAATTGACCAGCGTCGACTTGCCCGAGCCGGAGACGCCCGTGACCGCGGTGAGCACGCCGAGCGGGAACGAGACCGTGACGCCCCGCAGGTTGTGCTCCTTGGCGTCGACGACCGTGACCTGACGGCTCTTGTCGACGGGTCGACGCTGCGCGGGCGCCGCGATGGACCGCCGGCCGGACAGGTAGGCGCCGGTGAGCGACTCGGGGGTGGCCAGCAGCCCGGCCAGGTCGCCCGAGTGCACGACGTGCCCGCCGTGCTCCCCCGCGCCCGGGCCGATGTCGACGATCCAGTCCGCGGTGCGGATCGTGTCCTCGTCGTGCTCGACGACGATGAGGGTGTTGCCGAGGTCCCGCAGCCGGGTCAGCGTGTCGATGAGGCGCCGGTTGTCGCGCTGGTGCAGGCCGATCGACGGCTCGTCGAGCACGTAGAGCACCCCGACGAGGCCCGAGCCGATCTGCGTCGCCAGCCGGATGCGCTGCGCCTCGCCGCCGGACAGGGTCCCCGCCGGCCGCATGAGCGACAGGTAGTCGAGCCCCACGTCGAGCAGGAAGCCGAGCCGGGCCTGGATCTCCTTGAGCACCTGCGTGGCGATCGCGCGCTCGCGCTCCCCCAGCTCGAGGGTGTCGAGGAAGTCCCGGGCCTCCCGGATCGGCAGGCCGCAGACGTCGGCGATGGAGCGGCCGCCGACGCGCACGGCGAGCACCTCGGGCTTCAGACGGGCGCCCTTGCAGACGGGGCAGGGCACCTCCCGCATGTAGGCCTCGTACTTCTCCTTGCTCCACTCCGACTCGGTCTCGCCGTAGCGGCGCTCGAGGAAGGTGATGACGCCCTCGAAGCCGGTCGAGTACTGCCGCTCGCGGCCCCATCGGTTCTTGTAGCGGACGTGCACCTCGTGGTTCTGCCCGCGCAGGACGGCCTGGCGCGCCCGCTCGGGCAGCGCGCGCCAGGGCGTGTCCATGGAGAAGCCGAGGTCGTCGGCGAGCGCGGTGAGCACCCGCGTGAAGTACTCGCTCGACGTCTGCGCCCACGGCGCGACGGCGCCCTCGCCGAGGGACAGGTCCTCGTCGGGCACGACGAGCTCGGGGTCGACCTCGAGGCGCGACCCGATGCCGGTGCACTCGGGGCAGGCGCCGTAGGGCGCGTTGAAGGAGAACGTGCGCGGCTCGATCTCGTCGAGCGTGAGGACGTGGTCGTTGGGGCAGGCGCGGTGCTCGGAGAACCGCCGCTCGCGACCCGGGTCGTCCGCGTCGGCGTCGACGAGCTCGACGACGAGCAGCCCCGCCGCCAGCCCCAGCGCCGTCTCGACGGAGTCCGTGAGGCGGCGCTGCACCCCGTCCCGCGCCACGAGGCGGTCGACGACGACCTCGATGTCGTGCTTGAGCTTCTTCTCCAGCACGGGCGGCGTCGCGAGCTGGACGACCTCGCCGTCGACCCGCGCGCGGGAGAAGCCCTTGCCCTGCAGCTCGCGGAAGAGGTCGGCGTACTCGCCCTTGCGGCCGCGGACGACCGGGGCCAGGACCTGGTAGCGCGTGCCCTCGGGGAGCTCGAGCAGGCGGTCGACGATCTGCTGCGGCGTCTGCGCCGTCACCCGCTCCCCGCACACGGGGCAGTGCTGCGTGCCTGCGCGCGCGAAGAGCAGGCGCAGGTAGTCGTAGACCTCGGTGATGGTGCCCACCGTCGACCGCGGGTTGCGGTTCGTGGACTTCTGGTCGATGGAGACGGCCGGCGAGAGCCCCTCGATGAAGTCGACGTCGGGCTTGTCCATCTGCCCGAGGAACTGCCGCGCGTACGCGGACAGCGACTCGACGTACCGCCGCTGCCCCTCCGCGAAGATGGTGTCGAAGGCCATCGACGACTTGCCGGAGCCCGACAGCCCCGTGAACACGACGAGCGCGTCGCGCGGGAGGTCGAGGTCGACGTTGCGGAGGTTGTGCTCGCGGGCGCCCTTGACGACAAGCCGATCGTTCACCCGACGAGTCTACGTCGCCCCACCGACACGGGCGTACGCCTGTTCGACCACTGCCCCGCCCGCGTGGTCGGGGCGGCGACCCGGCGTGCCCGCGTGCCCCTACCCGGGCCGGGCACCATGCTGTGCGCGTGCCAGCGCCAGCCCCAGCCGCGACCGACCCCGGCGCACCCGTGCCCATCGAGGACTACGCCGTGCTCGGCGACGGCCGGACCGCGGCGCTCGTCTCCTCCCGGGGGTCGGTGGACTGGCTCTGCCTGCCGGGGTTCGACTCGGCGGCGTGCTTCGCCGCGGTGCTCGGCACCCCCGGGCACGGCCGGTGGCTGCTCACGGTGCCCGACGCGACGACCGTGGAGCGGCGGTACGAGGACGACTCCTTCGTGCTGGAGACGACGTACACGTCCCCGACCGGCACGGCGGTCGTGCGGGAGGCGATGCCGCTCGGCGACGGGCGCGCGGACCTCATCCGCGTGCTCACGTGCACCTCGGGCAGCGTCGCGGTGGAGCACGAGTGGGTCGTCCGCCTCGGGTACGGCTCCATCCGTCCCTGGGTCCACCACGTGCGCGACGAGGACGGCGAGGACACCATCCGCGCGATCGCCGGGCCCGACTCGCTCGTGCTCCGCGGCGACCGCCTGCCGTCCCCCGACGGCCACCGGCACCGCGACGCGTTCCGGCTCCAGGCGGGTGAGCACGTCGCCCTGACGCTCACGTGGACCCCCTCCTGGGAGCCCGTGCCCGCCCGGCTGCCGGCGCGCGAGCGGCTCGACCAGACCGCGGCCGCGTGGCGCGAGTGGCTGGCCTCGGGCCGGCCCGGCTCGGCGCACCGGGCCGCGGTCGTGAGGTCCCTGCTGGTCCTGCGGCTGCTCACGGACTCCGAGACGGGTGGCATCGTCGCCGCCGCCACGACGTCCCTGCCCGAGCACCTCGGCGGGGAGCGCAACTGGGACTACCGGTACTGCTGGCTGCGCGACGCCGCGATGACGCTGGAGGCGCTGCTCGAGGAGGGCTACGCCGAGGAGGCGACGCGCTGGCGCGACTGGCTGCTGCGCGCCGTCGCCGGGGACCCGTCCGACCTGCAGATCATGTACCGGGTCGACGGCGGGCGGGACCTCGTCGAGCGCGAGCTGGCGCACCTGCCGGGGTACGCCGGGTCCCGACCCGTGCGGGTCGGCAACGACGCGGTCGCGCAGCGCCAGCACGACGTCCTCGGCGAGGTCATGATGGCCCTGGAGGCGGCGCGCGAGGGCGGCCTGCAGGAGACCGACGAGTCCTGGTCGCTGCAGCGGCACCTCGTCGACGACCTCGTCGGGAACTGGCGCGAGCCCGACCGCGGCATCTGGGAGGTGCGGGGCGAGCCCCGCCACTTCGTGCACTCGAAGGTCATGGCGTGGACCGCCTTCGACTGCGCGGTCCGCGCGGTGGAGCGGCACGGGCTCGACGGTCCCGCCGACGTGTGGCGGGCCGAGCGCGACGCCGTCCGCGCGCAGGTCCTCGCGGAGGGGTACGACGCGGAGCGCGGCACCTTCGTCCAGCACTACGGCGCCGGGCACACCGACGCGGCGCTGCTGGCCATCGCCACGACGGG
Organism: Cellulomonas sp. plas2; assembly: GCF_057221735.1. NCBI lineage: Bacteria > Bacillati > Actinomycetota > Actinomycetes > Micrococcales > Cellulomonadaceae > Cellulomonas > Cellulomonas sp. plas2. The sequence continues at coordinate 2,048,214 of NZ_CM170155.1, forward strand.
GTTCCTGCCGGCGTCCGACCCCCGGCTCCTCGGCACGGTCGCGGCCGTGCGCGCCGAGCTCGAGATCGCGCCCGGCCTCCTGCTGCGGTACCGCACCGAGCGGACCGACGACGGCCTGCACGGCGAGGAGCACGCCTTCCTCGCCTGCTCGTTCTGGTTGGCCGACGCGCTGGCCCGGGCGGGTGACGCGGTCGGCGCCGGACGGGTGCTCGACGCCCTGCTCCCGCTCGCCAACGACGTCGGCCTGCTGGCCGAGGAGTACGACCCGGTGACGGGCCGGATGATGGGCAACGTCCCGCAGGCGCTCTCGCACCTCGCGCTCGTCCGCGCCGTGCACCGCTACGAGCTGGCGCTCGCCGGACGGCACCCGGGCCGGACGCAGGAGCTGCCCGTCGTCGCGCGGTCGGCGGGCCGCGTCCACGTCCCGGACGACGTCGGGGCGCCGGCGGGCCCGGCGGTGGTCCCCGGCACCGACGGCGCCGCTGCGCACCTGCGGTGAGCGACCCCGTGCCCGATCTCGTGCCCGACCCCGTGCCCGACCCCGTGCCCGACCCCGTGCCCGATCTCGTGCCCGACGTCGTGCCCGGCGAGGTGCTGGGCCCGTGGACCCTGCGCAGCACCGTCGTCGGGCCGCTCGCGACGAACGCGTACGCGCTCACCCACGTCGCAGGCGCCCGGGTGCTCGTCGACCCCGGCGACGACGCGCCGGCCCTCCTGGCGCTGCTGGACGCCGGCACCGCCGCACGCCGGCTCGACCTCGTCGTCGTGACGCACCGGCACCCGGACCACCTGGGCGCGCTGGCGGAGGTCGTCGCGGCCACGGGGGCGCCGGTCGCCGCCGGGGCCGACGACGCGGACGCGGTCGCCGACGTCACGGGCGTCGCGGTCGCGCACCGGCTGGGCCACGGCGACCGGCTGCCGCTGCCCGCCGGTGCGGCATCGGACGCACCCGGGGTCGTCGCGCTGCGGGGCCACACGCCCGGGTCGGTCGCCCTGGTGCTCGGCTCCCCCACGGCCGGCGTGCACCTGCTCACCGGCGACTCGCTCTTCCCCGGCGGTGTCGGCGCCACCGGCGGTGAGCCGGCACGGTTCGCGTCGCTGCTCGCGGACGTCCGGACGCGGCTCTTCGACCGGTTCGACGACGCGACGACCGTCCGACCCGGGCACGGCGCGGCCACGACGCTGGGAGTCGAGCGCCCGTCGCTCGACGCGTGGGCGGCACGCGGCTGGTGAGCCGCCCCGGGGCTCGCCCCGACGTCAGCCGCGCGGCGGCCCCAGCAGCGAGGTCGCGACGGTCGCGTGCGCGGACTCGTCGTCCGACGGGTGGAACATCCCGGCGAGGACGTCCCGGTACAGCCGGGCGAGCTCGTCCGCGGCGCGGTACGAGCCGCCGCCCGCGACCCTGATCGCGCCGTCCACCACCGTGCGGGCCGTCTCCGTCGCCCGCACCTTGAGGCCGACGAGCTGGGCGAACCAGCGCGCGCCGTGGTCGGCGTCCTCGTCGACGTCGCGTGCGAGGGCGAGGAGCTGCAGCTCGGCACCGTCCTGGGCGAGCGCCGCGTCGGCGATCCGCCACCGGATGTCCGGGTCCTGGTCGTACGTCCGCCCGCCGGCCTTGAGCGAGGTGCGGCGGCGCGCGGCGGCCACCCCGAGCTCGAGCGCGCGGCGGCCGATTCCCGTGTAGACGGCGGCGAGCAGGACCTCGAAGACCGCGAAGAGCGCGAACACGAACGGGTCCGCGCTGGGGCCGGGGGGCAGCGACCGGTAGACCCGCTCGGGCCGGGCGAGCGCACCGTCGAGCACCGTCGACGCGGACGCGGTGGCGCGCATGCCGAGCGCGTCCCAGTCGTCGCGCGACGTCGTGCCGCCGTCCTCGCGGGCCACGACGCCGTGGACCAGCCGGGGGGCGTCCGGGTCGGCGTCGTCGAGCCCGAACGTCGCCAGCCGCGTCCACACCGGCGACAGCGTCGTGAAGATCTTCGTGCCCGTGTAGCGGTACCCGCCGTCGGGCTGCCGCTCGGCGCGCGTGCGGGAGCCGAACATGACGAGGTCGTTGCCCGCCTCGGAGTTCGCGAACGCGAAGACCTCCCCCGCGGCGGCCTCGCGCAGCACGAACAGGACCGACTCGTCGCCGTGCGCGACGAGGTGCGCCGCGAGGCCCGTCACGACGAGGTGCATGTTGACCGCCAGGGCCGTCGCCGGGGCCGCCGCCGCGAGGCGCACCTGCTCCCGCGCGACCTCCTCGAGGGTGAGACCCGCGCCGCCGAGGTCCTCGGGCACGAACGCGGTCAGGTAGCCGGCGGCCACGAGGTCCGCCAGGTCGTCGTGCGGGAACGAGCCGTCCCGGTCGTGCTCCGCCGCCCGGGCGTGCACGCGCGCGAGGAGGTCCTCGGACAGAAGGGTGCGCGGTGCCGGGCGCGGTGCAGGGCGCGGTGCGCGACGCGGTGCAGGACGCGCGGGCGCGCCGGCGGTCGTCGGCTCGGACGTGGTGGTCATGCCGCCCACTCTGCCACCGCCCCCCGACACGGCCCGCGGACGTCGGCGCCGCCGCCGTGCGGCACGGCCACCCCGAGGGCGGCAGGATGGTGCTCATGCCACTCTTCGCCGTCCAGTACGTGTACGACGCCCGTGACGACCGACGCTCGGAGGTCCGCGCCGAGCACCGCGCCTGGCTCGGGGACCTCGCCGACGCGGGCACCGTCCTCGGCTCGGGTCCCTACGTCGGTGGCGTGCCCGGCGCGCTGCTCGTCTTCCGCTCGGACGACGAGGCCGCGCTCCGCAACCTCCTCCTGGAGGACCCGTTCGCGCGCGAGGGCCTCGTCGCCGCGACCGAGGTGCGGGAGTGGGACGTCGTCATCGGCGCGTGGAGCCGCGACGCCTGACCCGGGCCCCGGTGAGGCGCGCGGGAGCGGTCAGCCCCGCGGGCCCACCCGGTCCGCCCTCCGGTCGGCACGGCGGGTGGCGACGAGGCTCGCGACCGTGGCGGTGCCGAGCGCCAGCACGATGAAGGCCAGCGAGAACCAGATGGGCACCGTCGGCACGCCTACGGGCTCCCCGCCGTTGATGAACGGCAGCGAGTTCGTCGCCAGGGCCTCGAGCACGAGGTCCACGCCGATGAAGGCGAGCACGGCCGACAGCCCGATGGGGAGGTACTTCAGGGTGTCGATGAGGCCGCCCAGGAGGAAGTAGAGCTGCCGCAGCCCCATGAGGGCGAACACGTTCGCGGTGAAGACCAGGAACGGGTCCTGGGTCAGGCCGAAGATCGCCGGGATGGAGTCGAAGGCGAACAGCACGTCCGTCGTCCCGATCGCGACGAAGACGATGAGCAGCGGGGTGAAGACCCGCCGCCCGTGCACGACCGTGCGGACCTTGCCACCGTCGTAGGCGGGCGACATCGGGAGCACCCGGCCGGCCGCCCGGACCACCACGTTGTCGTGGTACTCCTCGTCCTCGTCGTGCCCGCGCGCGAGCTGCACGGCGGTGTACACGAGGAACGCGCCGAACAGGTAGAAGACCCAGGTGAAGCGCTCGATCACGGCGGCGCCCGCGAGGATGAACACCCCGCGGAACAGCAGCGCCAGGATGATGCCCACCATGAGCACGCGCTGCTGCTGCTCCTTGGGCACCGCGAAGCGCGTCATGATGAGGACGAAGACGAAGAGGTTGTCCAGCGACAGGCTGTACTCGGTGAGCCACCCGGCGAGGAACTCCGTCGCCGGCGCGCCGCCGCCGACGACGGCGAGCGCCCCGCAGAAGACCAGGGCCAGCGCCACGTAGACGCCGATCCAGGCGAGGCACTCGCGCGTCGACGGCACGTGCGGCCGGCTGCGGACGAGCACGAGGTCCGTGACGAGGATCGCCACGACGGCGACCAGGGTGACGGCCTCGAACAGCGCCGGGAGCTCGTGCATCACCGGCGGGGCGCTCCGAGGTCGTCCTTCTCGCCCTTGTGCGCGCTCGGGTCGGCGCCGACCCCGTCACGGACCGCGGCGCCCTCGGCCTCGGCCACGGTCGCCTCCCGGTCCTTGCGGTCCTTGCGCAGGCTGAGCACGGTGGTGATGGCCAGGATCCCGACGATCACCGACAGCGACACCGGCGTGGTGACCTCCGGGATCACCGTGATGTGCTCGCCGCCGTTGATGAACGGCACCTCGTTGGTGTGCAGGGCGTGGATGACGAGCTTGGCACCGATGAAGGCGAGGATCGCCCCGAGGCCGTAGGACAGGTACACGAGGCGGTCGAGCAGGCCGTCGATGAGGAAGAACAGCTGCCGCAGGCCCAGCAGCGAGAACGCGTTCGCGGTGAAGACGAGGTACGTCTCCTGCGTGAGGCCGAAGATCGCGGGGATGGAGTCGACCGCGAAGATGATGTCCGCCGCGCCGATCGCCAGCATGACCAGCAGCATCGGCGTGAAGAGGCGCTTGCCGTCGACCTTCGTGCTCAGGCGGTCCTCGACGAAGTCGTCCGTCGTCGGGAGCACCTTGCGCATCGCGCGCAGCGCGCCGGGCTCGTGGTACTCGTCCTCGTGGCCGGAGCCGGAGCGGATCTGCGTCCAGGCGGTGTAGATGAGGAACGCGCCGAAGATGTAGAAGATCCAGCTGACGTTCTCGACCAGCGCGGCGCCGATGAGGATGAAGATCGTGCGGAGCACCAGCGCGATCGTGATGCCGATGAGCAGCACCTTCTGCTGGTACTGCCGCGGCACGCGGAACGCGGCCATGATGAGGACGAAGACGAAGAGGTTGTCGACCGACAGGCTCTTCTCGGTGATGTAGCCGGCGAAGTACTCCCCGCCGTACTGGCCGCCCCAGACCAGCCACACGACGAACCCGAAGGCCACCGCGACGGCGACGTAGGCGATGGACCACCGCGCGGACTCGCGCAGCGTCGGCTCGTGCGCGTGGCGCACGTGCCCGATGTAGTCCACGGCGAGCATGGCGATGATGGCACCGACGGTGACCACCCAGACCCAGACGGGGACGTCCACAGGCAGATCCTCCTAGCAGCACGGCTCCACGGAGCGCGCGCACGACGTTGGTGTGGAGGTCTCTTCCGCTCGACACCCGCACGTGCGCTCACGCACGGCCCCTGGGTGGGCAGAGCCGACGGCACCGGGCCGGCCGTCCTGGCCGTCCGTGATGACGATGTCCGTCGCGGGGAGTACTCCCCTCCGCCGGACAGCGTAGGGGACCGGCGCCGGTCCGGCTCGCCGGGAGCGGGGTGAGTCCTCTCACCCCGCCGCCCGTCGGACCAGTCCGGCTCTCAGGCGGTGGCCGCCTGCATCTGCCGCAGCTCCTTCTTCAGGCCCGAGATCTCGTCGCGGAGCCGGGCGGCCAGCTCGAACTGCAGCTCCGCCGCGGCGGCGTGCATCTGGTCGCTGAGGTCGTGGATGAGGGACGCCAGCTCTCCCGCCGCCGCACCCGACAGGCGCGTCCGCTCCGAGCGGTGCGCGTCCTTCGAGCCCAGGCCCGGGACCGGCGCCTTGCCCCGGCTGGCCTGCCGTCCGGCGCCGCCGAGCAGGGCCTCGGTGTCGGCGTCCTCCCGCGCGAGCAGGTCCGTGATGTCGTTGATGCGCTTGCGCAGCGGCGTCGGGTCGACCCCGCGCTCCTTGTTGTAGGCGACCTGCTTCTCGCGCCGCCGGTCCGTCTCCTCGATGGCCTGCTGCATGCCCGCCGTGATGCGGTCGGCGTACATGTGGACCTGGCCCGAGACGTTGCGCGCGGCGCGCCCGATGGTCTGGATGAGGGACGTCCCCGAGCGCAGGAAGCCCTCCTTGTCCGCGTCGAGGATCGCGACGAGCGACACCTCCGGCAGGTCGAGCCCCTCCCGCAGGAGGTTGATGCCGACCAGCACGTCGTACTCGCCCATGCGCAGCTCGCGGAGCAGCTCCACCCGACGCAGGGTGTCCACCTCGGAGTGCAGGTAGCGCACCCGGACGCCCTTCTCCAGCAGGTAGTCCGTGAGGTCCTCAGCCATCTTCTTCGTCAGCGTGGTCACCAGGACGCGCTCGTCCTTGTCGACGCGCTCCCGGATCTCCCCGAGCAGGTCGTCGATCTGCCCCTTCGTCGGCTTGACGACGACCTGCGGGTCGACGAGGCCCGTCGGCCGGATGATCTGCTCGACGACCCCGTCGGCCTGCGACAGCTCGTAGGAGCCGGGCGTGGCGGACAGGTAGACCGTCTGGCCGATGCGCTCGACGAACTCCTCCCACCGCAGCGGCCGGTTGTCGATGGCGCTCGGCAGCCGGAACCCGTGGTCGACGAGGGCGCGCTTGCGCGACCGGTCCCCCTCGTACATGGCCCCGATCTGCGGGACCGTCACGTGCGACTCGTCGATGACGAGGAGGAAGTCCTCGGGGAAGTAGTCGATGAGGGTGTTCGGGGCGGACCCGGGGCTGCGGCCGTCGATGTGCCGCGAGTAGTTCTCGATCCCCGAGCAGGACCCGATCTGGCGCATCATCTCGATGTCGTACGTCGTGCGCATGCGCAGCCGCTGCGCCTCGAGGAGCTTGTTCTGCCGCTCGAGCTCGGCCAGGCGCTGCTCGAGCTCCGCCTCGATGCTGCCGATGGCACGCTCCATGCGCTCGGGGCCGGCGACGTAGTGCGTCGCCGGGAAGACGTGGATCTGCTTCTCGCCGCGCACGACGTCACCCGTGAGGGGGTGCAGCGTCTGGATCGACTCGATCTCGTCGCCGAAGAACTCGATGCGGATCGCCAGCTCCTCGTACACGGGGATGATCTCCACCGTGTCCCCGCGGACGCGGAAGGTGCCGCGCGTGAAGGCGACGTCGTTGCGCGTGTACTGCATGGTGACGAACTGCCGCAGCAGCATGTCCCGGTCCAGCACGTCGCCGACGGACAGCGTCACCATGCGGTCGACGTACTCCTGCGGCGTGCCCAGGCCGTAGATGCAGCTCACGGTCGCGACGACCACGACGTCGCGACGGGTGAGCAGCGAGCTCGTCGCCGAGTGGCGCAGCCGCTCCACCTCCTCGTTGATGGAGGAGTCCTTCTCGATGTAGGTGTCCGTCTGCGCGATGTACGCCTCGGGCTGGTAGTAGTCGTAGTACGAGACGAAGTACTCGACCGCGTTGTGGGGCAGCAGCTCGCGGAACTCCGTGGCGAGCTGCGCGGCCAGCGTCTTGTTCGGCGCCATGACGAGCGTCGGGCGCTGCACCTGCTCGATGAGCCAGGCGGTCGTCGCCGACTTGCCCGTCCCGGTGGCGCCGAGCAGGACGACGTCCTTCTCGCCCCCGTCGACCCGGCGGGCGAGCTCCTTGATGGCCGTCGGCTGGTCACCCGACGGGGTGTACTCGGACTCCACCCGGAAGGGGGCCACGGTCCGCTGCAGGTCGGTCACGGGGCGCATGCGCCAACCGTACGTCGCACCACCGACACGCACGGCGGGCGGTGGCCGGCGTCTCAGGGCCGGCCTCGGGCCAGCGCGGTCCGGACCCGCCGCACGGGTCCGGTGTGCGGCTCGGACGGGCACTCCTCAGGCGAGGGCGCCCTCGGACCGCCGGTCGTCCGTCGCCCGGGCCAGCGCCGTGCGCACCACGGCGTCGAGGACGCGTGCGGCGTCCTCGGTGGCCAGCGCGGCACCGCCGCGGCCCGCCTGCGCCGGGGTGCGCGGGACGTGGACGAACCCGCCCCGCACGGCCACGCCGTCGACTTCCGCGCGGCTCTCCAGCAGCCCGCCGAGCGCGTACGCCAGGGCGTTGCACACGTACGTCCCCGCCGTGAGCGACAGCTCGGTCGGCACCCCCGTCGCGCGGCCGGCCGCCACGCACGCCTTGACCGGCAGCGTGGAGAAGCGCGCCGCCGGGCCGTCGGGGTCCACCGGCACGTCGACCGGCGTGGCACCGTCCTCGTCGGGGATGCGGGCGTCGAGGAGGTTGAGGGCCACCCGCTCCACCCCGACCGCGGCGCGCCCGCCCGCCTCGCCCACGGCCACGACGAGCGCCGGCACCGCGGCGGCCACCGCGTCGGCGAGCTCCCGCGGGGCCCGCGCGAACGACACCGGCAGCACGCGCATCACGAGCTCCGCCGGCCCGGTCCACGCGGCGGCGACCGCCTCGACGGCGAGCGCGGAGGCGTTGACGGCCTGGCCGTCGAACGGGGCGAAGGCGGTGAGCAGGACCCGGGGCAGGGGCCGACGCTACCGGCGCGCCGCGTCGGCGTCGGCCTCGTCCGCCCGCTCGCGCTCGATCCGGGCCCAGAGCGCGTCCACCTGAGCGCGCAGCGCGTCCGGCGTCCCGGACCCGTCGAGCACGACGTCCGCGACGGCCAGCCGCGCGTCGTCGTCGGCCTGCGCCGCGATCCGTGCGGCGGCGGCCGCCTCGTCGAGCCCGCGCGCCCGCAGCCGCTCCCGGCGCAGGGCCGCCGGCGCGTGCACGACGACCACCGTCCCGAACTCCCCGGTCCGGCCCGTCTCGACGAGCAGCGGGATGTCGTGGACCACGACCGCGCCGGGGTCGGCCGCGGCGGCCGCCGCCTCGAGCTCGGCCGCCCGCCGACGGACGGCCGGGTGCACCACCGCCTCCAGCCGCCGCCGCGCGTCGTCGTCGGCGAAGACCAGGCGCGCCACCGCCGGACGGTCGAGGGACCCGTCCGCCGCGAGGACCTCGGGGCCCAGCGCCGCCACGACCGCGTCGAGCCCCGCCGTCCCGGGGGCGACCACCTCGCGGGCCAGCCGGTCGGCGTCGACGACGACGGCCCCGAGCTCGGCGAGCCGCGCCGACGCCGTGGACTTGCCGGCGGCGATGCCGCCCGTCAGACCGATGCGCTGCACGCCCTCATCCTGCCGGGGACGCCGACGGGCCGGCCACCCGCAGGGGTGACCGGCCCGTCGGGCCGTGCGTGCCGAGCCGGGCGGCTCAGCGGTGCGCGGTGCTCAGTTCGAGGTGAGCTTCTCGCGGAGGGCCGCCAGCGCCTCGTCGGACGCCAGGGTGCCCGTGACCTCCTCGGAGGACGAGGAGTACGTCGACGGCACCGGCTCGCCGGCACCGGCCGACGCGGTGGACGTCGTGCCGCCGCCGTTGGCCGCCTCGGCGTCGGCGCGCGCCGCCTCGGAGACCTGCTTGCGGTGCGCCTCCCAGCGCTCGTGCGCCTTGGCGTACTCGGCCTCCCACGCCTCACGCTGCGTCTCGAAGCCCTCGAGCCACTCGTTCGTCGTCGGGTCGAAGCCCTCGGGGTACTTGTAGTTGCCCTGCTCGTCGTACTCCGCCGCCATGCCGTAGAGCGCGGGGTCGAAGTCCTCCGAGGCCGGGTCGAAGCCCTCGTTGGCCTGCTTGAGCGAGAGCGAGATGCGGCGACGCTCGAGGTCGATGTCGATGACCTTGACGAAGACGTCGTCGCCGACCTGCACGACCTGCTCCGGGATCTCGACGTGGCGCACGGCCAGCTCCGAGATGTGCACGAGGCCCTCGATGCCGTCCTCCACGCGCACGAACGCGCCGAAGGGGACGAGCTTCGTGACCTTGCCGGGCACGACCTGGCCGATCGCGTGCGTCCGGGCGAACGCCTGCCACGGGTCCTCCTGCGTCGCCTTCAGCGACAGGGAGACCCGCTCGCGGTCGAAGTCGACGTCGAGCACCTCGACCGTGACCTCCTGGCCGACCTCGACGACCTCGGACGGGTGGTCGATGTGCTTCCAGGACAGCTCGGAGACGTGCACGAGCCCGTCCACGCCACCCAGGTCCACGAACGCGCCGAAGTTGACGATCGAGGACACGACACCGGGGCGCACCTGGCCCTTCTGCAGCGTCTGCAGGAAGGTGGAGCGCACCTCGGACTGCGTCTGCTCGAGCCACGCACGGCGCGACAGGACCACGTTGTTGCGGTTCTTGTCGAGCTCGATGATCTTCGCCTCGATCTCCTTGCCGACGTACGGCTGGAGGTCGCGGACGCGACGCATCTCGACGAGGGAGGCGGGGAGGAAGCCGCGCAGGCCGATGTCGAGGATCAGGCCGCCCTTGACCACCTCGATGACGGTGCCCGTGACGACGCCGTCCTCCTCCTTGATCTTCTCGATCGTGCCCCAGGCGCGCTCGTACTGGGCGCGCTTCTTGGACAGGATCAGCCGACCCTCCTTGTCCTCCTTCTGGAGGACGAGGGCCTCGACCGCGTCGCCGACCTTGACGACCTCACCGGGGTCCACGTCGTGCTTGATGGACAGCTCGCGGGAGGGGATGACGCCCTCGGTCTTGTAGCCGATGTCGAGCAGGACCTCGTCGCGGTCGACCTTGACGATGGTGCCCTCGACGATGTCGCCATCGTTGAAGTACTTGATGGTCGCGTCGATCGCGGCGAGGAAGTCCTCGGCCGAACCGATGTCGTTCACCGCGATCTGCTGCGTGGCGGGCTTCGCGGGGGTGGAGATGCTCATGTAGTAGTGGGCTCCGATGCGGACGGATGATCGTGCGGGCGGGGACTGGGGTGCCGGACGGCACGGTGGGCCGACCCGGCGCACGGCCGGGAGGGTCCAGACGGGGGCGACGCGGTGGTGCCCGGCCCGGCCCCGACCTCCGCAGGAGGTCCCGACCGGCTCCCGTCCGGCAGAGCCGGGGGGACGAGGGCGCGCGACACCGTCGGGCACTCTACCCGCGGTCAGGAGGGACGGTCAAAGCGCAGGTCGCGCGCGGGACGCCTCAGGCGAGCGTGTCCGCGACGTCGATGAGGTCGGCGGGCACGTGCTTGACCTTGCCGGCCACGTCCCCGAGCGGCAGCAGGACCACGCGCTCGCCCTGCACGGCCGCCATGACGCCGGTCTCGCCGCGCGTGACCGCGTCGATGGCGGCCACCCCGAGGCGTGAGCCGAGGATCCGGTCCGCCGCGGTCGGGATGCCGCCGCGCTGCACGTGCCCGAGCACGGTCACGCGGGTGTCGAACCCGGTCCGCTCCGCGATCTCGGTCTTGAGCCGCTCGCCGATGGCCCCGGCCACGATCTCGCCGAACCGGCCGACCTCCGTGCGGTAGTGCATGGCGGTGCCCTCGGCCGGCACGGCGCCCTCGGCGACGACGACGATGGAGAAGCTCGCGTGGGCGCGGTGGCGGTGCTTGAGGAACCGCACCACCTTCTCGATGTCGAACGGGGCCTCCGGCACGAGGACGAGCTCGGCGCCGCCGGCGATGCCCGCCTCGACCGCGATCCAGCCCGCGTGCCGGCCCATGACCTCGACGATCATCACGCGGTTGTGGCTCTCGGCCGTGGTGTGCACCCGGTCGAGCGCCTCCGTGGCGATCGTGACGGCGGTGTCGAAGCCGATGGACCGGTCCGTGCCCCACACGTCGTTGTCGATGGTCTTCGGGATGGCGACGATGCGGACGCCCGCCTCGGCGACCTTGCTGGCGGCATGCAGGGTGCCGTCGCCGCCGATGCAGATGAGGGCGTCGATGCGCTCGGCCTCCAGCGTCGCCAGCACCGCGTCGATGCCGCCGTCGTCGGCGTGCGGGTGGTAGCGGGCCGTGCCCAGCAGCGTCCCGCCCACGGGCAGGACGTTGCGGATCTGCGGCCGGCCGAGGGGCACGACGTCGCCGTCGACGACGCCCCGCCAGCCGTTGCGGAAGCCGATGAGGCTGTGGCCGTGCGTGCCCTCCCCCCGCTTGACGACGGCACGGATGGCGGCGTTGAGACCGGGGACGTCGCCGCCACCCGTGAGGAGACCGATGCGCACACCGGAGACAGTAGCCGCGCAGCCGTCCCCCGTCCGGGCCGTTCGGCCGCCGGACCTGCGCCGACGCCGTGGTACACGGGCCGCGCCGGCGCGGGACGGGGGACGACGAGCGCGACAGGACGCGGCAGGGCACGGCAGGACGCGGCAGGGCGACGCGCGGCGCGACGACCGCTGCAGGGCTACGCCGCGTCCCCGCCGGCGCCGAGCTGCAGCCCCCGCCCGGGGATCGCGGCGAGCAGGGAGCGCGTGTAGTCCGTCGCCGGGCGCTCGAACACGTCGTCGACGCTCCCCCGCTCCACCACGCGCCCGCCCTGCATGACGCACACCTCGTCGGCCACCTGCCGCACGACCGCGAGGTCGTGGCTGATGAACAGGTACGACAGCCCGAGCCGCGCCTGCAGGTCGGCCAGCAGGTGCAGCACCTGGGACTGCACGACGACGTCGAGCGCCGACACGGCCTCGTCGCAGACGACGAGCTCGGGCTCCAGGGCGAGCGCGCGGGCGATGGCGACGCGCTGGCGCTGCCCGCCCGACAGCTCGCCGGGGTACCGGCGCAGCAGGTCGTGCGGCAGGGCCACGTCGTCCATGAGGGCGTGCACGCGGTCGCGCCGGGCCGCCGCGTCCCCGACGCGGTGGACGCGCAGCGGCTCCTCGATCGTCCGGTAGATCGTGTACAGCGGGTCGAGCGAGGCGTAGGGGTCCTGGAAGATCGGCTGCACCCGGCGGCGGAACCGCACCTGGGCGGCCCGGTCGACACGGTCCCCGGAGGCCACCTCCTCGCCGTCGAACCGGATCCGGCCCGACGACGGCGTCAGCAGGCCGAGGATCATCCGCGCCACCGTCGACTTGCCGGAGCCCGACTCCCCCACGACCGCGACCGTGCGCCCGCGGGGCACGACGAACGACACGTCGTCGACCGCGGTGAACGGCTGCGACCGCGCGAGCAGGCCCTTGCCCCGCAGCGAGAAGACCTTGGACACGTGCTCGACCTCGACGAGGGGCGTCCCGACGCCACCTCGGGCCGCGACGTCGGCACGCGCACCCGCCGCGGCGCCGGCCGGTGCGGCGGCGCCGTGGCCGTGCTCGCCCGCCGTCGTCGCCAGGAGGTCGGCCGCCACCGCGTCGGCACCGAGGACGCCCTGCTTGGCCAGCTCGATGCGGCGCGAGGCCAGCGACGGCGCCGCCGCCAGCAGCCGGCGCGTGTAAGGGTGCTGCGGCGCGCGGAGGAGCGCCTCCGACGGCCCCTGCTCGACGACCTCGCCGCCGTACATGACGACGACGCGCTGCGCCCGCTCGGCCGCGAGGCCGAGGTCGTGGGTGATGAGGAGGACCGCCACCCCGAGGGACCGGGTGAGCTCGGTGAGGTTGTCGAGGATCGTGCGCTGCACGGTGACGTCCAGCGCGGACGTCGGCTCGTCGGCGATGAGCAGGGCCGGCCGCGCCGCCAGTCCCATCGCGATGAGCGCCCGTTGGCGCATGCCGCCGGAGAACTCGTGCGGGTACTGCCGCGCACGGCGCCCGGCGTCGGGGAGTCCCGCCTCCTCCAGCAGCTCGACCGTGCGCGCGCGGGCCCGGCCCGCGGGCACGACCTCGTTGTCGACGAGCGTCTCGTCGACCTGCCGCCCGACGAGGCGCACCGGGTTGAGGTTCGACATGGGGTCCTGCGGGACCATGCCGATGCGCGAGCCGCGCAGGCGTGCGAGCTCGGTCGGCGGCAGCGCCGCCAGGTCCACCCCGTCGAGGAGGATCTGCCCGCCGGTGACGCGGCCGTTGCCCGCCAGCAGGCCGATGACCGCGGCCGCGGTGGTGGACTTGCCCGAACCCGACTCCCCGACGACGGCCACGGTCTCGCCGGCGCGGACGTCGAACGACACGCCGCGCACGGCCGTCGTCGTCCCCGCGTCCGTGCGGAAGGAGACCTCGAGGTCCCGGATGCTCAGCAGCGGTGCCTCGCTCATCAACGCCTCCTCTGGCGCGGGTCGAGGGCCTCGCGCAGCGCCTCGCCGAACAGGGTGAAGCCGAGCGCGGTCACGGCGATGCAGGCACCGGGCCACAGCGCCAGCCGGGGGGCGATCTCGAGCTCGGCCTGCGCGGCGGTGAGCATGCGCCCCCACTCGGCCGTCGTCGGGGAGCCGCCGCCCAGGCCCAGGAACGACAGCGCCGCGGCCTCGATGACGGCCGTGGCCAGCATGAGGGTGCCCTGCACGATGACGGGCGAGACGCTGTTGGGCAGCACGTGCGTCATCGTCACCGTCCGTCGGCTGAGCCCCAGCGAGCTCGCGGCGAGCACGTAGTCCTGCCCGCGCTGCGCGAGCATCGACCCGCGCAGCAGCCGCGCGAAGATCGGCACCTGCACGACGCCGATGGCGACGACGACCGACGTCGGCGTCTGCCCGGCGACGGCGGCGATGGAGACCGCGAGCAGCAGGCTCGGCACGGACAGCATGAGGTCGACGAGCCGCATGATGACGGAGTCCACCCAGCCGCCGACGCCGCCGGCGAGGACCCCGAGCAGCATCCCGCCCAGCAGCCCCAGCACGGTGGACAGCACGCCGATGAGCAGGGACGCCCGCGCACCCCAGATGAGCTGGGACAGCAGGTCGGCGCCGTAGCGGTCCAGCCCGAGCGGGTACGCGTCGGACGGCCCGGGGATGAGCGTGGGCCGCACCTCCGCGCGGCCGGGCAGCGCGCCCGCGTCGTAGGGCGCCAGCAGCGGCGCGAGCACCGCGACGAGGACGAAGACGGCGACGATCGCGGCGCCCGCGATGGCGCCGGGGTTGCGGCGCAGCCGCCGCCACGCCACGCGCCACAGCGACTGGCCGGCCACGTCCCCGGAAGGCCGCGACCCGGGCCCCGGACCCGCGGGCAGGACCTCGTGCACCTCGGCGGCGCTCATCGCGCGATCCGGGGGTCGATGAGCCCGTACGAGACGTCGACGAGGAGGTTCACGAGCGCGTACACCACCGCGATGATGAGGATGAAGCCCTGCAGGACGGCGTAGTCGAGGTTGAAGACGGCCTCGGCCAGGAAGGACCCGATGCCCGGGAAGGCGAATACCGTCTCGGTGAGCACCGCCCCCGACAGCAGCAGCCCCACCTGCAGGCCGATCGTCGTCGAGACCGGCAGCAGCGCGTTGCGCAGCACGACCCGGTCGCGCACGTGGCGCGGCAGGAGGCCCTTGGCGCGCGCGGTGCGCACGTAGTCCGCCGACTGCACGTCGATGACCGACGCGCGGGTGATCCGGGCGATGACGGCCAGCGGGATCGACCCGAGGGCCAGCGCCGGCAGGACCAGGTGGACGAGGGCGTCCCAGCTCGCGTCCCACTCCCGCGTGAGCAGCCCGTCGAGGACGTACAGGCCGGTGGGGTGCGTCGCGATCATCGCCGGGTCCTGGCGGCCCGACGACGGGAACCACCCGAGCTCGACCGCGAAGGCGTACTTGAGCAGGAACGCGAGGAAGAACACGGGGACCGTCACTCCGAGCAGCGACGCGACCACCGTGAGGTGGTCGAGGGTGCGGCCCTGGTGCCGCGCGGCGAGGTAGCCGAGCGGGATCGCGACCGCGACCGCGAGGAGCAGCGCCAGGACGGTCAGCTCGACCGTCGCCGGGAAGCGCGAGGCGAACTCCTCGAGCACCGGCCGGCCCGTGCGGGTCGAGACGCCGAAGTTCCCCGTCACGAGCTGGCCGAGGTAGCGCACGTACTGCTCGACGATCGGCCGGTCGAAGCCGTAGAGCGCGTTGATGCGCTCCACCGCCTCGGGGGTGGCGCGCTCCCCCAGGAGGGCCGTCGCCGGACCTCCCGGGAGAGCACGCACCCACGCGAACAGCAGGACGGACAGCCCGAGCAGCGTCGGGACGAGCAGCGCCAGACGCCGCAGGATCAGCCTGACCATCGCTGCGGCTCAGTCCCCCAGCGTGACGACGTTGTAGACCTCGTCCTGCACGGGCGACGCGGGGTAGCCCTGGACGTCGGGCTTGAACGCCAGCGACGGGACCGGGTGCGCGAGCGGGATGCCCGGCAGGAAGTCCATGATCGCCGCGTTGGCCGCCTCGTAGGCCGCGGTCTGCTCGTCGACGTCCGCCTGGTAGCGCGCGTCGCCGATCTGCTGGAACAGCTCGGGGTTGTCGAAGCCCCACTCGTTGGACGGGCCGCCGAAGAACACGCCGATGAAGTTGTACGTGTCGTTGTAGTCGCCGGTCCAGCCCAGCAGGTGCAGGCCGTGCTCCGTGCCGCCCTGGATGGTGTCGAGGTAGTCCGGGCTCCACGGCTGCGGCACGGGGTTGACGGTGATGCCGACGGCCTCGAGGTCCGCCGCGATGGCCGTGAACGTCTGCTCCGGCGTGGGCATGTAGGGCCGCGACACGTTCGTCGGGTAGTTGAAGTCGATCGTCAGGTCGGACTTGCCGGCCTCGGCGAGCAGCTCCTGCGCACGGTCGGGGTCGTACTCGTAGGTCGTGACCTCGTCGTTCCAGCCCGCGACCGACGGCGGGACGAAGTTCGTCGCCACCTCCGTGCCCTCGGGGAGGGTCTGCGCGACGAGCGCCTCCTTGTCGATCGCGTGCGCGATCGCCTGCCGGACGCGGATGTCGGCGAGGTCCGGGTCGGCCTGGTTCATGCCGAGGTACAGGACGTTGAAGGGGTCGCGGTTGACGATCTGGTACCCCTCCTCCTCGAGCGCGGCGACGTCCGCCGGCCCGACGAGGTCGTAGCCGTCGATGTCCCCGGCCTGCAGCGCCTGCCGGCGGGCGGTGGCGTCGGAGATGATCGGGAAGACGATGCGGCGGACCTGGCCCTGCTCGCCCCAGTAGTCCTCGTTGGCCGTGAGCACGACCTCCTCGCCCGGGCTCCAGGACTCGAACACGAACGGGCCCGTGCCGGTGGGGTGCGCCGTGGCGTACTCGGGCAGGACGGGCGCGTCGGCCTCGCCGCTGACGGCGTCGGCCTCGTACTCGGTCAGCGCGGTCGGCGACTGCATCGACAGCGCGGGCAGGGACAGCGCGGCGACGAGCTCCGGCAGCGGCGACTTGAGGTGGATCACCGCGGTTGCGGCGTCGGGCGCCGCGCACGACTCGTACTTGCCCGTGCCGTTGAGCTCGGGGACGTCGCTCGTCGCGAAGCCGCCGTTGACCTTGCCCCAGTAGTACGACAGGGACTCGGCCTGCAGGATGCCGGTGAAGTTGTTCCACCGGTCGAAGTTGAAGCACACGGCGTCCGCGTCGAACGGCGTGCCGTCGTGGAACTGCACGCCCTCCTTCAGCGTGAACGTGTAGTCCAGGCCGTCGTCGCTGACCTCCCACGACTCCGCCAGGAGCGGCGCCGGGTCGGCCGTGCCGGGCTCGACGCCCACGAGGCCCTCGAAGATCTGCCGGGCGACGCGGAACGACTCGCCGTCGCTGGCGAACGCGGGGTCGAGCGACGCGGGGTCGGACGACGCGGCGAAGATGAACGTGTCGCGGCCCTCACCGGCCGCCGCACCGGCGGTCGCGCCGTCGGCGGAGTCGCGGTCGCTCTCCGCGCACGCGGCGAGGACCATGCCCACCGCCAGGAGGCCGGCCGCGGCCTTCCACTGGGACTTCACCTGCTCCACCTCTCGTCGGGCGCCGGCGGGCACGGGCCGCCGGTCGCAGGGGGCCGACCCTAGGGGCAGCGCGTCACGGAATCGTTACGCGGTGGTACCTGTGTCGTGGTGCGGCGACGACTGTGACCGAATCGCAACCTTCGTCCGGTCCGTCCGCCCTCCGGCGCCGGACCCGGTCCGTCTCCGCACGTCAGGATGGGCGCGTGCCCGACGAGAGCCACCCGCCCGCCCTGCCGCCGCTCGCCGAGGCCGGCTACCGGTCCGTCCCCGACGCCGCCGGGGGCGCGGCCGCGCGCGGGTGGTGGGACGCCAACGCGGAGGAGTACCTGGCCGAGCACGGCGAGTTCCTCGGGTCGGCGGACCTGCTGTGGTGCCCCGAGGGGCTGCGCGAGTCCGACGCGCACCTGCTCGGCGACGTCGCGGGCGCCGTCGTCCTCGAGGTGGGCGCGGGCGCGGCGCAGGGGTCGCGGTGGCTGCGGGCGCGGGGTGCGCGAGCCGTCGCCACCGACGTCTCCGCCGGGATGCTGCGGGCCGGTCGGCGCCTCGACGCGCCCGGCGACGGCGGTCCCCCGCTCGTGCAGGCCGACGCGCGGGCGCTGCCGTTCGCCGACGGTGGCGTCGACGTGGCCTTCACGGCGTACGGCGCGCTGCCCTTCGTGCCCGACCCGGACCGGGTGCATGCGGAGGTGGCGCGCGTCCTGCGACCCGGCGGGCGGTGGGTGTTCTCGGTGACGCACCCGGTGCGCTGGGCGTTCCCCGACGTCCCGACGGCCGCCGGGCTGACCGTCGCGCGCTCGTACTTCGACCGGCGCCCGTACGTGGAGACCGCGGAGGACGGCACGGTGCTCTACGCCGAGTACCACCGCACGGTCGGCGACCACGTCGGGCTCCTCGTGGCTGCCGGCTTCGTGCTGGAGGCCCTCGTCGAGCCCGAGTGGCCGGCTGGGCACGACCGGGTCTGGGGCGGGTGGGGGCCGCAGCGCGCGTCCCTGCCCGGCACGGCCATCTTCTGCTGCCGCCTGCCCGGCTGACCCCCGGGCGACCCGCCGACCCCTTGCGCGGCCCACCGACCCGCGGACGCCCGGCCCGCGCCCGCCCCCGGCCTCAGTGACCGGCGGCGTGCCAGCTCGTCCCGATGCCGACGGACACGTCGAGGGGCACGTCGAGCGGGCCGTCGGGCAGGTGCTCCCCGGCACCCGCCATCTGCTCGCGCAGCAGCGCCTCGACGTCCTCCCGCTCGCCCGGCGCGACCTCGACGACGAGCTCGTCGTGCACCTGCAGCAGGATGCGGGAGCCCAGCCCCCGCGCGGCCAGCTCGCGGTCGACCCCGAGCATCGCGAGCTTGATGAGGTCGGCCGCACTGCCCTGGATCGGCGCGTTGAGGGCCATGCGCTCCGCGGCGTCGCGGCGCACGCGGTTGTCGCTCGTGAGGTCGGGCAGGTAGCGACGCCGGCCGAGCAGCGTGGCGGTGTAGCCCGTGGCGCGCGCCTGGTCGACGACCCCGTCGAGGTACTCGCGCACGCCGCCGAACCGCGAGAAGTAGTCGGTCATGAGGGCCGACGCCTCGGACGCCGGGATCGACAGCTGCTGCGAGAGCCCGTACGCCGACAGCCCGTAGGCCAGGCCGTAGCTCATCGCCTTGATCTTCGAGCGCATCGCCGGCGTCACCTCGTCGGTGGGCACCGAGAACACCCGCGAGCCGACGTAGGAGTGCAGGTCCTCGCCCGAGCGGAAGGCCGCGATGAGCCCCTCGTCGCCGGACAGGTGCGCCATGATCCGCATCTCGATCTGCGAGTAGTCCGCGGTCATCAGCGTCTCGTACCCCGGCCCGACGACGAAGGCGCGGCGGATCTGCCGGCCCGCGTCGGTGCGGATGGGGATGTTCTGCAGGTTGGGGTCGGTCGAGGAGAGCCGGCCCGTCGCCGCGATGGTCTGCTGGAAGGTCGAGTGGATCCGGCCGTCGGCAGCCACCGACCGGCGCAGCCCCTCGACGACCTGCCGCAGGCGGATCGCGTCGCGGTGGGCCAGCAGGTGCTCGAGGAACGGGTGCTGCGTGCGCGCGAACAGGTCCGTCAGCGCCGCCGCGTCGGTGGTGTACCCGGTCTTGTTGCGCTTGGTCCGGGGCATGTCGAGCTGGTCGAAGAGGACCTCCTGCAGCTGCTTGGGCGAGCCGAGGTTCACCTCCCGGCCGATCACGGCGTAGGCGTCGGCGGCGGCGGCGCGCACGTGCCCGTCGAACGACGCCTCCAGCTCGGCCAGCAGCTCCCCGTCGACCGCGATGCCCGTGCGCTCGAGCCGGGCGAGCACCCCGACGAGCGGCAGCTCGACCTCCGTCAAGAGCCGGCTCACGCCGCGGGCGGCGAGCTCGTCGCCCAGGGCCTCCACCAGGTCGCGCACGGCCGAGGCCCGCACGGCGGCGCGGCGCCCCTCCCCCACGCCGTCGAGCTCGAGGTCGAGGGCGCCCTGGGCGCCCTCCTCCTGCGCCGTCAGCTCGCGCCGCAGGTAGCCGACCGCGAGGTCCGGGAGGTCGTACGCGCGGCGGTCCGGCTGGCAGAGGTAGGCCGCGAGCTCCGTGTCGAAGGTGACGCCGCGCAGGTCGATGCCGCGGCCCGCCAGCGCGTGCCAGGCCGTCTTCGACGCATGGACCGACTTGGGGCTCGCGTCGTCCCCCAGCCAGGCCACGAGCGCGTCCTCGTCCGCCGGGTCGAGCGCGGACAGGTCGTAGGCGACCGCGCGGCCGGCGTCGTCCGCGATGGCCACGCCCCAGGCGTCGCCGCCGGCCGGTGCCCCGCTGCCCCGCACGTCGAGGCCGAGCACGTCGCCCCGGCGCTCCGCCAGCCACGCCCCGAGCTCCCCCGCGCCCGTCTCGACGAGCTCCAGCGCGGCCACCGTGGCCTCGACGGCCGCGTCGCCCTCCGTCGGCAGCATGGCGAACAGGCGGTCGCGCAGCGTGCGGAACTCGAGCTCGTCCAGCAGCTCGTGCAGCGCCTGGCGGTCCCACGGCCGCACGGCGAGGTCCTGCGGTCCGAGCGGCAGCTCGACGTCGGTCAGCAGCGCGTTCAGCCGACGGTTCAGGGCCACCTGGTCCGCGTTCGCCCGCAGGGACTCACCCGCCTTGCCGCTGAGGGAGCCCGCCGCTGCGAGCACCCCCTCGAGCCCGTCGTGCTGGACGATCCACTTCGCCGCGGTCTTCGGCCCGACACCCGGCACGCCCGGCAGGTTGTCACTCGTCTCCCCCACGAGGGCCGCGAGGTCCGGGTAGCGCTCGGGCGGGACGCCGTACTTGGCCTCCACCGCCTCCGGCGTCATGCGCGTCAGCTCGGACACCCCGCGGATCGGGTACAGCACGGTCACGTGCGGCCGGACGAGCTGGAAGGCGTCGCGGTCCCCCGTGCAGACGAGCACCTCCAGCCCGGCGGCGGCCGCCTGCCCGGCCAGCGTGGCGAGGACGTCGTCCGCCTCGACGCCGGGCTTCTTGAGGACCGGGATGTGCATGGTCTCCAGCAGCCGCTCGACGACGGCGACCTGGCCGCGGAACGGCTCCGGCGTGGCGTTGCGCGTGCCCTTGTACTCCGCGTACTCCTCCGTGCGGAAGGTCGACCGGCCGGCGTCGAAGGCGACGGCCACGTGCGTCGGCTCCTCGTCGCGCAGCAGGTTGGCGAGCATCGAGACGAAGCCGAAGACCGCGTTCGTCGGCTGCCCCGTCGACGTGGCGAACTTGTCGACCGGCAGGGCGAAGAAGGCGCGGTACGCCATGGAGTGGCCGTCGATGAGGAGGAGCCGTCCGGCCGACCCCGGCGTCGGCGCCGTCCCGTCGGCAGGGGCGTCGGCAGAGGGCGTCAGCGGGTCCGTCTGCGGGTCGCTCAGCGCGGCGGAGGGGGGTGCGTCGGTCACGGGTGCCAACCTAGCCGCCATGTCCGACACCGCCCCTGCTGCCGTCCCCGCCCCCCTGCCCGAGGGCACGACGCCCGGCCCCACGACCAGCACGACGACCGGCCCGACGACCGGCCCGACGACCAGATCGGCGACGAGCCCGACCACGAGGGGCACGCTGATCGAGCGCATGGGCATCGAGGTGCGCGAGGTGGCGCCGGACCGCGCGGTGGCGACGATGCCCGTCGCCGGCAACACCCAGCCCCACGGGTTGCTGCACGGAGGGGCGTCGGGCGTCCTCGTCGAGACCGTCGGCTCGCTGGCCGCGCAGGAGCACGCGGGCGCCGGGCGGCGGGCGGTCGGCATCGAGCTGTCGGTGACCCACCACCGCTCGGCGTCGGAGGGCGTGGTCACGGGCACGGCGACGGCCGTGCACCGCGGCGGGACGCTGGCGACCTACGAGGTGACGGTGGAGGACGCGTCCGGGCGCAGGGTCGCGACGGGGAGGCTGACCTGCATGCTCCTCGACGCGCGCGCCTGACGGCGGGCCTCCAGGACGCCGAGCAGCCGCGTGTGGCGGTTGCCGGCGCCCGTCGGGACGGCCAGGGCGTCCTGCGCGAGCCGCCGCTGCAGCACGCCCGTCGTCGCCACGCGGTGCCCGGCCGCGGGCGAGAAGCCGAGCCGGGCGAGGAACCGCTGCATGCTGCGGGCGCCGGGCAGCCCGGCGCAGAACACCTCGGTGGCCCCGCTGGCGGCCGCCACGTCCGCCGCCCCGGCCATGAGCGCGTGCCCGAGACCGCGCCGGCGCGCCTCCGCCGCGACGTAGATGGTCTCGACCTCGAGGACGACGGCGTCCGAGAAGGGGGACGGCCCCACCACGCGCGCGAGCAGCATCCCCAGGGGGTGCCCGTCGACGCTCACGACCAGCCCGCGACCGCCCGGTGAGCCGAGGTACGCCCCGAGCTGGGCACGCAGCCGGTCGGGGTCACCGGTGCACACCTGCGCGCCGGCGGCCTCCTCACGCCCCGCGAGGGCGAGGCGGACGACGTCGTCGAGGTCCTCGGACCGGACAGGGAGCACCACCGGGGCGGGACGCACGCAGCACCTCCGTCAGAGCACGTGGCTGGACCTGGACTGGCGTCCCTGCCCCCTGCAGGACGTCGGCGCTGACGATGATGACCGAGCGCGGCCACCACCGACCAGCGCCGTCCACCGCTGTCACACCTCAAGCGGACATTTCACCCGGCCGGGTGACCGGTCGGCCGCGACCGACGCGGTCCCGACCGTCAGGCGGCGCCGCCGACCTGGTCGATGACGGCGTCCGCGACCTCGCGCATCGTGAGGCGGCGGTCCATCGACGTCTTCTGGATCCAGCGGAACGCCTCCGGCTCCGTCAGCCCCATCTTCGTCATGAGGAGGCCCTTGGCGCGGTCCACGCGCTTGCGGGTCTCGAAGCGCTCGGCGAGGTCCGCGACCTCGGACTCCAGCGCGGTGATCTGCGCGTAGCGCGAGATCGCGATCTCGACGGCCGGAAGGAGGTCGGCCGGGCTGAACGGCTTGATGACGTACGCCATCGCGCCCGCGTCCCGCGCCCGCTCGACGAGCTCCGTCTGCGAGAAGGCCGTCAGCAGCACGACCGGGGCCAGGTGCGCCTTGCCGATGCGCTCGGCGGCGGAGATGCCGTCGAGGTTGGGCATCTTGACGTCCATGACGACGACGTCGGGCTTGAGCTCGGTGACGAGGGCCACCGCCTGCTCGCCGTCGCCCGCCTCCCCGACGACGTCGAAGCCCGCCTCACGCAGCGTCTCCACGACGTCCATGCGGATGAGGGCCTCGTCCTCCGCGACGACGGCGCGGCGCTTCGGACGGGTGCCGGTCGCGGGCGCCTCGGGGGCGGGGCCGGCCGACGGCTTGACGTCGACCACGACGTCCGGGTTCTTCTCGCTGCTCACGCGGACATCGTAGTGGTGCCCGGCCGCGGCCCGCGGTGCGGCGCGGGCCACACCGGTCCCGGCGCTCCGCGGGGCACGGCCGGGCGCCGGTATCGTTGCTGGCCGGCCCCGATAGCCCAACGGCAGAGGCGTTCGGCTCAAACCCGATCCAGTGTGGGTTCGAATCCCACTCGGGGCACATCAGGCGGTGCATCGACGTGCCGTCACGGCCCCGGACAGGTGAGCGGGTCGGGCTGATCGGTGATGGGTGCACCCTGCGGGTAGGCGCTCCACAGCCGGAGACGAGCGGTGTCGCCCTCCCAGCGCAGCGAGTAGGTCCCCGCGGCGATCGGCGGGTACCCGTCGTCCGCCCCGTACGTCGTCTGCGGATCGTCCAGGACCCGCTGCCCGGGCGCCAGCACGAACCCGTCGCCGCCGCCGAGTAGCAGGAAGGAGATCTCCTTGACGACGACCCGGCACCCGCCGGGTCCGGCGGGCTCCAGCACGCTCCAGCACGCCGCCCACCCCAGGAACGCGACCCACCCGGCGGACGCCCATGCCACCGCCACCACCACCGCCAGCAGCGCCCGCGGCACCCAGCTGCGCAGCGGGGCCAGTGCCGAGGCGACCGCGGACGCCACCGGGACCAGGACGGCCAGGGTGAGGGCCGGCACCTCGAGCCGTAGCACCCACGAACCCAGGACGACGGTGGGCAGCCGTTCCCCGACGAGCGCCAGGCCGACGGCGAGGGCGGCGCCGAGCACGGCGCCCACACGCAAGGACCGCGCTGCCCGCGGGTGTTCCCGCCTGCTCCGCCGAGGACCGGCGCCCGGGACCGCGTCGAACGGTGAGGAGGTCATCCGGGGAGCGTAGGGAGCAGGGCCACTGCACCCGTCGCCGCCCACAGCAGCCCCTCCGGACCGACACAGGGCGCTCACGACTCCCCTGCCCGCGCTGGTGCAGCCGCCGAGGCCTAGCCGTGCCCGGCCGACCGCCGCCGCGGGATCACCGACGCGCCGACCGGTCGCCGGGTCCGTCGACCGGGTCCGCCTGCGGCGGGGCGGACCGGCAGCCGGCCTCCTCACGGGCCGTGAAGTCACGGGTCGTGGCGCCCCGGGGCGGGGACGTCCGCGGTGCGGAACGACTGCCGACCGGGCGACGCGACCACCCGGGCAGGGGTCAGACCTGCGCGACGGGGCTGATGACGAGCTCGTCGACGCGGACCCCGGGAGGCGACGCGAGCACGAAGGCCACGGCACGCCCCGCGTCCTCCGGCCGGAGCATGACGGACCGCGCCGACTCGTCGGGGACCTGCGGACGCAGGGCGAGGAACTCCGTGTCCACGTCGCCCGGGCACAGGTGGCAGGCACGGACGCCGTGCGCGGCCTCCTGCGCGTTGAGCGTCTGGCACAGCGCGCGCAGGGCGCTCTTGCTCGCGCTGTAGGCCACTCCGGCGTAGGGCGTGAAGCGCCAGGCCGAGTACGACGACACGACGACGACCTGCCCGCCCGCGACGCGCAGGTCGGGCAGCACGGCGTCGACCACCAGGACGGCGGCGGTGAGGTTCGTGTCGAGGACCGCGCGCACCTCGTCGGTCGACTGGTCGGCCCACGTGCGGCGCGGCGTGTTGAGACCCGCCGAGAGGACCACGTCGTCCACCCGGCCCCACGCCGACCGCAGGGTGGCGTGCGCACGGGCGACGGCGTCGCCGTCCCGCGCGTCCAGCGGCAGCACCAGCGCCTCGCCGCCGGCGCTCTCCACGAGCCGCGCCGTCTCCTCCAGCCGGTCCTGGCGCCGGCCGCTGAGCGCGACGCGGCGTCCGCCGGCGCACGCGACGGCCGCCGCCCGGCCCATGCCGCTGCCGGCACCGGTGACCCACAGCACCCGCGCGTCCGCCATCAGCGCAGCCCCGCGATCTCGTAGGCGCGCTGGGGGAGCTGGGTGGCGAGCTTGCCGCCGCTCACGTCGACGAGGGTGCCGGTGATGTAGCGCGCCGCGTCGCTGGCGAGGAAGCACAGCAGGTCGCAGACCTCCTGCGGCTCGCCCCACCGCCGCAGCGTCAGCGTGTCCAGGAGCCGGTCCTGGGTGGCCTGGTCCTTCTCGCGGAAGCCGTTGAGCTCCGTCGGCACCATGCCGGGCGCGTAGGCGTTGACGGTGACGCCCCACGGGCCGAGCTCTCCGGCGAGGACGCGGGTGAGCTGCACGACGGCGGCCTTCGACGCCGCGTACGCCGCGCTGCCCACGCTCGGGACGATCGCGGCGAACGACGCCGCGTTGAGGATGCGGCCGCCGCCCTGGCGCTTCATCGCCGGGATGACGGCCCGGCACGTGCGGACCGTGCCGGTGACGTTGACGTCGAGCACGGTGGTCCACGTCGAGGCGTCGACCTCCTCGACGAGCCCCTCGCCGAGCACCCCGGCGTTGTTCACGAGCACGTCGACGCGGCCGAAGCGCTCGAGGGCGGCGTCGACCGCGGCCTGCACGGAGGCGTCCGACCGGACGTCGCAGGTCAGGGCCAGCGCCGTGGTGCCTGCGTCCGCCGCCGCCGGCTCGGCCCACCCGACGGCCGCGGCGTCGACGTCCGTGGCGACGACGAGCGCCCGTTCCCGCAGGAAGGTCTCCGCGATCGCGCGGCCGATGCCGCGGCCCGCACCGGTGACGAGGACGACCCTGCCCTGCAGATCCAGCTCCATGCCCGCCCACTGTGCCATGCGACGCGCACGGGCGGGCCGTGCACCGGACGTGCACGGGTGCGACGAGCCGGTCCGTCCTACAGGCGCTCGGACCCCTCGCTGAGGTCCTCGCTCCGCTCGGGCTGCGGCACGCACAGGTCCAGCGCCGCGGGGCTGATGCTCACCTCGAGCACGCGGCCGCGCTCGATGACGTCGCCGTCGAGCTGGCGCCGGTGCGGCTCGGTCGCCACCACCCGGACGTGCGAGGCGCGGAACGTCTCCAGGTGCGGCACGTGCTTCCGCCGCCGGGCCACGCCCCACGCCGTACCGGCCCATTCGCCCAGCGTGCGCGGCGCCAGGACCGCGACCTCCATCTGCCCGTTGTCGGGCTCCGCGTCCGCGAGGAGCAGCACCCCGCCCTGCAGCCGCCCCACGTTCCCGACGACGACGGAACGGACGCGCCGGCGCATCGGCGGTCGGTCGTCGAGCTCGATGCGGACGTCGATGCGGTGCCGGCGCAGGTGCTTGAGCGCGGACACCACGTAGGCGGCCGGGCCGATGCGGGCCTTGAGCTGCGTCGACGCGTCGTCGAGCAGCGCGGCGTCGAAGCCGATCCCGGCCATCACGGCGAAGGCCTGCCCGTCGACGTACCCGACGTCGATACGGCGGCGGCCGCGCTCGACGACGACCCGTACGCCGGCGGCGGGGTCGTCGGGCAGCCCGAGGTTCGTCGCCAGCAGGTTGCCCGTGCCCGCGGGCAGCACGGCCAGCGCGCCGGGGCCGCCGGCGAGGCCTTCGATGCAGGACCGGACGGTCCCGTCGCCGCCGCACGCGAAGACCACCTGGGCGCCGTCCGCGACGGCCTGCCGAGCCTGCCCGGCGCCGGGGTCGTCCTCGGTCGTCTCGATCCAGCGGGGCGCGGGCCAGCCCGCGGCAGCCAGGGCCTCCTCGACGACGCGGCGGCGCTCGTCGAGGCCCTCGACGCGGACGGGGTTGTACACGACGGCGGTGCGCAGCGGGCCGGCCGTGGCGTCACCGGTCCGTACGTCCTGGCTCGTCGTGCTCGTACCTGTCCCGTCGCCCATCGCGGCTGCCCCTCCCCGTGCGGCCCGGCCGTGGGGCCGGCGTGCGCCACCGGCGGTGGTCGCGTGCGGGACCACAGTGGTGGTGCGGGCGCCGGCGGGCAACCGCTCGGCGGTGCGTCCGCCGGTCGGGGGACGACGGTCCCGTCGGCGCGGCCCGAGGACCGGCCGACGCTCAGAGGACGGGGCTGAGCACCTCGTCGGGCACCGGCGCGGCGGACGCCAGCGCGTGCAGCTGCCAGACGCACGCCGCGGCGAGCCCCGTGGCCGACGCCAGGGCGACGAGCGCGGTCGGGGTCGAGCTCACGAGCGCCCATGCGGCACAGGCGACGACGGCCGTGACGCACGCGCCCAGCAGCGCGAGCGTGCCGCGGACCCCGACGACCGCGAGGGTCCCCACGGCGGCGGCGGCGAGCCAGAGCACGAGGAGCACGGGGCCGATCCTGGCCGCCCCGGACGTCGCCGCCCAGGTCGCCCAGGTGAACAGCGGGCGACGAACCGGTGCGTCAGCCGCAGTCGTCGCAGATGCCGGTGGCGGGCAGCGTCATGGCGCAGGTCGGGCAGATGGCGGCCACGCGCTCGGTCGCCGCCCGGCGCGCGGGCGACGCCGTCGCCGCCCGGGTACCGGCCGTGCGGGTGCAGGGCGTGCGGCGCGCGGGGGCCGACCGGGTCACGGCGGCGGCGGGACGGGCGGCCAGGGCGGGTTCGGCGACCTCGAAGCCCCGTCGGCGGAGGATCGCGAGGGCCGTCGGCAGCCCGTTGGTCACCTCCTCGGGCGTCGCGAGGCGTCCGGTGGCGTACCGGTGCGCGACACCCAGCACGGCGACGGCGTCGTACCGCTCCCCCTCGTGCACGACGGCGTAGCCCGAAGGGGCACCGAACCCGTAGGTCGACGCGAAGTCGTCCGCGCCCAGCCGCGCGTGCTCGGCGAGGGCGGCCAGGACGTGCTGCTGCTGCAGGGAGGAGAACGTCGCCACAGGACGAGCCTACGAGGTCACCCGGACGGGTCGCGTATGCCGCCGACGGGATGACGTCGGGGGCCCGGTCCCCCGGCCGGGGCTAGCGTGGGACCGGGGGGCACCCACAGGACCGATGGAGGTCGCATGCCGCGCTCGTCGCGAGGCCCGGCCGTGTCGGTCGTCGTCCCCACCTACCAGCGCCGCGACCTCCTCCCCCGGGTGCTGCGGCCCCTGCTCGCGGACCCCGCGCTGCACGAGCTCGTCGTCGTCGTCGACGGCTCCACGGACGGCACCGCGGAGCTGCTCGCCCGGGCGCGCGCCGCCGACCCCCGCGTCCGCCCGGTCCTGCAGCCGAACCGCGGGCTCGCCGCGGCCCGGCAGCGCGGCGCGGAGGAGGCCACCGGGGACCTCCTGCTCCTGCTCGACGACGACGTCCTCCCCGGTCCCGGGCTGCCCGGCGCGCACGCCGCCGCGCACGCGCGGGCCGACGACCCGTGCCTCGTGCTCGTCGGGCACATGCCCAACGACCCCCGGCGCGTGCCCCGCGAGCGGCGCGCGGTCGCCGAGATCTACGCCCGCGCCTACGCGGCCGCGAGCGCCGGGTGGGAGGCGGGCGACGACGTGCTGCTGCACTTCTGGGCCGGCCACTTCTCGCTGCGCCGGGACGCCGCGCTGCGGATCGGGCTCGAGACCCCGGGCGACGAGGTCTACCGCCGGCAGGAGGACCGCGACTTCGGCATGCGCGCCCTCGCCGCCGGCTACCGGGGCGTCTTCGACCGGGGGCTGCACGCCGAGCACCTGTTCGAGCGCGGGATGGCGGCCTGGCGGCGGGAGTGCTTCGAGACGGGAGCCCACCGCTCCCACCTCGAGCGCGTGCACCACGAGGTGCTGGGGGTGAGCGGGGGTGCCGTGCCGCGGGGGGTCACGCACCGGCGCCGGCCCCTGGCCCTCGCCCTGGGGGCGGTGGCGCAGGCGGTGGCGACGACACCGGTCGCGGGCACCGTCGTCGACGCCGCGGTGGGCGCCCACGCCCTCGTCACCCGGGTGCCGGGCACGGGCGCGCCGGCCCGTTTCCTGGCGCAGACGGTGTGCGCCGTGGAGACGCGGCGGGGGGTCGCGGCGGCCGGCGAGCGCGGCTGGTCCGGCGCGGCCGTCCCCGCACGCACGTCCTGACGGGCGTCGTCAGACCGCCCCCGTCGCGCCGCCCGAGGAGGTCGGGCCCACGCCGGAACCTGCAGCGGGACCTGCACCGGCACGTCCGCGGGCCCGGGCGCTGCGGCGCAGGGCGGCGTCGTGGGCCAGCACCTCGAGCACGCGGTAGGGGCTGACGACCCGCAGCAGGGGCGGCCGCGTGCTGGTCCGCGGATCTGGCACGAGCACGTGCCGGATCACGGCCGGCAGGGACGGCGCCGGCAGGTCGCGCAGCTCGGCGACCGCGGCGACCTCGCGACCGATCTTGCGCCACAGGACGTCGGGGCGGGCGTGCCGTCGGTGCGGCATCGGCACCTCGACGTCGGGGGCGAAGGCGACCGACCAGCCGCGCGCCAGCACGCGCCACGACCACTCGAGGTCCTCCGAGGCGGCCAGGTCCTCCCGGAAGGGCTCGGCCTCCCACACCTCCCGCCGCCACGACGAGGCGTGGTTGCTAAGGCCCCAGAAGGGGTCGCGCCGGGCGTCGTCGGGGGTCTGCAGGTAGCGCCCCACGATCGGCCGGCCGGTCGGGTCCAGCCGCCGCCCGCTCGCGGCACCGACGCCGTCCTCCGCGAGGAGGGCCAGGCTCCGCTCGACCCAGTGCGGCCCGGCGACGCAGTGCGCGGACAGCGCGAGGTGGACGGCGGCGTCCGCGTGCGCGGCGCCGAGGTTCAGCGCGCCGCCGTAGGTGAAGGCCTCGGGTGGGACCGTCAGCACGGTGTCCGCCATCCGCCGCGCGACCTCGAGCGACCCGTCGACCGAGCCCGAGTCGACGACCACGACCTGCGGCCGCACCGTCTGCGCCCGGAGGCTCGCCAGGGCCCGCTCGAGCGCCGGCGCCTCGTCGCGGCAGCGCACGACGACCGTCGCTGCGGGCATCACGCCTGCGCCGGAGGATCGGTCGGCAGGTCGCGGACGCGCCGGGCGGGCACGCCGGCGTAGAGGCCGTGCGGCGCGCAGTCGCGGACGACGACGGCGCCCGTGGCGACGACGCACCCCTCGCCGATGGTCACGCCGGGCAGGACGGTCACGCGCGCGCCGAGCCAGCACCCGTCGCCGACGTGCACGGGGCGGCCCAGGGGTGTGCCCGCACGCTGCGCCGGGTCGTCGAGGGCGTGCGTGCTCGTGAGGAGCATGACCTCGTCGCCCAGCGCCACGCGGGCGCCGATCGTGATCTTGTCCCGCGCGTCGAGCGTGCAGCCGACCCCGATGTAGGAGCGCTCGCCGATGACGACGCGGGGCGAGCCGATGTGGCACGGCTGGACCAGGACGCCCGGCCCGAGGCGCACCCCGCACAGCCGCAGCCAGGCGGCACGGTGGCCGGGGCTCCAGGAGGTCCACATCGACAGGACGTTGACCGCGAGGCTCCACCGTGCCGGGGGTGGGCCCGGCACCGCCGGGTCGGCGCCGAACGGGTCGGGCGGCGGCTCCAGCCCGCGGGCGCGGCGACGCAGCGCGGCGAGGCCCCGCACTACGCCGTCCCCGTCGCGGTGCCCGTCGTCGGGTCGGTACCCGGGTCGGTACCCGGGTCGGCACTCGGGTCCGTCGTCGGGCCGGTCGTGGAGCCCGTCGTCGGCGGGAGCGTCTCGTCGAGCGTGGGGTGCGCCGTCCCCCACGGGACCTGGGCGCCCACGTGGTCGCCGAGCAGCCGTGCGAGGCGCCACGGCGTCACGCGGCGCACGGGGTCCGGCCAGCGGGAGAACTCGTCGGGCAGCGGCGCGCGTGCCACGGTCCGCAGGAGGTCCCGGGGCCCCGGGCGCGGGATCGCGCCGAGCGCCGCGAACGCCGCCGACTCCTTGCGGTGCCGGGCGAAGGTGACGGGCAGCGTCTCCGTCGCCCGGTGCATCGCGGGGACGTAGAGGTGGGGGTCGAACAGGACGGTCCAGCCCGCCGCCAGGACCCGCCAGGACCACTCCTTGTCCTCGCACGCGACGAGGTCCTCCCGGAACGGCAGCTCCCGCCACACCGAGGCCCGCCACGAGGACCCGTGGTTGGAGAAGCCCCAGTACGGGTCCCGGCGGACGTCGTCGCGGGTCTGCGCGTAGGGACGGCGCAGGGGGACGCCGGAGGGCGTGCGGCCCGCCTGGTTGGTCGCGGCGACGCGCGGGTCGGCGTAGTGGGCCATGGAGCGCTCGACCCAGTCGTCGTAGGCCGGCGCGCAGTGCGCGGACAGCGCGAGGTGCACGTCCCCCGAGGCCGCCGCCGCCCCGACGTTGAGGGCCCCGCCGTAGGTGAAGTCCGCCGGCGCCACGTGCAGGACGAGGTCGGCCCACCGCTCGGCGATCTCGACGGTGCCGTCCGTCGACCCCGAGTCGACGACCACCACCTCCACCGGCACGGTCTGCGAGCGCAGCGCCCGCAGGGCCGTCTCGATCGTGTGCGCGCGGTCGCGCGCCCGCACGATCACCGAAGCCCGCATCGTCACCCCGTCCTGCCGGCCCTGCTGCCGGTACCGCTGCCAGTGCCGCTGCCAGTATCGGTGCCAGTATCGGTGCCGCCGGGGGCGTGCCGCAGGGGCTCGGCGGGTGGCCCACGGCGGGTTCACCCGGACGCACCACCGCCGCGCCGGCGCAGCACCGTGCGGACGTCCCGCACGACCTCGGCGAGGAGCGCCGGCAGCAGCAGGCGCACGAGTCCGGTGTAGGTCACCACCCCGGCCAGCACCGCGGCGGCGACGACCGCGGCCCGCGGGCCGGGGAGCTGCAGGACCGCCGTGGCTCCGCCGAAGGCGGCCCCGCTCGCGCCGAGCGCCAGGGCACCCGGCACCCAGGCCGAGGCCCCGACGGCGACGACCCGTCGCAGCACGAGCGCGTGCAGGGCCAGGAGCAGCACGGACTCGCCGATCAGGGCCGCGCTCAGCACGACGAGACCGTGCGGTCCGGCGAGGACCACGACCACCACGTGCACGACGAGCGCGACCGCCGTGAGGGCGAGGTCCAGGCCCGTGCGCCCCCGGGTGAGGTACACCGCCCGGGCGAAGTACGACAGCGCCCCGACGCCGTAGGCGGCGCACAGCAGCTGCGCCGGCACGACCGAGGGGCCCCACTGCGGACCGAACAGGAGGGGCAGGAGCACGGGGCTGAGGGCGCCGACGGCCGCCACCGCGGGACCGAGCGCGAGGGTGGCGTAGGCCGTGGCGGTGGAGAACGTCCGCGCCAGCCGGCGGTCGTCGTCGCCCGAGCGGGCGAAGACCGGCAGCCCGACCTGGTCGAGGACGGAGATCGTCGCCTGCGCCACGACCGCCAGGATGCGAGTGGCCACCGCCCAGTAGCCCAGCACGGTGGTCCCGGCGACCGCGCCGAGCAGGAACTGGTCCACCCGGTCGCGCAGCTGCTGGACGAGCGAGGTCCCCAGCAGCGGCAGCCCGAAGCGGGCCATCCGCACCGCCGCCGGCCGGGAGAACCGCAGGCGCGGCCGCCAGGGGTGCAGCGCCAGCACCAGGCCCGTGGCGACGACCGTCTGCGCGAGGGTCTGCGCGACGATGCTCCACACGCCGGCCCCGGCGAGCGCCGCGGACACCCCGACGACGGCCCCGACGAGACCGGCCACGACCTCCCGCAGCGCGAGCGGCCGCATCGCCAGGTCCCGCAGCAGCAGGGCGGTCGGGACCGCGGCGGGTGCCGTGAGCAGCGCCACCGGGGCCACCGCGCGCAGCACCGGTGCCAGGCCGGGCTCCCCGAGGGCGGCCGCGAGCGGCTCCGCCAGCACCAGGACGAGGGCGGTGGCCGCGACGGCCTGCGCCAGCACCAGCCAGAACGCGGTGGCGACGTCGTCCTCGTCGACCTCCCGGCTGCGGACCAGGTACGTGCCGAAGCCGAGGTCGAGGACCGCGGCGACGAACCCGGCGACCCCGAGCGCCAGGGCCGCCGTGCCGATCTCGGCGGGCAGCAGCAGCCGCCCCAGCACCGCGAAGGTTGCCAGCCCGGACAGGCGCAGCACCCACGTCGACAGCGCGACCCAGCCCGTGCCGCGCAGGGCCCGCTCGCGGAAGTCGCCCGGCACGCCCCGACGGTACCCGCCGCCCTGCGCACCCTCGGGGGGTGCCGGCGCCGTCATCCCTGCGGGCGGGGCCGGACGGGTGACGCGCCCCTAGGGTGACGGGGTGGAAGTGCTGCCCACGTCGCCGCTCCCCCCGCCGGGCACCCCGCTGCCCTCGACGGCCGCGCGCGTCGTGCTCATGTGCGGCCCCTCGGGCGCCGGCAAGACGACCGTGGCGCGGGGGCTGGAGGCGCGGGGCTTCGTGCGTCTGTCCGTCGACGACGAGACGTGGCGGCGGGGCCACCGCGCGCACCCCGTCACCGTCGAGGTGGCGGAGGAGGTCGACGCCGTGCTGCGCGGACGGCTGCTGGAGGTCCTCGCGGCGGGCGGGCGCGTGGTGCTCGACTTCTCCTTCGCGACCCGTGCGAGCCGGGACGACTACCGGGCACTGGTCCACGGCGTCGGCGTGGAGGCGGAGACGTGGTACGTCGACACGCCGCGGGCGGAGGCGCTGCGCCGGGTGGCGGCACGTCGGGGCCGCGCACCCGACGACGTCGTGCTCGCGCCCGAGGTCGCCGCCGCGCACGTGGACGGGTTCGAGGTGCCGACGCCGGAGGAGGGGCCGTTGCGGGTCCTGCGCGACGGGCGGGAGGTGCGCCCGTGAGGCGTCCCGAGGGCGGGCCGCAGGGCGGCGACCGCGCCGGAGGGCCCGTCGGCGCGACGACGGCCGGTCCCGGAGCGCTCCTCGCCGCGTGCGCCCTGCACCTGGGGTTCCAGGCCGTCGTCACCCGCGTCGTCTACCCGGCGCTGGCGGAGGTGCCGGCCGACCGGTTCGCCGCCGCGCACGCGGCCCACTCCCGGCGGATCGCGGTCGTCGTCGCGCCCGTCTACGGCGTGCTCGCCGCCGCGTGCCTGCGGGCGCTGCCCGCGGTGGCCCGGCAACCGCTCCTGCTCGTGCCCCTGACGGCCTCGGCCGCGGCGGCGGCGACGACGGCCGCCGTAGCCGCCCCCACCCACCGCCGGCTGGGCCGGGAGGGACCGGCCCCCACGCTGCTGCGGCGGCTGCGGCGCGCCGACCGGGTCCGCCTCGTGTGCGCCCTCGTCGCGGCCTGCGGCGCCACGGCGGCCGCCGTCAGCGCACCGGCGCGAGCCCGGGCGTAGCCCCCGGCGCGCTGCCCGCTGCCGCACCGGTGACCGCACCCGTGACCGCACCCGTGACCGCACCTGTGACCGCACCTGTGACCGCGCGGAAGGCCCGCGCCGGACCCGGATCGGCGGCCACGGCGTCGGCCGTCGCGCGCAGGACGGCGGTCCCGGGCATCCCGGGGTCGAGCGCGGCGAGCACCGCCGCCCGCAGCTCGTCGGCCGTCGCCCGGTTCGGGTCGAGGACGACGCCCGCGCCGGTGCGCTCGAGGGCCGCGGCCCCGGCGAACTGGTCCGTCGAGAAGGGCAGCACGACCATCGGGGTGGCGGTGGCGACGGCCTCCGTCACGGAGTTGTTGCCCCCGTGCGTGACGGCCACCGCGGCCCGG
This sequence comes from Cellulomonas sp. plas2, assembly GCF_057221735.1. Taxonomy (NCBI): domain Bacteria; kingdom Bacillati; phylum Actinomycetota; class Actinomycetes; order Micrococcales; family Cellulomonadaceae; genus Cellulomonas; species Cellulomonas sp. plas2. The sequence goes on from NZ_CM170155.1 coordinate 2,082,686, forward strand.
CGCAGCAGCCGCACCTGCGGCAGGTGCTCGCGCACGAGCCAGCCGGCCGGCACGGGACCGAGGGCGTCCACCGGCGTCGTGCCGCACGCGACCGCCGCCCGGACGCCCGCCGCCCGGAGCCCGGCGGCCACGCGAGCCAGCACGTCGCCGCGGACCGACAGGAAGCTGCCGAGGCTGACGTAGACGAACGGCTCCTCGTCGCGCAGCCACGCGTCCACCTGCGGGTCGGCGGGCTCGTCGCGCAGGGCGGCGCCGAGGTGCACGTGCGGCGGCAGCAGGGGCGTGCGCGCCGGGTCGGTCAGCTCCGCCGGGTAGTTGAACAGGACGAGGGGCCCGTGCAGCGCGAAGGCGTCGGTCACCCCGGTCCCGGCTGCCGCCCCCGGCCCCGCCACCTGTGCCGCCGCCGCGCGCCACTGGGTGGTGAACCGGTCCGCGACACGCCGGCACAGCGCGTCGAGCTCCGAGAGCGCCGCGGCATCGGGACGGAACGCCCGCGGCCAGGCCGGCGGCCGGCCGTAGACCTCGTCACCCACGGGCAGGGCCGTGGGGTGCCCGAGCACGACGTCGGCGTAGGGCACCTGCCCCGCCTCGAGCCCGAGCCGCGCGCTGTAGGCGAGGTGGTCGACGAGGACCGCGTCCGGCCGGACCGCGTCGACGACGGCCAGCGTCTCGCGCGCCTTCTCGACGGGTCGCCACATGAGGTCCACCAGCCGCTCGCGCGCCTGGTACGCCAGCGTCGGGACCATCCCGCGCCGGGTGGCGTCGAAGAACCCCTGCAGGGAGTCGGCCTCCGCACGGACCTGGGCCTCGGCGCGGATGACTCCCGGGTTGGACCCCCGGCCGAGGGTGAGCGGCACGCGCTCGTACCCGAACCTCTCGACGATGCCGGCCGTGGCCGGTCCCGACGCGACGACGACGCGCTCACCGGCGTCGCGCCACGCGGCGGCCACCGCGGCCAGCGGCAGCAGGTGAGAGGCGTAGTCGGGGCTGACGACGAGCAGCGTCATGCCGGCACCGCCGCCGCGACGCGGCCCGCGCGGTCCTCGGTCACGACGCCGGCGTACACGGTGCCCAGCGTCGCGGCCATCCGCTCGACGGTGAAGCTGCGCTGCACCGTCCGCAGCGAGCGCGCCGCGCGGCGGTCGTCGGTCTCGGCCAGCGACGCGTCGAGCGCCGCCCCCACCGCGGCCGCCAGCCGGTCGCGGTCCCAGGTGGCCGTGAGGAACCCGGTGACGCCCTCCACGACGTACGTGGCGGGGCCGCCGCCGTCGGGGGCCACGACGAGCAGGCCCGAGGCCATCGCCTCGAGCAGCGCGATGCCGAACTCCTCCTTGACGCTGGCGCAGGCGTAGACGCCCTGCGGGGCGACGAGGCCGGGCAGCCCCGTGCGCACCGCGGCGACCCAGCGCGCGACGACGTCGTTGGGCCGGTGACCGGGCAGCAGCAGCCCCGCCGCCGCCCGCTCCGCCGGCGGGACGACGGCGGCGATGCGGTCGAGCTGCTCGCGCTCGTCGTCGGAGGGCTGCTGCACGTCCCCGCCGACGACGAGGAGGTTCGCCCGCTCGCGCAGCCCGCCCGCCGCCCACGCCTCCACGAGCGTGGCCATGCCCTTCACGCGGTGCAGCCGCCCGACGCTGACGACGAGGGGCAGCCCCCGGCGCTCGGGCGCCAGGCCCGCGACGAGTGCGCGCAGCTCCGCCAGCGGCGCCGTCGGCTCGCCGCCCCGCGCGTGCGCGGAGGCCTCGGCCACGGCCCGCTCGACGACGCCGAGGTCCACCCCCTCGGGGACGACGGTGTGCCGCTCCGGGCGGGCCGCGATGTCGACGCCGACGAGGCGGCGCACGTCCTTGCGCAGCGAGGGGCGCGGGAACAGCACGGTGTGCGCGGCGTTCGCGGCCAGCCGCTGCACGAGCCGGGCGCGGAACCAGAAGTGCTCGGCGACGTCGACGTCGCCGAGGTTGTCGCGCCGCAGGCGGCCGGACAGGTCGAGGGAGTGGATGACGGCGTGCGGGTCGGGCGCGAGGGTGAACACCACCGGGATGTCGAGCTCGCGCGCGACGTCGGCCGCCGCGAGGCTCCCGACGTCGGCCATGCGCAGGTGCAGGACGTCCACGCCGGCCGCCCGCACCACCCGGCGGATGCCGCGCCGGGCCGCGACGCGCAGCGGCCAGGCGGCGGGCGCCGGCACGGGGTCGTGGAGCAGGGGCACGCGCCCGTACACGTGGCCGGGCCGGGTGAGCCCGGCCAGGTCCGCGCGCGCCTCCACGGCCGAGCCGCGCGAGAGCGTCACGACGCGGGCGACCCGCTCGTCGCCCGAGGACGCGCCCGCGCCCGGCACGACGAGCGCGTCGCCCAGCCGCACGAGGAGCGTGGCGATGCCGCCGTTGTCCCCCGCGCCGGCCGCGGTCAGGCAGGCGTCGACGTCCGCGTGCAGGAACAGCTGGCCGACGGTGAGGCCGTCACCGGCCCCTCCCCCGTCGACCGGGGCGTCGGGACGACCGCGCGCCGCGGCCGCACCCGGCGCGGCCGCCTCCGCGTCCAGCAGCGCGAGGCGCGCCACGTCGGCCAGGTGCCCCGGCGCGGCCGCGAGCCGGTCGAGCAGGGCGAGCACCGCGGGCACGCCGGGCCGGTCCCCGAGCGCCGCGACCGCGGCGACCCGCGCCGTCTCGCCCTCGGCGTCGTCGGCGGCCACCGCCATGAGCGGACGGACGGCCAGGGGGTGCGGGACGAGCCCGAGCGTCTCCACGAGCCGCGCCCGCGGTCCGGGCTCCCGCACGCCGACGAGCGCGCCCTCCAGCCCGAGGGCCACGTGCTCCGGCGCGTGCACCGCCCACTGCTCCAGGCTGCGCTGGGCCAGCATGCCGGTGAAGCCGCCGGTCGCCGTCAGCGCGACGAGGCGCGCGACCGCGTCGGGCCGGGGCAGCCCGCCGCCGATGACCCAGGCGGCGTGCTCGCGCAGGAACGGACGCGGGTCCGACAGGAGGCCGCTCACGACGCGCGACGCCTCCTCGTCGGCGACCGCGCCGAGCGCGTGCACCGCCGCGACCGCCGCGAGCTGGTCGCCGTCGTCGAGCGCCCCGCGCAGGACCCGCACGGTCCGGGCGCCGGGGTCGCGGCTGGCCTCGAAGGCGAGCTCGTCGGCGAGGTGCACGGCGTCGACGATGCGGTCGGCGGCGCGCAGCGCGTCGAGCGCGGTCTGGATGCCCACGGCGGATCCCCCGGTCTGGAGACGGGCCGGGCGTCGACGGCCAACCCGTCCCCGGCGACCGCGATGCTAGTGACGCCGCAGCTCGGAGGCGCCGCCACGGACGGGTGGTCCGTCCGGCGGCTCTCAGGTGCTGGGCCGGAGGTGCCACGCGGTCGCGTGGCCGCCGCGCGGGCCGTCCCACACGTCGAACAGCTCGCCGAGCGACATCATCGCCACGAGCTCGAGCACCTGGTCGCCCGCGCCCCGCAGCGGCACCCGCCGCCGGCCGCCCGCGACCCAGACCTGGATCAGCAGCGCCATGCCCGCGGAGTCGACGAAGGTCACGTCCGTGACGTCGATCTCCTGGACCCGCGCCCCCTCGACCGCCCGGACGACCTCGCGCACGTGCGGGGCCAGCAGCAGGTCGACGTCGCCGGCCAGGCGCACCACCACGCCGTCGTCCTGCGGCTCGACCTCCACCCGCCCGTGCGCTGTGGACACCGCGGCGGGGACGGGGGTGCTGTCGGCCATGCCGCACAGCATGCGGGGCGACCGCCGCGTCGGCGACCGCGACGGGACGTCCGCGGGGCGCGTCCTCAGCCGCCCGCAGCGCCCTCCGCAGGGGGCGCCGCCACGGCGAGGACCCGGGCGCGCGCGAGCACCGCGTCGAGCATCGCGGGCGTCAGCCGGCCGGTGAAGGTGTTCTGCTGGCTGACGTGGTAGCAGCCCAGCAGCGTGAGCCGGCGCCCGCCCGGACCGGCGAGGACGACCTCGGCGCCGTGGGCGAACGCCGGCCGCGGGCGCGGCAGCACCCACCCGAGGTCGGCGAGCGTGGCGAGCAGCGCCGCCCAGCCGAAGGCGCCGAGGACGACGGCCACCGCGGGGTCGACGAGCTCCACCTCCCGAGCGAGGTACGGCGCGCACCGCCGGCGCTCGTCGGGCGTCGGGGCGTTGGCGGGCGGCGCGCAGCGCACCGGTGCCGTCATGCGGGCGCCCGTGAGGCGCAGGCCGTCGTCGGCGGACCGCGTCGTGGGCTGGGACGCCAGCCCGGCGCGGTGCAGGGCGGCGACGAGCACGTCCCCCGAGCGGTCGCCGGTGAACATCCGGCCGGTGCGGTTGGCGCCGTGCGCGGCCGGCGCGAGCCCGACGACGAGCACCCGCGCGTGCGGGTCCCCGAAGCCGGGGACGGGCCGCGCCCAGTACTCCTCGTCCCGGTACGCCGCCCGGCGCTCACGGCCGACCGTCTCGCGCCAGGCGACGAGGCGGGGGCAGGCACGGCACCCGACGACGAGGGCGTCGAGCGCGGCCACGTCGGCGCAGCCGCGCGCGGCGAGCGGGTGGGCGGCGGCGTGCTCGTCGTCGGACGCCGCGGGCGCGGCACCGGAGGTCACCGCACGCCCTAGCGCGAGGCGGCGGCCCCCGCGCCGGTGGTCCGCGTGGCGGCACCCCACTGCGCCGGGTCGCCGCGCTCGGCGACCACCTGGTCGTAGATCGGCGTCTCGCCGATGCGGGCGGGCCGCGGGCGGCTGGGCGGGATGGTCATCGTCGGGACCTCTCGGGGCGTCGCTGGTCGAACGGGTGGGGACGGACGTGCACGGGTCGCCCCATCCTGGGTGGTCGGGCGCGCGTCGGCACGTCGGCCTACCGCAGGAGGCCGGCCGCCAGGGCCGTCGGCGCGGTCGGGGCGAGCGGCAGCCGCTGCAGCAGCACGGCGTGCACGGAGTGGTACAGGTCGGGCCGGCCGGGCCAGACGGTGCCCGCCGGGCGGTTCTGGGTGTCGAGCTCGTGGATCCACGAGCCCTGCGGCGTGACGACGTGCTCCGAGGCGTAATCCCACCACGTGCGGTACCAGTCCTCGTAGCGCCGCTCCCCCGTCACGGCGCCGAGGGCGGCGGCCGCGCCGACGGCCTCCGCCAGCACCCAGTGCATGCGCTGGCGCACGACGGGGCGGCCCTCCCAGTCCGTCGTGTAGACGAACCCGTCCTCCCCGTCCGCGGCCCAGCCGTCGGCGACCGCGCGCTCGAACAGGCCCTGCGCGCCCTCGAGCAGCCCGGCCGGCGCCTCGTCCCCCAGGGCCGCGCGCACGTGCAGCGCCAGCCGGGCCCACTCCAGGCCGTGCCCGACCGTCGCGCCGTAGGGCTCGAAGGGGTGGTCCGGCTCGTCGCGGTGGTGCTCCATCTGCGGCTGCCACTCGGCGTCGAAGTGCTCGGGGATGCGCCAGTCGTTGCCGGCGGCCCAGCCGAGCACCGTGGCGGCGATGCGGCCCGCACGCCGCCGCCAGCGCTCCTCGCCCGTGGCGTCGGCGGCCGCCAGCAGCGCCTCGACGCTGTGCATGTTCGCGTTCACGCCCCGGTAGACCGAGACCTGCGACCAGTCGGCGGAGACCGCGTCCAGGTGCAGGCCTGGGCCGTCCTCCCAGAACCGCGTGTCGAGGACCTCGAGGGCGTCGTCGAGCAGGTCCCGGGCCCCGGGGAGGCCGGCGACCGACCCCGTCGCCGACGCGAAGACGACGAAGGCGTGCGCGTAGGCGGCCTTCGTCGTGTCCCGCTCGTCCCCGGGGCCGACGGAGGCGTACCAGCCGCCGTGCTCCGCGTCGTGCAGCGGGCCGCGCAGCCCCGCGAGGGCGTGCGCCGCGAGGGCCCGGGTCCCGGGCAGCCCCGCCAGGTGCCCGAGCCCGTAGACGTGCGCCATCCGCGCGGTGACCCACGTGTGGACGGGCCGCGAGAGGTCGGGCCGGCCCTCGTCGTCGAGGTAGTGCGCGCCACCGCCGACGGCGGGGAACCCGCGGCCGGAGCGCAGCTGGTCGGCCAGCGCACCGGCGAGCCAGGCCCGGTGGTCGGGCAGGTCGACCCACCGCACGACCGTGTCGTCCTGCCGCACCGGCACCGCCTGCTGCATGGTCCCTCCCGGGGACTCGTCGTCGAGCCTCTGCCCGGACCCGTCACCCGGACGGTGCCCGTCCTCATCATGCCGGACGCGGCGGCCCCAGCAGCACGCCCGTGCAGCGTCGTCGAGGCGACCGTGCCGCGTCCGTGCCGCGTCCGTGCCGCGTCCGTGCCGCGTCCGTGCCGCGTCCGTGCCGCGTCCGTGCCGCACGCCCGTCCGCACGGCCCGAGGGGGCAGGATGGGCGCCCGTGACAGGCGCCGAGGACGTGGTCGTGGACTGCGGGCTGTACGAGGCGGGTCGGCGCGTGCCCGGGCACCTGCCACTGGCGGCGGCGGGCACCGCGCCGGTGTCGCCCGACGGGTTCGTGTGGGTGGCGCTCCAGTCGCCCGCCAGCGGGGACCTCGACGAGGTCGCGCGCACCTTCGGCCTGCCCGCGCTCGCGGTCGAGGACGCCGTGCACGCGCACCAGCGCCCCAAGCTCGAGGTGTACGGCGAGGACGCGTTCGTCGTCCTCAAGCCCGTGCGCTACGTCGACCACGAGGAGGTCGTGGACGTCGGCGAGCTAGCCCTCTTCCTCACCGCGCACGCGGTCGTGACCGTGCGGCACGGCGCCTTCGTCGCCGACGCCATGACGCAGGTCCGGGCCGAGCTGGACGCGCGGGGCACCGGGGGCGACGACGGCGGCGGCGACGACGACGACCTGCCCCTCTTCGGTCCCGCGACGGTGCTGTACCGCGTGGCGGACCGCATCGTCGACGGGTACGAGGACGTGGTGGCGGCGCTCGAGGTCGACGTCGACGAGATCGAGGAGGCCGTCTTCGGCCCCGACGGCGAGGACCGGTCGGCCCGCATCTACGCTCTGAAGAAGGAGGTCGCCGAGTTCCGGCGGGCGGTCCTGCCGCTCGTCCGGCCCCTGGAGCGGCTGGCGGACGCCGAGGTCCCGCACGTGCCGGACGCCGCGCGGCCGTGGTTCCGGGACGTGCACGACCACCTGCTGCGGGCGGTCGAGGCGCTGGAGGTCGTCGACCGGCAGCTCACCGACGTCCTGCAGGCGAACAGCGCGCGCGTCAGCAGCCGGCAGAGCCGCGTGGCCCTGCGGCAGAACGAGGACATGCGCAAGATCTCGGCCTGGGCGGCCATCGCGCTCGTGCCCACGGCCATCGCGGGGATCTACGGCATGAACTTCGAGCACATGCCGGAGCTGACGTGGCGCTACGGGTACCCCGCGGTGCTCCTCGTCATCCTCGGCGCGTGCCTGTTCCTGCACCGCGCCTTCCGCCGCAACGGGTGGCTGTGAGGCCGGCTGTGAGGCCGGCGACGAGGGCCGGTGGCGCGGTCAGCAGCACGGCACTCACGAGCACGGCACTCAGGAGCACCGCACTCACGAGCACCGCACTCACGACCGCGCTGGCCGGCGGGCTCGTGGCCGTCCTGGCCGCGTGCACGCCGGGGGCGGGCCCGACGAGCGCCGCGGTCGGGGGCGGCGGCGGCGGCGCCGGGCCGGGCGCGGGCGCGTCCGCGTTCGCGTCGCCCTCCGCGTCGCCGGTCGCGCCGGTCCCCCGCCCCTCCGCCACGCCGACCTCCCCCGCTGCGGCGACCGCAGCCGCCGTCGCCACGCCCCGCCCGCCGGCCGGGACGGCCGTCGTCGCGCCCGACGACGCCGTCGCCGCCGCGGTGGCGACGAGCGCCGCGCTGTTCGCGACCGCCCCGGTGGTCGTGCTCGCGCCCGTCGAGGACCTCCGCGCCCAGGTGCGGGCGGCGCGCGCCGCCGTGGCGCTGGGGGTGCCGCTGCTGCTCACGGCGGGGGCCGCCGCGGGACCGGTCGTCGCCGCGGAGGTGGACCGTCTCGGCGCCCGCGTGGTGCTGCGCGTCGGCGCCGCACCGGCCGTGCCTGACGCGCCCGACGCGCCCGACGTGCGCGACGTCGTGGCGCCCGCGGACGACGCGGCGCTGGCGGACCTGCTCGGGCGGGCGCTGCCGGCGGTGGCCGACGGGGTGGCCGGCGACGGCTCGCCGGCGGCCGTGCTGGCCGTCACGGACGCCGTCGCGGCGGCGTCCCCGGCGGGGACGGCACCGGCACCGGCACCGGCACCGGCACCGGCACCAGCACCGTCACCAGCACCCGTACCGGGCGCGGGCGCCGGGCCCGCGCGCGACGCCGCGGAGGCCCTGCTGCGCCGGACCCGGCCCGGCCCGCCGGCGGGTACCGGGCTCGTCGTCGTCGACGGCGGGACGCCCTCGCCCGCCGCGGCGGCGTCCGCCCGCGCCGCCGGTCTGCCCGTGGCCGTCGTCGCGGGAGCCGACATGGCCGCCGCGGACGCCGTCGTCCGCGTGGCGGCCTCCGCGGGCGCACCGCTGGCGCCCGACGCGCCCGTCCTGGCGGTCGGGGCCTTCGCCGATCCCGGCACCCTCGCGTGGCAGGTCCGCGCGGCGTCGACCGGGGTGCAGCTGCCCGGCGGCGGGCAGCGCGTCCTGCCGGGCCGGCACCTCGTCGCCCTGTACGGCACGCCCGGGGCGCCCGCGCTGGGGCTCCTCGGCGAGCAGGGCCTCGAGGCGACGCTGCAGCGGGCCCGCGAGGTCGCGGCGCCCTACGACGCGCTGACCGACGCGCCCGTCGTGCCCACGCTCGAGATCATCGCGACGGTGGCGTCCGCCGGACCGGGGGACGGCGACTACTCCTCCGAGCTCGATCCCGCCGCGCTCGCGCCCTGGGTCGACGCGGCCGGTGCCGCCGGCGCCTACGTCCTGCTCGACCTGCAGCCCGGCCGCGACGACTTCCTCACCCAGGCCCGCGCCTACGAGGACCTGCTGCGCCGGCCGTGGGTCGGGCTCGCGCTCGACCCGGAGTGGCGGCTGGCGCCCGACGAGCTGCCGCTGCAGCAGATCGGGTCGGTCGGCGTCGACGAGGTCGAGGCGGTGCGCGCCTGGCTGGTCGACCTCGTGCGGCGGGAGGCGCTGCCGCAGAAGCTGCTGGTGCTGCACCAGTTCCGCGCGAGCATGGTGCAGGGCCGCGAGCGGCTGACCACGACGCGTCCGGAGGTCGCCGTCCTGGTCCACGTGGACGGGCAGGGCAGCCAGCCGGCCAAGGCCGGCACGTGGGCGGCCCTGCGGCGGGACGCCCCGCCCGGCCTGCTGTGGGGCTGGAAGAACTTCCTCGACGAGGACACGCCCGTGCTGACCCCGGAGCAGACCTGGGCGGTGCAGCCGACGCCCGACCTCGTCACCTACCAGTAGCGTCCCCAGCGCACGGCGTCCGGCCCGACGAGGTCGGCGGGCGTGTCGGCGTCGCGGCCGTCGTGCAGGTCGGCGCACGGCACGACCACGGCCCCGGGCCCGGCGAGCAGGTCGCGCGCGCCGCCGCCACGGGCGAGCGCCGGCCAGTGGTCGCGGCCGAGCACCACCGGGTGGCCGGGCCGCCCGGCGTAGGTGGCCCGGGCCAGCGCGGCCGGGCCCCGGGCGGCGCCCAGCACGCGGGCGACGACGTCGGGGGTCGTGGGCGCGTCGACGAGCACGACGACGGCGACGTCGGGGCGGGGCGTGCCGCGGCGGTCCGGGTACCGCTCGACGAGGTCCGCGACGCCGGCGGCCAGGGACGCCTGCGGCCCGCGCTCCCACCCGGACGCCCGCACCACCGCGACGTCCGAGGGGACGAGCCGGGCGACCTCGTCCCCGTGGGCGCCGACGACGACGAGGACCTCGGCGCACCCGGCCGCCCGGAGCACCGCGCAGGCGGCGACGACCCACGGCGTCCCGTCGGTGGTGCGCAGCGCGCCCTTGGGGCCGCCCATGCGGGTGCCGTCCCCCGCGGCGAGCACGAGGCCGACAGGGACGGGTGCGGCCACGCGCGTGCCCGCCCCGCTCACGTCGCACCCCCGGCAGTTACAGTGCGCCGGTGCCCGAGCCCGCCGCCGTGACCCCCCGCGCGCCCGCTCCCGTGCGCCCGCGCACCGCCGCCGTCGTCGTCGCCTCCGACCGCCGCGCGCGCGGCGAGGGGGTCGACCGGTCCGGCGTCGTGCTGGTCGAGGGCCTGCGCGACGCGGGGTGGTCGTGCGGGGACGCCGTCGTCGTGCCCGACGGCGTCGAGAGCGTGCGCGCGGCGGTGCGCGACGCCGCGGACGCCGGCGCGGCCGTGGTGCTCACCAGCGGCGGGACGGGGGTGGGACCGCGCGACCTCACGCCCGAGGCGACCGCCCCCCTGCTCGCCCGGGAGCTGCCCGGCGTGGCCGAGGCCCTCCGGCGTGCCGGGGCCGCGCACGTGCCGACCGCGATCCTCTCGCGCGGGCTGGCGGGCGTGACGGCCGGCGGGGTCGTCGTCGTCAACCTGCCGGGGAGCCCCGGGGGCGCTCGCGACGGCCTGGCGGTGCTCCTGCCCGTCCTCGACCACCTCACCGCCCAGCTCGCCGGAGGCGACCATGACGACTCCCCCGCCCCGCCCACCGGTGCCGACCAGCACGGAGGGCACGCAGCGCACGACCGGCACGACCGGCACCACGGCACGCACGGCAGCGGCGGCGGCGCTCACCCCTGAGCCGCTCGACGCCGCCGCCCACCTGGCGATGGTCGCCGACCCGGCGGCCGGCGCGGTCACGCTGTTCGTCGGCACGGTGCGCGACCACGACCCCGCCGTCACGGGCGAGGTGGTGGCGCTCGAGTACTCGGCCCACCCCGACGCGGGTGCCGTGCTGCGCCGGCTCGCGGACGCCACGGCCGCCCACCCGGACGTGCTCGGCGTCGCGGTGAGCCACCGGGTCGGTCGCCTCGCCGTCGGGCAGCCGGCCATCGCCTGCGCGGTCGCGACGGCGCACCGCGCCCCGGCGTTCGACCACTGCCGCGCGCTCGTCGAGGCCGTCAAGGCCGAGCTGCCCGTGTGGAAGAAGGAGGTCCTGGCCGACGGTTCCCACACGTGGGTGGGCTCGGCCTGAGCGCGGTCACCCGCCGGCGAAGGGCGGCAGCACGTCCACGGTGGCCCCGGGCGGGACGGCGGAGCCGTCGTCGAGGCGGTGCCCGTCGGCCAGGAGCGAGCAGCGCGTCAGCACCCGCCGCAGGTCGGCGCCGTGCCGGCCGGCCAGGTCCGCGCGCAGGTCCGCCGCGGTCGCGGACGCCTCGAGGCGCTCCTCGTCCCGGCCCGCCGCCTCGGCCGCCGCCGCGAAGTACCGCACGGTGATCACGCGGCACCCCCCGCGACGACGGCCTCCGCGGCCGACGCCGCGTCGCCCCGCCGCCAGTCCCCGGACCGTCCCCCGGACTTGCCCTCGACGCGCAGGTCCGTGATCTCCGTCAGCCGGTCCAGGCCCTTGACCATGTCGACCACGGCCAGCGCGGCGACGGCGGCCGCCGTGAGCGCCTCCATCTCCACGCCGGTGCGGTCGGCCGTCCGCACCGAGGTCCGCACGACGACGCCCTCGTCGTCCACCTCGAGGTCGACGGTGACGCCGTGCACGCCGATGACGTGCGCCAGCGGGAGCAGGTCGGGCGTGCGCTTGGCGGCCGCGATGCCGGCGATGCGGGCGACCGCCAGCACGTCGCCCTTCGGCGCGGTGCCCGACCGCAGCGTCCCGACCACCGCCGGCGAGCACCGCACGCGCGCCGAGGCGGACGCCTCGCGGACGGTCGGCGTCTTGCCGGTCACGTCGACCATCCGGGCGTGCCCGGCGGCGTCGAGGTGGGTCAGCCCGTGGTCGGGCGGGCCCTGGTCGCTCATGCGGTCCTCCTGCGGGGGGCGTCGTCGGTGGTGGGCGCGATGGTGGGCGCGGTGCCGGTCGGGGACGCGGCGTCGGTCGTAGGTGCGGGGCCGGTGCCCCGGACGACCTCGCCGCCGGCGCGGACCCAGGCCTGCACGCCCCCCGCCAGCGACCGCACGGTTCCGCGGCGGCCCGTGGCCAGCAGGTGGGCGACGGCCCGGGCGGAGCGGACACCGGCCGCGCAGTGCACGACGAGCGGGGCGTCGTCCTCGACCCCGGGCACGCGCCCGTCGCCCTGCGCGAGCAGCGCGGCCAGCGGCACGTGCACCGAGGCGGGCAGGCGCACCAGCGCCCGCTCGCCGTGCTCCCGCACGTCGACGACGACGGGCGCGCGCGTCCCGGCGGGGACGGCCGCCAGCTCGGCGACGAGCGCGGCGGCCGCGACCACGGGCACGTCGTCCTCGCGCGCGCCGGACGGGCACGGCGCGTCCTCGGGGACGGCACCGGAGAGCCGGCCGACGAGCGGCACCGCCCGCCAGCGCAGGCGGGCGGCGTCGAGCACGGCGACGCGGCCGAGCAGGGGCTCGCCCGTCCCGGTGAGGAGCTGGACGGCCTGCAGCGCCATGAGGCTCCCGACGACGCCGCACAGGGCGCCGAGCACCCCCGCCTCGGCGCACGAGGGCACCTCGCCCGGCGCCGGCGGCACCGGGAACAGGTCGCGCAGCTGCACCGGCACCACGCCGCTGCCCGCGGGCGGCCGCCCCCAGAACACCGACACCTGCGCGTCGGTCCGCAGCACGGACCCCCAGACCTCCGGCAGACCGCGGCGCGCGCACGCGTCGGCGACCGCGTACCGGGACCCGAACGTGTCCGTGCCGTCGACCACGAGGTCGTAGCCGTCGAGCAGGCCGGCCGTGCTCGCGTCCAGCCGGACGGGGTGCTCGACGACGCGGGTGCGGCTGCTCAGCCGCCGCACCGCGTCCGCCGCGCTGGCCACCTTCGGCCGCCCGACGTCCGCCTCGCCGTGGACCACCTGCCGCTGCAGGTTCGAGCTGTCCACGACGTCGTCGTCGACGACGCCGAGGGTGCCGACGCCGGCCGCCGCGAGGTACTGCAGCACGGGTGCGCCCAGCCCCCCGGCACCGACGACGCACACGCGCGCGGCGCGCAGTCGGCGCTGCCCGACCTCGCCGAGGTCCGGCAGCAGCAGGTGGCGCGACCAGCGCTCGGCCTCCTCGGCGTCGAGCGGCGGCCCGGGCGCGACGAGCGGGGCGAGCGGCACGTCGCCATTGTGCGCCACGGCTCGCGCCTGGCGTCCGGCGGTCCGGGCGCAGGCAGCCGGGTGCGGACGCGGATGCGGCTCGATCGCGTCTGTCGAGCCGCACGTGCTGCTGTACCGTCGCATCCGTGACGACGTTGCGCGTGCCGCAGGTGGCGGAGGTGCTCGGGGTCAGCACCGACACGGTCCGGCGCTGGGTCGACCGGGGGCTCCTGCCCGACCAGCACGACGCCGCCGGCCGGCGCGTCGTCGACGGCGCGGCCCTGGCGGCGGTGCTGCGCGCCCAGCGGCACCTGGACGCGGACGGCCGCTCGTCGGCCCGGAACCGGCTGCCGGGCATCGTCACGGACGTCGTGCGCGACGGCGTCATGGCCCAGGTGGAGCTCCAGGCGGGCCCGTTCCGGCTCGTCTCGCTCATGTCCCGGGAGGCCGCCGACGAGCTCGGGCTCGCCCCCGGCGTCCTCGCGGAGGCCGTGGTCAAGGCGACCGTCGTCGTCGTGGAGCGTGCGGGGGCGGGCGCGTGAGCCCGCACGACCCGGGACGGCGGCGGCACGACCGGGTGGTGGCCGCACCCGTCCTCGCCGTCCGCGCGGCCGCGGCCGTCGCGGTGGCCGGGCTGGCGGCCTGCGCGGGCGCCGGGGACGCGGCGGCCCCCGCCGGCGACCCCGTCGCGGCACCGGCCTCCCCCGAGCTCGCGGGGACCGTGACGGTGCTGGCCGCCGCCTCGCTGACGGACGCGATGGCGGAGCTGGAGACGGCCTTCGAGTCGCGGCACCCCTCGGTGGACGTCGTGGTCAGCCTCGCCGGCAGCTCCGCCCTCGCCGCCCAGGTCCTCGCCGGCGCCCCTGCGGACGTGCTCGTCACCGCGTCGACGGCGACGATGCAGCCCGTCGTCGACGCAGAACTCGTCGAGGACCTGCCGGTCGTGCTCGCGTCGAACACCCTCGAGATCGCCGTCCCCCCCGACGACCCCGGGGCCGTCACGGGCCTGGCCGACCTCGCCGACCCGGGGCGCACCGTCGCGCTGTGCGCGCCGGAGGTGCCGTGCGGGGCGGCCTCGGCGGAGCTGTTCGCCCTCGTGGGGCTGGTGCCGGCACCCGACACGCTGGAGAACGACGTCCGGGCGGCGCTGACGAAGGTGCGGCTGGGCGAGGTCGACGCCGCGCTCGTCTACCGCACGGACGTCATCGCCGCCGGCGACGAGGTCCGCGGCGTGCCCGTCCCCGAGGCGGCGCAGGTCGTCACCGAGTACCCCGCCGCCGTGCTCGCCGACGCGCCGTCGCCGGCGGCGGCCCGGGCCTTCCTGGACCGGCTCACCTCGGCCGACGGGCAGGACGTCCTGCGCGACGGCGGGTTCCTCGTCGCCGACGCCGCGACGTCGTGAGCCCGCGCGGGCGCGTCGTCCGGGGTGGCCGCGCCGGCGGCGGCGAGGTCGGCGGCGGGATCGGCGGTGAGGTCGGCGCCCCGCGGTCGGCGCGCGTCGTCGCCGGCGTGCCCGCGGGCGTCGGGGTGGCGCTGCTGGTGCTGCCGCTCCTGGCCCTCGTGGTGCGCACGCCGTGGGCCCGCGCGCCCGAGGTCCTGGCCGACGCGGCCGTCGGGCAGGCGCTGCGGCTGTCGCTCGGCTGCGCCGCCGCGGCGACGGGGCTGTGCCTGCTCGTCGGGCTCCCGCTCGCGTGGCTGCTCGCGCGCGCCCGCGGCGGTGCGGCCGCGACCGTGCGCGCGCTGGTGAGCGTGCCCCTCGTGCTGCCCCCCGTCGTCGGGGGCGTGGCCCTGCTCATGCTGCTGGGCCGGCGGGGGCTGCTCGGCCGCCCGCTGGACCTGGCCTTCGGCGTGACCGTGCCCTTCACGACGGCCGCCGTCGTGCTGGCGCAGGCCTTCGTGGCGCTGCCCTTCCTCGTCGTCGCCGTCGAGGGCGCGCTGCGCGCCGCGGACCGCCGCCACGAGGAGGTGGCCGCCACCCTGGGGGCGTCGCCCGGGGTCGTCGCCCGCCGCGTGACGCTGCCGCTGGTCGCGCCGGGCGTGCTGTCGGGGACGGTCCTGTGCCTGGCCCGGGCGCTCGGCGAGTTCGGCGCGACCATCACCTTCGCCGGCAGCCTGCCCGGCGTCACGCGCACCCTGCCGCTCGGGGTCTACCTCGCGCTGGAGTCCGACCCGGACGCGGCCCTCGTGCTGTCGGTGCTGCTGCTCGTCGTGTCCCTCGCCGTGCTGCTCGTGCTGCGGCACCGGTGGCTGCGGTGATGGCGGCCCCGACGCCGGTCACGACGCCGGACCCACCGGCTCCCGACGGCGGCCTGGACGCCGCCGTCCGCGTGCGGCGCGGCGACCTCGTCCTCGACGCCGCGCTGACGGCACGCCCGGGGCAGGTGGTCGCGGTGCTCGGGCCGAACGGGGCCGGCAAGACCACGCTCCTGCGGGCGCTCGCCGGACTCGTGCCGCTGGTCGCCGGCCGCGTCGTCGTCGGCGGGCAGGTGCTCGACGACGTCGACGCCGGCGTCCGCGTCCCGGCGTACCGGCGCGGCGTCGGCCTGCTCCCACAGGACCACCTCCTGCTCCCCCACCTCGACGCGCGGGACAACGTCGCGTTCGGGCCGCGCGCGCAGGGTCTGCCGCGTCGCCGCGCCCGGGAGGTCGCGGACCGGTGGCTCGCGGCCGTCGGCGCCGCGCACCTCGCCGCCGCGCGGCCGCGGGCCCTGTCGGGCGGGCAGGCGCAGCGCGTGGCGCTGGCCCGCGCCCTGGCGGTGCGGCCGGCGCTCCTCCTGCTCGACGAGCCGACCGCCGCGCTCGACGCGCTCGCCCGGCTCGAGGTCCGGTCGCTGCTCCGCGAGCACCTGCCGCGGGCCGACGGCACCGGCGTCCTCGTCACGCACGACGTGCTCGACGCCCTCGCGCTCGCCGACCACCTGGTCGTGCTCGAGACCGGGCGCGTGGTGCAGGAGGGCCCGCCCGCCGCCGTCGTCGCCGCGCCGCGCACGCCGTTCGTCGCCGGGCTGGTCGGCCTCAACCTGTGGGAGGGGACGGTCCACGGGGTGCGCGTGCGGCTGGACGGCGGCGGCGAGCTCGTCACGGCCGTCGCTCCCGCCCGGCCCGGACCCGTCCTCGTCACCGTGCGCCCCGGTGCGGTGCGGGTGGCGAGGGCACCGGTGGGGACGGCGGACGACGCGGGGACGGGTCCGGCCGACGGGTGGCCCGCCCGGCTCGTGGGGCTCGAGCACCAGGGCCAGGCCGTGCGGCTGCGCCTGCAGCCGACCGGCCGTGCCGGGGCAGCGCTGCTCGCCGACGTCGAGCCCGACCGGGTCGCCGCCCTGAGCGTGGGCGCACCGGAGCTGTGGGTGCAGGTGCCGCCCCAGGAGGTGGTGCTGCAGCCGCGGTAGGTCGGCCAGGATGGCGCCGTGCCCCGACGACGACAGGACGCCCGGACCGCCGCAGAGGCGGACGCAGCTAAGCACCGGGCGGACGAGCACGACGCGGACGGGCACGACGCCACCGGGCACGACGCGGCCGAGCAGGACGCGACCGAGCAGGACGCGACCGAGCAGGACGCCGCCGAGCAGGACGGCGAGCCGGACGCCGTCGCGCACGCCGCCGCCGACCTCTACGTCGCACCACCGGAGGAGTTCGTCCGCCGGCGGGACGCCGCGGCCCGCCTCGCGCGCAGCACCGGGGACCGCGAGGCGGCCGCGGGCATCGCCGCCCTGCGACGGCCGACCGTGTCGGCGTGGCTCGTCAACCTGCTCATGGTGGACAGCCCGCTGCTGGCCGGGCAGGTGCGCGACCTCGGCACGGGGCTGCGGGAGGCCGCCGCGCACCTCGACGGGCCGGGGCTGCGCGACCTGGACCGGCAGCGCCGCCAGCTCGTCGCGGCGCTGGTCCAGCGGGCGCGCGACGTGGCGCGTGCCGAGGGCCACCGCATCACCGACGCCGTGGCGCTCGAGGTGGAGACGACGCTCTCCGCGGCCCTGACCGACCCGTCGGTCGCCGCCGAGGTGACGTCCGGGCGACTGACGGGTCCCCGCACGCACGTCGGCTTCGGGCTGCCCGACGAGGCCGGCACGTCCCCGCCTCCGTCCGCACCGCCGGCGCGCGTGCCGACCGCCTCGGACGGCCGCCGGCGTCGCGCAGCCGAGCAGGACGCGGAACGGACGCGCCGCCGCGAACGGGCCGAGGCTGCGCGGGAGGCCGCCCGGACCGCGCTCGCGACGGCCCGGGAGGCGGCCGACGTCGCCGTGCGGCAGGCCGACGACGCCCGGCGGGCGCAGGACGAGGCCGACCGGCACGCCGCGGATGCCCGCGACGCGGAGGCGGCGCTGGAGGAGCGGCTGGCGGACCTCGAGCGGCAGCTCGACGCTCAACGGCGGACGACGCAGGCCGCGGCGGCGGCGGCGAGGTCGGCCGCGGAGGCCGCCGCTGCCACCCGGACGGACCGCGAGCGGACGGCGGAGGAGGTGGAGGACGCGGAGCGGCTGCTGGCCGAGGCCGAGGCCGAGGCCGAGGTGCAACGGGAGTCGCGCACCTGACCCGCTCTTCAGTCCTCGACCACCAGCACCCGCAGGTCGCGCGGCCCGTGCACGCCCTCGACGCGGACGAGCTCGATGTCGCTCGTCGCGCTGGGGCCCGAGATCCACGTCATCGGCCGCTCCGGGTGCGTCGCGAGCAGCGCCACGGCCTCCGGCACCGAGCCCACGACCTGGTCCGCGCGGACGACGCACACGTGCCGGTCCGGCAGCAGGGTCAGGACGCGCCGGCCCTGGTCCCCCTCCCCGTCGAGCACGATCGTCCCGGTCTCGGCGACGGCCACGCGGCACGCGGTGACGACCGCCGCGGTCGCGTCGAGCGCGGCGTGGGACAACGGCGCCACGGACGCGCCGGGCACGGCCATCGGATCCCCTGTCGCATCGCCGGTCGCGTCACCGGTCGGGTCCCCCACCGGCGCGACGCCGTCGACGAGCACCTCGCCGACCGCCTCCCGCGCGGCCGCGACCCACGCGGGGTCCAGGCCCGGCGGCACGACCACGCGCGGCACCCCCTCGAGCTGGGCGGCGACCGCTGCGGCCAGCCCGGCGGTGGAGGTGCGCACGACGGTCGCGCGGTAGTCGACGAGCCGGTCGACGAGGAGCTCGACCGCCTCCGGGGACCCCGTCGCGACGTCCCCGTGCCGCCGGTAGTCGCGGGGCACCGTCGGGACGGGCGCCGCGCTGCGGCCCGGTGCCGGGGCGAGCGCCCGACGCACGCGTGCCAGCATTTCCGTCCGGGCGCTCACGGCTGCTCCTCCCCGTCCGCGCGGGTGCCACCGGTCCCGCCGGTCCCCTGCCGGTCGGCCACCTGCCCGCCGGCGCGCTGCCCGCCGGCGGCCCCCGGCTCGGGGCGCTGCTCGAACCAGTCGCGGAACGTCTGCCGGGGCAGCACCGGCAGGTCGCGGCTCGACGTCCACAGGCTGCCGGGGAACGGCAGGCGCCGGACCCGGCGCGGCAGCAGCCGCCGGGCCAGGGGCACCGCCCGCCCGGCCCAGCGGAAGACCGTCCCCGACCGCATCGACAGGGCGGCCAGCCCGAGTCCGACCGACCACCCCGTCGGGCGCGCGCGCCGGCCCTGGGGGTGCTGCGCCTGGTCGCGCAGGTGCACGAGCGCGGTCGGGATGTCGATCTTCACCGGGCACGCGTCGTAGCAGGCGCCGCACAGGCTGCTGGCGAACGGGAGCGTCGCCGCCGGGTCGTGCGGGTCGAGGCCGCCCTCCGCGCCGACGCCGAGGAGCTGTGGTGTGAGGATCGCGCCGATCGGACCGGGGTAGACCGAGCCGTAGGCGTGCCCGCCCGTGCGCTCGTACACGGGGCAGACGTTGAGGCAGGCCGAGCAGCGGATGCAGTGGAGGGCTGTCCGGCCGATCTCGTCGGCCAGGGCGCGCGTGCGGCCGTTGTCGACGAGGACGAGGTGGAACTCCTGCGGCCCGTCCCCCGGCGTCACCCCCGTCCAGAAGGTCGTGTACGGGTTCATCCGCTCCCCCGTCGACGACCGCGGCAGGAGCTGCATGAACACCTCGAGGTCGGTGAACGTGGGCAGCACCTTCTCGATGCCCATCACCGTGATGAGGACCCGCGGCAGCGTCAGGCACATGCGCCCGTTGCCCTCGGACTCGACCACCGCGACCGTGCCCGTGTCGGCGACGGCGAGGTTGGCACCGGAGATGGCGACGTCGGCGCGCAGGAAGCGGGCGCGCAGGTGGGCCCGGGCCGCCGCCGCGAGGTCGGCCGGTTCCGAGGTGAGGCCGGCCGGTGCGTCGCCCATCGACCCCGTGAAGATGTCCCGGATCTGGTCCCGGTTGCGGTGGATGGCCGGCACGAGGATGTGGGAGGGCATGTCCCCCGCGAGCTGGACGATGAGCTCGGCAAGGTCGGTCTCGGTGGCCTCGATCCCGGCGGCGGCCAGGTGCTCGTTGAGGCCGATCTCCTGCGTGGCCATCGACTTCACCTTCACGACCTCGTGGGCGTCGGCCGCGCGGACCAGGTCGGTGACGATGCGGTTGGCCTCCGCGGCGTCCCGCGCCCAGTGCACGACCCCGCCCCGGGCCGTCACGCTCGCCTCCAGCTGCTCGAGCAGGTCGGGCAGCGTCGCCATGACCTGCTGCTTCACACCGGACCCGGCGGCGCGCAGGTCTTCCCAGTCCGACAGCTCGGCGGTGACGGCCAGGCGCTTGTCACGGATGGTGTGCGTCGCGCGCCGCAGGTTCGCGCGCAGCTGACCGTCCTGCAGCGTCTCGTGGGCCGCGTCGGGGAACGTCGGCCCCCAGCGCAGCGGGTCCGCCGGGTCGGCCGCCGGCAGCGGCCGGACGGTCGGCATCCCGAGGTGGACGCTCATGCCCCGACCTCCGCCCGCCCCGCCGACCGCCCCGCACCACGCCCCGCGGCCCGCCCGACGTGCGCGACCTCGGGCTCGGGCCGCCACGGGTGCTCACGCGTCGCGGCGAGGATCTCCGCCAGGTGCAGCGACCGCACCCCCGAGCCGCCCCGGTCCAGCGCGCCGGAGATGTTCATGAGGCAGGACCAGTCCCCCGCCGTGAGGTACGGGGCGCCGGTCGACACCACGTTCGCGCACTTGTCCGCCACCATCGCGGCCGACGTCTCGGAGTTCTTCAGCGAGAAGGTGCCGCCGAACCCGCAGCACTGGTCCGCCTCGGGCAGGTCCACGAGCTCGAGGCCGGCCACGGCGCGCAGGAGCCGGGTGGGCCGGTCCCCCACCCGGAGCATCCGGAGGGAGTGGCAGGTGGGGTGGTAGGTCACGCGGTGCGGGAACCACGCGCCGACGTCGGTCACCCCGAGCACGTCGACCAGGAGCTCCGAGAGCTCGTACGTGCGGCCGGCGACCTGCTCGGCCCGCCGGGCCAGGCGCTCGTCGCCCGCCCGGCGGCACACCATGCCCTGCTGGTGACGCGTGGCCGCCACGCAGGACCCCGACGGGGCGACGACGGCGTCCCACTCCCCGTCGAGCACCGGTTCGAACGCGCGCACGTGGTTGCGGATGACCGGCAGCGCCTGCCCCTGGTAGCCCGAGTTCACGTGCATCTGCCCGCAGCACGCCTGCCCGGCGGGGACGTCGACCTCGTGGCCGAGGCGCTCGAGCACCCGGACGGTCGCCTGGGCGGCCTGCGGGAACAGCGCGTCCGACAGGCAGGTGGCGAAGATGGCGATGCGCACGTGCTCTTCCTATCCCAGAGGTCCGACACGACGACGCCGCCCCCCCCCGACCCGCTCACAGGCCGGGGGGCGGGTCGGGGCTCAGCGCAGGAACGCCGCCGCGACGCCGGAGTCGACCGGCACGTGCAGCCCCGTGGTCTGCACCAGGTCCGGCCCCGTCAGCGCGAAGACGGCGGCCGCCACGTGCTCTGGCAGCACCTCCTGCTTGAGCAGGGTGCGCTGCGCGTAGTACGTGCCCAGCTCCGTCTCCGGCACGCCGTACACGGCCGCTCGCTGCGCGCCCCACCCGCCCGCGAAGATGCCCGAACCGCGCACCACGCCGTCCGGGTTCACGCCGTTGACCCGGATGCCGTGCTCACCGAGCTCCGCCGCCAGGAGGCGCACCTGGTGGGCCTGGTCGGCCTTCGTCGCCGAGTAGGCGATGTTGTTGGGCCCTGCGAACAGCGAGTTCTTCGAGGCGATGTAGACGATGTCGCCACCCATGCCCTGGGCGATCATGGCGCGTGCGGCCTCGCGGGCGACGAGGAACGAGCCGCGCGCCATGACGTCGTGCTGGAGGTCCCAGTCCCTGACGGTCGTCTCCAGCAGCGGCTTCGAGATGGACAGCCCGGCGTTGTTGACGACGAGGTCCACACCCCCGAAGGCGAGCGCGGCCTCGCGCACCAGCGCGGCCACCGCCTCCTCGTCCGTCACGTCCGCGCGCACCGCGACGGCGACGTCGGGGCCGCCGAGCGCGTCGGCGACCTCCTGCGCGCCCTCGAGGTTGAGGTCCGCGATGACGACGCACGCGCCCTCCGCCGCGAGCCGCTCGGCGATGGCCTTGCCGATGCCCGACCCGGCGCCGGTGACGACGGCGATCCGCGTCGCCAGGGGCTTGGGCGCGGGCATGCGCCGCAGCTTGGCCTCCTCCAGCGCCCAGTACTCGATGCGGAACTTCTCCGCCTCGTCGATGGGGGCGTAGGTGCTGATCGCCTCGGCGCCGCGCATCACGTTGATCGCGTTGACGTAGAACTCGCCGGCCACGCGCGCCGTCTGCTTGTCCTTGCCGAACGAGAACATGCCCACGCCGGGGACGAGCACGATCGCCGGGTCCGCGCCGCGGATCGCCGGGCTGTCCGGCGTCGCGTGCCGGTCGTAGTAGGCCTGGTACTGCGCGCGGTACTCCGCGTGCAGCTCCTTCAGCCGGGCGACGACGTCGTCGAGCGGGGCGTCGGACGGCAGGTCGACGACGAGCGGCGAGACCTTCGTCCGCAGGAAGTGGTCGGGGCAGGACGTCCCGAGCGCGGCCAGGCGGCCCAGCGCCCCCCGCGACACGAAGTCCAGGACCACGTCGGAGTCCGTCAGGTGGCCCACCTGCGGGCGGTCCGTCGACGCCAGCCCGCGGACCACGGGCGCCAGGGCGGCGGCCCGCAGGCGGCGCTCGGCCTCGGGCAGCGCGGCGTAGCCCTCGCGCACCGGACCGAACGGGTGCGTGCCCTGCGCCTCGAGCGCGGCGGTGCGCTCGGCGACGTACTGCTCTGCGGTGCGGACGATCTCGAGCGAGCGCGCCTCGGCCTCCTCGGACGTGGCACCCCACGCGGTGATGCCGTGCCCGCCGAGGATGCAGCCGATCGCCTCGGGGTGCGCCGCGTGCACGGCGGCGATGTCCAGGCCGAGCTGGAAGCCGGGGCGGCGCCAGGGGACCCACACGACGCGGTCGCCGAAGACCTCCGCCGTCAGCTTCTCGCCGTCGGCGGCCGTCGCGAGGGCGATGCCGGCGTCCGGGTGGAGGTGGTCGACGTGCGCCGCGCGGACGAGGCCGTGCATCGCGGTGTCGATCGACGGGGCGGCACCGCCCTTGCCGTGCAGGCAGTAGTCGAACGCCGCCACCATCTCGTCCTCGCGGTCGACGCCGGGGTAGACGCCGACGAGCGCGCGCAGCCGGTCCAGGCGCAGCACCGCCAGGTTCTTCTCCGTCAGGGTGCCCAGGTCCCCGCCGGAGCCCTTGACCCACAGCAGCTCGACGGGCTCACCGGTCACCGGGTCCGTGTCGGTGCCCTTGGCGGACGTGTTCCCGCCCGCGTAGTTCGTGGTGCGCGGGTCGGCGCCCAGGCGGTTGGACCGGGCGATCAGGGCGGCGGCCTCGGGGTGCGTCATCGGCGGGTCTCCGTGAGGTGGGACGAGAGGGGCTGCGGTCGGCGCGCGGTCCGACGTCCGGCGCGGGCGCCCCGTCGGTCGACCCCGGGCACCGGCCCGGCGTTCCGCCGTGCCCTTCGCCCTTGAATCGATTCACGCAAAACGACGGTAGCAGGACCGCCGACCCGCCTGCAAGGACCTCGTCGTCCGTTCCCCGCCCGCCGGGCGGGCCCGGAGGTCACGACGTGGGCGACGACCCGCCCGCCCCCGCGCGAGCGCGGCCGGGCACGAGGGACGAGGCCCGCACGACGAGCTCGGGCTGGAACACCACGTGCTCCGCGGGCTCGCCCGGCCCGCGCGCGAGCAGCAGGTCGGCGGCGCGGTACCCCATCTCGAGCGCCGGCTGGCGCACGGACGTCAGGGGCATCGCCAGCTCGCTCGCGATGTCGATGTCGTCGTACCCGACGCACGCCACGCGCGACAGGAGCGCCGTCCCCCCCAGGCGTCGCAGCGCACGCTGCACGCCGACCGCGACGAGGTCGTTGACGCACAGCACGGCCTCGGGCGGCCGGCCGCCCGACGCATCGACGAGCCGACCCATCGCGACGTCGCCCCCACCCGCGTCCAGGGACGTCAGCCGGACCTCCTCCACCACGACGTCCGGGTCGAGCCCCGCGTCGGCCACCGCCTCGCGGATCCCCCGCAGCCGGTCGGCGCACTGCCGGATGGTGTGCGGCCCGTTGAGGAACGTCAGCCGCCGGTACCCCAGCTCGAGCAGGTGGCGCGCGGCCAACGCGCCGCCGGCCGCGTCGTCGACCGACACGGACGACAGGTCGGGCGACGAGGACGCCGCGTCGAGGAGGACCACCCGCACGCCCCGGCGCTGCACCGCCCGCAGGGGCTCGACGTCGAGCGACCCGGGCACGACGAGGAGCCCGACGACGCCCTTCTCCTCGAACAGCCGCAGGTAGCGCGCCTCGCGGGCAGGGTCGTCGTCGGAGCTGGCCAGCATGAGCGTGTGGTCGGCCGCCGTCAGCCGGTCCTCGATGCCGCGTGCGACCTCGGTGAAGAACGGGTTGCGGATGTCCAGCAGGATCGCGCCGACCGTCGTGATGGTGCCCGCGCGGAGCTGGCGCGCCAGCCCGTTGGGCACGAAGGACAGCTCCTCGATCGCCGCCTCCACCCGGGCGCGCGTCGCGGGCGCGACCGTCTCCGGGCGGTTGAGCACGTTGGACACGGTCCCCACGGACACACCCGCCTGACGGGCGACGTCCGCGACGGACGCGCGGCGGGGCGTCGTCGCTCGCGGCACGCGTGGATCCTTCCACAGGTCGGGGCCGCCTCCGGCCGTCGCCGCGCAGGGAGCGCGCCCGCGCGCCTACACGTCTGCGAGGCGCCGTTCCGCGCGCTCCCAGGCCGCGGCGCCGGCGGCCGTCGGCTCGTACCGCACGAGGTCGCCCGACGCGCGGACGACCTCGCGGACCGCGGGCAGGCCGCCCTCGAGGTGGCCGAGCGCCACCGCCTGCACGAGCAGGTTGCCCATGGCCGTGCCCTCGACCGGGCCGGCGACCACCGGCAGACCGGTCGCGTCCGCGGTGAGCCGGCACAGCAGCGCGTTGCGCGAGCCGCCGCCGACGACGTGCACCACGTCGACGTCGACCCCCGCCAGCTCACCCGCGGTGCGGACGGCCCGGCGGTAGGCGAGGGCCAGCGAGTCGAGGATGCACCTCGTCACCTCCGCCGGGCTCTCCGGCACGGGCCCGACGCCACCGCCGGTCCGCCGGGCGGCGGCGACGACGCGCGCCGGCATGTCGCCCGGCGGCGCGAAGGCCGGGTCGTCGACGTCGACCACCGCCCGCAGCGGCGGCACCTCCGCGGCTGCGGCGAGCAGGTCCGTCAGCTCCTGGGGGCGGCCCTGCGCCCGCCAGGTGCGCAGGGACTCCTGCAGCAGCCACAGCCCGGCGACGTTGCGCAGGAAGCGGACCGTGCCCTCGACGCCGCGCTCGTTGCTGAAGTTCGCGGCCCGGCCCGCCTCCGACAGCACCGGCTCAGGCCGCTCCAGCCCGACGAGGGACCACGTGCCCGACGAGATGTACGCGGACCGCTCGGACGTCAGCGGGACCGCCGCGACCGCCGACGCCGTGTCGTGCGACCCGACGGCGACGACCTGCGCGCCGGACAGCCCGAGGCCGGCGGCGACGGGGTCCAGCACCGACCCGAGAACGGTCCCCGGGAGGACGACCTCGGGCAGGAGCCGGGACAGGTCCTCCCCCGTGACGGCCTTCAGCGCGTCGAGGGCGGCCCCGCTCCACGTCAGCGTGGCGGCGTCGACCATCGCGGTCGTGGACGCGTTGGTGAGCTCCGCCACGCGGCGGCCGGTGAGCCAGAAGCCCAGGAGGTCGGGGACCAGCAGCAGGTCCTCGGCCGCACGCACCCGGGCGCTGCCCGCCTCGGCCACGAGCTGGAAGAGCGTGTTGAAGGGCTGCACCTGGATGCCCGTCCGCTCGTACAGCGCGGCGGCCGGCAGCGCCTCGAAGAGCCGCTCGGGCGCCCCCTGCGTCCGCGCGTCGCGGTAGTGCACGGGGTTGCCCAGCAGCTCGCCGTCGCCGTCGAGCAGCCCGTAGTCGACCGCCCACGTGTCGACGCCGATGCCGGCGACGGGTCCGTGGTCACGGGCGGCGACGGCCAGCCCTTCGCGCACCCCCTGCCACAGGGAGAGCACGTCCCACGACAGCCGCTCACGGGCGCCGCCCACGCTCCACGCCGTCGTCGTCACCGGGGTGTTGGCGAACCGGCCGACCTCGTGCGTGACCAGCCGTCCCTCGACGAGCCGGCCGGTGAGAACACGTCCGCTGGAGGCCCCGAGGTCGACGGCCGCCAGCGTCGGTGACCGCCGGTCCACTCAGGCCCCCCAGCCGGCCTGCTGCCCGCCCACGCGCTCGGCGACCGTGCGCTCCGCGTAGCCGGACGCCCGGTACGCCGCCAGCGGGTCCGCGGGCAGCCCGCGCTCCTCCCGCCAGGCGGCGAGGTCGGGCCGCACGTCGGTGTAGAAGGCGTCCATGACCAGGCCGTTGGCACCCAGCACGTCCCCGGCGTCCTGCGCCGCCCGCAGCGCCTCCTGGTCGACGAGGAGGGCGCGCGCGGTCATCTCCTGCACGTTGAGCACGGACCGGATCTGGCCGGGGATCTTGTCCTCGACGTTGTGGCACTGGTCGAGCATGAACGCCACCGGCGAGCCCTCCTCCAGGCCGCCCCCGCGGACGACCTCGAAGAGGATGCGGAACAGCTGGAAGGGGTCGGCCGCGCCGACGATGAGGTCGTCGTCGGCGTAGAAGCGGGAGTTGAAGTCGAAGGAGCCCAGCCGGCCCAGGCGGATGAGCTGGGCGACGATGAACTCGATGTTCGTGCTCGGCGCGTGGTGCCCCGTGTCGAGGCACACCATGGCCCGCTCCCCCAGCGCCGTGACGTGCGCGTAGGAGGTGCCCCAGTCCGGCACGTCCATCGTGTAGAAGTACGGCTCGAAGATCTTGTACTCCAGCACGAGCCGCTGCTCGGGGCCCAGCCGGTCGTAGATCGTCCGCAGGGACTCCGCGAGGCGGTCCTGGCGGCCCCGGATGTCCCCCTGCCCCGGGTAGTTGGTGCCGTCCGGCAGCCAGATCTTCAGGTCCTGCGACCCGGTCTCGTGCATGACGTCGATGCACGCGAAGTGGTGGTCGACCGCCTTCCGGCGGATGCGCGGGTCCGTGTGGGTCAGGGAGCCGAGCTTGTAGTCGTCGTCCTGGAACGTGTTGGAGTTGATGGTCCCCAACCGCACGCCCAGGTCCTCGGCGTACGCGGCCAGCTTGCCCCAGTCGTCGACCAGGTCCCACGGGATGTGCAGCGCGACGGACGGCGCCAGCCCTGTGAGGCGGTGGACCTCCGCCGCGTCCTCGAGCTTCTCCTGCACGGTCCGCGGGGTGCCGGGGGTGCTGAACACCTTGAACCGGGTGCCGGCGTTGCCGAAGGCCCAGCTCGGCAGCTCGATGGCCTGCCGCTCGAGCGTGCGCAGGACGGTGGGGTCGATGGTCACGGCAGGTCCTCGGGTGTCTCGACGATGACGACCCGTGAATCGTTTCATCGGCGCGGCCGAGGTGTCAAGCACCGGCGGGAGCAGCAGTCGACCGACGAGGGGGCCGGCCCTCGTCCGGCCGACCCCCTCTGCAAGCCCTCCCGCACGTCCGTCGCGCGGGACCGCTCGTCAGTCCTTCCAGACCTTCCAGGGCGCCTCGTCGGCGTCCCAAAGGGCGTTGAGGTCCGTCCAGTCGCGGAACGTGTCCATGCCGGCCCAGAAGCCGGAGTGCCCGTACACGCCGAGCTGCCCGTCCCGCGCCGCGCGCTGCAGGGGCGCCCGCTCGAGCAGCAGCCCGGGGTCCGTGTCGAGGTAGCGGTCGAGGAACGGCCGCTCGAAGAAGAAGTACCCGCCGCTGACCCAGCCCGTCGTGCTCTGCGGCTTCTCGAGGAAGGCCTCGACCTTCGTCCCCGAGGCGTCGGCCGTCATCTCGCCGAAGCGGCTGGTCGGCCGCACGCCCGTGACGGTCGCGGCCAGGCCGGAGGCCCGGTGCTGCGCCAGCTCGGCGGTGAGGTCGACGTCGCCGACGCCGTCGCCGTACGTCAGCGCGAAGGTCGAGTCGCCGATGTAGTCGGCGACCCGCTTGATGCGGGCGCCCGTACCGGTGAGCAGGCCCGTCTCGGCGAAGGTGACCTCCCAGTCCACGTCGCCGCCCGACCCGTGGAAGCGCGGCGTGTGGTCGCCGCCCACGTGCAGCGTGAAGTCCTCGGAGTGCTCGCGCATGTCGAGGAAGTACCGCTTGATGAGGTCGCCCTTGTAGCCCAGGCAGAGCACGAAGCGCCGGAACCCGTGCGCCTCGTACGTCTTCATGATGTGCCACAGGATCGGCTTGCCGCCGATGTCGACCAGCGGCTTGGGGAGCTTCTCGCTCGCCTCGCGCAGCCGCGTGCCCATGCCGCCGCACAGGATCACCACGGGGATGTCCGCCGGGTCGAGGCCTGTCGTCGGTGCTGCCATGTCGTGCCTTTCCGTCCGTCCGCTGTCGCTCCGACCGTAGGGCGCTCTGCGTCCCTCCGGCGCCCCCGGTGGCCTTTCTCACCCGCGTCTCACCCGTCGGTGCGAGGTGCCCGGTTTGTCCGAGCCTCTACCGTGGGCAGGTCGTCCCGCGTGCGGGAGCACCCCGCGTCCTGGCGGCGACGACCTCCGCGGCCCGCGTCGGGCCGAGAACGAAAGGGACCACGTGCGCATCCTTGTCACCGGCACCGAGGGCTACCTCGGTTGCCTGCTGGCCCCCACGCTCGTCGAGGCGGGGCACCAGGTCGTCGGCCTCGACACCGGGTACTACAAGCAGGGCTGGCTCTACCAGGGCGTGCCGCTCACCGTCGAGACCCTCGCCAAGGACATCCGGGACGTCACGGAGGCCGACTTCGAGGGCGTGGACGCCGTCGTGCACATGGCCGAGCTGTCGAACGACCCGCTCGGCGACCTCCTGGGCGAGATCACCTACCAGGTCAACCACCAGGCGTCCGTGCATGTCGCGACGACGGCCAAGCGCGCCGGCGTCGAGCGGTTCGTGTACATGTCCTCGTGCAGCGTGTACGGCGTGGCGGACGGCACGGTCGACGAGACGTCGCCGGTGAACCCGCAGACGGCCTACGCGGTCTGCAAGTCGCTCGTCGAGCGGGACCTCGCGCCGATGGCGGACGACTCGTTCTCCCCCACGTTCCTGCGCAACGCGACGGCGTTCGGCGCCTCGCCGCGCATGCGGTTCGACATCGTGCTGAACAACCTCTCGGGGCTGGCCTTCACGACGGGTGAGATCGCGATGACCTCCGACGGGACGCCGTGGCGGCCCCTCGTGCACGGCCTGGACATCGCCAAGGCGATCCGCGCCGTGCTCGACGCCCCGCGCGAGGCCGTGCACAACCAGGTCCTCAACGTCGGCAGCGACGCGCAGAACTACCAGGTCCGGGAGATCGCGGAGACCGTCGCGGCCGCGTTCCCGGGGTGCAAGCTGTCCTTCGGGGAGCCCGGCGCCGACAACCGCAGCTACAAGGTGAACTTCGACAAGATCGGCGACGTCCTGCCGGGCTTCACCTGCGACTGGGACGCCGCGCGCGGCGCCCGGCAGCTCGCGGAGGTCTTCTCCCGCATCCAGCTCGACGCGGAGACGTTCACAGGCCGCGGGCACACGCGCCTCAAGCAGCTCCAGCACCTGCTGGACACCCGGCAGCTCGACGACTCCCTGCGGTGGGTGGCCTGATGCGCCTCGAGCCCACCGCCATCGCGGGGGTCTACGTCGTCGAGCTCGAGCTGCGCCAGGACGAGCGCGGCTTCTTCGCGCGGTCCTTCGACCAGGCGGTCTTCGCCGAGCACGGGCTGGAGAACGTCGTCGAGCAGGCCAACGTGAGCTTCAACGTCGCGGCGGGGACGCTCCGCGGGATGCACCTGCAGGTGGCGCCCGCGCCCGAGGCGAAGCTGGTGCGCTGCACGCGGGGCGCGATCGTCGACAAGATCGTCGACGTGCGGGACGGGTCGCCCACGTACCTGCAGCACGTGTCCGTCGAGCTGACGGCCGAGAACCACCGCGCGCTGTACGTGCCGCCGTTCTTCGCGCACGGCTACCAGACGCTCGTGCCGGACACGGAGGTGATCTACCAGGTGAGCGGGCGGTACACCCCGGAGGCGGAGCGCGGCCTGCGGTTCGACGACCCGGTGCTCGGGCTCGAGTGGCCGCTGCCCGTCGACGCGACCTCGCCGAAGGACGCGTCCTGGCCCCTCGTCGACCCGGCGACGCGTCGCCCGCACTTCGCCGGGGAGGCCGCGTGATCCTCCTCGACACGGCGCTCGCGCGCCGGCAGGCCGAGGGCCGCCCGATCCGCGTCGGGATGGTCGGCGCGGGCTTCCAGGGCAAGGGCTTCGCCAACCAGGTCGTCAACAGCGTGCCCGGCATGACGCTCGTCGCCGTCGCCAACCGCACGGTCGAGCGCGGCGTGGCGGCGTACGCCTACGCAGGCGTCGAGGACGTCGAGGTGGTCTCGGCCGCCGACGCCCTCGACCGCGCGATCGCCCACGGCCGCCCCGCCGTCACCGACGACTGGTCGCTCCTCGTCGGCTCCGACGCGGTCGACTGCCTCGTCGACGTCACCGGGGCCGTCGAGTTCGGCGCGCACCTCACGGTCGCCGCCATCGAGGCGGGCAAGCCGCTCGTGACGATGAACGCCGAGCTCGACGGCACCGTCGGCCCGCTGCTGGCCGAACGCGCGCGACGGGCCGGCGTGGTGCTCACCGGCGCCGACGGCGACCAGCCCGGTGTCGAGATGAACCTCCTGCGGTTCGTCCGCGGCATCGGCGCCACGCCGCTCGTCGCCGGCAACATCAAGGGCCTGCAGGACCCCTACCGCAACCCGACGACCCAGAAGGGGTTCGCCGAGCGGTGGGGGCAGGACCCGGCCATGGTGACGAGCTTCGCGGACGGCACCAAGATCTCCTTCGAGCAGGCGATCGTCGCCAACGCCGCGGGGTTCACGGTGCCGAGGCGGGGCATGAACGGCTGGGACCACGCGGGCCACGTCGACGAGCTGGTCTCGCGGTACGACGTCGACGAGCTCGTCGCGCTCGGCGGGGTCGTCGACTACGTGGTCGGCAGCAAGCCGGGGCCGGGGGTCTTCGTGCTCGCCACCCACGACGACCCGAAGCAGCAGCACTACCTCAATCTGTACAAGCTGGGCGAGGGGCCGCTCTACAGCTTCTACACGCCCTACCACCTGTGCCACTTCGAGGTGCCGAACACGGTGGTGCGCGCGGTGGACTTCGCCGACCCGGCCCTGGCGCCGACCGGTGGCCCCCGCGTGGAGGTCGTCACCACGGCCAAGCGCGACCTGCCGGCCGGGCACGTGCTCGACGGGCTGGGCGGCTACGACACCTACGGCCAGGCCGAGGACTACCCGAGGGCCCGGGCCGCGGACCTGCTGCCGCAGGGCGTGGCGGTCGACTGCCGGCTGCGCCGCGCGGTCGCCAAGGACGAGGTGCTCACCTACGCCGACGTCGAGCTCCCGGCGGGGCGGCTCGTCGACCGGCTGCGGGAGGAGCAGACCGCGCTGTTCGGCTGACCCTCCGGACGACCGTTCGGGTGACCGGACGACGAGGGCCGGGCCGCCGGGGACGACGTCCCCCGCGGCCCGGCCCTCGTCGTCGGTCCTACGCCGTGCTGCCGGCCCGCGCCGGTGATGCGCCCCCGGTCGTTCCCGGCGTCGTTCCCGGCGTCGTCCCCGGCACGGAGCGCGGCCGGACGGGGAAGCGCCCGTGCACCGCGTTCCGGGCGACCTCGGCCACCTCGTGCGCGAGCTTGGGCTTCGTGTAGCCGGCGTACCGGCGCAGGGCCCACAGGCACCGCGCGGTCTCGACCGGCGGCAGCCCGGCGCGCCGCAGGCCGCCGAGGAAGCCGCCGAGCAGGTCGAGGTACGGCAGGGGGATCTCCGGCACGTCCCCGCCGGTGAAGACCGGGTAGCGCGTGCGCAGGTCCGTCGAGCGCGTCACCCGACCGCCGAACTCGCGGCGGTGGAAGTGCACCTCGTCGACCTCGACGAGCCGCCCGTGCAGTCCGAGCTCGGCCAGGAGCGCCCGGTCGGAGCTCGGGTACGCGCCGTGCAGGCCCGTCCGGCGCAGCACCTCGATGCGGGTCAGCCCGAAGACCTGCACCGACGGCCAGCCGCGATGGGTGAGCGCCTCGAAGCGCTCGTGCGGCGTCGGCGCGTCCATGGCGATGTCGTTGGGCACGGGGCCGGTGATCGTGCCGTGCTCGTCCATGTCGAGCGTCCGGCAGTGGGCGAGGACGGCCGTCGGGTCGCTCTCCAGCCGCTCCACCGTCGCCCGCAGGTAGCCCGGCAGGTGCACGTCGTCGGCCGCCGCCCACTTGAAGTAGCGGCCGCGCGCCAGGGGGACGGCCCGGTTCCAGTTCCACGCCAGCCCGCGGTTCACCTCCGAGCGCACGTACCGGATCCGCGGGTCCTGCCGCATCCAACCCTCGACCATGGCCCGCGTGCCGTCGGTGGACGCGTTGTCCGTGACGACGAGCTCGAAGTCCTCGAGGTCCTGGGCCAGCAGCGACTCCACCGCCGGGACGAGGAAGCGCTCGGCGTTGTACACCGGCAGCGCGACGGTGACGAGGGGGTCGGTCACGGGCGGGCCTCCGGCAGGATCGGTGCGGGCACGACGAGGGAGCGGTCGAGGGCGGCGACGTCGGGGGACCCGACCAGCGCCATGGCGTGGGACAGCTCGGCGCGCACCTGGTCGAGCAGGTCCGCGACGCCGTCCGCACCGCCCGCCGCGAGCGCCCACAGGACGGGCCGCCCGAGCAGCACCGCGTCGGCCCCGAGGGCGAGGGCGACGAGCACGTCGAGCCCCGAGCGGACGCCGCCGTCGACGAGGACGGGGGCCCGGCCGCCGACCGCGTCGACCACCTCCGCGAGCGCCAGCGCGGCCGGCACCGCCCTGTCGAGCTGGCGACCGCCGTGGTTGGAGACGACGACGCCCGCCGCGCCCGCGTCGAGGCACCGCACGGCCTCGTCGCCGCGCAGGACGCCCTTGACGAGGACCGGCAGCCCGCTGACCTCCTGGAGCCAGGCGATGACGTCGGTGTCGATCGACGGGTCCTGCTCCGTGAGCGCGGGCACGTCGGGGTCGGCCGGCAGGTGCTCGGCGAGGTTGACGAGGAAGTGCTCGGCCGACAGCGGGATGCGTACCCCGCCGACCGCCCGCTTGGCGCCGACGTAGGGCGTGTCGCCGGTGAGCAGCAGAGCGCGCGCCCCGGCGGCCGCCGCCCGCTCGACGAGGGCCCGCGTGAGCGAGCGGTCGCGCATGACGTAGACCTGGAACCACCACGGACCGGCCGCCGCCGCGACGTCCTCGATCCGCAGGGAGCACCGCGTCGACAGGACGAACAGCCCGCCCGTCCGGTCCGTGCCCGCCGCGGTCGCGCGCTCGGCCTCGGGGTGCGCCAGCGCGTGGAAGGCCATGGGGGCGACGCCGACCGGCAGGGCGAGGTCGGTGCCGAGCAGCCGCGCCGCCGTGCTGACGGTCCGCACGTCGCGCAGCGTGCGCGGACGCAGCCGGAAGGCCGACCAGGCGCGCGCGGCCTCCGCGAGCGTCGTCTCGGCGCCGGAGCCGGACGCGTAGTACGCGTACACCTCCGGCGGCAGGAGCGTGCGGGCCAGCTCCTCCCGGTCCGCGGTCCCGGTGCCGGGCCGCTCGGTGAGCGTCTGCGCCACGCGTGGGTCTCCCTCCGTCGCGCGGCGGACCACCGCCGCCGTCGCCGCGTGCACGCTAGCCGAGCGGCCCTCGCGCGCACGCGCCGGACGGGGGTCGCCCCGGTCACACCGGGACGCCGTCCCGCGGTCCCGGCTCGTCGGCGTCGGGCGGACGCACTGCTCCGAACGTGTGGACCGCGCCGCGACGTGCCCCGTCCGGCTCAGGGATTTCACCCGCGCGACCGACCTCCGGAGCATGCCTCGTCGCCGTGCCGCCACCCGTGCCGCCACCCGTGCCGCCACCCGTGCGCCACGCCGCCTGCCCCTGCTCGGCGGGATCACCGCCGTGCTCGCCGCCGCGCTCGTCGCCCCGCTGGCCGCCGCCCCGGCCGCCGCCACGGCCACCACGGACAGCACCGGCACGTCGGCCGTGCGGGTGACCCTCGCCGGCGCACCCTTCCGGGACGCGGCGGGCCGGACGTGGGCGGCGGCGACGGGCACCGTCGGCGGCCGCGCCGCGACGACGCCCCTGACCTCGGTGGCCGGCACCACCGACGACGGCCTCTACGCGCGGCCCCGCGTCGGGCTGTCGGCGCAGCCGGTGCGGGTTCCCGCGGCCGGCACCTACCGCATGACGCTGCACCTCGTCGAGAACTACCACACCGCCGTCGGGCGGCGCGTGCTCTCGGTCACCGCCGAGGGGCGGCCGGTCGTCACGGGGCTGGACCTCGTCGCGACGGCCGGCCCGCGCACGGCCCACCGCGTCACGGCCGACGTCGAGGTGCGCGACGGCGTGCTCGACCTCGCGCTCACGGCGTCGCGCGACCTCACGACGCTGTCAGCGGTCGAGGCCGTGCTCCTGCCGACCACCAGCACGGGCGGTGCGGCCACCGACGCCGCCCCGACCACCCGTCCGGCGTTCCCGCTGCGCGCGTCCGCCGACGGCACCCGCCTCGTCGACGCCGTCGGCGCCCCCTTCACCTACCTCGCCGACACGCCGTGGCTCGCGCCGACGAGCCTCGACCAGGCGGCCACCCGCGCGCTGCTCGACACCCGCGCCGCGCAGGGCTTCACCGCCGTCCAGCTCTCGGCGCTGGCCTTCCTGCACCGCGACGACCCGCGCAACGCGTACGGCGACCTGCCCTTCGTCGGGGGGACGGACCTGGCGCGGCCGCTCGAGGTCGGCGCGCGCACCACCGACCCCGCCAGCCCGGACTACGACTACTGGGACCACCTCGACTGGGTGGTGGACCAGGCGGCCCAGCGCGGGCTCGCCGTGACGCTGGTGCCCTCCTGGTACGGCTACGCCGGGGAGGACTGGCGTCGCCACCTGACGACGACGGCCGCGACGTCCTACGGACGCTTCCTCGCCACCCGCCTCGGCGACGCCCCCAACCTCGTGTGGATGCTCGGCGGGGACAACAACCCGACGTCCGACGACACGGCCCGCGTCCCCGCCGGCGGGGACCGTTCCGACCGCACCGCCGCCACCGACGCCATGGCTGCCGCGATCCGGGCCGCCGAGCCCGTCCGTCACCTCATGACGTACCACGCCCGCCGCACGGTCAGCAGCCTCGTGCACTTCGGCGACCGGCCCTGGCACACCCTCGTCTCCGCCTACGCCGACGAGCGCGTCGCCGCCGCGGTCGCCGCCGCGAGCGGTCGGGGCCGCCCCGTCGTCGTCACCGAGGCCTACTACGACGGCCGGACCAGCACGCCCGTGCTCGACGCGCGCCGGCTGCGCACGCAGGCGTGGGCCGCGGTGCTGGGTGGCGCGGGGTACGCCTACGGGCACGAGGCGGTGTGGGACCTGGACGGCACGTGGCGGACCGCCCTGTCGGCGCCCTCGGCCGCGGACGTGACGCGGCTGCGGACCCTGCTGCGGCCCCTCGGCCCCGTGCGTCCCGGGCCGACGGTCCTCCTCGCCGGCGCGGGCGACCCGGCCACGACGGACCGCGCGGTCACGGGCTGCGCCGGCCGCACCGCCCTCACCTACGTGCCGACGCCCCGCACGCTGACGGTGGACCTCGCCGCGCTCGGCGGCACCACCGTCCGCCTGGCGTGGCTGTCCCCCGCCACGGGCGTGCGCAACGAGCTCGGCGACCGCCCCGCGAGCGGGAGCGTGCGCCTGACGACGCCCGGCACCGCGGACGCCGTGCTCGTCATCGAGGCGCGGTAGGAGAAGGGCCGGTCCGACGCCTGACGCCCGACGCTCGGCGGACAGGGCCCACCGCCCCCGTGACAGGCTGGGCCGGTGCGCGCGTCACGGTCCCCCTCCCCCGGCCCGCTCCCGTCCGTGGCCCTCGTCGCCCTCGTGGCCGCCCTCCTCGTGGTGGTGCTCGTCGTGGTCGTCGTGCTGGTGCGGCGCGACCGGGGCGACGAGGCGCCCGCCGCGCCGGCCTGGCCCCTCGCCGCGTCCGAGGACGGCACGGGGCTGGTCGACGCGGACGGGCGGCCGGTGCTCTACCTGGCCGACACGGTGTGGCTGGCGGCGGCCCGGCTGGACCAGGAGGGCCTGCGCACGCTCGTCGAGACCCGCGCGGAGCAGGGGCTGACCGCGCTGCAGGTGTCCGTCCTGCCCTTCGTGCACCTGCCGGGCCCGGCGGGGTTCGAGGACGACCCGCTGGCCAACGCGTACGGCGACCGCCCGCTCGAGGACGGCGACCTGGGCCGGCCCCTCGAGGTCGGCGGGCGCACGGACGACCCGACGGACGGCGACTACGACTACTGGGACCACGTCGACCACCTCGTGACGCTCGCCGCGGAGCACGGGCTCACCGTCACCCTGGTGCCGTCCTGGTACGGCTACCGCGGCGAGGACTGGCGCGGCGCCCTGGGCGTCGACGACGCCCGCGCCTACGGCGCGTTCCTCGGGGAGCGGCTCGGCCACCACCCGAACCTGCTGTGGCTGCTGGGCGGCGACGACGACGTGCGCGGCGACGTGGACCGCGTCGACCCCGCGGCTGCGGGCCGGGAGGAGGTGCGCGACGCGCGGGCGGCGACGCGGGCGATGGCGGAGGCCATCCGGGACGCGGAGGCCGTGCCGCACCTCATGAGCTACCACGCCTCGCGCGGGACGAGCAGCCTCGTGGACCTCGCGGACGAGGACTGGCAGACCTTCGTCTCGGCCTACTCCGGCACGGCGACGGCAGCCGCGGTGGCGCAGGTGACCGGCACGGGCCGGCCGGTCGTCCTCACGGAGGCGTACTACGACGGCCGCGAGGACGACCCGGTGCTCGACCGGGCGGACCTGCGCGCGCAGGCCTGGGGCGCCGTGCTGGGCGGCGCCGGGTTCGCGGCGGGGCACGAGGGCGTGTGGGACCTGGACCCCGGGCACGGGCCCGACAGCGAGGAGGGCGGCCGGTGGGAGGACCTGCTCGACGCCCCGAGCGCCGGCGACCTCGGCGTCCTCGCGACGGCCGTGCGGGACCGCCTGCCCCTGCGGCCGGCGGCCGGCCTCCTCGCCGGCGGGGAGGACCTGGGCGAGGACCTGGACGACGACGAGCTCGAGGGGGACGCCCGGCCCGCACCCGTGACGGCGGCGGTGTCCGGCGACGGACGCACCGCGCTCGTCCACGTCCCCCGGGGCGGCGAGGTCGACCTCCGGGTCCGCGAGCTGCCCGCCGCCCTGCGGCCCGAGGACGGCCGTCCGGCCGGCGTCGCCTGGCTCGACCCCGCCACCGGGGGTACGACCGACGCGGGCCGCCTCGACCCCGCCGATGCGGACGGGGACGGCGTGGTGACCCTGCGGGCCCCCGAGGGGGCCGGCTCCCCCGACGTCGTGCTCGTGCTCACCGCCGGCTGACCGCGCCCGCGCCTACACCGTGCCGGGGTCCTCCAGCCGCACCGCGAGCAGGGCGATGTCGTCCCCCTCGTCGCCCATGGCCGCCAGCAGGTGGTCGCACAGCGCGTCGGGGTCGGCGGGACCCGCCGCCACGGCTGCGCGCAGCCGGTCGAGCCCGACCTGCAGGTGCTCCCCCCGCCGCTCGACGAGCCCGTCGGTGTAGGCCAGCAGCGTCGTGCCCGGGGGCAGGTGCCGCTCGGCGCTCGTGCGCGGCCCCGGGTCGACGCCCAGCAGGAGGTGGCGGGCCTCGTCCACGGACGCCACCTGCCCGTCGGGGTGGCGCAGCAGCAGGGGCGGGTGGCCCGCGCTCGTGGAGGTCAGCAGCCAGCCGCCGTCCTCGCGGTCGAGCCGGGCGTAGGCCAGGGTCGCGATCGTCGCGATCCCGAGGCCCACGACGAGCTCGTCCACCCGCTCGACGACCGCTGCCGTCGAGCGGCCGGGCGTGCCCCAGGCCGCCGCGCGCAGGAGCCCGCGCAGGTGCCCCATCCGCGCGGCCGCCAGGACGTCGTGCCCCACGACGTCCCCGACCGCCACGCCGACGGCTCCCCCCGGGAGGTCGACGAGCTCGTAGAAGTCGCCGCCGACCTGGGCGCCCGACTCCGAGGCCCGGTACCGGGCCGCCGCCGTCACGCCCGGCACGGCGGGCAGGTCGGGCAGGAGGCTGCGCTGCAACGTCTCGGCGATGCGGTGCTGCGCCTGGTAGAGGCGGGCGTTGTCGAGGATGATGCCGGCCCGCCGGCCGAGCTCGAGCGCGAGGTCCAGGTCGTCATCGGTGTGCGGCGGGGAGGCGGGGCCGCGGGCGAGGACCATCACGTCGGCCACCCGCTGGCGACCGGGCAGGGCGACGATGAGCACCGACGAGCGGCCCAGCCCGTCGCCCTCGTCGAGGACCGACGGGTCGGTCACCCACTCCTCGCGCTCCTCGCGCCGCGACGGCGCGTCGTAGTCCGCGATGCGGCGCGCGAGGCGCCCCTGCAGCAGCGCCGGGATGACCGGTCCGGGCGCCAGGGCCGACCGCACCCGGTCGACGTACGCCTCGAGCTGCGGCGTGCGCGCCGCGTCGCGGTGGCGGGCGGACACCTCCTGGACCCGGCCGCGCTCGTCGGTGGAGGCGATCATGACCCAGTCCCCGAGGCGGGGCAGCACGAGGTCGGCCAGGCGCTCGCGCACCTCGGCCACCTCGAGGCTGCCGGCCAGGCGGGTGGTCGCGCGGGCCAGCAGGTCGAGGCGCTGCTGGGCGCGCTCCGCCAGCGACCGGGCGCGGCGCTCGGCGTCGAGGGCGGCGTCCCGCTCCTCGTCGGCGAGGACGCGGGCGGTCACGTCGGCCTGGATGCCGACGAAGTGGGTCAGCTCCCCGTCCGGGCCGTGGATGGGGCTCATGGCGACCTGGTTCCAGAAGGCCGTGCCGTCCTTGCGGTAGTTGAGCAGGGTGACGGTCACGTCCTGCCCGGCGTCCAGCGCCGTCCGCATGCGCTGCCGCGTCGCGTCGTCGGTGCCCGGACCCTGCAGGAACCGGCAGTTCTTCCCGAGCACCTCCTCCGGCGCGTAGCCCGTCGTGGCCGTGAAGGCAGGGTTCACCCAGACGAGCGGCAGGTCGTCGGCGCGCGCGTCGGCCACGGTGAAGGAGAGCCCCGTGGCCAGGACCGCGCGGTCGCGCAGCTCGGCCTGGGTCTGCGCGGCGTCGATCGCCGCCTGGACCTCCCCGCGGCGCGCCAGCGGCAGCAGGACCACGAGGGCGTGACCGGGCAGCATCGGCGCGTCGAGCATCGGCAGCGCCACCACCCACAGGGGCGCCCGCTCCACGCCGAGCTCGCTGGTGCGGGCGGCGGAGACGGCCTCCCCGGTCACCGGCTCGGAGCGGGCGATGCGGGACAGCGGGTGCGCCGTGTCGGACAGCTCGGCGCCCTCGACGTCGCGCAGGTCCGCCAGGTCCGACCAGGCGTCCAGCCCGACGGGCAGGCGGGCCGCCGGCGCGAGCTGCTCGGCCACCGGGTTGGTGTAGACCACCGTGCGCCGCTCGAGGTCGACGAGCAGGACGGCGGCCGGCGCGGACCCGGTCACGAGGGCCAGGTCCAGCGACGCGGGGACCGCCGCCGCGGTCCCGTCGGGGACGGCGGACGCATCGGGTCCGACCAGCTGCTCGGTCACGGCGAGAGTATGCGGGGGGCGACCTGCGGTCGCCACGCCGACCCGGGGGCGGGACCGTCCGTCGCTCTCAGCCCCGTCCGACGACGACACGCAGGTCGTTGACGATGTCGACGTCAACATCTAGCGTCCTGCGTCAGCGGTGTTGACGTGAACATCGGGGCGACGACGCCCCTGCGGCGAGGAGCCCCCCGGCAATGACGACGGCATGACGACCTTCACCATCGGCGAGCACGACTTCCTCGAGGACGGTCGGCCCGTCCGGCTGCTGTCGGGCGCGCTGCACTTCACGCGCATCCACCCCGGGCACTGGCGCGACCGGGTGCGCACGGCGCGGCTCATGGGGCTCGACACGATCGAGACGTACGTCATGTGGAACGAGCACGCACCGACCCCCGACCGCTTCGACACGGACGGGCGGCTCGACCTCGTCGCCTTCCTGCGGGTCGTGCAGGAGGAGGGCATGCGGGCGATCGTGCGCCCCGGGCCCTACGTGTGCGCGGAGTTCGACAACGGCGGCCTCCCGGCCTGGCTGACCGCCGACCCGCAGGTGGGTCTGCGCCGCCGCGAGCCGCGTTTTATGGCCGCGGTCGAGCGGTACCTGCGCCAGGTGTACGCGCTGGTGGCGCCCCTGCAGGTGGACCGCGGCGGGCCCGTGGTGCTCGTGCAGGTGGAGAACGAGTACGGCGCCTACGGCGACGACCACGACTACCTGCGCGAGCTGGTGCGGATCACCCGCGACGCCGGCATCACGGTGCCGCTGACCTCCATCGACCAGCCCGAGCCCGAGATGCTGCGGGCCGGGTCCGTGCCCGAGCTGCACAGCACCGGGTCCTTCGGCTCACGCGCCGTCGAACGCCTGGCCACGCTGCGCGCCGCCCAGCCGACCGGCCCCCTCATGTGCGCGGAGTTCTGGTGCGGCTGGTTCGACCACTGGGGCGCGCACCACCACACCACCGACGCCGCCGCCTCCGCCGCCGAGCTCGACGCGCTCCTGGCCGCCGGCGCCTCCGTCAACGTCTACATGGTCCACGGCGGCACGAGCTTCGGGCTCACCTCCGGGGCCAACGACAAGGGCGTCTACCAGCCGACGCTGACCAGCTACGACTACGACGCACCGATCGACGAGGCGGGCCGGCCGACGGAGAAGTTCTGGCGGTTCCGGGAGGTGATCGCCCGGTACGCGCCCGTGCCCGACGAGGTGCCGGAGCCGGCCAAGCCGGCTCCGGAGACCAGCGCGCCCCTGCGGCCCGTCGTCGGCCTGCTCGCCGCGGCCGAGCGGCTCGCGCCGTGGCGGGTGCACGACGAGGACGGCGGGCGCACGACCGGGACCGGCCACCGCGGCGCCGGCGTCCCGCCCACCCACGACGACCTCGGGCACTGGCGCGGCTTCGTCGCCTACCGCACGACGCTCACCGGCGGGGACGGCCCGGCGGTGCTGCGGGTGGCCGAGGTGCGCGACCGCGCGCAGGTGCTGCTCGACGGCGCCCCCGTCGGGGTGCTGCACCGCGACCACCACGACACGGCCCTCGTCCTGCCGCGCGGGCACGGCGAGCTGACGGTCCTCGTCGAGGACCAGGGACGCGTGAACTACGGCCCGCGGCTGGGCGAGCCGAAGGGGCTCGTCGGGCCCGTGCGGCTCGACGGGGCACCCGTCGGCGGCTGGTCGACGCTCGCGGTCGACCACGACGGGCTCGTCGGCGTGGTGCACGGCGTCCTCCGCGAGGGCCCGGCGGCCGCCGGGGGCGCGCCCGCCGCGGCGGACGGGCGACCGCTCGCGGGGCCGGTGCTGGCCCGTGCGGAGCTCGTGCTCGACGAGCCCGCCGACCTGTTCCTCGACACGCGCGGCTGGGGCAAGGGCCTCGCCTGGGTGAACGGCTTCGCGCTGGGCCGGTACTGGTCGCGCGGCCCCCAGCGCACGCTCTACGTGCCCGGCCCGGCCACCCGCGCGGGCGTCAACGAGCTCGTCGTGCTCGAGCTCGGGGCCGCCGACGCCGTCGCCCGCACCCTCGCCTGGCCCGACCTCGGGCACACGGAGCAGTAGGCACTGCCCGTCCACCCACCCTCCATCCACCTGCCCACCCGCCCCGACGCCGCCTCGACGAGGAGAGCCGTGACCCAGCCCGCGACGACCGACCCGACCCCCGACCCGACCCCCGACCCGACGACCGGCCCCACGGACGGCGCCCCGCCGCAGGCCGCCGCCACCGCGCGCCTGTCGGAGCGCCTGCAGTACGGCGGGGACTACAACCCCGAGCAGTGGGACCCCGCGGTGTGGGACGAGGACGTCACGCTCATGCAGCAGGCCGGCGTCACGCTGGCCACCGTCGGAGTCTTCTCGTGGGCCCGCCTCGAGCCGCGCCCCAAGGAGTACGACCTCGCGTGGCTCGACGACGTGCTCGACCGCCTGCACCGCGGCGGTGTGCGCGTGCTGCTGGCCACCGCGACGGCCTCGCCGCCGGCATGGCTGGCGCGCGAGCACCCGAGCTCCCTGCCCGTGACGGCCGACGGCGTCACCCTGCACCCGGGCTCGCGCCAGCAGTACAGCCCCTCGTCGTCCGCGTACCGCGAGCACGCGCTGCGCCTCGTCGAGACGCTGGCGGAGCGCTACGGCGACCACCCGGCGCTGGCCGCCTGGCACGTCAACAACGAGTACGGCTGCCACGTCCCCCGCTCCTACGACGCGGAGTCGGTCGCGGCGTTCCGCGCCTGGCTGGCCGAGCGCTACGGCACGGTCGAGCGGCTCAACGAGGCGTGGGGCACGGCCTTCTGGTCGCAGCGCTACGACTCCTTCGACGAGGTCGACGCCCCGCGCGCCATGCCGACGTTCGCGAACCCGACGCAGGTCCTGGACTTCGACCGGTTCAGCTCCGACGCCCTGCTGGCGCTGCACCGGGCCGAGGTGGACGTCCTGCGCCGGGTCACGCCGGCCGTGCCCGTGACGACGAACTTCATGGGCTTCTTCAAGGCCGCCGACTACTGGGCGTGGGCGCCCCACGTCGACGTCGTCACCGACGACGCCTACCCCGACCCCGCGGACCCCGAGGCGTACGTCCGGCTCGCGGCGTCCCGCGACCTCATGCGCTCCCTGCGCGACGGCCAGCCGTGGCTGCTCATGGAGAGCGCGACGAGCGCCGTGAACTGGCGGGCCGCCAACGCGCCCAAGCCCGCGGGCCTGCACCGCGCGCAGTCCCTGCAGGCCGTGGGCCGCGGCGCCGACGGCATCCTGCACTTCCAGTGGCGGCAGTCTGCCGCGGGGGCGGAGAAGTTCCACTCGGGGATGGTCCCGCACGTCGGGCCCGACTCCCGGGTCTTCCGCGAGGTCTGCGCGCTCGGCCGCGAGCTGGCCGAGCTGTCGGCCGAGGTCGCCGGGACGCGTGTGCCGTCCCGGGTCGCGCTCCTGGTCGACTGGGACTCCTGGCGTGCGGTGGAGCAGGAGGCCGTACCGGCCCGGACCGACTACGTCGAGCACCTGCTCGCCTGGTACCGGCCCTTCCTGCGCCGCGGCGTCACCGTCGACCTGCGCCCGCCGGGCGCGGACCTGTCCGGGTACGACCTCGTCGTCGCGCCGCTGCTGCAAGTCGCGTCGACGGAGGAGCTCGAGGGCCTCGACGCCTACGTGCGCGGCGGCGGGCACCTCGTCGTGGGCTACGGCTCGGCGGTGCTCGACCGCGACCTGCACGTGCGCC
Source organism: Cellulomonas sp. plas2 (assembly GCF_057221735.1). Lineage (NCBI taxonomy): Bacteria > Bacillati > Actinomycetota > Actinomycetes > Micrococcales > Cellulomonadaceae > Cellulomonas > Cellulomonas sp. plas2. Next base: position 2,125,494 of record NZ_CM170155.1, read on the forward strand.
TCGGGGGCTACCTCGGGCCGCTGCAGGGCACGCTCGGCGTGCGGGTGGAGGAGCAGGCGCCCCTCGTCGGGGCTCCCGGGGCCGCCGCGCCCGTGACGCGGCTGGCCAGCGCGCCGGGCGACGCCGTCGACGGCGGGCTCTCCGGCACGGCGACGACGTGGCAGGAGGTGCTGCAGGTGCAGGACGCGCAGGTGCTCGCGACCTTCGCCGACGGCCACGCCGCCGGCGGGGCGGCGCTCACCCGGCGCGCGCACGGCGCCGGGGCCGCGTGGTACGTCGCGACCCTGCCCGACGAGGCGCTCCTCGACGCGCTCGTCGACCGCTGGACGGGCGAGGCGGGCGTGGAGCCGCTGCTGACCGCGCCGACCGCGGGCGTCGAGGCGGTGCGGCGCGGGGAGGTCCTCGTCGTCGTCAACCACACGCCGCAGGCGGTGCGGGTGCCGCTGGCCGGGGGCGCCCGGACGGTCGCTGGGCACGACGCGCTGGTGCTGCGCGGCTGACGCCGCCGCACCGGCGGGCCGGCGCCACCCTGCGCGGGGTGACGCCGGCCCGTCGCGTCAGGCCCGGTGCCGGCGGCGCACCAGCAGCAGGACCGCCCCGGCGACGAGGCCGGTCCCGGCGACGAGCGCCAGCACCCCGGCCTCCGCACCGGTGCTCGCGAGCCCACCGCGGCCGGGGCGGGCCGCGGCGACCGCGGGCGTCGGGCCGGTCGTGGGACCGGCGGTCGGACCCGTCGTCGGCGCGGCGGTGGGCGCCGCCGTCGGGGAGTCCGTCGGGTCCGGCGCGGCGGTGGGCGTCGGGTCCGGGCCGGGGGTCGGCTCCGGCGTGGGGTCGGGCGCGACGGACCCCGTCGTGAGCGTCCAGTTGGCGTCCGCGAACGTCGCCGGGTCGATCGTCCCCGTGCGCTGCGCCTCCTCGATGAGCAGCTGGCGGATCTCCAGCAGCTCGTCGTACACGACCGGCGCGTCGGCGACGTGCGGGAAGGCCCCGCCGCCGCTCTGCCGGTAGTTGTTGACGGCCAGGACGAACCGGTCCGCGTCGCCGATCGGCCTGCCGTCCGGGTACGTCAGGTCGCGGATGCGCGCGCCCACGGGCTGCGAGACGTCGATCGTGTAGTCGAGGCCCGACAGCACGTCGTAGTTGTAGTCCGGCACGCCCTGGGGGCGGTCGGGGTACGCGGCGTTGGTGCCCGTGGCGGGGTCGAAGGCCGCGCCCGGCGCGGTCTGCACGAAGTACCGGGCCGAGTACTCGAGGTAGTCGCGCACCTGCGCGCCGGTCAGCTCGACGCCGCGCAGGGTGTTCTCGTAGATGTACAGCCCGGCGATGTCGCGGATCGTCACCTCGCCCTGCGGGAAGACGGCGGTCCGGGAGAACGGCGAGGCCTGGCTGATGACGGGCACGTCGGCCAGCGCCGTGCCGTCGAGCGCCGCGTCGAGGGTCCGCGCCTGGACGTCGTTGATGAAGTCGATGATGGGCGTGTCCTCGTAGCGGGAGGTCGCCGCCGGCAGCTCCGTCACGGACGTCGCCACGGGCGTGTTGACGTAGTCCACGGTCGTCGCGTGCTCGTCGGCGACCGCGTCGAGCACGGCCTGGCTCTCGGTCGGCACGTCCTGGCCGTAGCGGGCGACCGCCCGCGGGGCGTCGTCGCCGTCCCAGCTCACCTCGAGGCCGCCGGCGCCGTCGTCGACGAGGTGCAGGGTCGTCTCCGTGACGCCGCGCGCCCAGTAGTACGGCTGGGTCAGCAGCACCTTCTCGCCGGCGACGTTCGTGTACACCTCCTCGGGCACGTCCTGGTGGCTGTGCCCGGCGACGAGCACGTCGATGCCCGGCACCTGCACCGCGATGTTGTTGGCCACGTCCTCGGGCAGCGCCGCGGGGTCGTAGGCGTCGTCGGGCACCGTGCCCTGACCGGTGTGGGCGAGGACGACGACGACGTCGGCCTGCGCGTCGACGACCGGCACCCACTCCTTCGCGGTGGTGACCATGTCGCGGAACTCGAGCACGCCGTCGACGTACTGCTCGTCCCACACGCGCACCCCGGGGGTGACCAGGCCCAGGACGCCGATCGTCACCGTGCGGCCGTCGACCTCCCGCTCGATCAGGGTGTACGGCCGGCCCTCGGGGTCGGTGTGGTACGGCTGCCCGGTCGCGACGTCCACGACGTTCGCGCCCAGCAGCGGCGCGGCGAGGTCGCGGTCGTAGGCGGCCAGCAGGTCCAGGCCGTAGTTGTACTCGTGGTTGCCGACGACCTGCGCGTCGTAGCCGATGGTGTTGAACGCCTGGGCCATCGGGTGGACGGTCGAGCCGGCGAGCACGCCCGCCCGGCCCGGGCCGTAGCCGTACCAGTAGGTCAGGGGCGTGCCCTGGATGGCGTCGCCGTTGTCGACGACGACGACGGACTCCGCCCCGCGCTCGGCGCGGACCTGCTCGACGACGGTGCCGACACGGGTCAGGCCGAGCACGTCGTCGTCGGTGTACTCGGTGTCGGCGAAGTAGTCCCAGTTGCGCACGTGGCCGTGCACGTCGGTCGTCGCCAGGAGGGTGAGCTCGAGGCCCTCGTCGGCGGGGGCCGCGGCGGCCGGGGCGGCGGCGGCGGCGAGGGCGAGGGCGGCGAGCGCGGCGGCGGCCGTGGCGGCGGCCGCGGCGCCGGGGAGCGGACGAGCGGGCATGGGTCTCCCGGGGTGGGGGGACACCGGCGGGCGCCGGCGTCGGTCGGGTGGTGCGCCGGCCGACGTGGGCCCACCCGACCGGGCACGCCGGCTGTGCAGCACCCGTGGGCTGCAGGTGCGTCACCCGTACCCCGTCGGTGCCCCCACCGTACCGCCCGGTACGTCCCCTCTGTCCGGACCCGCCGAGGTGCGGGGCGGCAGCGGCGTGCCTACCGTCGGCGTCGAGGGTGCGCGGACGGCGCGCCGCGACGACGGCCGGCCGGCCGGCAGGACAGGAGACGCAGGGTGCTGACGACCGAGGACATCGCGCCCGTGCTGGCCGGTGGCGGGCACGTGGTGGCCGCCGACGGCAAGGCCGTCGGGCGCGTCCAGGACGTGTTCCTCGGCGCCGGCACCGGACAGCCCGCGTGGGTCGCCGTGCTCGTCGGACGCCTGCGCCACCGGACCGTGCTCGTGCCGCTCGACGACGCGGGCGTCGACGGCGACGCGATCACCGTGCCGTACGACGCCACGCTCCTCAAGCACGCACCGGACGTCACGGCCCCCGACGGGCGTCTCTCCCCCGACGACGAGGCGACGCTGCGCGCGCACTACGTCGCCACGGGCACGGACCACCTGCCCGACCACGACCCCGACGACGACCACCACGACCACCACGACGACCACCACGACGACCACCACCGGACGGACGACGGGGACGGTCCGGCGACGCCGGGCGGCCCGTCCCACGAGACCTCGCGTGCAGCCCATCGCGCCGACGGTCCTGCCCGCTGACCGGCGGGCACCCGACCCCGCGCACCGCGCGCACCCAGGAGGAACCATGAGCACCCCCGTCACCCCGCCGGCCGACGGCCGCGGCACCACCCCCGACCCCGGCGCCTCCGGCACCACCGACCCGACCGGCACCTCCGGTGGGGGCGCCATGTCCGCCAAGGCCTTCGGCCGGGACCGCGCGAGCGTCGTGGCGCGTGAGAAGGAGGCGTTCGGCGGCGTGAAGGTCGGCTCGGCCTTCTTCGGCTGGCTGACCGCGACCGGCACGGCCGTCCTGCTCACCGCCCTCCTGGCGGGCGCCGGCACGGCCGTCAGCGTCGCGACCGACACCACGCTCGACGACGTCGCCTCGCAGCCCGAGACGGTCGGCATCGCCGGCTCGATCGCCCTGCTCGTCATCGTGCTCGTCGCCTACTACTGCGGCGGGTACGTCGCCGGCCGCATGGCGCGGTTCGACGGCGTCAAGCAGGGCATCGCCGTGTGGGTCTGGGCCGTCGTCGTGGCCGTCGTCGTCGCGGTGCTCGGCCTCGTCGCCGGCAACCAGTTCGACGTGCTCGCGCAGCTCAACGCCTTCCCGCGCCTGCCGGTGGGCGAGGGCGAGCTGACGACGAGCGGCGTCGTGGCGGTGCTCATCGTCGCGGCCGCCAGCCTCGTCGGCGCCATCCTCGGCGGCATCGCCGGCATGCGGTTCCACCGCAAGGTCGACAAGGCCGGCCTCGCCAGCTGACGACCCCTCCCGCACGACGACGGCGCGGTCCCCCACCCGGGGGCCGCGCCGTCGTCGTCCCGGGCCGGCCGGACGGTGCGCCGTCAGCCGGCGTAGGGCAGCACGGGCTTCCCGGGCACCTCGACGCGCGCCCGGAACACGGCCCCGGCCTCGGGCTCGGGGTCGTCCAGCCCCTCGCGGGACGTCGTGACGAACAGGTCCCGCCCGTCCTCGCCGCCGAGGGTGCAGGCCGTCACGCCGGACGTCGGCAGCGCGACCTCCGCGAGCGTGCGGCCCTCCGGCGACAGGCAGCGGACCGCCCCGGCGCCGTTGAGCGCGACCCACACGTTCCCGGCCGCGTCGACGACGAGGCCGTCCGGCCGCTCGTCGTCCTGGCCGCGCCACCAGGGCCGCCGCCCCGTCAGCGTGCCGTCCCGCACGTCCAGGACGTCGGTGCCACCGGTCGCCGTGTCGTTGTAGTAGGCCAGGGAGCCGTCCGGGCTGACGTCGATCCCGTTGGAGATCGACACCGGGGTGAGCAGCGGGGCGGCGGTGCCGTCGGCGGCCACCCGCCAGAGCGTCCCCCGCCCCGGGCTCCCGTCCGTGGCCATCGACCCCGCGTACAGCGTGCCGGCCGGGTCGCACCCGCCCTCGTTCATGCGGACGTCCCCCTCTGTCCAGAGCTCGGGCAGCGCCACCGGCGGCGCGTCCACGTCGTCCGCCAGCCCGATCCCGCGCTGCAGCCCGACGACGTAGCCGCCGCGGGTGCGAGGCCGCACGAACGCCGCGAGCGTCCCGACGTGCAGCCGGTCCACGGAGCCGTCCGCCCGCAGCGTGAGCAGGTCCCCGGCGTGCATGTCGACCCAGCGCAGACCGCCCCACGAGGGGTGCCACACCGGCCCCTCCGCGTGGTACGCCAGTGCCTCCGTGACCTGCTCGGCCTGCCCCGTGCCCGTCGCCGCCATGCCCGTGCCCTCCGTCGTCGTCCGCGGCCCGGCACGGGCCGCACCGCCACCCTCCCCGCGGCCGGGGCGGACCGCCACCGCGCGCCCCGCCGGGCCCGGACCCTGGAACCGTCAGGGTGTCGCGCCTCGCACCGCCACCTCCGGGTCCGGCGGAAGCCCCGGCGGGACGCTGCCAGGCCCGGCCTCCGGCGGGCGCGGGACGTCCTGGCGGTGCAGCCGGACACCGACGAGCGCGACGTCGTCGGCCGGCCGCTCGGGCAGCATCCGCCGCACGACCTCGTCGCACAGGGTCTGCAGGGGCGGGTCGCCGGCACCGACCTCGGCGAGCACCGCCCGGAGCTCGTCCATGCCCGCCCGGACGCTGCGGTCCCGCCGCTCGACGAGGCCGTCCGTGTACAGCAGGACCGTCGCGCCGCGCCGCAGCACCGCGACGTGCTCCGTGCGGGAGCACTCGGGCACGACGCCGAGCAACGGGTCGTTCCGGGCGGCGGCGAGGGTCTCCACGGTGCCGTCGGGGTGCAGGACGAGAGGGCTCGGGTGCCCGGCGTTCGACCAGCGCAGCCGGCAGAGCCCCGCGGCGCGCTCCTCGCGCTCCTGCTCCACGCGGGCCACCACCGCCGTCGCGATCGTCGAGGACTGCAGCGTGCGCATCCCCCGGTCGACCAGCGTCAGCAGCTCGGCCGGCCCCGCCCCCGTCGCCACGCCGATCCCGCGCAGCACCGACCGGAGCTGCCCCATCGCCGCGGCCGCGTCCATGTCGTGGCCGGCGACGTCACCCACGACCAGCATCGTGCGCCCGTCGGCCTGCAGGAACGCGTCGTACCAGTCGCCGCCCACCCGCGCCGCGACGGCCGCCGGCTCGTAACGGACGACCACCTCCACGTGGTCCGGCTCGGGCGGGTCGGTGAGCATCGCCCGCTGCAGCGCCTCCGCCAGGTGCCGCTGCTCGCGGTACAGGCGGGCGTTGTCGAGGGCGAGCCCGGCCCGTCCGGCGACCTCCGTGGCGGTGCGCAGGTCCTCGTCGTCGAACGGCGCCCGCTCGGGACCGATGAAGAGGCTGAGCGCACCGAGGGTCCGACCGCGCGCGCGCATGGGCACGACCGCGCCGCCCTCGGGCGCGAGCCGCGCGAGCAGGTCCCGCGCCTCCCCCGGGCGCAGCACGCGCGCCACCTCCGTGTGCGCGGGCCGCGCGACCTGGACCGCCTGGCCCTCCTCGAGCGCCCGCAGCAGGAAGGACCGGTCCTCGAGCGCCGCGAGCCGCGTCGCGGCGTACCGCTCCGCGACGGGCCGCATCGCCGGGTCCCGGTGCCAGGAGCCGACGTCGCGCAGGTCGCGGCGGCTCGCGACGTCCCCGTGGTCCTCGACGAGCGTGACGACGCACCAGTCGGCCAGTGCGGGCACGACGAGGTGCGCGAGCCGGGCGACCGCCTCCTCCGCCTCCAGCGTCTCGCCGAGCCGCGCGCTGACCTCAGCGGTGAGACGGGCGCGCTCCGCCGCCCGGACGACCGCCTCCTCCGTGCGCCGCCGCTCCGTCACGTCCGAGAAGTAGACGGACAGGCCCGCGGGGTTCGGCCAGGCGCGGACCTGGAACCAGGCGAGCAGGGGTTCGGGGTACCAGGCGTCGAAGGCGACCTCCTGCCCCGTCGCCACGGCGCGCCGGTACTGCTCCTCGAACGGCGATCCCGGCGCCGCCGGGAACAGGTCCCACACCACGCCGCCCAGGAGGTCCTCGCGCGTGCGGCCCAGCAGCTTCTCGGCCCGGGCGTTGACGTAGGTGAAGCGCCAGTCCCGGTCGAGGGAGTAGAACGCCGTCGGCATGGTCTCGAGCACGCGCGCCACCTGGGCCTCGCCGTCGCGGCGCAGGGTGGAGTCGAAGGCGGCACCGACGACGCGCTGCGCGGTCCCGTCCGGACCGAGCAGCGCACGACCGCGCGCGGTGAACCAGCGCGGTTCGCCGGCCGCGGTGACCACCCGGTACTCCACCTCGAGGTCCCCGCCCGACGCGAGCGCGGTACCGAGCACCGCTCGCACGGTGGGCAGGTCGTCGGGGTGGACGATGCGCTCGAACGTCTCGATGCGCTGGTCGAACGTCGTCTCGTCGAACCCGGCGATCTGCAGCATCCGCCGGTTCCACAGCAGGCGGCCGGTCGCGACCTCCCAGTCGAAGGTGCCGATGCCCGCGGCCTCGACCGCGGCCGCACCGAGCAGCCCCTCGCGGTCGTCGTCCCCGCCGTCGCGTCGTGCCCGGCCGTCCGCGGGGTCGTCCGCGGGGTCGACGACGGCGCCGTCCGTCGCGTCCATCCGTCCCCCACCCGCCGCGTCGGCCGCTGCTCCGACCCCGTGACCGCTCATCATGGCGGATCCGGGGCGCGCACGCCCGCGACGCGGGCGACGGTGTCGGTGTCGGTGTCGGTGTCGGTAAGGGCTACTCGGCGCGGCGCTGCTCGACCGTCGTCGCGCGCGCCGTCGTCGTGCGCCCGGACCGCTCCCGCAGCCACAGGACGGCGCCGGCGGCGTGCCAGCTGAGCGCGGACGAGCCCGTCATGACCAGGACGAGCCCGATGAAGTGCGTGGCGTCCACGGCAGTCCCCCGGGGTGCGGTGCGCGCCCGCACGTCGCGGGCCGCCTCACCCCCTCCATCGGCAGGCCGGGTCGCGGACCTGAGCGCGTGCCGGCCGTGCGGCCACGACCTGTCTCGCCACGACTGCCACGCAGGCACGGCGCGTCAGGCTGCGGCGTGCGCCCTCACGACGAGGTGCTCCCGCAGCCTCGCGCGGTGCCACGACGCCCAGGCGAGCCGGTGCAGGGCCGACCGCCCTCCGGTACGGTGCAGCTCGACGAGGGCCGGCAGCAGGTCGACCTCGTCCGGCGCGGCGAGCAGCTCGACCACCGGGCCCTGGGCGTCGTCGACGGACACGACCAGGGCCGGCGCGTACTCCCAGGCGGGGCGCACGTGCAGGCGCAGCCCGTCGACCTCGAGGGGCCCGGGCAGGTCGCGGCCGAGCAGGCGCACCCCCGTCAGGGCCGCGCGCACCTGCGTGGCCTCCCGCGGGTCGAGCCCCTCGGTGGCGTCGAGCTCGTCGAGGTCGGCCAGGACCACGCAGTCCAGGCCCGGCTCCTCCCCGTCGGGGTGCCAGGAGCCGTCGAGCTCGACCGTGCAGAAGCCGTCCTCGACGCGCACCGCCGCCGCGAGGAGCGCCAGGCGCTCGGCCAGCGGGGCCCGGCGCAGCGGGTGGCGCCGGACGGAGGCCGCGACGCCGCAGGAGCAGGAGATCGTCACCATGCCCTCAGGGTGCGCCCCGCCACCGACACGGCCGCCCACGACGCGCCGGGACGACCGCGCCCGCAGGGCTGCCCCGTCAGGCGTCGCGCTCGACGACCTTCACGTCCTGGATCGTCACGCCGGGCACCTGCAGGTCCTTGCCCGCCTTGGAGAACGCCGCCACCAGGGAGGACGCGGCGCGGTCCTCGGGACGGATGTCGTCCGGCTGCAGGGAGTCCTCCGGCGTGGAGGCGCGGACCGCGTCGACGAGGGCGTCCTCGTCGGTGATGTCGACCTGGAGCTCGAGCGTGAGGGTGTGCGTCGTCATGCCCCCAGGGTGCTGGACCGGCGCACGCTCGGCCACCCGGCGGGATGCGGGTGCGCGCGACCGGTGCCACGGTGGGGGCGTGCTCGCCCCCACCTCCCCCGTCCGCACGCTCTGGCTGGTCAGGCATGGCGAGAGCCTCGGCAACGTGGCCGCGTCGGAGGCGGAGCGCACCGGCTCGGAGGTCGTCGACGTCGCGACGCGGGACGCGGACACGCCGCTGTCGGACCGGGGCCGGGAGCAGGCGGCCGCCCTCGGCCGGCACCTCGCGGCGCTGCCGGACGGCGAGCGTCCGACCGCCCTCTGGGTCTCCCCCTACGCCCGGACCCGGGCCACGGCGGCGGACGCCCTCGCCGCGGGCGGCCTCGACCTGCCGGTGCGGGTCGACGAGCGGCTGCGCGACCGGGAGCTCGGCGTGCTCGACCGGCTCACCGCGCGCGGCGTCGCCGCCCGCTTCCCGGCGGAGGCCGAGCGGCGCCGGCACCTCGGCAAGACCTACCACCGCCCCCCGGGCGGCGAGTCGTGGTCGGACGTCGCGCTGCGGCTGCGGTCCTGGTGGTCCGACGTGGAGCGCCGCGAGGACCACGAGCGGCTCCTCGTCGTCACCCACGACGCCGTCGTCGTGCTGCTGCGCGCCGTGCTCGAGGGCCTCGACGAGGACGAGCTCATGGCACTGGTCCGCGCCGGCAGCGTCCGCAACGCCTCGGTGACGACCCTCGAGCGGCGTCCCGACGGACGGCAGGACGGCGGCGGGGCCGGCACCGGCGCGTGGCGCGCGCTGCAGGCCGACGAGGTCGGCCACCTCGCGGGCGACGCGCCGGTCACCGAGCACCCCGGACGGAAGGACGACGCATGAGCGACGACCGCGACGGGGACGGCGTGGGCGTGCCGGGCGGGGACCCGGTCGCCCTGACGCCGGCCGTGCTGCGCGACTGGCCGCTGCCCGACCGCCGCGGGTCGAAGGACCGGCGGGGGGCGGTCCTCGTCGTCGGCGGGGCGCGCGGGACGGTCGGCGCCGTGCTGCTCGCCGGCGTCGCCGCGCTCCGCGTGGGGGCCGGGCGGCTGAGCCTGGCGGTGGCGGGGTCCGTCGCCCCGGCGCTCGCGGTGGCCGTGCCCGAGGCGGGCGTCACGGGGCTGCCCGAGACCGCCGCCGGATCTCTCGTCGGGTCCGACGCGGGTCTGCTCGACGGCGACCTGGAGCGGGCGCGTGCCGTCGTCCTCGGGCCGGGGCTCGACGAGCCCGACGGCACGCGGGCGCTGCTGCGGGCGGTCGCGACCCGCACGGGCACGGACGTGCCCGTCCTGCTCGACGCCTTCGCCCTCGGGGTGCTGCCGTCGACGCCCGACGTGCACGACGCGCTCGCCGGCCGCCTCGTCCTCACGCCGAACGGCGCCGAGGCGGACCGGCTGCTCGGCGACGACGAGGGCGGGGCGCACGGGTCCGACCGCGAGGTCGCGCACGCGATCGCGGCGCGCTTCGGTGCGGTCGTGGCCCTCAGCGGCACGGTCGTCGCGCCCGACGGACGCGCGTGGACCTCGCCGACCGGCGCCTCCGGCCTCGGCACGTCGGGCAGCGGGGACGTCCTCGCGGGCGCCGTGGCCGGCCTGCTCGCGGGCGGGACGCCGACCGACCAGGCCGCCTGCTGGGGCGTGTCCATGCACGGCCTCGCCGGCGACCGGCTGGCCGCCCGCGTCGGCCCGCTGGGCTACCTCGCGCGCGAGCTGTGCGAGGAGCTGCCGCGCGTGCTGGTGGAGCTCACCGCCCGCTAGGCGGCGCTCCGGCAGCCGACGCGCGGACCAGCCGCGGGACCCCCCGCGCGGGCGACGGGACGGCTCCCGCGCGACGGCTGCGGTCCCGGTCGGCCCACCGGACGCTCGCCCGGGCGTCCAGCTCGGCGACGACGTCGAGCAGCCGCCGACCGGCCTCGTCGCGCCCGACGGGCTCGTCGGCCTCCATGCGGCGCCGCACGAGCTCGCGCAGCAGGACGTGCAGGTGCTCGCAGGACACGAGCGACAGATCGGACATGACCGCCCCTTGGCGACGCCGACCGTGCGCGATCTTCACCCGGTCGGACGACAACGGTCGCACCTCACGGGCCCCGGGGCAAGACCCCCACGGACTCGCGCACCACGGGTGTCCGGGACCGCACGGCCGCACCGACCGGCACTACGGAGGACCAGCGACGGAGGGAGGTGCAGGCATGGCACGCAGGGACCTGGTGGTGGTGGGCGCGTCGGCCGGAGGGGTCGAGGAACTGCGCACGCTCGTGGCCGGGCTGCCGGCCGACCTGCCCGCGGCGGTCGTGGTGGTGCTCCACCTGCCCCCCTCGGCGGCGAGCCACCTCGCGGCCATCCTGGACCGGTCCGGGGCGCTGCCGGCGCACGAGGCGGTCGAGGGGGACGTCCTCCTGCCCGGGCACGTGTACGTCGCGCCGCCGGACCGGCACGTCGTCGTCGTCGGCGAGACGCTCACGCTCGTGCGCGGGCCGCGCGAGAACGGCCACCGGCCGTCCGTGGACGTCCTCTTCCGCTCGGCCGCCCGCTCGCACGGGCCCCGTGCCGTCGGCGTGGTCCTGTCGGGCACGCTCGACGACGGGACCGTCGGCGCGTTGAGCCTGCACAGCAGGGGCGCCACCTGCCTCGTGCAGGAGCCCGACGACGCCGCGTACCCCGGGATGCCGGCCTCGGTGCTGGCCGCCGACCACCCCGACCACGTCCTGCCGGTCGCCGCGATGCCCGCGCTGCTCGTGCGCCTGCTCGCCGAGGACCTGCCGGGTGGGGGTGGCACCGGCGCTCCGGGAGGCGACGTCGACGGCGGCCTCGACGGCGACCTGGTCGACGTGGAGCTGGCCATCACGCGCATGGAGGACGCGGCGCTGAGCGCCGGCGACCGCCCGGGCGTCCCGTCGCCCTTCGCCTGCCCCGACTGCGCGGGCGTGCTCTTCGAGCTCGTCGACGGGCCGGTGACCCGCTACCGCTGCCGGGTCGGCCACGCGTGGTCCCCCGACAGCCTGTCGGCGCAGCAGTCGACCGCCGTCGAGAGCGCGCTGTGGATGGCGCTGCGCGCCCTGGAGGAGAAGGCCGCGCTGGCCGACCGTCTCGCGGACAACGCGGCCCGTCGGCAGCACCGGCTCACGGAGCACACGTTCACCGTCCAGGCCGGCGAGGCCCGCGCGTCGGCGCTGGTGCTCCGCGACCTCGTCGAGCGGACCTCGGCGCTCACGGCCATGGCGGCCGTGGACAGCGAGGCCGAGCTCGCGGCCGCCCGCGACCTCGCCGCGGAGCTCGCCGGGCGCCGGCCCAGCGCGGGGTACGGGCACGGCTCGGCGGGCGGCCCCGGTGGAGCCGGTGGCCGCGACGAGGAGGGCGGGCGGTGAGCCACGAGGACGACGAGGTCGAGCCCGACGAGGACGGGTCCGCCGCTCTCGGGCCCCTCGTGGCGGAGACGCCCGACCCCCAGCTGACCGCACTGCTCGAGCACCTGCGCGAGCAGCGGGGTTTCGACTTCACCGGCTACAAGTCCGCGAGCCTGGCGCGGCGCATCGGACGCCGGATGGCGGCCGCGGGCGTCGGCTCGTACGAGGACTACCAGGACCGCCTGTCGGTGGACCCGGGTGAGTTCGACGCCCTCTTCGGCACCGTCCTGATCAACGTCACGGCGTTCTTCCGGGACGCCGACGCGTGGGAGCACCTGCGCACGGAGGTCCTGCCGCGCCTGCTGGCGCGCCGCACGGGCCGGCTGCGCGTGTGGAGCGCCGCGTGCGCGAGCGGCCAGGAGCCGTACTCCCTGGCCGTGCTGCTGGCCGAGGCGCTGGGGCCCGAGGAGTTCGCCGACCGCGTGAAGATCTACGCGACCGACGTCGACGAGGTCGCGCTGGCGACGGCCCGCAACGGCCTCTACGACGAGCGCGAGGTCGCCGGCGTGCCGGAGCAGACGCTGGCCCGGTGGTTCGAGCCGGTGGGCGACCGCTTCCAGGTGCGCAAGGAGCTGCGCCGCGCCGTCATCTTCGGCCGGAACGACCTGATCCAGGACGCGCCGATCTCCCACATCGACCTCCTCCTGTGCCGCAACGCGCTCATGTACTTCAACGCGCAGACGCAGGCCCAGATCGTCCGGCGCCTGCACGTCGCGCTCGAGCCGCACGGCGTGCTGTTCCTCGGCAAGGCGGAGATGCTCCTGTCCCACCCGGACCTCTTCCAGCCGCTCGAGCTGCGGCGGCGGTTCTTCCGCAAGGTGGTCGGCGAACCGCGGCGCGTCGCGATGCCGCTGACCGGGGCCGCGCCGGCGGACGCGGTGCCGCCCGAGGACCTGTCGCGGCTGTGGGAGGAGGCCCTGCTCCAGGCCCCGGCCGCGCAGGTCGTCATCGGCCGCGACGGGGTCCTCGTGGCGTCGAACCGCCGCGCGCAGTCCCTCTTCGCCATCGGTCCGCGCGACGCCGGCCGCCCCTTCCACGACCTCGAGATGTCCTACAAGCCGGTCGAGCTGCGGTCCTCGATCGAGCAGGTCCTGGCCGCGCGCGCTCCCCTGTGGCTGCGCGACCTCTCGTGGCAGCGGGTGGGGCAGCGGCCCGTGAGCCTCGACGTCCAGGTCGTCCCGCTGCTGACCTCCGACGGTGAGGTCCTGGGCGTCACGGTGATCTTCAACGACGTCACCCGGTACCGCGAGCTGCAGGACCAGCTCGAGCAGGCCAACCAGCACCTCGAGGCGGCCTACGAGGAGCTGCAGTCCACGAACGAGGAGCTCGAGACCACCAACGAGGAGCTCCAGAGCACCGTCGAAGAGCTGGAGACGACGAACGAGGAGCTCCAGTCGACGAACGAGGAGCTCGAGACGATGAACGAGGAGCTCCAGTCGACGAACGACGAGCTGAACTCGTCGAACGAGGAGCTGCGGCTGCGCACCGCCGAGGTGGGTGAGCTCGCACACTTCCTCGAGGCCGTCCTCGGCGGCCTGCGGGCGGGGGTCGCGGTGCTCGACGACGACCTGCGCGTGCTCGCCTGGAACGAGCGCGCCGCCGACCTGTGGGGGGTGCGCGACGACGAGGCGCTGGGCCGGCCCATGGGCGACCTCGACATCGGGCTCCCGTTCGACCGGCTGCGTCCGCTGCTGGTCGCCCACGCGAACGGCCTGCCCGCCGAGGACGTGGTCCGCGTCGAGGCCGTCAACCGCCGGGGGCGCACGGTTGACCTCGACGTGGCCGTCTCGCCGCTGCGCCGCGGCGGCGCGGGCGCGGACGGCGCCATCGTCGTCATGACCGTCGTCGGCTGACCCCCGGTCGAGCGGGGGCACCGTTCGCGCCGCGCTCCTCCGCAGGCGCGGGGGGCGCGGGCCGGGAGGCGGCGGTCTGCTCGACGAGCGCCGTGGCCAGCACGCGCAGCTTGACGTTGCGCTGCTGGCTCAGGGCCGACAGGAACGCGAACGCCTCGTCCGCCGTGCCGCCGCGGCGCGCCATGATGATGCCCTTCGCCTCGTCGATGACGGCGCGGGAGGTCAACGCCTGGTCGAGCTGAGCGGCCAGGGTCCGCAGACGGTCCTTCTGCGCGACCTCGGCGAGCACCGCGCCCCCGGCCGCCGCGAGCAGCTCGGCGACGTCCACGTCCTCCTCGGTGAAGGCGTCCCGCCGCGTGCTGTACAGGTTGACCGCGCCGACGAGCCCCTCGTCGCCGGTCACCGGGACCGCCAGCACGGAGACCACGGCCGCACCGGCCGCGGTCCGCGCCAGCCCCGCCCACCGGGAGTCGGCCGCGACGTCGCCCGTGACGACGGTCTCGTGCGCCTCGGACGCCGTCACGCACGGCCCCGTCCCGGCCAGCACCTGCGCGCCGTCGAAGGCCGCCGCCAGCTCGGACGTCGACGCGACGGCCGTCGGCTCGGCCGCCGAGCCCAGGTTGACGCTCACCGCCTCCGCCGCCGCCACCGCCCGGTGGGTGACGTCGGCGATCCTCGAGAGGAGCTCCTGCGTACCGCCGGCGCGCGCCGGCAACCAGCACATGTCGGCGAAGGCGCCCGCGAGGGCGAGGGCGCGGCTCGACGCCTGCGCCGCCGGCCGTGACTCGTCGGCCAGGAAGAACGTCCACGCCAGCTCCCCCTCCTCCGCCGTCCAGCCGTCGGAGGTCACCGCGAGGTCGACGACGACGGGCTCGCTCCGTCGCGGCAGCAGCCGTACCCGCAGCCGGACGGGGTCGCCGGAGGCGGTCGCGGAGCCCAGCAGCGAGCGGACCTGCGGGCGGTCCTCCTCGTGCACGAGCAGCGGGAGCGGCTTGCGCACGAGGTGCGCGAGCGCGATGTGCAGCATCTGCCCGGCCGCCGCGTTCGCGGAGACGACGACGCCGGCGCGGTCGGTGACGACCATCGGGACCGGCAGCATCGAGGCCAGCCACTGCCGTTGCAGGCCCGCGGCCCGGCGCTCGGCCAGGAGCCGGGCGATCTGCTCGCGCTGGAGGCGCAGCTCCTCGTCCGCGACCCGCAGCTCCTCGTTGGCGGTGGCGAGCCCCTGGACGGTGGCGTCGTCCATGGGTGCCGCGCCCCCCCGTCCGATCCGGCCGATGAGGTCGTCCAGCGCGCGCAGGTCCCCGGACACCCATGACCTGCTCCCCGGGAGCGGCGTCGTCCGGGGGGTGGTCCGCGGTCGGGGCAGCGCGTGCTCCTCGGTGGTCACCGTGGTCTCCTCTCGCCACTGACGACGGACGGGCGGCCGGGACGAACCGTCCCGACCGCCCGTCCTGGGGGTTCTCGTCCTACCGTAGCCCTAGTCCTTGTGCAGGACGTCCTTGATCTTGCTCGTGACCTTCTCCGCGGTGTTCGGCACCGGCGAGGTGCCGTACAGGCGCGGGTCGGGGACGGTGGGCGGCGGCATGGGCACCCCGGCGGGCGGCTCGGCCACGTAGGTGAACTCGCCCTTGCCGTCCGGGGTGGGGCCCGACGCCCAGGAGCCCTCGGACGCGAGGGGCCCGTTCGAGAAGTTGATGTACTGGTACGACACGTCGCGGTCCTCGTTCGCCAGCGGGAAGTTGCTCGGCACGGGGAACAGCTCGTGCCCCTCCTCCTGCAGCTCCTTCGCGGCCGCCATCCACTGGTTCTGGTGCATGGTGTCGCGGGCGAGGAGGAAGCCGAGCAGGTCCTTCACGCCGTGGTCGTCGGTCATGTGGTACAGCCGGGCCACCTGGAGGCGGCCCTGCATCTCGGCGTTCGCGTTCGCGGTGAAGTCCGCCAGCAGGTTGCCGCTGGCCGTGACGTAGGCGCCGCTCCAGGGGTTGCCGTTGCTGTCGACCGGGCGCGCTCCCGCCCCGGCGACGATGGCGTGCTGGACGTCCATGCCGCCGATGATCGCCGCCACGGTCGGGTCGTCCTGGATGGCCTTCTCCGTGGCGCCCACGGGGGCCTTCTCGAGCAGCTGGGCGATCATCGTCGCGAGGATCTCGACGTGGCCGAACTCCTCCGCGCCGATCCCGTACAGCAGGTCGCGGTACTTGCCGGGCAGGTGGGTGTTCCAGGCCTGGAAGCCGTACTGCATGGCGACCGTGATCTCGCCGTACTGCCCGCCGAGGACCTCCTGCAGCTTGCGCGCGAAGACGGCGTCGGGCTTGTCGGGCTTGGCCTGGTGCTGGAGCTCCTGGCGGTGGAAGAACATGGGGCGGCCACTCCTCCCGCCAGCGCGCGGCCGGCCGGCAGTGCGTGCGCTCCGCCCTGGCGTTGGACGGGGCCGCGGCGACGACGGTCGTCGCTGCCGCTGCTCTCGACGCTAGGTCCGGTCGCCCGGCCCTGCCACCGGGCGACCGGTCCGGCCCGTGGCTACGGTCGGTGACGTGGGACGTCGCGCCGCGCGCTGGGTGACGGCGGGGCCGTCGGGCCTCGTCGCGATCGCCGTCTGCCTGACCTGTGCCGGGTGCGGTGGTCCGGACGGCGACGACGCCGTCCACGTCGCGCTCCAGCTGGAGACGGCTCTGGCCGCCGGTCAGGGGCCGGAGGCCTGCGCGCTCCTGCTGCCGGCCGCGGCGGAGGCGGTGGCCGACCGCACGGGCAACTCCTGCGACGGAGGAGTGGTGGACCTCGTCGGGGTCAGCGGCGCCGACCCGGCGGCCGCTGCGACGACCACGGCACCCCGCGTCGCCGTGGCGGGTCGGCAGGCCCAGGTCGCGCTGTCCGGCGACACCGTCTTCCTCGCGCGCGACGGCGCCCGTTGGACGGTCACGGCGGCGCTGTGCACACCGCGCCCGCAGCGACCGTACGACTGCGCGGTGGAGGCGTCGTGAGGGCCACCCGCGTGCTGTTCGTCCTCGTGCTGGCACTCGTCGTCGTCACCCTCGTCGCGGTGGTGGTGCTCGCGGCGGTCCGCCGATGAGCGGGTCCGCGCCGGGGGCCCGGTGGCGCGCCGCGCTGTGGCGCAACGGCCTGACCCTGGTCTTCCTGCTCCTGCTGCTGCTGTCGCTCGTCGGGCAGGCCGTGGCGGGCGCGCGGCTGTTCGACGAGGAGCAGGTGGCGGCGGGGCTGCGACCCGTCGGCCTGCTCGACTACGTCGGGTCCTCGTCCTTCGCCGTCGACCTCGCGGAGAACTGGCAGTCCGAGTACCTGCAGTTCTTCCTCTTCGTCGTCGCCACGGTGTGGTTGGTGCAGGTCGGCTCGCCCGAGTCCAAGCCGCTCGACGGGGTCGGCCGCGAGTCGGACGAGGAGCAGCGGGTCGGCGAGCACGCCGGCCCGGGCGCGCCGTCGTGGGCGCGCCGTCGCGGCTGGCGGCTCGCGCTCTACTCCCGCTCGCTGAGCCTCGTCATGGGGGGCATCTTCCTGCTCGCCTGGGTCGCGCAGTCCGTGGCGGGCGCTGCCGCCTACAGCGAGGAGCAGATGCGCGACCTGCAGGACCCGGTCACGTGGTGGCAGTACGTCCGCATGCCGGAGTTCTGGAGCCGGACGCTGCAGAACTGGCAGTCGGAGTTCCTCGCCGTGGCGTCGATGGTGCTCTTCGCCGTGTACCTCCGCGAGAGGGGCTCGTCGCAGTCCAAGCCCGTGGGCGCGTCCCACACCACGACCGGCGTCGACGGCTGACGCGGACGGCCGGGATGCCGGGGCCGTGGCCCCCGTCGCGCCCGGACCTCAGCGCGACTGCTGCGGCCGGGCTCCCGTCGCGTAGGCCAGGTGCCCGCCCAGGTAGGCGCCGCCGCCGGCGATGCCGAAGGACGCCAGGCTCGCCGCCACGCCCGCGCGCCGGTGGCCGCGGCGGCGCAGCAGCCACGCGCCGGCGAAGCCGGCGAGGGCCACCCCGTTGAGGGCCGCGTGCACCACGCCGACCCGCCGGACGCCCGTGTCCCCCGCCGACCAGTCCGCGAGCCCGGTGATCACCGCGGGCACGGCCGCCAGGACGCCGAGCCCCAGCAGCCGGTCCGCCGCGTCCTGCGCGCCCTCCCCCCCGACGAGGTCGAGCACCACCGAGGACGTCCACAGCCCGACGGGCGCGTCGGTGAGGACGGGGTGCAGCGGGTGCCCGAGCGCCGCGCCCCTCAGGGTGCGCCACCGGCGCTCCCCGCCGACGACCGGACGCGCGACGGCCTCCAGCACCGCGACGGCGGGGTCGAGGGCCGACCGGCGCTCGAGGGCGTCGGTGAGGTGCCGCGCCGTGGACCGGGAGTACACCCCGGCACCGGCGTGATCGAGGGCTGTGCGGGTCGTGCTCATCCGGGCCTCCGCGCACGGGCCGTGCGCACCGACACGGTCCCGCCCGGGCCTGGACGGGTCGTCGGCGCGTCCCGCTGCGCGGGCCGCCGTGCGCGGCCACCCTCGCAAGGCGGGCCGACGCCCGCCACCGGGGGCGCCGTGCCGGCGTCCGGCGCCGCTCAGGCGGACGGCGCCTCCGCGTCGCCGACGTGCTCGCGCGCGATCCGCGCCACCGCCTTGCGCCCCTCGGGCTCGGTGACCATGGACCGCAGCGCCCTCGCGGCGAGCGCGAGCTCGTACCCCGCCGAGGCGGCCCAGGCCTCGAGGGCCCGGCGCGCCTCGTCCGGCCCGAGGCCGGCGGCCGCCATCAGCACCCCGACGGCCTGGTCGACGACCGCCGTGCCCGCCACCGCGCGCTCGATGGCGCGCCCGGCGGCGTCCGCGGCCGTCCGGCGTGCGTGCTCGGTGAGGTCGACGAGCTGCCCGACGACGACGTCCTCGTCGGACGCACCGTCGGTGCCGACGCCTCGTCCACCGTCGGTCGCGCCGTCAGGCCCGGCGACGGGCCCGGCGCCCGGGCGGTCGGCCAGGAGCGCGACGATCCGCTCCCGGGACCGCGCGTCGCGCAGGGCGTGCACGGACACGAAGGGCTCGAACGGGGCGCCGGCGGCGAAACGCTGCGCGAGCACGTCCCGTGCGGCGGGCTCGACGTGGGCGAGGACGAGGTCCGTGGTGGGCACGACCTCGCCCGGTGCGAAGCCGTGGATGAGGTAGACGGCGTCGGACCAGGTCCAGCGCTGGGCGGTGCGGTCCAGCCGGAAGGCGCCGGCACGCAAGGTGTCCCCCGGGACGGTGTCCGGGGTGGCAGGTTCGAGCACGGGTGCTCCTGGCGCAGGGGTGGTGCAGAGCCGCGTCCTGACTCGGCGGGTGAGGTTACCAGCCGAGTCGCACGCTGCTCGCCGCGCCGAGCACCGGCGGGGAGGCCCGCCGACGGCGCCGGCCGACGTGCGGTCAGGTAGCACTCAGGTACCGTTTCCCGGTCACCCGGTCCGGTGACGTCCGGGGTCCAGAGACGGCCCCGGGCCGCAGGAAGGACCTCGATCATGGTCGTCAACGACATCCGTCCCGCCCCCGGTCCGCACGCGGACCGGGTCGTCCCGGTCCCACCTCCGTCCGCCGCGGTCCCGCGGCGCCCGCAGCCCTCCCCCCGGTCGTCCGGCACGTCCCCGGTGCTCGCGGCGGGCACCGCCGCGGGTGGGAGCACCACACCCGCGCCCTGCTCCGCCCCCCTGCCGGACGCGCTCGCCACCGTCCGGTGCCCCGAGCCGCACCGCCCGCTGCCCCACGGCCGCGCGCACGACCCCGCCGAGGACGTGCTCGCGTGCGTCCACCGCCGGCAGGAGTCCGGCCGGGCGGTCGTCGAGCTGCGCGTGCTGGCACGCGACCACGGGCGGGTCGTCGACGTGAGCGAGGTGTACGACGACCTCGTCGCCCGGGAGGTGGACAGCGCCGTGCGGGCCTCGGTCGTCCACCGCGGGCAGATCGAGCAGGCGAAGGGCATCGTCGTCGCCGAGCTCGGCCTGGACGAGGACCAGGCGTTCGCGCTGCTGCGGCGCCTGTCGAACGAGTCCAACGTCAAGCTGCGGGACGTCGCCGGCCGCATCGTCGCCGCGCGCGCGTGCGCCCCCGTCGTCGCCGCGCTGCGCGCCCCGGAGCAGATCGCCTGACGGCTGCGGCCGGCGGAGCCGTCCGGCGTGCCGGCCGGCGGAGCCGTCCGGCGTGCGGACCCCGGTGGCCGGGGGCGTGGCGGTGTGGTCGCATGAGCGCGTGCTGCGTCCCCGCTCCCCCCGCGTCCTGACCCTCCCCGCCCTCGCCGCCGTGGTGGGGCTCCTCGCGGCCTGCTCCTCGGGCGGCGACGCCGGCGCCCCCGCGTCGGCCGGGGCGTCCGCCGGGTCCTCGGGCGGGTCCGACACCTCGCTGCAGGACGTGCAGGACGCGGGTGAGCTCGTGGTGGCCACGGAGGGGACCTACCGGCCCTTCAGCTACCACGAGGAGGGCTCCGGCGACCTGACGGGCTTCGACGTGGAGGTCGCCCGGGCCGTCGGCGAGCAGCTCGGCGTCGAGGTGCGGTTCGAGGAGACCCAGTGGGACGCGATCTTCGCCGGGCTCGACGCGGGCCGCTTCGACGCCATCGCCAACCAGGTCTCCATCACGCCCGAGCGTGAGGACGCGTACACGTTCTCCGAGCCGTACACGTACTCCCGCGGCGTCGTCGTCGTCCGGGCCGACGACGACTCCATCTCCTCGTTCGAGGACCTCGCGGGGAAGACGACGGCGCAGTCGCTCACCTCCAACTGGTACACGCTGGCGCAGGAGTCCGGCGCGCAGATCGAGGCCGTCGAGGGGTGGGCGCAGTCGGTCGCCCTCGTCGAGCAGGGCCGCGTCGACGCCACCATCAACGACGAGCTGACCTGGCTCGACTACGCGAACACCGACGACGCGTCGGGCCTGAAGGTGGCCGCCGAGACCGAGGACCAGTCGCGCAGCGCCATGGCGTTCCGGCGGGGCAGCGACGCGCTGGCGGGCGCCGTCGACGAGGCGCTGACGGCGCTCGCCGCCGACGGCACGCTGGCCGAGATCTCCGCGGAGTACTTCGGCGACGACGTGACGCAGCCGTGACGACCGCGGAGCTGATCGGCGACTCCCTGTGGCCGATCGTCTCCGGGGCGCTGACCGGGACCATCCCGCTCGCGCTGGTGTCCATGGCCCTCGGGCTCGTGCTGGCACTGCTCGTCGCGCTGGCCCGGCTGTCGCCGCGCGCGTGGCTGCGGGCGCCGGCGCGCGCCTACGTCTCCCTCATCCGCGGGACGCCGCTGCTCGTGCAGCTGTTCGTCGTGTTCTACGGCCTGCCGTCGATCGGGGTGCTCGTCGACCCGTGGCCGAGCGCGATCATCGCGTTCTCGCTCAACGTCGGCGGCTACGCGGCCGAGGTGATCCGCGCGGCGATCCTGTCCGTGCCGCGGGGCCAGTGGGAGGCCGCGCACATGATCGGCATGGACCGGGCCCAGGCCCTGCGACGGATCATCCTCCCGCAGGCCGCGCGGGTGTCCGTCCCGCCGCTGTCCAACACCTTCATCAGCCTCGTGAAGGACACCTCGCTGGCGTCCCTGATCCTGGTGACCGAGCTGTTCCGCCGGGCCGAGCAGATCGCGGCCTTCTCCCAGCAGTTCATGGTGGTCTACATCGAGGCGGCCGCCGTCTACTGGGTGATCTGCCTCGTCCTGTCCGCGGTGCAGAGCCGGCTCGAGACGAGGTTGGACCGCCATGTCGCGCACTGATCGGACGGCCCCGGCCGCACCCTCCCCGCGGCCGCACGGCGCGCAGCCCCTGCTGCGGGTCCGCGGCCTGCAGAAGGCCTTCGACGGCACGCCCGTGCTGCGGTCGGTGGACCTCGAGCTGCGCAGCGGGCAGGTGCTCGCGCTCATCGGGCCGTCGGGGTCGGGCAAGACCACCGTGCTGCGCTGCCTCAACGCGCTGGAGCGCGCGGACGGCGGCGTCGTCGACCTCGACGACGTGCGCGTCGACCTCGGCGCCGCGCCGACGCGGGCGCAGCTCGACGCCCTGCGCGACCGCTCCGCCATGGTGTTCCAGCACTTCCACCTGTTCCCCCATCGGACGGTGCTGCAGAACGTCACCGAGGGGCCCCTCGTCGTGCAGCGCCGGCCCGCGGCCGAGGTGCGGGCCGAGGCGCTGGAGCTGCTCCGGCGCGTGGGCCTCGACGGGCGTGCCGACGCCTACCCGCACGAGCTGTCGGGCGGTCAGCAGCAGCGGGTGGCGATCGTGCGGGCGCTGGCGCTGCGGCCCCAGCTCCTGCTGTTCGACGAGCCGACGTCCGCGCTCGACCCCGAGCTCGTCGGGGACGTGCTGGCGCTCATGTCGGAGCTGGCCCGGGAGGGCTGGACGATGGTCGTCGTCACGCACGAGCTCACCTTCGCCCGGGACGTCGCGGACCAGGTGGCCTTCATGGACGGCGGCCTCGTCGTCGAGCACGGGGCGCCCGCGGACGTGCTGGGACGTCCCCGCCGGCCGCGCACGCAGCAGTTCCTCCGGCGCCTCCTGCGGGGGACGGAGCTGCCGCCCGACGACCCGACCGACGGGGTCCGCACGGTCGCGACCTAGGTCCCAGGTGGAGGGGGGTCCCCCGGGTCGACCCTGGTGGTGTCACCGCACGGTGACCAGGGTCGGGCAGGAGCCGCGGCCCCACCCCCCACGGAGGAGCCCGTCATGACCACCACCACCGCCCCCGTCCGCACCGGCGTCCGCAACGCCGCGGTCGCCCGCGTCGTCGCCCTCGTGGCGATCGTCGCCGGTGCCCTCCTCGTGATCGCCGGCGGCGTCACCTGGGGCATGGTCTCGGCCAAGCTGGCCGACGAGAACATCACCGTCGCCGAGGACGCCTTCGCCTTCGGCGGCCAGCAGGTCACCAACCCCTGGACCGCGTACGCGCAGGCGGACATCATCGCCCACCACGCGCTGGACTCGACCGGCGGCAAGACCTACGCCGAGCTGGACCGGGAGGACCCGCTGCGCGAGGTCGCCATGAACGGCTCGTTCCTGCGGGCCTCGCTGTTCACCTCGGTCGTCGCCTTCGGCATCGCGGCGCTCGTCATGGGCCTCGGGGTCCTGTTCGCCCTGCTCGGCTGGGCCGTGCTGGTCCTCGACCGGCGCACCGCCGCCGTCGCCGCGGCGCCCGCCGGGCGGGAGCCGCAGATCGCCTGAACGGTCGATTGAAGGGTGCGCCGGCCCCGGCCGGCGGCACGCCGCCGACGCCGGTCGTCCCCCGCAGCAGCGCGGGGGCGGCCGGCGTCGTCGTGCGCGCCGGTCTCCCCCGGCCGAGGAGGGCGCCGGTCAGTAGCGGACGCGCTCCGTCAGGTCGAGCCACGCCCGCATGGGGGCGTCGGCGCCGTCGACGCGGTGCGCGACGACGGGCATCGACCAGGTCGCGCGGTCCTGGGCGAACAGCGCGTAGAACGCGGAGTCGTCGAAGCCCGCGCGGGCGGCGTCGTGGCGGTCGGCGGCGAAGACGACGCGGTCGACCCGGGCCCACAGCGTGGCGGCCAGGCACAGGGGGCAGGGCTCGCAGGACGCGTACATCGTCGCGCCGGCCAGGGAGAACGTCCCCAGCGCGCGGCAGGCGTCGCGGATCGCCTGCACCTCGGCGTGCGCCGTCGGGTCCAGGTCACGGGTGACGCGGTTCTGGCCCGTGCCGACGACGCGCCCGTCCACGACGACGACGGCGCCGAACGGGCCGCCGCCCTCCGCGACGTTGCGCGTGGCCAGGTCGACGGCGGCCGCCAGCCAGCGGGCGTCCTGCTCGGTTCCTGCCTCGCTGCCAGCCGGCGGGACAGGCGTCGGGACGGGCGTCAGGACGGCGGGCGCCGCGGCGATCGTGTCGGTCACGAGCCGCATCCTGCAGCGCGCGGGTGTCCGGCGCCGTCCCGAGCCGTTACCACCGTGTTACGGGGCTGTGGCTGCTCTCAGCCGTGGATGACGCCGCCGGTCGCGGTGCCACGATGAGGGCCCGGCGGACCGGGGGCGCGTGACGACGACGGCGGAGGTGCAGGTGCTGGAGCTCGCAGGGCGCCTGCTGGCCGAGCTGGACGCAGGCCGTCGCGTGGCGGTGGCCACCGTGGTCGACGTCGTGGGCTCGGCACCGAGCCTGGGTGGCACGTCGATGGCGCTCACGGACGACGGGCGGGTCCTGGGCAGCATCGCGGGCGGCTGCGTGGAGGGCGCGACGGTGGCCCTGTGCGAGGAGGTGCTGGCGGCGTCGGACCCGGGCGGCACCCACGCGGACTTCGGGGTCTCCGACGCGGACGCGTTCGCCGCGGGCCTCACCTGCGGCGGCACGATCACGGTGCACGTGCGGCTGCTGGGGCCCGACGACAGGCCGGCCCTGCGCGCCGCGGCGGCCGGCGACGAGGCGTGGTCGCTCACGACGTGGTCGGCAGGGCCCGACGCGACGGGGACGGCGGACGCGACGGCCGCGAGGGACGCGACGAGCACCGGCCCGGCGGCCGAGGAGGCGCGGGCGGTCCTGACGGCAGCAGCGGCGGCCCGCGTCGCGCAGGGCCGCTCCGGGCGTGTGGCCGGGGCGTGCGACGACGTCGCGCTGGAGGGCTTCGTCGAGGTGCGGGCCCGGCCCGCACGGCTCCTGCTGTACGGCGCCCTCGAGCTCAGCGCCGCCGTCGCCGTCCTCGCCCGGACCCTGGGTTGGCGCGTCACGGTCTGCGACCCCCGCTCGGCCCTCGCCACGGCCGACAGGCTCCCCGCGGCCGACGAGGTCGTCGTGGACTGGCCCGTCCGGCACCTGGCGGCGGTGGTCGCCGGGCCGGGGCTCGGACCCCGCGACGCCGTGTGCGTGCTGGTGCACGACGACCGTTTCGACACCGAGCTCGTGCTCGCGGCGCTGCGGTCCGGCGCCGGCTTCGTCGGCGCACTGGGGTCGCGGCGCACGCACGGGCGCCGGGTCGCCGCCCTCGTGGCGGCCGGGGCGACGCCGGCCGAGGTCGCCGCGCTGCACTCCCCCGTCGGACTGGACCTCGGAGCCGCCACGCCGCAGGAGACCGCGGTGTCGGTCGTCGCCGGCCTGCTGGCCGCCCGCACGGGCCGCACCGGACGACCGCTCGTCGGGCTCGAGGGGCCCCTGCACAGCCCGGCGCCCGACGTGCGGCCGGCCCCGCGACCGGTGGCCCAGCCGGACCGTCAGACCGGCTGACCCGCGTCCCGCACCAGCCGCCACAGCCGGTCGGCGGTCATCGGCAGCTCGAGGGGTCGCACGCCCAGCGCGTCACGGACGGCGTTGGCGAGCGCCGGCGCCACCGGGTTGTACGGCGCCTCGCTCATCGACTTCGCACCCAGGGGCCCGAGCTCGTCGGAGGTCGCGGCGAACAGGACCTCGGTGGTCGGCAGGTCGCCCATCTGCGGCACGTGGTAGCTGCGCAGCTCGCGGGTGAGGACGCGCCCCTCGTCGTCGAGCCGCACCTCCTCCCACAGCGCGGAGCCGATCCCCTGCGCCACGCCGCCCTCGACCTGACCGCGCAGCTGCTGCGGGTTGAGCACCACGCCGGCGTCGACGGCCTGGATCGAGCGCAGCACGTGCAGGTCGCCCGTCGCGGGGTCCACGGCGACGCGGAACGCCTGGACGTTGAACGCGACGGACCGCGGCGTGCCGTCGTGGCTTCCGCGGCCCTCGAGGTGCGCCCCGGAGGCGGCCAGCTCCGTCAGCGGCACCCGCCCGCCGGGCACGACGACCGCGTCCACCTCCATCGCGCCCGGGGTCCCCACCGCCGTCGGGTCGTCCTGCGGATGGCCGGTGAGCGTCGTCGCCGCCCCGAGCAGGCGGTCGCGCAGGTCGAGCGCCGCGCGGTGCAGCGCCAGCCCCGCGACCACCGTCCCCGCGGAGGCGAAGGCACCCGTGTCGTAGCGGACGACGTCCGTGTCGGACTGCCGCACGACGACGCGGTCGGGCGTGGTGCCCAGGGCCTGCGCGACGAGCTGCGTGTGCACGGTGGTCGTGCCGTTGCCGAACTCGGCGGTCCCGACGCGCACCTCGTAGCGCCCGTCGGGCAGCAGGCGCACGACCGCCTCGGCGTGGTGGCCGCGGGGTGCCACGGTGGCGATCATCGCCAGCGCCATGCCCTCCCCCACCCGGTACCCCGGCGGCACGGGCGGGTCGGCGGACCGGTCGGCGAGCGCCGCCTGGGCCAGTTCCAGGCACTGGTCGAGCCCGTAGCCGTGCAGCCCGAGGTCGCCCTGCTCGTCGGGGTCCGTGACGAGCAGGGGGTCGCCGGGCACGACGACGTTGCGGCGGCGCACCTCGAACGGGTCGATGCCGATCTCACGGGCCAGCTCGTCGAGCGCGCTCTCCACCGCCAGGACCACCTGGCCCAGGCCGTACCCGCGGAAGGCGCCCGACGGCAGCGTGTTGGTGTAGACGACCTCGGCGTCGACGCGCTTGGCCGCGCACCGGTACACCGACAGGGACTCGCTCACGCCGTGGAACATGACGCCCGGCCCGTGGTTGCCGTAGGCGCCGGTGTCGGACAGGACGTCGACGCGCAGCGCCGTGAGCACGCCGGCGTCGTCGGCGCCGAGCTCGACCTCGACGCGGAACGGGTGCCGGGTGGGCACGACCGTCAGCTCGTCCTCGCGCGTCATCTCGTACTGCACGGGCCGGCCCGTCCGCAGCACCGCGAGGGTCACCAGGTCCTCGGTGAGCAGCTCCTGCTTGCCGCCGAACCCGCCGCCGACGCGGCCCGCCACCACGCGGACCCGGGCCGGGTCGAGCCCGAACACGTGCGCGATCTCGTCGCGCACGAGGAACGGGACCTGCGTGCTGGTGCGCAGGACGAGGCGACCGTCGGCGTCGGTCCAGCCGCGGGTCGCGTGCGTCTCGAGGGCGACGTGCGAGACGCGCGCGGTCCGGGTGGTCAGGCGCACGCGGTGCGCTGCGGCGGCGAGTCCGGCGGCGACGTCGCCCATCTCGTCGTGCAGGGCGGCGACGACGTTGCGCCCGGGCTCCGCGATCCGCGACGAGCGGGGCTTGTCCGCGTGCAGGAGCGGGGCGCCCGGCGCGCGGGCGGCCTCGGGGTCCACGACGTGCGGGAGCACCTCGTACTCCACGTCGAGGAGGGCCCGGGCCCGCTCGGCGTCGCGCAGCGTCTCGGCGACGACGGCCGCCACCCGCTGGCCGCGGAACCGCAGCACGGGGTCGAGCACGCGCGTGTCGTCGGGGTCGTCGAGGCGGCTCTCGTGGCGGGCGGTGGAGAACAGGACGTCGGGGCTGTCCTCGTGCGTGAGCACCGCCAGGACGCCGGGCTGCGCCAGGGCGCGGGTGGCGTCGATGCGCACGATGCGGGCGTGGGCGTGAGGGCTGCCGAGCACGGCCAGGTGCGCGACGCCGGTGGCGGGCTCGTCGAGGGTGAACCGCTCGCGGCCGGTGACGACCCGGCGTGCCGCGGGGGCCAGGACGGACCGGCCGACGGCGTCACCCGCGGGGACGTCCTCCGTGGTGCGGCGGCCGGCGAGCGCGTCCCGGATCGAGCGGTACCCGGTGCACCGGCAGAGGTTGCCCTTGAGCGTCCGCGCGGTCCCGGTGGCGTACGCCGGGAGGTGCTCCGCGCCGTCGCCGGCGGGCGCGGCGGTGCCGTCGCCGGTGGTCGCTGCGCCGTCGTCGCCCTCGTCGCCCGTCAGGTCCAGACCGGCGACCGTCGTGACGAAGCCCGCGGTGCAGAACCCGCACTGGAAGGCGGCCGCGTCGGCGAAGGCCCGCTGCACGGGGTGGAGGTGCTCCTCGTCGCCCAGCCCGGCGGCGGTGGTGACCGTGCGGCCGTCGGCACGATGCGCGGGCGTGATGCAGGAGTGCACGGGCCGGCCGTCGAGGAGGACGGTGCACGCGCCGCAGTCGCCGGTGTCGCAGCCCTTCTTCACCGCGGTGGCCCCCTGCGCGCGCAGCAGCGTCCGCAGCGCCTGGCCCGGGTCGGGCTCGACCTCCATCGGCACGCCGTCGAGCGTGAGCCTCATCGCGTCGTCCCCCACCCCTCGTGCGGCACGTCCTGCGGGCCGCCCCCCGCTGCGAGGGCGGCGTGCACCTGGCCCGCCATCCGCAGCGTCATGGCGCGCCGCCAGTCGGGCGCGCCGTGCACGTCGTCGAACCACGCGGGAACGGCCGCGTCGACCGCGGCGACGAGCGCAGCCGCCTCCGGGAGGGCCGGGAACGCGAGCCGGTACGGCCGCGGCACGCCCGCGGTGAGCGTGACCACGACGGACCCGTCGGGGTCGGTGCGCCCGGTGACGATGGCCCCGGACCGACCGAACGGCGCGAGCGACACCCGCCGCAGCACCGCGTGCGCCGCCATGGCGAGCCTCCCGACGTGCAGCGAGCGCAGCACCTCGCCGTCGGCCAGCGCGGTCGTCCCGTCGCCCGTGACGAGCTCGGCGACCGCGACCTGGCGCTCGCCGCCGTCGGGGGTCCAGACGAGAGCCACCGCGTCCAGGGCGACGAGCAGCGTCGTCATCCCGCCGGCCGGCAGCGCGGTGCAGACGTTCCCGCCGACGGTCGCGGCCGCCCAGATCTTCGTCGACGCCACCAGCGCCCGCGCGCACGTGGCGACGAGGTGCTGGGAGCGCCACCCCGGCACCGGAGGAAGGGCGACGAGCTCGGCGACCGTGCACGTCGCGGCGATCGTCACGCCGTCGTCGTCGACCTCGACGGCCGGCCAGCCCAGCGAGGTGAGGTCGACGAGCACCCGCGCCGTCGACCCGGCGTACAGCGCGGTCCCCCCGGCGAGCGGCACCACGTCGCCGCCGACGACGACGTCCGCGCGCGTGCGCGCCAGCCGGACCTCGTCCACCGATGTCAGGTCCATGCCCGTCCCGTCCGCCGTGCCGTCCCGGGACGCGCCCCGGGCGCGACCATCCTGGTCAGCGGCCCGCGAGGGCGCCAGGACCGCACCGCGGGACCTTCCTCACACCGGCCGGCCGGAGCGCCGCGACCCCGAGGCCGCCAGGCAGGTGCGGTGGCGCGGGTCACACGCCGGGGGTGAACCGGGCCGCGGTGGGAACAGCACGGCCCGTACCGTTAGTTGGCGGACCGACGGCACCCGCCGCCCGTCCGCCCCAGCCCCGGAGGCCCCGTGACCCGCACGCTCGAGGAGGAGATGGACGCCGGCGCGCGCAGCACCGGCTCCGCCCCCCAGCGCCTCCTGGCCCGCGTACGCGCGTGGACGGACGGCCGCCCCGGGCGCCGGCTCGCCTACCGCGTGCTGGTCGCGGTCGTCGGGGGTGCCACGGTCGTCGCGGGCATCGCCATGCTCGTGCTGCCCGGGCCGGGCTGGCTCGCGATCTTCCTCGGCCTGAGCATCCTCGCCTCGGAGTTCCCCGTGTTCCGCCCGGTGCTCGACCGGCTGCGCGGCCTCGTCCTGCGCGCGCTCGCCGTCGCGCGGACGTGGTGGGCCCGCCGCCGCGCCGGCCGCAGCTGACGCGCTCCTCTCGGAGGCAGTCGCGTCACGGTGGTTCGGGGATCAACGACGTCCGCTCATGCCGACGAGCGAATAGGATCAGAGAGGACCGGCCGCGAGGGCGATCTGGTCCTCCTCGAGCGGGATCGACGGTGTTCCCGCGACGACCATGTTGGCCCGCTCCCATGGCCGCTGCTGGTCGAGAAAACGGAGCTCCTCGGCCATCCACTCGTGCCAGAACGCGACGGCCTCCTCGGCGTCCCCGTTGACACCCTGCGCGATGTCGCGTGCGATACCTCGCTCTTCAGCCATGGCGAAGTCCGACTGCACCCATACCGTCGCGTCGATCAACCCGGCCAGCTCCCGCTGGTTCGCCCCGACACCTTCTACGATGACGAGGTCGAGTCCGGCAGGGACCTCGATCGATCCGGAGCGGCCGTTCCGCTCCCACGCGGGAGGACGGAAGGACACGGCCTCTCCACGGCGCAGCGGCCTCAGGACGTGATCGGCCAGCAAGTGACCCCACGCGAAGTAGGGCTCGTGCCATGCGACGTCGTCGGTGTGGACGATCGCCGAGCGACCCGTCCCTCGAGACAGGCGCTCGGCAAGCGTCGACTTTCCCGATGCGCCACGACCATCAACAGCCACGACCCTTGGCCGCCCCGCCGGCGACCCGGCCGCCTGCATCAGCAGCTGAAGGAATTGACTTCCCGACACTGCTCTCCAAGGACCTGCAGCTGGCTCTTCCTCACGCAAGGTCATCGATAACATGACTCCAGAATGCCCTAGCGAGCGTCCCCGGACACACGCTGACACTCCCCGTCCAGGGACTTGACCCGGCTATCGGTGGTCGATTGCGGCTTCGGGTGATGGTTGCCGCAGCTGGAGTGGTGCTGGTGCTGCTAGGGACCAGTGGGTGCTACCAGGCCAACCAGGTCACCGAGAACGCCTCGTCGGACGGGTTGCGGCTGGAGCTGGGCGAGCTGCTGATGTCGAACCTGATGGTGTTGACGGCCGATGAGGGCGAGCCAGGGACGTTGCTCGGTGCGGTGAGCAACGACGGTGAGGTGGATGCTGAGGTCGTCGTTTCGATCATGGACCGCGACCCGGCAGCGACCATCGAGGTGGCTGCTGGGCAGACGGTGCTGTTGGGGCCGCGGGACACGCGCGTGCGTCTGGCCGACATGCCGCAGCCTCCGGGCGCGACCGTGGAGATGACATTCGCATCGCCTGAGCACGGCACGGCGACCCTGGAGCTTCCGGTCCTGGACGACACGTTCGAGCGGTACGAGGAGTTGGTGCCCACTTCGAGTGGTCGTTGAGCGACCGGGCCGCCCTACGATCCGCACCGTGCTCACCTCCTCGCGCGGCGCCGCCCGTCCGCCCCGGCGCGCCCGCGCCGCACTGCTCGTCGCCGTCGCCCTGGCCCTCGTCGTCCCCCTCGGCGCCGCCCGGCCCGCCGCGGCGGCCGATCGCGGGAGCTCCCTGCTCGTCGGGCAGGAGCTGCTCGTCGGTGACCGCCTCCTCGGAACCGGCACCGAGCTGGTCCTGCAGGGCGACGGCAACCTGGTGCTCTACGTGTCCGGCACCGCGGCGTGGCACGCGGGGACGGCCGGGACCGATGCGGACCGCTTCGCCGTGCAGACCGACGGCAACGCCGTCCTCTACGACCGGGCGGGGCGCCCGCTGTGGCAGTCCGGGACGCGCGGCGAGGGCGTGCGCCTCGAGGTGGGCACGGGCCCGGGCCTCGATCTGTACGCGGGGGACGGGCGGCTCCTCTGGACCGTCCGGCGGCCGATGGTCCCGGCGGAGGTCGGCCTCGACACACGGGTGACCCAGATGCTCTCGCCGAACGGCGCCGTCCGGCTCTCGGTCGACACCGGCGACTGGTCCGTGCGCGCTCTGGGAGCGACGGCCTGGCACACCCAGACGCGCGGGGGCGACGTCACCCTCGTGCTGCAGGGCGACGGCAACCTCGTGGCCTACCACCCGAGCGGTCGGCCGCTGTGGCAGTCCGGCACCGCGGGACGCGGGGTCGTGCGGCTCGTCCTCCAGGACGACACGAACCTCGTCCTGTACACGGCCGAGGGCCGGGCCGCCTGGTCCTCGTCATGGTCGCCTCGCATGCCCGGCGACTGCCTGTCCTTCGGCAACGCGCTCTGCACCGGTCAGGTGCTCCTGCCCGGGGACGAGCTGCGGACCGGACTGCCCGACGACCCCGCGCCCCACCGGCTCGTGCTGCAGCGCGACGGGAACCTCGTGCGGTACGCGCCCGACGGTCGCGCGACGTGGTCCTCCGGCACCGTCGGCTCCGGCGCCGTCGAGCTCGGCCTGCGTCGTGACGGCGAGGCGGAGCTGCGCCGGGCGGACGGTTCCGTCGTGTGGACGAGCAGGACCGCGGCGGACATGAGCAGGGCCCCGTGGTCCTGGCTGGTCACGCCGTACGTGGGCATCGCCGCCGACGGGTCCCTGTGGGTGGACCGGTTCAGCGGCAGGGCGACCTTCGCCTGACGTCGGCGGGCGTCCGTGCTCGGGCCGGGCGCACCGGAGGAGCGCCGGCGGCGGCCATCGACGCACCCGTCAGGGCCCCTCGTCAACGAGCACGCCCGCGGGGCTCGCGGCCGCGGCGCGCCGGGCCGCCGCCGCCCGGATGCGGGCGCGTCGCAGCACGGCCCACCGACGCCGCAGCACCACCAGCACCCACCCGGCCAGGACGGGCAGCCCTGCGGTGAGCAGGGCCCCCGCCACCACCCACGCCACCAGGCCCCACAGCACGCTCACCCCGTGACTGTCGGTCCCGGTCGCGACCGTGTCCCGGTGGGTGGCCGGCTGTCACCCGGTACATCACCCGTCCGGATGACCCGCGGTCGAGCGAGGGGGTTCGACGGCGCTGCCGCCGCGGGACGGTCAGCGGGCGCCGACCGCCGCTCGCTCCCCCTCGGCGGGCACGGCGTCGTCCATCTCGACGTCGCGGGTCTCCCGCGAGAGCGTCAGGGCGACGAGCGTCACGACGGCCGCGGCGCTGAGGTAGACGCCCACCAGCCACGGGCTGCCGCCGGCCCGCGCCCAGAGCGCGACCGCGACGATCGGCGCGAGCGCCGCGCCGAGGATGGAGCTGACGTTGTAGGCGATGGCCGAACCCGTGTACCGCACGTGGGTCGGGAACAGCTCGGGCAGCAGCGCGCCCATGGGGCCGAAGGTCGCGCCCATGAGCGTGAAGCCCAGGACGAGGAACGCCTGCACGAGCGCGCCCGTGAAAGCCCGGTCGGGCCGGTCGGCGAGGAGCAGCGCGAAGGTCAGCCCGAAGACGGCGATGAGCGCCGTGACGACGAGCAGCAGCCGCCGGCGCCCGACGGTGTCCGCCACGGGCCCGGACAGCAGCGTGAACAGGCCGAAGAACACCACGCCGACGATCTGCATGAGCACGACGTGCGTGTAGGGGATGCCGAGACCCGGCGTCGCGGCGTCCTGCCCGGCGGTGGCGTAGCTCAGCGTGAAGCTCGTCATCAGGTAGAACAGCACGTAGGTCGCCAGCATGATGAACGTCCCGAGGACGAGCGCGCGGCCGTGGTTGCGGACCGCGTCACCGAGCGGCAGGCGACGGATGGCGCCCGCCTCCTCGACCTTCGTGAACGCGGTGGACTCGACCAGCCGCAGCCGCACCCACAGGCCGACGACCACCATCACCGCGGAGAACAGGAACGGGATCCGCCAGCCCCAGGACAGGAACGCCTCGGAGGGCAGGAGCGGGTCCTGCGCGTGCGGCAGGGCGGCGTTGACGCTGAGGAACAAGCCGTTGGCGATGATGAAGCCCAGCGGCGCACCGAGCTGCGGGAACGTGCCGTACCAGGCGCGCTTGCCGCGCGGCGCGTTCTCCGTGGCGACGAGCGCCGCCCCCGACCACTCCCCGCCGAGCGCGAAGCCCTGCGCGAGGCGCAGGACGAGCAGGAGCGCGGGGGCGAGCAGCCCGACCTGGTCGTACGTCGGCAGCACGCCGATGAGGAACGTCGCCACGCCCATCACCAGCAGCGACCCGACGAGCGTCGCCTTGCGGCCCCGTCGGTCCCCCAGGTGCCCGAACACCACGGCTCCGACCGGCCGCGCGACCATCGCGGCGCCGAACACCGCGAAGGAGGCGAGCAGCGCGGTCGTCTCGTTGCCGGTCGGGAAGAACAGCCGCGGGAAGACCAGGACGGCGGCCGTGGCGTAGACGTAGAAGTCGTAGAACTCGATCGTCGTGCCGACGAGGCTGGCGGTGACGACGCGGGACCGGCTGTTCGCCGGGGCGGGGGCTGGTGCGACGGACATGGCCGGCGACGCTACGTCCGTTCCAGCACTCGGACCGGGCGGGACCAGCAGATGGGACGAACCGTCAGAAGTCTCCGCCGTCGAAGCCGCCCGCATCGAAGCCACCCGCATCGAAGCCGCCCGCAACGAAGCCGCCATCGAAGCCGCCGCCGTCGAACCCCGGGTCCTCGTAGCCGCCGCCGTCCGCCTGCACGTCGCCACCTGTGTCGGCGGCGTCGCCGTCGCCGTACCCGTCGCCGTAGCCGTCCGCGTAGGCGTCCTGCATGTCCCCGGCGCCGAACCCGTCACCCATGTCGAACATCGCGTCGGCGATCGCGGTGCCGACGAAGGCGCCGGCCACGCTCGCGAGCAGCGAACCGGCGAGCATGCCGCCCATCGACATGCCACCGCCCCCGAACCCGCCCCCGAACCCGCCGCCGTAGCCGCCGCCGTACCCGCCACCGCCGAAGGACCGCTCGAGCGTGCCCGGCCGGCGCAGCTCGGCGCGCGTGGCCATGCGCGCCAGGGACCGCGGGTCGTCGGCGGTCGACCGCTCCCCCGGCGGCACCTGGTCGGAGAGCTGCTCCAGCACCTGACGCCGCTGCTGCGGCGTGAGGGCCGCGAAGGCCTCCGCGTGCGCCTCCTCGATGCGCTCCGGCGGTGCGGTGCGCAGCAGGTAGCGGTAGCGCTCGACCGCCTGCTCGTCGGACAGGGCGGCACCGCGGCCGCCGGCCGGGCTCCCGGCGCCGCCGGGCGCGGGCGCGCCGGCCCCGCCGGGCGCCTGCCACGGGTCACCGGTGCCGTTCCACCCCGGGGCCGGCGCCGCGGTGGTGGCCCGGCTGCCGCTGTCGCGCCCGTCGCCCTGCCCGTGGCCGCGCCCGTCGCCGCGCACGCGTCCCAGGATCCGGTCGAGCAGTCCCATCGTGGCCTCCGTCGTCGTCGTGCGGCCCGGCGGCCGCGCCCGTCCCCCGGCGCCCACTCTTCCCGGCGGAGGCCGCTCAGGCCACCGCGCGCTCGTGCGCGAGGTGCACGACGGCGGCCGCGAGCGCCGCGATGCCGCGCTCGACGTCGGCGACGGCGACCCCCTCGTCGGGGTGGTGGCTGATGCCGTCCGGGTTGCGCAGGAAGAGCATGCCCACGTCGGTGAGGCGCGCGACGGCCATGCCGTCGTGGCCGGCACGGGAGAACAGGGACGCCGCCTCGCGCTGGCCGGTCGCGCCGATGCCGGCGTGCAGGACGTCCTGGAACAGCCCGCCGCACCGCACCGCCGGCGCGTCGTGCACCGTGCGGGCCGACCACGTCAGTCCCCGGCGCCCGGTGATCGCGTCGAGCTCGGCGGCGATGCGGGTCCAGGTGGCGTCCCGCGTCTCGTCGAGCTCGCCGCGCAGGTCCAGCGACAGGCGCACCTCCCCCGGGACGACGTTCGCCGCTCCCGGGAACGCCTCGAGCTGCCCGACCGTGCCGACGACGTGGTGCTCGCCGCGGCAGATGCGCTCGACGGCGAGCACCGCCTCGCTGGCGCCGACGAGCGCGTCCCGGCGCGCGTCGTAGGGCGTGCCGCCGGCGTGTCGCGCCTCCCCGACGACGGACAGCGCGTACCGCCGCGCGGAGGCGATGGACGTGACGACGCCCAGGGCCTCGCCCTGCCGGTCCAGCTCCGGCCCCTGCTCGATGTGCGCCTCGAGGTACCCCACGAGGTCGGCGGGCGCCCGCGCGGCCTCGGCCACGCGGGCGGGGTCGAGCCCGAAGGCGGTGAGGGCCTCGCGCAGGGTCACGCCGTCGCCGTCGCGCAGGTCCCACCACGCGGGGTCCCACGCACCGGCCAGTGCGGCGCTGCCGAGCAGCGCCCGGCCGAACCGCGCACCCTCCTCGTCCCAGAAGGCGACGACCTCGAGCCCGAACGGCCAGGACGGCACGTGCGCGGCCAGCAGCCGCACGACCTCGACGGCCATGAGGACGCCGACGATGCCGTCGTAGCGGCCCGCGTCGCGCACGGTGTCCAGGTGCGAGCCGAGCAGCAGGACGGGCCCGTCGGGGTCGCGGCCGGGCAGGCGGCCGACGAGGTTGCCGACGGCGTCCTGCCGGGTCGTCAACCCGGCCTCCGTCATCCAGCGGGCCGCGACGCGGTTGGTCCGGGCGTGCTCGGGTGACAGGTAGACGCGCTCGATGCCGCCGGTCATCGACGTGATGGCGGCGAGCTCGTCGCACCGTGCCATCACACGGCGGGCCGCGGCGTGCACGAGGTCCGGCGGCAGCGGCGGCAGGGCGCCGGTGCCGGTGCCGGTGCCGGTGCCGGTGCCGGTGCCGATGGCCGGGCTCACGGGGCGCGCACCTCGTCGTACACCGCGTACGCGGCGTCGACCCCGCCGCCGGGCGGCACCCGCACCCCGCCGCGGCGCAGCACCTGCTCGAGCGCGGCGAGCGTGAGCAGCACGGTGTCCTGGCGGGCGTTGTAGCCCATGGTGCCGATCCGCCACACGCGGCCGTGCAGCGGCCCGAAGGAGGTGCCGATCTCGATGCCGAAGTCGGCGAGCATCGCGGCGCGGCCGGCGTCGCCGTCCAGGCCGGCGGGGATCTCCACCGCGACGACGTTGTGCATCTTGTGCGCCACGTCGCCGAAGACCTGCAGGCCCAGGCCGCGCACGCCGGCCAGCATGGCCCGGCCGTGCAGGGCGTGCCGGTCGATGACGGCCTGCCGGCCCTCCTCGAGCAGGATCCGGGCGCACTCGCGGGCAGCGTAGAGCATGCTCGTCGCCTCCGTGTGGTGGTTCAGGCGCCGCGGCCCCCAGTAGTCGAGGATCATGCCCAGGTCGAAGTAGTTCGAGCGGATGGGGTCGTCGGCGTCCGCGTCGCCCTCCTCGCGGATGCCCGCCTCGACGCGGGAGCGCGCCCGGACGACCTCCACCGCCCGGGGGGACAGGGTGATCGGCGCGCTCCCCGACGGCCCGGCCAGGCACTTCTGCAGGCCGGCGGTCGCCGCGTCCAGGCCCCACGCGTCCGCCTCGAAGGGGTTGCCGCCCAGCGACGCGGTGGCGTCGGTGTAGAACAGCACGCCGTGCCGGGAGCAGATCTCGCCGAGGTCCTCCAACGGCTGGCACATCGTCGTCGACGTGTCCCCCTGCACGACGGCCAGGAGGTGCGGGCGCACGCGCACGACCGCCTCCTCGACCGCCGCCGGCGTGACGACCTGCCCCCACGGCGCCTCGACCGTGTGCACCTCGGCCTGCGCGCGGTGGGCGATCTCCGTCAGCAGGTGCCCGAACCGCCCGAACACGGGGACGAGGACGCGCTGACCCGGCCGCACGAGCGACACGAGCGCCGCCTCGATGCCCGCCCGGGACGTGCCGTCGACGAGGAACGTCGCCTCGTTCGTCGTCGCCCAGACCTGCCGGTACAGCGCCATGGTGTCGTTCATGTAGCCGGTCATCACGGGGTCGTACTGCCCGATCAGCGGCGTCGACAGCGCGCGCAGGACGCGGGGGTCCGCGTCGATGGGACCGGGGCCCATGAGCAGGCGCGCGGGCGGGTTGACCGGGCCGGGCAGGTACGCGGCCGGCAGGGATGTGGCGGGTGCAAGTGTGGCGGGCAGGGCGGTCACGCGGGGCCTCTCGGGTGGTGACGGGGCGGGGCGGTGGGACAGGGGGCGTGGACGAGGGCGAGGCGGTCAGGGCACGCCGGCGAGCGCGCGCCCGTGCCCGACGAGCGCGAGGTCGGACCCGGGCGGGCCGACGAGGCTCACGCCGACCGGCGCGGGCCCGAGCGGCGACGGCACGACGAGCGCCGGCACCGACAGGGCCGGCAGGCCGCCGAGGCCCGCGAGCGCCGTCGTGCGCAGGGTCGCCCCGCGGACGGCCTCGAGGGTCTCGGCGTCCGCCGTCCGGGACGGGGCCGGCCCGGGGGCCGTCGGCAGCACGAGCAGGGCGTCGTCGGCGACGAGGGCCCGCACGCGGTCGCGCAGGACCCCCGCGGCGGCGCGCGCAGCGGCCTCGTCGGCGGACGTGATCGTCGCGGCGACGGCGAACCGCTCGCGCACGCCCGGACCCAGCGCGTCCGGCTGCGCGGTCACCCAGGCGCCGTGGGCGCGCCAGGCCTCGGCGCCCTGCACG
Organism: Cellulomonas sp. plas2; assembly: GCF_057221735.1. Lineage (NCBI taxonomy): Bacteria > Bacillati > Actinomycetota > Actinomycetes > Micrococcales > Cellulomonadaceae > Cellulomonas > Cellulomonas sp. plas2. The sequence goes on from NZ_CM170155.1 coordinate 2,163,252, forward strand.
ATGCGGAAGGCGTCGAGCCAGGGGTCGAGCGGGCCGACCTCGACGGTCTCGACCACGACGCCGTGCCCGTCGCGCACCCCGTCGAGCCAGGCGGTGAAGGCCGCCCGGGTGCCGGGCTCCGCGACGGCGAGGGCTTCGGCCGGCACCCGCAGGCGCAGGGGTCCGCCCGTGGCGTCCGTCGCCCCCGGCAGGCACCAGCGGACCACGGCCTCCAGCGTCGCCCCGTCACGGGTCAGCCACCCCACCGTGTCGAACGACGGCGCCAGGGGCAGCACCCCCTCCCGCGGCACGAGCCCGTGGGTGGTGCGCAGGCCCCACAGGCCCTGGTAGCTCGCGGGCACCCGCACCGAGCCGGCGGTGTCGGTGGCCAGACCCACGTCGGCCTGGCCGGTGGCGACCGCGCTCGCGGGCCCGCTCGACGAGCCCCCCGGCAGGGCGCCCGGCACCGCGCCGTTGACGGGCGTGCCGTGGTGCGCGTTGACGCCGGCGATGCTGTACGCGAGCTCGTCGGTGCGGGCGATGCCGCGCACCGACGCGCCACCGTCCAGCAGGTCGGCGACCGCGGGGGCGTGCGCGCTCTCCGGCGACGCCCTGCGCAGCCACGCGGGGTTGCCGGCACCGACCGGGTGCCCGGCCACGGCGACCACGTCCTTCACCGCGACGTGCAGCCCGGCGAGCGGCCCGGTCGCCGCGCCCGCGTGCAGGGGGTCGCCGACCACCCGCCAGACGGCGCGGTCGAGGGCGGCCGGCCGCCCGGTGACGTGCGCGGCGAGGACCCGCCACGTGCCGTCGTCGTCCGTCCACACCTGCGTCTGCAGGCCCGACCCGCCGCCGGCGTAGGCGGACACCCCGACGAGGAGCCAGGTCCCGGGCGCGAGCCGCCGTGCCTCGAGCCGGGCCGTCCGGCGGGGCGCCACGCCACCGCGCGCGCTGCGGAAGGCGCGGATGGCGTCGTGCCCGACGAGCAGCCCCGCGGCGTCGCCGCGCAGCGTCCCGGGCCCGGCGACGAACGCGTCGTCGAGCGCGACGAGGTCGTCCGCCGCGAGCGCGGCCTCGTAGGCGTCGAGAGCCACCAGCAGCGCCGCGGGCACGGTCTCCCCCGTGCGCGGGTCGACGACGGGATCGGCGGGGGTATCGACGGGGGTATCGACGGGGTCGACCACCGGGCCGGCGGACGGGGCGGTCACCGGTCCCGTCACGGCTGCACGCCCGGCGCCGGCCCCGCGGGCGACGCCGCCACCCCGGGGTCCCCCAGCACGGGCACGGGGGCGGCGGCCGGGGGCACGTCGGCGAAGTCGGCGAGCCGGATGCGCGCGTGCGCCCCGCACACGCGGTCGACGACCTGCGAGATGTCGACGTCGGTGGCCGCGGACAGGTAGGCGAAGGCGAGGTGCTCGGCCATGCCGTACCGGGCGACGAGCACGGCCAGCGCCGCCCGCACGCAGCGGCGCACCGCCTCGTCGAGGTCCGGGTCGAGGCCGGTCGGCACGAGGTGCTCGGGCGTGCGCAGCAGCGGCCCGTCGAGCTCGCCCAGGGCCGCCAGGGCCTGTGCGCGCGGCACGACGTCCACGCGCAGCCGCACCCGCAGGGACGCCTCGAGCGCCGTGAGCGCCACCTCGCCGTCGCCCTGCGCGAAGTGCGGGTCCCCCACGTACAGCCCCGCACCGGGCACCTGCACGGGCAGGTAGAGCGTCGTGCCGACCTGCAGGAGGTTGATGTCGATGTTGCCGCCGTGCGCGCCGGGCGGCACGGAGTGGGCGCGCTCGTCGCCCGCCGTGGCGACGCCGACGATGCCGAGGAACGGCGCGAGCGGCAGCGCCACCACCCGCGGCCCGCCGTCCTGCAGCGGCAGCAGCCCGACGAGGCCGTCGCCGCGACGCCCGACCGGCGTGAACACCGACACCGCGCGCTCGCCGCGCGGCAGCTCCCCCGGCAGCGCGCCGCGGCCGTGGCGGTTGGAGATGACGCCGTAGGGCACGCGGGGGTCGGCGGCGAGGACCGTCACCGCCAGCAGGTCACCCGGCTGCGCCCCCTCCACGTGCACGGGCCCCGTGACGACGTGCGGGCCGTCGGAGGCGGGGTCGCGGTGGCAGGCCGCCGCGACCTCCACGGCGTCGCGCAGCACATGCGGCGCGCTCACGCCGTGCCCGGTGAAGTAGGCGAGCGGGTCCGAGCCCTGGTCCTCGAGCAGGCCCTCGTGGCTGACGGTGTCGACGACGAGCTCGTCGCCCGCGGCCAGGCGCAGCACGGGCGCGTCGGCCGCGCACGGCAGGCGGCCCCACAGCACGGTCCCCGGCGTGGACGGCAGGTAGGCGACGCCCTCCGGCAGGCCCTCGCCGGGCTGCAGCACCGGCACGGCGGGACGCGCGAGGACCGCGACGACCGGTGTGGCGGCCGGTGCGGCGGCCGGTGCGCTCGGCGGGGTGGTCACGGGCGGGTACCTCCGGGGGACGGGACGGGCAGGACCGGAACCGGTCGGACCGGGGCGCGGCGGGCGGCGGCGGGACGGGCGAGGGCGGGACGGGCGGCGGTCGCCGGGTCGGCGGCTGCCAGGATGTGCGCCGTGACCTCCCAGCGCGCCCCCCGTGACCCCGCCCGCCTGCACCTGGTGCTCATGCTGGCGCTGACCTTCACGACCGGGATCGTCGACGCCGTCGGGTACCTCGGCCTGGACCGGGTCTTCACCGCGAACATGACGGGCAACGTCGTCATCCTCGGCATGGCGCTCGCGGGCTCGGACGACCTGCCGGTGCTCGGCCCGGCGCTCGCCCTGGTCGGTTTCATGCTGGGGGCGGCCGTCGGCGGACGCGTCACGGCTCGGGCCCCGCAGGGCTGGAGCGGCCGGTCGACCGGCACCTTCGCGGCGACGGGGGTCCTCGCGCTCGGGCTGGGCGTCGCGGCGCTGCTCGAGCCGCCCGCCGAGCGCACGGTCTGGGCCTTCGCGGTGACGACGGTGCTGGCCGTGGCGATGGGGCTGCAGGCGGCCACCGCCCGCCGGCTCGCGGTCAAGGACGTCACCACCGTCGTCGTCACCTCCACGCTCACGGGGCTGGCGGCCGACTCCCGCCTGGCGGGCGGCACCGGTGCGGGCTGGGCGCGGCGGCTGCTCGCGGTGGTGCTCATCCTGGCCGGTGCGGGGGTCGGCGCGCTGCTGCTGCACGTGGGCGGGCAGTCGGGCGTGGGGACGGGCATGGTCATCGCGGGCGTGGCGACGCTCGTCGCGGCCACCGTCGGCCACCGCTGGGCGCACCACCGCCGCACCCCGGCACCCGCCGCACCGGACGCCGCCCGCGCCTGACGGCCCCGCCTAGGCACCGGCGGGCACCGGGAGCAGGGTCCGGCCGAGCCCGGGCTGCACGACCGCACCGCCCGTGACGACGGGCACGCCGTGCAGCCGGACGTCCCGGACGCGGCCGACGAGGCGCCGGCCGTCGTAGGGCGTCACCTTGTTGCGGTGCTCGAGCCGCTCGACGTCGACGACGTGCTCCTCGTCGGGCGCCCAGGTGACGAGGTGGGCGGGCGCCCCGACGACGAGCTCGCCGAGGCCGGGCAGGCCCGCCACGCGCGCCGGCCCGGTCGTGAACGCCGGCAGCAGGGCCGCGAGCGGCACCCCGCGGCGGCGGGCCTCGTCGGCCACGACCGTGAAGCCGAGCTGCAGGCCGGCGATGCCGCCCCACGACAGCCCGAAGTCCCCGCCCGCGACGTGCTTGAGGTCCGCCGTCGCGGGCGAGTGGTCGGACACGACCGCGTCGATCGTCCCGTCGACGACGGCCTCCCACAGCGCGTCGGCGTTCGACGCCGAGCGGATCGGCGGGCAGCACTTGTACTGCGTGGCGGCGTCCGGGACGTCCTCCGCGTGCAGGACGAGGTAGTGCGGGCAGGTCTCGACGGTGACCGGCAGCCCCTCGGCCCTCGCCGCGCGCAGCAGCGGCAGCGCGCCGGCGTCGGACAGGTGCAGCACGTGGGCCCGCGCACCCGTGCGACGCACGCCCTCGACCACGCGCGCGATCGCCGCCCGCTCGCTCGCCGGCGGCCGGGAGGCGAGGAAGTCGGCGTAGACCGGCCCGAGGCGGCCGTCGGGCGCGGCGGGCAGCAGCGCCTCCGGGTCCTCCGCGTGCACGACGAGGACCGTGCCCAGCGCGGCCACCTCCGCCAGCGCGGCCGCCAGCCCCGCCGGGTCCAGGTGGCCGAACTCGTCCACCCCGGACGGCGTCAGGAACGCCTTGAACCCGCGCACGCCCCGCGCGTGCAGCGGGGCGAGCGACCCGAGGACCTCCGGCACCGCCCCGCCCCAGAACGCGACGTCGACGCTCAGCTTCCCGGCCGCCGCCGCGAGCTTGGCGTCCAGCGCGGCCGGGGTCGTCGTGGGCGGCACCGAGTTCAGCGGCATGTCGACGATCGTCGTCACGCCGCCGGCGGCCGCGGCCCGCGTCGCCGACGTGAAGCCCTCCCACCGCGTGCGGCCCGGCTCGTTGACGTGCACGTGGCTGTCGACGAGACCCGGCAGCAGGACCTCGTCGGCGCCGAGCACGACGTCCGCGTCCGCAGGGCCCGGCGGCGCCGCGAGGGTCTCCACCGCGGCGACCACGCCCCCGTCGACGCGCATCCGCGCCGGGACGAACGCCCCGCCGACCCAGGCCCGGGCCGCGGCCACGGTGAGCGTCGCCCCGGTCGGCCCCTGGACGGACGGGAGCGCCGCCGCGTGGTCGCTCACCGCGCCACCGCCGGCACCCGCGGCGCGACGGCGAACCCGGCGAGCAGGCCGGCCACGGGCTTGGGCGGCGGCGGGGCGTACTCCCCGCCGGCCGCCGGCCGCAGCCCGATCCCGACGAGGGCCGCCACCAGGGCGGTCGCCGCCGCGACCCCGTCCACGACCGGCACGCCGACCTCCGCCGAGACGTGGGCGCACAGCTCCGCCATGCCGGCGCAGCCGAGGACGACGACGTCGGCGCCGTCCTCGACCACCGCGCGCCGGCACCGCTCGGTGACGGCCTCGCGGGCGCCCGAGCGCGGGTCCTCGAGCGCCAGGACGGGGATCTCGACCGCGTGCACCCCGGCGCACGCGCCGGCGAACCCGTACCGGTCGACGAGCTCGCGGGCCCGCCCGACGGTGCGGCCGAGCGTCGTCACGACCGAGAACCGCCGGCCCACCATCGTGGCCGCGTGCAGGGCGGCTTCCGCGATGCCGAGGACCGGGCCGCGGGCCAGCTCGCGCGCGGCGTCGAGGCCCGGGTCGCCGAAGCAGGCCAGGACGTAGCCGTCCACGCCCTCGCGCTCGCCGATCGCGACCTGCTCGAGGACGCCCGGGACCGCCAGGGCCTCCTCGTAGTGGCTCTCGATGGACGCCGGTCCCATGGTGGGCTGCACCGCGTCCACCACCGCGCCGGGCGGGGCCGCTGCGGCCGCCGCCCGGCCGGCGAGCAGCGTCATGCTCGCCGTGGTGTTGGGGTTGATGACCCGGAGGTGCATCAGGCGGTCGCCCGCGTGCTCGTCGCCGGGGCGCCGTCCGCCTGGCCGACCGAGACCTGCGGGTCCGTCGGGTCCAGGAGCGGGATCTGCGGGTTCCGGCGCTCGAGGAGCACCATGACGGCGTACCCCAGCGCGCAGCCGATGAACCAGGAGTACGAGGCGATCCAGCGGACGTCCACCGCGCCCGCGCCGCCGCCGCTGAGGTCGAAGACCGTCTTGGGCAGGACCGCCGAGGCGATGGAGACCACGCCGGCGATGGCCGTGGCGGCCAGGGCGTTGCGGTTGTACCCGCCGGAGAACCAGTACCGGCCCGTGGTCGCCATGGTGAACATGTCGTCCACGTGCACGCGCTGGCGGCCGATGACGTAGTAGCCGGCGATGAGGATGCCGAACAGCGGGCCGATGAGGGCGCCGAGCACGCCGAGCGTGTAGTGGATGGCATCGGCGTTGCCGTACCAGTTCCACGGCGTCAGCAGCACGGAGCCGACCGCGGCGATCATGCCGCCGGCGCGCCAGGAGATCTTCTGCGGCGAGACGTTCGAGAAGTCGAACGCCGGGGAGATGAAGTTCGCGACGATGTTGATGCCGACCGTGGCGGTGACGAAGGTGAGGCCGCCGAGCAGGATCGCGAAGGGCGTGTCGATGGCCTCGACCGTGCGGATGGGGTCGGTGAGGAGCTCCCCGAACACCGGGACCGTCGCCGAGGCGCAGATGACGGTGAGCACGGAGAAGAAGAGGAAGTTCACCGGCAGGCCGAGCAGGTTGCCGCGCTTGACCGCCGCGAAGGAGCGGCCGTACCGCGCGAAGTCGCCGAAGTTCAGCATGGGCCCCGAGAAGTACGACACCACGAGCGCGATCGCCGACAGCATGACCGGGATCGAGGCGGCGAACGACAGCTGCGGCCCGCTCGAGAGGTTGAGCGAGATGTTCTCCCAGCCCGCCTGCGAGACGAGGTAGACGGCCAGGACGATCATCACGACGTAGACGGCGGGGCCGGCCCAGTCGATGAAGCGCCGGATCGTCTCCATGCCGCGCCAGAACAGGGCGGCCTGCGCGACCCAGAGGATCGCGTAGGACACGTAGCCGAGCGCCGACATGCCGAGGAACGTCGGCTCGAGCAGCGCCGCGGAGGACGGGACGAACTTGAGGAAGACGATGTTCAGCGACTCGGCCGCCAGGAACGTCTGCACCCCGTACCAGGCCACCGCGATGAGCCCGCGGATGATGGCCGGGATGTTGGCGCCGAGCACGCCGAACACCGCGCGGTTGATGACGGGGTAGGGGACGCCCGTGCGCTGGCTCGGCTTCGCGACGAGGTTGCAGAAGACCTGGACGATGCAGATGCCGACGACGAGCGAGACGAGCACCTGCCAGGACGCGAGACCGAGCGCGAACAGCGACCCGGCGGTGACGTACCCGCCGACGCTGTGCACGTCGGACATCCAGAAGGCGAAGATGTTGTACGACGACCAGCGCTGGTCGCGCAGCGGCGCGAGGTCCTCGTTGGTCAGGCGGGGGTCGTAGACGGCGTGGCCGTCGGTCGCCGGGGTCGCGGCGACCGCGGTGCGGTCGCCGGCGCTGTCGGTGGGAGCACTCATGGGACACCTCGGGGCAGGAGGGGTGGCGTGGGGGCGGTGCTGATGATGGGCGTCGCGCTCAGGGGCGGGCACGGGCCTGGTGCGGCCCCGCGGCGTCCCGTACGGTGAAGCGCCTCCTGCAGCTGGCGGCTGCTGGGGCGATGCGGTGAACCTATGGCTTCACATCCCCCTGCCGGTTTCATCCGTGTGAACGTTGCGGGTCGTTCGTGCGACACGGGTACGGGGGACGGCAGCGGCACGGGCCGGCACGGCAGCGGCACGGCAGCGGCACGGCAGCGGCAGAGGGCCGGCACGGCGGCGAGGGGAGGCGGGACGGTGCTCGACGAGGTCGCGGCGCTCGAGGGCTTCGACGCGGAGGTGCTCGGCAGCCGGCTGCGGGCGCTGCGGGAGTCCGCCGGCCTGACCCTGCGGGACGTCGCCGGGCGCACCGGCATCTCGACGAGCGCCGTGTCGCAGATCGAGCGCGGCGTGCTCCGCCCGTCGGTGCACCGCCTCTTCTCGCTCGTCACCGCGCTGGACGCCTCGCTCGTCGACGTCTTCGCCAGCGCCGGGGGGCCGCCGACGCTGCCGCGGGACGTACCGGCGGGCGGGGCCTCGGCCACGGCGGACGACCACGGCCTGCACGGCGCCGGGCAGGCCGTCGTCCGCCGGGCCGTCGAGCAGCCCGCCGTCACGCTGGCCGGCGGCGTGACCTTCCGCCGCCTGTCCCCCGGGCCCGTCCACGACGTCGACTTCTTCGAGTCGACCTACCCGCCCGGTGCGACGGCCGGGGACGCCGACGAGCTGCTCGCCCACCGCGGCTACGAGATCGGCACGGTGACCGCCGGCGAGCTCACGCTCGACCTGCCCGACGAGCGCGTCGTCCTGCGCCCCGGCGACTCCGTGTCCTACAGCTGCCGCACCCCGCACCGGCTGAGCAACCGCGGCACGGAGACGGCTGTGGCGACGTGGCTCATCGTGCACCCGGGTCTCGAGGAGCACCCCGCCCTGCGCGCACCGGCCACCGCGCCGCCGGCCTGAGGTCCGGGGACCGCGTCCCGGACACGTGCCGGTCACACCGCCGTCACGGCCCGGTGCCGTCCGGCCGCTACCGTCGCCGCCGTGGACCTCAGCGAGTTCGACACCGCTCCCCCGGACGAGGCGCGCGCGGCGGCCGGCGTGTGGGCGGCCGTGCCGTCCTGGGTCGACGCCCTCGTCGCCGGCCGCCCCTGGGGCGACCTGGAAGCACTCGCCGCCCGCGCCGATGCGCTCGCCCGCACCTGGACCCGCGCGGAGGTGGAGGCCGCGCTCGCCCACCACCCGCGCATCGGCGAGCGGCCCGTCGGGGAGGACGCCGGGGCGGCGGCGTCGCGCCGGGAGCAGGCCGCGGTGGCCCGTGCCGACACGTCCGTGACCGAGGCCCTCGCCGCGGGGAACGCCGCCTACGAGCGCCGCTTCGACCGCGTCTTCCTCATCCGGGCCGCCGGGCGCACGCCGGAGGAAATCCTCGCCCACCTGCGGCGGCGCCTCGACGCCGACCCCGACGAGGAGAGCGCCGAGGTCGCGGACCAGCTCCGGCAGATCGCCCTCCTCCGGCTGCGGACCTCCCTCACGGCCGCTGCGGCCGCCGCACCGGCCGCCACGCCCGCACCGGCGGTGGCCCCGTGACGGGCACGGTGCGCAGCCACGTGACGACCCACGTGCTCGACGGCTCCCGCGGCCGGCCCGCCGTCGGCGTCACGGTCCGCCTCACAGCCCCGGACGGCACGGTCGTGGCGACCGCCGTCACCGACGCCGACGGGCGCGTCGGCGAGCTCGGCCCCCCGGCCCTCGCACCCGGCACCTGGTCGCTCACGTTCGAGACGGGCGCCTACTACGCGGCGCTCGCCGTGGACACCTTCTACCCGGCCGTGACGGTGGCCTTCACGGTCCCGGCCACCGAGGAGGTGCCGGCCCTCGACGCGCCCGGTCCCGCGCGGACGGCCCACCTGCACGTGCCGCTGCTGCTGAGCCCGTACGCCTACTCGACGTACCGCGGCAGCTGAGGGGACCACTGGCAGGACGGCCGGCAGGGCGGGAGGACAGGCACGGGACGGCGGACGACCGGTCCCGCGCCCCCGTCGGCGTGCGGCACGCCCGTGCCGGTGCCACGCTCGGACCATGAGCGAGGACACCACCGGCACCGCCGGCGACCAGGACCAGGACCTGCCCACCTCCGACGAGGTCGGCACCGCGGACGACCCGGACGCGGACCCCGGCATGCTGAACCCCCGCACGGGGGGCGAGGCGTCGGGCGGCGACAGCTCGGGCGACCCGGACGCCGACCCGGACATGCTCAACCCGCGCACGACCTGAGCAGCGCACGGCCGCCGCACGGCCGCCGCACGACGGCCGCACGACGGCCGCACGACGGCCGCACGACGGCCACGCACGACGACGCCGCCCCCGGGAGTCCTCCTCCCGGGGGCGGCGTCGTCGTCCTGCCCGACCGTGCGGGGCAGCCGCGTCAGGCGATGCGGCCGGCCGAGTTCTCGTCGCCGATCTTGTGCACGAGGATCGTGTTCGTCGACCCCACGACGCCCACTGGCGTCCCCGCGACGACGACGACGTAGTCGCCGACCTCCGCCAGGCCCTCGCGCTGCAGCGTCTCGTCCACGTGGTTGACCATCGCGTCCGTGTTCTCCACGTGCGGGACCTGGTAGGTCTTCACACCCCACGACAGGGACAGCACGTTGCGCACGGCCTCGATGGGCGTGAAGGCCAGCAGCGGGATGGCCGAGCGCAGCCGGGACATGCGGCGGGCGGAGTCGCCGGACTGCGTGAACGTGACGAGGTACTTCACGTCGAGCACCCCGCCGATCTCGGCGGCCGCCCGCGTGATCGCGCCACCGCGGGTGTGCGGCGTGGAGCCCAGGGGCGCGATGCGCTCCCGACCCAGCTCCTCGGTGCTCTCGATGATCCGCGCCATCGTGCGGACGGCCTCGATCGGGTAGTCGCCGACCGACGTCTCCCCCGACAGCATGACCGCGTCGGCGCCGTCGAGCACCGCGTTGGCGCAGTCCGAGGCCTCGGCGCGGGTGGGCCGCGGGTTCGTGATCATCGACTCGAGCACCTGCGTGGCGACGATGACGGGCTTCGCGTTGCGGCGGGCCAGCTCGACGGCGCGCTTCTGCACGAGCGGCACCTGCTCGAGCGGCAGCTCCACGCCCAGGTCGCCGCGGGCGACCATGATGCCGTCGAAGGCGGCGACGATCTCGGAGAGGTTTTCCACCGCCTGCGGCTTCTCGACCTTGGCGACCACGGGGACGACGCGCCCCTCCTCGTCCATGATCCGGCGCACGTCGTCGTAGTCGGCCGCGGTGCGGACGAAGGACAGCGCGATGATGTCCGCGCCGATGCGCAGCGCCCAGCGCAGGTCCTCCTCGTCCTTGTCGCTCATCGCGGGGACGGACACCGCGACGCCGGGCAGGTTGAGGCCCTTGTTGTTCGAGACGGGACCGGCCACCTCGACGCGGGTGACGACGCGCGGGCCCTCGACCGCGGTGACGCGCACGAGCACCTTGCCGTCGTCGATGAGGATCGGGTCGCCGACGCGGGCGTCGCCCGGCAGGCCCTTGTGGGTCGTCGAGACGAGCTCCTTCGTGCCCTCGACGTCCTCGGTCGTGATGGTGAAGACGTCCCCCACCGCGAGGTCGTGCTTGCCCTCGACGAACCGCCCGAGTCGGATCTTCGGGCCCTGCAGGTCGACGAGGACCGCCACCGAGCGGCCGGACGCCTGGGCCGCGGCCCGGACGTTCTCGTAGACGCGCGTGTGGGCCTCGGTGTCGCCGTGGCTGCGGTTGATGCGGGCCACGTCCATGCCCGCGTCGACCAGCGCCTGGATCTGCTCGGGGGACTCGGTCGCCGGACCGATGGTGCAGACGATCTTCGCTCTACGCATGTTCAGAGCGTATGCCACCGCGTCCCCCGGACCGGGACGGACGTCCCACGGTGGGACGCCCGTCGCCGTGCCTCAGGGACGCAGCGCGACGGTGCTGGCGCGCACCGGCGCGGGCAGCTCCGTGCAGCCGGACAGGTGCTCGTCGACGGCGGCCGCCGCCGCCCGGCCCTCCGCGATCGCCCACACGATGAGCGACTGCCCGCGACCGGCGTCCCCTGCGACGAAGACGCCGGGCAGCGCGGTGGCGAAGTCGTCGCGCCGCGCGAACGCGCCGCGCGAGGTGACCTCGAGCCCGAGCTGGGCGACCGCGGCCTCCGTCTCGGGCCCCGTGAACCCCATGGCGACGAGCACGAGGTCCGCCGGCAGGTCCTGCTCCGTGCCGGGGGTCGGCACGCGCGAGCCGTCCGGGCGGTACTCCGTGCGGGCCATGCGCAGGGTGCGCACGTGCCCGGCGTCGTCGCCCTCCCCGCCGAGGAACGCCACGGTCGAGGCGAGGAACTCGCGCTCGCCGCCCTCCTCGTAGGAGCTGGAGATCTCGTAGACGACGGGGTCCATGGGCCACGGCTGGCCCTCCGGGCGCTCCTCCGGCGGCCGCTTGCCGATGGCGAGCGTCCGCACGGACGCGGCCCCCTGGCGCAGAGCGGTGCCGACGCAGTCCGACCCGGTGTCGCCGCCGCCGATGACGACGACGTGCAGGCCCTCGGCGGAGATCGGCGTCCGGTCGAGGCGCCCCGCGACGACCTTGTTGGCCGGCGTGAGGAAGTCCATCGCCATGTGCACGCCCGCGAGCTCGTTGCCCGGCACGCGCAGCGCGCGCGGCACCGTGGCGCCCGTCGCGATGACGACGGCGTCGTACCGCGCCCGCAGCTGCTCCCAGCTCACGTCGACACCCACGTGGACACCCGGGCGGAACCGGGTGCCCTCGGCCTCCATCTGCGCCAGCCGGCGGTCGATGTGGTGCTTCTCCAGCTTGAAGTCCGGCACGCCGTAGCGCAGCAGGCCGCCGATGGCGTCGTCCCGCTCGTAGACCGCCACCGTGTGCCCCGCGCGCGTGAGCTGCTGCGCAGCGGCCAGCCCGGCGGGGCCGGACCCGACGACCGCCACCGTGTGACCGGTGAGCCGCTGCGGCACCTGCGGCGCGACGAGCCCCGCGGCGAACGCCTCGTCGATGATCGAGACCTCGACCTGCTTGATCGTCACCGAGGGCTGGTTGATCCCGAGCACGCACGCCGACTCGCACGGGGCGGGGCAGATGCGGCCGGTGAACTCCGGGAAGTTGTTCGTGGCGTGGAGCCGCTCGATGGCCTCGTCCCACTGGCCGCGCCAGACGAGGTCGTTCCACTCGGGGATGAGGTTCCCCAGCGGGCAGCCGTTGTGGCAGAACGGGATGCCGCAGTCCATGCAGCGCCCCGCCTGGCGGTTGAGCACGGGGTCCTGCGACGGGCGGACCGCGAGGTGCTCGTGCACCTCGCGCCAGTCCATGAGTCGCACGGGGACCGGCCGGCTCGGCGGGAGCTCGCGCTCCCGCGTCCGGAGGAACCCCCTCGGGTCAGCCATGCGCCAGCTCCAGGATCTCGTTCCAGGCACCCGGCGCCATCGGGTCGAGGCCGCGCTGCGCCGCCTCGTCCAGGGCGCGGCGGATGCGCGCGTACTCCAGCGGCAGCAGCCGGGTGAAGCGGTGCCGCCAGCCGGCGGCGTCGTCGAGCAGCGCGGTCGCGACCTGCGAGCCGGTCTCCTCGGCGTGCAGGCGCAGCAGGCGCTCGACCGTCGCGGCGTCCTCGTCGTCCAGCGGGTCCAGCGCGAGCTCGCCGCCCGCGGACTGGAGGTTCAGCTGCCCGTGCACGAGGTCGAGCACGTAGGCCGTCCCGCCGGACATGCCGGCGCCGAGGTTGCGGCCCGTCGGGCCCAGGACCAGCACGGTGCCGCCGGTCATGTACTCCAGCCCGTGGTCGCCCACGCCCTCCACGACGAGCGTGGCGCCCGAGTTGCGGACGGCGAAGCGCTCGCCGGCCAGGCCCGAGAGCAGGACCTCGCCGCTCGTCGCGCCGTAGCCGATGACGTTCCCGGCCACGACGTTGCGGTGCGGGGCCAGCTGCGCGCTGCGGTCGGGCCGCACGACGATCCGGCCGCCGGACAGGCCCTTGCCGACGTAGTCGTTCGCGTCGCCCTGCAGCCGCAGCGTGATGCCGCGCGGCAGGAACGCGCCGAACGACTGCCCGGCCGAGCCGGTCAGCGCGATGTCGATGGTGCCCGGGGGCAGCCCGTCGCCGCCGTGCCGGCGCGTGACCTCGTGGCCGAGCATCGTCCCGACGGTGCGGTTGACGTTGCGCACGGGCAGGTCGATGCGGACGGGCTCCCCGCGCTCGAGGGCGTCGGCCGACAGCCGGATGAGCTGCTGGTCGAGCGCCCGCTCCAGGCCGTGGTCCTGCGAGCGGGACCGGTGCAGCGTGGAGCCCTCGGCGGGCTCCGGCGCGGCGAGCACCGGCGACAGGTCGAGCCCGGCGGCCTTCCAGTGGTCCACCGCCTGGCGCGCGTCGAGCAGGTCCACCCGCCCGACGGCCTCCTGCACCGAGCGCAGGCCGAGGGCCGCCAGGTACTCGCGCACCTGCTGGGCCAGGAACTCGAAGAACGTCACGACGAACTCCGGCTTGCCCGTGAAGCGCGCGCGCAGCTCGGGGTTCTGCGTGGCCACGCCCACCGGGCAGGTGTCGAGGTGGCAGACGCGCATCATGACGCAGCCCGACACGACGAGCGGCGCGGTCGCGAACCCGAACTCCTCGGCGCCCAGCAGCGCGCCGATGACGACGTCGCGGCCGGTCTTGAGCTGGCCGTCGACCTGGACGCTCACGCGGTCGCGCAGATCGTTGAGGACGAGGGTCTGCTGCGTCTCGGCCAGGCCGATCTCCCACGGCGTCCCCGCGTGCTTGAGCGACGTCAGCGGGCTCGCGCCCGTGCCGCCGTCGTGGCCCGCGATGAGGACGACGTCCGCGTGCGCCTTGGCCACGCCGGCCGCGACCGTGCCCACGCCGAACTCGCTGACGAGCTTGACGTGCACCCGGGCGGACGGGTTGGCGTTCTTGACGTCGTGGATGAGCTGCTTGAGGTCCTCGATGGAGTAGATGTCGTGGTGCGGGGGCGGCGAGATGAGGCCGACGCCCGGCGTGGAGTGCCGGGTCCGCGCGATCCACGGGTACACCTTGTGGCCGGGCAGCTGGCCGCCCTCGCCGGGCTTGGCGCCCTGGGCGAGCTTGATCTGGATGTCGTCGGCGAAGGTGAGGTACTCGCTGGTGACGCCGAAGCGGCCCGAGGCGACCTGCTTGATCGCCGACCGGCGCTCCGGGTCGTGCAGGCGCTCGCTCTCCTCGCCGCCCTCGCCCGTGTTCGAGCGGCCGCCGAGCCGGTTCATGGCGATCGCGAGCGTCTCGTGCGCCTCGGCGGAGATGGAGCCGTAGGACATGGCGCCGGTCTGGAAGCGCTTTACGATCTCGCTGACCGGCTCGACCTCCTCGACCGGCACGGGCGGCAGGACGCCCTCGCGCAGCTGCAGGAGCCCGCGCAGGGTCATGAGCCGCTCGGACTGCCCGTCGACGCGGTCGGTGTACTCGCGGAACACGTCGTACTGGCGCGAGCGCGTGGCGTGCTGCAGGCGGAACACCGTCTCGGGGTCGAAGAGGTGGTCCTCCCCGTCCCGCCGCCACTGGTACTCGCCGCCGGAGGCGAGGCGCTGGTGCGCCTGGCGGTTGCCCGACGCGGGGTAGGCGTCGGCGTGACGCGCCGCGACCTCGGCCGCGACGACGTCGAGCCCGATGCCGCCGAGCCGGCTCGTCGTGCCGGTGAAGTACTTGTCGACGAAGGGCTGGGACAGGCCGATGGCCTCGAAGACCTGCGCCCCGCGGTAGGAGGCGATCGTCGAGATGCCCATCTTCGACATGACCTTGAGGACGCCCTTGCCGAGGCCCTTGATGAGGTTGGCGACCGCCTTCTCCGGCTCCACCTGCAGGTAGCCGGAGCGCGCCATGTCCTCGACCGTCTCCATGGCGAGGTACGGGTTGACCGCGGCCGCGCCGTAGCCGATGAGCAGCGCGACGTGGTGCACCTCGCGCACGTCGCCGGCCTCGACGACGAGCGAGACCTGCGTGCGCGTGTGCCGGCGCAGGGTGTGGTGGTGCACCGCCGACAGGAGGAGCAGCGACGGGATCGGCGCGAGCTCGGCGTCGGAGTTGCGGTCGGACAGCACGAGGAAGCTCACGCCGTCCGCGATCGCGGCGTCGACCTCGGCGAAAATCTCCTCGAGGCGCGCCTCGAGGACCTCGCCGCCGCCGGAGGCCCGGTAGAGCCCGCGGATGATCGTCGAGCGGAAGCCGTACCGCGGCTCGCGCTGGACGTGCACGATCTTCGCGAGCTGGTCGTTGTCGAGCACGGGGAACGGCAGCACGAGCTTGCGGGCGTGCTCCGGCCCGTCGACGAGCAGGTTCGGCTCGGGACCGATCGCCCCGCCGATCGAGGTGACGAGCTCCTCGCGGATCGCGTCGAGCGGCGGGTTCGTCACCTGCGCGAACATCTGCGTGAAGTAGTCGAACAGCAGCCGCGGGCGCGAGGACAGCACGGCCACCGGGGTGTCGGAACCCATGGCGCCCAGCGGCTCGGCGCCGGTGGCGCCCATGGGGCCGAGGATGACCTTGAGCTCCTCCTCGGTGTACCCGAAGGCGCGCTGGCGCCGGCGTACGGAGGCGGCCGAGTGCGCGACGTGCTCGCGCTCGGGCAGCTGCTCGAGGAAGACGGAGTTCTCCTGCACCCACTGCGCGTAGGGCTTCTGGGCGGCGAGCTGCCCCTTGACCTCGTCGTCGGCGACGATGCGGCCCGTGCCCGTGTCGACGAGGAACATGCGGCCCGGCTCGAGCCGGCCCTTCTGCACGATCGTCGCCGGGTCGAGGTCGAGGACGCCCGCCTCCGACGCGCACACGACGAGCCCGTCCTCCGTGACCCAGAACCGTCCGGGGCGCAGGCCGTTGCGGTCCTGCAGCGAGCCGATGAGCGTGCCGTCGGTGAAGGTCAGCGCGGCCGGGCCGTCCCACGGCTCCATGAGCGTCGAGTGGTACTCGTAGAAGGCACGCCGCGCCGGGTCCATCGTCGCGTGGTTCTCCCACGCCTCCGGGACCATCATGAGGATCGCGTGCGGCAGGGACCGCCCCGCCAGGTGGAGGAGCTCGAGCACCTCGTCGAAGGAGCCGGAGTCCGAGCCCCCGGGCGTGCAGACGGGCAGCAGCGGCGCCAGGTCGCCGAGCGCCTCGGAGGCCAGCCGGCCCTCGCGCGCGGCGACCCAGTTGCGGTTGCCGCGCACGGTGTTGATCTCGCCGTTGTGCGCGATGAGCCGCATGGGCTGCGCGAGCGGCCAGGAGGGGAACGTGTTCGTCGAGAAGCGCGAGTGCACCAGCGCGAGCTCGGAGGCGTAGCGCGGGTCCGAGAGGTCGGCGAAGAACGGCTCGAGCTGCGCGGTGGTGAGCATGCCCTTGTAGGTGAGCGTCCGGGAGGACAGGGACGCGAAGTAGACGCCCGCCTCGCGCTCGGCACGGCGCCGCAGGCGGAAGGCGCGCCGGTCGAGGTCCAGACCCGCCAGGGCGCGGGACGGGTCGGCGACGACGAGCTGGCGGAACGCGGGCATGGACGCGCGAGCCGTGGGCCCGACGAGGTCGGCGGTCACCTGCACGTCGCGCCACGCCAGGACGTCGAGCTTCTCCTCCGCCGCGATCGCGTCGATGCGGCGGCAGGCCTCCGCGCGGGCGGCCTCGTCGGCGGGCAGGAACGCCATGCCGATCGCGTACTGGCCGACCGGCGGCAGCTCCGCGTCGACGACGTCCCGCAGGAAGGCGTCGGGGATCTGCGTGAGGATGCCCGCACCGTCGCCGGAGTCGATCTCGGCGCCGACGGCGCCGCGGTGGTCGAGGTTGAGCAGCGCGGTCAGCCCGGCGTCGACGATGTCGCGCCCCGGCGTGCCGCGCAGCGTCGCGACGAACGCGAAGCCGCACGCGTCGTGCTCGGCCGCGGGGTCGTAGAGACCCTGGGCTCCCGGGACGAGCCCCGGGGGGCTCGCGGGCGTCGTCGACATGGCACCGTCCTCACGGACCCCACGAGGTCCAGCTGTGCAAGGGGATCGCGGGGACGTCGTCGGCCCACCTGTGTGCAGGCGACTATACGGCCACGCACAGGGGCTCGACCGGGTCGTCCCGGCGGGGGCTCTCAGCGCGACCCGAGGGGTCCGTCCGCGGAGCCGGCGGCCTGACCGGCCTGCGTCCCCGTGGCCGGCACGGCGGCCCCGGGGTCCTGCTCGACGTGCTGCTCGACGTCCTGCTCGGGATCGTGCTCGCGGTCCTGCGGCTGCCCGGGTGCGGGGCGCAGGACCTCGGTGTCGCGGTCGGGGTGCCGACGGCCGACGAGCGCGAAGGCTACCAGCGCCCCCAGGCACACCAGGGCGGCGACCCAGACGTTGAGCCGTTGCCCCAGGACCGTCTCCGCGGCGTCGATGCGCAGCAGCTCGATCCAGAGACGCCCGGCCGTGTACAGCGCCACGTACAGCCAGAACACGCGCCCGTGGCCGAGCCGGCGACGACGGTCGACCACGACGAGCACCACGGCGGCCGCCAGGTTCCACAGCAGCTCGTAGAGGAAGGTCGGGTGGAACAGCGTCCCGCTGTCGTACCCGGCCGGCAGGTGCGCGTCGTCGATGCGCAGCCCCCAGGGCAGCGTCGTCGGGCCGCCGAAGAGCTCCTGGTTGAACCAGTTGCCGAGCCGTCCGACCGCCTGGGCGACGAGCAGCCCCGGCGCGAGCGCGTCCGCGAACGGCGGCAGCCGTACGCCCGCACGTCGGCAGCCGATCCAGGCACCGACCGCCCCGAGGGCGATGGCCCCCCAGATGCCGAGGCCGCCCTCCCAGATCGCGAACGCCCGCCAGGGGTCGCCGCCGGGCCCGAAGTAGGCGTCCGGCGAGGACACGACGTGGTAGAGCCGCCCGCCGACGATGCCGAACGGCACCGCCCAGAACGCGATGTCGAGCACCTGCTCGGGCTTGCCGCCGCGGGCGGCCCAGCGCCGCTGCGTGAGCAGCGTCGCGGCGACGATGCCCGCGAGGATGCACAGCGCGTACGCCCGCAGGGGCAGCGGCCCGAGGTGCCACACCCCCTGGGACGGGCTCGGGATGGCGGCCGGCAGCGCGCCGGCCCACGCCGCGAGGGGCATCACCGGTCGCCGCGGGCGGTGGCCGCCGCGCGCACGCCCTCGGCGAGGCCCGCCGTCACCGCCTCCAGCGCGGCGAGGCCGCCGGTGGTGGTCTCCGCGTCGGCCAGCGCGCGCACCAGCGCGGAGCCGACGATGACGCCGTCGGCGTAGGCGGCGACCTCGGCCGCCTGCGCCGGCGTCGAGACGCCCAGCCCGACGCACACGCGTGCGGCCCCGGCTGCCCGGGTGTCCTCGACCAGCCGCTCGGCCTGGGACCCGACCTCGGCGCGCACGCCGGTCACGCCCATCGTGGAGGCGGCGTACACGAAGCCGCGCGAGGCGGCGACGGTGGACGCCAGGCGCTCCGGCGTCGAGCTCGGCGCGACGAGGAACACGCGGTCGAGGCCGTGCTCGTCCGCGGCGGCCAACCAGTCGGCACCCTCGTCGGGCACGAGGTCCGGCGTGATGAGGCCCGCGCCGCCGGCGGCCGCGAGGTCGCGTGCCCACGCCTCGACGCCGTAGCGCAGGACGAGGTTCCAGTACGTCATGACGAGCACGGGGGCGCCGGCGTCCGCGACCTGCTCGACCGCGCGCAGCGTGTCGCGCACGCGGGTGCCGCCGGCCAGCGCCCGCTCCACCGCGTGCTGGATGACCGGTCCGTCCATGAGCGGGTCGGAGTACGGCATCCCGAGCTCGACCACGTCGACGCCCGCGGCGACCATCGTCCGGACCGCCTCGACCGACCCGGGCACGTCGGGGAACCCGACCGGCAGGTAGCCGACGAGCGCGGCCCGGCCGGGGGTGCCGTCCGTGCCGGCGGCCAGCGCGTCGAGGCGGGCGCCCGTCGACGAGGGGCGCGTGCCGGTCGTCGTGCCCGACGGCGTGCGCGTCGTCGTGCCGGTCGTCGTGCTCACAGCTGCTCCCCTTCGCCCGCGTGCAGCGGCTCCTCGTCGTCGATGAGGTCGAACCAGGCGGCCGCCGTCGCGACGTCCTTGTCCCCGCGGCCGGAGAGGTTCACCAGCAGGACCGTCTCGTCCGTGGCCCCGTCGGCGGCGCGGGCGGCCGCCACCTCACGCCCCACCTGCACGGCCCCGGCCAGGGCGTGCGCCGACTCGATGGCCGGGATGATGCCCTCGGTGCGGCACAGGAGCCGGAACGCCTCCATCGCCTCGGCGTCGGTGACGGGCCGGTAGTCGACGCGGCCGATGCTGTGCAGCCAGGCGTGCTCGGGGCCGACGCTCGGGTAGTCGAGGCCGGCGGAGACGGAGTGGCTCGCGCGCGTCTGGCCGTCCTCGTCCTGCAGGACGAACGAGCGGGTGCCCTGCAGCACGCCGGGGCTGCCGCCGGAGAACCGCGCCGCGTGCAGGCCGGAGGTGACGCCCTCGCCGCCCGCCTCGAACCCGAACAGCCGCACCTCGGGGTCGTCGAGGAACGCGTTGAAGATGCCCATGGCGTTGGAGCCGCCGCCCACGCACGCCAGCACGGCGTCGGGCAGCCGCCCGACGGCGTCGAGCACCTGGGCGCGCGCCTCCTCGCCGATGACGGAGTGGAAGTCGCGGACCATCTCGGGGAACGGGTGCGGGCCCGTGACGGTGCCCAGCAGGTAGTGGGTCGTGTCGACGGAGGCCACCCAGTCCCGCAGCGCCTCGTTGATGGCGTCCTTGAGGGTGCGCGAGCCGTTCTGCACGGCGACGACCTCGGCGCCGAGCAGCCGCATGCGCGCGACGTTGAGCGCCTGCCGGCGCGTGTCCTCCTCGCCCATGTAGACGACGCACTCGAGGTCCAGGAGCGCGGCCGCCGTCGCCGTGGCGACGCCGTGCTGACCGGCCCCGGTCTCGGCGATGACACGCGTCTTGCCCATGCGCTTGACCAGCAGCGCCTGCCCGAGCACGTTGTTGATCTTGTGCGAGCCCGTGTGGTTGAGGTCCTCGCGCTTGAGCAGGACCCGCACCCCCTCCCCGACGTGGGCCGCGAACCGCGGGACCTCCGTGACCGGGTTGGGGCGGCCGGTGTAGGTGCGGTGCAGCCGCGACAGCTCCGCGTGGAACGTCGGGTCGGCGAGGGCGGCGTGGTACCGCTCGTCGAGCTCGTCGAGCGCGGCGACGAGCGCCTCCGGCACGAACCGGCCCCCGAACTCCCCGAAGTAGGGGCCCTGCTGGGTGGCGAGCGGGCCGGTCGCGCGCACGGGCACCCGAGGGGCGGCCTGCCCGTCCGTCACCGCCCGCGAGGCGTCGTCGGCACCGATGGACGCGCCGCCGTGCGGTGCGGTCGGCGGTGCCGTCGGCACTGCCTGCGTCGCCGGTGGCGCGTCGGGCGTCGTCGTGCCGCCGTCCGTCGTCCCGACGGCCTCGGCGCCCGCTCGCTGGACGGCGGCCTGCTGGGTCTGGCTCATGCTCTCCTGCTCCGTGGTGCTGCGGGTGGCGCCGACGACCGGCGGACGGCTACTGGCGCACGGCGCGCAGGGACGGGTGCGACCCCGCGGCGACGAGGTCGGCGACGGACTGGCGCGGCGCGTCGTCGGTCACGAGCGCCTCGCCCACCAGGACGGCGTCCGCTCCCGCGCGGGCGTACTCCATGACGTCGCGCGGCCCCCGCACACCCGACTCGGCGATCTTCACCACGTCCGACGGGATGGACGGCGCGAGGCGCATGAACGTCGTGCGGTCTACGTCGAGGGTGCGCAGGTCGCGGGCGTTGACGCCGATGACCGACGCGCCGGCGTCGACCGCGCGGGCGACCTCCTCCTCGTCGTGGACCTCCACGAGGGCGGTCATGCCGAGGGAGTGCACCCGGTCCACCAGGGACTCCAGCACCGTCTGCTCCAGCGCCGCGACGATGAGCAGGACGAGGTCGGCGCCGTGGGCGCGGGCCTCCCACACCTGGTAGGGCGTGACGACGAAGTCCTTGCGCAGGACGAGGCAGTCCACGGCCGCACGCACCGCGTCGAGGTCGGCCAGCGACCCGCCGAACCGCCGCTGCTCGGTGAGCACCGAGATCGCCGTGGCGCCACCGCGCTCGTACTCCACGGCGAGGGCGGCCGGGTCCCCGATGGTCGCCAGGGGGCCCTTGCTGGGGCTCGACCGCTTCACCTCGGCGATGACGGTGACGGCGTCCTCCTGCTTGAGGCGGTCACGGCAGCCCGTGGCCGACTGCCGGCGGGCGGCGAGCTCCTTGAGCCGGTCCAGCGGGGTGGCCGCCTCGCGCACCGCGAGGTCCTCCCGCACACCGGCGACGATGTCGTCCAGAACGGTCATCGGACCCCTTCCCGCGAGCGGCGCTGGCACCGTCCGTCCGTCTGCCGCGACCCGCCCTCCGGCTCGCGACCGTCCGCGACCGGCCCGACGACGGTGCCGCACTCGCGCTCATCGTACGGGCGTCGTCCGACACGTCCGGACGACGCCCACCGCTGCATCCCTCAGCCGGAGCCGGTGCCGCAGGTCAGGGCCCCAGCGCACCCGCCAGCGCCGGGACGTTGCGGAGCACCCCGAAGACGAGGAGAACCACCAGCAGCACGGGCCCGAGGGCCCGCCGGGCGGTCGCCCCGAGGGTCCCGTGGCCCGGCGTGACGTCCGGGCCCCGGCCGCCGGGGGGCACCCGCGTCGGCCGCCCGTCGCGGGGCGCTCGCCCCTGGCGCACCGTCCAGGCCAGCCATGCGAGGACGACGGGCACGACGAGCGCGACGAGCAGCGGGTTGCTCCCCCACGCCCCGGCGACGTCGCCGTGCGCGAGGTCGTGGACCGCCCGCAGGCCGCCGCACAGCGGGCAGGCCAGGCCCGTCAGGGACAGCAGCGGGCACGCGGGCCAGACGCCGGAGGACCGCGGGTCGAGGAGCGCGACGGCCAGCGTGCCCGCCACCGCCAGCCCGCCGAGGACCAGCGGGTCGCGCACCCGTGCCCCGCGGCCGCGTGGGGCCGTGGGCTCCGTCCGGCCGTCCCCTCGGCGGATCACCAGCGCGTCCCGCGACCGGCCCGAGGCGTCCACGACGGTCGCCGCCGGCGTCGCGCGGACGTCCCGTCGCGGGTCCGACGTCAGTGGCCGCGGCCCTCGCGGCGTGCCGCCTCCGCCTTGGCCTTCGTCTTCTCCCCGCCCTGCCCGAACCCCGCACGGCGCAGGGCGAAGCCGACGAGGAGGGCGACGACGACGACGCCCATGCCCACCCAGAACAGCCAGACGAGCGCGAACATGACGCCGAGCGAGGCCAGGACCGCGCCCGCGAGGATCCCGTACACCGTCGTCCAGGCCGCGACCGTGCTGCCGTGGTTGGTCGCCGGGGCGACGGGCGGCAGGTGGACGGCCTCCGTGCGGGTGGCGTTCTGCGCGCGGTGCGCCAGCGAGTTGTCGGCCATGGTGGCGTCCTCCGTGCAGACGTGGGTGCCCACGGGCTGCGGGCAGGTGCTGCCCGTCAGCGTAGCCGAGCCGTGCGTCGGCCGAGGTCCGGGGACCGGGGCGTCCCGGGTGGGACCGGCGTCAGCTGGGGTCCTCGCCCCGGCTGAGCGCGTCCCAGTCGACGGGCCGTGACGCAACGCCCCCGGCTCCCGGGCCCGCGCTCCCCGGCGTCGGGGGATCGCCGGCCTGCGTCCCCGCCGGGGTGCCGCGGACCGCGCGGTGCGACGTCGTGCCGGCCGCCCTGTCCCGCGCCGGGCCGGACGCCCCCCCGGGGGTCAGCCCGTCCGCGACCGCGCCGGGCTGCCCCTGCGTCCGCTCGTGGCGGCGCGAGGGCGCCGACCAGCTGCGGCCGGAGCGCACCACGGCGAGCCCGGACAGGGCCGCCAGCACCCCGACGACCACCGCCACCTCGACCATCGGCGACACGGTCACGGGGCCGGCCAGCACGTCCACCCCGGTCCGCGCGCGGGCGGCGTCCTCCGCGACCGCCTGCGCCCCGCGCCGGACGCCGTCGGACACCACGGCCAGCACGCCCCCGGCCAGCACGAGCACCACGGCGACGAGCCAGCGGCCGACGCGCCCGACGAGCAGCAGGGCCAGCGCGCAGGCCGCCAGCACCAGCGCGACGGCGGGCACCGCCGGCGCGGCGACCGCCCCCGTGACGGACAGCGTCACCGTGCCGTCCACCGGTGTGGTCACCGTGGACCGCACCCAGCCGGCGAGGCTCACGAGGCCGGCGGCTGCGGCCAGCGCCAGCACGCCGACGCTCGTGCGCCCCCGGGACGTCACGGCCGCGCCGCCCCCCGCAGGCGCGCCGCGATCTGGACGGCCCGCACGGCGGCGGCCGCCTTGTTCCGCGACTCCTCGTACTCGGTCACCGGGACGGAGTCGGCGACGATCCCGGCGCCGGCCTGCACGCTGGCGCGCCCGTCCCGCACGAGGGCCGTGCGGATGGCGATGGCCATGTCCATGTCCCCCGCGAAGTCGAAGTAGCCGACGGTCCCGCCGTAGGTGCCGCGACGCGTCGGCTCGATCTCGTCGATGAGCGCGATCGCCCGCGGTTTCGGCGCCCCCGACAGCGTGCCGGCCGGGAAGGTGGCCGTGAACGCGTCGAGCGCCGTGGCGCGCTCGTGCATCCGCCCCACCACGGTCGAGCAGATGTGCTGGATGTGGGAGTACCGGCGGACCGTCATGAACTCGACGACCTCCACCGAGCGGGGGTCGCACACCTTCGCCAGGTCGTTGCGCGACAGGTCGACGAGCATGACGTGCTCGGCGCGCTCCTTCGGGTCGGCCAGCACCTCGTCGCCGAGCCGCCGGTCCTCCTCCGGGGTGGCGCCGCGCGGGCGCGAACCGGCGATCGGGAAGGTCGTGACGTGCCCCGCCTCCACCTTGACGAGCGTCTCCGGGCTGGACCCCACCACCGCGAAGTCGCGCCCGTCCGCGTCCTGGAGGTGGACGCAGTACATGTACGGGCTCGGGTTGAGCGTACGCAGCACCCGGTACACGTCCAGCGGCTCCGCCGGGCAGTCGAGGTCCAGCCGCTGCGAGAGCACCACCTGGAAGACGTCCCCGTCCCGGATCGCGCGCTGCCCGGCGCGCACCGCGTCCTCGAACTCCGCCTGGGTCGTGCGGAACTCGAGCGCGGGCTCCTCCACGTCCGCGAGGGCCGCCAGTGCGGGCGGCGCGGGGTGCCCGAGCGCCGTGTGCATCGCCTCGACGCGGGCGAGCGCGTCCGCGTAGGCCTCGTCCACCCGCTCGTCCGTGCCGTCGGTGTTGACCGCGTCCGCGACGAGCCACACCGACCCGTCGTGGTGGTCCACGACGGCCAGGTCCGTGGCCAGCACGAGCGCGACCTCGGGGACGCCGAGGTCGTCGACCGCGGCCGCGGGCAGCGTCGGCTCCCAGTGCCGCACGACGTCCCAGCCGAGCGAGCCGACGAGGCCGCCCGTGAGGGTGGGCAGGCCGGGGATCCGCGGCGTGCGCAGGACCTCGAGCGTCGTGCGCAGGACGTCGAGCACGTCCCCCTCGGTAGGGATGCCGGCCGGGACCTCGCCCGTCCAGCGGGCGCGGCCCTCGTGGACCGTCAGCGAGGCCATCGACCGCACGCCGACGAAGGAGAACCGGCCCCACGTCCCGTCCGACTCGGCCGACTCGAGGATGAAGGTGCCGGGCCGCCCGGCCGCGAGCGTGCGGAAGAGCCCCACCGGCGTCACGTCGTCGGCGAGCAGGCGCCGCACGACGGGCACGACGCGCCGGTCGCGGGCGAGCCGCCGGAAGGTCGGCAGGTCCGGCCACGTCGCGCCCCAGGGCACGTGGACCGGCGCCTCGTCGGGCAGCCCGTCCGGCGTGCCCGCCTGCGCCCCGGCGCGCACCCCGCCCGGAGCCGTGCCGGCCGTCACCGGACGCCCCCCGTCGCACCGGCCCCGGCGGCGACGACGTCCGTCGTTCCGACCACCGCACCGAGGTCGCCCCCAGCCTCGAAGCACGTCCGCGTCCCCGTGTGGCAGGCGGCTCCCACCTGGTCGACCTCGACGAGCAGGGCGTCGCCGTCGCAGTCGAGGCTGACCCGGTGCACGAGCTGGACGTGCCCGGACGTGTCGCCCTTGCGCCAGTACTCCTGGCGCGACCGGCTCCAGAACGTCACGCGCCCGGTCGTCAGCGTGCGGTGCAGCGCCTCGTCGTCCATCCAGCCCAGCATGAGCACCTCGCGGGTGTCGTGCTGCTGCACGACGGCGGCGACGAGCCCCGACGGGTCGCGGCGCAGCCGGTCGGCGACGGCCGGGTCCAGCGCGCCGGCGGACCGGCCGGTCGGGTGGCCGGTCGGGCTGCCGGTCGGACGGTCGGTGCGCGGGTCGCCGGGACGGTCGTGGGCGTCGGTCGAGGTGGGGTCCACGGTCACCGCGGCATCCTCCCACGCACCTCCGGCACCCCCCGCGCCCACCTCACCGCGTCTGCGCGACCCACGCCGCGTGCAGCGCCGCGTACCGGCCTCCGGCCGCGACGAGCCGCGCGTGCGGCCCGTGCTCGACGACCCGGCCGGCGTCGACGACGACCACCTGGTCGGCGCCCTCGGCGGTCGAGAGGCGGTGCGCGATCGTCACCGTCGTGCGGCCGGCCGTGAGCCGAGCCAGCGCGCGGGCGATGGCCACCTCCGTCGCCGGGTCGACCGCGGAGGTGGCCTCGTCGAGCACGAGGACGTCCGCGTCCGCCGCGTGCGCCCGGGCGAGCGCGACGAGCTGCCGCTCCCCCGCCGACATCGCCTCCCCGCGCTGCCCCACCGGCGTGTGCACCCCGGCGGGCAGCCCGGCCACCCAGGGTCCGAGCCCCAGCTCCTCGAGGACCTGCACGACCCGCGGGTCGTCGGGCCCCGGCGCCGTCCCGTCGGGGGCGTCGGCCGCCAGGCGCAGGCCGTCGGCCACGTTCTGGGCGAGGGTGCCGTCGAACAGGTAGCCCTCCTGCGGGACCAGCACGACCCGGCGGCGCAGGTCCGCGTCGCGCAGCCGGCGCACGTCGACCCCGTCGAGCAGGACCTGCCCCTCCCGCGGGTCGACGAACCGGGCCACGAGCCGCGCGATGGTCGTCTTGCCGGACCCGGTGGTCCCCACGACGGCGACCGAGGAGCCGGGCGCCACGTCGAGGTCGACCCCGTGCAGCACGGTCGGCCCGCCGGGGTAGCCGTAGGAGACGCCCCGCAGCTCGACGCGCCCCGGACCGGTGGACGTCGGCAGGACCTCGTCGTCCGTCGGCTCCGGCACGTCGACCTCGGTCTCGAGGACGCCGAGCACGCGCCGCCAGCCGGCCACCGCGTTCTGCAGCTCCGAGAGGATCTCGGTCGCCATCTGCACGGGCTGCGTGAAGAGCTGCACGAGGAAGAGGAACGCGAGCAGCGCCCCGACGGTGAGGTCGCCGCGGGCGGCGAGCACCGTGCCGACCACGACGACCACCGCGAGCACGCCCGTCGCCACGAGCGTCCCCGAGGAGAAGACGGTCGCGACGAGGTTCTGCGCGCGCACCTGCGCCGCGCGCGTGTCCTCGATGCGGGCGTCCAGCGTGCGCTGCGTGCGGTCGGCGACCCCGTAGGCACGGATGGTCTCGGCCCCGACCACGGCCTCCGACACCGCGGCGAGCATGGCGCCGTAGCGCTCGCGCACGCGCGTGTAGCGGCGGTTCACCCGCGGCTGGACGCGGTGCAGCACGACCGCCAGCGGCACGAAGGTGCACCAGACGACGAGCGTGAGCTGCCAGGAGTAGACGGCCATGAGGACGGTCGCCACCGTCACCTGCAGCACGGAGACGAGCAGCATGAGCCCGCCCCACTGCACGAACAGCGAGATCGTGTCGACGTCCGACGTCACGCGGGACACGAGGGCGCCGCGGCGCTCGGTGCCCTGCGTGAGCACCGACAGCCGGTGGACGTGGTCGAACGCGGCGACCCGCAGCGTGCGCAGCCCGGCCTCGGCACGCCGGATGAGGCGCCCGTTGACGGCGGTGGTGCAGGCGCCGGCCACGAGGAGCCCCACCGCCGCGGCCGCCAGGAGCCGCCACACCCGCGGCAGGTCGGGCCCGCCGTCGGCCAGCAGCGCGCCGTCCACGACCCGCTGCACCGCGACGGGCACGAGCACGCGCCCGCCGGCCGCCAGCACGGCGAGGAGCAGGGTCAGCCAGATCCCCTGCACGAGCTCCGGCGAGACCTGGGCGGCCCGGCGCAGGGTCGCACCGACGCCGAGCTCGCTCGCGGAGGTGAACCGGCCCTCGCGCGGGAGCGCCCGCCCCGCGGCGGGCGGGGCGTCGGCGGTCCCGGACGGGGTCCCCGTCGTCGTGCTGGTCACGCCCGTCCCCCTGCCGTCGCGCGCGGGCGGCCCGCGTCGTCGTCCTGCTCGCGCGTGCGGCGGGCGGACTCCGCCTCGTACGCCGTGGCCAGCTCCCGGTACCCCGGGTCGCGCGCCAGCAGCTCGGCGTGGGTGCCGCGCCCGACCACCCGACCGTCGCGCACGTGCACGACCTCGTCCGCGAGCAGCACGGAGCTCATCCGGTAGGCGACCAGCAGCACGGTCGGCCCGGCGCCGCCGCGTTCGCGCAGCCCGGTGAGCACGTCGCGCTCCACCTGCGGGTCGACGGCCGAGGTCGCGTCGTCGAGCACGAGCACCGAGGGCCTCCGGACGAGGGCGCGCGCCAGGGCGAGGCGCTGCCGCTGGCCGCCCGAGAGGTTGGCCCCGCGCTCGCCGAGCGGCGTGTCGAGGCCCGCGGGCAGGCCGCGGACGACGTCGTCGACGCGCGCGAGGCGCAGCGCGTCCCAGACGGCCGTGTCGTCGGGCGCGCCCGGGTCCTCCGGGTCGGCGAGCGTCACGTTGCCGCGGACGGTGTCCTCGAAGACGAAGGTCTGCTGCGACACGTACGCCACGTGCCGCGACACGTCCGCCGGCTCGATCTCGCGCAGGTCCGTGCCGTCGAGCAGGACGGCCCCGGTCGTCGGGTGCGAGAGGCCCGCGACGAGCGAGACGGCGGTCGTCTTGCCGGCGCCCGTGGGCCCGACCACGGCGACGACGCGACCGGCAGGCACGTCCAGGTCGAGCCCGTGCAGGATCTCGACCGGGCCGTCCGGCGTCTCGACCCCGGCGCGCACGTCGCGCATCCGGACGGCCGCGGCGCCGCGCTCGGGCGTCCAGCGCCGCCGTCCGGGGGCCGCCGGGGGCGTCGCGTCGAGGACGTCCGCGATCCGGCCGTAGCCGACGAGCGCGCGCGGCAGGTCGCCGAGCACCCAGCCGAAGCTGCGCACCCCCGTGCCCAGGAGGGTCAGCAGGTACGCCGCACCGACGACGTCGCCCGTGCCGATGGCGCCCGCCGCGACGCGGGTGGCCCCCACGCCCAGGACGAGCAGCGTCCCGACGCTCGGCAGCAGCTCGATGACCGGGTCGAACCAGGCCCGGACGAGGCCGGCCCGGACGTTCGCCCCGGCGAGGGCGTCCGCGCGTCCGGAGAAGCGGCGGACCTCCCGCTCGCGCAGGCCCAGCGCCTTGACGAGCGCGGCGCCGTCGATGCTCTCGTGCGCGACGTCCGCGACCTGCGCCCGCAGGCGCTGCGCGTCCTGCACGTGCGGGGACATGCGGCGCTGGAAGACGACGTTCGCCCCGGTCGCCAGGGGCAGGACGACGAGCGCGGCCAGCGCGAGCCACGGGTCGGTGAGCACGAGCCCCACGGCGGCCACGACGATCATGACGACGACGCCGAGCGCGAACGGCAGCGGGTTGAACACGGCCGTCGCCGCCTCGACGTCCGCGCTCGTGTGCGACAGCAGCTGCCCGGCGGGCCGGCCGCGGTGCCAGGCCATGGGCAGCCGGACGAGCTGGCGCGTCACGCCGGTGCGGTGGTCGGCCTGGATCGCCGCGAACCCCTGCCCGGCGTAGATGCGCCGTCCGGCGACCGTCAGCGCGAGCAGCAGCGCCACGCCGAGCAGCGCGACCCCCGCCCAGGGCAGCTGGGCCCGCGCCGCCGCGTCACCCTGCGCGGCGGGCACGACGACCCGGTCCGTCACGACCCCGAGCACCCGCCCGACGAGGACGGTCGCGACGCCGAAGACCGCGGAGATGCCGACGGCCACGACGTACAGCCACGGGTGCGCCCGCATCCCGCGCCACACGACCGCGGCGGCCCGCCGCGTGGTCGTCCCCGTCAGGCCGTGGCTGCGCCGCGCGGCGGACGTCGGCGCCGGGTCCGCCGGTGCGCCGGCGGTGGTCAGGGGCGGGTGGGGGGCGGGCGAACGCCGGTCGGGCGTCGGTGGCACGTGCGGCTCCAGGTGGTACCGGGGGGTGGCGTCGATCCTCGCACGCGCGTCCGACACGGTCCTGCCGACGGATCCTCGACGGGGGCCTCCGACGGGGGCCTCGGACGAGGCCTCGGCGCGGTCCTCGGCGCGGTCCTCAGCGGGGCCTTCGGCGGCGTCCTCGCCGGGTCCTCCGCGCCGGTCCTCAGGGCACCGGCCGAGCCGCCCTGGCAGAGTGCCCGCGTGACCGCCCTGCACCTGCGCACGCGCGCCCGCCTCGCCGCCCTGCTCGCCGCCGCCGCGCCCACCGACCCGACGGTGTGCACCGGGTGGCAGGCGCGGCACCTGGCCGCCCACCTGCACCTGCGCGAGCACGCGCCCCTCGTGGCCGCCGGCGTCGTCGTGCCGGCGCTCGCCGGGCGCACCGCCGCCGCCGTCGACGCCCTCGCCGACCGGTCCGCGGACCCCGTGGCCTACGCGGCCCTCGTGGCGCAGGTCGCCGCGCCCCCGGCCCGGCTCTCGCCGTTCTCCTGGGCCGGCCGCGTCGTCGACGTCGTGGAGCACGTCGTCCACGCCGAGGACGTGCGCCGCGGAGCCGGCGCCGACGACCCGACCGCCTCCGACGGCGGCCCCGTCAGGGACGACGCCGACCGCGACGCCCGCCTCGCCGCCTGGGCCGCCGAGGCCTCCCCCGACGGCGGTCCCGACGGCGGTCCCGGCACCCTGGCCGACGCCGGGCTCGGCGACGCGCTCTGGCGCGGCGTGCGCACCACCGGCCGCCTCGCCTTCCGCCGGCCCGGTCCGGGCGTCGTCGTGGTCCTGCCCGACGGCCGTCGCGCAGCCCTGCGCCGACCTGCCCCCGGCCGCGGCACGGTCGTGGTCCGGGGCGGCGTCGTCGAGCTGCAGCTCTGGCTCTCCGGCCGCGGCCGCGTGGCCGACGTGACGGTCACCGGCGACCCCGCCGACGCCCGCGACGTCGCCACGTCCCTCGGCGCACCCTGATCGACGCCCGCGACCACCCGGCACTCCTCCGCGCATCCGGCCGTCACGGCCGACGCGATACCACCGGCTTGCCGGGGGGCGACGAGCCCGGCCGCCGTCAACGCACGACGACCCCCGCCGCGGCCAGCGCCGCCTTCACGTCCCCGACGGTCATGGTGCCGAAGTGGAACACGCTCGCGGCGAGCACGGCGTCGGCCCCGGCCCGCGCCGCCTCGACGAAGTGCTCCGGCGTCCCGGCCCCTCCGCTCGCGATGAGCGGGACCCCGACGCGCGCGCGCACGGCGCGCAGCATCTCGAGGTCGAACCCGGCGGTCGTGCCGTCCGCGTCCATGGAGTTGAGCAGGATCTCCCCGGCACCCAGACCGGCGGCGCGCTCGGCCCACTCGACGGCATCGATGCCAGTGCCCCGCCGACCACCGTGCGTCGTGACCTCGAACCCGGACGGCGTGGGCGGGCCGTCGACGACGCGCCGGGCGTCGACGGACAGCACGAGCACCTGCGACCCGAACCGCTCGGCGATCTCGGCGACGAGCGCGGGCCGGGCGATCGCCGCGGTGTTCACCCCGACCTTGTCGGCCCCGGCCCGGAGCAGGCGGTCCACGTCCGCCGTGGACCGCACGCCGCCGCCCACGGTCAGCGGGACGAAGACCTCCTCCGCCGTGCGCCGCACGACGTCGTAGGTCGTCTCGCGGTCCGACGACGAGGCCGACACGTCGAGGAAGGTCACCTCGTCGGCGCCCTCAAGGTCGTACCGCCGGGCCAGCTCGACCGGGTCGCCGGCGTCGCGCAGCTGCGTGAAGTTGACCCCTTTGACGACCCGCCCGGCGTCGACGTCCAGGCACGGGATGACCCGCAGCGCCAGCGTCACGACGTCGCCCCCGCCGTCGCCCCCGCCGTCGGCGCCGCCTGCGCGGCCGGCAGCCCGCCGACCGGCCGTGCGGCCAGGACGTCCACCACGAACACCACCGTCTGACCCGCCAGGCGGGCCCCCTCCGTCGTCACCCCGAGAGGATACGAGGGCGGCACGACCAGGAGGACCTGACTCCCGACGGTCTGCTCGGTGAGGCCCGCCTGCCAGGACGGCACGTCGGCCAGCGCGAACGACACCGGCTCGCGCGTCTCCCACGTCGTGTCGAACCCCTCGCCGTTCCAGGCGAAGCCCGCGTACTGCACGGTCACGACGTCGTCGGCGGCCACCTGGGGTCCCGCGCCCCGCAGCAGCGGCTGGGCGACGAGGTCCGCCGGCGGCGGGTCGGCCACGGGGACGAGCGTCGGGCGGCCCGCCTCGTCGAGCGTCACGGTCGGCAGGCCGGCCCTGGCCTCCACCGCGGTCCCCTGTGCCCGCAGCGGCAGCACGTCGATGACCGTCACCGTCGGCCCCGACGGTCCCGCGGCCCCCGTCGCCGCGGAGGTCGCCCCGGGCGTCGCCGCCGGGTCACCACCCCCCGCGGCCGCCGTCGCGCCGACGGTCCCCGCCCCGACCTGCAGCAGCCGCGCTCCTGGCGCGGCACCGGTCAGCGTCCGCGCGAGGTCGGCGCCGAGCTCCTCCGGCGAGACCGTGCGCACCTCGGGGGTGCCCGACCACGTGTCCGCCAGTACCGCGCCGGTGCGCGCGTCCTGCAGGAGGTAGTCGAGCAGCACGGTGTCACCGGTCGCCACCGGGTCCCCGGACCCCGGCCACACCGTCTCCCGCAGCGTCCGCGGCACGACGAGGGGCGTGTCGTACACGAGCGTCGGCCGCTCCCCGGGCAGCCCTTGGACCGTCACCTCGGGGTCCGGCACGGGCTCCTCGTCGGCCGTGCACGCCGCCAGCGACCCGACGGCGAGCAGCGCGGCCGCGAGCCCCGCGACCGCCCGCACCCGCCGGCTCACATCGACTCGATCAGCCGGTCCACGCGGTCGTCGACGCTGCGGAAGGGGTCCTTGCACAGCACCGTCCGCTGGGCCTGGTCGTTGAGCTTGAGGTGCACCCAGTCCACCGTGTAGTCGCGGCGCGCCTCCTGCGCCGCGCGCACGAACTCCCCGCGCAGCCGCGCCCGCGTGGTCTGCGGCGGCACGCTCGTCGCCTCGAACACCTCGAGGTCGCTCGTCACCCGGTCGACGAGCCCCTTGGCCGCCATGAGGTTGTACAGCCCCTCGGTGCGCGAGATGTCGTGGTAGGCCAGGTCCAGCCGCTGCACGCGCACGTCGCCGAGGTCCAGCCCGTGCTTGGCGCGGTACCGCTCGACGAGGTTGTACTTGATGACCCAGTCCAGCTCGCGGTCGACGAGCGACAGGTCGTCCTCGCGCAGCGCCCGCAGCCCCCGCTCCCACAGGTCGAGCACCGCCTTGACCGTGGGGGTGACGTCCATCTCCGTGGCCGCGAAGTCGGTGGCCCGCTGCAGGTACTCCGCCTGCACGTCCACCGCCGTCACCGTGTGCCCGTTGGCCAGCGTCACCGGCGCACGGCCCGTCACGTCGTGGCTGATCTCGCGGATGGCGCGGATCGGGTTCTCGAGCGACAGGTCCCGGAGCTGCAGGCCCGCCTCGACCATGCGCAACACGAGGTCGGTCGCGCCGACCTTGAGCATCGTCGTCGGCTCGGCCATCGACGAGTCGCCGACGATGACGTGCAGCCGGCGGTACTGCTCCGCGTCGGCGTGCGGCTCGTCGCGCGTGTTGATGATGGGGCGCGACCGGGTGGTGGCCGACGAGACCGCCTCCCAGATGTGGTCGGCGCGCTGCGACAGGCAGAAGGTGGCGCCGCGCGGCGTCACGACGACCTTGCCGGCGCCCGTGAGCACCTGCCGCGTGATGAGGAACGGCACGAGCACGTCCGACAGGCGCGAGAAGTCCCCCTGGCGGCGCACGAGGTAGTTCTCGTGGCAGCCGTAGGAGTTGCCCGCCGAGTCGGTGTTGTTCTTGAACAGGTGGATGCGGCCGGGCAGCCCCTCGTGCTCCAGCCGCTGCTGGGCGTCCGCGACGAGGCCCTCGAGGATCCGCTCGCCCGCACGGTCGTGCGTGACGAGCTGGCGCACGTCGTCGCACTCGGCCGTCGCGTACTCGGGGTGCGACCCGACGTCGAGGTAGAGCCGCGACCCGTTGCGCAGGAACACGTTCGACGAGCGGCCCCACGCGACGACCTTGCGGAACAGGTAGCGCGCCACCTCGTCCGCGGACAGGCCGCGTCCGTCCTGGGCCGCGCACGTGACCCCGTACTCCGTCTCGAGCCCGAAGATGCGTCGGTCCACGCTGCTCCTCCCGCTGCCTCGTCGTGCCGGTCCAGGTCCCGGTCCTGCCGCTGCTGGACCATGCACGGCACCGTGCACGCACCGTGCCGTGCGCATCGTCGCACCCCGTCGGGGGCACGGCGACGCCGGCGGACCTACGCCGGTCCGCCCACGGGCGCCGCCAGCAGCTCCTCCAGCAGCCCGCCGGCCAGCCGCCGGAAGGTGCGCCGCGGCCGCGTCCGGTCGAGCACCGCGACCTCGAGCTGCGCCGCCGCCAGGGTCCGCGGCTCACCGCCCTCCTCCGCCGGCGCACCCAGCGCCCGCAGCGCGAGCGCCAGCACCTCCGCCAGCGTCAGCCCCGGCCGCCACCCCGCCTGGAGGATCCCGTTCAGGCGCTCGGCCTGGCCGCCCATGACGACGTACCCGTGCTCGTCGGCCACGGAGCCGTCGTAGGAGAGCCGGTACACCTGGTCGTCGGCCGCGGTGGCGCCGACCTCGGCGACGACGATCTCCACCTCCAGCGGCTTGGACTCCGTCGTGAACACGGTGCCGAGCGTCTGCGCGTACGCGTTGGCCAGGCCGCGCGCCGTGACGTCCTGCCGGGCGTAGGAGTAGCCGCGCAGGTCCGCGTAGCGCACGCCCGCCACCCGCAGGTTCTCGAACTCGTTGTACTTGCCGACCGCCGCGAAGGCGATGCGGTCGTAGATCTCCGAGACCTTGTGCAGGGCCCGCGACGGGTTCTCCGTCGCGAAGGCGATCCCCTCGTCGTACTGCAGCACCACCACCGAGCGACCGCGCGCGATGCCCTTGCGCGCGTAGTCCGCCCGGTCCTTCATGAGCTGCTCGGGCGAGACGTAGAACGGCATGCTCATCGGGCGGCCTCCGGGTCCGTGCTGGGGGCGGGGTGCGCCTGCCGGTGCAGCGCACGGCGCTCGTCGAGCAGCGCGGCCACGTGCCCGGCCAGCTCCGCGTCCGGCACGCGCAGGTACCCGGCCTGCGTCACGGTCGCGACGACCGGGTAGACGTCGCGCAGCGTGTCCGGCCCGCCCGTCGCCGAGTCGTCGTCGGACGCGTCGAGCAGCGCCTCCACCGCGACGCGCACCGCACCGGCGGCGTCGAGCCCCGGGCGCCACCGCTTCTTCAGGGAGCCGCGCGCGAACAGCGAGCCGGACCCGACGCTGTGGTGGTCGTGCTCCTCGTACCGCCCACCGGTGACGTCGAAGGAGAAGATGCGCCCGTGCCGCCGGTCGAGGTCGTACCCGGCGAACAGCGGCACGACGGCCAGTCCCTGCATGGCCAGCCCGAGGTTGCCGCGGATCATCGTCGACAGCCGGTTCGCCTTGCCGTCGAGCGAGAGCAGGCTGCCCTCGATCTTCTCGTAGTGCTCCAGCTCGAGCTGGAAGAGCCGCACGAGCTCGACCGCCAGGCCCGCCGTGCCGGCGATGCCCACCGCCGAGTACTCGTCGGCCGGGAAGACCTTCTCGATCTCCCGGCTGGCGATGACGTTGCCCATGGTCGCCCGCCGGTCGCCGGCGAGGACAGCGCCGCCCTCGAAGGTCAGCGCCACGATCGTCGTGCCGTGCGGCGCCAGCGGCGTGCCCGCCGCGCCCGCCGCCGCGCTCAGGCGGCCCGGGACCAGGTCCGGCGCGTGCCCCTGCAGGAACTCCAGGAACGACGCCGACCCGGCGGTGGTGTACGCCTGGGGCAGGCGACCGTCGACCATGCTGACCTCCCTGTCGTGCTCAGCGACGGCGGGCGGCCGTCACTGGCCGCCCTTCTGGACGAACCCGCGGACGAACTGCTCCGCGTTGGTCTCCAGGACGTCGTCGATCTCCTCCAGCAGCGCGTCGACCTCGGCGTCGCGGTCCTGCGCGGACGGGGCCGCCGGCACGGGGACGCCGGCGCCGTCGTCCGGCTCCTCGTCGTCCCGGCGGGACTGGGCGTACTCCTGACCTGCCATGGTGACCTCCCGGGTGGGTCGTTGACCTGCTCCACCCTATGCCCGCGAGGGACGCGCGCCCGGCCGCGGCCCGCGGGTGTGACGCGGTCGCCAGGCCGCCCACAGGTGACCTCCGCGCCGGTCGGGACGCCCGGCCCGCGGCGGGACGTCACCGGCCGAGGGCCTCCAGCAGCGTGCGGGCGTCGGGGCTGGCGTCGAGCAGGTCCCCCACGTGCGCCCGCGTGCCGCGCAGCGGGTCACGCATGGGCACCCGCTGCAGCGTCGCGGCCCCGGGCACGTCGAAGACGATCGAGTCCCAGCTCGCCGCGCTGATGTGCGCGCCGTAGCGGGCGACCGCCTCGCCCCGGAAGTAGGCCCGCGTCGCCTCGGGCGGCCGCCGGACCGCGGCCGCCACGTCGTCCGGCGCCAGGAGCAGCTCCACCGCGCCCGCCCCGACGAGGCGGTGGTACAGCCCGCGCTCCGGCCGCAGGTCCGACCACTGCAGGTCGACGGCCGCGAGCCGGGGGTGGTCCCACCCGAGGTGGTCCCGCCGGCGCATGCCCTCCAGCAGCCGCAGCTTGGCCAGCCACTCGACCTCCCGCGCGCACGACGCGGGGTCGGTGCCCAGCCGGTCGAGGAGCGAGGCCCACCGTCGCAGGACGTCGGCCGTCTCGTCGTCGGCGCCGTCCGGTCTGCCGGTGACGGCCGCCAGGCCCGCGCGCACCGCGTCGAGGTAGGCGCGCTGCACCTCCAGCGCGGTGAGCGACCGGCCGTCCACCAGCGGCAGCCGGGCCGTCAGCGTGAGGTCGTGCGACACGGTGTGCACCGCCGTCACCGGGTCGCGCAGCGCGAGCGCGTCGAGCGCCTCGGCCAGCGGGCCGTGCTCCCCGGCGGTGTCCTGCTCGAGCAGCCACAGCACGAGCGAGGTCGTGCCGAGCCGGACGTACGTGGCGGCCTCCAGCATCGTCGCGTCCCCGACGATGACGTGCAGCCGGCGCCACCGGTCCGGGTCGGCGTGCGGCTCGTCGCGGGTGTTGACGATGGGCCGACGCAGGGTCGTCTCCAGCCCGATCTCGGCCTCGACGTAGTCCGCGCGCTGGGAGAGCTGGTACCCCGCGCGCTCCCCGTGCTGGCCCAGGCCCACGCGCCCGGCGCCCGTGTAGACCTGCCGCGTGGCCAGGAACGGGATGAGGCGTGCGGCCAGCGACGCGAAGGGCACCGCACGCTCGACCAGGTAGTTCTCGTGCATGCCGTACGTGGCGCCCTTGCCGTCGACGTTGTTCTTGTACAGCGTCACGTCCGGCAGCGCCGGGTTGGCCGCGAGCGCCCGCACCGACGCGAGCATGACCTGCTCGCCCGCCCGGTCGTACCGGACGGCCTCGCGCGGGCTGAGCACCTCGGGCGAGGAGTACTCCGGGTGCGCGTGGTCGACGTACAGCCGCGCCCCGTTGGTGAGGATGACGTTGGCGGCGCCGGGGTCGTCGTACTCCTCCACCACAGAGCGCGGCAGGTCCTGCAGCCCGTCGCCGGACGGGCCCGCCGGCGCCGGGCGCGACGGGTCGTCCGTGAGCAGGGACGGGTGCGCGGAGGCCCGCTCCAGGCGGAAGCCGCGCGCGTCGTGCAGCGGGTCCTCGTCGTCGTAGTCCCACCGCGCCCGGGTCCGCGCGCCCTCCCGCGCCGAGGCGTGCACCGCCACCACGTGGCTCGACATCAGCATCGGGTTCGCCATCGGGTTGCCCGGCTGCAGCACCCCGTACTCGGTCTCGATCCCCATCACCCGCTGCACCGTCACGGCGTCAGCCTAGGCGCGGCACGGGGGCGGGCCGTCGCGCCGACGGCCCGCCCCCCGGGGCGTCCCTACAGGTACTGCCCCGTGCTCGTCA
The DNA here is from genome assembly GCF_057221735.1 of Cellulomonas sp. plas2. Taxonomy (NCBI): domain Bacteria; kingdom Bacillati; phylum Actinomycetota; class Actinomycetes; order Micrococcales; family Cellulomonadaceae; genus Cellulomonas; species Cellulomonas sp. plas2. The sequence goes on from NZ_CM170155.1 coordinate 2,200,632, forward strand.
CCGTCTCGATGGTGCGCGCGCCCTCCTGGCCCTTCTTGCCCTGGACGATCGTGCGGATGAACACGATCCGCTCGCCCTTCTTGCCGGAGATGCGCGCCCAGTCGTCGGGGTTCGTCGTGTTGGGCAGGTCCTCGTTCTCCTTGAACTCGTCGACGACGGCCGCGAGCAGGTGGTCCACCCGGATGCCGCGCTGACCCGTGGCCAGGAGGTCCTTGATGGCCGTCTTCTTCGCGCGGTCGACGATGTTCTGGATCATCGCGCCGGAGTTGAAGTCCTTGAAGTACAGGACCTCCTTGTCGCCGCTGGCGTACGTGACCTCGAGGAACCGGTTCTCGTCGCTCTCGGAGTACATGCGCTCCACGACGCGGCCGATCATCCCCTCGACCGTGGCGCGCGCGTCGCCCCCGTGCTCGGCCAGGTCGTCGGCGTGGACGGGCAGGTCCGGCGTGAGGTACTTCGCGAACACCTCGCGGGCGCCCTCGGCGTCGGGCCGCTCGATCTTGATCTTCACGTCGAGGCGGCCGGGACGCAGGATCGCGGGGTCGATCATGTCCTCGCGGTTGGAGGCGCCGATCACGATGACGTTCTCGAGCCGCTCGACGCCGTCGATCTCCGCCAGGAGCTGCGGCACGATCGTCGTCTCGACGTCCGAGGAGACGCCCGTCCCGCGGGTGCGGAAGAGGGACTCCATCTCGTCGAAGAAGACGACGACGGGGTTGCCCTGCGACGCCTTCTCCCGGGCGCGGGCGAAGATGAGCCGGATGTGCCGCTCGGTCTCCCCCACGTACTTGTTGAGCAGCTCGGGGCCCTTGACGTTGAGGAAGTAGCTGCGGGTGTCGGTGACGCCCTCCTCGCCGCGCAGCCGGGCCGCCGTCTGCGCCAGCGAGTGCGCCACGGCCTTCGCGATGAGCGTCTTGCCGCAGCCGGGCGGGCCGTAGAGCAGCACGCCCTTCGGCGGCTTGAGGCCGTGCTCGCGGAACAGCTCGGGGTGCAGGAAGGGCAGCTCCACCGCGTCGCGGATGGCCTCGATCTGCGGGCCGAGGCCGCCGATGTCCTCGTACTCGATGTCCGGGACCTCCTCGAGGACGAGCTCCTCGACCTCGGCCTTGGGGATCACCTCGAACACGAACCCGGAGCGGGAGTCGACCGTCAGCGCGTCGCCGACGCGCACGCGGGCGTCGGCCACCTGGCCGGCGAACCGCACGACCCGCTCCTCGTCGCCCCGCCCGACGACGAGCGCCCGCCCGTCCCCCAGCAGCTCCTTGACGGTGACGAGCTCGCCGACCTTCTCGTACCCGCCCGCCTCGACGACGGTGAGCGCCTCGTTGAGCATGACCTCCTGGCCGGGCCGCAGGGCGCCGACCTCGAGCGTCGGGCTGGCGCCCACGTGCATCTTGCGGCCCGCCGAGACGATGTCCACGCTGCCGTCGGCGCGAGCGCCGAGGAAGGTGGCGTACGTCCCCGGGGGCTTGGCCAGGTCGTCCACCTGCCGCTTGAGCTCGACGATCTGCTCGCGCGCCGCCAGGAGCGCCTCCGTCAGGCGCTCGTTCTTCGCGGCGAGCACCGCCAGCTGGCGGGCCGTCTCGGCACCGCCCCGGTCGTCCATGCCCGTCATCGCGTCCGTCATCGCGTCGGCCTCCGTCCGTCGTGGCGCGCCGGCCCCCGCGGACTGGTCCGAGGACCCGGCCCCGCCGACCCTAGTGCGGCCCGCGGTCCGACGACGAGCCGTGCAGCCGCGTCGTCACCGGACCGACACACGGGTGCCCGGCCCGTCACACCGCCGCAACGCGGCGCGTGACCGCCACCACGCCCCGACGGCCAGGACGGGCGCAGGCGGTGCGGCTGCTCGCGACGAGGACCGGGGGGCGGACCGTCAGGCGTCGGCCGGCGGCTGCCCGACGGCGCGTCGCGCGCGCCGCACGTGCTTGTCGGACGGCAGCCGCTCGCCGAGGCCCTCGGCGGTCCACAGCTCGTCCTCCCCGCCGTCGTCGCCCGGGCGGCCGTCGGGCGCCACCGGGTAGGAGCCCTTCGCCGGGCGCCGCTTGCGCAGCGGCGCCTCGACCCCGTCGGCCAGGCGGCGGGTGGTCAGCAGGAAGCCCGTGTGCCCGACCATCCGGTGCTGCGGCCGCACGGCGAGCCCCTCGAGGTGCCAGCCCCGCACCATCGACTCCCAGGCCTCCGGCTCGGTGAACCGGCCGTCGCTGCGCAGGTCCTCGGCGGTGCGGGACAGCTGCGTGGTCGTCGCGACGTAGGCGATGAGCACGCCGCCCGGCGCGAGCACACCGGCCACCGCGTCGATGTTCTCCCACGGCGCAAGCATGTCGAGCACGACGCGGTCGACCTCCCCGCGGCCGTGCGCCGTCGGGGCCACGTCCGCGAGGTCCCCGACCGACAGCGTCCACGCCGGGTGCGGACCGCCGAAGAAGCCCTCGACGTTCCCGCGCGCGATGGCCGCGAAGTCCTCGCGGCGCTCGACGCTGTGCACGGCACCCTCGTCGCCCACGGCCCGCAGCAGGGACATGGTCAGCGCGCCGGAACCGACGCCCGCCTCGAGCACGCGCGCCCCGGGGTAGATGTCCGCCATGGCGACGACCTGCCCGGCGTCCTTGGGGTAGACCACCGCGGCCCCGCGCGGCATGGACAGCACGTGGTCGGCCAGCAGCGGCCGCAGCGCGAGGTACTCCACGCCCGACGTGTTCTGCACGACCGTGCCCTCCGGCGCGCCGACGAGCAGGTCGTGCCGCAGGTAGCCCCGGTGGGTGTGGAAGGCGCCGTCCTCGGTGAGGGTGATCGTGCTCAGCCGCCCCCGCGCGTCCGTGAGCTGGACCCGCTCCCCGAGGCGGAAGACCCCGCGGCGCAGGTGGGCGCCCGTCGGGCCGGAGGGGGCGGGGGGTGTGGTCACGACGGGCCAGTCTAGGTGCGCGCCCTCAGGTGGGCGACGACGTCGACGGCGCTGACGAGCCCGACGACGCGGCCGTCCACCACGGCCACGGCCACGTCGGAGTGCTCGCAGGCCGCCACGAGCGCCCGCATGAGGGCGGGCCCCGCGAGCCGGCCGTCGACCGCGGCGCCGGCCGGCAGCGCGGCGGTGACCGCCGACACCGGGGTGGTCGCCGCGGCGGCCGGGGGCACGGCGAGGGCGTCGGGCCGGCGGACCCGACCGACGGGCCGTCCCGCCTGGTCGAGCACGACGATCTCCCCCGCCCCCGCGGCGGCCGCCGTGCCCACCGCGTGCGCCACGCTGGCGCCGGCGGGCACCGTGACCGCCGGCCGCACGACCGCCTCGAGCCGCAGGGCGTCGCGGCGGCGCTCCCACCGGTCGGCCGCGAGCGCGTCGCGGGCGCCCTGGAACAGGTGGGCGCCGAGCAGGCAGGACCACACGGCACCGAGCAGGCTCGGCCGCTCGCCGCGCAGCAGCGGCCCGCCGAGCACCCACACGGGCACGCCGACGGCGAGCACGACGCCCGCCCACGCCGCCACGCGCGTACCCGTCGACCGGTCGTGGACCGCGCCCCACACCGCCGCCTCGACCACCCGTCCCCCGTCGAGCGGGAGCCCGGGCAGCAGGTTGAACAGGGCGACGAAGGCGTTGGCGACGCCGAGCCCCCACAGGAGCAGGTCCGCCACGCCGCCCGGTGCCACGAGCGAGGCGCCCGCGAACCCGACCCCCGCGAGCACGAGGTTCGCGGCCGGCCCGGCGACGGCCACGAGCGCGCTGGTCAGCGGCGTCGGCGACGCCCCCCCGAAGGACGTGTGCCCGCCCCACAGCGTCAGCACGAACTCGTGCGGCTGCTGCCCGCGCGACCGCGCGACGAAGCCGTGCGCCAGCTCGTGCACGAGCACGGAGGCGAACAGCAGCACCGTGAACACCAGCGCGATGCCGTAGGCACCCACCCCGAGCCCCGGGAACTGGCTCCCGACGACCGGCAGGAACACCACCGCGAGCACGAGCGCGGCCACGACCGAGCTCGGCGCGAGGACGACGGGCGCACCGGCGACGCGCCCCAGGACCCAGCCCGGGCTGCGCGTGCCCGTCCGCCCCGGGGCCGCCACGGGCCGGGCGGCGGAGGGGGGCGGGGGCGCGCTGACCGGGTCGCTCACCGGGTCAGGGTAGGTGGCGCGGGGTCCGGGCGCGGCGCGGTGCCCGGGCGTTCCCAGCCCGGTGCCAGCCGGGTGCCAGCCGGATGCCAGCCGGGTGCCAGGCGTGGCACGGGGTGTGCTGTCGGGTGTGCTGCGCGGTGTCCTGCGCGGGTGTCCTGCCGGGGCGTGTCGGTGGGGCCACCTACCCTCGACGCGTGACCATCGACGCACCCGTCCGCCCCGACCTCGACGCGGGACCCGCGCGGCGGCCGGGGCTCTCCCCCTCCCGGGCCGGTGACTTCCAGCGGTGCCCGCTGCTGTTCCGCTACCGCTCGGTGGACCGGCTGCCGGAGCCGGCCAGCCCGGCCGCGGCCCGCGGCACCCTCGTGCACGCCGTGCTCGAGGACCTGTTCGACCTGCCGGCGGCGGAGCGCACGCCGGCCGCCGCGCGGGCGATGGTGGCGGGCCGCTGGGAGCAGCTCCTGCTCGAGGACCCGCGCTGCACCGCCCTGTTCGACGACCCCGCGGCGCTGTCCGCGTGGCTGCGCTCCGCCGAGGCGCTGCTCGACACCTACTTCCGCCTCGAGGACCCGACGCGGCTGGAGCCCTCGGAGCGGGAGCTCGCCGTGCTGCACGACCTCGAGGACGGGCCCCAGCTGCGCGGCATCGTCGACCGCGTCGACGTGGCGCCGAACGGCTGGGTGCGGGTCGTGGACTACAAGACCGGCCGCTCGCCCTCGCCCGGGTTCGAGGCGTCCGCCCTGTTCCAGATGCGCTTCTACGCGCTGGTGCTGTGGCGGACCCGGGGCGTCGTGCCCAAGCTCCTGCAGCTCGAGTACCTCGGCGACGGCACGGTCGTGCGGCACGAGCCCACGGAGGCCGAGCTGCTCGTCCTCGAGCAGCGCGTGCGCGCGGTGTGGGCCGCGGTGCAGGAGGCCGCCCGCACGGGCCGGTGGGAGGCGCGGCCCTCGCGCCTGTGCGACTGGTGCTCCTTCCGGGACCGGTGCCCGTCCTTCGGCGGGACCGTCGTGCCGCCGGACCCCGACGCGGTCGAGCACGCCACGGGGGTCCGGCCGCTCGACGCGGCCCCCGCAGCCTGACGGCGGGGGGGGCAGCGCCCGTCAGGCCGCGTCGGCCCGGCGCAGCACCTCGCCCGCCGCGACGCGCGCGAGGACGGCGAGGTCGACGTCCACGAGCGAGCGCACCACGCTGAGCCCGGGCTGCTCCTGCACGGGAACGACCGCCTCCACCGCCAGGGTGCGGGCCCCGGAGGCGAGCGCGGACGCGATGCCCGACGGCGAGTCCTCGAGCGCGACGCACGCGGTGACGTCCACGCCCAGCAGGTCGGCGCCGCGCAGGTAGGGCTCGGGGTCCGGCTTGGGGTGCTCGACGTCGTCCCCGGCGACGACCACGTCGAACAGGCCGGTGGCCGCGGCGAACGGATCGGCGAGCGTGCGGAAGGACGACGTCACGAGCGCCGTGGGCACGCCCGCGGCGCGGACCGCGCGGACCAGCTCCAGCGCGCCGGGCTGCCACGGCGTGCGCGCCGCGACGGCGGCGGCCATGCGCGCGTTGAGCTCGGCGACGATCTCCTCGACCCCGAGGTCGACCCCGCGGGCCTGCAGGACGCCGGCGGAGTACCGCATCGGCCGGCCGACCAGCGCCATGCCGTCGGCGTGCGACCACGTGCCGCCGTGCGCGGTGACGAGGTCGGTCTCCGCCGCGATCCAGAACGGCTCGCTGTCGATGAGCGTCCCGTCCATGTCGAACAGGACGGCGGCGGGCAGGACGGCGGGCAGCTCGGCAGGCGTGACGGGCGTGGGGTGCACGGGGCTCCTCGGGACGGTGGGGGCGACCCTCGGAGCGGGAGGCCCGCGCGGGGCGGCCACGCCGTCGGGGCACCGTCAGCCTACCGGGGCACCCGCCGCCTAGGCTGGGCGGGTGACCGAGCACGTGCCCGCCGAGGGCGGGACCCTGTCGTCCGACGACACCGTGATGCTGGCGGCCTTCGAGGGCTGGAACGACGCGGGCAGCGCCGCGTCGCTCGCGCTGGAGCACCTCGCGGACGCGTGGGGCGCGGAGCAGGTCGACGAGCTCGACCCGGAGGAGTACCACGACTTCCAGGTGAACCGCCCCACCGTCGGCCCGGGTCCGGACGGCGAGCGCCGGCTGACGTGGCCCACGACGAAGGTGTCCGTCGCGACGCTGCCCGGCGGGCGCCAGGTCGTCCTCGTGCACGGGATCGAGCCGTCGATGCGGTGGCGCCGCTACTGCGCCGAGCTGCTCGACATCGCGACGAACCTGCACGTGGGCTCCGTGGTGACGGTCGGGGCCCTGCTGGCGGACGTGCCGCACACCCGCCCCATCCCGGTGTCGGCGACGACGGACGACCCGGACCTGCGCGACGCGCTCGGCCTCGGGGCCAACACCTACGAGGGTCCGACCGGGATCGTCGGCGTGCTGCAGCACGAGGCGCGGGCGCAGGGCCGGCGCGCGCTGTCGCTGTGGGCCGCGGTGCCGCACTACGTCGCCCACCCGCCGTCGCCGAAGGCGACGCTGGCGATCCTGCACAAGATCGAGCAGGTCATCGGGGCGACGGTGCCCCTGGGCGAGCTGGTCGAGGACGCGGTCGCGTGGCAGCACGGGGTCGACGAGCTCGCGGGCGAGGACAGCGAGATCGGCGACTACGTGCGCCAGCTCGAGGAGGCCAAGGACACCGCGGAGCTGCCCGAGGCGTCCGGCGAGGCGATCGCGCAGGAGTTCGAGCGCTACCTGCGCCGGCGGGACCGCGGCACCAACGGCTGACGCGGGGCGGCGACGGCTCCCGCTACGCGCCCGAGCCGGGGGCCGTCAGAGGCGGACGCCGAGCAGGGCGTCGATCGTGCGCGCCACGAGCCCGGGCGCGCCCTCGTCCCAGCCGGTGCCGCCGGTGCCGCCGGTCCCGTCGGTCGCGCTACCGGCCGACGTGCGCTCCGCCCACGCGTCGACGGCCGCGAGCGCCGTCGGGGTGTCGAGGTCGTCGGCGACCGCCGCCCGCACCGCGGCGAGCGTGCCCGACGCCTCCGCGCCGCCGTTCCCGCCGAGCGCGTCGCGCCAGCGCGCGAGCCGCTCCTGCGCCGTCGCGAGCACCTCGTCGGTCCACTCCCAGTCGTCCCGGTACCGGTGGGCGAGGATCGCCAGCCGGACGGCCATGGGGTCGACGCCCCGCGCGCGCAGGACGGAGACGAGGACGAGGTTGCCCTTGGACTTGCTCATCTTCTCGCCGTGCAGCCCCACCATGCCCGTGTGCAGGTGCGTGCGCGCCGAGGCGCCGTCGTCGAGCACCCGGGCGTGGGACGAGCTCATCTCGTGGTGCGGGAAGACGAGGTCGCTGCCGCCGCCCTGCACGTCGAACGGCAGGCCCAGCCCGTCCCGGGCGATGACGGCGCACTCGATGTGCCACCCGGGCCGGCCGCGACCCAGCACCCCGCCGTCCCACGCCGGCTCCCCGGCGCGCTCCCGCCGCCACAGCAGCGGGTCGAGCGGGGACCGCTTGCCCGGCCGGTCCGGGTCGCCCCCGCGCTCGGCGAACACCGCGCGCATGCCCGCCGCGTCCAGCCCGGCGGGGGTGCCGGGCCCGGCCAGCGCGCCGAATGCGGGGTCGACGGCGAGGTCGGCGTACACGTCGCCGCGCGCCGGGTCGTCGTCGAGGGCGTCCGGCGACGGCACGCGGTACGCGGCCCCGGCGGCGAGCAGCGCCTCCACGGCAACGACGACCGCGGGCACGGACTCCACCGCGCCGGTCCACACGTCCGGCGGCACGACGCCGAGCGCGGCCATGTCCTGCCCGTACAGCGCCACCTGCTCGGCGGCCAGCTCGCGCCAGTCGCGCCCGGTGGCGGCGGCGCGCTCCAGCAGCGGGTCGTCCACGTCGGTCACGTTGGAGGCGTACCGCACGGCCAGGCCGGCGTCCCGCCAGGCGCGGACGAGCACGTCGAAGGCGACGTAGGTGGCCGCGTGGCCGAGGTGCGTCGCGTCGTAGGGCGTGATCCCGCAGACGTAGAGGGACGCCGTCGGGCCGTCGGCCGGCACTACCGTCCCCGTCGCGGAGTCGCGCAGCCGCACGGGGTCCCCCCGGCCCGGGAGCGCAGGGATCTGCGGGGCCGGCCAGGTGAGCACCGGTCGAGCCTACCGGCGTCCCACGAGCACCTCGTCGCCCTCCACCCGGACCGGGTACGTCCCGAGCCGCACGCCGGGGTCGTCGAGGCACTCCCCCGTGCGCAGGTCGAAGACCTGCTTGTACAGCGGCCCCGCCACGGTCGCCCGGCCGCCCCGCGTCCCGACCAGCCCGCGCGCCACCACGTTGGCGCCCGAGACGGGGTCCCGGTGGTCGACGGCCAGCACCTCGTCGTCGACGAGGCGGAACAGGGCCACCTGGTGCCCGTCGACGAGCGCCGCCGCGCCGCGCTCGGGCACGAGGTCCGCCAGCCGGCACACCCGGACCCAGGTGACGTCGGCGGTGGAGGCCGCCGCGTCCTCGGGCGCGGACGACCCGGCGGGAGGCGCGGGGGCGGGCAGGGTCGTCGTCATCGCGTCATCACCTCGAGGGTCGGGCCGGCGACGAGCACCGCGCCGCCGGCGGCGCGCTCGGCCGGGGTCGCGGGGCGGCGCTGGCCCCGCTCCGGGACGTAGGCCAGGTCGGGGTCGGCGGCGTCTGGGGCGTTGACGAACGACGCGAACCGCCGCAGCCGCTCGGGGTCGGCGAGCGTGGCCGCCCACTCGTCCGTGTAGCCCTCGACGTGCCGCGCCATCTGCGCGTCGAGCTCGGCCGCGATGCCCAGGGAGTCCTCGAGGACGACCGCGCGGACGTGCGCGAGCCCGCCCTCGACCTCCTCGAGCCACGGGGCCGTGCGCTGCAGCCGGTCGGCCGTGCGGACGTAGTACAGGAGGAACCGGTCGATGGTGCGCACGAGCGCCTCGTCGTCCAGGTCCTCCGCGAGGAGCTGCGCGTGGCGCGGGGTGAAGCCGCCGTTGCCGCCGACGTAGACGTTCCACCCCTTGTCGGTGGCGATGACGCCGACGTCCTTGCCGCGGGCCTCGGCGCACTCGCGGGCGCAGCCCGACACCCCGAGCTTGAGCTTGTGCGGGCTGCGCAGGCCCCGGTACCGCAGCTCGAGCAGCACGGCCATGGCCACGGAGTCCTGGACGCCGAACCGGCACCACGTCGAGCCCACGCACGACTTCACGGTCCGCAGGGACTTGCCGTAGGCGTGGCCGGACTCGAACCCCGCGGCGACGAGCCGCTCCCAGATCGCCGGCAGCTGCTCGATCCGCGCGCCGAACAGGTCGATGCGCTGGCCGCCGGTGATCTTCGTGTAGAGCCCGAAGTCCTCCGCCACCTGCCCGATCGCGACGAGCCCGGCGGGCGTCACCTCCCCGCCGGGGATGCGCGGCACGACGGAGTACGTGCCGTCCTTCTGCATGTTGGCCATGACGTGATCGTTCGTGTCCTGCAGCGCGGCGGCCTCGCCGTCGAGCACGTGGCCGCCGACGAGGGACGCGAGGAGGGAGGCCACCACGGGCCGGCAGATGTCGCAGCCGCGCCCGGACCCGTACCGCTCGACGAGCTCGGTGAACGTCGTGATGCCCGTGACGCGCACGATGTCGAACAGCTGCGCCCGGCTCTGCGCGAAGTGCTCGCACAGCCCGCGCGACACGGCCACGCCGGCGGCCTCGAGCTCGGTCGTGACCAGCCGCTTGACCAGCGGCAGGCAGGACCCGCAGCTCGTGCCGGCGCGCGTGCACGCCTTCACGGCGCCCACGTCGGTGCACCCGTCGCAGCGGACGGCGTCGCGGACGCGGCCGGCGGTGACGTTGTTGCAGGAGCAGACCGTCGCCTCGTCGGGCAGGGCGGTCCGCGCCGCGGCGCCGCCCTCCGCGCCCTCGGGCAGCAGCCAGGCCGCCGGGTCCCCGCCCAGCTCGGTCCCGAGCAGCGGCCGCAGCCCGGCGTAGGCGGACGCGTCGCCGACGAGGACGCCGCCGAGCAGGGTGCGCGCGTCGTCGGAGAGCACGAGCTTCTTGTAGACGCCGGCCACCGGGTCGGCGTAGACGACCGCCAGCGCACCCGGGGCAGCGCCCATCGCGTCGCCGAAGCTCGCGACGTCGACCCCGAGCAGCTTGAGCTTCGTCGACAGGTCGGCTCCCGGGAACGAGGCCCCGCCGCCGAGCAGCCGGTCGACGACCACCTCGGCCATCGAGTACCCGGGGGCGACGAGCCCCAGGCACCGGCCCTCCAGGCACGCCACCTCCCCGACGGCCCACACGGCAGGGTCGTCGGTCCGGCACGCGTCGTCCACCACGACCCCGCCGCGCGGCCCGACGGGCAGGCCCGCCGCCCGCGCCAGCTCGTCGCGCGGGCGCACACCGGCGGCCACGACGACGACGTCGACGTCGAGGACGTCGCCCCGGTCCTCGCCCGGCCGGGGCGCGAACTCCATCGCCCCGACGTGTGCGGCGCGGGTCGCCGCGTCGGGGGCGTCCGCGGCCACCGGGTGCAGCCGCGCGGTGGCCGTGCCCGTGTGCACGGTGACCCCGAGACGCTCGACGAGGCGGCGCAACGCCTCGCCGCCGCCCTCGTCGACCTGCAGGGGCATGAGCCGGGGGGCGAACTCGACGACGTGGCTCGTCGCGCCGAGGGCCGCGAGCGCCCCGGCGGCCTCGAGCCCGAGGAGCCCGCCGCCGACGACCGCGCCGACGACCGGCCGGCCCTCCGCCGCGCGCCGCGCGGCCAGGTCCGTCACGTAGGCCCGCAGCGCCTCGACGTCGTCGAGCGTGCGGTAGACGAACACGCCGGGCAGGTCCGTGCCGGGCACCGGCGGCACGAACGCCGACGAGCCCGTCGCCAGGACGAGGGCGTCGTAGGCGAACGCCGCCCCCGTGGAGGTGACGACCGTCCGCGCCGCCCGGTCGATCCCCGTCGCCGCCTCGCCGAGCCGCAGGTCGACACGGCGGTCGGCCCACAGCGCACGGTCCCCGAGCACGAGCTCGTCGGGGGTCCGGCCCGCGAAGAAGGACGTGAGCGCCACGCGGTCGTACGGGACCCGGGTCTCCTCGGCCAGGACGGTCACGCGCCAGCCGGGTCCGGCGGCGCCGGGCGTGCCGGTCCCGGCCGACCCCTCGTCGAGCCGGGCCAGCAGGGCCTCGACGAGCCGCTGGGCGACCATGCCGCCCCCGACCACGACGAGGTGCCGGGCGGCTGTGCTGTCGGCGCCCATCAGGCGCCGATCGCACGGGCGGCGGCGCCCCTGCGCAGGTAGAAGGCCCACGTGACGACGAGCATGACGACGAAGACGCCGACGTAGAGCTGCAGCGCCGGCATGATCGAGCCGGTGCTCGCCTTCGCCCAGGCGTAGCAGATGGGGACGAGGAACCCGCCGAACGCGCCGACCGAGGAGATGATGCCCAGCGCGCCGGCGGCCTCCCGCTTCGTGGCGACGAGCTCGTCGGGACCCGCGCCGCGGGCCAGGGCCTGGGAGCGGAAGATCGCCGGGATCATGCGGTACGTCGAGCCGTTGCCGATGCCTGTGGCGACGAACAGCAGCATGAACGCCGCGAAGAAGACGGGCAGCCGCGCGGTCTGGACGCCCACGATGGCCAGCACGCCGCCCACCGTCATGAGGCCGAAGCTCAGCGCCGTGATGAGCGCGCCGCCGTACCGGTCCGACAGCTTGCCGCCGATCGGCCGTGCGACCGAGCCGATGCCCGCCCCGAGGAAGCCCCAGGCCAGCGCGATGTCGGCGCGGTCGAAGGCGCTCTTCAGCAGCGACGGGAACGCGGAGGAGTAGCCGATGAAGGAGCCGAAGGTGCCGATGTAGAGGAAGGACAGCACCCAGGTGTGCAGGCGGCGCGTGGAGTCCACGACGGGGCGCCAGTCCGCCTTGGCCTCGGTGAGGTTGTCCATGAAGAGGAACGCGAGCACCGCGGCGGCCACGGCCAGCGGCACGTACATGAGCCCGGCCCGTGCCAGCACCAGCCCGCCGCCGGCGACCACCACCAGGGGCACGACCTTCTGCACGACGGCGACGCCGATGTTGCCGCCCGCCGCGTTGAGCCCGAGCGCGAAGCCCTTCTCCCGCTCGGGGTAGAAGAACGAGATGTTCGCCATGGACGAGGCGAAGTTCCCGCCGCCGAGGCCCGCCGTCGCCGCGACGGCCAGCAGCAGCCCGAAGGGGATGCCGGGGTTCGACACCGCCCAGGCCAGGCCCAGGCACGGGATGACGAGCAGCAGCGCGGACACGACGGTCCAGTTGCGCCCGCCGAAGACCGGCACTGCGAAGGTGTACGGGATGCGCAGCAGCGCGCCCACGCCGGACGGCACGGCCACGAGCCACAGCGCCTGGCTCGTGGTCAGGTCCCAGCCGGGCGCCGCGGACAGGCCCGTCGTCGCGTCGGCGGTCATCTGGACGACGACGATGCTCCACAGCAGCCAGACGGAGAAGCCGATGTGCTCGGCCAGGACGGACCAGACGAGGTTGCGGCGGGCGACGGCGCGACCGGTCCGCTCCCAGAACCCCTGGTCCTCGGGGTCCCAGTGGTCGATCCAGCGGCCGCGCCGGCGGCCGGACGGGGAGGGCGGTGCGGGTGTCGCCTCGAGCGTGGGGACGGCCATGTCGGCTCCTCGGGAGCGTGCGGGGGGCAGCGGGGCGTGCGTGGCCGGCGGTGCCGGCGGTGCCTCCGCACCGTCAGGCGGTGCGGGCGGTGGTGCCCTGTGACGTCCCCGACGCTACGAGCGCGGTGTTACACCGCGAGGTGCGCGTCGTTTCTTCGTCGGAACGGTTGTCTCTCACCCGGCCCGGGGCCGGTGTGAGCGCGGCCGGGTCAGGCGGCCGAGGCGCCCGACAGCGGCTCCAGCACGCCGACCAGCAGCAGGACGACGACGAGCGCCGCCAGGCCCAGCCGGTACCAGACGAACGGCCAGTAGCTGCGGGTGGAGACGAGCTTGAGGAAGCCGATGATGACCACGTAGCCGACGACGAACGAGATGACCGTGGCGACGAGGGTCGGCAGCGCGCCGGGCGTCCCCGCCGTCCCCAGGTCGCCCGCGCTCTTGACGAGCTGGAACAGCCCCGAGCCGAACACGGCCGGCAGCGCGAGCAGGAAGGAGTACCGGGCCGCGGCCTCGCGGGTGTAGCCCATGAGCAGCCCGAAGGTGATGGTGCCGCCCGAGCGGGAGACGCCGGGCACGAGCGCCAGCGCCTGCGCCAGGCCGAAGTACAGCGCGTGCTTCGGCGTCAGCTCCTCGAGCGTGCGCCGCTTGGCGCCGACGCGGTCGGCCCAGCCGAGCACGAGCGCGAAGACCGCCAGCGTCCCCGCGATGAGCCAGAGGTTGCGGAACGGCTCCTCGATCTGCTCCTGGAAGGCGAGCCCGAGCACGACGATGGGCACCGAGCCGAGGATGACGAACCAGCCCATGAGCGCGTCGTGGTCCTGCGCCCGTCCCCGGGGAGCCCCGAGCCGGGACCGCAGGTCCGTGCCCAGCCGACCGGTCAGCGCCCGCCACCACGCCGCGACGATGCGGGCGATGTCCTTGCGGAAGTAGAGGAGCACGGCGAGCTCGGTGCCGAGCTGGATGATCGCCGTGAAGGCCGCCCCCGGGTCGGAGCCCATGAGCTCCCCGACGATCCGCAGGTGCGCGCTGGAGGAGATGGGCAGGAACTCGGTCAGCCCCTGGACCAGACCCAGGACCGCCGCCTCGATGACTCCCATGCCGTTCTCCACGAGCGCCGACCCTAACCGCCCCCGCCGCGGCGCCCCCGGTCCCCGTGACGAGGGCTGCCTCACACCACCTGGCCCCACGGGCGGTTGCGTAGGGTGACCGGCCATGGAGCAGCGCCACCTCGGTCGGACCGGGCTGCAGGTGTCCCGGCTCGGCCTCGGGACGATGACCTGGAGCCGCGACACCGACCCGCACGACGCCGGGGAGCAGCTGCGCACCTTCCTCGACGCGGGCGGGACCCTCGTCGACACCGCGGCCTCCTACGCGGACGGCGGTGCCGAGGAGCTGCTGGGCGAGCTGCTGCGCGGCGCCGTGGCGCGCGAGGACGTCGTGCTGTGCACGAAGGCGGGCGTCCGGTCGACCGCGGGCGGCGGGGTGGTCGACGCCTCGCGCGGGGCCATGCTCGCGTCGCTGGACGCGTCGCTGCGCCGGCTGGGCACCGACCACGTCGACCTCTGGCTGGTGCAGGGGCCGGACGCGCGCACGCCGCTGGAGGAGACGGTGGCGACCCTGCGGCTGGCCGTGAGCACCGGCCGGGCCCGGTACGTCGGCCTCGCCAATCATCCCGGGTGGCAGGTCGCGCGGGCCGCGGGCCTGCTCGACGACGGCACGGGCCTGGCCGCGGTGCAGGCGGAGTACAACCTCCTGCAGCGCGGCGTCGAGCGGGAGGTGCTGCCCGCGGCGCAGGCGCTGGGCGCGGGGCTGCTGGCCTGGTCGGCGCTCGGCCGCGGGGTGCTGACCGGCAAGTACCGCCGCACCGTGCCGCCGGACTCCCGCGCCGCCTCCACCCACCTGGCGGGGTTCGTCGAGCCCTACCTCACGCGTGCCGCCGCGACCGTGGTCGAGGCGTGCGCGACCGCGGCGGCCGGGCTCGAGGTGTCCCCGCTGGACGTCGCGCTGGCGTGGGTGCGGGACCGGCCGGGCGTCGCCGCGGCGCTCGTCGGGCCGCGCACCACCGGGCAGCTCCGCGCGTGCCTGGCGGCCGACGACGTCGTGCTCCCGCCGCAGATCCGCGCCGCCCTCGACGAGGTGACGGCACCGGTCGTCGGCTACCCGGAGCGGTTCGGCCCCACCGCCGGGCCCTGAGCCCGACGCTGAGCCCGGCCGTGAGCCCGGCCGTGAGCCTGGCCGTGAGCCCGGCCGTGAGCCCGGTCCCGCGCGCGGGCGGCGCCCGGGGTCAGCGCGCCGGCGCGGGGGCGTCCTCGTCGAGGTCGTCGTCCTCGAGGTCGTCCTCGTCGTCGAGGTCGTCGCCCTCCTCGTCGTCCTCGGCGAGGTAGAACGGCGTCGCCTCCCCGTGGACGGTGCCGAGCGCGTCGTCGTAGACCTCGAACGCGTCCGCCAGCACGTCGTACGCGTCGTCGACGGCCGGGTCGTCCTCCCCCTGGCGCTGGGCGACGGCCGCGTAGTGCGCCTCGAGGGCGGCGATGAGGCGGTCCAGGGCGGCGCGCGGGTCGACGGTCATGCCCTGACCGTAGCGCCGGGGGCACGTGGTCGGCACCTGCGGGAACGGTCCTCGGGACCGACGTCGGCACGGGGTCCGCGGGACGCCGGCGGGAACAGCCCGGCCAGCGGTGGCGTTCGGTCACCGGACGACGGCAGGATCTGCCGGGACGCGGAGGGACGGAGGGCGCGCATGCGCGGACGGCACGACGACGGCACGGACGGGGTCGTCCCCGGGCGCCCGTTCCTGGGCACCGGGTCGAGCACCGGATCAGGCACCGGGTCGGGGACGGGCGCTGGGACGGCGGGGGGCGCGCGGGTGCGCAGCACGTGGGCGGACCAGGGCGCGGCCTACGAGTACCGCGTGCTGACCCTTCCTGGCAGCACGAGCCGCTCCGACGCCACGCGGCTGCTGTCCGAGCAGGCCGAGTACGGCCGCTGGGAGCTGGCACGCACCCGCCTCTTCGCGGGCGGGCTGCGCAAGGTGTGGTTGCGCCGCCGCATCATCCGCGTGCGCAGCACGCTCGGGGAGCACTAGGGGGACGCCGCCGCCTGCGGCGGGTCAGCAGGTCCGCAGCAGCCGGTCCAGCACGCGCGTGCCGAAGACGAGCGAGTCGACGGGGACGCGCTCGTCGACGCCGTGGAACATGCCCGGGAAGTCCAGCTCCGGCGGCAGCAGCAGCGGCACGAACCCGTAGCCGGCGATGCCGAGGCGGGACAGGGCCTTGTTGTCGGTGCCGGCCGACAGCGTGTACGGCAGCACGGCGGCGTCCGGGTCCTCGGCCAGCAGCGCGTCGACCATGGCGTCCATGAGGTCGCCCGACACCGGCGCCTCGAGGGCGACGTCGCGGTTGATCTCCTCGACCTGCACGTGGTCGCCGGCGAGGTCCTTCATGGTCCGGTCGAAGTCGTCCTCGAGCCCGGGCAGGAACCGGGCGTCGACGGTGGCCTCCGCGGTGCGCGGGATGACGTTCGCCTTGTACCCGGCGCCGAGCTGCGTGGGGTTGGTCGTGTGCCGCAGCGTGGCGCCGACGAAGCGCGCGGCCGGCCCGAGCGCCGCGACGAGCGCGTCGATCGTCGTCGGGTCCTCGGGGTCGAACGGCAGGCCGGTGAGGTCGGCCACCCCCTCGAGCAGGGTGCGGACCGTGGGCGTGAGGTGCAGCGGCCACGCGTACCGGCCGATGCGGGCCACCGCCTCGGCCAGGTGCGTCACGGCGTTGTCCGGCGCGACCTGGCTGCCGTGCCCCGCGCGCCCCTCGGCGAGCAGCCGCAGCCACGCGATGCCCTTCTCGGCGGTCTGCACGAGGTACAGGCGCCGCCCCTGCACGTCGACGGAGTAGCCGCCGACCTCGCTGACCGCCTCGGTCGCCCCCTCGAACAGCTCCGGCCGGTGCTCGACCGTCCAGCGCGAGCCCCAGACGCCGCCGGCCTCCTCGTCGGCGAACATGGCGACGACGACGTCGCGCGCGGGCCGGCGGCCCTCGCGGGCCATCTGCCGCACGACGGACAGGATCATCGCGTCCATGTCCTTCATGTCGACGGCGCCGCGGCCCCAGACCATGCCGTCGGCGACCTCCGCCGCGAAGGGGTCGACGGTCCACTCCTCGGCGCGCGCCGGCACGACGTCGGTGTGCCCGTGCAGGACGAGGGCGGGCCGCGACGGGTCCTCCCCCGCGATGCGGGCGACGACGCTCGTGCGGCCGGGCGCGGACTCGAAGACCTCAGGCGTGATGCCGACCTCGTCGAGCAGGCCTGCGACGTGCTCGGCCGCCGCCCGCTCACCGGGCCCGGACCCGTCGCCGTAGTTCGACGTGTCGAACCGGATGAGGTCCCGGCAGATGCCGAGGACCTCGTCGGCGGCGGTGGGGTGCGGTGCGGCCATGGGGCCCACCCTATGCAGACACCTGCGCGGACACCCTGTCCCGCGACCGCCCGGTCAGGCCGCCGCCCCGGTGAGGCCGCGCCGCACGAGCAGGGGCTCGATGCTGGCGTCGCGCCCGCGCAGGTCGCGGAACGAGGTGAGCGGGTGCTGGGCGTGCCCGCGCGAGAGCAGCCGGGCGCGGAAGATGTCCCCGTTCTCCCGCCGCAGGCCCCCGTTCTCCCGGAACCACTCCACCGTGTCGGCGTCGAGCACCTCCGACCAGATGTAGGAGTAGTAGCCGGCCGCGTAGCCCCCGGCGAAGACGTGCGCGAAGTACGTGGACCGGTACCGCGTCGGGATGGCGTGCACGGTCAGGCCCGCGCGCTCGAGCGCCGCGGCCTCGAACGCCTCGACCTCGGCGACGTCGCCCGGCACCTCCTCGGGCGCCAGCCGGTGCCACGCCTGGTCCAGCAGCGCGGCCGACAGGTAGGTCGTCGTCGCGTAGCCCTCCCCGTCCTGCCGGGCCGCGAGCAGCGTGTCGACCCACTCCGCCGGCATCGGCTCGCCCGTCGCGTGGTGCACCGCGAAGGACCGCAGCACCTCGGGCTCCCACGCCCACATCTCGTTGACCTGCGAGGGGTACTCGACGAAGTCGCGCGGCACGTTCGTGCCCGACTGGGACGGCCAGCGGACGGACGAGAACAGCCCGTGCAGCGCGTGCCCGAACTCGTGGAACATCGTGATGACCTCGTCCCAGGTCAGCAGCACGGGCTCGCCCGGCGGCGGCTTGGGCACGTTGAGGTTGTTGATCACGACGGGCCGCTCGTCGAGCAGCGTGGACTGGTGGACGAGGTGGTTCATCCAGGCCCCGCCCTTCTTCGTGTCCCGGGTGAACCAGTCGCCGAGGAACAGGCCGACGCCGGTGCCGTCGGCGTCGCGCACCTCGAAGACCCGCACGTCCGGGTGGTAGCCGACGAGGTCGTCGCGCTCGGCGAAGGTGAGGCCGTAGAGCCGGTGGGCGGCCGCGAACACACCGTCGCGCAGGACGCGGTCGAGCTCGAGGTAGGGCCGCGTCTGGGCGTCGGTGACCGACCCGCGGTCGGCGCCGACCCGCTCGGCGTAGAACGCCCAGTCCCACGGCTCGAGGGTCGCACCCGGCACGTCCCGCTCGAGCGCGGCCTGCAGCTCGGCCGCCTCGCGGTGCCCGTTGGCGACCGCCGGCGGCGTCACGCGCGCGAGCATCTCGGCCACCGCCTCCGCCGACCCCGCCGTCGCGTCCTGCGCCACGTACGCCGCGTGGTGCTCGGCGCCGAGCAGCCGGGCGCGCTCGGCGCGCAGCCGGGCCAGGGCGAGCAGGTGCGGACGGGTGTCGTGCTCGCCGCCCAGGCCCCGCTCGACCGTCGCGCGGTACAGGCGCTCGCGCACGGACCGGTCCTCGAGCCAGGCCAGCGCCGGCTGCTGCGAGGGGAGGACGAGCTCGACGAGCCAGCCCTCCTGCCCGCGCCCGGCCGCCGCCTGCCGGGCCGCCGCGAGCGCACCGGCCGGCATGCCGGCGGTCTCCGCCTCGTCGGTGAGCAGGAGCGCGCCGGCGTTCGTCGCCGCCTGGAGCGTGCGCTCGAAGGCCGTGGAGTGCCGGCTGATCTCCGTGTTGAGCTCCGTCAGGTGCGCGCGCTGCGCGTCGTCGAGCTGCGCCCCGGCGCGCACGAGCCGGCGGTGGGTGCGCGTCAGCAACCAGGCGGTGTCGGGCTCGAGCACCAGGTCGCCCGCCGCGGCCTGCGCGCGCAGCGCGTCCACGCGCGCGAAGAGGCGCGGGTCCAGCTCGATGGCGTCGTGGTGCGCGGCGAGCAGCGGCGCCAGCTCGACCTGCAGCGCCTCGACGTCGGGCGTGCCGTGAGAGCTGACGAGCGTGAAGAACACGGACAGCACCCGGTCCAGCAGCCGGCCGGAGCGCTCGAGCGCCTCGAGGGTGTTCTCCACCGTCGGTGCCGCGGGGTCGGTGACGAGCGCCTCCACCTCGGCCCGCTGCTGCGCCATGCCCGCGAGCGCGGCGGGACGCACGTGCTCCACGCGGATCGCGCGGAAGTCCGGCAGCCCGTAGGGCAGCACGGACGGCGCCGCGAAGGGGTTGGACGGGTCGAGCGCCCTGTCGGTCAGCGAGTGGTCGGCGGGCTCGGGGGCGGTGGTGCCGTCGGTCATGCCCCCATCATCACCCGCCCGTCGCCGTGCTCCCCTCCTGCCCGTGCGCCAGGCTGGGGCGGTGACCTCGCACGACCGCCGGCCCGGGACCCCCGAGTTCCGCAAGGCACGGACGGGAGCGCCCCCCGGGTTCTTCCGCCGGGAAGCCGCCGGCCTGCGCTGGCTGGCCGCCGCGGGCGGGGCGGCCGTGGTCGCGGTGCGGGACGTCGACGAGGGGTCGCTCACCCTCGACCGCCTCGAGCCGGCGGCCCCCACCGCCGCCGCGGCCGCCGCCTTCGGCACGGCCCTCGCACGGACGCACGACGCGGGTGCGCCGGCGTTCGGGGCGGCGCCGCCGGACGCACCCGGCCCCTTCTTCTTCGGCCCCCTCGACGACCCGCTCACGCTGCCGGGCGACACGGCGTCGTCCTGGGGGGAGCTGCTGGCGGACGCGCGCCTCCTGCCGACCGTGCGCGAGGGCGTGACGCGCGGGGTGCTCGGCGCCGACGACCTCGCCGCGGCCGGGCGCGTCGCCGACCGGCTGCGCGCCGGCCTCGGCGGCGACGACGAGCCGCCGGCGCGGCTGCACGGCGACCTGTGGTCCGGCAACGTCGTGTGGACCGCCGACGGCGCGGTGCTCGTCGACCCCGCGGCGCACGGCGGCCACCGCGAGGACGACCTCGCGATGCTCGCGCTGTTCGGCCTGCCGCACCTGGACGCCGTGCTCGCGGCCTACGACGCCGCCCACCCGCTGCGGCCGGGCTGGCAGGGGCGCACGTCGCTGCACCAGCTCTTCCCGCTCGCGGTGCACGCCGTGCTGTTCGGCGGCGGGTACGTGGGCCGGCTGCGCTCGCTGCTGGAACGGTGGTCGGGCCGGTGACCCCCGAGGAGGTGCTGGGCCGGCCGGTGGTCCTCGTGCACGGGACGCGCACCTCGTCGGCCATCTGGTCCGGGCAGGCGGCGGCGCTGGCCGCGCACGGGCACCCCGTCCACGCCATCGACCTGCCCGGCCACGGCACGCGCAGCGGGGAGCGGCTGACCCGGCGGGGCGCCCTGGAGGCCATCGACGCCGCCGTCCGCGGGTGCGAGGTGCCGCCGCTGCTCGTCGGGCTCTCGCTCGGGGGGTACCTGTGCCTGGCGTACGCGGCCGCGGGCGGCGACCACCTCGCGGGCGTCGTGCTGGCCGGGTGCTCGACGCAGCTGCGCGGCAAGCCGCTGCGCGCCTACCGCGAGCTGTCGCGGTACGTCACGCGGACGTTCGGCCTCGGCGGCGGGACGTGGCACGTGGTGACGGACATGCTCACGACGCTGGCGGGCTACTCGCCGCTGGACGACCTGCGCCGGCTCACCGTGCCCGTGTGGGTGGTCAACGGCCGCCGCGACCCCCTCCGGTTCGACGAGTGGCGCTACCGCCGCGCTGTGCCCGGGCTGCGGGTGCACGTCGTGCCCGGCGCCGGCCACGACGTCAACAGCGAGCACCCGGTCGCGTTCAACCGGCTCCTGCTCGACGTGGTGCACGGCCTGCGCCCCGTCGCGGTCCCGCCGCCCGACGTGCCTGGTGGCACGCGACCCGACGACGGCGCCCGCCCCTAGACGCGGGCGGGTGCGGCGCCCTCCTCGTCGGGCACGCCGTCCCCCCGCTCGCCGACGTGCTCGACGAGGGGGTCCTCGTCCTCGTCGGGCAGCGGGGGGTCGACGGTCCGCAGCCGGGAGAAGATCGCCCAGGCCACGGACACGAGCGGGACGGCCACGACCGCCCCGAGGATTCCCGCGGTCAGCGTCCCCGCCGTCACCGCCACCGCCACCATGACCGGGTGCAGGGACACCTGCTTGCCCATGATGAGCGGCTGCAGGACGTGCCCCTCGATCTGCCCGATGCCCGCGATCCCCAGGCCGACGACCACGGCCGCCCAGAACCCGTTCGCCGCGAGCGCGACGATCATGGCCACGACCATGGCCAGGGGGGCGCCGATGAGCGGGATGAACGCGCCGACGAACACGAGGACGGCCAGGGGCGCGGCGAGCGGCACCTGCAGGGCCGAGAGGAACACGAGCGCCAGCAGCCCGTCGGACAGGGCGACGAAGACGATGCCGCGCGTGTAGCCCGAGAAGGTGCTCCACCCCGCGTCCGCCGCCTCCTGCCAGGTGCCGCGCACGCGGGCGGGGAGCTGGTTGAGGAACCACGTCCACATCGACGTGCCGCGGGCCAGGAAGAACACGGCGCAGAAGATCGCCAGCGCCAGCCCGGTGAAGATCTCGACGACCGACCCCGCCCGCTCGGCCGCCTGGGACGCCAGCTCCCCGGAGTGCTCCTGGACCCACACCTGGGCGTTGGCGACCCACTCGGCGATCTGGTCACGGTCGATGACGAAGGGCAGCGAGCCGCCCTCGAGGTAGTCCGTGATCTGCTCGATGCCCTGCCCGAACTGCCGCTGCAGCGCGCTCCACTGGTCGGCGACGGAGTAGGCCACGTACGCGACGAGACCGGCGAAGAACGCGAAGCCGGCCAGCAGGCCGATCGCCGTGGCGATCCCCCGCGGCATCACCCGGTCCAGCAGGTCGACCAGGGGCCGCAGCACGGCGGTGAAGACGAGCGCGAGGAACAGCGCGACGAACAGCAGCTGCACCTGCGCGGTGGCGTAGAAGACGAGGGACACCGCGGCGACGACGACGAGCAGCCGCCACGAGACGGCCGCGAGCACCTGCAGCCACTGCGGGGCCGGTGCACCGGGGGCCGGCACGGGCCGGGGCCGGTGCCCGGCGACGCGGCGGACCACCGGGCGTCCCGCCACGGTCGTGCGCGGGCCGGCGCCCGTCCCGGTGCTGTCGGACATGGCTGGCCGCTCCTCGTCGCCCGTGGGGCCGGTCGGCACCCATCGGTCAGTCTGCCCTCTGCGCGGGCCGGGCGCGCCCGTGGTGCAGCCGGGCCCCAGGACGTGCCGAGCAGGCGGACGGCCCCGGGCCCCGCGACGTCGTCGCAGGGACCGGGGCCGTGGCGGACCGCGAGGGGTGGGCTACTCCTCGCCCGACGCCGCGAGGACGTCGGTGATCTCGTCGGCGCTGCGGGCGGCGAGGACCTTGTCCACCTCGGCCGGCTCGCAGAACACCTGCGCGATCGAGGACAGGATCTCCAGGTGCTCGTCCTCGGCCCCCGCGATGCCGACGACCACCCGGACGGGTCCGCCGCCCCAGTCGATGGGCTCGTCGTACCGCACGAGGCAGACCGCCGAGCGGCGGATCTCCTTCTTGGCGTCGTTCGTGCCGTGCGGGATGGCCAGGAGGCTGCCCATGTACGTCGAGATGGTCCGCTCCCGCTCCGCCATGGCGTCCACGTACGCCGGGCCGACGGCGCCCGCCTCGACCAGGAGCTCCCCGGCCTCGCGGATCGCCTCGTCCTTCGTGCGGGCCCGTCCCCCGAGCCGGACGAGCTCGCGCGTCAGCACGGCGGTCACAGGCCCGCACCCTCCCGGTCGGAGGACGACCGCACGAGCTGCACGACCTCGTCGTAGACGGGGCTGTTCATGAAGTTGTCCACGGACAGGTGCACCGCGTGCGGCGCCTGGTGCCGCGCCCGGTCCGTCAGCTCGCGCTGGCTGATGACGAGCTCGGCCTCGCCGTCCGTGAGGTTCGCGACGGCCCGGTTGACGACCGTGACGCCCTCCACCCCGGCGGTCTTCAGCTTCTTGCGCAGGACGCTGGCGCCCATCGCGCTTCGGGCCGGCGGCCTCGACCTCGGCGGCGAGCGCGTCGGACAGGCCGGTGTCGGTGATGACGGCATCGACCGACGCCAGCGGGCACACGTGCGCGAAGTCGCGACGGCCGATCTTCGTGTGGTCGGCCAGCACGACCGTGCGGCGCGACCGCTCGACGAGGGCCCGCTTGACGGTCGCCTCCGCCAGGTCCGGCGTCGTCAGACCGTGATCCGCGCTCAGCCCGTTCGTGCCGAGGAACGCGACGTCGACGAAGAGGGAGCCCAGCGACTCGCGCGCCCAGTCCCCCACCGCCGCCAGCGTCCGGGTGCGCACCACGCCGCCCAGCAGGTGGACGGTGACGTTCGGCCGCGGCGCCAGCAACGAGGCCACCGGCACCGCGTGCGTGACCACCGTCAGCTCGCGGTCGGTGGGCAGCAGCTGGGCGAGCCGGACCGTGGTGGTGCCCGCGTCGAGGACGACGGACCCGCCGTCCGGCAGCTCGTCGAGCGCGGCCGTGGCGATGCGCTCCTTCTCGGCCGTCATCCGCCCCTCGCGCTCGGCCACCGGCGGCTCGAGGTCGAGGCGCTCGGCCGGGATCGCGCCGCCGTGGACGCGGCGCAGCAGGCCGGCCTGCTCGAGGGTCGTCAGGTCCCGCCGCACCGTCTCCTGCGTCACCTCGAGGCTCTGCGCCAGGCCGCGGACGTCCACCCGTCCGACGGCGCGCGCGAGCGAGACGATCTCGCGCTGGCGCTCCGGTGCGTACACGGCCCTGTCCTCCTCGCCTCGTCGTCGTGGCAAGGCTGTGTCTACGCCCGTTCTGCTGTGCTATCAATCACTTCCTCGTGTCATCCGGAACCAACCGGGTCCGGTCCGCGTGTCCGTTCGGGCATCCGCCGTGCCCGATGTCCGTTCCCGCCCGGACGCCGCCCAGACCGCGGCGCCGGCGCCGAACCGTGCCGTCGAGGCGCGTCGCCGACCGGGGGCGGACGCGACGGGACCCCGGCGCGGCGGTGGCCGGCCGGGGTCGGTGGGCGACGGTGCCGGGGTGCGAGGCCCGGCGCGAGGGCTCAGGCCCGCGAGGACCGCCAGGTCGTCGAGGGCACGAGGGGCAGGGGTGCCGGGCGGTCCGGGGCCGTGGTGAGGGTGATCCGCCGCCCCTCGTCGGCCGACCGCAGCAGCCCCGTCATGAGCTCGGTGACGTGCAGGGCGACCGCACCGCCGGCACGCGGCTCCTCCGGGGCCGCGCCCAGCCCGGCCGCGCCCACCATCTCCAGGAGCCCGACGCCACGCCCCGCGTCCACGAACCCCGCGCTCGGCCGCAGCACCTCCCACTCCCCCGACGACCGCGCGAACAGCTCGACGTCCCCGGCGAAGGTGTTGGGGTCGGGCACCGCCAGCGAGCCCTCCTCGCCGTGCACCTCGATCGGGCGGGCTCGCGTCCGGGCACCGTCGAAGCTCATCGTCACCGTGGACACGGTGCCGCCGGCGTGCTCGAGGGTGCCCGCCACGTGCGTGGCCACCTCGACCGGGATGACCTCGCCCGCCCGCGGGCCGCTGGCGATCGTGCGGGTGGTGCGGAGCATCGCGGCCGTCCCCGTCACCGCGACGACCGGGCCCAGCAGGTGCACGAGGCTCGTCAGGTAGTAGGGACCCATGTCGAGCAGGGGCCCGCCTCCGGCCCGGTAGTAGAAGTCCGGCTGCGGGTGCCAGGCCTCGTGCCCGGGCGAGATCCACGTGGCGACGGCCGCCGTCGGCCGGCCGATCCGCCCGGCGTCGACAGCCGCGCGGGCCGTCTGGACGCCCGTCCCCAGCACCGTGTCGGGCGCGCACCCCACCCGCGTGCCGGCGGCCGCCGCGGCCGCCACGACGCGCTGCGCGTCCTCCCACGTGGCTGCCAGCGGCTTCTCCCCGTAGTGGTCCTTGCCCGCCGCGGAGCACGCGAGCGCGACGTCGGCGTGGGCGCCGGGGGTCGTCAGGTCCAGGACGGTCGCGACCTCGTCGTCGGTCATGAGCTCGGCCACCGTGCAGGGCCGCGCCCCCGGGACGCGCGCGGCGACCGCCCGCGCCCGCTCGGGGTCGAGGTCGGCCACGGCGGCCAGACGCACGCCCGGGTGGTCGGCCAGGGTCACGAGGTACTGCTCGAGGATGACCCCGAGCCCGACGACGCCTACCGCGTGCGGCTCGCCCACAGCAGCCCCCTCTCGACGACGGCCCGGATCACGGGCTGCTCCAGCACGTCCGGCGAGTGCCCGGGCGTGGCGACGAAGACGCGCCCGGCACCCCACGACCGCGTCCACACCGCCGGCGAGACGATCGGCCGGTGCCAGGGGTGCCACGGCTGGACGGGGTGCGTCGTGGTGGCGAGGATGTCGATGAGGTCGTCGTGCAGCACCCAGTACTGCTCGGTCTCGAGCTCGACGTCGGGCAGCCCGGCGGTGACGGGGTGCTCCTTGCCCAGCGCCGTGAACTCGACCGTGTGCCGGAGGAAGTTGTCGGACGCGTCGCCGTGCCGCTGCCCGGGCTCGCGGCCCGGGTGCGTCGCGAACTGGCCGCCCACGAGCTGCAGGTAGTCCGAGCTCGCGCGGTAGGAGTCGGCGATGCCCCCGTGCCAGCCGGCCAAGCCCGTGCCCGCCTCGACGGCGGCGCGCAGGCCCGCGAGCGCCGGGCCGCTGATCTCCGACATCGTCACGCACTGCAGGACGAGGTCCGTCGCCGCCATGCGGTCCGCGTCGGCGTACACCTCGTTGTCGGTCTCCACGTCGACCGTGAAGCCCTGGTCGCGCAGGAAGGGGATGAACAGGTCGGTCGCCGCCTCCGGCTGGTGCCCGTCCCACCCGCCACGCACGACGAGCGCCCGCCGCGTCGTGCCGTCCGTCGTGCCGTCAGTGCCGTCCGTGCCGTCCGTCGTGCCGTGGTCCGAGCCCGCGACCATGCGGTGCCCCTCTCCGTCGTGGTGCGCCCCCTGCGGGTCGCACCGGCGCCCGTCGATCCTCGCACCGCAGCAGGCGGGGCACCCGGACGACCGCGCCGTCCGGGTGCCCCGCTGCCGCTGCGACCGTCAGGCCGTGCGCGGCGCCGAGTCCGTGGTCGCGAGGACCTCGAGCAGGGCACGCAGCTGCGGCTTCGGGTTGAGGTGGTCGTCGTAGAGCAGCGCCGCACCCTCGCCCGGGAAGACGCCCGGGATCCAGGAGTTGGCGTCCGCCACCCCCCAGACGGTGTAGGAGATGCAGGACGGCACCGCGAGGCAGGCCTCGAGCGTGCCGACCCAGTACTCCTCCTGCTGCCGCTGCAGGGCGGGCGTCAGCGGGGCGTCCCCGTACTCGCCGGGGTGGCCAGGATGCTCGGCCACGGAGGTGCGGACGTCCACCTCCGTGAGCGCGACCTTCAGGCCGAGGTCGGCGAACCGGTCGAGGTTGGCCTCGAGGTCTGGGAACCCGTAGGCGGTCGACAGGTGCGTCTGGAAACCGACGCCGTCGATCGGGACGCCCTGCGCGAGGAGGTCCTGCACGAGCGCCTACAGCGCGTTGCTCTTCGGCTCCGTGAACTCGATGTTGTAGTCGTTGTAGAACAGCAGCGCCTCCGGGTCGGCCTCGTGGGCCCAGCGGAAGGAGTCGGCGATGTAGCCGAGCGGGTCGAGCCCGAGCGCCCGGTAGGCCTCGGACCACACCGTGACGCGGGGCGTGCCGTCCTCGTTGAACGCCTCGTTGACGACGTCCCACTGCCAGATGTCGCCGGCGAAGTGGCCGGCCTCGGCCAGGACGTGCTGGCGCAGGATCTCGCGCAGCTCCGCCGGGGAGTACGACCAGTGCACCTGGTCGGTGGACAGCCACTGCGGCAGCTGCGAGTGCCACACGAGGGTGTGGCCGCGCACGAGCTGCCCGTTGGCCTGGGCGGCGGCGACGAGCGCGTCGCCGTCGGCCCAGTCGTACTGCCCGCGCACGGGCTCGACGGACTCCCACTTCATGGCGTTCTCGGCCGTGACCGACGAGAACTGTCCGTCGACGAGCTTCGTGTACTTGCGGTCGGTGCCGTACTGGTCGGCGGCGACCGCCACGCCGATCTCCAGGCCGGAGGCCTCGGCGAGGCTCGCCAGCGTCGATCGCTGGAGGGCCGGCGACCGGTCGATCGCGCGGGGTCGGCGGGGGCTGCGGCGGCGGTCGACGCGCCGGCGGTGAGGACCGCCAGCGTGAGGGTGCCGACGAGCAGGGGGTGACGGAGGGACACGTCATGCTCCTTCGCATGCGACGCCGAAGAGGCGCCTTCCGGACTTGGATGCCAGCTCTGGTGCCCGGCCGGGACCTGACGACCGAATGTTCCGCCGGAAAGTTTCGCAACCGTTGTCGATACCGTTTTCGGCAGGCAGTCGTTCCTCGAGGTGCGTGCGCGGTGGACGCGCCGGCCGTTCCACGCTCCGACGACGGGCGGGTGGGGCGCGTGGCCGCAGCGGCGGCACGACGGGCGCCGCACGACGACGAGAGCCCCTGCTCCGGTCCATGACCGGAGCAGGGGCTCTCGTCGTGATGCTCCCGGGACGCGCCCGCGGCGGTGTCCGGAGGGGGACTTGAACCCCCACGCCCTTTCGGGCACTAGCACCTCAAGCTAGCGCGTCTGCCATTCCGCCACCCGGACAGGTGGTCACGCTCCGGCCCCTCCCACCAGCACGGACAGGCCGTACCGATCACGTCCTGGCCGGGCGTGCGGTCGGAAACGATAGCAGACCTCCTGGGTGCTCCCGGCACCGGCGTCCGATGCCGTGCGGCGGGTGCCGCCGGGCGGCGCGGGGCGTCGATCAGGCCTCGACCACCGACAGCACGTTGCCCGCGGGGTCGGTGAACCAGGCGATGAGCGGACCCCGCCGCGGAACACGCCCTCGTCGTCGGTCGCGACGGGCGTGCCCTCGTAGCGCTCGATGCGGACGCCGCGGGCGGTCAGCTCGCGGACGGTGCCGGGGACGTCGTCGACCGGGAAGTTGAGCACGGTGAACGACGCCGGGGCGTGCGCGGGGCCCTTGGGGTAGACGAGGACGGTGCGGGGGCCCAGCTCCAGGCGCAGCATCCCGTCGCGCACGTCGACGGGCACGCCGAGCACGTCCCGGTAGAACGGCACGACGCGCTCGACGTCGTCGACGGAGAAGCCGCTGAAGGCGGTCGTCGGGTCCAGCACGGCGGACTCCCTCCGCTGGCCCCCGGCGGACCCGGCTCGACGTCAGTGTGGCGCGGGCGACGAGCGGGGGGAAGGGCGTTCGACCCGCTCGGCAGGCGCCGTCAGGCGCGCGCGGCGGGTGCGCGCTCCCCGACGGGCACCGGCGCGGCCAGGGTGTTGCCCTCACCCGGCAGCGGGCACGCCCACGCCGGGTCGTACGCGCACGAGGGGTTGTAGGCGAAGTTGAGGTCCACGACGAGGGCGTCGGGCGCACCGCCCAGGTCTGCGCCCTTGATCGTGTCCAGCACGTAGCGCCCGCCGCCGTAGGCCGCGGTCCCCGGCGCGTCCGCCGGGTCGGGGAGGCCGCAGGTCGCGTCCAGCAGCGGCAGGAAGACCCCGCCGCCGTAGGTGCGCAGCGCCCAGACGTCCAGCGTGCCGAGGTCGCCGAGCCGCACCGTGCCGATCCTGTCGAACGGCACGACGCCGTCCGTGCCGGTCGCGACGTCCCGGTGCTGCGGCGCGCCGGGCTCGAGGGCGACGACGAACCGGAAGGCCGGGTCGTAGGGCGCGACCGGCACCCCGGTGAAGCCCGCGCGGTCGTCGGGCATGACCGGCGACGCCGGGTGCGAGGCCAGCAGGGCGTCGCGGCCGGCGACCCAGCGGGCGTGGGCGGCGGCGGGGTCCTGCGCGGCCTGCTCGCGGACGGCGGCGTACAGGGCGGCGGTCCGTCGTCGCCAGTCGACGACGTCGAGGACCGTGGCGGCGGCCGGCACGGCGGCGGGGGCGAGGGCGGCGGTCGCGTCGACGAGCTTCACGCGACGACCGTGCCACACGGGGCTGCCCGACACAGGTCGAGCGGCCGTCGCCGCCGGTCGTCACGATCGGGTGAACTCACGACCCGAACGGCTCAAGCCGTCGGCGGCGGCCGCCGATGGACGGGGTGTACCACCCGGACGGCGACCGGCACCAGCACCTGGTCCCGCCCGGCCCGGTCGCGGAGCACGCACCTCTACGAGAGGGGTGGACGGACGCGGACCGGGGAGCGGTCACCGACGGTCCCCAGGCCCGGGACGGTCAGACGGCGCCGACGAGGACAAGCGGGCGCCGCGGGCGGTGGCACGTGCTGGCCCCGGCGGGCGGGAATGGATCGGACGTCCCGCCGGTTGGGGAGGACAACTGAAGACTCCCGAGCGGACCGGCGGTGCAGCATCCCGTCGTCGCCGGCTCGGACCGGGCACGGAGCACGCACCCCTGCGAGAGGGGTGGACGGACGTGGCCCGCGTGGCAGCCACCGACGGTCCCCAAGAGCCGGGGACGGGTCAGCACGCACCGACGAGGACAAGCGGGTGCGGCGGGCGGTGGCGGATGCTGATGACGACGACGGCCCCGGCCCGCGGTGACGCGGACCGGGGCCGTCGGAGCACCCGGGGTGCAGCACCCGGGGCGGCCGACCACCGCGTCGGGTGTCCCCGGACACCGCGTCGTCCGGCGTCCCGGTCACTGGAAGTCGCGCGACCGGGAGCGGACCCGCAGCGACAGCGGCGCCACGTGCTCGGCGACGAGGTTCGTCGCGCCGTCCACCCGCTCGACCTTCCCCCGCACGACGAGGGCGCGCGAGGTCCGCGCCACCGTGCGGAACCGCTGCCACAGCCCGGCGGAGCACACGACGTTGAGCAGGCCGGTCTCGTCCTCGAGGGACAGGAACGTCACGCCGTGCGCGGTCCCCGGCCGCTGGCGGTGCGTCACCACGCCCGCCACGGCCACGCGCCCGCCGGTCTCGCTGCGGAACAGCTCCGCCACCCGCACGACGCCGGCCTCGTCGAGCCCCTCGCGCACGAACTGCGTGGGGTAGGAGTCGACGGAGATCCCCGTCGCCCACACGTCGGCCGTCGCCGTCTCGACGAGGTCCAGGCCCGGCAGCGTCGGTGCCTCCACGCCCACGGACACGCCGGGCAGGGTGTCGGGGCCCTCCTGGCTCAGCGCGCCGGCGGCCCACAGCGCTTCGCGCCGGTCCACGCCGAGGCCGTCGAGGGCTCCCGCGGTGGCCAGGGCCTCGAGCTGCGGCGTCGTGAGCCGGACGCGCCGGACCAGGTCGCGCAGGTCGACGAACGGCCCGTGCGCGTCGCGCTCGGCGACGAGGGTCTCCGCCAGCTCCTCGCCGATGCCCCGGACCGACGACAGCCCGAGCCGGACCGCCAGCGTGCGGCCGTCGGGCACGGCGGGCGCCTCCCCCGCGACGGCTCCCTCGTCGGGCCTCACGCCACCGGACCCGCCGGCACCGTCGCGGCCGCCGCGCCGCCCGCCCAGCGGGAGGACGGGTGCCGTGCCGCCGGGGACGGGCACGAGCACGGGCTCGCCGTCGGGCGGTGCCGGCGCGACCCGCTCGACGCAAGCCAGCGCGCGCGACGCCTGCACGTCGGCGCGCAGCACCTCCACCCCGTGCCGGCGGGCGTCCGCGACGAGCGTCTGCGGGGAGTAGAAGCCCATGGGCTGGGCCGCCAGCAGCCCGGCGTAGAAGGCCGCGGCGTGGTGCACCTTGAGCCACGCGCTGGCGTACACGAGGAAGGCGAAGGAGAAGGCGTGCGACTCGGGGAAGCCGAAGTCGGCGAACGCCTTGAGCTTGTCGTAGATCTCCTGCTGGGCGTCGGCGGGGATGCCGTTGGCGGTCATGCCGGCCACGAGCCGCTCGCGCAGCGCCTCCATGCGGTCCAGCGAGCGCTTGGACCCCATGGCCCGCCGGAGCTGGTCGGCCTCGGCGCCGGTGAAGTCCGCGACGTCGATGGCCATCTGCATGAGCTGCTCCTGGAACAGCGGCACGCCGAGGGTGCGCTCCAACGAGGGGACGAGCAGCGGGTGCAGGTACGTCACCGGCTGCCGCTCGTGGTACCGCTCGATGTACGGGTGCACCGACCCGCCCTGGATGGGGCCGGGGCGGATGAGCGCGACCTCGATGACGATGTCGTAGAACCGGCGCGGCTGCAGGCGCGGCAGCGTGCCCATCTGCGCGCGGGACTCGACCTGGAACACCCCGACGGTGTCGGCCGCGCACAGGAGGTCGTACACCAGCGGGTCCTCGTGCGGCAGCGCGTGCAGGTCCAGCTCGACGCCCTCGAGGTCCCGGACGAACCCGAAGCCGAGCCGCAGCGCCGTGAGCATGCCCAGACCCAGGAGGTCGAACTTCACCAGGCCCGCGTCGGCGCAGTCCTCCTTGTCCCACTGCAGCACCGTGCGCCCCGGCATCCGCGCCCACTCCACGGGGCACACCTCGACGACCGGCCGGTCGCACATGACCATGCCGCCGGAGTGGATGCCCAGGTGCCGCGGCAGGCGCAGGAAGCGCTCGGCGAGGTCGAGCACGGGGTCGGGGATCTCCGCCAGCTCGGCCGGCGGCGTCGGCGGCAGAGCCACGTCGTGACGGTCGACGGTCGGCTGACGGCCGAGCGTCGGTGACCACGCGCCGTCGGCGGCGCGGTCCGGCCACGGCGACGGCCCGGACGCCGCGCTGCTCGCCCCGACGGTGCCCGAGCGGTACATCGTCCACCAGGGGCTGGGTTTCTCCGTGCCCCGCAGGGTCCCCCACCGCTCGATGCTCCCGCTCCACGCGTCCTGCTGACCCGTGTCGTACCCGAGCGCGCGCGCCGCGTCGCGAACCGCGGAGCGCGGCCGGTAGGAGATGACGTTGGCCACCTGCGCCGCGTGCGAGCGGCCGTGGCGCTCGTAGACGTGCTGGATGACCTCCTCCCGGCGGGCGGACTCGATGTCGACGTCGATGTCCGGCGGCCCGTCGCGCTCGGGCGCCAGGAAGCGTTCGAAGAGCAGGCCGTGGCGCACGGGGTCGACGGCGGTGATCCGCAGGACGTAGCAGACGGCCGAGTTGGCCGCCGATCCCCGGCCCTGCGCGAGGATCCCGTTGCGGCGGCAGAAGTCGACGAGCTCGTGCACGACGAGGAAGTACCCCGGGAAGCCGAGCTGCTCGATGACGTCCAGCTCGTGCTCGACCTGGGCGTGGGCGCCCGCGACCGTCTCGTCGTCCGGGGGGCCGTACAGCTCGTCGGCGCCCCGCCGCACCAGCTCGCGCAGCCAGGTCGCCTCCGTGTGCCCGGGCGGCACGGGGTGCGGGGGTAGCGACGGGGCGACGAGCGAGAGGTCGAACGCCAGCTCGGCCCCGAGCGCGGCCGCCGCCGCCACGGCCTGCGGGTACCGCCGGTGCCGCGCGAGCATCTCGGCGGCCGAGCGCAGGTACGCGCCCGGCGCCGCCGGCAGCCAGCCGTCCATGTCGTCGAGGGAGGACCGGGCGCGCACGGCGGCCAGCGCGGCGGCCAGGTCCGCGTCGCGCGGCGTCGCGTAGTGGACGTTGCCCGTGGCGACGAGGGGCAGCCGCGCCCGGGCGGCGAGCTCGGCGAGGGCGTCGGCGCGCTCGGCGTCGTGGGCGTCGCCGACGGCGGTCGTCTCCACCGCGACGTTGTCCCGGCCGAACAGGGCGACGAGCCGGTCCAGCTCACGGCCCGCCGCCTCGAGGCCGGCCGTCGTCACCGGGGTGGTGCCCGACGGGTCGCCCCCGGCCAGCGCCCGGCGGACGGCCCCCTTGCGACAGCCGGTGAGCACGAGCCAGCGTCCTGCGGCGGCCGCCGCGAGCTCCTCCAGGTGGTACTCGGCGGCGCCCTTGCGGCCCGTGCGCAGGTGACCCTCGGCGACGGCGGCGGACAGCGAGCGGTACCCGTCCGGCCCCCGCGCCAGCAGGAGCAGGTGCTCCGCCCGCGGGTCGGGCACCGCGGTCGGCGGGTCGAGGACGGGCAGGCCGGGGACCGTGCGGGCGCGGTCCCGCGCGCTCTCCCGGCCGTGCCGCCGGCCGTCGGGCGCGGGAAGGTGCAGCTCGGCGCCGAACACGGTCGGCAGGCCGACGGCCCGCGCCGCCTGGGCGAACCGGACCACGCCGTACAGCCCGTCGTGGTCGGTGAGGGCGAGGGCGCGCAGGCCGAGCCGGGCCGCCTCCGCGACCAGCTCCTCGGGCTGGCTGGCGCCGTCGAGGAAGCTGAAGGCCGAGTGCGCGTGCAGCTCGGCGTACGCCGGGGCCGGGCCGGTCACCAGGTCGGTCGTCGACGCGTCAGTCATACGTCGCCTCGCAGGTCCAGCCCTCGGCGGTGCCCGTCAGCAGCAGCGCCCGGCGGTCGTCGAGCGCGACCTGCAGGTGCGCGCGGACCTGCCCGGCGGCGCCGAGGACCCACCACCGCTCGAGGACCAGCCACGGCCCGGCCCAGCCGACGACGCGTCGGCTGCCACCACCCCCGTCGCTCCCCCTGTCGTCGCCCCGGGCGCCACCCCTGTCGTCACCCCGGGCGCCGTCGCCGGTCCAGCGCAGGACGGCTGGGTCCCCGCTGAGCGACTGCCGGGGGTCGACGCGGACGGGCCGCCCGTGCGCGTCGAGCACCTCCACGGGCACGGGCTCGGCGAGCACGCACGCCGGTGCCGGGTCGGGCAGGCGCCCCGGCCACGGCCGGTCCACCGGGCGCGGGGCTGCCTCCTGCTCCCCCCAGGCACGCAGGTGCACCTGGTCGCGCACGTCGCGGCCGCCCTGCAGGCTCGCCAGCAGCACGCCGTCGACCCCAACGATGCCCTGGACGCGGTCCAGCGCCCGGTGCGCGCGCAGGTCCCCGCCCGACGGGCCGCCCCACAGCCGGCCCTGCTCCGCCCCGGCGGGGGCGACGTCGAGCGCCGTCACGGCGAGGTGCACGAGCGTGACGCCCGGGGTGTCCACGTCGAGCGCGGGAGGTGCGTCCGGCCCGTCGGCGTCGACCCCGCCGGCGCCGGGCGTCCGCAGGCCCGACGACCGGCCCGACATCCGGCCCGACATCCGGCCGGAGGACAGGCCCGTCGTCCGGCCCGCCTCGCGGTCGGCCCGCGCCCGGGCCGCGCGAGCAGCACGTCCCGCCTCGGCCGCGGCGGAGGCCAGCCACCCCTCGAGCTGCCAGCGGATGCGGTCGGTGATCCGGGCGGGGGTCAGCCCGCCCCAGCCACCCATGTCCGTCCGCCACGTCCGGCTGAGCTCCTCCCCGGCCTCCGTGCGGGCGTCGATCCGCAGCCGCCCGCACGTGAGCGCCCGTGCGACGAGCGCGGCGTGCAGCTCCTCGGCGAGCCGGCGCCCGGCGAAGGTCGCCTGGTCGACGCGGTCGAGCGGCGGGTCGAGCGCCGTGGCGGCCTCCACGTCCGCCTCGGGGCGGCGCCGGACCGGCGGCCGCTCGTCCTCGCCACGGGCCAGCGTCTGCGCCCACGTGCCCCGGCGGCCGAACCGGGCGTGCACGGCAGCGGGCGGCAGCGCGGCCAGACGGCCCAGGTGGCGCAGACCCAGCCGGTGCAGGAGGTCGACGAGCTCGAGGACCTCGGCCGCGTCCTCGTCCGTCACGGCCGCGTGCACGAGGTCCGCCATCGGCCGGCCCGCGAGGAAGGCCGGGGACGCCCCGGGCGGCACCACCTCCCCCGTCCGCGCCGCCAGCACCGCCGCCAGCAGCCCGTCGGCCGTCCCGACCGCGCACTCGTGGCCCGTGCGTTCGGCGACGGCGCTGACCAGCAGCTCCGCGAGCCGGTCCTCCGAGCCGTGGTACCGGCTGGCCCCGCCCGCGGGCAGCAGCAGCAGGCCGGCGCGGACCACCTCGACCCCGCTGACGACCGTCTCGGCCGCCGCGGCGACGGGCTCGAACATCCGCACGTCCCGCGGCTCGTCGGCGTCGAGCAGCACGAGCGCCGGGCACAGCCCCTGGGCCTGGCGCCGCTGCATGCCCCGGCGCACGCCCTCCGCACGGGCGCCCGCGGACACCGCGACGAGGCGGCGGCCGTCGTGGACCGCGGTGGGCACGTCGGCCGGGACGCCCTCCAGGGTCGCGGCCGCCACGACGGGCCAGTCGGGCACCCACAGCACCGTCGTGCGGGTGGCGGCCGGGCGGGGGGCGCGGGTGCCGGACGGACGGGCGCCTGTCGTGGAGGGGCCGGACCTGCGTGCGTCCGGCGTGCGTGCCTCCGGCGTGCGGGTGGCGGCGGGGGGCGGGGCCGGGGTCGTCGGGCGCCCCGTGGTGGGTGCGCTCATCCGACGAGCCTCAGCCGGCCCTGCACGAACCCGTCGGCGTCCTCGTGGCCCTCGTCGGGAGCCTGCGGCACGGCCTGGGACGCGACCTGGGACGCGACCTGGGGCACGACCTGGGGCACGGACGGTGCCGCGGGTGCGACGGGCAGCGCGCCCGGCACGGGCAGCGGGAGCTCCAGCTCCAGCCCGGCGTCCCCTGGTGCCGCGCCCCGCCCGGTGCGGCGCACCTGCAGGCGGTGGGAGCGCAGGTGCCCCTCGCCGTCGGCCAACCCGGTCCAGCCCAGCGGCCGCGCGTCGAGCACCGCCGTCGCCCCCGGCCAGGCGGTGCTCGTCAGCAGGACCGCCCCCCGCTCGCGCACCCGCGCGGTTAGCCGGCGCCGGTCGGCGTCGGTGAGCACCGCCCCCGCACCCACGACGACGACGTCCAGCCCGTCGACGAGCGCGGCCACGACGGCCGGGCTGTCGGCACCGGGACGCGGCACGAGCGCCAGCCGGTCGAGCTCGACCCCGGCCTGCGCGGCCGCGAGCAGGCCGATCGACGGCTGCCCGACGACCGCGGCCCACGCCCCGCCGGCCGAGGCCTGCGCCAGCAGGGCCAGGAGCAGCGACGTCGACCCCGTCACCACCGTGGCCCCGCCGCGGCGCAGCCCCTCGGGCAGGAGCGGCACCAGCGCGGGCGGCACCGCGAGCGGCGGGCGCTCGGTGGTGAGCAGTGCCGTCGGCAGCGCGGTCGAGGACGGCCCGGACGGCGCGGATGGCGCGGGCGGCACGGACGGCGCCGGTGCCGGAACCGCCGTCACGGCCGCCGGCGTTCCGGGACGGGTGCCGAGCGCCAGGCTGCGGGCGCCCGTCCGCAGCTCGGCACGAGCCAGCACCTCGCGGGCGCGGGCGGCCCGGGAGCGGTGGTCCTCCGCAGCGGCGGCCGTCGGCACCACGACCACCTCCCGTACCCTCGTGCTACATCCTGACGACCCGCCAAGACCCTCCGGCCGCCGGCTCGGAGCGGTCGCGGAGGCGACCGGGCACCGACCACATCGGCCGTGTTCGAACGCGTGTTCGATAACTAGTACACGCGCCCGGCGACCCGGTGTCAATCCGTCGAGCGCCCCCGTGGACACCCTCCCGCCGACCACCGACACGACCTCGCGAACGACCCTCGACGCCGTCGCGCGACGGCGGACCGCTGCGGAGCACGGCCGTCCGTGGCCCTCGCTCCAGCGTGTCGTCGGCGCGTCGGCCCGGGACCGAGCGCGCTCCGCACCGACCCGCCACCGGCCCTCGGACGGTGCCCGTAGGAAGGGCCGCCCGGGACGGACGGCCCGGTCCGGGCCCCGCTGTCGTCGCTACCCTGCCCCCGTGCCCTCCCCCACGTCCCTCGCCCCCGGGTCGCTGCCCTGGGGCCCGGCGCTCGCCCGCCCCGACCTGCTCGCCCCCGCCACGCGCGCAGCCCTCGAGCGGTGGGCGGCCGTGGAGCCCCTCGTCGCCACCGCCGTCCTCGTCGCGGAGATCGATCCCGACCTGGCGGACACCGCGCCACTGACCGAGGCGTTCGCGCTGCCGCCGTCGGCGTCGGCCAACTGCGTGCTCGTCGCCGGCCGCCGCGCGGGCGAGGAGCGGATCGCCGCCGCCGTGGTCCGCGCCACCACCCGCGCGGACGTCAACACCGCCGTCAAGCGCCTGCTGGACGTGCGCAAGGCGTCGTTCCTGCCCACGGACCGCGCGACCACCGAGTCCGGGATGGAGTACGGCGGCATCACCCCGCTCGGCCTGCCGGGCGGCTGGCGCGTCCTCGTCGACGAGGCCGTCACCGTGCCCGACGAGGCCGGGGACCACGTCGTCGTCGGCAGCGGGGTCCGCCGCTCGAAGATCGCCCTGCCCGGTGCGCTCCTGGGGTCCGCCCCGGGGGTCGAGGTCGTGGCCGGGCTGGCCCTACCATCGGCTGCGACAGAGGAGGCGCCATGAGCGCGGTCGAGCGCGGGCTCCGGGACGACGACGTCCGCACCCCCGAGGACGACGTCGACGCCCTCATCGAGCAGCTCCTGCACCATGCCGACACGCACCGGGCCGACATGCACCATGCCGACGCGCACCGTGGCCGGCACCTCGTCCCCTGGCACGTGCTGCCGGAGCACCGGCTGTCCACCGACCTGGCGCTCCTGCACCTCGAGGCGGCGCGGCGCGACGGCGCGGCGCTGCCCCCCGAGGACGTCCGCCGCCTGGCGACGTGGCGCCACCGGCTCGAGGTGGCCGACCTCGTCCTCGACTACGACCCGTCCACCGAGGACGGCTTCCGGTACGTCCCGCGCCGGCACGGGGTCGACGTCGACCTCGTCCGCGCCCCGGGCCACCGGCGCCACGACGCCGACCCGGCCCTCGACCGCGTCGTGGAGGACCTCGTCGACGAGACGATCGCGCGCGTCCTGGCCCCGTCGGCACCGGCCGACCCGCTGGGCGTCTAGCCCGCCGGCACCCGCACCGCCCAGAACGCCACCGCGGCCGCCGCGGCCACGTTGAGGCTGTCCACGCCCCCCGCCATGGGGATACGCACGACGAGGTCCGACCCCGCGACCGTGGCCGCCCCCAGGCCGTCACCCTCCGCGCCGAGGACCAGCGCGAGCCGTTCGGGCGGCGCGGCCACGAGCTCGTCGAGGGTCGTGGCGTGCTCGGCCAGCGCGAGCGAGGCCGTGACGAACCCCAGGCCGCGCAGCACGTCCAGGCCCTCGGGCCAGGGATCGATGCGCGTCCACGGCACCTGGAAGACCGTGCCCATCGACACCCGCACCGACCGGCGGTAGAGCGGGTCCGCGCACCGCGGCGTCACGAGCACGGCGTCGACGCCCAGCGCGGCCGCCGACCGGAAGGCTGCCCCGACGTTCGTGTGGTCGACGAGGTCCTCGAGCACGGCCACCCGACGCGCGCCCGCACCGCCCCGCGCGCCGGCCAGCACGTCCGCCACCGGTGCCAGCGCGGGCCGGTGCATGGCGGCCAGCGCGCCGCGGTGCACGTGGAAGCCTGTGATGGCCTCGAGCAGCGCCTCGTCCGCCACGTACACCGGCACGGGGGCCGTGTCGCGACCGGAGGCGGGCTCGTCGGGCAGCTCCGCCAGCAGCGCCTGCAGGTCCGGCACCCAGCGCGGGGCCAGGAGGACCGACCGCGGCCGGTGCCCGGCCCGCAGCGCCCGGCCCAGGACCGTCGAGCTCTCGGCGATGTAGAGGCCGCGCTCGGGCTCGAACCGCCGCCGCAGCGCCACGTCGGTCAGCGCGACGTAGTCCGCCAGCCGCGCGTCGTCGGGGTCGGTCAGCGGGAGGAGCTCGTGACGCACCGCGTCATCCTGCCAGCCCCGCCCGGGGCGCCCGGCCCGTCGGAGGCTGCCGTCAGACGCCGTCCGCCGCCGTCGCGGCCGCGAACTGCGAGCGGTACAGCCGGGCGTACGCGCCGTCGGCGGCCAGCAGCGCCGCGTGCGACCCCTGCTCGACGATCGCGCCGTGCTCCATGACGAGGATGACGTCCGCGTCGCGGATCGTGGACAGCCGGTGCGCGATGACGAACGACGTCCGACCCTGCCGCAGGGCGTTCATCGCGCCCTGCACCAGCACCTCGGTGCGGGTGTCCACCGAGGACGTGGCCTCGTCGAGGACGAGCAGCGCCGGGTCGGCCAGGAACGCGCGCGCGATGGTGATGAGCTGCTTCTCCCCCGCGCTGACGTTGCCGCCCTCCTCGTCGATGACGGTCTCGTACCCGTCGGGCAGCGCGTGCACGAACCGGTCGACGTAGGTGGCGCGGGCCGCCGCCAGCATCCGCTCGCGGTCGCGCCCGCCGGGGCCGGCGTCGGCGCCCGTGCCGTAGGCGATGTTCTCCGCGATCGTCCCGCCGAACAGCCAGGTGTCCTGCAGGACCATGCCCACCTGCGAGCGCAGGTCGGCCCGGCGCATCGCGGCGGTGTCGACGCCGTCGAGCGTGATGCGCCCGCCGTCGACCTCGTAGAACCGCATGAGGAGGTTGACGAGGGTGGTCTTGCCGGCGCCCGTCGGCCCGACGATCGCAACCGTCTGGCCCGGCTCGGCGACGAGGTCGAGGTGCTCGATGAGCGGGGTGTCGGCGACGTACCGGAACGAGACGTCCTCGAAGGCGACGCGGCCCCGCACGGGCTGCGCCACCGCCGCCGGCGGCACCGGGTCCGGGCGCTGCTCGGGCTCGTCGAGGAGCTCGAACACGCGCTCGGCGGACGCGACGCCCGACTGCAGGAGGTTGGCCATCGACGCGACCTGGGTGATCGGCTGCGTGAACTGCCGGGAGTACTGGATGAAGGCCTGCACCGAGCCCAGCGTCATCGCGCCGCCCGCCACCTGCAGGGCCCCGACGACGGCGATGACGACGTAGCCGATGTTCGAGATGAACATCATCGCCGGCTGGATGGCCCCCGAGATGAACTGCGCGCGGAACGACGCCTCGTACAGGCGCTCGTTCTCCGCGCGGAAG
Source organism: Cellulomonas sp. plas2 (assembly GCF_057221735.1). Lineage (NCBI taxonomy): Bacteria > Bacillati > Actinomycetota > Actinomycetes > Micrococcales > Cellulomonadaceae > Cellulomonas > Cellulomonas sp. plas2. The sequence goes on from NZ_CM170155.1 coordinate 2,240,330, forward strand.
GTCGCCGCGACCGCCTCCTGCCGGCCGAAGACCTTCACGAGCGTGTGACCGGTGAACATCTCCTCGACGTGGGCGTTGACCTTGCCGGTCGAGGCCCACTGGGCGACGAACTGCGGCTGCGAGCGCTTCGCGATGAGCACCGTGACCCAGGCCGACAGCGGCACCGTCACGAGCGCCACGACGGCGAGCAGCGGGGAGATCCAGACCATCATCGCCAGGACGCCGACGATGGTCAGCAGCGAGGTGATGAGCTGGCTCAGCGTCTGCTGCATGGTCTGCGCGACGTTGTCGATGTCGTTGGTGACGCGCGAGAGGATCTCGCCGCGCTGGTGCCGGTCGACGTAGGACAGCGGCAGCCGGCCGAGCTTGGCCTGCACGTCGCGGCGCATGCGGAAGACGGTCCGCTGGACGAGCTGCGTGGTGAGCACGCCCTGGAGGTAGCCGAGCAGCGACGCCGCGAGGTACAGCCCGAGGACCACGAGGAGCACCTGGCCGAGGCGGTCGAAGTCGATCCCCTGCCCGGGGACGACGTCCATGGGGCGCAGCAGGTCCGCCTGCGCGGTGTCGCCGCGGGACTCGAGCGCGGCCAGCGCCTGCGCCTTCGTCGTCCCGGCCGGGAACACCTCGCCCAGCCGACGCCCGACGACGCCCTCGAAGACGACGTCGGTCGCGTGCCCGAGGATCCGCGGGCCCAGCACGCTGAGCGTCACGCCGACCGCCGTCAGGGCCAGCACGACGAGCAGCACCGCGCGCTCGGGCCGGAGCATCCCGACGAGCCGCCGCAGCGACCCCCGGAAGTCCATCGCCTTGGCGACGGGCACGCCCATCATCCCGCCGGGCCGCCCGCCCATGGGGCCACCCATCGGCCCACGCGCCGGTCCGCCGGGGGGCGGGCCGCCGGCCGCGGGGCCACCGGGCGCCGGGGACCCGGGCCTCGTCCGCGTCGGCGCGCTCACGCCGCCTCCTCCACGCTCACCTGGGACAGGACGATCTCGCGGTACGTCTCGTCCGACGCCATGAGCTCGGTGTGGGTGCCGGTCCCGACGACGCGCCCGTCGTCGAGCACGACGATGCGGTCCGCTCCCCGGACCGTGCTCACGCGCTGGGCGACGACGAGCACCGTCGCATCCCGGGTCTCCGGGACGAGGGCGGCCCGCAGCGCGGCGTCGGTGGCGACGTCGAGCGCGGAGAAGCAGTCGTCGAACAGGTAGATCGCCGGGCGGCGGACCAGGGCCCGCGCGATCGCCAGGCGCTGGCGCTGACCGCCGGAGACGTTCGTGCCGCCCTGCGTCACCGGCGCCTCGAGCCCGCCGAGCTCGCGGACGAAGTCCGCCGCCTGCGCGACCTCGAGCGCGTGCCAGAGCTCGTCCTCCGTCGCGTCACCCTTGCCCATGCGCAGGTTCGAGGCGACCGTGCCCGAGAAGAGGAAGGGCTTCTGCGGCACGAGGCCGATGGCGGACCACAGCACCTGCGGGTCGAGCTCGCGCACGTCCACCCCGCCGACGAGCACCGCGCCGCCGGTCACGTCGACGAGCCGCGGCACGAGCTCGACGAGCGTCGTCTTGCCCGCGCCGGTGGCGCCGATGATCGCCGTGGTCTGCCCGACGGGGGCCAGGAGGTCGACGTCGTGCAGGACCGGCGCCTCGGCGCCCGGGTAGCCGAAGGTGACCCCGCGCAGCTCCACCCCGCCGCGCTGCACGAAGGGACGGCCGCCGCCGGCGGGCGGGCGGATGGAGGGCTCGGTCTCGAGGACCTCGGTGATGCGGCCAGCGCTGACCTCGGCCCGCGGCACGATCATCAGCATCATGGTCGAGAAGAGCACCGCCATGAGGATCTGCATGAGGTAGGAGATGAAGGCGGTCAGCGATCCCACCTGCATCCGCCCCGCGTCGATCTGCTGCCCGCCGAACCAGATGACGGCGACGCTCGACAGGTTCAGCACGAGCATCACCACGGGGAACATGAGCGCCATGAGCCGCCCGACGGCGACGGCGACCTCCTGCAGCTCGTCGTTCGCGGCGCCGAAGCGGGCCGCCTCCGCGTCCTCGCGCACGAAGGCCCGCACGACGCGGATGCCCGTGATCTGCTCGCGCAGCACGCGGTTGATGGCGTCGAGGCGGGTCTGCATGGAGGCGAACAGGGGCCGCATCCGTCGGATGGTCAGCCCCAGCACGACGAGCAGGACCGGCACGATGACGAGCAGGACCATCGACAGCCGCGCGTCCTCGCGCACCGCCATGATGACGCCGCCGACGAGGGTGACGGGCGCGGCGACGAGGAACGCCAGACCCATCATGACGAGCATCTGCACCTGCTGGACGTCGTTGCTCTCGCGGGTGATGAGCGACGGCGCCCCGAACCGGCCGACCTCCTGCGCCGAGAACTCCTGCACGCGGGCGAACACCGCGCCGCGCAGGTCACGGCCCACCGACATCGCCACGCGGGCCGCGAAGAAGACGGCGACCACGGCGCAGAGCACCTGCAGGACGGTCACGGCGAGCATCACCCCGCCGGTCCGCAGGACGTAGCCCGTGTCCCCCGTGACGACGCCCTGGTCGATGATCCGGGCGTTGAGGGTCGGCAGCCAGAGGTTGCTCAGCGCCTGCGCCGCCTGCAGCACGACGACGACGAGCAGGGCGGTCCGGTAGGGCCGCAGGTGGGTCCGCAGCAGTCGGGTCAGCATGGTCGCCTCGCGAGGTCGGTGCCGTCGGGGGTGGTGGTGCGCAGGGGTCCGGCCAGGACCTCGTCGAGCGGGCGGTCGTCGGGGTGGAGCTCGGGCGCCGGGCTGTGCGCCAGGCCGCGGACCACGACCGCGGCCACGAGCTCCGGCGGCAGCAGCCCGACGCCGGCCATCCCCGGCGGCCCCAGCCCCACCGCCAGGTTGAGCAGGACGCGCGCCGCTGTCCAGGAGTTTCCGCCGAGCCGGTCCGCGTGCGGCTCCAGCCGGTCCGCGGTGCAGCGCAGGAGGGCCAGCACGTGCTCGACGTGCGGGCCGTGCCGCGGCCCGGCGGCGCCGGCCGTCCCGGGTGCGGCGCCCTCGCCGCGCAGCACCTGCGCGAAGATGCTGCGCACCGCGTGCATGACGCGCGTGCGCTCGATCATCCCCTCCTGGAGGACGCGCGCCACGGACGCGACGAGCTCCTCCAGCGGGGCGTCGGGCAGCGCGGCGACGGCGGCGCACGTGGGCGCGGCGTCCATCGCGGCCAGCGCGGCCGCGTGCAGGAGCTCCGTCTTGTCGTCGAACGCCTTGAACAGCGTGCCCTCCGCGACGCCGGCGGCCTCGGCGATCTGCCGGGTCGTCACGTCCGCCCCCAGCTCGGAGAGCAGGGGCACGGTGGCCACGACGATGGCCGAGCGCCGCTCGTCGCGGGACATGCGGGGTGCTCGGGTCGGCACGGGCAGCAACCTATGGTGAGTGAGCACTCACTCGCGAGGTCCGCCACGTCGCACAGCGGTCGTACAGCGGGAACCGGCCGGGCACCGGGGCGCCCTGCCTAGACATGCCGCATGCCCCGACACCGACCTCGCACCGCCCCGGAACAAACCCCGACGAGCCCGCGCCGCCGCGCCCTGCGCCGGACCGCGGTCGCCGTCACCGCCGGCCTCGTGCTCGCCGCCGGCGTCACGGCCTCGTGGGCGCTCGACCGCTTCGTCGTCGACCACGTCCAGATCGCCGACGTCGACGCCTACGAGGCCGCGCAGTCCGCCGCCGCCGGGACCACGACGACGACGGACGGCACGACGACGGGGACCACCACGGACGCCAGCAGGGACACGAGCACGGGCGCCGGCACCCTCACGTCGACGTCCTACACCGCCGCCGACGGCACGAGCGTCACGATCTCTACCGTCGTCACCGGCTCGGGCGACGACCAGGTGACCTCCTACGTGGCCGACGTCGTCCTGGCCGACGCGACCGACCTGCGCTCGGCCTTCGCGCAGAACGCGTTCGGCACGAACATCACCGAGACCACCAGCGACATCGCCGCCGACAACGACGCGGTCTTCGCCGTGAACGGGGACTACTACGGGTTCCGCGACACGGGCATCGTCATCCGCAACGGCGTCGTCTACCGCGACGAGGGTGCCCGCGAGGGGCTGGCGTTCTACACCGACGGCCACGTGGAGGTGTACGACGAGACGGAGACCTCCGCCGACGAGCTGGTCGCCGCCGGGGTGTGGAACACGCTGTCGTTCGGCCCGGCCATCGTCGAGGACGGGGCCGTCGTCGACGGGATCGAGGACGTCGAGGTCGACACGAACGTCGGCAACCACTCCATCCAGGGCGACCAGCCGCGCACGCTCGTCGGCGTCGTCGACGACAACCACCTGCTCTTCGTCGTCGTCGACGGCCGCAGCCCCGGGTACAGCGCGGGCGTGACCATGACCGAGGCGGCGCAGATGATGCTCGACCTCGGCGCCACCACCGCCTACAACCTCGACGGCGGCGGGTCCTCGACCATGGTGTTCGACGGCGCGCTCGTCAACGACCCGCTCGGCAAGGGCACGGAGCGCGGCACCTCCGACATCCTCTACCTGGGCTACTGAGGCCGGCCGTGATCGTCCTCGTCCCCGCGCTCGACCCCGACGAGCGCCTCGTCGCCCTCGTCGACGCGCTGCACGCCGCCGCCACGTCCGTCCCCCCGCTCGAGGTCGTCGTCGTCGACGACGGCTCCGGGCCGTCCGGCGCCGCGGCGCTGGCCGCCGTCCGCGCCCGGGGCGTCGTCGTCCTCACCCACCCGGCCAACCGCGGGAAGGGCACCGCGCTGCGCACCGGCGTCGCGTGGGTCCTGGCGCACCGATCCGGTCGGGACGTCGTCTGCGCCGACAGCGACGGCCAGCACGCGCCGGCCGACGTGCTGGCCGTCGCCCGCCGCGTGGCCATCGGCGGCGGGGCGGTGGTGCTCGGCGTGCGCGCGTTCACCGGCCCGGTCCCGCTGCGCAGCCGCGTCGGCAACGAGGCCTCCCGCCTGCTGTTCCGGCTCAGCACGGGCCAGGACGTCGTCGACACGCAGACGGGCCTGCGCGGCTACCCGGCCGCGCTGCTGCCGGACCTGCTGACGGTGACCGGCGACCGCTTCGAGTACGAGCTGCGCCTCCTGCTGCACCTGGCCCGGAGCGGGGTCGTCGTCGAGCAGCACCCCATCGCCACGATCTACCTCGAGAGCAACGCGTCGTCGCACTTCCGGCCCGTCGCCGACTCCCTGCGCGTCATGGCACCGCTCGTCGCCTTCGCGCTGTCCTCGCTGCTCGGGGCGGCGGTCGACGTCGCGGCCTTCGCCGCGCTGCTGCCCCTGACGGGCTCGCTCGCGGTCGCGGTGGGCGGGGCGCGCGCGGTGTCGGCGGCCGTGAACTTCCTCGTCAACCGCCACGCCGTCTTCGCGTCGCCCGGCGGCGCGAGGGCGCCGCTCCGCCGGGCGGCGGGGCGTTACGTCGCCCTCGCGCTGCTGCTGCTCGCGGGCTCCCTCGGCGTCGTGACGGCGCTGACGGACCTCGGCGTGCCGGCCGTGATCGCCAAGGTGCTCGCGGACCTCTCGCTCTTCGTGCTGGCCTACGGCCTGCAGAGCCAGGTGGTCTTCGCGGGCCCGGCCGACGTCAGGCGGGACCGCCCGGCCCTGCCGCCGACGACCCCGACGGCCCCGGTCCCTCCGGCGGAGGACCGCCCGCCGACGGCGTCCCGCCGTTGACGCCGCCCGGCCCGGCCAGGCCGCCGGCTCCCGTGGCCGCCTGCCCCCGCTCGGCCTCGGCGCTGAACGGCCGGCCGCTGCGGGTGCCCGAGCTCGTGGCCTCCTCCGTCGCGCGCTCGGACTCCCGGCGGGCGCGCTCCAGCGCCTCGCGCGGGTCCTCCAGCGCGCTCGGCGGCAGGTCCTCGGGCCGCACCGGTGAGGCCTTGCGGGCCCGCCGACCCGACCCGTCGCCGCCGCCCGTCCCGGCGAAGCCGTCCGCGAGCTGCCCCAGCACGCCGCTCAGCTCCGACGGCAGGAACCACAGCTTGTTCGCCGGAGTCGCCGCGATCTTCGGCAGCGTCTGCAGGTACTGGTAGGCGAGCAGCTGCGGGTCGGCGTCGCCGCGGTGCACGGCGTCGAAGACCTGGAGGATCGCGCGCGACTCGCCCTCGGCGGTGAGGATCGCGGACTGGGCCGCGCCCTCCGCCCGCAGGATCGCGGCCTGCTTCTCGCCCTCGGCGGTGAGGATCTGCGACTGCTTGACACCCTCGGCGGTGAGGATCGTCGCGCGGCGGTCCCGCTCGGCGCGCATCTGCGCCTCCATGGCGCCCTGCACGGACTGGGGCGGGTCGATGCTCTTGAGCTCCACGCGGTTGACGCGGATGCCCCACCGGCCCGTCGCCTCGTCGAGCACGCCGCGGAGCTGGCCGTTGATCTGGTCGCGGCTCGTCAGCGTCTGCTCGAGGTCCAGCGACCCGACGACGTTGCGCAGCGTCGTGACGGTGAGCTGCTCGACGCCCTGGATGTAGTTGGCGATCTCGTAGACCGCCGACTTGGGGTCCGTGACCTGGAAGTAGATGACCGTGTCGATGTTGACGACGAGGTTGTCCGAGGTGATGACCGGCTGCGGCGGGAACGAGACCACCTGCTCGCGCAGGTCCACGCCGGCACGGACCCGGTCGACGAACGGGATGAGCAGGTGCAGGCCCGCGTCCATGGTCCGGGAGTACCGGCCGAGGCGCTCGACGATCATCGCCACCGCCTGGGGCACGATCCGCACGGACCGCACGAGGGCGACGACGACGAACAGGACGAGCAGCGCCAGCACCACGACGGTCGCGATGCCGACGGCGCCGCCGCCGTCCCCGTCGGCGGCCGCGGCCAGCACGGGTGCGTGGGCCGCCGCGGCGGTCAGGTCGGTCATGAGGTCCCCCTCCTCGGGTCGGGCGCGACGACGGCCGTCGCCCCCTCGATGCGCAGGACGACCGCGGGCGCGTCGGCCGGCAGCTCCCCCGGTCCGTCGAGACGCGCGCTCCAGACCTCGCCGTGGATCTTCACGCGCCCGCCGTCGGCGTCGACGGCGCTCAGTGCCAGCGCCGGTCGCCCGACGAGGGCCGCCACGTTCGTCTCCTGCAGCGGCACGCGGTCGCGCAGGTGGCGCAGGAGCAGCGGTCGCAACGTGGTCAGCAGCACCACCGAGGACACGGCGGCGACGAGCACCTGGACCGACAGCGGGGCGCCGAACGCGGCGGCGATCCCGCCCGCCACGGCGCCGCCCGCGAACATCATGAGCACGAGGTCGAGCGAGAGGACCTCGACGACGGCCAGCAGCGCCGCCCCGCCCATCCACCAGAGCCAGGCCATGGCCTCCCCCTCCCGCTCGTCGGCGGCCACCCCGGGGCGACGACGCCGCGGCGCCTCCCTGGGCGTCGCGGTCCCACCGTACCCAGCGGACCTGAGGAGCACCATGCCCGGCGTACACGAGCGCATGACCGTGTGCAGGGCGAGTGCTGGTGGTCGCGCCTCGTGGCGCGGACGGCCCCGGCGGAGGGACGGCCGCGGCACCGAGGTCAGCGGGCGGCGGCGCGCGCCCCCGTCAGCGCGGCCGGCAGGGCCCGCGCGGCCCAGCGGCCGCCGCCTCGCTGCACGGCCAGCGGGACGCCGAAGGTGGCCGACAGCTCGTCGGCGGTGAGGACCTCCGCGACGGGGCCCGCCGCCTGCGCGCGGCCGTCGCGCAGCAGCAGCGCGTGCGTGAAGCCGGGCGGGACCTCCTCGACGTGGTGCGTGACCAGCACGATCACCGGCGAGCGGGGGTCGGCGGCCAGCTCGGCGAGCGCCGCGACCAGCTCCTCGCGCCCGCCGAGGTCCAGGCCGGCCGCGGGCTCGTCGAGCAGCAGGAGCTCGGGGTCGGACATGAGGGCCCGGGCGATCTGGACGCGCTTGCGCTCGCCCTCGCTCAGCGTGCCGAAGTACCGGGCGGCGAGGTGCTCGACGCCGAACGCGCGCAGCAGCTCGTGGGCGCGCGCCTCGTCCTGCTCCTCGTAGCTCTCCCGCCAGCGACCGGTGTAGCCGTAGGAGGCGGTCAGCACCACGTCGAGGACCGTCTCCCCCGACGGGATGCGGTCCGCGAGCGCGGCGGAGGACAGCCCGATGCGCGGCCGCAGCTCGAAGACGTCGACCCCGCCCAGGCGCTCGCCCAGCAGGTGCGCCGTGCCGGACGTGGGGTGCATGCGGCCGGAGCACACCTGCAGCAGGGAGGTCTTGCCGGCGCCGTTGCGTCCCAGCACCACCCAGCGCTCGCCGTCGCGGATCTGCCAGGAGAGCCCGTCGAGGATGGTGGTGGCACCGCGTCGCACGGTGACGTCCTGCAGGTCGAGCACGTCGGTCATGGCCCCGACCCTAGTGCGCGCCCGGGGCACGACCGCTCGCTAGCGTGGGCGCGTGCCCGTCCTGGACGTCCCCCGCTCGGTGCTGCTCGCCGCCTGGCTGACCGGCCCCTTCGACCGCGCCCGCCTGGTCGCGGCCGTGCAGCGCGACGACGAGCCGCACCGCGTCGTCGGCCTCGCCGACGACGACCGGCCCCTGTCGCGGCTGGTCGACGCGTGCGCCGACGAGCCGCGCGAGGTCGCCTGCCTGCTGCCCGGCCCCGGCGACCCGCCGCCCGGGCTCCCGCCGGCCCTGACCGCGGCCGCGGTCGCGGCGGGCGAGTGCCTCCTCGTGCGGACCCCGACCGTCTGCCTGGCCGCCGTGCCGGAGGTGCAGCGGTTCGGCAGCGCGCTCGAGCCCGGCCACCTCGTGACGTGGCAGGTCGCGCCGGTCCCCGACTGGCGGCGTCCCGTGCTGGGGGCCGTCCCGCTGCTCGACGAGGCCGACCGCGCCCTGCGCACGGGCCTCGCGGAGGCCACGGACGCCCTCGTGCGGCTGGACGTCGCCCGGTGGCGCCCCGAGCTCGGCGAGCGCCTGGCCGAGCTGCGCGCGGACTCCTCGGTGACGTCCCTGCTGCCGCCGGGGTTGGCGGGGGCGCGGGTCCGCCTGCTGCTCAGCGCCGTGCGGCTGCGCGCGGTCGTCGCGCTGGCCACCGTCGACGACGGCGCCGCCGTCACCGTCGGCCAGGCCGACCGCCGCCTCGGCGCGCTGCGCGACGTGGACCGCTCGGCACGCCGGGCGCTCGGCGCCGCCGTGACGAGCGAGCTGCGCACCCCCTGACGCGCCGGGCCCGGCCCGTCACCCGAGCACCGAGCGGTACACCTCCACCGTCCGGGCGGCGACGGCCTCCCACGTGAAGTGCTCCTCGACCCGCCGGCGGGACGCGGCGCCGAAGGCCGCCGCCCGCTCGCGGTCCGCGCAGGCCGTGGTCAGCGCGGCGGCCACGTCGGCGACGAACCGGTCGGGGTCCGTCGGCGTGCCCGTGCCGTCCTGCACCTGGTCGATCGGCACGAGCCAGCCCGTCTCGCCGTCGACCACGACCTCGGGGATGCCGCCCGTCGCGGTCCCGACGACGGGCACGCCCACGGCCATCGCCTCGAGGTTGACGATGCCCAGGGGCTCGTACACCGACGGGCACGCGAAGACGGTGGCGGCGGACAGCACGGCCACGACCTGCTCCCGCGGCAGCATCTCCCGGATCCACACGACGCCCGAGCGCCGCTCGCGCAGGCCCGCGACGAGCCCCTCCACCTCGGCGAGGATCTCCGGGGTGTCCGGGGCGCCGGCGCACAGCACCACCTGCACCTCCGGCGGGAGCTGCTCGCACGCGCGCAGCAGGTACGGCAGGCCCTTCTGCCGCGTGATCCGCCCCACGAAGACGACGGTCGGCCGGTCGGGGTCGATGCCGAGCCGGGCCTGCGTCGCGGCGTCCCGTTCGAGGTCCTCGGGCGACGTCGGGCGGCGCCAGAGGTCGAGGTCGATGCCGTTGTGCACGACGTGCACCTTCGCCGGGTCCACCTCCGGGTAGGCCCGCAGGATGTCCTCGCGCATGCCGGCCGACACCGCGATGACCGCGGCGGCACCGACGTAGGCGGTGCGCTCCGCCCACGACGAGAGCGCGTAGCCGCCGCCGAGCTGCTCGGCCTTCCACGGCCGCAGCGGCTCGAGGGAGTGCGCCGTCAGGACGTGCGGCACGCCCTGGAGCAGACCCGCGAGGTGCCCGGCCAGGTTGGCGTACCAGGTGTGGGAGTGGACGAGGTCGGTGGCGACGCCGTCGGCGCCGACGGCGGCCACCCCCGCGACCATCTCGAGGTCGACCCCGAAGGTTCCCAGCGCCGCGTTCGCCCCCGCGAGGCCGGGTGGCACGTCGTAGCCGACCACGCCCTCGTCGGCGCCCTCGTCGGCGCCCTCGTCGGCGCCGGTGCGCGGGCCGTCGAAGCAGTGCACCCGCACGTCCAGCGTCCGGCGCAGCACCTCCGTCAGCCCGACCACGTGCACGCCGGCACCGCCGTACACGTGCGGCGGGTACTCCCGGGTCAGCAGATCGACTCGCACCTTCGTGACTCCCCTCGTCGCGGGCGCACCGCCGACGGGCGCCGGTGACCTCGGCCGACACGCTAGCGCCGACCGGGCGAGGTGGCGCGCATCACGTCGCTACCCCCTATCGTGAGCGGCATGGCAGCGCCGCGCGTCCTCGCGATCGTCCTCGCAGGTGGGGAGGGCAAGCGCCTCATGCCCCTCACCGCCGCCCGTGCCAAGCCGGCGGTGCCCTTCGGCGGCATCTACCGGCTCGTCGACTTCGCCCTGTCGAACGTCATCAGCTCCGGCTACCTGCACGTCATCGTGCTCACGCAGTACAAGTCCCACAGCCTCGACCGGCACGTGGCCCAGACGTGGCGGATGTCCTCGCTGCTCGGCAACTACGTGGCCGCGGTGCCGGCGCAGCAGCGCGTCGGCAAGCACTGGTACCTCGGCTCCGCGGACGCCATCTACCAGTGCCTGAACATCATCGACGACGAGCGGCCCGACATCGTCGTGGTGGTCGGCGCGGACCACGTGTACCGCATGGACTTCTCCCAGATGGTCGACGCCCACATCGCCTCGGGTGCCGAGCTCACGGTCGCCGGCATCCGCCAGCCGATCGGCCTGGCGGACCAGTTCGGCGTCATCGAGACCGACCCGCAGGACCCGACCCGCATCGCCGCGTTCCGGGAGAAGCCGTCGGACCCCGTCCCGGTGCCGGACTCCCCGCAGGAGATCCTCGCTTCGATGGGCAACTACGTCTTCGACGCGGCCGCCCTGGTGCGGGCGGTGACGGCGGACGCGGACGACCCCGCCTCCAAGCACGACATGGGCGGGGACATCGTGCCCGCGTTCGTCGCGAAGGGGACCGCGGGCGTCTACGACTTCATCCGCAACGACGTGCCGGGCTCCGCGCCGCGCGACAAGGACTACTGGCGGGACGTCGGGACCCTCGACGCGTACTTCGAGGCGAACATGGACCTCATCGCGATCGAGCCCGTGTTCAACCTCTACAACGACGAGTGGCCGCTCTACACGGGCTACACGGGCCTGCCGCCGGCGAAGTTCGTGCACGCGGGCGAGGGGCGCCTGGGCCACGCGGCCGACTCCATCGTCTCCCCGGGCGTCGTCGTCTCGGGGGCCCAGGTGAGCCGCTCCATCGTGTCCCCGGGCGTGCGGATGCGCTCGTACTCGCACGTGACGGACTCCGTCCTTATGAACGACGTCCACGTGGAGCGCGGCGCCGAGGTGCACCGCGCGATCCTCGACAAGAACGTCGTGGTGCCGGCGGGCGTCAAGGTCGGCGTCGACCGGGAGCACGACCTCGCCCGCGGCTTCACCGTCACGGACTCGGGCATCACCGTGGTCCCCAAGGGCACGGTCATCCACGACTGACGGCGTCGCCCGCCTGCACCACCCGCCCGGCCCCGGCCCGGTGCCGCCCCCCCGGCGGCGCCGGGCCGGCTCCGCGAGATGCGCGACGTCCTCGACGTCGCCGACCGCATCGCGGCCACGAGCAGCGCGCAGGACGGGGCCGACGACCGCACGGCGGCGGACGGGACGGACCTCCGCGAGCGCCTGGCGGCGCACGTCGAGGCCGCCCGCACGCGGCGGGCCGACCTCGCCCGCAAGCTGGCCATGGCCGACGAGTTCATCGGGCTGCTCACCGCGCTCTGAACGCCCGGGCCGCGCGGGGTGCGCCGGCGGCTAGCCTGCCGCCCGTGCCCCCCCCGCCCGCACGCCGCCTCGTCGTCATGGACGTCGACTCCACCCTCATCACGGGTGAGGTGATCGAGATGCTCGCCGAGCGGGCCGGGACGCGGGCGCTGGTCGCGGCCGTCACCGAGCGGGCGATGCGCGGCGAGATCGACTTCGCCCGGTCGCTGCACGAGCGGGTGGCGACGCTGGCCGGCGTCCCCGTCACCGTGCTCGCCGACGTGCTCGACGAGGTCGAGCTGAGCCCCGGGGCGAAGGAGCTCGTCGCGGGGCTGGCGGCCCGTGGCTGGCCGCTGGCCCTCGTGTCGGGCGGGTTCACGGAGGTCGTGGGCCCCCTCGCGGCGCGGCTGGGCATCACCCGCTACCGCGCGAACCGGCTCGAGGTGGCCGACGGCGTGCTGACGGGCCGCGTGGCCGGCGAGGTCGTCGACCGGGCGGCCAAGGCCGTGGCGCTGCGCGCGTGGGCCGACGAGCTCAGGGTGCCGCTCGAGCGCACGGTCGCCATCGGCGACGGTGCGAACGACCTCGACATGCTGGCGGCGGCCGGGACGGGCATCGCCTACCGCGCGAAGCCGCTCGTCGCCGCGGCCGCCGACCACGCGCTCGAGGGCCGGCTCGACGAGGTCCTCACGCTGCCCGCGCTGGCGTCCTGAGGTCGCCGCGGACCGACCCGGGCGGCCGGGTCAGTCCGGGCTGCCCGCGCGCACCAGCGCCGCCGCCCGCGGGGCCAGCGTCGGCCACCCGCCCCCGAGCGTGAGGAGGGTCCAGCCGGCCGTCGGCAGCCCGGTGCGCACCCGGGCGACCACCGCCTCGTCCGACCCGGGCCCGGCCAGCGCGGCCGACGCCATCGAGATCGTCGGCTCGTGCCCGACGACGAGGACCGTGCGCGCGTCCGCCGGCGCGCCGCCGACGAGCGCCACGAGCTCGGCCAGCCCCGACTCGTAGAGCGCGTCGCGGACCTCGACCGGTGGGGACCCGGCAGGCGTGCCGAGCCCCTGCCGGACGAGCTCCCAGGTCTGCCGCGTGCGCAGGGCCGAGGAGCAGAGGACGAGGTCCGGCACGAGCCCGAGGCCGGCCAGCGTCGCACCGACGGCCTGGGCCTGGCGCCGCCCCTCGACCGCCAGCGGCCGCACGTGGTCCGCACCGGTGGTGTGCTCGGCGCGGGCGTGGCGCAGCAGGACGAGGCGTCGCGGGTCGTCGGCGGTCACGGCGTCATGGTCGCACGGCCCGTCACTGCCCCATCGCGTGGACGCCGCCGTCCACGTGGACGACCTCGCCCGTCGTCGCCGGGAACCAGTCGGACAGCAGCGCCGCGACCGCGCGGGCCGCCGGCTCGGGGTCGGACACGTCCCAGCCCAGGGGGGCGCGGTCGGGCCAGCCACCCTCCATCTGCGCGAACCCGGGGATCGACTTCGCCGCGGTGGTGCGGATCGGTCCGGCCGACACGAGGTTCACGCGGATGCCCTCGGGACCGAGGTCGCGCGCCAGGTAGCGGGCCGTCGACTCGAACGCCGCCTTCGCGACGCCCATCCAGTCGTACACGGGCCAGGCGTACCGGGCGTCGAAGGTGAGCCCGACGAGGGCCGACCCCCGCGTGAGCAGCGGCTGCGTGGCCACCGCGAGGGACTTCAGGGAGAACGCGCTGATCTCCAGCGCCGTGGCGACGTCCGCCCACTCGCCGGCCAGGAAGTTGCCGCCCATGACCGACTGGGGCGCGAAGCCGATGGAGTGCACCGCGCCGTCGAGGTGGTCGGCGTGCTCGCGCACCCGCTCGGGCAGCGCCGCCAGGTCCTCGGCCGACGTCACGTCGAGCTGGAGCACCGGCACGGGCTGCGGCAGCCGGCGGGCCATGACCTCCGTGAGCCGGTGCTGCCGGCCGAAGGAGGTCAGCAGGACCGTGGCCCCCTGCTCCTGCGCCAGCCGCGCGACGTGGAAGGCGATGGAGCCGTCCGTGAGGACGCCGGTCACGAGGAGGGTCTTGCCGTCGAGCAGCCCCATGGGGGTGGTCTCCGTCCGTCGGGGGTGGGTGGTGCGGGCTGCGCCGGGAGGCGCGGGTCGTGCGGGCGCTCAGTGCCCCATGCCGAGGCCGCCGTCGACCGGGACGACGGCGCCGGAGATGTAGCCGGCGGCGGGCGAGGCGAGGAACTCCACGACGCCGGCCACCTCGTCGGCCTCGGCGAAGCGTCCGGCGGGGATGGCCGCCCGGTACACCTCCTGCTGGGCCTCGGGCAGCGCGCGGGTCATGTCGGTGTCGATGAAGCCGGGCGCGACGACGTTGGCGGTGATGCCGCGCCCGCCCAGCTCGCGCGTGACCGACCGCGCCATGCCGACGAGGCCGGCCTTCGAGGCGGCGTAGTTGACCTGGCCGCTCCCGCCGTAGAGCCCCACGACGGAGGAGATGAGCACGATGCGGCCGCGGCGCAGCCGGATCATGCCCTTGCTGGCCCGGCGCACGCAGCGGAAGGTGCCGGTGAGGTTGACGTCGAGCACGTCGCCGAAGTCCTCGTCGGACATCCGCATGAGCAGGCCGTCGCGGGTCACGCCGGCGTTGGCGACGAGCACCTCGACGGGGCCGTGCTCGGACTCGGCCTCGGCGAAGGCGGCGTCGACCGAGGCGGTGTCGCGCACGTCGCCGATGAGCCCGAGCACGCCCTCGGGAAGGTCGCCGCCGCGGTAGATCGTGGCCACCCGGTCCCCGGCGGCGACGAACCGCTCCGCGATCGCCCGGCCGATGCCGCGGGCGGCCCCGGTGACGAGGACGCTGCGGGGGGCGTGCGGGGGGTGCGGGGCGGAGGTCGTCTCGGGCACGCGTCGACGCTAGTCGACGCCCGGGTCGCCCGGCGTACCGGCCCGGACCGTGTCGTCACCGCCGGTTTGTCGCAACGCGACAACTCCTCCCCCGCCTGTTCCCGCTCCGCACCTGCTGAGGGGCCGTCCGGCACAGCGGTACCTCAGCGCGACCGACCTACGATCACCGGGTGACCAAGCGCGAGCGGCCGGACGAGGCCGTCCAGTCCATCACCTCCGCTCCCGAGCCCCTGTGGGAGGACGTCGCCCGGCGGCAGCGGCGCTACCTGTGGCAGATGTCCCTCCGGGCGGTCTGCTTCGTCGTCGCCGCGGTCACCTGGAACGTCGTCCCCGTCTGGGCGTCGCTCCTCATGATCGTCGCCGCGACGGTCCTGCCCTACTTCGCCGTCCTGCTCGCCAACGCCGGCCGGGAGAACCCGGGCCAGGGCCCGACGGCCGTGGACCGGCCCGCGATCGCCGCGGCCCCCGCCCCGACCCGCGTCCTCGAGGGCGGGTGGTGAGCGGGGACGGCACCCCGCTCGCCTGCTCGGCCCGCGGGTGCCGGGCACCCGCGTCCTGGGGCGTCCGCTGGAACAACCCCCGGCTGCACACGCCCGAGCGCCGCAAGGTGTGGCTGGCGTGCGACGACCACCGCGGCTCGCTCGAGGAGTTCCTCCGCGCGCGGGCCTTCCACCGCGACACGCTCCCCGTGGCGGACCTGCCCGAGGACCCCGGCCCTGCGGGGCCGACGCCCGGCGACCGCCCCGAGGGGGCATCCTGAGGGCATGGTGACCGGTCGGGTGGTGCGGGCGATCACGCGGTCGCGCGGGGCGGTGCGGGCATGAGCCCCGCGCGCCGCCGAGCCGCCGGCCTGGTCGCGGTCGCCGTCGCGCTCGCCGTGGCCTGCACGTTCCTCGGCCGCTGGCAGTGGCACCGGCACGTCGACCGCGCCGCCGCGGTGGACCTCGTCGAGACGAACTGGCGTGCGCCCGCCGTGCCGCTGGAGCAGCTCGTCGACCCGGGCGGTGCCATCGACCCGGACCTGCAGTGGCGCACCGTCACGGTCGTCGGCAGGTACGTCGGCGAGGGCGTGCTGCTGCGGAACCGGCCCGTCGAGGCACGCCCCGCGTACCACGTGCTCGGGCTCGTGGAGGTCGCGTCGACGGGGGCCCTGCTCGTCGTCGACCGCGGGTGGGTGCCGGCCTCGACCGGTGCCGCCCGGGCGCCGGCCGCGCCGACCGGCGAGGTGACGCTCACGGTCCGGCTGCGTCCCCTGGAGGACGCGGGCACCCGGTCCGCCCCGGCCGGGCAGGTGCAGACCATCGCCGTCGCGCCGGTCGCCGCCGCCGCGGGGGTGCCCGCGCCCGCCGCCGGGGACGCCTACGGCGCGTTCGGGACCCAGGCCGGTCCCGACCCCGTGACGGCGTCGACCCCCGACGCGGACGCCCTCGGCCAGCTCCCGCCACCCGACGTCGACCTCGGCTCCCACCTGTCCTACGCGTTCCAGTGGTGGGTCTTCGCCCTCGGCGCTCTCGTGTCGTTCTCCCTGCTCGCCCGGCGCGAGCTCGTGGACGAGCGCGCGGAGGCGGAGGAGGGTGCCCTGCCGGGCCCGGCCGGCGACGAGCCCGTGCCGGCGCCCGAGCCGCGTCCCGTCGGCGCCCGCCGCGCCCCCCGGCGCGAGGGCCGCGCCGAGGAGGAGGAGGACCGGCTCGTGGACGCCTGGCTGCAGGGCGGCGACCGCCGCTGACGTGCCGGCGGTCCCGGACGGGCCGCCCTCAGGCGAGGGTGATGAGGTCCAGGTAGTCCGGGCCGAACAGGTCCTCGTCGCCGTCGGGCAGCAGCAGGACGCGCTCGGGGTCCAGCGCCGCCACCGCGCCCTCGTCGTGGCTGACCAGCACGACGGCGCCCTTGTACCCGCGCAGGGCCGCCAGGATCTCCTCGCGGGAGGCCGGGTCGAGGTTGTTCGTCGGCTCGTCGAGGAGCAGGACGTTCGCCGCCGAGACGACGAGCGCGGCCAGCGCGAGCCGGGTCTTCTCCCCGCCCGACAGCACCCGCGCCGGCTTGTCGGCGTCGTCGCCCGAGAACAGGAACGACCCCAGGACGGACCGCACCTGCGTATCGGTGAGGTCGGGCGCCGACGAGCGCAGGTTCTCCACCACCGTGCGGTCCAGGTCGAGCGTCTCGTGCTCCTGGGCGTAGTAGCCGAGCTTGAGCCCGTGCCCGGGGCGCACCTCCCCCGTGTCCGGCTGCTCGACGCCGCCGAGGATCCGCAGCAGCGTCGTCTTGCCGGCGCCGTTGAGGCCGAGCACGACAACGCGCGAGCCCCGGTCGATCGCCAGGTCGACGCCCGTGAACACCTCCTGCGACCCGTAGGACTTCGACAGGTCGGCGGCGGTGATCGGTGTGCGGCCGCACGGCGCCGGGTCGGGGAAGCGCAGGCGGGCCACCTTGTCCGAGACGCGCACCTCGTCGAGCCCCGAGAGCAGGCGCTCAGCACGGCGGGCCATGTTCTGGGCGGCCGTCGCCTTCGTGGCCTTGGCACCCATCTTCGCGGCCTGCGCGAGCAGGACGCCGGCCTTCTTCTCGGCGTTGGCGCGCTCGCGGCGGCGGCGCTTCTCGTCCGTCTCGCGCTGCTGCAGGTACGCGTCCCAGCCCAGGGCGTACTGGTCCAGCGCGCTGCGGTTGGCGTCCAGGTGGAACACCTTGTTCACCGTGGCGCGCAGCAGCTCGACGTCGTGGCTGATGACCACGAACCCGCCGGAGTAGCCCTTGAGGTAGTCGCGCAGCCAGGCGATGGAGTCGGCGTCGAGGTGGTTCGTCGGCTCGTCGAGCAGGAGGGTCTCGGCACCCGAGAACAGGATCCGCGCGAGCTCCACGCGGCGGCGCTGCCCGCCGGACAGGGTGCCGAGCGTCTGGGACAGCACGCGGTCGTCGAGCGCGAGGTTCGCGGTGATGCGGTGCGCCTCGCTCTCGGCGGCGTAGCCCCCGCCGGCGACGAAGCGCGCCTCGAGCTTCGGGTACCGCTCCAGGGCGCGCTCCTGCACGACGGGGTCGGTGCTCGCCATCGCCGCCTCGGTCTCGCGCATCGCGCGCAGGATCGCGTCGAGCCCCCGGGCCGAGAGGACGCGGTCGAGCGCGAGCTGGTCGAGGTCGCCGCTGCTGGGGTCCTGCGGCAGGTAGCCGATCTCCCCCGACGCCGTGATGGTCCCGCCTGTCGGCTGCGTCTCCCCCGCGAGCGTCTTCGTCAGCGTCGTCTTGCCCGCGCCGTTGCGCCCGACGAGGCCGACGCGGTCCCCGGCGGCGACGCGGAAGCTCGTCGGCTCGAGCAGGACGCGGGCGCCGATGCGCATCTCGACGGACGTGGCGACGATCACGGGGCTCCTCGGGTGCCGCGGGCGCGGCGGGTCGACCTCCTCGCCGGAGGTCAGGACGACGATCAGGACGGCTGTCGGGACGACGTGCGGCTGCCGCCGGGGCGGGCTGGCGTCTCCGCACCACGGGCGGGCCCGGATCCTGTCCGTGGGCACCACCGGTGAGGAGTCTACGACCGGCTACCTTGACGCCCATGTCGACCCCTCCCCCGCGGGCCAGCAGGACCGCCCTCCCGGCCGAGGCGGCCCTGCCCGCGCCGGCCGCGCGTCGCCGCACGCTCGCGCAGGACCTCGCGCTCGTGGCGGTCCTCGCCGCCTTCGTCGTGGTCTGCACGGTCGTCCCGGCGATCCCGACGCCGTTCGACGTGCCGGTGACGCTGCAGACCTTCGCCGTGGTGCTCGCCGGCTTCGTGCTCGGGTCGCGGCGCGGCGCGCTCGCCGTCCTGCTGTACCTCGCGCTGGGCCTGGCGGGGCTGCCGGTCTTCGCGCAGGGCGCGTCGGGGCTCGGGGCCCTGGCGGGGCCGAGCGTCGGCTACCTCGTGACGTTCCCGCTGCTGGCGGCCGTCGCCGGGCTCGGCCGCCGAGCGGCCCTGCGGCGGCTGGGCGCCGTCCCCGGGCTCGTCCTCGCCGGCCTGGCCGGCACGCTCCTCGTCAACCACCCCGCGGGGATCGCCGGCCTGCACGCCCGTCTCGGGCTGGGGTGGCGGGAGGCCGCCGCGCTCGACCTCACCTTCCTGCCGGGCGACGTGGCCAAGGTCGTCCTCGCGGCGGTCGTGGCCGCCGCCGTCCTGCGCGCCTTCCCCGACCTGCTGCCCGCGCGCCGTGCCGCCGGTGCGCCGGGAGTCGAGGGGGCGGCGCGGCCCTGACCGAGGGCGTCGTCGAGCTGGACGACGTCCTCGTCACCGCCTACGCCTCGGCCGCCGCGGACGCGCCCGTCGTGCGGCTGCTCGGGCCGGTGACGCTGCGGCTGACCGAGCGGCGGGTCGCGGTCGTGGGGGCCAACGGGTCGGGCAAGTCGACCCTGGCCCGGCTGCTCAACGGCCTCGTGCTGCCCAGCCGGGGACGTGTCCTCGTGGACGGCCTCGACACCGACACCGACGGGCCCGCCGTGCGCCGCCGCGTCGGCTTCCTCCTGACCGACCCCGCCGCGCAGGTGGTGCTGCCCACGCCGCTGGAGGACGTGGCCCTCTCCCTGCGGCGCCGGCTGCCGGACGCCCGCGCGCGGGAGGCGGAGGCCCGGGCCGTGCTCGCCCGCTTCGGGCTGGCCCACCGCGCCGACACGCCCGTGCAGGCGCTGTCCGGCGGGCAGCGCCAGCTCCTGGCCCTGGCGGGCGTGCTGGCCGTGGAGCCCGCGCTGCTCGTCGCCGACGAGCCGACGACCCTCCTCGACCTGCGCTGGCGCCGGCACGTCGACGCGCTGCTCGAGGGGCTGCCGCAGCGGGTGGTGCAGGTCACGCACGACCTCGCGGCGGCGGCGCGCGCCGACCGGGTCCTCGTCGTCGACGACGGCCGCATCGTCTTCGACGGCGACGCCGCGGAGGGCGTCGCGCACTACCGGGACGTGGTGTGCGGCGTCGACGGGTAGGCCGCGGAGGAGGACGTGCGCGCCGGCGTGCTGCCGGAGGAGGCGCCGGGAGGGGTCCCCTGCGCCCCGCATGGGCCGGTCCGCTGTCGGTGCACCAGCCGGGGGGCTCGCCCCTGCACCGGGCGCCGGCGGGCCCGAAGCTCCTCGCGCTGGTCGCGCTCGGCGTGCTCACGGTCGTGCCGCGCGGGCCCCTGACCGCGGTCGCCCTGCTCGCGGCGGCGGTGGGGGCGCACGGGCTGGCCCGGCTGCGGGTGCGGCCGACGCTGCGGGCGCTGGTGCCCCTCCTGGTCGTCGCCGCGCTCGCCGGGGGGTGGGCGTGGTGGTCGCGCGGGGCGGGCGCCGCGGTGGAGGTCGCGGCGGACCTGCTGGCGGTGGTCGTGGGGGCCCTCGTCGTGCAGGCCACCACCCCGACCGACCGCCTGGTCGACGCGCTCGTGCGCGCCGCGACGCCGCTGCGGCACGTCGGCCTGGCGCCGCAGACGGTGGCGCTGGCGGTGGCCCTCACCCTGCGCACGGTGCCGCTGCTCGTCGCCACGACGCTGGAGACGCGCGACGCCGCCCGGGCCCGCGGCCTCGAGCGCGACCCGCGGGCCCTGCTCGTGCCGGCGGCGGTGCGCGTCGTCGCCCACGCGCGCGCGACGGGCGAGGCCCTCGCGGCCCGCGGCCTCGGCGAGGACTGAGGGCGTCCCTCGCCCGGGCGGGGCCCCCGGGTCCGGCCTACGCTCCCGGCATGACGTTCCAGGAGGGCGGCCAGTTCGAGGGCGGTCGCGTGCAGTCGCGGCGCGGGGGCGGCGGCGGCGGGCGCGGCATCGCGGTCGGCGGCGGCGTGGGCGGCCTCGTCGTCGTCGCGCTCGTCGTGCTGCTCAACGGCGGCGGCGTCGGGGACGTGCTCAACGCCGTCGGCGGGGCCGCCGGGGGCGGCGGCGGGGTCGAGCAGAGCACGGAGCTCGGCGCCTGCACGGCGGAGCAGGCGAACACGCAGCGGGACTGCCGGCTGTCGGCGACCCTGCAGGCCCTCGACGCGTACTGGCCCACGGCGCTCGCCGGCACCGCTGCGGCCGACCTGCCGGTGCCGGAGGCGGTGGAGTTCCAGGAGGGCACGCAGAGCGCGTGCGGCCCCGCCTCGGCCTCGACCGGGCCCTTCTACTGCCCGCCGGACCAGACGATCTACCTCGACCTGGGCTTCTACGACCTGCTGGCCTCCCGGTTCGGCGCGCAGGACGGCCCCCTGGCCGAGATCTACGTGACGGCGCACGAGTACGGCCACCACGTGCAGAACGTGCTCGGCACCTTCGACGCCGCCGACCGCAGCGGGACCGGGGCCTCGTCGGACTCCGTGCGGCTCGAGCTGCAGGCCGACTGCTACGCGGGCATGTTCGTCGGCGACGCCGCCACCACCGTCGACCCCGACACCGGCGTGACGTTCCTCGAGCCGGTCACCACCCAGCAGCTCCAGGACGCCCTGGGCGCGGCCGCCGCGGTCGGCGACGACCACATCCAGGCGCAGTCGGGCGGCGTGGACCCGCACACCTGGACGCACGGCTCGAGCGAGCAGCGGCAGCGGTGGTTCACCGTCGGGTACGAGCAGGGCTCGCTGCAGGCCTGCGACACCTTCGCGGTGCAGACGCCCTGACGGCGCCGCCCTCCGCGGCGTGCGCTGTGACGTGCGCCGTGACGTGCGCTGTGACGTGACCGAACATGGTTGAGGTAAGGCTTACCTTCCGCGTACGGTGAGGCCATGACCGTCACCACGGCCACCCCCTCGACGCACCTGCCGTTCCGGCTGTTCGACGTCGAGGTGGCGCGGGTCACCCAGCTCTGCCCGAGCTTCCGGCGCCTCACCTTCACCGGCCCGGACCTGCACGAGTTCGCGGACAACGGGTTCGACCAGCGGATCAAGTTCTTCCTCCCGCTGGCGGACCGCGGCTACGAGCGGCTGCCGCGCGGCGGGGACTGGTACGCCCAGTGGCGCGACCTGCCCGACGACGACCGCCACCCGATCCGCACGTACACCGTGCGGGCCGTGCGCCAGGCGAGCCGCGAGGTCGACGTGGACGTCGTCCTGCACGGGGACCTCGGGCCGGCGTCGCGCTGGGCCGGTGCCGCCCGTCCCGGCGACCCGCTGGTGATCCTCGGCCCCGACGCGCTGCACGGCGGCCCCTACGGCGGCGTCGACTTCGTCCCGCCGCCCCGTGCCGACCGCCTCCTCCTCGCCGGCGACGAGACCGCGGTGCCCGCCATCTGCTCCGTCCTGGAGCGGCTGCCGCGCGACGCCCGCGGAGAGGCGCTGCTCGAGGTCCCCTGCGCCGGTGACGTCCTGCCCCACGACGCCCCCGACGGCGTGACCGTGCGGTGGCTGCCGCGCGACGGCGCCGCGCACGGCGCACGCCTCGTCCCGGCGGTGCAGGCCGCGTGCGCCCGGCTCATGCCTGGGCAGGCGCCCGTGCCCGCCGGGCTCGAGCTGGAGGACGTGGACGTCGACCACGGCATCCTGTGGGAGGTGCCGGTCGACGACCAGGGCGCTCCCCTGCAGCACTCGGCCGCGCTGTACGCGTGGCTGGCCGGCGAGGCGTGCGCGATCAAGACGCTGCGCCGGCACCTCGTCGCCACCTGCGGGGTCGACCGCCGGTCGGTGGCGTTCATGGGCTACTGGCGCGAGGGGCGCAGCGAGGGCGCCTGACCCGCCCGCCCGTCGCCGACTCCCAGCACGACGACGCGCCCCGGCCGGAGGGACGGGGCGCGTCGTCGTCGTGGAGAGAGGCCCTCAGATGTTGAAGCCGAGCGCGCGCATCTGCTCGCGGCCGTCGGGCGTGATCTTCTCCGGGCCCCACGGCGGCATCCACACCCAGTTGATCCGGAAGCTGTCGACGAGGCCGTCGAGCGCCTGGGCCGACTGGTCCTCGATGACGTCCGTGAGCGGGCAGGCCGCCGACGTCAGGGTCATGTCGATGACCGCGGCGCCCTGGTCGACGGCCACGCCGTAGACGAGCCCGAGGTCGACCACGTTGATGCCGAGCTCCGGGTCGATGACGTCGTGCAGCGCCTCCTCGACGTCGGCAGCCGTGGCGGCACCAGCTGGGGCGGGCGCGGATGGGACCGACGGCGCCGCGGTCGCCGTGGCGACCTCGTCCGCTCCGAGGGCAGCGGTGGGGTCGGTGGTCGTCATGCGGGCTCCTTCGTCGGGACGGTGGCGCCGGTGCGGATGAGGGCGTCGTTGAGGGCTGCCCAGCCGAGCAGGGCGCACTTGATGCGGGCGGGGTAGCGGGACACGCCGGTGAAGGCCGCGGCGTCGCCGAGCTCCTCCTCCGTGGCCTCGTCCACGCCCTGCCCGCGGGACTGCATGAGGAGGCGGAAGTGCCCGGCGAGCTCGTCGACCCGGCCCAGGTCGGCGCCGACGACGAGGTCGTGCAGCACCGAGACGGACGCCTGGCTGATCGAGCAGCCCTGCCCCTCCCAGGCCACGCCGGACACCACCGGCCGGGTGCCGCTGGTGTCGAGGTCGACGCGCAGCGTCACCTCGTCGCCGCAGGTCGGGTTGACCTGGTGCGACTGGGCGGCGCACGTGCCGTGGTCGAGCACCGCGGTCGCGGACGCGCCGACGGGGCCGAGGCCGTCGGCCGGGAGCCCCCGCCCGCGCGGGAACTTCGCGTGGTCGAGGATGACCTGCTGGTACAGCTGCTCCATCGAGCTGCTCATCGTGCTCCTACCACCGTCCTGCCGTCTGTGCCTGCCGTGCCGCCGGACGCGTCGTCGGGCGCGTCCTCCAGACCGAAGAACGCCCGGACCCCCGCCAGTGCTTCCCGGAACGCGGTGACGTCCGCCTCGCTGGTGTAGACGCCCGCCGTGGCGCGGGCCGTGGCGGCGACGCCGAACCTCCGGTGCAGGGGCTGGGCGCAGTGGTGGCCGACGCGGACGGCCACGCCGGCGTCGTCGAGCACCTGCCCCACGTCGTGCGCGTGCACGCCGTCGACCACGAACGCGACCGTCGCCAGGCGCTCGCGCGCGTCCGCCGGGCCGATGAGCCGCACGCCCGGGACGGAGGCCACCGCGTCGAGCAGGAGCTGCGTGAGGTGCTGCTCGTGCGCCTCGACGGCGTCCATGCCGAGCTCGGCCAGGTAGGTCGCCGCGGCACCCATGCCGATGGCCTGGGAGACCATCTGCGTGCCCGCCTCGAACCGCCCGGGGGGCGGCGCGTAGGTGGTGGCCTCCATCGTCACGACCTCGACCATGGAGCCGCCGGTGGTGACGGGCGGCATGGCCTCCAGCAGCTCGCGGCGGCCGTAGAGCGCGCCCACCCCCGTCGGGCCGAGCATCTTGTGCCCGGAGAAGGCGGCGAAGTCGACGCCGAGGGCGTGCAGGTCCACCGGCATGTGCGGCACGGACTGGCAGGCGTCGAGCACCGTGAGCGCCCCGACCTCGCGGGCCCGCGCGACGAAGGGCGCCACGCGGGTGACCGCGCCGGTGACGTTCGAGGCGTGCGAGAAGGCCACGACCTTCGTGCGGGGCCTCACCACCTCGTCGAGCTGGTCGACCCGCAGCCGGCCCTCGTCGTCCACGCCGATCCAGCGCAGCACGGCGCCCGTGCGGGCCGCGAGCTCCTGCCACGGCACGAGGTTCGCGTGGTGCTCGGCCTCCGTCACGACGATCTCGTCGCCGGGGGCCAGCGCGAACCGGCGCGCGGCGTCACCGCCGCGGCCGAGCGAGGCGTTGCCCATGGCGTACGCGACGAGGTTGATCGCGGCCGTCGCGTTCGACGTCCAGACGATCTCGCCCGGGTCGGCCCCGACGAACCGCGCGACCTGCTCGCGCGCGGCCTCGAAGGCCTCCGTCGCCTCCTCGGCGAGCTGGTGGGCACCGCGGTGCACGGCGGCGTTGCGCTGGGTGTAGAAGTCCTGCTCGGCGTCGAGGACGACGTCGGGCTTCTGGGAGGTGGCCCCCGAGTCGAGGTACACCAGCGGCCTGCCGTCGCGCAGCGTGCGCTGCAGGAGGGGGAAGTCCGCCCGGACCGCCGCGAGCTCGGCCGCGCTCAGCCGCCGACGGGGCGGCGCGGCCGCGTCGGTGCCGTCGGGGTGCGTCGCGTCGCCCACGGACGGCGTCGCGGCATCGATCGTGCTGGTCACGTCGGGCCCCCTCCTGGGGATCGAGCAGGTGCTGCGGGGTCGCACGGGTCCCGGGGGGACCGGCGAGGTGCGGGCGGGCGCGGCCGACGGGTGCCGTCGGCCGCGCCCCGCGCGTCAGACCGCTGCCGTGAGGAAGCGGTCGTAGCCCTCGTTCTCGAGGCGCTCGGCGAGCTCGGGCCCGCCCTCCTCGGCGACGCGACCGTCGACGAAGACGTGCACGAAGTCGGGCTGGATGTACTTGAGGATGCGTGTGTAGTGCGTGATGAGCAGGACGCCGACCTCGGTCGTCGCCTTGGCGCGGTTCACGCCCTCGGACACGATGCGCAGCGCGTCGACGTCGAGGCCCGAGTCGGTCTCGTCGAGGATCGCGAAGCGCGGCTTGAGGAGCTCCATCTGGAGGATCTCGTGGCGCTTCTTCTCGCCGCCGGAGAAGCCCTCGTTGACCGAGCGCTCGGCGAAGGCGGCGTCCATGCGCAGGTTGTCCATCGCGCCGCGCACGTCCTTGACCCACGAGCGGAGCGCGGGCGCCTCACCGTCGATCGCCGTCTTCGCGGTGCGCAGGAAGTTCGACACGGACACGCCCGGCACCTCGACGGGGTACTGCATCGCGAGGAACAGGCCCGCGCGGGCGCGCTCGTCGACGGACATGGCGAGCAGGTCCTCGCCGTCGAGCGTCACCGTGCCGCCGGTGATCGTGTACTTCGGGTGGCCGGCGATGGAGTAGGCCAGCGTGGACTTGCCGGACCCGTTGGGGCCCATGATCGCGTGCGTCTCGCCGCTGCCGATCGTGAGGTCGACGCCGCGCAGGATGGGCTTGGCGCCCTCCTTCGTCTCGACGCTGACGTGCAGGTCGCGGATCTCCAGGGTGGACATCTCGGGGTTCCTCCGGGGGGTCAGAGCGGGGCGTCGACGTCGACGAGCACGCGCTCGCCGTCGACGGTCACGGGGTAGACGGGGACGGGGCGGATCGCGGGCGGGCCCAGCGGCTTGCCGGTGCGCAGGTCGAAGCTCGACCCGTGCAGCCAGCACTCCACGGCGCAGCCCTCGACCTCGCCCTCGGCCAGGGAGACCTGGCCGTGGGAGCAGACGTCGCTGATCGCGTGCCAGTCGCCGTCCTCGTCGCGGACGACGGCGACCTCGACGGACGTGCCGTCGGCCGCGTCGAGCTCGACGCGCAGCGTCTCGGCGGGAGCCAGGTCGGCGGTGTCGCAGACGTGCTGAGCGGTCACGCGCGGGTCTCCGCGTCGCCGGCCGCCGCCTCCGCCGTGCCGGGCGCCGCGGTGGCGGCGACGGGCTCGTTCTCGACGAGGAGGCCGACGCCGGGCAGGGCGTCGCCGGCGTCCGTCGCGACCGTCGTCGAGCCGACGAGCTCGCTCATGGAGCGCTCGAGCTGGGACTCGATGGAGGCGAGCAGGCGCTCCTCGACCTCGGGCACGCCGATCTCGTGCAGGAGCTCCGCGAAGAACCCGCGCACGACGAGGCGCCGGGCGTCGGACTCGGGGATGCCGCGCGAGCGCAGGTAGAACAGCTGCTCGTCGTCGAACCGACCCGTGGCGCTGGCGTGGCCCGCGCCCTCGATGAGGCCGGTCTCGATCTCGAGGTTGGGCACGGAGTCCGCGCGGGCGCCGTCGGTGAGCACGAGGTTGCGGTTCAGCTCGTACGTGTCGGTGCCCTCGGCGGCCGCCCGGATGAGCACGTCGCCGACCCAGACGGTGTGCGCGCCCTCACCCTGCAGCGCGCCCTTGTAGGTGACGCGGGAGGTGCAGCTCGGGACGGCGTGGTCGACGAAGAGCCGGTGCTCCTGGTGCTGGCCGGCGTCGGCGAAGTACAGGCCGAGCTTGGTCACCGACGCACCCTCGGCCGTGAACTCCGTGTCCGGCGTGACGCGCACGACGTCGCCGCCGAGCGTCACGACGATGTGCTTGACCGTCGCGTCACGACCCAGCCGCAGCCGGTGCGAGGCCGCGTGCACCGAGCCCTCCGCCCAGTCCTGCACGGACACGACCGTCAGGTGCGCGCCGTCCTCGGCGACGATCTCGACCGTCTCCGTGAGCGCGGCGTGCCCGACGTGGTCGAGCAGCACGGTGGCCTGCGACAGCGGCTGCGCGTGCACGAGCAGGTGCGCCGCGGTCGGCTCGAGTGACGGGGCCCGGGTGCCGGCGCCCTCGACGCCCTCGACGCGGACCGAGGTCACCTGCGAGGCGACCGCACCCTGCGGGACGGTCACCACCGTGGCGCGGTCGAAGGACGCCCACGCGACGGCGGCGGCCCGGTCCCCCGGGACGCCGGCCGTGCCGAGCCGTGCGTCGTCGCGCTCCACGACCTCGACGCGCACCTCCGGCGCCTCGACGACGGTCGTCAGCACGCCGTGGCCGTCGAGCACGCCGTCGGACGACGCGGCGAACAGCGGGGCGAGCCGGTCGACGGGCGTGAACCGCCACTCCTCCTCGCGCCCGGTCGGCACGGCGAAGTCGGTGACGTCGAAGGACGTGCGGCGCTCCGCGCGCGACGCCTCCGGCACGGCGCCCGGCCCGTGGGAGTGCGCGGTGTCCGAGATGGCGGCGCCGTGCTCGAGCGGCAGCGCGACCTCGTCGGACAGGGCCGCCGGCGTCCGGGGGGCGCGGGTCGTGGCGGGGGTGTTCGTGGTGGTCGTCATCAGCCGACGGCCCCTTCCATCTGCAGCTCGATGAGGCGGTTCAGCTCGAGGGCGTACTCCATGGGCAGCTCGCGCGCGATGGGCTCGACGAACCCGCGCACGATCATCGCCATGGCCTCGGTCTCGGCCATGCCGCGGGACATGAGGTAGAAGAGCTGGTCCTCGCTCACGCGCGACACCGTCGCCTCGTGGCCCATGGACACGTCGTCCTCGCGGACGTCGACGTAGGGGTACGTGTCCGACCGGGAGATCTGGTCGACCAGCAGCGCGTCGCACAGGACGTTGGACGCGCTGTGGTGCGCGCCCTCGAGGATCTGCACGAGCCCGCGGTAGGACGTGCGCCCACCGCCGCGCGCCACGGACTTCGAGACGATCGACGAGGACGTGTGCGGGGCGGCGTGCACCATCTTCGAGCCGGCGTCCTGGTGCTGGCCCTCGCCGGCGAAGGCGATGGACAGCGTCTCGCCGCGCGCGTGCTCACCCATGAGGTAGATGGCCGGGTACTTCATGGTCACCTTGGACCCGATGTTGCCGTCGACCCACTCCATGGTGGCGCCCTCGGCCGCCGTGGCCCGCTTCGTCACGAGGTTGTAGACGTTGTTCGACCAGTTCTGGATGGTCGTGTAGCGGACGCGGGCGTTCTTCTTGACGATGATCTCGACGACCGCGGAGTGCAGCGAGTCGCTCTGGTAGATCGGCGCCGTGCAGCCCTCGACGTAGTGCACGTACGAGCCCTCGTCGGCGATGATGAGCGTCCGCTCGAACTGGCCCATGTTCTCCGTGTTGATGCGGAAGTAGGCCTGCAGCGGGATCTCGACGTGGACGCCCGGCGGCACGTAGACGAACGAGCCGCCCGACCACACCGCGGTGTTCAGCGAGGCGAACTTGTTGTCCCCGGGCGGGATGACCGAGCCGAAGTACTGCTCGAACAGCTCCGGGTACTCCCGCAGACCGGTGTCGGTGTCGACGAAGATGACGCCCTGCGCCTCCAGCGACTCCTGGATCTGGTGGTAGACGACCTCGGACTCGTACTGCGCGGCGACGCCGGCGACGAGGCGCTGCTTCTCGGCCTCCGGGATGCCCAGGCGGTCGTACGTGCTGCGGATGTCCTCGGGCAGGTCCTCCCAGCTCGTGGCCTGCTTCTCCGTGGACCGCACGAAGTACTTGATGTTGTCGAAGTCGATGCCCGACAGGTCCGCGCCCCACGAGGGCATGGGCTTCTTGTCGAACAGGCGCAGGCCCTTGAGGCGGGTCTTCAGCATCCACTCGGGCTCGTTCTTCAGCGCCGAGATGTTGCGGACGACCTCCTCCGACAGCCCGCGCCGGGCGGTGCTGCCGGCCAGGTCCTCGTCGTGCCAGCCGTAGCCGTACGTGCCCAGGGACGCGATGGTCTCGTCCTGGGTCATCGCCTGGGGTGCGGCGTCCTGGGTGGGTGCGCTCATGCGAGGGGTCCTTCCGTGCGTCGCGCGGGGATCGGGATGCGGGTCGGGATGCTCGTCGTGCAGACGTGGCCCCCGCCCGCCAGGGTCGAGAGGCGTTGGACGTGGACGCCGAGGAGGCGGGAGAACCCGCGCGCCTCGGCCTCGCACAGCTGGGGGAACTCGCGGGCCACGTCCTGCACGGGGCAGTGGCCCTGGCAGAGCTGGACGGCGGCGCCGCCGGGGACGGGCCGGGCGCTGGCGGCGTAGCCGTGGCCCGTCAGCTCGTCGGCCAGTGCCGCCACCCGGTCGCCGACCGGCAGCGAGACGTCCGCGACCGCCGGGGCGAGCCGGGCCTCGAGCTGGCGCGCGCGGTGCTCGGCGAACGCCTCGACCGCGTCGGGCCCGCCGGTCTCGACGAGGAACCGCAGGGCCGACGAGGCGAGCTCGGCGTACCGCTGCGACAGGACGGTCTGCCCGTCCTCGGTCACGATCCAGCGCCGGGCGGGCCGGCCGCGGCGTCCGGCCGGGCCGGCGGCGGGCGTGCGGTGCACCTCGATCTGACCGCCCTGCTCGAGCGTGCCGAGGTGCCGGCGGACCGCCACCGCGCTGAGGGACAGGGCCGCGGCGAGCTCGGGCGCGGAGACCGGGCCCTCGGACGCGACGAGCTGCAGGACACGGCGACGCGTGCCCGCGTCGGCGTCGTGGGGCGTGGTGGGGGCCGCGGTCGTGGCCGTGGCGGCCACCGTGGCGGCCGTCGGGATCGCCGTCGCCGTGCTCGTCATGCCACCTCCGTCGCCGTCCTCGTGCCGCCCGTCCTGACCGGGGGCGTCCGCGCGGGCGCACCAGCGCCCTCGATTTCGCAACATCCTTGTTGCCGAAATCCATCCCCGCAAGGAAGGTCGCCCTCACCGCCGGGGGACGCCCTCAGCACGGCCCCGGCGGACGGGGCCTCTGCCGGGGCCGCGCCTGAGCGCGGCGCGCGCCCGTGCCCGCGCCGTCACCGAGGACAGGGGCGCCCCGCCTAGACTGCCCGCTCGTGCACGACTCCCCCGCCGTGGAGGTCCGCGGCCTGGTCAAGCGCTACGGCGCCCGGCCCGTCGTCGACGGGCTCGACCTCGTCGCCCGGCGCGGTGCGGTCACGGCCGTCCTCGGCCCCAACGGCGCCGGCAAGACCACGACCGTCGAGTGCTGCGAGGGCCTGCGCCGTCCCGACAGCGGGACGGTCCGCGTGCTCGGCCTCGACCCGGTCACCGACGGTGCGGCGCTGCGGCCCCGGGTCGGCGTCATGCTGCAGGACGGGGGCCTGCCCACCGGTGCCCGCGCCCAGGACGTCCTGGCCCACGTGAGCCGCATGTACGCGGCGCCGCGCAGCACCGCCGAGCTCGCGGAGCGCCTCGGCCTGCACGCCTTCGCCCGCACGACGGTGCGCCGGCTGTCCGGCGGGCAGCGCCAGCGCCTCGCGCTCGCCGCCGCGCTCGTCGGCCGCCCCGAGCTCGTGTTCCTCGACGAGCCCAGCGCCGGCATGGACCCGCAGTCGCGCCGGGCCGTGTGGGACCTCGTGCGGGAGCTGCGCGACGAGGGCGTGGCGGTCGTGCTGACCACGCACCTCATGGACGAGGCCGAGGACCTGGCCGACCACGTCGTCGTCGTCGACGGCGGCCGCGTCGTGGCGCAGGGGTCGGTCGCCGAGCTCACCACCGGCGCGGGCCTGGCCCCGGGCGGCTCCGCCGGGCGCGCCGACGAGCGGACCCTCGTCCTGCGCATCGCGGGCCCCGTGCAGCCGGCGGACCTGGCAGGTGTCGTCGGGGGCGCGTTCGCCGTGGCCTCGCCCGCCGCGGGCACGCTCACGGTGACCGGCCCCGTCGACCCGGTCGCGGTGGCCGCGGTGACGGCCGAGCTCGCCCGCCGCGACGTCCTCGTCGGGAGCCTCGTCGTGGGTCGTCGCACGCTCGAGGACGTCTTCCTCGACCTCACCGGCCGGAGCCTGCGATGACGACGACCGCCCCGTCCACGCCCGCGGCGCCCCGGGCCGCCGGCGCCGCCCCCGCCGCGCGGCGGGTGCTGGCGCAGACGGCCTTCGAGGCGCGGGCCGTGCTGCGCAACGGCGAGCAGCTGCTCGTCACGCTCGTCGTCCCGGTGCTGCTCCTCGTCGGGCTCACCCGCAGCTCCTTCGTCGAGATCGGCACGGGCGGGGCGGCGCGCGTCGACGTGCTGGCGCCGAGCGTGCTGGCCCTGGCCGTCATGACCACCTCCTTCACCTCGCAGGCCATCGCCACCGCCTTCGACCGGCGCAACGGGGTGCTGCGGCTCCTGGCCACGACGCCGCTGGGCCGGCCCGGCCTGCTGCTCGGCAAGGCCGGCGGGGTCCTCGTCGTCGAGGCCGTGCAGCTCCTGGTGATCGGGGCGACGGCGCTCGCGCTCGGGTGGCGGCCGGCGGCGGCCGGCGTCCTGCCCGCGCTGCTGGCCGCCGTCCTGGGGACGGTCGCGTTCGTGGCGCTCGCGCTCCTGGTGGCCGGCACCCTGCGCGCGGAGGCCGTGCTGGCCGTCGCGAACCTCCTGCTCCTGCTGCTCGCGCTCGCCGGTGGCGTCGTCGTGCCGCTGGCGGACCTGCCGCCGGGGCTCGCGGCCGTCGCCGCCTGGCTGCCGTCGGGGGCGCTGGGCGAGGCGATGCGCGTCGCGCTCGTCGAGGGCCGGGTCGCGGTGGCGCCGCTGGCCGTGCTGGCGGGCTGGGCGGCCCTGCTCGTCGCCGCCGCGGCGCGGCTGTTCCGCTGGTCCTGAGCCGGCGTCGACCGGGCACGGGCCGGCCACCTGAGCGGCGCCTGCCGGTCCCGCCGGGCACTGCGGGGCCGCGCCTATCCTTGACGCCGTGAGCACGCCCGCCCCTGCCCGCGACCGGCTCGTCCCCCGGGTCCTCGACCGGGTGAGCACCCGTGTCGGCGCCCGCGTCGACCGCTTCCGCCCCTGGACGCGCCGCGTGCTCCTCGTCAACCTCGTCGCCCAGATCGGCATCGTCGCCACGGGCGGGCTCGTCCGGCTGACGAGCTCCGGCCTGGGCTGCGTCACCTGGCCCCAGTGCCAGCCGGGCAGCTTCGTCCCCGTCGCGCACGGACCCGCGCCCTTCCACCAGGGCGTCGAGTTCGGCAACCGGCTGCTGACCTTCGTCGTCGGCGCCGCGGCCCTCGCCGTGCTGCTGCTCGTCGGCACCGACCGCACGCGGACGCGTCCCTACCGCCGCCTCGGCGCCGCCCCGCTGCTCGGCGTGGTCGTGCAGGCCGTGGTCGGCGGCGTGTCCGTCCTCCTGCACCTCGCGCCCTGGGTGGTGGGGCTGCACTTCCTCATCTCGATGGTCCTCGTCGTCGCCTCGGCCTGGCTGCTCGTCCGGCACGACGAGGGCGACGCGCCACCCGTCCCCCTCGTCGACAGCACCACGCGGCGCCTGGTCGCGGCCCTCGGCGTCGTCACCGCGGTCGTGCTCGCCCTGGGTGTCGTCGTGACGGGAGCCGGGCCGCACTCCGGCGACGACGAGCTCGGCTACCGGTTCGCCGTCGACCCGTACCTGACCGCGCGTGTGCACGCCGCGAGCGTGTGGGTGTTCGTCGCCCTGCTCGTCGCGGTGCTGCTGCGGCTGCGGCGGGACGGCGCCGCACGGCCCCTGCGCACGGGGCTCGTGCTGATGGCGGTCACCCTCGCGCAGGCGCTCGTCGGCTACGTGCAGCTCTTCACCGGGCTGCCCATCGCGCTGGTGAACCTGCACATGATCGGCGCGGCGCTGCTGACCGCGGGGGTCACCCGTCTCGTGGGGGCGTGCCGCTCCCGCGGGGCGCTCGGCGCCGGTGCCGGGTCGCCCGTCGTGGACGACCCGGCGCTGCTCACGCGCTGAGCCGGACGGGACGCAGGTCCGTCCAACCGCCGGCCCTGGCCGCCGCGGCCGCCAGGACGCCGACGACCGTCGTCGGGCAGCGCAGGCGTCCCGCGAGGACGCCGGCCACCGCCTCGTCCAGCGGCACCCAGACGGGCCGCATCGTGGCCTCCTCGTCGACGCGGGCGTAGCGCTCGGCCTCCGGCACGGGCGACAGGTCGCGCGCGAGGAACAGCTGGATCCGCTCGCTCGAGGACCCCGGCGTGGAGAAGATCTCCGTCAGCCGCCACCAGGAGGCGGCGCGCAGGTCGGCCTCCTCCGCGAGCTCCCGGGCAGCCGCGGCGACCGGGTCCTCCCCCGCGACGTCGAGCAGCCCGGCCGGCGGCTCCCAGAGCTCCTGCCGGACGGCGTGGCGGTACTGGTCGAGCAGGAGGACGCGGTCGTCGTCGTCGAGCACGACGACCGCCACGGCGCCGGGGTGCGCCAGGTACTCCCGCGTGACCTGCGTGTCGCCGAGGTCGACGACGTCGGCGACGAGGTCGAAGATCCGCCCGGCGTGCACCGTGCGGTGCTCGACGACCGGGCGCTCGGACGGGCGGTCCGCCGTCCCGGCGTCGGGGACGGCGGCGTCCGCCGCGCTCACGCCTGCCCGCTCGCGGCCGCCGGCTCCAGGCCCTCGGCCGGGCTGCCGGCCGCGGGTGCCGCGTCGGGCGCGGATGCCGCGTCGGGCGCGGATGCCGCGTCGGGCGCGGATGCCGCGTCGGCCGCCGCCCGCCGCCCCGAGGGCATGCTCGACCTGGTGATCGCCGCGGCGACGAGGCCTGCGAAGAGCGGGTGCGCCCGCGTCGGACGGGACTTGAACTCCGGGTGCGCCTGCGTCGCGACGTAGTACGGGTGCACGTCCCGCGGCAGCTCGACGAACTCCACGAGCGACCGGTCCGGGAGCGTGCCGGAGATGACGAGGCCCGCCTCCTCCAGCCGCCCGCGGTAGGCGTTGTTGACCTCGTACCGGTGGCGGTGGCGCTCGGAGACGTGCGTGCTGCCGTACGCGGCGGCCGCGACGGAGCCGGGCTCCAGCACGGCGTCGTACGCGCCGAGGCGCATCGTCCCGCCCAGGTCGCCGGCGCCCCCGACGAAGGCCAGCTGCTCCTCCATCGTGGCGACGACCGGGTCCGGGGTGCCCTCGTCGAACTCCGTCGACGAGGCCTGCGGCAGGCCGAGGACGTTCCGGGCGTACTCGATGACCATGCACTGCAGGCCGAGGCAGATGCCCAGGGTCGGCACGCGGTTCTCGCGCGCCCACCGCAGGGCGCCCAGCTTGCCCTCGATGCCCCGCACCCCGAAGCCGCCGGGGACGAGCACGGCGTCGACGCCGCCCAGCGCGAGCTCGGCGCCCTCGGGCGTGTCGCAGTCGTCCGACCGCACCCAGCGCAGGACGACCTTCGCGTCGTGGTGGAAGCCGCCCGCGCGCAGCGCCTCCGTCACGGACAGGTAGGCGTCGGGCAGGTCGATGTACTTGCCGACGAGCGCGATCTCCACCTGCCGCGCGGGCTCGTGGACCCGCTGGAGGAGGCCGTCCCAGAGCCGCCAGTCGACGTCGCGGAAGGGCAGCGCGAGGCGCTGGACGACGTACGCGTCCAGGCCCTCGGCGTGCAGCACGCGGGGGATGTCGTAGATGCTCGGCGCGTCCTTGGCGGTGACGACGCCCTCGACGTCGACGTCGCACATGAGGGCGATCTTCCGCTTCGTGGACTCCGGCACCTCGCGGTCCGCCCGCAGGACGATCGCGTCGGGCTGGATGCCGATGCTGCGCAGCGCGGCGACGGAGTGCTGGGTGGGCTTCGTCTTCAGCTCGCCCGACGGGCCGATGTACGGCACGAGCGAGACGTGCAGGAAGAAGACGTTCGCCCTGCCGAGGTCGTGGCGCACCTGCCGCGCGGCCTCGAGGAACGGCTGGGACTCGATGTCGCCGACCGTGCCGCCGATCTCGGTGATGATGACGTCGACGTCGTCCCCCGCCTGCTCGCGCATGCGGGTCTTGATCTCGTCCGTGATGTGCGGGATGACCTGCACCGTGTCGCCGAGGAACTCCCCGCGCCGCTCCTTGGCGATCACGTGCGAGTAGATCTGGCCCGTCGTGACGTTGGCGGAGCCGATGAGGTCCACGTCGAGGAAGCGCTCGTAGTGCCCGACGTCGAGGTCGGTCTCCGCGCCGTCCTCGGTGACGAAGACCTCACCGTGCTGGAACGGGTTCATCGTGCCCGGGTCCACGTTGAGGTACGGGTCGAGCTTCTGCATCGTGACCCGCAGCCCGCGCGAGCGCAGGAGCCGCCCGAGGCTGCTGGCCGTCAGGCCCTTGCCGAGCGAGGAGGCGACGCCCCCCGTGACGAAGATGTGCCGGGTCAGGGAGTCCGACCGCCCGGAGAGTCGGTGCGCGCGCTCTGTCACGGGCCTCCAGCCTACCCGACGGGTGCGTCGGCACCACGGCCGAGGCGCGCGAGCCGTCGTAACGCCGCGCGGTCGAGGAGGGCGAGGACCGCGACGAGCACGACGAGCGCGACGAGCGCGCCGCCGACCGCGCCGGCTACCACCGTCGGGAGGCCGTCCCCGGCCACGGCGGGCACGGCGTCGGTGACCCACCGGCCGGCCACGGCACCGCCCGCGCCCCCGACGACGAGGGCCGCCGTCGTCCGTGCCAGGCCCGCCACGGCGGCGGGCCCCGCCACCCGGCGCACCGCGGCGAGCACCACCACGCCCCCGACGAGCATCCCCGTCGTGTGCGCCGCGCCGAGCGCGACCAGCACGCGCAGCGCGTCGGGCCCGTCGGCGGTGAGCACGAGCCCGAGCGCCACGGTGGCGAGCGCGACCGCGCCCCAGCCCGCCGCGGTCGTCGCGACCGCCGCCCGCCCGTGCTCGGCGGCGTACAGGGTGCGCGAGCCGTGGAACACGGCCGCGAACCCCACGAGCCCGGGCACCATCACGGTCAGCGTGCTCGCCATGCCCTGCCCGACGACCTGCCCGACGAGACGTCCGTCGCCCTGTTCGACGGCGACGAACACGGCCGCCACACCGGGGGCAGCCGCGGCGACGGCGGCCGCCCCGGCCGCCGCGGCTGTGAGGACGGCGGCGGTCGTGCGCGCGGTCAGCGCCGCGAAGCCGGCGCGGTCCTCGTCGGCCCAGCGCTCGGCCAGCCGCGGGAAGCTCGAGGTGGCCAGCGGCACCACCAGGACGGCGTACGGCAGCAGGTAGAGCTGCTGCGTCCACGTCCAGACGGTGAAGGCGCCGTCGCCGCCCCGCGCGGTCGCGACGCCCATGGCGACGAGGACGGCGACCTGCTGGGCGACGAGCGCCCCCACCCCGGCGAGCGCCAGGGACCGGAAGCGCCGGCCCGCGCCCGCCGGGAACCGCCACGAGGGCGCCACGCGGACACCGAGCCGGTGCACGGGCACGAGCATCGGCAGGCACATCGCCGCGACGCCGGCCGTCGTGCCCCAGGCGAGGACCTCGACCGAGCCGCCCGGCAGCGCGCCGGGGTCGTCGCGCACACCGCCGGAGAGCGCGCCGTAGACGAGGTAGGTCGTGATGACGACGAGCGAGGACATCACGGGCGCGAAGGCCGGCCAGAAGAACCGTCGGTGCGCCTGGAGCACGCCGTAGAGGAGCACCGCGAGCCCGTACATCGGCACCTGCGGGGCGAAGACCAGGAGGAACGTCCGCACGAGTGCGGTCAGCCCGGGGTCGCCGGACGGGGTGAGCAGGGTCGCGAGCGGCCCGCTGAGGGCGGCGAGCAGCAGCCCGAGCGGGACCAGGACGGTGAGGGTCCAGCCGACCGCCGCCCGCACCACCGCGTCGACCTCCACGCGGTCGCGGCGCCGCAGGGGGCCTGCCAGCAGCGGCACCACGGCCCCCGCGAGCGCGCCGCCGGCGGCGACCTCGAAGAGCACGTTCGGCAGCAGGTTGGCGCGGTTGTACGCGTCCGCGATGGCACCCGCGCCGACCCCGTCCGCCATGGCGAGGGACCGGACGAAGCCGAGGACCCGGCTGACCACCGTCACGGCGGCGATGAGCGCGGCGGCGCCCGCCAGACCGGGGGCGGCGCGCCGCAGGAGCCGGTTCACCGTCCGGAGGGCGCGGGCGGGCGGCGCCCCCAGGCGTCCAGCTCGCGCAGGACCGGCGTCGC
Source organism: Cellulomonas sp. plas2 (assembly GCF_057221735.1). Lineage (NCBI taxonomy): Bacteria > Bacillati > Actinomycetota > Actinomycetes > Micrococcales > Cellulomonadaceae > Cellulomonas > Cellulomonas sp. plas2. Next base: position 2,277,419 of record NZ_CM170155.1, read on the forward strand.
CTCGATGACGCGGGTGAAGCTGACCCGCTCGCTGGCGAGCGTCAGGGCGACGAGCGCGCCCAGGACGGCCACCCGCGTGCGCGGGCCGGTGCCGGCGACGACGAGGGTGCCGAGCGCGGCGCCGAGGGCGTTCGCGCCGCCGTCACCGAGCATGTCGCGCTCGTCGAGGTCGGCCGGCAGCGCGGCCACGACGACGCCGAGCAGCCCGACGGCGGCCGGGCGCACCGCCCCCGCTCCCGATCCCGACCCCAGCAGGGACGTGGCCGCCACCGCCGACGCCTTCAGGGCGCGACCGGGCCGCAGGTCGAGGAGGTTCACGAGGTTGGCGGCCGCCGCGACGAGCGCACCCGAGACGAGGACGTCGGCGAGCGTCCCGGGCCGCCCGCGGCGGTCCGCCGGGACGGACGGCAGCACGACGAGGGCCGCCGCGGCCAGGCCGCCCGCCCCGATGCCGAGCACCTTGGCGCCGCCGGTGGTCAGCCGCCCCCGCGCGAGCGCCCCCAGGTGGCCCCGCAGGCCCTTCGTGCGCGTCGCGGGGTCCTCCGACAGGTCGTCGACGACCCCGAGCGCGCCGGCCGTCACCGTCGCCGTGGTGAGGGCCAGGGCGAGCGGACCGGGTGCACCCCGCCCCGTCCCGCTCCGCCCGCCGAGCAGTGCGCCCGCGGCACCGCCCACCGCGGTGGCGGCGGCGACGGCCGGCCCGGCGAGGAGGCTGACGGGCTCGCCCCGGTGGTTCGTCCGCGTCCACCGTCCGGCCCCGCCCGGCGTCCGGGAGCGCAGGGCCGCGCGCGCCGCCCGGCACGTCAGCGCACCGGCCACGGCAGCGGCGGCCCCGGCGGCGGCTGCGCTCACCCCTCGCCCGTCCCGGCGTCGGCGCCGTCGGTGGGCTGCTCGGGCACGGACGTCGGGGTGCGATCCGGTGCCGGCAGGGTCACGGAGGGCGGCAGCACCGTCTCACCGTCGCCGGTGCCGTAGTGCCCCACGGTCCCCGCGATGTCGGCCGCGAGGGCGAGCGGCAGGACGGTCTGCCCCACGACGCCCTGCGTCCCGGTCACCGTCGTGAGCTCGGCCGCCAGGTCGGCGTCGGCGAGAACGGCCGTGGTGAGCGTGTCACCCGTCTCGGGGCCGTCCGCCAGGACCGCACCCTCGGCGTAGGTCCCACCGGCCCGCAGCAGCGCGACGGCGGCCTCTGTCGAGTCCGTCGTCGGCGTCGCGACGGGGTCGGTGACGTTGCCCGCGTCGTCGGTCTGCAGGGGCTGCAGGACGACGACCGCGTCGGCGGGCGCGGTGACCGGGTCCTGCAGGGTCACCAGCGCGTTGTCGCCGGTGCTGAGGAGCTCGAGCAGCAGCGAGGCGTCCTGCCCCAGGGCGTCGGGGTTGGCCGCGTCGCCCCGGACGAGGCCCTGCACGAGGGCCGCGGCGAGCTCGGCGGCCGTGCCCGCGTCCTCGGCGGGAGCCGGGTCGAGGTACTCCACGAGGTTGCCGACGAGCGCGGTGCGGTAGGGCCGCTGCTCCGGGTCGGTCCAGGCGTCCGTGAGCGTCACTCGCGCGGAGGTGGTGGCGCCGGCGGCCGCGAGCGCGGCGTCCACGGCCGCCACGCGCTCCGGCGACGACTCCCCGAGCTGCACGAGGGCGACGCGCCGGCCGGCGAGGGCGCCCTCGAGCAGCTGCGGCCCGGTGGCTGCGGCGAAGGCCTCGAGGTCCTGCTGCTCCGCCTCCGACTGCTGGAGCTGCGTGCGCAGCTCCTCGCGCTCGACCCGGAGCTGGTCCACCTGACCCGTGAGGGTGTCGCCGATGGTCTCCTCCAGCGGCCCGGCGCCGAGGGCGATGCCGACCGCCAGGGCGAGGAACACCGAGATGAGGGAGACGAGGTGGTAGCGGAAGTCGATCACGGTCGGTGCTCTCGGTCGAGGGGGCGGGCGGGCGCGGGAGGTGCCAGGTGCGGCATCACGCGCCCCCGAACAGCCCGGTGAACCAGGACGCGACGTCGTCCAGGCGTGCGGCGGTCAGGCCCAGCAGCGTCTGACCCGCCTCGGTGGAGGCGAGCGCGACGCCGAGCGCGAGCAGGCCGGCCAGGACCAGGAGCACCACCTGGAGGTTCGAGATGCGGTGGTGGTAGAGCCGGGACACGCCCTTGGCGTCGATGAGCTTGCTGCCCACGCGCAGGCGCGTGAGGAACGTGCTGGCCATGCCCGAACGGCCCTTGTCGAGGAACTCCACGAGGGTGGCGTGGGTGCCGACCGCGACGATGAGCTCGGCGCCCTTGTCGTCGGCGAGCAGCATCGCCACGTCCTCGCTCGTGCCGGTCGCGGGGAAGACGAGGTGCGGCACGCCGAGCTGCTCCACGCGCGCCAGGCCGGGCGCGCGGCCGTCGCGGTAGGCGTGCACGACGACCTCCGCGCCGCACGACAGCGCCCGGTCGGAGACGGAGTCCATGTCGCCGACGATCATGTCGGGCCGCAGCCCCGCCTCGAGGATCGCGTCGGCGCCCCCGTCCACCCCGATGAGCACCGGCCGGTACTCGCGGATGTACGAGCGCAGGACGACGAGGTCCTCCTTGTAGTGGTAGCCGCGCACGACGATGAGCGCGTGCCGCCCCTCGAGGTCCGTGCGCACGTCCGGCACGCCGACCCCGTCGAGCAGGAGCTCCCGCTCCCGGCGCAGGTAGTCCATGGTGTTCGCGGCGAACGACTCGAGCTGCACCGACAGGCCCTCGCGCGCCTCGGCCATCGCCGCGGCCACGGTCGTGTCCGTCTGCAGCACGCCCTCGGCGACGAGGGTCTCGCCGTCGTACACCGCGCCCTCGACCAGCCGCAGCTCGTGCCCCTCGGGCACGGTCATGACGTCGGGCCCGAGGTCGTCGACGAGGGGCACGCCCGCCGCCAGGAGGATCTCCGGCCCCAGGTTGGGGTACCGCCCGGAGGTGGAGCGTGCGGCGTTGAGCACGGCGGCCGGCTGGCAGGCCGCGAGCGCCTCGGCGGAGACGCGGTCGAGGTCGAGGTGGTCGATCACCGCGACGTCGCCGGGTCGCAGCCGCTTCGTCAGGTTCTTGGTGCGGTGGTCCACGCGCGCCGGCCCGACCACGTCGGCGCCGTCGACGACGGGGGCAGCCTTGCGCAGGGAGAATCTCATCGTCGGTCATCGTCCCACGGACGACGCCTCCAGGAGCTCAGCCGCGTGGGCGCGCGCCACGTCGGAGTCCTCCTGGCCGGACAGCATCCGCGCCAGCTCGCGCACCCGCTCGTCGTCGGCCACGACCCGCACGTCGGACGCGGTCACGACGTCCACGCCGCCGGCGCTCGACTTGCTGACGACGAGGTGGTGGTCGGCGAAGGCGGCGACCTGCGCGAGGTGGGTGACCACGAGGACCTGGGCCGTGCGCGCCAGGGACGCGAGACGTCGGCCGATCTCGACGGCCGCGCGGCCGCCGACGCCGGCGTCGACCTCGTCGAACACGAACGTGCCCGGCCCGGCCCCGCGCTCCCCCTGCTCGCCGGCGAGCGCCACCTCGATGGCCAGCATCACCCGGGACAGCTCCCCGCCCGAGGCGCCCTTGCCGAGCGGGCGCGCGGGTGCGCCGGCGTGCGGCACGAGGAGCATCTCGACACGGTCGGCCCCGTGCGGCCCCGGCTCGTCGGCCGGCTCCACCCGCACCTCGAGGCGGGCGCCGGCCATGGCCAGGCCGGCCAGCTCCGCGCCCACGGCGGACGCCAGGCGGCCGGCGGCCTCCCGACGGCGCTCGCCGAGGAGGGCCGCCCGCTCGGCCAGCTCCTGCGTCAGGGTGTCGAGCTCCGCGCGCAGCCCGGCGACGCGGCTGTCGCCGCCCTCGAGGTCGGTGAGGCGGCGCACCGCCTCGCCCGACCAGGCCAGCACGGCGTCGACGTCGCCGCCGTGCCGGCGGGCGAGCGCGGCCAGCTCGGCGCGGCGGGCCTGCGCGGCGTCCAGGCGCAACGGATCGGCGGCCAGGTCCGACACGTAGACGGACAGCTCCGTCGCCACGTCGGCGAGGAGGTAGCCGGCCTCCGCGACCCGCGTGGCGAGCTCGGCCAGCCGGGCGTCGTGGTGGCCCTGCGCCTCCAGGACCCGGCGTGCGTGCTCGACGACGGCGACCGCGCTCGTCGCCTCGCCGGCCGGGTCGTCCCCGCCGGTGAGCGCGGCACGGGCCCCCGTCGCGGCGGACCGCAGGTCCTCGGCGTGCGCGAGCCGGCCGATCTCGGCGTCGAGGTCCACGTCCTCGTGCGGCTGGGGGTCGACGCGCTCGACCTCCTCCAGGCCGAGGCGGAGGAGCTCGGCCTCGCGCGCCCGGTCCTCGGCCCGGTCCACGAGCTCGGCGAGCTCGGTCGCGAGGCGCGCGCGCCGCGCCCACCGCTCCCGGTACGCCGCCAGCTCCGCCCCGTGCTCCGGCCCCGCGAACGCGTCCAGGGCCTCGCGCTGGTGCGACGGCGAGCGCAGCCGGGCCTGGTCGGCCTGGCCGTGCACCGTGACGAGCGCGTCGGCGAGCTCACCCAGCACGGCCTGGGGCACCGACCGCCCGCCGAGGAACGCGCGCGAGCGGCCCGTGCCGCCGTCGCCCGTCGAACCGACGGTCCGGACGACGACGAGCGAGCCGTCCTCGTCGAGCTCCGCGCCGGCCTCGACGGCGCGCTCCCCGACGGCGGTGCCTGCGGCCGCCGCCACCCGGCCCTCCACGGACGCGGCCCGCGCCCCGGTGCGCACCACCGCGGGGTCGGCCTTCGCGCCGAGCAGCAGGCCCAGCGCCGTCAGCACCATCGTCTTGCCCGCGCCGGTCTCCCCCGTCAGCACGGTCAGCCCCGGCCCCAGCCGGACCTCGGCGGCACCGATGACGCCCAGGTCGGCGATGCGGATCTCCTCGATCACCCGGCCTCCTCCGGACGCGGCGCCGACCGCAGGGTGACAGGACGTCCCCGCCAGCCCTCGACCGGCAGCCCGAACTTGTGCACGAGCCGGGTCGTGAAGGGCGCCGGGCTCAGCCGGGCCATGCGCACGGGGACGGGGCTGCGGCGCACCTCGACCCGGGAGCCGCGGGGTACCTCGATGCGACGCCGCCCGTCGCACGTGAGCGCGCCGCCGGCCGCCGACTCCTCGAGCAGCTCGACCGCGAGCACCGACCGCGGCCCGAGCACGAGGGGCCGCGCGAACAGGGCGTGCGCGGAGACCGGCACGACGATCATGCCGTCGACGTCCGGCCACACGACGGGTCCGCCCGCGGAGAACGCGTGCGCCGTGGACCCGGTCGAGGTCGCGACGATGATGCCGTCGCAGCCGAACGACGACAGGGGCCGCTCGTCCACCGCGACGACCACCTCGATCATGCGCGCGCGCTCGACCTTCTCCAGCGCCACCTCGTTGAGGGCCCAACCCGTCGAGACGGAGCCGTCCGGGGCGTGCACCCGCACGTCGACGGTCGTGCGCGCCTCGATGGTGAAGGCGCCGGAGGTCAGGCGACGGACCGAGGAGACGACGTCGTCGCGCTCCGCCTCGGCCAGGAAGCCCACGTGCCCCAGGTTGATGCCGAGCAGGGGCGCACCCGTGCCCCGCGTCAGCTCGGCCGCGCGCAGGATCGTCCCGTCGCCGCCCAGGACGATGACGAGGTCGACCGCGGGCACCGGGTCGGGCGCCGGCTCGTCGTCGCCGGCGACGAGCGCGTCGACGTCGGCCCGCGCGAGCTCCGCGAGGACCTCGTCCATGGCCTGCCGTGCCTCCGCGCGACCCAGGTGGACGACGACCAGGGCCGTGCGCCTCATGCCGGCACCGCCCCGGTCCGCCGCGCCACCCATGCCAGGTCCGGGGGGACCGCAGCGGGGAGCGGCCGCAGGTGCGCGACGTGCTCCCGGTTGCCGTGCGTCCCGACCACGGGACTGGGGACGAGGCCCGCGGTCGCCAGGCCGTGCCCGGCGGCGGCGACGAGGACGCGGTGGACGGCTGCGGCGGCGGCCCCCGCGTCCCGGACGACCCCGCCGCTGCCCAGCCGCTCGCGGCCCACCTCGAACTGCGGCTTGACCAGCAGCAGGACGTCCGAGGACGGGTGCAGCAGGGCGGCGACGGGCCCGAGGACGAGCGTCAGCGAGATGAAGGACAGGTCGCCGACGACGAGGTCGGGCGTCGGCACGTCGCCGGGTCGCAGGTGGCGCACGTTGACCCCCTCGCGGGCGTCGACGCGCGGGTCCTCGCGCAGGCGCGGCAGCAGCTGGCCGTGCCCGACGTCGACCGCCGTCACGTGAGCCGCCCCGCGCCGCAGGAGCACGTCGGTGAACCCGCCGGTGCTCGCGCCCAGGTCCAGGCAGGTCCGCCCCGCGACCGCCGGCGCCGCGGCCCCCAGGGCCTCGAGGGCGCCCACGAGCTTCAACGCGGCCCTGCTGGCCCAGTCGGCGTCGTCCGGGTCGGCCAGCACGTCGAGGTGCGCCTCCGGCGCCACCGCCCGCGCGGCCTTGCCCACCGCCCGCCCGTCCACCTGCACGCGCCCGGCGTCCAGCAGCTCCCCGGCGTGCCGGCGCGACCGCGCCAGCCCGCGGCGGACCAGCTCGGCGTCCAGCCGCGCCGTCACCCGTGCGTCCTCCACCGCGACGCTCACCGGCCGGGGTCCGCGAGCCGGTCCTGCAGCGCTGCGTGGACCGCCTCGTACGCCCCGGGGTGCTCGGCCAGCGGCCGGTCGACGAGGCCGTCCAGGGTCCGCAAGGCCTCCTCGACGGCGACGTCGTACTCGTCGGCGATCGCGGCGTCCTCGGTAGCAACGGCTCGGTCGGGCGTGCCGGCGTCGGCGGACGGACGTGCGAGAGCCGCCCGCGGCACGGGCGGACGCGGGACCGGTCGCGCCAGGGGGCGCGGGTCCGTGGTCGGCTGGCTCATCGAGGCCGTCCACCCTCTCCTGTCGGTGCTCGGTGCGCCTCGCGGTCGTCGCACGCGCCGGGCCGGACGAGGGCGACGACGTGCACGGGAGGACCCGGGCGCGCGTTCACGGTACCTGCTGGCACCCGCGCGCCCCGTCCCGGCACGCCCCGCCGGTGACCACCCGGCAGGATCCGGGCTGGGGACGGCTCGGCGTGCTCGGCGTACGGTCAGGACGTGGCGACGAGGTCCGGCACCGAGACGGGGTCCACCGCCCGGCCCTCGTCGACCGCCGCCCACACCGCGGCGCAGGCCGCCCGCGCCACGTCCACCGCGGGCTCGAGGTCGTCGTCCGCGGAGACGCGGGTCGGGCCGCGCAGCTCGAGCCGCCCGTCCACCACCCGCGCGGCCGCCGCGCGGCACGTCCACCACCCCTCCGCGCCCGGCACGGGCACCGGGTGCCGCACGAGCAGGGCGCGCAGGTCGGCCCCCAGCAGGTGCGGACGCAGGTGCGGCGGGGCCAGGACGGCGTCCCGCGCGCTGCTGACGCCCGTGAGCACGTGCAGCCCGTCGTACCCCCCGCCCCGCGCGCCCGCGAGGTCGGTGTCCAACCGGTCCCCCACGACGAGGACGCGCCGTGCCCCCGCCCGCTGGACCGCGAGGTGGTACATGGTCGGCTCCGGCTTGCCGGCGCTCGCCGGCTCGACGCCGGTCGCCGCCACGACCGCCGCCACCAACGAGCCGTTGCCCGGCGCCGTGCCGCGCGCCGTGGGGATCGACAGGTCACGGTTGGAGGCCACGTGCCACGCCCCGCGCTGCACCGCGTACGCGGCCTCGGCCAGCTGCGTCCACCCGACCTCCAGGGCGAACCCCTGGGCGACGGCGACGGGATCGTCGTCGGCCGACGACACCACCGTGAACCCCGCCTCGCGGACCGCGGTGAGCAGCCCCGCACCGCCGACGACCAGCACCCGCGAGCCCGGCGCGAGCCGGGTGAGCAGCAGCTGGGCGCACGCCTGCGCGGCCGTCATGACCTCCTCGGGGGTGGTCGGGATGTCGAGGCCCGACAGGTGCTCCGCCACCGTCCCCGGCTCGCGCGACGCGTTGTTCGTGACGAACACCAGCCGCATCCCGCGGGCGCGCGCCGTCGTCAGGCTGGCGGCGGCGTGCTCGATCGGCTCCGGGCCCCGGTAGGCCACCCCGTCGAGATCGACGAGCGCGAGGTCGTACCCCTCCGCCGGGGGCTGCGGGCTGGCGACGAGCCCGCCGCTCACGCCTCGTCCCCTCGCACGTCCGCGTCCTGCTGCCCGCGCTGCTCGCCGTCCCGCACCTCGTCGCGCTGCCCGTCCCGCACCTCGTCGGGCTGCTCGTCGGCGGGCTGGCCGTCCTGCTCGTCGTCCTGCTCGTCATCCGGCTCGCCGGCGGGCTGGCCGTCCTGCTCGTCGTCCGGCTCGCCGGCGGGCCGGCCGTCCTGCTCGTCGTCCTCGTCGGCGAGGTCCCAGACGACGAGGTCGTCGTCGTCGTCGACCCGGCCGCCGGCCGCCGCGAGCTGGGCCGCGTCGAAGCCGGCGAGCTCCGCCGCGGCCTCCTCGGCACGGCCGGCCGCCTCGAGCGCCGTCGCGCGCGCCTGTGCCACCCGGACCCCGAGCACCCCGCCCGCCGCGCGCACCTCCGGCGTCCCCAGCGCGGCGAGGGCGGCGTCGGGCTCCCCGAGGTCGAGCCGTGCACCGCTGACGACCATGGCGAGCTCCACCCGGCCCGCGGGGTCGAGCCCGGCGGCACCCTCGTCCTGCGCCAGGGCGAGAGCGCGCTCGGGGCGCCCGAGACCCCGCTCGCAGTCCGCCATGACCGGCAGGTGCTCGGACGACCCGTTCAGGCGGCGCACCGTCCGCAGCTCGCGGAGCGCCTCCGCCCACCGGCCGGTGCGGTACGCCGCGAGCCCGGCCGCCTCGCGCACCACGTCGACGCGGCCGCCACGGACGACCGCCGCCGTGGCGTGCGCGTACGCCGCCTCTGGGTCGTCGTCCAGGAGCCGCGCGACCATCACGAGGTGACGTCCCACGACGTCGGCGTTCTCCTTCGTCAGGGTGCGCAGACGCCCCCGCACGTCCCGGTCGAGCATGCCGAAGACCACGTCCTCGGGGATCGCCGGCCCGGCGGCCGGCCGCGCCGACCGCAGCGCGCCCCGCTGCTCGGGGGCGCCCCCGGCCCTGTCTGTCTGACGGTCGTCACCGCCGCGAGCACCCACGGCTCGGCCCGACCACGGCCGACCGCTGTCGCGGTCGTCCCGCCGCGGCCCTGCTGCACCCTCGCGCCGCTCCCAGGAGCGGCCCGCACCGCCCCCGGGCCCACCGCGATCCGGCCGGCCGGGCCGCCCACGACCGGCGTCCGCGCCGCCCCGTCCTCCGCGGTCCGTCGCGCGGTCGTCCGCGTCGCGACGGCCCCAGGGTCGGTCCTCACCCGACTGCCAGGGTCGGTCCGAGGACCGACCACCGCTCCGCAAACCCGCTGCTGCACCGCCGGCGCGGTCGTCACGGCCCCGGTACCCGCCCGTCGCCCCGGCGTCGCGCCGCGGGGACCCGCCGCCGGCACGGCCGTCCCGGCCCTGAGAACGACCCGGCCGGTCCTCACGGCCGGGGTACCCACCCGCACGGTCGTCCCGGCGCTGGTAGCCGCCCGGTCGGTCGTCCCGGCGCTCGTACCCACCCGCACGCTCAGACGAGCGCGGGTCCCCACCGCCCCCGTCGCGACGCTGGAAACCGCCACCCCCCGCACGCTGATCACGACGCGGGTCACCGCCGGCGCCGCGACGGTCGTCGCGACGCTGGTACCCCGAACCCGCACCGCCCTCAGGGCGGCCGAAGCCAGCCCCTCCCCGCCCGCCTCGCGGAGCGGCGCCCCCGCCCGAGCCGGCGCCCGGTTGGCCGCCCCTGCCGGAGACCGCCCGCGACCGGGAGGAGCCGCCGTCCTCGCGCGGACCCCCGCGTCGCTCCGACGTGCCGGCCGCTCCGGACCAGCGGTCCCCCGCAAAGCCCCGCCCGTCCCGTCCCGACAACCGGGGTGCACCGCCGGCGTCGCCGCCCGGACGGCCCCTCGAGGGACGCCCTGACGCGTACCCGTCACCCGTCGCCCGCGGACCTCCGGCTGCGGCGCGTCGCCCGCCCGGTGCCTCGCCCGCGATCCGACGACGAGGGCCGTCCAGCCCCTGCTGGTCGCGGCTCCGGCCCGCTCCCCCGGGAGCGCCCTGGCCCGCGCGGCCGCCGGCCGTCGGGCGTCGCCCCTCGTCGTCCCCGCGCCTCGTGGCCCGGTCGTCGTCGCTGTTCATCTGGAGACCTCTCGTCGTACGTCGGCACCCATGGTCCCACGGACGGCGGGCAGCCCTCCCAGGCAACACCTGTGTGCGACCGACGCGCTGCGCGCCGACGTCGTCCCGTATCGCAAGAGACACGCTCGGTCCGGGAACGACGAAAGGCCACCCCGTGTCGGGGTGGCCTTTCGTGGTAATGGTTGTCCGGCGGCGTCCTACTCTCCCACACCCTGGCGGGTGCAGTACCATCGGCGCTGGTGGGCTTAGCTTCCGGGTTCGGAATGGGACCGGGCGTTTCCCCACCGCTATGACCGCCGTAACGGGGTCGAACCTGGCACCCCGCGCACCCGGCCACCTGGTGGTGGCGGGTGGGGGTGGGTCGTGGTTCGGGAACCGCACAGTGGACGCGTAGCAGTGAATGGTGTGAGCAAGCTGTCGGCTGATTAGTACCGGTCAGCTGCGGCAGTCGTTGGTCCTGCCTTCCACATCCGGCCTATCGACCCCGTGGTCTACGGGGAGCCTCTCACCCCACGAAGGGGGCGTGGAAACCTCATCTTGAAGCAGGCTTCCCGCTTAGATGCTTTCAGCGGTTATCCCTTCCGAACGTAGCCAACCAGCCGTGCTCCTGGCGGAACAACTGGCACACCAGAGGTTCGTCCGTCCCGGTCCTCTCGTACTAGGGACAGCCCTTCTCAAGTTTCCTGCGCGCGCAGCGGATAGGGACCGAACTGTCTCACGACGTTCTAAACCCAGCTCGCGTACCGCTTTAATGGGCGAACAGCCCAACCCTTGGGACCTACTCCAGCCCCAGGATGCGACGAGCCGACATCGAGGTGCCAAACCATGCCGTCGATATGGACTCTTGGGCAAGATCAGCCTGTTATCCCCGGGGTACCTTTTATCCGTTGAGCGACGGCGCTTCCACAAGCCACCGCCGGATCACTAGTCCCGACTTTCGTCCCTGCTCGACCTGTCGGTCTCACAGTCAAGCTCCCTTGTGCACTTGCACTCGCCACCTGATTGCCAACCAGGCTGAGGGAACCTTTGGGCGCCTCCGTTACATTTTAGGAGGCAACCGCCCCAGTTAAACTACCCACCAGGCACTGTCCCTGGTCCGGATCACGGACCGAGGTTAGACATCCGAAGCGGTCAGAGTGGTATTTCAACGATGACTCCACGGACACTGGCGTGCCCGCTTCACAGTCTCCCACCTATCCTACACAAACCGCACCGAACACCAATACCAAGCTATAGTAAAGGTCCCGGGGTCTTTCCGTCCTGCTGCGCGTAACGAGCATCTTTACTCGTAGTGCAATTTCGCCGAGTTCGCGGTTGAGACAGCGGAGAAGTCGTTACGCCATTCGTGCAGGTCGGAACTTACCCGACAAGGAATTTCGCTACCTTAGGATGGTTATAGTTACCACCGCCGTTTACTGGGGCTTAAATTCTGAGCTTCGCAACTTGCGTTGCTGACCCGTCCTCTTAACCTTCCAGCACCGGGCAGGCGTCAGTCCGTATACATCGTCTTGCGACTTCGCACGGACCTGTGTTTTTAGTAAACAGTCGCTTCTCCCTGGTCTCTGCGGCCCTCCGTGCTGCCCCGGGCATGCCGGTTCACACATCAGGCCCCCCTTCTCCCGAAGTTACGGGGGCATTTTGCCGAGTTCCTTAACCACGATTGTCTCGATCGCCTTGGTATTCTCTACCTGACCACCTGAGTCGGTTTGGGGTACGGGCGGCTAGAACCTCGCGTCGAGGCTTTTCTTGGCAGCATAGGATCACCCTGTTCCCGCGAGTGCGGTCACCATCAGCTCTCAGGCACATGCCCGGCGGATTTGCCTACCGGACGCCCTACAGCCTTGGACGTGGACTACCATCGCCACGCCGGACTACCTTCCTGCGTCACCCCTGTTAACACGCTTACCTACTACCGGATCAGGTCCCAGCACGCACCCCCGGTGTCCCCGAAGGGACGGTGGGAGCACGCGGTGGTTAGTGTCACCGGGCTCGGTATGGGCGGTTCTTCGCCGGTACGGGAATATCAACCCGTTGTCCATCGACTACGCCTGTCGGCCTCGCCTTAGGTCCCGACTTACCCAGGGCGGATGAACCTGGCCCTGGAACCCTTGGTCATTCGGCGGACGGGTTTCTCACCCGTCATTCGCTACTCATGCCTGCATTCTCACTCGTGTGGTCTCCACCGCTGGATCACTCCGCGGCTTCACCGCCCACACGACGTCCCCTACCCACCTGCACGCCTGAACCCTTGCGGGCTGAGCTGTTGTGCACGTGTCACGGCTTCGGCGGTGTGCTTGAGCCCCGCTACATTGTCGGCGCGGAATCACTTGACCAGTGAGCTATTACGCACTCTTTCAAGGGTGGCTGCTTCTAAGCCAACCTCCTGGTTGTCAGTGCAACTCCACATCCTTTCCCACTTAGCACACGCTTAGGGGCCTTAGCCGGTGATCTGGGCTGTTTCCCTCTCGACTACGGAGCTTATCCCCCGCAGTCTCACTGCCACGCTGTGGCTTACCGGCATTCGGAGTTTGGCTAACGTCAGTAACCTGGTGGGGCCCATCGGCTATCCAGTAGCTCTACCTCCGGCAAGGAACGCGTGACGCTGCACCTAAATGCATTTCGGGGAGAACCAGCTATCACGAAGTTTGATTGGCCTTTCACCCCTAACCACAGGTCATCCCCCAGGTTTTCAACCCTGGTGGGTTCGGGCCTCCACACGGTCTTACCCGCGCTTCACCCTGCCCATGGCTAGATCACTTCGCTTCGGGTCTAGAGCACGCGACTACCTCGCCCTGTTCGGACTCGCTTTCGCTACGGCTTCCCCACACGGGTTAACCTCGCCACGTACCACTAACTCGCAGGCTCATTCTTCAAAAGGCACGCCGTCACCCCTGCTAGGGAGGCTCCGACGGATTGTAGGCACACGGTTTCAGGTACTATTTCACTCCCCTCCCGGGGTACTTTTCACCTTTCCCTCACGGTACTTGTCCGCTATCGGTCACCAGGTAGTATTTAGGCTTACACAGTGGTCTGTGCAGATTCACTCCAGGTTTCTCGGGCCCGGAGCTACTTGGGATCCCTCACGGGAGGCCACACCATTTCGTCTACGGGGGTACCACCCTCTGTGCCCGGCCATTCAAAGCCGTTCGACTATGGCGCGACTTTCTCACTCCCCGGGCCGGCGGCAGCCAGCCCAGCAAGGTCCCACAACCCCGTACGCGCAACCCCTGCCGGGTATCACACGCGCACGGTTTGGCCTGATCCGCTTTCGCTCGCCACTACTCACGGAATATCTCTTCCTGCCGGTACTGAGATGTTTCACTTCCCGGCGTTCCCTCCACACACCCTATATATTCAGGTGCGGGTCACAGCACATGACTGCTGCGGGGTTCCCCCATTCGGACATCCTCGGATCACAGTCTGTTTGCCGACTCCCCGAGGCTTATCGCAGGCTACCACGTCCTTCTTCGGCTCCTGATGCCAAGGCATCCACCCTGTGCCCTTAAAAACTTGCCACAAAGATCATTCAAAGATGCTCGCGTCCACTGTGCAGTTCTCAAACAACGACCACCACGACCGGATCCGGCACCGCCAGCACCCACCCCCGACCCCCTCACGACGGAAGAGGACCAGGCATGAGCCGGTACGAGCACCCCGGCCATGGCCCCGAGACGAACACACCACCCGACCGGGCAGCTGCTCCCTCAGGACCCAACAGCGTGTCAGCCGACCCCCAGACCACCCCGGCCACCCGTTCCCACCCGCGCACCGCACCCCACCCCCCACCAGGAGGAGCAAGGACACGACCACACGACGTACTAGGGTCACCCGGGCCCGCAGGACCGGCAGCAGTCGATGTTCCACCCTCGAGCACCACCCCCAGCACGCACGGCCAGGGCATGGTCCTGCACGCACCACCCCCACCCACGACAGGCAAGGACGCGCGTCAGATGCTCCTTAGAAAGGAGGTGATCCAGCCGCACCTTCCGGTACGGCTACCTTGTTACGACTTAGTCCCAATCGCCAGTCCCACCTTCGACAGCTCCCCCCTCACGAGGAGGTTGGGCCACCGGCTTCGGGTGTTACCGACTTTCGTGACTTGACGGGCGGTGTGTACAAGGCCCGGGAACGTATTCACCGCAGCGTTGCTGATCTGCGATTACTAGCGACTCCGACTTCATGGGGTCGAGTTGCAGACCCCAATCCGAACTGAGACCGGCTTTTTGGGATTCGCTCCACCTCGCGGTATCGCAGCCCTTTGTACCGGCCATTGTAGCATGCGTGAAGCCCAAGACATAAGGGGCATGATGATTTGACGTCATCCCCACCTTCCTCCGAGTTGACCCCGGCAGTCTCCCATGAGTCCCCGGCACGACCCGCTGGCAACATGGAACGAGGGTTGCGCTCGTTGCGGGACTTAACCCAACATCTCACGACACGAGCTGACGACAACCATGCACCACCTGTGCACCGACCTTGCGGGGCACCCATCTCTGAGTGTTACCGGTGCATGTCAAGCCTTGGTAAGGTTCTTCGCGTTGCATCGAATTAATCCGCATGCTCCGCCGCTTGTGCGGGCCCCCGTCAATTTCTTTGAGTTTTAGCCTTGCGGCCGTACTCCCCAGGCGGGGCACTTAATGCGTTTGCTGCGGCACGGAATCCGTGGAATGGACCCCACACCTAGTGCCCAACGTTTACGGCATGGACTACCAGGGTATCTAATCCTGTTCGCTCCCCATGCTTTCGCTCCTCAGCGTCAGTTGCGGCCCAGTGACCTGCCTTCGCCATCGGTGTTCCTCCTGATATCTGCGCATTCCACCGCTACACCAGGAATTCCAGTCACCCCTACCGCACTCTAGTGTGCCCGTACCCACTGCAAGCCCCAGGTTGAGCCTGAGGATTTCACAGCAGACGCGACACACCGCCTACGAGCTCTTTACGCCCAATAATTCCGGACAACGCTTGCGCCCTACGTATTACCGCGGCTGCTGGCACGTAGTTAGCCGGCGCTTCTTCTGCAGGTACCGTCACTCTCGCTTCTTCCCTGCTGAAAGAGGTTTACAACCCGAAGGCCGTCATCCCTCACGCGGCGTCGCTGCATCAGGCTTTCGCCCATTGTGCAATATTCCCCACTGCTGCCTCCCGTAGGAGTCTGGGCCGTGTCTCAGTCCCAGTGTGGCCGGTCGCCCTCTCAGGCCGGCTACCCGTCGTCGCCTTGGTAGGCCATCACCCCACCAACAAGCTGATAGGCCGCGAGCCCATCCCTGACCGAAAAACTTTCCACGCACACCCATGCAGGCACACGTCATATCCGGTATTAGCCACCGTTTCCAGCAGTTATCCCAGAGTCAGGGGCAGGTTACTCACGTGTTACTCACCCGTTCGCCACTGATCACCCCAGCAAGCTGGAGATCACCGTTCGACTTGCATGTGTTAAGCACGCCGCCAGCGTTCGTCCTGAGCCAGAATCAAACTCTCCGTCAATGATAGACAACAACCACACCACCACACCCGAGAGCGCAGCAGCACGGCAGTCGACAAACACAGAGAAAAACCCCAGCTGACAGAACAAGCCATCTGGCCTGTCCAGATCAACCAAACAACAACCCACCCCCACAAGCACCAACCCCCACAACAGGGACCAGCACCAGCACAGGCAGGCGATTTGGCATCGACTACTTGACACACTGTTGAGTTCTCAAGGAACAGACGCACACCACCTCGACCACGTCACCGCGATCTCGCCTGGGGCTCGTTCTCGCCGCATCCGGACCGAAGTCCCGACGCGTCCAGCGGGCCGGACGCAAGGCGCCCGACTCATCGTGCTGGGGAGGCCGCCTCAGCGGGACCGGCCACCGGGTTGAACCCTGGTGTCCTTTCCTCCCTGCCGGGCGACGTCGTAGAACATTACGCGGATGTTGCGGGGCGTGCAAACCCGCGTGCATCCCGGGCGTGTCGCGCGGCCGCGACCACGGTCACCAGGATCCTGACCTGCAGCGACGCCGCTCCGACGGCGGTCCGCGACGTACGCCCGTCGCGCACCCGTCGACCGGGGCGGGCCGGTGCGCCGCGCGAGGCCGACGCCCCGGCCGGCGGCAGCGCCGCCCGGGGCCGGCGACCTCGCGGACGCGGCGACCTCACGGACGCGGCGACCTCACGGACGCGGCGACCCGGCCGGGCCGGCGTCGACCACGGCGAGGGTGCGCTTGCCCCGGCGCAGCAGCGCCCAGCGCCCGGCCAGGAGGTCGGGCTCCTGCAGGGTCGCATCTGCGTCGGTGATGCGCGCGTTGTTGAGGGAGGCCCCGCCCTCGCCGATCGCGCGGCGGGCGGCGGCCTTGCTCGCGACGACGCCCGTGGCCGCGAGGAGGTCGACGAGCGGGTCACCCGGCCGGCCCGGAGCGGTGGGCAGCCCCGCGACCGCGGCAGCGAGGACGTCGGGATCGAGGTCGGCCAGCGCGCCGCGACCGAAGAGCGCCTCGCTGGCGTCGACGACCGCCTGCGCCACCGCCGCACCGTGCACGAGCGCGGTGACGTCCCACGCGAGGGCACGCTGCGCCGCCCGGGCGGCCGGCCGGGCGCGCACGTCCTCTTCGAGCGCCTCGATCTCCTCGCGACTGCGGAAGGTGAACACCTTCAGGTAGCGCACCACGTCGGCGTCGTCCGCCTGGAGCCAGAACTGGTAGAAGGCGTACGGCGTCGTCATCGTCGGGTCCAGCCAGACCGTGCCGGACTCCGTCTTGCCGAACTTCGTGCCGTCCGCCTTGGTGATGAGCGGCGTGGTGAGGGCGTGCACCGCTGCGCCCTCCGAGCGGCGCACCAGCTCCACGCCCGAGAGCAGGTTGCCCCACTGGTCGCTCCCCCCGGTCTGCAGCGTGACGCCGTGCCGGCGGTGCAGCTCGAGGAAGTCCATGCCCTGCAGGATCTGGTAGCTGAACTCGGTGAAGCTGATGCCCTGCTCGCTCTGCAGGCGGCGCGCGACCGTGTCCTTCGCGAGCATCGTGCCGAGCCGGTAGTGCCGACCGACGTCGCGCAGGAAGGTGATCGCGGACAGGTCCTGCGTCCAGTCGAGGTTGTTGACCATCGTCGCGGCGCCCTCGCCCTCGAACCGCAGCAGCGGCTCGATCTGGCGACGGATGCGGGCGACCCAGCCCGCGACGAGCTCGGGTGCGTTGAGCGTCCGCTCCCCCGTCATCTTGGGGTCGCCGATGAGACCGGTGGCCCCGCCGACGAGCGCGAAGGGGCGGTGCCCGGCGTCCTGGAGGCGGCGCACCGTGAGGATCTGGACGAGGTTGCCGATGTGCAGGCTCGGCGCCGTCGGGTCGAAGCCGCAGTAGAACGAGACGGGTCCGGCCGCCAGCGCCTCGCGCAGGGCGTCGGTGTCCGTCGTCTGGGCGACGAGGCCGCGCCAGGCGAGCTCGTCGAGCACGGAGGGCTGCGCCTCCGCGCGTGCGGGCACGGCGTCCGGCAGGTGGCCGGGCAGATCGGCGGGCAGGTCGGCGGGCAGGGCGTCGCGCACGGCGGACGCCGCGCCGGCGTCGTCGGGCAGGGCGTCGGGAAGGGCGGGGTGGACGGGCTGGGTCATGTCGGGGCCTTCCCCGCCGCGCGGGTCGCGGGCGAGAGGGTCGGGGCGGGCGGACGCGTCAGGCCGACGCCGTCGCCCCGTCGGGGGCGTCTGCCGGCGCCGGCGAGCGATACGCCGGGCGGTACGGGGACACCGTTGGCTCGTTCTGCAGCCAGAACCGCCACGGGAAGCGCCCGGCGTCGCCGCCGGTGCCGGACACGCCGACCCGGGGGCCGGTGGCGTGCTGGGCATGGGTGGTCCCCGGGCGGTGGACGACGACCGCCCCCTCGGGCTCCGTGACGTCCGCACCGTTGTCCTGCAGGTCCAGGCCCAGGCAGACCGCGAGACGAGCCGGCCCGCGGGCGAGCTGCCGCCGGGAGTCGACCACGCCGACGCGTTCGCGGCGCTCCCACGCCAGGTCTTCGCCGTCGACGACCTCCCCTGCGCGCAGGAGGACCGCGGCGGGCGACCCCGTGGGCTGCGCGACGACGTTGACGCAGTGGTGCAGGCCGAGGTGCCGGTAGACGTAGAGCCGGCCCGGCTCGGCGAACATGACGCCGTTGCGCGCGGTGCGGCCCCGGAAGGCGTGCGACCCCGGGTCCTCGGAGCCCGCGTACGCCTCGACCTCCGTCACGCGGACCGTGACGTCGCCCTCGGGGCTGCGGCGCGTGACGTAGGCACCCAGCAGGTCCCGGGCGACGACGAGCACGTCCCGCGCGTACCAGACGCGCGCAGGGGTCGTGACCGTCGCGCCGGGGGGCAGCGCGGAGGCCACCGACCAGGGCCGCACGACCGGACCGGTGCGCGCGCCGGTGCGCGAGCGTGGGGGCTGGTCGTGCGGCACACCCGCGGGCGGCGTGCCCGTGCCCGGCTGCGTGTCCACGTGCCCATCCTGCCCCACGCCGCGCGCCTCTCCCGGACGCGTGCTCACGGGAGCACCAGCCCGTCGCGGTCCACGCGCACGTCCGCGCGGGCACGCGTGTCCTCGCGGACGAAGTGCTGGGCCTCGTCGGCCATCCACGCCTCCCACTGCGGCCGCGTGTCGGCGCCGTCGCGGGCCAGCCCGCGCTCGAGGCGGAGCGCGGCCGGTGCCTCGACCCACACCCGCAGGGTCGCGACCGGGTCGGCCGCACGCCGCGCCGACCCGCACCCCTCGAGGACCAGCACGTCCGGCACGGGGACGTCGACGTGGTCGGCGAAGGCGCCGGCGGGCCAGTCCCAGCGGCGGTACCGTCCGGGTCGCCGGGCGGCCAGCGGCCCCAGCACCTCGGCCTGCAGCCGCGGCCACAGGCTGCCCTCCAGCCCGCTCCACCCCTCGTAGAGGTCGTCCAGGTGCACGACGCCGACCGCGAGCCCCGCGGCCGTCAGCCGCTCGCGGACCCGGGCGGCGAGGGTCGTCTTGCCCGAGCCGGCCGGCCCGTCGACGCACAGCAGCCGGACGGCACCCAGGCGCGCGGGTCCTGCCGCCACGCGCTCGGCGACGAGGGGCGCGGCCGGCACCGAGCGCCCACCGGCCGGGGTACTGCCCGGGGTGCCGCCCGCGGTGCCGCCCGCGGTGCCGGCCGCGGTGCCGGCCGACGTGCCGCCCGACGTGCCGTCCGGCACGGCGGCCGACGACGCGCCGGGTCGGACGCCCGTCCCCGCGTCCGACGTCATGCCCGGTCGCGCAGCGCCGCCGCCCGGGCGCGCGCGGCTTCCAGCTGCTCGGCGACCCGGACGGGCGCCGTCCCGCCGACCGCGTCGCGCGAGGCCACGGAACCGGCGACGGTCAGCACCTCGCGGACCTCGGGGCGCAGGTGCGGGCTGATCGCCGCGAGCTCGTCGTCGGTGAGCTCGTGCAGCTCGACCGGCGGCGTGTGCGCCTCGCACGCCCGCACGCAGGCCCCCGCGACCTCGTGCGCCTCGCGGAACGGCACGTGCTGCCGGACGAGCCACTCGGCGACGTCGGTCGCGAGGGAGAACCCCCGGGGCGCGAGCTCGGCCATGCGCGCGGTGTCGAACGTGAGCGTCGCGACCATCCCGGCGAAGGCGGGCAGCAGCACCCTGAGCTGGTCCACCTGGTCGAAGACGGGCTCCTTGTCCTCCTGCAGGTCGCGGTTGTACGCGAGGGGCAGCCCCTTGAGCGTCGTGAGCAGCCCGGTGAGGTCGCCGACGACCCGACCGGCCTTGCCGCGCGCGAGCTCGGCCACGTCCGGGTTCTTCTTCTGCGGCATGATGCTCGACCCGGTCGAGTACGCGTCGTGCAGCCGCACGAAGCCGAACTCGACGGTCGACCACAGGACGACCTCCTCGGCCAGCCGCGAGAGGTCCACGGCGGTCATCGCGGCGACGAAGGCGAACTCCGCCACCACGTCGCGGGACGCCGTGCCGTCGATGGAGTTCTCGACGGGCCCGGCGAAGCCCAGCTCGGCGGCCACGGCGGCCGGGTCCAGCCCGAGCGAGGACCCGGCGAGCGCCCCCGACCCGTACGGGGAGCGGGCGGCACGCGCGTCCCAGTCGGCCCAGCGCTCGACGTCGCGCAGCAGCGGCCACGCGTGCGCGAGCAGGTGGTGCGCGAGCAGGACGGGCTGGGCGTGCTGGAGGTGCGTGCGGCCGGGCAGCACCGCCTCGCCGGCCCGCGCCGCCTGCTCGACGAGGGCGTCGACGACGTCGAGCACCAGGCCCGAGAGCACCCGCGACTGCTCGCGCAGGTACATGCGCACGAGCGTGGCGATCTGGTCGTTGCGCGAGCGGCCGGCGCGCAGGCGGCCGCCGAGCTCCGCACCGGCCCGCTCGACGAGACCCCGCTCGAGCGCGGTGTGGACGTCCTCGTCGTCCGGCGTCGGACCGAAGGCGCCCGACGCCACGTCCGCGCGCAGCCGCTCGAGCGCGGCCACCATGTCGCGGACCTCGTCGTCGGACAGCAGGCCGGCCGCGTGCAGGACGTGCGCGTGCGCCACCGAGCCCGTGATGTCGTGGTCGGCCAGCCGCCAGTCGAAGTGCGTCGAGCGCGACAGGTCCGCCAGCGCGGCCGCGGGTCCGGCGCTGAACCGACCGCCCCACAGCGCGGCGGACGACGCGGCGGCGGCGCCGGCCGGCGCGCCCGGCGCGCCCGGCGACAGGGGCGTCTCAGGCACCCTCGACCGTCCCGATGCCGCCGGCCTGCCCCAGGTCGGGCGCGTTGCCGAACTTCACGTCGCGCGCGGCGGCGAGCTTGCTCGACAGCCCGTAGATCTCGATGAAGCCCTTCGCGGCGGACTGGTCGAAGGAGTCGCCCGTGTCGTACGTCGCGAGGTTGAAGTCGTAGAGGCTGGCCTCCGACCGGCGCCCCGTGACGGTCGCGCGGCCACCGTGCAGCATCAGGCGCACCTCGCCCGAGACGTAGCGCTGCGTGTCGGCGATGAAGACGTCGAGGGAGCGCTTGAGCGGGCTGAACCACTGGCCGTCGTACACGAGCTCGGTCCAGCGCTGCTCGACGCCGCGCTTGAACCGCGCCTGCTCCCGCTCGACGGTGACGTTCTCGAGCTCCTGGTGCGCGGCGATGAGGGCGATCGCACCCGGGGCCTCGTACACCTCGCGGCTCTTGATGCCGACGAGGCGGTCCTCGACGATGTCGATGCGGCCGACGCCCTGCGCCCCGGCGCGGCGGTTCATCTCCTGGATCGCCTGCAGCGGCGTCACGGCCACGCCGTCGATGGCGACGGGCACGCCGGCCTCGAAGGTGAGGACGAGCTCGTCGGCGACCGGCGGGAACGTCGGGTCGTCCGTGTAGGAGTAGACGTCCTTCGTCGGGCCGTTCCAGATGTCCTCGAGGTAGCCCGTCTCGACCGCGCGGCCCCAGACGTTCTGGTCGATGGAGAACGGGTTGTGCTTCGTCGTCGCGATGGGCAGGTTCTTGCGCTCCGCGAACTCGATGGCCTTGTCCCGCGTCAGCGCCAGGTCGCGGACGGGCGCGAGGCACGTGAGGTCGGGGGCCAGCGACGTGATGCCGACCTCGAACCGCACCTGGTCGTTGCCCTTGCCGGTGCAGCCGTGCGCCACGGTCGTCGCGCCGAACTGCCGCGCCGCCCGGACGAGGTGCTTGACGATGACCGGCCGCGACAGCGCGGAGACCAGCGGGTACCTGTCGAGGTACAGGCCGTTGGCCTGCAGCGCCGGCATGCAGTACTCCTCGGCGAACTCGTCGCGGGCGTCGGCGACGTACGCCTCCACGGCGCCGCAGTCCAGCGCGCGGCGCCGGATGACCTCGAGGTCCTCCCCGCCCTGGCCGACGTCCACGGCGACGGCGACGACCTCGGCGCCCGTCGCCTCGGCGATCCAGCCGATGCCCACGGAGGTGTCCAGGCCGCCGGAGTAGGCGAGCACGACGCGGTCGGTCATGGTGGTGGTCTCTCTCGTTCTCTCGTGCCCGTGCAGGTGGGTCCTGCCGGTGCGTGTGCGTGGTGCGGGGGTGGTGGACGGGGGGTGCGTGGGGGGCGCGGGCGGTGCCGCGTCAGGACGACGCGAGCGCCAGGAAGCGGGCCGCGAGCGCGGGCCCGCCGGGCTCGGCCGGGTCGTCCGTCTCGCGGGCGACGACGAGCACGGTGTCGTCGCCCGCGATCGTGCCCAGCACCGCCGGCAGGACGGAGTGGTCGATCGCGGAGGCGAGGAACTGGGCGGCCCCGGGCGGGGTGCGCAGCACGACGAGGTTGCCGGACGACTCCGCGGTCACGAGCAGCTCGGCGCACAGGCGGGCCAGCCGGGCCGCGAGGACCTCCGGGGAGCCCGGTCCGCCGGGGGCCCCGGCCGGGCCGCCGCGGTCCTGCCACGCGCCGCCCTCCGGCGGCAGGGCGTAGGCCAGCGCCCCGGCGGGCGTGCGGGTCTTGACGGCCCGCAGCTCGACGAGGTCCCGGGACAGGGTGGCCTGCGTGACCACGACGCCCTCGGCGGCCAGCCGCTCGGCGAGCTCGGTCTGGCTGTGCACCGTCCCGCGCGTGAGCAGCGTGGTGATGAGCGCGTGCCGGGCCGCCTTCGTCCCCGGGGCCGCGAGGGTGCCGCCGGCGGCCGGCGGGGCGCTCACGCCCGCTCCAGCAGCCAGGTCAGCAGCGCCTTCTGGGCGTGCAGCCGGTTCTCGGCCTCGTCCCACACCACCGACTGCGGCCCGTCGAGCACCTCGGCGGTGATCTCCTTGCCGCGGTAGGCCGGCAGGCAGTGCAGGACGAGCGCCCCGGGCGCGGCGAGCGCGAGGACGTCCGCGTCGACCCGGAACGGCACGAAGGGGGTCTCGCGGTCGCCCGCCTCGTCCTCCTGGCCCATGGAGACCCAGGTGTCGGTGGCCACCGCGTCGGCGCCGGCGACGGCCTCGGCCACGTCGTGCACGACGCGCACCGACCCGCCCGTCGTCGCCGCGACATCCTGGGCCCGGGCGACCACGGCGGCGTCGGGCCGGTAGAGCGCCGGCGTGCCGATCCGGACGTGCAGCCCGGCCGTCGCACCGCCCAGCAGGTACGAGTGCGCCATGTTGTTCGAGCCGTCGCCGACGTAGGCGAGCGTCGTGCCCGCCAGGCCCGCGGTGCCCCCGCGGTGCTGCGCGAGCGTGAGCAGGTCGGCGAGCACCTGGCAGGGGTGGAAGTCGTCCGTGAGCGCGTTGACCACGGGGACGCCGGCGTGCGCCGCCATCTCGTCCAGCCGCGCCTGCGCGTGCGTGCGCCACACCACCGCCGCGACCTGCCGGCCGAGCACCCGCGCGGTGTCCGCGACCGACTCGCGCTGCCCGATCCGCGCGAGCGTGCCGTCGACCGTCAGCGGGAACCCGCCGAGCTCGGCGATGCCGGTGAGGAAGGAGACCTGCGTGCGCAGGGTGGGCTTGTCGAAGATGACCGCGACCGCCCGCGGCCCGGCCAGCGGCGTCCGCGCCTGCCGGTCGTCCCGGAACGCGAGGGCCAGGTCGAGGACCTCGCGCTGCTCGGCGGGCGACAGGTCGTCGTCGCGCAGGAGGTGGCGGGTCATGCCGGGTCCCCCACGTCGGCGCCGAGGTCGGCCGGCAGGCCCGCCAGGAAGGCCAGGAGGTCCCCGGCCTGGTCGCGCGTCAGCACGTACGGGGGGGCGAGCCGCAGGACCTCGGGCGTGCAGGGGTTGACGATGAGCCCGGCCTCCAGCGCCCGCGCGGCGACGAGGGCCGCGACCGGCCGCGTCAGCACGACCCCCAGGAGCAGGCCCTCCCCGCGGACGCCGGCGACGAGCGGGTGGCCCAGGCCCTGCACCTCCGCCCGCAGCCAGGCGCCGAGGTCCGTGACGTGCGCCAGGAGCCCGTCGCGCTCGACGACGCCCATGACCGCCAGGGCGGCCGCGGCCGCGACGGGGTTCCCGCCGAAGGTCGTCCCGTGCTGGCCGCGGCCGAGCAGCGTGGCCGCGTGCTCCCCCAGCGCGACGAGCGCCCCGACGGGGAAGCCGCCGCCGAGCCCCTTGGCGAGCGTGACGACGTCGGGGACGACCCCGCCGCCGAGGTGCGGGTGCTGGTGCGCGAACCAGCGGCCGGTGCGGCCCATGCCCGACTGCACCTCGTCGAGCACGAGCAGCGCGCCGTGCTCCGCGGTGAGGCGGCGGGCGGCGGCGAGCCAGCCGGCGGGCAGCGGGCGCACGCCCGCCTCCCCCTGCACGGGCTCGACGACGAGGCCCGCGACCTGCGCGCCGTCGGTGGCGAAGGCCGCCTCGAGCGCGTCGAGGTCGCCGAAGGGCAGGAACTCCACGCCGCCGGGCAGCGGCTCGAACGGCTCGCGGTACGCGGCCTTGTGCGTCAGCGCGAGCGCACCCATCGTCCGGCCGTGGAACGCGCCCTCGAGCGCGAGGACGCGCGGGCGCTCCGGGCCGCCGTGCCGGCGCAGCAGCTTGAACGCCGCCTCGTTGGCCTCCGCGCCGGAGTTCGTGAGGAACACGCGCGAGCCGGCGGGCGCGCCGAGCAGGCCCAGCAGGCGTTCGGCGAGCGTGATCTGCGTCGGCGTGCCGAAGAAGTTCGACACGTGCCCGAGCGTGCCCAGCTGCGCGCTGATCGCGGCCGTGAGGGTCGGGTGGGCGTGGCCGAGGCTGTTGACGGCGATGCCGCCGAGCAGGTCGAGGTAGCGCCGGCCGTCGGCGTCCCAGACGTACGGGCCCTCGCCGCGGACGAGGACGCGCTGCGGCGGGCCGAAGGTGTCCATGACCGCGTGCGTGTAGCGGTCCGTCCACCCGGCGACGTCGACGTCGCCGGCGGTGGTGGTCGTCATGCCGGTGGTGAGCGCGGCGGGGGTCACGGGTGGTCCTCTCCGACGACGGGGACGGGCGTGGTGCGGGGCAGCGGGGCCGGCTCCTGGTCGGGCAGGACCATGGTGCCGACGCCGTCGGAGGTGAAGACCTCCACGAGGATGGAGTGCGGCTGGCGGCCGTCGATGACGTGGGCGCGGCCGACGCCGCCCCGGACCGCCCGCAGGCACGCCTCCATCTTGGGCTTCATGCCGCTGTCGAGGCCGGGCAGCATCTCGGCCAGCTCCGTGGCGCGCAGGCGCCGGACCAGCGAGGAGCGGTCGGGCCACGCCGCGTAGAGCCCCTCCACGTCCGTCAGCACGACGAGCTTGCGCGCCCCGAGGGCGACCGCGAGCGCGGCCGCCGCGGTGTCCGCGTTGACGTTGAGCACCTGGGTCGGGTCCTCGAGGTCCGGCGCGACCGTCGAGACCACGGGGATCCGGCCGGCGTCGAGCAGGTCGAGGACCGCGCCGGGGTTCACCTGCACGACGTCCCCGACGAGGCCGACGTCCACGCGCTCGCCGTCGACGACGACGGTGCGCCGCCGCGCCTGCAGCAGCCCCCCGTCCTCGCCGGACAGGCCCACGGCGTGCGGCCCGTGCGCGTTGAGCAGCCCGACGAGCTCGCGCGAGACCTGGCCCGTGAGGACCATGCGCACGACGTCCATGGCCTCGGGCGTCGTCACGCGCAGCCCGGCGCGGAACTCGCTGGCGATGCCGAGCCGGTCGAGCATCGCGTTGATCTGCGGCCCGCCGCCGTGCACGACCACCGGCCGCAGGCCGACCTGCCGCAGGAAGACCATGTCCTGCGCGAAGGCGCGCTTGAGCTCGTCGTCGACCATGGCGTTGCCGCCGTACTTGACGACGACGAGCGCGCCGGCGAACTGCTGCAGCCACGGCAGGGCCTCGACGAGGACCTCCGCCTTCTGGTCCGCGCGCAGGTCCGTGCGCGTGTTGAAGACGAAGTCGGGGTCGAGCGCCGGGGCGGCGTCCGCGGTGCCGGGCTCGTCGTGCGTCGTCGTGCCGTCCGTCGTGGTGCCGCTCATGTGGAGTACGCGCTGTTCTCGTGGACGTAGTCGTGGGTGAGGTCGTTCGTCCAGACCGTCGCCGCATGGGTGCCGGCGTGCAGGTCCACCTCGACGCGCACCTCGCGCGCGGCGGCGAGGTCGACGAGCTCGCGCGGGTCGCCGACGCCGCCCGCCCGGCACACCTGCACGCCGTTGATCCGCACGTCGAGGGCGGCGGGGTCGAACGGCGCGACGATCTCCGGGACTGTCCCCACGGCGGCCAGCACGCGGCCCCAGTTCGGGTCGTTGCCGAACACCGCGGCCTTGAACAGGTTCGACCGCGTCACCGCGCGGGCCACGGACACGGCGGCCTCGTCGTCGGAGGCGTTGACGACCGTCACGGCGATGTCGTGGGACGCGCCCTCCGCGTCGGCGACGAGCATGCGCGCGAGGTCGGCGCAGACCCTGCGGACGGCGACGGCGAGCTCGTCGTCGCGCGGGGCCTGGCCGCTCGCGCCCGAGGCGAGCAGCAGGACCGTGTCGTTGGTGGACATGCAGCCGTCCGAGTCCACGCGGTCGAAGGTCGTGCGCGTCGCCGCGCGCAGGACGGCGTCCGCCTGCGCCGCGGTCAGCACCGCGTCGGTGGTGAGCACGACGAGCATCGTCGCCAGCCCCGGCGCGAGCATGCCCGCGCCCTTGGCCATGCCCCCGACCGACCAGCCGTCGGGGGTCGTCACGTGCGCCTGCTTCGCGACGGTGTCCGTCGTCATGATGGCCGCCGCCGCCGCGTCGCCGCCGTCGACCGCGAGCGCCGTGGCGGCGTCCCCGATGCCCGGCAGGAGCAGGTCCATCGGCAGCCGCTCGCCGATGAGGCCCGTGGAGCACACGAGGACGTCGGCCGCG
Source organism: Cellulomonas sp. plas2 (assembly GCF_057221735.1). Classification (NCBI taxonomy): domain Bacteria; kingdom Bacillati; phylum Actinomycetota; class Actinomycetes; order Micrococcales; family Cellulomonadaceae; genus Cellulomonas; species Cellulomonas sp. plas2. Next base: position 2,304,296 of record NZ_CM170155.1, read on the forward strand.
CCCACGCCGAGCAGGTCGGCCACGTGCTCGGCGGTGCGGTGGGTGTCCGCGAAGCCCTCGGGCCCCGTGCACGCGTTGGCACCGCCCGAGTTGAGGACGACCGCCGACGCGACGCCGTCGGACACGGCCTGCCGGGACCACAGCACCGGCGCGGCCTGCACACGGTTGGAGGTGAACACGCCGGCCGCCACCTGCAGCGGGCCGTCGTTGACGACGAGCGCCACGTCCGGCCGCCCGGAGGCCTTGAGCCCGGCGGTCACGCCCGCCGCGCGGAACCCGGCCGGGACGGTGACGCTCACGGCGCGACCCCCTCGAGCGGCAGACCGAGGGTCTCGGGCAGCCCGAGGGCGAGGTTGAGGGACTGCACGGCGCCTCCTGCGGTGCCCTTGACGAGGTTGTCGATGGCGGTGACGGTGACGACCCGGCCGGCGCGCTCGTCGACCGCGACGCCGACGAGGGCGGTGCTGGCCCCCGCCACGGCGGCGGTGCTCGGCCAGGTCCCCTCGGGGAGCAGGTGGACGAACGGCTCGTCGGCGTAGGCGCTCTCCCAGGCCTCCCGCACCGCGGCCGGGCTCGTGCCGGGCACGAGGCGGGCGGTGGCGGTGGCGAGGATGCCGCGGGACATCGGCACGAGCGTGGGCGTGAAGGAGATGCTCACGCGCGCGGCGCCGGCGCTGCGCAGGTTCTGCGCGATCTCCGGGATGTGCCGGTGCGTGCCGCCCACGGCGTAGGGCGCCGCGGCGCCGAGCGCCTCGGACGCGAGCAGGTGCGTCTTGGGCGAGCGCCCGGCGCCGGAGTACCCGTTGGCGAGGACCGCGACGAGGTCCTCCGGCTCGACGACGCCCGCGGCGATGCCCGGCTGCAGGCCGAGCGTGACGGCGGTGACGTTGCAGCCCGGGACCGCGATACGGGTGGCACCGGCGAGGGCGGCGCGCTGCGCGGCGGCCACCCGCTCGCCCGGGTGCAGCAGCTCGGGCAGCCCGTACGGCCAGGTGCCCGCGTGCTCGCCGCCGTAGTAGGCGGCCCACTCCGCGGCGTCGACGAGGCGGTGGTCGGCGCCGAGGTCGACGACGACGGGGTCGGCGCCCGTGGCCGCCAGCGCGGCGGCGACGGCACCGGACGCGCCGTGCGGCAGCGCGAGCACGACGACGTCGTGCCCCGCTAGGTGCTCGACCTCGGTCGGCAGCAGCCGGACCTCCGCCAGCCGGCGCAGGTGCGGCTGGTGCTCGCCGAGCGTCGTGCCGGCACTGGCGTTCGCCGTGAGGGCGCCGATGCGGGCCTCGGGGTGGTTCAGCAGCAGACGCAGCGTCTCGCCGCCGGCGTAGCCGCTGGCGCCGGCGACGGCCACGGAGAAGGACATGTGCATGACCATACACAGGAGCGAGTGACGATACGAAAACGGGACGCGGCGCGTCGCTCCCTGTGCGAGGGTGAGGCGCATGCGCGCCGTCGTCGCCACCGCCGCGGGCGGTCCCGAGGTCCTCGAGCTCCGCGAGCTGCCCGACCCCTCCCCCGACGCGGGTGAGGTGGTCGTCGCCGTCCGGGCGGCCGGCGTGAACTTCATCGACACCTACCGCCGCAGCGGCACGTACGCGATGGACTTCCCGCACGTCGTCGGGAGCGAGGGTGCGGGCGAGGTCGTCGCCGTGGGCGCGGACGTCGACGGCGTGGTCGTCGGGGACCGGGTGGCGTGGGCGTCGTCGCCGGGGTCCTACGCCGAGCTGCAGCGCGTCCCCGCCCGGGAGCTGCTGCCCGTGCCCGACGGCGTCGACGACCGGGTGGCGGCGGCGCTGCCGCTGCAGGGGATGACGGCGCACTACCTCGTGCGCAGCACGGTGCAGCTCGGTCCGGGGGACGAGGTCCTCGTGCATGCGGCGGCCGGCGGCGTGGGGCTGCTCCTCACCCAGCTCGCGACGGCGGCCGGCGCGCGCGTCGTCGCCACGGTCGGGTCGGCGGAGAAGGAGGCGCTGGCACGCGGTGCCGGCGCCGCCGAGGTCATCCGCTACCGCGAGCTCGACGACCTCGGCCGAGACCTGCCCGCAGCGGTCCGCGAGCTCACGGGCGGGCGGGGCGTGCGCGCCGTCTACGACGGCGTCGGCCGCGACACGTTCGACGCGTCCCTGGCCAGCCTGCGCCCGCGGGGCGTGCTCGTGCTGTTCGGCGCGTCGTCGGGACCCGTCCCGCCCGTGGACCCGCAGCGCCTCAACACCGGCGGGTCCCTGTTCCTCACCCGCCCGACGCTCGGCTCCTACACCGCCACGCGGGAGGAGCTGACCTGGCGCGCGGGCGAGCTGTTCGACGCCGTCGTCGCCGGTCACCTCGACGTCCGCATCGGGGCCACCTACCCGCTCGACGAGGCCGCCGAGGCCCACCGCGCGCTGGAGGGCCGTGCCACGACCGGCAAGGTCCTCGTGCTCCCCTGAGGGACGGTCCGCCCCCCGCACCCGCACCGCCGCGAGAGGACCACCGTGCCCGAGCCGCTCCCCCTGCCCGCCCACCCGCCCCTGCTCGACCTGCGCCCCGTCGTCGAGGCCGACCTGCCCGCACTGGCCCGGCTCAACGACGGCGCCGTCCCGGCGGTCAACGGCATCGGGACCGACGGGCTCGCGCGCCTCGTCGCGATGTCGGCCCTCGCGCTGACCGCCGGTCCGGCCGACGACCCCGCCGCGCTCCTGCTGGCCCTCGCGCCCGGCGCGGACTACGCCTCCGAGAACTACCGCTGGTTCTCCCGGCACCGGCCGGGGTCCCTGTACGTCGACCGCGTGGTCGTCGCGGACGCGGTGCGCGGCTCGGGCCTCGGCTCCGCGCTGTACGCCGTCGTCCTGGCCGAGGCCGTGAGGCGCGGGCTGGGCGAGGTCACGTGCGAGGTCAACCTCGAGCCGCCGAACCCCGGGTCCCTGCGGTTCCACACGCGGCTCGGCTTCGTGCCCGTCGGCGAGCAGGACACCGACGGCGGCGCCAAGCGCGTGGTCATGCTCGCCCGGGGCGTCCAGGGCTGACCGCCTCCCTCGACGACTCCCGCCCCGACGACGACGGCCCGGCCCACCGCGAGGTGGACCGGGCCGTCGGTCGTCCGGCCACCCGCGCAGACGTCGGCGTGACGTCAGCGCGGGTGCCGAGGTGACGTCAGCGCGACGTCACCACCAGCCGCACCGGCGCCGACTGCGACGGCGCCGAGGTCGACGTCCCGGCGTACCGGGCGACGAGCTCGTACGTCCCGGGCGCGAGCCGCGCCGGGAGCGCGAGGGTGGCGGACCCGTTGGTGCCGATCGACGCGGAGCCCAGCACGGTGCCGCCCGACACGAGCTCGACCGTGCCGGTGAGCTTCTTCGTCGCACCCTTGACCGTTGCGCTGACCTTCACCGTGCCGACCTTGGCCTGCGCCACGGTCGTCCTCGTGACCGACAGCGTGGTGGTCGTCGCCGCGCGGGCGGCGGTGACCGTCAGGGGCAGCGTGACGACGGTGCCGGACGGCGCCGCCGTGAGCGTCAGCGTGCGCGTCCCGGCGGTCGTCGCCCGGGGCACCGCCACCGTGACCGTGGCAGTGCCGCCGGAGACGGTCGCCGTGCCGATCGCGGTGCCGTCCAGCCGGACGGCGAGCGACGTGTTCCGCGGCGCGCCGAGGCTGGTCAGGTCGAGCCCGGTGACCGGGACCGTGAACGCCGTGCCGGCCTCGACGGAGGCGGGCAGCGCCGGCACGCCGACGGCCCGCTCCGCGAAGCTCGGCGCGAGGCCGGGGTGGCCCTGCAGGTAGGACACCCAGGCGTCCCGGTCGATGAGCCCCGAGTCGGCCGTCCCGGTCCCCTGGGTGAAGACGCGGAAGTTGTCCCCGCCCTGCGCCAGGAAGCTGAACGTGCCGATGCGGTAGGCGGCGGCCGGGTCGAGCGGCTTGCCGTCGACCGTGACCGACGTGATGCGGTCGCCCGCCGGGCGGCCCTCGTCGTACGTGTAGGTCACGTTGTCGGAGAGGCCGAGCTGCAGGTACGGCCGCGTCGGGATGGTCCCGTCGGCGTTGGTCTGCCACTGCTGCTCGAGCATCGTCGTGACCTGGGCGCCCGTGAGCGTGGTCGTCCAGAGGTTGTTGACGAAGGGCAGGACCGCGTTGGCCTCGGCGTAGGTGATGGTGCCGTCGGGCGCGTAGAGGAGCTCGTTGCGCAGGCCGCCGGGGTTCACGACGCCGATCTGCGCGCCGCCCCGCTCGGGCGCCGCGAGGGTCTCCTTGAGCGACTGCGCCACGAGGTCGCCCAGCGTGGACTCCCTGCTGCGGTCGTCGCGGCTGCCGCCGGCGTAGCCGCCGGTCCCGTACGCGCCGCCGGAGAACGCCGTGGTGATGTCCGCCGTGACGGACCCGACCTTCTGGTTGCCCACCGCGGTGGCGTTGGCCAGCGCGGCGTCGACGATCGTCTTCACGGCGGCGACCTTCGGGTACGCCTTCACGAGGTCCGCGTCCGCCGTCGTCGTGCGGGCCACGTTCGTCGCCGTGGAGCCCGTGACCTCGCCGGAGGCGCGGTCGTAGGTCAGGACGACCTTGCCGAGGAACTCGCCGTAGGAGCCCGTCTGCAGGACCGGGCGCGTGGCACCGGGCTCACCCGGCACCGGCGCCTGCCACGCGTACTGCTTGTGCGTGTGACCCGTGAAGATCGCGTCGACCGACGCCGAGGTGCCGGTGACGATGTCCGCGAACGCGCCGCCCGCGGCGACCTCCTGCTCGAGGGTCGCGCCATCCGGCGTGCCGGCCCCCGCGCCCTCGTGGTACTCGGCGACGAGGACGTCGGCCTCGCCGTTGGCCGGGTCGCCGTCGGTGAGCCGGGCCGCGACGCGGTTGACGGCCTCGACCGGATCGCCGAAGTCGATCGTCGCCACGCCACCGGGCGAGACGAGGGTCGGGGTCTCCTGCGTGATCGCCCCGATGACGGCGACGTCGACGCCACCCATGTCGAGCAGCTCGTACTCGGGCAGCGCCGGGGTCGTCGTGCCCTTCGCGTACACGTTGGCGCCCAGGTACGGGAACGCCGCGGTCTCGTCCACCCGCCCGACGAGGTCCGCGAGGCCCTGGTCGAACTCGTGGTTGCCGACGGCCGAGGCCGCGAGGCCCAGCGTGTTCAGCACCTCGAGCGTCGGGCTGTCCTGCGCGAGGGCGGACGCGAACAGCGACGCGCCGATGTTGTCGCCCGCGGACAGGAGGGCCGTCGGGCCCGTGGCCGCCGCCCGCTGCTGCTCGACCGTGCCCGCGACCTTCACCGTGTTGGCGTCGATGCGGCCGTGGAAGTCGTTGATGTTGAGCAGCGTGAGCTGGACCGGCGGGGTCGTCGCCCGCAGCCCGACGAGCACCGGGTCGTGGTCGGAGGACCGGTACACGTCCGGCGCGTAGAACGTCGTGCCGTGGTACCCGTAGCGGCTGTACTCGAGCGCCAGGGCCTCCTCGGCGTTGATCTCCCACACGTCGGCACCGGTCGCCCGGGCACCTGCCGCCTCGTTGAGCAGCACGTGGTCCAGGGAGCCCGACAGGCCGGAGAAGGAGTACGACCACTGGTCGTCCGCCAGCGTGGAGGCCGCGTCGACGTAGCCCGCGGCGTAGAGGACCTGGAGCGGGTCCTCCTGCGTGTAGGCGTTGAAGTCGCCGACGAGCGCGACGGCCTCACCGGCCCAGGTCTTCCCGACCCAGTCCCGCAGGGCGGTGGCCTGCGCGACGCGGGACGCGTTGGACGCGCCCTGGCCGTCGCCGGCGTCGGCGTCGCCCGGGAGCGGGCCCGCCGAGCCCTTGGACTTGAAGTGGTTGACGACGACGACGAACGGCTCGCCGCCGCCGACCGGCGCGAACTCCTGCGCGATCGGCTCACGGGCGTTGACGAACGCGTCGGGAGTCGCCGTGCTGGTGTCGAGGGCGCGCGAGCGCCCGACCGTCGTCACGGCCGCCGGACGGTAGATGAGCGCGCTGGTGATGACGTCCTGCGTCGACGCGGCCGGCAGGTCCGTCGACGAGGGCACGAACGCCCACGTACCGGCACCGGCGGCGGCGTTGAGCGCCGCGGTCAGGGTCGCCAGGGCCTCGTCCGTCGCCTCGCCCAGCGCCGCGGAGTTCTCGATCTCGAGGAGCCCGACGACGTCCGCGTCCAGCGCGTTGATCGCCGCGACGATCTTGGCCTGCTGGCGCGCGAGATCCTCGCCGTCCCAGGCACCGCGCTGCGCGCAGCCGCCGTTGACCGTGACCCCGTCCTTCTGGAAGCCGGACGTGTAGGGCGTGCAGGTGGTCGTCTGCGTGCCCAGCGTCGTGAAGTAGTTGAGGACGTTGAACGACGCGACGGTCAGGTCGCCGCCCACGGCCTCGGGAGCCTTCGTGCGGGTGTTCGCGAACGTCACCGGGGCCTGCCCGCCCGCGACCACGGGGGCCGCCGGGTTGAGCTTCCATGCGCTGTTGCGATAGTCCACGACGACCGGCGCGGTGAACGTCACCCCGGCGCCGACGCGGATCGGGTTCTGCAGCGAGATGTAGGGAGGCGTCAGCGCCGCGTTGGCGGCCGTGAGGAAGTTCGTCGACGCCCCGTCGTCAAGCACCACCGCGCGGGCGGCGTTGTCCGCGGCCACCGCGGCGGCCTCCGCCGAGCCGGCGTCCGCGATGTCCGTGGGCTGGATCAGGGGCCTCGTGCCGGAGGCCAGGCCGACCTCGCCGTACTGGTTCGTCGAGTACGTGTTCGTGATGGTGAACGCCGACGTCGGCTGGTACAGCATCGACTCGAGGACCTCGCGGGCCTCGGCCGACGCGGGCCACGGCGAGTCCACCGGCGTCACCGGCGCGAGGGCGTCGGCGCGCACGGCGACGTCCGCCGCCGCGCCCACGACGACCTGGGTCAGCCCGTTGAACTCCGCGACCTGCCCGGTGACGTCGACGGACGCCCCGACGGCCGGCACGGTGAGCCCGGGCGCGTACACGAACACCGCGTCGGACGCGGTGCGTGTCCCGGACCCGCCGGTTCCTGCGGTCTGCACGACGAACCCGTTCAGCCCGCCGGTGGGGTAGGACGCGGTGACGACGCCCGTGGTGGTGACGCTCTGCCCGACGAGCGGGCTCGCCGTCCCGGTGCCCTGGATCTGCGCGATCGTCGCCGCGACGGGAGCGGGCGTCGGCTCGGGCTCGGGGTCCGGCTCGGGCTCGGGGTCGGGGGTGACGGCCGAGCGCTGGGGCGTGGGCGCGCCGGCGACGAAGTCCGCGGCGTTGTCGGCGGTGTTGACGTGTGCGCGCCGCGCGATCGACGTGCTGTTCGACGGGGCCGGCGCCGGCCTCGTGCCCGCGAAGCCCGTGGCGGTGCCGAAGCCGACCAGGTCGACGACCGACGGCTCGGCGGCGCACGTGGTGACACAGGTGAGGAGCGTCGTGGAGCTGACGAGGGCCACCTTGCCAGCGGTTCCGCTCATCCCGATCGTCCCGGCGACGTCGCCCTCGACCGGCACCGTTCCGCCGGCACCCTTCGCCTGCGCGACGAGGTAGCTGCCCCCGGGAGCGATGCTGCCCGTCAGCGCGGTGTGCGCCCAGCTGCTGCCCGTCGCGGAGGCATACTGGACGCTCCAACCGGACAGGTCCACCGGGGACGTGCCCGGGTTGTACAGCTCGATGAAGTCGTTCTGGAGCGTGGCGCCGCTGTTGCCGCCGCCGCCGTAGACCTCGTCGATCACCACCGGTGCGGTGGGGCTGACCGCCGCGGTGGCGGCCGGCACACCGACCGCCACCGTCCCCGCCATCACCAGGCCGAGGGCGAGACCGCCCCCGACCGCTCGTCTTGACGCTCTGCGCACGTCCACTCTTCTCGTCGACTCTCTGGGGCGCCTGCGGGCGCCGCGGGTCACCCTCACCCGGGTGTTACCGGTCAGTCAACGGTCCGGACGTTGCGATCACGTGAACTTCCTGGCGGCCCCTCAGGCCCGTAGCGTGCCGCCGAACCGGCGACCCACCTCGGCGACGACCGCGTCGCGCACGCCCGCCGTGTCGGCCGCGGTGAGCGTCCGGTCCGCCGCCCGCAGCCGGAGCGCGAACGCGAGGGACCGCGTCCCCGTCGGCACCTGGTCCCCGGTGTAGACGTCGAACAGGCGCACGTCCTCGAGCACGTCACCGGCGGGACCCGCGGCGGCTCCCGCCCGTACGGCGTCCGTCACCTCGGCGGCGGGCACCGCGGCGTCGACGACGAGCGCGACGTCCTCCTTGGCGACGGGGTACGTCGCCACGGGTGCCGCCTGCACGGGCTCGGCCGGGAGACGCGCCACGAGCGCGTCGAGGTCCAGCTCGAACGCCACCGCCCGCGCGGGAAGGCCGAGCGCCGCGACGACCTGCGGGTGCAGCTCGCCGACGTGGCCCACGACCGCGCCGTCCGCCGTCTCCACCCGCGCGCAGCGCCCCGGGTGCCACGGCGCCCGGGTGTCGGCGACGAGCCGCACGGGCACCCCGAGGGTCCCGGCGACGGTCTGCACCGCCGCGACGGCGTCCGTGTGGTCGACGCGGCGACCGGGCCCCCACGGACCGGTCCGCTCGCGCGCACCCGCGAGCACCCCGGCCACCTGGCGGGGCTGGTCGGGCACGGCGGCCCGGACCGCGGCGAGCACCTCGTCGGAGGGGCGCGTCCCGCCCGGGGGGGTCGGTGCGGGGGCCGCCGCCGGCTGCGGGTGCGTGGCGAGGCCGATCTCGAACGCCGCCAGGTCCGTCGTCCCGCGGCCGACGTTGCGCCGCGCGGTGTCGAGCAGCGTGACGAGGACGGACGTGCGCAGGTAGGGCTGCTGCTCGGCGATCGGGTTGACCAGGCGCAGGCCCAGCCGACGCGGGTCCTCGTCGTCCAGGCCGAGCTCGTCGAGCTGCGCCGCCCCGACGAACGGGTAGGAGAGCACCTCGACGAGGCCCTCGCCGACGAGCGCGTCCGCGACCGCCCGGCGTGCGCGCTGGCCCGGGGTCAGGCCGCGCCCGCCCGTGGCCCGCGGCAGCACGGACGGCACCGCGTCGTAGCCGCGCAGGCGGGCGACCTCCTCCACGAGGTCGACGTCGGCCGTGAGGTCGGGGCGCCAGGTCGGCACCTGCACCTCGACCGTCCCACCTGTCGTCCCGTCGGTCGTGCCGTCGGTCGTGCCCGACGCGTCGTCGGGCAGCACGCAGCCGATCGCGCGCAGCGTCGTGACGACCTCGTCCCGCGTGTACGGCACCCCGACGAGCCGTCCCGGCAGACCGAGGTCGAGCCGGACGGGCGCCGGCGGCGTGGTCCGGTCGACGTCGGCGAGGTCCGCGTCCGGGGTCCCGCCGCCGTGCTCGACGAGCAGCGCCACCACCCGCGCGACCGCCACCCGCGGCAACCGCGGGTCCACGCCGCGCTCGAAGCGCTTGGCCGCCTCGCTGCTGAGCCGGTGCCGGCGCGCGGTCCGCGCGACGGAGACCGGGTCGAAGTGCGCGGCCTCGACGAGCAGGTCCCGCGTGCTCGGCCCGACCTCGCTCTCCCCGCCGCCCATGACGCCGGCCAGGCCGAGGACGCGCGACGCCCGCGCGCCGCCGGGGCTGTCGGTGACGAGGAGGTCCTCCGGGTCCAGCGCACGGTCGACACCGTCGAGCGTCGTCAGGCGCTCCCCCGCCGCGGCCCGCCGCACGACCACCGGCTCCGCGACGCGGGCCAGGTCGTAGGCGTGCAGGGGCTGCCCGAGGTCGAGCATGACGTAGTTCGTCACGTCGACGGCCAGGTTGATCGGCCGCATGCCGGCCTGGGTCAGACGCGCCTGCATCCACGCCGGCGAGGGGGCGGTCGCGTCGACCCCCCGGACGACCTGGGCGACGAACCGGTCGCAGCCCGGCACGCCGTGCACGGGCGCGACGTCGTCGAGCTCGACGGCCGGCCCGGCTCCCGTCGGCGTGTCGTCGCCCACCGCCTCGTCGTCCGCCTGGTCGCCCGCCGGCAGCCCGCGGTCGGTGAAGGCCGCCCCCGTCGACAGGGCGTACTCCCGGGCGATCCCGCGCATCGAGAAGCAGTAGCCGCGGTCGGGCGTCACGTTGACCTCGAGCACCTCCTCGCCGAGGCCGAGGAGCCGCAGCGCGTCCGTGCCGGGCGCCGTCTGCGCGTCGTCGAACCCGAGGCGCGACAGCACGATGATGCCGTCGTGGTCCTCACCGAGGCCGAGCTCGCGTGCGGAGCAGATCATCCCGTCGCTCACGTGGCCGTACGTCTTGCGGCTCGCGATGGGGAACGGTCCGGGCAGCACCGCGCCGGGCAGCGCGACGACCACGCGGTCGCCGACGTCGAAGTTGTGCGCGCCGCACACGATGCCGCGTGGGCCGACGCCGCCGTCCTCGCGGACCTCGCCGTGCTCTGGGCCGACGTCGACGCGGCACCAGTTGATGGTCTTGCCGTTCTTCTGCGGCTCGGGCGTGCGCTCGACGACCTGCCCGACGACGAGGGGCCCGGTCACGCCCGAGGTGTGCACCGCCTCCTCCTCGAGCCCGACGCGCACCAGGTCGGCCGCCAGCGCCTCGGCGGTCAGGCCCTCGGGCAGCGCGACGTGCTCACCCAGCCACGACAGCGGGACGCGCGGCATCAGAGCACCCCCCGCAGCCCGAGCGAGAAGCGGACGTCGCCCTCGACCATGTCGTGCATGTCCGCGATGCCGTGGCGCAGCATGAGCGTGCGCTCGATGCCCATCCCGAACGCGAAGCCGGAGTACTCCCCCGGGTCGATCCCGGCTGACCGCAGCACGTCCGGGTTGACCATCCCGCACCCTCCCCACTCGATCCAGCCCGGCCCGCCCTTCTTCTGCGGGAACCACAGGTCCATCTCCGCCGACGGCTCCGTGAACGGGAAGTACGACGGGCGCAGGCGCGTGCGCGCCTCCGGCCCGAACATCGCGCGCGCGAAGTGGTCGAGGGTGCCCTTGAGGTGCGCCATCGTCAGCCCCCGGTCCACCGCCAGGCCCTCGACCTGGTGGAAGACCGGCGTGTGCGTCGCGTCGAGGGCGTCCGTGCGGAACACCTTGCCCGGGCAGGCGATGTAGACCGGCAGCTCCCGGTCGAGCAGCGTGCGCGCCTGCACCGGCGACGTGTGGGTCCGCAGCACCAGGCCCGATCCCGAGGTGGCCGCCGCGGCGGCGCCGGAGCCCGCGGCCCCCGCGCGCTCCGCGCCCGCGACGAAGAAGGTGTCCTGCATCTGGCGCGCAGGGTGGTCGGGGCCGAAGTTGAGGGCGTCGAAGTTGAACCACTCCGCCTCGACCTCGGGGCCCTCCGCGATCTCCCAGCCCATGGCGACGAACACGTCCGCGACGCGCTGCTGCAGCACCTCCAGCGGGTGGCGGGCCCCGGGCGCGCGGCGGTCGGCCGGCAGCGTCATGTCGACGCGCTCCTCGACGAGCACGCGCGCGTCGCGCTCGGCCTCGAGCGCCGCCTCCCGCTCCGCCAGCGCCCGGCCGAGGCGCCCGCGTGCACCGCCGAGCAGCTTGCCCGCCGCGGCCTTGTCCGGGCCGGGCAGCGTCCCGATGGCCCGGTTGGCGAGGGCCAGGGGGCTGCGCTCCCCGAGGTGGGCGGTCCGCGCGGCGCGCAGGGCCTCCAGGTCGCCGGCCGTCGCGACCGCGGCCAGCGCCGCGTCGACGGCCGCCGCGACGCCGGCCTCGTCGAGCGGCGAGAGCGCGGCGGCGTCGCCGGCCGGTGCGTCGGGACGGTCGGCCACCGGCGCGGCGACGGGTGCGGAGGCCGGTTCGGAGGCCGGTGCGGAGGCCGGCACGGCGGCGGGATCGGTGTCGGGCATGGGGCCTCTCCGGACGACGGGCGGCCGACGCCCCCGGCGCCGGCCCGGACGGCGCGCACGCAGGCGGCCGCGACCAGCGCAGGAGTCTAGTCGTGCGGGCCGCCCGGCCCCTCGTCGCCGGCGACGGGGAAGGACGCGACGTCCTCGTAGAGCGGGCCCCCGTTACGCCCCTCGCCCGGGCGCGAGCGGACGAGGAGGACCGTGTCCACGGTCCACGCCGGCCCGGCGTACACGGCGAGCGCACGCACCACGTCGGTCGTCGGGTCCGCATCGGCCCGCGCCCGGCCACGGCGCGGGCCACCGGCGTGCCCTCCGAGTGCACCACCGGACCCACCGCCGTGCCCACCTCGGCTCCCGGAGGGGCCACCGCGACCCGTGGGCCTCGGTCCCGGCCGCACCCGGCCCACCGTGAGATGCGGACGGTGCCGCTCGCGCGCGTCGGACCAGGTGCCCAGCCCCTCGCCGAGCTCGACGGCCTCCGCGGACAGGGCCGCCTGGGTCTCGACGTCCCCGCCCACCCCCACCCACACCGTCCGGTGCGCGAACACCCCGGCGCCCCGCAGGTGCAGCGACCACGGCGCCCGGCGTGCGGCGAGCTCCGCGAGGCCGTCGGCCAGCGCGGGCACCGTGCCCTCGGGCACCTCGCCGTAGAACGCGGCGGTCAGGTGCCAGTTCTCCCGCACGGTCCAGCGCAGCGAGGCCGAGGGGCCGGCGCCGCCGCGCAGGCCCGACAACGCCAGCTCGAGGTGGTCGAGCACCTCGGCGGGCGGCCGGACGGCGACGAACAGACGCATGCGCCCACTGTGCCAGCCCGTCGGCGGGGACGGCTCAGCGCTGGGCGCGCACGCTGGCGTGCAGGCACAGCGCGGCCGCCGTCGCGAGGTTGAGCGACTCCGCGCGGCCCCGCAGGTCCACCCGTACGACGGCGTCGGCCAGCTCGGCCAGGTCCGCGGGCCGTTCGTCCCCGTCGGCCCCGTCGGCCCGGTCGGCCCCGGCGGGTCGCAGCCCCCACGCCTCGTTGCCGAACACCCACGCGGTCGGGCGCCGCAGGTCCGGCCCGGCCGGGGCCTCCCGCTCCCGCATCGCTCCGTCCCCGGCCTCGCCCGCGCGGGCGGCGGCGGCCTCGTCGAGCAGGGTGTCGACGTCGTGCGTCCCGCGGCCGTCGGCGGCCAGCACCGCCAGCCCGGCCGCCCGCAGCGCCGCCACGGCCACGTCCGGCGCGACCCCGGTGACCACGGGGAGGTGGAACAGCGAACCGGCGGTCGAGCGGACGACCTTGGGGTTGTGCACGTCCACGCTCGCGGAGGTCAGCACGACGGCGTCGGCCCCGAGCGCGTCCGCGGTGCGCAGCACGGTCCCGGCGTTGCCGGGGTCGCGGACGTGGGCCAGCACCGCGACGAGTCGCGGCCGTGCGGCCAGCACGTCCTCCAGCCGGTGGTCCAGGAGGTCGGCGACCGCGACCACGCCCTGCGCGTCGGGGCTCATCGCGGCCAGCACCTCCTCGGTGCCCAGCCGCACGGCCAGCCCGCGCGCGGCCGCCGCGGCGACGACCTCGTGGTAGCGCCCGGCCGCGGCGGGCGTGAGGTACAGCTCGCGGACGACGACCGCCGGCACCGCCACGGCCTCGCGCACCGCCTGCGGCCCCTCGACGAGGAACCGGCCCGCCCGCACACGCGCCGGACGCCCGGCCAGGGCCCGGACCGACCGCACCCGCTCGGCGCGGGGGTTGGTCAGCTCGGGCCCGGACCGGGCGTCCGGAGGGGTGCCGGCGGGGCCGACGGAGGTGCTGCGGGAGGTCACGCAGCCGCGCGGGGCGCGTTCACGTCCGCGGGCAGCGCACCCTTGGCGAGCTCGACGAGCGCCGTGAAGGCCGCGGCGTCGGTGACGGCGAGGTCCGCCAGGACGCGACGGTCCACCTCGACACCCGCGAGCTTGAGGCCCTGGATGAGGCGGTTGTACGTCATGCCCTGCTCGCGGGCCGCCGCGTTGATGCGCTGGATCCACAGCTTGCGGAAGTCGCCCTTGCGCGCCTTGCGGTCGCGGTACGCGTAGACGAGGGAGTGGGTGACCTGCTCCTTCGCCTTGCGGTACAGGCGCGAGCGCTGGCCGCGGTAGCCGCTGGCGAGCTCGAGGGTCGTACGGCGCTTCTTCTGGGCGTTGACCGCCCGCTTCACGCGTGCCACGTGATGCTCCTTGCTGGTCTAGGGCCGGCTGGTGCGTCCGGGGCCGTCAGGCCCGCGGGCTCACTTGCCGAGCAGCTTCTTGATCTTGGTGGAGTCGGCGGGGGAGACGACGACGTCGCCGGCGATGCGGCGGGTCCGGCGGCTCGACTTGTGCTCGAGCAGGTGGCGGCCGTTGGCCTGCTCGCGCATGACCTTGCCCGTCCCCGTCACGCGGAAGCGCTTCTTGGCACCGGAGTGCGTCTTGTTCTTCGGCATGGCTGCCGTTCTCCTTGTCGTCAGGCATCGCGCGCCGGGGCGTGCGACTCGTTCGGGCGGGACGGCCGTGCGGCCCTCCCGCGGATCAGCCGGCGTCGGACGTCGTGCTGCGGGGCTGGGACGGACGGGGTCCGGGCACCGGGGCCGCACCGCGCGGACCGGGCCGGGGCGCCGGACGCGGCGTGGGGGCCGCGCCGTCGCTCGTGCGGGGGGTGGCGGCCGGGGCCGCGGGACGCGGCGCGGGAGCCGCCGAGGGGCGCGGGGCCGCGGAGGGCCGGGGCGACGACGTCCCGTCCGCCGCGGGCCGCGGCGCGGAGGCCGGACGCGGCGACGAGGCGGGGCGGGGCGTGGACGACGGCCGCGGGGCGGACCCGCCGGACGCCGGGCGCGGGGCCGAGCCCGGCCGCGGGGCCGACGGTGACGAGGACGCCGGCCGCGGGGCGGACGGCGACACCGCGGCCGGACGCGGGGCCGACGAGGCCGGGCGCGGCGCGGCGGTCGCCGGGCGCGGGGCCGACGCCGGGCGCGGGGCGGCCGGCCGCTCCGAGGCCGCCGCGGGCGCGGGCGCCGCGGCGGGGACGGAGACCGGGGCCGACGCAGCCGCGGGGGCGGCGGCCGGCACGGGCGCCGCGGCGGGCGCCTCGGTCGCACCGGTCGACGCGTCGACCGTCACGTCCTCGTCCGCCTCGTCCTGCGGCAGCGGCGGGCGCTCCGACCGGCGCGGACGCTCGGCCTGCTCGGCACGGCGCTGCTCGGCCTTCTTCTTCGTCGGGCCGAGCACCATGATCATGTTGCGGCCGTCCTGCTTCGGCATGCTCTCGATGAAGCCGAGCTCCGACACGTCGTCGGCCAGGCGCTGCAGGAGGCGTACGCCGGCGTCCGGGCGCGACTGCTCGCGGCCGCGGAACATGATCATGACCTTGACCTTGTCCCCGGCGGACAGGAAGCGCTCGACGTGGCCCTTCTTCGTGCCGTAGTCGTGCGGGTCGATCTTGAGCCGGAAACGGATCTCCTTCAGGACCGTGTTGGCCTGGTTCCGTCGCGCCTCACGGGCCTTCATGTCGGCCTCGTACTTGAACTTCCCGTAGTCCATGATCTTGCACACGGGCGGGCGGGCCGTCGGCGCGACCTCGACGAGGTCGAGGTCCGCGTCCTGGGCCAGGCGCAGCGCGTCCTCCACGCGGACGATGCCGACCTGCTCGCCGTTCGGGCCGACCAGGCGGACCTCGGCGACGCGGATCCGATCGTTGATGCGAGGCTCGCTGATGGGGGTGCTCCTCAAGTCGTGGTGGGCGACCGCCAGGACGAGGAAAGGGCCCCCGTCCTGAGCGCAGACGAGGACCCCACAGCACCGGCCGCCGGGGCCGGCGACGCCGGCACGGCGGGCGCACGGCACCCCGGGGAGCGCCGTGCTGGACCGGACCTGGCCCCTGTCGGCGACCCGGAGGGCCGCCCGTCGGAGCGCAGGTGGGAGAGGGATCTCCGCTTGCACGCCTGCCCGCTCCCCCGGACCCGGCACCGAGGGCGGTACCGGACGAACGCACGGACAGGTCAGTCGATGGACCAGCGTAGCAGACGCGTCCCCGAACCCCTCGGGACGGAGGTGCGCACCGGGAGGGTGCGACGATCGTCGCATGCACAGCGAGCCCGGCCAGCCCGACGGCGGCCCCGTCGAGCCCATCGACCCCGTCCTGCCCGCCCCGTCCGCCGACCCGGCGCCCGCGGCCGGCCCGAGCGCCGGGACCGGCGGGGTCGACCCCTCCGTGTCGGCGACGCGCGACATCGCCGACGTCGCGGCGGTCGAGGTCATCACGACCGCCGCCGTCCACCTCATGAGCGCGGCCGCGGTCAAGTGCGGGCTCGCGGAGGACGGGCCGCAGGGGCGGGGGGCGGACTACCTCGACCTCGACGAGGCCCGCAAGCTCATCACCGCGCTCGCCGCGCTGGTCACCGCGGCCGCGCCCGACATCGGCAACCAGCACGCCCGGTCCCTGCGCGACGGGCTGCGGTCCCTGCAGCT
The DNA here is from genome assembly GCF_057221735.1 of Cellulomonas sp. plas2. NCBI lineage: Bacteria > Bacillati > Actinomycetota > Actinomycetes > Micrococcales > Cellulomonadaceae > Cellulomonas > Cellulomonas sp. plas2. The sequence continues at coordinate 2,320,507 of NZ_CM170155.1, forward strand.
CGCCTTCCGGGAGGCCTCGGCCTTCCCGGACGCCCCGGGCGAGGGCCCCGGGGAGCGGTTCACGGGCTCCGTGGTCTGACGCGTTCCTCCTAGCCGCGGCAACGGTCGCGGAGGACTGGCGGAGGACCTGGCGGCGCCGGGAGCCCGGCGGCGCTCAGGCCGCCGCGCGGACCCGCAGCTCGAGGGAGTCGACCCGTCCGGCGACGAGCTCGTCGGCCGCGAGGGCGGCGTTCACGCGCGCCAGCGTCGCGTCGAGGCCGGCGCGATCGAGGCCCGGGGCGAGCGCCAGGTGCACCGCGACCTCGGCGCGGGCGCCCGGCGCCGTCGCGACGGCCACGACGGCCGGCAGCCCGGCGAGCGCGGTGCGCACCGCCGTGTCCACCTCGGGCGCGACGACCCCGGCGACGACCGCCGGCGCCCAGGACCGTCCCTGGGCCAGCGCCCAGACGGCCGGCCGCGGCACGACCGCGGCCACGGGACCGGCGGGGTCGACGACGAGCACCTCCCAGCCCTCGTGCACCGCCGACAGCGCGGCCTTCGGGCCGTGCGTGGGGACGGGGCGAGCGCTCGCGCGCCAGGCCGTCATGGCCGCCGTGCCGGAGAAGACGGGCAGGGCCGTCCGCCCGTCGGGCACGCGGAGGGCGACCACGCCCGCGGACGCCTCCTTGTCGACGGCCAGCTCGACGGCCGCCCCCCCGACGTCGTGTCCGACGGCTCCCGCCACCTCCACCTGCGCCAGGACGGGCACGAGCACGCGGGCGCCGGCCAGGGCGGCGACGACCGCGGCGAGATCACCGTGCTCGGCGGCCGCGTGCGCGGCGAGCGCTGCCGCCAGCGCCGGGTCCGGCGACCCGTCGTCACCGGCGAAGGGGCTCGTCGGCGGCAGCGCCCGCCCGCTCACGGACGGCCGGCGACGTCGAGCGCCTCGGGCAGCGTGAAGGCCCCGGCGTACAGCGCCTTGCCGACGATCGCGCCCTCGAGCCCCTCGTCGACGAGCCCGCGCAGCGCGACGAGGTCGTCGAGCGAGGAGATGCCGCCCGACGCCACCACGGGCGCGTCCGTGCGGGCGCACACCTGCCGCAGCAGGTCGACGTTGGGCCCGCGCAGCGTGCCGTCCTTCGTCACGTCGGTCACGACGTACCGGGCGCACCCGGCGTCCTCCAGGCGCGCGAGGACCTCCCACAGGTCGCCGCCCTCCTGCGTCCAGCCGCGGGCGGCCAGGGTGGTGCCGCGCACGTCGAGCCCGACGGCGACCTGCGCCCGGTGCCGCGCGATGACGTCGGCGGTCCAGGCGGGGTCCTCGAGCGCCGCCGTGCCGAGGTTGACGCGGGTCGCGCCCGTCGCCAGCGCGCGCTCGAGGGACGCGTCGTCGCGGATGCCCCCGGACAGCTCGACGCGCACGCCGCGCCGGACCAGCTCCGCGGTCACCTCGGCGAGCTGCGCCGCGTTCGAGCCGCGGCCGAAGGCGGCGTCGAGGTCGACGAGGTGCACCCACTCCGCCCCGCCGGCCTGCCAGTCGAGCGCGGCCGCGAGGGGGTCGCCGTAGGAGGTCTCGGACCCCGCCTCGCCCTGGACGAGGCGCACCGCCTGCCCGTCGGCGACGTCGACGGCGGGCAGCAGCTCGAGACGGGTCATGCGGGTGGTCCTCCGGGGCTCGTGCCCGCGCGGTCGCGAGGGCGAGATGGTCGGGCTGGGGTGGTCGGGCTGGGTGGGCCGAGGGTGCACGGCGGGCGGGCACCGCGGGGCGCCGGTGTCAGCGCAGGCCGTCGACCCAGCGCTCGAGCAGCGCGGCACCCGCGTCGCCCGACTTCTCGGGGTGGAACTGCGTGGCGGACAGCGGTCCGTTCTCGACGGCGGCGACGAAGGGCTCGCCGTGCTCGGACCACGTGACCAGCGGCGGCGCCAGCGGCGTGTCGCGCGGCTCGTCGTGCAGGGGAAAGCGGCGCGCGGCGTAGGAGTGCACGAAGTAGAAGCGCTGGTCCTCGAGGCCGGCGAAGAGCGTCGACCCCTCGGGCGCCCGGACCTCCGCCCAGCCCATGTGTGGGACGACGGGCGCCTCGAGCCGCTCGACGACGCCGGGCCACTCCCCCAGGCCCGGCGTGCGGACGCCGTGCTCGACCCCCTCGTCGAACATGACCTGCATGCCGACGCAGATGCCGAGGACGGGCCGGCCGCCCGCGAGGCGGCGGTCGACGACCTGGTCCCCGCCGACCTGCCGCAGCCCGGCCATGACCGCCGCGAACGCGCCGACGCCGGGGACGACGAGCCCGTCGGCCTCCTGCGCCGCGGCCTTGTCCGCGGTCAGCTCGACCTCGGCACCCACGCGCTCCAGCGCGCGGACCGCCGAGCGGACGTTGCCGAAGCCGTAGTCCAGGACGACGACGGAAGGGGCTGCGCTCACGCCCCCAGGCTACCCGCGGGGCCGGCGCCGGCCGGCACGGGCGAGGACCGCCATGGCCTTGAACCGCGACATGCCGACACTGCTCACGACGCCGTCGAAGCCCGAGACGTCGGCCTCGGCGACGAGCAGGTCCTCGAGCTGCGAGGGTGCGTAGGCCAGCAGGAGGCCGGGCTCCTCGACGTCCTTCTGCACGGCGCCGCCCACCCACTGCTGGGCGCTGATCTGCGAGGCGCGGCGCTCGAACAGCACCACCGGGGCCGTGCGCAGCAGCTGGGAGATCGCGGCGGCACCGGCGCCGCCGGCGGTCGGGTCGCGCAGCACGGCGAGCGCGCCCTCCGGCGTGGGCACCACGTCGGCGTCGACCTGCGCCAGCGCGCACGCCGCCGCAAGCGGCGCGGCCGCGGCGACCTGCGTGAGCACCAGCGCACGGGTCGGCCGTGGCTGCGCCGACGCCAGCGTCAGGGGCTCCTCGTCGGCGGGGGCGTCGTCATCACCGGGAGCGTCCGCGTCGCCGGAGGCGTGCCCGTCGTCCGGGCTGCCGGCGTCCGCGGCGAACTGGGCCTCGAGGGCGGCCAGCACGTCGTCGTCGGGGCGGTCCTCGTCGGGACGGCCCTCGTCGGGGGCCGTGCCGGCGGCGCTCACAGCGCGCCCTTCGTCGACGGGACGCCCTCGACGCGCGGGTCGAGGGCGACCGCGGCGCGCAGGGCCCGCGCCAGCGCCTTGAACTGCGCCTCGACGACGTGGTGCGGGTCGCGGCCGGCCAGGACGCGCACGTGGACGGTGAAGGCGGCGTGGTGGGCGATCGACTCGAGCACGTGCCGGGTGAGCGAGCCCGTGAAGTGCCCGCCGATGAGGTGCAGCTCCTGGCCGGCGGGCTCGCCCGAGTGGACGAGGTACGGCCGTCCCGAGACGTCGACCACGGCGTGCGCGAGGGCCTCGTCGAGCGGGACCGTGGCGTCCCCGTAGCGGGAGATGCCCACCTTGTCCCCCAGGGCGATCCGCAGCGCCTGGCCGAGGGTGATCGCGACGTCCTCCACGGTGTGGTGGGCGTCGATGTGGGTGTCCCCCGTCGCGCGGACGGTGAGGTCGATGAGCGAGTGCTTGCCGAGCGCCGTGAGCATGTGGTCGTAGAACGGCACGGACGTGGCGACGTCGGTGCGCCCCCGCCCGTCCAGGTCCAGCTCGACGACGACGCTCGACTCGCTCGTCGTCCGCTCGACGCGGGCCGTGCGCCCGCCGGTCGTGCCGCTCACAGGCCGCCCACCTCGCTCAGGGCGGCCCGGAAGGCCGCCGTCTCCTGCGGCGTGCCGACCGACACCCGCAGCCACCCCTCGGGCCCGGTCTCCCGGACGAGGACGCCCCGGTCCAGCAGCCCCTGCCAGACCGCGTGGCGGTCCGGGAACGTGCCGAACAGGACGAAGTTCGCGTCGGAGTCCGCGGCGCGCAGCCCGCGGGCGCGCAGCCAGGCGACGAGGTCGTCGCGCTCCTGCCGCAGGCTGCCCACCTGCGCCATGAGGGCGGGCGCGTGCCGCAGCGCCGCGCGGGCCGTCGCCTGCGTCACCGCGGACAGGTGGTACGGCAGGCGCACGACGCGCAGCGCGTCGACGAGCGCGGTGCTCGCGGCCAGGTAGCCCACCCGGGCGCCCGCCAGGCCGAACGCCTTGGACATCGTGCGACTCACGGCCAGGTGCGGGTGCTCGGCCAGGAGCGCCAGCGCCGACGGGGTGCCGCGACGGCGGAACTCCCCGTAGGCCTCGTCGACGACGACGACGCAGCCGCCCGGCACGTCCGCCGCCGCCCCGAGCACCGCCTCCAGCGTGGCGGGCGGCAGGGCGGTGCCCGTCGGGTTGTTCGGGCTGGCCAGCAGCACCACGGACGGCGCGACCTCGGCGACGAGGTCGCACGCGGCCGCAGCGTCGACGGAGAAGTCCTCCGCGCGGCGCCCGACCTGCCACGCCGTACCCGTGTCACGCGCGTACTCGGGGTACATGGAGTACGTCGGCGCGAAGGACAGCGCCGTCCGGCCCGGCCCGCCGAAGGCCTGCAGCAGGTGCAGCATCACCTCGTTGGACCCGTTCGCGGCCCACACCTGCTCCGGCGCGACGCGCACGCCGGACTCGACGGCGAGGTAGCCGGCCAGGTCCGCGCGCAGCCCGAGCGCCTCCCGGTCCGGGTAGCGGTTGAGGCCGTGGGCCGCCTCCGCCACGGCGGCCGCGATGTCGGCGACCACCTCGTCGGAGGGGGCGTAGGGGTTCTCGTTGACGTTGAGCAGCACCGGGACGTCGAGCTGCGGTGCGCCGTACGGCTCGAGGCCGGCGAGCTCCGGCCGCAGCGGGAGCGTCGCCCGCTGCGGGCGGGCGGGGGCGTCGGTCACGGGGGCGAGTCTAGGGCGGGGCGTCAGAACCGGGCGCGCACGGCCTCGCCGTGGGCGGGCAGGCCCTCGGCGTCCGCCAGCGCCACGACCCGGTCCGCGACGGCGGCCAGCGCGTCGTGGTCGTACTCGACCACCTGCACCGCGCGCAGGAAGGAGTGCACGCCGAGGCCCGACGAGAAGTGCGCGCAGCCGCCCGTGGGCAGCACGTGGTTGGAGCCCGCCATGTAGTCCCCGAGCGACACCGGCGACCACGCCCCGACGAACACCGCGCCCGCGCTGGTGACGCGGTCGGCGACGGCGGAGGCGTCGGCGGTCTGGATCTCCAGGTGCTCGGCGCCGTAGGCGTTGACGACCTCCAGGCCGGCGTCGAGGTCGTCGACGAGCACGATCGCGCTCTGCGGCCCCGACAGCGCCACCTGCACCCGCGCCGCGTTGCGCGTGCCCTCGACGCGGTCCGCGAGCCGCGCCTCGACCGCGCCGGCCAGCTCCACGCTGGTCGTCACGAGGACGGCGGCGGCCAGCGGGTCGTGCTCGGCCTGCGAGACGAGGTCGGCGGCGACGTGGGTGGCGTCGGCGGTGCCGTCCGCGAGGATCGCGATCTCCGTGGGGCCGGCCTCGGAGTCGATGCCGACCACGCCGCGGACGAGGCGCTTGGCGGCGGCGACGTAGACGTTGCCGGGACCCGTGATGACGTCGACGGGCTCGCACAGGACCTCGCCGTCGACGTCGTCGGAGCCGGCGGCGCCGTACGCGAGCAGGGCGACGGCCTGCGCCCCGCCGGCCGCGTAGACCTCGTCGACGCCGAGCAGCGCGCAGGTGGCGAGCACGACCGGGTCCGGCAGGCCGTCGCGGTCCTTCTGCGGGGGCGACACGACGGCCAGCGACCCGACGCCCGCCTCCTGCGCGGCGACCACGTTCATGACGACGGACGAGGGGTACACGGCCAGGCCGCCGGGCACGTAGAGCCCCACGCGGCGGACCGGCAGCCAGCGCTGGCGCACCTGCGCCCCGGGCGCCACGTCGACCGTGAGGTCCGCCGGCCGCTGGGCGGCGTGGACCCGCCGGACGCGCGCGATGGTCTCCTCCAGCGCGGCACGCACCGCCGGGTCGAGCGCCTCCGACGCCGCGGCGAAGGCCTCGGCCGGCACCCGCAGGTGCGTCGGCCGGACGCCGTCGAAGCGCGCCGCGAGGTCGCGCAGCGCCGCGGCCCCCCGCTCCCGTACGTCCGCGACCAGCGGGGCGACCTGCTGGGCCGCCTGCTCGACGTCCACCTCCGCCCGCGGGAGCGTCTCGAGCAGGGCTCGACGGGACAGGGTGCGGCCGCGCAGGTCGATCCGGGAGATCACGGCCCCAGGGTACTGACCGGGGCAGGACCGGAGCGCGATCGGGGCCGGTCCCGCCCGGGCCCGGCCTCAGGCGCCCGACGCGGCCCGGTACAGCGGCAGCAGCGCCGTGAAGCGCTCGTCCCACGTGAGGCCCCCTCCGGTGCCGCCCGGGCCGTCCTCGGTCGCCTGGTGCGCGGGTGCGTCCACCGTGGCGTCGGCGAGCGAGCCGGCGAGCACGTCGAGGTACGCGTGCCACCCGGCGCCGTACCCGACGGCGGACACCGACGGCAGCCGGTGGTGGGTGAGCACGAGGCGGGCGCCACCCGGGTCGGCGGTCACGCGCAGCTCGACCTGGGAGAGGTCCTCCCCGGGCCACGTCCAGCCGACGAGGAGGTGCTCCGGCGCGCGGCACGTGCGGATCTCCCCCGCCGCGTGGTCGTCGGGGTCCGGGCCGAGCACGACGTGGTACCGCCCGCCCTCGCGCAGGTCCCCGGTCACCGGGCCGAGCCAGCGCGCGAGGCGGGCCGGCGTCGTCAGCGCCTCCCACAGGTCCGCCGGGTCGGTGGCGTAGGTGCGCTCGAAGCGGACGTCCGTCCGGTCCCCGTCGGGGCGCAGCACCCCGAGCGGGCCGTCGTCGGTGGTGGTCATGGCGGTCCTCCCCCTGCCCGGCGCGCGCGGCGTCCCCGGGCGATCTCGGTGGCGAGAGCGTCCAGCCGCGGCGCCCAGTGCCCGCGCACCCGCTCGACCCAGGCCCCGACCTCGTCGAGCGCCTCGGCCCGCACCGCGTAGAGGCGGACGGGTCCCGCCGCCGTGACACTGACCACGCCGGCCTCGCGCAGGACGCGCAGGTGCCGGGAGGTGGCGGGCTGGGAGATGCCGAACTCGGCCCCGACCGCGGCCGCCAGGTCGCCCGCCGGCCGCTCGCCGGAGGCGAGCAGCTCCAGCAGGCGACGGCGGACGGGGTCGCCGAGCGCGTCCAGCGGGTGCACGTCCCCAGCCTGCCCGCCCCTTTCCTATAACGCAAGGGTTATACGACGCGCGGCCGTGCCCCTGCCGAGGGCGTCAGCGGGCGAGGCAGCTCGGACCCAGGAGGGCCTTGAGGTCGCCGTACAGGGACGGGTCGCGGGCGACGCGGTAGGTGTCGTCGAGGCGCATGACCGTCGCCCGGCCCGGCTGCGTGAGGCGGACGTGGACCTCGGTGACGCCCGGGTGCGTGGACAGCACCTCGCGCAGGCGCTCGACGACGGGCTGCGTGCACCGGGCGACGGGCATCGAGACCACCACCGGCGAGTCGGGGGTGGCCGAGACGTCGGGCAGCGTCACCTCCATGGCCTGCAGCTGCATGGTGTCGTCGCGCCGGCGGACGCGTCCGCGCACCACGACGACCGCGTCCTCGGCCAAGACGGTCGAGTAGGCGAGGTACGTCTCCCCGAAGAACATGATCTCGACGGCGCCCTCGAGGTCCTCGAGCGTCACGGCCGCCCACGGGTTGCCCTGCTTGGACATCTTGCGCTGCAGCGACGTGATGAGCCCGGCGACGACGACCGTCGACCCGTCGGGACGCTGCTCGTCGGCCATGAGCGAGGCGACCGAGACGTCCGCCGCCGAGGCCAGCACGTGCTCCAGCCCGGAGAGCGGGTGGTCGGACACGTACAGGCCGAGCATCTCCCGCTCGAAGGCGAGACGCTGCTTCTTGTCCCAGTCGGGCACGTCGGGCACGGTGACGGAGAAGCCGCCCGCGTCGTCGTCGCCGCCGAAGACGTCGGCGAACAGGTCGAACTGCCCCTCCGCCTCCTTGCGCTTGACCCCGATGACGGAGTCGACCGCCTGCTCGTGCACGAGCAGCAGCGCGCGCCGGCTGTGCCCGAGCGAGTCGAAGGCCCCGGCCTTGATGAGCGACTCGATCGTGCGCTTGTTGCACACGACGGCGGGCACCTTGTCGAGGAAGTCCGTGAACGAGGTGTAGGCGCCCTTGGCCTCCCGCGTCGCGACGACCGCGTCGACGACGTTCGCGCCGACGTTGCGCACCGCGGTCAGCCCGAACCGGATGTCGTGCCCGACGGCCGTGAACAGCGCCGAGGAGTCGTTGACGTCCGGCGGCAGGACGGTGATGCCCATGCGACGGCACTCGCCGAGGTACAGCGCCGACTTGTCCTTGTCGTCGCGGACGCTGGTCAGCAGCGCCGCCATGTACTCGGTCGGGTAGTTCGCCTTGAGGTAGGCCGTCCAGTAGGAGACGACGCCGTACGCGGCCGAGTGCGCCTTGTTGAACGCGTACCCGGCGAAGGGGACGAGCACGTCCCACACCGCCTGGATGGCGCCGTCGGAGTAGCCCCGCTCGCGCATGCCCGCCTGGAAGGGCACGAACTCCTTGTCGAGGATCTCCTTCTTCTTCTTGCCCATCGCGCGCCGCAGCAGGTCGGCCTGGCCCAGGCTGTAGCCCGCCAGGACCTGGGCGGCCTTCTGCACCTGCTCCTGGTAGACGATCAGGCCGTGGGTGATCCCCACGACCTCCTCGAGCGGCTCGGCGAGCTCGGGGTGGATCGGCTCGACCTCCTGCAGGCCGTTCTTGCGCAGGGCGTAGTTCGTGTGGGAGTTCATGCCCATCGGTCCCGGGCGGTACAGGGCGATGACCGCGGAGATGTCCTCGAAGTTGTCGGGGCGCATCTGGCGCAGCAGGGCACGCATGGGCCCGCCGTCGAGCTGGAACACCCCCAGGGTGTCCCCGCGCTGCAGCAGCTCGTACGTCGGCCCGTCCTCGAGCCCGATGGTCTCGAGGTCCAGCGGCGGCTTGCCGTTGGCGACGATGTTGTCCAGCGCGTCGTCGAGGATCGTCAGGTTGCGCAGGCCGAGGAAGTCCATCTTGATCAGGCCCAGCGCCTCGGACCCCGGCTGGTCGAACTGCGTGATGATCGCGCCGTCCTGCGGGCGCTTCATGATGGGCAGGATGTCCAGCAGCGGCTCGCTCGACATGATGACGCCGGCGGCGTGCACGCCCCACTGGCGCTTGAGGTTCTCCAGGCCGCGGGCGGTCTCCACGACGCGGGCCACGTCCGGGTCCGTGGCGACGAGCTGGCGGAACTCCTCGGCCTCGGCGTACCGCTCGTGCCCCGTGTCGAAGATCCCCGACAGCGGGATGTCCTTGCCCATGACGGCCGGGGGCATGGCCTTCGTCAGCCGCTCGCCCATCGCGAAGGGGAAGCCCAGCACCCGGGATGCGTCCTTGAGGGCCTGCTTGGCCTTGATGGATCCGTAGGTGACGATCTGGGCGACGCGGTCCTCGCCGTACTTGTCCGTCACGTAGCGGATGACCTCGCCGCGCCGGCGCTCGTCGAAGTCGACGTCGACGTCGGGCCAGGACACGCGCTCGGGATTGAGGAAGCGCTCGAAGATGAGTCCGTGGCGCAGCGGGTCGAGCTCCGTGATGCCCATGGCGTACGAGGCCATGGAGCCGGCGGCCGAGCCACGGCCCGGGCCGACGCGGATGCCCTGCGCCTTGGCCCAGTTGATGAAGTCCGCGACGACGAGGAAGTAGCCGGAGAAGCCGAGGCTGGTGATGACGCCCGTCTCGTACTCCGCCTGGCGGCGCACGTCGTCGGGCACGGCCCCCGCGTACCGGCGCTGCAGGCCCCGCTCGACCTCCTTGACGAACCAGGAGTCCTCGCCCTCCCCCTCGGGCGTGGGGAACCGCGGCATGAAGTTGGCCTCGGTGTTGAACGAGATGTCGCACTGCTCGGCGATGAGCAGCGTGTTGTCGCACGCCTCCGGCACCTCGGACCACACCCGCCGCATCTCCGCGGCGGACTTCAGGTAGAACTGGTCCGCGTCGAACTTGAAGCGGTCGGGGTCGGCCAGCGTCGAGCCGGACTGCACGCACAGCAGCACCTCGTGGGCGTGGCTGTCCTCGTGCTTCGTGTAGTGCAGGTCGTTCGTCGCCACGACGGGGGCGCCGATCGCCTCGGCCAGGCGGCGCAGGTCCTTGACCACCCGGCGCTCGATCTCCAGCCCGTGGTCCATGAGCTCGACGTACAGGTTCTCCTTGCCGAAGAGGTCCTGCAGCTCCCCCGCGGCCCGCACGGCCTCGTCCCACTGGCCCAGGCGCAGGCGGGTCTGCACCTCGCCCGAGGGGCAGCCCGTCGTCGCGATCAGGCCGTCGGCGTAGGTGCTCAGCAGCTCGCGGTCCATGCGCGGCCACTTGCCCATCTGGCCCTCGAGCGAGGCCAGGGAGGACATGCGGAAGAGGTTGTGCATGCCGGCGGTGGTGCGCGCCAGCAGCGTCATGTGCGTGTACGCGCCACGCGCCGACACGTCGTCCGACGCCTGGTGCTGCTCGCCCCAGCGCACGCGCGTCTGGTCGAACCGGCTGGTCCCCGGGGTCACGTACGCCTCGACGCCGATGATCGGCTTGATGCCGTAGGCCTTGCTCTTCTTCCAGAAGTCGAAGGCCCCGAACAGGTAGCCGTGGTCGGTGATGGCGACGGCCCGCTGTCCCAGCCGCTGCGCCTCCGCGAACAGGTCGTCGACCCGCGCCGCGCCGTCCAGCATGGAGAACTCGGTGTGGACGTGGAGGTGGACGAAGTCGTCGGTCGAGCTCCCCGCGGACACCATGGCGGTCATCCTAGGCGGCGCCCCCGACACCCCCGGCGGGCCCCGCGACACCCCGGCGGGCGTGTCGCGCCGGCCCGGCGCGTCGTCGGCGCGTCGCTCAGCGCCAGCCGGCCGCGAGCACCTCGAGGGCGTGCTCGAGGTCGTCGGGGTACGTGCTCTCCAGCTCGAGCCACGTCCCGGTCCCGGGGTGCTCGAACCCGAGGCGGACCGCGTGCAGCCACTGCCGGGCCAGGCCCGTCCGGGCCGCGAGGGCCGGGTCCGCGCCGTACGTCGTGTCCCCGACGAGCGGGTGCCGCAGCGCCGCGAGGTGCACGCGGATCTGGTGCGTGCGGCCCGTCTCGAGGTGCACCTCGAGGAGGGAGGCGGCCGGCAGCATCTCGAGCAGGGCGTAGTGCGTGACCGACGGCTTGCCGTCGGCCACGACCGCGAACCGCCAGTCCGCGCTCGGGTGCCTGCCGATGGGCGCGTCGATGGTGCCGCTCGTCGGCTCCGGGTGGCCCTGGGCGAGCGCGTGGTACACCTTCTCGACCGTGCGCTCCTTGAAGGCGCGCTTGAGGGCGGTGTAGGCGTGCTCGCTCTTGGCGACGACCATGAGGCCCGAGGTGCCCGCGTCGAGCCGGTGCACCACGCCCTGGCGCTCCGCCGCACCGGACGTGGCGATGCGGTAGCCCGCGGCCGCCAGCGCCCCGACGACCGTCGGCCCGGTCCAGCCCGGGGACGGGTGCGCGGCCACGCCGACGGGCTTGTCCACGACCACGAGGTCGTCGTCGTCGTGGACCACGCGCATGCCCGGAACCGGTGTCTCGACCACCGCGGCCGCCACCGGTGCCACCGGCGGCAGCTCCACCTCCAGCCAGGCGCCGCCCGGCAACCGGTCCGACTTGCCGACCGCGCGCCCGTCGACGAGCACGGAGCCCGCCTCCGCGAGCTCCGCCGCCCGCGTCCGTGACAGGCCCAGCAGGCGCGAGAGGGCGGCGTCGACCCGCTCGCCCGCGAGCCCGTCCGGGACGGGCAGGGCGCGGACCTCGCCGCCGGCGCCGCTCACGCCCCGGCCCGCCGGCCGTCCAGCCCCGTGCCCCGCACCGCGAGCAGCACGACGAGCACCGCGGCGGCGACGATCGCGATGTCGGCGACGTTGCCGACGAAGAAGTTGCCGTAGGCGAGGAAGTCCACGACGTGCCCGCGCGCGAAGCCCGGCGGACGGAAGAGCCGGTCCCCGAGGTTGCCCAGCGCGCCCCCGAGCAGCAGACCCAGGGCGACGGCCCACGCGCCCGAGCCGATCCGGCGCGCCGCCCGCGCCACGACGAGCACCACGACCACCGCCACGAGGGTCAGCACCCACGTCAGCCCCGTCGCGATGGACAGCGCGGCACCCGGGTTGAAGACGAGCTGCAGCCCCAGCAGGTCGCCCAGCACGGGCCGGCGCTGCGAGGTCGACAGGGCGTCCAGCGCCCACGCCTTCGACAGCTGGTCGGCCGCGAGGACCGCAGCGGCCAGGACGACGAGGCCGGCGAGCAGCCGCCGCCGACGGGCCGGGGGCACCGTCGCCGCGTCGGCCGTGGCGCCGTCCGCGTCGACCGGGTCCGTGGCGCCCCCGTCCACCGCCGCGGACGGGGTGGTGGCGCGGGCGTCGTCGGCGGCGTCGGGAGCGTCGGGCACCGCAGGAGTCTAGGTGAGACGCACGACGACCCCGCCGCGGTCCTCGCCGGGACCGGGACGGGGCCGTCCGGTGCTCGTGCGCGCGACCTGTGCGGACGCGCGCCGCGCTCAGGTCAGCGGCGCTCCTCGCGCTGCTTGTCCTCGACGCAGAGCGTCGCGCGCGGGAACGCCTCGAGGCGTGCCTTGCCGATCGCACGGCCGCACTGCTCGCACGTGCCGTAGGTGCCCCTGGCCATCCGGCCGAGGGCGTGCTGGGTCTGGGCGAGCAGGTCGCGCGTGTTGTTGACCAGGGTCAGCTCGTGCTCGCGCTCCAGGGCGCTCGAACCGGAGTCGGCCTGGTCGTCGCCCGCGCCGTCGCCGGAGTTGCGCAGCAGCTCCGACAGCCCCTGGTCGGCGGCGGCGAGCTCCTCGGTGAGGCGCTCGACGTCGGACGTCAGCCCGGCGGCCACGGCGCGCAGCTCCTCGGGGGTCCACGGCTCCTCGCCGTCACGGACCAGCAGCTCCCCCGCCAGCCGGTCGAGGTCCGGCTCCAGGTCCGTCACGGTCGCGCTGCTCAGCGCGTTGTCGGGCATCCACGTCCCCCTTGTCGTCGAAGTCCCGTGACCGTACTGCCGCGGTGCCGGACGCACAACACGGCACGCCCGCGGTGCGGGCGTGCCGTGCTGGTGGCCGTGCTGGTGGCCGTGCTGGTGGTGCTGCGCGCGCGGCAGGAGCCGCGACGGACGCGGTCCGTCAGATGCCGGCGTTCTCGCTGACGCCCTGGCCGCCGCGGGGCGGCAGCGCGCTGGCCCGGTTGTCGAGGTCCCCGAGCAGGTTCTCGAGGTAGCTCTTCAGGCGCGTGCGGTAGTCCCGCTCGAACACCCGCAGCTCGTCGATCTTGCGCTCGAGGAGCGAGCGCTCCTGCTCGAGCTGGCCGAGCGTCCGCTGCGACGTCTCCTCGGCCTCGCGGACGATGCGCGTGGCCTGGGCCTTCGCGTCGCCGACGAGCCGCTCGGACTCCTCCTGGCCGTTGCGCACGTACTCGTCGTGCAGCTTCTGGGCCAGCGCGAGCATGCCGGTGGCCGACTCCGTGTCGTTGCGGCCGCCGGCGGCCTGCACCGGGGCGGGCACGGAGGCGGGCACGGAGGCGGGCACGGACGCGGTCGCCGTGGCACCGGTCGCCGGGGCGACGGCGGGGACCGCCGGGGCCGTCTGGGGCACGGGCGCCGAGACGGGCGCGGGCTCGGGCTCCGGCTCGGGCGCCGCCTCGGCGGCGGGCTCCGGGGCCGGCGCCGCGACGGGGGCCGGTGCCGAGGACGCCACGCCGTCGTGGTCCTCGCCGGCGGCCGCGAGGCGCGCCTTCAGCGACTCGTTCTCGGCCTGCAGCTCCCGCAGGGTCGAGACGACCTCGTCCAGGAAGTCGTCGACCTCGTCCTGGTCGTACCCCTCACGGAACTTGGTCGCCTGGAACTTCTTGTTCAGGACGTCGTCTGCGGTCAGCAGTGCCATCGTCGTCACCTCTGTCGGTCGAACGGTCTGACCGGCGGCTATGGATTCCACCGACCGCCTCGGGCCACGGTAGCGGAGTTTGTCCCGGCCGGACGCCACAGGGGCGTCCCGCCGGCCGTGGACGGGCGCTCCGGACGTGCCGGACCACCCGGGCGGGGACCGGCACGTCCCCACCGCCGTCTGCTGCTGGTGGCGCCCGGCCCTGGACGGGCCGGCACCACCCCTACGAGAACGCGAGGCCGCGCAGGACCCCCATGAGGACCACGCAGGCGATGAACAGCACCGTGAAGGCGAGGTCGAGGCGGATGCCCCCGAACCCGATCGGCGGCAGGACCCGCCGCAGCGCACGCAGCGGCGGGTCCGTCACGGAGTACGTCAGCTCCGCCACGACCAGGGCGAACCCCGAGGGCCGCCACTGCCGCGCGAGCATCTGGACCCAGTCCAGCACGAGCCGGACCAGCAGCAGGAGGAAGTAGACGAGGACGACCAGGTAGAGCAGGCCGAAGAGGAGGCGCACGGTCAGCTCTGGTTGAAGAACCCGGTCCGCGGCGCGGGGTCGGCGGCCGCGGCCACCTCGCCGGCGATCTCGACCGTGGCGGGGCTGAGCAGGAAGACCTTGCTGGTCACGCGCTCGATCGCGCCGTGCAGGCCGAAGATGAGGCCCGCGGAGAAGTCGACGAGGCGCTTGGCGTCCGCGTCGTCCATGTCGGTGAGGTTCATGATGACGGGGGTGCCGCCGCGGAACGCCTCGCCGATGGTGCGGGCGTCGTTGTAGGAGCGCGGGTGGATCGTCGTGATCCGCCGCAGCTCGTGGGAGGGCGCCTCGGGCGTGGCGACGGCCGCCACCGGCGTCGCACGCCGCAGCGGGGTGACCTGGGCCTCGTGCTCGTGAGCCACGTCCGTCTCCGTCTCGTCGGTGGTGGTGCCGTCGTAGCCGTCCGCCTCGGCGCGGTCGTCCGCCAGCCCCAGGTACAGCATCGTCTTGCGCAGCGTTCCGGCCATGGCCAGCCTCTCCTGTCGAGTCCCCGCGTCGTCTCCGCGTCGTGCACCGCACGGCCGGCGCGCGGCTGCTGCCCCGCACGTCCTGCCGGGCCCGACGCTAGCAACGGGCGGCCGCACCGCCCCGGACGACACGCCCGGGCGTCACACGAGCCCGACGACCCCGGCGCTGCGCCCGGTCGCGCCGCCGCCGGCCCGGCGGTACGAGAACTGGTCGGCGTCGGCGAAGGTGTCGACCCCGACGTCCACCACGGACGTGACCCCGAGGCCCGCCAGGACGCCCCGCACGCCCGCGGGCAGGTCGAGCGCCGGCGTGCCCCACGCGGTGGTGGCGGCGGCCGCGGGCACGAGGTCGGCGACCTCCTCGCGCAGGGTGGCCGGCACCTCGTAGGAGCGCCCCGCGACGGCCGGCCCGAGGGCGGCCCGCACCCGGTCGTCCCGGGCGCCGCGCGCCGTCATGGCACCGAGCGCTGCCGCCAGCACCCCGGCCACGAGCCCGCGGCGCCCGACGTGCACCGCCGCGGCGACCCCCGCCGCCGCGTCCGCCAGCAGGACCGGTACGCAGTCCGCCACGAGCACCGCCCCGGCCGTCCCCGGGTGCGCGACGAGGAGCGCGTCGGCCTCCCCGAGGTCGTCCGGCCCGTCCCCCTGCCCGTGGTCCTGGCCGGGGCCCTGCTCGTGGTCCTGCCCGTCGCCGTCCGCGCCGGCGCCCGTCGCGGCGCCGGCGGGCGGCACGACGAGCACCGCCGTGCCGTGCACCTGCCGGGCCCACGAGACGGGCAGCCCCAGCACGCCCTCGAGCCGCCGCCGGTTCTCGCGCACGGCCGCGGGGTCGTCGCCCACGTGCAGGCCGAGGTCGAGGGCGTCCCACGGGGGACGGCTCACGCCACCACGCCGCGTCGTGAACGCGGCGACGACGCCCGGCCCGAGGTCGACCCGCCGCAGCGGGACCGGCGCACCCGTCCCGTCCGGCCGGCGCGACGTGAGGGGTGCCACCGGCTACTTGAGGAAGTCCGGCACGTCCAGGTCGTCGCCGCGCTGGCGGCGCGGCTCGTCCGTGAACGTGCGCGGCACCTCGAGGGCGCCCGTCACCGGCACCGGCTCGCGCTCCGGCGAGAGGAAGCCGGGGACGTCCGACGGCGCGGGGCTCACCGGGACGGGCCGCGTGGTGGGCGCACCCGTCGGGGCGGCGAGCGGCGCGGCCGTGCGCGCGATGTCCTCGCGGTCCTCCAGCACCGGGCGCGGCGGCACCGGCGGCGGCGACGGCAGGGCCCGCGCGGCCGACGACCCGCTGACCTGCCCGAGCGCGCGGGCGTCGCCGCGGACCGAGGGGCTGCCGCTGTCGAAGCCGGCGGCGATGACGGTCACGCGCACCTCGTCGCCGAGGGAGTCGTCGATGACCGCGCCGAAGATGATGTTGGCCTCGGGGTGCGCCGCCTCGTGCACGAGACGCGCGGCCTCGTTGATCTCGAAGAGGCCGAGGTCGGAGCCGCCCTGGATGGACAGCAGCACGCCGTGGGCGCCGTCGATGCTCGCCTCGAGCAGCGGGGAGCTGATCGCCATCTCCGCGGCCTGCACCGCGCGGTCGTCGCCCCGGGCGAAGCCGATGCCCATGAGCGCCGAGCCCGCGTCCTGCATGACCGACTTCACGTCGGCGAAGTCGAGGTTGATCAGACCCGGCGTGGTGATCAGGTCCGTGATGCCCTGGACGCCGGACAGCAGCACCTGGTCGGCGGAGTGGAAGGCGTCGAGCACCGAGACCGAGCGGTCGGAGATCGACAGCAGGCGGTCGTTGGGGATGACGATGAGCGTGTCGACCTCGGCGCGCAGGGCGTCGATGCCCGTGTCGGCCTGCACGCCCCGGCGGCGCCCCTCGAACGTGAACGGCCGCGTGACGACACCGATGGTGAGGGCGCCGAGCGAGCGGGCGATCCGGGCGACGACGGGGGCGCCGCCCGTGCCGGTGCCGCCGCCCTCCCCCGCGGTGACGAAGACCATGTCCGCCCCGCGCAGGACGTCCTCGATCTCCTCCATGTGGTCCTCGGCGGCCTTGCGCCCCACCTCGGGGTCGGCACCGGCGCCGAGACCGCGGGTCAGCTCGCGACCGACGTCGAGCTTGACGTCCGCGTCGGACATGAGCAGGGCCTGGGCGTCGGTGTTGATCGCGATGAACTCGACCCCCTTGAGGCCGACCTCGATCATGCGGTTGACGGCGTTGACGCCGCCGCCGCCGATGCCGACGACCTTGATGACCGCCAGGTAGTTCTGCGGAGCTGCCACGTGGGGTGCCTCTCGTCCGGGTCCGGTGAACCCTCACCTTCAGGTGGAGGGTTAGAGTTATGTCAGGTGCGCTGCTGCCCGTGACGCTAGGTGCGGCCCCCGCCGGGTTCAACGACCGCCGCGCGCGTGTCGGCGATCGGTCGCGCGTCAGCGCGTGATGGGCATCGTGGGCGCCGACACGTCGTAGACGGTCACGCCCGCCGCGTCCGCCGACGCCCGCAGCGTGGCGAGCACCGCCGCCTTCAGCGCCGTGCCGTCCGCGCTCCCCCACTCCACCGCGACGCCGTCCCGCAGGCCCAGGCGGACGGTGTCCTCCGTCCCGGCGCTGACGTCGGCGACCTGGGCCAGCAGGTCCGCGGGCAGCCCCTCGAGGACGCGCAGGACCGCGGCCAGGACGCGCGGCCGGCCCACGGGGACGTCGACGACCGGCAGGCCGTCGGGCACGTCGTCCACGCGCCCGACCTGGACCCCGTCGGTGTCGAGCAGGACGAACCCGCCGTCGGCCTCGGGCACGGCGGCCGCCGGCTGCCGCGCCACGAGCTCCACGGCCAGGCCGTGCGGCCACAGCCGCAGCACGCGCACCTCGCGCACGCCGGGCACGTCGAGGAGCTCGTCGCGCAGCGCGACCGTGTCGAGCCGCGGGAGGGGGACCCCGCTGCGCGCGGCGACGACGGCGTCCACCTGGTCGACGGCCACGACCGTGCTCGCGCCCGTGACCCGCACCCGGGCCGGGTCGAGCGCGAGCACGGGCGACCAGAGCAGCACCCATGCCACCGCCGCCAGCGCGACGACGCCGCCGACCAGCGCGGCGACCTTCCGCCGCGCGAGGGTGCGGCGCAGCCGGACCCGTTCGGCGAACCTCGCGGCGGACCGCGGGGAGACGACGGGCGGTTGGCGCGGGCCGCGCGCCGGGGGCGGCGGGACCACCACCTGCGGCGCCGGGGGCTGCGGCCGGACCGTGGCCGGCGCGCCCGGCCGCTCTCCCGCCGGAGCCCGGGTCGCGGCGGACGCGGGCGCCTCGGGCCGGGCGGCTGCCGGCGCCGGCGGCCGGATCGGCGGGGCGGGCAGGATCGGCGGGCCGGTCGCGACCGGCGGGGCGGGCGGGACCGGCGGGGCGGGAGCACGAGGGGCCGTCCGCACGGGCACCGGCCGCGGGCGTGGCGGCCGGGCCGGGCTCACGCCGTCCCCCGCCCGTGCGTCGTGCCCCCGTCGGCGGCAGCGGTGCCCTCGGCGAGCGCCGCGAGCACGACGGGAGCGAGCTCGGTGACGTCCCCCGCACCGACGGTCAGCAGCAGGTCTCCCGGCCGCGCGGCGGCGGCCACGGCGAACGCGGCGGCGGTCCGGTCGGCGACGAAGGCGGCGCGTCCGGGCGTCGGCACCGCGTCGGCGACGAGGGCACCGGTCACCGTCGGGTCGGGCGCCTCGCGGGCCGCGTAGACGTCGGTGACCACGACGACGTCGGCCAGGTCGAAGGCCTGCCCGAACTCCTCCGCGAAGGTCCGCGTGCGGGAGAACAGGTGCGGCTGGAAGAGCGCGAGGACGCGCCCGTCCCCCGCCTCGGCGCGGGCCGCCCGCAGGAGCGCCGCGACCTCGGTGGGGTGGTGGGCGTAGTCGTCGACGACGCGCACGCCGCCGGCGCTGCCGCGGTCCTCGAAGCGGCGGCCCGTCCCGCGGAAGGACCCGAGACCGGCCGCCGCCGCCTCCGGGGCGACGCCGACGCGGCGCAGCGCGCACCACGCGGCGGCCGCGTCCAGCGCGTTGTGGACCCCGGGCACCGCCAGGAAGAGCTCCACCACCGTGCCGTCGCGCCGGTCGGTGAGCCGCACCGGCCAGCGGCGTGCGCCGTCGACCGTGCGTGCCGCGCCGGGCTGCACGGCGACGTCCGGCTCCCCGGTGGCTGCGCCGTCGGTGGCCGCGCCGTCGGTGGCCGCGCCGCCCTCGTCGATGCCGTACGTGGCGACCTCGGCGCCGCGGGTCGCGAGGGCTTCGCGCGTGCGGGCGACGAGCGCGGCGGACCCCGGGTCGTCGGCGCACGCGACGAGCAGCCCGCCGTCGCGGACCCTGCCCGCGAACGCGACGAAGGCGTCCTCGAACGCCTCCCGCGTCCCGTAGTGGTCGAGGTGGTCCGGCTCGACGTTGGTGACGACCGCGACGAGGGGGGCGTAGGCGAGGAAGGACCCGTCGGACTCGTCCGCCTCTGCGACGAACACCGGTCCGGCGCCCTCGCGGCTGCCGCCGAGGGGGCCGTCGGCCGCCAGCACCGTGCCCCCGATGGCGAACGACGGGTCCGCACCGGCGGCCACCAGCGCGGCGGCGACCATCGCCGACGTCGTGGTCTTGCCGTGCGCGCCGGCGACGGCCACGGCGTCCCGGTCCGCCATGAGGGCGGCCAGGGCCTCCGACCGGTGCAGGACGCGCCGGCCGAGCGCCCGCGCCCGCGCGAGCTCCGGGTGGTCGGCGCGCACGGCGGAGGTGACGACGAGCGTGTCCGCGTCGTCGGCGTGCGCGGCCGCGTGCCCGACGTGCACGGCGACCCCGGCGTCCCGCAGGACTGCCAGGGCGGGCCCCTCCTTCGCGTCGCAGCCCGAGGTCGGCACCCCGCGCGCGGCGAGCAGGCCCGCGACCGCCGACATGCCGACCCCGCCGACGCCGACGAGGTGCGTGCGGCCCAGCGCGCGCAGGTCGACGGGCGCCCCGCCGACCCCGCTCACGACCAGCCCCCGGCGGCCCGGACGGGCGGCAGGTGCCGCTCGACGAGGTCCGCCACGCGCGCGGCGGCGTCCGGGACGCCCACGCCGACCGCCGCGGCGCCCATGCGGGTGCGCGCCGCGACGGCGTCGGGCCCGTCGAGCAGGGGCAGCAGGTGCGCGCGCAGCCATGCCGCGTCGAGGCTCTCGTCGGGCACGAGCAGGCCGCCCCCGGCCGCGACCACCGGGGCCGCGTTGAGGCGCTGCTCGCCGTTGCCGACGGGCAGCGGCACGTAGACCGCCGGGATCCCGAGGGCGGCCAGCTCGCAGACGGTCCCGGCGCCGGCGCGCCCGAGCACGAGATCCGCGCAGGCGAGCGCGAGCTCCATCGCGTCGAGGTACTCGCGCACGACGTACCGCTCCGACCCGGGCAGGCCGGACACCGCCGCCAGGACGGGCGCGGACTTGCCGGCCCCGGTGAGGTGCACCACCTGCGCACCGGTCGCCAGGAGATCGGCGGCGGCCCCGGCGACAGCGGCGTTCACGCTCTGCGCGCCGAGGGACCCGCCGGTGACGAGCAGGGTGGGGCGGGCCGGGTCGAGCCCCAGCGCCGCGGCGGCGCGGGCGCGCGTGCCCGCCGCGTCGGCGGACCGGTCCGCCAGGAGCCGCGCGACCGCCGTCCGCAGCGGGAGCCCCGTGACGACCGCCCCCGGCAGCGCCGTGCCGGGGAAGGTCGTGGCGACCGCGGCGGCGCCCCGGGCGCCCACGCGGTTGGCCAGGCCGGGCCGGGCGTTCTGCTCGTGCACGACGACGGGCAGGCGCAGGCGCCGGGCGGCGAGGTAGGCCGGCGTCGCGACGTACCCGCCGAAGCCGACGACGACCTCGGCGCGGCTCCCGCGGGCGGCGTCCTCCGCCGCGCGCACCGCCGCGACCAGCCGCGCGGGCAGGCGCAGCAGGTCGACGGAGGGCCGGCGCGGCAGCGGCACGCGCGGCACGGGGACGAGCGGCAGCCCGTGCGCCGGCACGAGCCGCGCCTCGAGGCCCGCCGTCGTGCCGAGGACCGTCAGCACCACGCCCGGGTCGCGGCGGCGCAGCTCCTCGGCGACCGCCAGGAGCGGGTTGACGTGGCCGGCGGTCCCGCCGCCCGCCAGGAGGACGGACCGTGCGCGTGCCGCCGCGGGGGCCTCAGCCACGGACCCGGCCCACGACCGCGAGGCTGCGGCGCACGACGGAGGGACGGGCTGCCAGGGCCTCGGCGGCCCCGGGCTCGGTCCGCGCGAAGGCCAGCACGACCCCGATCGCCGCCATCGTCATGATGAGGGCGGAGCCGCCCGCCGACACGAGCGGCAGCGGCACGCCGATGACCGGCGCCAGTCCGACGACCACCGCGATGTTGACCAGGGCCTGCCCGACGATCCAGGCCATGACCGCGCCCGTCACCACCTGGGCGAACGGGTCGGGGTGCCGCCGCACGACGCGCAGCATGGCGACCGCCATCAGGCCGATGAGCACGAGGACGAGCACCGTCCCGACGAGCCCGAGCTCCTCGCCGAGGATCGCGAAGATGAAGTCGTTGTGCGCCTCGGGCAGGTAGGACCACTTCTCCCGGCTGCTGCCGAGGCCCACCCCGAGCAGCCCGCCCGTCGCGAGCCCGTAGCCGCCGTGCAGCGTCTGGTAGCAGGCGCCCGAGGTGTCGCAGGTGTCCGAGAGCCAGCTCGTGATCCGCTCGACGCGGTTGGCCGACGTCAGCGCCAGGGCCGCGGCGAGCCCGGCGCCGGCCAGCCCCGCGACCGCGAAGAACCGCAGCGGCAGCCCGGCGACGAAGAGCGCCCCTGCGACCAGCAGCAGCATGACGAGCGCCGTGCCCAGGTCGTGCCCGACGAGCACGACCCCGACCGCGACGGCGACGACGGGCACCACCGGCACGGCGGCGTGCCGCCAGTCCCCCAGCAGGTGCTGCTTGCGGGCGAGCACCGCGCCGAGCCACAGCGCGAGCGCGAGCTTGATGGCCTCCGACGGCTGCGCCGAGAAGCCGCCGACGCACACCCAGTTGAGGTTGCCGCCGGCCCCGCAGCCCAGCCCGGGGACGAAGACGAGGAGCTGGAAGACGACCGCGCCGGCGAGCGCCGGCCAGGCCAGGCGGCGCAGCAGCCGCACGGGCGCACGGGACAGGAGCACCAGCACCGGCAGGCCGAGCAGCGCGTACTGCAGCTGGGAGAGGAACCCGGCGTAGGGCGACCGCCCCGCGTCCACCGACTCGACGCTCGAGCTCGACAGCACCATGACGAGGCCGATGACGAGCAGCAGCCCGGCGGCCCCGGCCAGGAGGTAGGACGAGGCGACGGGGCTGTTCCAGTGCCCGATCAGCCCGCGGGCCCGCACGAGCGCGGGGGCACCCGACCCGGGGGGCAGCGCGGTCGCGCCGCGCTGCGGCCGGGCGTCGGTCGGGGCGCTCACCGGGATCCGGTCGGGCTGCTCGTGGGCACGCCGTCGGGGCCGTCGCCGTGCCCGTCGCCGTGCCCGTCGACGTGCCCGTCGACGAGGGCCCGCGCGGCGCGCGCGAAGGCCTCGCCCCGCTCGGCGTAGGAGCGGAACTGGTCCATCGACGCGCACGCGGGGGCCAGCAGGACGGTCACGGGGTCGTGCGCCCCGACGGCCGGCAGGGCCAGCCGCCGCGCCACGGACACGGCTCGGGTCATCACATCCCCAGTGTCACCGGCGTCGATCTCGACGACGGGCACCTGCGGCGCGTGTCGGGCCAACGCGTCCCGCAGCGGGGCGCGGTCCACGCCGATGAGCACGGCGGCGTGCACGCGGTCGGCACGGGCGCGGACGAGCTCGTCGAACGTCGCGCCCTTGGCCAGGCCGCCGGCGACCCATACGACGCTGCCCGGCTCGAAGGCCGCGAGGGACGCCGACGCCGCGTGCGCGTTGGTGGCCTTGGAGTCGTCGACCCACGCGATCCCCTCGCCGCGCGCGACCGTCTCGATGCGGTGGGCGCCCGGCGCGTACGCGCGCAGGCCGTCCCGCACCGCGACGGGCTCCACGCCGTGCGCCAGCGCGAGGGCCGCGGCGGCGAGCGCGTTCTGCACGACGTGCGGCGGCACGAGCCCGTCGGGGCCGGCCAGGTGGCGCAGGTCGTCGACGGTGCCGAGCTCGGCCGCGCCGTGCCGGTGCCGCAGGGGGGTGAACCCGCGGTCGACGAGGATGCCCTCGACGAGCCCCACCTGCCCGACGGTGGGCGCCGCGAGCGTGAAGCCGACCGCCAGCGCGCCCTCCACGACCTCGGCCTCCCGGACGAGGGCCTCCGTGCGCGGGTCGTCGACGTTGTAGACGCAGGCGACCTGGGTCCGGGCGTAGACCCGGCCCTTGTCGGCCGCGTAGGCGTCCATGCCGCCGTGCCAGTCGAGGTGGTCGGCGGCCACGTTGAGCACGGCCGCGGCCTGCGGCGAGGTGCTGTGCGTGCTGTGCAGCTGGAAGCTCGACAGCTCGACGGCCAGCACGTCGAGGTCGGGGTCGGTCACGGCCTCGACGACCGGCGTGCCGACGTTGCCGACCGCCGCCACGCGACGGCCGCCCGCCCGCAGCACCGACTCCAGCATGCCGACCGTCGTCGTCTTGCCGTTGGTGCCGGTGACCGCGAGCCAGGGCGCGGGCCCGCCGTCGGCGGCGCGGTCGACGCGCAGCCGCCAGGCCAGCTCCACCTCGCTCCAGACCGGGACGCCGGCGGCGGCGGCCGCGACCGGCAGCGGCGAGCGCGGCGGCCAGCCCGGCGAGACGAGCAGCAGCGCGGCGCCGTCGAGCCCGCCCGCGGCGACGAAGGCCGCCTCGTCGGCGGCGTCGGCCCCCGGGGCGCGGGCGTCGACGGTGACGACGTGGTGGCCGCGCCCGCGCAGGGCGCGCGCGGCGGCCGCGCCGGAGACGCCGAGACCGGCGACGACGACCCGGGCGCCCTCGGCCAGACCGGGGACGGGTGCGGTCGTCATCTAGGAGCTCACCACCCACTCGCCGTAGAACACGGCGACACCGGCGGCGACGAAGAGCCCCGCGATGATCCAGAACCGGATGACGATCGTGACCTCGCCCCACCCCGACAGCTCGAAGTGGTGGTGCAGCGGGGCCATCTTGAACACCCGCCGGCCCGTCATCTTGAAGAACCCGATCTGGATGACGTCGGACAGGACGACGAGGACGAAGAGCCCGCCGAGGATCGCGGCGAGGATCTCGGTGCGCGACAGGATCGAGATGCCCGCCAGCGCCCCGCCGAGCGCCAGGGACCCCGTGTCGCCCATGAAGATCCGTGCCGGGCTGGCGTTCCACCACAGGAAGCCGAAGCACGCGCCGGTGATCGCCGCGGCCACGGCGGCCAGGGCCAGCGGGTCACGGGCGTCGTAGCAGCGGGGGCCGGGCGCCAGGGTCTGGCACGTCTGGTTGAACTGCCAGATGCACACGATGACGTACGCGCCGAAGACGATGAGCGACGCCCCCGTCGCGAGCCCGTCGAGCCCGTCGGTGAGGTTGACGGCGTTGGACCACGCCGTGATGAGGAAGTTGGCCCACACGACGAAGAGCACGAGCCCGAGCGTCGCCCCGGCGAAGGCGAGGTCCAGGTCCGTGTCGCGCAGGAACGAGATCTCGGTGGAGCCGGGCGTCAGGCCCTCGGCGTTGGGGAACCGCAGGGCCAGCACCGCGAAGGAGATCCCGACGAACCCCTGCCCGACGATCTTCCACACCGCGCGCAGGCCGAGGCTGCGCTGCCGGGAGATCTTGATGTAGTCGTCGAGGAACCCGACGAGCCCGAGGCCCGTCATGAGGTACAGCAGGAGCAGCGCCGACACGGTCGGTGCCCGCCCGGTGCTCAGCACCGCCGCGAGCCACCCGACAAGGGTGGCGCCGATGATGACGACGCCGCCCATCGTCGGGGTCCCGCGCTTGGTGAAGTGGCCGGTCGGCCCGTCCTGGCGGATGAACTGGCCGTACTGCTTCTTGACGAGGAGGCGGATGAAGAGCGGCGTGCCGAGCAGCGCCACCACCATGGAGACCGCCCCGGCGATGAGGACGGCCTTCACGCGGTCTGCACCCCCTGGGTCAGGTGGTCCCCGAGCCGCCACAGGCCGGCGCCGTAGGAGGACTTCACGAGCACGACGTCACCCGGCCGCAGCTCCGCGTCGAGGAACGCGGCGGCGGCGTCGACGTCGTCGACCACCGCCACCTCCTCCCCCCACGAGCCCTCGTGCTGGGCGCCGTCGGCGATGCGGTGCGCGCCCTCCCCCACGACGACGAGGAGCTTGACGTTGAGCCGGACCGCGAGACGCCCGATGAGGTCGTGCGCCTCGCCCGCCTCGTCGCCGAGCTCGCGCATCTCCCCCAGCACGGCCACCGAGCGCCGGTCGCGGCCGGCGAGGACCGCCAGGGCCTTGAGCGCGGCGCGCATGGAGTCGGGGTTGGCGTTGTAGGAGTCGTCGACGACGGTTACGCCGTCGGGGCGCTCGACGACGTGCATGCGGTGCGGCGACAGCGCGTCCGCGAGCGACAGGCCGGTCGCGACCTCGTCGAGGTCCAGCCCGACGGCCAGCCCCGCGGCGGCCGCCGCCAGCGCGTTGTGCACGTGGTGCTCCCCGACGAGGCGCAGCCGCACGGGGGCCGAGCCGCCGCGGGCGGTGAGCGTGAACGAGGGGCGCCCCGCACGGTCGAGCTGCACGTCGACGGCCCGCACGTCGGCGGTGGGGGCGCTGCCGAACCACACGACGTCGCCCGGCGCGCGCTCGGCCATCGCCTGCACGCGCAGGTCGTCGACGTTGAGCACGGCCACCCCGCCGGGCGCCAGCCCGTCGACGATCTCCGCCTTCGCGCGCGCCACGGCCTCGATGCCGCCGAAGCCGCCGAGATGCGCCTGCCCGACGACGAGCACGACGGACACGTCCGGCGGCGCGATCCGCGTGAGGTACGTCAGGTGCCCGGGGCCGCTCGCGCCCATCTCGAGGACGAGGAACCGCGTCCGCTCGTCGGCCCGCAGCACCGTCAGCGGCAGCCCGATCTCGTTGTTGAACGACCGCACCGGCGCGACGGTCGGGCCCGCGGCGGAGCACAGCTGCGCCAGCAGGTCCTTCGTCGTCGTCTTGCCGACCGAGCCGGTCACCCCGATGACCCGCAGCCCCGCGCCGCCCGGCTCGACCGAGGCCTCGCGGAGCCGGCCGAGGACGTCACGGGCGAGCTCGCCGAGGGCCGCGACGGGGTCGTCGACCACGACGGCCGGCAGGGGCGACCCGTCGGGCCCCGCCAGCTCCCGCGCGGCCAGCACGAGGACCGCTCCCGCCGCGACGGCGGACGCCGCGTGGTCGTGCCCGTCCGCGTGCTCCCCGGCGATGGCGACGAACAGCGCCCCGGGGTCCACCTCGCGCGAGTCGCTCACCACCGGCCCGCTCACGACGGTCGCGGGGTCGACCGGCCCGGTCAGCCGCCCGCCCGTCGCGTCGGCCAGCTCGGCCGCGGTCAGCGCGATCACGCGGGCAGCCCCGCGGTCCCGGCCCGGTGGCGGCGCTGCGCCTCCAGGTACACGTCACGGTCGTTGTAGCGGTGGAACACCCCGGCGATCTCCTGGGTCGGTTCGTGGCCCTTGCCCGTCACGATGACGGTGTCGGGCTCGTGCGCCGCGGCGACGGCGTCGAGCAGGCCCTGGCGGCGGTCGGTGGCCTCGACCACGTCGTGCAGGTCGGGGCGCACGGACCGCACGCCCTCGAGGATGGCGGCCCGGATGGACGCGGGGTCCTCCGAGCGCGGGTTCTCGTCCGTGACGACGACGACGTCGGCCAGGCGGGCGGCGATCTCCCCCATGATCGGCCGCTTGCCCCGGTCGCGGTCGCCGTCGGAGCCGAGGACGAGCACGAGCCGCCCCGGCGTGATCGGCCGCACGGCCTCCAGCGCCAGCACCAGCGCGTCCGGGGTGTGGGCGTAGTCGACGAGGCACAGCGGCAGCCCGTCGCCGCGCTCGACGACGCGCTCCATCCGTCCGGGCACGGCGTGCGCGGCGCCGACGGCGGCGATCGCGGTGCCCAGCGGCACCCCGGCGGCGTGCGCGACGACGACGGCGAGGGCCGCGTTGGAGACGTTCACGAGCCCCGGCAGCGGGCTGGCCGCCTCGTGCGTCGTCCCGTCCGGGCCCCGCAGGGTGAACCGTGAGCCGACGCCGTCCAGCCCGACGTCGGCCGCGACCACGGCCCAGTCGGCCTCGTCGGCCCCCGGCGCCCCGACGTGCGTGGCGACGGTCTCGACCGGCACGGTCGCCTCCGTCGCCAGCCGCCGGCCCCAGTCGTCGTCGACGACGACCACCGCGCGGCGCGCGTGCGCCGGGGTGAACAGGGCCGCCTTGGCGGCGAAGTAGCCCTCCATGTCGCCGTGGAAGTCGAGGTGGTCGCGCTGGAGGTTGGTGAAGGCCGCCACGTCGGCGACGAACCCCTCGACGCGGCCCAGGGCCAGCGCGTGCGACGACACCTCCGTGGTGAGGGCGCCCGCGCCGCGCTCGAGCGCCAGCGCGCAGATCGCCTGCAGCACCGGCGCCTCGACCGTCGTGCGCGGGCTCTCGATGGACTCCTCGCCGATCCGCAGCTCCACCGTGCCGAGCACGGCGGTCACCGGGTGGACGGCCCGCAGGGCCGCGTCGACGAAGTAGCTCGTCGTCGTCTTGCCGTTCGTGCCCGTGACGCCGACGGTCACGAGCCGGTCCGCCGGGTGCCCGTGCAGCCAGGCGGCCACGGGCCCGGCCAGCGCGCGCGGGTCCGCCGCGAGCAGCACGGGCACCCGGTCCGCCAGCCCGGCGTCGGCCAGGTGGGACAGGCCCTCGTCGTCGGTGAGGACGGCGGCCGCACCGAGGTCGAGGGCCTGGGCGGCGAAGCGGGCCGCGTGCACGGTCAGGCCGCGGACGGCGACGAAGAGGTCGCCGGGAGCCACGTCGCCGGAGGCGACCGTCACGCCGCTGACCTGCACGTCCGCCGCCGGGGCTCCCGCCGCGGCGAGGCCGTGGGCGGCGGCGAGGTCGGTCACCCGGCGGGCCGTCGGGGCGTGCGGGCGCAGCCGACCCTGGGGGGACGTCATGGGGCGAGGCTACCCCGCGCCCGGCGGCCGGCCCGGTCCGCCGTGCCCGGGGACCCGGCCGCGGCCGCGGCCGTCGACGTGGCGTCCACCACGTCGCGCACCACGTCGCTCACCACGTCGCTCACCACGCTGCTCACCACGTCGTCGGGTACAGCGTCGGGGCCGTGCCGGAGGGCGCGACGCCGAGCTCCCCGAGGGCGTACCGCGTGACGTCCTGGAACACCGGCGCCGCCACCGTGCCACCCCACTCGGACGTGCGCGGGTTGTGCAGGATGACGCTCACGACGAGCCGCGGGTCGTCGACGGGCGCCACGCCGATGAAGGAGGCCGTGATGCCCTGCACGCCGTCGACCCAGTTCTGGGCGGTGCCGGTCTTGCCGGCGACGCGGTAGCCCTCGATGGCCGCGCTGCCACCCGTGCCGTCGTCGACGACGCTCTCGAGCATGCTGAGCACGGTCCCGGCCGTCTCCGCGGAGACGACCTGCGTGGAGGCCGCGGGGGCGGCCGGCGTGAAGGTCCCGTCCTCGTCCGTCGTGCCGGCGACGAGGTGCGGCGCCACCCGGACGCCGTCGTTGGCGATCGTCGCGAAGACGCTCGTCGCCTGCACCGCCGTGACGGAGAGCGCCTGGCCGAACAGGACCGCGTACTGGGAGCGGCCGTCCCACTCCTCGGCGGGCAGCAGCCGCCCGGCCGACTCCCCCGGCAGCTCGATCCCCGTGCGGGCGCCGAAGCCGAAGCGGCGCAGGTACTCCTCGCGCGTCGGCTCGCTCAGCCGCTGGCCGATCATGACGGTCCCGGTGTTCGACGACTCCGCGAGCACGCCCGTCGTCGTCAGTCGCTGCAGCTCGTGCTCGTGGGAGTCCTTGAAGGTCTGCCCGTTCTCCGTCGTGTACGTGTACGGGACCTCGTACTGGTCCGTCGGCGTCGTGATGCCCTGCTCGAGCGCGGCGGCCATCGTGACGACCTTGCCGGTCGACCCGGGCTCGAAGACGTCCGAGACCGACGGGGTCAGCGACCCCGTGCTGCCGCCGGGGCTGTTCGGGTCGATGCTGCCCGAGTCGGCGAGCGCCAGGACCGCGCCGGTCCGCGGGTCCATGACGACGACCGTGCCGCTGTCGGAACCCGTCGCGGCCACCTGCGCGTCGAGGGCCGCCTGGGCCTTCCACTGGATGTCGGAGACGATCGTCGTGCGCACCGACAGCCCGTCGCGCGCCGGGTCGCCCTCGCTGTAGCCGCCCGGGATGGCCTGCCCCATGCGGCCGCGCTCGTACTGCTCCCAGCCCGCCTCGCCCGTGAGCGTGCGGTCGAGCGCCGCCTCGAGGCCCGCCACGCCCTGGTCGGACGAGTTGACGAAGCCCACGACGTTCCCGGCCAGCGTGCCGTTGGGGTACACGCGGTCGGGCACCATGTCGACGCCGATGCCCGGCAGCCCCAGGGACCGGATCTCGCGGGCGATCTCGGGCAGCACGTCCTTCTGCAGCACCTTGTAGCCCGCCTCGCCGACGAGCCGCCCGCCGAGCTCGGCCACGTCGGCGTCGAGCAGCGGCGCGAGGAGCTGCGCCACGCCCGCCGCGCCCTCGGGCGCCTCGTCGGAGCCGCGGAACTCGGCGACCTGGTGCTGGTTGACCCACACGACGTAGCGCTCGACGGAGGTCGCCAGCGCGACGCCGTCCGCGTCGGTGATCTGGCCGCGGGTGCCGAGCACCTCGGTCCGCGTCGTCAGCCGCGAGGCCAGCGCCTCCTCCGCACGCGCCGGCCCGACGACGACCTGCACCCACACGAGGCGGCCCGCGAAGACGGCCAGGAGCGCCAGGACGAGGACCGTGAGGAACGCGGTGCGTCCCCGGGCGTCGGCGGCGACCGGGCCCAGCGCGCCGGGACGGCGGCCGCCGCGCCCGCCCGCGCCGCCACCTCCTCCGCCGGCGCCGGCGCGGGCGGGACGGGCGTTGCCGGCGCCGGACGCCGGACGGCGGTTGGTGCCGACGACGCCGGGCCGGACGGCCGTGGACGTCGTGGCGCCCCTGGTGGCGGTGGCGCTGGTCGTGGTGGCGCTGGTGGTGGTGGCGCGGGCGGCGCCGCCAGGGGTGGCGGTCGCCCCCGGGGCGCGCCGAGCCGGACGCGGCGTCGTCGTCGTCATCCCGCTGCCCCCGGCCGGCCCTGGACGGTGCCGTCGGACAGGCGGATCCACCCCGTGCCGTCGGCGGGGACCATGCCGAGCGCCGTCGCCGCCCGTGCGAGCGAGCCCGGCGCCGAGCGCTCGTCGAGCTCGGCCTGCAGGTCCTTGCGGTCCTGCTCGAGCTGGCCGAGCGTGCTGGAGAGCTCGTACTTCGCGTACGCGCCGCCGGCCATGGTGGTGTTGAGCAGCAGCGCGGTCAGCAGGGCGGCGCCCAGCACGGCCATGCAGAGCAGCACGAAGGGGACCCGCGTGCGGGCCTGCAGCGGGGCGCGCACCAGGCGCAGCCGCGGCGCGGGCGCGGTCGACGGCGCGCCCGCGCGACGGGGGGACGGGGCTGCCCCGGGTGCGGCTGAGGCTGCGGATGACGGTGCGGCTGACGGCACGGGGGCCGTGCGGTGACGGTCGGGGCCGACGGCCCGGGCGGCGCTCGCGCTCATGCCACGCTCCTCGATCGCTGCTGGGGGGACG
This sequence comes from Cellulomonas sp. plas2, assembly GCF_057221735.1. Classification (NCBI taxonomy): domain Bacteria; kingdom Bacillati; phylum Actinomycetota; class Actinomycetes; order Micrococcales; family Cellulomonadaceae; genus Cellulomonas; species Cellulomonas sp. plas2. The sequence continues at coordinate 2,351,063 of NZ_CM170155.1, forward strand.
GTGCCGGTCGGACGGGTCCGGGGGTGGACGTGGGTGTGTCGGCGGGGCTCCGCAGGCGGGCCGGGCGGCCCGGTCCCCCGCGACGCGCCGGGCGCGACCCGCGGGGCGCCGCGTCGCCCGCCGCGGCGGGGCGCCGGTGCGCGGGCGTCGGGCGCGTCCGCTCCGCCGCGCGCAGCCGCACGGACTGCGCGCGCGGGTTGCGGGCGAGCTCGGCCTCGTCGGCCTCCTCCGCGCCGCGGGTGAGCAGGCGCAGGTAGGGCGCGTCGTCGGCGGTCTCGACCGGCATGCCCGGTGGGGCCGACGACGTGGCGCCGGCGGCCAGCGCGCGCTTGACGATGCGGTCCTCGAGGGACTGATACGCCTCCACGACGATGCGGCCGCCGACCGCCAGGACGTCCACGGCGGCCGGGACGGCCCGTCCGAGCACCTCGAGCTCGCCGTTCACCTCGATGCGCAGCGCCTGGAAGGTCCGCTTGGCCGGGTGGCCGCCCGTCGCGCGCGCCGCGGCCGGGATGGCGGCCCGGACGATCTCCACCAGCTCCTCCGTGCGCTCCAGCGGCCGGCGCGCCCGCGCGGCGACGACCGACCGAGCGATCCGCGGCGCGAAGCGCTCCTCGCCCCAGTCGCGCAGCACGCGCACGAGCTCGCGCTCGTCGTAGGTGTTGAGCACGTCGGCGGCGGTCGGGCCCGTCGTGGGGTCCATCCGCATGTCGAGCGGGGCGTCTCGGGCGTAGGAGAAGCCGCGGTCGACCTCGTCGAGCTGCAGCGAGGACACGCCGAGGTCCATGAGCACGCCGTCGACGGCCGGCAGGCCGAGGTCGTCGAGGACCGCGCGCATCTCGTCGTACACCGCGTGGACGCCGACGAACCGGTCGCCGAACGGCGCGAGCCGCCGGCCCGCGAGCGCGAGCGCCTGCGGGTCGCGGTCGAGGCCGACGACGCGCACGTGCGGCAGCGCCCGCAGCACGCCCTCCGTGTGGCCGCCCATCCCGAGCGTCGCGTCGACGAGGACCGCGCCCGACGCGGCCAGCGCGGGGGCGAGCAGCTCCACGCACCGGTCGAGCAGCACCGGGACGTGCCGCGCCGCGGCGTCGTCCACGGGCTCGGTCATCGGTCCTCCTGGCCGGTCGCTCGCGGTCGTGGGGCGGGTGGTGCTCGGTACGGGGTCGTGCGTCATGGCGATGTGTCGAGCTCGTCGTGCGTCGTGCTCGGTCGCGCCCGTCGTGCGGGTGGGCCTGCCGGGGTGGCAGGCCGGACGGCCCTCCACCGTCCGGCCAGATCCCCCTCCGAACCCCCTGCCGCCGGGGAAGTGCGGCAGCGGGATCGGGGGGAGGTCTCGTCGGACGACGGCGTCGCCGGTCGTGCGGGTGGTGCTGGTCGTAGCGGTCGTGCTGGTCGTGCGGGTCAGGGCACCTCGCCCGGGAAGCCCTCCTCGACCGCCTCGGCGTAGCCCGCCTCCTTCTCGGCCAGGTAGGCCTCCCACGAGGGGAGGTCCCAGATCTCGACGCGGTTGCCCGTGCCGATGACGGCGACCTCCCGGTCCAGCCCGGCGTAGCGGCGCAGCACCGGCGGGATCGAGAGGCGGCCCTGCTTGTCGGGCAGCTCGTCGCTGGCCCCGGAGAGGAACACCCGCAGGTAGTCCCGGCTCGAGCGGTTGAGCAACGGGTTGCGGCTCAGCGCGTCGTGGATGCGGTGGAACTCGGCCGGCGGCAGCAGGTACAGGCAGCGCTCCTGCCCCCGCGTCATGACGAGCCCCGCCGCGAGCCGGGCCCGGAACTTCGCCGGGAGGATGAGCCGGCCCTTGTCGTCGAGCCGTGGGGTGTACGTGCCGAGGAAGGGCACGACGCCGCTGAGCACGCCGCTCGACGCATCGTCCACACCCCGCCTCCCCCTCCGGACCGCCGGCGACCCCACACCGCTCCCGTGCGCCCCACCGTACTCCACATCCATCCACCGCACACCCCTGCCTTCCCCGACCGTTCTCGTGCAGGGTGCGTCGTCGCAGGACAGAGCGGTGGTGCGGAGTGGAGCGACACGACGTGTCATCAGCGGACGACGGCGCCGCCGACGGTGTCCGACGACGCCACAGCGCGCGACCGGCACTGCGCGGCCCGCCTCGTGCGGCCCGCCCCAGTGCGCGGTGGAGGGACGTGGAGGGCGCCGGCGCCCCCGACCGGGACGCCGGTGGAGGGAGAGGGAGGGAGCCGGCGGGCCCCGCGCCGCGATGTCGGTGGAGGGAGAGGGAGGGGCGCGGCGGGCCCCGGCCCCGCAACCACCAGCGCCCGCGGAGCGGTCCGGGCGGCCCCGCGGGCGCCGCTCGTTCGCGCGGTCGGGTGGTCCTCCTGAGGGTCCCCGGATCGGTGCGCGAGGGGTCGGCGGCGCGTCTAGGCTCGTCGCCACCACGCCGAGGAGCCGCACATGATGTCCGTCCCGCCCGCGCCCGCCGAGATCGACCACCTGGCTGCCGTGGGCGCGCGCCTGTCCGCGGCGATGAGCTCCGTCGTCGTGGGACGGCCGGACCTCGTGCGGACGAGCCTGGCGGTGCTGCTGGCCGGCGGGCACCTCCTGCTGGAGGACGTCCCCGGCCTGGGCAAGACGACCCTCGCGAAGGCGCTGGCGCGGTCCATCGACTGCACGGTCGGTCGCGTGCAGTTCACCCCGGACCTCCTGCCGAGCGACCTCACGGGCGTCACCATCTACCGCCCGCAGACGCAGGAGTTCGAGTTCCGGCCCGGGCCCGTGTTCGCGCACGTCGTCATCGGCGACGAGATCAACCGCGCCTCCCCCAAGACGCAGGCCGCTCTGCTCGAGTGCATGCAGGAGGCGCAGACGACCGTCGACGGCACCACCTACCCCCTGCCGCGGCCGTTCTTCGTCGTCGCCACCCAGAACCCGGTCGAGATGGAGGGCACCTACCCCCTTCCCGAGGCGCAGCGCGACCGGTTCATGGCCCGCCTGTCCGTCGGCTACCCCGACGCCGCCACCGAGGTCGAGCTGCTCGACCGCAACGAGGACGGGGACCCGCTCGACGACCTCGCCCCCGTGACGGAGGCCGCGGAGGTGGAGCGGCTCGTCGCGGTGGCCCGCCGGCTGCACGCCTCCCCCGCCGTCAAGCGGTACGTCGTCGACCTCGTCGCGGCGACCCGGACGGACAACGGGCTGCGGCTGGGCGCGTCCCCCCGCGCGTCCGTGCAGCTGCTGCGCGCGGCGAAGGCGCTGGCCGCGCTCGGGGGCCGGGACCACGTGCTGCCCGACGACGTGCAGGAGCTCGCCGTCCCCGTCCTCGCCCACCGGCTGCTGCCCTCGGCGCAGGCCCGCACCTCCGGCCGGACGACGGCCGACGTGGTGCGTGCGGTGCTCGACCAGGTCCCGCTGCCCGCGGCGTCCCCGGTCCTGGCGTCGGCCGGCCGCGGGCGCCGGGCCGCCCCCTGATGCGGCTGCGGCCGACCGTCCGCGGCACCGTCCTGGCCCTCGCGGGCCTCGCGCTGCTGTGGGTCGGCGCGCTGCTCGGGTCGGACGACGTGGTGCAGCTCGGCACCGTCGCGGTGCTGCTCGTGGCGGCCTCGGTCGTGGTGACGGGCCTGCGGGACCCGGGCCGCGGCCGCCACCGGCTCCGCGTCACGCGCAGCACCTCGCCGCCCACGCTGACCGCGGGCCGCCCGGCGCAGGTCCGCACGGCCCTGCGCGCGGCGACGGCGGACGGTGCCCGGCGGCTGGCCGGCGCCCGGCTCCAGGAGGCCGCCGACGACGAGCTCACCGGCGGGCTGCCCCTGCGCGTGCGTGCCGTGCGCGTCCCGGGCGGCGCCGGCCTGAGCTACACGGTGCGCCCCACCCGGCGCGGCGTCTGGGCCCTGGGCCCCCTCACGCTCACGCGCGGCGACGTCTTCGGCGTCGTGCGCGTGCGCCGGGAGGTCGGCACGGAGACCCTGCTGCGGGTCTGGCCGGCCACCGTCGCGCTGCCCGCCCCGCGGGAGGTCCTGCCCGGCGCTCCGGAGCAGACCGTGCTCGGGGCCCTCACGCCGGCACCCGACGACGTCTCCCTGCGCGAGTACCGCGAGGGCGACGACCTGCGTCGCGTCCACTGGCGCAGCAGCGCCCGGCTGGGCGAGCTCGTCGTGCGGACCGACGAGCGAGCCGGCACCCGACCGGCGACGGTCCTCGTCGACACGCCCGCCGACCCGGACGCCCTGGAGTGGACGCTCGGCCTCGGCGCGTCGATGGCGCTGGCGCTGCTCGACGCGGGCCACGCCGTGCGCTTCGTGCCCGCGGACCCCGACGGGGACCCCGCGGAGACCTTCGTGCACGTGACGGGCGGCGCGGACGCACGCGCCGCCGTCCTCGACAGCACCGTGGAGCTCGTCCCGGCCGCCTCCGGGGCCGCGGCCGCCGCGGGTGTCCGGCGCGCGGCCCGGGCGCTGGGGCACGCCTCCGGCGAGCGGGAGGTCCTCCTCGCCGTGGTGGGGACCGAGCCCGTGCCCGCCGACGACCCCCTCCTGCCCCTCGGGGCCGGAGCCGACGCGTACGCGGTGGTGCGCCACGAGGGCAGCGACACGACGCGCGAACGGGCGCACGACGTGGCCGAGCTGCTCGGCCGGCACGGCTGGCACGTCGCGCTCGCCGCCGTCGGCGAGCACCCGGCCCGGGTCTGGGAGCGGCTGCTCGTCGGGGTGCCCGCATGAGCGCGGCCACCGTCACCGGGGCGCGTCCGTCGCCGGCCCCGGCCGGAGGCCCCGCCCCCGGACGGGGCGCGCCGGCCGGCGGCGGTCGCGGGCGTCCCGCCCCGGCCCCGCGCGCCTGGGTCGACGCCGTCGGCACCGCGCTCGTGGCCCTCGCGACGGCGGGTGCCGTCCTGGCGCTGGGCCACCTCCTGCTGCCCGGGTCCTGGCGGACCGTCACGTGGCTGGTCCTGCTGCTGGCGGCGGGCGCGGTGGCCGCGACGCGGGCGGCCGCGGGGCGCCGCGCACGGTGGCTGCCGACCGTGGTCGGCGCCGCCGTCCTCCTGGTGACCCTCGTCGTGCGCTACGGGGGGTCCCCCACGCTCGGGGCGGCGGGCACGGCACGGGAGGTGGCACGCGAGGGCACGAGGGCGATCCAGGTCGGCGTCGTGCCGCTGGAGAGCGTTCCCGGCACGGAGCTGCTCGTCGTCGCGGGCGCCGCCGCGGTCCTGCTGCTGGCCGACACCCTCGCCGTGGCCCTGCGGCTGCCCGCCATGGCGGCGCTGCCCCTCGTGACGCTGTGGGTGCCCACGGTCGTGCTGGCCGTCCCGGCACCGGGCTCCGCGCTGTGGGCCGCGGGGATGCCCTGGCTCCTGCTCCTGGCGTGGGACCGCGGGCGTGAGGACCGCCGCGCGGGCCTCGCGCGCGGGCAGGACCTCGGGCGGCGCGCCCAGGGCGCCGCGGTCTCGGCGCTGGTCGTCGTCGCGCTCGCCGCCCTGGCGACACCCCTGGCCGCGGGCGGGCTCTCGGCGCTGCCGGGCTGGGCGCGGCTGGACGTGCCCGACCTCGGGACGCAGCCGGTGGGTCCGCTCACGCTGAGCGACGACCTCGACCTCCGGGAGAGCCTGGGCGCCCGCTCGCAGCAGGAGGTGCTGCGCTACACGCTCACGGCCACGGAGGGCGCCGAGGACGGCACCGCCGCCCCGCCGGACCTGGCGGCGGCGGTGGGTCCGCTCCGGGCCTTCACGCTCGCGGAGTACGACGGGCGCTCCTGGGAGCGCACGGATGCCCAGGCCCTGCAGGAGGTGCCGGCCGAGCCGTTCGGCAGCAGCGGCGGCGACGTGCCGCAGCGCGCCGTGGTCGAGGTCGCGGTGACGGTCAACCTGCTCGACGAGCGGCGCCTGCCCATCACCACGACGCCCCGGCTGCTCGACGTCCCCGCCGGCTGGGAGTACGACGTCGCGCGCGACGAGGTCGTCAACGACCGCCCGACGCGGGACGGCATGCGCTACCGGATGGTCGCGGTCGTCCCGGAGCTGTCGCCCGACGACCTCGCCCGCGCGGAGGCCGTCGTGCCGCCGGACGCCACCGAGGACTACCTCCAGCTGCCGCAGACCGAGCACCTCGAGGACGTGCGGGCCCTCGCGGCCGAGCTCACCGCGGAGGCGGGCACGCCGTACGCCCGCGCCGCCGCCCTGCAGACGTTCTTCCGCTCGGCCGCGGAGTTCACCTACGACACCCGGGTGTCGGACGCGACGAGCGAGGACGCCGTCTGGGACTTCCTGCGGTCGCGGCGCGGCTACTGCGTGCAGTTCGCCACCGCGATGACCGTCATGGCCCGCACGCTCGGGATCCCGGCACGCATGGGGGTCGGCTTCCTGCCGGGGCAGGCGGTGGGCGAGTCCACGCGGCGCGTGACGGGCCAGCAGGCGCACACGTGGCCGGAGCTGTATTTCGAGGGCTACGGCTGGGTGCGCTTCGAGCCGACGCCCGCCGTGCAGACGGGCAGCGCGCCCTCCTGGACGACGCCCGCGAGCAGCGGTGGCGCCGAGCCGCAGCCCGACCAGGCGGAGCCGTCGGCGGCGGCGCCGGGCACGCAGCCCTCGGCCTCCGCGTCCGCCTCGACGGGTGCCTCGGCGACGGCCTCCGCCGGGCCGGGCGCGGGTCCGGGCGGCGCGCAGGGCTGGCTGCTCCCGGCAGGCGTCCTGGCCGTCCTCGGACTCCTCGCGGGGACGGTCGCGCTCGTCGGCCGACGTCGTCGCCCCGTCATGGACTCACCCGACGCCGTCTGGGCCGCCCTCGTCGACGACCTGCGCCGTGCCGGGGTGAGCGTGCCGGTGGCGACGACGCCGCGGGCGGCCCCCGGAGCAGTGGGCGGCGCGTTGGCCGAGCGCGGGTGGGACCCGCTGGACGCGCCGGCCGCGGCGGCGCTCGGGGATCTCGCCGCCGCCGTCGAGCGGCACCGGTACGCCCCAGGGGAGCAGGTCGGCGTCCCCCCCGACCGGCTCCGGGAGCAGGCGGCGCTCGTCGTCGCCGGGGTCCGGGCGTCGGCCGCCGCGGCCCGGACCTCGCGCCCCGCCCGCACCTGACCGGTCAGGGCGGCGAGCGCCCGGAGGATCGTCCGGGGCCTCGCCGGCGACGTCGTCGAGGGGGCTGCGACCTGCCTCCGGGCACCGATCGGTCGCGGCTCGGTGCGGGGCTGCCCGCTCCGGCAGCAGGCTGTCACCCGGGCGCGCGCGACAGGCTCCTCTGGTCAGCGCGCACCACGCGCCTTCCGCACGACCCTCCCCCGCACGACGAGAGCCCCGCACGGCGAGGCGTGCGGGGCTCTCGTCGACTGGGGGACGGCCGGGACGTCAGACCGTCGCAGAGTCAGCGGTCGCCGGGCTCCCGGCGACGGTCCCAGCGCTGCTCCATGCGGGACATGAACCCGGGGTTCGACGACCGGGCCGGGGCGGGGCGTCCGGCGTTGGGCGCCGCGGTCGGCACCTGCCCACGCCGACGTGGTTCGGCGAACGCGTACGCCACCGACGCGAACATCAGCACGAAGCCGACGACGCCGAGGAGGACGAGACCGTCGCCCGCCGCACCGAGGACGAGCAGGAGGAGGCCGACGGCGGTCCCCACGCCGGCCAGGACCCACCGCCCCACGGACCGGCGGGATCGCTGGGTGAGCGTGTTGGCGAGCCGCGGGTCGTCAGTCGTGAGCTGACGCTCCATCTGCTCGAGCACGCGCTGCTCGTACTCAGAGAGGGGCATGGCGACTCCTGTGTGCGCGCCACCGTCGTTCGGACGTGGTCAGGATAGATCGCGGTGGGGCGCACCGGTAGTCGAGCGACCGGGTGCTTCTCAGTCTCACAGCGCTGCCGTCCGGGTGTCCGAGGACACGCCGAGGACACGCCGGGAGCGCGCCACGAGCGCACCCCGGGCGGCACCGGACGACGGCCGGCGGCAGCGCGTCACGAGACCCGCAGCCCCGTGACCGCGGTCCCGGTCTCGACCACGTACCCCCGCTCGACGCGGTCGCGTGCCGCCTCGACGAAGCGCTCGGCGGCCTCCAGCGCCGCCTGCGCCCGGGCGGGCGGGACGGCGCCGAAGCTGCCCGCGTCGACGGCCGCCCGCAGCGGCGCCGCGGCCGCGAAGTAGTGGGCCCAGGACGCGAGGCCGGGCTCCGCCGTCTCGAGGAGGTCCCACACCGTCCGCACGGCACGCCGTCCCGTGAGCGGACCCACGTGCTCGACCACCGCGCCGGCGGCCCGCAGGGCGGCGAGATGGGCGTGGCTGAACACCTCCCAGGCCTCGGCGGACAGGCGCGCGGCGACGAGCTCCCCGTCCGCGCGCGCGAGCAGCGTCAGCACCTTGTGCCCGACGGGCGCCGGCGGCACCGCCGCACCCGTGGTCCCCGCCACCGTCCCGCTCGTCGCCCGCACCGGACGTGCCACCCGCACCGCCGCCACTATCTGCTCACCCTCCGCCTCGTCGAACCCCCGGCACCCGACGCGCCGCCGCACGTCCCGCCCCGTCCAGCCCTGCCGCTCCGCACGTGCCCGGGCGTCCCGCCCGGACCCCGCGCCGCACACCCTGTGTAACGTCACGACGTGCCCCGACAGTCCCGTCCCGGACGCCGATCAGCCAACCACGGGGCACCGACACGCCCCCTCGCGCCGTGGCCCGACGGGCCCGTGACGGTGCCGACGGGGACGGTCCGCGTCGTCAGCGACCCCGACCGGCCGCGACTGGTCACCCTCCTCGTCAACGAGGTGCCCAGCTCGGCGCTCGACCTCGACGACCCCGCCTGGCTCGACTTCGAGTACATGCAGCAGATGGCCCTCGTCGTGGACGCCGCGGCGCCCGGGGGCACGTCCGTGGACGTCGTCCACCTGGGGGCCGGCGGCTGCGCGCTGGCCCGCGCCCTCGACGCCCGGCACCCGGGCTCCCGGCAGCTCGCGGTGGAGCTGGACACGGCGCTGCCCGACCTCGCCCGCGCCTGGTTCGGGCTGCCACGGGCCCCACGCCTGCGGATCCGCGCCGGTGACGCGCGGGCCGTGCTGGCGGCGCTGCCGACGGCCTCGGCCGACGTGGTGGTGCGGGACGTCTTCGCCGGCGCCACCACCCCTCCGCACGTGCGGACGCACGGCTTCACGGCCGAGGCGGTGCGGGTGCTGCGGCCCGGCGGCGTCTACCTCGCCAACGCGGCCGATCGGCCGCCGCTGGCCGCCGCCCGGTCGGAGGCGGCCACGCTGCGCCGGCTGTTCGCGCACGTGGCCGTCGTCGCCGAGCCCGGCCTCCTGCGCGGCCGGGGGTACGGCAACGTCGTGCTCGTGGGCACGGACCGCGACGGGCTCCTCGACGACCCCGTGCTCGCCCGCGCGGTGCGCAGCCTGCCCGCGCCGGCCCGGCTGCTCGTCGGGCCCGACCTCGACGCCTTCGTCGGCACCGCGCCGCCGCTCGTGGACGCGGCCGCACCGCCGGACGTCGACGCGGCCGCACCGCTGGACGACGACGGGCCGCAGCCATAGCGGCTGCGGCCCGTCGATCGGTCCCCCGGCCACGGCCGGAGGGCGCTCAGCGCGAGGTCAGAGCGGGCGGACCTGCTCCGCCTGGGGGCCCTTCGGGCCCTGGGTGATCTCGAACTCGACGCGCTGGCCCTCGTCGAGGCTGCGGTAGCCCTGCGAGTCGATGGCGGAGTAGTGGACGAAGACGTCAGCGCCGCCGCCGTCCTGGGCGATGAACCCGTAGCCCTTCTCCGCGTTGAACCACTTGACAGCACCCTGTGCCATGTCCCTGTCCTTCTCGTCCTGCCGGTGACGCCGCGGACCCCACGTCCACGGCGTGCCGCAATGCCTCACGTCCTGCACCGGTGGGACCAGCAGAGCTGCGGGTGCCGGCCCGTACGGGTCGGCGCCGGTCAAGCGTCAGTACGTCACTGCAACAGCGCCGATCATGGCACGTCAGGGCCGGGGACCGCCACGGTTCCGCGGCACGGACCACACGTCCGTCGTCAGGGCCACCTGCGCCTGGACGTGCAAGGCAGCAGTGCAGGCCAGCAGTGCAGGCCAGCAGTGCAGGCCAGCAGTGCGGGCCAGCCGTGCACGCATACGGTGCGGGCCAGCGCTGCCGGTCGGCCCTGCCGGTCAGCGGTGCCCGTCGTCCTGCTGGGCCAGGAACCGCTCGAACTCGGCGCCGAGCTCGTCGGCCGTCGGCAGCTCGGTCGTCGTCCCCAGGAGGTTCGAACGGCCCAGGTTGCGGGTGAAGGCGTCGTACTGCTCCTCCAGCGCGCGCACGACGTCCGCGACCTCGTCGGAGCCGCGCACCTGCCGCTCGATCTCGAGCATGGTGTCCTCGGCGGCCGCGGACAGCCCGCCGACCTCGAGGTCCAGCCCCGTGCGCCGCTGCACGCACTCCAGCGCCGTGATCGACGCCTGGGGGAACGGAGACTGGGCGAGGTAGTGCGGCACGTGCACGGCGTACCCCACCGCGTCGTGGCCCGCCTGCCCGAGCCGCAGCTCGAGCAGCGCCGACGCCGACGCGGGCACCTGCACGGTCCCGAACCACGGCGTGTGCGAGGTCACGAGGTCAGGGCGCGTGGCGTGCGCGGTGACGGTGAGGGGTCGCGTGTGCGGGATGCCCATGGGGATCCCGTGCAGGCCCACCATGAGGGGCACCGCGAACCGCTCGACGACCTGCTGCACCGCCGCGACCCACCGCTCCCACTGCACGTCCGGCTCGACGCCGTGCAGGAGCAGGAACGGCACGCCCTCGGCGTCCTCGACGACGTCGACGGCGAGCTCCGGCGTGTCGTACGCCGTCCAGGTCGTGGCGTCGAAGGTCATCGTCGGGCGGCGGGACCGGTAGTCGACGAGCTGGTCCGCGTCGAACGTCACCAGCCGCTGCGTGCGCAGGGTCGTCGTCAGGTGCGCGGCGGCCGTACCGCCGGCCTGGCCCGCGTCGACGAAACCCTTGAGCACGTGCACCAGCACGGGCCCGCGCCCGTCCACCACGCGCTCGCGCACGCGGTCCGCCACGCCCTCGTCCACCGTGTACAGCTCTGCGGGGTCCAGCACGTCGTCCTCCTCGCCTCGTCCTGCCGCACGCAACGCCGGTACCCGCCGGATCCTTCCCGCCGCTGCGCCGGGTGTCGCGGCCCGCGCACCGGCCCGTCCGGCCAGGTCGTCCGCCGGACGCGTCGCCGGTCAGCGGGAGGGCAGGCGCACGACCTCCACGAAGAACTCGTCGATCTGCCGGACCACCTCGATGAACCGGTCGAAGTCCACGGGCTTCGTGACGTACGCGTTGGCGTGCAGCGCGTAGGAGCTGCGCACGTCCTCCTCCGCCTCGGACGTGGTGAGCACGACGACGGGGATGGAGCGCAGGGTCTCGTCGCGCTTCATCTCGTCGAGGACCTCGCGCCCGCTCTTGCGGGGCAGGTTGAGGTCGAGCAGGACGAGGTCCGGCGTCGGCGCGTCCGCGTGCGGCCCCTCCTTGCGCAGGTACTCCAGGGCGCTGACGCCGTCGGGCACGACCGTGAGGCGGTTGCGCAGCTTGTTGTCCTCGAACGCCTCGCGGGTCATGAGGACGTCGCCGGGGTCGTCCTCGACGAGGAGGACCTCCACCGGGCGCGACCCCTGCGTGCTCTGCGTGCTCATCGTGCTCCGTCCTGCCCCTGCGGGCCGTGCTCGGGGTCGGGGGCCGGGTCGGCGGCCGGGTCCGGTGCCGTGTCCGTTGCCGTGTCCGGTGCCGTGTCCGGTGCCGTGTCCGTTGCCGTGTCCGGTGCCGTGTCCGGTGCCGTGTGCGGCGCCAGGTCGTCTGCCGGACCGGTGGTCAGGTCGTGGGCCGGCTCGAGAGCCGGCTCGAGAGCCGGGTCGGGGGCCGGGTCGGGGTGCGTCCAGCGGATGCTCGTGCCCACCTCCCCCGGCGGCAGGGGCTCGACGTGGATCTGCCCGCCGTGGTGCTCGACGATCTTCTTGCACAGCGCGAGCCCGATGCCGGTGCCGGCGTACACGTCCTTGGGGTGCAGGCGCTGGAAGATGACGAAGACGCGGTCCGCGTACTCGGGGTCGATGCCGATGCCGTTGTCGCGGCACTCGAGCTCCCAGCCGCCCTCGACGCGCCGCGCGCCGACGTGCACGTGCGGCGTCCGGTCGGGCGCGGCGAACTTCACCGCGTTGCCGACGAGGTTGAGCAGGAGCTGCACGAGCAGCGCCCGCTCCCCCCGCACCGTCGGCAGCGGGCCGTGCGTCACCCGCGCGCCCGTCTCGGCGATGCGGTGCTCCAGGTCGCCGACGGCCTCGTCGAGCGCCTCCGCCAGCGGCACGTCCGTCGCCTGCCCGCCGAGCCGGCCGACGCGGGAGAACTCGAGCAGGTCGGTGATGAGCCGCTGCATGCGCTTCGCGCCGTCGACGGCGAAGGCGATGTACTGGTCGGCGCGCTCGTCGAGCTCCCCGCCGTAGCGCTTCTGCAGGAGCTGGGTGAAGCTCGCGACCTTGCGCAGCGGCTCCTGGAGGTCGTGCGACGCGACGTAGGCGAACTGCTCGAGGTCGCGGTTGGACCGCTGCAGCTCGGCCGCCTGGTCCGTCAGGAGGGCGTGCGCGCGCGCCACCTCCTGCTGGGACCGCTGGGCGGCCTGCATCTGCTCGACGAGGGTCTGGCGCATGTGCTCGACGTCCCGGGCCAGCGCCGCGATCTCACCCGGCCCCGCCGAGCGCACGCGGTGCCCGAGCGCGCCGGCCGACACGATCCGGGTGTCCGCCGCGAGCGCGTCGAGCGGCCCGGTGACCCACCGCCGCAGCTGCGTCCACAGCAGCACCCCCACGACGGCGGCCGCGACGAGGAGCAGCCCCGAGATGGCCTGGGCGGCGAAGGTCCAGCCGCGCAGCGCGTCGGCGGCGGCGAGCCGTTCCTCGCGGACGAGCGCGGTGAACGCCCCGATCTCGGACCGCACCTCGTCGAACCGCGTCCGCCCCTCGTCCACCTGCTCGGGTCGGACGGAGGCGAGACCCTCCGCGTCCACCTGCGCGACGAGCGGCTCGGCGAAGCCCTCCCGCCACGCCTCGACGGCGCCGTCCACGTCCGCCGCCGCCGCCCGCAGCGCCGGCGTCACCTCCGTGCGGCGCGCGAGCTCGGAGGCGATGGCCGTGAACCCGCCATCGGTCCCGGGGGCGTCGCCGTAGGGCGCGAGGGCGTCCGGGTCCCCCGTGAGGGCGTAGCCGCGCACCGCGGTCTCGTCGTCGACGAGCGCGAGGTAGGCCTCGTCGACGTCGAGCACCGCGGAGAAGTAGACCTCCGTCACCACGCGCTGCCGATCCGCGAGCTGCACGTAGACGAGGACGGTGGCGACGATCGCCGCGCCGAGCACGAGCGCCGCGGCCAGCAGCAGCGCCTCGACCCGTCGGCGCAGGGTGAAGGGCGTCACGCGGGGGCCCCGTCCGCTGGTTCCCGCGGCGCCGCGTCCGCGTGCGGCGCGGAGCCGGGGACGCAGCCGAGGAGGACGAGCGCCGAGTCGTCGACGAGCGGCCCGCCGTGCAGCGCCTGCACCGCGTCCAGCACCGCCTCGACGACCCCCGAGCCGTCGCCGCGCGCGTCGGCTGCCCGCGCGACGCCCTCGACGACCGCGACGAGCCGCTCCTTGCCCAGCCGGTCGCCCTCGTCGTCGATCGTCGCCTCGAGCAGCCCGTCCGTGTAGACGAGCAGCCGCCAGTCGCCCTCGAGCGGCACGTGCTGCGGCTCCCACCCGCCGTCGAGCGGGAGGCCCAGCGCCCGTCCGCGGCGCACCGGCGGGACGACCGCGGTCGGCGGCCCGACGAGCAGCGCGGCGGGGTGCCCGGCCAGGTACAGCTCCGCCGAGCGCCGGTCCGGCGCGACGACCACCATCGCGGCCGTCGTGAAGACCCAGTCGGCCGCGCGCTCGGCGCGCAGCACGCGCTCGAGCAGCGCGAGGATGCACGCGGGCGAGTGCTCGGCCAGCACGAGCGTGCGCCACGCGGTCCGCAGGGTGGCGCCCAGCGCGGCCTCGTCGGGGCCGTGCCCGCAGACGTCGCCGACCACCGCCAGCACGGTCCCGTCCGGCCGCTCGACCACGTCGTAGAAGTCGCCGCCCAGCACGCCGTCCCGGCCCGAGCGGTAGGCCACCTCGACCACGAGCCGCGGGTCGTGGACGACGGGCCGCGGCAGCAGGGCGCGCTCGAGGCGCAGCGTCTCCTGGGCGCGGACCCCGCTGCGGAACAGCTCGCGCTCCGCCGACTCCCACCGGGTGCGCTGCACCGCGTAGCGCACGGCACGGCCGAGCGTCCCGGGCTCGACGTCCTGCTTGACGAGGTAGTCCTGCGCGCCGGCGGCCACGGCGGCCAGCCCGGTGCGCGTGTCGGCCAGCCCGGTCAGCACCACCACGGGCGGCGCGCCGCCGGCGAGGAGCCGCTCGAGCGCCGGCAGCCCGCGGGCGTCGGGCAGGCCGAGGTCGAGCAGGACGCAGTCGGCGTCGAGCCGCTGCAGCGCCTCGTCGAGCGTCCGGGCCTGCACGAGCTCGACCTGCAGCCCGGCGTCCTGGAGGTGCTCGCGGACGAGCAGGGCGTCGGCGTCGTCGTCCTCGACGAGCAGGACGCGCAGGACGTCCTCGCGCGCCTCGTGCTCGCGCCCCGTGTCCGCGTGCGACGCGCCGGCCGCGGTCGCCGGCTCCTGGACCGACACCCTCACCTCCCGCCGTACGGACGACGGCCGTGAGGCCGCGTCGTGCCGAGCGCCGGGGGTCGCTGCCCGTGCTCCGGGCGGTGCGCCCGCGTCCCGGCGCGGCCCGGCAGCCGGGACGGACGGGACGCACGGTGCACCGCGTCCGCGTCGGATAATAGACGGCCCCCCGCGGCCCGGACGGGTCCGGGCGGCGTGTCCGTGCTGCTCCACGGCCCGCGGTCGGTCGCGGGACGTGGTGCTGGAGGGGCGGCGGTAGTGGCGGCGGGAGTGGCGGCGGGCGTGGCGGCGGGAGGCGGGCAGAGGGTGACGGGTAGCGAGGACGCGCTGACGCAGCAGGTGCGGCACGAGCAGCGGACGGTCGACGTCCTCTACGCACGCCTCGACGCGCTGCGGGCGCACACGCGCGACCGGCTGGCGCGCGTGCGCCGGGAGGGCCCGTCGGGCTCCCCGCAGAACCGGTCGGAGCGCGACGCCTTCGCCACGCTGCACGAGGACCGCCTGCGGCAGCTCGAGGCCGTGGAGGACCGGCTCGCCTTCGGCCGCCTCGACCTGCGCGAGGCCCCGCACCGCTACATCGGGCGCCTCGGCCTGACGGACGACGACCAGACCCAGCTCCTCGTGGACTGGCGGGCCCCGGCGGCGCAGGCCTTCTACCGCGCGACCGCGGCGCGTCCGGACGGCGTCGTGCGCCGCCGGCACCTCGTCACCCGTGGCCGCGAGGTCACCGGGCTGGAGGACGAGGTGCTGGACCTCGACGCCCTCGAGGCGGAGGGCGGGGCGGGCCTGTCCACCCTGTCCGGCGAGGGCGCGCTCGTCGCGGCGCTCGCCGCGGGCCGGACCGGCCGCATGAACGACATCGTCGCGACGATCCAGGCCGAGCAGGACGCGATCATCCGCTCCGAGCTGGCCGGCGCGCTCGTCGTCCAGGGCGGTCCAGGCACCGGCAAGACGGCCGTCGCCCTGCACCGCGCGGCGTACCTGCTCTACGCGCACCGCAAGACGCTCGAGCGCTCGGGCGTCCTGCTGGTGGGGCCCTCACGCACGTTCCTGCGGTACATCGACCAGGTGCTGCCCAGCCTCGGCGAGACGGGGGTCGTGACGACGACCGTGGCCGAGCTCCTGCCCGGCCTCGTCGCCACGGGGACCGAGGACGACGCGGTCGCCGCGCTCAAGGGCCGGGTCGTGATGGCGGAGGTCGTCGCGCGGGCCGTGCGGGCGCGCCAGCGGGTGCCGCAGGAGAGCACGACGATCCGGGTCGAGGGGCGCACCGTCGTCGTGCGGCCCGGGGACGTGGCGGCGGCGATCGCCCGCGCGCGCCGCAACCACCGGCCGCACAACGAGGCGCGCGTGACGTTCGTGCGCGACATGCTCGCCCGGCTGGCCGACCAGTACGTCGCCCAGCTGGGGCAGAAGGTCGACCCCGAGGACCGGGCCGAGGTCGTGGAGGAGCTGCGCACGACGCGGGAGGTGCGCATCGCGCTCAACCTCGCGTGGATGCCCCTGACGCCGCAGGGCCTCGTCGCCGACCTGTGGTCGCGGCCGTGGCGGCTCGAGCAGGCGGCGCCCATGCTGACCGCCCGCGACCGGGCGCTGCTGCGCCGCGACGCCGACGCGCCGTGGACCCCCGCGGACGTGCCGCTGCTCGACGAGGCCGCCGAGCTGCTCGGCGAGGACGACCAGGCCCAGCGCGCGCAGGCCCGCGCGGACGCCGAGCGGCGTGCCGCCGAGGTGGCCTACGCCCGCCAGGTGCTCGCCCAGACGGGTGCCGGCGGCATGGTGTCGGCGGAGATGCTCGCCGACCGCTTCACCGCCGGCGGGCCGGCGCTCACCACGGCCGAGCGAGCCGCGGCGGACCGGTCCTGGACGTACGGGCACGTCGTCGTCGACGAGGCGCAGGAGCTGTCGGCGATGGCGTGGCGGGTGCTGCTGCGGCGGGTGCCGACGCGGTCGCTGACGATCGTCGGTGACGTCGCGCAGACCTCAGCGCCCGGCGGCGCCCGGCGGTGGGCGACGGCGCTCGACCCGGTGCTGCGCGGGTCGTGGCGGCTGGCGGAGCTCACGGTGAACTACCGGACGCCCGCCGCCGTGACGGAGGCCGCGCGTCGGGTCGCGGTCGCCCAGGGCCTGCCCGTGAGCCCGCAGACCGCGGCCCGGGACCTGCCCGACGCGCTGCGCGTGGCGCGGGTACCCGCGGGCGACCTGGCCGACCGCGCGGCGGACGCCGCGGTGGCCGGGCTGGCCGAGGTGCGCGACGCCGCCGGAGCGGGCCGCGTGGCGGTGCTGGCCGCTGCCCCCGCCGTGGCGGCGCTGCGGGCGGGCGTGGCGGCGGCGCTCGTCGCGGCGGGCCGGGACGACGAGGGCCGGCGGACGGCCGTCGCCGACCCTGACGCAGCCGTCGTCGTGCTCGGTGCCCGCGAGGCCAAGGGCCTGGAGTTCGACCTGGTGGTGCTCGTCGAGCCGACCGAGGTGCTGGCCGAGGGGGCCGGCGACCTGTACGTGGCCATGACGCGGCCGACGCGGGCCCTGCAGGTGCTGCACGCGCGCGGCCTGCCGCCCGGCCTCACGGACGGGTAGCCGCGGGCTGTCCGTCAGCCGGACGGCGGCCGTCCCAGCGCGCGGGACGGGGGCACGATGGGGGCGTGCCCAAGGCCCTGCTGCTCGAGAACCTCCACCCCCAGGCGCGGACCATCCTCGAATCCGCCGGCTTCGAGGTGACCACCCGCACCGGCGCGCTCGACGAGGACGAGCTGGCCGATGCCCTCGAGGGGGTCCACCTCCTCGGCATCCGGTCCAAGACACAGGTCACCGCCGCCGTGCTCGAGCGCGCCGACAGCCTCGTCGCCCTGGGGGCGTACTGCATCGGCACCAACCAGGTCGACCTGCGCGCGGCGGCCGCACGCGGCGTGGCGGTGTTCAACGCCCCGTTCTCCAACACGCGCTCCGTCGTGGAGATCGCCCTGGCCGACATCATCGCCCTCACGCGGCGCCTCACCGTTTTCGACCGGAAGATGCACGACGGCATCTGGGACAAGTCGGCGACCGGCGCCCACGAGGTCCGCGGCCGCACCCTCGGGATCGTCGGGTACGGCAACATCGGCACCCAGCTGTCCGTCCTGGCGGAGGCGCTGGGCATGTCCGTCGTCTTCTACGACACGGCGGAGAAGCTCGCGCTGGGCAACGCCCGGCGGCTGGGGTCGCTCGACGAGCTGCTCGACGTCGCGGACGTCGTGACCCTGCACGTGGACGGGCGCTCCGGCAACGCCGGGCTGTTCGGCGCGGAGCAGTTCGGCCGGATGCGGCCCGGGTCGGTGTTCCTCAACCTCTCGCGCGGGTTCGTCGTCGACTACGGCGCCCTCAAGGCCGCCATCGAGGAGGGCCGCGTCGTCGGGGCCGCGGTGGACGTCTTCCCGGAGGAGCCCAAGCGCAAGGGCGACCCGTTCGAGTCCGAGCTGCGGGGCCTGCCGAACGTCATCCTCACGCCGCACACCGGCGGGTCCACGGAGGAGGCGCAGGAGGCGATCGGCCAGTTCGTCTCGCACAAGCTGCGCGACTACCTGGCCACGGGGTCGACGACGCTGTCGGTCAACGTGCCGAACCTGGCGCTCGACGCCCAGCCGGAGCAGCACCGCATCGCCTACCTGCACCGCAACGTGCCGGGCGTGCTCGCCGCCGTCAACAACCTGCTCGCGGAGCACGGCGTGAACATCGAGGGGCAGCTCCTGGCCACGCGCGGCGACCTCGGGTACGTGGTCACGGACGTCGGCTCCCTCGTCGACGAGGCGGCGCTGGCCGCGCTCCGCGGCCGGCCCGAGTCGGTGCGGCTGCGCCTCCTGAGCTAGCACGAGCGACGGCCGCCGACCCCCCGGAGGGGTCGGCGGCCGTCGCTGTGGCTGCGCCCGGGCGCGGAGGGGTCGGTCAGCCGGACTTGCGGCGGAAGCGCCGCTGCGTCGGCCCGGCCGTCTCCGACCCGTGCACGGCGCTCCCGCCGCCGGGACCGGCGGCCGTGCGGTGCTGCTGGGCCTTCTTGCGCTCGAGCGCCTCGCGGAAGCGGGCCTTGGCGTCCGTGGGCGCGTCGGCCGGCGCGCCCGCGGGGCCCGTCGTCGTGCCGCCGGCTGCCGGGGCGTCAGGTGCGTCGGCCATGGGGCCTCCTCGTCGTGTCGGTGCTGCAGGGTGCCACACCGCACGCGGTGCGCCCGACCACCCTCGTCCACCGACGGTGGCCGTCGCCAGCCGAATACCCGACCGGTCCGTCCCCGGCGCCGGACGGGGCCCCGCTCGGGGCGCTACGGTCGCGGCGTGCCCGACCCCGCCGCCGCGTCGCCCGCCGCACCCGTGCGGACGCCCGTGCCGATGTCCGTGCCGCCTGTTCCAGGACCGGCCGCACCGGTACCCGTGCGCCGCGCCGGGGGTCTCGCGCTCCCGGCGGTCTCCCTGGGCCTGTGGCAGAACTTCGGCGACGGGACCCCGTTCGCCGACCAGCGTCGCGTGGTGCTGCACGCGGTGGACCGCGGCGTGTTCCACCTCGACCTCGCCAACAACTACGGCCCGCCACCCGGCGCCGCCGAGACGACGGTCGGCCGGCTGCTGGCCACCGACCTGCGGGCGCACCGCGACACGTTGGTGGTCACGACGAAGGCCGGCTACCGCGGGTGGCCGGGGCCCTACGGCGAGCACGGGTCCCGCAAGGGCCTGCTCGCCTCGCTCGACGCGAGCCTGGGCCGGCTCGGCACGGACCACGTCGACGTGTTCTGGTCCCACCGCTTCGACCCGCGGACGCCGCTGGAGGAGACGATCGGAGCGCTGGCGGACGCGGTGCGCCGGGGGAAGGCACGCCACGCCGGCATATCGTCCTACTCCGCGCGGCGGACGACGGAGGCCCTGGCCGTCGCGGACGGGCTGGGTCTCCCGCTCGCGCTGCACCAGCCGTCGTACTCCCTGCTGAACCGCTGGGTGGAGCGCCCCGGGCCCGACGGACGCAGCCTGCTGGACGTCTGCGGCGACGCCGGGCTGGGCGTCGTGGCCTTCTCGCCGCTGGCCCAGGGGATGCTCACCGACCGCTACCTCGACGGCGTGCCGGCCGGGTCGCGCGCGGCGCGGGGCGGCCCGCTGCAGCGCGCGTGGCTCACGCCGGAGACGCTCGCGCACGTCCGCGCGCTCGACGCGCTCGCCCGCGGCGCCGGCCTCACGCTGCCGCAGCTCGCCGTGGCCTGGGTGCTGCGCGACGCGCGGGTCACCTCCGTGCTGGTCGGCGCCCGGACGACGGACCAGCTCGACGGCACCCTCGCCGCCGCGGCCCTGCCGCCCCTCGACGACGACCTGCTGGTCGCCGTCGAGAGGCACGCCGTCGACGCCGGGATCAACCTGTGGGGCTCGCGCTCGAGCGACCTGTGACGGGCAAGCGCTCGTCGAACCACCGCAGCAGGTGCTCGAACCGGGCGACGCGGTGGCGAGGCCGGCCGGACCGGCTCAGCTCGTGGCCCTCGCCGGGGAACAGGAGCAGCCGGGTGGGCACGCCGCGTCGCCTCAGCTCGACGAACCACCGCTGCCCCTGCTCGACCGGGCAGCGCCAGTCCTGCTCGGAGTGCACGACGAGGGTCGGGGTCCGGACCGCGCCGACGTGCGCCATCGGCGACTGGGCCGCCACCTGCGCGGCCCCCTCGGGCGTGGCGTCGTCGCCCACGTACTCCAGGCCGAAGAACCAGCCGATGTCGCTGGACCCGACGAAGCTCACGGGGTCGAGGAAGCCGCGCTCGACGACGGCCGCCGCGAACCGGTCCGTGCGCGTGGTCAACCACGCGGTGAGGTAGCCGCCGTAGGAGCCGCCGAGCACGCCCGTGCGCCCGGCGTCGAGGTCGTCCGCGCGCAGCGCCTCGTCCAGCAGCGCGAGCACGTCGTCGGTGTCCACCGTGCCCATCGCCCGGTGGATGGCCGTCGCGTGTGCCCGGCCGTACCCCGCCGACCCGCGCGGGTTCCCCATCACGACCGCGTACCCCGCCCGCGCCAGCACCTGCGCCTCGTCGAACACCGCGCCGGTGTACTGCGCGTGCGGCCCGCCGTGGATCATCAGCAGCGTCGGGTGCGGCGCCGGGTGCGCTCCCGGGTCGGGCCGGACCACCCAGCCGTGCACGTCCGCGCCGTCCGGGGCGGTCGCGTGCAGCTCCACGGCCGGCCGCAGACCCGCCGCGCGGAGCGGGGCCGACAGGTCGGTCAGCCGGTGCAGCGTGCCGTCCGCCCGGAGCCGGTGCAGGTCTCCCGCGGAGTCGGGCGCGGCCGCCGTGACGACGGCACCGCCGTCCGGCGCCGGGGCGGCGGCGGTCACGACGAGCGGCCCCTCGACGAGGGTGCGCGCGGTGCCGTCCGGGGCGACGGCGAGCAGCGGCTGCGCCCCGCGGTGCACGCGCGCGACGAGCACCTCGTCGCCCACCGGGACGAGCACGTCCGCGTCGAGGTCCACGTCCTCGTCGGTGAGGGCGCGCGGTTCGCCCGCCGGGCGCGGCCCGTCCCCGTCGCCGTCCCCGACACCGTCCCCGTGCCCGTCGGTCGCGAGCGCGAGGTGGTGCAGGGTAGTCGGGCGCCCGACGAAGTCCCGTCCGCCCTCGCCCAGCCGCTGCGCGAGCAGCCAGACGGCCGACCCGTCCGGTGACGCCGCCGCGGCGACGACGCCGAGGGTGCTGCCGGCGTCGGCGTCGGTGAGGCGGGTGGCCCGCGTGGGCCACGGGGCGTCGTCCCCCGTCCCGGCGGTGGTCGCGGGCACGGGCAGCAGGAGTGCGTCGGCCCGGAGGTCCGTCCCGCGTCCGGCGTGCACGCCGGCGACGACGAGCACCGCATCATCCGCGGGCCCCGCCGGCCACCACTCGGCGGCCGCGACGTCGTGCTCGCCCGGGGTCACGTCCTGCAGGTGCGGCAGCAGGCCGTCCTCGCCGGGCCCGCGGCCGTCGCCGCCGGCGTGCCCGTCGGGGGGCCCGTCGGCGTGCCCGTCGATCCCATCGCGCGGCGCCGCGGGCCAGGCCTCGAGCGCGGCCGGGGTCGGCACGTCGAGCACGTGGGCGTGCCGCGGCCGGTCGTGCACGAAGCCGACCCCGTCCGCGCGGTAGCGGAACGTGTCGACGAGCCGCGGCGCCTCCGCGGCCGGGTCGCCGCCGCGGACGTAGCGACCCTCCTCCGGCACGCGCGCCAGCACCAGGAGCCGACGGCCGTCCGGCGAGAAGCGCGGGCGCTGGACGCCGAGCGGGGCGTCCGTCAGCGCCACGGGCTCCCCGCCCTGCAGGTCGAGCAGGTGCAGCTGGCCGGGCGAGCCGGGAGCGGCACGGACGAACGCGAGCAGCCGACCGTCCGGCGACACGACCGGTTCGGTGTCCCGGTGCCCGCGCGTGAGGCGGTGCGGCGCCCGGGCACGGGTGCTGAACCCGGTGGCGAGGTCGGTGCCGAGGTCGGCGTCCGTGTCGGTGCGGGTGGCGAGCGGCACCCGCCACAGGGAGCCGGTGGTCTCGTCGGCCGCGAGGTCGGGGGTCAGGACGGCCACGACCGCGGCGGACCCGTCGGGCAGGACGGCGGCGCGGCCAGGCGTGCGGAGCAGGGCGATGTCATCGGGGAGCACCCGCCGACGCTAGCCCGCCCCCTGGGCGACCGCGCGTGCCGGGGGCACGGCCCCGCCGGAGACCGGCGTCGGCGTCGGCGTCGACGCGGTGTCCCGGTCCGGACGCCCCTCCCGCTCGGCGCGCAGCACGGTGATGGCGGCCTCGAAGTCCTCGAGGGAGTCGAAGGCCTGGTACACGGAGGCGAACCGCAGGTAGGCCACCTCGTCGAGCTCCCGGAGCGGACCGAGGATGGCCAGCCCGATCTCGTACGCGTCGATCTCCGCCGAGCCCGACGAGCGCAGCGTCTCCTCGACCTTCTGCGCGAGCAGCGCGAGGTCGTCCTCGCTGACCGGACGCCCCTGGCAGGCCTTGCGCACGCCGTTGACAATCTTCTCGCGCCGGAACGGCTCGCTGGCACCCGACCGCTTGACCACCGCGAGGCTCGTCGTCTCCACCGTCGTGAAGCGGCGGTTGCAGTGCGGGCACTGGCGGCGGCGCCGGATGGACGAGCCGTCGTCCGACGTCCGCGAGTCGACGACGCGCGAGTCCGGGTGGCGGCAGAACGGGCAGTGCACGGGAGTCCCCCTCGCGTCCGCAGGGGCACGGCCCCCGGGCGCACGGGGCGCCGGGCCCGACGTTAGGTGCGGGCCGACGGCAGGTGCAAGCGTGTCCGCCGATGGCGCAGTGCCGACGGACGCAGTGCCGACGGACGCAGTGCCGACGGACGCAGTGCCGACGGACGCAGTGCCGACGGACGCAGTGCCGACGGGCGCAGTGCCGACGGACGCGGTGCCGACGGACGCGGTGCCGACGGACGCGGTGCCGACGGACGCGGTGCCGGCCCCCACGCTCACCCCCGGACGGGGACGACGATCGTCTGGCCGGCCGACAGCTGCGAGGACGGCAGCCGGTTGAGCTGGACGAGCTCGAGGACGACGTCCCGCACGTCCTCCCCCGGACGCACGACGCCCTCCGCGATCTCCCAGAGCGTGTCCCCCGGGGCCACGAGGTGCCGCGCGACCTCGGTCCCGCCGGCGGGCCGCCCCGCCTCGGCCCGGTCCGCGGACCACAGCCCCGTGGCGGCGACACCGGCGACGACGAGGAGCGCCGCCCAGCGGCCGCGCGCGGTGAGGCGGAGAGGGACCGCGGCGGCGGCCGGACGGGCGGTGCTGCTGCTGCGCATGGTGACCTCCGACGGGCGGGCGTACGGGTGTTCGACGAACGTGTGTACGAGTTCTACCACGGGCGCGTCCGACACGTCGAGACACGCTCGAACAGGTGTTTGGTCCGCGCGTCCCGCGCTCCTAGGCTGGCTCATGCCCGACAGCCCACCACCGACCACTGACACGCCCGCCGTGGGCCACCGCCCGGGCACCGCACGACAGGGAGGACGACCGTGACGGACAGGACCCAGCGGCCCGGGGACGACCCCGCGGCCACGGACGCACCGCTCACCGGGCGCGGCCCGCGGGCCCGCGCCCGCACCGGCGGCACGGCCGTGCTGACGGCCGTCCCCACGGAGCAGGAGCAGGAGCAGGAGCAGGAGCCACCCGCGGACGACCTCTCCGCGCTCGCCACGGTGACCGCGCTGCCCGACGCGTCCGAGGCACCGGCGCTCACCCGCCGCCAGCGCATGGTGCTGGACTGCATCCGCGCGTCCGTGGAGCAGCGGGGCTACCCGCCGAGCATGCGCGAGATCGGGGAGGTCGTCGGCCTCGTCAGCCCGTCGAGCGTCAAGTACCAGCTGACGTCGCTCGAGCGGAAGGGCTACCTGCGCCGCGACCCGCACCGGCCGCGCGCCATGGAGGTCGTCCTCACCGACGACGCACGCCCGGTCCGCGGCTGGACCGCCCCGGACGGGACCCCCGGCGCGCTGACCGACGCGGACGCGGCCGACGGGGACGCCGCGCCGACGCCGGCCTACGTGCCCGTCGTCGGGCGGATCGCGGCCGGCGGACCCATCACGGCGGAGCAGGTCGTCGAGGACGTGTTCCCGCTCCCGCGCCAGCTCGTCGGCGACGGGGAGCTCTTCCTGCTCGCCGTGCGGGGCGACTCGATGGTCGACGCCGCCATCTGCGACGGGGACTGGGTCGTCGTGCGGCGTCAGCCCGTGGCGGAGAACGGCCAGATCGTCGCCGCGATGATCGACGGCGAGGCGACGGTCAAGACGCTGCGCCACGCCGACGGGCACGTGTGGCTCATGCCGCACAACAGCGCGTACGAGCCGATCCCGGGCGACGACGCCACCGTCCTGGGACGCGTCGTGAGCGTGCTGCGCTCGCTGTGACGACGAGGGGGGCGGGTCCCGGTACCGGTGCCGGGACCCGCCCCCCTCGGTCGATGCCCGGCCGCTCCGCCGGGCATCTCCCCTAGAGCCCGAACCGCCGTGCGACGGCCTTGATCGCCTCGGCGGACCGCCGGAGCCCGGCCAGCTCGTCGGCCGACATCGGCACCTGGAGCCGGTCGCCCACGCCCGCGCGTCCGACGAGCGCGGGCACCGAGAGGCACACGCCGCTGATGCCGTGGTAGTCCTCGAGGAGCGAGGAGACGGGCAGCACGCGCTGCTCGTCCTTCAGCACCGCCTCGATGATCCGGGAGCCGGCGAGCGCGACGGCGTAGTTCGTCGCGCCCTTGCCGGCGATGATCCGGTACGCGGACTCGACGACCTCGCGGGCGATCTGCTCGCGAACCTCGTGCGTCAGCGCGCCCCGGCCGCCGATGCCGTTCCACTCGAGCAGCGGCACCGCGCCGATGCTCGCCGAGCTCCACAGCGGCAGCTCGCTGTCGCCGTGCTCCCCCGCCACGTACGCGTGCACGTTCTGCACGGCGACCCCCGTGTGCCGCGCGATGAGGTAGCGCAGGCGCGAGGAGTCAAGCACCGTCCCGGAGCCGAAGAGCTGCGAGGAGGGCAGGCCGGACATCTTCAGCGCGGCGTAGGTCACGACGTCGACCGGGTTGGTCACCATGACGTAGACGGCGTCGGGAGCCACCTCGACCAGGGGCGGCAGGATCTTGCCGATGAGCGAGACCGTGGCCTCGGCCAGGTCGAGCCGGGTCTGCCCCGGCTTCTGCTTCGCGCCCGCGGTGATGACGACGACGTCGGAGTCGGCGCACACCGCGATGTCGTCGCTGCCCTCGATCTCGGCCATCGGCATGAACTGGATGCCGTGCCCGAGGTCCAGCGCCTCGGCCTCGACCTTCGCCCGGTTGATGTCGTACAGCGCGACGGTCCGCGCCGCGCCGCGCATGAGCGCCGCGTAGGCCATCGTCGCGCCGACCGCGCCCGCCCCGACGATGGACAGCTTCGACGTGCGGCGCGTCGGCGACGGCGCGGCCAGCACCTCCTCGTCCGTCTCGACGGTGCTGATGCCCTCGCTCATGCGTCCTCCCGGTGCCCCGTGACCCCGCCGCACGGCTCGCGTCGGGGCGAGCGACCGCGCACGGCCGCCGCTGACGAGGCTAGCGGGCCTGCGACCACGCGGCCGGGGCGGGCCGCGCGAGCCGCCGCAGCGCGTCCCGGACGAGCGCCGGGTCGCTCGTCGGCCACAGGTCGGGGAGCGTGCGGCGCAGGACGTCGCCGTACCGGGCCGTGACCAGGCGCGGATCGAGCACCGCGACGACGCCGCGGTCGTCGACGGACCGGATGAGCCGCCCGGCGCCCTGCGCGAGCAGGAGCGCGGCGTGCGCGGCCGACACCGACATGAAGCCGTTGCCGCCGGCGCGGTCCACCGCCTGCGCCCGCGCCGCGCGCACGGGGTCGTCGGGCCGCGGGAAGGGGATGCGGTCGATGACGACGAGCCGGCACGTCGGCCCCGGCACGTCGACGCCCTGCCACAGCGACAGGGTGCCGAACAGGCACGTCGGCTCGTCGGCGGCGAACCGGGCCACGAGCGAGGGCAGCACGTCGTCGCCCTGCAGCAGGACCGGCACGTCCAGCCGTTCGCGCAGCGCGAGGGCCGCGGCCTCGGCCGCGCGCCGCGAGGAGAAGAGCCCGAGCGTGCGACCCCCGGCCGCCTCGACTAGACCGGCCAGCTCGTCGAGCTGGGCCTCCGTCGCCGGCTCGCGCCCGGGCGGCGGCAGGTGCCGGGCGACGTAGAGGATCCCCTGCCGTCGGTAGTCGAACGGGCTGCCGACGTCGAGCGCCCGCCACGGCAGCCGCTCGTCGCCCGACCCCTCGGCGGGGCCGGCCGTGGGACCTCCGGTCGGATCGTCGGCCGCGCCGACGGCCGTGCTGCTCGTCGCCGCGCCGCTCGTCGTCGTGCCGCCCGCCGTCGTGCCGCTCGTCGTGCCGGCCGCCGTCGTGCCACCCGCCGGCGCGGTCTCGTCGGCCCGCCGACGGGGCCCCTCGAGGCCGACCGACCGCGCCACGGGCTCGAACGCGCCGCCCAGCGACAGCGTGGCCGACGTCAGCACGCTGACCCGGCCGGCCAGCAGGTGGGTGCGGACGAGGCCGCTGACGACGAGCGGCGCGGCGTGCAGCCGGGTCAGCGTGCTGCCCCGCCGGTCCTCCCCGCGGGCGCACCACAGCACGGTCCGCGACCGGTCGGCCGGGTCCGCGGCCATCTGCTCCGCCACCTCGAACAGGGCCAGCAGGGCACCCGTGGCCATCTTGCGCCCGCCGTCCGGCGGCCCCTTCGTCGCCCCCGCCTCGGGCCGGGTGGCGGTCATGAGCGTGCGCACGGCGTCGCGGACCGCGGCCACCGCGTCCCGCAGGCCCTCCGGCAGCCCGTCCGGGAAGCGGCCCTCGGGCAGGGTCACGAGCGCCGCGGCCAACGCCTGGCCGGCGGCGTCGAGGTCCGTCGTGGGCACCGCGAGGTGCCGGCGCACCAGCCGCGCGGCGTGCTCGACGGTCGCCAGCGACAGCTCCGCGGTCGCCTGGGCGGTGACGCGCTCGGCCAGCTCGTGCGCCTCGTCGACGACGAGCACGTGGTGCTCCGGCAGGACGCCCGGGGAGCCGGAGGCCGCGATTCCCAGCATCGCGTGGTTGGTCACGACGACGTCCGCCTCGCGCGCACGCGTCCGCGCCGCCTCGGGGAAGCACTCGGCCACGAGGGGGCACTGCTGCCCGAGGCACTCCATGGCCGTGACGGACACCTGCCGCCACGCGCGGTCGGTCACGCCGGGCACGAGGTCGTCGCGGTCACCCGTCGTCGTCTCGTCGGCCCACTCGCGCAGGCGGACCACCTGCTGGCCGAGCGTCTCGCCGCCACCACCGCCGCCGCCACCCGCGCGCCGCACGCCCGGGTCCGCGTCCACGGGCGGAGGGTGCTCCGCCGCGCCGGCCGCCTCGCCCAGCGCGAAGAGCGCCCCGGGCTCGTCCGCCGGGTACCCGCCCTGCACCTTGTGCAGGCAGAGGTAGTTGTGCCAGCCCTTGAGCAGCGCGACCTGCGGCGGGCGCGGCAGCCGTGGTGCCAGCGCCCGGGCGACGAGCGGCAGGTCACGCGTGATCACCTGCCGCTGCAGCGCCAGGGTCGCGGTGGAGACGACCACGCGCTCGTCCTCGAGCACCGCGTGCCGGACGGCGGGGACGAGGTAGGCGAGCGACTTGCCCGTGCCGGTCCCGGCCTGCACGAGGACGTGCTCCCCGGCCTCGACGGCGGCGGCCACCGCCTCCGCCATGGCCCGCTGCCCCTCGCGCGGCGCCCCGCCGAGCGCACCGACCGCCGCGTCCAGCAGCTCGCCGACCGCGGGGACGGTCCTGTCGGTCTGCGGCACCGCGACAGCCTAGTGCGGTGCACCGCCGCCCCGTCCGCGCGCCCGGTCCGGGCTGGGGACGGGGCCGTCGGTCACACCGTGCTCAGACCGCGCTCACACCGCGCTCACACCGCGACGGAGCGCAGCTCGGCGGCCAGCGTCTCGTCGACGCGCGCCCGCAGCAGCGTCCCCTCGGGGCGGTGCTCCTCCGCGTCGATCTCGCCGTGCTCGTGCACCCGGTTGACCAGGTCGCCGCGCTCGTACGGCACGACGACCTCGACCGGGACGCCCGGGCGCGGCAGCTGGTCGGCGATCAGCTGCCCCAGCGCCTCGATCCCCTCACCCGTGTGCGCCGAGACGACGACGGAGTGCAGCTCCCGCGACCGCAGCCGGGCCACCACGGCCGGGTCGGCACGGTCGACCTTGTTGAGCACGACGACCTCGGGCACGTCCATCGCACCGGGGATGTCCGCGAACACGTGCCGGACGGCCGCGATCTGCCCCTCCGGGTCGGGGTGCGACGCGTCGACGACGTGGAGGATGAGGTCCGCGTCCGCCACCTCCTCCAGCGTCGAGCGGAACGCCTCGACGAGCTGGTGGGGCAGGTCGCGCACGAACCCCACGGTGTCGGCCAGCGTGTAGGTGCGGCCGTCGGGGGTCTGCGCGCGCCGGACCGTCGGGTCCAGCGTGGCGAACAGCGCGTTCTCGACGAGCACGCCGGCGCCGGTCAGGCGGTTGAGCAGCGAGGACTTGCCGGCGTTGGTGTAGCCGGCGATGGCGACTGACGGGATCGCGTTGCGGCGGCGCGAGGCGCGCTTGGTCGCGCGCGCCGGCTCCATGGCCGCGATCTCCCGCCGCAGCCGCGCCATGCGGTTGCGGATGCGGCGGCGGTCGAGCTCGATCTTCGTCTCGCCGGGGCCGCGAGAGCCCATGCCGGCGCCCGCGCCGCCCACCTGGCCACCGGCCTGGCGGGACATGGACTCGCCCCAGCCGCGCAGGCGCGGGAGCAGGTACTCCAGCTGCGCCAGCTCGACCTGGGCCTTGCCCTCCCGCGACTTGGCGTGCTGGGCGAAGATGTCGAGGATCAGCGCGGTCCGGTCGACGACCTTCACGCGGACGACGTCCTCCAGCGAGCGGCGCTGGGAGGGCGCGAGCTCCCCGTCGACGACGACCGTGTCGGCCCCGACGGCGGCGACGACGGTCGCCAGCTCGGCGGCCTTGCCCGACCCGAGGTAGGTGCTGGGGTCGGGCGTCGCGCGGCGCTGCAGGAGCCCGTCGAGCACCTGCGAGCCGGCGGTCTCGGCGAGGGCGGCCAGCTCGCGCAGCGAGACCTCCGCCTCGGCCGCGCTGCTGCCGGACCAGAGGCCGACGAGCACGACGCGCTCGAGGCGCAGCTGGCGGTACTCGACCTCGGAGACGTCCTCGAGCTCGGTCGACAGACCGGCGACGCGCCGCAGGGAGGTGCGCTCCTCGAGGTCGAGCTGCTCGCCGTCGTAGGTGGAGTGGACGGTGCCGCCGGCCTGCACGGCCGTCCCGGCGCGTGCGAGCACGCGCGCCACCACGTCGTCGGCCACCTCCTGCGGCGTCCGCTCGGCGGACGGCTGGGTCGGGCGGATGGTGGGGCGGGCGTCGTTCACGCAGGTCCTCCGGGTCGGTGCTGCCGGGCGGTCCCGCCGCGGCCCGTCCAGGGTGGCACGCGTCCCCCCTCCCACGCACGCGTTTTCGCCCTGGGCCGAGCGCCGGAGCCGGGTGGGGCGAGCCCGCCGACGCGCGGCGTCGGGCGACCGCGCCGGTAGCCTGCGCGGGTGGACGGGCCCGAGCACTACTTCACCGCCGCGCCGGCCTCCGACGGCGAGCTGCGCACGCGCCGGGTGGACCTCGCCGGGCGGGCGCTGACCGTCCGGACGGCCGGCGGGGTCTTCTCCCCCGACCACGTGGACCACGCCACGCGGGTCCTGCTCGACCACGTCCCCGACCCGCCGGCCGACGGGGACCTGCTCGACCTCGGGTGCGGGTGGGGTCCGCTGGCGCTGACGATGGCGCTGCTGTCCCCCGCCGCCCGCGTGTGGGCGGTGGACGTCAACGCCCGCGCGCTGGACCTCGTCCGGCGCAACGCCCCGCTCGTCGCCCCGGGGACCGTGCTCCCGGCGCTGCCCGACGAGGTGCCGGCCACCACGACCTTCACCGCCCTGTGGTCCAACCCGCCCGTGCGCGTGGGCAAGCCGGCGCTGCACGCGCTGCTGCTGCGCTGGCTGCCGCGGCTGGCGCCCGGGGCCTCGGCGCACCTCGTCGTCGGGAGGAACCTGGGCGCGGACCCGCTGCAGCGATGGCTCGTGGAGCAGGGCTGGGACTGCACGCGCACCGCGTCGTCCAAGGGCTTCCGCGTGCTCGAGGTCCGCGCGACGTCCCGCCAGCCGTTCAGCCAGCCGTCCAGCTAGCCGTCCAGCTAGCCGTCCAGCTAGCCGTCCAGCGCGGCGACGAGGGCCCGGGCCCGCGCCAGCCCGGGGACGCCCTCCAGCCGCGCGACGGGCCGGCCGCCGGCGTCGAGCACGACGACCGTCGGCGTGCGCACGACCTCGAACCGGGCCGCGAGCGCGGCGTCGTGGGCGACGTCGACCTCGACGTGCGCCACCCCGTCCGTCGTCGCCACCACGCGCTCCAGGACGCGCCGGGCCGCCCGGCACGGGGCGCAGAACCCGGTGGAGAGCTGCAGGAACGTGGCCCGGGAGCCGAGCCGGTCCGCCGGCAGGACGGGTGCGGCCCCGGGCGCGTCCTCAGGCGAGGAGGGCGTCACGGTCCAGCACCGCGTCCGCGACGAGCACCGCCGGCCCCGCGAGCTCGACGTGCCCGCCGGCGAGCACCCGGACGCGCACGGTCCCGCCCGGCACGTCGACGAACCAGGTGTCGGGCGCCCCGGCCCCCGCCCACACCCGCACGGCGAGCGCGGCGGCGCACGCCCCGGTGCCGCAGGAGCGCGTCTCCCCCACCCCGCGCTCGTGCACCCGCATGCGGGCGCGCCCGACGAGCCGGCCGTCCGCGCCCGTCTCCTCGCCCGTCGGCAGCACGAGCTCGACGTTCGTCCCGGCGGGCGGCGCGGGCTCGACCAGGGGCACGGCCGTCAGGTCCGCGGCGACGAGCGCGCCCTCGTCGGGCAGCACGACGACCGTGTGCGGGTTGCCGAGGTCGACGTCGAGCCCGGGCAGCCCCGGCGGCAGACCGGGCACCGTGACGGCCGACCGGGCGTCCGGCAGCCCGGCCGGTGCCGCCGCGGGCCCCGCGCCGGGCCGGTCCCCGTCCCCGCCGCCCGTGCCGCCCGGCAGGCGCCACGGGCCCATGTCGACCGCGTACCAGTCGGGCTCCGGCGTGCCGTCGGCGCGGACGCCGGGCGCCGGCTCGTGCCGTACCACGCGCACGCCCGCACGCGTGCCGAGGACGAGGTCGCCGGTCGTGGGGTCCCACAGCCCGAGGCGCCGGGCCAGCAGGGCGGTGACGCGCACGCCGTTGCCGCACATCTCGGCCACGGACCCGTCTGCGTTGCGGTAGTCCATGAACAGGGTCGCGCGTGGGTCGTCGGCGAGCAGGGCCCGGCCCTCGGGCAGCGCCTCGCTCGCGACCAGGCGGATGACGCCGTCGCCGCCGAGGCCCGACCGCCGGTCCGCCAGCGCCCGCACGAGCGGCGCGTCGAGCTCCGTCCCGGGCTCGCGCCCGTCGAGCAGCACGAAGTCGTTCTGCGTGCCGTGCCCCTTGTGCACGTGCAGCGTGCGGGCGTGCGCGGGGGCGGCGGTCGTCGTCACGCGTCCAGCGTACGGGCGGCCCCCGGGCCGGAGCCGAGCGGCCGGCGCACGGGGCCGCGGTCGCCGGCCCCGGGCCCGTCCGTGGGCCCGTCCGTGGGCCCGTCCGTGGGCCCGTCCGGCCGCAGGTCGTCCGCGGACGCCCCGGCGGCGACGAGGCCGTCGGCGCGCGCGACCGCCGCCAGCGCGGCGCCGAGCAGGTCGCCCTCCTGCGCGTCGAGCCAGTGCACGCGCGGGTCCCGCCCGAACCACCCCATCTGCTTGCGGGCCAGCCGCCGGGTGCCGGCGACGACGTCCGCCCGGGCGGCGTCCTCGTCGCGCTCCCCGCGCAGGTGCGCCAGGACCTCCGCGTACCCGACCGCCCGCGAGGCCGTCCGGCCCAGCCCGCGTGCCGCGAGCCCCCGCACCTCGTCGACGAGGCCGTCGGCCCACATCCGCGCGACGCGCCGCTCGACCCGGGCGTCGAGGACCGCCCGGTCGCAGTCGAGCCCGAGCTGGAGGGCGGGCACCGCGTAGGCGTGGCGCGGGAGGTGGGCGCTGTAGGGGCGGCCGGTGAGGGCGACGACCTCGAGGGCGCGCACGACGCGCCGGGCGTTGCGCGGGCCGATCGACGCCGCCGCGACCGGGTCGACCCGCTCGAGCTCCGCGTGCAGCGCCCGCGCGCCCTCCCGCTCCACCCGCTCCTCGAGGCGGGCGCGGACCGCCGCGTCGGTCCCCGGGAAGTCGAGGTGGTCGAGCAGCGCCCGCACGTACAGGCCCGAACCGCCGACGACGACCGGCCGCCGCCCGCGCGCCACCACGTCCGCCACCGCCGCACGGGCGAGCGCCTGGTAGTCGGCCACCGACGCCTCCTCGGCGGGGTCGAGCACGTCGAGCACGTGGTGCGGCACGCCCCGGCGCGCCGCGGGCGGGACCTTGGCGGTGCCGACGTCCATCCCGCGGTACAGCTGCAGGGCGTCGGCGTTGACGACCTCGCCGTCGAGGGCCAGCGCGAGGGCGATCGCGAGGTCGGACTTGCCGGTCGCCGTCGGGCCGACGACGGCGACCACCAGCCCGGGGGCGGTCGGGACGGGAGGCAGCACCCGGGGCGCGGACGCGCTCATGCCCCGTCCGCCGCGGCCGGCAGCAGGAGCCCGACGGCGTGGAGCACGCCGAGGGACGCATCCACGGCCGGCGGCGTCCCGACGTGGCCGGCCGCCGTCCGGGCGGCGAGGGCGCCCGCGAGGACCTGCCAGGGCGCCCAGGCGCTCACCGCGAGCGCGGCCGCCGTCGCCTCGTCGAGCCCGGCGGGCGGCGGCCCGTCCGGGGCCGCCCACGCGCCGGGGTCGCCCAGGGCGGCGACGAGGGCCTCGTCGACGGCCGGCGCACGGGGGTCGTCGGCCAGCGGGCCGTCGGGTCCGTGGCGCGCGCTGCCGGAGCCGACGACGAGCAGCAGCAGCGGCCCCGGCTCCGCCACGAGTGCCGCACCCCACCGGCGCAGCACGGCGGCCCTGCCGGCCGTGCGTCCGTCGGGTCCGGCGCCGCCCGCACCAGCCGCACCCGCCCCCGCGACCTCGAGGACCGCCGACACGGGCGCGGCGTCGAGGCCGGCCGCGACCAGGACGTGCAGGGCGACGGCCACGCCGGTGCCCGGCGCGCCGATCGCCGGGCGCGCCGCGGCGACCCCGGGCACGGGCGTCGCGTCCCGCACGTCGACCTCCGGCACGTCGACAACCGGCACGACCGCGCCGAGGGCGGCGTCCGGCACCCCGGCCGCGGCGAAGGAGCCCCGCAGCCGCCCGACGAGCGCGCGGTCCGCGGGACCCGGGGCGACGACCGCCACCCGGAGGTCGGTCGCCCGGGCGACGACGCCGTCGTCGGCCGGGGTCCCCGGCCGCTCCCCGAGCGCGGCAGCGCCACGCCGGACGGCCGCGACGGCAGCCGTGCGCAGGTCGGCGAGCGGGTCGGAGCGCCCGGCCACGCCGGGCACCAGCAGCGCGGTGTCCGGCAGGGCGACGACGGCGAGGGGCACGGTGCGCACGGTAGTCGCGCGCGACGACGTGCACGGGTGGCGCTCACCACGACCTGCACGAGGCGGGCACGACGACGTGCACGGTCGACCGCGTCGCGGGAGCGCCCGGTAGGGTCGGCCCATGGGCGTGTTCGACCGCGGACGGCGGTGGCTGGGCCGCAGGACCGCGCCGGCCGCGGAGGTGCCGCCGGTCGAGGACCTGACGGACGCGGAGCTGCAGGACCGGGTGGCCGCGCTGCTGGCCGCCGAGCTCGGGCCGGCCGAGCCGGGCGAGGAGCACCCGACCTCGGTGACGCCGGCGCGGATCGCCGCCTGGATGACGGACCACGACTTCAGCTACTTCGTCGACAACGACGGCGACCTCGGCGGGCTGTGGCGGGGCCGGCTGTTCTACTTCTTCCTCTTCGGGGAGCGCTCGGAGATCCTCCAGGTGCGCGGCCAGTGGCACCGCGAGGCGTCGATCGAGCGCCTGGAGGAGGTCCTCGACCTCTGCAACGAGTGGAACGCCGAGCGGATCTGGCCGAAGGCCTACGTGCGGGTGCGGGACAACGGCCGCGTCCACGTCGTCTCCGAGGTCGCCGTCGACCTCGAGCACGGGGCGACCGACGCCCAGCTCGGCCAGCTCCTGTACTGCGGCCTGTCGACGGGCAGCATGCTCTTCGACGCCCTCGACGAGCGGTACCCGGACCCGGCGGGGGTGGCCCCGTGACGAGCCCCGAGTGGCTGCTGCGCGTCCTGGGCGGGCGCCCGAAGCCCGTCAAGCGGCCCGTGCGCCGCGACCCGCCCACCCCGCTGACGCGCGAGCGCATCGCCGACCACCTGCGGGCGCGCGGCTACAAGTTCGCCGTGGACGACGACGGCGACCTCACCGGCACCTGGGACGGCTCGCGTTTCTGGTTCCTCACCCTCGGCGACGAGGCGGAGATCCTCCAGGTGCGGGGCCGCTGGCACCGCACGCTGCCGGTCGACCAGCGCGCGGCGGTCGGGCTGGCGCTGAACGACTGGAACCGCGAGCGCATCTGGCCCAAGGCCTACGTGCGCGAGGAGGAGGGCACGCTCGCGCTCTACAGCGAGGTGTCCGCCGACCTGGAGGCCGGTGTCACCGACCGGCAGCTCGCCCAGCTGCTCGCGTGCGGGCTCGGCACCGGCGTGCACATGTTCACCGCGCTGGACGCGCTCCTGCCGGCCGGCGACGGCGCGGCGGACGAGGACATCCCCGACAACTGACCGGCGGGGACGACCGACCGGCGCTCTCAGCGCAGCGGGCGGCCGAGCGTCGGCAGCCCGAGGACGACGGGGCCGGCCGGGGCCGGGGTGCCGCAGGCGTCCCCGCCGTGCGCGTGCTCGTCGCCCCCCGACTGCCGCGCCGCCCACGCGTCCCCCGCGCGGGTGCGGCGGACGGCGAACGTCCCGCCCGCGAGCGCGGAGTCGGCCACGAGGTGGTGCGGCGCCGCCCGGGTGACCGTGACGCGGACGAGGTCGCCCGGGCGCGGGGCCTCGTCGGGGGCCGTGCCCGGCGGGAGGGACAGGTGGACGAGCCGGTTGTCCTCGGCGCGACCGGTGGTGCGGCGGCTGACGCCGTCCTTGCGCCCCTCCCCCTCGGCGACCAGCACCTCGACCGTGCGCCCGACCTGGGCCTGGTTCTCCTCGAGCGAGATGCGCTCCTGCAGCGCGACGAGTCGCTCGTAGCGCTCCTGCACCACCGCCTTGGGCAGCTGGTCGGGCAGGTCGGCGGCGGGCGTGCCGGGGCGGGGCGAGTACTGGAAGGTGAAGGCGGAGGCGAAGCGCGACGCCTCGACGACCTCCAGGGTGCGGGCGAAGTCCTCCTCCGTCTCGCCCGGGAACCCGACGATGACGTCGGTCGTGATCGCGGCGTGCGGGATGGCCGCGCGGACCCGGTCGAGGATGCCGAGGAAGCGGTCGGCGCGGTAGGACCGGCGCATGGCGCGCAGCACGCGGTCGGAGCCCGACTGCAGCGGCATGTGCAGCTGCGGCATGACCGTGGGCGTCTCCGCCATCGCGGCGATCACGTCGTCGGAGAAGGACGCGGGGTGCGGGGAGGTGAACCGCACGCGCTCGAGCCCCGGCACCGCCCCGACCGCGCGCAGGAGCTGCGCGAACGCCGTCCGGTCGCCGAAGCCGACGCCGTAGGAGTTGACGTTCTGCCCGAGCAGGGTCACCTCCACGGCGCCCTGGGCGACGAGCGCCTCGACCTCGGCCAGCACGTCGCCGGGGCGGCGGTCGCGCTCCTTGCCGCGCAGGTGCGGCACGATGCAGAACGTGCAGGTGTTGTTGCAGCCGACGGAGATGGACACCCAGCCGGCGTAGACGGACTCGCGGCGCGTGGGCAGCGTCGAGGGGAAGACCTGCAGGGACTCCGCGATCTCCACCTGCGCGGCGGCGTTGTGCCGGGCGCGCTCGAGCAGCGCGGGCAGCACGTCGAGGTTGTGCGTGCCGAAGACGACGTCCACCCAGGGCGCGCGGTCGACGATCGTCGAGCGGTCCTTCTGCGCCAGGCACCCGCCCACGGCGATCTGCATGCCGGGGCGCTCGCGCTTGCGGCCCGCCAGCCGGCCCAGGTTGCCGTACAGCTTGTCGGCCGCGTTCTCCCGGACCGCGCACGTGTTGATGACGATGACGTCGGCGTCCTCCGCCGCGGCCGACGCGGGGTCCGCGGCCACGTAGCCGGCCTGCTCGAGCATGCCCGCCATGTGCTCGGAGTCGTGCACGTTCATCTGGCACCCGAGGGTGCGCACGAGGTAGGTGCGCACGTCCGGCCGACCGGTGGTCGGACCGTCGTGCACGGCGGCCTCGGCGCGCCCGTCGGCACCGGAGGCCGGGGCGCGCGTCGCGGGAGGGGCGGAGACGGTGAGCGTGGTGGACATCACCGCCCAGCGTACGGCGGGCGTCGGGCACTCCCGGCACGCGCGCGGGCTGCCCGTCGCACGCCGACCGCCGGGCGCACCGGGCCGTCGAGGTCCGTGCGCTCGCGTCGGTGCTGGTCAGGGCCCCGTCCGGCGCGCCGGGGGCCCGCGCTGCCGTGGCGTCCGGCGCCCGGGCGACGGCGTGCGCGGGCGCCGGCCGGACGGGAGCCGCTCGACCGGACGAGGACGTCCCCGCGGCCGGACTGTGGCCCGTTCGTGACCATCGGTGCTGGTCACGACGCCCGATACGACCTAGTTTCACGGCATGGCCAGCCCTCCACCGGGTCCTCCCCCGCCCGACACGACGGTCGGCGGGACCGTCCCGAGCGCCCCGACGACCGCCGACGACGTGCCGCGACCGGCCGCCGCTCCCGCGCGCCGCTCCACCGTCGGCGCGCCGCTCGTCGTGCTGCGCGGCGTGCAGAAGCACTTCGGCGCCCTCCACGTGCTCAAGGACGTGGACCTGAGCATCGGGCGCGGCGAGGTCGTCGTCCTCGTCGGGCCGTCCGGCAGCGGCAAGTCCACGCTGTGCCGCACGATCAACCGGCTGGAGACGATCGACGAGGGCACCATCACGATCGACGGCGCGCCGCTCCCCGAGGAGGGCCGCGCGCTCGCCCGGCTGCGCGCCGACGTCGGCATGGTGTTCCAGTCCTTCAACCTCTTCGCGCACCGGACCGTGCTGGAGAACGTCACGCTCGGACCGACGAAGGCCAAGGGCGTCAAGCCGGCCGCGGCGAAGGCCCGCGCGCAGGAGCTGCTGGCGCGCGTCGGCGTCGCGGACCAGGCGGGCAAGCTGCCCGGGCAGCTGTCGGGCGGTCAGCAGCAGCGCGTGGCCATCGCGCGGGCGCTGGCCATGGACCCGAAGGTCATGCTGTTCGACGAGCCGACGTCGGCGCTCGACCCCGAGATGATCAACGAGGTCCTCGACGTCATGACCGCCCTGGCGGCGGACGGCATGACGATGCTCGTCGTCACGCACGAGATGGGCTTCGCCCGCCGGGCCGCGCACCGGGTGGTGTTCATGGACCGCGGGCAGGTCGTCGAGCAGGCGGAGCCGGAGCAGTTCTTCGCCGCCCCGCGCAGCGACCGCGCCCGCGACTTCCTGTCGAAGATCCTCACCCACTGACCGCACCGACAGCACCGACCGCACCGACCGAACGACGGCCGGGCCCACACCGCC
This sequence comes from Cellulomonas sp. plas2, assembly GCF_057221735.1. NCBI lineage: Bacteria > Bacillati > Actinomycetota > Actinomycetes > Micrococcales > Cellulomonadaceae > Cellulomonas > Cellulomonas sp. plas2. The sequence goes on from NZ_CM170155.1 coordinate 2,388,861, forward strand.
CGGCCGGGAGCACCACCCACACGAAGGGGACCGACATGCGCGCACGACGACTCGCGGTGGCCATGGCCGCCGCGGCCACCCTCACGCTCGCCGGCTGTTCCGGCGGCGACGGCGGCGGAGGCACCGAGCCCGCGGCGAGCGGCAGCGCCGGCGCCGGAGAGGGCTCCTCGGAGACCCTCCGCATCGGCATCAAGTTCGACCAGCCGGGCCTGGGCTACCAGGACGGCTCCGAGTACACGGGCTTCGACGTCGACGTCGCCCGGTACGTCGCCGAGGCGCTCGGCTACTCCGAGGACCAGATCGAGTGGGTGCAGGCGCCGTCCGCGCAGCGCGAGAACCTGCTGCAGACCGGCCAGGTCGACATGATCTTCGCGACCTACTCGATCACGGACACCCGCAAGGAGGTCATCTCCTTCGCGGGCCCGTACTTCGTCGCGGGGCAGGACCTGCTCGTCGCGGCGGACGACGACTCCATCACCGGGCCGGAGGACCTCGAGGGCAAGAACCTGTGCTCCGTCACCGGCTCGACCTCCGCTCAGCGGATCAAGGACGAGTACGCGACGGGCACCAACCTGCTCGAGCAGCCCGGCTACGCCGAGTGCGTCACGGCCCTGACGTCCGGCGCGGTGGACGCGGTCACCACCGACGACATCATCCTCGCGGGCCTGGCAGCCCAGCCCGCCAACGAGGGTCAGGTGAAGGTCGTCGGCAACCCGTTCTCGGAGGAGAACTACGGCGTCGGGCTCCCGTTGGACTCCGACCGCTGCGAGGCCGTGACCGAGGCCATCACGGCGATGATCGAGGACGGCTCGTGGGAGCAGATCCTGCAGGACAACGTCGGCGCGTCGGGGTACGAGGCGAACGCCGACCTCAACCCGCCCACGCCCGAGGCCTGCGCCTGACCGGCACCGACCACTGACGCGGGTCCGCCGCGCCGCGCCCCCGGGCACGGCGGCGCGGCGGACCTCCGTCGCACGCACGACCGAGGGAGTGGAGGGCAGGCGTGGACGAGGGCTACCTCGCACGGCTGGGCACGCTGCTGGAGCAGTACGACGTGCCGGCGGCGTTCTGGGTCAACATCCAGCTCACGGTCTGGGCCGGCCTGCTCGCGCTCGCGCTGGGGACCGTGCTGGCCGTCATGCGCATCTCGCCCGTGGCGAGCCTGCGGGCGCTCGGCGCCGGATACGTCACCGTGCTGCGCAACACGCCGCTGACGATCATCCTCGTGTTCTGCACCCTGGGGCTGTGGGGGCAGCTCGGCGTGACGCTGTCTTCCGACTTCACCAGCAACTTCTTCCGGCTCGCCGTGCTCGGCCTCGCGGTGTACCACGCGGCCTTCGTGTGCGAGGCCCTGCGCTCCGGCGTCAACACCGTGCCGGTCGGCCAGGCCGAGGCGGCGCGGGCGCTCGGCCTCCGCTTCAGCCAGTCGGCGCGGCTCGTGATCCTCCCGCAGGCCTTCCGGGGCGCGGTCGCCCCCTTGGGCAACGTCCTCATCGCGCTCATCAAGAACTCCACCGTCGCGGCCGTGGCGTCGGTGGCGGAGACCTCGGGGCTCATGCGCCAGATGATCGAGTTCCGGCCCGACGTCGTGCTCGGCATCTTCCTCGTGTTCGCGCTCGGGTACGTCGTGGTCGTCGTGCCCGTCGGGCTCGCGACGACCGCGCTGTCGCGCCGGCTGGCGGTGGCCCGGTGAGCGGGCGGTCGGTCCTGTTCGACGCGCCCGGGCCCGTGACGCGGCGCCGGGTGCTCGTCGCCAACGTGGTCGGCGGCGTGCTCGTCGCGGCCCTGGTCGCGGTGGTGCTGCTGCGGCTCGCCGAGAAGGGCCAGCTCGACGCGGCGAGGTGGTCGCCGTTCCTCACCGCAGGGCCGTGGACGAACTTCCTGCTGCCGGGCCTGGTGGAGACCCTGCGGGCGGCCGCGATCGCGATGGTCACGTCCGGGGTGTTCGGCCTCGTGTTCGGGCTCGGGCGCCTGTCGCCCTCGCGGGTCGTACGGGCGGTGTGCGGCACGGTCGTCGAGTTCTTCCGGGCGGTGCCCGTGCTGCTCATGATGATCTTCTTCTGGCTGGGCCTCGCCCAGCTCGACCTGTTCGCGCCGCAGGACCTCCCGCTGGTCGGCGTGGTGCTCGGGCTGACGCTCTACAACGGGTCCGTCGTCGCGGAGCTGGTCCGCTCCGGCGTGCACAGCCTGCCGAAGGGGCAGCGGGAGGCGGCGCTCGCCGTCGGGCTGCGGCCCGGGCAGTCGCTGCGGCTCGTCGAGGTCCCGCAGGCGCTCATCGCGATGCTGCCGGCCCTGGCCAGCCAGCTCGTCGTCATCCTCAAGGACACGGCGCTCGGCGTCATCATCACGTACCCCGAGCTGCTCGACAGCGCCCGTCGGCTCGGGTCGGGGCAGGGGAACATCCTGCAGTCCCTCGTGGTGGCGGCCGTCGTCTTCATCGTCATCAACGACCTGCTCACCCGCCTCGCCCAGTGGCTGGCCGGGCGTGCGGGCCGCCGCACCGCCGGGACCGCCAGCGCGGAGGCACCGGCCCTCACCGTCACCACGCGCTGAGCCCCGCGGCGGCGACCTCCCGCGCGACCCATCTCGCCGGCCATGTCCAGGCGACGCCGGGAAGCCCCCCGGCTCAGCCCGCCGTGGCGCTCGCGCGCAGCTCGCGCACGACCGTCACGCGGATCTCCCCCGGATAGCTGAGGTCCTGCTCGATGTGCCGGGCGATCGCGTCCGCCAGCCGCGGCAGGTCCTCGTCCCGCACCTCCTCGGGCTCGACGACGACGCGCACCTCGCGCCCGGCCGACATGGCCAGCGCCCGGCGGACGCCGCCGTGCTCGGCGACGAGGCTCTCCAGGCGCCCCATGCGCTCGACGAACTGGTCCAGCTCGTCGTGCCGGGCGCCCGGCCGGGCGGCGGAGATCGCGTCGGCGACCTGCACGAGCACCGCCTCCACGGTCTCGGGACGGACCTCGTCGTGGTGCGCGGCGATGGCGTTGACGACCGCCGCGCTCTCGCCGCACCGGCGGGCCAGGGCCGCGCCGACCTCGGCGTGCGTGCCCGGCAGCTCGGCCGTCAGCGCCTTGCCGACGTCGTGCAGGAACGCCCCGCGCCGCGCCAGCGCGACGTCCGCCCCCACCTCGGCCGCCAGGGCCGCCGCGAGCAGCGCGCACTCGACGAGGTGCTCGAGCACGTCCTGCCCGTAGGACGTCCGCAGCCGCAGCCGGCCCAGCGTGCGCACGAGCTCGGGGTGCAGGTCGGCCACCCCGGCGCGCGCCGCCGCCGCGTGGCCGGCCGCCTCCGTGCGGTCGTCGGCACCCGCGAGCGCGTCGGCGTACGCGCTCTCGATCCGCGGCGGGCTGATCCGGCCGTCGAGGAGGAGGGCCTCCATGGCGACGCGGGCGACCTCCCGTCGCTCCGCGTCGAAGGCGGACAGCACCACGGTCCCCGGCACCTCGTCGACGAGGACGTCCACGCCGGTCAGGGCCTCGAAGGCACGGATGTTGCGCCCCTCCTTGCCGATCACCCGTCCCTTGAGCTCGGGCGCGGGCAGACGGACGCTGACGACCGAGACCGCCGAGCTCGACGGGCCCGCGAGCCGCTGCACCGCCGTGGTGACGGCGCGGGTCGCCCTCGCCTGGGCGGACCGGCGGGCGGCCGCCTCCAGGCGGCGCACCTGCGCCTCGGCGTCGCGCTCGGCGTCGGCCACGAGCCGGCGCCGCAGCTCCTCCCGCGCCTCCTCCACGTCCAGGCCCGCCGTCGCCTCCACCGTCCGCAGCGCCTCCGCCTGCGCCGCCGCGACGACGGCCTCCGCGTCCTGCCGGGCCTGCTCGCGCGTGCCGGCCACCTGCCGCCGCACGTCGGCCAGCAGGTCGCCCGCCTCGCGGCGAGCCGCTGCGAGCACGTCGTCGGCCTCGCGGCGAGCGCCCGTCAGCACCTCCCCCGCCTCTCGACGGGCGCCGGCCAGCACACCGTCCGCCGCACGGCGGGCCCCCTCGGCCATCTCGTCGGCGAGCCGGCGCGCCGCCGCCACCCGCTCCTGGTCCTCGGCGAGGCGTGCGGCACCGGCCTCCGTCCGCGCCGCGAGGGCGCCCACCGCCGCCTCCCGCACCGCGAGGGCGGCCTCCGCCTGCCGCAGGTCGGACGAGCGCTGCTCGACCGCTCCCTCGCGGGACGCCACCGCGCGCTCCCGGTCGCCGAGCGCCTCCTCGCGCCGCCGCACCGCCTCCTCGCGGCCGTGCAGCGCCTCCTCGCGCCCGTCCTGCGCCGGGGCACGACCGCCCGCCGCCCGACGGGCGCCGAGCACCAGGACGGCCGCGAGCACGAGCACGACCAGCACCACCACCGTGGCGACGACCGGGGCTGACGGCACGTCCACCTCCTCGACGTCGACGGGGCCGCGGCGCGGCCGGAGGGCTCATCCTCGCCCACGCAGCCCTGCCGTCGTCGCCGACCGCGCCGCGCCCGCCCCGCCCGTGCAGGACCGGCGGGCCCGACGACCGCTCGCGACCCGCCCGCGACCCGCTCGCGACGACCGGCTCGTGCACGACCGGCTCGTGCACGACCGGCTCGTGACGACCGGCCGCTCACGACGAGCCGACGCCGCCGCGCCCTCTCCTGTCCGTGCCGGGCTAGTCCATGCCCAGCTCGTCGGTGTCGGGCAGGCTCACACCGTCGGTCCCGGCCGCCAGCTCCTCGCGGACGAGCCGCAGCACCAGTCCGGGCGCGTACCCCTTGCGACCGAGGGCCGCCACGGTCCGCCGGACGCGGACCTGCGCGTCCAGACCGGCGGTGGCGGCCAGCCGCCGGCGCACGAGGCCGCGCGCGGCCCGCTCCTCGTCGTCGGCGTCCACCGTCGCCAGGGCCTCGGCCGCCGTCTCCTCGTCGATGCCCCGACGACGCAGCTCGGCGCCGATGGCACGCCGTGCGAGCCCGCGCTCGGCCTGGCGCGTGCGCACGAGGACCCGGGCGAACTCCGCGTCGTCGACGAGCCCGACCTCGGTGAAGCGGTCGAGCACGCGCTCGGCCACGTCCTCGGGCACGTCCTTGCGGGCCATCGCCTCGGCCAGCTGGTGCCGGCTGCGCGCGGCACCCGTGAGCAGCCGTAGCGCGACCGCGCGCGCGACGGCCTCGGCGTCGGGTTCCCGGTCCTGCAGGGCGGAGCCGGTCGGGGGCGGCTCGTCCGTCGGCCGCCCCCGGCCCCGCCTCGTCCCTGTCACCATCAGAGGGCGGGCACGGTCAGAAGTCGACCGGGACCGCGTCGTCCGCCGGGGCGTCGACGCGGGCGCCGACCCCCAGCTTCTCCTTGATCTTCTTGTCCAGCTCGTCCGCCAGCTCGGGGTTGTCGCGCAGGAACGACCGCGCGTTCTCCTTGCCCTGGCCGAGCTGGTCGCCCTCGTACGTGTACCAGGCACCCGACTTGCGGACGAAGCCGTGCTCCACCCCCATGTCGATGAGGCTCCCCTCCCGGGAGATCCCGACGCCGTAGAGGATGTCGAACTCGGCCTGCTTGAAGGGCGGCGCCAACTTGTTCTTGACGACCTTGACCCGGGTCCGGTTGCCGACCGCGTCGGTGCCCTCCTTGAGGGTCTCGATGCGGCGGATGTCCATCCGCACGGAGGCGTAGAACTTCAGCGCCTTGCCGCCGGTGGTGGTCTCGGGGGAGCCGAAGAAGACCCCGATCTTCTCCCGCAGCTGGTTGATGAAGATCGCCGTGGTGCCGGAGGAGTTGAGCGCACCGGTGATCTTGCGCAGCGCCTGCGACATGAGCCGCGCCTGGAGGCCGACGTGGCTGTCGCCCATCTCCCCCTCGATCTCGGCCTTGGGCACGAGGGCGGCGACCGAGTCGATGACGACGATGTCGATCGCGCCGGAGCGGATCAGCATGTCCATGATCTCGAGCGCCTGCTCACCCGTGTCCGGCTGCGAGACGAGCAGCGCGTCGGTGTCGACGCCCAGCTTCTTCGCGTACTCCGGGTCCAGCGCGTGCTCCGCGTCGATGAAGGCGGCGATCCCGCCGGCGCGCTGGGCGTTGGCCACCGCGTGCAGGGCCACCGTCGTCTTGCCGGACGACTCCGGGCCGTAGATCTCGATGACGCGGCCGCGGGGCAGGCCGCCGATCCCGAGCGCCACGTCCAGGGCGATGGAGCCCGTGGGGATGACCTCGACGGGGGCGCGCCCCTCGTCGCCGAGGCGCATCACCGACCCCTTGCCGAACTGGCGGTCGATCTGGCTGAGGGCGACCTCGAGAGCCTTCTCGCGGTCCTTGGGTGCTACGGGCATGGCGTCCACCTGTCGTCCTGGGCAGCGGGTGCGCTGCGGCCTGCGGGGGCTGGTCTCTGACGCGGCTGACGGTATGCCCGACCACCGACACGCCGGCCGGGACGCGGCGCCGGGCGTCCGGGTGCCCCCGCGACGGGGGCTGGGGACGGCTCGACGCGGCACCGACCGGTGTCAGCCGTGCACGACTCTAGCCGTACGCATGTTCGACGACGTGCGACACGCCGTGGCGTCCGCGCCTCCGCACGCCGGCCCTCCCGCCCCCGCAGCGCCCGGACCGCCCCTTCGCCTCGTCGCCGACGCGCGCCCTCAGCGGGACGGAGGAGCGGGCCGGCGGTCGTCCTGCCCCCACCGGCGCGCGTCGGGCACCTCGAGGGCGTCGCACAGGGCGTGCCACACGTCGCGGGGCGGGACCCCGGCGTCGAGCGCCTCCTGCGCGGAGCGCCCGCCGACCGCCCCGAGCACGAGCTCCTGGGCGAGCACCCGCCCCTGCGCGCGGCCGAGCACCTCGTCGACCAGGGCCCAGAACTCGCGGTACGTCACGGCACCAGCCTGCCACCCGACCCGCGGCCCGCGCCCGCCGTCACCCGCCGCGCGGCGCGGGGCACCACGCCCGTGCGGCCTCCGGTGCAGCCTCCCGTGCAGCCTCCCGTGCAGCCTCCCGTGCAGCCACGCCCGTGCAGCTGCGACGCGCGCCTGTGCGTCCGCCGGGGGCGTCGCGCGCGTGTCGGTGGTGGCTGCGACGATGACGCCGTGCTGAGCGAGGGCTTCTCCGAGCCGACCCGGAGCTGGTTCGCCGGGGCCTTCCACGCGCCCACGGCGGCCCAGACGGGCGCCTGGGAGGCCGTGCAGGGCGGGGCGCACGCGCTGGTCGTCGCCCCCACCGGCTCGGGCAAGACGCTCGCCGCGTTCCTGTGGGCGCTCGACGGGCTGCTCACCGGTCCGCCGGTCGAGGAGGCGGTCCGCCGCTGCCGCGTGCTGTACGTCTCGCCGCTCAAGGCCCTGGCCACGGACGTGGAGCGCAACCTGCGCTCGCCGCTCGTCGGCATCCGCCAGGCCGCCACCCGGCTGGGCCGGTCGCTGCCCGACGTGACGGTGGGCATCCGCACCGGGGACACGCCGCCCGCGGAGCGCCGGTCCTTCGCCACCCAGCCGCCCGACATCCTCATCACGACGCCCGAGTCGCTGTACCTCGTGCTGACCTCCGCCGCGCGCGCCGGCCTGAGCGGCGTGCGCACGGTCATCCTCGACGAGATCCACGCGGTGGCGGGCACGAAGCGGGGCGCCCACCTCGCGCTGTCGCTCGAACGCCTCGACGCGCTGCTCGAGGCTCCCGGCGGCCCCGGGCCGGCGCAGCGGGTGGGCCTGTCCGCGACCGTCCGGCCCGTCGACGCGGTGGCCGCCTTCCTCGGCGGCGCCCGCGCGATCGAGGACGGCGGGCGTCCCGTCCGGGTCGTCCAGCCCCCGTCGACGAAGACGATCGAGGTCGACGTCGTCGTACCCGTGCCCGACCTGGGCGACATCGCGTCGGCGGGTCCGGCGCACGACCGGCCCACGCCGGAGGGGGCGGTCCCGGCCGGGGAGCTCGACCTCACCGGGCAGGGCGGTGGCGGCACGCCGCGCGCGTCGATATGGCCCCACGTCGAGGAACGCGTCGTGGACCTCGTCGGCGGTCACCGCTCCACGCTGGTCTTCACGAACTCCCGGCGCGGCGCCGAGCGCCTGACGGCGCGCATGAACGAGATCTGGGCGGAACGCCACGGCGTCGACGTGCCGGACCGCGGCACGCTGCACGCCGCCGCCGTGCAGGCGCAGTCCGGCGCGTCCGCGGGGATCGACACGGCGGACGCCGCGCAGGTCCTCGCCCGTGCGCACCACGGCTCCATGAGCCGCGCCGAGCGCACCCGCACGGAGTCCGAGCTGAAGGCAGGGCGCCTGCCGGCGGTCGTCGCGACGAGCTCGCTCGAGCTCGGCATCGACATGGGCGCGGTCGACCTCGTGGTCCAGGTCGGGTCGCCCCCGTCGGTGGCGAGCGGCCTGCAACGCGTGGGACGGGCGGGGCACCAGGTGGGCGCCGTGTCGCGCGGCGTCGTCTTCCCCACCTTCCGGGGCGAGCTCGTGCCCGCGGCGGTGACGGCCGAGCGCATGCGGCGCGGGGAGCTGGAGCCCCTCGGCGTGCCGGCCAACCCCCTCGACGTGCTGGCACAGCAGGTCGTCGCGATGGTGGCGGTCGAGGACTGGCCGGTCGAGGACCTGGCACGCGTCGTCCGCCGGGCGGCCCCCTACGTCACGCTCGGGGACGCGACCCTGCGCGCGGTGCTCGACATGCTGGCGGGGCGCTACCCGAGCGAGGAGTTCGCCGAGCTGCGCCCGCGCGTCGTCTGGGACCGGGTCACCGACGTGCTGACGGCCCGGCCGGGGGCGCTGCGCCTGGCGGTGACCAGCGGCGGCACCATCCCCGACCGGGGGCTGTACGGCGTCTTCCTCGCCGCGGGCGCGACGACGACGGACGTCCCGGCGGACGCGGAGACCGGCGCGGGCCGGCAGCGCGGCGGCCGGCGCGTCGGGGAGCTCGACGAGGAGATGGTGTACGAGTCCCGCGTGGGCGACACCTTCACCCTCGGGTCGAGCACCTGGCGCATCGAGGAGATCACGCCCGACCGCGTGCTCGTCAGCCCCGCACCCGGCGTCCCCGGCCGGCTGCCCTTCTGGAAGGGCGACTCCCCGGGCCGGCCCGTCGAGCTCGGCCGCGCGATGGGCGGCTGGGTGCGCGAGCTCGTCGCGCTGGACGACGCGGACGCCCGGGCCCGGGCCGAGGCCGCCGGCCTCGACGGCTGGGCCGCCGACAACCTGCTGACGTACGTGCGCGAGCAGGCGGAGGCCACGGGCCAGGTGCCCACCGACCGCACGCTCGTGCTCGAGCGCTTCCGCGACGAGCTCGGCGACTGGCGGGTGGTCCTGCACTCGCCCTTCGGCGCGCGCGTGCACGCCCCCTGGGCCCTCGTCATCGGCGCCCGCCTGCGCGAGCGGTTCGGCGTGGACGCGGCCGCCCTGCACTCCGACGACGGGATCGTCCTGCGCCTGCCCGACGTGCTCGACGCCGAGACCTGGGACCCCGGCGCCGCCGACCCGGACGGGTCGGGACCGGCCATCACCGTCGCGGACCTCCTCGTCGAGCCCGAGGAGGTGCTGGATCTGGTCCGCTCGGAGCTCGGCGGGTCGGCCATGTTCGGCGCCCGGTTCCGGGAGGCCGCTAGCCGGGCGCTGCTGCTCCCCCGCCGGCGGCCGGACCGGCGGCAGCCCCTGTGGCAGCAGCGTCAGCGGTCGGCCCAGCTGCTGCAGGTGGCGGCCGGGCACCCGGAGTTCCCCATCCTGCTCGAGGCGGTGCGGGAGTGCCTCCAGGACGACTTCGACACCGCCGCCCTCGCCGACCTCATGCGGGACGTCGCGGCCCGGCGCATCCGCGTCGTCGAGGTCACGACCCCGCACCCGTCCCCCTTCGCCCAGACGCTGCTCTTCGGCTACACCGCGCAGTTCCTGTACGACGGCGACGCACCGCTCGCCGAGCGCCGGGCGGCGGCCCTCACCCTCGACCCGACGCTGCTGGCCGAGCTCCTCGGCCAGGGCGGGGAGTCCCAGCTCGCCGACCTGCTCGACCCGCAGGCCGTCGAGCAGACGGAGGCCGAGGTGACGGGCACCGCCCCGGACCGGCGGGCGGGGACCCTCGAGCAGGTGGCGGACGTCCTGCGCCGGCACGGTCCGCTGACCTCGGCCGCCGTGCTCGAGCGCACGCGCGCCGAGGTCGCGGACGAGGTGCGCGGGTGGCTCGAGGAGCTCGAGCGCACCCGGCGGGCCATCCGCGTGCGCCTCGGCGGGGTCGCGCCCGACGACGCCGAGCAGTGGGCGGCCGTCGAGGACGCCGGCCGCCTGCGCGACGCGCTCGGCGTCGCCCTGCCCGTCGGGGTGCCGGAGGTGTTCACGGAGGTCCTGCCGGACCCGCTCGGCGACCTGGTGCGACGCCACGCCCGCACGCACGGCCCGTTCACCGCGCACGCGCTCGCCGCCCGCTTCGGGCTGGGGGTGGCGGTGGTCCAGGACGTGCTGCGGCGGCTGGAGTCCGCACGCGTCGTCGCCCAGGGCCGGCTCCGGCCGGAGGTGCTGGGCGGCACGGGCGACGAGTACTGCGACGCCGAGGTCCTGCGCACGCTGCGGCGGCGCAGCCTGGCGGTCCTGCGGGCCCAGGTCGAGCCCGTCGAGCCTGCCGCGCTGGGCGTGTTCCTGCCCCGGTGGCACGGCGTCCGGCCCGCGGTGGGGCCCGCCCGCAGCGCCGGTGCGGCGGTGCACCGCGGGGTCGACGGCGTCGCCCGGGTCGTCGAGCAGCTCGCCGGGGCGGTCCTGCCGGCGTCCGCGCTCGAGACGCACGTGCTGCCCGCGCGCGTGGCCGACTACGTCCCGGCCATGCTCGACGAGCTGACGGCCGCGGGTGAGGTCGTGTGGGCGGGGCACGGGGCGCTCAGCGGGCACGACGGGCTGGTCTCGCTGCACCCGACCGCCGTCGCCGACCTCACGCTCCCGCTGCCCGACGCCGAGGCGGAGCTGACCGACCTGCACCGCGCGGTCCTGGCGGCGCTGGAGGGCGGGGGCGCCTTCTTCCTCACGGCGCTGGCAGGACGGGTGGGTGCGGCCCTGCCCGGGCCGGTGCCGTCGGCGTCGGTCGCCGCCGCCCTGTGGGACCTCGTGTGGGCCGGTCACGTCACCAACGACTCCCTGGCGCCGCTGCGGGCCTGGTTGGGCACCGGCTCCACCGCCCACCGCACCCGCAGCGCCGCGCCGCGCAGCCGTCCGCTGCGGCCGCGGCTCGGCCTGCGGACCGCGGGCCGCCTCGGCGGCCTGCCCCTGCCGGGGGGCGGTGCCGGCACCGCCCACGACGGGGGCGTCGCCGTCGGTCCGGACACGCAGGGAACGGCGGCCGTACGGGGCGACGCCGTGACGGCCGCCGCGCTCCACGCGGGGGCTGCGGGTGGCCGCTGGTCGCTCCTGCCGGTGCGGGAGGAGGACCCGACCGTGCGCGCGCACGCACTGGCCGCCCAGCTCCTCGACCGGCACGGCGTGCTCACGCGCGCCGTGGCACCCGCGGAGGGCATCGGCTCCCGGTTCGCGCAGGTGTACCGCGTGCTGGTCGCGCTCGAGGCGGCGGGCCAGGTCCGGCGCGGCTACTTCGTCGAGCGCCTGGGCGGGTCGCAGTTCGCCCTGCCCGGCGCGGTCGACCGGCTCCGCACGGACGCGGAGGTCGTCACCCGGGCGCGCGAGCACGCCCGGGAGGAGTCCGAGCGGTCGACGGAGGGCCCCGACCTGCCGTGGACCACCCCGGTGAGCGCCGAGCGCCGCGAGGACGTGCCGTGGTCGGTCGTGCTCGCCGCCACCGACCCCGCCAACCCCTACGGTGCCGCCCTGGCGTGGCCGGACCCGCCCGCGGAGACCGAGGGGTCCGGCACCACCGGCCGGCACCGACCGGGGCGCAAGGCGGGCGCGCTCGTCGTCCTGGTCGACGGGGACCTCGTGCTGTACCTCGAGCGCGGCGGGCGCACGGTGCTGTCGTTCGACCGGTCACCGGCCGTGCTGCACGCCGCCGCGCAGGCCCTGGTCGCCACGGTGCGCAGCCGCGGCATCGGCCGGATCACGATCGCCCGCGCCGACGGCGTCGACGTGCTCGGCGGGGGCACGCTCCGCACACCGCTCGGCGAGGCGCTCCTCGCCGCCGGCTTCCTCGCCACCCCGCGCGGGCTCAGCATCCGGGGGCAGGCGTGAGGACGGCGACGGGCGCACGGGTGGGCGCAGGTGTGAGCGCAGGTGTGGGCGCAGGCGTGGCCGCAGGCGTGGGCGCAGGCGTGGCCGCAGGTACGGGCGATCGGACGCAAGCGGGCCGACGCCGGGAGGGTGACCGTGCCCGAGGGTGACACGCTGCGCCGGACGGCGGCGCGGCTCGACCTCGCGCTGCGGGACGGGGTGCTGGACCGCAGCGACCTGCGGTGGCCGTCCGCGGCGACGGTCGACCTCACCGGCAGCACCGTGCTGGAGACCCGGCCCTACGGCAAGCACCTGCTCACGCGGGTGTCGGACGGACGCACGCTGCACACGCACCTGCGGATGGACGGCTACTGGCGCGTCGTCCGGACGGGCTCGTCGGAGGCGGCCGCGCGCTCGCCCAAGGTGCGCGCCGTGCTCGCGGCGGGGCCGTGGACGGCCGTCGGCCACCTGCTCGGGATGCTCGACGTCGTTCGGAGCACGGACGAGGTGACCCTCGTGGGTCACCTCGGACCGGACGTCCTCGACGACGACTTCCTTCCCGACCCCGAGGAGCCGACACCCACGCTGCCCCCGCTCGCCCCCACGCCCGTCGGGATCGACGACCCGGGGCGACGACGCTGGGAGGGTCCGGGGCTCGAGGAGGCGCTGCGCCGATGGGACCGCCAGGGCGGCCGCCCGGTCGCGGAGGTCCTCCTCGACCAGACGGTCGTCGCGGGCCTCGGGACGATCTGGACGGCCGAGTCGCTGTTCGCGCGGCGGGTGTGGCCCTGGACGCCGGCCGTGGAGGTGGACCGGCCGGACCTCGTGCTGCGAGCCGCGCGGGCGCAGATGCGGCGCTCGGTGGCGGCCGGGGAGGAGCTGGCCCGGGTGCACCAGCGCGCCGGCCGGCCGTGCCCGCGCTGCCGCACCCCCCTCGTGGAGGGCTCCGTGGGGGTGCTCCCGACGGCACGGCCGACGACCTGGTGCCCGGTGTGCCAGGCGGACCCGCACCACCGGCCCGCACCGCCGATCGTGCACCGCTGGACGGGCGTCGCCGCCGCCGAACGCCGCCGGCACTGAGCCGTCGCGCCGCCGAGGCGCACGACGCCCGGTGGCTCGGGCACGAACGCCAGGAGCGCCGCACCCCTGCGGGTGCGGCGCCCCTGATCGTGCTCTGCCGCCGACGCCGGCGGACGTGGCCGTCAGCCGACGGGCGCGAGCTCCGCCCGCGGCCGGTCCCAGTCGCCGTCCCCGGCGCGCCGGACGCGCACCTCGAGATCGGCGGGCACCGTGTCCGGGATGTGCAGGCCCTCGGCGACGGCGATCCGGTCGCTCACCTCACGCAGGACCGACGACATCGGCACCGACAGCGCCGAGCAGATGCTGTGGAGCAGCTCCGACGACGCCTCCTTCTGACCACGCTCGACCTCGCTCAGGTACCCGAGGGACACCCGAGCAGCCGACGACACCTCGCGCAGGGTCCGACCCTGCCGCTGCCGCGCGTCCCGCAGCACGTCACCGATCTCACGACGCAGTACGACCATCTGGATCCCTCCTCCCGCGCCACGTCCTGCTCCCTGGACCTCGGCACGGAGGACACGACCGGAGTCCCGGCCGACCGACCCGTCCCGCACCACCTGCCCGCCGGCACCCGACGGGCCGACGTCCTTAACGTACCGTGGCGCACCGACACGCGCCCTCGGCCGCACCATCGACCGCTCCGCTGACATCACGAGTGGTCCAACGCCCGGACCCCCACGCGTGTTCCCCCCGCCGTTCTCTCCCCAGCCGAGGCCGGTACCTCGTCGGGACGATCCCGGACAGAACGGGGCAGAGGGGCGTGGTCGGTGGAGCTCACGACCGTCGCACGTCGGGCCGCCTCGTGTGCCGGGTGCTCCGACGACGTCCGCGGACCCACAGCCCCGCCTCAGCGGCGTGGCGCTCCCCCATGTCCGTCCTCGCCCACGACCTCGAGGGCGAGCCCCAGCACGGCGGCGACGGCGGCGGCCCGGACCGCCGCCCGGGCACCCGGCAGGGACAGCGAGCGGACCTCGTCGCCCCGCGGCGTGCTGACCGCGACGTGCACCTCGCCCGGGGCGTGCCCGTCCTGGCCGCCCGGCCCGGCCACCCCCGTCGTCGCCAGTCCCACGTCCGTCCCGAGCACCCGGCGTACCCCCGCGGCCATGGCGTGGGCCACGTCCGGGTCGACGGCACCTCGAGCGGCCAGCAGCGGCCCGGGGACGCCGAGCACCGACCCCTTGAGGTCGGTGGCGTACGCCACGACCCCGCCGCGCAGGACGGCCGACGCGCCCGGCACGGACACCAGCGCCGCGGAGACCAGCCCGCCCGTGAGCGACTCCGCCGTCCCGACGGTCCACCGCCGCCCGAGGAGCGCCGCGAGCAGGCGCTCGGCGAGCACCGGCCCCTCGCCGGTGGTGGCGTCGCCCGGTGCTGCGCCCGGCGCCACGCCGGCTCCCGCGTCGCCGGCGCCGTCGTCACCGCGCTGTCGGGTCACGGGCGGCCGGTGACAGCAGGTGGCACCGCGCGCTGCTCCGCCCGCACGCGCAGCCCGGTCCGGACGTAGTCGACCCCTGTCAGCACGGTGACGAGCACCGCCACCGCCATGACGACCGCGGCCAGCACGTCCACGACGAGCGGCAGGCGGTCCAGCGGCAGCAGGTACAGGCCGATGGCCACCGTCTGGAGCACCGTCTTGAGCTTGCCGCCGCGGGACGCGGGCAGCACGACGTACCGCAGGAGCACCATGCGCAGCACGGTGATCCCCAGCTCCCGGACGAGGACGACGACGGTCACCCACCACGCGAGCGCGCCCTGCCACGACAGCAGGACCAGCGCCGCACCGACCAGCAGCTTGTCCGCCACGGGGTCGAGCATCTTGCCGAGGTCGGTCACGGAGTCCGAGCGCCGGGCCAGCCACCCGTCGACCCGGTCGGTCGCGGCGGCCAGGACGAAGATCCCCAGCGCCGCCAGCCGCCACCGCAGGTCCTGCCCGCCGTCGACCGCCAGGGCCGCGGCGAACGCCGGGGCCAGCAGGATGCGCAGCATGGTCACGACGTTCGCGGCGGTCCACGGGGACGAGGCCGTCGCGGGGGGCACGTCCACCACCCTAGGCGAGGACCCGCTGGTCACGCCTCGTCGTCGTACCAGTCACGCGCCACGGGCGGGTCGCCCGGGAAGCCCTCGCCGGTGGCACCCGGCGAGCCCTGCCCGGCCGGTGCCGGACGCGAGGGCGCCGACGGCTCGTCGTCCTCGAACGGCTCGCCGCGCAGCATGGCCAGCGCCGTCGGCAGCTCCTCCGGCTGCACCAGCACCTCGCGCGCCTTCGACCCCTCCGACGGCCCGACGACCTCGCGGGACTCCAGGAGGTCCATGAGCCGCCCCGCCTTCGCGAAGCCGACGCGGAGCTTGCGCTGGAGCATCGACGTGGAGCCGAACTGGCTCGTCACGACGAGCTCCGCGGCCTGCAGCAGCAGCTCCAGGTCGTCGCCGATGTCGTCGTCCACCTGCTTCTTCGGCGCGGCGACGGCGACGTCCTCGCGGTAGACCGGCTTGAGCTGCGCCTTGACGTGCTCGACGACCGCGTGGATCTCCGACTCCGACACCCAGGCGCCCTGGGTGCGCATGGGCTTCGCGGCGCCCATCGGGAGGAAGAGGGCGTCGCCCTGGCCGATGAGCTTCTCCGCGCCGGGCTGGTCGAGGACGACGCGGGAGTCCGTGAGCGACGACGTGGCGAAGGCCAGGCGCGAGGGCACGTTGGCCTTGATGAGCCCGGTCACGACGTCCACCGACGGGCGCTGCGTGGCCAGCACGAGATGGATGCCCGCCGCGCGCGCGAGCTGCGTGATGCGCTGGATGGAGGCCTCGACGTCGCGGGGCGCCACCATCATGAGGTCGGCCAGCTCGTCGACGATCACGAGCAGGTAGGGGTACGGCGCGATCTTCCGCTCGGAGCCGGGCAGCGGCTGCACCTTGCCCGCGCGCACGGCGACGTTGAAGTCGTCGATGTGCTTGAAGCCGAACATCGCCAGGTCGTCGTAGCGCGCCTCCATCTCCCGCACCACCCACTCGAGGGCCTCGGCGGCCTTCTTGGGGTTGGTGATGATCGGGGTGATGAGGTGCGGGATGCCCTCGTACAGCGTGAGCTCGACGCGCTTGGGGTCGACGAGGATCATCCGCACCTGCTCCGGCGTGGAGCGCATGAGGATCGAGACGATCATCGAGTTGACGAAGCTCGACTTGCCCGCGCCGGTGGCGCCGGCCACCAGCAGGTGGGGCATCTTCGCGAGGTTGGCCACGACGTAGCCGCCCTCCACGTCCTTGCCGACGCCGATGACCATGGGGTGCTCGACCCGGCGGGCCGCGCCGGAGCGCAAGACGTCGCCGAGCGAGACCGTCTCCCGGTCCGTGTTCGGGATCTCGATGCCGATCGCCGACTTGCCGGGGATCGGCGAGAGGATGCGCACGTCGGCGGACGCGACCGCGTAGGCGATGTTGCGCGAGAGCGCCGTCACCCGCTCGACCTTCACGCCGTGCCCGAGCTCGACCTCGTACCGCGTCACCGTCGGGCCGCGGGTGAAGCCCGTCACCTGCGCGTCGATCTCGAACTGCTCGAGCACGGACGTCAGGGAGTCGACGACGCGGTCGTTGGCGGCCGAGCGCACCTTGTGGGGCGCACCCTTGGCCAGCGCGTCCTCGGGCGGCAGCGTGTAGAGCACGTCGCCCTCGAGCATGGGCTGGACGCCGCTGGGCACCCCCGTGGTGGGCGGGGCGACGAGCGCCGCCGCCGTGGCCTCGCGCCCGCCCCGGTCCTCGTCGGGATCGCCGTCCGAGCCCGCTGACGGGCGAGACGACGCGCCCGGCGACGAGTCCCGCGCCCCGAGGACGGAGGTCGGCACGGTGTCGGGGTGGCGGTCGGCGCCGGCGTCCCGCCGCGCGGCGAGCGCCGCCGCCGCGACCGCGACACCCGCGTCGTCGACCCCGGCCACCGCGACGGCCTGCTCGTACGCCTCGTCGCCGGCGTAGTGGTCCAGCAGGGCGTCCGTGTCGCCCTGCACCTCCTCGGCCCGCGGGGTCGCGCGGCGGCGCAGGCGCTCGCGCAGGCCCGGGCGGCCTGCGGTCGCGCCGTCCGTGCCCGTGCCCGTGCCCTGCATCGCCGTCGACCCGGCCCCCACCGCCGGCAGGTCGCCGCTGTCGTCGGCAGGTGCGGAGGCACCCCCGCGACCGGCGGCACCGCCGCGCCGCGACGGTCGTGCGCCCGGCTCGAGCACGGCGGTCGGGGTGTCGCCGCCCTCGTCCTCGTCCTCGGCGTACCGGTGGGCGCCCGTGGCCCAGGCGTAGGCGTGCCGCAGGCGCGGCACGACCATGTGCACCGGCGTCGCGGTGACGACCAGGACCCCGAAGAACGCGAGGAGCAGCAGCAGGAGCACGGTCACGACCGCGGAGACGAGGTGCTCCAGCGGCGTCGCGACGAGGTAGCCCACGACGCCGCCCGCCGCCCGCACCGGCGCGAAGCCGGCCGAGGGCGCCGGCAGCCCGGCCTCGAGGTGCACCAGACCGCAGACCGCGACGACCAGCGCGCCGACGCCCACCGACCGCCGCGAGGTCGTCTCCACCTGGTCCGGGTGCCGCATGAGCCGGACCGCCAGGGCCAGCAGCCCCACGGGCACCGCCACGCCGACCACGCCGAAGGTGCCGGCGACGACGGCGTGCACGACGTCCCCCGCCGTGCCCGACAGCCCCCACCACTCGCGCGCGGCGACCACGACGGCCAGCCCCAGCAGCGCGAAGGCCACGCCGTCGCGCCGGTGGGCCGGGTCGAGGTCGCGGGCGCCCCGCCCGACGCGGCGGGCGGTCCCGCCGACGACGTGCGCGACGCCCATCCAGGCGCCGCGCAGCACGCGGACGGGCAGCGCGCTGCGGCCCGGGCCGGCTGTGCCGGGCCGCGAGGAGGACCCCGGGCGGGACGAGGACGGGGCCCGGCCCGCGGCCGTCGCCCCGCGCGAGGGTCGCACGGCGGTGCCGGAGGACGGACGGGAGGCCATGGTGCTCACCGTAGCCAGCGACGCGCCCGGCGGGGCGCAGCCGGGCGGCGCGTGTCCGGGCGGCGTACGGACGTCCCGCCCACCACTGGTACCCGGCGTCGCGGCTCAGGCCTCCACGACCACCGGGATGATCATGGGCCGGCGGCGCAGGCGCCCCGAGACCCAGCGCCCGACGACCCGCCGCATGACCTGCTGCAGCCCGTAGGTGTCGACGGTGCCCTGCCGGGAGGCCTCCTCGAGGGCCGCGGTGAGCTCGGGCAGGATCGCGTCGAAGACGGTGTCCTGCTCCGCGAAGCCCCGGGCGGTGATCTGCGGCCCGCCGATGACCTTGCCGTCGGTCGAGCTGACCACCGCGAAGATGGAGATGAAGCCCTCGACGCCGAGGATCCGCCGGTCCTTCAGCTCCGCCTCGGTGATCGTCCCGACGGACGAGCCGTCCACGTACACGTACCCGCACGGCACCGCGCCGACGACCTTCGCCACGCCGTCGACGAGGTCGATGACCACGCCGTCCTCGGCGAGCACGACGCGGTCGGCCGGCACGCCGGTCCGGACGGCGATCGCGCCGTTGGCGACGAGGTGGCGGACCTCGCCGTGCACGGGCATGACGTTGCGCGGGCGGAGGATGTTGTAGCAGTACTCCAGCTCGCCGGCCGACGCGTGGCCGGACACGTGCACCTTGGCGTTCCCGGAGTGCACGACGCGCGCCCCGAGCCGGGTCAGCCCGTTGATGACCCGGAACACCGCGTTCTCGTTCCCGGGGATGAGCGACGAGGCGAGGATGACGGTGTCGCCGCGGCCCACCGTCACCCGGTGGTCCCCGTTGGCCATCCGCGACAGCGCCGCCATGGGCTCGCCCTGGGAGCCGGTGCACATGAGGACGACCTCGTCGTCGCGCAGGGAGTCCACGCGCTTGAGGTCGACGAGCACCCCGTCCGGGACCTGCAGGTAGCCCAGGTCGGCGGCGATCTGCATGTTGCGGACCATGGACCGCCCCACCAGGGCCACCCGGCGTCCGTGCGCGGCCGCGGCGTCGAGCACCTGCTGCACGCGGTGCACGTGGGAGGCGAACGAGGCGACGATGATCCGTCGCGGCGACTCGGCGAAGACCTGGTCGAGCACCGGCCCGATGCCGCGCTCCTGCGCGACGAACCCCGGCACCTCGGCGTTCGTCGAGTCGACGAGGAACAGGTCCACGCCCTCCTCGCCGAGGCGCGCGAAGGCCCGCAGGTCGGTGATGCGTCCGTCGAGGGGCAGCTGGTCCATCTTGAAGTCGCCGGTGTGCAGCAGCAGGCCGGCCCGGGTGCGCACGGCGACGGCCAGGGCGTCCGGGATGGAGTGGTTGACCGCCACGAACTCGCAGCCGAACGGGCCGAGCTGCTCGACCTGCCCCTCCTTCACGGCGAGGGTCAGCGGCGTGATGCCGTGCTCCTTGAGCTTGGCCTCGATGAACGCCAGCGTGAGCTGGGAGCCGACGACGGGGATGTCCCGGCGCAGCCGCAGGAGGTAGGGGACGGCACCGATGTGGTCCTCGTGCCCGTGGGTGAGCACGACCGCGACGATGTCCTGCACGCGGTCCCGGATGTGCTCGAAGTCCGGGAGGATGAGGTCGACGCCCGGCTGGTGGTCCTCGGGGAAGAGGACGCCGCAGTCGATGACCAGCAGCTTGCCGTCGTGCTCCAGGACGGTCATGTTGCGGCCGACCTCGCCGAGGCCGCCCAGCGCGACGACCCGCAGGCCCCCGGGGGCCAGGGCGGGCGGCAGGGACAGCTCGGGGTGGGGATGGCTCACGGGCGCTCCTCGTGCGGGGTGTGGTGGAGGGTGGGCGCGGGCCCGGTCGGGTCCGCGGCGCCGGCCCGGGGCGCGCCCGTCGGGGGCTGCGCACGGTCCGACGGCTTCACGGTCAGGGGGCGTGCGCGCCCTCGGGGACGAGCAGGCCGGCGGCGCGGAGGCCGGCACGGATCGCGTCGACCTCCTCCTCCGACGCCGGGACGAGCGGCAGGCGCAGGGCGCGGTTGCCCAGGAGGCCCAGGACCTCGAGCGCGGCCTTGGCCGCGACGGCCTGGAACCCGGCGCCGTTGAGCGCCACCACGGCCGGGACGACCCGGCGGAAGGCCTCGAGCGCACGCGCGTGGTCCCCGGCGTCCCAGGCGCGCGCGATCTCGGCCAGCCCGGCCGAGGCCACGTGGCCGACGACGCTGACGATGCCCACGCCGCCGTGCGCGAGCACGGTCAGGTACGCCCCGTCGTCGCCGGCGTACCAGGCCAGGCCCGTGGTGGCGACGAGCTGCGCCGCGGTGAAGGCGTCGCCCGCCGCGTCCTTCATCGCCACGACGCGGTCGTGCGCGGCGAGCCGCTCGACGGTCGCGGGGGCCAGGCGCACGCCCGTGCGCCCCGGCACGTCGTAGAGCATGACGGGCAGGTCGGTGGCGTCCGCCACGGCGGTGGCGTGCGCGACCACGCCGTCCTGCGAGGGCCGCGAGTAGTAGGGCGCGACGACGAGGAGCCCGTGCGCGCCCGCGGCGGCGGCCTGCTCGGCCATGCGCACCGCGTGCAGCGTGTCGTTGCTGCCCGCGCCCGCGACGACCCAGGCCCGGTCCCCGACGGCCTCGACGACTGCGGCGACGAGCTCCGCCTTCTCGGGGGCGTGCGTCGTGGGCGCCTCGCCCGTCGTGCCGTTGAGGACGAGCCCGTCGTTGCCCTGCTCGACGAGGTGCCGGGCCAGCGCGACCGCCGCGTCGAGGTCGAGGGTGCCGTCGGTCCTCATCGGCGTGACCATGGCGGTGAGCACCGAGCCGAAGGGGCGTCCGGGCCGGGCGACGGGTGGCATGGGCTCACGGTACCGCCCGGCCACCTCGGGACTGCTCCTCGACCGCCGCACCGCGGCACCCCGGACGGGTGCGGCGGACGCGCCTAGCAGGCGACGAACCACCCGTCGACGAGCACCGGCGCACACCCGTCGGCGTCGAGCTCGGCGGCCGCCGTCACGTCGTCGGCCCACCCCCGCTCGATGAGCTCCCGCCCGCTGGCCGACTCGCGCAGCGTGCCGACGGGGTCGTCGGCCACGGCCAGCCACGCCTGCCGCGCGACCTCGGCCTCGACGGAGATGTCCGTCGCGCCGTGCCGCCGCAGCGCCTCGACGACCGCACCCGCCCCCCACAGGTCCTCGGCGCAGGGCCGGAACGCGCCGTCGGGCCACCCCTCCCCCGCCGGCACGACGCCGACGACGAGCCGCGCGTCCTCCGCGAGGCGGCGCGCGCAGTACGCCGCCACCGCGTCGGCGGTCCGGATGCTGCCCGCCACCACGGTCGCGCCCGTCGCCGCGAGGGTGAGCGCGGTCGTCGCCCCGTTGGGCGAGGGCAGCACGAGCCGGTGCAGCCCCGAGGCGCGCACGGAGCCCGGCGACAGGCTGGGCCCGCCCGTCGCGCGCGAGACGGCCAGCGTCGCCCCGGTCTCCTCCGCGAAGCGCGGCGCCCGGGGGTCGTGCCAGCGGAACGGTGCCACCTCGATGCCGGCCGCGCAGGCGGCGGCGACGGTCGTCGTGAAGGTCAGGACGTCGACGACGACCGCGATGCGGTCGCTGCCGGCCGCGACCGCACGCGCACCGGCCCGGCCCCAGTCGCAGCGCACGCGGTGCGGCGCCTGCAGCCGGGGGTCCACGGCGGGCTGGCTGTCGGGGCGGTGCCCGTAGGTGATGTACCGGTACCGCGTGCCCTCGGCGGCCGAGGTGTACCAGCCCTCCGCCGGCTCGTGGGCGGTCTGCACCCAGCGGCGCTCGTCGAGCACGGGGGCCACGGTGTCCCCGGCGGTGGCGAGGTCGACGAGGGTGACCTCGACGCGGTCGGCATGGGGCAGCGCGGCGGCGTAGAGCGAGCCGCCGCCGATGACCCAGGCGTCCCGGTCCCCCACGACCGCGAGCGCATCGTCGAGGCTCGTCGCCACGACCGCGCCCTCGGGCGCGAAGCCCGGGTCCCGCGACAGCACGACGTTGTCCCGACCGGGAAGCGGACGGAACCGCGGCGGCAGGGACTCCCACGTGCGGCGGCCCATGACGACGGGGTGCCCGTCGGTGAGCCGCCGGAACCGCGCGAGGTCCTCCGGCACGTGCCACGGCAGGGCGCCGTCGACGCCGATGACGGCGTCGGGCGTCTGGGCCCAGATGAGGGAGAGCGTCATGTCCTGGTCCTGCCGGCGCCTAGACGGCGACCGGCGCCTTGATCGCGGGGTGGTGCCGGTAGTCGAGCACCTCGACGTCCTCGTACGCGTAGTCGAGGATCGACGGCGCCGGCCGCAGCCGCAGCGTCGGGGACGGGTAGGGCGTGCGGGACAGCTGCTCGCGCACCTGCTCCACGTGGTTGTCGTAGACGTGGCAGTCCCCGCCGGTCCAGACGAAGTCGCCGACCGCGAGCCCCGCCTGCTGCGCCACCATGTGCGTGAGCAGCGCGTACGAGGCGATGTTGAACGGCACGCCGAGGAACATGTCCGCGGAGCGCTGGTACAGCTGGCACGAGAGCCGGCCGTCGGCCACGTAGAACTGGAACAGCGCGTGGCAGGGGGCCAGCGCCATGCGCGGCACGTCCGCGACGTTCCACGCCGACACCACGAGCCGGCGCGAGTCCGGGTCCCGGCGCAGCGTCTCGACGACCTGCGAGATCTGGTCGACCGTCCCGCCGTCGGGCGTCGGCCAGGAGCGCCACTGCACGCCGTAGACCGGGCCCAGCTCGCCGTCGGCGTCCGCCCACTCGTCCCAGATGCGCACGCCGCGCTCCTGCAGCCAGCGGACGTTGGACTCCCCGCGCAGGAACCACAGGAGCTCGTGGACGACCGAGCGCAGGTGCACCCGCTTCGTCGTCACCAGGGGGAACCCGGCCGCGAGGTCGAAGCGCATCTGGTGCCCGAAGAGGCTGCGCGTCCCCGTGCCCGTGCGGTCGGCCTTCGGCGTCCCGGTCTCGAGCACGAGCCGCAGCAGGTCCTCGTACGGCGTCGGCACCGGGTCCGTCATGGGCCCGAGTCTAGGGGTGGGTCGTGGGGTGGCCGGTGGTCCGACCGTGGCGCGCGCCCGCGCCGCGGGGCGAGGATGGCGCCATGAGCGCGACGACGACCTCGACCCTGCCGCCGACGGTGGCGGCCCACCTGCCCACCGGCGTCCTCGTCGCCGGGCGGTGGCGCCCCGCGCACGGCGGCGGCACCTTCGCGGTGGCCGACCCCGGGACCGAGGAGGTCCTCGCCGACGTCGCGGACGGCACCGAGGAGGACGCGCTCGAGGCCCTGGGCGCCGCCGACGCGGCCGCCGACGCCTGGCGCCGCACGGCTCCCCGGGTGCGCTCGGACCTCCTGCGCGCGGTGTTCGACGAGATGGTCGCCCACGCCGACGACCTCGCGGCGATCGTCACGGCCGAGGGCGGCAAGCCGCTCGCGGAGTCGCGCGCCGAGGTGCTCTACGCCGCGGAGTACGTGCGGTGGTACTCCGAGGAGGCGGTGCGGGCCGAGGGGCTGGCCCGGCGGGCGCCGGCCGGCACGCACCACCAGCTCGTGCTGCGCCGGCCGGTGGGGCCCGCGCTGCTCGTCACGCCGTGGAACTTCCCCATCGCGATGATCGCCCGCAAGCTCGCGCCGGCGCTGGCCGCCGGGTGCCCGGTCGTCGTCAAGCCCGCGCAGCTCACGCCGCTGACCACCGCGTACGTCGCCGACATCGTGCGGGCCGAGCTCGAGGCGCGGGACCTGCCCGCGGGCGTCGTCAACGTGGTGCCCACCTCGTCGGCGCGCCGCGTGTCCGGTCCGCTGCTGGCCGACCCGCGGCTGCGCAAGCTGTCGTTCACCGGTTCCACGGAGGTCGGGCGGACCCTGCTGAAGGCCTCCGCCGACGGGGTCCTGCGCACGTCGATGGAGCTGGGCGGCAACGCCCCGTTCCTCGTCTTCGACGACGCCGACCTCGACGCGGCCGTGCAGGGCGCCGTGGCCGCGAAGATGCGCAACGCGGGCCAGACGTGCGTCGCCGCCAACCGCTTCCTCGTGCAGGCGGGCGTGGCCGAGGAGTTCACCGCCCGGCTCACGGAGGCGTTCGGCCGCCTCGTCGTGGGGCACGGCGCCGACGACGGCGTCACCGTGGGCCCCCTCATCGAGGCGGCGGCCGTCGACCACGTCGACGAGCTGGTCACCCAGGCCGCCGACGGCGGGGCGGTGATCCGCACGGGCGGCGAGCGCGTCGGGCGCCGGGGGTACTTCTACGCCCCGACCGTCCTGGCCGACGTCGCGCCGGACCAGCGGGTGGTGACGGAGGAGATCTTCGGCCCGGTCGCGCCGGTCGTGACCTTCGGCTCGGAGGCCGAGGGCGTCGCGCTGGCCAACGGGACGGAGTACGGCCTCGTCGCCTACGCCTACACCGGCGACATGGGCCGTGCCATGCGCCTGGCCGAGGACCTGGAGACGGGCATGCTGGGGCTCAACCGCGGGATGGTCTCGGACGCGAGCGCACCCTTCGGCGGGGTGAAGTCCTCCGGCCTCGGGCGCGAGGGCGGCGAGGCGGGCATCGAGGAGTACCTCGAGACCGTGTACGTGGCGCTGTGAGCGGGCTGCTGGGCGGCCCCACCGCCGACGTCTCGGTCCGCCCGGCGGTACCCGGCGACGAGGTGGCGCTCGTCCGGGTCCAGGTCGCTGCCTGGCGGACGACCCACGACGAGGTGCTGGGTCCCGACGTCCTCGACCGGCTGGACGAGGACCTCATGCGCGAGCAGTGGGCGGCCGCCGTCGCGGCGCCCCCGGCCGGCGGGTTCCGGGTGCTCGTCGCGTGCGACGGGCCGCGGGTCGTCGGGCTCGTCTCCCTGGGCCTCGTGCCCGACGAGCCCGGTCCCGGCGCGCCCCCCGGGCGCGGCGCGCCGGGCGGCGTGGTCCTCGCCCTCGAGGTGGAGCCCGGCCACCGGAGGGCCGGGCACGGCTCACGCCTGCTGGCCGCGGCCGTCGACACCCTGCGGGCCGACGGCGCCGACCAGGTGCACACGTGGGTCCTCGACGGCGACGAGGGCCGCCGGTCGTTCCTGCACGGCGCCGGTCTCGGTCCCGAGGGCGTCCACCGCACGCTCGCCTCGGGCACCGCGCCGGACGGCACCGAGCGGACCGTCCGCGAGGAGCGCTGGGCCGCCACGATCTGACGACGACCCGACGACGACCACCCGACGGTGGCGGCTGCAGGAGCACGCCACGCCGTGGCCCCGGGCTGCGCCCCCGGCCGGGGCGGGAGCGCGACCCGGGCGGGCCCGTCAGCCCGCGGAACCTTGGGGCGACGTCGCGTCGACGCCGTCCTTCGTCAGCTGCGCGAGCAGCTCGTGGCAGCGGTGGGCGCGTGCCGCGTCCTGCGCCATGACCTCCTCGAAGAACGAGGCGATCTCGTCCTGGCCGGCGTTGCGGGCGTCGCGGACGTACTGCCCGTAGTCGTGCCCCGCCTTGAGGGAGTGGTACTGCAGGGAGATGAGGTCGAACGTGACGTCGTCGAAGCCGGTCTCGCCGGTGGCCATGGGGACCTCCTGGGTCCGCCCGGCCTGGGCCGGGCGCTGTGTGCCGCCCGTCGCTGGACCTCGTCCACGCTACGCGCGGCCACGCCGTCCGCAACGGCAGCCGCCGGCACCGACGGGCACGCCGGCCGGGGCGTCAGCCCCGCTGGAGCACGTCCGGACCGGGTGTGGGGAAGGACGTGCCCCGGTGCTGGCGCGCCGCCTGCGCGAGCCCGGCACCGCCGGGCTCCGGCTCCTCCTCGTGCTCGGAGGAGGGGCGCCCCTCGGGGGTGTCGGGGTCCTCGCCCCCGATGCCCGTGCCCGGGGCGGTGCGCGGGGCGCCCACCCCCGGGTCGGCGGCGGCGACGGACTCGTCGCCCGGGTCGGAGGACGGGAGCAGAGGATCGACCATCGACATGGCTCCTGCCTACCGCACCCCGGCGGACCCCGCGCGCCGGACCCCGCGCACCGGACCCCGTGCGCCGGACCCCGTGCGCCGGACCCCGTGCGCCGGACCCCGTGCGCCGGGCCGACGCGCCGTGGCCCGGGGTGCGCAGCTGCACGTCAGGCCGTGACGGGCTCCGCCACCAGCAGCGCGTCGTCCCAGCCCCGCGGCACGGCCAGGTCCCGCGTGCCGGTCGCGGCGTGCCGGCCCTCGTCGCGCACGTCGCCGCTGGCCGGGTCCACCCACGACAGGCGGACGTCACCACCGGAGCCGCCCGACGCCGCCGCGGCCAGGTCCACCGTCACCGTGCGCGCGGTGGGCAGGTAGGTCAGCAGGGCGCCGCTCGACGACCGCCCCGACAGCGCCCGCGAGCCGGGCGACGACGCGCCCTCACCGGAGGTCAGCGGGACCGGCGCGGGCCGGAGCCGCGGGTGCGCGTCCAGGATCGTCGCCACCCGTCCGACGTCCGCGGCCGAGGACGCCCGCAGGGCACGCCCCCACGCCGCGTCGAGGTCCCACACGTCCTCGTGCCCGTAGGCGAATCCGGCCCCGGACAGCACGGCCCACCACGCCTGCGCCCGCAGCTGCGTGCGGTCGAGGAAGGGCGCCCGGTCGCGGCCGTCGTAGTACGCCTCGGTCACCACCGAGGGGATGCCCGTGCCGAAGGCCGCCGGGGCGTGCTCGTGGACGTGCTGGTCCGCGTACGGGTTGTTGAGCGTGTGCCACTCGCGGTCGCCGACGTAGGCCGACGAGGTCACCCCGCGCCGCCCGTGGTACGTCATGAGGTGCCGCACGGGCTCGTGCGCCCGGATGGCCGCAGCCATGGCGTCGGTCGCCGCGAGCTTGTCCGAGCGGTCGGCACCCGGCGCCACCTTCGCCACGTCGCCCGTCGGGGCGTTGTCACCGCCCAGCAGCCACACCAGGTGCGGCATCGCGCCCAGCCGACGACCGAGGAACGCCCCGTAGTCCGTCGCGTTGCCGGTCGTCTCCCGGGCCCGCCAGTCCTCGCCGCCGTACCCGTACCAGGAGGGGACGACGGCGACGGCCAGCCCGCGCGCGGCGGCCTCGTCGAGCACGTACGCCACGTGGTCCCAGTAGTCGTAGTCGGGCGAGCGCGCGTCGCGCGTCCGCTCCCCCACCTCGAGCGGGCGGGACAGGTCGTACCCGCCGACGAAGGGCAGGTCGCCGTAGACGTTCGCCGGCCCCTCGTCCTGCTGGCCGACGGAGTGCAGGAGGGAGACCTGCACGGCCGTGAAGCCCTGCGCGACGCGCGCGTCGAGCCAGCGACGCACGCCGGCCTGGTCCAGGCGCGTCGGCGCCATCCAAGCCGTGTCCGCCAGGTAGAGGAACGGCTCGCCGTCGGCGGTGACGAGGTGGTCGCCGTCCGCCGACGCGCGCAGCGGGAAGGCCGGGGACGTGGGGGCCGTGGGGGCGGCGGCGGTCACCGGCACGGCGGCGACCGCCGACAGCGTCGCCAGGTCCACGTGCGCCTCGAAGCCGAGGTCCAGCGCGCCGTCGCGCACCTCGACGTCGAACGCCACGGTGTGCGCGGTGCCGTGCCCGGTCCTCTCGTGCAGGTCCAGGGCGTGCACGACCCTCTCCCCCTCCGCGTCGACGGAGAAGACGCGACGGCCGTCACCCTCGTGGTAGTTCTCCAGCAGGTGCAGCGTGACCCGCCACGTGCCGCCCGACGGCAGGGCCAGGCGGTACCCGTCCATGCCGACGCGCAGGTCCCGGTAGAGCCGGTGGTCCTTCGTGCCCCGCACGTGGCCCTCGGCGGCGACGTTCGTCGGGCGGCCGCCCACGTACCCGGTGTCCGCCGCCCACGTGCGCCCGCGGCTGTCGCGGTACGCGTCGCCGCCGACGTTCACGCGCACCGCTTCCCCCGCGTCGCCCGCGGCCGGCTGGGCACCGTGCCCGACCGCGGACGCCGGCGGGGCTCCGGCGGCCGACACCCCGACGAGGGAACCGACCACCACGGCGCCGGCGGCGAGCCGCGCGACCCGCCACCTCGACGCCCGTCGCGCGGGACGGCCGGTCGCGGGCGGGGACGTGCACGGGTCGAGCACAGGACCTCCTGGTGGTCGCCGTCGGGAGGACCGGCCGCACCGGCCCTGGGCACACGGAGAGGCGAGGGTAACCCGAGCGGGTGACGGGGAGGAGATGCCCGTGCGGCTAGCGGGAGCCGGCGGCCGTGCGCCAGAGACGGCGAGCCGTCCGGAGGGCCTCGCGCGCCCGACGGCGGTCGCCCGCGGCGTCGTAGGCGAAGGCGAGGTGGTACCAGGCGGCCCAGCTCTCCGGGTCGGCCTCCACGGCGTCGCGGGCGGGGTCGAAGGCCGCGCGCGCGGCCTCGCGGTCGATGCGGCCCCCGGGCGAGCGCGGCAGCCTGTCGACGGGCAGCTCCCCGGCGGCGGCGAGGGTGTCGGCCATCCGCTGCACGTGCAGCGCGAGCAGCCACTCCCGCGCGATGAGCACCAGGGCGACGAGGGGCAGGAGCGCGAACGCCAGCCCCAGCGCCACCCCGACCGGCTCCCCCGTCCGCACGAGCGCCACCGAGCGCCCCAGCACGAGCACGAGGTACAGGGCCAGCAGGCCGCTGAGCGCGACCGCGGCGACGAGGCCGCCGGTCGGACGGCGGCGCCGCGGGACGGCGGCGTTCACGGCACGAGGCCGAGGAGGTGCTCCAGGCCGACCGTGAGCCCCGGGCGCGACCCGACCTGCCGGACCGCCAGCAGCACGCCCGGCATGAAGGAGCTGCGGTCGAAGGTGTCGGTCCGGATGGTGAGCTGCTCCCCGGGGTTGCCGAGGAGCACCTCCTCGTGGGCGACGAGGCCCCGCAGGCGGACGGCGTGCACGCGCACCCCGTCGACGTCGGCACCGCGGGCGCCGTCGGTCGCGTGCACGGTCGCGTCCGGGGACGGGCCGACGCCCGCCGCTGACCGGGCCGCCGCGATCGCCGCGGCGGTGTGGCGCGCGGTGCCCGACGGCGCGTCGAGCTTGTCGGGGTGGTGCAGCTCGACGACCTCGACGGACTCGAACCAGGGGGCGGCGAGCGCCGCGACGTGCATGGTCAGCACCGCGGAGAGCGCGAAGTTGGGGGCCACGACGACGCCGGTGCCCGGCGCGTCGGCCAGGGCGGCGCGCACCCGGTCCAGCGCCGCGTCGTCCCAGCCCGTCGTGCCCACGACGACGTGGACGCCGGCGGCGACGCAGGCCAGCACGTGGGCCAGCGTCACGTCCGGGACGGTGAAGTCCACGACGACGTCCGGACGGTCCGCCGCGCCGAGCAGTGCCGCCAGGTCGTCGCCGCGCCCGAGCCGCGCGACGACCCGCAGGTCGTCGGAGGCGTCGAGGGCGGCGACGGTCTGGCGGCCCATCCGTCCGCCGGCGCCGAGCACCGCGACGCGCAGCGGTGCCGGCGGCACCGCTGCGGACGTCTCGTCGGACGTCGTGTCGGACGTCGCCCCGGACGTCACGGGGGACGCAGACGTGTCGGTCATCGCCGGCGCCGTCCCGCTCAGTCCCCGAGCGGGCCGACGCGCACGACGGTCCGCGGACGGCCGAGCAGCTCGCCCGCCAGGGCCTGCACCTGCGCCGCCGTCACGTCCCGGACGCGCGCCAGGGACTCGTCGACGGACACGAGCTCGCCGTGCACCAGCTCCGCCTTGCCGAGCCGGCCCATGCGCGAGCCGGTGTCCTCCATGCCCAGGACGAGCCCGCCGGAGAGCTGGCCGATGCCCCGCTGCAGCTCGGCGTCGTCGAGCCCGCCGTCGGCCAGGCGCTCCCACTCGGCGACGAGCAGCGCCGTCACCTCGTCCACGCGCCCCGGCGTGCAGCCGGCGTACAGGCCGAAGACGCCCGTGTCCGCGTGCCCGGAGGCGAAGGAGTACGTGGAGTAGGCCAGGCCGCGCTTCTCGCGGATCTCCTGGAAGAGCCGGGAGGACATGCCCCCGCCGAGCACGGCGTTGAGCACGGACAGCGTGAACCGCCGCTCGTCGGTGGCCGTGAGGCCGGCGCAGCCGACCACGACGTTCGCCTGCTCGCTGGGGCGGCGCACGGTGCGCTCGCGCGCGTCGGCGGGCAGCCCGCCCGTCCCCGGCGGCAGGTCGCGGCCGGCGACCCGGCGCGCGGCGGGCACGGCAGCGGCGTCCAGCGTCCAGCCGCCGTCCCGCACCGCCTTCTCGACCTGCGCGCACAGCGCGTCGTGGTCGACGTTGCCCGCCGCGCTCACGACGAGGGTGTCGGGGCGGTAGTGCCAGCGGTAGTGCTCCCACACCGCGTCGCGGGGCACGTCGCGGATGCTCTCCGGCGTGCCCCCGATGGGCCGGGCCAGCGGGTGCTCGCCCAGCGCGACGAGGGTGAACTGCTCGTGGGCGACGTCGCTGGGGTCGTCGTCGTTCATCGCGAGCTCTTCGAGGATGACGCCGCGCTCGGTCTCGAGCTCGTCGGTGTCCAGGCGCGCCGAGGTGACCATGTCGGCGATGACGTCGACGGCCATCGGCAGGTCCTCGTCGAGCACCTTGGCGTAGTAGCAGGTGTGCTCCTTGCCGGTGGCGGCGTTGGCCTCGCCGCCGACCGCGTCGAACGCCTCGGCGATGTCCATCGCCGTGCGCCGCGCCGTCCCCTTGAAGAGCAGGTGCTCGAGGAAGTGCGTCGAGCCGTGGTGCCCGGACTCCTCGTCACGGGACCCGACGCCGATCCACGCCCCGACGGACGCGGACCGCAGGCCCGGCATGTGCTCCGTGAGCACCCGGACCCCGCCGGGCAGGACGGAGCGACGGACGAGTCCGTCGCCATCCTGCCCGGCGCGCAGCTCGGCCCCGGCGGTGCCGGGGGCGACGAGCGGGAGGTCGAGGGGCACCGTCAGGCGTCGACCGTCTGCGCCGGGGCCTCGGCGTCGCCGCCCGCACCCTCCTCGACGACCGCGTGCAGCGAGAGCTTGCCGCGCGGGTCGATCTCGCCGATCTCGACCTGGACCTTCTGGCCGACCGCGAGGACGTCCTCGACGTTCTCCACGCGACGGCCGCCCACGAGCTTGCGGATCTGCGAGATGTGCAGCAGCCCGTCCTTGCCCGGGGACAGGGAGACGAACGCGCCGAACGTCGTGGTCTTGACGACCGTGCCGACGAAGCGCTCGCCCACCTCGGGCATGTGCGGGTTGGCGATCGCGTTGATCGCCGCCCGCGCGGCCTCGGCGGACGGGCCGTCCACCGCGCCGATGTAGACCGTGCCGTCGTCCTCGATGGAGATGTCGGCGCCGGTCTCCTCCTGGATCTGGTTGATCATCTTGCCCTTCGGGCCGATGACCTCGCCGATCTTGTCGACGGGGACCTTCACCGTGATGACGCGCGGCGCGTACGGGCTCATCTCGTCGGGCACGTCGATCGCCTCGGCGATGACGTCGAGGATCGCCAGGCGCGCCTCCTTGGCCTGCGTCAGCGCGCCGGCCAGGACGGAGGCGGGGATGCCGTCGAGCTTCGTGTCGAGCTGGATGGCCGTGACGAACTCGCGCGTGCCGGCGACCTTGAAGTCCATGTCGCCGAAGGCGTCCTCCGCGCCGAGGATGTCGGTCAGCGCGGCGTAGCGCGTCTGGCCCTCGACCGTGTCGGACACGAGGCCCATCGCGATGCCCGCGACGGGGGCCTTGAGCGGCACACCGGCGTTGAGCAGCGACAGCGTCGCGGCGCAGACCGAGCCCATGGACGTCGAGCCGTTGGAGCCCAGCGCCTCGGAGACCTGGCGGATCGCGTAGGGGAACTCCTCGCGGGTGGGCAGGACGGGCACGATCGCCCGCTCCGCCAGCGCGCCGTGGCCGATCTCGCGGCGCTTCGGCGAGCCGACGCGGCCCGTCTCGCCCGTGGAGAACGGCGGGAAGTTGTAGTGGTGCATGTAGCGCTTCTTCGTCACCGGCGACAGCGAGTCGATCTGCTGCTCCATGCGCAGCATGTTGAGCGTCGTGACGCCCATGATCTGCGTCTCGCCGCGCTCGAAGATCGCGGAGCCGTGCACGCGGGGCAGGACCTCGACCTCGGCCGAGAGCGTGCGGATGTCGCGCAGGCCGCGGCCGTCGATGCGGAAGCCGTCCGTGAGGATGCGCTGCCGGATGAGCGCCTTCTGCACGGAGCGGTAGGCGGCCGACACCTCCTTCTCGCGGCCCGCGAACGCCTCGGCGAGCTCGGCCTGGACCTCGCCCTTGATCTCGTCGAGCCGGCCCTCGCGGGTCTGCTTGTCGGCGATGGACAGCGCCTCGCCCAGGCGGCCGGAGACCGCGGACTCCACGGCGGCGTAGACGTCGCCCTGGTAGTCGGGGAACGTCGGGAACTCCTGCGTCTCCTTGGCGGAGGACGCGGCGAGCTGCTGCTGCGCCTCGACGAGGGCGCGGATGAACGGCTTGGCCGCCTCCAGGCCCGCGGCGACGACGTCCTCGGTCGGCGCGGTGCCGCCGCCGCCGTGGATGAGGTCCCACGAGCTGTCGGGCGCCTCGGCCTCGATCATCGCGATGGCGACGTCGTCGCCCACGACGCGGCCGGCGACGACCATGTCGAACGTGGCGCGCTCGCGCTCGGAGTAGCGCGGGAACGCGACCCACTGGCCGTCGACGAGCGCGATGCGCGTGGCGCCGACCGGGCCGGAGAACGGCAGGCCGGACAGCTGCGTCGAGATGGACGCGGCGTTGATCGCGAGGACGTCGTAGGCGTCGTCGGGGTGGATCGCCAGGACCGTCACGACGACCTGGACCTCGTTGCGCAGGCCCTTGACGAACAGGGGGCGCAGCGGGCGGTCGATGAGGCGGCACGCGAGGATCGCGTCCGTCGAGGGGCGGCCCTCGCGGCGGAAGAACGCGCCGGGGATCTTGCCGGCGGCGTAGGAGCGCTCCTCGACGTCGACGGTGAGCGGGAAGAAGTCGAACTGCTCCTTGGGGTGCTTGCCGGCCGTCGTGGCCGACAGGAGCATCGTGTCGCCGTCGAGGTAGGCGACGGCGGAGCCGGCCGCCTGCTTGGCGAGGCGGCCGGTCTCGAACCGGACGGTGCGGGTGCCGAAGCGACCGTTGTCGATGACGGCCTCGGCGAACTGGATCTCGGGACCCTCCACGGGTGCCCTCCTTCGGGACGGGCGCCGGCCCGGGCCCCGCGGCGGTCTTCGACCGTGGCCGTCGGACGCCCCGTCACGCGCGTGCGGCGCGGGGTTCCGGCGGGCCACTACCGAGGACCGGACGAGCGGGCCGGCGCGGACTGCGTGGTGCCTTCGGTGATGCCTTCGGTGGTGCTGGTCGTGCGGGTGGTGCTGGGGCCTGCGACCCGGGCCGGGGCCGTCGCGGCGCGCGGCCCTCACGCGGGACCAGCCCGGACCCGGGCGGGTCCGGGCTGGTCCCGGTCGTTCAGCGGCGCAGGCCGAGCCGCTCGATGATCGAGCGGTAGCGGTTGATGTCGATCTTCTGCAGGTAGCCGAGCAGACGACGACGGCGTCCGACCAGCAGCAGCAGCCCGCGGCGGCTGTGGTGGTCGTGCTTGTGCGCCTTGAGGTGCTCGGTCAGGTCCTTGATGCGCTGCGTGAGCACCGCGATCTGGACCTCGGGGGAACCGGTGTCGCCCTCGTGCGTGGCGTACTCGGTCATGATGGACTGCTTGATGGCACTGTCGAGCGGCACGTCTCTCCCTGGGTTCTCGTTGCGCGGTGCCTCGGGGCACGTCCACCCGGGCTCTCTCGTTCCGCGGCCGATCACACGGCAGCGTCCAGGGTAGCAGGAGCACGGCCCGGACCCGGCGTGGCACAGTGGCGGGACCCAGCACCCGGACGGAGACCCTCACCCGTGCAGTACGTCGACCACGTCGCCGACCTCGTCGGCGGCACCCCGCTCGTCCGCCTCCACGCCGTCACGGCCGGCCTGTCCGCGACCGTCCTGGCCAAGGTGGAGTACCTCAACCCGGGCGGGTCGATCAAGGACCGCATCGCCGCGCGCATCGTCGCGGAGGCCGAGCGCCGCGGCGACCTGCGGCCCGGCGGCACCATCGTCGAGCCCACGTCGGGCAACACCGGCGTCGGCCTCGCGCTCGTCGCGCAGCGGCGCGGGTACCGGTGCGTCTTCGTCTGCCCGGACAAGGTGAGCCCGGAGAAGCAGGACGTGCTGCGCGCCTACGGCGCCGAGGTCGTGGTGACGCCGACCGCGGTGGCGCCGGACTCCCCCGACTCCTACTACTCGGTCGCCGCCCGCCTCGTGCGCGAGACCCCCGGCGCGTACCAGCCGAACCAGTACGCGAACCCCGACGGCCCCGCGAGCCACTACGCCTCCACGGGCCCCGAGATCTGGCGGGCGACCGAGGGGCGGGTGACCCACCTGGTCACCGGCGTGGGCACGGGCGGCACGATCACGGGCACGGGCCGCTACCTGCACGACGTCAGCCGCGACCGGCCCGGGGGACCCGTCGTCGTCGTGGGCGCCGACCCCGAGGGCTCGGTGTACTCCGGCGGCACGGGGCGGCCCTACCTCGTCGAGGGCGTGGGCGAGGACTTCTGGCCGAGCGCGTACGACCCGACGGTGCCCGACGAGGTGCTCGCCGTCGACGACGCCGAGGCCTTCGCCATGACGCGGCGGCTCGCGCGCGAAGAGGCCCTCCTCGTCGGGGGCAGCTCGGGCATGGCGGTCGTCGCGGCGCTGCGCGTCGCCGAGCGGCTCGAGCGCGAGGACCCGGCGGCCGCGGCCCGCGCGGTCGTCGTCGTGCTGCTGCCGGACAGCGGCCGCGGGTACCTGTCGAAGATCTTCTCCGACCCGTGGATGCGCTCCTACGGCTTCCTGCGCGACGAGGGCGCGACGACGACCGTCGGCGACGTGCT
Organism: Cellulomonas sp. plas2; assembly: GCF_057221735.1. Taxonomy (NCBI): domain Bacteria; kingdom Bacillati; phylum Actinomycetota; class Actinomycetes; order Micrococcales; family Cellulomonadaceae; genus Cellulomonas; species Cellulomonas sp. plas2. Next base: position 2,423,744 of record NZ_CM170155.1, read on the forward strand.
CCGCGGCAAGAGCGGGGACCTCCCCGCGCTCGTGCACACCCACCCGAACGAGACGGTGCGCGACGCCATCGGCATCCTGCGCGAGTACGGCGTCTCGCAGCTGCCGGTCGTCACGCAGGAGCCGCCGGTCACGCTCGGCGAGGTCCTCGGCGCCGTGACCGAGCGGGTGCTGCTCGACGCGTTGTGGACCGGCGCCGCGCGCCTGTCCGACCCCGTGCGCAAGCACCTGGCCGACCCGCTCCCCCAGGTCGGGGCGGGTGAGCCCGTGGCCGCCGCCACCGCCGCGCTGCAGGACGGCGACGCGCTGCTCGTCGTCGACGAGGGCCGGCCGACCGGCGTGCTCACGCGCGCCGACCTGCTGGAGCACGCCGCCCGCTGACCCCGCTCCGGCCGGCTCGCTCGTGCACCCGCCCCAGCGCAGGACTGACCGCAGGACCCACCCCAGGACCCACCGCAGGACCCAGTGCAGGACCCACCCGCCCAGGAGGACCCCCGTGACCACCGAGCCCACCGCCGACCGCGAGCCGCAGGAGGGGCGGGGCACGGACGCCGGCACCAGCACCGGCGGCACCCCCGACGCCAGCACCGTGTCGCCCGGCGGGGGCCCGAGCGGCTTCGCCACCCGCGCCGTGCACGCGGGCCTCGAGCCCGACCCGACGACGGGTGCGGTCGTCCCGCCCATCTACCAGGTCTCGACCTACGCCCAGGACGGCGTCGGCGGCCTGCGCAACGGCTACGAGTACTCCCGCTCGGGCAACCCCACCCGCGACGCGCTCCAGACCGCGCTGGCGGCGGTCGAGGGCGGCGAGCGCGCCTTCGCGTTCTCCTCCGGCCTCGCGGCCGAGGACGTGCTGCTGCGGGCCACGCTGACGCCCGGCCGGCACCTCGTCATCCCCGACGACGCCTACGGCGGCACCTACCGGCTCGTGGCACGGGTGCTGCAGCCCTGGGGGATCGAGCACACGCCGGCGCGCCTCGGGGAGCCCGACGCGGTGGCCGCGGCGGTGCGGCCCGGGCAGACCGGCGTCGTGTGGGTGGAGACGCCGACGAACCCGCTGCTGGGCGTCGCGGACATCGCGCGGCTGGCGGAGATCGCGCACGCCGCCGGAGCCCTGCTGGTCGTCGACAACACCTTCGCCTCCCCCGCGCTGCAGCGGCCGCTGGAGCTCGGGGCCGACGTGGTCGTGCACTCGACGACGAAGTACATCGGCGGGCACTCGGACGTCGTGGGCGGCGCGGTCGTCGTGGGCGCCGGCGCGCGGCTGCCGCTGGGGCTCGTCGGGCCGACGGGCACGGACCTCGTCGCGGACGCGGTCGGGTTCCTGCAGAACGCGGCGGGCGCGGTCGCCGGCCCCTTCGACGCCTGGCTCACGATGCGGGGGCTGCGGACCCTCGACGTGCGCATGGCCCGGCACAGCGCGAACGCCGCCGTCGTCGCCGAGCACCTGCGCGCGCACCCGGCCGTGACCGCGGTGCACTACCCCGGGCTGCCCGACGACCCGGGCCACGCCGTCGCGGCCCGGCAGATGACGGCCTTCGGCGGGATGGTGGCGTTCCGGCTGGGCAGCGCCGACCGGGCCCGGGCCTTCTGCGCCGCGACCCGGCTGTTCACGCTGGCCGAGTCCCTCGGCGGCGTCGAGTCCCTCGTCGAGCTGCCCGCAGCCATGACGCACGCGTCCGTCGCCGGGTCCGCGCTGGAGGTGCCCGACGACCTCGTGCGGCTGTCCGTCGGCATCGAGGACGTCGGCGACCTCGTCGCCGACCTCGACGCGGCGCTGGCCGCCGCCGGCGGGGACGCGGTCCGGGAGGGCGTCCGGGAGGGCTAGGCGTACGGCCCGGGGCGCGCCGCCGACGGCGGGACGTCGAGCAGCGCCCGCGCCTGCTCGACGTCCCGGGCCATCTGCGCCAGGAGCGGCTCCACGCCGTCGAAGCGCAGCGTGGGCCGCAGCCGCTCCACGAGCTCGACGACGACCTCCTCGTCGTAGAGGTCGAGGTCCGTGCGGTCCAGGACGTACGCCTCCACGCGGCGCTGCACGCCGTCGAAGGTGGGGTTCGTGCCGATCGAGACGGCGGCCGGCAGGAGCACGTCGGGCGCCGCGGGGTCGTACGCGGTCCCGTCGCCACGGCGCACGCGGCGCAGCCGCCCGGCGTAGACCCCGTCGGCGGGCACCATGCCGGACGCGTCCTGCGCCAGGTTGGCCGTGGGGTAGCCGAGCTCGCGGCCCCGCGCGTCGCCGTGCACGACGAGGCCGCGCAGCCGGTGCGGCCGGCCGAGGAGCGCGGCCGCGGCGGCCACGTCGCCGGCTGCCAGCAGCTCGCGGACCCAGGTCGAGGAGAGGCGCCGCCGGCCGTCCGCCGGGTCGGCCGGCGCCTCGTCGACGAGGTCGTCGACCACGTCGACCACGAAGCCCAACCCCTCGCCCAGGGCCCGCATCGTGGCCAGGTCGCCGCTGTTCTGCCAGCCGAAGCGCACGTCACGGCCCACGACGACGACCCGGGCGCCCAGGGCCTCGACGAGGTAGCGCCGGACGAACTCCTCGGGCGACTGCCGCGCGAAGGCCAGTGTGTACTGCTCGAGCAGCACCGCGTCGAGGCCGCACGCGGCGAGCAGCTCGAGCCGGTCGGCGTCCCCGGTCAGGAGCGGCGGCGCGGTCTGCGGGCGGTGCACCTGCGCCGGGTGCGGCGTGAACGTGACGGCGACGGACCGCAGGTCGGCGGCACGGGCGTCCGCGGCCATCTCGGCCAGCACGCCGGCGTGCCCCCGGTGGACGCCGTCGAAGTTGCCCAGCGTCACCACCGACGGGCCCCAGCCCGTCGGCACCTCGTCCAGACCTCGCCAGACCTGCACGCCCGCCCGCCCTCCCCGTCCGCACGCCGCGTCGTGCGGCCCAGCGGTCAAGGGTGCCACCTCGCGGCCCCACCGCCGGACGCGGCGGGCCTCCGGTCAGCCGCCGGCGGGCGCCAGGACGAGCAGCGGCCGGTCGCGCCCGTCCCGGGGCTCGACGACGGCGACGAGGACGCCGTCCGGGCCCACGGCCGCCGCGGGCCCGTCGCGACCGGGCACGAGCGCGACCGCCTGCCCGTAGGACAGGGCGCGCGCCTCGGCCTCGTCGAGCGGGCGCACCGGCAGCGTCGCGGCGGCCGCGGCCGCGGGGTCCACGACGTCCAGCGGCACGTCGTCCGGCACCGCGGCGAGGTCCTCGAGCGTGCGCGCGGCGGACAGGTCGAACCCGCCCACGCGGGTGCGGCGCAGGGCGGTCAGGTGACCGCCGGTGCCGAGCGCGGCGCCGAGGTCGCGGGCCAGCGCCCGCACGTAGGTGCCCGAGGAGCAGACCACCCGCACGTCGACGTCGAGCACGGGCGTGCCCGCGGCGTCGCCCGGGCGGGCCTCGCCGACGTCGAACGCGCTGACCGTCACGGGCCGGGCCGCGAGCTCGACCGCCTCACCGGCACGGACGCGGGCGTAGGCCCGCTGCCCGTCGACCTTGATCGCGGAGACGGCGCTGGGCACCTGCAGGACGGCGCCGGTGAGGGGCAGCACGGCCGACTCCACGTCCGCGCGGACGACGCCGCCGGCCCCGGGTGCCGTGACGACCTCGCCCTCGGCGTCGTCCGTCGTCGTCGCCACGCCCAGCCGGACCGTGGCCGTGTACTCCTTGTCGGCGCCGGACACCCAGGTCAGCAGGCGTGTGGCACGACCGACCCCGACGACGAGCACGCCCGTCGCCATGGGGTCCAGCGTGCCCCCGTGGCCCACCTTGCGGGTCCCGGCCAGCCGCCGCATGCGCGCGACGAGGTCGTGGCTGGTCCAGCCGGCGGGTTTGTCGACGACGACGATGCCGTCGGGCGCGGTGGGGCGCCGCGGACGGGGCGGGGAGGTGCTCACGGGCGCCACTGTCCCACGCGGGTGGGCCGGGCTCAGCGGGGGTCCGTCGCGTCCTCGTCGTCGGCCGCGTCGTCGTCCTCGTCGTCGGCCGCGTCGTCGGCTGCGCCGTCCGCTGCGTCGTCGTCCTCGTCGGCCGGCCGGCGGTAGGGGTCGGCCTCGCCCGCGTACGCCGCGCGGGCGGCGAGGGCAGCGACCTCGGCGTCCCGGCGCTGCGCCTCGGCGAGGGCGGACTCGAGGTGTGCGGCCGTCTCGGGCACGGCGTCCAGGTGGAAGTCGATGGTGGGCGTGAGCCGGATGCCCACGGCCTTGCCGACCTCGGACCGGATGAGACCCCGGGCGCTCGCGAGCGCGGCGGCCGAGCCCGTGCGCGCCTCGTCGTCGCCGAGGACCGTGTAGAAGACGTCGGCGTGCTGCAGGTCGCCCGTCACGCGCACGTCGGTGATGGTGACGAACCCCAGGCGCGGGTCCTTGATCCGGGTGTCGAGCAGCTGGGCCACGACCTGCTGGATGCGGTCGGCGATCTTGCGTGCCCGCGGCGTGTCGGCCATGGGTCCTCCTCTGCGTGGCGCGGCCCGTCCCGGGCGCGCGCGGTGGGACGCGCCGGGCGGCGGCACCCGCAGGTCTGCAGGTGCCGCCGCCCGTCGTGCTGGTGGTGCTGGTGGTGCCGGTGGTCGGTGCCGCCGGCGTCAGGAGCGCGGCTTCTCGCGCATCTCCCACGTCTCGATGACGTCGCCGATCTCGAGGTCGTTGAACGACCCCAGGCCGATGCCGCACTCGAAGCCCTCGCGGACCTCGGTCGCGTCGTCCTTGAACCGCTTGAGCGACTCGATCGACAGGTTGTCCCCGACGACCTTGCCGTTGCGGGTGACGCGCGCCTTGGAGTTGCGCACGATCGTGCCCGAGCGGACCAGCGAGCCGGCGATGTTGCCGAACCGCGAGGAGCGGAACACCTCGCGCACCTCGGCGGTGCCGAGCTGGGCCTCCTCGTACTCCGGCTTGAGCATGCCCTTGAGGGCCGCCTCGACGTCGTCGATGGCCTGGTAGATGACCGAGTAGAAGCGCACGTCGACGCCCTCGCGGTCCGCCAGGTCCTCCACGCGCTCCGCGAACTTCACGTTGAAGCCGATGATGATCGCGTTGTCGACCGTGGCGAGGTTGACGTCGTTCTGCGTGATGGCACCCACCCCGCGGTGGATGACGCGCAGGTCGACCTCGTCGCCCACGTCGATCTTGAGCAGCGCGTCCTCGAGCGCCTCGACGGCACCGGACACGTCGCCCTTGAGGACCAGGTTGAGCGTCTCCACCTTGCCCTGCTGGAGGGCCTGCGTGAAGTCCTCGAGGCTGATGCGCTTGCGGCGCTTGGCCAGGAGGGCGGCACGCTCGGCGGCCTCGCGCTTCTCCGCGATCTGACGGGCCGTGCGGTCGTCGCGGGCGACGATGAACGTGTCACCGGCACTGGGCACCGACGTGAGGCCGAGGACCTGGACCGGACGGGCCGGGCCCGCCTCGGTCACGGTCTCGCCGTGCTCGTCGAACATGGCGCGCACGCGGCCGTGGGCCGTGCCCGCGACCACCGCGTCACCGACGCGCAGCGTGCCGGACTGGACCAGCACGGTCGCGACCGCACCGCGGCCCTTGTCGAGGTTCGCCTCGATGGCCACGCCGCGCGCGTCCTTGTCGGGGTTCGCCCGCAGGTCGAGCGCCGCGTCCGCCGTGAGGAGGACGGCCTCGAGGAGGCTGTCGATGCCCTGGCCCTGCTTGGCGGAGACGTCGACGAACATCGTGTCGCCGCCGTACTCCTCCGCCACGAGGTTGTACTCCGTCAGCTGCTGGCGGATCTTGGCGGGGTTCGACCCCTCCTTGTCCACCTTGTTGACGGCCACGACGATCGGCACGTTGGCGGCCTGCGCGTGGTTGAGCGCCTCGATGGTCTGGGGCATCACGCCGTCGTCGGCCGCGACCACGAGGATCGCGATGTCCGTGACCTGCGCACCACGGGCACGCATGGCGGTGAACGCCTCGTGGCCCGGGGTGTCGATGAACGTGATGGGACGCTCGACGCCCTCGTGCTCGGCCCGCACCTGGTAGGCACCGATGTGCTGGGTGATGCCGCCGGCCTCGCCCGCGACGACGTCCGTGGAGCGGATGGCGTCGAGGAGCTTGGTCTTGCCGTGGTCGACGTGACCCATGACGGTGACGACCGGCGGCCGCGCCTGCAGCTCGTCGTCGCCCTCCGCCTCGAGCTCGGCGTCCAGGTCCATGTCGAAGGACCCGAGCAGCTCGCGGTCCTCCTCCTCGGCCGAGACCATCTCGATGCGGTAGCCCAGCTCCTGGGCGAGCGTGCCGAACGTGTCCTCGTCGAGGGACTGCGTGGCCGTGGCCATCTCCCCGAGGTGGAACAGGACGGTGACGAGCGAGGCCGGGTTGGCGTCGATCTTGTCGGCGAAGTCGTTGAGCGACGAGCCGTGGCGCAGGCGGACGACCGTCTGCCCGTTGCCGCGGGGGACGCTGACGCCGCCGAGCGACGGCGCCTGCATCTGCTCGAACTCCTGGCGCTTCGCGCGCTTGGACTTGCGACCGCGGACGGGACGACCGCCGGCGCGCCCGAAGGCGCCCTGCGTCGAGCCGCGACCGGCACCGCCGGGACGGCCGCCGCCACCGGGACGCGCGGGGCCGTAGCCGCCACCACCGCCGGGACCACCGGTGCCGCCACCCGGGCGGTTGGGGCCGAAGCCGCCGCGACCGCCGCCGGCACCGCCGGGACGGCCCGCACCCGCGGGGCGCTCACCGGGCCGGCCGACGCCCGAGGACGTGCGGCCGGGCATCATGCCGGGGTTGGGGCGGGGGCCGCCGGGACGGGGGCCACCGGGACGGGGCCCGCCGGGACGGTCGCCCGCGGACGCCTCGGGCGCACCGGCGCCGGCCGGCGTGCGGCGCTCGCCCGGACGGGGCATGCCCTGCGACGGCGCGAACGGGTTGTTGCCCGGACGCGGACCGCCGGGACGGGGTCCACCAGCACGGTCACCGCGGTCGCCCGCGGGGGCCGGGCGGTCGCCGCCGCGGTCCGGCCGCTCGCCGCCGCGGCCCATCCCCTGGGAGGGCGCGAACGGGTTGTTGCCGGGACGCGGGGCGCCCGGGCGCGGGGCGCCGGGCCGCTGCGGGGCGTTCTCCGTGGCGCCCGGGCCCGTCGGGTTGGCGGGTGACGGGCGGCCGGGGACGGCCGGGCGCGGGGCGCCCGGACGGGCCGCCGCGGGCGCACCCGGGGTGGCCGAGGCGGCCGCCGGACGTGCGGGCACGTCCGGACGGGCGGCGGGCGCGGGCGCCGGGGCGGCGGGCGCGGGGGCCGGTGCCGCCGCAGCAGGAGCCGGGGCGGAGGGCGCCGCGGCGGCGGGGGCCGCCGGGGCCGGGGCGGCCGGGGCCGCGGGGCGCGCCGCCGGGGCGGGCGCAGGACGCGCGGCGGCAGCGGGGGCGCCGCCACCGGCCGGGTAGGTGTCCCGCAGCTTGCGGACCACCGGGGGCTCGATCGTCGAGGACGCCGAGCGGACGAACTCACCGAGCTCGGTGAGCTTCGTCATGAGGGTCTTGCTGTCGACTCCGAGCTCCTTGGCGAGCTCGTAGACGCGGACCTTGGGCACATCTCTCCTGTCTCGGCCCGCCCGGGACAGGGTGGACCGTCGTTAGTGCTGGGTGCTCATCGCGCACTCATCGGTGCGTGCTCATCGGGCAGCCATCGGCTTCTCGACCCGCTTCCCATCCGACGTCCGCCCCGGGCCGTTCCCGGGGTCGGTGTGATCCGGCCGTCCTGCCTCCTCCAGCAGCGCGCGCAGCGCGGAGGCGTCCACCGGGCCCACTGTCCGCAGGGCCCGCCCGAACGCCCGCCGCCGTTCGGCGAGCCCGAGGCAGTGCAGGTCGGGGTGCAGCCAGGCACCCCTGCCCGGCAGCCGCCGCCGCTCGTCGGGCACCAGCAGCACGGGTGCATCCGTGGTGCCGGCCCTCGGGGCGACGACCCGCAGCAGGGCCGACCTCGGGCCGGTCGTCCGGCACCCCACGCAGGTCCGCTGCGGGCCCGGAACGGGCAGCGCGACGTGCGCTGCAGGTTCGGGGGTCCGCGGTGCGGGCGCGGGGAACCGGGCATCCGGCCCAGCCGTGGGCAGTCTACCCCGTCCGGCGTCCGCGCCGCTGCGGGACGCGTCACCCCGGCGGGTCACCGCGCGGTGCCGGCCGCTCCGCCGGCCCCCGACGCACTGCCCGACCCGCCGCTCGACCCGCCGCCGGGCCTGTCGCCCGGCCCCTCGTCGGGCTCGTCACCCGGCCCGCCGTCGGGCTCCGCGTCGGATCGGATGTCGATCCGCCAGCCCGTCAGCTTGGCCGCGAGCCGGGCGTTCTGCCCCTCCTTGCCGATGGCGAGCGAGAGCTGGAAGTCCGGGACGACGACCCGCGCCGCGCGCGTCGCCTCGTCGACGACCGTCACCGACAGGACCCGGGCCGGCGACAGCGCGTGCGCCACCATCTCCGCCGGGTCGTCGGAGTGGTCGACGATGTCGATCTTCTCGCCCTGCAGCTCCGCCATGACGGCACGGACGCGGCCGCCCATCGGGCCGATGCACGCGCCCTTGGCGTTGACGCCCGGCACCGTGGCCTTCACCGCGATCTTCGTGCGGTGGCCCGCCTCGCGCGCCAGGGCCGTGATCTCGACGGTGCCGTCGGCGACCTCCGGCACCTCGAGGGCGAACAGCTGCCGCACGAGCGCGGGGTGCGTCCGCGACAGCGTCACCTGGGCACCGCGCGGCCCGCGCGCCACCTGCACGACCAGCGCGCGCAGCCGCTCGCCGTGCACGTAGCGCTCGGTGGGCACCTGCTCGTGCTGCGGGAGGACCGCCTCCGTGCCGCCGACGTCGACGAGCACCGTCCGCGGGTCGCGGCCCTGCTGGACCACGCCGCCGAGCACCTGGCCCTCGGTGCCGCGGAACTGGCCCAGCACCTGGTCGTCCTCCGCGTCGCGCAGCCGCTGCACGATGACCTGACGGGCCGTGGCGGTGGCGATGCGGCCGAAGCCGTCGGGGGTGTCGTCGTACTCGGGCCCGAAGGACGCGGGCCCGGTCGGCTCGCCGTCCTCGCCCACCGGCGCCGGGACGCGCTCGCGGGCCCAGACCGTCACGTGCCCGGTGGACCGGTCGACCTGCACCCGTGCCGACGGCTGCGCGTCCGGCGTGCGCTGGTAGGCCGACAGCAGGGCCTCCTCGATCGCCGCGACGAGGACGTCGAGCCGGATCTCGCGCTCGCGCTCCAGGAGCCGCAGCGCCGCCATGTCGATGTCCACGTCAGTCCCTCCCCCGGGCGGCCCCGCCGCCCTCGTCCTGCTGCTCGTCCTGCTGCTCGTCGGCCTGCTCGTCGACCTGCTCGTCGACGATGTCGTCGTCCTCGTCGTCGTCGGGCACCTCCTCGTCGGGCGCCACGGGGCCCAGGCCCCGCAGGTCGACCTCGACCCGGCCCCGACGCACGTCGCCCAGCGGCACGGCGACCGGCGGGCCGATGCGGGGCGGCCGGCCCTTGCCCCGGTCCTCCTCGGGGACGACGACGAGGGTGCCCGGCGCGTCCCCCGCCCCCGGGTCCCCGGCCGCCAGGTCCACGGCCCGCAGCACCCCGACGAGCACGGTGCCGTCCGTGCGCTCGACGCGGACGGTGCGGCCGACCGCGCGCACCCAGTGCCGCCGCTGGGTCAGCGGGCGCGAGGCGCCGGGGCTCGAGACCTCGAGGTCGTACCGGTCGGGCAGGGCGTCGGCGTGCGCGTCGAGCCGCTCGGACACGAGCCGCGTCGCCTCCGCCACGCGGTCGAGGTCCAGGTCGCCGGGCGTCGCCTCGTCGAGGTCGACGACGACCTCCAGGACGTGGCGGGCACCGCTGCGCGTGAGCCGGACGTCCTCCAGCACGTAGCCGGCGGCGCGGAGGACGGCGTCGAGGTCCTCGCGGACGGCGGGGGGCGCTGGCGCGACCATCGATCGCCTCCTTGGCGTGTGCCGGGGGGCGAGCACCTGCCGGCTCCGACCCTGTGACGTTGTGGCACCAGCCTAACGAGTCCGCGCCGACCGGCCGACCGGGCCGACCGGGACCCGCCCCGCGGCGGGGCCGCCCGTCGGCCGTGGCAGGATCGCGACGGTGCGACCCGACCAGCCCTCCCGTGCGGCCGACGAGCGCGGTCGGCGCCCTCCTGCAGCTCGGCGCGACGGCCGGCACGGCCCCGTCCGGGTGGTCGTGCTGACCCTGCTCGCCGGTCTCCTGTCAGGCCTGCTCGGGGGGTGCGACCTGCGGCTGGAGACGTCGCCTCCCCCGGCGCGCACCCCGACCGCCGACGAGACGGTCCGCTCCCGCACGCTCGCGGACGCGCGCGCGCTCGCCGGGACCGCCACGGCCGCGGCCGCCGCGCCCGCCGTCGCCGCCCTCGCCGCGGAGGACCCGCTGCGCGCGGCGCTCGCGCAGGTGGCGGGGGCCGCGGCCGCGCACGTGTCGGCGCTCGGCGGGGAAGCGTCGCCGGCGACGGGCGCCACGGTGGGCCCGTCGCCCGCACCGACCGGCACGACGGACGGCGGGACGGCTGGCACGACGACCGGCGGGACGACCGGCACGACGAGCACGGCCGCGCCCACCCCGTCGCCTGCCGACCTCGTCTCCCTGCTGACGACCGCGGCGGGGACCGCGGGCGCCGACGCGCTCGACGTGCCCGACGGCGGTCTGGCCGGCCTCGTCGCGTCCGTCGCGGTGTCGCGGTGGTCCAGCGCCCGCGCGCTGGCCGCCGCGGCGGGCGCACCCGAGCCGTCCTGGGTGCTGCCCGTCCGCGGCGCCACGCCCTCGCCGACGCCCACCGGGGACGCGGCGCCCACGCCCGCCTCGACCGTCGGGCCCGACCCGGCGAGCACGCCGGGCCCCGCGGCCGCCGCCGGCGTGCGGGACGCCGACGCCGTCGCCCTCGCGCGCGCCGAGGACGCCGCGGGGTACGCGCTGGAGGTCGTGGCCGCCGTCCTCGGCGGCGACGAGCGGGCCCGCGCGCTCGCCGACGCCCGGGTGCACCGGGACCGCGCGGAGGCGTGGGCCCGCGCGGCCGAGGTGGTGGGGACCGCGCAGGACCCCCGGCGGGTCGCCTACGCCCTGCCGGCCGACGTGGAGGACGCCGCGGTCGCCCAGGCCGTCGCCCGGGACGCGGAGGGCGGCGTGGCGGTCGCGTACGCCGCCGCGCTCGCGCGGGCCGACCGACCGGCCGCCCGGCCCGAGACTCTCGAGCGCCTCCGCGCCGCGACCGACGCCGCGGCCGCCTGGGGGGCACCGCCGACGTCGTTCCCGGGCCGGCCCGACCTGGGCTGAGCCCGGCCTTCCCCGAGCCGGCCGGGGACGAGCGCCGGCCACGGCCCGCCCGCGTCGCCTCAGCCGGCCAGCAGCCTCGCGACGCGCGCCGCCACGCGGTCCGCCGCCTCCGCCACCGGCACCTGCTCCGCGTCGCCGCCCGTGCGGGGCCGCACCTCGACGAGCCCGTCGGCCAGCCCGCGGCCGACGACGACGACCAGCGGGATGCCGAACAGCTCGGCGTCGGCGAACTTCACGCCGGGCGACACCTTCGGCCGGTCGTCGAGCAGCACCTCGACGCCGCGCCCGGACAGCTCGAGCGCGAGCGCCTCGGCGGCCTCGAGCACGGACGCGTCCTTGCCCGTGGCGACGACGTGCACGTGCGCCGGCGCGACGTGGGCGGGCCAGGCCAGCCCCTTCTCGTCGTGGTTGCCCTCCGCCAGGGCGGCCACGGCGCGCGTCACACCGATGCCGTAGGAGCCCATCGTGACCGTCACGGCCTTGCCGTTCTGGTCCAGCACGGTCAGCCCCAGCGCCTGCGCGTACTTGCGGCCGAGCTGGAAGATGTGACCGATCTCGATGCCGCGGGCCAGCTCGAGCGGGCCGGAGCCGTCCGGCGCCTCGTCGCCCGCCCGCACCTCCGCGGCCTCGACCGTGCCGTCCGCGGTGAAGTCCCGCCCCGCCACGAGGTCGAAGACGTGCCGGCCGGGGGCGTCGGCGCCCGTGATCCACCGCGTCCCGGGCACCACGCGCGGGTCCAGGAGGTACCGGACGGCGGTGCGCTCCGCCCCCTCGGCGACGGGGGCGTTGGGACCGAGCGCCCCGGGCCCGATGTAACCCTTGACGAGCTCGGGGTGCGCCGCGAAGTCGGCGTCGCCGGCCGTCTCCACCTCGGCCGGCGCGACCCCGGCCTCGAGCCGCTTGAGGTCCACCTCCCGGTCGCCCGGCAGGCCCACGACGAGCACCTCCCGCTCCCCCGTCGGCGCGACGAGCGCGACGACGACGTTCTTCAGCGTGTCCGCCGCGGTCCATGCCCGGTCCGGGCGCGGGAACCGCTCGTTGGCCAGCGCGACGAGCGACTCGATGGTCGGCGTCCCCGGCGTGTCCTCGACGTGCGCGGCGGGGGCGTCCGACCAGTCGAGGGCGGGCGGCACGACCGTGGTGACGGCCTCGACGTTCGCGGCGTAGCCGCCGGGCGAGCGCACGAAGGTGTCCTCGCCGATCGACGTCGGGTAGAGGAACTCCTCCGACCGCGACCCGCCCATGGCGCCCGAGGTGGCCGCGACGACGACGTGCTCGAGGCCCAGGCGCGTGAAGACGCGCTGGTAGGCGGCCCGCTGGGCCGCGTAGCTGGCCTCGAGCCCGGCCTCGTCGACGTCGAAGGAGTACGCATCCTTCATGACGAACTCGCGGCCGCGGATGAGCCCGGCGCGCGGCCGCGCCTCGTCGCGGTACTTCGTCTGGATCTGGAAGAGCGTCAGCGGCAGGTCCTTGTACGAGGAGTACAGGTCCTTGACCAGGAGCGTGAACATCTCCTCGTGCGTCGGCGCGAGGAGGTAGTCCCCCCCGCGGCGGTCCCGCAGCCGGAAGAGGTTCGGCCCGTACTCCGTCCAGCGGCCCGTCGCCTCGTAGGGCTCGCGCGGCAGCAGCGCCGGGAAGTGCACCTCCTGCGCGCCGGCCGCGGCCATCTCCTCGCGGACGACGGCCTCGACCTTCGCCAGCACCCGCAGGCCCAGCGGCAGCCACGTGTAGATGCCGGGCGCGGCGCGGCGGATGTACCCGGCGCGGACCAGCAGGCGGTGGCTGGCCACCTCGGCGTCGGCGGGGTCCTCGCGCAGGGTGCGGACGAACAGCGTGGACAGGCGCAGGAGCATGGGCGCGAGCCTAGTGGGCGGCGCGCGCGCCGCCGCGGGCGCCCCCGGGGGTGCCAGGGACCGCCGGGGTGCCACGATGGCCCCATGCCGGAGCTGCCCGAGGTCGAGGCGCTGGCGCAGTTCCTGCGGGGGCGCGCCGGCGGCCGGAGCGTCACCGCCGTCGCCGCGGGCGCCATCAGCGCGCTGAAGACCTTCGCGCCCCCGCCCGACGCGCTCGTCGGCCGGACGGTCACGGACGTGCGGCGGCACGGCAAGTGGCTCGACCTCGTCGCCTCGGCGCCGCAGGAGGACGACCTGCACCTCGTGTGGCACCTGTCCCGCGGCGGCTGGGTGCGCTGGTCGGAGCGCCTGCCGGCGACGCCGGTCCGGCCGGGCCGCTCCCCGATCGCGCTGCGCGTGGGGTTCGACGACGGGTCCGGCTTCGACCTCACCGAGGCGGGCACGAAGAAGCGCCTCGCGGTGCACGTCGTCGCCGACCCGACGTCGATCGGCCCGATCGCCACGCTGGGCGTCGAGCCGCTGTCGCCGGAGTTCACGGCCGAGCGGCTGTCCGCGCTCCTGGCGGTGCGCAACCAGCAGGTGAAAGGGCTGCTGCGCGACCAGGGCACCATCGCCGGCATCGGCAACGCCTACTCCGACGAGATCCTGCACGCCGCCCGGACCAGCCCCTTCGCGCCCACGAAGGGCTTCGACGCCGCGCGCACGGCCCGGCTGCACGCGGCCACCGTCGGCGTGCTCACCGAGGCGGTCGCCGCCGCGGCCGGCCGCCCGGCGGCCGAGCTCAAGGACGCCAAGCGCCGGGGCATGCGGGTGCACGGCCGCACGGGCGAGCCGTGCCCGGGCTGGGACGGCGTGCCGTGCGGCGACACCGTGCACGAGGTGTCCTTCGCCGACCGCAGCCTCCAGTACTGCCCGACGTGCCAGACCGGTGGTCAGCCCCTCGCCGACCGACGGCTGTCCCGGCTGCTGCGCTGAGGGCCACCCCGCCCCCGGCGGCCGGCAGGACGGGCCGGCGGTCCGAACGGGCCCGCCGTCAGAACAGGACGGTCGCGTACGTGCCGACCTGCCGGAACCCGACGCGCTCGTAGGCCGCGACCGCCCGGTGGTTGTAGGCGTTGACGTAGAGGGACACCGTGGGTGCCCACCGCTCGCGGGCCAGCCGCACGACGGCCGCCATGCCGGGCTCCGACAGGTGCCGGCCCCGGTCCTGCGGGTCGACCCACACGCCCTGCACCTGTGCGACGCCGCCGCCCACCGCGCCGATCTCCGCCTTGAACACCACCCGCGGCTCCGCGGCGGCGTCGTGCGTGATCCGCACGTACGACCGGCCCCGCTCGACGAGGGTCCGCACGCGCTGCTCGTACGGTCCGGCCGGCCCGCTGACGGGCGAGTAGCCGACCTCCTCCGTGAACATGCGCACGCACGCCGGCAGGACCACCCCGTACTCCGCGGGCCGGGACGGCCGCACCTGCGGGTCCGGGGCGACGAGGGGTTCGCCGGCGATCGCCATCGAGGGCTGGTCGGGGCGCACCTCCCGCGCCCGCCACTCCTCCTCGAGCCGCGCCCACAGCGACAAGACGACCTCGGCCGGGCCGACGATCGAGGAGTACCAACGGCCGTGCGCCCGGGCGAGCCGGGCCACGGCCTCGACCGCCTCCTCGTCGCCGGCGGGCAGCACGGGCACGAGGTTCGCACCCACCCAGCAGATCCCGACGAGCGCGTCGTCGCGGACGAAGCCCCACAGCCGTCCGCCCGCGGCGCGCAGCCCGCGCTGCGCGGCGTCCTCGAGCCGGGTCGTGGCGAGCACGGAGGCCACCGGGTCGCGCCGGCAGACGGCCAGGGCTGCGGCCACGTCCTCGTCGCCCAGCTCGCGCGCACCTGAGCGGTTCGACAGCAGCGACCCGCGTGTGGGCGTCATGACGGCATCATGCCCGACGGCACGAGGGACGGCCCGACGGGGCACGCAGGACCCCCGACCCGTCAGCCGACGGTGACGACGGGCCGGCCGGACCCCTCGTCGGCGGGCTCCATGTCCTCCGCGAGGCGCATGGCCTCCTCGATGAGGGTCTCGACGATCTTCGACTCCGGGACCGTCTTGACGACCTCGCCCTTGACGAAGATCTGCCCCTTGCCGTTGCCCGACGCGACGCCGAGGTCGGCCTCGCGGGCCTCCCCCGGGCCGTTGACGACGCAGCCCATGACGGCCACGCGCAGCGGCACCTCCATGCCCTCCAGCCCGGCGGTCACCTTCTCCGCCAGGGAGTACACGTCGACCTGCGCGCGTCCGCACGAGGGGCAGGAGACGATCTCCAGCTTCCGCGGCCGCAGGTTGAGCGACTGCAGGATCTGGATGCCCACCTTGACCTCCTCCACCGGCGGCGCCGACAGGGAGACGCGGATGGTGTCGCCGATGCCCTTGCTCAGCAGGGCGCCGAAGGCCGTCGCGGACTTGATGGTCCCCTGGAAGGCCGGCCCGGCCTCGGTCACGCCGAGGTGCAGGGGCCAGTCGCCCCGCTCCGACAGCAGCTCGTAGGCGCGCACCATGACGACGGGGTCGTTGTGCTTGACCGAGATCTTGAAGTCGTGGAAGCCGTGCTCCTCGAAGAGCGAGGCCTCCCACACCGCCGACTCGACGAGCGCCTCCGGCGTGGCCTTCCCGTACTTGGCCAGCAGCCGCGGGTCGAGGGAGCCGGCGTTGACGCCGATGCGGATGGAGCAGCCCGCGTCGGTCGCGGCGCGCGCGATCTCCTTGACCTGGTCGTCGAACTTGCGGATGTTGCCGGGGTTCACCCGCACCGCCGCGCAGCCGGCGTCGATGGCTGCGAACACGTACTTCGGCTGGAAGTGGATGTCCGCGATGACGGGGATCTGGCTCTTGCGCGCGATGGCCGGCAGCGCGTCGGCGTCGTCCTGGCTGGGCACCGCGACGCGGACGATGTCGCAGCCGGCGGCCGTCAGCTCGGCGATCTGCTGGAGGGTCGCGTTCACGTCCGTCGTGGGCGTGGTGCACATCGACTGGACGCTGATGGGGGCGCCACCGCCCACCTCGACCTTGCCCACCCGGATCCTGCGGGTCGGGCGGCGGGGGGCCAGGACGGGCGCGGGTGCCTCCGGCATGCCGAGGCTGATCGGAGTGCTCACGCGGCCATCATCCCACCGCCCCGCGGCGGCACCCGCCGCGGGGCGCCCGCCCGGCGCGTGCGGGTGACGGTCGTCTCAGCGCCGGCACAGTGCCGGCACGATGCCGGCACGATGCCGGCACGATGCCGGGCGTCGGCGGCCGTCGTCCGACGTCGCCGGCCGTCGTCACCCGAGGCGCACGGGGTTGACCAGGTCCGCCCAGGCCAGGAGCAGGCCGACGCCGCCGAGCACCACGAAGACGGAGTAGGCCAGCGGGACGAGCCGCGCGGTGTCGAAGGGCCGCGGCCGCGGCAGGCCCCGCACGCGCGCGATCTGCCGGCGTGCACCCTCCCACAGCGCCGCCGCCACGTGACCGCCGTCGAGCGGCGGCAGCGGGACGAGGTTGAAGACGAACAGGGCGATGTTGAGGCTGGCCATGAGCTCGAGCAGGGAGGCCACCTTGAGGCCGTCGTCGACGCCCGCCCCGTCGGCGGAGGCGATCTCGCCGGCGAAGCGGCCGATGCCGACGGGTCCGACGACGCTCGTCGCGTCGCGCTCCTCGCCGGTGACGGTCACGCGGACGAGGTCGACGACGCGGGCCGGGAGCGTCGCGACGACGCTGACCGTCCCCCACGTGCGTTCCCCCACCAGCCCGGGGACCGCCCCCACGCCCACGCGCTCGGTGACCTGGGTCGGCCCGACGCCGAGGTAGCCCACCTGCGCCGTCCGCGTCGAGCCGTCGTCGGCGACGAGCGTGCGCTCGGCGACGACCGGCGTGACGGCGAGCGTCACGCGCCGCCCGTCCCGCTCGACGACGAGGGGCACGTCCGCCTCACCGCCGCTGGCCTGGATGAGCCCGGACAGCTGGTCCCAGGACGTGACGTCCTGCCCGTCGTAGGCGACGACCGTGTCGCCCGGCCGCACGCCCGCCGCGGCCGCGGGGGCGACGGGGTCGTCGTCGGTGCACGCGGCGTCCGCGGCCGCGTCGGCGGGCAGGACGCAGGAGGACACCGTGGCGACGGTGGTCGAGGCCGCCGGCACGCCGGTGCCGACGTACACGACGGCCAGGAGGACGGCCGCGATGAGCAGGTTCATCACCGGTCCGCCGAGCATGACGACGAGCTTCTTCGGCGTCGACAGCCGGTAGAAGGCCCGGTGGTCCTCGCCGGGCCGGATCTCGTCGGCCGAGGCCTCCCGCGCCTCGGCGGCGAGCCGTCCCCAGGCGGAGCGCGTCGGTGGGTCGCCCACGGCCGCGGCGGTGGGGTACATGCCGACCAGCCGGACGTAGCCGCCGAGCGGGACCGCCTTGAGCCCGTACTCGGTCTCGCCGCGCGTCCGCGACCACAGCGTCGGCCCGAACCCGACCATGTACTGGCTGACGCGCACGCCGAACCGCTTGGCCGGCACCAGGTGCCCGACCTCGTGCAGCGCGATCGAGGCGAGCAGCACCACGACCACGACGAGCACCCCGACCACGTACGCCATGCGACCCCTCGTCCCCGACCCTCGGCGACCCGCGGCCGGGGTCGACGCGGGACATCATCGCGCCGGTGGCTGGGTCCCCGCTGGGCGCCGCGGCCGGGTGACGGGGGTGCTGCGCGTCCCGACGACGACATCCGTCGGTGCAGACCTTCCGGGCAGCACGTCCGCGCACTACCGTGCTGCCGTGACCGCGATTTCCGCACCACCAGCCGTTCCCGACGTCGACGGCGACGCGCCGCTCGAGCAGTCCCGCCTCCTCCGCACGGCCGTCCCTGGCCCGCGCTCGCTGGCCCTGAGCGCCCGGCGTGCGCAGGTGGTCCCGCCCGCGGTCGGCTCGGCGGTCCCCGTGTGGGCCGCCCGCGCCGGCGGCGGTGTCGTCGAGGACGTGGACGGCAACCGGCTCGTGGACCTGGGAGCGGGGATCGCCGTGACCTCGGTCGGCGTCAGCCACCCGGACGTGGTCGCCGCCGTCGCCGCCCAGGCGGCGGCCTTCACCCACACCTGCTTCATGGTGACGCCGTACGAGCCGTACGTCGCCGTCGCCGAGGCGCTGGCCCGGCTGACCCCCGGGGACCACGCCAAGCGCAGCGTGCTCGTCACCTCGGGCGCCGAGGCGGTCGAGAACGCGGTCAAGGTCGCCCGTCGCGTCACGGGCCGGGACGCCGTGCTCGTCCTGGACCACGCCTACCACGGGCGCACGAACCTCACGATGGCGATGACGGCGCGGGCGATGCCGTACAAGGCCGGGTTCGGGCCCTTCGCCGGCGAGGTGTACCGCGTCCCGGCCTCCTACCCGCTGCGGGACCCCGCCGGCATGACGGGCGAGGAGGCCGCGGCGCGCCTCGTCGACGTCGCCACGCGGCAGGTGGGCGCGGACCGGGTGGCGGCGCTCGTCGCCGAGCCCGTGCTCGGCGAGGGCGGCTTCGTCGTGCCGGCACCCGGCTTCTGGCCGGCGCTCGCGCGCTGGTGCGCCGAGCACGGCGTCGTCCTGGTCGCCGACGAGGTGCAGACGGGCTTCGCGCGGACCGGGGCGATGTTCGCCCTGGAGCACGAGGGCGTGGTGCCGGACCTCGTCACCACGGCCAAGGGGATCGCCGGGGGTCTGCCGCTGGCGGCCGTGACGGGCCGGGCCGAGCTCATGGACGCCGTGCACCCCGGCGGCCTCGGCGGGACGTACGGCGGCAACCCCGTCGCGTGCGCCGCCGCTCTCGCCGCGATCGAGGTGTACGAGCGCGACGACCTGGCCGCCGCCGCGCGTCGGATCGAGGCGCAGGTGCGCGGCCGGCTCGAGCCGCTCGTCGGCACGGTGCCGGGGGTGGCGGAGGTGCGCGGGCGCGGGGCGATGCTCGCCGTCGAGCTCGTCGAGCCCGGGGGCGGCCTCGTGCCGGACCGTGCGGCGGCGGCGCGGGTCGCGGCGGCGTGCGCCGCCGCGGGCGTCATCGTCCTCACCTGCGGGACGTGGGGCAACGTGGTCCGGCTGCTCCCGCCGCTCGTGATCGACCCCGCCCTGCTCGACGACGCGCTGGACGTGCTCGTCGCCGCGCTGCGGGGGCAGGAGCCGCCCCCTGCGCCGGGCGAGGCGAGCGCGACGACCCTCGCCGGGTCCCGTCCGGGTCCGGCGGTCGGCGGGGGGCGGGACGCGTGAGCGCCACGGTCGACCCGGCCCGGGTCGCGGCGCTCACGGCGGCCGAGACGGCGGCCTTCGTCGCCGCGCACCCGGCGTGCGCGGCGGAGGCGACGACCGCCCGCGAGCACCTCACCTACGGGGTGCCCATGTCGTGGATGGCGAAGTGGCCGGGGCCCTTCCCGCCGGTCGTCCGGGAGGCCGCGGGCGCGCACTTCACCTGCCTCGACGGGGTCGAGCACGTCGACCTCTGCCTGGGCGACACGGGCGCGATGTGCGGGCACGCACCCGCCGCCACGGTCGCCGCCGTCGCGCGCCAGGCGGCGCGGGGGCTCACCGCGATGCTGCCGACGCCCGACGCCGCGGCCGTCGGCGCGGAGCTCACCGCGCGCTTCGGCGCCGGGCCGTCGCGGGTGTCCCGCTGGCAGCTGACGCTCACGGCCACGGACGCCAACCGGCACGTCCTGCGCTACGCCCGGCACCTCACGGGCCGGACGAAGGTCGTCGTCATGGACTTCTGCTACCACGGCACCGTCGACGAGGCGTTCGCCACCCTGGACCCCGCGGGGCGCGTCGTGGAGCGCCGCGGCAGCATCGGCGCCCCCGTGCCACCGTCGCTGACGACGCTCGTCGTGCCGTTCAACGACGTCGACGCCCTGCGGGCGGCGCTCGACGGCGGTGACGTCGCCGCGGTCCTCATGGAGCCGGCGTTGACGAACATCGGGATCGTCCTGCCCGAACCCGGGTACCTCGACGCGGTCCGGGCGCTCACCCGCGCCGCCGGCGCGTGGTGGGTCGTCGACGAGACGCACACGCTGTGCGCGGGCCCGGGCGGGTGCACCGCGGCGTGGGCGCTCGAGCCCGACGTCGTCGTGGTCGGCAAGACCATCGGCGGCGGCGTGCCCGTGGCGGCCTTCGGGCTGGTGCCCGAGCTGGCGTCCGCGATCGAGCACCGCGTCGAGCTGGAGGACATCGACGTGGGCGGGGTGGGCGGCACGCTCGCCGGCAACGCGCTGTCGACGGCGGCCGCGCGGGCCACGCTCACGGAGGTGCTCACGCCGGCGGCCTTCGCGGGGATGACCGCGCGCGCGGACCGCTGGGCGGACGGGGTGCAGGCGGTGCTCGACGACGCGGGCCTGCCGTGGCACGTGACCCGGCTCGGCGCCCGGGCCGAGTACGGGTTCGCCCCGGTGCCGCCGCGGCACGGCGCCGAGGCGGCCGCCGCGGACGACTTCCCGCTCCAGCAGCTCCTGCACCTGCACGCGCTCAACCGCGGCCTGCTGCTCACGCCGTTCCACAACATGGCGCTCATGTGCCCGGCGACGACGGACGCGGACGTCGACCGGCACACGGAGGCCTTCGCCGCGGCCGCGGGGGCGCTCACCGCCTGACGGGCGCCGGACCTGCCGGCGCCCGTCGGGTGGACGACCGTCAGGTGGACGCCTGTCGGGCCGATGACCTCAAGTCGGCCTGCGTGTCCGCCGGCGTCCGTTCCTGCATCCCCCACGGCGAGCCGTACCCCTGGGGCGCCGGCGCGGCCAGCAGGTCGAGGAAGGGCACCGCGTCGAAGGCCTCGGGACCCAGGACCCCGGTGCCGGACCACGTGCCCGCGGCCAGGAGCTCGAGCGCGACCACCGGGTTGACCGCGGTCTGCCACACGACGCACTGCGCCCCGTACTCGGCCATCGACCACGCGTTGTCCACGACGTGGTGGAGGTACACCTCCCGCGGGCGGCCGTCGGTGTTCGTGCCCGTGACGAGGAGACCCGCGCAGGTGGCGCCCTCCATCCGCGGGCCGATCGTGGCGGGGTCGGGCAGCACGGCCGCGACGACGTCGCGCGGGCTCACCTCCACGCCGCGCACCCGCACGGGCGCCGTGCGGTCCAGGCCGAGCGTGTGCAGCGTGCGCAGGACGCCGATGAACTCCTCGCCCAGCCCGTACTTGAAGGTGACCCGCCGCGCGTCGAGCCACCGCGGCATGAGGAGCACCTCCTCGTGCTCGACGTGCACGCACTCCACCGGCCCGATGGGCGCCGGGAAGTCGAAGACCTCCGGCTCGTGGAACGGCGGCACCGTGTACCAGCCGGCCTCCCTGCTGCCGGCCGCCTCGGCCCGGTCCGCGGAGAAGATGACCGGCGGGTTGAGGCACTCCTCGATCGTCGTCCAGATGGAGAAGGACGGGGCGAACACGGGCTCGCCGTCCTCGCCGCGCACGACGAGGTTCGCCCCGTCGCGCACCCCGAGCTCGTCGATGGCGGAGAACAGGTGGTCCGCGGCGTACCGGGCGAAGACGTCCGAGAGGCCCGGCTCGACCCCGATGCCGAGCAGCGCCAGGCGGCCGGCGTCCCGCCACCGTCCGTCCTGCGCGAGCTGCTCGTCGCCCAGCTTCGTCCCGGGCAGCTCGTACGGTCGCTCGGGGTGCGGCGTCGACAGGGACATCGCCATGTCGAGGTAGTCCGCACCGGCGGCCAGGGCTCCCTCGAAGATCGGCAGGACGAACCGCGGGTCCACGGCGTTGAGCACGTGCGTGGCGCGGTGCTCGCGCACGGCCGCGGCGACCGCCCCGGCCGAGGACGCGTCGACGGCCGCGGCGTCGAACCGGTCGGCGCCCACGTCGTGCTCCCGCGCCGCGGCCACCGTCTTCTCCGCGCGGGCGACGTCGACGTCCGCGACGACCATCGCCTCGAAGAAGTCCCGCCGCGCCGCGATGCGCGCCACCGCGTCCCCGACGCCCCCGCTGCCGACCACGAGCACCCGCACGACGACCCCTCCCACCACCACGGTGCGCGACCGTCGCGCACCGTCCTGCACCGCTCGCGCCGGTCAGGCGGCGCGTCGCCGCCGGGCGCGGGCCGCACCGACGACCTGCACGGCGAGGACGAGCACCAGGGCGAGCACGAACATGAAGGACCCGATGACGTTCGCCTGCGGCGGTATCCCCCGGGTCGCCGAGACGTAGACGAACTTCGGGAAGGTGTCGAACGAGCCCGACGTGAAGTTCGTGACGATGAAGTCGTCGAAGCTGAGGCTGAACGCGAGCAGCGCCGCGGCCGCGATGCCCGGCAGCAGCAGCGGGAACGTCACGCGCCAGAACACCTGCCAGGGGCTGCCGTACAGGTCCGCGCCCGCCTCCTCCAGCGCCGGGTCGAGGCCCGCCACCCGTGCCTTGACGGTCACCACCACGAAGCTCACGCAGAACATGACGTGGGCCGCCACCACGGTCCAGAAGCCCAGCGGCACGCGGACCGTGAGGAACTGCGCCAGCAGGGCCGCCCCGAGGACGACCTCGGGGGTGGACATCGGCAGGAAGATGAGGAGGTTGGCCAGGGTCCGCCCCCGGAAGGTGAACCGGACCAGCGCGATCGCCAGCAGCGTGCCCAGCGCGGTGGCGAGGAGCGTCGACACGACCCCGACCTGCAGGGAGTTGACGAACGCCTGGCACACCTGGGGCGCGCCGCACGGGTTCCGCCAGGCGTCGAGGGTGAACCCCCGCCACACGAGGTTCGTCTTGCCGCCGTCGTTGAAGGAGAACGCGACGGTGTAGGCGATCGGCACCAGCAGGTAGAGGAACGCCAGCGCGGCGAACACCGGGACGAGCGCGTCGCCGAGCCGCAGCCGCGGACGCCGTCGTGCTGCCGGCCGCTCCGGTGGGTGCGGGGCCGCCGTCGCGACGGGGCGGGTCAACGTGGTCACAGCAGCTCCTCCGTCCCGGCCCGGCGGACGTAGGCGGCCACCAGCAGGAGGATCGCCAGCATGAGGACCACCGACAGCGAGGCCGCGGTCGGGTAGTCGAGGACGCGGAAGAACCGTGCGTCGACGACCTGCCCGATCATCGCGGTGTTCGTGTTGTTGCCCAGCAGGCTCGAGTTGACGTAGTCGCCCGAGGCCGGGATGAAGACGAGCAGGGTGCCGCCCACGACCCCGGGCAGCGACAGCGGGAACGTCACCGTGCGGAACGTCGTCATCGGGGACGCGTACAGGTCCGCCCCGGCCTCGACGAGCCGCGGGTCGAGACGCTCGAGGCTCGCGTAGATCGGCAGGATCATGAACGGCAGGAAGTTGTAGGCCAGGCCGCACACGACGGCGAACGGCGTGGCGGTGAGGCGGGCGCCCTCCGGCAGCAGGTGCAGCCACTGCAGCGACGCCACGACGAAGCCGTCGTCGGCGAGGATCTGCCGCCACGCGATGGTGCGCAGGATGAACGAGGTGAAGAACGGCGCCACGACCAGCACGAGCAGCAGGCCCTGCAGGACCGGGCGCCCCCGCGCCCGCACCGCGATCGCGTACGCGACGGGGTACCCGACGACGAGCGTCACGACCGTGGCGAGGAACGCGAACACGAACGACCGCACGAGCTGCGGCCAGAACTGCGCGAGGGCGTCCGCGTAGTTGCCCACCGCGAACGCCGGCTGGTACTGCCCGACGTCCCCGCCCGGGACCGGCACGTACAGCGACGTGCCCAGCAGCGCCCCGACCGGGACCACGAAGAACAGCGCGAGGTAGACCAGCCCCGGCAGCAGCAGCCACCAGTACGCGCGCGACGGCGGCCGCCGCGTCGGCGCGGCGGTCACCGCCCCGCCCGCCCCCAGGCCGGTCAGCAGGCTCACGGCTCGCCGTCCAGGTCGGCGGCGCCGGCCGCCACGTCCTCGTCGCCCGACAGGCCGAACGTGTGCTGCGCGGACCAGGCCAGCCGCACGACCGCGCCGTGCGCGACCGTCGCCCCGCCCAGCAGGTTCTGCGCGAAGACGCCGAAGGTGCCCACCCCGGTCAGCTCGACCCGGTACTGCGTGCTGACGCCCGCGAACGAGACGTCCGTGACGACCCCGGGGCCCAGCACGTTCTCCCCCGGCCCGGGCTCCTGGCCCGGCACGAGGATGCGCACCTTCTCCGGGCGCACGCCCACGAGCACGCGTCCGGCGGCGGCGACGGCCCGCGCCGCCGGCAGCCGCACCCGCGAACCGCCGACGTCGACGCCGAGCAGACCGTGCCCGTCCGGCCCCTCGACGACCGTGCCAGGTGCGAGGTTGGACTGCCCGAGGAAGTTGGCGACGAACGCGGTGCGCGGCAGCTCGTACAGGTCCGCGGGGGCGCCGAGCTGCTCGATCCGGCCGTGGTTCATCACCGCGACGGTGTCGGCCATGGTCATGGCCTCCTCCTGGTCGTGCGTGACGTGCACGAACGTGAGGCCGACCTCGTCCTGGATGCGCTTGAGCTCGAGCTGCATCTGCCGGCGCAGCTTGAGGTCGAGAGCGCCGAGCGGCTCGTCGAGCAGCAGCAGGGCCGGTCGGTTGACGACCGCCCGGGCCAGCGCGACGCGCTGCTGCTGGCCACCGGACAGCTGCGCCGGCCGGCGGTCGGCCACGTGCCCCAGCTCGACGAGCTCGAGCGCCTCCGCGACGCGCCGGTCGACGTCCCGCTCCCGCCGGCGCCGCAGCCCGAACGCGACGTTCTCGCCCACCGTCAGGTGCGGGAAGAGCGCGTAGCTCTGGAAGACCGTGTTGACGGGCCGCTGGTGCGCGCGCGTCCCGGTCACGTCCCGGCCGCCGATCGTGATGCTCCCCGCGGTCGGCTGCTCGAGGCCGGCGACCATGCGCAGCGTCGTCGTCTTGCCGCACCCGGACGGGCCGAGCAGTGCGAAGAAGGACCCCGACGGCACCTCCAGGTCGAGGTCGTCGACGGCCGTGAAGCCACCGAACGCCTTGGTCACGCGCTCGACCTGCAGCGCCGCACCCTGCGCCACGCTCACGCGCCGATCACGTCGAGGAAGTCGCGGTTGTACCTCTCCTCCTCCTCGGGCGTGAGGGTCCGGAAGACCTTCACCTGCGACAGCGTCGCCTCGTCCGGGAAGATGAGCTGCTCCTCCACGAGCGAGGGGTCGACGTCCGCCATCGCCTCCTGGGCCCCCTGGACCGGAGTGATGTAGTTGACGTACGCCGCCACCTGGGCCGCGACCACCGGGTCGTAGTAGTGGTCGATGAGCGTCTGCGCGTCCTCGACCCGGGACGACGGCGTCGGCACCAGGAGGTTGTCGCTCCACAGCGTGCCGCCGGACTCGGGGATCGCGAACCCGAAGCGCCCGTCGTTCTCGAAGTTCAGCGCGGTCACGTCCCCGGACCAGCCGATGACCGCGACCGCGTCGCCCGAGACGAGGTCCTGGGCGTAGGAGTTGCCGCGCACCTGCCGGATCTGCCCGTTGGCGATCTGCTCGCGCAGCACCTCCAGGGCCGCGCCGAACTCCGCGTCGCCCCAGTCGGGCCCGGCGATGTCGACGCCCTGCTCGGCCATGATGAGCCCGATCGTGTCGCGCATCTCGGAGAGGACCTCGATGCGCCCGCGGTACTCCGGGTTCCACAGGTCCGACACCGTGGCCATGCCGCCGGGGACCTTCTCCGTGTCCCAGGCGAGGCCCCCGAAGCCGGACTGCCACGTGAGCGAGTGGGTGCGGCCCGGGTCGAAGTCCACGTCGGCGAGCCCGGGCAGGATGTTCGCGGTGTTCGGCATCGCCTCCCGGTCCAGGGTCTGCGCGTACCCCATCCGGATCCACCGCGCGGCCATCCAGTCGGTCAGCGTGACGAGGTCGTAGCCGATGTCCTGGCCGTTCGCGAGCTGCCCCTGCACCTTCCCGTAGAAGGTGTCGTTGTCGTCGACGTCCTCGCTGTACTCCACGTCGATGCCCGACTGCTCGGTGAAGGCCTGCAGCGTCGGGTAGCCGCCCGCGTCGTCCTGGTCGAGGTAGAGGGTCCAGTTGGCCCAGCGCAGGGCGTCGCCCGCGCCGCCCCCGCCGCCCGACGTCCCACCGGTGCCCGGCGTGCCGCCACCCGTGCCGCACGCGGCCAGCAGGGCCGCGGTGCCGGCGGTGCCCGCCGCACCGAGGAGGAACTGCCGGCGGGACAGACCCGCGGACGCGGCCCGGCGGGCGCGTGCCGCCCGACGGCCGTGCGCGACGAGGGCGGCGACCACCGGGTCGGTCCCGGGCGGCAGGGGGCGGGGCATGGGCGCTCCTCTCGGTTGCCCCGGCACGGGGCGCGTGGTCTGGCGGTCCTGCGTGGTCAGTATGGTGCGGTTCGGGCGGATTCCGTGCCCATCACCCGTCCGGGCGACGAAAAACCTGCGTCAACGGTGCGTGTCGCCCACGTTTCCTGCCGCGCCTCCTGCCCTGCTACCCCTCGAAGGCCGACATCACGTGCTTGACGCGCGTATAGTCCTCGAACCCGTACATGGACAGGTCCTTGCCGTAGCCGGACTGCTTGAAGCCGCCGTGCGGCATCTCCGCGACGAACGGGATGTGCGTGTTGATCCACACGACGCCGAAGTCGAGCGCACGGGACACGCGCAGCGCCCGGGAGTGGTCCCGGGTCCACACCGAGCTGGACAGGCCGTAGCGCACGCCGTTGGCCAGGCGCAGGGCCTCGTCCTCGTCGGTGAAGCCCTGGACGGTGAGGACCGGGCCGAAGATCTCCTCCTGGACGGCCTCGTCGTCCTGGCGCAGCCCGCCGACGACCGTCGGCTGGACGAAGTACCCGACGTCCCCCTGCCGGTGCCCGCCCGTCAGCACCTCGGCGTGGTCGGGCAGCCGGTCGAGGAACCCCGTGACGCGGCCCAGCTGCGTCTCGTTGTTCACCGGGCCGAACGCCACCCCCTCGTCGTCGGGCGCGCCGGTGCGCTGCGCCCGGGCCGCCTCCGCGAGCGCCGCCGTGAAGTCCGCGCGCACGCGCTCGTGCACGAGCACGCGCGTCGCGGCGGTGCAGTCCTGGCCCGCGTTGTAGAGCCCCGCCCCCGCGATGCCCTCCGCCGCTGCGGCGACGTCGCAGTCGTCGAACACGACCACCGGGGCCTTGCCGCCCAGCTCGAGGTGCACCCGCTTCACCTGCGCCGACGCGGCCTCCGCCACCTGCGCGCCGGCGCGCACCGACCCCGTGATGGCGACCATGTCGGGCCGCGGGTGCGCCACCAGCGCACGGCCCGTGTCCCGGTCGCCGCACACGACGTTCAGCACCCCCGCCGGCAGCACCTCGGCGGCCACCCGGGCCAGCAGGACCGTGGAGGCGGGCGTGGTGTCGGACGGCTTGAGCACCACCGTGTTGCCGGCCGCGAGCGCGGGGGCGATCTTCCAGATCGCCATCATGAGCGGGTAGTTCCACGGCGTGACCTGCCCGACGACGCCGACGGGCTCCCGCCGCACCCAGGAGGTGTGCCCGGCCAGGTACTCCCCCGCCGAGCGCCCCTCCAGGACGCGGGCCGCGCCGGCGAAGAACCGCAGCTGGTCGACGCACGGGGGCACCTCGTCCGTGCGCGTGAGGTGCAGCGGCTTGCCCGTGTCCCGCGACTCGGTGGCGACGAACTCCTCCGCCCGCTCCTCGAGCGCGTCGGCGAGCCGCAGGAGCGCGAGCTGACGCTCCGCCGGCGTGGTCCGCCCCCAGGTCGCGAAGGCCTCGGACGCGGCCGCGTACGCGCGGTCGACGTCCTGCCCGTCGGACAGCGGCGCGTGCGCGTAGACGCGCCCCTTCGACGGGTCGACGACCGGTGTCGTCCGGCCCGACGCGGACGGCACCTCCTGCCCGCCGACCACGTTCGTGAAGGTGACGTCGGGCGTGGCGGGCACGGCCGGCGAGGGGTCGCCGGTCGCGGGGGTGGTGGCGGTGGTCGTCTGGCTCACGCGTGCCTCCGGCGTCGACGGGGTGGACGACCGGCAGGCTAGCCGCCGGGACGGCCGGAGCGGGAGACCCCGGGGGACACCTGTTTCCTCCACGACCTGGGACCGGGGCCGGCGGAATACGCGGTGGAGGGGGGCCACGACGACGGAATCGCTTGCCAGCGGCGCGCCCCTGGGGGAGCATCGTCGCCGTGAGCCACCGCCCCGGCCCCGCCGCCCGGCCCGCCGCCCGCCCGGTGCTGGACGACGTCTCCAAGGCGATCATCGAGCAGCTGCAGGAGGACGGCCGCCGGGCCTACGCCACCATCGGGAAGGCCGTCGGCCTGTCGGAGGCGGCGGTCCGGCAGCGCGTGCAGCGGCTCGTCGAGTCCGGCGTCATGCAGATCGTCGCGGTGACCGACCCGCTCGGCGTCGGGTTCGCCCGGCAGGCGATGATCGGGGTGCGCGCGGACGGCGACACGGAGGCGCTCGCGGCGGCGCTGGCCGAGATGCCGGAGGTGGACTACGTCGTGGTCACCGCCGGCGGCTTCGACGTCCTCGCCGAGGTCGTGTGCGAGGACGACGACCACCTGCTCGAGGTGCTCAACCGCAAGATCCGCCCGCTGCCCGGCGTGCGGTCCACCGAGACCTTCGTCTACCTCAAGCTGCACAAGCAGCTCTACAACTGGGGGACCCGATGACCAGCACGCTGCCCGCCGTCCCGGCCGTGGAGCACCGGGACGAGCACCCGGCCGAGCACCGCACGCCCGCGGGCACGCCCCGCGACGAGGCCGCCCGCCGGCACCTGTGGGGGCACTTCACCACCGCCAGCCAGTGGGACCACGACGTCCCGACGATCGTGCGCGGCAAGGGCCACCACATCTGGGACGACGAGGGCCGCCGGTACATCGACGGTCTGGCCGGGCTGTTCGTCGTGCAGGTGGGGCACGGCCGGGAGGAGCTCGCCGAGGCCGCCCGCAAGCAGGCGGAGCAGCTCGCGTTCTTCCCGCTGTGGTCCTACGCCCACCCCGGCGCCATCGACCTGGCCGAGCGCGTCGCGTCCTACGCGCCGGGCGACCTGGACCACGTCTTCTTCACCACCGGCGGCGGCGAGGCCGTCGAGTCCGCCTGGAAGCTGGCCAAGCAGTACTGGAAGCTCGTCGGGAAGCCCGGCAAGCACAAGGTGATCTCCCGCGCGCTGGCCTACCACGGCACCCCGCAGGGGGCGCTGTCCATCACGGGCCTGCCCGGCATGAAGGCGCCGTTCGAGCCCCTCGTCCCCGGCGCGCACAAGGTGCCGAACACCAACATCTACCGGGCGGAGGACGGCCTGCGCGAGGACCCGAAGGCGTTCGGGCGGTGGGCGGCGGAGCGCGTGCGCGAGGCCATCGAGTTCGAGGGGCCCGAGACCGTCGCGGCCGTGTTCCTCGAGCCCGTGCAGAACGCCGGCGGCTGCTTCCCGCCGCCCCCGGGGTACTTCGAGCGGGTCCGGGAGATCTGCGACGAGCTCGACGTGCTGCTCGTGTCCGACGAGGTCATCTGCGCGTTCGGCCGGATCGGGTCCATGTTCGCGTGCGACGACTTCGGGTACGTGCCCGACATCATCACGTGCGCCAAGGGGCTGACCTCGGGGTACTCCCCGCTGGGCGCGATGATCGTGTCCGACCGGGTGCACGAGCCGTTCCGCAGCGGCGCCGCGACGTTCCTCCACGGCTACACGTTCGGCGGGCACCCCGTCTCGACCGCCGTGGCGATGGCCAACCTCGACATCTTCGAGCGCGAGGGCCTCAACGCGCACGTGCAGGAGAACGCCCCGGCGTTCCGCCGCACGCTGGAGAAGCTCCTCGACCTGCCCATCGTCGGCGACGTGCGCGGGGCCGGGTACTTCTACGGGATCGAGCTCGTCAAGGACAAGGCGACGCGGGAGACGTTCGACGAGGCCGAGTCGGACCACCTGCTGCGCGGGTTCCTGTCCGAGGCGCTGTTCGAGGCCGGGCTGTACTGCCGCGCCGACGACCGCGGTGACCCCGTCGTGCAGCTCGCCCCGCCGCTGACCATCGGCCAGCCCGAGTTCGACGAGATGGAGCAGATCCTGCGCGGCGTGCTCAGCGAGGCCTGGACCCGCCTGTGACGCCGCCGGCGGGGAGCGGCGCGCCGGGACGGCCCGGGGGACGTGCCGGCGGTGGCCGGTCCACCGCCGGCCCCGCCGCCCGCGAGGACCTGCGCGGCCTGTCGCTGTGGTGGGACCAGGTCGCCGACGAGGACCCCGGCGCCCTCGTGCCCCGGCCGCCCCTCGACGGCGACACCACCGCGGACGTCGCCGTCGTCGGTGCCGGGCTGACCGGTCTGTGGACGGCGTACTACCTGCTCGAGGCCGACCCGTCGCTGGAGGTCGTGCTCGTCGAGCGGGAGGTCGCGGGCTACGGGGCCAGCGGCCGCAACGGCGGCTGGTGCTCGGCCCTGTTCCCCACGTCCGCGGCGGCGCTCGCCCGTCGCCACGGGCGCGAGGGTGCACTCGCGCTGCGGGCCGCGATGCGCGACACCGTCGTCGAGGTCGGCGGCGTCGCGGCCGCGGAGGAGATCGACTGCGGCTTCGCGTACGGCGGGACGGTCACCCTCGCCCGGTCGGCGGCCCAGCTCGCGCGCGTGCGGGCGTCCGTCGCCGAGGACGCGGCCTGGGGCGACGAGTCCGAGCTCCTCGACGCGCCGGGCGTCGCCGCGCACGTGCGCGCCGCGGGCGTCGTCGGCGGGGCGTTCACGCCGGACTGCGCCCGCCTGCAGCCGGCCCGCCTGGTCCGCGGCCTGGTCCGCGTCCTCGAGGAGCGCGGCGTGCGGCTCGTCGAGGGCACCCGGGCCCTGCGCCTGTCCCCCGGCGCCGTCGTCACCGACCACGGCACCGTGCGGGCGCGCCACGTGCTGCGCGCGACCGAGGCCTGGACGCCGGACCTGCCCGGCAGCCGTCGGGCCGTCGCCCCCGTCTACTCGCTCATGGTCGCGACCGCCCCGCTGCCGGCCGCCGCGTGGGAGGAGATCGGGCTCGAGCGGGGCCAGACCTTCACCGACGGCCGCAACCTCATCGTCTACGGGCAGCGCACCACCGACGACCGCATCGCCTTCGGCGGCCGCGGAGCCCCCTACCACCTCGGCTCGCGCGTGCGTCCGTCGTTCGACCGCGACGAGGCGGTGTTCGCCCACCTCCGCGCCGAGCTCGTCGCGCTGCTGCCGGTGCTGCGCGGGGTGGACATGACGCACGCCTGGGGCGGGCCGCTGGCCGTCCCGCGGGACTGGCACGCCTCGGTCGGCCTCGACCGCGCCACGGGCCTCGGGTGGGCCGGCGGCTACGTCGGCGACGGCGTCGCGACGACGAACCTCGCCGGCCGCACGCTGGCCGACCTCGTCACGGGGGCCGACTCGGAGCTCGTCCGTCTGCCGTGGGTCGACCACCGCTCCCCGGACTGGGAGCGCGAGCCGCTGCGCTGGGCCGGCATCACCGCGGGGCTGCGCGGGGCGGCCCTCGCGGACCGGGTCGAGGACCGCACCGGGCGCCCGAGCCGGGTCGCCGCGCTGCTGGGACGCCTCACCGGGCACTGAGCCGGGCACCGAGCCGGGCACCGAGCCGGGCACCGAGCCGGCGCCCACCGGGCCGCGGCCGGGCCGCGGCGACCGGGTGCTACCGGCGGACGCGGCGGGCGGCCTCGCGGCCCAGGCCGCCGAGCAGCCGGCGCACCACGAGGTGCACCACCGGCGCGAGGAGCGCCGAGGTCAGGCCGACCGGCAGCGGGCCGGCCAGGTGCACCTCCTCGGACCACGTCACCGTGCTCGCGCCCGCCCCCGTCGGTGCGACCTCCACGGTGGTCGCGCCGCGCAGCACCGGCCCGGTCCGCACGAGGACGGCCCGTCCGGGCCGGCCGTCCTGCGGCGGCTCGAACGTCTCCACCGTCTGCCGGTCGGGCAGGCCCGGCACGCCGCGCGCGGTGAACGGCCCGAGGAGCGCCGTGACGCGGGTGCCGACGCCCAGCGGCAGGCCGTCGACGGCGGTGCGCACGAGCGGGACCCACCGCGGCCGGTTGCGCGGGTCCACGGCCGTGGCCCACGCCTCCCCGAGCGGGAGCGCCACCGTGCGGGCGACGACGACGGGCCGGCTCACCGGCGCGCCAGGAGCTCGCGCGCCCGCACCCGGGCTGCGTCCTCCGCGTCGAGCACCGCCTCCAGCGTGAGCGCGGACGCGGGCGTGCCGGGGTGCTCGTCGAGCACACGCTCCACCGTGGCGACGACGTCGCCGAACCCGATGCGGCCGGCGAGGAACGCCTCGACGCACTCCTCGTTGGCCGCGTTGAGCACGGTCGGGTGCGTGGCCGACGCCCTCACGGCCGCCCGGGCCAGGCGCACCGCCCCGAAGACCTCCTCGTCGAGCGGCTCGAACGTCCACGCCACCGGTGCCGTCCAGTCGTTGGCCGGGGCCGCCCCGGGCACGCGGTCGGGCCAGCCGAGGCCGAGCGCGATGGGCAGCCGCATGTCGGGCGGGGAGGCCTGCGCGATCGTCGAGCCGTCGACGAACTCCACCATCGAGTGCACGACGGACTGGGGGTGGACGACCACGGCGATCCGGTCCTCGGGCACGTCGAACAGCAGGTGCGCCTCGATGAGCTCCAGGCCCTTGTTCACGAGGGTCGCCGAGTTCACCGTGACGACCGGCCCCATCGACCAGGTCGGGTGCGCCAGCGCCTGCCGCGGCGTCACGGCCTTCACCGCGTCGGCGTCCCAGCCCCGGAACGGCCCGCCGGACGCCGTCAGGACGAGGCGTCGGACCTCGCCGCGAGCCCCCGTCCGCAGGGCCTGCGCGATGGCGGAGTGCTCGGAGTCGACCGGGACGATCTGGTCGGCGCGGCGCCGGGCGGCCTGCACGAGCGGCCCGCCCACGACGAGGGACTCCTTGTTGGCCAGCGCCAGGGTGCTGCCGGCCGTCAGCGCGGCGAGCGTCGGGCGCAGGCCGACCGATCCCGTGATGCCGTTGAGGACGACGTCGGCCGGGCGTCCGGCGAGCTCCGTCGCCGCGTCGGGTCCGGCGAGCACCTCCACCGCGGCTCCGGACCATCCGGGGCGCGCGCCCTCGCCGCCGTCCTGCGCCACCAGTGCCGCACGGAGGGGGGCGGCCGCGGCGGGGTCGGCGACCGCGACCACCTCGACGCCGAGCGTCGCGGCCTGGCGCGCGAGCGCCCCCGGGTCCCGCCCACCGGCCGACAGCCCGGTGACGACGAACCGGTCGGGGTTGCGGAGCACCACGTCCTCGGCCTGCGTGCCGATGGAGCCGGTGCTGCCCAGCACCGTGACGCGCCGGGGGGCGGAGGTCACCCCGCCCGTGCCGGAGCCGAGGCCCTCGGCGGCGCCCGCCGGTCCGCCGGTCACTCGACGCCCAGCAGGACCTCGACCGCACGGGCGAGGAACGCGTCGACGGGCCCCTCGGCGTACGCGGTGCGGCCGCGGCGGGCACGGAAGGTGGCGGTGCGCAGCTCGGCGGCCGTCAGCGGCACGCCCTCGTCGAAGTAGTCCACGAGGCGGTGGCACAGGGCGTCCACGTCCGCGGACTCGTACCCGGCCTGCCGTCCGGGCGGCGGCGCGAACCGCTGTCCGTCCGGTCGCCCCAGCCGCGGGTACAGCGTCCGCGCCTGCTCGCCGAGCCGGTCCATCCACGCCGTCTGCCCGTGCTCGGCGACGAACTCCGCCCGCGCCCGGGCGACGAAGGCCGCCTCGAGGCGGTCGAGCGCGGCGTCGACGGCGGCGGTGGAGTAGCCGCCGCGGACGAGCTCGAAGGCGGCGCCGCGCACGTCCTTGCCCGACAGCGCGCCGGCCGGCCCCGACTCGTACACGGTGCGGGCGTGGGAGAAGAAGGCGTCGACCTCGCCCGGGTCGTACCCGCGCCGCAGCCCGGGGACGGTCCGGAACATGCCGTCGCTCACTGCTCCTCCTCGGCCGCCAGCTGCCCGCAGGCTCCGTCGATGTCGCTGCCCCGGGTGTCCCGCACCGTCGTCGGGATGCCGTGCGCGCGCAAGCGTGCCACGAACTCGTCCTCGACCGCCGGGTCGCTCGCCGTCCACTTCGACCCCGGCGTCGGGTTGAGCGGGATGGGGTTGCAGTGCACCCAGCCCTTGCCGCGCGCGTTCAGCTTCTCCCCGAGCAGGTCGGCCCGCCACGCGTGGTCGTTCATGTCGCGGATGAGCGCGTACTCGATGGAGACCCGGCGGCCCGTGGCGTCGAAGTACCGGCGTGCCGCGTCGAGCGCCTCGTCGACCGTCCAGCGCGTGTTGATGGGCACGAGCTCGCTGCGCAGCTCGTCGTCGGGCGCGTGGAGCGACACCGCGAGGGTGACGGGGATGCCCTCCGCGGCGAGCTTGTCGATCGCGGGCACGAGTCCCACGGTGGACACCGTGATGTTGCGGGCGCTCATGCCGAGGCCGTCCGGGACGGGCGCGACGAGGCGCCGCACCGTCTCGATGACCGCCTTGTAGTTGGCCATGGGCTCGCCCATGCCCATGAACACGACGTTGCTGAGCCGGCCGGGGCCGCCGGGGAGCTCGCCGGCCGCCAGGGAGCTGGCCGCGGTACGGACCTGCTCGACGATCTCCGCCGTCGACATGTTGCGCGTGAGGCCGAGCTGGCCCGTCGCGCAGAAGGGGCAGGCCATGCCGCAGCCGACCTGGCTCGAGACGCAGAGCGTGGCGCGGCCGGGGTAGCGCATGAGCACGGACTCGACCTTGGCCCCGTCGAACAGGTGCCACAGCGTCTTGACCGTCGTGCCGCCGTCCGCGCTGAGCGTGCGCACGGGCGTCAGCAGCTCGGGGAACAGCGCCGCCACGAGCGTGTCGCGGGTGCGCTCGGGCAGGTCGGTCATGCGCGCCGGGTCGGCGGTGAGGTGCGTGAAGTAGTGCGTGGCGAGCTGCTTGGCGCGGAACGGCTTCTCGCCCAGCTCGACGACCGCGGCTCGGCGCTCCTCGGGCGTGAGGTCGACGAAGTGGCGCGGCGGCTTGCCGCGGCCCTTCGGCGGGGCCATGACCAGCGGGACGGGCGTGGACATCGAGGATCCCTCCCGGGACGTGTGGGTGGTGCGGTGGGGTGGCGGGGTCCGGTGCGGCCGGACGCCTCAGCCCACGGGGACGAGGACGGCCAGCACGGCCCAGGTGACGGGCGCCGTCAGCAGCAGGCTGTCGAGGCGGTCGAGCAGCCCGCCGTGGCCCGGCACCAGCCGGCCCATGTCCTTGAGCTCGAGGTCACGCTTGAGGAGCGACTCCCCCAGGTCCCCGAGGGTCCCTGCGGCGACCGCCGCGAGCCCGACGACGACGCCGACGAGCGGCGGGGCGTCCAGCAGGAACGTGACGCCGAGGACCCCGACCACCACTGCCAACACCACGGACCCCCCCAGACCTTCCCAGGTCTTCTTGGGGCTGATCGAGGGGGCCAGCGGGTGCCGGCCCCACAGGACGCCGGCGGTGTACCCGCCGGTGTCGTTGGCGACCCCCAGCAGGATGAACAGCAGGACCCGCCACGCCCCGTCGGGCGCCGCCAGCATGAGCATCGCGAACCCGGCCAGGAATGGCAGGTACGCCGCGGCGAACGCCGCCGCCGTCCCGTCCCGCAGCGCCGCCGTCCCCGATCCGTCGAGCAGCCGCCACACCACGCAGCCGCCCACGGTCAGCAGGAACGCGACGAACAGCGCCTCGAGCCCGCCGGTCCAGGCCGAGACCGCCATGCCGACGGTGCCCGCGAGCAGCGGCACGAGCGGCAGGTGCAGGTCCCGCCGCCGGAACGCCTGCGCCAGCTCCCACAACGAGGCGCCGACGGCCAGCACGAGCACGAGGCCGAAGGCCTCCTTGCGCACGAGCAGGGACGCCAGGACCAGCGCGATCAGCGCGACCCCGACCCCGACCGCGAGCGGGAGGTCGCGGCCGGTGCGGACGGTGGAGCCGGTCACGGCGGGCGCGGTCTGCTCGATCATCAGACCTCGAGCAGCTCGCTCTCCTTGCCCTGCAGCAGCGCGTCGATCGTGTCGACGTGCCGCTTCGTGAGGGCCTCGAGCTCCTTCTCCGCGCGCTGCACCTCGTCCTCGCCGGCCTCCCCGTCCTTGACGAGGCGGTCGAGCGTGTCCTTCGCGCGCCGGCGGACCGAGCGCACGGAGATGCGGGCGTCCTCCGCCTTCGTCTTGGCGAGCTTGACGAACTCGCGCCGGCGCTCGGTGGTCAGGGCGGGCAGGACGACCCGGATGACCGAGCCGTCGTTCGTCGGGTTGACGCCGAGGTCGGAGTCGCGCAGCGCCTTCTCGACCGCGGTCATGGACGACTTGTCGAACGGCGCCACGAGCACGGTGCGCGCCTCGACGACGTTGAAGGAGGCCAGCTGCTGCAGCGGCGTCGGGGCGCCGTAGTAGTCGACGAACACCTTGGCGAACATCGCGGCGTTGGCCCGGCCCGTACGGATCGCCGCGAAGTCCTCCTTGGCGACCTCCACGGCCTTGTCCATCTTCTCCTCGGCCTCGAAGAGGGTCTCGTCGATCACAGGGTGCTCCCTTGTCCGTGGGTCGGTGTGGCGGGGTGTGCCGCCCGGCGGGTCCCGGGTGCCCGGGACGGGCGGGTCAGGACGCCGTGACCGACGTCCCGATCTTCTCACCCTGCAGGGCGCGGGTGACGTTGCCGGGCTCCTCGAGCCCGAAGACGCGCATGCGCACGTCGTTGTCGCGGCACATGCTCAGCGCCGTCGCGTCCATGACGGCCAGCCCGCGCACGAGCGCGTCCGTGTACGTCACGTGCTCCAGGCGCTGGGCGTCCGGATCCTTCTTCGGGTCGGCGGTGTAGATCGCGTCGACGCCGTTCTTGCCCATGAGCACCTCGTCGCAGTGCGTCTCGAGGGAGCGCTGCACGCAGACCGTGTCCGTGGAGAAGTAGGGCATCCCCGCGCCGGCGCCGAAGATGACCACGCGCCCCTTCTCCAGGTGCCGGATGGCGCGCAGCGGGATGTACGGCTCCGCGACCTGGCCCATGGTGATCGCGGTCTGCACCCGCGTGGTGACGCCGGCCTGCTCGAGGAAGTCCTGGAGCGCCAGGCAGTTCATCACCGTGCCGAGCATGCCCATGTAGTCGGCCCGCGCGCGGTCCAGGCCGCGCTGCGACAGCTCCGCGCCGCGGAAGAAGTTGCCGCCGCCGCACACGATCGCGACCTGCACGCCCGAGCGCACCGCCACCGCGATCTCGGCCGCGATGCGCTGGACCACGTCCGCCGCGAGGCCGACCTCGCCACCGCCGAACGTCTCGCCCGAGAGCTTGAGCAGCACGCGGCGGGAGGCCGGCGCCTCGCCGACGCGGCGCGCGTCGGTGCCGGTGCCGGTGCCGGCGCCGGCGCCGGCGCCGGCGCCGGTGGTGCCGGTGATCGGCCCGGCCGCCGCGGACGGGGACGGGACGTGCGTGGCGGGGTCGGTCACGGGCGGTCCTCCGGTGCTGGGTCGGTCTGGGGGCTGGGCGCACGGTACCGCGCACCGCCGGGCGCCGGGCGACCGGCGCCGTACGCGGCGGTGGCCCCGCCCCTCACGGAGGGACGGGGCCACGGCCGGCGGGCGTCAGGCGCCGACGCGGTACCGGACGAAGGCGGTGACCGTGCCGCCGGCCTCGGTCAGCACCTGGCCGACCGACTTCTTCGGGTCGCGGGCGAACGCCTGGTCGAGCAGGACGTTCTCCTTGAAGAACCCGTTGAGGCGACCCTCGACGATCTTCGTCAGCGCGGCCTCGGGCTTGCCCTCGTTGCGGGCCGTCTCCTCG
This sequence comes from Cellulomonas sp. plas2, assembly GCF_057221735.1. NCBI lineage: Bacteria > Bacillati > Actinomycetota > Actinomycetes > Micrococcales > Cellulomonadaceae > Cellulomonas > Cellulomonas sp. plas2. Next base: position 2,461,497 of record NZ_CM170155.1, read on the forward strand.
GCGATCTTGCGCTCGGACTCCACGACGTCCGCCGGCACCTCGTCGCGCGTGAGGTACTGCGGGGAGTACGCGGCGATGTGCGTGGCGACGTCGCGGGCGACCGAGGCACCTGCGGCGTCGGTGGCGACGAGGACGCCGACCTGCGGCGGCAGGTCCTTGTTGACCTTGTGCAGGTAGACCTCGACGTGCTCGCCGGCCACACGGGCCACGCGGCGCACGACGACCTTCTCGCCCAGCGTCGCGGCCGTCTCGTCGACCACCGTCTGCACCGGGGTGCCGTCGGAGTCGGCGGCCAGCAGCGCGTCGGCGTCGCGGGCGCCGGAGGCGACGGCGGCGGCCAGCACGCGGTCGGCCAGGGAGATGAACGCCTGGTTCTTGGCGACGAAGTCCGTCTCGGAGTTGACCTCGACGAGCACGCCCGTCTGACCCTCGCCGTCGCCGGTGGGGGCGACGTGCGCGGCGACGAGGCCGTCCGAGGCCGAGCGGCCCTCGCGCTTGCCGACGCCCTTGAGGCCCTTGACGCGGATGATCTCGAGGGCCTTGTCGGCGTCGCCGGCGGCCTCCTCGAGCGCCTTCTTGACGTCCATCATGCCGGCGCCGGTCTTCTCGCGGAGCGCCTTGATGTCGGCCAGCGAGTAGTTCGCCATAGGAGTGCTTCCGTCCTTCTCGTCGGGGCCCGCGGCACGGGCCCGGTGGCACCCGTGGGTGCCGGGATGCGTGGTGCGGCCCGGGCCACCCGCAGGTGCGGGCGACCCGGGCCGGGGACGTCAGGCCTGGGAGGGCTCGGCGGGGGCGGCCTCGACGGCCGGCGCGGCGTCCTGGCCCGGCGTCGCGGGCTCGGCGTCGACGACCGTCTCGGCGCCCGCGCCCGCGGCCGGCGTGGCCTCGGAGACGACGGCGTCGGCGGGGGCGGCGTCCGGGACGTCGGCGGCCGGGGCGGCGGGCGCCTCGGTGCCGGCGAGCAGCTCGCGCTCCCACTCGGCCAGCGGCTCGGCCTGGGCCGTCGCGGCGTCGTCCGCACGCCCGCCGCCGGAGCGACGGACGAGGCCGTCCGCGGCCGCGTCGGCGATCACGCGCGTGAGCAGCTGCACGGCGCGGATGGCGTCGTCGTTGCCCGGGATCGGGTAGTCGACCATGTCCGGGTCGCAGTTCGTGTCGAGGATCGCCACGACCGGGATGCCGAGCTTGCGCGCCTCGTCGACGGCGAGGTGCTCCTTGTTGGTGTCCACGATCCACACGGCCGAGGGGACCTTGGCCATGTCGCGGATGCCGCCGAGGGTCTTGCTCAGCTTGTCCTTCTCGCGACGCAGGACGAGCAGCTCCTTCTTCGTCAGGGCCGAGCCCGCGACGTCGTCGAAGTCGATCTGCTCGAGCTCCTTGAGGCGCTGCAGGCGCTTGTGGACCGTGGAGAAGTTGGTCAGCATGCCGCCGAGCCAGCGCTGGTTGACGTAGGGCATGCCCACGCGCGCGGCCTGCTCGGCCACGGGCTCCTGCGCCTGCTTCTTCGTCCCGACGAAGAGGATCGACCCGCCGTGCGCGACCGTCTGGGAGACGAAGTCGTAGGCCCGGTCGATGTAGGTGAGCGACTGCTGCAGGTCGACGATGTAGATGCCGTTGCGCTCGGTGAAGATGAAGCGCTTCATCTTGGGGTTCCAGCGGCGGGTCTGGTGCCCGAAGTGGACACCGCTCTCGAGCAGCTGGCGCATGGTCACGACGGCCATGGCACGTCCTTCCGTCGCGCGCCCGTCGGGGCACGCGCACTCGTGCAGGAGCCCGCACGCGTCGCGCGCACGGGACCTGCGGTCTCGGTTGTCGGCCCGACCGGACGGCCGGGGCCCCTGACGCCGAGCCGGGCAGGCGCCGGGCGGACCCGGACCGTTGCCTGCACCGGTTCCGGACCGCGTGGTCGGGCAGGGCCCGACGGTGACGGCGACCGGATGACGGCGTGCGAAGTCGACCGGCGAGGGCCGGTCGCGTCACCAGGGTACCGGACGCCAGGCCGTGCCCGTACCGGCCCCGTCGCCGATCCGTCCCCAGCCCCGGTCGTGCGGTGCTCGCCCACGGCCCCGGCGGGGGCGCGCTGCTGCGATGCCTGCGGCCAGGCACGGTGCCGGCCATGGTTCCCCGCCGCTCCCCCGCCACCCCCCTGCTGATGGCCGCGCTCCTCGTCGCCGGCGTGGCCCTGCCGCTGCTCGCGGCACCGGCCTACGGAGGGAGCTCGACGACGACCGTCGCGGCGCCGGCCACGACCGCGTCGGCCGCCGAGGGCTGGCGGCTGCCGGTGGCGTCGGCGGTCCTGGCGCCCTTCGTGCGCCCGCCGCAGCCGTGGGCCGCCGGGCACCGGGGCCTGGACGTGCGCGCGGACCCCGGCACGGTGGTGCGCGCTCCCGCGACCGGCACGGTCGGCTTCGCGGGTGTCGTCGCGGGGCGCGCGGTCGTGGTGGTGCGGCACGACGGCGGCCTGCGCAGCACGCTGGAGCCCGTCACGGCGACGGTCCCGGTCGGGACCGTGGTGGAGGTCGGGGACGAGGTGGGCACGGTGGCGGGTACGGTCACGACCGCCGGCGCCTCGCACTGCGCGGACCGGTGCGTGCACTGGGGCGTGCGCGAGGGCGACCGCTACCTCGACCCCGGCGCCCTCGTGGGACGGCTGCCGCGGGTGGTCCTGCTGCCCTGGTGAGCGCCCGGCACGGCCCGTCGGTGCGGGCGGCGTCGATCCGTTCGCCGAACCGTGCGCCGATCCGTGCGCCGACCCACTACCGGTCGCGGGTCAGGCCGCCTCGGCGTCCGTCAGCCGCGTGCGCAGCCGGCCGATGGCGGCGGTGTGCATCTGCGAGATCCGCGACTCGGTCACGCCGAGGACGCGGCCGATCTCGGCGAGGGTCCGGCCCTCGAAGTAGTACAGGACCACGACGAGGCGCTCGCGCTCGCTGAGCTGCTCGACGGCCCGCGACAGCAGGAAGGCCTGCTCCTGCTGCTCGACCGAGCCGGCCGGGTCCTCCGCCCGCGCGTCGCGCAGGGCGTCGCCCAGCGAGGCGGCCGAGGAGCCGTCCTCGCCGCCGAGCAGCTCGTCGAGCGCGGCCACGTTCGTCGTGGCGAGCTGGCTGTAGGTCGCGCGGACCTCGGCGACGGGGAGCTCGAGCTCGGCGGCGATCTCGGGCAGCGTCGGCGTGCGGTGCAGGCGCGCCTCGAGGTCGGCCACGGCGCGGTCGAGCGTGCGCGCCTTCGAGCGGACGGACCGCGGGACCCAGTCGAGCGAGCGGAGCTCGTCGATGATCGCGCCGCGGATGCGGGCGGCGGCGTACGACTCGAACTTCACGGCGCGGTCCGTCTCGTACTTCTCGATCGCGTCGATGAGGCCGAACATGCCGTAGGAGACGAGGTCGGACTGCTCGACGCTGCTCGGCAGCCGCATGCCGAGGCGCCCGGCCACGGACTGGACCAGCGGCGCGTAGTGGAGGATCAGCTGCTCGCGGGAGCGGCGGCAGCCCGTCTCCTTGAACGTCGCCCAGAGCGTGTCGACCTCCGAGCGCGGGGCGTCGGGCGTCGGCAGCTCGGCCGGGGTGCGCTGGGCGGGGATGACGCCGGCCGGCGCGGTCACCGCGGGCGCCACGCGGGCGGCGACGGAGAGAGCGGCGGTCTCACGGGACATCCCGACCGGGGCGGACACGGTCAGGAGGGAACCGGGCTGCGGCATGATCGATCCTGTCTGTTCGGTGGCCCGGCTGACCTCAAGGGTCCCGTGGCTTTGCGTCCCCCCCTCGCGGAGGGTTTGCCGTTTCGCTGACAGTGAGGACTCTAGGCGACCGCACAGCCAGGAGCAATGGTCTGTCCCCACCGAACGGTGGTTTCACCCGCGCCGGGCGGTGCACCTGGGATGACGCGGCTCAAGCCCGCGGGTGCGCGAGCCGATAGGCGGCCCTCAGGCGCTCGGCGGACACGTGCGTGTACCGCTGCGTGGTCGCCAGCGACGCGTGACCGAGGACCTCCTGCACCGACCGCAGGTCCGAGCCCCCCTCGAGCAGGTGGGTGGCCGCCGCGTGCCGCAGGGCGTGCGGGGCCACGTCGGGGACGGCGGCACCGGCGGCGGCCGCGTGCACGACGGCCCGGATGCGCCGCTGGTCCACGCGCCCGCCCCGCGTCCCCAGGAGCAGCGCCGGTGGCGAGCCCGCGACGGCCAGGTGGGGCCGGCCGCGCGAGAGCCACCGCTCGAGCGCCACGGCGGCAGGCCTGCCGAACGGCACGACCCGCTCCTTGTCACCCTTGCCGACGACCCGCAGGAGCCGTCCCACGAGGTCGGCGTCGTCGACGTCGGCCGCGCACAGCTCCCCCACGCGGACCCCGGTGCCGTAGAGCAGCTCGAGGGCGACCCAGTCCCGCAGGGCGAGGGGGTCGTCGCCCGCCGCCCGGTCGCGCGCGCCGTCGACCAGCGCGGCCACCTGCGCGGCCGGCAGCACGGTGGGCAGCGTCACGCGGGGCCGGGCGCTGGCCAGGCGGGCGGCGGGGTCGACGGCGACGCGGCCCGTGCGCTGCGCCCAGGCGAAGAAGGTGCGCGCCGCCGCCGTCCGCCGGGCGAGCGTGCCCCGGCTGAGGTGCGCCGCCGCCATGGCGGCGAGCCACGAGCGCAGCACCGCGAGGTCCACGTCGGCCAGCGTGGCGCTCCCGCGACGGAACGCATGGGACAGCAGGTGGTCGACGTCCGCCCGGTAGGCGCGCACGGTGTGGCGTGCCAGGCCCCGCTCGGCGCCGAGGTGCTCGGCCAGGTCCGCCAGCAGGCGCGCGCGCGCGGGGTCGCCCGGCAGCAGGGGGACGTCGGACACGGGGTCACTGTGGACCGCCTCCCCCGCCCCACCACGGAGGCGCGCGGACGGGCCACGTCAGCTCCCCCGCCCGCGCGACCCGAGACGACCCGCCCTGACGGCGCGTCACGTCGGGACGGCCGCGCGCCACCCGGTGGCGGTCCGCTGCGCCCAGCCGCCGAGCTCGAGGACCGCCAGCGCGTCCTGCGCCTCCCGTAGCGTGACACCGGCCGCAGCGGCGACGTCGCCGTCCGGGCGCGCCACCCGACGGGGCAGCGCGTCGTGCACCCGGGCGGCGACGGGGTCCACGTCCTCCGGCCCCCTGGTCGTCGCGGGGGCACCCGTGAGGGGCGCGCCGGTGTCCGGCGGTGCGTCCGGCGCGTCCACGGTACCGACGGGCTCGACGAGCTCGCGCACGTCGTCGGCGTCCGTCACGAGCGTGGCCGCCTCCTCCCGGACGATGCGGTGGCAGCCCGCCGACGCCGCCGACGTGACCGGTCCGGGAACCGCGCCGACGGGCCGCAGGAGGCCAGCCGCGTGGCGTGCGGTGCTGAGGGCCCCGGACCGCCACGCCGCCTCGACCACGACGGTCGCGCCGGCGATGGCCGCGATGAGCCGGTTGCGCTGCAGGAACCGTGTGCGGGTCGGCAGCGCGCCGGGCGGCACCTCCGCGAGGACGGCCCCGCCCTGCTCGACGGCCGCCGCGAGCAGCCGCGCGTTCCCGGCCGGGTACGGGCGGTCGACCCCGCCGGCGACGACGACGAGCGTCGTGCCGCCGGCGGCCAGCGCTCCCCGGTGCGCCGCCGCGTCGATGCCGTACGCGCCGCCGGAGACGACGACGAGGCCGGCCCGCGCGAGGTCGCCGGCCAGCCGGCTCGCCACGTGCTCGCCGTACGGGGTGGCGGCGCGGGCGCCGACCAGCGCGACGGCCCGCCGCCCGGCCGCCGGCAGCGTGCCGCGCACCCAGAGCGCCGGGGGTGCGGTCTCCCGCAGGTCGTCGAGCCCGGGCGGCCAGTCCTCGTCACCGGGGACCACGAGGCGCCCGCCGGCTGTGAGGTGGTCCCGGAGACCACCGTCGGGCGCGAGGCCGGGCAGGCGGACCGCCCACCGCGCCAGGGCGCGCCGTGCGCCGCGCCGGTCGTCCTCCCCGAGGGGCTCGACGAGGCGGGCCACCACCCCTTCGGGGGAGCCGGCACCCGAGGCGGCCGCCACGGCCGCGCGGACCCCGGCGAGCGCCGCCGGCGCGCCGTGCGCCGCGAGGAGCAGGCCGGCCGCCCGGTCCCCGGGCTCGACGAGCGCGCTCCACACCGCGCGGGCCGTTCGGTCGTCCCCGTCGAGCGCCCGCCGGTCCTCCCGCACCGGCCTGACAACCGAGCCGTTGCCCGCCCGCAGGGGCGTCACGCTCCCGCTCATGCGCCCTGCCCCCGCGTCCGCAGCCACAGCGCACGGCCGAGGTCGGCGCGGTCGGGCGCCACGCGTCCGGCCAGGTCGGCCAGCGTCCACGCCACGCGCAGCACCCGGTCGACCCCGCGCAGGCTCAGCGTGCCGCGGTCCACCGCCCGGTCCAGCTCCGCCAGGACCGCGGCCTCGGGACGCCACCGGGCACGCAGCCACGGGCCGGGGACCTCGCCGTTCGTGCGCCAGGGCGTGCCGCGCAGGCGCTCCGCGGCGGTCGCACGGGCTCCCTCGACCCGGGCGGCCACGACCGCCGTCGCGTCGCCGGGGACGGCGCCCGACCGCTCGGGCAGCACCTCCACCTGCAGGTCGACGCGGTCCAGCAGCGGCCCGGAGAGCTTGGCGAAGTACCGCCGTCGCTGCTCCGCCCGGCAGGTGCAGGCCAGGCCCTTGCCGACGCCCTGGCCGCAGGGGCAGGGGTTGGCGGCCAGCACGAGCTGGAACCGTGCCGGGTAGCGCGCGGCCCCTGCCGCCCGGTGCAGCACGAGCTCCCCGTGCTCGAGCGGCTGCCGCAGCGTCTCGAGGACCGCGGTGCCGAACTCGGGCGCCTCGTCCAGGAACAGCACGCCGCGGTGGGCACGGGACGCGGCGCCGGGACGGGGCAGCCCCGCCCCGCCGCCGACGATGCTCGCCGGGGTGGCGGTGTGGTGCGGGTCCTCGTAGGGCGGGCGGCGCAGCAGTCCCTGGCCGGGGTCGAACGTGCCGGCGACCGAGTGGACGGCCGTCACCTCCACCGCCGCCGCCTCGTCGAGGTCCGGCAGGAGCCCGGGCAGGCGGGCCGCCAGCATCGTCTTGCCGGCTCCCGGCGGGCCGACCATGAGCAGGTGGTGCCCGCCCGCGGCCGCGACCTCGAGCGCGGTGCGGGCCTCCGCCTGCCCCACGACGTCGACGAGGTCGAGCGTGGGTGCCGCAGCCGGCGCGCGGTGCCCGGCGGGCACGGGGACGACGTCCGGGACCCGGACGTCGGCGCCGTGCCAGGCGGCCACCTGCGCCAGCGTGGCCGCGCCGCGCACCCGCGCCCCGGGCACCAGGGCTGCCTCGGCCGCGTTGGCCTCGGGCACGACGACGTCCGGCACACCGGCTGCCACCGCCGCCACGACGGCGGGCAGCACGCCGCGCACCGGCCGCAGCCGTCCGTCGAGCCCGAGCTCGCCCAGGTGCACGGTGCGTGCGGCGGCCACCGGGGCGAGCACGCCGGCGGCGGCCAGCACGGCCACGGCGACGGCGAGGTCGAAGCCCGTGCCGGACTTGGGCAGCCCGGCCGGCGAGAGGTTGACGGTGATGCGACGGTTCGGCCAGGCGATGCCCGAGGCGGCCACCGCCGCCCGGACCCGGTCGCGCGCCTCCGCGAGGGAGGCGTCGGGCAGCCCGACGAGCACGAAGCCCGGCAGGGACGGCGCCAGGTACGCCTCGACGTCCACGAGGTGCGCCTCGAGGCCGACCAGCCCGACGGCCCGGCTGCGCCCCAGGTCCGGGCTCGTCATCGGGACCGGCACCGGGACCGGCACCGGGACCGGCACCGGGGCCGGCGCGGAGACCGGCACGCAGACCGACGCAGGGAGCGACGCCGGGACCGACGCGGCGCTCACGGCGTCACCCCGACGAGGTGCTCCAACCGCGGCGCCCCGGTCCGCGGCAGCACCACGCACACGACGTCGACCCGCACGGCACGCGCGTGCTCGTCGTGCTCCGCGAGCCACAGCGCCAGCAGTCGGCGCAGCCGCGCCAGCTTCACCGCGGTCACCGCTTCCGCGGGCGACCCGTACCGCTGCGACCGGCGCGTCTTGACCTCGACCGCGACGAGCTCCTCGCCGTCGCGCGCCACGAGGTCCAGCTCGCCGGCGCGGCACCGCCAGTTCCTGTCGAGCACCGACCAGCCCGCGGCGCGCAGGTGCGCCTCGACCAGGTCCTCCCCGTACCGTCCCACCACGTCCTTGACCGCCATGCGACCACCTCCGCGCCCGAGGCTGCCGCGCAAGCATCGGCCGAGAGGCGGTGCGGACGCCGGCCCGGGATACGAGCGCGCACGGGGGGGCTGGGGACGGCTCGGTGGCCGCAGGGCGACCGCGTGGTGCCGTCGGTCAGCGGGCGGGGAAGGCGGTGGAGCCGCCGAGGTCCAGCTCGGCCTTCGCCAGCTCCTCGACGTTGACGTCCTTGAAGGTGACCACGCGCACGGACTTGACGAACCGCGCGGACCGGTAGACGTCCCACACCCACGCGTCGGCGAGGGTCAGCTCGAAGTAGACCTCGCCCGCGGCCGACCGCACCTGCAGGTCGACGTGGTTGGCGAGGTAGAAACGACGCTCGGTCTCGACCACGTAGGAGAACAGGCCGACCACGTCCCGGTACTCGCGGTAGAGCGCGAGCTCCATGTCCGTCTCGTAGTTCTCGAGGTCCTCGGCGCTCACGCGCCCATCATCCCCCATGCCGCACGCCCGTCGGACGGCTCCTCGTCGGGCAGCAGGTCGCCGTCGAGCAGCCCGTCGTCCACCAACTCGTCGTCCAGCAGCCCGTCATCCAGCAGCCCGGGAGTGACGGACGCCCCGACGAGGCCGTCGGGCACCGCCACGTCGGGGCCGGGGCCGGACGCGTCGTCGTGCGGTAGGCCGGGCAGCCGCCAGGAGCGCCGGTGCCAGGGGCTGGGTCCGAGCCTGCGGAGCGCGTCGACGTGCTCCGGCGCCGCGTAGCCCTTGTTGTCCTCCCAGCAGTACGCCGGGTGGTCGGGCGCGAGCGCCACCATGAGCGCGTCACGTTCGCACTTGGCCAGCACGCTGGCGGCGGCCACGGACGCGCAGGAGCGGTCGGCCTTGACCCTCATCCGCACCCGCGGCACGACGAAGCCTGCGGGCAGGCCCGGGGCGACGGGCGGCACGGAGGCCGGCACTGGCCTCGTGCCGGGGTCCGGCACCGGGTCCGGCACGGGGAGCGCCACCGGGGCCGGCAGGAGGGCCGGCAGGAGGGTCGGCACCGACGCCCGAGGACCCGTCGCGGCCGGTGGCGGCGCCTCGTCCGCCGGCGGGTCGGCGGCGCTGAACAGGTCCGCAGGGGGCGTCAGCCAGTCGTGCGACCCGTCGAGGATCACCAGGTCGACCGGGCCGCTCACCGCCGTCGCGGCGACGAGCGCGCGCGTCCCGGCCAGCCGCAGCGCGGCCACGATGCCCAGGGCGTCGATCTCCGCCGCGCTCGCGTGCCCGACCGCCCGCGCCAGGCCCCAGCGTCCGAGGGCCGGCAGCAGCGCCCGGCGCGCGGCCGGCGTCAGGAGCTTCGAGTCGGCCACGCCGCGCGGCGCGGTCCGCGTCGTCGCGTCCACCACGACCACGCCCACGCTGACGGGCCCGGCGAGGCTGCCGCGCCCCACCTCGTCCATCCCGGCCACGCGCACGGCCCCCTCGCGCAGCGCGGCCCGCTCGTGGCGCAGGTGCGGCCCGGGCCGGGACGGGCCCGGCGTGCGCGCGACCCCGCCCGTGCGCGTCGGCACGGACGCGCTCACGGTGCGGGGACCTCGGCGAAGGTCGCGGACGGGTTGCGCAGGATCGTCGCCCGGTCGAGGGGCCACACGGTGACGAAGGCGACGCCGACGACGTCGCTGATCGGCACGAACCCCCCGCCGCGGCTGCCGAGGTTGAACCGCGAGTCGGACGACTGCTGCCGGTTGTCGCCCATGACCCACAGCATCCCGTCCGGGACCACCTGGTCGAATCCCGACTCGCTGGGCTGGGAGCCGGGGGCCAGGTAGGGCTCGTCGAGGGCGACCCCGTTGACCGTCACGGGCGCACCCGGACCGGCGCAGGCGACGCGGTCGCCCGGCAGCCCGATGACGCGCTTGACGAGGTGCTCGTCGGAGTCCGACGGCAGCAGCCCGACCCAGGTCATGACCTCCTGCAGGAGGCCCGGGTCCGTCTCGACCGGCGCGGGCAGCCACCCCCCCGGGTCCGCGAAGACGACGACGTCCCCGCGGTGCAGGTCGAACGGTCCGGGCGTGAGCTTGCTGACGAGGATGCGGTCGTCCTCGATCAGCGTGTCGTGCATCGACGGGCTGGGGATGTAGAAGGCCTGCACGAGCAGCGTCTTGACCAGCCACGAGAGCACCAGCGCGCTCACGAGCACGATGGCGGTCTCCCGGACCCAGCCGAGGACGCCCCGGTGGCCGTGGTCCTCGTCGCCGTGGTGGTGGTCGGCGTGGTGGTCGGGTCCCTCGTCGCCGTGCCCGCTCCCGTCGTCGCGCGGGAGCGGCGGGAACGAGGGCGGGGGCGCCGACGCCGCCGCGGGCGCCGAGGGCTCGGACCGGTCCTCGGGGAGCCCGGCGGCGTGCTGCGTCACCGGTCCAGGGTCGCACGCGCGGCGGTGTGCTCGTGCCGCCCAGGTGTGCGGGACGGATCGGGCACGGGGGCCGCGGCGGGACGACGACGGGCGGCCACCCCAGGTGGGGTGGCCGCCCGTCGACGGTGCGGTGCCGGAGGGTCAGCTCGTCTTCGCGGCCTTGGCCGGGACCGACTCGCGCTTCTCCTTGATCTTGGCCTTCTTGCCCCGCAGGGAGCGCAGGTAGTACAGCTTCGCGCGGCGCACGTCACCGCGGGTGACGACGTCGACCGTGTCGATCGTCGGCGCGTGCAGCGGGAACGTGCGCTCCACGCCGACGCCGAAGCTGATCTTGCGGACCGTGAAGGTCTCGCGGACACCGTCGCCCTGGCGGGCGATCACGACGCCCTGGAACGCCTGGACGCGGGAGCGGTTGCCCTCGACGACCTTGACGTTGACCTTGAGCGTGTCCCCGGGGCGGAAGTCCGGGATGTCGGTCCGCAGCGAGGCGGCGTCGAGCTGGTCGAGCGTCTGCATGGTGGTTCGCTTCCTCGTCCCCGCCACAGGTCGGCGGCGTCGTCGTGGGCGCGCGTGCGCCCGGCGATGTCTCGGGGTCCCCGTCACGGGGTGGTGGCGGACCGGGCAGCCGGCCGAGGGCCGTCGTGCACCGGTGGGGCCGTCGGCCGTCTCCCCTGTGGCAGAGACGCGGCCTGCGCGCGCACCAGCGCACGAGTCTGCCACACGCACGGCCCGTCCTGGAACCCGGCCCTGCGTCACGGGATCACCGCACGGGGTCCGGCCCCTCGCCCGCGTGCCCCTCCCCCGTCGCCACCAGGCGGTCGCCGAGCACGGTCCACCCGAGGCCCGCGAGCAGGGCGCGGTCCGCGCGGTCGAGCGCGGCGACGTCGAGAGCGGCGAGCAGGTCCGGTCGCCGCCGTGCCGTCCGCTCCAGCGCCTGGTCCCGCCGCCAGCGCGCGACGCGGCCGTGGTGGCCCGACAGCAGCACCTCGGGCACCTCCAGGCCCTCCCACACCGGCGGCTTCGTGTAGACCGGGTACTCCAGCAGCCCGGCGGCGCCGTGCGACTCCTCGACGAGCGACTGCGGGTTCCCCACCACGCCGGGCAGGAGCCGCACCACGGCCTCGACGACGACGAGCGCCGCGGCCTCGCCGCCGTTGAGCACGTAGTCGCCGATGCTCAGCTCCGTCACCGGGTGCCGCGCGCCCACGTGCTGCGCCACCCGCGCGTCGATGCCCTCGTAGCGCCCGCAGGCGATGACGAGGTGGCTCTCGTCGGCCAGCCGCTCCGCCAGCCGCTGCGTGAACGGCCGGCCGGACGGCGTCGGCACCAGCAGGTGGGCGTCGACCGGGAGCCCGGGGCCCGGCCGCATGACGTCGTCCAGCGCCGCACCCCACACGTCGGGGCGCATGACCATGCCCGCACCACCGCCGAACGGCGTGTCGTCGACCGTGCGGTGCCGGTCGTCCGTCCAGTCCCGCAGGTCGTGCACCCGCAGGTCGAGCAGCCCCGTCCGGGCGGCCCGCCCCACGAGGGACAGCCCGAGCGCCGACAGGTAGGCCGGGAAGATGGAGACGACGTCGATCCGCACGTCAGCCCTCGGCCCGGTCCTGCGTCTCCGGCGACACGACGAGGTTCGCGGCGTCGGACGCCAGCAGCCCGCCGGGAGGGTCGAGGACGACGCGTCCGCCCGGCACGTCCACCACGGGCACGATCGCCCGGACGAACGGCACGAGCGTCCGCTCGCCGCCGGTCTCGCGCAGCACGAGCGCGTCGTGCGCGGGCAGGTGCTCCAGACCGAGCACCTCCCCGACGACCGTGCCGTCCGCGAGCTCCGCCCGCAGCCCGGCCAGCTCGTACGGGTACCAGGCGTCCTCCTCGTCGGACCCCTCGATCTCGAGCACGAGGGCGGTGCCCGCCAGCGCCTCGGCGGCCGTCCGGTCCTCGACCCCGGTGAACGCGACGTACCACCGGCCCTGCTGCACCCGCGTGCGCGCCACCGTCAGGGGGCCGCGCCCCACGGGCTCGGTGAGCAGGACGCTGCCCACCGCGAGCCGCTCCTCGGGCGCGTCCGTGCGCAGGTCCAGGGCCACCTCGCCCCGCAGTCCGTGCGCGCGTCCCACGCGCGCGACCGTCAGCCGCATGCCCGGCCCGTCCCTTCTCGTCGGTGGTGGGCGCCGGCCGCTCCCGGCCGTTCGCGCCGCTCGCGCCCCGGCACGGACGGCGAAGGCCCGGCCCCCGGTCGGGGGCCGGGCCTGCGCTGGTGTCCGGCTCGCGCTGCTCAGCGACGGTCGACGTCGACGACGTCGACCCGCACGGGACCGTCGGCCAGCGCGCCGACGACCGTTCGCAGCGCGCGGGCCGTGCGGCCGTTGCGCCCGATGACGCGGCCGAGGTCCTCGGGGTGCACGCGCACCTCGAGCAGCTCGCCCCGGCGGCCCGTGGAGTGCTCCACGCGCACGTCGTCGGGGTGGTCGACGATGCCCCGCACCAGGTGCTCGAGCGCGTCGGCGACCATCAGGCCTGCTCGTCCTCGGCGGCCGGGGCGGCGTCGGCGTCCGCGGCCGGGGCGGCGGCCTTCGCCTCGGCGGCGCGCGCCTTGGCCTTCTCCGCGTCGGCGGCGACCGCCTCGACGGCCGCCTTCGTGTCGGCCTTGCCGGCCTTCGTCCGCAGGGTGCCCTCCTGGCCCGGCAGGCCCTTGAACTTCTGCCAGTCGCCGGTGACCTTGAGCAGGGCGAGGACCTGCTCGGTCGGCTGCGCGCCGACGCCGAGCCAGTACTGCGCGCGCTCGGAGGTGACCTCGATGAGCGAGGGCTCCTCGGTGGGGTGGTACTTCCCGATCTCCTCGATGACGCGACCGTCGCGCTTCGTGCGGGAGTCGGCGACGACGATGCGGTAGTACGGCGCGCGGATCTTGCCCAGGCGCTTGAGGCGGATCTTGGTGGCCACGGTGTGGTGTCTCCTGATGTCTGCTGAGGTGGCTCCGCGGCGCCGCGCCCAGTGGGGTGCGGGCGTGCGACGCGGGCCGAGGACGCGCCGGGCGCAGGTAGAGGGGCTGCGGGCCGACGAGTACAGCCGGCCATTGTGCCAGACGCGCGGCCCGGCACCCAACCGCCTGCGAGCGCCTGGTCGGCCCGACGGTTAGCCTCACCGGGCCCCTCCGCACGAGGACCGGCGGGAGCGGGACGACGACGAGGGGCGAGCGGGTGCAGCACGGGGACGCGGACGACGACGACCTGACCCCCGGTCCGGTGGTCGCACCGCCCCGGCGACGCGGCCACCTCGTCGACCTGTCGCCGCTGCGCGCGAGCCCGGCGTTCGCGCGGATGTGGGCCGGGACCGCCGTGTCGACCGTCGGCACCCAGCTGACCGTGGTGGCCGTCGGCCTGCAGGTCTACGAGCTGACCGGCTCGACGCTGGCCGTCTCCGGCGTCGGCCTCGCCGCGCTCGTGCCGACCGTGCTGGCCGGGCTGTACGGCGGCGTGCTCGCCGACGCGCTCGACCGCCGGCGGCTCCTGCTCGTCGCCGCCGTCGTCGCGTGGTGCGCCACGGCGACGATCGCCGGGCTCGCCTGGGCGGGGCACGAGGGCGTCGGCGCGCTCTACGCCCTGACTGCGCTCACGGCCACCGCCGGCACCGTCCTCGGCGCGACCCGGATGGCCGTGGTCCCGCGGCTGCTGCCGCCGCGCCTGCTGCCCGCCGCGGCCGCGCTGGGCGGCATCACCGGCGGCCTGGCGGTGACGGCCGGCCCGGCCCTGGCCGGCGTCCTCGTCGCCACGGCGGGGTTCCCGCTCACCTACACCGTCGACGTCGTGCTGTTCCTCGGCGCCTTCCTCGGCATCGTGCAGCTGCCGCCCGTGCGCCCCGAGGGCGAGCGCGTGCGCGCCGGGCTGGGGTCCGTCGTGCAGGGGCTGCGGTTCCTGGCGACCGCGCCCACCGTGCGCGCCTCCTTCGTGGCGGACATCGCGGCGATGGCGCTGGCGCAGCCGCGCGTGCTGTTCCCGGCGGCCGGTGCGGCGGTGCTCGGCGGCGGGGCGGTCACGGTCGGCGTGCTCACGGCGGCCGGCGCGGTGGGCGCGGTGCTGTCCGGGCTGCTCTCGGGGCGGCTCACCGGCACGCGGCGGCAGGGCGTGGCCATCGCCCGCGCGATCCAGGTGTACGGCGCCGCGGTCGCCGCCTTCGGCGTGGTGCTGGCGGTCGCGGCCGCCACCGATCCCGCCGCGGGCACGGGCAGCGTGCTGCGCGCCGAGGGCCTGCGGCCGGTGCCCGTCGCGGCGGCGGCGCTGCTGCTGGCGGTCGCGGGCGCCGCCGATAACGTCTCGTCCATCTTCCGGCAGGCCGTGCTGCAGCAGGCGGTCCCGGACCACCTGCGCGGGCGGCTCCAGGGCATCTTCATCGTCGTCGTCACGGGCGGTCCGCGCGTCGGCGACCTCTGGACGGGGGTCCTGGCGACGCTGCTGGCCGTCTGGCTCCCGCCCCTGCTCGGCGGCGCGCTCGTCGTCGTCGCCCTCGCCGTGCTGCTGGCGCGGCAGCCGGGCTTCCGCGCCTACGACGCACGGCACCCGACGCCCTGACCGCGGCCCGGGGCAGCGGCGTCGACGAGGACGACGACGAGGACGGCGACGGGTCAGCGCACCCGGCGCCCGCGCAGCACCACGGCCGACGGGGCCGCCAGGACCTCCACCCCGTGGCGCGGGTCGGCCGGGACGACGACGAGGTCCGCCGGGTCGCCCTCCTCCAGGCCCGGAACGCCGAGCCACGCGCGCGTCCGCCAGCTCGCGGCCGCCACGACGTCCGCCGCCGGCAGCCCGGCCGCGACCATCTCGGCCATCTCCTCGACGATGCGTCCGTGCCCGATGGTGCCGCCCGCGTCCGTGCCGACGAGCACCCGCACGCCGGCCTCGTGCAGGTCGCGCACGTGCTGGTGGCGGCGGCCGTGCATCGCGCGCATCCGCGCCGCGTACACCGGGTAGCGCGTGGCCTGGGCGGCGATGGCCTCGAACTGCGCGACCTGCAGCAGCGTCGCCGTCACCGGCACCCCCGCCGCCGCGATCCGGTCCACCTGACGCGCGTCGGCCCCCGTGGCGTGCTCGAGGCAGTCGACTCCCGCGTCGAGCAGGTCGTCGAGCGCCTCCGTGGCGAAGGTGTGCGCCGTGACGCGGGCACCCGCGGCATGGGCGGCCGCCACGGCCTCTGCGAGCACGTCCCGCGGCCACAGCGGACGCAGGTCCCCCGCCGCCCCGAGGTCGCGGTCGATCCAGTCCGCGACGAGCTTGACCCAGCCGTCGCCCCGTCGGGCCTCCTCGGCCGCGGCGGCGGGCAGGTCGGCGACGTCGTCGAGCTCGCGGGCGTAGTGCCGCAGGTACCGCTTCGGCCGCGCCAGGTGCCGGCCGGCCCGCAGCAGCCGCGGCAGGTCCTCCTCGTCGTGCACCCACGCGGTGTCCGCGGGCGACCCGGCGTCCCGGACCAGCAGGACCCCCGCGTCCCGGTCGGCCTCCGCCTGCGCGCGGGCCGTCGCGCGGTCCACGGCACCGTCGGCGCCCAGGCCGATGTGGCAGTGCACGTCGACGAGCCCCGGCAGGGCCCAGCCCTCGAGCACGGCGTCGGGCTCGCGGGCGGGACGCGTCGTGGTGACGCGCCCGTCGACGACCCACAGCTCGTCGAGCACCCGCTCGTCGTCGAGCAGGACGCGCCCGCGCACGTGGAGCACGGGCGCCGCGCCCCCGCGGCCCACGGGGGTCAGCGCCCCAGGAACCGGTCCAGGCCGGCGGGCAGCTGCAGGGCCGACGGGTCGACGCCCTCGGGCTCCTGCGCGGCGCCGGCGCCGAGCCCGAAGGCCGACCCCGCCGGCGCCGCCGGGCGCTGGGCGCCGAGCCGCTCCTGCTCGGCGCGCTTGGCCGGGTTGCCGCTCTTCCCCTTCGCCTTCCGCGCCGGGGCCGGCGCCTGGCGGCCGCGGGACTTCTTGCCGCTGCCGGGCAGGCTGCCCATACCGCCCATGGCCGGCATGCCGCCGCCGCGCGCCATGGTCCGCATCATCTTCTGGGCGGCGTCGAAGCGCTCGAGGAGCTGGTTGATCTCCGCCGGCGTCGTGCCCGAGCCCTTGGCGATGCGCGCGCGGCGCGAGCCGTTGATGATCTTCGGCGTCTCGCGCTCGGCGGGCGTCATCGAGCGGATGATGGCCTCGATCCGGTCGACCTCGCGCTCGTCGAAGTTGTCCAGGGCCTCCCGCATCTGCCCCATGCCGGGCAGCATGCCGAACATCTTCTTGATCGAGCCCATGTTGCGCAGCTGCTGCATCTGCACGAGGAAGTCGCCCAGCGTGAAGTCCTGGCCGCTGGCGAGCTTGCCCGCCATCCGCTCGGCCTGCTCGGCGTCGAAGGCCTTCTCGGCCTGCTCGACGAGCGTGAGCACGTCGCCCATGTCGAGGATCCGGGACGCCATGCGGTCCGGGTGGAAGACCTCGAAGTCCGTGAGCTTCTCGCCCGTGGAGGCGAAGAGGATGGGCCGGCCGGTGACGCTCGCGACCGACAGGGCCGCACCACCGCGGGCGTCGCCGTCGAGCTTGGACAGCACGACGCCGGTGAAGCCGACGCCGTCGGCGAACGCCTGCGCGGTCGTGACCGCGTCCTGGCCGATCATCGCGTCGATGACGAAGAGGATCTCGTCGGGGTCGACGGCGTCGCGGATGTCGGCGGCCTGCTGCATGAGCCCGCCGTCGACGCCCAGACGGCCGGCGGTGTCGACGACGAGCACGTCGTGGTGGCGCTGCCGCGCGGCCTCCAGGCCCGCGCGGGCGACGGCGACGGGGTCGGCCCCGGCCGGCAGCACGTCGTCGAGGCCCTGGTTGCCCGGGTGCGGGGCGAACACCGGCACGCCCGCGCGCTCCCCGACGACCTGGAGCTGCGTCACCGCGTTGGGCCGCTGCAGGTCGGCGGCCACGAGGAGGGGGGTGTGCCCCTGGCCCTTGAGGTGCAGCGCGAGCTTGCCGGCGAGCGTCGTCTTGCCGGCACCCTGCAGGCCCGCGAGCAGGATGACGGTCGGGCCGGTCTTCGCGAACCGCAGGGTGCGCGTCTCGCGGCCCAGCACGCCCACGAGCTCGTCGTTGACGATCTTGACGACCTGCTGCGCCGGGTTCAGCGCGCCGCTGACCTCCGCCGAGAGCGCCCGCTCGCGCACCGCGCCGGTGAAGGCCCGCACGACGGGGACGGCGACGTCCGCGTCGAGCAGGGCGCGGCGGATCTCGCGCACCGTGGCGTCGATGTCGGCCTCGGACAGCCGCCCCTTGCTGCGCAGGTTGCGGAAGGTCGACGTCAGCCGGTCGGACAGGGTGGCGAACACCGGGTGCTCCTGGGGTCTCGGGGGTCGGCCGCCGGTCCGGCGGCACGCGGGCCGGTCCGCGTCCGCGGTGGCCCCGGCGCTGCGCCGGGAGCCCCCGGCCTCACGCCCCGCCCAGGGTACCCGTCAGCACCCGGCGGGCCCGGTCCGTGAGGTCGTCCACCAGCCGGGCGCGCCACGCGGTCCACGCCTGCGGGCCGGCCGCCGACGCGTCGGCCTCCGTCAGCGCCCGCAGCACCTCGAGCAGGTCCAGCCGGTGGTCGACGGCGTCGAGGAGACGGGCGACCGTCGCCGGGTCGTCCGGGTCCGCACTCGTCGCCAGCTCCGACAGCGTCAGGTGCTCGCGCACGAGCCGGGCGACGTCGTCGGCCACCGCGTCCTCGAAGCCCATCCGCTCGACGACCGGACCGGCCAGCCGCGCCCCCTCCACCGAGTGGTCGCCCGCGCCCGCGCGCTTGCCGATGTCGTGCAGCAGGGCGGCGACGAGCAGCGTGTCCCCCAGCGCGACCGCCCGCCGGTCCCGCCCGGCGCGCGCCGCCGTCTCGACGAGGTGCCGGTCGACGGTGTGCCGGTGCACGGGCGAGCGCTGGGGCCGGTTGCGCACGCCGGCCCACTCGGGGATCCAGGTGGTGACGACGCCGGCGAGGTCGAGGGCCTCCCAGACCGGCACCTGCGCCGTGCCCGCGCCGAGCAGCTGCAGGAGGTGGTGCCGGGCCGACCGCGGCCACGGCACCGGCAGCGCCGGCGTCACCTCGAGGCTGGCGACGGTGACCGGGGACAGCGCGAGCCCCGTGCGGGCGGCGGTCGCCGCGGCCCGCAGGGACAGCACGGGGTCGTCGGCGGGGCGCGCCTCGACCGCGAGGACGATCTCCCCGTCGTGCTCGACGAGCCCCTCGGCGATGGTGCGCAGGCGCGGGGCGGCCCGGCGCCCGCGGGCGAGCACGGCCGCGCGCGCCGGGCGGTGCAGCGCCTGCCGGGCGTTGCGGACGGTCGTGTCCAGGGCGTACGAGATGATCCGCCCCGCCTCGGCGATGGAGGCCAGCAGGTCGTCGCGGTCGTCGAAGCCCGCGCGCGCGGCCACCTCGTCCTGGTCGGCGAGCCCGAGGCGGTTCGTCCGGCGGCGCGTGACCACCTGCACGGTGTCGCGCACGTCGAGCAGGTGCGCGTAGGCGCGGTCGACGGCGCCGTGCGGCCGGTCCGTGAGCCAGGTGGCGGCCAGCGCCGACAGCACGACGGCGTCGCGGATGCCGCCGCGCGCCTCCTTGAGGTCCGGCTCGATGAGGTACGCGAGCTCCCCCGAGCGCTCCGCGCGCTGCCGCGTCGAGGCCAGGAGCTCCGGCAGGCGCCGCCGGGCCGCCGACCGCCAGTCGGCCAGCAGGGCGGAGGTCGCGCGCGCCACCACCGCCGCGTCGCCGGCCACGGGGCGCAGGTCGAGCAGCCCCACCGCGGCGGGCAGGTCCTTCGAGGCGACCTGCCGGCACTGCGCGAGCGAGCGCACGGAGTGGTCGAGGTCGAGCCCGGCGTCCCACACGGGGTACCAGAGCCGCTCCGCGAGCGTCGCGAGCTGCTCCGGCGGGTGCGCCCGGCCCTCGTGCACGAGGAGGAGGTCGAGGTCGCTCGTCGGGCCGGCGTCCCCGCGACCGACGCTGCCGACGGCGGCCAGCGCGAGCCCCGTCGTGTCGACCCCGGCGGTCGCCTCGTCCCACAGCTCGGCGAGGCGGCGCACGACGAGCGCGCCGACCGCGGCGCGCCGTGCGGCGCCGTCGCACGTCGGGCCCGTCAGCGAGGTGGCCAGCGCCAGGCGCTCACGGCGGAGGTCCCGCACCCCGGTGGTGCTGGGGTGCGGGACCTCCGACGTGGCGCCGGCGCCCGGGGCGGGCGGCGGCTGGTGGTTCATCCGGTGCGGGC
The DNA here is from genome assembly GCF_057221735.1 of Cellulomonas sp. plas2. Lineage (NCBI taxonomy): Bacteria > Bacillati > Actinomycetota > Actinomycetes > Micrococcales > Cellulomonadaceae > Cellulomonas > Cellulomonas sp. plas2. The sequence continues at coordinate 2,481,311 of NZ_CM170155.1, forward strand.
CCTCAGAGGGCGTCGGAGCCGTGCTCGCCGGTGCGGACGCGCACGACGTCCTCGACCGGCACGACCCAGACCTTGCCGTCGCCGATCTTGCCCGTCTGAGCGGCCTTGACGACCACCTCGACGACCCCCGCGGCGTCCTCGTCGGCGACGAGCACGTCGATCTTCACCTTCGGCACCAGGTCGACCGTGTACTCGGCCCCCCGGTAGACCTCCGTGTGGCCGCGCTGCCGGCCGTAGCCGCTGGACTCGCTGACCGTCAGGCCGCGGACGCCCGCCGCCTCGAGGGCCGACTTCACGTCGTCCAGCCGGTGCGGCTGGATGACCGCCTGCACGAGCTTCGTCATCACTTCACCTCCGTCACGACACGACCCCCACCGAGGGTCTCGTACGCCGACTCGCCGTGGACGGCGAGGTCGATACCGCCGACCTCGACATCCTCCGACGCCCGGATGCCGATGGTCGCCTTGGCGATCGACCCGATGACGTAGGTGGCGAGGAAGGAGAAGACCACCGCGACGAGCGCGACGACCGTCTGGGAGAGCAGCTGCGTGACGCCGCCGCCGTAGAACAGGCCGTTGAGCGCGCCCTCGGGGTACCACGTGGCGTTCTGGTCCGTGGCGAACAGGCCGATGAGGACCGTCCCGACGAGCCCGCCGACGAGGTGCACGCCGACGACGTCGAGCGAGTCGTCGTAGCCGAACCGGTACTTGAGGCCGACCGCCAGGGCGCACAGGACGCCCGCCACGGCACCGATGACGATCGCGCCCCACGTGTCGACGGCCGCGGCGGCCGGCGTGATGGCCACCAGGCCGGCGACGATGCCCGACGCCGCACCGAGGGACGTCGCGTGCCCGTCGCGCGCCTTCTCCGTCGCGAGCCACGCGAGCATGGCCACGCCCGTGGCGACCGTCGTGTTGATCCACGCGCGGCCCGCCGTGGCGTCCGCCGCGAACTCCGAGCCGGCGTTGAAGCCGAACCAGCCGAACCACAGCAGGGCGGCGCCCAGCATGACGAACGGCAGGTTGTGCGGCCGCATGGGCTCGCGGCCGAAGCCCTTGCGCTTGCCGAGCAGCAGCGCCAGCGCCAGGCCGGCGGCTCCCGCGTTGATGTGCACGACCGTGCCGCCGGCGAAGTCGATCGGCGTCGACAGGGCGCTGGCGATGGCGCCGTCCCCCGACAGGTGGCCTCCGCCCCACACCATGTGCGCCATCGGGATGTAGACGAACGTGGCCCAGACGCCGGCGAAGACCATCCAGGCGCTGAACTTCATGCGGTCGGCGACCGCGCCGGAGATGAGCGCGACCGTGATGATCGCGAACGTCGCCTGGTACCCCGCGGCGACGAGGAACGGCACGCCCGTGGCAGCCATGAGCGACTCGTCGTCCGTGGCGCCCTGCAGGCCGAAGTACTCGAACGGGTTGCCGAAGAAGCCGAGGTAGTTGCCGTCCCCGAACGTCGCGGAGTACCCGTAGAGGATCCAGATGAGGCCGACGAGGCCCAGGGCCCCGAAGCTCATCATCATCATGTTGAGCACGCTCTTGCCGCGCACCATGCCGCCGTAGAAGAACGCCAGGGCCGGCGTCATCAGCAGCACGAGCGAGGCAGCCAGGATCATGAACGCGGTGTTGCCGCTGTCCAAGGTGAATTCCATCGGTCGCCCTTCTGCTCCACCCAGGGAAGTTGTCGGGCACCACCGTCGGGGACCGGCGTTTCACGAGGTGTCCGCCGACGTTACGGCGACGTGACAAGCCGCCCGTGGGCGTAAACATCCGGTTTCGGGCGCGCCAGGGTGACGCGGGCGGGCGCGGGCGTCACCCCCGCGGGTGAGACCGGCGTCTCAGGCCCCGAGCAGTCCGTCGACGAAGGCCTCCGGGTCGAAGGGCGCCAGGTCGTCGGGCCCCTCCCCCAGGCCGACGAGCTTGACCGGCACGCCGAGCTGGCGCTGCACGGCCACGACGATCCCGCCCTTGGCGGTGCCGTCGAGCTTCGTCAGGACGATGCCCGTGACGCCCGCGACCTCGCCGAAGACCTTCGCCTGCTGCAGGCCGTTCTGCCCCGTGGTCGCGTCGAGGACGAGCAGCACCTCCGACAGCGGCGCCTCGCGCGTGATGACCCGCGTGATCTTGCCCAGCTCGTCCATGAGCCCGGCCTTGTTCTGCAGGCGGCCCGCGGTGTCGACGAGCACGACGTCGACCTCGGCCTGCCGCCCCGTGCGCACGGCGTCGAAGGCCACCGCCGCAGGGTCGGCGCCGTCGCGGTCGGAGCGCACCGTCGGCACGCCGACGCGGCTGCCCCACGTCTCGAGCTGGTCCGCCGCCGCCGCGCGGAACGTGTCGGCAGCGCCGAGCACCACGCTGCGGCCCTCGGCGACGAGCACCCGGGCGAGCTTGCCGACCGTGGTCGTCTTGCCGGTGCCGTTGACCCCGACGACGAGCACGACCGCGGGCACCCGGGCCCCGTCGGCCGACGTGCCGGGCGCGACGGCCAGGGACCGGTCGAGGGACGGGTCGACGAGCGTCAGCAGCTCCTCGCGCAGGACCGCGCGCACCTGCGCGGGCTCCCGGACGCCCTGCACCCGCACGCGGGTGCGCAGCCGGTCGACGATCTCCCCCGTCGGGCCCGCGCCGACGTCGGCGAGCAGCAGGGTCTCCTCCAGCTCGTCCCAGTCGTCCTCCGTGAGGTGGTCGCGGGAGAGGACCGACAGCAGGCGCGAGCCGAGCGGGGACCCCGAGCGCGCCAGGCGTTCGCGCAGGCGCACCCAGCGCCCGGCCACCGGCGCGGGGACCTCGAGCGGCGGGGCCGCCAGGACGTCCTCGTCGAGGACGGGGGGCGGCAGCACGTCGGGGTCGGCCAGGCCCGGGGTGGCCGTGCCGGCCGGGTCCGGGGGCAGCGGCGCCGTGCCGGGCCGCTCGAGGGTCGACGTGCCGGTGCCGGTGCCGGTGCCGGTGCCGGTGCCGCGCCCCGTGCGGTCGGTCCGGTCGGCGTCGCCGCCCCCCGGACCCCGACGGCGGACGAGCAGGGTCGCGGCGACGCCGACGACGGCTGCCACGGGCAGGCCGACGGCGAGCAGCTCTGGGAGCAGGTCCTCGATCACGGGGTCAGTCTGTCAGGGCGGCCTAGCCGCGGCGCACGTGCTGCAGCAGCCCCGAGGTCCGCTCCTGCGCCCGCTCGGTCACCCGCTGCAGGCCGGTGGCGAGCTCGTCGACGCGCACGTAGGCGTCGCCGCGCTCGACCGTGGACCGCAGGAGCTCGGCCAGCGACACGTCCACGGGGTCCGCGAGGACGAGCTCGCGGTCGCCGGCTGACGCCGCGTCCGCCCCGGTCCCCGGCGTGCCCGCCGCGTCCGCGTCGTGCCCCGAGCGGGCCGCCCGACGCGCGGCCCACCCCTCGCGCAGGCCGGTCCAGGGGCGGTGGCCCTCGTCGTCGGGGAGGACGGCGCTGACCCCGACGAGGACGAGGGCGGCGACGAGCAGGACGAGCAGGAGCGTGAGTGCGATGGCCACGTCCCCATTATCGGCCGGGTCGTCCCATGACGAGAGGTCGGACACGCGCCGACGCGCCGACCGCCACAGAGCCTTCACACGCGCGCCACCCGGAGGTCGCGCGGCCGGGCTCCCGGTCGGCCGCCTACCCGGTGGCCGCCGGCTCGCGGAGGCGCTGGCTGATGACGGTCGTGACCCCGTCCCCGCGCATCGTCACGCCGTAGAGGGCGTCGGCGATCTCCATCGTCCGCTTCTGGTGCGTCACGACGATGAGCTGGGAGTCCTCCCGGAGCTCGCGGAAGACGTCCAGCAACCGGCCGAGGTTCACGTCGTCGAGCGCCGCCTCGACCTCGTCCATGACGTAGAACGGGCTCGGCCGGGCCTTGAAGATGGCCACGAGCAGCGCGACGGCGGTCAGCGACCGCTCCCCGCCGGACAGCAGGGACAGCCGCTTGACCTTCTTGCCCGCCGGCCGCGCCTCCACCTCGATGCCCGTGGTGAGCATGTCGTCCGGGTCCGTCAGCACCAGCCGCCCCTCGCCGCCGGGGAACAGCCGGGGGAAGACGCGGTCGAACTGCGCCGCGGTGTCGGCGAAGGCCTCGGCGAAGACCCGCTCCACGCGCTCGTCGACGTCCTTGACGATCTGCAGCAGGTCGGCACGCGTCCGCCGCAGGTCCGCGAGCTGCTCCACGAGGAAGCCGTGCCGCTCCTCCAGGGCCGCGAACTCCTCGAGGGCCAGCGGGTTGACGCGTCCGAGCCGGGCGAGCGCCCGTTCGGCGGCCCGCAGCCGCCTCTCCTGCTCGTCGCGCACGTACGGCACGGTGGTCGGCGCCCCGGGGTCCGCCTCCTCCCCCGGCGCGGGCACCACCGGGACGGGCCGGTCGGGGCCGTACTCCTCCAGCAGCACGTCGGGGTCCGTGCCGAGCTCGTCGACCGCCCGCTGGCGCAACGTCTCCACGCGCAGGCGCTGCTGGGCCCGCGCCACCTCGTCGCGGTGCGCCTCGTCCGTGAGCTCGGCCAGCTCGCGGGCCGTGGCGTCCACCTGCGCCCGGACCTCGACGAGGGCCGCCTCCCGGTCGGCGCGGTCGGCCTCCGCGGCGGCGCGCTCGGCACCGGCCCGCTCGAGCGAGACCTCCAGCGCGGCGAGGGCGCGCCGGGCACCGTCCGCGACCGACGAGGCGAGGGCCGCCTGCCGCCGCCGCGCGCGCTCGCGCTCGGCCGCCCGTGCGCGCGCCTGCCGCTCCGTCGCCGCCGCCCGCTCGAGGGCGGCCGCGCGGCCCGCCACCGACCGGGCGCGCTCCTCCCCGGTCCGCAGGGCCAGCCGCGCCTCCGTCTCCGCCGCCCGCGCCTCCGTCGCGGCGCGCGCGAGCGCGTCCCGCCGGGCCGCCCCCTCGACGAGGACGCGCTCCCCGACCTCGGGAGCCTCCTCCGCCGCGGCGAGCCGGGCGGCGAGGTCCGCCAGCTCCGCCCCGTGCTCGGCGAGTTGCCGGGTGGCCGCCTCGAGCGACCCGCCGAGCCGCTCCGCCTCCGCCCGTGCGGCGCGGGCCGTCTGCCCCAGCTGGCCGAGCTGCTCGGCGACGGCGGCGAGGGCGGCGTCGGACTCGTGCAGCCGGTCCAGCGCGGCCGCGTGCCGTGCCGCCGCGGCGTCCCGCTCGGCCGTCGCCCCGACGAGCGCGAACCGTGCGCGCTCCGCCGCGGCGGCGGCGGCCGCGGCGCCGGTGCGCGCCGCGTCCAGCGCCTGCTGCAGGTGCAGCGCGCTCGGCGCCCCGGCTGACCCGCCGGCGGCGCGGTGCCTCCCGACGAGGTCCCCCGCCCGCGTCGCCACCACGAGCCCGGGGTGCGCCGCGACGAGCGCCCGGGCGCGAGCGAGGTCGTCGACCACGACCACGCCGGCCAGGGCGGCCGCCACGGCGTCGCGCACGGCCTCCGGCGCCCGCACCAGGTCGAGGGCGGCCACGACGTCCTCCTCCAGCCCCGCGACGGCGCGGACGTCGACGTCGGCGCGCCCCTCGCCCTGGCCCCCACTGCGCCCCCCGCCCACCAGCAGGACGGCCCGCCCGGCGTCCTGGTCCCGCAGCCAGCGCAGCGCGTCGACGGCCGCGTCGACGGACTCCACGGCGACGGCGTCGGCCAGCGGCCCGAGCGCGGCGACGACCGCCTCCTCGTCGTCGGGCGCCACGCCCAGCAGCGCCGCGACGCTGCCGAGCCGGCCGGGCAGGTCCTCCGCGCCGAGCAGGGCGCCGGCGCCGTCCTTGCGCGTGAGGGACAGCTCCAGCGTCTCGGCGCGCGCCACGAGGGCCGCCCGGTCACGATCCGCGTCGGCCGCCGTCGCCCGCAGGTGCTCCACCCGCTCGCGCGCCGCCTCGAGGGCCTCCAGCGCCGCCTCGTGCTCCGCGTCGAGGTCCTCCTCGCCCGCCTCGGCGCCGACGGCCTCGGCCTCGAGCGCGGCGAACCGGGCCGTCGCCGCGGCGTGCCGGCGCTCGGCCTCCTCGTGCGCGGCCCGCAGGCGGCCGATCTCCGCCTCCGTCGCCTCGACGCGGCTGCGGCGGGCGGCGACCTGCCCCGCCAGCCGCGCGACGCCCTCGCGGCGGTCGGCCGCGGCGCGCAGCGCGGCGGCGAGCTCGCGCTCCGCGACGTCGGCCGCGCCCTCGGCCGCGTCCCGCGCGGCCACCGCCGCGGCCAGCGCCGCGCGGGCGCCCTCGACCTCCTGGGCGGCCGCGCCCTCGGCCCGTCGTGCCCGGTCCGCCTGGGCGTCGAGGTCGTCCGGGTCCTGGCCGGCCCCGCGCGCGGGCTCCGCCGTGCCGAGCAGCCGCACCCGGTCGGCGGCCAGGGAGGCCGTGCCGCGCAGGCGCTCGCGCAACGAGGACAGGCGGTGGAACGTCTCGGTCGCCTCCCCCAGTGCCGGCGCCGCCTCGGCCGCCGCGCGCTCGAGGGCGACGAGCCTGGTCCGGGCCGCGTCGAGCTGCGCCTCCACCTGCGTGCGACGGGCCACGAGCGCCGTCTCGTCGGCCAGCTCCTGCTCGAGCGTCGCGGTGAGCTGGGCGAGGTCGTCGGCCAGGAGCCGGGCGCGCGCGTCGCGCAGACCCGCCTGCACGACGGCCGCCCGGCGCGCGACCTCGGCCTGGCGGCCCAGCGGCCCGAGCTGGCGGCGCAGCTCGGCCGTCAGGTCCTGCAGACGCGCGAGGTTCGCCTGCATCGCGTCGAGCTTGCGGACCGCCTTCTCCTTGCGGCGCCGGTGCTTGAGGACGCCCGCCGCCTCCTCGACGAACCCGCGACGCTCCTCCGGCGTCGCCCGCAGCACCGCGTCGAGCCGCCCCTGACCGACGATGACATGCATCTCGCGGCCGAGCCCCGAGTCCGAGAGCAGCTCCTGGATGTCCAGCAGCCGGCAGGCCTGGCCGTTGATGGCGTAGTCGGAACCTCCCGTGCGGAAGAGCGTCCGGGAGATCGTCACCTCGGTGTAGTCGATCGGCAGGGCGCCGTCGCCGTTGTCGATGGTGAGAGCCACCTCGGCCCGACCCAGCGGCGGGCGGCCGGAGGTCCCGGCGAAGATGACGTCCGCCATCGTGCCGCCGCGCAGCGAGCCGGCGCCCTGCTCGCCCATCACCCACGCCAGGGCGTCGACGACGTTGGACTTGCCGGACCCGTTGGGCCCCACGACGCAGGTCACCCCGGGCTCGAAGCTCAGCGTCGTCGCCGAGGCGAACGACTTGAAGCCCCGCAGGGTGAGCGTTTTGAGGTGCACGCGCCGACTCTAGGCCGGACGTCCGACAGCACCGGCGAGGGGGCGCCGCGCCGCCGCCGCCGACCCCGCCGCACCCGACCGGGTGCGCCGGCGGCGGGTCAGAGCGACGGGAACCAGAGGGCGATCTCCCGCGCGGCCGACTCCGGGGAGTCCGAGCCGTGCACGACGTTCTCGATGAGCGGCGAGCCGACGTCGTGCGCCAGGTCGCCGCGGATGGTGCCGGGCGCGGCGGCCGTCGGGTCGGTGGCGCCGGCGAGGCTCCGGAAGCCCTCGATGACGCGGTAGCCCTCGACGACGGCGGCGAGGACCGGCCCGCTGTGCATGAACTCGACGAGCGCCGGCAGGAACGGCTTGCCCGCGTGCTCGGCGTAGTGCTCCTCGAGCAGCTCGGTCGGCGCCACCCGCAGCTCCGCCGCGACGAGCGTGTAGCCCTTCGCCTCGATGCGGCGCAGCACCTCCCCGGACAGGCGGCGGCGGACGCCGTCGGGCTTGACCAGGACGAGGGTGCGCTGCGGTGCGGTCGCGTTCATGGCGCACACCCTAACGGCGCGGCCGGCGCGTGGACGGGGCGGCGGGCCCGGCCCGGGGCGGCCGTCGTCAGCCCAGGCGCGGGCGCGGCGGCGGGGGCACCGCGTCGGGGTGGGCCGCGTCGAAGGCGGCCCGCTCCCGGTCGATGCGGCCGCCGAGCCGCAACGAGACGACCCACAGGACGACGAACACGCCGCCGGCGACGAGCATCATCGGCACGACGACCCCCGTCGCCAGCACGAGCACCTGGGCGACGGACCCGAGCGCGTACCCGCCGCGCCGGCTCACCGACCCCGAGAGCAGCGTCAGCAGGACCGCCAGCCCCAGCCCCCCGCCCCACAGCCACCCGGCGGGCACGTCGAGCTGACCGGCGCGCTGGAGCCCCGAGGCGACGAGCGTCGCGAACAGCACGACGAACGCCTCGAGCAGCAGCATCGTCTGCGCGAACTGCGGCTTCGCGTCCCGCTTGCGCCGGATGACGTACCCCGGCGGCGGCCCCGGCGGCGGGCTGGTCGTGGACCCGGTCATGGCACCCAGGGTACGAGCCGGCCGGCGGTGGGTGGTCCCGCCGCCGGCCGCGTCCCGCGTCGTGCTCTCAGGCGCCCGCCCCCGGCGTGTGGGCGACGGCCTCGCCGCGGGCGACCATGCCGGCCTCGTCGGACAGCTTCACCTCGCGCAGGAACAGCGCGAGCACCAGGCCGACGAGGATGAGCGGGATCAGCAGCCAGAACGCCGGGGCCAGCGCCTGCGCGTAGGCGTCGACGACGCCCGTACGCAGCGCCTCCGGCAGGGCCGAGACGATCGCGGGCGTGAGGCCCGACGCGCCGCCCGAGTCCGCGGACGGGTCGCCGCCCGTCGTCGCCCCGGCGAACAGCGGCTCCAGGCCGTCGGCCAGCCGCCCGGTGAAGATCGTCGAGAAGACCGCCGTCCCGACCGCCGCGCCGATCTCGCGGAAGAAGTTGTTCGCGGACGTCGCGGTCCCGATCTCGTGCGGGTCCACGGAGTTCTGCACCGCGAGCACCACGGTCTGCATGACGAGGCCCAGACCGGCGCCGAGGACGAAGATCATGGCGCCGAACACCCACATCGACATGTCGCCGGTGATCCGGGTGAGCCACACCATGCCGGCCGCCGTGACCGCCAGGCCCGCGACGGGGAACAGCTTGTAGCGGCCGGTCCGGGTGATCGCGACGCCGGAGACGATCGCGGTGAGCATGAGGCCCGCCATCATCGGCAGCATGAGGAAGCCGGACTCCGTGACTCCGGCACCCGTCGCCATCTGCAGGAAGGTCGGCAGGAACGCCAGGGCGGAGAACATGCCCATGCCGAGCACGAGGCCGATCGCCGTGGCGATGGTGAAGGTCGGGTTGCGGAACAGCCGCAGCGGCAGGACGGGCTCCTGCGCCCGCAGCTCGACGAGCACGAACGCGGCGATGGCGGCCAGCGTGCCGACGACGAGGCCGGACAGGCGCACGTCGGACCAGTCGTAGCCCTCGGCGCCGGACCAGGAGTCCCAGCTCGTCGCGAGGACGAGGCCCGAGGTGGCCAGCACGAGCAGGACGATCCCCGCGACGTCCAGCCGCTTCTCGGACCGGTGGCTCGGCAGGCGCAGGGTCACCCAGGCGGTCACGAAGGCGGCCACGCCGATGGGGATGTTGATCCAGAACACCCAGCGCCAGTCGGCGTGCTGGGTGAAGAAGCCGCCGAGGACCGGCCCGAGGACGGCCGAGATGCCGAACAGCGCGCCGAGCGGCCCCATGTACTTCCCGCGCTCCCGCGCGGGGACGATGTCCGCGATGATCGCCTGCGACAGGATCATGAGCCCACCGCCGCCCAGGCCCTGGACCCCGCGCCAGGCGACGAGCTCGCCCAGGGACTGCGAGAAGCCGGCGCCGGCCGACGCCACGGTGAACAGGCCGATGGCGACGAGGAACGGGTAGCGCCGGCCCCACAGGTCGCCGAACTTGCCGTACAGCGGCATGACGATCGCGATCGCCAGGATGTAGACGGTGACGACCCAGCCCTGGTGCTCGACGCCGTCCAGCTCCCCGACGATCGTCGGCAGCGCCGTGCCGACGATCGACTGGTCGAGCGAGGACAGGAACATGCTGGCGAGCAGCGCGGCGAAGATCGTCCAGATGACGCGGGGCGTCAGGACGACGAGCCGGCCGTCGGGTTCCGGCGGGGCGCCGGCCGTGGTGGCTGCGGACATGCGGATGACCTCGTTCTCGATGACGTGGGGGGGTGAAGAGGGGCAGGTGGGCGCGGGGCGGTCAGGCGCTGATGAGGGACCGCAGGTCGCGCAGGGCGGGGCCGAGGTGGTCCCCGGGCGAGCCGTCCCCGCCGGCGCGGTCCCGCCGCTCGATGGCGGTGTGCACGAGGAGCAGCACGAGCATCGCGGCGACGTCCGACCGCTCGTCGTCGGGGCCGAGGCGGCGCCGGACCATCTCGAGCAGGGCGTCCTTGTGCTGGTCGAGCCAGGCGAGGTGGCGGGACAGGAGCCGGGGCTCCTGCCGGGCCAGCGACAGGCCGCGCATCATGCGGTCCCGGTCCGGGACGCCGTCGAGCACGCGCGTCAGGAGGTGGACGACGTCGCGGGGGAGGACGCCCGTCGGCCCGCCGGCGGCGAAGGCCTCCGCCACCGCCGGGTCGAGCGGCCAGGGCACGTGGCCCAGCACCGCGTCGTCCTTCGTGTCGAAGTAGTTGAAGAAGGTGCGGGCGGAGACGCCGGCCCGCTCGCACACCTCCTCGACCGTGACGGCCTCGACGCCGCGGTCCGCCGCGATGGCCTGGGCGGCGTCGATGAGCGCGGAGCGGCACGCGGCCTTCTTGCGCTCGCGCAGCCCGGGACCGCCGGGGACGGCGGGTGCGACATCGGTCTTCTGCACGGGACGCAAAGTTACAGCGACTGCACGTTTCTCACCAGAGGCCGTCCAGGTGACGCCTCACACCTCGCCGAAGCCGCTCTCCACCGCGGTCGTGAACGCGTCGAGCGCCTCGCGCGCCTGCCGGCCGCGCGCCTGCACGGCCAGGGTCTGCCCACCGACCGCGCCGAGCTTCATGAGGGCGATGACGGACGCGGCGTTCGCGCCGTCCACGAGCACCTGGGCGTCGAACGCCGCCATCGCGCGGGCGAGCTGGGCGGCGGGGCGCGCGTGCAGCCCGAGCTCGTTGCGCACGGTGACCTGCGCGTCCAGGGGCTCGTCGGTGGGCGCGGCCGGAGCCGGCGTCGCGTCGGGGCCCGGCGTCGTGACGGATGCCGCGGCGGTCCCCGCGGACGCCGTGTCCGGCTCGTCCTCCGCCCCCGCGACCGGTCCTACGTCCGGTCCTGCGTCCGGTCCTGCACCGCCGGACGCCGGTCCGCGCGCCTCCGCCGCCGCCCGGGCCACCGCCTCGAGGTCGGCACCGCCCGCCGCGGCGACCGCCGCGGCCACGGCCCCCTCGACGAGCGGCGCGTCCACGAGGCGCACCCGCGCGACGACGTCGTCGGCGGCGAGCTCGAGCGCGGACTCCGCCGTGAGGACGGCCGACCCCAGGTCCGTCAGGACGACGACGTGCCCCCCGTCGCGCGTGCCGGCGACGAGGGCCTGCGCCACGAGGTCGAAGCTCGTCCCCAGCCCGCCGTCGGGGGCGCCCGCGGCCGGCAGCAGCCGCACCCCGGGCGCCATCTGCGCGGCGAGCTCGACGACGCCGTCGGCCAGGGTGCGCGAGTGCGACACGACGACGAGGGCCACGGACGGCGTCGACGCGCCGGCGGTCCCGCTCATGAAGCCGCTCCCGCCGCCGCCCGCAGGATGAGCGCGGTCGAGGCCGAGCCGGGGTCGAGGTGCCCGGCCGAACGCTCGCCGAGGTAGCTCGCCCGGCCCTTCGTGGCGACGAGCGGGATCGTCGAGCGCGCGCCCTCCTCGGCCGCATCCGCCGCCGCCCGCAGGACCGCCGCCGGCTCGGCACCGGCGTCGGCCGCCGTCACCGCCGCCTCGACGGCCGGCGTCCAGGCGTCGACCATCGTCTTCTCCCCCACGCCGGCCTTGCCGCGCACGACGATCCCCTCGAGCGCCGCCTCGAGCAGCGCGACGACGCCGGCGCTGTCGAGCACCTCGGCCGCCGTGACCTTGGCCGCGCGCAGGTACGCCGTCCCGTACAGCGGGCCTGCGGCGCCGCCCACCGTGGACATGAGCGTCGTCGCCACGAGCTTGAGCACCTCCCCGACCTGCGCCGGCGCCTCGGGGAGTGCGTCGAGGCGCTGCACGACCGCGGTGAAGCCGCGGTGCAGGTTCTCCCCGTGGTCGCCGTCGCCGATCTGGCGGTCCAGCTCGACGAGCTCCGCCCGGTGCTCGGCGACGGCCGCGGCGGCGGCCCGGGTCCAGGCCACGGCCCACTGCGCGTCGAGGCTCATCACGCTCCCTGCCCTTCGGGGTCGGGGCCCTCAGCCGGACCGGCCGGACCGACGGCCACCGTAGACCCCGGCCCGCGTCGGCTCCTCACCAGCGCAGCGCCGCCGTGTGCACCGGCGCGTCCCACAGCGCCGTCGTCTCCTCGTCGAGCCGCAGGACCGTCACCGAGGCGCCCTGCATCTCCAGGGAGGTGACGTAGCTGCCGACGAGGGACCGCGCGACGGAGACGCCCCGGGCCTCGAGCAGCGCGCGGGCCTTGCGGTAGACGATGTAGAGCTCGGACGCCGGGGTCCCGCCCATGCCGTTGACGAAGAGCAGGACCTGCTCGCCCCCGCTCAGCCCGAGGTCCTCGACCACGGGCGTCAGCAGCGCCTCGGTGACGGCGTCGGCGGGCTGGAGCGGCACGCGGTGCCGGCCCGGCTCGCCGTGGATGCCGATGCCGATCTCCATCTCGTCGTCGGGCAGGTCGAAGCTCGGCCGGCCCGCGTGCGGGACCGTGCAGGCGGTGAGCGCGACACCCATCGACCGGACGTTGGCGACGACCTTCTCCGCGACGGCCGCCACCGCGTCGAGGTCGTCGCCGCGCTCGGCCGCCGCGCCGGCGATCTTCTCGACCATGACCGTGCCCGCCACGCCGCGCCGGCCGGCGGTCCACGTGGAGTCCTCGACCGCGACGTCGTCGTTGACGACCACCGTGCGCACGGTGACGCCCTCGGCGTCGGCGAGCTCGGCGGCCGTCTCGAAGTTGAGCACGTCCCCCGTGTAGTTCTTCACGATCGCCAGCACGCCGGCGCCGGAGTCCGCCGCCTGGATCGCGGGCGTGATGGCGTCGGGGACCGGGGAGGTGAACATCGCGCCGGGGACGGCCGCGTCCAGCATCCCGACGCCGACGAAGCCGGCGTGCAGCGGCTCGTGCCCGCTGCCCCCGCCGCTGACGAGACCGACCTTCCCGGTCACGGCACCGCCGGCCCGCGCGACGAACAGGGGGTCGGCGTGGACGGCCACGAGGTCGGCATGGGCGAGGCCGAAGCCCTCCACCGACTCGGCGACGACGTCCTGCGGGTCGTTGATGAGCTTCTTCACGAAGGTCCCTCCAGCGTCACGCCGCCCTCGCCGGGCGGTGCCGGGCGTCCTCGCCCGCGGCGGGACCCACTGTGTCCGCAGGTGAGCGCGCGGTCAAGGACTCCCGTGCAGGTGCGCTGCACGTCCGTGCACTCGCCCGCCCGGGATCCCCCGGACGGGCGACGTGCCATTGCAGCGCGCCCTCGCGGACGCGCGCTCCGGGCCTGTGCTCAGGACCGGCCGAGCAGCGCGCGCGCCTGCGCGACGAGCTGGATGGACCCGGTGACGAGCACGCCGGCGCCGCGCTCGACCTCGCCCTCGGCCCGCTGCACCGCCACGTCGATCGCCTCGTCGAGCCGCTCGGCGACGTGGACGCGGTCCTCGCCGAACACGTCGCGCGCGAGGTCGGCCAGGTCGTCGACCTCCAGCGCCCGGTCGGAGGCCGCGCGGGTGACGACGACCTCGTCGAGCACGGGCTCGAGGACCGACAGGATGCCCTCGACGTCCTTGTCCGCCATCGCGCCGACGACCCCCACGAGCCGGACGAAGGAGAACGCCTCCTCCAGCGCCGCCACCATGGCCTCGGCCCCGGCGGGGTTGTGCGCGCCGTCGACGACGACCGTCGGGCTGGTCCGCACCACCTCGAGGCGGCCGGGGGAGCTCACGTCGCCGAACGCCGCCTCGACCACGCCCGCGTCGAGCGCGCCGCCCCCGGTCAGCAGCGCCTCGACCGCGACGAGGGCGAGCAGCGCGTTGTGCGCCTGGTGCTCGCCGTGGAGGGGCAGGAACACGTCCGTGTAGACGCCGCCGAGGCCGCGCAGGCTCACCACCTGCCCGCCGACGGCCACCACGCGCTCGAGCACGTCGACGTCCACGCCCTCGCGGACCACGCGCGCCCCGCGCTCGGCCGCGACGGCCAGCACGACGCCGTCGACGTCCTCCTGCTGGCGCGCGAGCACGAGGGTGGCGCCGTCCTTGACGATCCCCGCCTTCTGCTCGGCGATCTCCACGAGCGTGTCCCCGAGGTAGCGCTCGTGGTCCATCGCGACCGGCGTGATCACCGCGACCTCGCCGTCGACGACGTTCGTCGAGTCCCACCGCCCGCCGAGCCCGACCTCGACGACCGCCACCTCCACCGGCGCGTCGGCGAAGGCGGCGAACGCCATGACCGTGAACACCTCGAAGAAGGACAGCCGCGGCTTCCCCTGCTCGAGCGAGCGGGTGTCGACCAGGTGCACGTACGGGGCCACGTCCTGCCACACCTCGACGAACCGCTCGTCGGACAGCGGCTCGCCGTCGATGGCGATGCGCTCGGTGACGCGGGTCAGGTGGGGGCTGGTGAACCGGCCCGTGCGCAGCCCGTGCTCGCGCAGCAGCCGCTCGACCATGCGCGCGGTGGAGGTCTTGCCGTTCGTGCCGGTGAGGTGGACCGTCCGGTAGGCGCGCTGCGGGTCGCCGAGGAGCTCCAGCACGTCGCGGACCCGGTCAAGCGTGGGGTCGATGTCGTGCTCGGGCGCCCGCTCGAGGATCGCGCGGTACACCTCGTCGGCCGCCTCCCGGGCCTCGCGCGCGGCCTCGGCGCGCAGGTGCGCGGCGCCCGACGAGGCGTGCGCGCCGGCGGACGCGGCGGCCCGGCGCTCGTCCCCCTGGGCCATCCGGCGGCCCAGCAGGTCGCGGCGCTCGTCGTCCGCGTCCCGGCCGTGCGTCTCGTCGTGCTCCTCGTCGCGGACCTCGGGCCCCTCGTCCTCGCGTCCGGTCATGCGCGCGCCACCTCCACGGTGAGCTCGGGGTGGTCGGGGGTGGCGGGGGCGACGACGAGCGTCGTCGCCAGGGTCTCGTCGGCGACGAACGCGCGGTGCGCCTCGACGGCGGCCACGTGCTCGGCCGGCACGCCGAGGGTCAGCGCGATGCGGTCGCCGACCTGGAGGCCGGCGGCCTTGCGCGCGTCCTGCACGGCCCGGACGACGTCGCGGGCGTAGCCCTCGGCACGCAGCTCGTCGTCCAGGACGAGGTCGAGCACCGCGAACCCGCCGCCGGGCAGCACCGCGGCCGCGGCCGTCGGACCCTCGCCGCTTTCGGCCGCCGCGACGACGGTCGTCAGCTCGTACTCCGCCGGCTCGAGCGGCACGTCGCCGTCGGGCGTGGTCACCACGACCGTCTCCCCGTCGACCCGCCACGCACCCTCGCGGGCCGCGCGGATCACGGCCTGCACCCCGCGGCCGAGGCGTGGCCCGGCGGCGCGCGCGTTGACCGCCAGCCGCTGGGCGATGCCGTGCGCGGCGGCGGCGGCCTCGTCGGCCGCGACGAGCTCGACGTCCTTCACGTTGAGCTCGGCCGCGAGCAGGTCGCGGTAGGGCACGAGCGCGTCGGGGTCCGGCACGGCGACGGTCAGCCGCCGCAGCGGCTGGCGCACGCGCTGCCCGTTCGCCTTGCGCAGACCGAGCGCGACGGACACGGCGGACCGGACTCCGTCCATCGCGGCGACGAGCGCGGGGTCGGCGACGAGCGCCCCGTCGTCCGGCGTCGGCCAGTCGCCGAGGTGCACCGAGCGCCCGCCGGTGAGCCCGCGCCACACCTCCTCCGTCACGAGCGGCGCGAGCGGCGCCATGACGCGCGTCAGCGCCTCGAGGGCGGTCCACAGCGTGTCGAACGCGTCGGCGTCCTCCGCCCAGAAGCGGTCGCGCTGGGTGCGCACGTACCAGTTGGTCAGGACGTCGAGGTGCTCGCGCACGGCCTCGCACGCCCCGGCGATGTCGTACGCGTCGAGCCGCGCCGTGAGGTCGACGACGAGGTCGCGCGTGCGGGCCAGGAGGTACCGGTCCATCGGCGGCAGCCCGGCGACGCGCTCGGCCGTCACCGGCTGCGCCTCGTACCCCTCGCCGCCGCGCGCCGCACCGGCGTAGAGCGTGAAGAAGTAGTACGTGCTCCACACCGGCAGCAGCACCTGGCGCACGGCCTCGCGGATGTTCTCCTCGGCGACGACGAGGTTGCCGCCGCGCAGCACCGGCGAGGACATGAGCGACCACCGCACGGCGTCGGAGCCGTACCGGTCGAACATGACCATGGGGTCGGGGAAGTTGCGCAGGGACTTGGACGCCTTGCGGCCGTCGTCGCCCAGCACGATGCCGTGCGAGATGACGGACCGGAACGCCGGCCGGTCGAACAGGGCCGTGGCCAGCACGTGCAGCGTGTAGAACCAGCCGCGGGTCTGCCCGATGTACTCGACGATGAAGTCGCCCGGGAAGTGCCCCTCGAACCAGTCGGCGTTCTCGAAGGGGTGGTGGACCTGCGCGAACGGCATCGAGCCCGAGTCGAACCACACGTCGAGCACGTCCGTGATGCGCCGCATCGTCGCCCGGCCCGACGGGTCGTCGGGGTTCGGGCGCGTCAGCTCGTCGATGAAGGGCCGGTGCAGGTCGGGCTGCCCGGCGGCGTTCGTCGGCAGGCGCCCGAAGTCCCGCTCGAGCTCGGCCAGGGAGCCGTAGACGTCGGTCCGCGGGAAGGCGGGGTCGTCGGACACCCACACCGGGATGGGTGTGCCCCAGTACCGGTTGCGGGAGATCGACCAGTCGCGCGCGCCGGCCAGCCACTTGCCGAACTGCCCGTCGCGCAGGTGCTCCGGCGTCCAGGAGATCTGCTGGTTGAGCTCGACCATGCGGTCGCGGAACGCGCTCACGCGGACGAACCAGGAGGAGACCGCCTTGTAGATCAGCGGGTTCCGGCAGCGCCAGCAGTGCGGGTAGGAGTGCACGTAGGAGGACTCGCGCAGCAGGCGGCCGTCGGCGCGCAGGCGGTCGATGATCGGCTTGTTCGCCTCGAACACCTGCAGGCCCTGGAAGTCCGGCACCACGGCTGTGAACCGGCCGCCCTCGTCGACGGACAGGATGGTCGGGATGCCGGCGCGCTCGCAGGACTCCTGGTCGGCCTCGCCGTAGGCGGGAGCCTGGTGGACGACGCCCGTGCCGTCCTCGGTGGTGACGTAGTCCTCGGTGAGCACCTGCCAGGCGTGGCCCGTGCCCCAGGCGTCGGTGTCCGCGAAGTAGTCGAAGAGCCGCTCGTAGCGCACCCCGGCCAGCTCCGCGCCGGTGACGCGCCGCGTGACGGCCGCGAGCGCCTCGTCGCCCGACGCGTAGCCGAGGTCCTTGGCGTAGGCCGGCAGCAGAGCCTCGGCGAGCAGGAACGTGTCCGCCGCGAGGTGCTCCTGGATCCCGGTGCGCTCCGCGGCCGGCGTGGCGTGCGGCACGACGACGTAGGTGACCTCCGGCCCGACCGCCAGGGCGGCGTTCGTCGGCAGGGTCCACGGCGTCGTCGTCCAGGCCACGGCCGCGACGCCCGCCAGCCCGAGGCCCTCCGCCCGCTCCCCGGCCAGCGGGAACGTCACCGTCACCGTCCGGTCCTGGCGGTCCTGGTACACGTCCGCGTCCATGCCGAGCTCGTGGTTGGACAGCGGCGTCTGGTCGCGCCAGCAGTAGGGCAGGACGCGGTAGCCCTCGTAGGCCAGGCCCTTGTCGTACAGGGTCTTGAACGCCCAGAGGACCGACTCCATGAAGGAGATGTCGAGCGTCTTGTAGTCGTGGTCGAAGTCGACCCAGCGCGCCTGGCGGGTGACGTACTCGCGCCACTCCCCCGTGTAGCGCAGGACGGACTCCTGGCACGCGGCGTTGAAGGCCGCGATGCCCATCTCCTCGATCTGCGACTTGTCGGTGATGCCGAGGATGCGCTCGGCCTCGAGCTCCGCGGGCAGGCCGTGGGTGTCCCAGCCGAACCGGCGCTCGACGCGGTTGCCGCGCATCGTGCGGTAGCGCGGCACGACGTCCTTGGCGTAGCCGGTCAGCAGGTGGCCGTAGTGCGGCAGGCCGTTGGCGAACGGCGGGCCGTCGTAGAAGACGAACTCGTTGGAGCCGCCCTCGCCCGCCGGGCGCGCGTCGATGCTGGCGCCGAACGTGCCGTCCTGCGCCCAGTGCGCGAGGACGTCCGCCTCGAGCGCGGGCAGGTCCGGGGACGCCGGGACGGGCGACGACGAGCGGTGCAACGGGTAGGCCACGCGAGGGGCTCCTTGGTCCTGCCGCACCCGCCGGGGTGCGTGACGTGCCGGGCGCACGAGGACGACGTCACCGGACCGGCCGGGCCACCGCGGTACCACCTCGCTTGCCGGGCCCGTCGCCCGCCCTGCGGCGTGCGACGCGTCCGACCACTTGTCGTCGGCTGTCACGGGCCTGCCCGTCCGGTTCTACCGGGACCGCTCGCGCAGTCCTTTCTTCCGGAGGCTCGCCGGTGATGGCCGGGTCGACGCCTGTACGGCCATGGTAGCCACAGGCGTCGGCCTGCGGCGATCGGGCTGACATCGCGCGGCCGCGGATCAGGCGCCGGCCATCTCCCGCGCCGGCGGCGCCAGGGCGGTGATCCTCTCGCACCGGAAGCCGTCGAGCAGCATCGGGTGCGGCTACCCGACCCTCGTCGGCACACCGGAGCGGGCGTGGCGATCGACGCCCACGGTGCCGCCTTGTCGACGCTCAGTTGATGGGCAATCCATACCTTTCGCTTCGGCGCCTGGACTGGTATCGCGCGCGCACGGGATCACCGCACCGTGTCCGCGTCCTCGCGAAGTGGGCGGCACCGGCCCGAATACTTCACCCGATCGGGTCACATGGGCGGTGCCCGGAACTGCTTGGATCACGCGCAGGTGTCGTACCGCAGTGGCGCGGTGGGCCAGCCTCGAGGGGGAGCGCGTGCGCGGTCGCTGGGGTGTTCTCGTGGGATTGCCGGCCGTGGCGTTGGTGGTCAGCGGGTTACCCGCTGCTGCGGCGGTGCCGTCGGTGAGCGGTTCGTGTTCGAGAAGGCGCTGACGTACTCGCCGATCATCGGGGCGCGGGTCAGCGATGCGGACGGCGGGTCGGTCAACGGCACCTTCTACGCGCGCCGCGCAGGCTCCACCACCTGGAACCTGGCCAACGGCACCGCGGTGCCCGTCGCCGCCGGTGGTACCGCCCGGCTGACGCTGACAGGGCCGCTGCCTGCCGGCACGGTCATCGAGTGGCAGGTCAAGGGCTGTGACGCAGGGGCGTGCTCGGCGCTCAGCGCGCTGCAGACCTCGCAGGTGTCCCCGATGCTGGGCGCTGGCCCGCGCAAGAACCGCACCGCGTTCTCCTACTCCCCCGCTGACCGGGTCTCGGCCGAGGTCAACGTCGCCACCGGCAACCTCATGGCTACCATCGACGGGATGGCCGCAGGCGGGATCGCTGGGGACATCCCGGTCTCGCTGGTCTACAACTCCCTGTCGGTGGGCGTGGCGGGCCTGCCGCAGGCCTCGACGTCCAGCCCGACCGGGTACGGGTGGACGGTCAACATCGCCACCCGCCTGTCCTTCGGCGGGGACGGATCTGACCGGCGCGCACGGGCTGGCGCTCGTCACCGCCTGGCTAATTTGCCGCCATCGCTGAGCGCGGCTTTGAGGGGCGCTGGGCGCCTCAGGCTTTCGCGGCCTCGTACTGCTGGCGCACCGAATCCGCGATCCGGCCACGCTCGTTGACCGTGATGCCGTTCGCCTTCGCCCACTCGCGGATGGCCGTCGTGTCGGCGTTGCCCGCGCGCGTCCGGGGAGCAGCACCGCCGCTGCGAGAGCGTCCGCCGCCGACCTTCCGACCAGCGTCGATGTAGGGCTGCAGCGCCTTGACCAGGACCTCACGGTTCTTGTCGCCGAGGTCGATCTCGTAGGACTGACCCTCGTAGGAGAAGGCGACGCTCTGGGCGCCTTCGGTACCGTCGATGTCGTCGAGAATGGTGACCTTCGTCTGCTGTGCCATGTGCTCAACATTCCCACGATGCGCATCCTCTGTCCAAAGGGCATCGCGTATTCATCATTCGGCGGGCAACGTTCACCGCAGCACTGAGACGCTTGAGACGTCGGTTCACCCGGTCTCGGGCATGTGGTCGGGCGCCTCGGCGATAGCCGACCCGGCGCGGGCGTCCCCCGTGAGGCTGGGCCGGTGCGGGCCGTCGACCTTCGCCAAGTCAGTGGTGGCCCGCATGCCGATCAAGTGGTGACAGACTTCCAGAAGAAGGTGACGGCGCTCACAGAGGCTCCGGGCGTTGTGGCGTCGTCGGCCAGCCGAACGGAGATCCGGAAGACGTGCTCATCACCATTTGGCACATGCCTCCACTCGCCGGTGGGTGCCCCGGTGTCCGATGACCCGTGCGCCGACAGGAAGGTCGCGAGCGTTCCGCGGAAGACAGGCCCAGCTGGATCAGGTTCGTAGCTTTCGCCACACGGAGCCTCGGGGGTCTTCGGGCCCGATGCGGACCCTCGCTCGACGGTGAGTTCCAGCGAGTCGCTCAGGCCCGCTTCGGCGCGCTCACCCGAGCCCGAGGCGTAGAACACGACGTCTTGCCTACCGGCCGTCGCGTCGGTCGCCAGCACGACGGCGACGCACCTTACGATCTGCTGGCCGGGCACCATCGCCGCCGCCTCCCCGTCCGCAGGATGGAAGAGAGCGGTGCCGCGGTCGTCATCGGTGAGGACGACGGTCGCGGCGGTGAAGCTGTTACCGGCGCTGCTGTGGATCGTCGTCCTCTCCGACCAGGCGAGGGCTGCTGTCCCTCCCGCCGTCAGGACCAGAGCTGCAGTCAGAACACGAGGCAACCGGGCTTTCGTCGTCACCACCGAGCCACCCGAGCCTCCCAGTTGATTCCGTCCCACTCAGTGAATGTCACGTGAGGGCGCCCGCCTGAAGCGAGGAGGTGACCCGTCACCGTGTCCGCCGCCGGGCCGATGTCCACGACTGAGGTCCGGATCCACTGGTCGGTGCTCGCTGCGTAGCGAGCGACCACCATGTCGAAGTTGCCGTTCGCGTTGCGCTCGGCCCAGGTGAGCCAAGGGATAGACCCGACGACGGCGATGCTGGGATCCCCGACGTTCGGCATCCCGTCCGGGTACTGCGGTGATCCGCCGCCGACGCTCGAGGTTGTGCAGACGGTGGGTGTCAGACTCGACCCCCCGGACTGCAGCCACGTGCTACCGGTCCATCGCCGCGTGCGGACCTGCCAGCAGCCGGCTGTCTGCTCGCGGAATGCGATGTGAGGCAGGTCATCGAGTCCGACTGCGATGGAGGGGCCGTAAGCAGGCTGGGCGGCGTTCACGTTGAGTTCCGTCCCGCGGCCCACGGACGGTGACCGCACCCGGATTGTCGAGATACCACTGCCGTTCGTTTCGGAGAACACCACCCAGGGCTGCCCCGCGACCGTGGCGACGTCCGGATCGACTGCCTGCTTTGCGTTGTCGTAAGCCATGATTCCGCTACCGCTGGCCGACGAGGTCAGAGTGTTGTAACTGCGCCACTTGACTTGGAGGTAGCTGCCGCTGCTGTCCAGTTCCTGCCACACCGCCCAGAGCGAGGCACCGACCGCGGTGAGGCGTGGCCGGTAGGCGTTCTTTTGGTTGTCCAAGTTCCAGGCATCCTGAGACCCGGCTTGGACTGTCTGCCACGCGCCGGCTGTCCAGCGCGCGATCCGGATCGTGCTGGGCGTGCCGACCTCCGACCAGGCGACGAAGACAGTTCCGTCGACTGCGGCGATCGCCGGTGTTCGCGCGTTCGTACCAAGAGCTCCACCGACGGCTTGCCAAGCCGTGCCGTCCCAGCGCTTGACCCGGACCTGCCGCCCGCTCCCGCTCGTCTCGGCCCATGCGACCCACGGCGCGCCCGCCACGTCGGCAAGTCGGGGCGTCCAGGACGAGACCGACGTGCTGCTGTTGATGGGACTCGTGGTCGGTGTGGTTGCGCTCGAAGGAAGGGGATGCCAAGCGAAGATCGTTGCTGTAGCGAGCTGGTTCCCCGCGCTGACCGTCATGGCTGTGATGCCGCTCGAGGTCATGCCCGTCCCGAGCGGCAGCCACAGTAAGACGGCGAGAGCCCAGAGGGCGGTGCGCCTCGATCGACGTCGGGCCGGGCTCACAGCTGGTCCGTGCGCCAGACGCGGCGCAGAGTTGTGACGGTGAAGATCGCGATGAGGCCGGTGATCGCGCAGGCCCGCACTAGAGGGAGGCCGAGGACGGCGACCGCGCGACCGACGTGGGGGACTCGAACGGCGACCTGATGGACGACGGCGTCACGTGGAGCTGACCACGTCTCGCTCACGGTGTTCGCGTCTCCCTTGGTCTGGACGGTGAAGCCGCCGGCCGTGTCCGTGCGAATGACGAGGCGGTGGGTCAGCGTGCGGTCCTGTGCCCGCGGATCCGGGAAGGTGAGGATGTCACCGGCGTCGGTGGCGCCGAGGCCGACCGGTCGCAGCAGCAGCAGGTCGCCCGCGCGCAGGGTCGGCCGCATGCTGTCGCTCCTGTCGATGACGATCTGCCAACCGGCAACGGCGAGGCTGGCGATCGCGAGGATGAGCGCGACCATGACCAGGGGTCCCACGCGGATGCGACCGAGGCGCCGAACCAGGCCGGACCGGCGGTTCGGCGCCGTCGCGGCCCGGCGGCGAGACACAAGAGCTCAGTTGGTGTCGGAGGTGAAGGCGAGGGTGAACGGCGCGACCGTCTCGTTCTGGGACGCCGTCGCCAGCACCTCGGCGCGCACCTGGAAGTAGTGCGTCTCTCCGGCGGCGTTGTTCCCCCAGGTCCCGGTGGCCAGCGGCGTGGTGCTAACCGCCGTGATGAAGTCCTGCAGATTGCCTGTGTACAGCTGGCCGACGGCGTCGGCGGTGAACCCGCTGCCGCAGGTCGTGGTCGGCCACGACGGCGTGCCGGTGATCGTTCCACGGGTCACCGTGACATTGACGTCGGGCGCTAGCGTGCCCGCGCCGCCGGTGGCGGACAGCTTCACGGTCGGCGTTCGGGTGGTCGCGTTGGACGTGTACGTCACGCCGATGCACTCGGTCACGACATCGCCGGGAAGGAGAGCGTAGGCATTGCCGCCGTTCGCCGATCGGAACATCGCATAGGCGCCCGTGTCGTTGTCGGTCAGGCTGATCTGGGCGGTGCTGAAGCTGTTTGCCTCGTTCGTCGTCTGAGCGCTGAACCCCGACCAGGTGGACATGGCTGCGCCGCTGGCGACGATAAGCACGAGGACGGTTGTCACGGCGGCAGTACGTCTGCTGCGCTTGGCCGGGTGCACGCGGTGGCGGCCCGGGCTCGTCTTCTCGGTCATGTGGCGCTCCTGGCTGGTGGATGGTCACCACTCCATCGGCCGGGGCCCACCGCAGTTGAACGATTGCGCCATCGTGATCCGGCACCCCGGTCGCCGAGCCGGGATATCACGCCCGCACGGCGGTCGACTCGGTGGAAATTGGGTCCACTTCCGCCTCCGTGGCGTCGACCGTCCGATTTCGTCCCGCCGCCTTCGCGCGGTAGAGCGCGCTGTCCGCAGACCGGAGCACGTCCGCGATCGAGGCATCTGCGGTCCACGGCGCTACACCCACGCTGCACGTGACCGGCAGAGGCGCCTCGGACGTTTCGACCGCTCGCCGTAGGCGGTCTGCTACCGACACAGCAGATCGCGCGTCACCGGGCAGGATCACAGCGAATTCCTCTCCGCCGTACCGCGCGACCATGTCGCCGGTTCGGCTCGCCATGCGGATCGCGTGCGCGGCCGCCCGGAGTACCTCGTCGCCGACCGCGTGACCGTGGCTGTCGTTGACGGCCTTGAAGTGGTCGAGGTCCATCAACGCCACGGAGAAGTCTTCCTGCCCTGACCGTGCGGTGTCGATCGCGTGGGCGAGCGCAGCGTCGAAGGCGCGCCGGTTCCCGACGCCGGTCAGGCCATCTGTCTCGGCGATCCGGCGCAAGGATGCGACGGCAGCCGCGCGCGTCAGCGCCAGGGCGGCGTGTGCCACCGCCTGCTCGGCGGTGGACAGCAGTCGCCGGTCGACGCCGTTGAGCCGGCGTCGACCGAGCTCCAACACGAGCCACCCACGCCCGGCATCACCGAGGGGCAGCGGTAGCGCGACGATGCCTTGCGCTTGGGGCAGGCGTTGGACGAGCCATTCGTCCCAGGTCGGGTCCGCCTTGATGGCGAGCACCGGGCCGCCTCCGACGGGGACTCGAGCCAGGAGCGAACCGGGCGCGTCTGCGCAGCCCGTTGTTGGACCATGCGTGGACACCGCGGTCCGCCGGTCGGCCGAGCCCAGCACCAACTTGTCCGACCCCGGACTCGTCAGGACGACACAGAGCTCTGGGACCAGGCCTGCATCGTGGGTCGGTTGACCGGGCGTCACGGCCACGAGCGCCCGCCGTACGCCGAGATCGTCGACGACCGCTCGGGCAAGGCTGTGCACGACACTCTCTGGGTCGTCGACGGTCGACAGGGCAACAGCGAGGCGGTGTAGGACCTCGGCGTCGTACCGTCGCCGCCGGAGCTCGCGCTCGTTGAGCGCAGCGAACGCCGACGTGCCGAGCGCGGCGACCCAGAGCAGCAGCAGGAACGCCAGGTAGGTGGTCATGATGACCGGCCGACCCTCGAGCGTGCCACCGCGCAGCACACCGGTCGCGGAGGCATGGAGGAAGACGAGCACGACCAACGAGTGCCACAGCGCCACCTTGACGCCCGTCCGGAAGCTCATGAGCAGGCTTACCGCACTCACGTGGATGACATAGAGGGCAGTCACGAAGCCGCTGAGGTCCCCAAGGACGTGGATCACCGCGGCGAGGACGAACCCGTCGAGCACGAGCGAGGCGTTGAGCGCCGTGATCGTCGCCTTGCGTCCCAACCGGGAAGCCAGCAGGGTGACGAGCACGAACGTCAGGTGCGCGACGGCGATGAACGCCGCCGCGTCGAGCGATCGTGTCGGTGCAGTGAGAACGAGACCGGCTGCTGCGCCGAGCAGGCCGATGCGGAGCAAACCTGCCCAGCGCATCCGGTCGACCAGGGGCACGAGGCCGTGGCGCGAGGGATCGGACGTCTGGGTCACGGTCGGCTCCGGGTCGAGGTCGGGAACGGGACGAGCTGGTCTGGGTGCATCGGGGCGAGGGCCAGTTTTGGATCGTCACGGTCGAGGCGGTCCTGCAGCCTTAAGTAGACGAGGAGCAGGACGAGGAGCAGCAGAGGCAGCCAGGCCGTCCGGGCCAGGTCGCGCAGGAAGACGCGCACCGGTCCGGCTTCGAGGGCGATGCCAACTGTGGGCTCGGGCGAGTGCTCCGCCGAGGACTGCACAGCGCTCGTGTCGCCGCCGGACGGTGCGCTGTTCGCAGGCGAGGTCGTGAGGTGCGACGGCCCGGTGTCGGCCGTTGATGCCGACGTCCCACCTGCGGCTTGTGGATCAGGGGGAGGCAGGTCGTCGTCGGGCGTGGCGGGTACCGCGACCCAAAGGAACGTCGTCGTCGCCGTAGCACCGGCGGCGCGCTCATCGTCGGCCACCTCCACGGTCACCCGAAAAGTTCGCGCTCCATCGGCTGGGGCCCAACCCGTGTCTAGGCCGTCCGACGCTGCCAGGTCCGCAAGCGTGCCCTCGTACAAGGTCACGCCCGAGAAGTCGGCGCAGACGGCACTCGATCCGGTTCCTGTAGCGACCGTCACAAGGAGCAACGGCGCGAGCACCCCGTTCAGCTCTTCGGCCAGGAGGTGTACCTGCCCGGGCACGGTCCAGCGAGGCAGTTCGACGCACCCGGCCAGCGGGTGACCGGGCACCAGGCCGGAAGCTGCCAGGAGCGGTTTAGCCCCTGGCGCGGCGGGCTCCCGCGCGGTCGGCGAGAACCCGTCATCGAGACCTTGGCGTGCGAGCAGCACCGGTTGCCCTGCAGGTGGGGACGTGACCGCCACTGCGAGCGACGCGCCAGCGGCGACCAGGAGCGTCGCCACGGTCGCGCGGAAATGCCGAGTGCTCACAGTAGTGCTCATCGACAAGTCCGACGCCGGCAGTGAGACGTTGCGCGCAGCGGACCTTTTCCGGCCGGAGTCAACAGCCTGAAGATCCACATGTGGGGTTGCTGGCGCGCCCCTTCGCGCTGAATCCGTCATGCCCCAGAGCCCGTTTGGGCGTGTGCTGGCCCTTTCTCCCGCGCGTCGCAGGGCCGTCAGACCGCGCGGCGCCCGTCGAGGATGCGCGCGACGTCCTGCGCGAGCGGCTCCTCGAGCAGGTCCTCCACCGGGCGCGGCAGGCTCAGGCACCAGTTGGGCCACTCGGTGACCGTGCCGGGCATGTTGGGGCGCTCGGCGACCGCGCCGGCGTCGTCCAGCGAGGCCAGCACGACGCGGGCCGCACACGCCGAGAGCCGGGCGTACTGGGCCCGGACAGCCTGGGCGACCTGCTCAGGGCCCACGGGGCCGTCGAGGTCCACCCCGGCGGCCGCCGCGAGCTCGCGGCGCACGCCCTCGAGCTGCTCGAAGTTCGCCGACTTCCCGATCGCCCGCAGGTCGGCCATGTCCGAGCCGGTCAGCGTGCCGGCGATCGTCGCCTGGTCGTGCGTGGACGACGCACCCATCGCCGCCTCGGGGAACTGGTCCACCGGCAGGCGCAGCGCGGCGCGGTAGCCGAGCATGCCCTGCTCGGCCATCGTCTCGCGGACGCCCTCGGCGACCGTGCCCATGTCCTCGCCGACGACCCAGGCCCCCGCGCGGTGCGCCTCGAGCCGCAGCACCGCGAGCATCGCCTCGACCGGGTACCGGACGTAGGCGCCCGCGGCGGGGTGGCCGCCGACCGGCACCCAGTAGAGACGCCACAGCTGCATGACGTGGTCGATCCGCAGCGCACCGGCGTGGGCCAGCGCCGAGCGGACCATCGCGACGAACGGCCGCAGGTCCGAGGCGACGAGCGCCGTCGGGCTCAGCGGCGGCAGGCCCCACGTCTGGCCGTCGAGGTTGTGCCGGTCGGGCGGACAGCCGACCTCGTAGTCGAACACGACGGCGTCCTGGTGGGCCCACGCGTCGGCCGAGGAGGAGTCGAAGCCGACCGCGACGTCGGCCACGATCGTCGCGCCCGCCTCGCACGCCGTGGCGAGCTGCACGTCGGCGACCCACTGCGCCCAGCAGTAGAACGCGACGCGCTCGGCGTTCTCCTCGGCGTAGTGCGCCGCACCGGCCGGGGTGCGGTACTGCTCGGGCCAGCTGGGCCAGTACGCCGTGCCGATGCGCTCGGCCAGGACGCACCACGTCGCGAAGCGGCGCAGGTCCTCCCCGCCGGCGGCGACCCAGACGTCGTGCTCGACGGGCAGGCGGCGGCGCGTGGCCTGCCAGATGCGCAGCAGCGCGGCGTGCTTGAGCGCCCACACCCCGTCGCGGTAGATGCGCCGCGTGGCGTTGAGCCCACGGCCGCGTGCGGCGAGGTCGGACAGGTCGACGGCGTCTGCGCCCGGGACGTCCTCGATGGCGATGTGGAGCAGCTGCAGCCACTCGCGCGAGGCGGGCGAGTACGGCGAGGCTTGCTGGACCGAGCACGGCGCCGCCGCGTGCAGCGGGGAGATGAGCACGGAGGCCGCACCGGCGTCGCGCGCCCGGCGCGCGATGTGCGCGAGGTCGCGGAAGTCGCCGATGCCCCACGAGCCGCGCGACCGGGCCGCGTAGAGCTGCACGGCCCAGCCCCAGCCGCGCTCGGGCTGGGGAAAGGTCGCCGGGGCGCTCAGGAGCAGGCGGCGACGGCCGTCCGCCGTGACCAGCCGGTAGTAGCCCGCCGGGGGCGCGACGTCCTCGACAGGGCCGAGGTAGGACCCGTCCAACGTCTCGAGGTGACCGTCCAGCCGCTCCCACCGTTCCCCTGGCACGCAGACAAGCGGCGTTTGGGAGATACCCCTGTTGGTCACGGCGGCCTGCACGACGGCGCGCGTCGCACCGTCAAGATGCTGGACTACGCCGTGGGCGTCGACGTAGCTCGCCGGCACTAAATCGGGATGCGTCACGGCCATGTGTTTGTCCCTGTGCGGATCTGATGGCGCTGGCCCGGGAGTCGACGAGCCGCAGAGCCCGTCCAACTGTTAGGCCACCGCCGAGGATGTACTGCTTCAGACGGAGGAAACGGCAGCCGGGAAGGGCGGTGTCCACATCCCGGCGGCGGCCGCGAGAAAGGGGATGCTCCGTCGCACCGGGTGTCTCCTGATCTGTTCGAGCGGGCGCAGCATCATCGCGAGGCCTCCCGCTGGCGGCCTCGCAACGCTAGACCGGCCGCCGGTGCTTTTGCAAGACCTTGCAGCAACTTGCTGCAACTCATGCAACGAACGCTTGCTGCCCTCCTCCTACGGAGTGCAGCGGTACCTGCCGCCGCGGCTTGATGACCTCGGTGGACGAGGCAAGCCGCTCGAGGTGGCGTCGCGGGAGGGCAGCACCAAGCGACCGATCGGGTGTCGAGGCTCAAAGGCGTCGCCCTCGCCTCTGCCAGGCGCGGCAGTGGCCCGGCGCGATCCATCCGCGCCGAGCCACCGCTACTGCTTGTCTCAGCGCCAGGTGTCGCTGAGGCTCACCGAGCCCGAGGCGCCCGTGGTGTAGAAGCGGTTGGAGCCGGTCTCCCACGTGAAGGTGCCGTTCGGGTTCTTCTTGACGAACTTGTACTCGAAACGCGTGTTCGCCGGGAGGTTCACCGCCGCGGCCGTCCGCCAGTTCGGGTAGCTCGCCGAGGACAGCGCGACCGCCTTCGCGGGGTCCCAGGACCCCAGCTCTGGGGTGCTGCCGACGAGGTACACGTTCTGTCCGTAGGACGTGGTGGCGTTGACCGCGAAGTTCACCGCCTGCGTGCTGGCGACGGGGGGGTCACCCCGGAACGCGTCGCTCAGGGTGAGGGTGCCCGCCGCTGAGACGGTGGCGATCCGGTTGGCGCCGCTCTCCCAGAGCACCGCACCAGCAGAGTCGACCTTCACGTACTTGTACTCGAAGGTGGTGCCCGGAGCGAGGCCGGTCACCTGCCCCGTCCACCCCGGGTAGGTCGCTGCGGTGGTGGTCAGTGCCCGGCCGCTCGCGGCGTTCCATCCGCCCAGAGCCGGGACGTTGCCCACGATCCTGACGGTCTGCCCGACGACGGTGGTGGCCGTGACGTTGACCGCCACGCCGGCATCGCGATCCCTGACATCGATCACGACGGTGTCGGTAGAGGTTCTGCCATCAGCAGCCGTGACGGTGAGCGTCACGGGGTAGCTGCCGGGCGCGGAGAACGCCCGTGTCGGCCGCGCCCCGGTCAGGCTGAAGCCCTCACCGGTCCAGGCGTAGGAGGAGATTGACCCGGAGGAGGTCGTGCCGTCGAAGGTCACGGTGGAGCCCGTCGACACGGACTGATCCGGGCCGGCGTTCGCGGTCAGCGGGCAGTTCGTCGTGCAGGACGGAGGAAGCTTCGCGCCGACGTGCAGAGCGACGGCCTGGCCCGCGCGGACACTGATCGCGGCCTGGCCGGCCGAGACGGTCACGGCACCGGCGCTGCAGGTGGTGCCGCTGACGCCGCCGCCGTAGACGTTGCAGTAGGTGCCGTCGGGCAAGCCGGTGGCGAATGTCCGCTGCAGGGTGGAGCTGCCGCGGTTGAACGCGGCGAACGCCTTGTCACCACGGCTGAACGCGATCTGATCGCCACCGTTCGTCCACCAATTCTGCAGCGAGGCGCTACCCGCCGAGTTGCGGAAGCCGACCATCCCGGCGATCGTCGGCCGCCGGTGCTCGCAGATCCACTCACCGCTGGAGCAGTCGACGTCCTTGGTGGTGTTTCCCCCGTTGCTGGGCGGGCCTGCCTCCTTGTTGTCGAAGCGGTAGCTCGACATGAGCACAGGGCTGCCGTAGGGGTGGGCGAGCATGAACGCGTTGGCCAGGTCGTAGAGCTCCGGCCCGTTCTTGTAGGTGAGGGAGGCGCTGCCGTCGCGCTGGGTGTCGTGGTTGTCGATCCAGGTCTTCGCCCTGTCGGACGGCATCCAGCTCGAGTCGGCGCCGATGCCCTGCAGCGAGGCGAGGTTGCCGTCCTTCACGGCGTTGCCGACGCGGGGGCCGAAGGCGAACTCCCCGGCGTCGCCGAGGGTGGCGTACTCGCTCGAGGGGATGACGTCGCCAGGCTGGCTGTAGACCTCGTGGTAGACGTAGTAGGGCTTGGTGAGCTTGCTGTAGATCGCCTGGAAGTCGGCGACCGGGACGTGCTTCGCAGCGTCCACCCGGAAGCCGGCGACGCCGATGGCGAGGAGGTCGTTCAGGTAGTCGGCGATCTTGGTGCGGACGTACTCCGAGCTGGTCTCCAGGTCCGCCAGGGCCAGGAGGTTGCAGTTCCGGATCTCCTCGCGGTTGCTCCAGTTGGAGATCGAGCGCTTGCAGTCGTTGAAGTCGCCCGGTCCGAAGGGCACTGCGGGGAAGCTGTAATCGCTGAAGGGGCTCCCAGCGCTGCCGGTGCCGGACTGGCCGATGCCTGCCATGTGATTGATGACGACGTCGGCGTAGATCTTCACGCCAGCGGCGTTGCACCGGTTGACCATGTCGGTGAACTGGGCGCGGTTGCCGCTGCGCCCCTCGATCTTGTAGCTGATGGGCTGGTACTTCTGCCACCACGGGTAGCCCTGCCCGGGCAGGACGATGTGCTCCTGCGGGGGCGAGATCTGGACACCGCCGAAGCCCTGCGGACCGAGGACCGTCTCGCACTCCTTAGCGACGTCGGTCCACTTCCACTCGAAGAGCTGGACGGTGACCGGCTTGCTACCCGGAGGGGTCGCTGCGGCGGTGGGAGGGGCGGCGGCCTGAGCCCCGAGAAGTGCTGCTGTAGCCAGTGCGAGCGCGAGGACCGAGGTCCCGGCCCGACGCGCAGCGGAGCGCGCCGTGGTTGTCGTCATCGTCGACGCCCTTCTGTGGGGGAAAGAGGCACTCAGCGTACCTGGCGTTGCGCAAGATACAAGGTTGTTGCAGGCAGTCTTGCAACAAGTTGCCGCCCGCGGCGTGTCAGTGACCCCGCGGTGCATCCGGGTCTGGGGTCGTGACGAACCAGACCGCGACGCTCTCCGGGACACGCCCAGCCTGATCTAGGGGACCGCTTGAGAGGAGCACGTCCGCGCCGGTCGGCAGCGGCACCGCCTCGACACCGAAGTTGACCAACACGGAGACCGCGGCGCGGCGGCCGCAGTTCGTGAAGACCAGCACCCGATCGTCACCACCGCCGTCCCAGCGGAGCGTCCCCTCGCCCAGTCCGGCCTCGCGTCGGTTCCGGAGGGCGCTCCGGTAGAGCTCGAGGGTCGAGGACACGTGCTTGGACTGCGCGTCCACCGCTAGCCGGCGGTAGGAATCCGGCTGGGGCAGCCACGTCGTGCCCGTCGGGCTGAACCCGTAGCCCGGGGCTGCGGCTTCCCAGGGCATGGGCACACGGCAGCCGTCCCGGCCGGCCTCGGTGCCGCCGTGGCGAAACCACGCGGGGTCCTGGCGGACCTCATCGGGTAGGGCTGTGTGCTCAGGCAGGCCGAGCTCCTCGCCCTGGTAGAGGTAGCTAGAGCCAGGCAGCGCGAGCATGATCATCGAAGCGGCGCGCGCGCGGCGCAGCCCTAGGTCTTGATCGGGTTGCGGATCGGTCGCCCTGATGCCGTTGGGCCACGTGGTGTCCAACGGCAGCGCCAGCCGTGTCGTGTGGCGTAGGACATCGTGGTTGCTCAGGACCCAGGTTGCCGGCGCCCCGACGGCCGCGCCCGCGGCCAGCGAGGAGCGGATGGACTGCCGAAGGTCATCGGCCCTCCACTGAGCGCCGAGGAAGTCGAAGTTGAACGCCTGGTGCATCTCGTCCTGGCGAACGTAGCGGGACAAGCGCTCGGCGGGCGCTACCCACGCTTCGGCCACCATCATCCGCTCGCCCTCGTAGCTGTCGAGCAGACGGCGCCAGGAACGGTAGATCTCGTGGACGCCGTCCTGGTCCCACATCGGGGGCCGCTCGCCGTCCGGGCCGCTCCCATCCAGCAGAGACTGCTCGTGATCCCAATCCGTGAACCGCCCTGGGTCTGATGGAGGCTCGGGCTATGGGATTTCGACCAGGTGCTGGTCGGTCCCGGGTGCAGCGTAGAACGCGGCTTCGTACTCGGTGGGCGGGATGTCGCCGAGGTAGCCGTGCAGGCGCGTGGTGTTGTGCCAGTGCACCCACCCCAGGGTCGCCAGCTCGACGTCCTCGACGGATCGCCAGGGCTCGGTGCGGGCCGGCCCGCGGATCAGCTCGGCCTTGTAGTAGCCGTTGACGGTCTCGGCCAGGGCGTTGTCGTAGCTGTCGCCCACGGTCCCGATTGAGGGCACAGCGCCGATCTCGGCAAGGCGGTCGCCGTAGCGCAAGGACGTGAATTGCCCAGGTTCAACCGGTGGAAGCAACACCCCGATGGTGGAGGTGTTGATGGAAGGTCAGCCTCGGTGGTTGGTGACGCGTACGGGGCGGCCGGCGATGCGGTCGCCGGGACGGCCGCCGATCCGTCGAGACCTTGAGCGCGCGTTCTGGCGGAAGATCGCCGAGGGGGCGAGCAGCGAGGACGCCGGCGTCGCGGTCGGCGTGTCGGGGCCGGTGGGCTCTCGGTGGTTCCGTGAGCGTGGTGGCATGCCGTCGATCAGTCTCGGGGTGTCCTGGTCAAGTCCCTGGACGTGGTGTAGCGCTTCGTGACCTTCTTCTGATCAGGCGGTGAGCGCCAGGGGCTGGTCGACCTCCTCAGGGTCGGTGGTGATCAGGTTGAGGCGGGCGCGGTGCAGGACGTCGAGGGCGAAATAGCGGCGACCTTCGGCCCACTCGTCGTGCTGCTCGGCCAGGACGGCGCCGACCAGGCGGATAACGGAGTCCCGGTCGGGGAAGATCCCCACGACATCGGTGCGGCGGCGGATCTCCTTGTTCAGCCGCTCGTTCGGATTGTTCGACCACAGCTGACGCCAGATCTCTCGCGGGAAGTCGGTGAAAGCGAGCAGGTCCGCGCGGGCGGCGTCGAGGTGCTCGGCGATGGCCGGCAGCGGGCCGGCGACGGAGTCCAGGAGCTTGTCGAACTGGGCGCGGACCGAGGCCGCGTCGGGCTGGTCGTAGACCGAGTGCAGCATCGCCTTGACCGCCGGCCACGAGCTCTTCGGGGTCACGCTCATGAGGTTCGCGGCGTAGTGGGTGCGGCAGCGCTGCCAGGACGCCCCGGGCAGGTTCGCGGCGATCGCCTCGACCAGGCCGGCGTGGGCGTCGGAGGTCACCAGCCGGACTCCGGCCAGGCCGCGGGCGACCAGGTCGGCGAAGAACGCGTTCCACGCCTCTTTTGTCTCGCTGGTGGTGACCTTGCAGCCCAGGACCTCCCGGTGCCCGTCGCCGTTGACGCCGGTGGCGACCAGGACCACGGCGTTGATCACACGTCCGGCCTCGCGGACCTTCATCGTCAACGCGTCGGCGGCGACGAACGTGAACGGCCCGGCCTCGGCCAGGGACCGGGTTCGGAACGCCTCGACCTGGGCGTCCAGGTCGGTAACCATCCGCGAGACCTGCGACTTGCTCAGGCTCGTGATGCCCAGGGACTGCACGAGCTTGTCCATCCGCCGGGTGCTCACCCCGAGCAGGTAGCAGGTCGCCACGACGCTGATCAGCGCGGCCTCGGCTCGCTTGCGCCGCTCGAGCAGCCACTCGGGGAAGTAGGACCCGGTGCGCAGCTTGGGGATCGCCACGTCGATCGTGCCGACCCGGGTGTCCAGGTCCCGGTGCCGGTAGCCGTTGCGCTGACTGACGCGCTCGGGCGAGGGCTGGCCCCACTCGGCGCCGCAGACCGCGTCGGCCTCCGCGGACAGCAGGGAGTTGATCACCGTGGCGAGCAGGTGACGCATCAGGTCCGGCGACGCGTCGGACAGGGCCTGGCCCAGGACAGCGGCAGGGTCGACAATGCGAGGTGCGGTCATCGTGATGACTCCGTTCGAGGGTGCTGTGAGAGGTTCACTCGAAGGATCACGCGGTGACCGCGTCGTCGTCTACGACGACCACCGGCCCCAGCGCTACACCACTATCCGGGACTCAACTACCTCCAGTGCTCCGCACCGGCTTGCCTCGCCGCGTGGCGGTGACAAATAGTCGTTGCACACCACCTGGCCCTCGCGGGAACATGTTCCGGCGGTCCAGGCGCCTCGGACGGGCCGCCGCCACCCGGTTCGTGGTGCTGGCGTCCCACCCGTGGGCTGGAGACGTGATGTCACGTGCACTCGCTCTCACCACCGTCGCGGCCTTGGCGGCAGCCAACGCGCTCATCCCGCGCTTCGGCTCTGAAGACCCGGTCCGCGGCGGGGACTCACCCGAGGACGCGGACCCTGCAACAGCCCAGGGCTGGTACCACCAGCTGATCACCCTCGAAGCCGCCACGGCCGCGGGCTGGGACGACGGCGGCCGAACACCACGCCCGCACACCAGCTCCGCGGCAGCCGGGCTGGCGTGGTACGCCGACTTCCTCGACTCCTACCTGTACAACCCGTTCTGGTGGGCCGCCGGCGGCCCCGACCGGTTCTTCTCCGCCGTCATGGCCAGACCGGCACTGCTGCGGCTGCACTTCGATGACCTGCACGCGACCTGGCGGGTGCGCGAAGTCTTCCAGCGGGTGCTCGCCGGGACGGTCGCTGCTGTCGTGTGGGCCGCCGAGCGCGACCGCGTGGAATCAGCACGCCTGGCCGTCGGCGTCGGACTGCACGCGATCCAGGACTTCTACTCCCACTCCACGTGGATCGACGACCCGGACCGCACCAGCACCCTGGTCAACGCGCAGCCAGGAACGGTCCTGCAGATGGCCAGGGACGGCAAGCCGGCCACCTGGGTCGACCTGCACGCGTTCGTCCTAGGTGCCGAACCCGAGGCCACCCGGTGGGACCTCGGATCCGTCGCCCGCCGCCGGCGCGCGCTGCACCGACGCCTGGCCGCCGCCCCACTGGACCTGTCCACCGGCACCTACGAGTCGCAACCACACCTCGGGCAGAAGGAGCACGGCAGCATCGGCCTGGACTGCCTGGTCTACGACCTGCTCCCCGACTGGTTGTTCGACCTCGTCACAGCCCTGCCCTCACCATGGGCGAACTCCACGATGACACGCCGCTGGGACATCTGCCGTCAGGAGGGCCGCAACCCCAACCTCGCCTGGGACAGTCCCGTGCCGGCCTCCGTGGGGTACTACCTGCCCGGCATCAACCTCGACTCGCAGTGGCAGGCCGCCTACGGGGTCCGTGAACGCGGCATCCACACCCAGATCACCGGCGATGAGGCCTTCGACCTTGCCCGACGGCTGGCCGTCCGGCACTCCCAGCAATGGCTCGAGGAGCTGAACCGGCTCGCGCCGACCTTCGACTCCATCGCCGCCGAGCGCGGACACCGCACCGGCTTCTGGCATCGCGTACGCACCCAACCGCGCGGCGAGCTCATCACGCCCCCACCCTGGACCGGCACCGCCGGTGACGTCGTCGCAGCCCTGGCCGGCGGTGCAGCCGCCGAAGAGCACGAGTACGAGGCCACAGACCTGCAGGTGTTCCGCTTCCTCACCGCCGGACCCGACCCGGCCGGCAGCTACGACCAGCTCGGGACGTGGTACCTGCGCCTGGAGATCACCACCGCCGACGTCGGGCTGGCAGGTACCGACGCCCAGGTCTGGGCCTGGGTCGACGACCGCCAGGAGAACAAGGTGCTGCTGGACCACCGCACCGAACCCGGACAGCCCACCTCAGGGCTGGAGAACATCATCACCGAGTACGACGACTTCTCCTCCGGCGCCCGCACCGCCTACGTCATCGGCCCGTTCGACCAGCGACCAGAACGCCTGACGCTTGCCGTGGAGTCGACAAACGTCCTGGACGTCATCGGCGCCCTCCTGGAAGGCATGGTCGACGCCATCGGTGCCATCGCCAGCGGGGTCGTCGACTTCATCCGCTCGCTGTACGGCGCCGACGCCAACCCCATCGGCCAGGACACCAAGCACTGGACCTGGAAACAGCTGTCAGCCATGGCCCAACCACCCGCACACGACAGGCCCCCGTGGCTGGCGACCTGGACCTTCAACGGGACCCAGTTCCAAGAAGGCCGCTTCGCCATCGACGGCCGCCTCACCGTCACCGCACTCGCCGACGGCGACCTCGAAGTGTCCGTCCACCTGTACCGCCTGCACTGCCGCTCCCTCAGCGCCGAATGGTCAGCCTCCGACGAGCCATTCGTCGTCGGGGTCGTCGACGCACCCGGCGTCCAACCCGCGCCCGGCGGGCCCCAGGACCCCCGCATCAAGTGGCTGTTCGGACCGTTCTCAGTGGCAGAAGACGGCGGCCCCGGCGGCGACGGGTCCTACCCCATCAACGACCGCCAGACCCTGCGCATCCCGCGCGGCTCCGGTCTGATCATCGCGTTGCAGATGTGGGAAAGCGACCAGGAAAGCCACGCCCGCCGCCGCAGGATCAGAGACGAGTTCGCGTCCATCTACGGCGCGGGCACCCAAACGTCCCGCAACGAGATCGCCACCGCCGTCGGCGGATGGCTCGCCTCGGACTGGCGCCCCCAGCGCGTGGAGGTCTTCGCCTTCAACCGCGTGCGACAGCTAGAAGCCGGCACCGTCGCCGACGTTCAAGTCACCCGCTGGGTCGAGGACGACGTCCCCCTGGAGGTCCTCCTCGATCGCCCCCTCGCCCTCGGCCGCGCCGACGGGGGACGGCCAGCAATCAACATCCCCCACATCATGAACTCCTGGTAAGCAGGCGCCGCGCTTCCTCTCCGACTTCAGCGGTGACGGC
Source organism: Cellulomonas sp. plas2 (assembly GCF_057221735.1). Taxonomy (NCBI): domain Bacteria; kingdom Bacillati; phylum Actinomycetota; class Actinomycetes; order Micrococcales; family Cellulomonadaceae; genus Cellulomonas; species Cellulomonas sp. plas2. The sequence continues at coordinate 2,518,113 of NZ_CM170155.1, forward strand.
GCAGCAGCACGAAGCCGCGCAGGATGAGGGCGACACCGATGATGGCGGGGACGGGAGTGTCAGATGAACGGTGGGCGGGGCCCGGCGTTCTCTAGATGCTCGAGGGGTTGATGCGTCCCTCGAAGGTCGGCCGGAGGGGTTGCGCCAGGTGTTGGTGCTGGTGTCGGTCTCGTTGCCGCTGTTGCGGGCCCTGTCCAGATGGGTGGTGGCGTCCAGCAGCCGCGCGGCCAGGAACGCCGGGGCGTCCTTCGGCGCGGTCTTGCGGGCCGCGAACGTGGCCAGCCAGGCCCGGCGCACGGTCTCGGCCGAGCGCCAGTCCTTGTTGTTGGCGATCAGGGTCCGCCGCTCGGCCTTCTGCGCCTCGCTCATCGGGCCGCTGGCCTTCGCCGGGGCGGCCACCGGCTCGGCGTAGCGCGAGACGTGCCCGTGGGCGGCGGGGTCGGTGCAGACCTCGACGGCCTCCGGCTCCTCGCGGTTCCACGCGGTGCCCAGGATGTAGACCGCGCGGCCCGGGCAGGTCGCGTGCGTCTCGGGCGTGAGGACGTTGCGCTCGTCCTCGACGAGGGTGGCGAGGCGGTCCAGCCGCCGTACGGGGCTGGTGGACCCGTACTCGGGCTGGTCGATCACGGCGTACCCGTTCTCGGCCCAGGTGGCGGCCCGGGCGGCGACGGCCTGGGCCTCGGCGCGCTGGTCGCGCAGCCGCTGGGCCAGGTGCTCGAACTTGCCCGGCTCCTGCACGGCGGTCGTCGGCCTTGACGGCCTCGTCGTCGCCGTCGAAGTCGGCGATCACGGCGGCCTGGTCCAGGGTCAGGTCGTACTTGGCGACCACGGCGGACGCGATGGGCGATGCGGCCACGGTCAGGGCGTCGTTGACGCGCTCGCGCCGGGTGCCGGTGCGCTTGGCGATCTGCGCGGCCGAGACGCCCAGCAGGGACGACTGCTGGAACGCGGCCAGGCGGTCCGGTTCGCCCAGGGCGCGGCGGTGGTCGTTCTCCACGACCTGCTCGATGATGCGGCGCGCGGTGTCCCCGTCGCCGTCCACGACGTAGGTCGGGACGCTCTCGCGTCAGGCCTCCACAGCGAGCACGCCCCTCACCAGACCGCCCTACTGCCGTCCCGAGGTCGTATGCCCGTGACCACGGCGCCGTCGGCTCACAGCCCTGGGGATGTGAGCTCGTGCGCACCCGGCGACACTCAGGTGTGCGCGCACCCGGCTCCGACGGTCCTGCCCCGCTCGTCCTGCTCGACCTCGACGGCACGCTGACGGAGTCCGGGCCCGGCATCGTCGGGTCGTACCGGGTCGTGCTGGAGACGCTGGGGCTGCCCGTGGCGTCCGACGAGGAGCTGGCCGACGTCGTCGGGCCGCCGCTGACGGAGAACCTGCTCGCGCACGGCGTGCCGGCGGCGCGCGTCGCGGAGGGCATCGCGCTGTACCGGGCGCACTACGCCGAGGTGGGGCAGTACCGGAACCGGCTCTACCCGGGCGTCGTCGAGGCAATGACGGAGCTGCGGGCGGCCGGGCTGACGCTGGCCGTGGCGACGTCGAAGATCCAGGACCGGGCGGAGGAGATCTGCGCGCGCTTCGGGGTCGACGCGCTCGTCGACGCGGTGTTCGGCGACCTCGACCAGGACCACCCGACGGACAAGGCGACCGTCGTCGGGCGCGCGCTGGCGACGCTGGGGCCGCGTCGCGTGCCGGGGCCCGCCCGGACGCGGATGGTCGGTGACCGACGGCACGACGTGGTGGGCGCGGCGGCGCACGGCATCGCCACGCTGGGGGCGGGGTGGGGATACGCGCCGCCCGGTGAGCTCGCGGCGGCCGGCGCCGAGCGCGTGCTGGCCTCGGTCGACGAGCTGGCGCCCGCCGTGCTCGCCGCCGTCGGCGCGTTGGGGAGGATCGTCGCGTGACGTCCTCCCCTAGCGCCCTGTACCCCGACGACCCGCGCATCACGCCGGCGACGATGGCCGCGGACCTCGTGACCGCGCCCGCGCCGGAGGGCCTGTCCCCGGGGCCCGTCGCGCTGCTCGACCTGGACGGCACGCTCATGGACTCGGTGGAGGGCATCGTCGCGTCGGTGCGGGCGGCGTACGCGGCCCTCGGCCTGCCGGTGCCGGACGACGCGGCGCTGCGCGGGTTCGTCGGGCCGCCCATCACCACCTCGATGCCCGCGCACGGCGTGCCCGCCGAGCTGCTCGAGGCGGCGGTGACGCACTACCAGGAGGAGTTCGCACGGACGGGGCTGTGGCGCACCCAGGTGTACGACGGGGTCGTCGAGGCGCTCATGCGGCTGCGGATGGAGGGGGTCGTGCTCGTCGTCGCGACGTCCAAGCCGCAGGTGCTGGCGCGGCCGGTGTGCCGGGAGTTCGGGCTCGACCGGCTCGTGGACGCCGTCTTCGGGGCGCCCCTGGACGAGAGCGGGAGCAAGGCGTCGGTCATCGCGGAGGCCTTGGCCTGGCTGGGCCCGGAGCGCACGGCGGACCCGCGGGACGTGGTCATGGTGGGCGACCGCGAGCACGACGTCGCGGGTGCGGCGGCGCACGGGATCGCGACGCTCGGGGTCCTGTACGGGTACGGCTCAGCCGACGAGCTGCTCGACGCGGGGGCGGTCGGGCTCGTGCGGGGGCCGCGCGACCTGGCGGCGGCCGTGCTGCGGCAGCTCGGGCTGGGCGACGAGCTGTAGGCGACGGGCCGGGACGCCGGTGCGTCAGGGGGTGCTGCTCGGCGCGGATCGCTCGACAGGCGGCAGGGCGGACCACGGGAACGTGATCCACAGGTCGGTCCGCCTCCAGACGTAGTCCGGGTCGATGACCGACCGCGACTTGGCGTAGAGCACCGCCGTGCGCACCTCGTCGCAGTGCTGCGCCATGAGCTCGCGCACGAGGGCGAGGGTCTCCCCCGTGTCGGCCACGTCGTCGACGACGAGCGCGCGGTGGCCCTTCAGCGCGGCCGTGTCGAGCAGCGGCGGGAGCAGCACCGGATCGGGCAGGCGCTGGTCGACGCCGGTGTAGAACTCGACGTTCAAGGTGCCCACGGCCTTGGTGCCGAGCGCGTAGGCGACGGCGCCACCCGCGGGGAGCCCGCCGCGCGCCACGGCGACGACGATGTCGGGGTCGTAGCCGGAGTCGACGACGGCCTGCGCGATGGCGCGCGCCGCCTCGCCGAAGACCTCGTAGGTCATGACCTCGCGGTCGTCCGGCAGGGCCTGGCCCGGGCCGGCCTCGGTCGTCGCCATGGCGGCCAGCCTAGGGGGCTGCGCGGCGGCGGACCGCGCCGACCTCGTCGTCAGGCCCTGACGTCGAGGTGCCGCCCGACGGCGTCGTCGAGACGCGGCGCATCCGTGGGGGTGGCCGCAGGTGCCGGCGCGGGGGACGGTGACAGCGGTGCCGGGGCGTCCGGCAGACCGGGCGTCGGCAGCTCGCCGGTGGCGGCGTAGGCGACGTGCACGAGCTGGAGCGCGAGGGCGCTCGAGGAGAGGGCGGGGACGGACATGCGAGGCCTCCTGTGACGACGTCGTCCGGTCGCCCCATGGTCGCGCACGACGTGCGGAGGCGGGGCCGGCGGGGCCGACGACCACTCGTCCGCCGGCCCCGGCGAGGCCCGCGGCGGGTGATCCGCAGCGCGCGTTCGTTCACGACGTCGACCGTCCGGCCGATCGGTCACCGTGCCATGGAGACGACCACCGCACCCCTGACGCCCCCCGGCCACGGGCCCTCCAGCCACCGGCCGCGGACGGGCCTGCGCCGACTGCGCCGAGCGCTCGCCCCGGTCCTCGTGGCCGGCGTGCTCGGCGTGGCCATCCTCCAGCTGCACCGCACCCTCGACGGGTACCGGTGGTCGCAGCTGCCCCACGACGTCGCCGCCCTCGGTGCGCCGGCGCTCGTCCTGGCGGTCGTCGCGACCGCGGTGTCCTACCTCGCCATGACGGGGTACGACGCGCTGGCGCTGCGGTACGTGGAGCACCGGCTCCCCTACCGCCGCTACGCCGCCGCCTCGTTCGTCGCGACCGCCTTCGGCAACTCCACGGGCGCCTCCGCCGTGGTGGGGGCCGTGCTGCGGGCCCGCGTGTACTCGGCGTGGCAGGTGCCGGCGTTCGCCATCACGCGGATCGTCGGCTTCAACCTCGTGACGCTGGGGCTGGGCTTCGCCGTGCTGTCGGCGCTGGGCATGCTCACCGCGCCGGCCCGCACCGGCGAGGCGCTCCGCGTCGCGCCGGTGGTGGCCGCGGCGCTCGGGGTGGGGCTGCTGCTGCCCGTCGCCGGCTATTTGGGCTGGGCGCGTCGCGGTGGGCGGGCCGTGCGGTGGCGCGACTGGCGCATCGACAGGCCGTCCCGGCCGCTGGCCGTCTCGCAGGTGCTGCTCTCGACGCTCGAGGTGGCGACGATGGCGGCGGCGCTGTGGTTCCTGCTGCCCGTCGGCCTGGACGTCGCGTTCGTGCCGTTCGCCGCCGCCTTCGCGATCGCGACGCTCCTCGGCCTGCTCAGCAACGTCCCCGGCGGCATCGGGGTGTTCGAGGCGACCCTCCTGGTGCTCCTGGCCGGCACGGTGGACCCGCTCGTGCTGGCACCCGCGCTGGTCGCCTTCCGGATCGTCTACTACGTGCTGCCGCTGCTCGTCGCCGCGGTCGTGCTCGTCACCCTGGAGGCCCGCCGCGGGCGCGACGAGACGACGGGCTCGTCGCGCTCCGAGCTCGTGCAGCGCACCGGCCTGCTGACGCCCTGGGTGCTCGCCGTGGTCGTGGCCGGCGCCGGCGCGCTGCTCGTCGTCACCGGCGAGATCCCGGGCCTCGTGGACCGGCTGCCTGCGCACTCCGGACCGACGCTGAGCCTGCTCGGCGTGGGGCTGGTGCTGCTCGCCCTCGGGCTCCGTCGTCGGCTGCACGAGGCATGGCTCGGGACCGTGGTCGTGCTCGTGGCGCTCACCGCCGTGTGCCTTCTCGTCGGCGCGCGCGTGACCGGGCTGGTGTCGCTCGGCCTGCTCGCCCTCCTGGTCCCCGCGGCGCCGGTGTTCAGCCGCCGCAGCCACGTGTTCCACCACTCCCGCGGCTGGACCTGGTCGGCGGTGGCCGGCGGGACCGCCACCACCGCGGTCGCGTGGCTCGCCCTGCACCCCGCGGACGACGACCACGGATCGTGGTGGGGGCTCGTCGTCGGCGGTTCCCAGCCGGTGTCGGCGCGCCTCGTCGCGCTCGTCGCGCTCGTCGGGCTGCTGCTGGCCGGCGCCCGGCTGCTGGCACCCGTGGTGCCCGGACCCGCCACCGGCGGTGAGGAGGACCTCGCGCGGGCCGCGGACGTCATCCGGCGGTTCGGGCGCGCCAGCGCCCACCTCGCCTTCACCGGGGACAAGCGCCTGCTGTTCAGCGCGGGTGGCGACGCGTTCCTCATGTACCAGGTCGAGGGGCGCAGCTGGGTCAGCATGGGCGACCCCGTCGGCGACCCGGCGCAGTTCCGGGAGCTGCTGACGACCTTCGTCGAGCGGGCCGAGCGGCACGACGGGCGGCCGGTGCTGTACGGCGTCGGCGACGCCCTGGCGCCCACGTACCGCGAGCTCGGCCTCGGCCTGAGCAAGCTGGGCGAGGAGGCGCTCATCGACCTGGGGTCCTTCGGCCTCGAAGGCCGGGACCGGGCGAAGATGCGGCGCTGGCGCAGCATCAACGAGCGCGCCGGCTGCACCGTCGAGGTCGTCCCGGCCGAGGCCGTCCCCGCCCTGCTGCCCGAGCTGCGGGCCGTCTCCGAGGAGTGGCTGGCCGGTCGGCGGGCGTCCGAGAAGCGGTTCTCGCTCGGGCCCTTCGACGAGGACTACGTCGTGCGGTTCCCCGTCGCCGTGGTGCGGCTCGAGGGCCGGGTCGTCGCGTTCGCCACCCTGTGGGTCGGCGACGGGGAGGGCGAGGTCGCGATCGACCTCATGCGCCAGGTGCGCACCGAGGTGCCCAACGTCATGAACTACCTGTTCCTCGAGGTCATGCTGTGGGCGAAGGAGCGCGGCTACCCGACCTTCAGCCTGGGCATGGCACCGCTGTCGGGCCTGCGCACCGACGCCACGGCGCCGTTCTGGGACCGCATCGGGCGCCTGGTGTTCACGCACGGCGACGCCTTCTACAACTTCAAGGGGGTGCGGCACTTCAAGGAGTGCTTCCACCCCCGCTGGGAGGAGCGGTACGTCGCCGCACCGCCCGGGCCGGCGTTCCCGACGACGATGCTCAACGTCGCGACGCTCATCGGCGGGGGCGTGCGCGGGATGTCCGCAGGGCTGCGGACCGTCGACGCCTCGGTGGTGCGCCGGCTCTGGCTGGCGGCCCGCAGCCGGGCACGGACGCGGGCCTGGGCGCGCCGGGCGCGCTCGTCGGAGCCGGTCGTGCCCGCGCAGCGGTCGGAGGCGGCCGTCGAGGTCCCGGCCGACAGCGCCGCGTGACGCCGACCCCCGGTCGGGCTGCCGAGGGCGTGGTGCCTGAGGGCGTGAGGCCCGAGCGCGTGACCGTGCGGGTCGGGGGGCTCGAGCGGACGGCGCTCGTCGTGGGGGCGCCGGACGGGCCGGCCGGGCGCGACCTCGTGCTCGTGCTGCACGGGTCGCGCCAGGACGGCGCGGGGCTGCGCCGGGCGACCGGCGGCGCGCTCGACGGGCTCGCGGTGCGCGACGGAGCCGTCGTCGCCTACCTCGACGGCTACCGCGGCAACTGGAACGACGCCCGGCGCGACTGCTGGTTCCCGGCCCGGCGGGACGGGATCGACGACGTGGCGTTCGTGCGCGCGGTCGTCGGCCGGCTCGCGGGCAGCCACGGGACGGACCAGCGGCGGGTCGTGGCCGTCGGGTTCTCCAACGGCGGGCTCATGGCGCTGCGGCTGCTGCACGAGCGCGACCAGCCGCTGGCGGGCGCCGCCGTGGTGGCGATGACGATGCCGGTGCCGGAGGACTTCCTGCTGCCCGTCGGTCCGGCGGAGCGGCCCGTGCCGGTGCTGCTCGTGCACGGCACGGCCGACCGCGTCGTCCCCTACCGCGGCGGGCGGGTGCCGTGGTGGGCGCGGCGGGTGTTCCACGTCGACGGCACGTCGCTGTCGGCGCCGGCAACGGCCGCGTACCTGGCGGACCGCAACGGTCTGGCCGGACCGCCGGTGGCGGAGACGCTGCCCGGCACGGGCACCGGCAGCGGTCGTCGCCGCGAGACGACCGCCGAGCTGCTGACCTGGGCACAGGAGGGGCACCCGCCCGTGGTGCTCTGCACCGTGCACGGCGGCGGGCACACCGTGCCGGGTCCGGCCCGTGCGCCGGCACGGCTCGGTCGGACGGGCACCGTCCCGACCGCGGAGCTCGTCGCGCGCGTCCTCGGGGTCGGGGGCCCACCGGGACGGTGACGGCGTGAGCGGGCCCTGCCCGGGCCGGCCGCGCCCGACGAGCGGTCAGCGCAGGGAGGCCTGCCAGTCGGCGTGCAGCCCGGCGAACCGGCCGCCCTGCCCGACGAGGGCCGCCGGCGACCCGTCCTCGACGACCCGGCCGTCCTCGACGACGAGCACCCGGTCGGCGTTCATGACCGTGGACAGGCGGTGGGCGATGATGACCGCGGTGCGGCCGCGCAGCAGGCGCTCGAGGCCCTCCTGCACGACCTGCTCCCCCGGGACGTCCAGCGAGCTCGTCGCCTCGTCGAGCACGAGCACCGCCGGGTCGGCGAGGAACGCGCGGGCGAACGAGACGAGCTGGCGCTGCCCCGCGGACAGCCGCACGCCGCGGCTGTCGACGTCCGTGTCGTAGCCCCGCGGGAGGCCGACGACGAGGTCGTGCACGCCGACGGCCCGCGCGGCCGCCTCGATGTCGGCGCGCGAGGCCCCCGGCCGGCCGATGGCGACGTTGTCGGCCACCGACCCGGAGAACAGGTACGCCTCCTGCGTCACCATGACCACGCCGTGCCGCAGGTCGTGGGGCGAGACGTCGCGCAGGTCGACCCCGTCCAGCCGGACGGCGCCGGTGCGCACGTCGTAGAACCGGGCCAGGAGCTTGGCCACCGTCGACTTCCCGGCGCCCGTCGGGCCGACGAGGGCCAGGGTCTGACCCGCGGGGATCTGCACGTCGACGTCGTGCAGGACGGTGGGCCCGTCGCCGTAGCCGAAGGACACGTGGTCGAAGCGGATCTCGCCGCGCACGTGCTCCAGGCGCTGCGGCCGAGCCGGGTCGGGGACGGTCGGCACCTCGGCCAGCAGGGACGCGAGCTTCTCCAGCGCGGCCACCGCGGACTGGAACGAGTTGTAGAACATGCCGACGTCACGCAGCGGCGCGAAGAACCGGCGCGCGTACAGCACGGCGGCGACGAGCACACCCACGGCCAGGTCCCCGTCGAGCACCCGCAGGCCGCCGACCAGCAGCACCGCCGCCACGGTGACGTTGCCGATGAGCGTGAGGCCCATGTCGAACGTGCCGTTGGTGCGCAAGGAGTCGGCGGTGGCCTGCCGGTAGTCCTCGGTGAGGGCGCCGTAGGTCCGCGCGGAGGCGGCCTCCCGCCGGAACGCCTGCACCGCGCGCATCCCGGTCATCGTCTCGACGAAGGACACGATCACCCTCGCGGACGCGGTCCGCGTGCGGCGGTACTGGGCCTGCGAGCGGCGCTGGAACCAGCGGGTGAGGACGATCCCCGGGGCGACCGCGACGAGCAGGACGAGGCCGCTGGGCAGGTCCAGGACCACGAGCGAGACGCCCGTGAGCAGCATCTGCACCGCGCCGGTGGCCAGCGTGGTGACGCCGCCGTCGAGCAGCTCGCGGACCGCGTCGAGGTCGGAGGTCTGCCGGGAGATGATCCGGCCCGAGGTGTAGCGCTCGTGGAACTCCAGGTCGAGGCGCTGGGTGTGCCGGAAGACGCGGGCGCGCATGTCGAGCAGGACCGCCTGGCTCACGCGGGCCGAGGCGCGCACGACGGCCGCGCTCAGCACGCCCGCCGCGACCGCCGCGAGGACGTAGCCGCCGCCGACGAGCGCGAGCGGCACCGGGTCGCCGTCCCGCAACGCCGGCAGCCCGCGGTCGATGCCGGCGGCCACGAGCAGGGGGCCGGCGACGACGGCGACCTGGCTGAGGACGACGAGCGCGGCGGTCGCGAGCGCGCGCCCCCGCACCGGCCGCAGGACGGAGGCGAGCAGCCGCAGCGACGGCCGGCTCCCCTCGGCGAGGCCCGGGCCCTCGGCGTCGGGCTCGTCGCCCCCGCGCCCGGCCGGGCCGCCCGGCCCGCTGCCGGACGGGGGTCGCTGCGCGGTGGCGGTCACGGGCGCACCTCCCCGTGCGCGCCGGGCCCGCCGTGCTCGTCGGGCCCGCCGTGCTCGTCGTGCTCGTCGGGCTCGTCCCCCTCGTCGGGCAGCACCGGCTCGTCGCGCATGGCGGTGAGGACGAAGCGGTAGTGCGGGTGCGTGGCGAGGAGCTCGCGGTGGGTGCCGACGCCCGTGATGCAGCCGTCCTCGAGGACCGCGACGCGGTCGGCCAGCGCGACCGTCGACGTGCGGTGCGCGACGACGAGCGTCGTCGTCCCCCGCAGGACCTCACGCAGCCGGGCGGTCACCGCCGCCTCCGTCGTCACGTCGAGCGCCGACAGCGGGTCGTCGAGCACGAGGACGCGCGGCCGGGCCGCGACGGCGCGGGCGAGCGCGAGCCGCTGCCGCTGGCCGCCGGACAGGCTGAGGCCCTCCTCCCCCACGCGCGTCTGGACGCCCTCGGGCAGCCGGGCGACGAACCCCGCCGACGCGACGTCGAGCGCCTGCGCCAGGATCCGCTCGCGCTCCGCCGCGTCCGGGCCGGCGGGCTCGTCGGGCAGGCCGAGGAGCACGTTCTCCCGCACGGACGCCGAGAAGAGGACCGGGTCCTCGAAGGCGACGGACACGGCCGCGCGCACGTCGGCCCGCGTCAGGTCGCGGACGTCGACGCCGTCGAGCAGCACCTGGCCGCCGCTGACGTCGGCCAGCCGCGGCACGAGCTGCAGGAGGGTGGTCTTGCCGCTGCCCGTCAGCCCGACGAGGGCCGTCGTCGTGCCGGGCTCGAGGACGAGGTCGACGCCGTCGAGCACCGGCGCCTGCGGGCTGCCCGGGTGCCAGAAGCGGACGCCGCGCAGCTCGACGCGGCTGCCCCGCGGACCGGGCGCGGGCAGCGGGACGGGGTGCGGCGGGTCGACGACGGTCGACGGCGTGTCCATGACCTCGACGAACCGGTCGGTCGCGGCCTTGGCGTCCAGGGTCATGGCCAGCAGCGCGCCGATGCGCTCGACCGGCCCGTTGACGACCGCCGCGGTGGCGAAGAAGGCGACGAGCGCGCCGACCGACACCTGCCCCTGCGACGCGAGCCACACGCCGAGGACGAGGGACACCGCCAGGGCCAGCTCGGGGATGGCCCCCAGCGCCAGCGACACCCGTGACAGGGTGCGGGCCTTCTCGATCTCGGTGCCGCGCAGCTCGTCGGCCTGCCGGACGAAGTCCTCCAGCGCGTCCTCGCCGCGGCCGAACGCCTTGAGCACGCGGATGCCGTGCACGGACTCCTCGACCCGACCGGCCAGGTCGCCCTGCTGGTCACGGGCGCGCCGCGCGACGACCTTGTACCGCTCGCGGAAGGAGAACCCGAGGACGAGCACCGGCACGGCCCCGACGAGGTACACGAGCGCGAGCTGCCACGCGGTCCAGAACATGAGGCCGAGGCCGACGACGACGGTGGTCACCGAGACCACCAGCATGACCAGCGCGAAGATGAGCCAGCGCCGCACGACGTTGAGGTCCGACATGGACCGGGACAGCAGCTGCCCGCCCGACCATCGGTCGTGGAACGCCAACGGCTGGTCGAGCAGGTGGCCGAACAGCGCGCGGCGCATGTCGTTCTCCGCGCCCGTGCCCGGCATGGCGACGAGCGCCCGCCGGCACCAGACGAGGAACGCCTCGAGCACGCCGAGGAGGAGGACCACGGCCGCCGCCCCGACGACCGCCGCCCGGGACCCCGCACCCAGCAGCGGACCGTTGACCAGCGCGCGGAGCACCTGCGGGACGAGCAGCGCCAGCACGCTGGCGCCCAGCGACGTCAGCGTGCCCAGGATCATCCGCGGGACGACGGGACGGGCCCAGCGCAGCAGGCGCAGCAGCGAGCGCGTGGTGGACAACGAGCCGACGGGCGTCGTCGTCGTCGCCGGGACGTGGTGCACGTCGGCCGGTCCCCGGTGCCCGCCCTCCGGACGGACCGCGGTGGAGGTCTGGTGCACGCGACCACCCTAGGCACGCCGGTCCGGAAACGCTTCCCGGTGCCGGCGTGCCCGGAGGGGGCCCCGCGGTCGTGCCCCGCGGACCGTCAGGTCGTGGCGCGCGCCGTGACGGTGTTCGTCGCCTGGGCGAGCGGCCGGATGACGAGGCTGTCGACGTTCACGTGCGCCGGCCGCGACAGCGTCCAGGCGATCGCGTCGGCCACGTCGTCGGCGGACAACGGCCTGTACCCCTCGTAGACCTTCGCCGCGCGCTCCTCGTCGCCGGCGAAGCGGACGAGCGAGAACTCCGTCTCGACCGCGCCCGGCGCCACCTGGATGACGCGGACCGGCTCCCCCACGAGCTCCCAGCGCAGGGTCTCGGCCAGCATCCGGGCGGCGTGCTTGACGCCCGTGTAGCCGGCGCCGCCCGGGTAGGGCGCCAACGCGGCCGTGGAGGTGATGACGACGACGTCCCCGCCGCCCTCGCGCAGCAGCGGCAGCACGGCCTGCGTCACCCGCAGGGTGCCGAGGACGTTGAGCTCGTACATCGCCCGCCACTGCTCGACGTCCGTCTCCGCGACGGGCTCGAGACCGAGGGCGCCGCCGGCGTTGTTGACGACGGCGTCGAGGCCGCCCGTCGCGCGCAGGTGCTCGACGAGCGCCGCCACGTCGCCGTCGTCGGTGACGTCCACGCGCAGGGTCTGCGCCCCGGTCTCCGCGGCCAGCGCCTCGAGCCGGTCCGTCCGGCGGGCGGTCGCCAGGACGTCCCAGCCGTCGGCGCGCAGCTGGCGGACGGTGGCGGCGCCGATCCCGGCCGACGCGCCCGTGACCAGCGCGCGGCGGGAGCGCGCCCCCGTCGCCGCGCTCACGCGCGCGCCCCGGTCGTCGTGGCGCCCGTCGGACCGGGCGTCGCGCCCGTCGCGCCGCCCGTCACCGCCGCGTCCGCCACCTCGCCGAGCACCTCGTCGAGTGCGGCGAGACCCGTGCGGACCTCGTCGGGCGTGACGACGCACGGCGGCACCACGTGCACGCGGTTGTCCTGCACGAAGGGCAGCACGTCGCGGGCGAGCATGCCGGCCTTCACCTGCGCCATGACGGCCGGTGGCAGCGGCGTGCGCGCGACCGGGTCGGCGACGAGCTCCACGGCCCAGAACACGCCCGTCCCGCGCACCTCCCCCACGGACGGGTGGCGGGCGGCGAGGTCCGCGAGCCCGGGCCCGAGCACGTCGGTGCCGATCGCGGCGGCGTGCTCGACGACGCCCTCGGCCTCCATGGCGTCGATCGCGGCGACGATGCTCGCCATCGCCAGCGGGTGCCCGGAGTAGGTCAGCCCGCCGGGGAACACGCGGTCGTCGAAGGTGCGCGCGATCGGTGCGGAGATCGCCACGCCGCCGGCCGGGACGTAGCCGGAGTTCACGCCCTTGGCGAAGGTGATGAGGTCGGGGACGACGTCGTGGGCCTCGTGCGCGAACCAGCGCCCCGTGCGGCCGAAGCCCGCCATGACCTCGTCGAGCACGAGCACGATGCCGTACCGGTCGGCGATCGCCCGCACGCCCGCGAGGTAGCCCGGCGGCGGGACGAGGACGCCCGCGGTGCCGGGCACGGACTCCAGCAGGATCGCGGCGATGCTGTCGGGCCCCTCGGACTGGACCACGCGCTCGAGGTGGTGCAGGGCGCGCTCGCACTCCTGCTCGGGGGTCGTCGCCCAGAACTCCGAGCGGTACAGGTAGGGACCGAAGACGTGCACGTGGCCGCGCGCGTACTCGTTGGGCACGCGGCGCCAGTCCCCCGTCGCGACGACCGCCGCGCCGGTGTTGCCGTGGTAGCTGCGGTAGTGCGAGACGACCTTGTCCCGCCCGGTGTGCAGGCGCGCCATGCGGATGGCGTTCTCGTTGGCGTCGGCGCCGCCGTTGGTGAAGAAGACCTTGGTGAAGCCCTCGGGCGCGTGGGCCAGGACCCGCTCGGCGGCCAACCCGCGCGTGAGGTTGGCGGTCGCCGGGGCGATGGTCGCCAGGCGCGCCGCCTGCTCCTGGATGGCGGCGACGACCGCCGGGTGCCCGTGGCCGATGTTGGTGTTGACGAGCTGGGAGGACAGGTCGAGGTAGGTGCGGCCCGCGTGGTCCCACACGTGGCTGCCCGACCCCCCGGCGACGACCAGCGGCGACAGCTGCGCCTGCGCCGACCAGGAGTGGAACACGTGCGCGCGGTCGAGGGCCAGGGCGCGGGCGTCGTCGTCCGCGCCGGCGCCGACGGGCCCCCGGGGCACCGCCCCCGTCGTCGCGGGCGGGTCGGACAGCTGGGTCATGACGTCTCCTCGTCGTGCGGGTGGAGCGGGTGGTGCCGGTGGTGCGGCGGGACGGGCCCATCATGGGGCCGGACGGGTCACGCCGTCCGGCCCCACGACGTGGACGGGCCGTCAGGCGCCGCCGGCCTCGAGCGTGACGGTGAGGGGCTGGAACCCCTCGCCCGTGACGTCGACGCCCTCCGCCTCGAGCTCGGCGAGCGCCTGCTCCACGTACTCGTTGGTGTAGGCCTCGGCGTCGGGCTCGGCGGTGATGACGGTCGCGCCCTGGTCGTTCTTCGCCGTCAGCGCGACCTCGACGGTCTGGTCCCACAGGTCCTCGTCGATCGTCCCGATGCCGTCCGGCGAGGGCCAGATGAGCTTGTTGACCTCGTTGACCTGCCACAGCTGGTGGCTGTTGCCGAGCTGGGAGCCCGCGGCGACGACGAGGTCGCGCGCCGCCTCCGCCTCGTCCCGGGCGAAGACCCAGCCCTGGATGCTCGCCTTGATGAAGGCGACGGTCGTCTCCTGGTACTCCTCGTCGGACGCCAGCCGCTCGGAGTTGGCCCAGATGGCGTCCTGGAGCATCGCCGTCCCCTCCTCGTTCCAGTCGACGACGGAGAAGTCCTCGGGCCGGTAGAGCTCGCCCGTCTCCGGGTTCTCGGCCTCCAGCACCTGTGCGTACTCGTTGTAGGTCATCGCCTGGGCGGCGTCGATCTCCCCGCTGAGCAGCGCGTTCATGTCGAACTGCTGCTGCACCAGCGTCACGTCGGTCGCGGGGTCCAGCCCGGCGGCGGTCATGCCGGCGAAGAGCTCGAACTCGTTGCCGAAGCCCCAGTTGCCGACCTTCTTGCCCGCCAGGTCGGCCGCGCTGTCGATGCCCGCGTCGGCGAAGGACACCTGCAGGGTCCCGGAGCGCTGGAAGATCTGGGCGACGTCGGTGATGCCGGCGCCCTGCTCCCGTGAGGCGAGCGCCTTGGGCACCCAGGCGATGGCGTAGTCGACGGCGCCGTTGGCGAGCTCCGTCTGCGGGACGATGTCCACCCCGCCCTCGACGATCTCGACGTCGAGGCCGGCGTCCTCGTAGAAGCCCTGCTCGAGCGCCGCGTAGTAGCCGGCGAACTGCGCCTGCGTGAACCACTGGAGCTGGAGCTTCACGGGCGTCAGCCCGCCCTCGCCGCCGGAGCCGCTCGCGGCGGGCTCGGCGTCGCCGCCGCCGCTGCAGGCGGTCAGGGCGAGGGCCAGGCCCAGCCCGGCGGCGGTCAGGCGCAGGGCGGCGCGGGGGGTGCGCGTCATCGTCGTCCTCTTCTCGGTGGGCGGGGCCGGCAGGGGCCCCGCGGGGGCGGGCGTGCGGAGGGTGAGCCGGGGGTGAGCGGCGGGTCAGGCGCCCCGGCGGCGGGCGACGAGCCGTTCCGCCGCGAGGGTGACCAGGTAGAACGCGAGGCCGAGCAGGACGGCCCCGAGCACGAAGGCCCACGCGCGGGCGTAGGCGCTGTTCGCGGCGGCGGAGGTGATGCGGGTGCCGAGCCCGTTCTGCAGGCCGCCGAAGTACTCGGCGACGAGGCCCGCGATGACCCCCGTCGACGAGGCGATGCGCAGGCCCGTGAAGAGGAACGGCACGGCGCCGGGCACGGTCACGACACGCGCGAGCTGACCCGACGACGCCGCATACGCGCGCAGGAGGTCGCGGTGCACCGGCTGCACCTGCCGCAGCCCGCGCAGCGTGTTGACGAACACCGGCGCGAACACGACCACCGCCACGACCACCCTCCGCGGGGTCGTCGACGTGGTGCCGAACATCGTGTTGAGCGCGGGCGCCAGCGCGACGACCGGCATGACGGCCAGGGCCGCCGCCGTGGGCGAGACCACCGCGTCGACGAGCCGGCTGCGCGCCGCCACGACCGCCGCCACCACCGCGAGCGCCGCTCCGACCAGCATCCCGACGAGCACGTTCGTCCCGGTCGCGACCGACGCCTGCAGCACGAGCGGCGCGACCTCGACGAGCTCCGCGCCGATCGCCGTGGGGCTGGGCAGCAGGTACGGCTCGATCCCGGCGCCGACGACGAGCGCCTGCCACGCGGCGAGGAACGCCGCCCCGAGGAGCACCGGCGCGAGCCGGCGCCCCAGCACCCTGCCCGTCGCGGCACCCGTCGACGTGCGCGTCGCCGTGCCTGTCACCGTGCCCGTCACCGTGCCCGTCACCGTGCCCGTCACCGCAGGTCCACCCCGCGGGCGGACCCGGGCCCCGCGCCACGCGACCCCGCGTGCAGGGCCTCCCGCACCGCGGTCACCGCGTCGAAGAAGGCGCGGTCCTCGCGCAGGTCCTCCGTCCGGCTGTCCGTGGCGGCGAGCGCGACGGGCACCACCGCGCTGATGCGCCCGGGCCGCGGCGACATCACCACGACGCGGTCCGACAGGAACACCGCCTCGGGGATGGAGTGCGTGACGAACACGACCGCGGCACCGCTCTCCGCGCACAGGCGCACGAGCTCGGTCTGCATGCGCTCGCGCGTCATCTCGTCGAGCGCGCCGAACGGCTCGTCCATGAGCAGGAGGCTCGGCCGCTCCGCCAGGGCCCGTGCGATCGCCACCCGCTGCTGCATGCCCCCGGAGAGCTGGTGCGGGAAGTGCGCGGCGAAGTCCGTCAGCCCGACGAGTGCCAGCAGCTCCGCCGCCCGCGCCGCACGCTCCCGGCGCCCGACCCCGTGCAGCTCGAGCGGCAGCGCCACGTTCGCCGCGACGGTCCGCCACGGCAGCAGACCCGCCTGCTGGAAGGCGATGCCGTAGTCCTGCGCCTCCCGCGCCACCCGCGGGCTCTTCCCGAACACCGTCAGCTCGCCGGAGCTGGGGGTGTCCAGGTCGGCGACGAGCCGCAGCAGCGTCGACTTGCCGCAGCCGGACGGCCCGATGAGCGAGACGAACTCCCCCGCCGCCACGGTGAGGTGCACGTCCTGCAGCGCCGTCACGGTGCCGGCGCGGGTGGTGAACACCTTGCCGACGCCGACGGCGTGCACCGCCGCGGCGGGCGGCGTGTCCGCGTGCGAGCCGCCGGTCGCGGTGCTCGTCGCGGTGCTCGTCGCCGGGCCGGTCACCGAGCTCGTCGCCGGGCTCGTCGTGGGGCCCGTCGTGGAAACCGTCGTGGGGCCCGTCGTGGGGACGGGGACGCTCATGACACCTCCGCGTGGCGGTAGCGGCGCAGGCCGGCGCCCAGCAGCCCGACGACGCCGGCGGCCAGCAGGCCCAGCGCGGCGGCGCCGACGATCGCGGCCCAGGGCTTGGCGGGGTCGCCGGAGGCGGCCTGCGCGTAGCTGATGATCAGGCGGCCGATGCCGCCGCGGGTCCCGGTGGACACCTCGGCGACGATCGCGCCGACGACGGCCGTGGCCGCGGCCAGGCGCAGGGCCGGGAGCAGGTGGGGCACGGCCGCCGGCAGCCGCAGGGACAGCAGGGTCCGCCCCCAGCCGGCCGCCGAGGCCCGGAACAGCTCGACCTGCGCGTCGGTCGGGGACTTCAGCCCGCGCAGCGCCCCGACCGCGACGGGGAAGAACGCCAGGTAGGAGGCGATGAGGGCCACCGACATCCACCGCTCCCAGGCGAAGGCGCCGAGCTGCAGCCGCCCGCCCCACCCGACGACGAGCGGCGCCAGCGCCACGAGCGGCACGGTCTGCGACAGCACCACCCACGGCAGGACCGCGCTCTCGGCGAGCGACCAGCGCTGCATGAGCACCGCGAGCACCATCCCGCCGACGACGCCCAGCGCCCAGCCGACGAGGGAGACGCCGAGCGTGAACCAGGCGGCGTGCAACGTCGCGACCAGCACCGACGGGGCGCCGCTCGCCCCCGTCTCGGGCTCGAGCATCCGCGCGGCGACGTCCCACACGTGGGGCATGGCCACGTCGTCCGTGCGTGGGAGCACGCTGGCCTCGCCCAGGTGCAGGCCCGTGTCCGGGACGACGACCTTGACGAGCTCCCACAGCACCCCGGCCAGGAGCAGCGCGGCGAGGCCGACGAGCACCGGCCGCACCGCACGCGCGGCACGGCTCATCGCGTCGCCACCACGGCCTCGCGCATCGCGGGGATGACCCGCTCGCCGTACTGCCGCAGCGTCTCCTCCTTGTTGTCGTGCTGGAGGTACACCGCGAACTGGTCGACGCCGAGGTCCCGCAGCGCCTCGAGCCTCTCCACGTGCTCGCGCGGGCTGCCGAGCAGGCAGAACCGCTCGACGATCTCGTCGGGCACGAAGGAGGCGTGCGTGTTGCCGGCGCGGCCGTGCTGGTTGTAGTCGTACCCCTGCCGCGCGGCGACGTAGTCGGTCAGCGCCTGCGGCACGGGTGACGTGGTGCCGTAGCGCGACACGATCTCCGCGACGTGGTTGCCGACCATGCCGCCGAACCACCGGCACTGCTCGCGCATGTGCGCCCGCGCCGCCGGGGAGTCGCCGGCGCCGACGTACGCCGGCGCCGCGACGCAGAACTTCACGGCCATCGGGTCGCGGCCGGCCGCCTCGGCGGCGCCGCGCACCGCCGCGATCATCCACGCGGCGATGTCGGGGTCGGCGAGCTGGAGGATGAAGCCGTCCCCGACCTCGCCCGTCAGCTGCAGCGCCTTGGGCCCGTACGCCGCGACCCAGACGTCGAGGGCCGACCCCTCGCTCCACGGGAACCGCACGACGCGGCCGTTGTGCTCGACCTCGCGGCCGTTGGCGAGCTCGCGGATGACGTGCACGGAGTCGCGCAGCGCCTCGAGGTTCGACGGCTTCCCGGCCAGCGTCCGCACCGCGGAGTCGCCCCGGCCGATCCCGCAGATCGTGCGGTTGCCGTACATCTCGTTCAGCGTGGCGAACAGCGAGGCCAGGACCGTCCAGTCCCGCGTCGCCGGGTTGGTCACCATGGGCCCGACGACGACCTTCCGGGTCGCCGCGAGGATCGCGGAGTAGATGACGAACGGCTCCTGCCACAGCAGGTGGGAGTCGAACGTCCACACGTGGCTGAACCCGTGCGTCTCGGCCAGGCGCGCGAGCTCGACCGTGCGCGAGGCCGGGGGGTTGGTCTGCAGGACGGCGCCGAACTGCACGGCGGGCCTCCTCTCGTCGGGGGGAGCGGTCAGGGGCTGGACGCGTCAGACCAGGTACTGCGACAGCTCGCGCTTGACGTACCGCCCGTGCCCGGCGCGCCCGCGGAACTGCCCGTCCTCGACGAGCACCTCGCCGCGGGACATGACGAGGTCCACGTGGCCGTCGACCTCGAAGCCCTCCCAGGCCGAGTAGTCCATCTGCATGTGGTGGGTCTTCCCCAGGCCGATCGACGTGTGGCCCGCGGGGTCGTACACGACGACGTCCGCGTCGGCGCCCGGCGCGAGGACACCCTTGCGCCCGTACATGCCGAACATGCGCGCCGGCGTCGTCGAGCAGATCTCCACCCAGCGCTCGAGCGTGATCCGCCCGGTGACGACGCCCTGGTAGAGCAGGTCGAGGCGGTGCTCGACGGACCCGATGCCGTTGGGGATCTTCGAGAAGTCCCCGCGCCCCATCTCCTTCTGCGTCATGCAAAACGGGCAGTGGTCGGTGGACACGAGCTGGAGGTCGTTCGTCCGCAGGCTGCGCCACATGTGGTGCTGGTGGCCCTCGGCCCGGCTGCGCAGCGGCGTCGAGCAGACCCACTTGGAGCCCTCGAAGCCCGGCGCGCCGAGCTGCTCCTCCAGCGACAGGTAGAGGTACTGCGGGCACGTCTCGCCGAAGACGTTCTGGCCGCGGTCGCGGGCGATGGCGATCTGCTCGGCCGCCTGCTTGGCCGAGACGTGCACGACGTACAGCGGCGCGCCGGTGAGGTCGGCCAGCATGATCGCGCGGTGGGTGGCCTCGGCCTCGGCCTGCCAGGGCCGCGTGAGCCCGTGGAAGACGGGGTCCGTGTCGCCGCGGGCGACCGCCTGCTGCACCAGCAGGTCGATGACCGACCCGTTCTCCGCGTGCATCATGATCATCGAGCCGTTGTCCGCGGCCTTCTGCATGGCCTTGACGATCTGGCCGTCGTCGGACAGGAAGACGCCCTTGTAGGCCATGAACAGCTTGAAGCTGGTCACGCCCTCGGCGACGAGCTCGTCCATCGCCTGCAGGGACGAGTCCTGCACGTCGGACAGGATCTGGTGGAACCCGTAGTCGACGGCGCAGTGCCCGGCCGCCTTCTCGTGCCACGCCGCGTACTGCTCCAGCGGCTGCTCGCCGGCGTACTGCACGACGAAGTCGACGATCGTCGTCGTGCCGCCCCACGCCGCCGCCGTCGTGCCGGTCTCGAAGGTGTCGGAGGCGAAGGTGCCGCCGAACGGCATCTCCATGTGCGTGTGCGCGTCGATCCCGCCGGGGATGACGTACTTGCCCGTGGCGTCGACGACCCGGTCCACGCTCGCGGCCAGGTCGACGCCGAGCAGCGTCGAGCCCGGCGTGAGCAGCGCGACGATCGTCTCGCCGTCGACGAGGACGTCCGCGGCGCCGCGACCGGTGGCGTTGACCACCGTGCCGCCGGTGATGAGCGTCCTCACGGCGCCACGATCGGGCCGTAGGCGTCGGGCCGGCGGTCGCGGAAGAACTGCCACCGCTCGCGGACCGTGCGCACCTGCTCGAGGTCGAGGTCCCGGATGAGCAGCTCGCTCTCCGTCGACGACCCGATCTCGCCCACGTAGTTCCCGTCGGGGCCCACGGCGTAGGAGGAGCCGTAGAAGTTCACGGCTTCCGTGCCGTACTCGTTGTCCTCCAGCCCGACGCGGTTGTTGGCGACGATGAACACGCCGTTGGCGACGGCCGCCGCGGGCTGCTCGATCTCCCACAGGCGGTTGGAGACGCCGGGGGCCGTGGCGTTGGGGTTGAAGATGATCTCCGCGCCGTTGAGCGCGAGCACGCGCCAGCCCTCCGGGAAGTGCCGGTCGTAGCAGATGTTGACGCCGATCTTGCCCACGGCCGTGTCGAACACGGGGTACCCGAGGTTGCCGGGCCGGAAGTAGAACTTCTCCCAGAACTTGGGCAGGTGCGGGATGTGGTGCTTGCGGTACTTCCCCAGCACCGTGCCGTCCGCGTCGATGACGACCGCCGTGTTGTACAGGACGCCGGGCTGGTCCTCCTCGTAGATGGGCAGCACGACGACGAGGCCGAGCTCGGCCGCGAGCGCGGCGAACCGCTGCGTCGTCGGCCCCGGGACCGTCTCGGCGTAGTCGTAGTAGGCCGTGTCCTGCGTGATGCCGAAGTACGGCCCGTAGAACAGCTCCTGGAACGCGATGACCTGGGCACCCGCGGAGGCGGCCTCGCGGGCCCACCCCTCGTGCAGCGCGATCATCGACTCCTTGTCGCCGGTCCAGGTGGCCTGGGTGAACGCGACCCTCACAGTGCTCATGCGGCGCTCGTCCGTCCTTCTCGTCGGTGGCGGCGACCGGGCGTGCCCGGGGCTGAGGAATGTGACCCTGGGCCCTGAACATTTCTGCGGCGTTTCTCCCGGTTTCCGCCGTGCATCGGCCGGCGGTCCGCGTGTAAACACTTCGCGCACGTCCCCCTCCCGGGTGGCGCACGGGCACGATGGGCGCCGTGAGCACCACCGCGAGCCCGCCCGCGCCGTCGGGCGTGACCACCGTCATCCGGGGCGACGTCGGGAGTGACGTCGGGGGTGACGTCGGGGGCGGCGGCGTCGTCGACCTCGTCCGGCACGTGGAGGACCGCAGCCCCCG
Source organism: Cellulomonas sp. plas2 (assembly GCF_057221735.1). Taxonomy (NCBI): domain Bacteria; kingdom Bacillati; phylum Actinomycetota; class Actinomycetes; order Micrococcales; family Cellulomonadaceae; genus Cellulomonas; species Cellulomonas sp. plas2. The sequence goes on from NZ_CM170155.1 coordinate 2,539,281, forward strand.
CGGCATCGCGGCGGCCGTCGCGCGCTGCGTCCGCGCGGGCGACCTGGCCGTCGGCGACCGCCTGCCCACGGTGCGCGAGCTGGCGCGGGCCCTGGGCGTCTCCCCCGCGACGGTGTCCGGCGCGTTCCGGGCGCTGTCCGCCGTCGGGCTCGTCGCCTCCCGCGGCCGCGCGGGCACCTTCGTGCTCGCCGAGCCCGCCGGGTGGCTGCCGCCGCGCTACCGGCGGATGGCCGCGGGCGCCCCCGCCCGGCTGGACCTGTCCCGCGGCACGCCCGACCCCGCCCTCCTCCCGGCGCTCGGCCCGGCCGTCGCGCGGGCGGCCGCGGCGGCACGGCCCGACGAGGCCGGCTCCTACCTCGACGCACCTCTCGTCCCGCGGCTGGAGGCGCTGCTGCGGGCGTCGTGGCCGTTCGCCCCGGACCGGCTGACCGTCGTCGACGGCGCCATGGACGCCATCGGGCGCACGCTCGAGGTCGTCGCCCGGTACGGCGCCCGGGTCGCGGTGGAGGAGCCGGGCTTCCCCCCGCTGTTCGACCTCCTGGACCAGCTCGGCCTCGAGCGGGTGCCGATGACGCTCGACCGCGCCGGGGTGCGGCCCGACGCGCTCGCCGCGGCCCTGGCCGCCGGCGCGGCCGCGGTGGTCCTGCAGCCCCGCGCGCACAACCCGACCGGGGTGAGCCTGACGACGACGCGGGCGCGCGAGCTCGCGGCGGTCGTCCGGCTCCACGCGGCGCGGGCGGCCTCCGACGAGGGTGCCCGCCAGCGGCGGGTGGTCGTCGTCGAGGACGACCACTCGGGCCAGATCGCCTCGTCGCGCGACGTCAGCCTGGGGGCGCACCTGCCCGCGCAGGTGGTGCACGTGCGGTCCTACTCCAAGTCGCACGGGCCCGACCTGCGGCTGGCGGCCGTCGGCGGGCCGGCGGCCGTCCTGGACGCGCTCGTCGGGCGCCGCATGCTGGGCCCGGGGTGGACGAGTCGGCTCCTGCAGCACACGCTCGTCGACCTGCTCACGGACGCCGACGCGCTCGACGCCGTGGCGGACGCCCGCCGCGTCTACTTCGCCCGGCAGCGGGCCCTGGTCGACGCGCTGGCCGCGCACGGGCTCGTCGTCACGCCCGGGGACGGCATCAACCTCTGGGTGCCGGTCCGCGACGAGGCCGCCGCGCTCGTCCACCTCGAGGCCGCCGGCGTCCGCGTGTCACCGGGGGCCCCGTACCGCGCGGGGCCGGGAGCCGGGGAGCCCCACGTGCGCGTGACCGTGGGCGCGCTGCGCGAGGGCACCGCCGAGGTGGCGGCCGCGCTGGCCCTCGCCGCCCGGGCGTGACCGCCCGGGGCGCCCCTCAGCAGCCGGCGGGGGCGTCCGGCTCGTAGCCGCGGATGGCGTCCACCTTGGCGGCGGACCCCGAGGTCGGGTCGAACCGGTAGCCCAGCCACTCGCGCACGAGACGCAGCGCGAGCTCCTGGCCGATGACGCGCTGCCCGAGGCACAGCACCTGCGCGTCGTTCGACAGGACCGCCCGCTCGACGGAGTAGCTGTCGTGGGCGGTCACGGCGCGCACGCCGGGGACCTTGTTCGCGGCGATCGCCACGCCCAGGCCCGTGCCGCACACGAGGACGGCACGGTCGGCCTGGCCGCCGGCGATGCGGCGCGCCGCCTCGGCGGCCACGTGCGGGTAGGCGGTGTGCTCGTCGGCCCCGACGCCGACGTCGGTCACGGCCGCCACCCGGTCGTCGCGCTCGAGCGCGTCCCGGATGAGGTCCTTGTAGGTCAGGCCGGCGTCGTCGCTGCCGACGACGACCCGCAGCGGCTGCGTCATGCGTCCTCCACGGTGCGGGGCGCCGTGTGCCGGGCGCACACGGCGGTGGCGACGAGCGCGAAGGAGACCGCGCCCGGGGTGCTGGTGGCCGCTCCGCCGGCGGGCGGCGGGTCCGCGTGCCGGGGGCCGTCCGCACGACGCCCCCGCGGGCGCAGGTGAGGAGGTGCCTGGCGACGGAGGCGCCGTCCGCGACGCCACGCGCGAGTGCGGACCACCGGGTGCTGAGCGTCACGCCTGGTGGCGGGGGCCTGCGCGGTAGGGTCCGGGGAGCACCGGCCGACCCGGCGCCGGGCGGGCCCGGACGGCGGACCGCAGGACCGGGACCACCCCACGCCCCGGCCGTGCCCCGCGCACGACCGGGCACGAGAGCGCGGAGCGGCCACCTTGAGCGTGACCATGCGTGACGTCGCGCTCCTCGCGCGCGTCTCCAACAAGACCGTGTCGAACGTGGTCAACGACCACCCCCACGTGCACCCGGAGACCCGGGCGCGCGTGCAGCGCGCGATCGCCGAGCTCGGCTACCGCCCGAACCTGTCGGCGCGCGGCCTGCGGTCGGGCCGGACCGGGGTCATCGGGCTGGCTGTCCCGGACCTGCGGCAGACGTACTTCGCCGAGCTGGCCGACGCCGTCCTCGCCGCCGCGGAGCGCCGCAACCTCGGCGTCATCGTCGGGCAGGTCGGCGTCGACCGGGAGCACGAGATCGCCGTGCTGGCCAACGGCCTGCGGCAGACGGACGGGCTCCTCTTCAGCCCCGAGAAGCTCGGCACGGAGGACCGCGGTCTGCTCGACGGCGTGGAGTACCCGCTCGTGCTGCTCGGCGAGCGCATCTTCGGCGGCCCGACGGACCACGTGACGATGCACAACGTGGAGGCCGCGCGGGCGGCGGTCGAGCACCTCGTCGGGCTGGGGCGCCGCCGCATCGCCGTCCTGGGCGCCCACCCGGACCACCGCTCCGGCCAGCTGCGCCCCTCCGACCTGCGCGTGCGCGGCTACCGCGAGGCGCTGGCCGCGGCCGGGCTGCCCGAGGACCCGCGGCTGGAGCGGGAGGTCGCCCCGTGGCTGCCCGAGGACGGCGCGGCCGCGACGCGCCGGCTGCTCGCCGAGGGCATCGAGGTCGACGCGATCTTCACGCTCAACGACACGCTCGCGGTGGGGGCGCTGAGGGCCCTCGGCGAGGCGGGGCGGCGCGTGCCCGAGGACGTGGCCGTCATCGGCTTCGACGACATCACGCTCGGCCGCTTCACCCTGCCGTCGCTGTCGAGCATCGACCCCGGGCGCGACGAGATCGCCGAGACGGCGGTCGCCATGCTCGTCGAGCGCATCGCCTGGGGCGCCGGCTCGGGTCACGCCCCCCGCCTGCACAAGGCGGCCTTCCGCGTCGTCGCGCGGGAGTCGACGGTCGGTCCCGGCGCGTCGGCCCACCCCGCCGGCACCGTCTGACCCGGACCCCTCCACCCCGTCGCGGCCGCGAGCCCGGCCGGGGACGATCCTGCGGGGTCGGCCCGGGAGGGCGCCGGGCAGGGGCCGCGCGCGGCGGGTCAGCCCCCCTATGGGGCCGGGGTCGGCGCGGACGCCCCGCGGCTCGCCGTCGCGGCCGCGACCGCGGCGTCGATGCGCTCCTGGACCCGGCGCTCGGACGTGCGGCGCCACCGCACGCGCACCACCACGACCAGCGCGACCAGGACGACGAGCAGCGCCTGCGTCCACGGCACCGCCCAGACGACCGCCTGCGCCCGGGCCGTCGGCGCGGACGACACCTGCTCGTCGTCCCCCACCGGGGTGGCCGCGACGGAGACGGTCGCGCGCGCCCGCAGCAGGCCCCACAGCGGCACGCGCACCTCCGCCTGCCGCACCTGCCCCGGCAGCAGCTCGCGCTCCGCGCCCCGCGCCTGCGACGGCAGGGCTCCCAGCGGGCCGGCGGCCGACACGCGTGCGTCGGCGCCGGCCCGGACGTTGCCCGTGTTGTGCAGCGTGTAGCCGACGACGACGGTCCCGGCGGCGAGGGGGGTTTCCACGACGGCTGCCACGTCGCGTGCACGTCCCGCGCCTCGACCCGGGCGAGGAGCTCGCCGGGGACGCGCAGGTGCAGCCGGACGCCGACGCGGGAGGCGACCTCGACCGCCTGGGGGGTCGACAGGACGACCTGCGCCACGACCCCCGCCGGGTGGTCGCCCGGCGTGGCGTCGGCGGGGACGGCGACGGTCACCGGGACGAGGAGGGTCGCGCCGGGTGCCAGCTCGACGGTGAGGGAGCCGTCGTCCTCGCGGGTCGCGCCAGGGACGTCGCCGAGGGCGACCCAGGCCCCGCCGTCGGTGGGCGCCTGCCCGCCGGGCAGGATGTCGAAGGCGCCGTCCGGGCCTGTGACCCCGTCGCTGGCGTACAGGCGGAAGACGGCCGCGTCGGGGCCGAAGCTCGTGACCGCCACCTGGTCCGCCACGGACTGCCCGGGCTCGACGGCGTGCCGGAGGGACGTGCGGCCGTCGGGGCCGTCGGCGCCGGCCGGGCGGACGGTCCAGGTGGTGCGCCGGCCCTCGTCGGGGGCGGTCGCGGCCTGCTCCTCCACACCCTCCGTGGCAGCGCCCGCCGTGGCGGTGGCCGCACCGGCCGTCAGCAGCTGGAGCGCGACGAGCCCCGCGACCACGAGGGTGCGCGGGCCGGTGCGGTTGCGGGTGCGCGTACGGGTCATCGTCGCCCCTCCCGTCCGACGGCTCTCGCGTCGGACGTTCCGTGGATCGTCGGGTCGGTCGTCGGCTCGATCGGCCGACCTCAGTCGACGGGGAACAGGGACACCGTCACCGCACCGGTGTAGGTGCCCGGGGCGGTGTCGACGGGGACCTCCAGCCGCAGCTCCGCCGTGGCGGTGACGGAGCCGGCACGGCCCTCCCCGTCGGCCTCGGCGAGGCGCTGCGGCGTCGCGAGGCCGGCACCGCCGCTGAGCAGCGTGGCGACGGGACGCCCGGCGGTGACGCCGTCACGGCCGTCCTGCAGCGCGGGCGTCCACCCCAGGTGCTCCGCGGTGATGGGCTCCCCCGCCCCGACGAGGGCCGAGGCCTGGCCGGACAGCGCCCAGCCGGAGCCGGCCGCCTGCTCGTCGGTGCGCGAGTCCGTCACGGTGATGCCGGGCAGCGCCCCGGCGGTCACCAGGCGGTCGCCGGCGTTGCGGACCTCCCCCAGCGTGACCCGCTCGCCGTACTCGGCCACGGTGAGCGACAGGAACCCGTCGGCCACTTGGGGCACCGTGGCGTCGATCGCGACGCCTCCGCCGTCCTCGGCCGTGGCCTCGCGGAAGAGGCGCGGCGCGAAGTCGGCCAGGGCGTGCTGCCAGGTGTCCCAGCCGTGCGGGCCCTCGAACCACCCGTCGAACTCGTGCCGCACGCCCAGCCGTTCGAAGACCTCGAAGGTGTTGACCACGGAGCCGTACGTGGAATCCGTGACGTTGCCGTTGTACAGCCGCAGCAGCGTCGTGCCCGCGTTGATGGCGTCGACGTCGAGGTCCGCGCCGTCGCCGGAGATGCCGGCCGAGAACGCCCCCACGTACCCGAACTCCCCGGGCCGCTGCGCCAGGACCCGCATCGTCTGGCCGCCACCCATCGACAGGCCTGCGAGCGCCCGGCGCGCCGGGTCGTCGCTGACGTGGAGCGCCGCCTCGGCCGCCGGCACGAGGTTCTCGAACAGCTCGGCGGTGAAGTCCGGGACGTTGCCGTTGCCCATCACCACGACCATCGGCTCGAGGTTCCCGTCCAGCGCGTGGTGGTCGAGGATGTTCTTCGCCTGGCCCATCTCCAGCCAGTCGGTGTACGACTGGCCGCCGCCGTGCTGCAGGAAGAACACGGGGTAGGGCTCGGCGCGCTCGGCGTCGTAGCCCGGAGGTGTCCACACGAGGGCCGTGCGCTCCTGGCCGGCGACCGCGCTGTCGTACGTCAGCTCCTGCACGGTGCCGCCCTGCCCCTCGGGCACGGGGGCGACGAGGCGGGCCGCGTCACCGGGCACGAAGAACTGGCTCCAGGCGGGCTCGCTCGTGACGCTCGTCGGGTTGCTCGTGTCCTTCGTCGGCACCATGTCGACGATGAGCCGGTAGTGGTACCAGCCGGCGTCCAGCGGGCCGACGGTGCCGCGCCAGCGATCCCCGGCCTTGCCGAGCTCGACCCGGGTCCACAGGTGGCTCGGCCCCCAGTTCGCCCAGACCGTGACGTGCTCCGCGTCGGCGAACTCGGTCGTCGTCTCGAAGGTGACGTACCCGTCCTCGCTGACGAACGGCGTCGGCGTGGTGCCCGGGGCCGGCGTCTCGAAGGGGCCGTCGATCGGCAGGTGCCCGGGGCTCATGCCGGCGGGCGGGACGTCGTCCCGGAACAGCCGCTGGGCGAAGTCGGCGAGGTTCTCCTGCCACGCGTCCCAGTTGTGCCCGGCGTCCGGGTTGGCACCGTCGAACTGGTGCTCCACGCCCAGCGCCCCGAGCCGCCCGAGCGCGTCCTCGACGTCGTTGTACGCGACGTCCGTGGGGTTCCCGACGTAGAGCCGCAGCAGGTCCGTGCCCGCATTGATCTCGCCGACGGGGAGGCTCTCGAGGTCCCCGAACCGGCCGGCGCCGAACGTCCCGACCGCGGCGAAGGCACCCGGGTCGGACCGCAGCACCTCGAACGCCTGGCCCCCGCCCATGGACAGCCCCGCGAGCGCACGGCGCGCCGGGTCGTCGCTGATGTTCAGTGCGGACTCCGCCGCCCGGGTGAGGTTGCGCAGCAGCTCGTCGGGGAAGCTGGGCACGTTGCCGTTGCCCATGACGACGACCATGGGCGCGATGCGGCCGTCGGCGGACAGGTTGTCGAGGATCTGGGCGGCGCGGCCCACCTCGACCCAGTCGCGGTAGCTCTGCCCGCCGCCGTGCTGGAGGTACAGCACGGGGTAGGGCTCGGCCCGGTCGGGGTCGTACCCCGGCGGCGTCCAGGCGAGGGCCCGGCGCTCCTCGCGGGCGACCGAGCTGTCGTAGCTCAGCTCGACGACCTCGCCCCGGGCGCCCTCCGGCGCGTCGGCCAGGAGCTCGGCCCCCTCGCCGGCGACGAGGAACGTGCTCCACTCCGGCTCGGACGCCACGGACGTCGGGTTCGTCGGGTCCTTGACGGTCAGGTGGTCGTCGGCCGTGATCTGGTAGTAGTACGCGCCCGGCTCGAGGGGTCCGAGGACGCCCGTGGCGGTGTCGCCGCGGAGGGTGAGCCCGAACTCGGCCCAGTTGGCGGAGGGCCCGAAGTTGCCCTTCGCGACGATCTGGCTGACGTCCTCGCCGACCGCCTCGCGCACCTCGTCCACCGGGATGGTGAAGCGTGCGAAGCCGTCCGCGTCGACGGTCAGCCACGGCGTGTCGGCGTGGGCCACGCCGGCGACGCCGACGACCCCCCCGAGGGCGATGGCGCACCCCGTCGCGGCGGCGACCGCCCGGCGGTGGCCCGCCGGACGGAGGCGTCTGCTGTGCATGACTGCTCCCACTCGATGACTCCTCTGCTCTGAGGTGCCCGCCGCCGGCCGCCACGCTCGGTGCGCAACCAGGTGCCGCGCCAGGCCGGCACCGCAAGCGGAGGTTGCACAGACGTACTACGTCGTACGGTGCTGACGTCCAGTTTTACGACGTCGTATGCTGCTCCTGCATCCTCTGCACGCCCGGTGGGGGTGTCAAGGGCGCGCAGCGGCGCGGGCCCTGCAGTGGGCAGCGCGGGTGGGAGGATCAGCCCATGGTGCGGATGGCCGACGTGGCGCGCGCCGCCGCGGTGTCGACCATGACGGTCTCGAACGTCGTCAACGGCCGTCCGGGGGTGGGCGACGAGACCCGCCTGCGGGTGCTGGCCGCCATCGACGAGCTGGGCTACGTCGTCGACGCCACCGCGCGGAGCCTGCGGACCGGGCGGACCGGCGCGATCGGCTTCGTGCTGCCCGAGCTGGACAGCCCCTACTACGCCCACCTGGCGGACCGCCTGTCGGACGGCGCCCGGCGCCGCGGCCGCCACCTGCTCCTCGAGCGGACGGGCGGCACGCGGGAACACGAGCTCGAGGCGCTGTCCTTCGGGCACCTGCGCCGGTACGACGGGGCCGTCGTCCACCTCGTGCGGCTGAAGGCCGCCGACCTCGCCCGGCTGCACCTGCAGACGCCGGTGGTCTTCCTCGGGGAGAGCCCCGTACCGGGCCGTTTCGAGCACGTGATGATGGACAACGTGAGCGGCAGCCGTGACGCCACCACCCACCTGCTGCGCACGGGCTCCCACCGGGTGGCGATGGTCGGGGGCCGGCACGAGGACACGCACGACATGGCCTCGCTGCGCACCCGCGGGTACCGGCAGGCGCACGACGACGTGGGGCGCGAGGTGGACCCCGCGCTCGTCGTCGAGGTAGCGCCCTACACCTGGGAGCAGGGCCACCGCGCCGTGCTGGCCCTGCACGAGCGCGGCGTCGCCTTCGACGCGGTCTTCTGCGTGACCGACGCCCTCGCCATGGGGGCGCTGCGGGCGCTGGCCGACCTGGGCCTGCGCGTGCCGGCCGACGTGCAGGTCGTCGGGTTCGACAACGGCCCCGAGACCGACTTCATGGTCCCGCGGCTCTCCTCGGTGGAGCCGGGCAACGCGGAGATGGCCGAGCTGGTCCTCGACCTGCTCGAGGCGCGCATCCAGGCCGGGGGGCCGGCGGGTCGGCTCCACCACCCGACGACCGCCGCCACCGCGCGGCTCGTCCTGCGCGAGAGCACGCGCTGACGGCCGACCGGTCCCCGGTCCCCGTCGTCGCAGGCGGCGGACGTGCGTCCACGGACCGCCGACGGCCGGCCGGGTCGGCGTCGGGGCGTGTGCGCCGACCTCCCCGGCGTGCCTAGGCTGTGCCCCGGAGCCCGGCCCCCTCTCTGGCCGGGTCGTGCCGGTCCTGCTTGGCCGGCCGCCACGGTGCGACGTGCACCGGCCCCGCCCGTCCGCGCACCCGCGGACGGACGCCCCGAGCGACGACGCCCGCCGCGCCCACGCGCGCCCGGCGGGTGCCGCTGCACGTCCCGGAGGACCTCCCCCATGCTCCCTGGTCGCCCCCGCGCGCACCGCACCGCGACGCCCCGGCGCCGCTCCCGCACCCTCGTGCCGGCCCTCGTCCCGGCCGCGGTGCCTGCCGTCGTGGCCGTGCTCGCCCTGGCCGGGTGCGCCTCGGGCGCCGCCGGCACCGGGCCCGGCGCGGCCCCGACGGCCGCCACGAGCACCGGGGCCACGGACGCCGGTACGCCGTCCGCCGCCGCGTTCCCCGTCACGGTGGACAACTGCGGCACGGAGGTCACCCTCGACGCCGCGCCGGAGCGGCTCGTCACCATCAAGTCCTCGACGACGGAGCTCGTCGTCGCGCTGGGGCTGGCCGACCGGGTCGTCGGGGCCGCGTTCCTCGACGGGCCCTACCCCCAGGACCTCGCCGACGAGGCGGCCGCCGTGCCCGTCGTGTCCGACGGAGTCCCCGGGCAGGAGGCCGTCCTGGCGCTCGAGCCCGACCTCGTCCTCGGGGGCTGGGAGTCGAACTTCTCCGCGGACGGCGCCGGCGAGCGCGACGCCCTGGCCGACCTCGGCATCGCCAGCTACGTCGCCGCCTCCGCCTGCAAGGGGCCGGCGTACCAGCCCGACCCGTTGACGTTCGGGACGGTGTTCGATGAGATCCGCCAGGTCGGCGCCGTCCTCGGCGTCCCGGACCGGGCCGAGGCGCTCGTGGAGGAGCAGGAGGCGGCGCTGGCGGAGGTGCCCGCGCTCGAGCCCGGGACCAGCGCCCTGTGGTACTCGTCCGGGTCCGACACCCCGTACGTCGGCGCGGGCATCGGGGCGCCGCAGATGATCATGGACGCCGTCGGCCTCGAGAACGTCTTCGCCGACGTGCACGACACCTGGACCAGCGCCGGCTGGGAGCAGGTCGTCGCCGCCGACCCGGACGTCGTCGTTCTCGTCGACGCGGCCTGGAACACCGCGGAGAGCAAGATCGCCGCGCTCGAGGCGAACCCCGCCACGGCCGCCCTCACCGCCGTGCGCGAGCGCCGGTACGTCACCGTGCCCTTCGCGGCGACGGAGGGCGGCGTGCGCAACGTCGAGGCGGCGGCGTCCATCGCGCAGCAGCTCGCCGACCTGGGGGTGGCGTCCGGCTCATGACGACGACGCAGCCCGCGCGCACGGACGGCCCCACCGGCGGTCGGTCCCGGGGCATCCCCGTCCCCGCCCGGCTGGACGCGTCCGGCGCGGGCCAGTACGACGACCGGCACGACGACCGGCACGACGGCCGGCACGACGGCCGGCACGACGACGGTCGGGGCACGACCGCGCGGCGCCGTGCACCGCTGACGCTGCTCGTCGGCGCGGGTGCGCTCGTCCTGCTGGCGAGCGTCCTCGTCGCCGTGACGCTCGGCGCGTCGGGGCTCGGCGTCGCCGAGGTGGTCCGGTCCGTCGGGACGCACGCCGGGCTCGACGTCGTGCCGCTCGACCGGCTGCAGGACGCGATCGTCTGGCAGATCCGCCTCCCCCGCGTGCTCACGGCGGCGGCCGTCGGGGCGGGGCTCGCGCTCGCCGGCGCGGTCATGCAGAGCCTGACCCGCAACCCGCTCGCCGACCCGTACCTGCTGGGGCTGTCGTCAGGGGCCTCCGTCGGCGCCGTCGCCGTGCTGCTGTTGGGGCTGGGCGTGCTGCTGCCGGTGGCGGCGTTCGTCGGGGCGCTGGCCGCGCTCCTGGCCTCGCTCGCGCTGGCGCGCACGGGGGCCGCGCTCAGCCCCGGCCGCGCCGTGCTCGCGGGGCTGGCGGTGTCGCAGCTGTGCGCGGCGCTGACCTCGTTCGTCATCTTCTGGACCGCGCAGGGCGACTCCTACCGGGAGATCCTCACCTGGCTCATGGGCTCGCTCGCCGGCGCGCACTGGTCGTCGGTCGGCATCGCCGGCCTGGCCGTGCTCGTCGTGGGCACGGTGCTCGTCGCCGCCGCCGGACGGCTCGACGCCTTCGCGTTCGGCGACACGGCCGCGGCGGCCCTCGGCGTCGCGGTCGACCGCACCCGCTGGACCCTGCTCGTCCTCGTCGCCGTCCTGACGGGCTGCCTCGTGGCGGTCAGCGGGTCCATCGGCTTCGTCGGCCTCGTCGTGCCGCACGCGGTCGCGACGCTCACCGGCCCGTCGCACCGGCGCCTGCTGCCCGTGGCCGCCCTGGCGGGCGCGGTCGTCCTCGTCTGGGCCGACACCCTCGCGCGCACGGTCTTCGAGCCGCGCGAGCTGCCCGTCGGCATCGTCACCGCCCTCATCGGCGTGCCCGTCTTCGCGGTGCTGATGCGCCGGGGACGGGGGCCGGCATGGGCCTGACCGATGGGCCCGCCCTCCGCGTCGAGGGCCTGCACCTCGCCGGCGTCGGCGCCCGGCTCGGCGGCCGCTGGGTGCTCGACGGGGTCGACGCCACGCCACCCCCCGGACGGCTCACCGGCCTGCTCGGCCCGAACGGCGCCGGCAAGAGCACCCTGCTGCGGCTGCTCGCCGGGCTGCGGGCGCCGGACGCGGGCGCGGTCCTCGTCGACGTGCTCGACGAGCGCACCGCCGACGGCCCCAGCGCCGAGCGCCACGACGTCGCCCGGCTGCCCCGCCGCCGCCGCGCCCGCGCCGTGGCCCTGCTGGAGCAGGAGTCGACCTCGGCCGTCCCCTTCACCGTCACCGAGGTCGTCGCGCTCGGCCGGATCCCCCACCGCGGCGCGAGCGACGCGACCCGGGATGCGGCGGTCGTCGCCGCGTCGCTTGCCGCCGTCGACGCCGGCCACCTGGCCGACCGGCCCTGGTCGGCGCTGTCGGGCGGGGAGCGTCAGCGCGTGCACATCGCCCGGGCGCTGGCGCAGGAGCCCACGCTGCTCCTGCTCGACGAGCCCACCAACCACCTGGACGTGAGCGCGCAGCTCACGACGCTCGCGCTCGTGCGGGACCGCGGTACCACCGCGGTGGCGGCGCTGCACGACCTCAACCTCGCCGCTGCGTGGTGCGACCACGTGCTCGTCCTGTCGGAGGGTCGGCTCGTCGCGGCCGGACCGCCCGCGCAGGTGCTCACGCCGGAGCTGGTCGAAGCGGTGTGGGGCGTGCGCTGCGAGGTGCTCGTCCACCCGCGCACGGGCCGACCGGTGATCGCCTTCGACGGCCCCGCAGCAGGGACCGGCGGTCCGTCGTCGGCACCCGCGTCACGGCAGCAGCCGGCGGAGGTGCTGCGGTGAGGGTCACCGTGCTGTCGGGGGGCGTCGGCGGCGCCCGGTTCACCCGCGGCCTGCTGGCGCACCTGCGCGAGGTGGCCCCGGACGGCGCCGGCGGGACCACCGCCGAGGTCACCGTCGTGGCGAACACCGGCGACGACATGTGGCTGCACGGCGTCCGCGTCTGCCCCGACCTCGACACGCTCATGTACACCCTCGGCGGTGCCGTGCACGAGGGGCAGGGCTGGGGCCGCCGCGACGAGTCCTCGCGGGTCTCCGCCGACCTCGCGGCCTACGACGTCGGCTGGGAGTGGTTCACCCTCGGCGACCTCGACCTCGCCACGCACCTGGCCCGCACCCAGTGGCTGCGGGAGGGCCAGACGCTCTCGCAGGCGACCGAGCGGCTCTGCCGGCGGTGGTCCCCCGGCGCGCGCCTCCTGCCCATGGCGGACACGCCGGTCGAGACGCACGTGGAGCTCGAGGACGGCCGGCTCGTGCACTTCGAGGAGTGGTGGGTGCGGCACCGGGCCGCCCTGCCGGCGCGGCGCTTCGTCCAGGTCGGCCTGGAGGACGCCGTCGCGGCCCCGGGCGTCCTCGACGCGCTGACGACGGCCGACGTCGTCCTCCTGCCGCCGTCCAACCCGGTGGTCAGCATCGGGACGATCCTCGCGGTCCCCGGGATCCGCGACGCGCTCGCGACGACCGCGGCACCGGTCGTCGGCATCGCCCCGGTCGTCGGCGGCGCCCCGGTTCGCGGCATGGCCGACGCGTGCCTGCGGGCGACCGGCGTCGCGACCACGGCCGACGCCATCGCCCGCCACTACGGACGACGAGCAGCCCGGCGCGGTGACGACGCCCACGACCTCACTGACCGGGACGTCACCGACCGGTATCGCACGGACCGTGGCGTCACCGACCGAGGCGCTCGCCCCGCCGGCGTCCTCGACGGCTGGCTGGTCGACGAGCAGGACCGGGCCGCCGCCGAGTCGCTCGTCGACGAGGGCTGGCCGGTGACCGTCACCGGCACCCTCATGCGCGACGTGCCGACGACCGCGACCATCGCCGCACACGCGCTCGCCCTGGCCGACGAGGTCCGCCGCCGCACGCCCTGACGAGGGCCCGGCGCAGAAGTGCTCGAACACGCAGCCGCCCTGCCGGAGCAGCCCTCCGTCAGCGCCCGAGCCGCACGAGCACCTCCCGCGTGCGCGGCCCCAGCCCGTCGCGCTCCGCGAGCACCAGGTCCGCGTGCACGTCCACGTCGTGCCGCAGGCTCGACGTGACCGGGACGTCGTCCAGCACGACGTAGCCGAGCGCGGCGTGCGCCTGCGCCGAACCGCGCCCGAAACGGGTGGGCAGCGGGACGTCGGGCTCGGTCGACCACGCAGTGAGCAGGGTCGTCCCGGTCCCGGCCGCGTCGGGCACGAGCGCCCTGTCGTGCCCCGCCGCGAGCGCGAGCGCGTCCTCGAGGTCGGCAGGCCGCAGCCCCGGCAGGTCCCCGAGCAGCACCGCCACGGCCTCGGCCGGCGGAGCCAGCACGTCCGACCCGCGCGCCGCCGCAACCCCTGCCGCGACGGCAGCGTCCAACCTCGGCTCGGGACCAGCACCGGTGCCCGGACCTCCGTCGTGCAGAGGTTCCGGCACCACGGTCACCGGCACCGGCAGGTCGAGCCCGTCCAGCTCCGCGGCGACCGAGGCGTCCGGCGTGACCACGAGGACGGCCGCCACCCGGGGCGTCGTCGCGGCTGCCACGATCGTGTCGACCGCCATCGCGCGCACGAGGGCCGCGCGGTCCGCCTCGTCCCCGTCGACTGCGACCTCGAGCTCGCCGACGGGCCGCACGAGCCGCGACTTCCCCAGCGCAGCCGCCTTCACGGGGACCACCACGGCCCACCGCATCCCGTTCCCGGACGTCGTCACGCCGCTACCTCATCACGCCGTCGTCCACCTCGCCGTCGCGACCACGTCGGTCACCTGCTGCCTAGGAGCTCACCGTGCTCACCCTCTTCCTCCCCCTCCCCGGTCCGAGCCCGGCGACGAGCGACCCGTCGTCACGAGGCGTCCGTCCCGCGCGCGGAACTCGTACCGCGGCACCGGGCGAGCGCCACCACCGCCACCGCCGTGCCGCGCACGGGGCTCGGGCCGCAGCCGGGTGATGGTCACGTCGTGCGTGTGCACCTGGTGGTGATGGGGGGCGCAGAGCAGCACCCCGTTCTCGGCACTCGTCGGACCACCTCGGCTCCACCACCGGATGTGGTGCACCTCGCACCAGCGGGCGGGGGTGCTGCAGCCGGGCCAGGTGCACCGCTGGTCCCGCACGACCACCGCGCGGCGCAGCCCTCCGCAGTAGGCGCGCTGGTTGCGCCCGACGTCGAGCGGCGTGGAACCGGCACCGAGCACGAGACGCGACACCTCGGCGTCGCACAGCACGCGCGTCAGGTGCGACATCGGCACCGGCACCCCGTCCTCGTCGAGCACGGGCGGCAGGCCGCGGACGGCCGTGGCGACCGCCTCGGCCCGCGTGACGCACCCGGACCCCGTGACGGGGTCGTCTGAGGCAGGGCCGACGTGGTCCGACTCCGCTGCACGCCCGCGCTCCGCACTCCCGCTGCTCTCCGCCGCCATGGCCGTGCTCGCCGCGGCCCACGTGGACGCGTCCATCACGATCGTGACGTGGGGACGCACCTGGGCGGTCGATCCGCCGGCGGTCGGCGCGGCGAGGGCGGCGAGGGCGAGGCTCTCCAGCGCGTCGGCGCGCACCTGCTCGGACGACCGCTCCTCGTCCGGCACGCCGCCCACCAGCTCGAGCGCCCGCCGCAGGGCGTCGCCCGCGCGCGCGTCGAGCCGGCCCTTGACCACGGTGCCGCGATCGGTGTCGCTCAGGTGCAGGTAGCGGTCGCGGTGCTGAGCCTCGTACCGGTCCTGCACCACGACGGGGTCGAGCCGCGCGACGGCAGCAGCGAGGTGGCGCGCGAACGTGCGCGGATCGTGCTGCTCCGCCAGATCAGCCAGCGCCTCCTGGCCCTGCGGCGAGGTCAGCTCCGCCACGACCGCCGGAGCAGCGCCCGGGAGGACCTTGGCGACCTCGTCGAGATGGGGCGTGGGCACCCGGCCGGCCTCCACAGCGGCCGCGAACACCGGCACCAGCTCCACGGTCTCCGCCTGGGCGACGGCCTTCCGTCCGTTGGCCGTGCCGGTGCCCGACAGGCGCGACCACATCTCCCCGCCCGAACGGTCGGAGGGGCGCCGGGACGTGCCGGCCGCGGTCTCGGCCGCGAGCCACGCCGCGCGGGACACCTGGACCGCGCCCTCCAGCCCCTGCACGGCGAGCAGCACCGCCTTCCGTGCCTGCCCCTCCCAGCCTCGGCCGGCCGCCGCGGCGGCGCGCACCTGTGCCAGCAGGTCGCGCACCGTCGCGACCTGACCCAGCACCTCCTCGACCGCCGCCGAGCCGAGACCGGCGAGGGCGGGGGCGGTCGGACCGTCGGCGGGCGACCTGCGGGAAGCTGCAGCCCACCTGCCGGTCGTGCCCGTGGTGGGCGCGAGGACGACCCCCGACACATCCACCTCAGCACCTCCGGCCGGCCCTCTGGCCCGAGCCCTGCGCTCGAACACGTGTCGCAAAACTAGCCCGGCCGGCGCTCGATCGACAGCGCTCGATCGTGTGATCCTCCAGGTCAGGGCCCCGCGAGCCGTCCCCAGCCCCGGTTCTCGGCCACTCCCCTCCACAGAGCTGCGGCGTCGGACGACGGCGACAGCCGAGTGCGCCATCATGAGCCCATGACGTTGTGGCTGACCGGCGACGCCGACGCGGACCGCCTCCTCGAGGAGGACCCCTTCGCGCTCCTCGTCGGGATGCTGCTCGACCAGCAGGTGACGATGGAGTCCGCCTTCGCCGGGCCGGCGCGCATCGCCGCGCGCATGGGCGGGCTCGACGTCGGGCGCATCGCCGCGGCGGACCCCGAGAGGTTCGCGGCGCTGTGCGCGACGCCGCCGGCCGTGCACCGCTACCCCGGCTCCATGGCCGGGCGGATCCAGGCGGTGGCGGCCGCGGTGCGGGACGAGTACGACGGCGACGTGCGGCGGCTGTGGACGGACGGCGACCCCGACGGCCCGACGGTCCTGCGGCGGCTCAAGGCTCTCCCCGGCTTCGGCGACCAGAAGGCCCGCATCTTCCTGGCCCTGCTGGGCAAGCAGCGCGGCGTGCAGCCGACCGGCTGGCGCGAGGCCGCCGGCGCGTACGGCGAGGAGGGGTCGCGGCGCTCGATCGCCGACGTCACCGACGAGCGCAGCCTCGCCGAGGTGCGGGAGACGAAGCGGGCGGCGAAGGCGGCGGCCAAGGCGGCCCGCACCGCCTGAGTCCCGGCGTCAGGGCTGGAGCGCCTCCACCAGACCCGGCAGGTCCGCCACCGGCACGGCCAGGTCGAGGACGCCGTCGAAGGTGTGGACCTCGAGGACGCCGAGCCCCGGCGGCACCCCCCGGGTCGGCGACCCGCTCGTCGTCCGGCCCGTCGGCCGCACGGCGACGACGTCCGTCGTCACGGGGTGCCCGTGCCCCCGCAGCGCAGCGCCGCGCACCGGCAGCACGCGCAGGTAGCCCGGCGAGGGGTCGACGCGGCCCCGCCGCCACCGGCCGTCGAGCCCAGGCACGGTGCCGGCCGTCACGCGAAGCGCCGCCACGGGCCCGCGCTCGCGGGTCGGCCGAGCCGGACCGCCCGCCGATCGCGGCCCGCCGTCCCGCGACGCGCCCGCAGGCCGGGTCACCCCGCCTCCGTCGCCCGACGAGAGCCGCCGCCCCAGGCCCCGCACGACGAGGACCACCGCCGCGGCGACGAGCAGCACGAGCGCCGCGACGACCACGGCGTCGCCGGCGGCGCGGTCGCCACCCGGCGGCTGCGCCACCCGCACCGCCGCCAGCGACCCCGTGACGACCACCGCGAGCGCCGTCAGCAGGGCCACCCCCGCGACGACCACGGACCCCCGACGACGTCGCACCCCGGCATCGTGCCAGCCCGCCGCTGAGAGCGGCAGCCCGCCGAACCGACGCCGTCGACGTGCGTCGGGCTGGTCCTCGAGGCTCCTCGTCAGGCCGTCAGGGCCGGTCGTCAAGGTTGGTCGTCAGGCCCCGTCGTCAGGGCCGGGCGAGCGGCGGCTCGGAGCGGTCCGGCCAGGTGCGCGCGTCGTGCCACCCGGCCGCGTACGCCTCGGCCGACCCGAGCCGGAACATGTCCGTCGGCCCGGTCCGCACGAGCACGCGCGCGCCGGGTCCGTCCTCGTCGGTGACGAACCGCCCCGCTCCCCGCACCACCGCCAGCGGCCGGCCGGACGCCTTGCCCTTCACCAGCTCCGCCGCGGCGGCCAGCTCGTCCGCCACGGCGGCCACCGTCATCGTCAGCGGCCGGCCGTGGCTGTCGGTCTGCCCCCGCAGGTCGTCGAGCACCTGCACGCCGGCCGCGCCGATGGTCAGGTCCGTCACGCCCTCCCGCCAGGGCCGCCCCGCCGTGTCGGAGACGAGCACCCCGACGCGCACGCCGAACGCGGCCCCCACCGCGGTCCGCAGCGCCCGCGCGGACGCGTCCGGGTCCAGCGGCAGCAGCAGCACCGTCCCGCCCGGTGTGTTCGACGCGTCGACACCCGCCGCCGCCATGACCAGCCCCAGCCGGTTCTCGACGATCCGCGTGACGCCGCCCGGGTACGCCCGCGTCGCGACGACCCGCACGGTCTCGTCCGTGATGGCCTGCTCGCGGTCGTCGGCGGCGACGACGCGCCCCTCGGCCTTGGACACCACCTTGCTCGTCAGCACCAGCACGTCCCCGTCGACGAGCGCCCGCGCCGGGTCCCGTCCGGCGTCGGCGGCCAGCGCCGCCACGACGAGCGCCGCCAGGTCGTCGCCGGGCCGCACCTCGGGCAGGCCGGCCGTCGCCCAGACGGTCAGCACGGCGTCCCCGGTCACGCCGCCCACGGGACCAGCACCCACCCCCGTCACCGGACCAGTCCCGGCAGCACGTCGCGCCCGAACGTCTCGAGGAACTCCCGCTGGTTGCGCCCCACGTTGTGCAGGTAGATCCGGTCGAACCCCAGGTCCACGTACCGCTGCAGCTCCGCCCGGTGCCGGTCGGGGTCGGCGGACACCAACAGGCGCCCCTCGAAGTCCTCCGCCCGCACGTGCCGGGCCATCTGCTCGAAGTCGAAGGGCGAGCGCACGTCCGACCGGTTGAACCGCATCCCCCCGTTGGGCCACTCCCGCAGCGCGCCGGCCACGGCCTCCTCCTCGCTCGCCGCCCAGGACAGGTGCACCTGCAGCACCTTCGGCAGCGTCGTCACGTCGCGCCCCGCCTCCCGCGCCCCGTCCGCGAACCGCGCGAGCAGCGACGCCAGCCGTTCCACCGGCGCGTTCACGGTGATGAGCCCGTCGGCCACGCGTCCGGCGCGCCGGGCGGTCACCGGCCCCGCCGTGGCGACGAGGACCTGCGGCGCGTGCTCCGGCATGGTCCACAGCCGTGTCGACTCCAGCCGGTAGTACGTGCCCGCGTGCTTGGCGTCCTTGCCGGCCAGGGACGCGTTGAACAGCTTCTTGATGACGTCCAGCGCCTCGAACATGCGGTTGATGCGCTCGGGCGCCTCCGGCCAGTACCCGCCGACGACGTGCTCGTTGAGCGCCTCGCCGGAGCCGATGCCCAGCCAGTGCCGGTCCGGGTACATGGCCGCGAGCGTCGCGCTGGCCTGCGCGACGACGGCCGGGTGCCAGCGGAACGTCGGCGCGGTGACGCCGGGCCCCACGTCCCCCGTCGTGCGCTCCGCGACCGCGGTGAGCACGTTCCAGACGAAGGACGCCTGCCCCTGCGCGGGCACCCACGGCTGGAAGTGGTCCGTGGCGGTGGTGCCGGAGAAGCCGTGCCGCTCGGCGTGCACCGCCAGCTCGACGGCCTCGCGCGGGTGCAACTGCTCGAGCGCCGCCGTGTAGCCGACGGTCAGGCCCGTGCCCATGCGCCGCCCCTCGTCGTGTCCGTCGTCGCCGTCCGCCCGACGCCGCGTGCGCCGGACCCGGACGAGCCTAGGCGGCGGGGGCGACGAGGGGCGCCTCGACGGTGGCCGGCACGGGCGCGGCCTCCCCGCGCCGCACCAGCGCCACCCCGGCGACGACGAGCCCCGCGCCGACGAGCTGCACCGGCAGCGGAACCTCGTCGAGCAGCACCCAGGCCAGCGCGACGGCGAACAGCACCTCCGACAGCGCGAGGAAGGACGCCGTCCGGTCCCCCAGCAGCCGTACCGACACGGCGCTGACCCCGTACGCGAAGGCGGTGGGCACCGTCCCGACGACGAGCAGCGGCACCCACCACGGCACGACGGCCCCCGGCACGGCCACGTCGACCGCCGGTGCCGCCACCGGCAGCACCCCGACCAGCGCGAGCACGACGAGCCCGGCCCACCCGACGATCATGCCCGCGCCGGCCAGCGTCACCGCGGGCAGCCGCGTCGGCCGGCCGGTGAGCAGGAAGTAGGCGGCGTTGCCGACGGCCGCGCCGAACGCGCAGAGCAGACCCACGGCGTCGAGCGCCAGGCCGCCGGTCAGGTCGAGCACCAGCGCGAGCCCCACGGTGGCCAGCAGCGCCCCCGCCAGCGTCTGCCGTGCCGGCGTGCGCCGCGAGCGCGCCCAGGTCCACGCCAGCAGCAGGAGCGGCCCGGTGTACTCGACCAGCAGCGCCACCGCCACGGGCAGCCGCTCGACGGCCTGGTAGTACAGCGCCGAGGCCGCGGCCACCCCGAGCGCCCCGAAGGCGACGACCAGCCGCCACTCCGCCCGCAGCACGTCCCAGCGCCCGCCGAGCGCGACCACCGCCGGCCCCACCAGGAGCAGGGCACCGATGCCGAGGCGCACGAGGATCGCCGCGCCCGGGCTCCAGCCCGCCTCCAGCAGCGGCTTGACCACCGGCCCGCTCGTCGCGAACGCCAGGGCCGCCACGAGCCCCGCCACCACCCCGCCGCCGCGGGTCCCACCTGTGCCGCCCACGTCGCTCCCCGTCGCCAGCCCGTCGATCACCCGCCGCCGCGGTCGCGACGTGCCGGAGCACCCACCCCGGACACGTGTCAGGAGCGTGGGATTCTGTTGCCCCTGACAGTAGGAGCACCGGCCGACAGGAGTCAACGCCATGTTCGCACCTGACACCCGCATGGCGCTGCAGACGGCGGCGGCACTGGTCAACACCGCACCCGACCGGCGCCGCGACGGCGCCGACGCCCTCGTGTCGGTGGCCGACCTCGACGCCTTCTACGACGCGAACGGCTTCGGCGGGCGCCACGACGGGGACGCGGCCGAGCTCGCGGCCGTCCGCGACGCCCGGGACACCGTGCACCGCTTCTGGGGCGTCGACCGCGACACCGCGGCGGGGCTCGTCAACGCCGTGCTGCACGAGGCGGACGCGCGGCCCTGGCTCGTGCGGCACGACGGCTGGGACTGGCACCTCCACGCCACCCCGTTGGACGCTCCCCTGCCCGTCCGCGTGCTCACCGAGGCCGCCATGGCGTTCGTCGACGTCATCCGCTCCGACGAGTACGACCGCATGCGCACCTGCGAGGCGCCGGACTGCCGCGCCGTCCTCGTCGACCTGTCCCGAAACCGGTCGCGGCGGTTCTGCGACGTCAACAACTGCGGCAACCGCGCGCACGTGCAGGCGTACCGCGAGCGCCAGGCGCACCGCGAGGGCTGACCCCCGGACGGACCGTCCGGCCCGGGTGCACCCGGCAGCCGTCACCCGGCGGTCGGCACCTCGCCGAACGCCGCCGCCGGCAGGTCCCGCTCCCCCTCGACGAGGGCCCGGACCAGCCGGGCGGCCACGCCCGCGGGGTCCTTGCCCGGCTGCAGGTGCGGCGCCTGCCCGGCGATCGGCCGGCCGGCCAGGCCGGTCTCCGTGTGCGGCGGCCGTGCGTCCACCACGCGCACCCGCCGCTTGCGCAGCTCGCGCCCGGCCGCGGAGTCGAAGGCCGTCAGCGCCGCCTTGCTCGCGCTGTAGGCCGCCATACCGGCGATCGGCGCCTCGGCCGTCACCGCCGACACGTGCAGGACGAAGGGGTCCCGACCCGCTTCGGCCGCGGCGAGCAGGTGCGGCGACGCGGCCGCGAGCAGCAGCACCGGCGCCACGGTGTTGACGGCGAGCAGGACGCGCAGGACGTCCTCCTCGACGGCCTCGGCCGCCCCGAAGGCGACCACGCCGGCGGCGACGACGACGCCGTCGAGCCGCCCCCAGCGCTGCACGGCCGCGTCCACCGCCGCCGCGGGTGCGCCCGGCGCCGTCACGTCCAGCGCGACGACGTGCGCGTCGGCGGGCGCGGCGGCCCTCAGCCGACCCTCGTCGCGCGCCACGAGGGTGAGGTCCGCCCCGGCCCCCGCCAGCGCCGCCGCGAGGGGCGCGCCCAGCCCGCCGCTCGCCCCGACCACCAGCACGCTCGCGCCCTGCAGCTGCGTCACGTCGTCCTCCTCGCGCCGTCGGCGGCCCCGGCGGACCTGCCCGCGCACCAGCGTGTCCCGCCGCGTCCCGGCGCGCGCCATGGTCGTGCCGCGCGCTCTCAGCCTCGTCGCCACCCGTCCCCAGCCCCGGCACCCCCCGCACGTCCTGCACCCCACGGGGCCGCGGTCGTCGGTCGGCACCGATCTGGGATGATGACGCCCATGGCCGACCAGCACGCCCTCCCGTCCGACGCCCCGGCGACCCGCCCCGGCCGCCAGGTACCGGACCGGGTCTCCCTCGACGGGATCGAGGAGCGCTGGGACGCCGCCTGGACCGAGGGCCGGACGTACGCGTTCGACCGCTCCGCCACGCGCGAGCAGGTCTACTCCATCGACACCCCGCCGCCCACCGTCTCGGGCTCGCTGCACGTCGGGCACGTCTTCAGCTACACCCACACCGACGTCGTCGCGCGCTTCCGCCGCATGCGCGGCGCCGAGGTCTTCTACCCCATGGGCTGGGACGACAACGGCCTGCCGACCGAGCGTCGCGTGCAGAACTACTACGGCGTGCGCTGCGACCCGTCCCTGCCGTACGACCCGGACTTCCGGCCCCCGCTGCAGGGCGCCGAGGGCAAGAGCGTGCGCGCCGCGGACCAGGTGCCGATCAGCCGCCGCAACTTCGTCGAGCTGTGCGAGCGGCTGACGGTCGAGGACGAGCGGCAGTTCGAGGCGCTGTGGCGCCGGCTGGGGCTGTCCGTCGACTGGGGCATGACCTACCAGACGATCTCCGCCGACGCCCGGGCCGTCGCCCAGCAGGCGTTCCTGCGCAACCTCGCCCGCGGCGAGGCGTACCAGGCCGAGGCCCCGGGCCTGTGGGACGTCACCTTCCAGACCGCCGTGGCGCAGGCCGAGCTCGAGGCGCGCGACTACCCCGGCGCCTTCCACCGCGTGGCCTTCCACCGCACGGACGGCGAGGGCGACGAGGGCGTCGTGCACATCGAGACGACGCGCCCCGAGCTGCTGCCGGCGTGCGTCGCGCTCATCGCGCACCCCGACGACGAGCGCTACCAGCACCTGTTCGGCACCACCGTCCGCACGCCGCTGTTCGAGGTCGAGGTCCCGGTCCTCGCGCACCCCGCCGCCGAGCCGGACAAGGGCGCGGGCATCGCGATGTGCTGCACCTTCGGCGACCTGACGGACGTGCAGTGGTGGCGCGAGCTGTCCCTGCCGACGCGGTCGGTGCTCGGCCGCGACGGCCGCCTCCTGCGGGACACCCCCGACTGGCTGACCACGGACGCCGGCCGGGTCCGATACGAGGCGGTGGCCGGCAAGACGACCTTCTCGGCGCGCGAGGCGGTCGTCGCCGGCCTGCGCGAGACGGGTGACCTGAACGGCGAGCCGCAGGCCACCCAGCGCAAGGCCAACTTCTTCGAGAAGGGCGACAAGCCCCTCGAGATCGTCACGAGCCGGCAGTGGTACATCCGCAACGGCGGCCGCGACGCCGACCTGCGTGAGGCCCTCCTGGCGCGCGGCCGCGAGCTCGGCTTCCACCCCGACTTCATGAAGGTCCGCTACGAGAACTGGGTCGGCGGCCTCAACGGCGACTGGCTCATCTCCCGCCAGCGCTTCTTCGGCGTGCCGTTCCCCGTCTGGTACCCGCTCGACGAGGCGGGCGAGGTGCGCCACGACGCCCCGATCCTGCCGGGCGAGGACCAGCTGCCGGTCGACCCCTCCTCCGACGTGCCGGCCGGCTACACCGCCGACCAGCGCGGCGTGCCGGGCGGCTTCGTCGGGGACCCGGACATCATGGACACCTGGGCGACGAGCTCCCTGACCCCGCAGATCGCGGGCGGCTGGCGCAGCGACCCGGACCTGTTCGCCCGGGTGTTCCCCATGGACCTGCGTCCTCAGGGCCAGGACATCATCCGTACCTGGCTGTTCTCCACCGTCGTGCGCTCGCACCTCGAGCACGGCGGGCTGCCCTGGTCCGACGCCGCCATCAGCGGCTGGATCCTCGACCCCGACCGCAAGAAGATGAGCAAGTCCAAGGGCAACGTGGTCACGCCCATGGGCCTGCTCGAGGAGCACGGCTCCGACGCGGTCCGGTACTGGGCCGCCTCCGCACGGCTGGGCACGGACGCGGCCTTCGAGGTCGGCCAGATGAAGATCGGCCGCCGCCTGGCGATCAAGGTCCTCAACGCCAGCAAGTTCGCGCTGTCCTTCGGTTCGCCCGACGAGCCGGTCGTCCTCGACCCGGCCCTCGTCGTCGACCCGCTGGACCGAGCGATGCTGGCCGGCCTGGCCGACGTGGTGGACGCCGCGACCGCGGCGCTCGAGGCGTACGACCACACGCGCGCGCTGGAGCTGACGGAGACGTTCTTCTGGACGTTCTGCGACGACTACCTCGAGCTGGTCAAGGACCGCGCGTACGGCGCCGGTGCGTCGGCCGACGAGCTGACGGCCGCGACCCGGTCGGCGCGCGCCGCGCTGGGCCTGGCGCTGGACGCCCTCCTGCGGCTGTTCGCACCGGTGCTGCCGTTCGCGACCGAGGAGGTGTGGTCGTGGTGGCGCGAGGGCTCGGTGCACCGGGCCCCGTGGCCGACGGCGGCGCCGCTGCGGACGGCCGCCGGGGACGCCGACCCGGCCGTCGTGGCGGCCGCCGGCTCCGCGCTGGCGGCGCTGCGCAAGGTGAAGTCCGAGGCCAAGGTGTCGATGCGCACGGAGATCGAGCACGCGGTGCTGGCCGTGCCGGCCGCGCTGCGCGCCGGGGTCGAGCACGCGCTCGACGACGTGCGCGCCGCCGGACGCGTCACCGGGACCCTCGAGCTCGTGGACGGCGACGGGGAAGGCGTCCTCGCGCGCGACGCGCGGCTCGTCCCGCCGGCGGCTGCCCCGGCGCCCGCCGCCGACCCCGCCCCCGCCGGCACCCGCTAGGACCGGCCGCGTGCGCGAGACGACGTCGCCCTCCCTGGTCCAGCACGACCCGGCCCTGTCCATCCCGGGCATGCTCGCCCGCCGGCTCGCCGAGGACGCCGACGGCGTCTTCGCCGAGCGCCGGGACGCGGGCGGCGCGTGGCAGGCGGTGACAGTGGCGCAGTTCGTCGCCGAGGTGCGGTCCGTCGCCAAGGGCCTCGTCGCCTCCGGCGTGGCGCCCGGGGACCGGGTCGGCATCATGTCGCGCACGCGCTACGAGTGGACGCTCGTGGACTTCGCGTGCTGGGCCGCGGGGGCGGTCGGCGTACCGGTGTACGAGAGCTCGTCGCCGGAGCAGGTGCGCTGGATCTGCGCCGACGCCGGGGTGCGGCTCGTCGTGGTCGAGACGGCGGCGCACGCGGCGGCCGTCGCGCAGGTCCGCGACGACCTGCCCGGCCTGGTCGAGGTGCTCGTGCTCGACGACGACGCCGTCGGCACCCTCGTCGCCCGCGGCCGGGGCGCCGCGGTCACGGACGAGGAGGTCGACCGGCGCAGCGCCGCCGCCGGGGGCGACGACCTCGCCACCGTCATCTACACGTCCGGCACGACGGGCCGGCCGAAGGGCGTGGAGCTCACGCACGGCAACTTCGTCGCGCTCGCCCTGGAGGGCACCGCCGGGCTGGGCGAGGTCTGCGCGGCACCGGGCTCCCGGACGCTGCTGTTCATGCCGCTCGCGCACGTGTTCGCGCGGTTCATCCAGGTCCTGTGCGTGCCCTCGCGTGCCGTGCTCGGGCACGCGCCCGACGCCAAGCACCTCCTGGCCGACCTCGGCACCTTCCGGCCGACCTTCCTGCTGGCCGTGCCGCGCGTGTTCGAGAAGGTCTACAACTCCTCCGAGCAGCGCGCCGGCACGGGCGCCCGACGTCGGCTGTTCCGCTGGTCGGCCAAGGTCGCCGCGGACTTCTCCCGTGCGCAGGAGAACGGCGGCCCGTCCGCCCGTCTGCGCGCCGAGCACGCCGTCGCGGACCGGCTCGTGCTGGCGCGCATCCGGACCGCGCTCGGCGGGCAGTGCGAGTGGGCCGTGTCCGGCGGCGCGCCCCTGGGCGAGCGCCTCGGCCACTTCTACCGCGGCGCCGGGCTCAAGGTCCTCGAGGGCTACGGGCTGACGGAGACCACCGCGCCGACGGCGGTCAACCGCCCCGCGCTGACGAAGATCGGTACGGTCGGCCCGGCCTTCCCCGGCACGTCGCTGCGCGTCGACGACGAGGGCGAGATCTTCGTGCGCGGCCCGCACGTCTTCCGCGGCTACCGACACAACGCCGAGGCGACGGCCGAGGTCCTCGTCGACGGCTGGTTCCGCACGGGCGACCTCGGGTCGCTCGACGACGACGGCTACCTGCGCATCACCGGCCGCAAGAAGGAGATCATCGTGACGGCGGGCGGCAAGAACGTCGCCCCCGCCGTCCTCGAGGACCGCCTGCGTGGTCATCCGCTCGTCAGCCAGGTCGTCGTCGTCGGCGACGACCGCCCCTTCATCGGCGCGCTCGTCACCCTCGACGAGGAGATGCTGCCGGGCTGGCTCGCCGGGCACGGCCTGCCCGCCATGGACGCGGAGGCCGCGCGGCACGACCCGCAGGTCCTCGCGGCCCTCGACGCCGCCGCGGCGCGCGCCAACGAGGCCGTCTCGCGGGCGGAGTCCATCCGCAAGCTCCGCGTGCTGCCGGGCGACCTCACGGAGGCCAACGGCTACCTGACGCCCTCGCTCAAGGTGAAGCGGGCGCTGGTGCTGAAGGACTTCGCGCCGGAGATCGAGGCCCTGTACGTCGACGAGCGCCCGGAGGGCGAGCGCGGCGGCGACTGACGCCCTCGCGTCCAGGTCAGCGCCGCCGGGCCCCCGCGTCGGCGCGGCCTGCTCGTCGCTGCCACGCCCAGCCACCGGCGAGCAGCAGCGCCCCGAGCACCAGGAAGCCCGCGTCGTACAGCCCCTGGTGCGGGCCGTACCGCACGTGGTGCAGCCCGAGCAGCTGGTGCGCCACCGTCCCCTCGACGAGGTTGAACAGCCCCCACCCGGCGACCACCCAGCCCCAGAAGCGCCCCGAACGCCACGGCCGCGGTGACACGCGCTGGCCCCGCACCCGGCCCACGAGCAGCACCAGGCCGACGACCGCCGCGACCCACGTCACCGCGTGGAACAGCCCGTCGGCGAGCGTGTTGACCTCCAGGCCCCGCACGGTGGTCACGGGGAAGGCGGGCAGCCCGAGGCGGTCGTGCCCGCTGGAGCTCAGCAGGTGGTGCCACTGCAGCACCTGGTGCAGCAGGATCCCGTCGACGAACCCGCCGAGCCCCACGCCCAGCAGCAGCCCCGGGGCGCGCAACGGCACCGCCGCCCCGGCGGTCCTGTCACCCGTTCCGTCGCCCGTCCCGCCGCGACCGTCGACGCCCGTCGCGCCGCTCCCGGTGCCGCCACCACCAGCGCCGCCACCACCAGCGCCGCCGCTCACGGCGCCGCCGCCACCACCGGCCCACCCGCGGAGCTGTCCTGCGCGATGGCCTCGTGGTGGCGGATGACCTCCTCGACGATGAACGCGAGGAACTTCTCCGCGAAGACCGGGTCGAGATCGGCGTCGACGGCCAGCGCCCGCAGCCGCGCGACCTGCCGGCGCTCGCGCTCCGGGTCGGCCGGGGGCAGCCCCCGCTCCGCCTTGAGCCGGCCGACCTGCTGCGTCGCCTTGAAGCGCTCGGCCAGCAGGTGCACGAGCGCGGCGTCGATGTTGTCGATGCTGTGCCGCAGCCGCGCGAGCTCCGGCGGGGCGGCGTCCGGCACCGTCACGCCGGTCAGGCCGACTTCTCGCGCGGGGTGCGCTTCTCCCGCGGGGTGTCGCGCGGGACCAGCGTCGGGTAGACGTTCTCGAGGACGACCTCGCGGTTGACGACCACGCGGGCGACGTCGTCGCGGCTCGGCACCTCGAACATGACCTGCTGGAGGACCTCCTCCATGATGGCCCGCAGACCGCGCGCCCCGGTCCCGCGCAGCAGCGCCTGGTCCGCGATCGCCTCGACCGCGTCCTCCGTGAACTCCAGCTCGACGCCGTCGATCTCGAACATGCGCTGGTACTGCTTGACGAGGGCGTTGCGCGGCTCCGTGAGGATGCGCACGAGCGCGTGCTGGTCCAGCCGGTTCACGGAGGCCACCACCGGCAGGCGCCCGATGAACTCGGGGATGAGACCGAACTTCTGCAGGTCCTCGGGGCGCACCTCACCGAGCAGGTCCCCGTCGCCGTGCGCCTCGACGAGCGGCGCGCCGAAACCGACGACCCGCTTGCGCGCCCGGGCCGCGACGATGTCGTCGAGGCCGGCGAACGCCCCCGCCACGATGAACAGGACGTTCGTCGTGTCGATCTGGATGAACTCCTGGTGGGGGTGCTTGCGCCCGCCCTGCGGCGGCACCGACGCGGTCGTGCCCTCGATGATCTTCAGCAGCGCCTGCTGCACGCCCTCGCCGGAGACGTCGCGCGTGATCGACGGGTTCTCGCTCTTGCGGGCGATCTTGTCGATCTCGTCGATGTAGATGATGCCCTGCTCGGCCTTCTTCACGTCGAAGTCGGCGGCCTGGATGAGCTTGAGGAGGATGTTCTCCACGTCCTCGCCGACGTAGCCCGCCTCCGTGAGGGCCGTGGCGTCTGCGATCGCGAACGGGACGTTGAGCATCTTGGCCAGCGTCTGCGCCAGGTACGTCTTGCCCGTGCCCGTCGGCCCGACGAGCAGGATGTTGGACTTCGCGATCTCGATGCGGTCCTCGCCACCCGGGCTGCGCGGGGTCTCCCCCGCCTGCACGCGCTTGTAGTGGTTGTACACCGCCACCGCCAGGGCCCGCTTGGCCTGCTCCTGGCCGATGATGTACTGCTCGAGGAACTCGAAGATCTCCTTCGGCTTCGGCAGCTCGACGAGGCCGACCTCCGTCGCCTCCGCGAGCTCCTCCTCGATGATCTCGTTGCACAGCTCGATGCACTCGTCGCAGATGTAGACGCCCGGCCCCGCGATGAGCTTCTTGACCTGCTTCTGCGACTTGCCGCAGAAGGAGCACTTGAGCAGGTCAGCGCCGTCCCCCATCCGAGCCACGTGCGTCTCCCTCCTCCGTCGGGTCCCGCGTCCGCGGGTCCGGCCGTGCCGTCGTGCCCCCGGCGCCGGCCGGGTCGTGCTGGCCGCGACGGCGGTGCCGCCGCGGAACCGTGCCGGTGGACCGTATCGGCCGTCCGACGCCACCGATGACCGACCCGCCGGTCCGTCACCGTCCTGCTCCCCCATTCCACACCACGGCGGGGGCCGTGTCAGCCGCGCCGCGCGGGTCGTGCGCACGCCCCGCACCGGTGCGGCGAGGACACCACGGGCCCGGCGGGAGGTACCCGCCGGGCCCGTGGCCCGTCCGACGTCAGACCGGCTGCACGACGGTCGGGCGGGCGCCCTTCCGGCTCTCGAGCACCTGGTCGACGATGCCGTACTCCTTGGCCTGCGCGGCCGTGAGGATCTTGTCGCGCTCGATGTCCTGGCGGACCAGCTCGACGTCGCGGCCCGTGTGGTGGGCCAGCGTCTCCTCGAGCCACTCGCGCATGCGGATGAGCTCGTTCGCGTGGATCTCGATGTCGGAGGCCTGGGCGTAACCGCCGCCCTCCATGGCGTGGCTGGTGGATGAGCACCCGCGCGTTCGGCAGCGCCAGGCGCTTGCCGGGCGAACCCGCGGACAGCAGCACCGCCGCGGCCGACGCGGCCTGCCCGAGGCAGACCGTGGAGACCGGCGACTTGATGTACTGCATCGTGTCGTAGATCGCCGTCAGCGCCGTGAAGGAGCCGCCGGGCGAGTTGATGTAGAGCGTGATGTCGCGGTCGGGCTCGCTGCTCTCCAGCACGAGCAGCTGCGCCATCACGTCGTCGGCCGAGGCGTCGTCCACCTGCACGCCGAGGAAGATGATGCGGTCCTCGAACAGCTTGGTGTACGGGTCCTGCCGCTTGTAGCCGTAGGCCGTGCGCTCCTCGAACTGGGGCAGGACGTAGCGGCCCGCGGGGCTCGCCGGGGCGCTGCCGCCGAAGCGGCCGGGGCTGCCGGCCAGCCGGCCCGCCCGCGCCATGAACTGGTACTCGTCGCTCACAGGTGTCTCCTCGAGAGGTCCGTCAGGGGTCCGGGGCGGGGCGGTCAGTCGGTCCCGCCGCCACCGGTGACCGAGCCGGAGCTGGCCACCACGTGGTCGATGAACCCGTACTCGAGGGCCTCGTCGGCCGTGAACCAGCGGTCCCGGTCGGCGTCCCGGTTGATGTCGTCGACGGACTTGCCCGTCTGCTGCGCCGTCAGCTCCGCCAGCACGTTCTTCATGTGCAGGATGAGCTGGGCGTTGATGCGCACGTCGGTGGCCGTGCCGCCGATGCCGCCCGAGGGCTGGTGCATCATCACGCGGGCGTGGGGCAGCGCGTACCGCTTGCCCTTCGCGCCCGAGGAGAGCAGGAACTGCCCCATGGAGGCGGCCATGCCCATGGCGATCGTCGCCACGTCCGGCTTGATGTACTGCATCGTGTCGTAGATGGCCATCCCCGCGGTGATGGAGCCGCCCGGGGAGTTGATGTACAGCCAGATGTCCTTCGTCGGGTCCTCGGCCGCGAGGAGCATCAGCTGCGCGCAGATGGCGTTCGCGTTCTCGTCGCGGACCTCGGAGCCGAGCCACACGATGCGCTCGCGCAGCAGCCGGTTGTAGATGCTGTCGTTGAGGCCCAGCGTGGCCCCGTCGGCACGGGCCACCGCCGGCAGCCCGCCGGTGGCGTCCCGGCCCGCCAGGGCCCGCTCGTCCACGCCTCGCTCGTTCACGTGAAGCTCCCTCGTGTCGCTGCTGCCAGGGCCGTCACCGGCGGCGGGGACGCCGCCGGGCCTGACCTTCGCCAGTGACCCTAGTGCCCGACAACGACACGCCCCGCGCCCGCGGTACCCGGTTTCGCTGTCGGCGCACCCTGCCCGCCCGCGACTCCTCGAGGACGCCGCGGAGATCCCGCGGGGACGCCGGAGGGGGCCCCGCGACGTGCGGGACCCCCTCCGGACGGGCGTGCGGACGGCTCAGGCCTCGGCGGCCGGGGCCTCCTGGGTGACGGCCTTCTTGCGCGTGGCCTTCTTCTTCGGCGCGGGCGTGGCCTCCTCGGCGACGGGCGCCTCCTCGGCGGGCGCCTCGTCAGCCGGCGCGTCGGCGGGCTCGGCCTCGACGACCACGGCGTCGACCTCCGCCTCGACCTCCGTCGCCGTGCCGTCCTGCTCGAGGGCCTCCTCCGACTGCGCGGCGTCCTCGGCGGCGTCCTCCTCGTCCGTGCCGATGAACTCGGACAGGTCGACGGCGGCACCGGCCTCGTCGATGATGGTGACGCGGCGCAGGGCGACGGCGAGCGCCTTGGAGCGCGCGACCTCGGCGACCATGGCCGGGACCTGGCCCTGCTCGTCGACGGTCTTGATGAAGGTGTTGGGGTCCATGCCGTACTGGCGGGAGGCGGCGACCAGGTAGTCGACGAGCTCCGGCTGGCTGACCTTCACCGCGAGCTGCTCGGCCAGGGTGTCCAGGAGGATCTGGTTGCGCAGGGCCGTCGTGGCCTGCTCCGTCACCTCGGCACGGTGCTCGTCGTCGGCGAGGCGGTTCTCCGACTCGAGGTGGCGGTGCACCTCGGCCTCGACGACGCCCGCCGGGACGGGGACCTCGACGCCGGCGACGAGCGCCTCGAGGAGACGGTCGCGCGCCTGGACGGCCTGGTTGGAGGACTTCGTGCGGGCGACCTGCTCGCGCAGGTCGGCGCGCAGCTCCTCCAGCGTGTCGAACTCGCTCGCGAGCTGGGCGAACTCGTCGTCCGCCTCGGGGAGCTGGCGCTCCTTGACCTGCTGGGCGGTGACGGTGACCGTCGCCTCCTCGCCCGCGCGCTCGCCGCCGACGAGGGCGGAGACGAAGGTCGTCGTCTCGCCCGCCGACAGGCCGGTGAGGGCCTCGTCGAGGCCGGCGAGCATGTTGCCCGAGCCGACCTGGTAGGAGACGCCGGAGACCTCGTCGACCGTCTCCTCGCCGATGACGGCCTTGAGGTCGAGGACGACGTAGTCCGTGTCCTGCGCCGGGCGGTCGACGCCGACGAGCGTGCCGAAGCGCTCGCGCAGCGCGTCGAGGCGGCCGGTTACGTCCTCGTCGGCCACCTCGGGGCTGTCGACGGTCAGCGCCAGGCCGTCCAGGGCCGGCAGCTCGATCGTCGGGCGCACCTCGACCTCGGCGGTGAACTCGAGCTGGCCCTCCTCCTCGCCCTTGACGAGGCCGGGGACCTTCGTGACGTTCACCTCGGGCTGGCCGAGCGGGCGCAGCTTGTTCTCGCGGACGGCCTCCGCGTAGAAGCCGCCGAGGCCCTCGTTGACGGCGTGCTCGATGACGGCCGGGCGGCCCACGCGCTGGTCGATGATGCGCGGCGGGACCTTGCCCTTGCGGAAGCCGGGCACCGTGACCTGCTGGGCGATGTGCTCGTACGCGTGCGTGATGCTCGGACGCAGCTCGTCGTACGTCACCTCGACGGTCAGCTTGACCTTGGTGGGCTCCAGGGTCTCGACGGCGCTCTTCACTGATGCTCTCCCATGATCGGGGTGGTGCGGACGGGTCCTGACGGGTACAGGTGCCGCGGCGGCCTGCGACGGCCCCCGCGCGGCCGGGGGCCGGGCAGGGGTGCGCTCGCCGCGCGCGCGACCCTCGATGGTACGTCAGGACCCGCCCGCCCCGATCAGCGTGCTCCGACCCGGGCGGTCGGACAGGGGGCCCGGCTCAGCGCGCCACGTCGTGGTGGCGGCCCTGGCGGTGCGTGTCGCCTCCCATCGACAGCAGGGACTCGTCGGGCGTCGACGCGTCCTCGTAGCGCAGGAGCGCGCCGATGCCGTCCACGAGGTCGACCGACCCCGCGTCCGCGAAGGTGACGCCGCTGTCCGTGCCGACGGCCGCGTCGAGCAGCGCGATGTCGGCGCGCAGCTCGTGCTGGTCCGCCTCCGGCACGCCGAGCGCGTCGAGGTCCGCCCTCGACAGCCCGATCTGCAGCGGGTCGATGCCCACCCACAGGGTGCGGTCGGCCAGCGGCGACCCGGGCTGGGCGGTGCGCTCGTCGAGCACGAGCTCCGACACCTGGGCTCGGCGCAGCGCCTCGACGACGTCCCCGAGCTGCGTGACGGCCGCACCGGCCCGCCCCCGCTCCGCCCGGAACCGGTCGAGCACGCCCTCGCGCCGCCGAGCGCGGACGGCCGTGAGGACGTCGCGCACGCGGTCGGCGAACACGTCCTCCTTGACCCCGTCGGCCCGGGACCCGCCGGACAGCTCGACGACGAGCTCCTTCGCCGCCGCCCCCAGCGCCTCGTGCACGAGCGCCACCGCCCGCACGTCACCCGTGAGCACGACGACCTCGGGGCGCCGCTCGGTGACCAGGCGGTCGACCTCCGCCGCCACGGCCGCCGCGTTGCGCTCCCACGAGTCCTCGGCGCGGCTCTGGAACCGCCGCTGCGACCACCCGCCCGTCGGGACCTTGCGCAGCTCGTCGTGCCCGCCCTCGACCGTGCGGTCGGGCGCGCCGCCCGGGGTGACGCCGTGCGACCACGTGAGGTCGGCCCCCGACCGGTCCACGGCGACGAGCAGGTGGGCCACCTCGCCGTCCGTGGCCAGCGCCGCACCGAGGAGCGCCGGCTCCGCACCCCAGCAGGCCTCGTCGCGGGTCGGCGGCACCGCCAGGACGCGGTCGAGGACGACGCCCTCGGCCGTGGCGACGAGCACGCGGCCGTGGGGGCCGCCGACTCCCGTCGACTCGGTGACGACCTCGTCGAGGTGCGCGAGCACGTCCTCGGCCGCGCCCTGCTGCACGAGGTCGCGCCGCAGCCCCTGCCACCGGTCCTGCAGCTCGCGCTCGCTGCGCGTGTCGGCGCGCGTCGCGTCGAGGTGGACGGTCGCGAACGGGCCGCTGCGTCCGACGAGGGGCTTCATCCAGTCGAGCTTCATCAGTGTGGACCTCCGGGTCTCGCTCTGGACGGCCGCGCGCTCCCCCGAGCCCCGCGGCCGTGACCGGTGCCGCCGGCACCGGCTCCCCGCCCACTCTGCTCGTCACGGACCTGACCTGCCACCGCATACCCGGCACGTCATCTGCCGCGGAGGCCGGCGGCGCGCCCTCGTCGTCGGGATGGCGGGATTCGAACCCACGACCTTCCGCTCCCAAAGCGGACGCGCTACCAACCTGCGCCACATCCCGTGCGGGGCGAGTGTAGTGACGCCCGCACGGGCCGCGTCAGCGCCGGTCGTCGATGCGGTCCAGCCGTCGCAGCAGCGCCCCCTCGCGCAGCGCCCACGGGCAGATCTCGACGCCGTCGACGTCGAGCGCCCGCATCGTCTCGGCCGCCACCACCGCACCGCCGAGGATCTGCGGCGCCCGCTCCGCGGTGATGCCCGGCAGCTCGGCCCGCGCCTCGGGGCCCAGGCGCGCCAGGCGCGGCACCCAGTCGGCGAGCTGCGCACGGCCCATGCGCCACCGCTCGTCCGGCCCGACGACGTCGACCTGCATCCCCGCCAGCCGCGCGAGCGACCGGAACGTCTTGGACGTGGCGACGACGTGGTCCGGCCGCGGGACGGCCGCGAGCGCCTCGACGGCCGAGGCCAGCGTCGTGCGCACGTGCTCCCGCAACCGTTTGAGGTCGCCCGACGAGGGCGGGTCGTCGGGCAGGAAGGCGCGCGTGGTCCGCCCCGCCCCCAGCGGCAGGGACAGGGCGACGTCCGGCTCCTCGTCGATCCCCGACGCGATCTCCAGCGACCCGCCGCCGATGTCGAGCAGCAGCAGGCGCCCGGCGGCCCACCCCTGCCAGCGCCGCGCCGCGAGGAAGGTCAGGCGGGCCTCGTCGGGCCCGGACAGCACCTGCACGGCGGCGCCGACGCGCGCCTCCACGGCCGCGAGCACCTCGGGCCCGTTCGTCGCCTCGCGCAGCGCCGAGGTCGCCATCGCCAGCACCTCGTCCACGCCGTGCTCCCGGGCGAAGGTGAGCCCGGCGTCGACCGCGTCGAGGATGAGCGCCACGCCCTCGTCGACGAGCCCGCCGTCGCCGTCGAGGTATCGCATGAGCCGGACCACGCGCCGTGCGGAGCCGACCGGGCCGGGCCGTGCCCCGTGCCGCGCGTCCACCACCGCCATGTGCACGGTGTTGGAGCCGATGTCGAGCACGCCCAGCCGCAGGTCCTCCGTCACGGGCGCGACCCTAGCGGCGGCGAGCGGCTACCCTGGGCGCGGCATCCGGGGCGGCACGGCTCGGGCGGCTCCCTGCGGGCCCCTCGTCACACGCTCCTGACCAGCGCGGACGTAGCTCAATGGTAGAGCCCCAGTCTTCCAAACTGGCTACGCGGGTTCGATTCCCGTCGTCCGCTCCACATCCACCATCGGTGCGCTGCCACGAGGCAGCAGGAACGCCCGCAGGACGTCGACGAAGGCGTCGGGCCGTTCGGAGTGCACCCAGTGCCCGGCGCCGCGCACGGTGACCGACCGCGTCCGCGGGAAGAGCCGGCGCATGGGTGCCGCGTGCTCCGGGCGCACGTACGACGAGCGCTCCCCCGCGACCCACAGCACCGGCCCGTCGAAGGTCGCCGCGGAGCCGTCGGGCCGCAGCACCTCCGGGAAGCCACCGATCGTCGGCAGCTCCCGGCGCAGCAGCGCGAGGTTCGGCTCCCACGCGAACCCTCCGTCCGTGGCCCGCAGGTTCTGCAGGAGGAACAGCCGCACGCGCTCGTCGGGCACGGCGGGGGCCAGCAGCTCGTCCGCGTCCGAGCGCCGCACGACCCGTTCGAGCGGCAGGGCGGCCAGGCTCGCCAGCAGGTGCTCGAACTCCCCCGCCCCGCTGCTCTCCGCCGGCGCGATGTCGACGACGACGAGCCGCTCGACGAGGTCCGGCCGCGTCAGGGCGAGCACCATGGCGACCTTGCCGCCCATGGAGTGCCCGACGAGGTGCACGGGCCCGTCGGCGGCGTAGCGCTCGTCGAGCAGGTCGGCGACGAGACCGGCCACGACGGGGTAGTCGACGGTCGTCGTCCAGGCGGAGGCGCCGTGGTTGGGCAGGTCGACCAGGACGGACCGCAGCTCCGGCGTCAGCGCCTTGGCGACCTGCGTGAAGTTGCGCCCCCGCCCGAACAGGCCGTGCAGCAGGACCACCCGAGGTCCCTCCGTGCCGACCTCCGTGACCCGGAGGCCCGCCGCGGGGTCGTCCCGCCCGTCACCGTCGTTCCCGTCGCCGCGCACCCCGTCACCGTAGACGCGCCGGGACCTCGGTCCCTGTCGCGCACGACCGGCCGGGGGCAGCGTGAGGACGACGCGCAAGGGGGCGCGCCACCGGTCGGGGAGGTGGGCACGGTGAGGGGCACGCTGCGGGGCACGTCGCGGGGCACGTCGCGGGGCACGGTCGAGGCCGCGCGACGACGCCGGCCGGTCGGGACCGCCGTGGTGGGGGCCGCGCTGGCGCTGGGCGCGCTCGGTGCGGTGCCGGCCACGGCGGCGGACGTCGCGCCGCCACCGGCCGGGGCCGCGGCGACCGCCGACGCGCTGGACGCGGCGGTGCAGCGGTGGCTCACGACGCTGTACCGCGTCGGGGTCGGCCGGGACCCCGAGCCCGGGGCCGTCGAGCACTGGTCGGCCGCGCAGGCCGCCGGCGTACCCCGTGCAGCGGTGGCGTCGGCGGTGCTGGCCGGTCCCGAGGCGCGCACGACCTTCGTCGCCGGGACCTACCGGGAGCTGCTGGGACGGGAGGCGACGGCCGCCGAGCTGACGTACTGGCTCGGGATGCTCGACCGGGGCTTCACGCGGCTGCAGGTCGTCCAGGCGGCGGTCGCCTCGCTCGAGTACCACGACCACGCCCGGGACCGCGGCCTGCAGGTGTCCGAGGCGCTGTACGCCGACCTGCTGCGCCGGCCGATCCAGCGGGAGGAGTACTGGTACTGGTACGGCAAGGGCCACCTGGAGAACGCGTTGTACCCGTGGTCGTACGGCGGCTGGCTCGGGCCGCGGGTGCTGTGGGGCGACGAGCACCTCACGCTCCTCGTCACCGACCTCTACGCGGCGTACCTCGGCCGCGAGCCGGAGCGCGACGGGCTCGACGGCTGGCTCTTCGCGCTGCACCAGGGCCTCGACCCGGAGGATCTCGGCGTCGCGCTGGCCGCCTCCGACGAGGCCCGGGCCGTCGCGTCGCGCGGTTGACGCGCACCGGGAGGACGACCTCGCCGGAGGGCTAAGGTCCGGCGGCGTGCGTGCCGATGGGAGGGGGTCGACCCCCCGTCGGCACGGACCGCACCCACCGGAGCACGCCATGTCCACCGCCGTCCTCACCGCTCCCGCCGCCCTCGCCGCCGGGACCGCCCCCGCCCCTCACGCCGCCGCCGCCCTCCCGACGCCGCACGCCGTGCCCGGCGCGCGCGGCGCGGCCGTCGTGCTGCGCGGCACGGACACCGCGACCGGCCGCGTCGGCACCTGGCACGTCACCCCGCTCGAGGGCACGGACGCGTGCGAGGTCGAGCACGTCGAGGGGCACGTCATGAGCGAGGCCGTCTGGATGCAGACCGCGAAGACGTCCGTCGCGATGACCGGTGGCGAGGTGACCGAGCTCGTCGCCCGCGTCGAGCCGTGCTGCTGACCCCTGCCTGACCCGCTGCTCGATCCGCTGCCGACCCGCTGCTCGATCCGCTGCCGACCCGCTGCCGACCCGCTGCCGACCCGCTGCCGACCCGCCGTCGGCCGCGTCCCGCCGGCCACGGCGCCCGAGCCCCCTCCCGTCGACGGAGGGGGCTCGTCGTCGTCCGGGGGCGGCGCCACGCCGGCGTCACCCGGACGGGGTGACGCGTCGCGGGCATCTTTGCGGGGCCTCCGTCGTTACGGGTAGCGTCGCCGCGCCCGCGGTCCCCGCTCGTCGTCCTGCCAGGGACGCCGTCCGGCCGCGGCTCGCGACCCGGCCGTCCGCACCGGGACGGATGCAGGACCGACACTGGACCGACACGGCACCGATCTCATGGGAGGGGACGAGCGTGCTGCACCGCACCGCCGGCCGCCCGTGCACGTGCCCGTCCGCCGACGCCGTCGTCGGCCGCCCCTGTCGCTGTCGCTAGAGCGCCGGTCCCCCTCCGTGCGAGGGTGGGGCTGCCCTGCAGCAGCCCGTCCGGACCCGGCGCTCGCCCCGGGGGCCTGCACGTCCCGTCGCCGGCCCGGCATCCACCGCGCACGCGGCCCCGCACGGCCCTCGTCGGGAGGACGTCCCGGCACCCACACCCGCAGCCCGCACCGCCGCACCACCCCGGCGCCGCGCCGGACCCACCCCTCACCCTCCTCGAAGGAGAACGACCCACCATGGCCCGCATCTACGACGACGCGACGCAGCTCATCGGGAACACCCCGCTGGTCCGGCTCAACCGGATCACGGACGGCGCGCAGGCCACCGTGCTGGCCAAGCTCGAGTTCTACAACCCCGCGAACTCGGTGAAGGACCGCATCGGCGTCGCGATCATCGACGCGGCCGAGCAGTCCGGCGAGCTGCCCCCCGGCGGCACGATCGTCGAGGCGACGTCGGGCAACACCGGCATCGCCCTGGCCATGGTCGGCGCGGCCCGTGGGTACGACGTCGTCCTCACGATGCCCGAGACGATGTCGAAGGAGCGGCGGGCCCTGCTGCGCGCGTTCGGCGCCGAGCTCATCCTCACCCCCGGATCCGAGGGCATGAAGGGTGCCGTCGCGCGGTCCGAGCAGATCGCGGCCGAGCGGCCGGGCGCGATCCTCGCGCGCCAGTTCGCCAACGCGGCCAACCCCGCGATCCACCGCGCGACCACGGCGGAGGAGATCTGGGCAGACACCGACGGCGCGGTCGACATCTTCGTCGCCGGGATCGGCACGGGCGGCACCATCACGGGCGTCGGGCAGGTGCTCAAGGAGCGCAAGCCGGGCGTGCAGGTGGTGGGCGTCGAGCCGGCCGAGTCCCCGATCCTCAACGGCGGCGCCCCCGGCCCGCACAAGATCCAGGGCATCGGCGCGAACTTCGTCCCGGAGATCCTCGACCGCGAGGTCTACGACGAGATCATCGACGTCGACGCGGAGACCTCGGTGAAGGTCGCCCGCCGGGCCGCCGCCGAGGAGGGCCTGCTGGTCGGCCTGTCCTCCGGCGCCGCCCTGCACGCCGCGACGCAGCTCGCCCAGCGGCCGGAGAACGCCGGCAAGACGATCGTCGTCATCGTCCCGTCCTTCGGGGAGCGGTACCTGTCGACGATCCTCTACGCCGACCTCATGGACTGACCGGTCCGCTCACCGGTCCCGAGCACCGGGGTCTCGTGCGCCCCTCGTCGCCCGCCCATCGCGGCCGACGAGGGGCGCACGCCCGTCGCTCGCCCCGCCCACAGATCCGCCCCACCGATCCGCCCCCACCGATCCGAGGCACCGCATGACCACGCACCCGCCCTTCCGGGCCACGCTGCAGGAGGACCTGCGGGCCGCCCGCGACCACGACCCGGCCGCGCGCAGCCTGCTCGAGGTGGCGCTCGGCTACCCCGGGGTGCACGCCGTGTGGGTCTACCGGCTGGCGCACCGCATGTGGCAGGTGCCCGCACTGCGGCTGGCCGCCCGCCTGCTCAGCCAGGCCACGCGCAGCGCGACCGGTGTGGAGATCCACCCGGGGGCGGTGCTCGGGCGGCGGCTGTTCATCGACCACGGCATGGGCGTGGTGGTCGGCGAGACGGCGGTCGTCGGCGACGACGTCGTGCTCTTCCACGGCGCCACGCTGGGCGGCACGTCGATGCGGCACGGCAAGCGGCACCCGACGCTCGGCGACCGGGTCGTCGTCGGGGCGGGGGCCAAGGTCCTCGGGCCCGTCTGGGTGGGCGACGACGCGCGCATCGGCGCGAACGCCGTCGTCATCCGCGACGTGCCGCCGGACAGCACCGCGGTGGGCGTCCCGGCGACGGTGCGCCGCCGGCCGGCGCCGGTGCCGCCCTTCGTCGCCGAGGTCGACGACCCCGCGATCTACATCTGACCCGCCGCGGGCCGCGCCGCGCCGTCCGCGCCGCCTCCGAGCCCGGCGGCCCGGAGCGCCCCGACGACGGCGGGCAGGTCCGCCGGGTCGGTCTGCAGGGCCAGCGTCGTCGCCACGGACCCGGACCAGCGCCGGGCCTGCTCGGTGAGGTCCGCCGGCGTCCCGACGAGCGCGATCTCCCGCACGAGCTCCGTGGGCACGGCGGCGGCGGCCCGTTCCCGGTCCCCCGCGCGGAAGCGGGCCTCGACCTCGTCGAGCACCTCGGCGAACCCGAGCCGGTCGAGCGCCGCCCGGTGGTGGTTCGCGCCCGGCGCACCCATGCCGCCGGCGTACAGGGCGACGAAGGGCCGCACCCGGTCGGCCGCGCTCTCGACGTCCGGCCCGAGGGCCACCGGGACCGTCGCGACGACCTCGAACGCCTCGGGCGGCCGCAGCCGCGGGTCCCGGCGCGCGAAGCCGTCGGCGAGCTGCTCGCGGACGCGCTCGTCGGCGGACGGGGTGACGAACAGCGGCAGCCACCCGTCCGCGATCTCCGCCGCGAGCGCCACGTTGCGCGGACCTTGCGCGGCCAGCAGGACCGGCAGGTCGGCGCGCAGCGGGTGCAGCGTCGGGCGCAGGGCGCGACCCTGGCCGCTGCCCTGCGGCTCCGGGAGCGGCAGGCGGTAGAACTCGCCGTCCGCGCGCACGGGCCCCTCGCGCCGCAGGACCTGGCGCACCACGGCGACGAACTCGCGCGTCCGGGCGAGCGGCCGCGCGTAGGGCCGCCCGTACCAGCCCTCGACGACCTGGACGCCCGACGCCCCCAGGCCCAGGACCGCCCGCCCGCGGGAGAGGTGGTCGAGCGTCATCGCGGCCATGGCCGTGGCCGTCGGCGTGCGCGCGTCGACCTGGGCGACGGCCGTGCCGAGCCGGACCCGCCGGGTGCCCGCACCCCACCACGCCAGCGGCGTGAAGGCGTCGGAGCCGTAGGCCTCGGCCGTCCAGACGGAGTCGAGCCCGAGCGCGTCGGCCCCGGCGACCGCCTCCGCGACGCCCGGCGGCGGCCCCGCCGACCAGTAGCCGGTGTGGTACCCCAGCGCGGGCGCTGCGTCCCGGTCGTCCACGTGCCCGTCCCCTCCGGCGCCGGCCCCGTCGCCGTGCCACCACCGCCACGGTAGCGGCCCGTGGCAGCGCCGGGCGGTGAGCCGGGGGTCGTTAGGGTCCCTCCCGTGGACGAGGAGTACCTGGAGACGGTGCTCGACCTCGTCGCGGCCATCCCGCCCGGTCGGGCGACGACCTACGGCTCGCTCGCCGAGGCCGCGGCCGACCGGCTCGAGGCGGCGGGGGGGCAGCGCCGCGGCGGGCCGCGCCAGGCGGGGCAGGTGCTGGCGCGGGCCGGGTCCGGCGTGCCGTGGTGGCGCGTCGTCGACGCCGCCGGGCGCCCGCCCGCCCGGCACGCCGACCGCGCCCTCGCGCACCTGCACGCGGAGGGCACCCCGCTCGCGCCGGACGGCCGCCGCGTCGCGCTGCGGGCGGCGGCGTGGTTCCCCTCCGACGACGCAGGGGTTGCCGACCGATGAGCGGCTCCGGCGCACCGTCCGCCACGGACCTGCGGCGCACGCTCGACGAGTACCGCGGCCGCCGCGGGGTGGTCCGGCTGCTCGAGGTGCCGCCCCGCACCTACCTCGCGGTCGACGGCGCGGGCGACCCGGACACGGTGCCGGCCTACCCGGCGGCGCTCGCCGTGCTGTACCCCCTGGCCTACGCCCTCCGGGCGGCGGCCCGGCGCGAGACCGGCCGGGTCCACGTCGTCCCGCCCCTCGAGGGGCTGTGGTGGGCGGACGACCTGCGGGCGTTCACCTCCCGGCGGGACAAGACGGTGTGGCGGTGGACGCTGCTGCTCCTCGTCCCGCCGTGGGCGCCGGTCGAGCTCGTGGCGACGGCGCGGGACGACCTCGCCCGCCGTCGCCCCGCCCTCCCGCTCGACCACGTGCGGCTCGAGGCGCTCGACGAGGGGCTGTGCGCGCAGACGCTGCACGTGGGCCCCTACGACGACGAGGGGCCGGTCCTCGCCGACCTGCACGGGGCCTTCCTGCCCGAGCACGGGCTGGTCCCCACCGGCCGGCACCACGAGGTGTACCTCGCGGACCCGCGACGCACCGCGCCCGAGCGCCTGCGCACCCTGCTCCGGCAGCCCGTGCGGCGGGCGGACGCCGCCCCCGCCGGCGGCTGACCACTCACGTGGCGTCGGGCGGCACCGGGCGCCGAGGAAAGGACGTGCCGCCTGCGGGTGCGGCCGGGCACGATGCGGGCATGGTCACCACCACGCCCGCGCCCGTCGTCGTCGCCCCCGCCCTCCCCGACGGGTACCGCACCGTCACCGTGCCGCCGGAGCGCGAGGCGGAGTACCGCGAGGTCGACGGCCTGGCGTTCGCGATGCCGAGCACCCCGGAGCTCGAGGCGCAGCTGCCCCTGACGGTCCCGTTCGAGCGCGCGATGGCGGTCGAGGCCCCCGACGGGACGCTGGCCGCCGTGCACGGCTCCTACGCCTTCCGGCTGCCGGTGCCCGGCGGGTCCGTGGCCTGCGCTGGCCTGACCTGGGTGGGCGTGCGGCCCGACCACCGGCGTCGAGGGATCCTGCGGAGCATGATCGCGACGCACCTGGCGCGCAGCCTCGACCGCGGCGAGCCCGTGTCGGCGCTGTGGGCGGCCGAGCCGGCGATCTACGGCCGCTTCGGGTACGGGTCCGCCGCCGACTCGGCCACCTGGACGCTCCCCCGCGGCGCCGCCCTCCGCGACGTCCCCGGGTCGGCCGCGCTGACCGTCCAGCTGCGGACGGCCGACGTCGAGCGCGACTCCGCCGTCGTCGAGGCCGTGCACGCCGCCTGCGCGGACCGGCCGGGATGGATGACGCGGGAGACGGACGTCCTGCGCCGGCGGGTCTTCCTGGACCCGGTGCCGTGGCGCGACGGCGCCGAGCCCCTGCGCCTCGTGACCGTCGCGGCACCGGACGGCGAGGTTCGCGCCTACGCGCTCTTCGCCCGAGCCGAGAAGTGGGAGGCCACCGGCGCCGCGGCGACCGTCCGCGTCCGCGACCTCGCCGCGCGCGACGCCGCCGCCGCCCACCGGCTGTGGTCGTTCCTGCTCGACCTGGACCTGACGGCCACGGTCCGCACCCCGGGCCTCGCGCTCGACGACCCCCTGGCCGCGCTGCTCGTCGACCCGCGGGGACGCGCCACGCTCGCGGACAACCTCTGGGTGCGGCTGCTCGACCTGCCCGCGGCGGTGGCGGCCCGGCGCTGGAGCGGCGACGTCGACGTCGTGCTGGAGCTCACCGACGCGCTGCTGCCCGGCAACGCGGGGCGCTGGCGGCTCGTCACCGGCGCGGCGGACGCCGACGGCCTGCGCGACGCCCGGCTGGAGCGCACCGACGACGGGCCCGCCGTCCGGCTGGACGTGCGCGAGCTCGGGGCGGCCTACCTCGGCGGCCGGTCCTTCGAGGCCTTCGCACGGGCCGGGCTGCTCACGGGCGAGTCGTCCGCGCTCCGGAGGCTGGACGTGGCCGCCCGCTGGCCGGTCGCTCCGGTGTGCAGCTGGGTCTGGTGACCGCACGGTGACCCGCGGGCCGGGCCCGACCGGCTAGCGTCGCCGCCCGTGCCCCCGACGAGCCGCCGCCGAGACGCCACGCCCGCCGACGCCGCTGCCGGTGCCCGCGGCCACGCCGTCCCGGCCGGGCTCGTCACCGCGGTCGTCGGCTTCACCAGCGCCTTCGCCGTCGTCCTCGACGGTCTGCGGGCGGTGGGCGCCACCCCGGCGCAGGCCGCGAGCGGGCTGCTGGCCGTCACCGTCGCCATGGGCGGGGCCACGCTCGTGCTGGCGCTGCGGACGCGGATGCCCGTCACCGTCGCGTGGTCGACGCCGGGCGCCGCGCTGCTGGCCGGCACGGGTGCGGCCGCGGGCGGCTGGGGGCAGGCGGTCGGCGGGTTCCTCCTGTGCGGCCTCCTGCTGGCGCTCGTCGGACTGGTCCGGCCGCTGGAGGCGCTCGTCCGCCGCATCCCGGTCCCCGTCGCGCAGGCCATGCTCGCGGGCGTGCTGCTGCCGCTGTGCCTGCGGCCCGTGACGGCGACCGTCGACGCCCCGGCGCTCGTCGGGCCCGTGGTGCTCGTGTGGCTCGTCGTGCTGCGGCTCGCGCCGCGCTGGGCCACGCCCGCCGCCATCGCGCTGGCGGTGGCCGTCGCCGTCGTCGCCGAGCAGCGGTCGGGGCTGGGCGGGGCGACGCTGCTGCCCGCCCCCGTCTGGACGGCCCCGGAGCTCGGCCTGCCCGCGCTCGTGTCGGTGGCCCTGCCGCTGTTCGTCGTGACCATGGCCTCGCAGAACATCCCCGGCCTGGCCGTGCTGAGGGGCTTCGGCTACACGCCGCCGCTGCGGCCGGTC
This sequence comes from Cellulomonas sp. plas2, assembly GCF_057221735.1. Lineage (NCBI taxonomy): Bacteria > Bacillati > Actinomycetota > Actinomycetes > Micrococcales > Cellulomonadaceae > Cellulomonas > Cellulomonas sp. plas2. The sequence goes on from NZ_CM170155.1 coordinate 2,583,109, forward strand.
ATGCTCGTGACGGGCGTCGGCACCGCCCTGGCGGCGCCCTTCGGCGGGCACGCCGTGAACCTCGCCGCCATCAGCGCCGCACTGGCCGCGGGGCCGGAGGCCGGGGCGGACCGCGGCCGCCGGTGGGTGGCCGCCGTCACCGCCGGGCTCGGCTACCTCGTTCTCGGCGTCGGCTCGGCCGCCGCCGCCGCAGTGGCGCTGCAGGCACCGGCGGGCCTCGTCGCCGCGGCCGCCGGCCTGGCGCTCGTGCCGACCTTCGCCTCGTCGCTGGCGGGGGCCTTCGGCGCGGAGGAGGGCCGCACCCCGGCCGCCGCCGCGCTGCTCGTCACCGTCTCGGGCATCAGCGTCGCGGGCGTGTCCGCCGCGTTCTGGGGCCTGCTCGCGGGGGTCGTCGTGCACGTCGCCCTCGCGCGCCGCCGGGGCTGAGCCATGGCGGCGGCCGGGCCGTCAGCGGGCCTCGTACTCTGCTATGAGGTCGATCCGCCGCTGGTGGCGGGGGTCGTGGCTGTACGGCTCGGCGACGAAGGTGTCGACGAGCTCCACCGCCTCGTCGATGGTGTGCTGCCGCGCCCCGATCGACACGACGTTCGCGTCGTTGTGCTGCCGCGCGAGCACCGCCGTCGCCGCGTTCCACGCCAGCGCCGCCCGCACGCCGCGCACCTTGTTCGCCGCGATCTGCTCGCCGTTGCCCGACCCGCCGATGACCACCCCGAGGCTGCCCGGGTCCGCCACGACCGCCTCCCCCGCCGCGAAGCAGAACGGCGGGTAGTCGTCGAGGGCGTCGTAGGTGTCGGCCCCGTGGTCGACCACGTCGTGCCCCTGGTCCCGCAGGTGCTCCACCAGAGCCGTTTTGAGCTCGTACCCGGCGTGGTCGGAGGCGATGTGGATGCGCATGGCGTCATCCTGCCGCACCCGCCACGGGCTGCGCGCCTACGCTGGCGCCATGACCGAGCCCACCCACGAGCCCGCCCCCGGGCCCGACACCGCGCCTGCCTCCGCGCCCGGCTCCGCGCCCGACTCCGCGCCCGACTCCGCGCCCGACTCCGCGCCCGACTCCGCGCCCACCGCCACCGGCACCCGCAGCGGAATCGACCCGGCCGCCCTCGACCCGGCCGTGCGCCCCGCCGACGACCTCTTCCGCCACGTCAACGGCCGGTGGCTCGCGAGCCACGTCATCCCCCCGGACCGCGCCGCGGACGGTGCCTTCCGCCGCCTGCACGACGAGGCGGAGGTCCAGGTCCGCGACATCATCACCGAGGCGGGCGAGCGCGTGGCCGCCGGGACGGCGAGCGGCGTCGAGGCCAAGATCGGCGCGCTCTACGCGTCCTTCATGGACACGGACGCGATCGCCGCGGCCGGGCTGGCGCCGCTCGCCGCCGACCTCGACCCCGTGCTGACTGCGTCGTCGCGGGAGGAGCTCACGCAGGCGCTCGGCACGCTGCAGCGCGCCGGGGCGCTCTCGGCCGTCGGGTTCTGGGTCGACAACGACGCCAAGGACCCCGAGCGCTACGTCGTGCACCTCACCCAGGACGGCCTGGGCCTCCCCGACGAGTCGTACTACCACGACGCCACGCACGCGGACGTCCTGGCGGCCTACCGCCCGCACGTCGCGCGCATGCTGCGCCTGGGCGGCGTGGCTGCCGAGGAGGACGCCGCGCAGGCCCTGGCCGCGCGCGTGGTCGAGCTCGAGACGCGGCTCGCGGGTCACCACTGGGACGTCGTGAAGGACCGCGACGCCGAGCTGACCTACAACGCCACGACGCTGGCGGACCTCGTCACCGATGCACCGGGCTTCGACTGGCGCGCCTGGGTGGCCGCGCTGGGCGCGCCCGAGGGGGCGATGGACCGCCTCGTCGTGCGCGAGCCGTCCTACGCCACGGGATTCGCGGCCCTGTGGGCGTCGGCGGACCTGGAGGACTGGCGCGCGTGGGCGGCGTACCACGTCGTCAGCGCGCGGGCGCCGTACCTCACCGACGAGCTCGTCGAGGCGAACTTCGACTTCTACGGGCGCCGGCTGACCGGTGCGCAGCAGCTGCGGGACCGCTGGAAGCGCGGCGTGTCGGTGGTCCAGGGCGCGCTGGGCGAGGCGGTGGGCGAGGTGTACGTGTCGCGGCACTTCCCGCCCTCGCACAAGGAGCGGATGGAGGTGCTCGTCGCGCACCTCGTCGAGGCCTACCGCCGGTCCATCACGGGGCTCGACTGGATGGGCGAGGAGACGCGCCAGCGCGCGCTGGCCAAGCTCGAGCGGTTCACGCCGAAGATCGGCTACCCCGCCCGCTGGCGCGACTACTCGGCGCTGGAGGTCGCGCCCGACGACCTGCTCGGGAACGTCCGGCGCGCGTCGGCGGCCGAGCAGGACCGCGAGCTGGCGAAGATCGGGCGCCCGATCGACCGCGACGAGTGGTTCATGACGCCGCAGACGGTCAACGCCTACTACAACCCGGGGATGAACGAGATCGTCTTCCCCGCCGCGATCCTGCAGCCGCCGTTCTTCGACGCGGAGGCGGACGACGCGGTCAACTACGGCGGCATCGGCGCGGTCATCGGCCACGAGATCGGCCACGGGTTCGACGACCAGGGCTCGAAGTACGACGGCGACGGCCGGCTCGAGGACTGGTGGACCGCGGCCGACCGGCAGGAGTTCGAGCAGCGGACGAAGGCCCTCATCGCGCAGTACGACGCCTTCTCCCCCGCGCAGCTCGGCGGCTCGCACCACGTCAACGGCGCGCTGACGATCGGCGAGAACATCGGCGACCTCGGCGGCCTGGCCATCGCGCTGAAGGCCTACGCCCTCGCGCTCGGCACCCCGCTGGAGGAGGCGCCCGTGCTCGACGGCCTCACCGGCCTGCAGCGCGCGTTCATCGGCTGGGCGCAGTCGTGGCAGGGGAAGTACCGCGACGAGGAGCTGGTCCGGCGGATGTCGACCGACCCGCACTCCCCCGACGAGTTCCGCTGCAACGGCGTCGTGGCCAACCTCGACGAGTTCTACACCGCGTTCGACGTGCAGCCCGGCGACGCCCTGTACCGGGCGCCCGAGGAGCGCGTGCGGATCTGGTGACCCCTGCCGGGTCCGGCGCGTCGGCGCCGGACCCGGGAGCAGGTGCGGGTGCGGGCGCAGGGGACGCGGCGCTCGTCGGCGGACGCCGCGAGGCCCGCGTCAGGGCAGCGTGACCAGCTCGCCGCTCGCGAGCCGGAACCCCGTCCCGCTGCCCGCCTGCGCGCACGTCACGCCGTCCGTCCCGCTCGTGCAGGTGAAGTCCCCCACGGTGCTCGTCGAGCCGTAGTCGAGCACGGCCGCGTCCGCCGCCGGTGCGGGTGCCGCGTCGAGGCACGGGAGCGTGACGCCCGAGGCGTCCAGGACGACGACGGGCCCGCGCGTGGCCGTGCAGGACGGGTCCTCCGGCGGCGTCCACCGGTAGGAGCCGATCGTGCAGGTCACGGTCTCCTCCGTCATGTCGCACGAGATGTTGCCGCTCGGCAGGCGGAACGCGGCCGGCCCCGGGTCGGCCGTCGGCGTCGCCGCCGACCCGGAGGGTACGGCGCCGCCGGTGGCCGGCGCCGGTGCCGCCGACGGGTCCGTGCCCGTGCCCGTCTGCGTGCCCGTCTGCGTGCCCGTCTGCGTGCCCGATCCGCTCGGTGAGGTGCCGCCGAACAGGGTCAGGCCCGCCACCACGAGGAACGCGACCACGAGCAGCGCGACGACGACCGCGAGCGCGACGACACCACCGCCGGGCCCGCGCCGGGCCACCGGCGCCGGCGTCCCGGGCGGCACCGGCGGCGGCTGTGCCGCGGCGCCCATCAGAACTGGGGCCCGGCCGTCCGCGAGCGCTTGAGCTCGTAGAAGCCGGGGACGGTCGTGGCCAGGACGAGCCCGTCGTACAGGCGCGCCGCCGCGGGGCCGGTGGGCGCGGGGGTCATGACGGGCCCGAAGAAGCCGGTGCCGTCGATCGCGACGACGGGCGTGCCGACGTCCTCGCCGACGAGGTCGATGGCCCCCTGGTGCGAGGCCCGCAGCGCGTCGTCGACGGAGTCCCCGCCGGCGACGTCCGCGAGGTCCGCCGGCAGGCCCACCTCGGCCAGCGACTCGGCGGTGATCGCGTCGAGGTCGCTGCGGCCGCCGGGGTGCCGGCGGGTGCCCATCGCGTCGTAGAGGGGCTTGAGCACGCCGTCCCCGTGCGCGGCCGCGGCGGCGACGAGCACGCGCACCGGGCCCCACGCCTGGTCGAGCATGCGCCGGTAGCCCTCGGGCAGGTCGCGGCCCTCGTTGAGCACCGCCAGGCTCATGACGTGCCAGTGCACGTCCACGTCGCGCTGCGCGGCGACCTCGTCCATCCACCGCGACGTCATCCACGCCCAGGGGCAGGCGGGGTCGAACCAGAAGTCGACGCGGTGGCGCTGCGCGAGCACCTCCTGCGTCGTCGCGTCCGCCGTGCCGGTCGTCGTCGTCACCGTGCCTCCTCGGGAGTGCTGCCGTCGTGGGCCGAACCGCAGCAGTCTCGCCGACGCGGCGCCTGGCGCGCACGCCGACACGGTGCACGACACCGTGCACGACACCGTGCACGACACCGCGCACGACACCGCGCACGACACCGCGCACGACACCGTGCACGACACCGTGCACGACACCGTGCACGACACCGTGCACGCGAGGGGTGTCCGGCGGGACGTGGAAGGATCGCGGACGTCGACGGCCCCGCCCGCGGGGCCCACCGTGCGAGGACCCCGAGGAGTCGTCTGTGCCTGGAGAGAACCTGACGCGTGCCGAGGCGCGGGAGCGTGCCGCGGTCGTGCGGACGCAGTCGTACGAGGTCGCGCTGGACCTGACGACGAGCCCGAAGACCTTCGGCTCCCGCACGCTGATCCGGTTCGACGCGACGCCGGGGGCGGGCACGTTCGTCGACCTCATCGCACCGGCGGTGCACGAGGTGGTGCTCAACGGCCGCGCGCTGGACGTGGCGGACGTCGTGGGCGACTCCCGGATCCGGCTCGACGGGCTCGCGGCGAGCAACGAGCTGCTCGTCGTCGCGGACTGCGACTACATGCACACAGGCGAGGGCCTGCACCGGTTCGTCGACCCCGTCGACGACGAGGTCTACCTGTACTCGCAGTTCGAGGTGGCGGACTCCCGCCGCGTCTTCGCGGTCTTCGAGCAGCCCGACCTCAAGGCGACCTTCGCCTTCACCGTCACGGCACCGGCGCACTGGACCGTGGTGTCGAACTACCCGCAGGTGGGTGAGCCGGAGCCCGTCGAGGGCGGCGTCAACGCCAACGGCGGCCGCGACGAGGGCACTGCCGTATGGCGGTTCGAGACGACGCCGCGGCTCTCGTCGTACGTCACGGCCGTCGTCGCCGGGCCGTACCACGCGGAGCACGGCGAGCTGACGAGCAGCGACGGCCGGACGATCCCGCTGGGCGTGTACTGCCGGCGCTCCCTGGCCGAGCGCCTGGACACCGACGCGATCCTCGACGTCACGCGCGCCGGGTTCGCGTTCTACGAGGAGCAGTTCGACTTCCCCTACCCGTTCGCGAAGTACGACCAGCTCTTCGTCCCGGAGTTCAACGCCGGCGCCATGGAGAACGCCGGCGCGGTGACGTTCCTCGAGTCCTACGTCTTCCGTTCCAAGGTGCCGGAGGCGACGGTCGAGCGACGCGCGACGACGATCCTCCACGAGCTGGCCCACATGTGGTTCGGGGACCTCGTCACCATGCGCTGGTGGGACGACCTGTGGCTCAACGAGTCGTTCGCCGAGTACGCCTCGACGTTGGCCGCCGCGGAGGTCACGCGCTGGACCTCGTCGTGGACCACCTTCTCCTCGCTGGAGAAGAGCTGGGCGTACCGGCAGGACCAGCTCCCCAGCACGCACCCGATCGTCGCTGACATGCGCGACCTGGAGGACGTCGAGGTCAACTTCGACGGCATCACCTACGCCAAGGGCGCCAGCGTGCTCAAGCAGCTCGTCGCCTGGGTCGGGCGTGAGCAGTTCTTCGACGGCGTGCGCGCGTACTTCGCCAAGCACGCCTGGGGCAACACGGAGCTGCGCGACCTGCTGACCGAGCTGGAGACGACGAGCGGCCGCGACCTGGCCGCCTGGTCCCGGCTGTGGCTCGAGCAGGCGGGCGTCACGCTGCTGCGTCCGGAGGTGACGACGGCCGAGGACGGCACCATCGCCTCCTTCGCGATCCTCCAGGAGGTGCCCGACGAGCACCCGGTCCAGCGGCCGCACCGCCTCGCCGTGGGCGGCTACGCGCTCGACGACGCCTCGGGCCGGCTCGAGCGCGTCCTGCACGTCGAGCTCGACGTCGACGGCGAGCGGACCGAGGTCCCCGAGCTCGTCGGGCAGCCGCGCCCGCCGCTGCTGCTCGTCAACGACGAGGACCTGGCCTACGCGAAGGTCCGCCTGGACGAGGAGTCGCTGGCGGCGGCCGTGTCCTCGCTGGACGCGTTCGACGACTCGCTGCCGCGCACCCTCGTCTGGGGCGCGGCCTGGGACGCGACGCGCGACGCCGAGACGCCGGCCCGGGACTTCGCCGCGCTCGTGCTCGGCAACGTCGCGGCCGAGACGGACTCCTCCGTCGTCCTCGTGCTGCTGCGTCAGCTCGCGACGACGCTGGACCTCTACGTGGCCCCGGAGCACCGCGACGAGGTCCGCACGGCGGCGGCCGACCGGCTCCTGGAGCTGGCCCGCTCCGCCGAGCCCGGATCGGACACCCAGCTCCAGCTCGTCAAGGCCTTCGCGGCCCGCGCGGCCACGCCCGCCCAGCTCGACGCCGTCGCCGGTGTCCTCGACGGCAGCGCGACGCCCGAGGGCCTCGCCGTCGACACGGACCTGCGGTGGGAGCTGCTGGTCTCGCTCGTCGCGGGCGGTCGGGCCGGCCAGGGCGAGATCGACGCCCAGCTCGAGCAGGACGCCACGGCCACGGGGCAGCGGGCCGCGGCCACGGCCGGCGCCGCCCTGCCGTCGGAGGAGGCCAAGGCGCAGGCCTGGGCCCGCCTCGTCGACACCGACGACCTGCCCAACGCCGTCCAGGCGGCGACGATCGCGGGCTTCGGCCGCGTGCACGACCTCGGCCTGCTCGTGCCGTTCGTGGAGCCGTACTTCGAGGCTCTCGAGCGGGTGTGGGCGGAGCGGACGAACGAGATGGCGCAGAACGTCGTCGTCGGCCTCTACCCGACGGCCCTGGCCGGGCACCCGGAGGTCGACGTGCTGGCCGCCACCGACGCCTGGCTCGAGGGCCACCCCGACGCCGCACCGGCGCTGCGACGCCTGGTCGTCGAGGCGCGCGACGGCGTCCGTCGCGCCGTCGCCGCGCAGGAGGCCGACCGCCGCCGCTGAGGTCCGGTGCCGCGTGCGCCGCTCCTGACGCGGGACGTCGGGCCGGGTCCTCAGGACCCGGCCCGACGCCATCACCCCGTGCGGCGGAGCGACCGCAGCCAGCGGTCGACCTCGCGGGCCGAGGAGAGGCGCAGGACGGACGGCCCCGACGAGGGGGTGGCCCCTGGCCTCGCCGTCCGTGAGGCGGCGGGCGGGACGGCCTGCGCCGCGTGCAGCGCGCCGTAGCGCGCCCGGTAGGCGTGGTGCTGCGTCCAGGCCCAGAGCACCACGTTCTGCTCGGGGTCGCGGAGGAGCAGGTTCCTCAGCCGTTCCCTGTTGCCGTGCCACAACGGCTGCCGCGTCAGACCCCGTCGGAGCGTGCGACCCAGCACGCGACGCATGACGACGCGCCGCGGCAGGTCGAGCCACACCACCAGGTCGGCCTCGTCGTCGAGCATGCCCAGCAGCCGCGAACGCCAGTTGCCGTCGACGACCCAGCCCTCGCGGCCCGGCCCGGCGAGGAAGGCGGCGACCAGCGCGCGCCCCTCCGCGGGGTCGCGGTGCAGCCAACCGGCCTGCCAGAAGACCTCGTCCAGCTCGAGGTGCGCAACCTCCAGCGCGTCGGCCGCCCGCCGGGCGAGCGTCGTCTTGCCGGCACCGGAGTTCCCGACCACGCGGACGCGGCGCGGCGCGGCGGTCACGACCCGTTCATCACCCGGGCCAGGGACCGCAGGCGCGAGCTCTCGACGAGGTCCTCGACGAGGACCGGGCGCCCGGAGCCGTCGGCCAGCGGGACCTTCCAGTTCGGGTACTCCTGGTCCGTGCCGGGCTGGTTCTGCGCGCGCCGCTCGCCGACCGCGTCGGCCAGCGAGACGCCCAGCAGGGCCGCCGGGGACGCCTGGATGTAGCGGTGCAGCGCCTCGACGACCTCGCGCTCGCTCGGGTCCTCGCCGAGCAGCCCGCGCCCGCGCAGCAGACCGAGCATCCGCTCGCGCTCCTCGGCCGCCTGTGCGCGGACCTGCTCCACCGGCTCGGTGAGCAGCCCGAGCCGCTCCCGGATCGCGACGTGCTCGTCGGCCAGGTAGCCGGCGGTCGGCGGCAGGTCGTGCGTCGTCACCGTCGCCAGGACGAGCCGCCGCCACTTCTCCGGCGCCAGCGGCCCGCCCTGGTCGTCGTACTCGAACCACAGGATCGAGGTGCCGAGCACGCCGCGCTCGGACAGGTAGTCGCGCACCCACGGCTCGACCGTGCCGAGGTCCTCGCCGATGACGACCGCGCCGGCGCGGTGCGCCTCCAGGGCGAGGATGCCGACGATCGCCTCGTGGTCGTACTTGACGTACGCGCCGAGGGCCGGGGACTGCCCGCGCGGGATCCACCACAGCCGGAACAGGCCGATGACGTGGTCGATCCGGATGGCGCCCGCGTGCCGCAAGATCGTGCGCAGCATGTCCCGCCACGGCCGGTACCCGACGCGGGCCAGCTCCTGCGGGTGCCACGGCGGCTGGGACCAGTCCTGGCCCTGCTGGTTGTACATGTCCGGCGGCGCGCCGACGGACGCCTCGGGCGCCAGCACGTCGCGCAGCGCCCACGCGTCGGCACCGCCCGGGTGCACGCCGACCGCGAGGTCGTGCATGATCCCGAGCGCCATGCCGCCCGTGCGCGCGGCCGCCTGCGCGGCGGCGAGCTGCTCGTCGGCCACCCACTGCAGCCAGCGGAAGAACTCGACGCGGTCCGCCAGCTCCGTGCGGGCCGCGGCGACGAGCGGCGAGGACAGGTCCCACGCCTCGTCGGGCCAGTCCTGCCCCGCGTAGCGCTCGGCCAGCGCGGACCACAGCGCGAAGGTGTCGAGGCCCGTGCCCTCCTCGGCGCAGTAGGCCTCGAACGCCCGCTGCCGGGCACCCGTCCGCGGCGCCGCGAACACGACCTCGAGGGCCGCCTTCTTGGCCGTCCACGCGACGTCACGGTCGATCGGCCCGGTGTCGGTGTTCAGCGCGCGGGCCGGCTCGGCCGCCCATTCGACGAGCGCACGGTCGGCGGAGGACAGGTACGCCGCCTCGCGCACCGCCTCGGGCCGGACGAACAGCGGGTTGACGAACCGGCGCGTGGTGGGCAGGTAGGGCGACGGCGTCATCGGCGTCGTCGGCTCCGCCGCGTGCAGCGGGTTGATGAGCAGGAAGTCCGCACCGCACTCGCGCCCGGTGAGCCAGGCGATGTCGGCGAGGTCGACGAGGTCCCCCACGCCCCACGAGTCGCGCGAGCGCACGGAGTACAGCTGGGCCATGAGGCCCCACATCCGCTCGCGGTCCCCGAGCGCCGGCGTCAGCGTGAGCCGGGCCGGCGTCACGACGGCCGGGCTGTGCCCCTGCGCGCTGGGTCCCTCCACGACGACCTCGTGGTAGCCCAGCGGCAGGTCGTCGGGCAGGACGAACGTCGCCCGCCCCACGCGGCGGCCGTCCACCGTGCGCGGCTCGACGAAGGCGTCCGCCTGCTCCAGGTCACGGCGGCCGCCGCCCGCGTCCGCGTCGATCTCGACCCACGCGCGCACCGGGTCGCCGTCGGTGACGTGCACCGGCACGTGCACCGACCGGCCCTGGCGGGTCACGACGAACGGCGGCAGCACCTGGCGCCACGGGGTGTCCTCCGCGTTGCGCAGCGCGAGGTCGACGAGCGCCGGGGAGCCGGCGTCGACCCCGAGCGCCCCGAGCACGTGCCGCAGCGTCGACGCCGACGGGGTCTGGCGACGCCCGTGGTAGTCCCAGAAGTCCGTCGTGATGCCGTGGAGCTCGGCGAGGCGGAGCAGCGCGTCGGAGGGGTGGTCCACGTCGTCGGTCACGCGTCGATCCTGCCATCCACCTGTCCGTCTGTCCGGGCGGGCGCCCGTCGTAGCCTTGCCGACCATGACCGCCACCCCCGGGGCCCCGGCCCTGCGCTACCCCGATGCCGAGCGCCTCGACCTCGTGGAGGACCTGCACGGCCACGCCGTCGCCGACCCCTACCGCTGGCTCGAGGACGCGGACGCCCCGGCGACGCAGGCGTGGTCGGCCGCGCAGGACGACCTGTACCGCACCTACCGGCGCCGCTGGGACGAGCCGTCGGGCGCGCGGGCGGACGGGCCCTTCGCCGGTCCCGCGCTCACCGCTCGCCTGGGCGCCCTGCTGGGTGCCGGGTCCGTCTCGCTGCCGGTGTGGCGCGGGGAGCGCTGCTTCGCCTCGCGCCGGGTGGGCGACGAGGAGCACGCGCGGGTGCTGGTGCGCGAGCCGGCGGTGCCGGGTGGGGGCACGGGTGGGGGCACGGGTGGGGGCACGGGTGCGGACACGGGCGGGGCCGGCGGTGAGGTCGAGCGCGTCCTCGTCGACCCGCTGGCGCTGGACCCCGCGGGCACGACCACGCTCGACGCGTGGCGGCCGTCCCTCGAGGGCGACCTGCTGGCGTACCAGGTGTCCACGGGCGGCACCGAGGAGAGCGTCCTGCACGTGCTCGACGTGGCGACGGGTCGCCCTGTGGACGGCCCGATCGACCGCGCCCGCTACTCCCCCGTCGCCTGGCTGCCGGGCGGCCGCGCCTTCTTCTACGTGCGCCGGCTGCCCCCGGAGGACCTCCCCGCCGACGAGCGCCAGTATCACCGGCGCGTCTGGCTGCACCGGGTAGGGACCGACCCCACGGCCGACGTCGAGGTGTTCGGCGCAGGGCTGGCGACCACGAACTACTACGGCGTGACCGTCTCGCGCGACGGCAGGTGGCTCGTCGTGTCCGCCTCGGCCGGCACCGCGCCGCGCACCGACGTGTGGCTCGCGCGGATCGACGCCACGCCGGACGACGAGGGGTCGGCCGCGGCCCCGGCCTTCACCGAGGTCATGGTCGGACGGGACGCGCAGGCCGGGGTGTCGGTCGGCCGCGACGGTCGCCTGTACGTGCACACCGACCTCGAAGCCCCCCGGGGACGCCTCTGCGTCGCCGACCCCGCGGCGCCCGGGGTGGAGGGCTGGCGGACGCTGCTGCCCGAGGACCCCGGGTCCGTGCTAGAGCACGTGACGCTCGCCGACGACGGCGACCCCGAGCGGCCCGTGCGCCTGCTCGCCTCCCGCCGCCGCCACGCCGTCAGCGAGATCACCGTGCACGACCCGGCGACGGGCGAGCCCCTGCCCGGCGACGCCGGCCGGGTCATGCTGCCGGGGCTCGGCTCGGTGTCCGGGCTGGCGACGCGCCCGGAGGGCGGCCACGAGGTCTGGTTCTCGTACACCGACCACACGACGGTCCCGCACGTGCTGCGCCTCGACGCGCTGACGGGCACGACGACGCTGTGGGCGGCACCGCCCGGCGTCGTCGCGGACCTGCCGGACGTCCGCGTGCAGCGGCTCGAGGCGACGAGCGCCGACGGCACGACCGTGCGCGCGTTCGTCGTCGCCCGGGCGGACGCGCTCGACGCCGACGGACGGCCGCTCGCCCCCGCACCGACCGTGCTCTACGGGTACGGCGGCTTCCAGATCTCGCTCGAGCCCGGGTACTCCGCCTCCACGCTCGCGTGGGTCGAGGCGGGCGGCGTGCACGTCGTCGCCAACCTCCGCGGCGGGGGCGAGGAGGGCGAGGACTGGCACCGCGACGGCATGCGCGGCGCCAAGCAGCACGTCTTCGACGACCTCGTCGCCGTGGCCGAGCGGCTCGTCGCCGACGGGTGGACGGCACCCGACCGTCTCGCCTGCTGGGGCGGCTCCAACGGCGGCCTGCTCGTCGGGGCGGCGGTGACGCAGCGTCCCGACCTGTTCGCGGCGGCCGTCTGCTCGGCGCCCCTGCTCGACATGGTCCGCTACCAGCGCTTCGGCCTGGGCACGACGTGGACGGAGGAGTACGGCGACGCCGACGACCCCGTCGAGCTGGGTTGGTTGCTCGGCTACTCCCCGTACCACCGCGTCGTGCCGGGCACGGCCTACCCGGCCGTCCTCTTCACCGTCTTCGAGGGCGACACCCGGGTGGACCCGCTGCACGCCCGCAAGCTCGCCGCCGCCCTCCAGCACGCGACGAGCGCGCCCGCCGACGAGCGGCCGGTGCTCCTGCGCCGGGAGGTCGGCGTCGGCCACGGCGGGCGCGCGCTGTCGCGCACGATCGCGCTGACCGTCGAGCAGCTGCAGTTCGTCGCCGACCGGACGGGGGCGGTGCGGTGACCGCCACCCCCAGCCCCACCCCGGACCTCGTCGACGCCGGGCTCGAGCGCGGGCGCGCGGGCCTGGACTGGCTGCTGGGGACACCGCTGCAGATCGTCATCATCGTGGTGGCGGGGCTGGTCGCGGTGGCCGTGCTACGCGCGCTCATCCACCGCGTCACCGACCACCTGGCCGACGGCCGGCCCGTGTGGCGGCGGGGCGTGCTCGGGCAGATCAGCGAGCACGAGCGGGCGGCCGTGCTCCTGCGGGCCAACCCGCTCGCCGCCGCCCGGCGCGCCCAGCGCTCGCGCACGGTGGGGTCGGTGCTGCGCTCGGCGTCCTCGCTCGTCGTCGGGACGATCGTCGTGGTGCTCGTCCTCGACGCCCTGGGCATCAACATCGCGCCGTTCATCGCGTCGGCGGGGATCGTCGGCGTCGCGCTCGGCTTCGGCGCGCAGAGCCTCGTCAAGGACTTCCTCACGGGACTGTTCATGCTCGTCGAGGACCAGTACGGCGTCGGGGACGTCGTCGACGTGGGGCCGGCGACGGGCACGGTCGAGGCCGTCGGCCTGCGCGTGACGCGGATCCGTGGGGACGACGGCACCCTCTGGTACGTGCCCAACGGCGCGGTGCTGCGGGTGGGCAACAAGACGCAGGGGTGGTCCGCCGCGACGGTCGAGGTGGACGTCGACTACTTCGTCGACCTCGACGAGGTGCAGGCCCTGCTCGAGGAGGCCGCGCGACGCGTGGCCGCCGACCCCGGGCTCGGCGACGCCGTCGAGGGCGCGGCCGACGTCGCGGCGATCGAGCGCCTCAGCGCCGAGGCCGTCACGGTCCGGCTGCGCGTGCGGACGCGCCCCGCGCAGCAGTGGGCCGTGGCGCGGCGGCTGCGGCTCGAGGTCCGCCGCCTGCTGGAGGAGGCGGGCATCCCGCTGGCCGGGCAGCGCGACGCGCTCGCCGCGCACCGCGAGCGCACCCTGGGCGCCGCGCTCGGCGACACGGCTGGCGACACGGCCGGCGACGGCACCGCGTCGTCGTCCGCGGACCGTGCCGCATCCAGCCCTCCGCAGGGGTAGGGACGGGGGCCGGGGCGGGGCGGGCCGTCAGCCCCAGGTGAGCAGCGGCTGCCCGGCCGTCAGCGCGGTGCCGGGCGCCGGCACGTCGGCCAGCGCGCCCGCGTCGGCCTCGAGAGCGACGACCGGGCAGACGGTCGCGCGGCCCCCGGCGGCGACCGCCGCGGGCGACCAGGTGATGACGCGCTCGCCGGCGGTCACGCGCTGCTGCGCCGCGACGTGCACGGTGAAGCCCTCGCCCCGCAGCTCGACCGTGTCGATGCCGAGGTGGACGAGCACGGAGCGCCCGTCGTCGTCCTCGACGACGAAGGCGTGCGGGTGCACCGTCGTCACGACGCCGGCCACCGGCGCCAGGGCCGTCAGCGACGCCGCGGCCTCGTCGGGCTGCACCGCGATGCCGGGACCGACCATCTCCTCGGCGAAGACCGCGTCCGGGACGTCCGACATCGCCACGGCACGCCCGTCGACCGGGCAGAGCACCGGGGCGGGCGTGCGCGCCACGCTCAGCGCAGGCTGTCCAGCTCGGCCGCGAGGTTGTCCGCCTCCGGCCCGACGATGACCTGCACGATGCGTCCCGACCGGACGACGCCGAACGCCCCGCTCGCCTTCAGCGCGGCCTCGTCGACCAGCTGCGAGTCGCCGACCTCCACCCGGAGGCGGGTGATGCAGGGCTCCAGGTCGACGACGTTCCCGTCGCCACCCAGCGCCGCGAGGATCTGCTCCGCCTTGCTCACCGTGCTCCTCCGTGTCCCGCACGTCGGGGCGACGCGCGGGGACCAGGGTAACCCTCCTGCACGCGACGGCCACGGCACGGGTGCAGGTCCTCCACGCGGGGCCTGCTCGAGCCGCCGGTCGAGCCCCCGGTCGAGCCCCCGGTCGAGGATCCGGTCGAGGATCCGGTCGAGGATCCGGTCGGGGATCCGGTCGAGCGTTCGGCGGGGACGTGGTCGACGACCTCGCGGTGCGGGCCCGGCACCTCGACGGGCCTTCCGGGACCTGCGTCCCGCCGCCGGCGCGGCCGCCCGCGGCAGGCTGCGCCCTGGCGTCGCCACCAGCGACGACGCCCCCGCGCCGGGCCCCGGCGCGGCGCGCTGGCGCGGTGGGCGCCGGGTCGGCCACACTGCCCCCACGCACCCCGCGACGACGAGGAGGTCCGACCCGGTGAGCGCCACGACCACGGTCCTGCCGGGGCTGCCCGCGAGCCCCGGCCGCACGTCCGGGCCCGCCCTGCGGCTGCCCGACCCGGTGCTCGAGCCGCCCGCCGGTGTGCGCGTGCCGCCGTCGGGCGACGTGGCGGCCGCCGCGGCGCGGATCGCCGACTCCTCGCACCGCGTCCGCGCGGCGCTGGAGGCCGACGCGGCCCGGGTGGAGGGGGACGCCCGGGAGATCCTGCAGGCCACGGCGGCGATCGCCGCGGACCCCGCCCTGCTGGACGACGCGCGGCGCCGCGTGCTCGAGGAGCACCTCGTGCCCGAGCGGGCCGTCTGGGAGGCCGCGGCCGAGGTCGCCGCCATGTTCGAGGCGCTCGGCGGGGTCTTCGCCGAGCGCAGCCACGACGTCGTCGACGTGCGCAACCGGATCGTCGCCGACCTGACGGGCCGCCCGGCACCCGGCCTGCCCGCGTGCGACCACGCGTACGTCCTCGTGGCCGGCGACCTCGCCCCGGCGCTGGCCGCCACCCTTGACCGGGCGCGCGTGCGCGCCATCGTCACGGCGACCGGCGGCCCGACGTCGCACACCGCGATCATCGCGCGCTCGCTCGGGGTGCCCGCCGTCGTCTCCGTCGACGGGCTCGTCGCGGCGGTGCACGACGGGGACGTCCTCGTCGTCGACGGGGACGCCGGGACGGTCACCGTCCGGCCAGAGGCGGGCGACGAGCCCGCCGACCTCGCACCCGCCGGCGCCCCGGTCTTCGCCGGCCGCGGCCTGACCGCCGACGGCGTGCACGTGCCCCTCCTGGCCAACGTCGGCACGCCGGCGGAGGCGCTCGCGGCGGCGGCCGCCGGGGCCGAGGGCATCGGCCTGTACCGCACGGAGTCGAGCTTCCTCGGGCGCACCCTGGCGCCGTCCGTCGAGGAGCAGGTGGCGACCTACCGCGCGGTGCTGGAGGCGTTCGCCGGCCGCACCGTCGTCGTCCGCACCCTCGACGCCGGCGCCCAGCAGCGGCTGCCGTTCCTCGTCGACCACGGCGAGGACAACCCCGCGCTCGGCGTGCGCGGCCTGCGCACCTCCGCCGCGCACCCGGACCTGCTGGAGGACCAGCTCCGGGCGGTCGCCCAGGCGGCGGACGGCTCCGGCGCGGACGTGTGGGTGATGGCGCCCATGGTCGCCACGGTGGAGGAGTCCGACCGGTTCGTGGCGCTCTGCGCCGCGCAGGGGCTGACCACGGCGGGCGTCATGGTGGAGGTGCCGTCGGCGGCGCTCGTCGCCGGGCCGATCCTCGAGCGGGCGGCCTTCGCCAGCGTGGGGACGAACGACCTCACCCAGTACACGATGGCCGCGGATCGGTCGCTCGGCACCGTGGCGACCCTCCACGACCCGTGGCAGCCCGCCGTCCTGCAGCTCGTCGCGCTCACGTGCGCCGCCGGCACCGCCCGCGGCCGGCCCGTGGGGGTCAGCGGCGAGGCGGCGGTGGACCCCGCGCTCGCCTGCGTCCTCGTCGGGCTCGGTGCGGCGCACCTGTCCGTCCGGCCCAACGCGCTCGGGCCGGTGGCGGCCGGGCTGGCCCGCGCGACGCTCGAGCAGTGCCGCGCGGCCGCCGCCGCGGCGCTGGCGGCACCGACCGCGGAGCGCGCGCGCCTGGCCGCGCTCGCGGCCCTGCCCCCCGCCGAGACGGACGTCGTGGCGGCGTAGGCGCGTGCACGACGCCCCGGTCCGGGTGCGCCGGGGCCCGCCACTAGGCTGACGGGGTGCGGACGGACTCCTTCTACGAGGCGGTCGGCGGGCACGCGACGTTCGTCGCGCTCGTCGACGCGTTCTACCGCGGGGTGGCCGACGACCCCGTGCTGCGGGGCATGTACCCCGAGGAGGACCTGGGCCCGGCGGCCGAGCGCCTGACCCTGTTCCTCGAGCAGTACTGGGGTGGTCCGACGACGTACTCCGACACCCGCGGGCACCCGCGGCTGCGGATGCGGCACGCGCCCTACAAGGTCAACCCGGACGCGCGGGACCGCTGGCTGCGCCACATGCGTGCCGCGGTCGACGAGCTGGACCTCGCCCCCCTGCACCGCGCCGAGCTGTGGGACTACCTGGAGCGCGCCGCGCACTCCCTGCTCAACACCTTCGAGGACTGAGGCCGCACCGCGCATGACTCCGCCCGACGAGCAGCACGACGAGCAGCAGCACGACGAGCACGACGCCCCGCTCCCGGAGCCGGACCCCCGCGCACCGCGCGTGACGCGGGCCGACCCCGCCGCCGTCGCCGCCACGCGGGCCGTGCTCGACGCCCTGGACGTGACGCCCTCGGGCGAGGACGCGTTCGTCGGCCGGAGCCTGCCCAAGCCCGACGGCCGGGTGTACGGCGGGCAGGTGCTGGCGCAGGCCCTGCTGGCCGCCGCCCGCACCGTCCCCGACGGGCGGCTGCCGCACTCGCTGCACGGCTACTTCCTGCGGGCCGGGGACCTGGCCGAGCCGATCGAGCTGCAGGTCGAGCGGCTGCGCGACGGCCGGTCCTTCTCGGCACGGCGCACGCACGCGCTGCAGCACGGCGAGCCGATCCTGTCGATGATCGCCTCGTTCCAGCCGCCGCAGCCGGGGGTCGAGTTCGCCGACGACGTGCCGCCGCACGTGCCGGAGCCCTGGGACGTCCCGAGCGCGCACGACGTCATGGGCCACGTCGACCACCCCATGGCCCGCTTCTGGACGCACGAGTCGGCGTTCGAGGTGCGGCACGTCGACGGCGCGCTGTACCTGGGGCACGCGGGCGAGAGCACGGGTCGGCAGCGCGTGTGGATGCGCTCGCGGGCACCGCTGCCCGACGACCCCGTCCTGCACCGCGCGCTCGTGGCCTACGCCTGCGACCAGGTGATGCTCGAGCCCGTGCTGCGCCGGGCCGGGCTGTCCTGGATGACGCGCGGGCTGGCGGTGGCGAGCCTCGACCACGCCCAGTGGTGGCACCGCGACCTGCGGGCCGACGAGTGGCTGCTGTACGACCAGACCACGCCGTCGGCCCAGGGCGGGCGCGGCCTGGGCGCCATGCGCGTCTTCGCCCACGACGGCACGCTCGTCGCCAGCGTGGCGCAGGAGGGCATGGTCCGCGTGCCGCAGGGCTGAGCCCCTGCGAACCGGTCGGGCGCGGCTCGCCGCGCGCCGTGGCCCGGCCTGACCGACGATCACCGCATGCCTCGGCTCCGACGTGTCCGCATCGACCAGCCCGGATGGACCCGCGAGCGCGTGGGCGACGGGTTCCGCTTCCTCGACGTGCACCGCGAGCCCATCACCGACCCGGAGCACCTCGAGCGCGTCGAGCACCTGGCGATCCCGCCCGCGTGGCAGGACGTGTGGATCTCCCCCTGGCGCAACGGGCACATCCAGGCGGCGGGGCTCGACGAGGCCCAGCGCCGCCAGTACCTGTACCACCTGCAGTGGCGGCAGCGGCGCGACAAGCTCAAGCACGAGCACACCCTCGTCGTGGCGAAGCGGCTGCCGCGGGCGCGCAAGCAGGTGACGGCGGACCTCGCGCTCGACGGGTTCCCGCGGCAGAAGGCCCTGGCCCTGGCGTTCCGTCTGCTCGACCTGGCCTACCTGCGCGTGGGCGGCGAGGGGTACGCGAAGAAGCACGGCTCGTACGGCCTGGCGACGCTGCGCAAGGAGCACGTGGAGGTGCTGCCGCCGGCGCACGACGGCGACGAGGGGCGCGTGCACCTGCACTTCCCCGCCAAGTCCGGGCAGGTGCGCGACACGGTCGTCGAGGACGACGTCGTCGCCACCCTCATCCGCACGCTGGTCCGCCGGCGCGAGCCGAGCCCCGAGCTGCTGGCGTGGCAGGACGACGCCGGCACGTGGCACGACGTGAGCAGCACCGACGTGTCGGCGTACGTCAAGGAGCGGCTGGGCGAGGAGGCGTCGCCCAAGACGTTCCGCACGTGGCACGCGACCGTCCTGGCGGCGCGCGCGCTGGCGGACGCCGGGGACCCGCCGACCTCGGAGCGTGGTCGGCGCAAGGTCGTCTCCGCCGTCGTCAAGGACGTGTCGCAGGAGCTGGGCAACACGCCCGCCGTCGCGCGCGCGTCCTACATCGACCCGCGCGTCATCGAGCTGTGGGAGCGGGGCCGGACGATCGGGCGGACGAGGACGCAGGCCAGCGCGGAGCGCCGCACGCTCGAGCTGCTGCGGTGAGCGGCACGGTGAGCGGCACGGTGAGCGGCACGGTGAGCAGCACGGTGAGCGGCGCAGTGACGGGTGCAGCGCTGAGCCGTCCCTGAGGGCCGTCGCGTGGCCGGCGGGCCCCGCGTGCGGGCCCCGGACGCCGGCACCACACTCGCGGCGTGACCTCCACCACGGGCAGCACCCCCCGGCAGGACCCCGACGACCGGCAGCAGGACGGGCGGCAGGACGGGCGGCAGGACGGACGCGGTCCGAACGCCCGCGGCGGGATCGGCGACGGGCCCGTCCGCACGCGGACGGAGACCGCGGAGGACGACCGCGCCGAGAGCCTGGCGCGCGAGCCCGTCGCCACCACGCTGACCGGCATCGTGCCGGGCACGGACGACGGGGGCCGGCCCCGCCCCGACGCGCCGCTCGTCGCCGTCACCGGCGTCACGGGGTACGTCGGGGGTCGGCTGGTCCCCGAGCTGCTGACGGCCGGCTACCGCGTGCGGGCCGTCGCGCGCCACCCCGACCGGCTGCGCGGGCACCCGTGGCGGGACCAGATCGAGGTCGCCGAGGCCGACGTCTCGGACCTCGAGGCGACCCGCAAGGCCCTGACGGGCGTGCAGGTCGCGTACTACCTGGTCCACTCCCTCGGCTCGGGCCGCAAGTTCGAGGCGACCGACCGGCACGCCGCGCTCGTCTTCGGCCAGGCCGCGCGCGAGGCGGGGGTCGAGCGGATCATCTACCTCGGCGGCCTGTACCCCGAGGGCGAGGACCTGTCCCCGCACCTGGCCTCGCGCCGTGAGGTCGGGGAGATCCTGCTGGCGTCCGGCGTCCCGACGACGGTGCTGCGCGCGGCGGTCATCCTCGGCTCCGGGTCGGCGTCGTTCGAGATGATGCGGTACCTCACCGAGCGCCTGCCCGCGATGACCGTGCCCCGCTGGGTGCGCAACCGGATCCAGCCCATCGCCATCCGGGACGTGCTGCGCTACCTCGTCGGGTCGGCGTCGATGCCGCACGAGGTGTCGCGGTCCTTCGACATCGGCGGTCCCGAGGTCCTCACCTACGAGCAGATGATGCAGCGGTACGCGGCCATCGCCGGGCTGCCGCGACGCGTCATCGTGCCCGTGCCGGTGCTCACGCCCCGGCTGTCGAGCCACTGGGTCGGGCTGGTGACGCCCGTGCCGGCCGGGCTGGCCAAGCCGCTCGTCGCCTCGCTGGTGCACGAGGTGGTGTGCGACGAGCACGACATCGCCGACCTCGTGCCCGACCCGCCGGAGGGGCTCGTCGGCTTCGACCGGGCCGTGCGCCTGGCGCTGCAGCGCGTGCAGGACTCCGCGGTGAGCACCCGGTGGTCCTCGGCGGCCGTGCGCGGGGCCCCCAGCGACCCGCTGCCCTCCGACCCCGACTGGGCCGGCGGCTACCTCTACGCCGACGAGCGGCGGACCGAGGTCGACGCCTCCCCCGCCGCGCTGTGGCGGGTCATCGAGTCGGTCGGCGGCACGCGCGGCTGGTACTCGTGGGGCCTGGCGTGGCGGGTCCGCGGCCTCATGGACCGCGTCGTCGGAGGGCCGGGGCTGCGCCGCGGTCGCTCCAACCAGGACCGGCTCGTCGTGGACGACGTCATCGACTGGTGGCGCGTGGAGGAGGTGCAGCCCGGGCGGCTGCTGCGGCTGCGCGCGGAGATGCGGCTGCCGGGGCTGGCGTGGCTCGAGCTGCGGATCGAGGACGTCGACGGCGCGGACGGTTCCGGGGAGCCCGACGAGGGGTCGCCCACCGACCCGCGCGACGACGAGCGCTGGACGCGGCCGCCGACGGTGTTCGCGCAGCGGGCGCTGTTCCAGCCGCACGGCCTGGCCGGCCAGCTCTACTGGGCGTCGGTGACGCCCTTCCACGGCATCATCTTCGGCAGCATGCAGCGCAACGTGGCCCAGGCCGCCGAGCGCGCGGAACGCGCCCGCCGGACCCCGGCGGTCGCGTCGCGCTGAGGTCCCCGTCGAGGTCCGTCAGGCGCGCGTGCGGCGGCGGAGGGCCACGGGCTCCTCGACGTACGGCTCCCACACCGCGCGCTCGGCCGTGCCGATCCGGCGCGGGCGGCCGGTCGCGGTGTCCATGAGGACGAGGGTGGATTCGGCCCGGGCGTGCACCACCGACGCCGGGTCGGCCGCCGGGCGGTCGCGGACCTCGTAGCAGATGTCCAGGCTCGCGCCGCCCATCCGGCCCAGCCACAGGGCGACGACGACGGGGTCGCGCAGGTAGGGCAGCGGCACGAGGTACTCGATCTCGTGCCGGGCGACGAAGGTCGCCACGGCCGCGTCGGGCCCGGCCTCGAGCACCGCCGTCGCGTGCGGACCCCCGCCCGCGCGGCCGGTGCCGCCGGCCGCCGGCCCGCCCGGGGGCGCCGACCAGAAGGCGGCGATGCGGGCCTCCTCGAGCAGCACCATCATCGCGACGTTGTTGACGTGCGCGTACGCGTCCATGTCCGACCAGCGCAGGTGGACGGGCACCTCGATCCTCGCCATCGCGCCATCATGCCCGCGCGCGGACCCGCTCCCGCACGGGCCCCGCACGTCGCCCGTCACCGGCACGTGACGTCCGCGACCCACGCGCCTGCTACAACCACGGGCGTGCTCACCGTCCGCGACGCCGACCACGTCCTCCTCGACGCCCGCACCGTCACGCGCGGCGACGTCCGCATCGCCGGCGGCCGCGTCCTGGCTCCGGGCGACGACCTGCCGCCCGACGACGGCCCGGACGAGGTGCTCGACGCCTCCGGCTGCGTCGTCACGCCCGGCCTCGTCAACGCCCACCACCACCTCCTCCAGACGGCCTTCCGCACGCTGCCCGGCACGCGCGGGGTCCCCATGGCCCGGTGGCTGCCGACGATGGCGGCCGCCTACGCGGCGGCCGGGCTCGACGCGGGGCTGTGCGCCGCGGCGGCGGGCGCGGGCCTGGCCGAGGCCCTGCTCAGCGGCGTCACCACCGTCGCCGACCACCACCTCACGTGGCCCGCCGGGGCCCCGGTGGCCGACACCGTCGCCATGGCGCAGGCGACGGCCGGCGCGGCGGCGACCCTCGGCGCGCGGCTCGTGCTCGTGCGCGGCACCGCCCGCGACGACCCGCAGGAGGCGGCGCTGTCGGCCGAGGCGGTCGTGGGCGCGCTGGTGCCCGGGGCGGCGGGCGGGCTCCGCGCCGACGGCCTCCTCCAGGTCGCCGTGGGCCCGGCCGGTGTGCACTCCGACGGGCCCGAGACGTTCCGCCTGCTGGCGGAGGTCGCGGCCCGCCACGGGCTGCGCCGCCGGACGCAGGCGAACGAGCAGGTCGACGTCGCCGTCGCGCTCGAGCGGTACGGCCGCCGCCCGCTCGACCTGCTCGAGGAGTGGGGCTGGCTCGCGCCCGACGTCACGCTCGCGCACCTGTGCGGCGTCAACGACGACGAGATCGCGCGGCTCGCGGCGGCCGGCGTGGGCGCGACGCACGCGCCGGGCTGCGACCTGCCGATGGGATGGGGCGTCGCGCCGGTCGCGGCGCTGCGGGCGGCCGGCGTGCCCGTGGGGCTGGGGACGAGCGGCGGCGGCAGCAACGACGCGGGGCACCTGCTGGCCGACGCGCGGCTGGCCCTCCAGGTGGCTCCCCTCGTCGGGCCCCCGCTGGCCGCGCAGGACGTCCTGGGGATGGCGACCGAGGGCGGGGCGGCGGGTCTCGGCCGGCCGGAGCTGGGCCACCTGCGGCCCGGGGCGGCCGGGGACCTGTGCGTGTGGGACGTCTCCGGGGTCGCCGACGCGGGGGTGGCCGACCCCGTCGCCGGGCTGCTGTGGGCCTCCCCCGGCCGCCGGCCGCGGCACGTGGTCGTGGCGGGGCGGGTCGTCGTGCGGGACGGCCGGCTGGTCGCCGCCGACGAGGGGGCGCTCGTCCGGGCCCTGCACGCGCGCGTGGCCCGGCCCTGAGGGGTGTCGCCGCCTACAGCTCCAGCACCAGCCGGGGGCACGCCGCGCGCGAGACGCAGATCATCATGGCCCGCCCGTCGGCGCGCTCGTCGGCGGTGAGGACGGAGTCCCGGTGGTCGACCTCCCCCTCGAGGACCGGCGTCTCGCAGGTGCCGCAGGTGCCCTCGCGGCAGGAGGACAGCACGAGCACGCCGGCCTCCTCGACGACGTCGAGCACCGAGCGCTCCGGCGGCACCGTGAGCGTGAGGCCCGACAGCTCGAGCTCGACCTCGAACGGCCCCGCCAGGACGGGCTCCCCGACGTCCCGCGGCACGAAGCGCTCGAGGTGGAGCGACCCCGCCCGCCGGGTCGCGCTCGCCGCCTCGACGGCCTCCATGAGCCGCGCGGGCCCGCAGCAGTAGACGGTGGCGGCGGGATCGGTCGCCGCGAGCAGCGCGGCCACGTCGAGCCGGTCCCCCTCGTCGCCGACGTGCAGACGGACCCGGTCGGGGTGCTCGTCGGCCAGCGCGGCGGAGAAGGCGAGCGTCCGGCGGGAGCGGCCGGCGTGGACGAGCCGCCAGTCGTGCCCTGCGGCGGCGGCCGAGCGGACCATGGGCAGCAGCGGCGTGATGCCGATCCCGCCGGCGACGAACAGCACGGGCCCGCTCGTCGCCCAGTCGGACGCGTCGTAGGCGAAGAGGTTGCGAGGGCCTCGCACGACGAGGGCGTCGCCGACCGCGAGCGCGTGCGCGCGCACGGATCCCCCGCGGCCCCCGGGCTCGAGGAGCACCGCCACCTGCCACACGGGCGCCCCGGGGACGCCGCACAGGGAGTACTGCCGCTCGAGCGCGTCGGACCCGGTCCCCAGCACGAGGTCCACGTGCGCCCCCGGCACCCAGCCCGGCAGGGGCAGCCCGTCGGCGCGGGCCAGGTCGAGGAGCACGACGCCGTCCGCGATGGGGGTGCGGGCGGCCACGACGACGTCGTAGGCGGTGTCGGCGACGCTCACGGGGCCTCCTGCCGAGCGAGGACCTGCTTGACGACGAGCACGCGGTAGGCGCCAGGTTCTGCTGCGCTGTCCGTCGTGCTGTCCGTCGGGGTGTCCGTCGTGGTGCCGGCGGTGGACCACCGGTGGGGCGTCCCGCCGCGGTAGCGCGCGCAGTCGCCGGCCGCCAGGAGGTGCCGGCCGTGCTCGCCGAGGTCGAGGAGCACCGTCCCGGACACCACGTAGAGGAACTCGTCCTCGACGTGCACGTAGTACTCGCCGGGGTCGGTGTTGGCGCCGACGAACTCCATGGGCTCGAACGGTGCCGGCGACCGTGTCAGCAGCCGGGCCTCGCCCTGCGGGAAGGGGCCGCGGGCGCCCTCGTCGGCGCGGAGCACCTCGGGCCGCGTGTCGCCGGGCGCGCGGGCGGCCGGCACCGCCGCGGCCAGCAGCTCCGCCTGGCTCGTTCCCAGCGCGGCGGCCACGCGGTCGAGCGAGACCATGCTCGCCCGCGTGTGCCCGCGCTCGAGCTGGGACAGGAACGGGTGGGACAGTCCCGCCGCCGCCGCGAGCTGGACGAGCGTGAGCGACCGGCGCCGGCGCAGCGCGCGGATGTGCGCGCCGATGCGGGCGGCCTGCGGGTCGACGACGCGCTCGCTCGCGGCGGGTGGCGCGTCCGCGGACGGGGCGGCGGACGGGGCGGGGGGCGGCATGGGCGCTGACTCTCTCCTGCCGGCGGGGGCGTCGGGGGCGGCGTCGCGAGGCTGTAACGCAACGGGTACCAGCGGTTACGCGACGGAAACGGGCGAGCCGTACATTCCGTCAATGTTCAGCCCATCAACATTGTGGCACGGACCCGCGGCCGGCGCACCGGCCCTCCCGCTCAGCCGTCACGTCGTTGCTGGTCAGAGCGCCGTAGCCGCGCGCCGGACGCCGTCGGAGCGTGCCGCACCACCGGAGAGGAGGACCGCATGACCTCGGTTCTGCCGCAGCCGCTCCGCCTCATCCGGAACGCGACCCTGGCCGACGGGCGGCTCGTCGACGTGGCCCTCGACGGCGCGACCGTCGCCGCGGTCACCCCCGCCGCGGGTCCCGCCGGCGACTCCGGCGACCACTCGGCCGGCGACTCCGCCGCGGGCGACGACGTCCTCGACCTCACCGGCTTCGTGCTGCTGCCGGCCCCGGCCGAGCCGCACGCGCACCTCGACAAGGCCCTCTCGTGGGACCGCATCCGCCCGCCGATGGGTGACCTGCGCCGGGCGATCGAGTCGTGGCAGGCCTACGCCGCGACGATGGACGTCGACGAGATCGCCGACCGCGCGCGCACCCAGCTCCTCGACATGCTGGCGCAGGGCACGACGGCGGTGCGCAGCCACGTCGACGTCCTGCTCGGCCCGGAGCCGCTGCGCGGGGCGCAGGCCCTGGTGCGGGTGCGCGAGGAGCTCGCGGGCCTGGTGGACCTCGAGCTCGTCGCGCTCGCGAGCCACCTGTCCGACGACGCGTCGGTCGAGGCGGTGCTCGACCTCGGCGTCGAGCTCGTCGGCGGCGCGCCGCACCTGGCGCCGGACCCGCAGCACGAGGTCGCGCGCCTGCTGGCCCTGGCCCGGCGCCGCGGCCGCGGTGTCGACCTGCACGCCGACGAGGGGCTCGGCGGCGCCGACACCCTCACCACGTACGCACGCACGGTGCGCGACTGGCCCGCCGGCACGTCGCTGTCGGCCGGCCACTGCGTCCGCCTCGGCACCCTGGCCGGCGACGAGCTGGCCGCCGCGGTGGCGGAGGTTCGCGCCAGCGACATCGGCGTCATCAGCCTGCCGATCACCAACCTCTACCTGCAGGGCTGGGAGCACCCAGTGTCCACGCCGCGCGGGCTCACCGCGCTCCGCGCCCTGCTCGACGCCGGCGTGCGCGTGGCCGCCGGCGCCGACAACGTCCGCGACCCGTTCAACCCCGTGGGCCGCGGCGACGCGCTCGAGACGGCGTCGCTGCTGGTGACGGCCGGGCACCTCACGCTCGACGAGGCCTACGCCGCGGTGAGCACCGGCGCCCGGTCGGTCCTGCACCTGCCCGTCGCCGGCGTCGTCCCCGGCGCTGCCGCGGAGCTGCTGGCGGTCCGCGGTGCCGACCTGGCCGAGGTCGTGGCGACAGCCTCGCCCGACCGGTACGTCGTCCACGCCGGCCGGCTCGTCGCCCGCACGCGCGTGGAGCGCACGGTCGCCGCCCCGGCCACCGCGCTGCCGACCGGCCCTCTCGACGCGGCCGGCCCCGCCGCCGCACCCGCACCCCGCCCCGACGCCCTGCTCACCGGAACGAGGTGACCCCCGTGCCCGTCGCCCCCAGCGCCGCCGCGCCCACCGCCGCCGTCACGACGTCCCTGCTCGAGTTCTCCGACGTCGAGATGACGTTCCCCGACGGGACGGTGGCCCTGCGCGGCGTCGACCTCACCGTCGGTCGCGGGGAGTTCGTCACCGTGGTCGGCCCGTCCGGCTGCGGGAAGAGCACCCTGCTGCGCATCGCGTCCGGCCTCGAGCACGCCTCCGCCGGCACCGCGACGCTGCGCACGGACCGCATCGGCTACGTCTTCCAGGACGCCACGCTCCTGCCCTGGCGGTCCGTGAAGGCCAACGTCGAGCTGCTGGCCGAGCTCAACGGCGTCGGCCGCGCCGAGCGGGCACGCAAGGCCGCGGCGGCCATCGAGCTCGTCGGCCTCGGTGGGTTCGAGCGGCACCTGCCCAAGCAGCTGTCGGGCGGCATGCGGATGCGCGCCAGCCTGGCCCGCTCGCTGACCCTGGACCCCGAGCTCTTCCTGTTCGACGAGCCCTTCGGCGCCCTCGACGAGATCACCCGCGAGCGCCTCAACGACGAGCTCCTGCGCCTCTTCGTGCAGCGGCAGTTCGCCGGGCTGTTCATCACGCACTCCGTCTCCGAGGCCGTCTACCTCTCGACGAAGGTCGTCGTCATGTCGGGGCGGCCCGGCGGGATCGTGCGGACCTTCGACGTGCCGTTCCCGCTGCCGCGCGACCCGGACATCCGGTTCACGGCCGAGTTCGCGGACCTCGTCGGGCACGTCTCCCACGCGCTGCGCGAGGGCCACGCGTGACGCGCCGGCGCGGCCGGACGCCGTGGTGGCAGCCGCTCGTCGTCCTCGTCGCCCTCATCGGCCTCTGGTACGCCGCGGCCGCGAGCTACGCCCGCCAGGAGCTGGCGTTCCTCGTGCCCTACCCGCACCTCGTGCTCCGGGCGATGGTCGCGGACCCGACGTTCACCCCGCAGCTGCTGCGCAACCTCGGGAACTCGACGGTCGTCGCCCTCACGGGGCTCGTCATCGCCATCGCCATCGGCGTGGCGTGGGCGGTGCTCATGGCGCAGGCGCGGTGGATCGAGCGGTCGCTGTACCCCTACGCCGTGATCCTCCAGTGCATCCCGATCCTGGCGCTCGTGCCCCTCATCGGGGCCCTGTTCGGCTACGAGTTCGCCTCCCGCGTCATCGTCACCGTGATGATCTCGATCTTCCCGATGGTGTCGAACACGCTCTTCGGGCTGCAGTCCGTGGACAGGGCGCAGCGCGAGCTGTTCGCGCTGCAGGGCGCCTCGACGTGGACCGTGCTGACGAAGCTGCGGTTCCCGGCGGCGCTGCCGTCGCTGTTCGTCGGGCTGCGGACCGCGGCGGGGCTCTCGGTCATCGGCGCGATCGTCGGCGACCAGTTCTTCCAGCGCGGCACCCCGGGCCTCGGGGTCCTCATCCAGGTGTCGACCTCCCGGCTCAACGGGCCGGGCACCTTCGCGGCCATCCTCACGGCCTCCCTGCTCGGCGTCGCGGTCTTCCTGCTCTTCGGGTGGCTGCGCACGCTCGTCGTCGGGCGGTGGAGCGACGCCGCCTGAGCGCGGCCCGCCCCGCCGTCCCCGGCACCCCGCACCGCCCGCCCGTCCCCTACCCCTGCCCGTCCCCTGCCCCCGTCCCGGCCCCTGCCCCGACCCCCTCTGGAGTCCCCATGCGCCCGACCGCGAAGCGGTCCACCCTCGCCGGCGGTGCGGTCCTCGCCCTCGCCGCGCTCGCCGCCTGCTCCTCCGGCGCCGCCGGCTCCGCCGACGCGACGGGCGGCGGCTCGACCGCGGCCACCGCCGCGGCGGGCGGCGTCGACCTCGCCTCCGTGTGCCCCGCCACCGTCGTCATCCAGACGGACTGGAACCCCGAGGCGGACCACGGCCACCTCTACGAGCTGCTCGGGCCCGACCCCGTCATCGACGCCGACAAGAAGTCGGTCTCGGGCGACCTGTACGCCAGCGGCGAGCCGACCGGCGTCAAGGTCGAGGTCCGGTCCGGCGGACCGGCCATCGGCTTCCAGTCGGTCTCCTCGCAGATGTACCAGGACACGGACATCACGATGGGCTACGTCTCCACCGACGAGGCGGTGCAGGTCAGCGCCTCGCTGCCGACGACCGCCGTCTTCGCCGAGGCCGACAAGTCCCCGCAGATGATCATGTGGGACCCGGAGACCTACCCGGACGTCACGACGATCGAGGAGCTCGGCAAGGCGCTGCCCGGCACGGGCGGGGTCGTCCGCTACTTCCAGGGCGCCGCCTACATGGGCTACCTCCAGGGCTCCGGCATCCTGCCCACCGAGGTGACCGACGGCGCCTACGACGGCACGCCGGCCAAGTTCGTCACCGCCAAGGGCGTCGACGGCCAGCAGGGCTTCGCCACCGCCGAGCCGTTCATCTACGAGAACCAGGTCGCCGCCTGGGGCAAGCCCGTGCAGTTCCAGCTCATCCACGACACGGGCTACCCCATCTACCCCGAGGCGATGGCCGTCCGCACGGGCGACCTCGAGGAGCTGCGGCCCTGCCTCGAGAAGCTGGTGCCGGTGCTGCAGCAGGCGACCGTCGACTACATCGAGGACCCGGCGGAGACCAACGCCCTCGTCGTCGAGCTCGTCACCGCCTTCGACAACGGCTGGGTGTACGACGCCGACGTGGCGGACTTCGGCGTCCAGCAGATGAAGGACCTCGAGATCGTCGGCAACGGCGACAACGAGTTCATGGGCGACATGGACGAGGCCCGGATCCAGACGGTCATCGACATCGACACCCCGCTGTTCACGGAGTCCGGCTCGGCGCCGAAGGAGGGCCTCGTCGCGAGCGACCTGTTCACGAACGAGTTCCTCGACGAGTCGATCGGCTTCTGACGCCGTGACCCCCGCCCTGGACGCCCCCGGTCCTGGTACCGGTCCTGGCTCGACGCCACGCCTCGCCGGCGTGCGGGCCGTCGTCACCGGGGGCGCCCAGGGCATCGGCGCAGCCATCGTGCGGCGCCTGTCCGCCGACGGGGCGCGCGTGGCGGTGCTCGACCGCCTCGTCGCCCCGGGGCAGGCGGTGGCCGACGAGGTGGGCGGCTCGTTCCACGCCGTCGACCTCGTCGACGTCGCCGCCACGCGGGCCGCCGTGGACGCCGCCACCAGCGCCCTCGGCGGGCTCGACGTCCTCGTCAACAACGCCGGGATCCTGCGCTTCGCGGCCCTGCTCGACCTCGACCCCGACGCGTGGGACGAGGTCATGGCCGTCAACGCGCGGTCCTTCCTCGTCACCACGCAGAGGGCGGCCCGCACGATGGTCGCGCAGGGCACCGGCGGCTCGATCATCAACCTCGCGAGCATGGCCGCGAAGGCCGGCGGCGCGGGCCAGGGCCACTACGCCGCCTCGAAGGCCGCCGTCGCCGCGCTCACCCGCGTCACCGCGCTCGAGCTCGGCGAGCACGGCATCCGCGCCAACTGCCTGTGCCCCGGGTACGTGCTCACGGAGATGGGCGCCGCCACCCGGACGGCCGAGGACGTCGCGACGTGGTCGTCGTACTCGCCGCTCGGCCGGCTCGGCGAGCCGGACGACGTCGCGGGGGTCGCCGCGTTCCTCGCCTCCCCGGACGCCTCCTACCTCACGGGGCAGTCCATCAACGTCACCGGCGGGATGGTCATGCACTGACGGGCGCTCGCCCGTCCGTCGCCCGGCCGTCGTCCTGCCGTCGTCCTGCTGCCCGCGCTGCTCCCCCGCTCCCCACCCGCCCCGTCCCGACAGGACCCGCCCATGACCGCCACCGCCGCCCGGCCCGCGCAGGCCACGCTCGCCGCCCTGGCCGCCGAGCTGCGCTCCCTGCTCGGGGACCGCGCCGTCACCACCGAGCTCGCCGCCCGCGAGAAGGCCTCCGTCGACGGGGCGCACCTGTCCCCCGTCATCAGCGCGCAGCTGCCCCTCGGCCTGGCGGACCTCGTCGCCTTCCCGACGACTGCGGAGGGCATCGCGCAGGCCGTCGGCGCCGCGGTGCGGCACGGCGTCCCCGTGACGCCGCGCGGCAAGGGCACGGGCAACTACGGCCAGGCCATCCCGATGGCCGGCGGTCTCGTCCTCGACCTGTCGCGCGCGCGCACGGTCGTCGAGGTCGGCGACGGGTTCGTCACCGCCGACGCGGGCGCGACCCTCGTCGCCCTGGAGCAGGCCGCCGGCCGCACGGGCCAGCAGGTCCTCATGTACCCCTCGACGGCGCAGTCCTCCATCGGCGGGTTCCTCTCGGGCGGCTCCGGCGGCACCGGGTCGATCGCGCACGGCATGCTGCACACGGGCTTCGCGCTCGCGCTCGACGTGGTGCACGCCGTGCCCGACGCGCGGCTCGTCCACGTGGAGGGCGCCGACGCCGAGCCCTACCTGCACACCTACGGCACCGCCGGCATCATCGCGCGGGCCACCGTCCGGCTCGAGCCGCTGCAGGACTGGCGCGCGCTGTACGCCAGCTTCGGCGACTTCGCCGACGCGCTGTCGGTGCTCCGCCCGTTCGCGGACCTGACCCCGACGCCCCGGCTCGTGTCGGCGGACCTGCCGACCCTTGCCGAGGCCCTGCCCGCGGACCCGGCGATCCCGGCGGGGCGCTCCAGCCTGCGCGCGATCGTCGACGCCGCCTCGCTCGACGCCGCGCGGGCGCTCGTCGAGGGCGCCGGCGGCCGCGTCGAGGACGTCCGCGAGGGCCCGCAGGCGACGATGAAGCTGAGCATGCTGTCCTACAACCACCCCGTCGAGTGGCTGCAGAAGGCGCACCCGGGCCGGTACTTCCACGTCGAGGTCGCCGGCGACGCGCTCGTCGAGCGGATCGACGAGGTCCACGCCGTGTACCCCGGCGGGATGCTCCACATCGAGGCGCAGCGCGGGCGGCCCATCGGGATGCTCGTCGGCGAGTACGAGAGCCCGGAGGCGGTGTGGGCCGGCTTCGAGCGCCTCACCGCGCTGGGCGTCGGCTTCCACAACCCGCACCAGTGGGCCGTCGACCACGAGCCGGAGCAGACGGCGGCGCTCGCCGCGACGACCGACCCCGCCGGGCTGCTCAACCCGGGCAAGCTCGCGCGCACGGACGTGGCACCGCTCGCGCCGGGGACGGTCGGCGGCATCGCGACGCGCGGCGCGGCGGTCGCCGTGACCGGGAGCCAGCGGTGAGCGCGGGCCGGCGCCTGGCGGAGCTGTCCGGGCCGGCCGCGGCCGCGGCGCTGGGCCCGGGCTCGGTGGTGGTCCTGCCGACGGGGGCCGTCGAGCACCACGGGCCGCACCTCCCGCTGCTGACCGACCAGATCATGGCCGACCGCGTCGCCGCCGAGGCGGTGGACCGGGCCGCAGCCGCGGGCGTCGACGCCTGGGTCCTGCCGACCCTGGCGTACACGAAGTCCGACGAGCACGCGTGGGCGCCGGGAACGATGTGGCTGCGCGCGGAGACGTTCCTGCAGACCGTCGTCGACCTCGGCCGGTCCGTGGCGGCGGCGGGCGCCGAGCGGCTCGTGTTCCTCAACGGCCACGGCGGGAACGTCGCGCCGCTCGGTGTCGCGCTGCGGGAGGTCCGCCGGCTCACAGGGCTGCGGACGTTCCTCGTGCCGGCGCTCGTCGCCGCGCCGCCGCCGGACGGCGAGGGGCTCGACGAGCTCGGGCTGGGCATCCACGGCGGCGCGGCCGAGACGTCGATGCTGCTGCACCTGCGCCCGGACCTCGTGGACCTGTCCACGGCCGAGCGCTGGGTGCCCGAGCACCTGGCGGCCTCCGAGCTCATCGGCTTCCACGGCAAGCCCGTGACGTTCGGCTGGCTGTCCGACGACTTCGGGCCGGCGGGCGTCCTCGGCGACCCGACGCAGGCCACCGCCGCCTACGGCGCCCGGCTGTACGAGGCGTCCGTCGCCCTGGCCGGCGCCGCCCTCACGGAGATCGCCGCCTTCCACCCGCTCGGCCCCGGTCACACGGTCGCGGGCGGGGCCGGCGTGGCCGGCCCGGTGGAGGTGCGGTGATCACCTCCTCGACGCTGTTCGGCCACGACGTCGAGGACCCCGACGCGCCGCTGGAGGACCCCGAGGCCCTGCTGGACGCGTGGCTGCCCCAGCCCGTCGACGAGCTGCGCCCGCTCATGGCGCTGACGACGCTCGACGAGGACGGCTGGCCGGACACCCGCCACGTGCTGCTGAGCGCGCACGCGCCGGGCGCCCTGCTGTTCCACACCGACGCCCGCACCCGCAAGGCCGCGCACCTGGCCGCCGACCCGCGCGTGTCCCTGGCCCTCGTCTGGCCGGACCTCGGCCGCCAGGTGACGGTCCAGGGCGAGGCGGAGCCCACGGAGGCCGAGGCCGCCGCCGCGGTCTTCGCCGCCCGGTCGCGGTACCTCCAGCTCCTCGCGTGGCAGAACGACGCCGACGCCGCGGCCCTGCCGCGTGCGGCCCGGCGGCAGCGGTGGGCGGAGTTCGCCGCCGCCCACCCCGAGGCCCTCGACGCGCCGGCCACCTGGGTCGGCTACCGCGTCACCCCCCGCCGCATCACCTTCTGGCGCGGCGACCCCGACGGCCCGAGCCACCGCCTCGCCTGCGCCCGCACCCCCACGGGCTGGACGGTCACCCGCCTCCCGGGCTGACCACCCCTGCCCACCCTGACCACCCCCGCCCCCTCCCTCCCCGAGCACCGGCACCGGCATCTCGGCGGGCGTGGCGGGCGGGGCGGGCGGGCGGGGCGGGGCGGGGCTACGGCGTGGTGCGGATCGCCAGGCGGTCGGCGATCTCCGCGAGGGCCTCGGCGTAGGGGGTCTCGGCGCCCGGGCCCGGGCCGCCCGAGAGGTCGACGCCCGAGACGCCGTCGACGGCGAGCACCTGCGCCGCCAGGTCGACGGCGGCCTCGATGCCGGCCGCGTGCGGGTCGGCGGCGTCGAGGATGCCGTCGAGGAAGCCCTCGGGGAGCACGAGCGTCGTGAAGGAGCGCAGCAGCGCGGCGCTCGCGTGGTCGAGGACCACCGGGACGCAGGCGATGAACGCCGAGGTGCTGCCGAGGTCGCGCGCCTCGCGGACGAAGCGGCCGACCGGGCCCGCGCCGCCGCAGTGGTTGACGAAGCAGACGTCCGCGCCGGCGGCCTCCTTCTGGCGCAGGCGGGCCGCACGGCGGTCGGCCGGCGGCGCCATCGGCGACTCCGCGACGGAGACGAGGTGGCCGGCCGCGCGGGCCAGGGCCGCGGTGGCGGTGGAGTCGAGGTCGAAGACCGGGCGGGCGTCGGGGCGGTGGCCCGTGCGCGGGTGGTCCCCGGTGACGCAGTGGACGCCCGCGACGCCGACGTCGGCGAGCGCGGCGACCTCGCCCTCGAGCGCCACGCGGTTGCGGTCCCGGTCGTTGAGGCCGGTCCACGCCGGCAGGCCGCGGGCCTGCACGAGCGCGGCCCGGTACGCCGGCGGGAACTGCACGCGCGCCGACCCCGAGTCCCCGGCCAGGACCGCGTCGACGTGCCCGACGAGGACGTCGGCGCAGCGCTCGAGCGAGGCGCGGTCCAGCGCGCGCGCCGGGAAGTCCGCGACGACGACGGGACGCCGGGCCAGCAGGGCGGCCATGGCCGCCGCCGACGGGAGGAGCGGGGGCGTCGGCACCGCGCCCGCCCCCGGGTCCGGCAGGTACCTGACGACCGGCGCGTCGACGAACGGGCACGGCCGGTCGCCGAGCTCGCACAGCCCGTCGAACCGCACGCCGCCGCACGGGCCGTGGACCATGTCCTTCGGGCAGGCCGCCGCAGCTGGAGGCAGCGACGTGGGCAGGGCCGTCATGGCCGGACCGTACCGATCCCGCGTGTCCGGCAGATGACGCGTGCGGCACGCCCACCGCACGCGCCGGTGGTCGGTCCGCTCAGCGCGTCGACGCCGCCCGCTGCGCTGCCGCGCGGCACGCCGCCAGCCGCTCGAGGTCCGCGCGCACGGGCTCGACGACGAGCGTCCGCGCGACGCCGGCCACCGCCTCCCGCAGGCGCCGCCGCGCCCGGGCCGCGCGTCGTCGGGCCCCGAGCCGGGCCAGGACGCCGGCCAGCAGCGCGAGCAGCAACCCGGCGAGCACGCCGCCGACCGCGAGCGCGGTCGGCACCGGCAGCGGCCCCCACCGCGGCGTCTCCGGCGCCGGGAGCTGCAGGTACGCCATGACCGCCAGCGCCCCGAGCCAGACGAGGCCCGCGACAGCCGCCGCCAGCAGCAGCCACTGCAGCACCCCGACGGCCCGCCACCACGGCGCGGGCCTCTCGGGCAGCAGCGGGGTGTCGGCCACGGCGCTGTCGAGCGCGTCGGCCAGGCGGTCGGGGCCGGCCGTCGTCGCCAGGGCCGAGCGGGTCGACAGCACCCAGGAGTCCGGCAGGCCCGCCGTCGCCTCGTCCGACCACGTGCGCACGGCCGTCGACGCCGCGGCGCGCACCACGGGGGCCGCCGCCGGCAGCGAGGTGCGCCCCGTCGCCGTGGCGTCCGGGAGGCCGACCCGCAGGTGCAGCCGCCGCAGGGGGTCGGGCCGCCACCGCGCCAGCCAGCGCACGGGCGGCCAGCCCGTCACGGACCCGGCCTGCCGCACGGCCGAGCGCCGCACCGCGTCCACGACGACGGGCACGCCGGCCGCCGCCTCCAGCGCGGAGACGAGCGAGCCCTCCGGCGGCGGACCGGCGGCGCGCTTCGGGCCCGGCCCGCCGCACGCCGCCAGCACCCGCTCGGCGGCGCTGCGGACGTCGCCGTGCACGCGCGCCACGGCGGCCTCACGGCGGCGGGCGGCGTCGACGAGGCGGTCGCGCAGCTCGTCGACGCCCTCCCCCGTGCGGGCGCTGACCGCCAGGACCGGCACGCGGCCGAGGCCGTCGTCCGCGGCGAGGCGGCGGGCGTCGTCGAGCCAGGCGGTCCGGTCCTGCGCCGGGACCCGGTCGGCGTGGTTGAGCGCGAGCACCATGACGCCCGCGAGCGGGGCGAGCGGCCGCAGGTAGCGCTCGTGCAGCACCCCGTCGGCGTACTTCTGGGGGTCGAGGACCCAGACGAGCAGGTCGACCCGCTCGTAGAGCCGCTCGGCGACCGCGCGGTGCTCGGCGACGACGGAGTCGTGGTCGGGCAGGTCCAGCAGGACGAGGCCGGTGGGCACGGCGCGGGCCGGCGGCGCGGGCGGCGTGTGCCGCACGTCGACACCGAGCCAGTCGAGCAGGGGGTCGACGTCCTCGTCGGGGCCGGGCCACACGGCGGCCAGGGCGCGCGCGGTGGTGGGTCGCAGGGTCCCCGGCGTGGCCAGCTCCGCCCCCGCGACCGCGTTGAACAGGCTCGACTTGCCCGAGCCCGTGGCGCCCGCCAGCGCCACGACGGTCGTGCCCGCCGCGAGGCCGAGCCGCTCGCGGCCGCGGTCGAGGACGCCGCGCGCGTCGGCCACGACGTCCGCCGGCAGGCGTCCCTCGCCGGCCTCGAGGGCGGTGGCGAGCTCCTCGGCGGCCTGCACCGCCGTGGTGCTCACGGCGCGTCCTGCCCGGTGACCCGTCGCCACCAGCCGCGCAGCCCGGTGGCGGCGCCCTCGTCGCCGGCGCCACGGCTGTCGGGGCCCCCCTCGCGGGCGTCGCGGCCCTGACCGTGCTCACCGCCGCCGCCGGGGCGACGACCGGCCGCCCCCGCCCCGCGCAGGCGTCCCGCGGCCCCGGCCGTCGGCGCCTGCGACGCCTCGGGCAGCGGCGAGCGCTCGACGAGGGCCACCGCCTCGCGCAGGCGCGCGCCGTCCGTCGAGACGCCGGGCGCCTGCGCCCCCGTGCCCAGGGCGTCGAGCTGCGCGGTGAACCGCCGCGACTCCGCCGCGAGCAGGGCGTCCACCCGCTCGGCGAGCAGCTCCTGCGCGCGGGTCGTCAGCCGCCGGACGGCGTCGTCGCCGAACACCGCCTCGAGCAGCCGCTGCGCGAGCAGCGCCGAGCCGCCCGCGATGCCGACCTCCGCGCCGGTGAGGCCGCCCGTGGAGGCGAAGACGACGAGCATGAGCGCGGCGCCGAGCCCGTTGACGCCGAACGACAGCGCCCGCGCCTGCGTCCGCCGGCCCGACCCCTCGTCCGTGACGAGCGCGAGGACGTCCCCCTGCCAGGCGCGCACGCCCTCCGCGACCTGCGCGCGCAGCGACGACGAGGCCCGCGAGAGCGCCAGGCCCTCGAGCAGCGCGGCCCCGGCGGGGTCGGAGCGCCACGCGGCGTGCGCGCGCTCGGCGGCGGTCTCCGCGGCGTCGAGCACGACCGCGTCGAGGTGGTGCCCGATGGCGTCCTGGAGCTCGGGGGCCGCCGACGGCTTGCCGCGCAGGGCCGCGCCGAGCCGGTCGCGGAGCCGGGAGACGCCCTGCTCCACGGACCGCATGAGCTCCCCCGTCCCGACGAGCTCCTGCCAGCGCGCGAGGACCTCGCCGCGCAGCAACGTGCCGTCGGAGGTGGCCCGCCGGACGTCGGCCGAGGCCGCCGCGTAGGCCGACTCCACCGCCGACCGCAGGCGCGCGTCGGCCACCGCCTGGGCGTCGGCGGCCGCGGCGAGCCGCGCGGACCGGCCCAGCAGGTCCGCCAGCAGGCCGTCCCGCGTGCGGCGGACGACGTCGCGCCGGGCGGCCGGGTCGGCGGCGAGCGCGGTCAGCCAGTCTGCGAGCGGCGCGACCGCCCACGTCGGCAGGAGGCCGTCCTCGAGCGGCGCCTCGGGCACGGTGAGGACCGTCGTGCCGGGCAGGTCGTGCTCCGCGAGCATCGCTCGCAGGTGCGCACCGACGACCTCCTCCTGCCCGGGGTCGACGCGGTCGAGCACGAGCGCGAGCTCGACCCGGCGCTCGGCGGCCGTCTGCAGGAGCTCCCACGGGACGGCGTCGGCGTACCGGGCGGCCGTCGTCACGAACAGCCACAGGTCGGCGGCACCGAGCAGCTGCCGGGAGAGCCGCCGGTTCTCCTCGACGAGGGAGTCGATGTCCGGGGCGTCCAGCAGCGCGAGGCCCTGCGGCAGGGCGTCGGAGGCGACGAGGCGCAGCCCGCCGACACCGTCGCCGGCCTCGGTCGGGGCGACGGCCGCGCCCGACGAGCCGGCCGGGGCGTCGAGCCGCCGCGCGAGGCCGGGCAGGACGCGGTCCGTCGTGAACCAGCGCGCGTCGAGCGGGTGGTGCACGAGCACGGGCCAGCGCGTGGTGGGCCGCAGCACGCTCGAGCGGCTGACCTCGTGCCCGAGCAGCGAGTTGACCAGGGTCGACTTGCCGGCGCCGGTCGAGCCGCCGAGGACGGCCAGGACGGGGGCCGCCGAGGCGCGCAGGCGCGGGAGCAGGTAGTCGTCGAGCTGGTCGAGCACCTGGCGGCGCGCCTGCCGGGCCGGCTCGACACCGTCGCCCTCGAGGGGGAGGTCCACCTCGTCGACGCGGGCGCGCAGCAGCACGAGGGCGTCGACGAGGCTGGTGTCGCCGTCCCCGGCCGGCGGGCCCGGGTCGGCGTGCCGGGCGGTGCTCACCCCGTCGTTCAGCTCGTTGCTCACGCCCCGATCGTGGCCGACGGGCGGGCCCTCGGCACCCCGAGGACCCGCCCGTCGTCGTCCGTCACCTGCACGTCGCCCCGCGGGACGGGGTGCTCGGCCCCCGCCCGGCGGGGGTCAGTCGCGGCGCAGCTTGCGGTGCGTCACCCGGTGCGGCCGGGCCGCGTCGGCACCGAGGCGCGCGACCTTGTTCTCCTCGTACGCGGCGAAGTTGCCCTCGAACCAGTACCAGGCGGCCGGGTCCTCCTCCGTGCCCTCGTAGGCGAGGATGTGCGTGGCCACCCGGTCGAGGAACCACCGGTCGTGCGAGACGACCACGGCGCAGCCCGGGAACTCGAGCAGGGCGTTCTCCAACGACCCCAGGGTCTCGACGTCCAGGTCGTTGGTGGGCTCGTCGAGCAGCAGGAGGTTCCCGCCCTGCTTGAGGGTGAGCGCGAGGTTCAGGCGGTTGCGCTCACCGCCGGACAGGACGCCCGCGGGCTTCTGCTGGTCCGGCCCCTTGAAGCCGAAGGCGGCCACGTAGGCGCGGCTCGGCATCTCGACGTTGCCGACCTTGATGTAGTCCAGGCCGTCGGAGACGACCTCCCACAACGTCTTCTTCGGGTCGATGCCGCCGCGGCTCTGGTCGACGTAGGAGATGGAGACCGTCTCGCCGATCTTCAGGTCGCCCGCGTCCAGCGGCTCGAGCCCGACGATCGTCTTGAACAGGGTCGTCTTGCCCACGCCGTTGGGGCCGATGACCCCGACGATGCCGTTGCGCGGCAGCGTGAAGGACAGCCCGTCGATGAGGTCGCGCCCGTCGAAGCCCTTCTCCAGGCCCTTGGCCTCCAGCACCACCGAGCCCAGGCGCGGGCCCGGCGGGATCTGGATCTCCTCGAAGTCGAGCTTGCGGGTGCGGTCGGCCTCGGCCGCCATCTCCTCGTAGCGGGCCAGGCGCGCCTTGCTCTTCGTCTGGCGGCCCTTGGCGTTCATCCGGACCCACTCGAGCTCGTCCTTGAGGCGCTTGGCGAGCTTGGCGTCCTTCTTGCCCTGGACGTTGAGGCGCTCCTGCTTCTTCTCCAGGTAGGTGGAGTAGTTGCCCTCGTAGGGGTACAGGCGCCCGCGGTCGACCTCGCAGATCCACTCCGCGACGTGGTCGAGGAAGTACCGGTCGTGGGTGACCGCGAGGATCGCGCCCGGGTACTCCTGCAGGTGCTGCTCCAGCCACAGGACGGACTCGGCGTCGAGGTGGTTGGTCGGCTCGTCGAGGAGCAGGAGGTCGGGCTTCTGCAGCAGGAGCTTGCACAGCGCGACGCGGCGGCGCTCACCACCGGACAGGACGGTGACGTCGGCGTCCGGCGGCGGGCAGCGCAGCGCGTCCATGGCCTGCTCGAGCTGGGTGTCGAGGTCCCACGCGTCGGCGGCGTCGATGTCCTCCTGCAGCGTGCCCATCTCGGCCAGGAGCGCGTCGTAGTCCGCGTCGGGCTCGGCCATGAGCGCCGAGATCTCGTTGTAGCGGTCGAGCTTGGCCTTGATCTCGCCGACGCCCTCCTCGACGTTGCCGAGGACCGTCTTGCTCTCGTTCAGCGGCGGCTCCTGCTGGAGGATGCCGACGGTGAAGCCGGGCGACAGCCGCGCCTCGCCGTTGGAGGGCGTGTCGAGGCCGGCCATGATCTTGAGGATCGTCGACTTCCCCGCGCCGTTGGGGCCGACGACGCCGATCTTGGCGCCGGGCAGGAAGTTCAGCGAGACGTCGTCGAGGATGACCTTGTCCCCGTGCGCCTTGCGCGCCTTGTACATGGAGTAGATGAACTCAGCCACTGGCTCTCTGTCCGCCTCGGGTGCTCGGGTGTGCTGCAGGGGTCCGGTGCGTGGGTCGCGCGCGGGCGCGGCGACCGCGGGTGCGGGGCCGGTCGTGCGCCGACCGGTCCCCGCACCGTCGCTCGTCGACGTCCCAGCCTAGGCGATCAGCCCTGCCCGACGGCAGCGAGGTCCGCGCGCAGGCCCGCCAGCACCTCCCTCTGCAGGGCGGCCGCGTCCTGCTCGCCGTCGGCGCCGCTCCCGCCGACCGGCCCGTCGTCGTGACCCCCGGGCTCCGCGGGTGCGTCCGCGCCCTCCACCGCGGGCTCGTCCACGAGCTCCGCCAGCGCCGTCACGTCGACGGGCCGCCCCTCGCCGCCGGCGCCGGCCGCGCGCACCGTCCGCGTGAAGTGCGACGTGCCGAACGTCAGGTCGTGCCCGATGGTCGAGGCCAGCAGCACGACCTCCGTGCGCGGCGTGCCGTCCTGGGCGGTCCACTCCTCCGTGACGAGCCGCCCGCGGACCGTCACGGGGTCGCCCCGGCGCAGCGACTGGGCGGCGTTGAGCGCCGCCTGCCGCCACAGCTTGACGGTGAACCACTGCGTCGGGTCCTCCCGCCAGGCGCCGTCCCGGTCCTGCCACCGTCGCGTCGTCGCCACGCGCAGCGACGTGTAGTCCGGCTTGCCGTCCGCGGCCGGCACGTGCCGCGGGTCGGCCCCGAGCCATCCCGTCAGCGCCAGCTCCGTGCCCTGGTTGCTCATGCGTCCTCCTCCGTCCGCCCCGACGGTCGCGGGGCCGGAGCACGCACGCTGCCGCGCCGGCTCGTCCGGCGGCGCTGCCGGGCGCCCGCCGCGGGACGGAGCCGCCCGGAGCGGGGCTGGGGACGGCTCGCCCGCCGGCCGGCCCGCTACAGCGGTCGGGTCGCTACAGCGGTCGGGTCGCTACAGCGGTCGGGTCGCCCGGTCGAGGAGTGCCCGCACGGCCGCGTGCTCGTCGAGGACGGCCCGCGCGGGAGCCGACAGCCGCCGTCCGACCACCGTCGCCAACGCCCCCCGGGCCTCGTCCAGGGGCGGTGGTGCGGCGGCCTCGGTCCGCGTGCGCCGCCCGACGAGGAGGAGGGCCACCCCGCCCGCGAGCACCACCGCACCGGCACGCGCCATCTGCGTGCCCACGACGGGCGGGAGTCCGGCGAGCCCGCCGGCGAGGACGACCCCGAGCCCGACCGCGAGGAGCAGGGCGCCGACGAGCGCCAGCGCCGACCCGACGACCGGGCGCGCCCACCATGCTCGCGCAGCGGGCGCGGGGCCCGGGAGGTCGGCGAGGGCGCGACCGGTCGCGGCGACCAGGTCCTCGGCGGAGGACGTGCGCCGGTCGACGTCGCGCGCCCAGCGCTCGGGCACCCCGGCCGTGCGACGTGCGAGCCAGCGTCGACGAGCCAGCGCCACCGCGTCGGCCGGCGGGGGGACGGCGGCGGGTCCCACCGCGCCGGCCCTGGCCCCGGACAGGTCGAGCAGCTCCTCGACGAGCGCCTCGTCGGCCTCGTCGACCTGCCCGTCGGCCTCCGCGGACGCGGCGGTCCGGCCCACCTCCGCCCCGAGCCGCTCGGCGACCTCGTCGAGCACGCCCTCCGCACGCCGGGCGGCCAGGCCTGCCGCAGCCACGACCTCGGCGAGGACCCGACGGAGCTCCCCCACGCCCTCGCCCGTCACGGCCGACACGGCCAGGACGCGGGCGTCCAGCCCGTCCTCGGTCAGCAGCCGCTCGAGGTCCGCGACGAGCGCGTCCCGCGCGCCCGCCGGGACGGTGTCCACCTGGTTGAGCACGACGAGGGCCGCCACCTCGTGGGCCGCGAGGCGCTGCAGGTAGCCGCTGTGCAGGGCGTCGTCGGCGTACTTCTGCGGGTCGAGGACCCACACGAGCAGGTCCGCCTCGGGCAGGAGGGCGTCGACGAGCGCGCGGTGGGCGCCCTCGACGGAGTCGTGGTCCGGCACGTCGAGCAGGACCATCCCGCGCAGCGCCGCCTCCGCGTCGCCGTCGAGCGGGCTCTCCCGCTGCGTGCGACGGGTGGGGTGCACCCCGAGCCGGTCGAGCAGCGGTCCCGCGTCCCGCCCCCACACGCACGCGGTGACCTCCGACGAGGTCGGGCGCCGCACGCCGACCTCGGCCAGCGGCAGCCCGCTCACCGTGTTGAACAGGCTCGACTTGCCCGAGCCGGTGCCCCCCGCGAGGAGCACCACGGTGTGGTCGACGCCGAGCCGCAGCCGGTCGCGCACGGCGGTGAGCGCCGCCTCCACGCCCGTGCGCGTCCCCGGGTCCCAGCGGTCGGTGCCCAGGGCGAGCGCCTGCACGAGCACGCCCGCGCGCTCGAGGAGCGCGGCCGTCCGCGGGGCCGACGCGTCGTCACCGGGCGGCGTCGGTCGGGGCGGCGTCGGTCGGGGCGGCGTCGGTCGGGGCGGCGTCGGTCCGGTGGGGGACCCGGTGGTGACGGTGCTCATGGGTGCTGTGTCCGCTCCTCGGTGCCTCGGTCGTCCGCGTGCGTCGCCCGCGCCGGCTCAGGTGAAGGTCTTGAGGACCGCGAGCCGCAGCCGCAGCAGCGACGCGGCGTCCGTGGCGAGGTCCGGGTGCCCCAGCACGCGCCCCGCGTCGAGGCGCCCTGCCAGCGCCCGCGCGACGGCCCGCTCCGCCAGGTCCGCGTGCGACGCGTCCACGACGCCCTCGACCGCCGCCGCGTCCTCCGGGCCGGCGAGCACCACCGCGAGGCGGCGCGCGTCCGCGACCCCGGCCGCGGCCACGGTGAGCAGCGCCGCCCACGCCTCGGCGCCGCCGAGCGCGCGCTCGACCGCGGACCGCCGCGCCTCGTCGAGCGCCGCGCCGGCACGGTCGGCCACCGCCGCCCGCCACGCCCCCACCGCACTCTCCGCCTCGGGGACCCCGAGCGGCGCGTGCGACGGCGCCGGGGCGTCGGCCAGGAGCCCGGTGGCCCCGGGCTCCGCGGACCGGGCGAGCGCGCCCCGCGCCGCGTCGAGCCCGCCCTCGTACGCCGCGACGAGCACGGCCGTCGCGGACGACCCCACGCCCTCCGCGAGCCCGGCGAGCGCCGCAGCCCGGGTACGAGCCGTGCGCCCGCGGCCGCGCGGCCGCCCCCCGCGGCTGACGACCCCGTCGAGCGCGGCCCCGGGCGCGACGAGGGCCGCCCACCCGGCCCGCACCCCGCCCTGGGCGACCGCGCCCTCGGCGACGGAGCGGCGCACGGCGGCCAGCACGGGCGCGACGGCCTCGTCGAGCAGCACGGTCAGCCGCTGCCCGGCGTCCACCTGCGCCTGCACGGCGTCGGCGAGCTCGGCCACCCAGGGGCGCAGCGCGGACAGCGCCCCGCGCAGCGTGCGGGCGACGACGGCCCGCGCGCGGTCGGGCCCGGCCAGCAGGGCGAGCCACCGGCGGATGGGCGCCACGTACGGGGGCGGGAGCAGCCCCTGGTGCGGCCCCACGTCGGGCACGACGAACAGCGGGGCCCCCGCCAGCCCGTGCGCGCGCAGGCGCTCGAGCAGGTCGGCCCGCACGACGGCCACGGACGCCGGCGCGACGCGGTCGAGCACGACCGCGACCGACGTCCCGCGTGCGGCGGCCGCGTCGAGGACGTGCCACGGCACCGCGTCGCCGTACCGGCTGGCGGTCGTGACGAACAGCCACAGGTCCGCCGCCTCCAGCAGCCGGTGCGCGACCGTGCGGTTGCTCTGCAGGACGGAGTCCAGGTCCGGCGCGTCGAGGACGGCGATGCCGCGGGGGCACGCGGCGTCCGCCACGACGACCACGTGCTCGAGCACCGGGTGCGCGGCGAGCAGGCGCTCGTCGTCCGGGTGGTGCACGAGCACCGGGCGGCGCGTCGTCGGCCGCAGCACGCCCGCCTCGCTCACCTCCCGGCCGACGAGGGAGTTGACGAGCGTCGACTTGCCGGCCCCGGTCGACCCCGACACCACGACGAGGGCCGGCGCGGTCAGCTCGCGCAGCCGGGGCAGCAGGTGCTCCGCGAGCTGGTCGACGAGCCGATCGCGCGAGCCGCGGGCCGCCGCGACGTCCGGCAGGTCGAGCGGGAACGACGTGCGCCGGGCGTCGCGGAGCAGGTCCTGCACCGCCTCGACGAGGGACGTGGCCGCCAGCGGCCGGGCCAGCATGCGCTCGGGGGCGTCGGGGGCCAGGCCCGTGCCGTCGTCGTCGGGCACGACGGCGGGCACCGGGGACGGACCGGCGGTCGCGGGGGCGCCCCCTCGGGTGCCGCCCTCGTCCGTGTCCACGGCACGCATCATCCCTGGCCGTCGGGACGCGGTCCAAGCGGGCGCGCGGGCCGCGGCGACCGGGGTGCGGCGCGGCTAGGCTCGCCGGGCGGCCCCCGTAGCTCAACGGATAGAGCAACGGCCTTCTAATCCGTCGGTTGCAGGTTCGAGTCCTGCCGGGGGCGCCCACCCCTCCCCGGCCCCGTCGCCCCCTCCGCGCCGGCCGTCCACGGTCCGTCGTCCCGGCTCGTCCCGGCCAGTCCCACGGCCCCGACGACGAAAAAGACGTGACGCGCACCCGTGCCCGCTGGTGGACTCAGGTCACCGAGAACAGCACACGGGCCCATCCGGGGCCCGGCTCGGCCATGCCCACGGACCGACCGAGCGCCCCACCGGCGCCCGGCCGCCCCGAGAGGCTCGAGAGGGGGAACCACGATGCATCCCGAGCAGCTCATCGCGCTGGCACGCGCGGAGCACGCCGAGCGGGTCGCCCGCAGCCAGGTCGCCCGGCTCCGGCAGGAGCAGGTCCGTCGTCAGGCCGCGGCCCGCGCGGCGGAGCGACGGACGGCCGACGAGGCCGGGGCGGGGCTCGACCACGACGAGCTCGCGCGGTTCCTCGCCGAGCACGCGGGGTCGGCGCCGGCCACGGCCGGGCTCGCCCGGCTCTGAGCCGCGGACCTCGGCCCACGCACCGGCCCACGCACCGGGCCCACGCACCGGGCGGCCGCGCACCACGCGGGACGGGCGGCACCAACCCCTCACGGGTGGTGCCGCCCGTCGGCGTGCCCGCGCACCGGCGCTCCCGCAGGAGGACGGCCGGGGTGCGCCCGTACGCTCTCCCCGTGACCGCCAGCAGCGACGCCAGCACCGCCAGCAGCACGCCCCCGGCCAGCACCGCGCCCCACGCCTCGTCGGGCAACGACCGGATCGTGTGGATCGACTGCGAGATGACGGGGCTCGACCTCGCGGCCGACGCGCTCGTCGAGGTCGCGGCCGTGGTGACGGACTCCGAGCTCAACGTCCTGGGCGAGGGCGTCGACGTCGTCGTCGCGCCGCCGGAGGCCGCGCTGGCGCAGATGGGCGACTACGTCCGGCAGATGCACACCACCTCGGGGCTGCTCGAGGAGCTGCCGGGCGGGACGACCCTCGAGGAGGCCGAGCGCATCGTCCTGGAGTACGTCCGCACGTGGGTCCCCGAGCCGCGCAAGGCGCCGCTGGCCGGCAACTCCGTCGGCACGGACAAGGGTTTCCTCGACCGCGACATGCC
The DNA here is from genome assembly GCF_057221735.1 of Cellulomonas sp. plas2. NCBI lineage: Bacteria > Bacillati > Actinomycetota > Actinomycetes > Micrococcales > Cellulomonadaceae > Cellulomonas > Cellulomonas sp. plas2. The sequence continues at coordinate 2,627,961 of NZ_CM170155.1, forward strand.
GGCCCTCGTCGGGCACCTGCACTACCGGATCATCGACGTGTCGTCGATCAAGGAGCTGGCCCGGCGCTGGTACCCGCGCGTCTACTACGCCTCCCCCGAGAAGACCGGCGGGCACCGGGCCCTCGCCGACATCCTCGAGAGCATCGACGAGCTGCGCTACTACCGGCAGGCGCTCATGGTCCCGCAGCCGGGTCCCACGTCGGCGCAGGCGCGTGCCGTCGCCCAGGGCGTCGTCGCCACCTCGGCGCTGCCCAGCCGCCGTCCCGCCACGCCGTCCCGCCACGGCGTGACGCCCGGCTGACCGGCCGACGACGAGAGGCGCCGCACCCCGACCGGGGAGCGGCGCCTCTCGTCGTGCTGGGGTGGCTAACGGGACTTGAACCCGCGACCCCCTGGACCACAACCAGGTGCTCTACCTGCTGAGCTATAGCCACCACGGCCCCGGGCGAGCCCGGGCCGACGAGGAGTCTAGCGGGTGCGCGGCGTGCTCACGCACCCGACGGGCGCAGCCGGGCGACGAGGGCGTCGGCGAACGCCTCCACCGCGCCCGGGCCGTGCGCGAAGAACAGGGACGGCTCGATGACCTCGAGCTCGAGGACGACAGGGCGGCCCTGGTCGTCCGGCACCATGTCGACGCGGGCGTACAGCAGCGGGTGGTCGACGCCCGGCACCAGCCCGGGCAGCGCGTCGACCACGCGCTGGGCCAGCGAGAGCTCGGCCTCCGAGGCGGTCGCGTCCGCCTGCACGCCCTCGCGGTGGAAGGGGCCCTCGTCGCTCTCGCCCTTGCGGTACGGGCCGGCCAGCGCCGGCGTCTTGCGCACGGAGTGGCTGAGCTGGCCGTCGATGAACACGACCGCCGTCTCCCCCACCGTGTCGACGCCCGCGAGGTAGCGCTGCAGCATCACCCAGCGGCCCACGCCGAGCAGGTTCTTGGCGTGCATGATCGCCAGGGAGCGGGACTGCGTCTCCCCCGCCACGTAGCGGCCCGTGTCCCGCGAGCCGGCGCTGACGGTCGGCTTGATGACGAAGTCGCCGAAGGCCGGGAACCGCGTGTGGATGGCGCGCGAGTCCATCTGCCGCTCGGGGTCGAGCCAGATCGTCGGCACGATGGGCAGCCCCGCGCCCTCCAGCGCGCGCAGGTACGTCTTGTCGATGTTCCAGGTCACCGCCGCGGCGGGGTTGAGCAGCGTGCTCGTCCTGTCGACCCGGCGGATCCACTCCGCGAACTGCTGCGGCCGGTCGCTGTAGTCCCACGTCGAGCGCAGCAGCACGGCCGGGTACGTGCCCCAGTCGACGGTCGGGTCGTCCCACACGACCGGCTCCGCGCTCACGCCGCGCTCCGCCAGCGCGGCGACGAGGGGCAGGTCGTCGGGGTCGAGGTCGGGCAGCTCGGCGCAGGTCGCCAGGGCGATGCGCGCGGTCGGGGTGCTCACGCGGGTGACACTAGGCGACGGCACCGTCGCGCGGGGTGTGATCCACCAGACGCCGGAGGCCGGTGAGCAGCACCGTGGCGTCGGCGGCGCCGGCATCGCGGCCTCCGTCGGTGAGCACCACGCGCCCGGCCGGGGCCCCGACGAGCTCGGCCAGCACCTCCCCGAGGTCGGCCGTCAGCGGCACGCGGGGGGCGTCGGCGTCCGCGGCGGTGAGGGGCCACAGGTCACGACGGTCCAGCCCGCCGAGCCCGAGGAGGCGCGTCGTGCGACCCCCGCCGACGAGGTCGGCCACCGCCGGCGACGCCGGCCGCGCCACGACCTCGAGCGGCCCGGCGAGCTGCTCGACGTGCGCGCCGCGGCTCAGCACGAGCACCCGGTCGGCCAGGCGCACGGCCTCGTCGACGTCGTGCGTGACGAGCATGACGGTCGTGCCCAGCTCGCGGTGCACGCGCAGGAACTCGTTCTGGAGCCGGCGCCGGCCGACGGGGTCGACCGCGCCGAACGGCTCGTCCATGAGGAGCACGGGCGGGCCCCCGGCGAGCGCCCGCGCCACGCCCACGCGCTGGCGCTCCCCGCCGGAGAGCTGGTGGGGGTAGCGCCGCGCGTACCGCGCGGGGTCCAGCCCCACGAGCCCGAGCAGCTCCGCGGTGCGGGCGGTGGTCCGGGCGCGGTCCCAGCCGAGCAGCCGGGGCACGGTGCCGACGTTCTGCCCGACGGTGCGGTGCGGGAAGAGCCCGACCTCCTGGATCACGTAGCCGATGCGCCGGCGCAGCGCCACGGGGTCGACCTGAGTGACGTCCTCGCCGTCGAGGAAGATCCGGCCGGACGTCGGCTCCACCAGCCGGTTGGCCATCCGCAGCGTCGTGGACTTCCCGCACCCGGACGGCCCGACGACGGCCAGGAGCTCGCCGCGCCGCACCGAGAAGGACAGGTCGTCGACCGCGGCGCCGGTGGCCGGTCGGTCGTCGCGCCCGCGCCGGGCGGGGGCCGACTCGTCGTACGCCTTGTGGACGTGGTCGAAGCGGATCACCGCCCCGTCGTCGTCCCCGGCGGTGCGGGCACGGTCGCGGGGCGCGTCGGGGGCGTGGGTGGCTGCCACGTCCGGGACGCTAGCCGCTGCGGGCGAGCGGCGCCGGTCAGCACGTGGCCGCGCGGCGTGCGGCGGCGCGTGTCGGGGGCCGCCGGTACGGTCGGCGCGTGCAGACACGCGCGCTCGCGGAGCTCCCCGGTCGCCTCCGCGCGGCCGAGGGCGGGCCGCCCGGCAACCCCTGGTTCTCCTGGGAGTACCTGCAGGCCAACCGGACGGACGTGCTCGCGGCGCTCGCGCAGCACACCTCCCTGACGGTCCAGGCGGTCCTGGTCGCGGCGGTCGTCGCGCTGCCGCTCGCGGCGCTGGCGCACCTGCGGCCCCGGCTCGCCGCTCCGCTGCTGGGGACGACGGGCGTGCTCTACACGATCCCGTCGCTGGCGCTGTTCGCGGTGCTCGCCCCCTACACCGGGATCGGCCGCACGACCGTCCTCATCGGGCTCGTCGTGTACGCGCTGCTCGTGCTGGTGCGCAACGCGCTCGTCGGGCTGCAGGGCGTCGACCCCGCCGTGACGGACGCGGCGCGCGGGATGGGCTACGGGCGGCTGCGCCTGCTGCTCACGGTCGAGCTGCCGCACGCCCTGCCCAGCGTCGTGACCGGCCTGCGGCAGGCGACCGTGACGACGGTGGCGCTCACCACCGTCGGCGTCGTCGTCGGGTACGGGGGCCTGGGCCAGCTCCTGTTCCGCGGGTTCCGCAGCAGCTACCACGCGGAGGTGATGACGGCGACGGTGCTCTGCCTGCTCCTCGCGTTCGTCCTGGACCTGCTGCTGGCCGGCGTCGGGCGGGCGGTCACGCCGTGGGCGCGCGCGGGCCGGGGGGCCTAGGCCGTGGACACCGTCGCCGAGGCGATGCGCTGGCTCAACGACCCGCTGAACTGGACGGGTCGCAACGGCGTGCTGGAGCTGACCGCCACGCACCTGACCGTCACGGCGCTGGCGGTCCTGCTCGGCACCGCGGTCGCGCTGCCGCTGGGGCTGTGGCTCGGGCACCTGCGGGCGGGTGCCACCGTCGGGGTCGTCGTGTCCAACACCACGCGCGCGCTGCCCACGTTGGCGCTGCTGACGCTCCTGGCCGCGAGCGGCCTGTTCGGCTCGACCGCCACGGTGCTCGCGTGCGCCGTGTTCGCGGCGCCCCCCGTGCTGGCCAACACCGTCACGGGCATCGCGGGGGTGGACCCGGCCGTGCGCGACGCCGCCCGCGGCACCGGCCTGTCGCGGTGGCAGGTGCTGCGCCAGGTGGAGCTGCCGCTGGCGGTGCCGCTCGTCGCCGCGGGCCTGCGCACCGCGGTCGTGCAGGTCATCGCCACCGTGCCGCTCGCCGCGCTCGTCGGCGGCCGTAGCCTCGGCACGGTCGTCGTCACGGGGTTCGGGCTGCAGCGCTACGGGCAGGTCGTCGCGGGCGGGCTCCTCGTCGCCGGGCTGTGCCTCCTGGCCGAGCTCGTCCTCGCCCTCCTGCAACGCGTCGCCAGCCCCCGCGGGCTGCGGCTGCGCGACGCCGCCCGCCGCACCACCGCCGGTCGCCCCTCCCGTCGCCGCAGGTCACGGTCCGGTGACGGTCCCGCCGTCGCAGGGGTCCAGAGGTTGCCCTGACCCGGCCCCGACGGTCCAATGTCCCCCGGTCCCCCACCCCGAGCCCGCGCAGACCACGCCGCTCGCCCCCAAGGAGAACCCATGCGCCGTCGTCCGACGCTCCTGGCCCTCGCGGCCGCCACCGGCCTGCTGCTCGCCGCCTGCGGCGACCCCGGGTCCGGCGGTGGTGAAGCGGCCCCCACCTCCTCCGGCTCCGCCGGCGGCACCGTCTGCGAGCCCGTCGCCGGCGAGCAGCTGGTCGCCCTCGAGGACGACCAGCAGTTGCAGAACGCCGACAACATCGTGGCCGCGTTCAACGCGGCGGCCGTCGCCGCCAACCCGTCGATGGTCGAGCTGCTCGACGCCGTCGGCGCGGCGCTCGACACGGAGGGGCTGATCGAGCTCAACGCGCAGGTGGACGTCGACCGCCAGACGCCGAGCGAGGTGGCCGCGGCGTTCGTCGAGGCCGAGGGCCTGGCGGCCGCCTCCGCGACGGGGTCCGGCCCGGTCGTCATCGGCGCGGGCAACTTCACCGAGAGCGCGACGCTCGCCGAGATCTACGCCGCGGTGCTGCGCTCGGCCGGCTTCGAGCCGAGCGTGCAGCAGATCGGCAACCGCGAGACCTACCTGCCGGCGCTGCAGGACGGGACGCTGTCCGTGGTGCCGGAGTACGCCGCGACGCTCGCCGAGTTCCTCAACGGCAGCATCAACGGCGCCGACGCCGAGCCCGTCGCGACGCCGGACATCGACGAGACGATGGCCGCCCTCACCCCGCTGGCCGAGCAGTCGCAGCTCGTGGTGGGCACGCCGTCGGCCGCGCAGGACCAGAACGCCTTCGCCGTCACGCAGGCGTTCGCCGAGCAGTACGGCGTCGAGACGCTGTCGGACGTCGCGGAGGCCTGCGCCGGCGGCATCAGCCTGGCCGGTCCGCCGGAGTGCCCGGAGCGCCCGTTCTGCGGCCAGGGCCTGGAGGAGACGTACGGGCTGGCCCTCGAGTTCAGCTCCTACGACTTCGCGCTCATCGCCACGGCCGTGCGCCAGGGCGAGGCGGCGATGGGCCTGGTCCTGTCCTCCGACGCGGCGCTCGCCGACCGGGGCTGACGCCCGGGCCGTCGCCCACCGCGGCCCGTACCGGCCGCGCACGCCAGGAGGGGCCCGACCGTCACGGTCGGGCCCCTCGGTGCGTCCGGCGCCGGTGCTCCCGGTCCCGGGACGGCCGCTCAGAGGCCGGCGGACTCCAGGAAGCGCAGCCAGACCTCGCTGACCGTCGGGTAGGACGGCACGGCGTGCCACAGGCGATCGATCGGCACCTCCCCGACGACCGCGATCGTCGCGGCGTGCAGCATCTCCCCCGCGTCCGGCCCGACGAACGTCGCGCCGACCAGCACGCGCCGTTCGGTGTCGACGAGCACCTGCGCGCGGCCGACGTAGCCCTTCGCGTGCACGCTGGCCCCGGCGACGGCGGACAGGTCGTAGGAGATCGCGCGCACGGGCAGGCCCGCCGCCTCGGCCTCGGCCTGCGTCGGGCCGACCCACGCCACCTCCGGGTGCGTGAAGACGACCTGCGGGACCGCGTGCGCGTCCGCCGTCGCGCGGTACCGGCTCCAGGGCCCGGCGCCCTGCTCCGCCTCGGCGCTGGGCGCCGGCGCGAGCGGCGGCTCCTCGTCGCCGGACGACGCGTCGGAGCCGGTGTTCGAGTCCGTGGCGGCACCGCCCGACCCGGAGGCGAAGCGTGCGGCGACGACGTCCCCGACGACACGGGCGTCGTACTTGCCCTGGTGGGTCGTGTGGGTGCGGTCGGTGACGTCCCCGCAGGCGAACAGCCAGCCGCCGGCCACGCCCGTCACCTGGAGCGCGTCGTCGACCTCCAGCGCACGGCCGGGCTCGAGCCCGATCGTCTCCAGCCCCAGGTCCGCCGTCCCCGGCCGGCGCCCGGCGGCGACGAGCACGCGGTCGACCGTGAGCGTGCGCTCCCCGTCCGGGCCGGTGACGTCCAGCTCGACCGCACCGCCGGCCCGACGCGCGGCCCGCGTCTCCGCGCCGAGCAGCAGCTCGACGCCGAGGTCCCGCAGCGCGTCGGCGAGCAGCTCGCTCGCGAAGGGCTCGGCCGGCGCGAGGACGCGGTCCCCGCGCACGAGGAGCGTCACCTGCGACCCGAGCTCGGCGTACGCGGTGGCCATCTCGACCCCCACGACGCCGCCGCCGATGATGGCGAGCCGGCCGGGGACCTCCTTGGCGGAGGTGGCGTCGCGGCTCGTCCACGGGTCGACGTCGGCCAGGCCGTCGACCGGCGGCAGCGTGGGTACGGAGCCGGTGCACACGATGACGGCGTGCCGGGCCCGCAGGCCGTGCGTGGTCCCGTCGTGCGTGATGGTGAGCTCCCGCTCGCCGGTGAACCGCGCGTGCCCGCGCAGGAGGGTCAGGCCCGCGCCCTCGACCCACTCGACCTGGCTCGCGTCGTCGTAGTGCGAGGCGATCTCGTCGCGGTAGGCCAGGACCGCGGCGGCGTCGATGCCGCCCGTCACGGCCGCGTCGGCTCCCGGCACGGCCTTCGCCGCGGCCACCGCGGCACCGGGCCGCAGGAGCGCCTTCGACGGCATGCAGGCCCAGTAGGAACACTCGCCGCCGACGAGCTCGGCCTCCACGACGGCCACCGACAGGCCCGTGCGGCTCGCGCGGTCCGCGGCGTTCTCGCCGATCGCGCCGGCGCCGATGACGACGACGTCGACCTCGCGGACGTCGCCGCCCGCGTCCCCGACCCCTCCGCCGGCGCCGCCCTCGGCGCCCTGCCCGCTCTGCGCCTGCTCTGCTCGCTGCGCCATGGATCCACCCTCCCGGCGGCCCGACGGCCCGTCCGTCCCTCCGCCGCCGCTCATCCTGGTGCCGGCGGTGCCCGTGCCGCGCGCGCTGCGGGGCGTCGCCCGTCGGCGGGGCTCAGCGGTCGAACGCGCAGGCCTCCGCCTGGCTCAGGCCCGCCTCGAGGCGGCCGCGCATCTCGTCGTCGAGCGGGGGCAGCGCGTCGAGCCGGAAGAAGGCGGCCTCGGTGTTCTCGCCGTCCGCCGGGCTGGGCTCGCCGCGCTCCCACCGGCAGCGGAACGTCAGGTCGAGGTACTGCGCGCGGTCGCCGTTCGCGTAGGTCATGGGCGGCAGGGCGTGCACGCGCACGAGCCGCTCGGCGACGGCGACGACGTCCGCCTCCTCGAGCACCTCGCGCTCGGCGGCCACGGCCGGCTGCTCCCCCGGGTCGATGATCCCGGTGACGGGCGTCCACCGGCCGTCGTCGGACCGCCGCACGAGGAGCACCTCGGCCTCGTCGCCCGTGCCCCTCAGCACCACCGCCGTCACGCCGGAGAGCCACAGGGGGTGGTGGCCGACCTGGGCGCGCAGGTCGACGATGAAGTCGGGGATCGGCACGGCCGCGATCCTACGCAGGGCGCTGCCACCACCCGCCGCCGGCGGCCGTGGCCGCCCCTCCGACGCCGGAGGCCCCGTCCTGCTGGACGGGGCCTCCGAGGGGGTGCGCCATCAGGGACTCGAACCCCGAACCCGCTGATTAAGAGTCAGCTGCTCTGCCCATTGAGCTAATGGCGCGCGGGGAGAGACGTTAGCACCGCCGGGCCACGACGGGCGAATCGGCCCTCCTGACGCGGGCGCCACCCGGCGGCAACGACCGGATGTGCCGCCCGCGGTGCTCGCGCGCGGTGCGGGCCCGCGGTGCCGGCCCGCGGTGCCGGCCTCCGGTGCCGGCCCGCGGTGCCGGCGTGCGGTGCCGCTCAGAGGTACAGGCCCGTGCCCCGGCCCGCCGCGCGCGGTGCCGCCACCGCGTGGACGTCCTTCTCGCGCAGCAGCAGGTACGTGCGGCCCTCGAGCTCGACCTCGGCGCGCTCCTCGGGGTCGAAGAGCACCCGGTCACCGACCTCCACCTGGCGCACGTGCTGGCCGACGGCGACCACCTGCGCCCACGCCAGGCGCTTGCCGACCACGGCCGTGGCCGGGATGACGATCCCCGCGCTCGACCGGCGCTCGTCGGCAGAGCCGTCGCGGTGCACGAGGACGCGGTCGTTGAGCATCCGGATCGGCAGCGACCCGGGCACGGGGGCGCCCGACGAGGCAGCGGCCGTCCCGGTGGCGGAGGCGCCGACCGGCTCCGTCCGCGGCGCTCCCCCGGACGCCGCAGCCGGGGTCCCCGGTGCCGACGGGCTCTCCGCCCCCACGGCGGGCGCGGGCGGCGTCGAGGTGGGTGCTCCGGCCGACGGGGACGACGGGGACTCGCTGGTGCTCACGGGTCGAACCTACCGGGGCGATCCCGGCGGCCTACGCTGGCGCAGCCCGTCCCCGCCGTCCCGGTGCGGCCCGCCGCCCGTCGGCCGGCCCCCGCGCGACGGCGCCACCGAGAGGAGCACCGTGCCCCGTCTGACCGTCGGCGAGACCGCACCCGACTTCACCCTGCCCACCGCCGACGGCGGCACGCTCGCCCTGGCGGACCTGCGCGGCCGGCCCGTCATCGTCTACTTCTACCCGGCGGCGATGACCCCGGGCTGCACCACGCAGGCGTGCGACTTCCGCGACAACCTGGCCTCGCTGGCCGCCGCGGGGTACGCGGTCGTCGGGGTCTCCCCCGACCCGGTGGACCGGCTGGCGGCGTTCGTCGAGCAGGAGGGCCTGACGTTCCCGCTCGTGTCCGACGCCGACCACGCCGTCATGGAGGCGTGGGGCGCCTGGGGCGAGAAGACGCTGTACGGCAAGAAGGTCACCGGCGTCGTCCGCTCGACGGTCGTCCTCGACGCCGAGGGCCGGGTCGTCCTCGCGCAGTACAACGTCAAGGCGACGGGGCACGTCGCCAAGCTGCGCCGCGACCTCGCGGTCGCCTGACGCCCGCCCCGGGCGCCGGCACCGGCCGGGCGCAGAGGCCCTGACGCCCGTGCCGGCCGGGTGGCACACTCCTGACGCGGTCCGGCCGGCAGCGGCCGGACCCGCGGGAGTGGTGAAACGGCAGCCACGCCAGGTTTAGGTCCTGGTGCCCGAGAGGGCGTGCGGGTTCGACTCCCGTCTCCCGCACGCCCCTCGCGCACGCCCCCGGCAGCGATCCCCGGCGGCCGACCTCCGGGGGCCACCGCGGGAGGCCGCGCGGGCTCAGGCGCCCGGCAGCACCGCCGCCTCCAGGTGCACGGCCTTGAGCACGGTCATGGACGCCAGCAGGTCCGGTCCGTAGCCGGCTCCGGCGCCGGAGTCGCGGCGCGGGTCGGCCGAACCGCCGGGCGCGCCCCCGAAGACCGCGTTGACCTTCACCGTGCCGACCTCGAGCTCGTCGGCCGCCCGCAGCGCGTGGTCCAGCCGCGGCGTGAGCACCGTCGCCGCCAGCCCGTAGCGACCGGCACCGGCCAGCTCCAGGGCCGCCGCGAAGTCCGGGACGCGCGTCACCGCGGCGACCGGCCCGAACGTCTCCTCCGTCATCACGTCCATGTCCGCGGTGCACCCGTCGAGGACCGTCGGCGGGTAGAAGGTGCCCGGGCCGTCCGGCCGCGCACCGCCCGCCAGCACCCGGGCCCCGCCCGCGACGGCGTCCTCCACGTGCGCGACGACGACCGCGAGCTGCTGCTCGTCGACGAGCGGCCCCAGCCCGGTCGCGGGGTCCGTCGGGTCCCCGACCACCGTGGCCTGCGCCACCGCGACGAGCTCGGCGAGCACGGCGTCCGCCACCTCCTCGTGCAGGTACACGCGCTCGACGGACGTGCAGAGCTGCCCCGTGTTGGTGAAGGCGCCGATCGCGATCTGGCGCGCCGCCCACGCCGGGTCCACCCCGGCGTCGACGACGAGCGGGTCCTTGCCGCCGTTCTCCAGCAGCACGCGGGCCCCGCGGGCGCCGGCAGCCGTCGCGATGGCACGCCCGGTCGCGGTGCTGCCCACCTGCGCGACGAGCGCGACCCGGGGGTCGGCGACGAGCGCCGCACCTGTGGCCCCGTCGCCGTTGACGACCGACAGCACCCCGGCCGGCAGGGCGTCGGCGACGAGGCGCCCGAGCTCCCAGCCGGACCGCGCGCTGCGCTCGGACGGCTTGTGCACGACCGTGTTGCCGGTGACCAGCGCGGCGGCGAGCAGCCCGGCAGCCGCCGGCAGCGGGTCGTTCCAGGGTGTGATGATCGCCACGACGCCGTGGGGGTCGCGGCGGACGACGTCGAGCGCGGCGGGCGCCCCGGCGAGCGTGCGGCCGGTCGGGCCGAGCCCCGTCGTCGCCGCCTCCTCCAGCAGCTCCGCAGCCACCTGCGCCGACTCGACCGACGAGCCCAGCAGGCGTCCCGTGTCCGCCGTCAGCGCCGCCCCGAGCGCGTCGGCCTGCGCGCGCACGGCAGCCGCGGCGGCGCGCAGGTACCCCGCGCGCTCCCCCGGCGAGGTACGGCGCCAGGCGGCCCGAGCCGCGTCCGCGGCCGCCACGGCTGCACCCACCTCCGCCTCGGTGGCAGGCACCAGCACGAGCGTGGGCGTCCCGTCGACGGGGGACGTGCGGGTCAGCTCGCGGTCCCCCGTCGCGGGGACGAGGTCGCCGCCGACGTGGTGCTCGGCCAGGCGCAGGGGGGCGGTCGACGTCCCGTCGGCCGGGCTGGTGGTCGTGCTCCCGGTGGCGGTGCGGTCGGGCGTCAGCGTCATGGCGTCTCCTCGCGGTCGTCCCCGGCGGTGCCGGGGGTGGCGCCGGCCACGTGCCGGCACGGCTGCCGGCATCGTGCCGCACGCCGCCGACATCCGGCCGGCGATGCACCGGACGGGCACGTCGCGCCCCCCGGCCCGGGCACTGCTCGACTAGCGGCACCGGGTGAAGTGCTCCACAGTGACGCCCAGGCGCCCGGCCGGGCGCCGTCGGCAGGACCGGTCGGCACGACTGCGTCCCTGGTCAGGGAGGTCCGCCACCGATGAGGGCACGGCAGGTCCCGGCAGGTCAGCGGCGCACGGCCACGTCCATGTCGACGGACACGTCGACGGACACGGCGACGGTGCGCGGCGCCCGCCCGGCGCCGGCAGCGCCCGCGGCGGGCGGCACCGCACGGCCCGGCGGCCCGACGACGCCCGCCACGGGGCTCCCCGCGTGAGCGCGGCCCCGCTCCCGCCCTGGTCCCTCGTCCTCACCTCGCTCGGCCGTCCGCGGCTGGCCGGGCTGCTCGACGTCCTCACGCTCGACCTCGCCCAGGCGGCGCGTGCCGCACGTGCCGGGGGTCGCTCCCTGCCCGCCCCCGTCGAGGTCGTCGTGGTCGACGACCGGCCCGTGGCCCTCGACCCCCGGCCGGACGACGACGCCCCCGTGCTGCGCGACCCGGCCCCGCTGGAGGTGGCGGGCACCGACGGCCCCGGGGCCACGCCCGTGCGGGTCGTCCGCACCGGCGGCCGCGGGCCGGCCGCCGCTCGCAACGCCGGGTGGCGCTCGGCGTCGGCCCCGTGGGTCGTCCTGCTCGACGAGCTGCGCGAGCCGGCTCCGGGCTGGGCCGCCGCCCTCGCCGAGGACCTCGCGGCCGCGGCCACCCGTGCGGGGGGACGGACGGCGCTCAGCGGAGGCGCCGCCGAGGCGCCCGCCGACGCCGCCGCTCCCGGCGACGACCTGCTCGTGCGGCGCGACGCGCTGGCCGAGGTGTGGGGCTGGGACGAGCGCATCGGCGACACCGCGCAGGCGCACGACGACCTCGTCGCCCGGCTGGGGGCGGCCGGGTGGGACGCCGTCCCCGGGACCCGCTGCACGGCGGGGCCGACGGGACCGGAGCGCGCCACGGGCGCGGGGACCCGCACGGACGCCCCCGCACCCACCCGCCGAACGGACGCCGACCTGACGTCCTGGCCGCCGCCCGTGCAGGCGGTGCTCTTCGACCGGGACGGCACGCTCGTGCACGACGTGCCCTACAACGGCGACCCGGACCAGGTCCGCGTCATCGCCGGCGCGCACGAGGTCCTCGACGCCCTGCGCGAGGCCGGCGTGGCGGTCGGGATCGTCAGCAACCAGTCGGGCATCGCGCGCGGTCTGCTCAGCGTGGCGGACGTCGCCGCCGTCAACGCCCGCGTGGCCGCGGAGGTGGGCCCGTTCGGCACCGTTCAGGTGTGCCCTCACGGCACCGGTGACCACTGCGCGTGCCGCAAGCCCGGCCCCGGCCTCGTGCTGCGGGCGGCGCACGCGCTGGGCGTGCCGCCCTACGCCTGCGCGGTCGTCGGCGACATCGGGGCCGACGTGGGGGCCGCGGTCGCCGCCGGGGCGCGGACGGTCCTCGTGCCCACCGCCGTCACGCGCAGCCGGGAGGTGGCGACGGCGCCGGTCGTCGCGGTCGACCTGCGGGCGGCCGTCGCGCACCTCGTCCCCGGCGTGCTCGACCCGCTGCCCGGCGGCGTCCCGGACGGGGCGCCGCGCACCGCCGGGGACGCCGCGTGACCCGGGTCCTGGCGGTCCGGCTCGACAGCGACGGCGACGTCCTGCTCACCGGGCCGGCCGTCCGCGCCCTGGCCGCCGGCGCCGAGGCGCTGGACCTGCTCGTCTCCCCCGCGGGACGCCAGGCCGGCGAGCTGCTGCCGGGCGTCGACCGCGTGCTCGTCGCCGACGTGCCCTGGAGCGGCTACGCGCCGCCGCCCGCCGACCCGGCGGCGCTGCGGGACCTCGTCGACGTGCTCGCGGCCGGCCGCTACGACCGCGCCGTGGTGTTCACGTCCTTCCACCAGAGCCCGCTGCCCATGGCGCTGCTGCTGCGGATGGCCGGCGTGCCGTTCGTCGCCGGCACGAGCGAGGACTACCCCGGCTCGCTGCTCGACGTGCGGCACCGCCGCCCCGACGGCCTGCACGAGGTCGAGGCCGCCCTCGACCTCGCGCGCGCGGTCGAGGGCGAGGTCGAGGGCGAGGTGGGGGCGGCCGCAGCCGGGCGGCGGGGTAGCCCCGCCCTCGACCCCGCCCTCGACGACGACCGCCTGGCCCTGCGCGCGGACCGCGTCGCGGCGGCCGCGGCCGCCCTGCCCGACGAGGTGCCGGCCGGCGGGTTCGTCGTCCTCCACCCCGGCGCGTCCGTCCCCGCCCGGGCCCCGTCGCCCGCCCACGCCCGTACGATCGCGCTCGCGCTGGCCGAGGAAGGGCGGACCGTCGTGGTGACCGGGGGGCCGGGCGAGCGGGAGCTGGCACGCGCCGTCGCCACCGGCGTGCCCGGTGCGGTCGACCTCGCCGGCCGGACGAGCCTGGCCGGGCTGGCCGCCGTGCTGGCGCGCGCCGACGCGGTCGTCGTCGGCAACACGGGCCCGGCGCACCTCGCCGCGGCCGTCGGCACGCCGGTCGTGTCGCTGTTCTCGCCCGTCGTGCCCGCCGACCGCTGGGCGCCGTGGGGCGTCCCGACCGTCGTGCTGGGCGACCAGGGCGCACCCTGCGCCCTCACCCGGGCGCGCACCTGCCCCGTCGAGGGCCACCCCTGCCTCACCGGCGTCACGCCGGGGCAGGTGGTCGCGGCCGTCGACGCCCTGTCCCTGTCCGCCGCCGGAGCACCGGCGCGGACCACCGACCACGCAGACGCGTCCGGCGCACGGCCGGACGGGAGGGTGAGCGCATGAAGGTCCTGGCCTGGCACGTGCACGGCTCGTGGATGACCTCGTTCGTCCACGGCTCCCACGACTACCTCGTCCCGCGCGACGCCGAGCGCTCCCGCGACGGCGGCGGCCGCGCGACGACCTACGCCTGGCCCGACCGCGCGCGCGAGGTGCCGATCGACGTGCCGGACGGCACCGGCCTGGCCGAGGACCGCCCCGACGTCGTCGTCCTGCAGCGCCCCCACGAGCTCGAGCTGCTCGAGCGCTGGACCGGCCTGCGCGCCGGCATGGACGTGCCGGCCGTCTACGTCGAGCACAACACGCCCGCCGGGCCCGCGGCCGCCACGCGCCACCACCTCGCCGACCGGTCCGACATCCCCGTCGTGCACGTCACGTCCTACAACGCCCTCATGTGGGACAGCGGGGCCGCGCCGACCCTCGTCGTCGACCACGGCATCGTCGACCCGGGGTACACCTACACCGGTGAGCGCGAGCGGGTGGCCGTCGTCGTCAACGAGCCCGTGCGCCGGTGGCGCGTGGCCGGGACGGACCTCGTCGTGCGGGTCGCGGAGGACCTGCCGGTCGAGGTCTACGGGATGGGCATGGACGCCCTCGCCGAGCACCTGCCGCAGCACAAGGAGCACCTGCACGAGGACGTCCGGCAGGCCGACATGCACGTGGCGATGGGCGGGGCCCGCGCCTACCTGCACCCCTACCGCTGGACGAGCCTCGGCCTGTCCCTCCTCGAGGCGATGACGGTCGGCCTGCCCGTCCTCGTCGTCGCCTCGACCGCCGCGCCGGAGGCGGTGCCCGCGGCCGCCGGCGTCGTCAGCGCGGACCCGGCGGCGCTCGTCGCGGCCGGGCGGCGCTGGCTCGCCGACCCGACGGAGGCGCGCGAGCGGGGCCTCGCGGGCCGCGAGCACGCCCTGGCGCGCTACGGGCTCGCCCGGTTCCACCGCGACTGGGACGAGGTCCTGGCCGCCGTCGTCGAGGGGAGGGTGCCGTGAGGGTCGCCCTGGTCTCGGAGCACGCCAGCCCCCTGGCCGTGCTCGGCGGCGTCGACGCCGGCGGGCAGAACGTGCACGTCGACGCCCTGGCCCGCGGTCTCGCCGACCTCGGTCACGACGTGCGCGTCTACACACGGCGTGACGACGCGTCGCTGCCGGAGCGGGTGCCGCTCGGGCCGCGCGTCGAGGTCGTGCACGTGCCCGCCGGGCCCGCGCGGGAGGTGCCCAAGGACGCTCTCGCGCCGTACATGGACGCCTTCGGCGACTGGATGGCGCGCGACTGGGAGCGCACCGGCACCCCGGCCGTGGCGCACTCGCACTTCTGGATGTCGGGGCTGGCGACCCTCCGGGCGGCCGCCGCGCTCGACGTGCCCGTGGCGCACACGTACCACGCGCTGGGCTCGGTCAAGCGCCGCCACCAGGGCGCGAAGGACACGAGCCCGGCGGGCCGGGTCGCGGCGGAGCTGTCCGTCGGGGAGCGCGCCGACCTCGTCGTCGCCACCTGCCGGGACGAGGTCGACGAGCTCGTCCGCCTCGGCCTGGACCCCGCGCGCATCCAGGTCGTGCCCTGCGGCGTGGACGTCACGCACTTCCGGCCCCTGCCGCCCGCCCGCCGGGGCCGTGCCGCCGGTGCCGCCCGCGGCGGCGGCGCCCTCCTGCCCCGCCGCCGGCAGCCGCACCGGCTCCTCGTCGTCGGGCGGCTCGTCGAGCGCAAGGGCGTCGACACCGTCGTCCGGGCGCTGGCCGCGGTCCCGGGGACGGAGCTCCTCGTCGCCGGGGGGCCGCCGGCGGACCTCCTGGCCGCGGACCCCGAGGCGTGCCGGCTCGTCGCCCTGGCGGAGGCGCTCGGCGTCGACGACCGGGTCACGCTGCTGGGGCGCGTCGAGCACGACGACCTCCCGGCGGTCATCGGGTCGGCCGACGTCGTCGTGGCGACCCCCTGGTACGAGCCCTTCGGCATCGTCCCGCTCGAGGCCGCGGCGTGCGGCGTGCCCGTCGTGGGCAGCGCCGTCGGGGGGCTGCTCGACTCCGTGCGTCCCGGCGTCACCGGCCTGCTCGTGCCGCCGCGCGACCCCGACGCCCTCGCCGCGGCGCTGCGCCCGCTGCTCGCCGACCCGGTGCGGCGCCGCGCGCTCGGGCAGGCCGCGCGCCGCCGCGCGGTCCGCACCTACGCGTGGTCCCAGGTCGCCCAGCGCACGGCGGCCCTCTACCAGACCCTGGCCCTCCCGGCCGATGCGCTGCTCGCCGGGCCCGCCGCCGTCCCCGCCCTCACGGAGGTCGCCGTATGAGCGCCCAGTCCTGGATCGACGCCCACGACGACGAGCTGCGCGGTGCGCTCGACGGCCTGCGGGCCGACGCCGCCGTCGTCGAGCGCTGGGGGCGCACGCTGACCGACCGCCTGCTCGACGGCGCGCGGCTGCTGGCCGCGGGCAACGGCGGGTCGGCCGCCGAGGCGCAGCACCTGACCTCCGAGCTCGTCGGACGCTTCCTGGCCGACCGGCGGCCGCTGTCGGCGGTGTGCCTCTCCGCGGAGACCTCGACGCTGACCGCCCTGGTGAACGACTACGGGCCCGAGGAGATGTTCGCGCGCCAGGTCGAGGCGCACGGTCGACCCGGGGACGTGCTGGTCCTCCTGTCGACCTCCGGCTCGAGCCCCAACGTGCTCCGCGCCGCCGAGCGCGCGCACGAGCGCGGCCTGCTCGTCTGGTCGCTGACGGGGCGGCGGCCCAACCGCCTCGCGGCGCTGTCCGACGAGGCGCTGTGCATCGACGCGCCCTCCACCGCCGCCGTGCAGACCCTGCACCTCGTGGCGATCCACGCGCTGTGCGCGGCGGTCGACGAGGGGCTCGCGCGGCTCGACGCGGTGCACGCGGCGCCCGTCGTGCGCAGCCTCGAGGCCACCGCGTGAGCGGCTCGCCGCGGGCGGTGCGCCCGCACGTGGTCGTCGTCGGGGACGTCGTGCTGGACCGGGACGTCGACGGGACCGTCGAGCGCCTGTGCCCCGACGCACCGGCCCCCGTCCTCGACGTCACCCGCGTCCGCGAGAGCCCCGGCGGCGCCGGCCTGACGGCCCTGCTGGTCGCGGCGTCGGGGGCGCGGACGACCCTCGTCGCACCCCTGGCCGACGACGACGCCGGCACCCGCCTGGCCGAGGACCTGCGCCGTGAGGTCGCCGTCGTGGCCCTGCCGCACGTCGGCGGCACCCGGCGCAAGGTCCGCATCCGCAGCGGCGGTCAGTCCCTCGTGCGGGTCGACGACGGCGGGCCGGGCGCGCCCGGTGCGGTCGACGCCGACGCCGTGCGCGCGGTGCTGGCCGACGCGGACGTCGTCCTCGTGTCGGACTACGGCGCGGGCGTGACGCAGGACCCGGCCCTGCGCGAGGTGCTGGCCGAGGCGGCCCGCGGCACCCGGGTCGTCTGGGACCCGCACCCGCGGGGCGGCGCACCCGTCGCCGGCGCGGCGCTCGTCACGCCGAACCTGTCCGAGGCGAGGGCGGCGGCGGGCGGAGGCGGCGGGGGTACCGCCGGTGGCACGGCGCCCCAGCACCCCGACGAGCTCGCCGCCGCCCTGCGCGCGTCCTGGGAGGCGCGGGCCGTCGCCGTCACGGCCGGGGCCGACGGCGCGTTCGTCGCCGGTGGGGGCGACGCGCAGTACGTGCCGGCCGTGCCGGTCGCCGGCGGCGACCCGTGCGGCGCGGGGGACCGCTTCGCCGCCACCGCGGCCGTCGCCCTGGCGAGCGGCGCCACCGTGACGGAGGCCGTCGGCCGGGCCGTCGCGGACGCGGGGGCCTGGGTCGCGGCGGGCGGGGCGGAGGCGTTCCGGCGCGAGCGCGACGAGGAGACCGGGGCGCCGCCGGCGGCGGCGGACGTGACAGCGACCGGTCCGGCGGCGGAGAGCGCCGACGCCGCGCCCACGGACGGGACCGACGCCGTGCCGACCCCCGACGACGTCGAGGCGCTGGCAGCCCGGCTGCGACGCGGCGGTCGGCGGCTGGTCGCCACGGGCGGGTGCTTCGACATCGTCCACGCCGGGCACGTCGCCACGCTCCAGGCGGCCCGCCGGCTCGGCGACGCGCTCGTCGTCCTCATGAACTCCGACGCGTCGGTCTCGCGGCTCAAGGGCCCGACCCGGCCCGTCGTCACGGCGGGCGACCGCGCCCGCGTCCTCGAGGCGCTGGACTGCGTCGACGCCGTCGTCGTCTTCGAGGAGGACGACCCCGGCGCGGTGCTGGCCCGGCTGCAGCCGGACGTGTGGGCCAAGGGCGGCGACTACGGCGGGACCGAGCTGCCCGAGGCGGCGACGGTCCGCGCCCACGGCGGGCGGATCGTCCTGCTCCCCTACCTGGACGGCCGGTCGACGACGTCCATCATCGAGCGCTCGGGACGGTCCCGGGCGCAGCACGTGCCGGCAGCGGTCGGCGAGAAGGAGGCGGTGTGAGCACCCAGTCGAGCGCGAGCGCGCAGGCGGACCAGCGGACGGACCAGCAGGCGGACGCGAAGGTCCTGGCCCCCCGGCCGGTCGGCACGGTGTTCGTCACCGGCGGGTCCAGCGGCCTGGGGTCGGCGGTCGTCGACGCCGTGCTGGCCGCCGGCGGGACGGTCGGCGTGCTCGACCGCGTGCCGCCGAAGCAGGACGTGGCGTTCGTCGAGGTCGACCTCGAGGAGCCGGCGTCGGTGGTCGCGGAGGCCGTCGAGCGGCTCGTCGGCCTCGTCGGGGCGCCCACGGGCGTCGTCACCGCGGCCGGCACGGACGCCTGCGGCGCCCTCGTGGACATCCACCCGGACGTGTGGGAGCGCGTCGTGCGCGTCAACCTGTTCGGGACCGTCGCCGTCGTGCGCGCGTGCCTGCCGCACCTGGAGGCCTCGCGCGGGACCGTCGTCACCGTCGGCTCGACCCTGTCGCTGCGGGGCATGAGCGACGCGACGGCCTACAGCGCCTCGAAGTTCGCCGTCCGCGGCTTCTCGCACGCCCTCGCGGCCGAGCTGCGCGGCAAGGTCGGGGTCACGCTGCTCATCCCCGGCGGGATGGACACGGCGTTCTTCGACGGCCGCACCGAGCAGTACAAGCCCGGCCCGGACGCGGACCTCAACGACCCGCGCGCCACGGCCGGCACGGTGGTCACGGCGCTGACGCAGCCCGTCGGGTCCGAGATCCGCGAGATGCTCGTCATGGCCTCCGGGGAGAGCTCCTGGCCGTGACCGGCGACGTCCTCGTCCTGCGCGCCCTCGGCCTCGGCGACGCCCTCACCGGTGTCGCCGCCCTCCGTGGGCTGCGGCGCGCGTTCCCCGGTCGTCGTCTGGTGCTCGCCGCACCGACGACGACCGGGGGCTGGCTGCGCGACCTCGGCCTCGTCGACGCGGTCCTGCCGACGCGCGAGCTGGAGCCGTTCGCGTGGTCGGGGACGGGCCACGTGGCGGTCAACCTGCACGGCCGCGGCCCGCAGAGCCACGCGCTCCTCGCGGCCACGCGCCCGGACCGGCTCGTCGCCTTCGCCGCCCCCGGCCACCCCGGCGGCCCGACCTTCGACCCCGAGGAGCACGAGGTCCTGCGCTGGTGCCGTCTCGTGGCCTCCGCGGGCGGGTCGTGCGGCCCGCAGGACCTGCGCCTGCCGGAGGTAGCGCCCGCCCCCGCCCCCGCTCGCGACGACGCACGGCCCGAGGTCCTGCTCCACCCCGGTGCGGCGTCCGGGGCCCGGCGCTGGCCCGCCGACCGCTTCGCCGCGGTCGGGGCGGCCCTGCGGGCGCGGGGCTTCCGCGTGGGCGTCACGGGCGGTCCCGACGAGCGCGAGCTGTGCGCGCAGGTCGTCGCCGGCGTCCGGGAGCGCGGCGGGACGGCGGGAGGCGGCACGGGGGACGCCGGGAACGAGGCACGCGACGTCGTCGACCTGGCGGGAGCGCTGGACCTGCCCGCTCTCGCGGCACGCGTCGCGGGGGCGGCGCTGCTCGTGTGCGGGGACACCGGGGTCGCCCACCTCGCCACGGCCGTGGCCACGCCGTCGGTCGTGCTGTTCGGCCCGGTGCCGCCCCGCTGGTGGCGCCCGCTGCTCGACGAGAGGCGCCACGCGGTCGTGTGGCACGGCGACGACGGGTCCCCCGCGGGCGACGGCGGCGCCGACGTCGTCCACCCGTGGCTGGCGTCCGTCCAGGTCCCCGAGGTGCTGGACGCCGTCGACCGCGTCCTCGGCGCCGGGAGGGCGCCCGCCCACCCGCGCCCCGCCGCTGCGCGGTCGACGAGCACCGCCGTCGCCCCGCGGCCGACCCGCACCGCACGCACGGTCGGCACCGCGACCCCGGCAGGCCCCGCGCGCGCCGTCAGCCGCGCGTCGCACGTCGCGTCGGCCGCCTCGCGCCCGGACGGGTGAACGGTCACCCCGAGGGGTGACGCGTCCGGCCGCGGCTCAGGAGGGAGGTCGTCGCGTCGATCGGCGGGGCTGACGGAAGGAGTCCCTCGATGCGCGCACGCCCCCGTGCCCTGCTCGTGCTCTGCCTCGCCGGTGCGGCGGTCGCGGGCCTGGCCTCGTGCTCCGACGGGACGAGCGCGCAGGTGCACGCGGTCTCCGCCGGCACCGTCGTCGAGGTCGCGGACCTCACGACCCCGGCGGCGGAGGACGTGGTCCTCACCGTCGAGGGGACGTCGTCGGGCACCGTGACGCTGTCCATGGCCGACCTCGAGGCGATGCCGACGGTCGAGGCGGAGGTGTACGAGCCGTTCCTCGAGGAGCGGGTGACGTTCCGGGGCGTCGCGCTGGCCGAGCTGCTGCGCGTCGTGGGCGTGCCGCAGGACGCGACGGTCCTGCACTCGCTGGCCCTCAACGACTACGCCGTCGACGTGCCGCTGACCGTCGCCGACCACCCGGGCGCCGTCCTCGCGACCCGCGCCGACGGCGAGCCGATCCCCCTCGAGGAGGGCGGGCCGACCCGCCTCGTGCTGACCGACGACCACCCGGACACCCGCGACCAGTCGCTGTGGATCTGGAGCATCGCGTCCCTCGCGGCGGACAGCACGGCGCCGTGACCGCGCGATGACGGGGCGGCGCGCCGGCGCGCCGCGAGGGCTGCACGTGCCGCGGAGGCCGCGCGCGTCGCGGACGCCGCGGGCGCAGCGCGCCTGGTGGTCGCGAGCCGGCGCCGGCACCGACGCCGGCGCGAACCGAGGCGGGGCCCGGCTGTCACCGGTGCAGGGGCTCCTGGCGCTGGCGCTCGCGGCCGCGGTCCTCGCGACGCCGGTGCTGTCCCTGCGCGACTACGCCAGCCTACGGGCCACGGCGAACTCCTTCTCCCTCGCGCAGGACGTCACCGGCAACCTCGCGGACGCCCAGCGTGACGCCCTGCTCGCGCTCGTGCAGGCGGAGCGGCTCGACGCGGGCGACGACTCCGTCGTCACCCTGCGGCAGCAGAGCGCGTTCCTCGGCCAGCAGGTGCGGATCCTCGCCGCGAAGGACCTCGACGGACCCGTCGCGGCCCAGGTCACGCAGGCCGTCGCCGACCACGCCCGGCTCGACGCGCACCTCGAGGCCCTGCCCGACGTGCTCGCCCCCGACGAGGTGGCCGCGGCCCGCGCGACCGTCGTCGCCGACGCCGAGGCGGTCGTCGCCGACGTGCGCGGCCTCTACGCGCGCCTCGAGGGCGCCTTCTACTCCGAGCTGTCCGACCGGCTGCAGCAGCAGAACGCCCAGCAGCGCCTCGTCGTCGTCTGCGCCGCGCTGTCCCTCCTGCTCGGCGGGCTCCTGGTGGTGCTCCTGCAGCGCTCGGTCCGGCGGGAGTTCTCCGCCGCGTACGCCCTCGTCGTGCGCGAGGCCGCCGAGCGCGCGGAGGCGCAGCGGGCGGTCGAGCTCAGCGAGCGGCGGTTCCGCGCGCTCGTGGCGCACGGCAACGACATCACGCTCGTGCTCGACGAGCGGGGTGCGCTGACCTACGTCGACCCGCGCACCAGCACCGCGCTCGGGACCACCGTCGGGCCGCTCGACGGCCTGCGCGTCGGCGACCTCGTCCCGGCGGACCTGCAGGCGTCGGCCGTCGCGTCGTTCCGCGCGTGCCTGGCTGCGCCCGGCGCCACGACGACCCTCGACGTGGCGGTCCGCCTGCCCGGCGCCGGGCAGGACCCCGCGGGCCTCACGCACCTGGCCGTGCGGCTGACCAACCTGCTCGACGACCCCGCCGTCGCCGGCGTCGTCGTCAACGCGCACGACGTCACCGACCGGACCCGGCACGCCGCCGAGCTCGAGCACCTCGCGTACCACGACCGCGTCACGGGCCTGCCCAACCGCCTGCGGCTCGACCGGGACCTCGACGCGGCGGCCGCCGAGGACGAGCACGGGACCGGGGTGGCGGCGCTCGCCGTGCTCGACCTCGACGGCTTCCGCTCGCTCAACGAGCGCGTCGGCGCCCTGCGCGGCGACGCGGTGCTGCACGAGCTCGGCGCGCGCCTGCGGCGGCACGTGCCGGACGGCGTGGTCTACCACCTCGGCGGCGACGAGTTCGTCGTCCGGCGCGCGGGGGACGACGACGCGCACGGGCTGGCGCAGACCCTGCGCGCCGCGCTGCGCGTCCCGCTCGACGCCGTCCCCGGGGTGGCGGTGACGGCCGGCATCGGGGTCGTGGCCGCCCGCGCGGCCGACGTGCGGCCGCACGAGCTGGTCCGGCACGCCGACGCGGCGATGCAGGAGGCCAAGCGCCGCGGCCCCGACCAGGTCGAGACCGTCGACGGCGCCGGGCTCGCCGAGCAGGCGGCCCGCCAGCACCTCGTCGACCGGCTGGCGGAGGCCATCGCGCACGACCGCCTCGAGCTGCACTACCAGCCGATCGTCCGCACCGGCGACCGCTCGTGGGTGGCGGTGGAGGCGCTCGTGCGCTGGCGGACCGCCGACCGGCTGGTCCCGCCGGACGAGTTCATCCCGCTGGCCGAGGAGTCCGGGCTGGTCCTGGCGCTGGGCCGCTGGGTCGTGGCCACGGCAGTCCGCGACCTCGCCGTCATGCGCGCCGCCGGACGCCCGGACCTCAGGGTGAGCGTCAACGTCGCGGCGACGCAGCTGCACGACCTGGGCTTCCTCGACCACGTCCGGCACTGCCTCGCGCGCGCCCGGCTCTCCCCCGACGCGGTGGTCCTCGAGCTCACGGAGACCGTCGTCCTCGAGGACCCGGAGCACGCCATCGCGGTCCTCGCGGCGGCGCAGGCCGTCGGCATGGAAGTGGCGCTCGACGACTTCGGCACGGGCTACTCGTCGCTGGCCTACCTGCTGCGGCTGCCCGTCGACCTCGTCAAGCTCGACCGCTCGTTCCTGCGGGACCTCACCGTCTCGCCGCGCACCCGGCGCCTGCTCGGCGCGCTCACCGCGATCGTCCACGACCTCGGGATGCGGGTGACGGTCGAGGGCGTCGAGACGGAGGCGGAGATGGCCGCCGTCGTCGCGGCCGGCTGCGACACCGTCCAGGGCTACCTGCTCGCCCGCCCGGCCCCCCTGGGTGCACTGACGCCCGCCGCCCCGGAGGGGACGGCGGGCGTCCGGACGGGCCTTGCGGCGCTGTCGCCGGTCCGGGGACGGGACCTCGCACCGGGCCCGGCCCCCACGGGAGCGACCCCGCGGGTGCCGGCCCCGCGCGGGCCGGTCGACGAGGCGCGCGACCGCAGCAGCCGCCGACCGCCACCCGTCGCATGACGGTCCGGCGTCGCCCCCACCGGGCGGGAGCGACCGGTGTCAGGCCTGCGCGCCCTCGTGGTCGTGCTCGGCGATGGTCTTGCGCACCTCGTCCATGTCGAGGTTGCGCACGGCGTCGACGACCTGCTGCAGGGCCGGGCCGGGCAGCGCGCCCGGACGGTTGTAGACGAGCACGCCCTCGCGGAAGGCCATGAGCGTCGGGATCGACGTGATCTGCAGCTCGGCGGCGAGCGCCTGCTCGGCGTCGGTGTCGATCTTCGCGTGCACGATGTCGGCGTGCGTGTCCGAGGACTTCTCGAAGATCGGGCCGAACTGACGGCACGGGCCGCACCAGGCCGCCCAGAAGTCGACCAGGACGATGTCGTTGTCCTTGATGGTGGTCTCGAGGTTGTCTGCTGTCAGGGTGACGGTCGCCACGGCGTTCTCCTCTGTCGGTCGCTGGACGGTGGGTACAGCACGGCCGGCCCTCACGGTATTCCGGGCGGTGTTCCGGGCGGTCGCAGCACCACCACGCGCCACCGCTCGTCGAGCAGCGTGGCGTCGTGCGTGACCATCACGACGGTGCGCGGCTCGCGCGCGAGCATCGACACGACCGCGGCACCGGCGGCGCGGTCCAGGTGCGCGGTCGGCTCGTCGACGAGCAGGAGGGGTGCGGGCCGCAGCAGGGCCCGCGCCAGCCCGAGGCGCGCGCGCTCACCCGCGGACAGCCGCGAGCCCGCCTCGCCGACCCAGCCGTCGAGACCCAGGTCGGCCGCCCGGTCGGCGAGCCCGACGTCGGCGAGCACCGCCCGCAGCCGCCCGTCGTCGGCGGCGGGGTCTCCCATGCGCAGGTTGCCGGCCAGCGACGCCCCGGGCACCTGCGGCTCCTGCGGCACCCACGCGGACGCGGCCCGCACCTCGTCGAGCGGCAGGCGGCGCAGGTCCGCACCGCCGAGCAGGACGCGGCCGGCGGACGGGTCGCGCGCCCGCAGCAGGAGCGCCAGCACGGTGCTCTTCCCGGCGCCGCTGGGCCCCACGAGGGCGACCTTCTCCCCCGCCCGCACGACGAGGTCGAGGTGTGCCAGCGCGGGGCTCGACGCACCCGGGTAGGTGACGCCGACGTCCACCGGCGCCACGTCGTGCCCGGCCGGACGGGGCCCGGGCCCCTCCGGGTCGACGACCGCCGGCGGGGTCGCCGCCAGCGCCTCGACGCGGCGTCCGGCCGCGCGCGCACCGCCCGCCAGCGCCCAGGCCGCCCCGAGGCCGGCCACGGCCTCGAACGAGCCGAGGACGCCCAGCGCCGCCGCCGCGAGCAGCAGCGGCGAGGTCTCGCCGGCGGCCACGCCCCCACCGACCAGCACGAACGCGGCCACGAGGCCGAGCGCGGGCACGCCCTCCCGGAGCAGGGTCGCCACGGCCGCCACCCGGGCGGCCGCCCGCTCCGCCGCCTCCTGCTCCCGCAGCCGCGCGTCGGCGGCGGCCAGGGCCGTCGCCCCGCCGTCGCCGCCGACGTGGTCCGCCAGCCCCCGGACGAGGTCGAGCACGTCCGCGCCGCGGGCCTCCTCCGCCGCGGCGACCGCCCGGGCCGCCGGCGCGCCGGCCCGGTCCGCCCACGCCGGCACGACGACGCCGAGCAGGAGGAGCAGCGCGGCCGGCACGGCGCCGAGGCCGGGGTGCACCGCGGCCGCCAGGACGACGGCCGCCGATCCCGCGAGCACGGCCACCGCGGCCGGGGCCAGCAGGCGCAGCAGCACGTCCTGCAGGGCGTCGTCGTCGGCGTGCAGGCGGGCCAGCAGCTCGCCGCCGCGCACGCCCGTCAGCGCCGCCGGCGAGAGGGGCACGAGGCCCAGGAGCAGGTCGGTGCGGAGGCGGGCGACCAGCCGGAGCGTGACGTCGTGCGACACGAGCCGCTCGACGTAGCGCAACGCGGCACGCGACAGGCCGAAGGCGCGGACCGAGGTGATGAGGGGCAGGAGGACGAGCAGCGACTCCGGGCGCAGCGACGCATTCGTGACAAGGGCCCCCGAGGTCGCCAGGAGAGCCGCCCCGGACAGCACCGTCCCGGTGGCCAGGGCCACCGCCAGCGCCGTGCGGCCGCGAGGCAGGTGGCGCAGCACGGCCCTCACGGCACGGCCTGCGCGACGGCCCCGTCCACGAGCACGCCGTCGGGCCGGAGCCGGACCACGCGGTCGTGCAGCGCCGTCGGCGCGGATCGGTGCGTCACTGTCAGGAGCGTGCGGCCGCGCGCGAGGTCCGCCACGGCCGCGAGGACGACGGCCTCCGTCGCGGGGTCGAGCTGCGAGGTCGGCTCGTCGAGCACCACCAGGGGCGTGTCCTGCAGGAAGGCCCTCGCCAGGGCCAGGCGCAGCCGCTCGCCGCCGGAGAGCGTCGCGCCGTCCTCGCCGACCCGGGTGCGGACGCCCTGCGGCAAGGCCGCGACGACCTCCGTCAGCCCGGCGCGGACCAGCGCCGTCGACACCTGCTCGTCGTCGGCGTCCGGGCGCCCGAGCCGCACGTTGTCGGCGACGGTGCCGGGCAGCAGGTAGGGCCGCTCCGGGACGTGCGCGACCGCCGCCCACCAGTCGGCGCGCCGCAGCCGCGGCAGTGGCGTGCCCCCGACGAGCACGCGGCCGGTACCGGGCTCGCCGTACCCGAGGACCAGCCGGACCGGCGTGGTCTTGCCGGCACCGCTGGGCCCGACGAGGGCCGTGCGCGACCCCGGGGGCAGCACGAGGTCGACGCCCTGCAGGACGTCCCGCCCGTCGCGCCGCACGCCGACGCCCTCGAGCCGGACCTCGGGCACCCCGGCCGGCACGGGGACGTCCCCGCTCGGCGGGCCGGGCAGCGCCAGGAGCGCCGCGATCCGCTCCGCGGCGGGCCGGCCCTCCAGCGCCGCGTGCCGGTCCGCCCCGAGCGCTCGCAGCGGCGCGAAGAACTCGGGCGCCAGGAGCAGCACCAGGAGGGCGCACTCGAGCCCGAGGCCGCCCTCGAACAGCCGGACGCCGACGGTCATCGCGACGAGGGCGGTGCTGAGCGTCGCGCCCAGCTCCAGCACGAAGCCCGAGAGGAAGGCGGCGCGCAGCACGCGCAGCGTCGCGACCCGGTAGCCCTCGGCGACGTCCGCCAGCCAGCGGACCGTCGCCGGTGCGCGGCCGTAGGTGACCACCGTCGGCAGGACCCGCAGGGCGTCCGTCAGGAGCGCGCCGAGGCGCCCCAGGCCCTCCCACTGCCGCGCCGCGGCCCCCTGCGCGCGCAGCCCGACGAGCCACAGGAACACGACGACGAGCACGCCCGTCGGCACGAGGACGAGGGCCGTCGGCGGGTCGAGCACGAGCACCGCCGCCGCCAGGAGCAGGGGCACCACCGTGGCGTGCGTCCGGCCCGGGACGTAGCGGGCCACGAGGCCGTCGAGCAGCCGTACCCCTGCGGTCGCCGTGGTCGCCAGCTCCCCCGCGCGGGCGTCGGCCGCGGGGCCGAGGCGCACGAGCGTGCGCACGACGTCGAGCCCCACCTCCCGCCGCACCCGCGCCGAGGTGCGGGCGGCCAGCAGGTCGCGCAGCGCCAGCAGCCCGGCGAGCGCCCACCAGGCCGCGAGCGCGCCGGCGAGCGGCACCGCGAGCGCCGCCGGGCTGCGTCCGGCTCCCACGACGGCCTCCACCACGCGGGCGACGAGCGCCCACTGCAGCACGACGAGCGCCGCGACCAGCACGGCGACCGCGGTGCACGCCGCGCGCAGCCGCCGCACCTCGGGCCGCGCGGTCACCGCGGCGGTGCCGGCGTCGTCGGCCCCACCACGGCCGGTGCGGGCGCGGGCGAGGAGGCGGCGGCCCGGCACCCGTCAGTAGCCCTTCTGCAGCCCGCCGGCGTCGGGCCGCACCCCCTCGCGGAACACGTAGTAGTCCCACACCTGGTACCCGATGATGAGCGGCAGGAAGAACCCGCCGACCCAGGTCATGAGGACCAGGGTCCGGTGCTGGCTCGCCGAGCCCGCGAGCGTCAGGCTGAAGGCGGGGTCGATCGTCGAGGGCAGCACCACGCCGCGGGTGAACAGCGCGAGGAACACGGTCACGGTCGCCAGGAGGATCGTCAGCCCGCTCATCACGAACGCGAGCACGTCGCGGCGGAGCGAGAGCGCGAGCCAGATCGTCGCGAGCGTGGCGAAGGCGGCCACCGGGAAGACCCAGGGCAGCACGCCGAAGCTCTCGAACAGCCCCTCGGTCACGTAGCCCATGGTGACGAAGGCGAGGATCGCCACCGTGGCCAGCGCGCCCCACCGCAGCGCCGCCCTGCGCGCCCGGGCGTACAGGACGGAGTCCTGGTGCAGGCGCAGGAGCAGGAAGTTCGCGCCGTGCAGGGTGAACAGCAGCAGCGTGGTCAGGCCGCCGACCACGGAGAACGGCGTGAACAGCTCCCCCAGCCCGCCGACGACCCGCTCGTCGCCGTCCACCGGGAGCCCCTCGATGATCTTGGCCATCACCAGGCCCCACAGGAAGGCGGGCAGGACGCTGCCGGCGAAGGCCATGAGGTCCCAGAAGTCGCGCCACCGCTGCTTGTCGACCTGGTTGCGGTACTCGAAGGACACCCCGCGCAGCAGCAGCGCGAGCAGGATGACGACGAACACCGGGTACATGCCGCTGAACAGCGCGCCGTACCAGACGGGGAAGGTCGAGAAGAGCATCCCGGCGGCCGCGATCACCCACACCTCGTTGCCGTCCCAGAACGGGCCGATCGTGCCGGTGAGGGCCCGCTCCTCGGACTCGTCGCGCGCGAGCTGCGGCCGCAGGATGTCGACGCCGAAGTCGAAGCCCTCGAGGAAGAAGTAGAGCGTGAAGGTGAGGGCGATGAGCCAGAACCACAGCACGACGAGGTCCACGGCTCAGGCCTTCCGCTCGTAGCGCTCGAAGCCCTCGCCGCCGTAGTCCGGCACCGGCGCGGCGACGAGCTGCGCCTGGGGCACGTGGTCGATGCCCGCTCGCGCCGTGACGGTGAGGAGGAAGACGTCGAGACCGATGAGGGCGAGGTAGACCACCCAGAGGCCGACGAGCCCCACGAGGACCTCGCCCGCCGTGTTCGCGCTGACCCCCTCCTGGACGGTCAGCAGGCCGTAGACCATGAAGGGCTGGCGCCCCATCTCCGTGACGACCCACCCGGCGAAGTTCGCGATCCACGGCAGGGGCACCAGGAGGACCAGCAGGCGCAGGTACCAGCGCGTGCGGTCCAGCGCCGCGCGCCTGCGCCACCACAGGAACAGCCCGGTGAAGGCGGTCAGCAGCAGGAGCGACCCGATCGCGACCATGAGCCGGAAGGACCAGTAGACGGGTGCCACCGGCGGGACGTAGTCACCGGGCCCGTACGCCTCCTGGTACTGCTCGTTCAGCTCGACGAGCCCGTCGTACCGGCCCTCGAGGCTGTTGTAGGCGAGGATCGACCCGAGGTAGGGCAGTTCGACGGAGAAGTCGTTCTCCCGCTCCCGCTCGTCGATGTCCGCGACGAGGGACCACGGCGCCGGGGAGTCGGAGGTCTCCCACTGGGCCTCCATCGCCGCGAACTTCATCGGCTGGTCCACGCGGGCGACCTGCGCCTCGCGGTGGCCGCTCGTGGCGGAGAAGACCGTCCCGACGGCGGCGAACACCAGGGCGATCCGCAGGGAGCGCGAGAAGACCTCGACGTTGCGGCCCCTGAGCAGGTGGTAGGCGCTGATGGCCAGGACGAAGAACCCGGCGACGGTCCACGCGCTGCCCTGTACGTGGGCGAAGTACAGCCACGCCTTGTAGTTGAGCACCACCGCGGTGAAGTCGGTGAGGACCGCGCGCTCGTCGACGATCGCGTACCCCACGGGGTGGTGCATCCAGGCGTGGGCCAGCACGATCCAGAACGCGCTCACCTGCGTGCCGATGGCCACGAGCCAGATGCTGCCCAGGCGCATCCACGGCTTGAGCCGGTCCTTGCCGAACCACCACAGCCCGATGAACGTGCTCTCGAGGAAGAACGCCATGAGCACCTCGAGCGCCAGCGGCACGCCGAAGATGTTCCCGACGAACCGCGAGTACTCGCTCCAGTTCATGCCGAACTGGAACTCCTGCACGATCCCCGTCACGACGCCGACGGCGAAGTTGATGAGGAACAGGTGCCCGAAGAACGCGGTCATCGTCGCGTAGGCCTCGCGCCGCTCGTGCCGCAGGAACGCGAACGTCTCCATCACCGCGATGAGGAACGCGAGCCCCACCGTCAGGGAGACGAAGAAGAAGTGGAAGATGCTCGTCGAGGCGAACCGGAACCGGGACAGGTCGACGACGTCCATGCGCAGCCTCCGGGGCGACCGCCGGCGGGCGGCCCTCGGCGCCCGGCGTCGCGGCCCAGGGTGCTCCCGGCCCGGACGGCGTCGCGCTCGGCGGGGCCAGTATGGGTGGGTCCGCGCACGCCCGCCCGGCGGACGTGGCGCGGACACAGGTCGCCCCGGTGCTGGTCCCACGGGCGGCGCACGGCAGACTGTGCGGCGTGACTGCGACCCCCGACTTCCCCCGCGGCCCCGAGCGGCCCGCCGGCTGGTTGAGCCCCGAGCAGATCGCGGAGGCCCGCTCGCGGCTGCCGATCGTCTACGTGGACGCGGTGCCCGTGCGCGTCGACGACTGCGGCGACGTGGTCGCCGTCGGCCTGCTGCTGCGCGTCACGTCGTCCGGGGTGATGTCCCGCGCGCTCGTGTCGGGCCGCGTCATGTACCACGAGCGGGTGCGGGACGCGCTCGTGCGGCACATCGAGAAGGACCTCGGCCCGGTCGCGCTGCCGCAGATCCCGTCGACGCCGCAGCCGTTCACGGTGGCGGAGTACCTGCCGACGCCGGGCGTGACGCCGTACCACGACCCCCGGCAGCACGCGGTGTCGCTGGCGTACGTCGTGCCGGTCGCCGGTGATTGCCGCCCGCAGCAGGACGCGATCGACCTCGCGTGGATGACGCCCGAGGAGGCGTGCTCCGAGGAGGTCCAGATCGAGATGCACGGCGGGCAGGGCACGCTCCTGCGCCAGGCGATGGCGTTCGTCGGCCGCATGCCCTGACCGGGGTCGTCCCCCTCCGGGCCCGGCGGGCCACCGGGCGGCGGCTCAGCCCAGCTCGAGCGCCGGCCAGTCCGCCAGGTCCGCCCGCATCTGCCGGTCGTGCGTGGCGACGACGACGGCCGCGGACGTCCCGCGCAGCGCGACGGTGAGCTCGTCGACGAGGTGCACGGACAGGTGGTTCGTCGGCTCGTCGAGCACGAGGAGGTGCGGCGCGGCCAGGAGCGCGCACGCCAGGTCGAACCGGCGGCGCTGCCCGACCGACAGCTCCACGAGCGGCCGCTCCAGGTCCTCCTCGGTCAGCAGCCCGAGCGCGGCGACCGGCACGAGCCGGTCCGGGTCGACGAGCCCGGCCCGCAGCAGGTCCAGGGCGTGCCGTGCGTAGGCGTCGAATCCCGTGAGCGGCCTGCCCGTGGGGTCCCGCTCGTCGACGGACGGCAGCCCGACGGGCAGCCCGGCGTCAACAGCACCGGCGTCCGCGGCACCGGCGTGCTCGGCACCGGCATGCACGGCACCGGCATGCACGGCACCGGGCTGGCCGGCAGCGGGCTGCGGGGCGCGCCCGTCCCGCTCCTGGCCCAGCACGCCCAGCCGCACGCCCGGCGCGACCGTGCGGACGCCCCGGTCGAGCCGCAGCGTCCCCGCGAGCGCCGCGAGCAGCGTCGACTTGCCCGACCCGTTCGGCCCGGTCACGAGCAGCCGCCCGCACGGCGGCACCGCGAGCCGGTGACCGGGCAGGTCGAGACGCACCCGCCCGTCGGGCGCGACCACGCGCGGGGCCCGCAGCTCGACGAGCGCCGCCGGCTGCGGGACCCCGTCGCGCGTCGTCGGCAGCGCCGGCAGGTCGGGGAACGCCAGGGCCAGCGGCGGGACGGGCACCTCGACGCCCTCGGCCTCCAGCCGCTGCACGAGCCGGTCGGCCGCCTTGACGTGGATGCGCGCCCGGGTGGCCCGGCGGTGTCCCTGCGAGCCCTTCGGCGGGCGCCATGCGTCCGACAGCCCCTCGTAGGAGGCGTCCAGCCGGCGCTCGAGCGTCTCCGCGCGCTTCCGCTCCGCGCGGTAGCGCGCGGACCAGCGCCGCAGCATGGCGTCGCGCGCGAAGCGGTAGTCCGCGTACCGCGTCGCCCCGTACAGCGCGGGGCGCCCGTCCATCGACGGGTCCATGTCGAGGATCGCGGTCATGACCTCGTCGAGCAGGCGCCGGTCGTGCGTGACGATGACCAGCCCGCCCGGCCACGCGCGCAGGGCCGCCGTCAGGTACTCGATGCCGGCCGCGTCCAGGTGGTTCGTCGGCTCGTCGAGCAGCAGCAGGTCCGCGCGCTCGGCGATGCGGCACGCCAGCCGCACGCGGTAGCGCTCGCCGACCGACAGCTCGTCCAGCCGGCGTCCCGTGTCCCGCGGCGCTCCGAAGCGGGTGAGCGCCTCGTCGACGCGCCGGTCGACGTCCCACGCCTCCAGCCGCTCGACGGCCGCCAGCGCCGCGCCGAGCCGGGCGAGGTCGCCGCTCTCGTGGTCGAACCCCGCGACGGCCGCGTCGAGCGCCGCCTGCGCCGCCCGCACGCGCGCCTGCGTGGCGGCGACGAGGTCCCCGACGGTGGACCCGGGCACGACGTCGAGCGCCTGCTCGACGACCGCCAGCGTCCCCGAGCGGCGCACACGACCGGCCTGCGGGACGAGGTCGCCGGCGAGGACCCGCAGCAGCGTGGTCTTCCCGGCGCCGTTCTCCCCGACGAGGCCCACCCGGTCCCCCGCGTGCACGACGAGCCCCAGGTCCGTCACGACGGACCGGCCCGGCCACCCGTACGTCACCCCCTCGGCGACGAGCTGGACGGTCCCGACCGCCTCCTCGGCGACGGCGAGCCCCTCGTCCGGCACCGCGCTCACGTCCGTGCGGACCCGGGCCCGGGCCCCGACGAGCGCCCGGACCCGCGCCCCGACCCGCGCCCCGACCCCGAGGAGGGCACCAGGACCCGTGCGACGACCGGCGCCAGCGCACGGAACGCGGCGCCGCGGTGGCTGATGGCGTTCTTCTCGGCGGGGTCCAGCTCGGCGCACGTCCGGTCCGACCCCGTCGGCACCAGCACGGGGTCGTACCCGAAGCCGTGCCCCCCGCGCGGCGCGGCGGCGAGCGTGCCCTCGAGCGTGCCCAGCTCCACGTGCTCGAACCCGTCGGCCGCGTCCGCCGCGACCCCGGCGGCACCGGCGGGCACGACGAGGGCCGCCGCGCACACGAACCGGGCGCCGCGGTGCTCCGGCGCGATGTCCGCCAGCTGCGCCAGCAGGAGCGCCAGGTTCGCCGCGTCGTCGCCGTGCCGCCCGGCCCACCGCGCCGAGAAGATGCCGGGCGCACCGCCGAGGACGTCCACCGCCAGGCCCGAGTCGTCCGCCACCGCCGGCAGCCCGGTCGCGGCGGCCAGCGCGCGCGCCTTGATGAGCGCGTTGGCGGCGAACGTCACACCGTCCTCCACCGGCTCGGGCACGCCGAGGTCCGCCGCCCCGACGACGGCGTCGTCGGGCAGGTCGGGCAGCGCCGCACCGAGGATGGCCCGCAGCTCCTCGACCTTGTGCGCGTTGTGCGTCGCGAGCACCAGCCGCGCGCCCGCGGGCACGCGGGGACTGCCGCCCGCGACCAGCGACGCCGCACTCACGGCGCCGCGGGGGCGGCGAGGTCCCCCGGCGACCCGGCGACCGGGACCCCGTCGGCGGCGGACGCGCCCGTGGCGGCCTTCGTCGCCGTCCCCGCGCCCGGCGCCGCCGTCAGGGCCGCCGTCTGGATCTCCGCCAGGCGCCGCGTGCCCTCGAGCGCGAGGTCGAGCATCGCGTCGAGCTCGGCGCGCACGAACGGCGCGTGCTCCGCGGTGCCCTGCACCTCGACGAACGCGCCCGAGCCGGTGACGACCACGTTCATGTCCGTCTCGGCGCGGACGTCCTCGACGTACGGCAGGTCGAGGACGGGCACGCCGTCGACGATGCCGACGCTGACCGCCGCGACCGAGTCGGTGAGCACCGGCTTCGAGGAGCGCACGAGCCCCTGCGCCGTGGCCCACGCGACGGCGTCGGCCAGCGCCACGTACGCGCCGGTGATGGCCGCCGTGCGCGTGCCGCCGTCCGCCTGCAGGACGTCGCAGTCGAGCACGAGGGTGTTCTCCCCCAGCGCGGACACGTCGACCACGGCGCGCAGGGAGCGGCCGATGAGGCGGCTGATCTCGTGCGTGCGGCCGCCGACCTTGCCGCGCACCGACTCCCGGTCGGACCGCGTGCTCGTCGCCCGCGGGAGCATCGCGTACTCCGCCGTCACCCAGCCCTGGCCCGAGCCCTTGCGCCAGCGCGGGACCCCCTCGGTCAACGACGCGACGCACAGCACGCGCGTGTCCCCGAACTCGACGAGGACGTTGCCCTCACCTGCCCCGAGGAAGCGGCGGGTGATCGTCACGGGGCGCAGCTGGGTGGGCAGCCGCCCGTCGGCGCGCGTGCCGGCGCCGGCCGGGGCAGGGGTGGAGGTCATGCGTCGAGACTAACGGGACCCCCCAACACGACCCCGCCGCCAGGATCCGTCCGGGCTAGAGGACGTGGACGGCGCCCGGGACGGCCATCGCGACCTCGCCGTCGAAGACGGCGGTCGCCTCCGCCAGCGTCTCCGCGGGGTCGTTCCACGCCGGGACGTGCGTGAGCACGAGTCGCGGCACCCCGGCGCGCGCGGCCGCGAGGCCGGCCCGCCGGCCCGTCAGGTGCACCCCGCGCACGGCGTCGTCGCGCCCCTCGAGGTACGCCGCCTCCGACAGCAGCAGGTCGGCGCCGTCCGCCAGGGCGTCCAGGCCCGGGCACTCGTCGGTGTCCCCCGAGTACGCCAGGGTGACCGTGCGGTCCGGGTCGAGGTCCGACGGCCCCGTCACCCGGACCCCGAACGCGGGGACGGGGTGGAGCACCGGGAACGGCTCGAGCAGCAGGGGTCCGACGCGGACCGGCTCGCCCGGCTCCCAGCGGTGCAGCGTGAACATGCCGGAGGCGTCCACGCCGGGGTCCTTGTCCGCGAGCCGCGCCAACCACTTCTGCGTCCCGCGCGGCCCGTACAGGTCGACGGGCGGGAGGGACCCGCCCGGCCGGTACTTGCGCAGCACGCTGAGGACGAGCAGGTCGGCGGCGTGGTCGGCGTGCAGGTGGCTGATGGCCACCGCGTCCAGCGCCTCCGCGTCGCCGTAGCGCTGGAGCGGGCCCAGCGCGCCGTTGCCCAGGTCGAGCAGCACGTGCCACGTGCGCCCTTCGGCATCCTCGGCCTGGACGAGGTAGCTCGACGCCGCGGAGTCCGCCGACGGGAAGGACCCCGCGCAGCCGAGGACGGTGAGCCTCATCGGAGCGCCCCGCGCGGCTCGACGAGCTCGACCTCGGGCCCGAGGAACCGGCGCGCGAGCACCTGGAACGACAGCGGCTCCCCCGTCGCGAGGAAACGGTGGCGCGGCGGGCCCGCCTCGGGGTCGCGCTCCAGGTCGTGCTTGACCAGGGTCCGGTAGACGTCCTTGGCCGTCTCCTCGGCGGACGAGACGAGCGTGACCCTGTCCCCCATGACGTAGGAGATGGCGCCGGTCAGCAGCGGGTAGTGCGTGCACCCGAGCACGAGCGTGTCGACGTCGGCGGCCCGGACGGGCGCGAGGTACTCCCGCGCGAGGTCCAGGACCTGCGGGCCCGAGGTCACGCCGGCCTCGACGAGGTCGACGAAGCGCGGGCAGGCGCGGGTGACGAGCTCGACGCCCGGGGCGACGGCGAAGGCGTCGTCGTAGGCGCGGCTGTCCACGGTGGACTGCGTGGCGATGACGCCGATCCGGCCCGTGCGCGTCGCCGCGACCGCCCGGCGTGCGGCGGGCAGCACGACCTCGACCACGGGGATGCCGCGGCGCAGCGTGTACCGCTCCCGGGCGTCCCGCAGCACCGCCGACGAGGCCGTGTTGCAGGCGATGACCAGCATCTTCACCCCGGCGTCGACGAGGTCGTCCATGACCTCCAGCGCGAAGGCGCGGACGGCCGCCAGGGGCTTGGTGCCGTAGGGCGTGTTGAGGGTGTCGCCGATGTAGAGGGTGGACTCGTGGGGCAGCTGGTCGAGGACGGCCCGCGCCACGGTCAGCCCCCCGACCCCGGAGTCGAAGATGCCGATCGGGGCGTCGTTCACGGCCCCGAGGCTAGACGCGGCTACCGACGCCGTTCGCGGCTGAGCAGCGTGACGAGCGTCTCCTGCCACCAGGTCAGCGCGCCGTACACCGCACCGAGCGCCCGCTGCGAGCGCTCGGCCGCCTCCTCCTCCGCGGTCGGCCGGTCGCGGCCCCCGCGGGCACGCCACCGCCGGGCCCGGTCGGCGGCCCGACCAGCCAGCTCGGCGTAGAGCGCGTCGACCTGCCCGTCCGTCTCGAGCCCGAGCCGGTCCGCCAGCACCAGGCGCACGTCGGTCAGCGCCGCGGCCACCTCCGCCGCGTCGGCCGGGGCGACGACGAGGTCCCCCTCGGCCCAGCCGTCGGTCCCCCGGACGACCGCGCGGAACAGCCGCACGAGCCGCGTGATCTTCGTCGCACGCAGGTCCGCCTCGGTCAGCCGCCGGAACTCGGCCGCCACCTCGGGCTCGTCCGGCGAGGCGTCGGGAAGCAGCCGGCGCACCGCCGGGTCGTCGGGCACCGGCACGGCCTCGGTGCTCCAGTCCGGCAGCCGCGCCTCGTCGGGCGCACCCGCGCCGCTTCCCGCCCCGCCGCCGTCGGCCCCGGACCGCAGCGCCCGGGCCTCGTCGGGCAGCAGCGGGCCGCCGTCCGGCCCGGCCTCCGCCCCGAGGAGGAACGCGACATCGGCCAGCACGCCGCCGACCACCTGGCGCTCGGTCGCGTCGAGCCGGGCGACGAAGTGGTCCCGCTCGCGCCGGAAGTCGCGCATCAGTCGCCCCCGCGCTGCAGCGTCGCCCACAGCCCGTACCCGTGCATGGCCTGGACGTCGACCTCCATGGCCTCCCGTGCCCCCGCCGAGACGACGGCCCGCCCCTCCTCGTGCACCTGGCGCATGAGCCGCTCGGCCTTGCTGCGCGGGTAGCCGAAGTACTCCTCGAACACGAACGTCACCCAGCTCATGAGGTTGACGGGGTCGTTCCAGACGATGGTCACCCAGGCGTCGGCGGTCACGGCCGAGACCTCGGCGACCTCCTCGGGAGCGATGGACGCCGGCACGGGCCGAGTCTAGGTCGGCCGGTGCCCTGCGTCCGGAGGACGGCCGGGGTGCGGCCCCCGCCCGGCTGGGTAGGTTGCCCGCATGGCCCACCCCGCGTCGACGGCGCTGATGACGGACCGTTACGAGCTCACGATGCTCCAGGCCGCGCTGGCCGACGGCACCGCGCACCGCCGCTGTGTTTTCGAGGTCTTCACGCGCCGGCTCCCGGCCGGCCGGCGCTACGGCGTGCTCGCCGGCACGGGCCGTGTGCTGGAGGCGATCGAGCGGTTCCGCTTCGGCGACGCCGAGCTGTCCTGGCTCGAGGAGGCCGGCGTCGTGGACGCCCTCACGCTCGACCACCTCGCCGGCTACCGCTTCACGGGCACGGTCCACGGGTACGCCGAGGGTGAGGCGTTCTTCCCGGCGTCGCCCGTCCTCGTCGTCGAGGGCACGTTCGCCGAGGCGGTCATCCTCGAGACGCTCGTGCTGTCCATCCTCAACTACGACTCCGCCATCGCCTCGGCCGCCAGCCGCATGACCACGGCCGCGGGTGACCGCCCGTGCCTGGAGATGGGTGCCCGTCGCGCCCACGAGGAGGCCGCCGTCGCCGCCGCCCGCGCCGCCGTGGTGGGCGGCTTCGCCGCGACGTCGCTGCTGGAGGCCGGCCGCCGCTGGGGCCTGCCGACCATCGGCACTGCGGCCCACGCCTTCACCCTCCTGCACGACGACGAGCGGGCGGCCTTCGCCGCCCAGGTCGCCTCCCAGGGCGCCGGCACCACGCTCCTCGTCGACACCTACGACGTCGCCCAGGGCGTCCGCCACGCGCTCGCCGCGGCCGGCGACGCGCCCCTCGGGGCGGTCCGCCTCGACTCCGGCGACCTCGGCGTGCTGGCCCACGAGGTCCGCGCGCAGCTCGACGCCGCCGGTGCCACGTCGACGAAGATCGTCGTGACCTCCGACCTCGACGAGTACGCCATCGCCGCGCTGGCCTCCGCCCCGGTGGACAGCTACGGCGTCGGCACCTCGGTCGTCACCGGCTCCGGCCACCCCACCTGCGGCATGGTCTACAAGCTCGTCGCGCGCGAGGGCGCCTCCGGCGAGCTCGAGCCCGTCGCGAAGGCGTCGGCGTCGAAGGCGTCCCAGGGCGGACGCAAGACCGCGGCGCGGCGCCTCGACGTCGACGGTCGTGCGACCGTGGAGATCGTGGTCTCCGGGCGCGACGAGGCCGTCGTCGCCTGGCAGCCCGCGGACGGGATGCGCCCGCTGCTCGAGCCCCTCGTCGTCGACGGCGAGGTCCTCCCCGGATGGACCGGCGCCGAGGGCGTCCGCCGCGCGACCCGTCGCCACCAGGAGTCCCGCGCCGAGCTTCCTCGCGTCGCCCGCCGGCTGTCGGCCGACGAGCCCGGCCTCCCGACGGTGCACCTCACCGTCTGAGCCGGCGGGGGCGCTCGACACGAGCTCCCG
This sequence comes from Cellulomonas sp. plas2, assembly GCF_057221735.1. Taxonomy (NCBI): domain Bacteria; kingdom Bacillati; phylum Actinomycetota; class Actinomycetes; order Micrococcales; family Cellulomonadaceae; genus Cellulomonas; species Cellulomonas sp. plas2. Next base: position 2,665,913 of record NZ_CM170155.1, read on the forward strand.
CAGCAGGGACCGCGGCATCGCGATGACACGAGCCTCGTTCGCGGCCACGGCTGCGCGGACGTGTCGTGCCAGGGTGGGCTCGGAGATCGAACGTGCCTGGTGCCCGACGAGGCGTCCGTCGGGTGCCCGGAACTCGTACGCCGCCGGCCGCAGCCGGGTCGCCTTCACGCGCCCCGGTCGTCGATGCGTGGAGTCGGTGAGGCGGGTGATGGTGAGGTCGGCGCGGTGCACCTCGTGGTGGTGCCGGGTGCACAGCAGGATTCCGTTCTGGATGTTCGTCTCGCCGTTGTCGCGGGCCCACCAGCGGATGTGGTGGACCTCGCACCAGCGGGCGGGCACGTCGCACCCGGGGAACCGGCAGGACTGGTCGCGCACGATGATGCAGCGCCGCTGCCCCCCGGTGAACAGGCGCTCCTCGCGGCCCAGCCCGACGGGCTGCCCGTCCGGCCCGATCACCAGCGCCGCGACGTCCACGTCGCACAGCGTGCGACCCACCAGGCTCGGCGCCAGGACGTGGCCGTCGTCGTCGACGACGGGGGTCAGCCCGGTCAGGATCGGCCCGAGCACGTCCACGTCGGGCAGGTCCTCGATGCACGCCACGGGCGCACCGACGACGCTCCGCGTGTCCTGGCAGCTGCGGGCCTCGTCGCGGCGGCGCAGGGCCTGGATGAGCGTGGTGTAGGTGGTCAGGTCGGTCAGCAGGGTCAGGTGCGGACGCACCGAGGCACCCGAGGGGCCGCCCCTCTTCTCCGCCAACGCCGCCCGCGCGAGCGCCTCCAACGCGTCGGCCATCGCCTGCCCGCTGGTGCGGTCCGCGCCCGGGAACTGCCGGGTCAGCTCCAGCGCCCGTCGCAGCGCGGTGCCGGCGCCGAGGTCCAGGCAGCCCTTGACCTGAGTACCCATGTCGGTCTCGAGCAGGTGCAGGTACCGGGCCCGGTGCTGGGCCTGGTCCCGGGTCTCCACCGCGGGCGCGTCGATCTCGGCGGCCTTCTGCAGCAGCTCGCGCTTGAACCGGGCCGGGTCGACCTGCCCGGCCAGGTCCGTCAGCTCCGCCTGCCCCTCCTTCGAGGTCAGCATCGCCTTGACCTGCTCCGAGCCGAAGCCAGGACCCCGGCCAGGGCGTCCAGGTGCGCCTCGGCGCCGCACCCCGGCGGCCACCGCCGCGCCGAACACCGGCGCGGCCTCCACCGCCCCGGCCTGCCGCTCCTGCCGCTTGGCCTCCTGGAGTCCGATCCGGTCCCGCCCGGCGATCCCCTCCGCCGCCGACCTGTCCCCGGCTCCCTTCGGCGTCAGCTTCGAGTCGGCCGCGATCCACACCGCCCGCGCCGCCGCCGTCGCCCCCGACACCGCCTGGAACAGCGACAGCACGTGCTGACGCTGCGCCCGCGTCAACGCCTCCGCCTGCCCGGCCCGTGCCCCCACACCACCCAGGGTCGACCGCACGCCCTCGAAGTCGGCAAGGAGCTCCTCGTACACGCGCAACACCTCCCTCGGCAGCAGCAGTCGAACGTCTGTACGACAAGGCTACGCCAACCGGTCAGCACCGCGGGAGTCGCACGATCGGGTGTTCCTGCAGGTCAGCCGCCCACAGCCCTCCCCCTGGGGACGGCTCGCGACCCCACGAGCCCGGTCACCGGGGCGCGAAAGCGTCGGTGCCATCAACGCTTGCCGACGAACCAGTCCCGCAGCATGGAGACACGCTTCGCGAGCTGCACCGGGTCCGCGAGCGCGACCTCCGGCCCGCCGCACCGACGCCGCAGCTCGGCGTGCACGCTGCCGTGGGGCTGGCCGCTCTTGCGCGCCCAGGCGCCCACGAGCTGCGCGAGCTCCTTGCGCAGCTCCGCCTGCTTGCGGTGGTCCATCTCGTCCATCGGCACGTCCGCCGCGGCACCCCCCGAGCCCGCCGCCCCGCCGCGGCCCCGCCGGGCCGCCACCTGGTCGGCCTGCCGCTGCCGCAAGAGCGTCGTGACCTGGTCGGCGTCGAGCAGCCCGGGCAGCCCGAGGAAGTCCTGCTCCTCCTCGGAGCCGACCTCGGCACCCGTGCCGAACTCGCCGCCGTCGAACAGGACGCGGTCGAACGACGCCTGCGCCTCCAGCGCCTGGAAGGCGCCGGGCTTCCCGTCGGGACCGAGCTCGTCGGACCCCTTGCGGTCCTGGTTCGCCGCGGCGACCAGCGCGTCCTCGGGACTCCACCCCTCCGCGCCCTCCGCCGCCGGCTCCTTGTCCAGCGCGTGGTCGCGCTCGATCTCCAGCCCGTGCGCCAGCGCCAGCAGCGGCGCGACGCTCGGCAGGAACACCGAGGCCGTCTCCCCCCGCTTCCGCGCACGGACGAACCGCCCGACGGCCTGCGCGAAGAACAGCGGCGTCGAGGCGCTCGTGGCGTACACGCCGACGGCCAGCCGCGGCACGTCCACGCCCTCCGACACCATGCGCACCGCGACGAGCCACCGCCCGTCCCCGCGCGAGAACTCCTCGATGCGGGCGCTCGCGCCGTCGTCGTCGGAGAGCACCACGGTCGGGCTCCTGCCCGTCAGCCGCGCGAGGTGCCCCGCGTAGGCGCGGGCGTCCGTCTGGTCGGTGGCGATGACCATGGCCCCGGCGTCCGGGACCGCGCGCCGGACCTCGGTGAGCCGGCGGTCGGCGGCGGCGAGCACGCTGGGGATCCACTCCCCCTCCGGGTCCAGTGCGGTGCGCCACGCCTGCGCCGTCAGGTCCTTCGTGAGGGGCTCGCCCAGCCGCGCCGACACCTCGTCGCCCGCCTTGGTGCGCCACCGCATGGCCCCGCCGTAGGACAGGAAGATCACGGGCCGCACGACGTGGTCCCGCAGCGCGTCGCCGTAGCCGTAGGAGTAGTCGGCCACGCTGCGACGGATGCCCTGGCGGTCCGGCGCGTAGGTGACGAACGGGATGGCCGCGGTGTCCGACCGGAACGGGGTGCCCGTCAGCGACAGCCGCCGCGTGGCGCCCTCGAAGGCCTCCCGGATGGCGTCGCCCCAGCTCAGCGCGTCGCCGCCGTGGTGGACCTCGTCGAGCACGACGAGGGTGCGCTCGGCCTCGGTCCGCGCGGCGTGGAGGGCCGGCTTCGTCGCCACCTGCGCGTACGTGACCGCGACCCCGTCGAACCCGTGCCCGTGCCGACCCTGCGCGTTGCGGAAGTTCGGGTCGAGCCGGATGCCGACCCGCGCGGCCGCGTCCGCCCACTGGTGCTTGAGGTGCTCGGTGGGGGCCACGACGGTCACGCGCCGGACGGTCCCCGCGGCGAGCAGCTCCGTGGCCAGGCGCAGCGCGAAGGTCGTCTTGCCGGCGCCGGGGGTGGCGACGGCCAGGAAGTCCCGCGGCTGCCGCGCGCGGTACTGCTCGAGCGCCTGGGCCTGCCACGCGCGCAGCCGACCCGCCGTCCCCCAGGGCGCCCGCGCCGGGAAGGCCGGCGGCAGGCTGGAGGCGGCGGAGGGAGAGGCGTGCGGGGCGGACGAGGGCTGGGGGGCGCCGCTCACCGACCGCGGCCGAAGCCCCAGCGGCGGCCCCCGCCGGACCCACCGGTCCCGCCGGCACCCCCCTCGCCGCCGCCCTCGTCGGCCGGCGGGCGCAGGCCCTCGTAGATCTCCTTGCAGACCGGGCACACGGGGAACTTCTGCGGGTCCCGCCCCGGGATCCAGACCTTGCCGCACAGGGCGACGACGGGCTTGCCGGAGAGGGCCGACTCCATGACCTTCTCCTTGCGCACGTAGTGCGCGAAGCGCTCGTGGTCGCCCGGCTCGACGTCCTGCGTCTCCGGGCGCTCCAGCAGGCCCGTCGACGACCCCGTCGAGGGGTCCGAGAGGCGGTCGGGATCGGCGCTCGGGCTGCTCGGCGGGAAGGGGTCGCTCATGCCGACGAGTCTACGTCGGGCCTCCGACGCGCCCGGGTGCGGGGCGGTGCGGGCCGCCCTCGTCGCGCTCCCGGCGCACCCCCGGTCAGCGCCGCCCGTGCGCCTTCGCGTCGACGAGCAGCACCGTCCCGACCGCCAGCAAGGCTGCGACCAGGATGACCGCGGGCCACGCGCCGACGTGCGGCGCGAGCAGGTGCGACCCGACGAAGCAGGCGATCCCCAGCAGCGCGGCCAGCGACACGCGGGCGCTGCCGGCGACGGGCTGCGCGCGCCACGCGCACCACGCGAACCCGGCGACGAGGACCGCACCGCCGAGCGCCCGCACCCCCGTGCCCTGCGCGACGGCGAACCCGACGACGAGGGTCGCCGCCGCCGGTGCGGCGGTCGGCAGGGCGGGCCACGGGCCGCGGACGGCCGGGGCGCCGGGTCGGGCGGGGACGGGGGTGCGCGTGCCGGTGCTCATGCCCCGATCCTGCCCCGCCTCCCACGGACCGGGGAACCGGGGACCGCGCGTCCTCAGCGGGCCGGCCCCCACGCGCCGCTGGGTCCCCGCCGCCCGACCGCCGGGTGACGGCCGAGGTCACTACGGTGGAGGACGACCCGCCACCGCCCCCAGCCCACCGCCCGAGGAGCACCGTGCCCAGCGAGACCCGCCCCAGCCAGCCCGCCCCCGTCGACGCGACGACCACCGCGGCGTGGGCCGCCCTGACGGCGCACCGCGACGCCTTCGCCCCGGACCTGCGCGCCTGGTTCGACGCCGACCCCGGCCGGGCGGAGCGGATGAGCCTGCCGCTGGCCGACCTGCACGTCGACCTGTCGAAGAACCTCGTCACCGACGAGACGCTCGAGCACCTGCTGGCGCTGGCCGACCAGGTCGGCCTCGTCGGGCGGCTCGACGCGATGCTCAGCGGCGAGCACATCAACGTCACCGAGGACCGGGCCGTCCTGCACACGGCGCTGCGCCGCCCGCCGGGGGCCACGCCCCCGCTCGAGGTGGACGGGCAGGACGTCGACACGGACGTCCAGGCCGTGCTCGACAAGGTCTTCGCCTTCGCGGACGCCGTCCGGTCCGGTGCGTGGACCGGCGTGACGGGTGAGCGCATCCGCACCGTCGTCAACATCGGCATCGGCGGCTCCGACCTGGGCCCGGTGATGGCGTACGAGGCGCTGAAGCCGTACGTGCAGGAGGGTCTCGAGGTCCGGTTCGTCTCCAACATCGACCCCACCGACATCGCGGAGACCACGAAGGACCTGGACCCGGCGACGACGCTGTTCATCGTCGCGTCCAAGACCTTCACCACGCTCGAGACGCTCACGAACGCTCGCCTGGCCCGCGCATGGCTCTGGGAGGGCCTGCTCGCCGCCGGCGCCATCGACGACGAGGACGCCGCCCGCTCCGGCGCCGTCGCGAAGCACTTCGTCGCCGTCTCGACGGCCCTGGACAAGGTCGCCGACTTCGGGATCGACCCCGACAACGCCTTCGGCTTCTGGGACTGGGTGGGCGGCCGCTACTCCGTCGACTCGGCGATCGGCACGTCGCTCGCCGTCGCCATCGGCCCCGACGCCTTCCGCGCGTTCCTCGCCGGCTTCCACGCCGTCGACCAGCACGTCGGCACCACGCCGCTCGAGCGCAACGTGCCCGTCCTCATGGGCCTGCTCAACGTCTGGTACGTCAACTTCCTCGACGCCCACACCCACGCGGTGCTGCCCTACGCGCAGTACCTGCACCGCTTCCCGGCGTACCTGCAGCAGCTCACGATGGAGTCCAACGGCAAGTCCGTGCGCTGGGACGGCTCCCCCGTGACGACGCAGACGGGCGAGGTGTTCTGGGGCGAGCCCGGCACCAACGGCCAGCACGCCTTCTACCAGCTCATCCACCAGGGCACGCGCCTCATCCCCGCGGACTTCATCGCCGTGGCGAACCCGGCCCACCCCCTGCAGGACGGCGACGCCGACGTCCACGGCCTCTTCCTGGCCAACTTCTTCGCCCAGACCAAGGCCCTCGCGTTCGGCAAGACGGCCGACGAGGTGCGCGCCGAGGGCACCGCCGAGCACGTCGTGCCCGCGCGGGTCTTCAGCGGCAACCGCCCGACGACGTCGATCCTCGCGCCGGCCCTCACGCCATCGGTGCTGGGCCAGCTCATCGCGCTCTACGAGCACATCACCTTCGTCGAGGGCGTCGTGTGGGGCATCGACTCCTTCGACCAGTGGGGCGTCGAGCTGGGCAAGAAGCTCGCCCAGGAGATCGCCCCGGCGGTCGCGGGCGACACGGCGGCGCTCGCGTCGCAGGACCCGTCGACGAAGGCCCTCATCGCCCGCTACCTCGAGCTGCGCGGCTGATTGGCAGCCCGTCCTCCGGGGCCCCGTCGACACGGCCGACGGGGCCCCGTCGCGTCTGCACCACTCCTCCACGGGGCCGTGACCGGACCGCGGCCCGCCCGTGTCCGAACCGTCGCCGGGAACGCCCACGCCCCGGCCCTGGCACCGCCACGATGAGCACGCACGGCAAACCGACCGCCGGCACCGCTCCAGGGGGATCCATGCACGTCACCGCACCCGTCCGGCCCCGCCCCGCGCGCCGCTGGACGGCGCTGCTCGCGCTCGGGCTCACGCTGCCCGTCGTCGCGACGGCACCCGCCGTCGCAGCCGCCCCGGCGGCCCCGTCCCTGTCGCTCGCGGCGCCTGCCGCGCAGCTCGGGACCGGCGGCGCGGTCCCGTCCGGCACCGCGCTGCGGGCCGGAGACGAGGTCGTCTCCGCCGCCGGGACCGCGCGCCTCCGCGGCCTCGCGGACGGCGTGGTCGTCACGGTCGGCGCCCACGAGTGGGTGCTGTTCGACAGCCTGCAGCCCGGCTGGTCCCTGGCGTTCCAGGCCGACGGCAACCTCGTGCTCTACGACGCGCACGGCGGGGTCACGTGGCACACGCAGACCTTCGACGGGTCGCCCGCCGGCTACCCGGCCGGCGAGTCGCTCACGCTGACCGACGCGGGGACGCTCGTCCTCGAGGCCGACGGCGTCCCCTCCGGTGGTGGGGCACCACGAACGACCTGCTCGAGACCTGGGACGGGCTGGTCGCCGGGCAGTCCCTGACCTCCGAGCCGGACGGGGGCAGCCAGGTCGCCCTCCAGACCGACGGCAACCTCGTGGCCTACGCGGCGGACGGGCGTGTCGCGTGGCAGGCCGGGACGGCGGGCAACCCCGGGGCGCACCTGGAGATGCAGGGCGACGGCAACCTCGTCGTGTACCCCGCGGCGGGCCCGGCGCTGTGGAGCTCGGGCACGTTCCACCCGGGGTTCCCCACGTACCCGCTCCTGCCCCGGCGGGGCGGCGAGCGGGTGTGGGTCGGCCCCGACGCCGCCATGGTCGTCGAGGGCCCCGCGGCGTGGTGGTCCACCCCGCGGGCCACGGGCTACGCCACGGTGGGCGACGGCGGCACGACGCCCGGCGGCTACCTGGGCGCGGGTGAGCGGCTCGTCTCGCCGAACGGTGCGTACCGCCTCGAGCTGCAGGACGACGGCAACGCGGTGCTCTACGGCCGTGGCCGCGCGCTGTGGCAGTCCGGCACCGCCGGGGCCCCCGCCGGCAACACCACCCTGGGCGTGCTGGGCGGCGTCGAGGTCTACGCCGGGGACCGCTACCTGGAGCGCGGCGTGGGGCGGCGACGGCGTCCTGCTGGCGCTGCAGGACGACGGCAACCTCGTCCTGTACTCCGCCACGGGCCGTCCCGTGTGGTGGACCGGCACCTCCGCCTGAGCCCTGCCGACGACGAGGGCCTCGCGCGCGGCGAGCGCGCGCGGGGCCCTCGTCGTCCGCCCGGTCCGGCGGGGCGGGTCGTGCGGGGTCAGCGGGCGAAGCGCTCCGACCGCTCGACGACGACCCCGCGGCCGGCGGAGGCGTCCCACGTGTAGACCGTGCGCCCCTCGATGACGACGCGCTCCGCGCGGGACGTGACGTCCAGCGGGTCGCCGGACCACACGACGAGGTCGCCGTCGAGCCCCGGCGCCAGCGCGCCGATGCGGCCCTCGAGGCCGAAGAAGGACGCCGGGTTGACGGTCAGCGCCTCGATCGCGGTCGTCGGCGGCAGGCCCTCCTTCACCGCCAGGGTCGCCTGGTGCACGAGGAAGTTGATGGGCACGACGGGGTGGTCGGTGGTGATGGCGACGCGGACGCCCGCCGCCGCGATCGCCGCCAGGTGCTCGATGCCCCGGTCGCGCAGCTCCACCTTCGACCGGCTCGTGAACATCGGTCCGAACACCACCGGCACGTCCCGCTCGGCCAGCACGTCGGCGAGCTTGTGGCCCTCGGTGCCGTGGTTGACGACGAGGCGGTAGCCGAACTCGTCGGCCAGGCGCAGCGCCGTGGCGATGTCGTCGTGGCGGTGCGTGTGCTGGTCCCAGACGAGCTCCCCGTCGAGCACCCGCACGAGGGTCTCGAGGGTGAGGTCCCGCGCGAACGGCTCGTCCTTCGCGACCGCGGCGTCCCGCTTGTCGCGGTAGTGCTGGGCGGCGACGAACGCCTCGCGGATGACGGCCGCCGTGCCGAGCCGGGTCTGCGGGGTCTGCTTGCGCTCGCCCCACACGCGCTTCGGGTTCTCCCCCAGCGCCGACTTCACCGACACGGCGTCGCGGATGACCTGCTCGTCGACCGTCCGCCCGCCCCACGTCTTCATGGCCACGGACTGCCCGCCGATCGGGTTGCCGGACCCCGGCTTGACGACGACGGACGTGATGCCGCCGGCCAGCGCGTCGCGGAAGCCCTCGTCGTCGACGTTGACGGCGTCGATCGCCCGGACCGCAGCCGCGTTGACGCGGGTCATCTCGTTCGTGTCGTTGCCCGCGACGCCCTCGCCCTCCTCGTGCAGGCCGACGTGCCCGTGCGCCTCGACGAAGCCCGGCAGCACCCAGCGGCCCGTCGCGTCGACGACCTCGGCGTCGGCGGGGACCGGGACCTCGTCCGCCGCGCCGACCGCCGTGATGCGCCCGTCGACGACGAGCACCGTGCCGCCCTCGACCGGCTCCCCGACCACGGGGACCACGCGGCCGCCGACGACCGCGAGGGTGCCGCGGTGGCGGAGGGGACGGCGGTCGTCGGGGCTGGTGGGCGTGCGGGAGCCGGTGCCGGCGGGGGTGGTCATGCCCGCCACCGTACGTCCGTCCCCGTGGCGCGACCTCCCGTCCCGGCACCCGCCCGACACCCGCCCGGCGCCCGTCCGGCACCCGTCCGGCACCTGTCCGGCACCTGTCCGCCGCCGTCCCCGGCCCTCCCGACGACCCCTCACGGCCACCCCGCCGGCCGTGAGAACCTGGGCGCATGGCGGAGGTGGTGCAGGCGCGCGTGGACGCGTGGACCTGGGCCGTCCGCCTGTTCCCGACGAGGTCCGCCGCCGGCGCCGCCTGCCGCGGCGGGCACGTGCGCGTCAACGGCGAGCGGGCCAAGCCCGCCACGACCCTCGTGCCGGGCGACGAGGTCCGCGCCCGCGTCGGCGACCGCGAGCGCGTCGTCGTCGTGCAGCGGCTGATCGTCAAGCGCGTCGGCGCGCCCGTCGCCGTGACGTGCTACCTCGACCGCACCCCGGCCGCACCGCCGAAGGAGCACGTCGCCCTGGCCGCCCAGCGCGACCGCGGCGCCGGCCGCCCGACCAAGCGCGACCGGCGCGTCATCGACCGCCTGCGCGGCCGGTGAGGCGGCGGTGGCGCGGCTCGTGAGCCGGCCGTGACGGCCCTCGACCCCGGCGTCCGCGCGTCGACCGGGACCTCGACCGGTGCCGCCGCCCTCCCGGCCCCCGCCGCGGACGCGCCCCTCGTCGACGTCTACCGCCCGGCCGCCCCCGTCGACGTGCACCGCACGACGGGCCTCCTGCGCCGCGGCGCCGGCGACCCGGCCTGGCGGCTGACGCCGGACGGCGCCCTCTGGCAGGCCACCCTCACGCCGCTCGGCCCCGCCACCCGCCGGCTCGAGGTGCGCACCGACGGGATCCACGTGCAGGCTTGGGGACCCGGCGCGGAGCACGCCCTGGCCGGCGTGCCGGACCTGCTCGGCGCCCGCGACGACTCCCACGCGCTCCCGTCGCACCTGCACCCCGTCGTGCACGACGCGCACCGCCGCCTCGCCGGCCTGCGCGTCCCGCGGACCGGCGCGATGGTCGAGTCCCTGGTCCCGGCCGTCCTCGAGCAGAAGGTCGTCGGCGCCGACGCCTTCGCCGCGTGGCGCCGCCTCGTCCAGCGGCACGGCACCCCCGCCCCGGGGCCGGCGCCCGCGGGTCTGCGCGTCCCGCCGCCCGCCGCCGTCTGGCGGGACCTGCCCGTGTGGGAATGGCGGCAGGCCGGCGTGGAGGAGAAGCGCGCGGGCACGGTCCGCCGCGCGATGACCGTGGCGCACCGGCTGCAGGAGGCCGTCGACCTGCCCGTCGACGAGGCGCGGCGCCGGCTGCTGACCGTGCCGGGCATCGGGGAGTGGACCGTCGCCGAGGTCGCGTGCCGCGTGCTCGGCGACACGGACGCGGTGTCCGTCGGCGACTTCCACCTGGCGCACACCGTCGGCTGGGCGCTGACGGGCGAGCGCACCGACGACGCCGGCGTGGTCCGGCTCCTCGAGCCGTGGCGGCCGTGGCGCCAGCGCGTCGTCCGCCTGCTCGAGATCACCTGCAGCGGCCGCGCCCCGCGGTACGGTCCGCGCATGTCCCGCGCCCGCCCGATGGTCTGACCGCTGGAGCCACCCGTGAGCCCGCACGCGAGCGACGACGACGTCGCCCCCCGCCCGACCGCACCCGCACCCGCTCCCGCGCTGGACCCCTATCCCCACCTGCACCTGCGCCCGTCCTCGGGCTGGGTGAACGACCCCAACGGCTTCCTGCGCCACCACGGCCGCTGGCACCTCTTCTACCAGCTCAACCCGCACAGCCCGCGGCACGCGGACATCCACTGGGGCCACGCCTCCTCCACCGACCTCGTGCGCTGGGAGCACGAGCCGGTCGCCCTGGCGCCCCGTCCCGACGGCCCCGACGCCAACGGCTGCTGGAGCGGCACGGCGGTCGTCGTCGACGACGTGCCCGTGCTCGCCTACACCGCGGTCCGCACCCGTCCGGAATCCGCCGGGGTCGTCCTCGCGACGCCCGACGACCCCGCCGACCCGCACCTCGCGGCCTGGACGGCCGAGGACGACGTCGTGTGCCCCATGCCGGCCGACGCGGGCCTCTTCGAGATCCGCGACCCCTTCTTCGTCACGCTCGGCGGGCACCGGTGGGCGCTGCAGGCCGGCCGGACGGTCGAGGACACGCCCGTGGTCCGCGTCTTCCTCGTCGACGACCTGCACGACTGGCAGGACGCCGGCACGCTGCTGGCCGGCACGGGCACCGACGACCCGTGGGCGCCCGGGCACATGTGGGAGTGCCCGCAGCTCGTCAGGGTCGACGGGGCCTGGGTCCTCGTCGTGTCGCGCTGGCGCCTCGGCCCCTCCGGCGCGTCCGACGCGGTCCTCGGACCCGTGGCGGCGATCGTCGGCGACGTGCACCTCGGCGCCGTCGGCACGCCGGGCGGCGGCCCGCGGTTCCGGCCGCGGACGTCCGTCCTGCTCGACGACGGCCCCGACTTCTACGCCCCGCAGGCGCTCGTCGAGCCCGACCGCGTCGTGCTCGTCGGCTGGACGTGGGAGCACCGGGACGCCGCGGAGGTGGACGCGGCGGGCTGGGCGGGAGCGCTGACGTTCCCCCGCGAGCTCGGGGTGCGCGACGGGCACGTGCGCTCGTGGCCGGCCCGCGAGGCCGAGGCGCTGCGCGGCGAGAGGCTCGGCGCCGGCACCGACGTCCGCGTCGCCGCCGCGGCCTTCGAGGTGCTCGACGAGGAGCCCGACGAGGAGCCGGCGAGCGCGACCTCCACCGGCACCGGCACAGGCACCGGCACAGGCACCGGCACAGGCACCGGAACCGGGCTCGTCCTCGCGCTCGACGGCCCGCAGGGCGCCCGCGTGGTCTGGCGCAGCGCGGGCACCGGCCCCGTGCGCGTGCTCGTCGACGGGAGCGTCGTCGAGGCCTTCGTCGACGGGCGCGCACACACGGTGCGCGCCTACCCGCGGCCCGGCGAGACGTGGCACGTGCGCGCGGCGGCGCCCGTGGTCGTGCACGCCCTGCGCCTGCCGGGCTGACCTCAGCGCGCCGCGCGGCGCTGCCGCCAGCGCGCGACCTCCCGCTCGACGTCCCGCAGCGGCGTGACCACGGGCGGACCGCCGAGCAGCTGCCGCCGGGCCTCGACGACCCGCGCGTTGAACTCCTCGAGCACCTCGCGCACGCGCGGCTCGTACGCCTCCTCGTCCAGGCGCGCGTCGAGCCGGGCGTCGTCGGTGCGCAGCTGCAGCGCCTCGGGCAGGACGCCCGTGATCTGCTCCCGCTCGACGAGGCTCCGCAGCCACCAGTCCGGGTCGTGCCGCGTCAGCCCGGGGATGGGCTTGCCGGCGAGCGGCAGGTCCTCGAACTCCCCGCGCGCCACGGCCTCGTCGAGCATGCGGTCCACCCAGCGCCCGCGGTCCGCCATCCGCCCCACGCCGCGCGCCGGGCCGTCGGGGTGCGCGCGCGGGACCTCGGGCAGCTCGGCCCGCGTCCCGTCGTCGAGGTCGGTGCCGCCCTCCCGGCGCTCGCGGTCGATCTCGCGGTCGACGAGGTACTGCGCCACCGACCGCCGGGGGTCGGGCACCCGCCCCGCGGCGGCGTCGACCACGGCGTCGACCACGGCGTCGACCCCGTCGTCACCGGCCGCACCCGTCCCCGGCGCCCCTCCGCGCCGCCGTCCGCGCCACCACGCCACCTCGTGCCGTCCTCTCCCTCGTCGTCGACGGTCCGCCCCACCCGCGCATCGGCCGATGGTCCCGGGGGACGCGTCCACGCCGGCCGCGCCACCCGTTCGGCCGTCCGGCCGGCCCCGCCGGCCCGCCCGTCGGTCCGACCCGCCGGATCAGCCCCGCGCCGCGGCCGTCCGGCGGTCGTTCTCCTCGCCGATGGCCCGGACGAGCTCGTCCTTCGTCATCCGGGACCGCCCGTGCACGTCCAGGCGCTTCGCGACGTCCATGAGGTGCGCCTTGGAGGCGTTCGCGTCCACGCCGCCGGCCGTCGGCGCGTCGCCGTCCGGGCCACCGCCCGCGGCGCGCTCGTCGGACGGGCCCGCGTGCTCCTTCGGCTCCCAGTGGTCGCCGACCTTCTCGTGCGTGTGCTTGAGGGCGGCGTAGGCGACGCGGTGGGCGGCGCCCTCGTCGTGGTAGGTGGCGGCGGCGGAGTCGTGCGTCTTCGCGAACGTCTCCCGGGCCTTGGCGTCCGAGCGTGCGACGGTGCTCGGCAGCTCGTCGTCCTTCGCGGTGCCCTCGCGGGTCGTCTTCGGCACGGCGGACCTCCCTGGGGTCGGGCGACGCCCGTCCGGCGTCACCGGTCCATCGTGCGGTGCGCCCGTGCGCCCCGCACGGGCGCCGCAGCGGTCGGGCGTCAGGACGCCGGTGCCGGCACCCGGCCCAGGACCCGGTCCACCGCGACCGCCAGCACCACGCGCTCCGGGTTCTCCCGCGGCACGCGATAGCGCTGCGCGTACCGACGCTCCCCCTCGCGCACCTCGTCGGGCGACGAGAGCACCCGCACCTCGCCCTCGAGCGTGAGCCACCGGCCGCCGTCGACCTGGCACAGCGCGACGCGGCCGCCCCGCGCGGCGAGCCGGGCCTTCACGGACCCGCCGGAGGTGATGACGCGCGCGAGCCGGGCCTCGTCGTCCCACGTGAAGCCGACGGGCACGACGTGCGGGCTGCCGTCGGCGCGCAGGCTGGACAGGGTCGCCAGGTGCCGGTCCGCGAGGAACGCGAGCACGTGCGGCGGCAGGGCGGCGGGGTCGAGGTTCACGGCCCGAGCCTGCCACGCACCGCCTCCGCCGGGTTGGCCCGTCCGGCGCGCCCGTCCGGCCCGGCCATCCCGGTCGCTCAACGGCCCCGCGTCACCGCGTCCTCCCCTGCACCTCCCCCGCACCGGGTGGCGACGAGCCGTCCGCCCGCAGGCCGGCCGCCACCCGGGTCCGCACGCTCGCGTGCACGGTCCAGCGCGGGACCGTCGCGGCGAGCACCCCCGCCGCCACGACGCCCACCGCGCCCATGGTCAGCGCCCCCGCCGCCAGCGACCCCAGCGCCGCGGCCGCCGACACCACGAGCGGACCCGCCGCCGTCCCCGTGTCCTGCATGAGCCGCCACACCCCGAGGAACTGCGCCCGCACGTCCGCGGGCGCGGTGTCGGCACCCAGCGTCATGAGGATCCCGGCGCTGACGCCGTTGCCCAGGCCCATCGCCGCGGCGAGCACCGCGAGCGCCACCGGCCCACCCGCGAGCGGCAGGAGCAGCATCGCGACCCCGAGCACGAGCATGGACGGCACGCCGACCGCGAGCCGCCCCCGCCGGTCCATGAGCATCCCGGCCGGGTAGAAGACGAGCGTGTCGAGCGCGCCGGAGATGCCGTAGACGAGGCTGGTGACCGCCGGGTCGAGGCCCAGGTGCTCGCCCCACAACGGCAGCAGCACCTGCCGCGACCCGCGCACGGCCCCGACGAGCAGCACCCCGACGCCGAGCGTCGCGAAGAGCCGGCCGTGGTCGGCCACGACCCGTCGCACGGGCACGCGCGGCACCGCGTCCCCCGCACGGCCCCCGGCGCGCCGGCGCAGCGCGCGCGGGCCGCGGCCCTCGCCGCCCACGTCGGGCACGGCCAGCAGCACGACGACGACGAGAAACGTCGTCACCACCGCGAGCCAGAACGCGGCCGCGGTGGCCGTGGCGTGCACGAGCGCCGCGCCGAGGAACGGCCCGACGAACATGCCGATGCGCCCGACCCCGCCGAGCGTCGACAGCACCCGCGCCCGGTGCACGACGGGCGTGACCTCCGCGAGGTAGGAGTGCCGGGCCAGCAGGAAGACCGCGTTCGTGACCCCGGTGCCGAGGACGCCGAGCGCGAGGACGGCCAGCCCGTCGGCCAGCGCGCACACCGTCAGCGTGACCACCGCGACGGCCGCGGCCGCCGCCATCGCCCACCGGTCCCCGAGCCGGGCGGCGACGGCCCCCGCCGGCACGTCGCCGAGGATCTGCCCCACGGCCAGCAGCGCCGCGAGCAGGCCCGCCGTCGCCAGGTCCGCCCCCAGCTCCGAGGCGCGCACGGCCACCATCGGGATCACCGCGCCGATGCCGACCTCGAACAGCAGGGCCGGCGCGAAGACGGCCGCCAGCGCGGTCGGGGTGAGGAAGGACAGCGCGCCGCCGCGCGCGGGCGGCGTGAGGTGGGAGGACATCGCGCCCATCCTCCCCCGACCCTGCGCCGACCCCGACCCCGGCCCCGACCCCGCGGACCGCCCGCCGTCCGGCACCCGGCCCCTCGTGCGCGGACGCCCGCGGGCCCGCCGGGGTCGCGGTCCGGGGTCAGAATGGGGACATGACCGAGACCAGCAGCACCCCGGCCGCGACCCCGTCGGACGCCGGCGTCCCCCGCCGGAACGTCGAGTCCTTCAACCTCGACCACCGCACCGTGGCCGCGCCGTACGTCCGCCTCGCGGACCGCAAGGTGCTCCCGCACGGCGACGTGCTGACGAAGTACGACCTCCGCTTCACGCAGCCCAACCACGCCCACCTCGAGATGGACGTCGTCCACAGCGTCGAGCACCTCTTCGCCGAGAAGTCGCGCGACCACTCCGACGCCGTCGTCGACTTCTCCCCGATGGGCTGCCAGACGGGCTTCTACCTCCTCCTGTCCGGCGACCCGGCGTACGAGGACGTCCTCGCCCTCGTCGAGCGCACGCTGCAGGACGTCGTCGAGGCCGACGAGGTCCCGGCGGCCAACGAGGTGCAGTGCGGGTGGGGCGCGAACCACACGCTCACCGGCGCGCAGGAGGCCGCGCGCGGATTCCTCGCGGCCCGTGACGGCTGGTCCCAGGTGACGGCGTGACGACGGTCGACCCGGGCGTGCCGGCGGACGCCGTGATGCCGCGCGCGACGGCGGGCCACGTGCTCGGCGCGGGCGACAGGGTGGCCGCCGTCGTCGTCGTCGCCATGGCCGACGAGGCGGCGCCCTTCCTGGCCGTGGCCGAGGAGTCGACGCAGGTCGCGCCGACCGTGCACGCCCCGACGTGGCGCGTCCGGCTGGCCGGCGTGCCCGTCCTGCTGGTGCAGTCGGGGATCGGGCTCGTCGCCGCCGCCAGCGCCGGGGCCGTCGCGCTCGAGCGCACGGGTGCGGACGTCCTGGTCAGCGCGGGCAGCGCGGGCGGGCTCGCGGCCGGCGTGCGCGTGGGCGACGTCGTCGTCGGGGCCAGCGCCACGTTGTCGCAGGCCGACGCCCGCGTCTTCGGCTACGCCCTCGGGCAGGTGCCCGGCATGCCGCCGTCCTTCCCGTCCGACGAGCCGCTCGTCGACGCCGCGCTGGCCGCTCCCGTCGCGGACCTGCACGTGCGCCGCGGCGCCATGGTGTCCGGGGACGGGTTCGTCGACGGCTCGGCGGTCGAGAGGGTGCGCGCCGACTACCCCGACGCGCTGAGCACCGACATGGAGACGGCTGCGCTCGCACAGGTCGCGTTCCTGCGCGGCGCCCGCTTCCTCGGGGTGCGCGGCATCTCGGACCTGTGCGGTCCGGCGGCGGACGACGACTTCCTCACCCACGTGGATGACGCCGCCGAGCGGTCCGCGCGCGTCGTCGTCGCGGCGCTCGCGTCCGCGCTCGTCCCCGCGGCCTGAGGCACGCGCGGGACGAGCCGGTCCGCGGCGCTCGTCAGCGGTGCGCGTCGCGGCCGGAGGACGTGCGCGCGGCGCCCAGCGTGCCCACGGCCCGCAGCACCTCGCGGTGCAGGCGCGGTGCGGACAGGACCTTGAAGTGCCCGTCGAGGGGCAGCTCGACGTCCACCGCACCCTCGAGCCGCGAGCGTCCCGGCACGTGCGGGTCGAACCGCGCGTGCAGCGCGACGACGCGCGCGTTGACGGGCAGCTGCCGCGCGAGCTCGAGGAGCACCGGGTCCCGCGGCGACAGCGCGCGGACGGCCCGGGCGGGGAACCACCGCGCGTAGGCCGAGCCGGCGAAGGGCGTGTTCACCGCCACGAGCCCGGCGGTGCGCCCCTCGACGCGCGGCAGGGTGAGCGCGAGCTTGCCGATGAGCCCGCCCTTGGAGTGCGCGACGAGGACCACGCCACGCAGGTCGAGCCTCTCGAGCCGGTCGGCCACCTGCGCGGCGGAGGTCGCCAGGTCCGCGCTGTTGAAGCCGAGCGCGGGGACGGTGTGCACCGGGTGGCCCGCGTCGTGCAGCGCGCGGGCCAGGGGCGTCATGACGCCCCAGGTCTCGTAGATCCCCGGCAGGAGGAGCACGGGCGTGCCGGACCCGTCAGCGTACCGGTCGGCGGGCGGGGGCCGCAGCAGCACGCGTGCCTGCCACGCGACGATCCACGCGTAGTCGGCCGCCCACGCCGCACCGCGCCGCAGCAGACGCACCAGGGCCGTCATCGCCGCGCGTGCTCGACGACGAGGCGGGCGACCTCGTCGCGGTGGTCGTCGATGACGCCGTGCCCGGCACCCTCCACCTCCACGAACCGCCCGTCCTTCGCCAGCGCCGTCAGGTGCTCGACCCAGGGCCGCGGCGCGACGTGGTCGTGCTCGCCCCGCAGCAGCAGCAGCGGCACGTCCACCTGCCCGATCCGCTCCTCGATCGGGTACCGGACCATCCCGGGCAGCACCGCGCGGACCCACCAGGGCGCGCACCGGCCGTAGGCCGAGACGACCACCGACCGCGTGCGGTGCGACTCGAACGGCGCGCTCTGCAGCAGCCGCAGCGCCTGCCGCGTCGCGGACCGCTCCGCCGCGTTGACGATCGGCCCGACGAGCACCGCGGCGTGCGCGCTCCCCGGGTACGCCGCCAGCGTCTCGGTCACGACCTGCGTACCCATCGACTGCCCGACGAGCACCGGCGCGACGAGGTCGGCCTGGTCCATCCAGGCGTGCAGGACGGCGGCGAAGTCCTCCGTGCGGAACGGGCGCGAGGGCGCCGGCACCGCCGCGAACCCCGGCAGGTCCATGAGGTGTACCGTGCCCATCCGCGCCAGCCGGAGCCCGAGCCGCTCGAAGTACTGCGAGCTCGCGCCGAGCCCGTGCACCATGACGACGTCGTGCCGGTCCTGCCCCGCGGCCCGGTCGGCGTCGTCGAGCCACATCGTCCACACCCGCAGGCAGGCGTCACCGCGCCGGAACCGGTCGATGCGCACGCTCAGCCCCGAGGGCAGGTCCGAGACCTGCACCGCCGAGCGCGTCACGCGACCACCCTCCGGGTCGGACCCTGCACCGCGGGACTCACTCCTCGGTCAGCGCCGACGGCTTGTGGACGGCCTCCTTGCCGGTCTTGTCGCTCTTGACGAGGTACTGCGGGTCGTCCTTCGAGGCGCGGACCGTCCGCCCGGCGGCCTCGGTGTCCGAGGTGATCTTCTTCTCCACCTCGCCGTGGACGGTCTGGCCGTGGCTCTTCCACGTCACCTCGTCGCCCTTGTGCAGCTCGTCGCCCATCGTTCCTCCTGCGTGGTCGTGCTCGTGGTCGCGCTCGCGGTCGTGGTCCTGGCCGTGCTCCTGGCCGAGGCCCCCACCCTGGCCCGGCCCGTCGGCGACCGCATCCGCGGGCAGCGGCGCGACGGCGGCGGGCTCGTCGCCCGCTCTCAGCCGCAGCTGCGCCCGCAGCCCGCCCAGCGGGGAGTCCCCCAGCACCACGTCCCCGCCGTGCTCGCGCGCGATCTCGCGCGCGATGGCCAGCCCCAGCCCCGAGCCGCCCGTCCCCCGCTCGCGCGCCGCGTCCAGGCGCACGAACCGCTCGAAGACGCGCTCCCGGTCGGCGGGGTCGATGCCGCCGCCGTCGTCGTCCACGACGACCAGCCCGGGCGCGACGTGCACCTCCACGCGCGAGGTCGCGTGCCGGCGGGCGTTCTCCACGAGGTTGCGCACGACGCGGGCCAGGGCGGACGCATCGCCCCGCGTCGCGCCCGCGCCCTCGAGGTGCACGGGCACCTCCGTGCTGCCCGGCGCGGGGCCGTCGGTGGCCGCACCCCCGGCCACGGCGGCCGCCACGCCCTCGGCGGCGACCGCGGCGAGGTCCACCGGCCGCTCGCCCCGCGGCGCGGACCCCAGACGGGCGAGCAGCAGCAGGTCGTCGACGAGGGCCCCCATCCGCAGCACCTCCGGCGCCAGGTCCTCCGCGAGCTCCTCGGCCGTGTAGCCGCTGCGCGAGTCCGCGGCGACCTCGATGGTGGCGCGCAGGGACGACAGCGGGGAGCGCAGCTCGTGGGCGGCGTCGGCGACGAAGCTGCGCTGGCGCCCCGCGGCCGCGTCGAGCCGGTCGAGCATGTCGTTGAGGGTCCGCGCGAGGGCGGCGATCTCGTCGTCGTCGCGCCCGACGGGCAGCACGCCGCGCCCGCCGGTGCTCGCCACCTGGGCCGCCGCCCGGCGCAGCTGGTCCACCGAGCCGAGGGCGCGCCCCAGGACGAGCCACACCGCGATCGCGACGAGCAGGGTGAGGGTGGGGACGACGCCGAAGAACGACACCTGCAGCGCCCGCAGGAGCCCCCGCACCTCGGTCAGCGGCATCGTCGCCACCACGGTGACCGGCCCCGACGGGCCCTCGACGAGGCGCATGGCCGCCCGGGCGGTGTCGGCGTACGCCGAGGCGGAGGTCGTCATGACGGCGGGGTCCGGCGCCGCGGCGCCCGGCGCCGCGGACAGCAGGTCGGCGGGCAGCACGGGCAGCGTGCGGGAGGCCGTCGACGAGCTGGCCACCACCCGGCCCTGCGCGTCGAGGACCTGCACGACCTCCCCCGGCTCCTCGACCGGCAGCGGATCCGGCAGGCGGTCCTCGGCGACGAGCGCGGCGACGGTGTCGACGCGGGCCGCCACGATGCCGTCGAGCGCGGCCACCCGCCCCCGCTGCAGCACCGTCCCCAGCGTCCATGCCCCCGCGACGAGCGCCAGGCACATGACCGCGGCCGTGAGCACGGTCAGGCGGACCCGCAGCGACCGCCACGCCGGGCCGCGGCGGTCCGGCTGGTGGCGCGCAGCGGCGCTCACGCTCAGCCCGCGGCGCGGTAGCCGGCGCCGCGGACGGTGGCGACGACGTCGCGGCCCAGCTTGCGGCGCAGGTAGCCCACGTAGACCTCGACGACGTTGACGTCCTCACCCGTGCCGTCCCACACGTGGTCGAGCAGCTCGACCTTGCCGACGACGCGGTCCGCGTTGCGCATGAGGTACTCCAGCAGCGCCATCTCGCGCGTGGTGAGCTCGACCGGCGCCCCGCCGCGCGTGACCGTCCGCGCGCTCGGGTCGAGGACGAGGTCGCCCACGGTGAGCACCGCCGGGCGCGCGGTGGCGGGCCGGCGCACGAGCGCCCGGAGCCGCGCCACGAGCACGACGAAGGAGAACGGCTTGATGAGGTAGTCGTCGGCACCCACGTCGAGGCCGTCGGCGACGTCGTAGTCCCCGTCCTTCGCCGAGAGCAGCAGCACGGGCGTCCAGATCTCCCGCTCGCGCATCTTCGTCACGACGTCGTAGCCGTTCAGCCGCGGCAGCATGATGTCGAGGACCATCGCGTCGTACTCGCGGTCCGCCGCCATCTGCAGCCCGGTGAGCCCGTCGAAGGCCACGTCCACCGCGAAGCCCTCCGCCGTCAGGCCGCGCTGCAGCGCACGGACCAGCCCTCGTTCGTCGTCGACCACCAGCACGCGCACGGCGGCAGCATGGCACCCGCACGGCCGGCGCGCGCCCCGGCCGGGACGTCGGTCCCGCCCGCGCCGGTCCCATCTCAGTGCTGCCTCAGCGCCTCCCGAGGACCCTGGACCACATGAGCCCCACCCCCTCGTCCCGTTCCCTGTCCTCCCGCGCCCGTTCGACCCGTGCCCGCTGGGCCGTGCCGGTCGTGGCGGTGGCGGTCGTCGGGGGCGCGGTCGGGCTGCGGCCGCTGGTCGCCAGCGCCGAGGGGACGGACCTGCCCGACGTGACCGTCGCGGAGCTGCTCGAGCAGGTGTCGCAGGCGGAGTCCACGCCCGTCTCCGGGACGGTCGTCTACACGGCGCGCCTGGGCCTGCCGTCGGTGCCCGTGGCCGAGATGTCGGGCGCCGACCCGACGGCGCTGCTCGGCGGGTCCTCGACCCTGCGGGTGTGGACGGACGGGGAGGACCGGTCCCGCATCGCCCTCCTCGGCGCGGTCTCGGAGTACTCGGTCGTCCGCGACGGCGCGGACGCCTGGACCTACTCCAGCACCAGCGGCGAGGCCGTGCACTACACGCTCGACGAGGCGGGCCGGGCCCGCTACGAGCAGATGCGCGCGATGGCGGAGGAGGGCACGCTCCCCACCCTCGATCCCGCGGCGGTGCCCACGGCCCTGCCCGACGACGTCGCCGGCCGTCTCCCGGCCGAGCTCGCCGCCCGCATCGACGCCGAGCTGGCCGCCGGGCCCGGCGTGACGGGTGAGCTGCCGACGCCGCAGGAGGCCGCCCGCGCCGCGCTGCGCATCGGCGAGGCCTACTCGACGTTCACCATGGGCGAGCAGAAGACGGTCGCCGGCCGGCAGGCGTACGAGGTCGTCGTGACCCCGAAGGACGACGCGACGCTCGTCGACCGCGTCGTCGTCGACGTCGACGGGTCCACCTTCGTCCCCCTGCGGGTCCAGGTGTGGAGCACGCAGGACGTCACGGCCCCAGCCCTCGAGCTCGGCTTCACCGACGTCAGCTACGCGACGCCGGGCGAGGCGGTGCTGACCTTCTCCCCGCCCGCCGGCACGGAGGTGCGCGAGGTCGTCGTGCCGACGCGCGAGGAGTCCGCCGAGGCGGACGGCGCGGTCCCGACGCCGCGCAACGCCACCGTCACCGGCGAGGGCTGGAGCGGCGTCGTCGAGCTGCAGGGGGTGGACGTGGCGGCGCTCGTCGCAGGCGACCCGACGGCCCTGCTCGACCCGTCCTCGCAGCTCACCATCGGCAGCGAGACCGCCCAGGACCTCATCCAGCAGTTCCGCCCGACGGACGAGGAGGGCCAGGTCGGCCTCGAGCTCGACGCGGCGACGCTGTACGACACCCTGACGACGCCGGTCGAGGGCGGGCGCCTGCTGAGCTCGGCGCTCGTCTCGGTCCTCGTGACCGACGACGGCCGCGTCCTCGTCGGTGCCGTCCCGGCCGACACGCTGCGCGCCCTCGCGTGACGGACCGCGGCGGCCGGCGCTGACGGCAGGCTCGTGAGGGCACAGGACCGGGCGCGCCGCGTCGCCGACGAGGTGCGGGTGCGTCAGGCTGGGGCCGTGACCAGGCCTCCCACCGCCGAGCACCCCGGCGGCCCCGTGCGGGCGCCGTCCGCACCCGCCCCCGGACGGGCGACCTCGCCGGCGCCCGTCCCGCTGCCCGCCGGGTCCGGCGACGACGAGACGGCCGTGCGCACGACCGGCCTGACGAAACGGTTCCGGTCCGGGCAGGTCGCCGTGGACCACGTCGACCTCCTCGTGCCGCGGGGCGCGGTCTACGGGTTCCTCGGCCCGAACGGCTCGGGGAAGACGACGACGATCCGCATGCTCCTCGGCCTCGTCCGCCCCACCAGCGGCGAGGTCCAGGTCCTCGGGGCGCGCATGCCCGAGGACGCCGACCGCGTCCTGCCGCACGTGGGGGCGCTCGTCGAGGGGCCGGGGTTCCAGCCGTACCTGTCGGCGCGGGCCAACCTCGCACGCATCGACGCGGCGGACCGCACGGTCGACCGGCGGACGTCCCGGGCCCGCGCCGAGGCCGCCCTCGAGCGCGTCGGCCTGTCCGCCGCGGCCGACAAGCGCTTCCGGCAGTACTCCCTCGGCATGAAGCAGCGGCTCGGGCTCGCCGCGGCGCTGCTGCGGCCGCGCTCCCTGCTCGTGCTCGACGAGCCGACCAACGGCCTCGACCCGCAGGGGACGCGGGAGGTGCGCACGCTCATCCGCGAGCTGGCCGCGGACGGGACGACCGTGCTCGTGTCCTCGCACCTGCTCGCCGAGATCGAGCAGGTGTGCACGCACATCGGCATCATGAGCCGCGGCCACCTCGTCCGGCAGGGGGCGCGGGCGGAGATCGCGGACCCGAGCGAGGCGAGGGTCGTGGTCACCACACCGACCGCGCAGGCCCCCGCGGCCTCCGCGGTGCTGTCCGGGCTGGGCCTGACCGTGCAGCGCACCACGGACACCGGCGTCGAGGCGCTGCTGGGCGACGTGCCACCGGCCCGGGTCACCGCCGCGCTCGTCGGGGCGGGTGTCGACGTCGAGGGGCTGGCCGTGCGCACACCGAGCCTGGAGCAGGTCTTCGTCGAGCTGACCGGGGAGGGCTTCGATGTCGCCCGCTGACGTGGCGGTCCCGCCGGCGCCGCCGGCCGGACCCGCGCACCGCCCGCTCCTGCCCGACGCGCCGGCCGTCCGGGGGGCCTTCCTGCGGCTGCTGCGCAGCGAGCTCCGGCTCGTGCTCGGGCGGCGGCGGAACCAGGCCCTGCTCGTCGGGCTGTCGCTCGTGCCGCTCATCCTGGGCCTCGTCGTGCGGCTGACGCAGGACAGCGCGCTGCAGGGCCAGGGGCCCGGCTTCATCGGCGAGGTGACCGGCAACGGGCTCTTCCTCGTCGTGGCGGCGCTGTTCGTGTGCCTGCCGTTCCTGCTGCCGCTGTGCATCGCGATCGCCTCGGGTGACGCCGTGGCCGGCGAGGCGCAGACCGGCACGCTGCGGTACCTGCTGGTCGTGCCGGTGTCCCGCTCCCGGCTGCTGCTGGTGAAGGCCGTCGGCGCGCTCGTGTTCGCGGCGTCGTGCGTCGCGGCGATCGCCGTCGTGGCCGCCGTCACCGGGGCCGCCCTGTTCGGCGTGCGCCCGCTGACCCTGCTGTCCGGCGACACCGTGCCGCTGACCGACGGGGCGCTGCGCGTCGCCGGCGTCGCGCTCTACGTCGGCCTGTCGTTCATCGGCCTCGTCGCCGTCGGGCTGTTCTTCTCGACGCTCACCGAGGTCCCGGTCGCCGCCATGGCCGCCACGGTCGTCGTCCCGGTGGTCTCGACCGTCCTCGACTCGCTGCCCCAGCTCGACGCCATCCACCCCGTGCTGCTCACGCACCACTGGTTCGACTTCGCCGAGTTCCTGCGCGTCCAGGTCGGCTGGGACGTCCTGGCCGGCGGCCTCGCCCTGCAGGCCGGCTGGGCCGTGGTCTTCGGCTCCCTCGCGTGGGCGCGCTTCACCACCGCCGACATCACGAGCTGAATCCCGCGCAGCGCCGGACGCGTCGCCCCCGCGGCACTCAGCCGCGCGCCCGGCGCTCCCCCGTCCGCACCCCCGTACGCACCGCGTCGACGAGCGCGGCGGCCGTCTCCCCATCCGCGGCCGCGAGCACGGAGTCGGCCCCGGGCCGCCACGGCTCGCCGTGCGCGTCGAGGACGACACCGCCCCCCTCGCGCACGAGCAGGACCCCCGGGAACGTGTCCCAGGGCTTGTTGCCGAACAGCACCGCGCCGGCGGTCCGACCGGCAGCGACCCACGCCAGCTCCAGCGCCGAGCTCCCGACGATCCGCACGCGACCGGCCACCGGCGCCACCGCGGCGATCGTCGCCGCCCGTACGGCCGCCGGCCACGGTCCGGTCGTCGTCCAGCCGACGTCGCCCACCGTCACCGCCGACGCCCGCGCGCCCACGCGGCTCACCGTGCGGACCTCCTCCGACCGCGGCAGCACCCGCGCCAGCCCCTGCCCGACCACGGCGACGAGCACGTCGTCGGTCGGCCGGTCGCCGTCGTCGCCCCCACCGGACTCCACGCCGGCCGACAGTCCCGCGGTGACCGCGACGGCCAGCTCCCCGTCCACGAGCAACGCGACGTTCACCGCGCACACGGGGATGCCCGCGGCGTAGTTGAAGGTGCCGTCCACCGGGTCGACGATCCACCGGGTCGGCGCGTCCTCGGTCGGGCTCAGCTCCTCCCCCTGGACCGGGACGTCCGCGCCGCGCCGCAGGACCTCGGTGACGGCGGCCTCCACCGCCCGGTCGACCTCGGTCGCGAAGTCGTTCGGCCCCTTCGTCTCGACGACCTCCCGTGACCGCGCCGTCCGCGCCATCCGCACCCCGAGCCGCGCCGCCTCGACGGCCGCTGCCCGCGCCGCGGCGAGGTCGACCCCTCCTGCGGCGGAGCCGTGGTCGGCCTCCCCCGTCCGGTCGTGGGCAGGCGGAGGCGCAGCAGAGGAGGTGGTCACGCGCCCAGCATGCCGGACGCCGCCGCCGCCCTCCTGCCGACGGCCCTCCTGCCGACCGCCCTCCTGCCGACGGCCCTGCTCCGACGAGGGACGCGCTCAGGCCCTCGCGACCAGCGACACGGCGAGCACCACCATCACCACCGCGATCACACCGTCCAGCACCTGCCACGCCCGCGGTGACGCGAACAGGGGCCGCAGCAGCGCGGCCCCGAAGCCGAGCAGGGGGAACCACAGCGAGCTGCCCAGCACCGCGCCCGCGGCGAACCACCACGAGCGCCCCCCGTGCCCCTGCGCCACCGACCCGAGCAGCACCACGGTGTCCAGGTACACGTGCGGGTTCAGCCACGTGAGCGCCAGGGTCGTCGCCACCGCCGCCCGCACCGACGTCGGTCCGCGCGCACCGGCCGCCTCGAGCACGGCCGGCGGCCGCAGCGCCCGCCGCGCGGCGAGCACCCCGTACGCCAGCAGGAAGACCGCACCGGCGACCCGCACGACCGTCAGCAGCCCCGGCACCGCCTCCACGGCCGCCCCCGCCCCCGCCACGCCGGCCGCGATCAGCACGGCGTCCGACACCACGCACACCAGCACCACCACGCCCACGTGCTCGCGCCGCAGCCCCTGCCGCAGCACGAAGGCGTTCTGCGACCCGATGGCGACGATGAGCGAGAGCCCCAGCCCGAGTCCGGACAGAGCGGCGAGGAGAGCAGCAGGCACGCGCCGACGCTAGGCACCCGAGCAGCAGCAGCGGTAGTTCAGATCCTTGACCTTCCGTTAGCGTCGCTGTCGTGGACCTCGACCTCGCGCAGCTGCGGGCGCTCAGCGCGGCGGTGTCGACGGGCAGCCTCGACGGTGCCGCCCGCCTCCTGCACCTGACGCCGTCGGCCGTGAGCCAGCGGCTGCGCGCCCTCGAGGTCGCCACGGGGCGGGTGCTCCTCGTGCGGAGCCGCCCGGTCCGGCCGACGCCGTCGGGCGAGGTGGTCCTGCGGCTCGCCCGGCAGATCGAGCTCCTCGCCGACGACACCCTCGTCGCCCTCGGCACCGCGATCACGGGCGACGACGGCGTCCTGACGCCGCGGCCGCCGACCCTCGCCCTCGCCGTCAACGCCGACTCCCTCGCGACCTGGGCGCTGCCGGCGCTCGCTCCCCTGGCCGACGAGGTGTGCCTCGAGCTGCACCGCGACGACGAGGAGCACACCACGGCGCTGCTGCGCGACGGCACCGTCGTCGCCGCCGTGACCACGGACCCGGACCCGTTGCCGGGCTGCTCCGTCACGCGGCTCGGCACCATGCGGTACCGACCGATGGTCGCACCCCGTGCCGCCCGCCGGTGGTTCCCGGACGGACCGACGCCCGCCGCGCTGGCGCGGGCGCCGGTGGTCGTCTTCGACGCCAAGGACGACCTGCAGCACCGCTGGCTGCGCAGCCGGCTCCCGGGCGGCGAGGACGCGGACCCGCCCACGCACCAGGTGCCCTCATCGGCGGAGTTCCGGTCGGCGGTCCGCCTCGGTCTCGGCTGGGGCATGCTGCCCGACCTGCACCGCGCGGACGACGAGGCCGCCGGCCACCTCGTCGTCCTGGACCCCGACGCCTTCGTCGACGTGACCCTGCACTGGCAGCAGTGGAAGCTGCGCTCGCCCGCGCTGGACCGCGTCGGCGAGGCGCTGACGACCGCCGCCCGACGCCTCCTGCTTCCCTGACCCGCACCACGCCCGCCGCGTGCGCCCGCCCCGGCGGGCGCACCTGCTGCACAGGGCGCAAGGTGGACGTCGACGGCCACGCCACCACCCACCCGTCCTACCCCGGAGGAGATGCCCCATGGGCGACCAGCCCGGCAACGTCCCCACGATCCTGCTCAACAACGGCGTCGAGATCCCGCAGCTCGGCTTCGGCGTCTTCCAGGTCGACCCCGCCAAGACCCGCGACGCGGTCCTCACCGCGTTCGAGGTCGGGTACCGCCACATCGACACCGCGCAGATGTACCGCAACGAGGCGGGCGTCGGTGAGGCGGTGCGCGACTCCGGCCTGCCCCGCGACGAGGTCTTCATCACCAGCAAGCTCAACAACGGTGCCCACGACCCCGAGGACGCGCTGAAGGCGTTCGACGGCACGCTCGAGACGCTCGGGCTGGAGCAGGTCGACCTGTTCCTCGTGCACTGGCCGCTGCCGGGCATCGGGGACTTCGTCGAGACGTGGAAGGCGATGGAGGAGATCTACGCCTCCGGCCGCGCGCGGGCGATCGGCGTGTCGAACTTCCAGGTGCACCACCTCAACCGCCTCTTCGACGGGACCACGGTGCGCCCGGCGGTCAACCAGATCGAGGTCCACCCCTACCTGACGAACGAGTCGGTGCGCGCGTTCGGCGCCGAGCACCAGATCGCCACCGAGGCCTGGTCCCCCATCGCGCAGGGCAAGGTGCTCGACGACCCGGTCGTCGAGCGCATCGCGCGGGAGACGGGCCGCACGCCGGCCCAGGTCGTCCTGCGCTGGCACGTGCAGCGCGGTGACATCGTCTTCCCCAAGTCCGTCACGCGCAGCCGCGTCGAGGAGAACTTCGCGCTGTTCGACTTCGAGCTCGACGAGACGTCGATGGGCGCCCTGTCGGCGCTCAACCGCGACGAGCGCACGGGCCCCGACCCGGACACGTTCAACCCCTCCTGACCGGACTGCTGACCCGGCTCCCGCCCGCCGCGCGGAGCCGCCCGACGGGGCCCGGACCACCACGGTCCGGGCCCCGTCGCCCGTCAGGCGGTCGTCCACCCGCGTGCACCTCGTCGAGGGGCAGGATGGGCCCGTCCGGGAGCACCGGCTCCCGGCCGTCCGGCGCGCGCCCGCAGCGGCGCGGCCCGACGAGGGACCACCGGAGAGGCAGCACAGGCATGAGCACGCAGACGGGCACGCAGGCGGCGTCGGGCACGGGGACGGCGGCGGAGACGGCGGCGGCGACCGCGAGCGGCACCGGCGCCGGGGCCGGCACCGCCGAGATCGGCGTCACGGGCCTCGCCGTCATGGGCCGCAACCTGGCGCGCAACTTCGCCCGGCACGGCTTCGTCACCGCCGTCCACAACCGCTCCGCGGCGAAGATGCACTCCCTCGTCGCGGACCACGGCGACGAGGGCACGTTCATCGGCTCGGAGTCCATGGCGGACTTCGTCGCCAGCCTGGCGCGGCCCCGCAAGGTCGTCATCATGGTGAAGGCCGGCGCCCCGACGGACGCGGTCATCGACGAGCTCGTGCCCCTGCTGGAGGAGGGCGACATCGTCATCGACGCCGGCAACGCCCACTTCCCCGACACGATCCGGCGCGAGAAGGACCTGTCCGCGCGCGGCCTGCACTTCGTCGGGACCGGGGTGTCCGGCGGCGAGGAGGGCGCCCTGCTCGGCCCGTCGATCATGCCCGGTGGCACCACCGAGGCCTACGCCTCGCTCGGCCCGATCCTCGAGGCGATCTCCGCGAAGGTCGACGGCGTGCCCTGCTGCACGCACGTCGGGCCTGGCGGCGCCGGCCACTTCGTGAAGATGGTGCACAACGGCATCGAGTACGCCGACATGCAGCTCATCGCCGAGGCCTACGACCTGCTGCGGCAGGGACTCGGTGCCTCCGCGCAGGAGATCGGCGACGTCTTCGCCGAGTGGAACACCGGCGACCTCGAGTCCTTCCTCATCGAGATCACCGCCGACGTCCTGCACCACACGGACGCGCGCACCGGTGGTGCCTTCGTCGACGTCATCGCCGACGCCGCCGAGCAGAAGGGCACCGGCCGCTGGACCGTGCAGAACGGCCTCGACCTCGGCGTGCCCATCACCGGCATCGCGGAGGCCACCTTCGCCCGGGCCCTGTCCGGCGGCGCCCCGCAGCGCGCTGCCGCCGTCGGCACGCTGCCGGCCGACACGCAGCCGTGGGAGGTGCCGGACCGCGACGCCTTCGTCGACGACGTCCGCAAGGCCCTCTACGCCTCCAAGGTCGTCGCCTACTCGCAGGGCTTCGACCAGATCGCCGCCGCGTCCGCCGAGTACGGCTGGGACATCGACCGCGGCGCGATGGCCCGCATCTGGCGCGGCGGGTGCATCATCCGCGCGCGCTTCCTCAACCGCATCACGGAGGCGTACGAGCGCGACCGCGGCCTGCCGCTGCTGCTCGCCGACCCGTACTTCACCGCCGCGGTCGCCGACGGCGTCGCGGCCTGGCGCCGCATCGTCGCCGCCGCCGCCCTGCACGGCGTCCCGACGCCGGCCTTCGCGTCCTCGCTCGCCTACTACGACGGCGTGCGGGCCGAGCGACTCCCGGCGGCGCTCATCCAGGCGCAGCGCGACTTCTTCGGCGCGCACACCTACCGCCGCGTGGACGTCGAGGGCACGTTCCACACCGACTGGTCCGGCGACCGCTCCGAGCAGCCCGCCTGACCGGCGGCACCCCGCCCGACGAGGGCCGGCCGGCACCGCGTGCAGCGCGGAGCCGGCCGGCCGTGCTCGGAGGCCCGGTGCCGGGCGTCCCGGTCTCAGGCCTCCCGCGCCCGTTCCAGCAAGCCGCGCAGGTACGCCGCCTGCCCGGCGTGCTCGAGGTCGTCGCCCAGCACGCTCACGAGCCGCACGCCCAGCGTCACCGGCGGGTCCCAGTCCTCGTCCACGACGACGTCGAGGTCGTCGTCCTCCAGCCGCTCGAGGTACGCGGCCGTCGCACGTGCGACCTCGTCGGCGTACCCGACGAGCAGGTCGGCCGGCGCGTGCACGCGCCCGACCTCCTCCGGCCCGTGCCCGTACCCCGTGTCGTCCGCGGGCAGGTCCAGCCCGAACCGCTCGGCCCAGCCCGCCGACGTCCACACCTCCTGCGTGCCGGCCAGCGGCGCCACCTGCGCGTCCTGGACGCGCGCGGCGTGCCAGACCAGCCACGCGACGGTGTTCGCCGCCGGGTCCGGCCGGTGCACCAGCTCCTCGTCGGACAGCCCGTCCACCGCCGCCCGCAGCAGCGGCAGCACCCGCCCGAACCCGTCCTGCAGCACCTCGCCCGCGCGCATGGGACCTCCCGTCGTCGTCGTGCCCTGACGCCCTCACGCTCGCACGCGCCCCCCGGCCGTGCATCCCGCCCGCCGCGAGGGGGCCCTGCCGGCCCACGTGCGTCAGCCCTGCACGACGAACCCGGTGACGCCCTGCTCCTCGTCGTCCTCCACCCGCAGGTCGTCGACCCGGGCGCCGGGCGGCCCGGTCCGCAGCCACGCGAGCATCTGCTGCACGGCACGCCCGTCGCCCTCGATCGACGCCTCGACGGAGCCGTCCGCGCGGTTGCGCACCCACCCGGCCAGCGCGAGCCGCTCGGCCTCGCGCGCCGTCGACCACCGGAAGCCCACGCCCTGCACGAGCCCCGAGGCGACGACGCGCCGCCGCACCACGCCGCCGCCCGCTCCCCCGCCGGCCCCTGCCCCCGCTGCCGTCCCGTCCACCGCGACCTCCTCGTCCGGCCCGTCGTGGGCACCCATCCTGGCAGCCCGTCCCCCACTCCGGCAGGCATGCCGACAGGTACGGGGCTGGTGCGACGGCCGAACGGCTGCCACGATCCGGCCACGCCGTCCGAGGGCGGGCGCGAGAGACCGGGCCGGCGCGCCGCCATCCTGGGGGCCGGGGGACCTGTGCGCGACGAGGCGGACGACGAGCGTGGGCAGCGCGACGCGGTGGAGGCCGCCTTCGACGTGAGCCCGGTCGGCATGTCGGTCTTCCGCGCCGTGCGCGACGCCGCGGGAACGGTCGCGGACCTCGTGCTCGTGCGCATGAACCGCACGGGCGGCACGCCCGACGGCCGCGTCCCCGCCCCCGGCACGCGCCTGCTCGACTACTTCCCGGAGGCCACGACGACGGGACTGTGGGACGCTCTCGTCGCCACCGTGACCTCCCTGGCCCGCGCGCGGCGGCACGACGAGGCGTTCACCGTCGCCTTCCTCGACCTCGACGGGTCCAAGGCGGTCAACGACACCTTCGGCCACCTCGTCGGGGACGGGCTGCTGCGCGTCGTCGGGCAGCGGCTGGGCGACGTCGTGCGCGGCGAGGACTGCGTGGCGCGCATCGGCGGCGACGAGTTCATGCTCCTGCTCGAGGGCTGCGCCGACGAGGCGGAGTGGCGCGTCGTCGACGCCCGGCTCCGCGAGGCGCTGGCGCGACCGGTCCGCGTCGACGGCCGCACCCTCCACGTGCGGTGCAGCATCGGCGTCGTCACCAGCGCGGGCGAGGAGGACGTCCCCACGCTCCCGCGACGTCGACATGGCCCTGCACGCCGCCAAGCGCCAGGGCCGCGGGGGCTACGCGATGCTGTCCGAGCCGCACCGCCAGCAGATCCTGCAGGACCACGCCCTCGAGCTCGACCTGCCGCACGCGGTCGCGGCCGAGCAGCTCGTCCTGCACTACCAGCCCATCGTCGCCACCGTCCGGGAGGCGCTGGCCGAGACGGGCCTGCCGCCCGCCGCGCCTGCTGCTGGAGCTCACGGAGTCCGAGCTGCTGCCCGGCACCGTCGACGTGGCCGGCGTCCTGGCCGAGCTGCGCGGGCTCGGGGTGCGCCTGGCGGTCGACGACTTCGGCACGGGCTGGTCCAAACTGGCGCACCTCGCGCGGCTGCCGCTGGACGTGGTCACGGTGGACCGCAGCTTCCTGCTGGCGCTGCCCGACGAGCGCCGCCGCGACGTCCTCGCCGCGACGGTGGCGATGACGTCGGCGCTCGGCGCGCGGTCCTCATCGAGGGGGTCGAGACGCCCGAGCACCTCGCGCTCGCCCGCGCCGTCGGCAGCGACTACGCGCAGGGCTACCTGCTCGGCCGGCCGGTCCCGCTGCCCGACGAGGCCTGAGGCGCACGACCGGTCCGCGCGCCGGGATGCGTCACCGCGCGAGCCGCTCCACCGCGGCGGCGAACACCGGCGGCAGCCGCACGGCCGCGGGCACGAGCGCGGGCCGCAGCGGCGACGTCGCCACCGCCACGAGCGTCCCGGTCAGCAGCCGGTAGTCCCGGGTCGCGGCGGTCCAGGCGCGCTCGTACCCGGCGGGGTCGTCGAGGTGCGCCACCGCGGCGGCGGCCTGGGCGAACCCCAGCCGCAGCCCCTCCCCCGTCAGCGCGTCGACGTACCCGGAGGCGTCCCCGACGAGGAGCACGCGTCCCGCCGTGCGCGCCCGCGTCCCCTGCCGCAGCGGCCCCGCCCCGCGGTCCGGCCCGTCGACCTCGGCGCCGGCGAGCCGGCCGGCCAGCGCGGGCATCGCGGCGAGCGCGCGGTCGAGGTCGAGCGGCGCGGGTCCGAGCAGCGCGACGCCGACGAGGTCGTCGGCGACGGGCGTCACGTACGCCTCGACGTCGTCGGCCCAGTGCACCTCGACGAGGTCCGTCCACGGCGCGCGGCGGTAGTGCCGGCGCACGCCGTAGCGCCGCCGGCTCCGGCGGGACCGGCCCGACGCGGCCGGCCCCTCCAGGCCCGTCAGCCGCCGCACGGTGGAGTGCAGCCCGTCGCAGGCGAGCAGCCACCGCGCCCGCACCCCCGCGGCGACGACCCCCGTCGCGTCCTGCTCGACGGCCGTGACCCGGCCGTCGCTCCGCTCGACGCCCATGTCGGCCGCCCGGGCGGCGAGGGCCGCGTGCAGGGTCGTCCGGCGCACGCCGCGTCCCGACGGCCCGCGGAACCGGTGCTCCGCGCGCAGGTCGCCGCGCACGTACGAGATGCCGACCAGCGGCCGCCCCGGCGGGTCGACGCCGAGCCGCGCCAGGGCGTCGACGGCACCGGGCATGAGCCCCTCCCCGCACGCCTTGTCCACCGGGGTGCCCCGCGGCTCCACGACGAGGGCCGTCAGCCCGGCCGTCCGCGCCTCGACCGCAGCCGCCAGCCCCACCGGTCCGCCGCCGACGACGAGGACGTCGACGTCGGCGCCGCCGGCGGTCACGGCGTCCTCGTGGCCCCGACCGCCGCGGCCAGCGCACGCTCCTCGGCGGGGATCCGGAACCGCAGCAGGAGGACCGCGTTCAGCACGGTGAACACCAGCGCCGTCACCCAGGCGGTGTGCACGAGCGGCAGCGCGATGCCCTCGACGACGACCGCGACGTAGTTGGGGTGCGGGATCCACCGGTAGGGCCCGCGGGAGACGAGCGGCAGTCCGGGCACGACGATGACGCGCGTGTTCCAGCGCGGCCCGAGGGTCGCGATGCACCACCACCGCAACGCCTGGCTCGCGATGACGAGGGCGAGCGCCGCCCACGCCAGCGGCGGCACGAACGGCCGGTCCGCCAGGTGCACCTCGAGCACGCAGGCTCCGAGCAGCCCCGTGTGCAGCGCGACCATCGGCGGGAAGTGCCCCCGCCCGGACTCGACGCCGCCCCGCTCGAAGGACCACCGCGCGTTGCGCGCCGAGACGACGAGCTCGGCCAGCCGCTCGAGCCCGGTGGCGAGCACCAGCAGGTCGAACCACAGCACGCTGCTCACGCGGCGACCGTCCTCTCGTCGTGCCTCTCGTCGTGCGAGCCGTCGTGCCTGTCGTCGTGCGGGCCCGGCCGGTCCTCCTCGACCCCGGGCCACCGCAGCGCCAGGAGCTCCGCGCTCACGCCCGGCCCGTACGCGACGAGCGCGCCGAGCGCCCCGGCCGGCGGCGGCGGGCCCGCCAGCGTGCGCGCCAGCACGTGCAGCACGGCGGCCGACGAGAGGTTGCCGACGGCCGCGAGCGTGGTCCGGCTCGTGGCGACCGCCGCCTCGTCGAGCCCCACGGAGTCCCGCACGGCGTCGAGGATGCGCGGCCCGCCCGGGTGCACCACCCAGCGCGCCACGTCGGCGGCCGTGACGCCCAGCGGCGCGAGCAGGGCGGCGACGTCGTCGGCGGCGTGCGCCGCGACGGTCTCCGCCATCTCCCCGGACAGGACGATGCGGAAGCCCGACCCGCCCACGTGCCACCCCAGGTCGCCCTCGGTCCCCGGGTACAGGACGCTCCGCGACCCGACGACGGCCGGCCCGTCGAGCCCCAGCGCCGCCGCGCGGGCCTCGCCGACGAGCACCGCGGCGGCCGCCCCGTCGCCGAACAGCCCGCTCGCCACGAGGTTGGCCGTCGAGTCGTCGTCCTGCTGCAGCGTGAGGGAGCACAGCTCGACCGACAGCAGCACCGCGACCTCGTCGGGGTGCCCGACGAGGTGGTCGTGCACGCGCGCGAGCCCCGCGGCCCCGCCGGCGCACCCGAGACCGAAGCTCGGCACGCGCCGCACGTCCGGCCGCAGCCCCAGGCGCCCGACGAGCAGCGCGTCCAGCGACGGCGCCGACACCCCCGTGACCGTGGTGAAGAACAGGTGGTCGACGTCCCGCGGCCGCAGCCCGACGGCGTCCAGCGCCTCCTCGACCGCCCGCGCGCCGAGCTCGAGGCCCTCGCGCAGGAACAGGTCGTTCGTCTCGCCGAAGGACGACAGCCCCGCGTACTTCTCCAGCGGCAGCACCAGGTGCCGGGTGTCGATGCCGCTGGAGGCCTGCACGCGCCGCAGGAGCGCGAGCCGGCGCGGGTCCGTGCTCACGAGCCCGCCGATCTCGGCGGTGATCTCCGCCTGCGGGTAGGCGTGCGGCGGCAGCACCGGTGCGACCGCGACGATCCGTGACATGGTCGGGATCGTCACACGCGGCCGCGCCCGACGCGACCCCCGTCGGCGCGGGCGCCTCGTCCGGCCCTCAGCCCGTGGCGACGAGCAGCACGACGACGAGCGCCGCCACCGCCATGGCGGCGCTGAAGGGGAACCGGCTGGACGGCCGCCGCAGGGCGACGACGGCCGCGGACCCGGCGAGCACCGCCGCCCCGAGCAGCGCCGCCGTCCCCGCCGCGCCGGGGCTCCCGGGCGGCCCGAGGACGACGACGAGCACCGCGACGAGCAGCACGAGCGCCGCGCCCACCGCCGTCACCCGCCGCCCCAGCCGGTGCGGCAGCCCCCGCACGCCGGTCGCCGCGTCGTCCTCGAGGTCGGGCAGGACGTTGGCCAGGTGCGCCCCGACGCCCAGCAGCGCGCCGCCGGCCGTCGCCCACACGGGCGCCCAGGCGCCTCCCGGCCCGGCGGTCGGGCCCGGCACCGCGAGCGTCGCGACCGACGGCAGGATCCCGAACGCGACGGCGTACGGCAGCCAGGACCAGGCGGTGGCCTTGAGGGGCCGGTTGTAGACCCATCCCGCGGCGACGAACACGGCGTGCGCGAGCGCGGCCCGCGGTCCGAGCGCCAGCGACAGCGGCACGCACGCGACGAGCGCGACGAGCGCCGCCGTCCGCAGGGCACCCGGCGTGACGGCCCCCGTGACGACCGGCTTGTCCCGGCGGCCCACCGCGCGGTCGCGGCCGGCGTCGAGCCAGTCGTTGGACCACCCGACCGAGAGCTGCCCGGCCAGCACGGCGAGCGTGACGAGCAGCGCCCGTGCCGCCCCCGTGCCCGCGGCCCCGGCCGCGTACGCACCGGCGAACAGCGTGACCGCCGCCGCGGGCGGGGCGTGCGCGGCCCGCACGAGCGCGAGCACGCGCCGTCCGGCCGACGGGCGAACCGGGGCGGGGCCCGCGGACGGCACGCCGCTCACAGGACCGTGTACCCGGCGGGCAGCGGCCGACGCCCCGTCGCGGCGAGCAGCAGGGGTGCGGCGCGCCCCGTCGCGGCGGCCGCCTGCCCGACGAGGGTCAGCGCGTGCGCGGCCGGCAGCGGTGGCACGTCCGCGTCCACCCCGAGCGCCGCCGCGAGGTCGGCCGTGTGCACGACGAGCTCGAACGTCCGCGTCGGCAGGTAGTCGGCGAGCCGCATCCCGCCGGCGACCGTCGTGAGCAGCTCCGACCCGTCGCAGGCCGCGATCAGCGGCACCACCCGCGCCGCGACCGCCGCCACCTCCGCGGCCGGATCCGCACCCAGGGCCGCCCCCGCCGCGCGCCCGCGCTCGCTCACGGCCGGCCCGGCCGCGATCGCGCTCGTCGCCACGAGGTACTCGGCCGCGGAGTCCACCTCGACGGCCGGCGCGGGGGCGGCCAGGTAGGCCTCGACCGTCAGCAGCGAGCGGCTCGTGTGCCCGACGAGGGCGCGCACGTCCCACTCCCCCAGCCCGGGCGACTCCCAGCGACCGCCGACGCGCCCGACCACCGCGACGAACCAGGCCGCCGCCTGCGCGAACGCCTCCTTCTCGGCGGCGAACCCGCCCACCGGAGGGTCCGTCGACACGGCCGGCGCAGCCGTGCCGCCGTCGGGCTGCGGCGTCGGCGAGGTCCTCACGTCGGCACCGTACCGGCCGGCGCCGGCCCGTACGCGGTCCCCGGGGTACGCGGCGACGCCTACGGTGGTGCTGCCCGTCGCGCCGACCCCGGAGGTCCCCCGTGCAGCTCACGCTCCCCCTCACCGAGGCCCTCGCCGTCGCGCGCGGATCCGGCCGGGTGCCGCCGTTCGTCGTCGACCTCGCGCCCACGGCGGACGGCGTCGCGGTCCGCGTCGACCTCAGCCGCATGCCGGAGGCGTCGTCGGCGCTGCGGTGGGCGGCGGCGCTCGCGGGGCCGGTCGACGTGGTGGTCCGCTACACCGGGCTCGTCGACGGCACGGCGACCTTCGCGGTGACGTCGCGCGCACGGGCCGTCCCGCTGCACGTGCTCGTCAACTCGCTGACCAGCACCGCGACGAGCGTGCTGCGCCAGCGGGGGCTCGGCGACCTCGTCGAGGTCCGGCGGGGCGAGGAGGAGCCCGTCGTCGCGGTGCGGGTCCAGCACGCGATCGACCAGCGCGCCCCGGGCGCCCGTCTCACCGCCCTGGAGCTCCGCGACGGCGTCGCCCACCTGACCCTGGACATCACGGGCCTGCGGGTGTCCTGACCGCCGTCCGGGACCCGCACCCGACGCCCGCGTTCCCGCGCACGCCGCGTGCCGTCGCCCGCCAGGGGGTGGCGCGTCGGTGCGGCATACGCCATTGGCACCCGCCGATCACCGGCGTGTCGCGCCCGACACGCCAGGTAACACGACGCACGCCGCACCGACGCGCCACCCTGCGTCGACCGGGCCGGAGCGCGGCGCGGCGAACGGCCGCCTGACGCGGGGCTCCGGCCGCCGGACGAGCTCAGGCGACGCGCAGGACCCCCGAGTCCAGGGCCAGGCGCGTGTCGAGCGTGACGTACCCGTGCTCGTCGAACAGGACCGTCATGCGGTCCTCCTCGACGACGGTCACCGAGCCCGTGCCGAACTCGTCGTGCTCCACCTGCTGCCCCGGGTGCACCCGGGCGTCCTCCGTGACCTCCACCGAGGTCCCCCGGTCGCAGGAGTCGCAGCGGCCGCAGGGGTGCGGGTGCTCCTCGCCCAGCAGCTCGAGCAGCAGGCGCCGGCGGCAGTCCGTCGTGTCGGTGTAGGTGCGCACGAGCTCGACCCGCGAGCGCTCCAGCTCCGCGGCGCGCTCGTGGTGCTCGGCGACCGCCCGCAGCACCGCCTCGACCCCGCGCTCGTCCGTGCGCACGTAGCCGGCGCCCTCCGCCCGCGCCGCGTCGACCTGGAGCAGCACCGTCAGCGCCCGCCCCGCCGTGCGGTCGGTGAGACCCGACGCCTCCACGAGCCCCGGCCGGTCCACCGGCTCCGCGTCCGCGGCCGGCAGCGCCTTCAGCACCGCACGCAGGGTCGCGGGCTTCGGGCCCGCCCCGCCGCGCAGGTAGTGGTTGAGCCCGTAGTCGTCGGGCCGGTGCACGACGATCGCCCGGGCCGGCTCCTCGTCGCGCCCCGCCCGGCCGACCTCCTGGTAGTAGGCGTCCAGCGACGGCGGCGGCCCGGCGTGCACGACCCAGCGGACGTCGAGCCGGTCGACCCCCATGCCGAACGCGCTCGTCGCGACGACGAGGTCCGCATCGCCGCCGAGGAAGGCGTCCTGGACCTCGGAGCGCCGCTTCGCGGACAGCCCCGCGTGGTAGACGAGCGCCGGCCGCCCCTCACGCTCGAGCACCTCCGCCAGCGCCTCGACGTGCGAGCGGGTGCGGGCGTAGACGATCCCGGCACCCTGCGACGCCAGCACCTCCTCCACGACGGCGCGGTCGCGGTCGTGGGCCTCCGCGGTCGGCCGGGCGCCGAGCCAGATGTTGGGGCGGTCCGCGTCGTGCACGAGCACGTACGGGTCGGACATGCCCAGGCGCTCGCTGATCTCCTCGCGCACGCGCGGCGACGCGGTCGCCGTCAGCGCCAGCACCCGTGGCGACCCCATGCGCTGCACCGCCGGAGCGAGCAGCAAGTAGTCCGGCCGGAAGTCGTGCCCCCACTCCGACAGGCAGTGCGCCTCGTCGACGACGACGAGGCCCACGTCGGCGCCCTCGAGCACCTCGAGGACCCGTTCCTTCTGGAGCTGCTCGGGTGCCAGGAGCACGACGTCCAGCTCGCCCGCCGCCGCCGCGGCCAGCGCGTCCTTCTGCTGGCGCGGGGTGAGCGCCGAGCTGACCGAGGCCGCCCGCAGCCCCGCCTCCTCCAGCGCCCGGACCTGGTCGCGCTGCAGGGCCACCAGCGGGGACACCACGACGGTCAGCCGTCCCGCGACGAGGGTCGCGACCGCGTAGACCGCCGTCTTGCCCGCGCCCGACCGGGCGACGAGGAGCGTGTCGCGGTCCGCGATCGACGCGAGGGCGTCCTCCTGGGCGTCCCGCAGGTGCGCGTCCGGCCCGAGGACCTGCGCGACGGCGGAGGCCACGTCGTGGCGCGCGCCGCGGGAGGCGGCCGGCGGGACGGCGTGGTCCGTGACGTCCGGGGCGTCGGTCACCTCGGACGCAGGGGTCGGCGGGGTCATGGCTCTCCTGACGGTGCCCGACGGCGGCGGGGCCGGCGGCACGACCGGACCACCCGGGACGGCGGTGGGGGGCTCCGCCGTTCTCTGGGCGGTCGACCGACGCTACGACGGCGCTCCCGGAGGCGCACGGGCAGCCCCGGACGCACGCTCAGCGGCCCGGGTCGGGCAGGGGCTACGGTGCGCGCGTGCCCGCACCCGTCACGCCCGATCCCGTCCGCCGCGGCCAGGAGTCCGTCTGGGACTACCCCCGCCCACCGCGCGTCGAGGAGTGCCGCCGGCTGCTGACCGTCGAGCTCGGCGGCGTCGTCGTCGCGCGCACCGACCGGTCCTGGCGCGTGCTGGAGACGAGCCACCCGCCGACGTACTACCTGCCCGTCGAGGCGTTCGTCCCCGGCGCGCTGCGCGACGCGCCCGGCTCGTCCGTGTGCGAGTGGAAGGGCCGCGCGCGCTACCACGACGTGGTCGGCGGCGGCCTCGTCGCCGAGCGGGCCGCCTGGTCCTACCCCGAGCCCAGCCCCGGCTTCGAGGTCGTCGCCGGCGCGGTGGCGGTGATGGCCGGGCAGGTCGACCGCTGCACCGTCGACGGCGAGACGGTCGTGCCGCAGCCGGGCGGGTTCTACGGCGGGTGGATCACCTCGGACGTCGTCGGTCCGTTCAAGGGCGTGCCGGGCTCCTGGGGCTGGTGACCGCGGCCGCCGCGGCGCCCGGCGGCTGTCAGCGCGCGAGCTGCGCGGTCACCTCGGCCGGATCCGTCGTGGGGCGGTCGCAGACGAAGCCCCGGCACACGTAGGCGGCGGGCCGGCCGTCCAGGAGCGGCCGGTCGGCGAGCAGCGGGACGGCGGGCGCCGCGTCGGCGCCGTCGCCGCCGTCCCCCCACGCCAGCACGACACCCGGCGCCCGCGCGGCCCGTGCCGCGGCGAGCAGCGCGCGCGTGGCGGGGTCGTCGGGCGGACCGACGACGGCCACCTCGCGCGGCCCGTCGACGAGCGCCTCCGTCACCGCCAGCGCCCAACCGGCCGCGCGCGGGTGGCGCTCGGCCAGCAGCAGCGGCTCGACGAGGGCCCGCTCGGCGGCGACCCGGTGGGTCGTGGACCCCGTCAGCGCGGCCAGGGTCAGCAGCGCCCCGGCCGCGGCCGCCTGCCCGGACGGCGTCGGCCCGTCGGCGACCTCGCGCGGTCGGCGGATCGTCGCCAGCACCGGGTCGGTCGCGTCGTCGCCCGTGTCGTGGAACCCGCCCGCGCCGTCGGCGAACCGGGTGAGCACCGCGTCGAGCAGGTCGCCCGCCGCGCCCACCCACCGCGCCTCCCCGGTGGCCGCGTGCAGCGCCAGCAGGCCCTCGGCCAGGTCGGCGTAGTCCTCGAGCACCCCGGGCGCACCGCCGACGACCCCGTCGCGCGACGCGCGGGCCAGGCGCACGCCGCGCCCGTCGTCGCCGGGCGTCACGTGCAGCCGCAGCAGCAGGTCCGCCGCCGCCCGCGCCGCGTCCACCCAGTCCGGGCGCCCGAGCAGCGCCCCCGCGTCCGCCAGCCCGGCGACCGCGAGCCCGTTCCAGGCGGCGACGACCTTGTCGTCCCGCGCCGGGCGCGCCCGGCCGGCCCGCACCTCCAGCAGGCGCGCCCGCACCCGGTCCCAGCGCGCGGCGTCGTCGGGTCCGGCGGGCTCGTCGGGCAGCTGGAGCACCGAGGCCCCGTGCTCGAACGTCCCCTCCGCCGTCACGACGAGCAGGTCCGCCGCCCACGCCGCGTCCGTCTCGCCCAGCGCCCCGACGAGGTCGGCGCGCGACCAGGCGTAGAAGGCCCCCTCGTGCGGGTGGCCGTCGGGTCCGGGGCTGTCCGCGTCGAGCGACGCCGCGAACCCGCCCTCGGGCGTGCGCAGCTCGGCCAGCAGGAAGTCGGCCGTCCGCTCGACGGTCCGCCGCCACAGCGGGTCCCCCGTCAGCCGCCACGCGTCCGCGTACACGCGCAGCAGGAGCGCGTTGTCGGACAGCATCTTCTCGAAGTGCGGCACCACCCAGGCGGCGTCGACGGAGTACCGCGCGAAGCCGCCGCCGAGCTGGTCGTGGATCCCCCCGCGCGCCATGGCCCGCAGCGTCCCCTCCGCCAGCCGCAGCGCCTCGTCGTCGCCGGTGCGGCCGTGGTGCCGCAGCAGCCATGCGAGCAGCATCGCCGGCGGGAACTTCGGCGCCCCGCCGAACCCGCCGTGCGCCTCGTCGTACGTGCGGGCGGCGTCCCCGACGAGGGGCGCCAGCCCCTCGGGCGCCAGCGCGGTCCCCGGTGGCACGACGAGCGGCTCCGGCGCGGCGAGGGCGTCCCGCACGCGCCCGGCCTGCGCGACGACGTCGTCGCGCCGCTCCGCCCAGGTGGCCGCGACGGCCGCGAGCACCTGCGGGAAGGACGCCATGCCCTGCACGGGCACCGGCGGCAGGTAGGTGCCGCACCAGAAGGGCACCCCGTCGGGCGTGGTGAGCACTGTCATGGGCCACCCGCCCTGGCCCGTCATCGCCTGCGTGGCGCTCATGTACACCGCGTCGACGTCCGGCCGCTCCTCGCGGTCGACCTTGACGTTGACGAAGTGCTCGTTCATGAAGGCCGCGGTCCGCCCGTCCTCGAACGACTCGTGCGCCATGACGTGGCACCAGTGGCAGGCGGCGTACCCGACGGAGACGAGGACCGGCACGTCGCGTCGCCGCGCCTCGGCGAAGGCCTCGTCGCCCCACTCCCACCAGTCGACCGGGTTGTCGGCGTGCTGCAGCAGGTACGGGCTGGTGCTCGCGGCCAGGCGGTTGGGCATGCCCCCAGCGTCACCCGGTCGGAGGACGGGGGCGACCGGACGCGGGTGACGTCGGGCGGTCCCGTGCACCTGCGGCCGGGTCCGCCGATAGGACCGGCATGGGCATGGCGGCGGCCTGGGGGCCGGGGTGGACGACGTTCTGGCGACGCCACACCCGGATGGGCGTGGCCCTGACGTTCCTCGTCGCCGCCGGCGTCGGCCTGCGCTCGCTCGCCCGGCCCGAGACGGTCGACGCCGCCCAGCTCGCGGTGCTGGTGGTCGTCCCCGCCGCCACGTGCCTGGTGCTGCTCGTGCCCGTCGACCGGCTCGTGCAGCACCCCCGCGGCTGGGCCTTCTTCGTGTCCTGGGAGGTGGCCGGGATGCTGCTCGTCGGCTGGCTGGTGTGGCGGGACGGGGGGCTGGCCAGCCCGCTCGTGCTGTTCTGGTACGTGCTGCTCACGCACGCCGTCTCGGCGTACCCGCCCGTCTGGACCGCGCTGGCCGGGGCGCCCGTGCTGGCGGTGCACGCCGCGCTGCTCGTCGGCGCGTCCCCCGCCGGGCGGCTGCACGGGCTGGAGCACCTCCTGGCCGCGGCGGGGGCGGTCGGGGTGGCGGTGTGGGCCTCGCGCAACCGCTACGCCTACCTGCGCCGCGTGGCCGACCAGGCGCAGCGCGACGACCTGACGGGCTGCGCGAACCGCCGCACGTTCCACGAGCGGCTCGCCGTCGAGCAGGGACGCACCGACCCGGACCGTCCGCTGGGGGTCGTCCTGCTGGACCTCGACCACTTCAAGGCGGTCAACGACGGTCACGGCCACGCCGCCGGCGACGCCGTGCTGATGACCGTCGGGCGCACGCTCGTGCGGGTCGCCGCGGACGACGGCGGGCCGTCGGGACGCGTGGCCGGGCGGCTCGGCGGCGACGAGTTCGGGCTCGTCCTGCCCGGGGCGGACGCCGGCACCACCGCCCGGACCGCGGAGGCGCTGGCCGCGGCCCTCGCGGACGCCCTGGCGCCCACCGGGGTGACCGCGAGCATCGGCACGGCGACGGCCCGCACCCAGGCCGAGGCGACGCGGCTCCTCGCCGACGCCGACGCGGCGCTGTACCGCGCCAAGCACGCCGGGCGGAACCGGGTCGTCCCGCACGGCGCCTGACGCCGGGACCCGCCGCTACCCTGTGCCGGTGCTCGAGGTCATCGGCTGGCTGGGGACCGTCCTCGTCGTGGCGTCCCTGACGGTCGCGGGCGTGTGGCGGTTCCGCGTGATGAACCTCGTCGGCGCGGTCCTGGCCACGGTCTACAACGCGGCGATCGGCGTCTGGCCCGTCGTCGCCATGAACGGGGCGATCGCGCTCATCGACGTCTACTGGCTCGTGCGCCTCCAGCGGGAGCGGCACGACGCCGCCGCGTACGAGGTCCTCGACGTGGACGCCGACGACGCCTGGCTCACCCACCTGCTGCACGTGCACGGGGACGACGTGCGCCGGTTCCACCCCGGCGTGGACCTGGCCCCGGCCCCCGGCCGCTCGGCGCACCTCGTCGTGCGGGGCGACGAGACCGTCGGCGTCGTGCTGGTCCGGGACGTCGGGGGCGGCACCGGGCTCATCGAGGTCGACTACGTGACGCCGCGGTTCCGCGACTTCACCCCGGGCGAGTTCGTGTACCGGCGCTCGGGGCTCTTCGTCGAGCGCGGCCTGCGCCGGCTCGAGGTGCACGCCGTCCCCCATGCGGGCACCGCGTACCTGCAGCGCATGGGCTTCCGACCCACCGGCTCGGGCGGCTGGGAGCGGGCCGTGGACACCGCGGCCGCCTGAGAGGCCGTCGTCCGGGACCGGACGGACGCGGTGACGTCCACGCCCCGGGGCCGCTAGCGTCTCCCCGGCTCCGACGGGTGAGCCACGGAGCGCCCCGACGGGCGGTGGACGGGGTGCGGGTGCACGGGCACGACGAGGGCGACGGGTCCCTGCTGCAGACCATGGCCGTGGGCTACCTGTCGGTCGACCGCCGCTGGCGCGTCACGGACGTGAACGACACGGTCGCGCAGCTCCTGGGCGTCCCGCGCGAGGAGATCCTCGGCACCGACCTGTGGACCCGGTTCCCGCACCTCGGGGGCACGGAGATCGCCCAGGTGTACCGGGACGTCATGCGCACCGGGACGGCGGCCGTCGTCGAGGGCTACTACCCCGAGCCCCTCGACGCCTGGTACGAGGTCCGGGTGCGGCCCGGTCCCGACGGGCTGTCCGGGTACTTCCTCGACATCACCGCACGGCGCCGGGCGGAGGAGGCGCGCGAGCGCGCCACCGCCCGCCTGGCCGGGATGGCGGAGGTCGC
Organism: Cellulomonas sp. plas2; assembly: GCF_057221735.1. Taxonomy (NCBI): domain Bacteria; kingdom Bacillati; phylum Actinomycetota; class Actinomycetes; order Micrococcales; family Cellulomonadaceae; genus Cellulomonas; species Cellulomonas sp. plas2. The sequence goes on from NZ_CM170155.1 coordinate 2,709,839, forward strand.
GCTGGGGCTGGCCGACGCCCGCGAGCTGGGCGACCTCCTGCGGACGGTCACCGAGCGGGGCCTGCCGGTGCTCGGCTGCGACGGCGGTGCCGTGGCCGTGCCCGACCCGGAGGACCCCGACGTCCTGCTCTCCTACGTCACGCAGAGCTACGGGGACGACGCGCAGGCGACGTACGGCCGGCTGGACCGCTCGGTGCGGCTGCCGGTGGCGGAGGCCGCCCGCACCGGCCACCGCGTGCTCGTCCGTGATCGCGCGGAGGCCGAGGCGTACTCGCCGGAGATGGCGCAGGTCGTCGACATCACGGGGTCGCAGGCCTTCGCCAGCATCCCGCTGCGCAGCGCCGGGCGCGTCCTCGGGGTGCTGACCGCGGGCTGGGTCGAGCGCCAGGAGTTCACGACCGGGCAGCTCGCGGTGCTCGAGGCGTTCGCGGCGCAGTGCGCCCAGGCGCTGGAGCGGCTCGCCTCGCTCGAGGCCGAGCGCGCGGCGGCCCGGCGCGTGGCGACGATGTCGGAGGGGCTGCAGCGCTCGCTGCTCGCGGACCTGCCCGTCAGCGCCGGCCTCGAGCTGGTGGCCCGCTACGTCCCGGCGGCCGACGAGGCGCAGGTCGGCGGCGACTGGTACGACGCGTTCCACGTGCGCGACGGGTCCACGTGCCTCGTCATCGGGGACGTCGCCGGGCACGACCACCGTGCCGCGATCGCGATGGCGCAGGTCCGCAACGTCCTGCGCGGCGTCGCGCACGCCGTCGTCGAGCCGCCGGCGGCGATCCTGCAGGCGGTGGACTGGGCGCTGCACGACCTGGAGGTCGGCACCTTCGTCACGGCGCTGCTGGCCAAGCTCGACCCGCTGACAGGCGACGAGGACCCGGTCCCCGGCCCCGCCGGGTCCCGTCGGCTGCGCTGGACCAACGCGGGGCACCCCGCGCCGGTGCTGGTCGCGCCCGACGGGTCCGTCGAGGTGCTCGACCCGACGACCGACCTCCTGCTCGGCGTCGACCACCACGCACCGCGCCGGGACCTGTCCGTGGTGCTGCCGCCGGGCTCGACGCTCCTGCTGCACACGGACGGCCTCGTCGAGCGACGCGGCGAGAGCCTGGCTACGGGCACCGAGCGGCTGCGCCGCACGGTCGCGGAGGTCGCGCACCTGCCGCTGGCCGCGCTGTGCGACGCCGTCGTCGAGCGGCTGGCGCAGGGGCACGAGGACGACGTGGCCCTCCTCGCCGTGCGGGTGACGCCCGCCCCCTGAGCGCGACGGACGCCGTGACGCGCGGGGCGCGGCGCGCCCGCGGCGCCGTCAGGAGGTCGGCAGGTGCTGGCGCTCGGGCGAGCCGGCGCCCGCGGGGGCCGCCCAGACGCTGTCCGGCAGCTCGCGCGGCAGGTCGAGGTTGGCGTCCGTGCGGAACACGGGGTCCAGGCCCGCCCGGCGCTGGCGCTCGAAGTCGCGCAGCGCCCCCAGCGCCCACGGGGCCAGCAGCACGAGGGCGACGAGGTTCACCAGCGCCATCAGGCCCATGGCCACGTCCGCCAGCGCCCACACGGCCACGAGGTCCGCCACCGCCCCGAACCCGACGCAGGCGACCACGACGACCCGGAACACGGTGAGCACCGCCGGCCGCGCCCGCAGGAAGCCCATGTTCACCTCGGCGTAGGAGTAGTTGCCGAGCACCGAGGAGAACGCGAAGACGAACACGAGCACCGTCATGACCGGCGTGAACACCGACCCGAGCTGGTCCACGACGGCGGCCTGCGTGAGCGAGGCCCCCTCGGTGGTCTCCCCCGGCACGTACACGCCCGACCCGGCGAACAGGATGATGAAGGCGGTCGCGGAGCACACGACGATCGTGTCGACGAACACCCCGAGCGACTGGATGAGGCCCTGCTTGACGGGGTGGGTGGTGGTCGCCGTCGCGGCGGCGTTGGGCGCGCTGCCCATGCCGGCCTCGTTGGAGAACAGGCCGCGCCGGGCGCCGTTGAGCAGCGCGGCCGCCACGCCCCCGGTGATGCCCGCGGCCGCCTCGCCCACCCCGAACGCGGACTGCACGATCGTGCCGAGCACGCTGCCCACCGCCGTGACGTTCATGGCGATGATGACGAGGGCGAGCAGGACGTAGGCCAGGGCCATCGCGGGCAGGAGGACCTCGGCGACGCGGGCGATGCGTCGGACCCCGCCGAAGACCACGGGCGCGGTCAGCACCATGAGCCCCAGCGCGGACAGCGCGGGTGCCACCCCGTGCCCGCCGTCCAGCACGTCGGCGATCGTGTTGGCCTGGACCATGTTGAACGCGATGCCGAAGGTGAAGATGAGCAGGACCGCGAAGAGGATGCCGCCGCGCCGGGAGCGCAGCCCGCGCTCGATGTAGAAGGCCGGCCCGCCGCGGAAGCTGCCGTCGCCGGCCGGCACCTTGAAGATCTGCGCCAGCGTCGCCTCCACCAGCGCCGTCGCCATGCCGACGAGCGCCACGACCCACATCCAGAAGATGGCGCCCGGTCCGCCCAGCGTCAGCGCGATCGCCACCCCGGCGATGTTGCCCGTCCCCACGCGGGAGGCGAGCCCGACGCAGAAGGCCTGGAACGACGAGATGCCGTCGGCGGAGCCGGACCGCGACGAGGCGACCTCCCGCATCATCGTGCCGAACATGCGCACCTGCACGAACCGCGTCCGCACGCCGAGGTAGAGCCCGACGCCCAGCAGCACGTACACGAGCACGTACGTCCACAGGACGGTCGAGACCGGGTCGATCAGGGTCTGCTGGATCCAGTCCATGCCGTCCTCCGGGGGGCTGTGCCGGCCTGCGTGTTCGCACAGTGTTCACCTAGGAGGGGGACGGGGGCACGCCGGGGCGGCGGGCGGCGCCCGGCGTGCCTCGACCCGGCGCGCTCAGCCGACGCGGAACCGCTCGACGAGCTCGTCCATGAGCCGGTCGTGGTGCGGGTCGACCGTGCGACGGGAGGCGTCCTCGTCGTGCCACGCGACGATCTCCCGCGCCCCCTGCTCGAAGGGGATCGTCGCGACGTAGTCCGGCACGAGCGAGCGGACCTTGCTGTTGTCGAACACGCTCGAGTGCGTCTTGTCGCCCAGGAGCGAGGCGCCCCACTGCTCGTCGACCGCGGCGATGGCGTCGGACGGCACGTGCACGATCCGCGCCTCGGTCCCCGCGGCCCGCGCCAGCGCCTGCGCGATCTGGTCCCAGGTGAGCACGTCGTCGGAGGTGAGGTGGAAGGCCTCGCCGATCGTCCTCGGGTGCCCCAGCAGCGGCACGAAGCCCTTCGCGAAGTCCTCGTGGTGCGTCAGCGTCCACAGGCTCGACCCGTCGCCGTGCACGACGACCTCCTTGCCGGCGCGCATCCGCTCGACGAACGTCCAGCCCGCGTCGAAGGGCACGGACGTGCGGTCGTAGGTGTGGGAGGGCCGCACGATCGTCACCGGTGCCCCGCGATCACGGTAGGCGGCGACGAGCAGGTCCTCGCACGCGATCTTGTCCCGGCTGTACTGCCAGTGCGGGTTGCGCAGCGGCGTCGACTCCAGGATCGGCAGCCGCGCGGCGGGCGTCTGGTACGCCGACGCCGAGCTGATGAACACGTACTGGCCGGTCCGGTGCTCGAACAGGTCGAGCCCCGTGCGGACGTGCTCGGGGGTGAAGGCGACCCAGTCGACGACCGCGTCGAACTCGCGGTCGCCGAGCGCCGCGCGGACGGACCCGGGGTCGCGGACGTCGGCGACGAGCTGCTCCACCCCCTCGGGCACGGGCCGCCGGCCGGTGCCGCGGTTGAGGAGCGTCAGCTCGATCCCCCGCTCCACGGCGAGACGGGTGCTGGCGGAGCTGATGGTGCCGCTCCCGCCGACGAACAGGACGCGCAGTGCCGACACGGGTGGTCTCCCTCGGTGCAGTGGTGCCGGACGCCCGGCCGGGCACCCGCGCGCGACCACCCTCGTCTCACGCGACGCGGACCGCCACCTCGTGCCAGCCCGTGGCGCCGTCGGGCACCGCGCCGACCCGGTCCCCGGTCTGCGGCCCGTCCGGGTCGGAGGCGCGGACCCGCAGGAGGTGGTCGCCCGGGGCGGCGTGCCACGCGAAGGACCACTGGCGCCACGTGTCGACGGAGATCTCGCCCGCGAGGGTGGCTGGCTGCCACGGCCCGTCGTCCACCTGCACCTCGACGCCCGTGATGCCGCGGTGCTGCGCCCAGGCCGTGCCGCCGACGGCGACCGTCCCGGCCGGCAGCGTCGCCCCCTGCCGCGGCACCTCGATCCGCGAGGCCGTCTTGACCGGCCCGCGCTCGGACCAGCCGCGCTGGGTCCAGTAGGCGGAGCGCTCCGCGAACCGCGTCACCTCGAGGTCGACGACCCACTTCGTCGCGGAGACGTACCCGTACAGCCCCGGCACGACCATGCGCACCGGGAAGCCGTGCGCCGGCGGCAGGGGCTCGCCGTTCATCCCGACGGCCAGGAGGGCGTCGCGGTCGTCGGTCAGCGCCTCGAGCGGCGTCGACGCGGTGAACCCGTCGGAGCTGGTGGACAGGACCATGTCGGCGCCCGGCAGCGGCCGCGCGCGGGCCAGCACCTCGCGGACCGGCAGCCCGAGCCAGCGCGCGTTGCCGGCCAGGTCCCCGCCGACCGTGTTCGACACGCAGGTCAGCGTCACCCACGCCTCGACGAGCTCGGAGGCCAGCAGCTCGTCCCACGTGAGCCGCACCTCCTGCTCGACGAGCCCGTGCACCCGCAGCTCCCACCCGGCGGGGTCGACGTCGGGCACGACGAAGGCGGTGTCGATCCGGTAGAAGGTCTCGTTCGGCGTCACGACCGGGACCACCCCGTCGACCGGTGCCGCCGCCTCCGGCGGCAGCGCGACCGCGGCCTGGGCCGGGGCAGGGAGGCGGACGAGGGCCCGCGCCGCGGCCGCCCCGCCGCGGGCGGCTCCCGCCCCCACGCCGCCCAGGGCGGTGATCGCCGCGAGCCCGCCGACGACGAGCGCGCCGCCGAGGAACGACCGCCGGTCGACGCCCCCGGCACCCGGGCGGCCCGCGGAGGTCCGCCCGGTGGTGCCTGCGGGTGCCGCCGCGCGCGGGGCGAGCCGGCCCAGCGCCACGACACCCGCCGCCGCGCCGAGCAGCGCGGGCAGCGGCGCCAGCGGCCCGGCGTCCGCCCGCGTCGCGGCGGCCACCGCGCCCACGGCCCCGAGGGCGACGACGGCGAGGGTCCCGAGCCGCGGGCGCCGCACGGCGACGACCCCGACCAGCGCGGCGAGCACCGCCAGGACCAGCACCGCGCCGACGAGGAGTGCCGTCTTGTCGTGCACCCCGAACACCGCGATGGCGACGTCCTTCAGCCAGGCGGGGGTCAGGTCGATGAAGGCGTCGCCGACCGCGGACAGGGGCGCCGACGACGCGTCGGTCAGCCCGGCGAGGAGCTGCGCGACCCCGAGGGTCAGCGCCGCCGCGAGCACGCCCGCCAGCGCACCGCGCCACCGCTCGGCGCGGGACGGGTCCGCGGCGCGCCGTCCCCGGTCCGCGCCGGGACCGGCCGGCGGCGGCGACGCCGGGCCCCGGCGCTCGGGGAGGTCGTCGGCCACCCCCCGAGCGTGGACCACGCACGGGCGTCCGTCACCTGCCGGCGCGGGTCCCCCGGGTGGGAGGGCGCGGGCTACCTCTCAGGAGGGTCGCGCCACCCGCGGCGACGGCACGGCCGCCGCCCGCTCGGCGAGCCGGGAGCGCAGCCGGCTGGCCGGGGTCACGCGGTAGCGGGCCCGCAGCGCGTCGACGTCGAGGACCGGGGGCTCGGCGGGGAGCGGGAGGGCACGCGCCGGCTCGGCCGGACGGGTGACGGTGGGGGTCGTCATGCCCCCGCCATCGGCGGTCGTCGGTGCCGGTCCGAGGTCACGGCGGGGTGATCTCCATCACCCGCTCGGGTGGTCTTCCGCGTCCCACCCGTCCGGCGGGCGCGCGGCTCCGGACGATCGTGCGACGGGCCCGACCCCCGGGGCCCCTGGACGACGGAGTTCAGCATGCGCAAGCGTCTCGCCCTCCTGGCCGCCACCGGCGCGGTCCTCCTCCCCACCGCGGCGTTCGCCGCCGGCGGCACCTTCCACGCCGACCTCGCGCCGGTCCCGCACGACGCGGTGGCCGACCGCGGGTCCGACGTGGACGGCGAGGCCACGCTGTCGTTGCGCGGCACGCGCCTCACCATCGACCTGCACGCCACCGGCCTCACCCCCGGCGAGGCGCACGCCATGCACGTCCACGGCGAGCTCGCCGCGAGGAACGAGTGCCCGGACCCCGACGCCGATGCGGACGGCGACGGCCTCATCTCGCTGGAGGAGGCCGCGCCGTACTACGGCCCGATCGACGTCTCGCTGACGACCACCGGCGACACGAGCCCTGCCAGCGGCCTGGCCCTCGAGCGCTTCCCCGTCGCGGACGCGAACGGCGTCATCGACTACCACCGCACGGTGACGGTCCCCAAGGACGTCTCGAAGCGGCTCGGCGAGCTGCACCTGGTCCTGCACGGCGCCGACGTCGACGGCGACGGCACCTCGCAGACCACCCTCATGGAGGCGGTCCTCCCCGTCGCCTGCGGCGAGATCGACCGCGCCCAGGGCGGCGGCCACCGACACTGACGGCGCCGGTGCCCGGTGACCGGCCCCGCTCGGGCTTCCCGCCGAGCACGGGCGGGGCCGTCCTGCGCCGCGGGGAAAGGGCTGGACGGCACGCGCCAGGTCTGCCTACGGTCGGGCGTCGCGGCGGTGCCCCGGAGGTCACGGCCGCGCGACGGACGCAGCACGAGGAGCGAGCATGACGGGTGGACCCGCGGGGGGCGAGGTGGCCGTGACGGCCGCCTCGGGCGACCCCGGCAGCCGCGCCCGTCGTCGTCCCCGTCGCACGCACCGCCCCTGAGGGCGTCGCCCCGGCGACGACGGCGGTGCGGACCGACCTGTCCGTCCACCCACCGCCGCCGGAGGCTCCCCCGTGCATGCCCTCACCGAGCAGCAGGTCCGCGCCTGCTTCGTCAACGCCAGCCGTCGCGAGGCGGCGACCGCCACCCTGCCCGACCTGACGGCCCAGCGCTGGGACGCCCTGGACCTGCTGGGCTGGCGGGACCGGAAGGCGCCGCTGCTCGCCTACGTCGTCGTGCCCGTGGACGACGAGCCCGTCGGCGTCCTGCTGCGGGCCGCCGACCCCGGCACGGGCCGGGCCCGCCGCCGCGGTGTGTGCGCCTGGTGCGCCGACGTCGTGGCGACGGAGGACGTGTCGCTCTACGTCGCGAGGCGGGCCGGCGCCCCGGGCCGCCGCGGCGACACCGTCGGGACGCTCGTGTGCACCGACCTCGCGTGCTCGCGGCACGTGCGGCGCACGCCGCTGCTGTCCGAGGTCGGCACCGCCTCCGGGCCGGAGCTGCCCGCCGCGCGGACGGCCGTCGTCGCCCGCCGCACCGCCGGGCTGCGCGAGCGGTCCGCCCGGTTCGTCGAGGAGGTCCGCCGCACGGCGTGAGGGGACCTCAGCCCGGCGCGCGCCTCTCGAGCGTGCGCCGGACGACCTCCGCCGTCGCCCGCCCGCCCCGGGCGCCCGGCGCGCCGACCGCGACAGCCCCGGCGACGAGCCCCCAGGCGACCGCGCCGTCGAGGTCCTCGCCCGCGGCCAGCCCCGCCGCCAGCGCCCCGACGAACGCGTCGCCCGCCCCGGTGGTGTCGACGACCTGCGCCGCGGGCACGGGTGCCGCCCGCCGGACGCCCCCCGAGGACGCGACGACGGCGCCGGCGGCACCCGCCGTGACGACGACCGCGGCGCCGGTGCGCCGGCACAGGCGCTCGGCCCGGTCCGCGGCCTCGCGCCCGGACGGGTCGAGGAGGGCCGCCTCGCGCTCGTTGAGCACGAGCACGGCCGGCGCGGCGGCGGCGAGGTCGACGTCGACGACCGGCGCGAGGTTGAGGACGAGCAGCGCGCCGGCGTCGGTGGCGCAGCGGCCCGCCTCCTCCACCGCGGCCGGCGGCACCTCGCCCTGCGCCACCACGACGTCCCCGGGGGCGAGCGCGCCCAGCGACGCCCGCACGTGCGCGGCGCCCAGCGACGCGTTGGCCCCCGCAACCACGACGATGCGGTTCTCGCCGTCGTCGTCGAGGGTGATGAGCGCCAGGCCGGTCGTCGACCCGACCCGCTGCACGCAGGACGTGTCGACACCCTCGTCGACGAGCCCCGCGAGCAGGCGCGTGCCCGCGTCGTCCCGGCCGACCGCGCCGACCATGATCGTCCGGGCGCCGGCGCGCGCGGCCGCCACCGCCTGGTTCCCGCCCTTGCCCCCGGCGCCCCGTGCCACGTCCCGGCCGAGGACCGTCTCCCCGGGCCCGGGCGCCCGGTGCGTGGTCACGGTGAGGTCCTCGTTGAGCGACCCGACCACCCGCACGACGCCGCCGCCGCCACCGTCCACCGGTGCTCCCCGCACGGGCCGCCCTCCGCCCTACCCCTGGGCCAGGCGGTCGAGGGCGAGGCCGGCCAGCACCGCGGCCGAGACGGGCAGCGCGGAGTCGTCGAAGCGGGCCTGCGGCGCGTGGTTGTAGGGCGCGGTCGCCGGGTCGAGGCCGGGAGCGGTGGCGCCGACGAACGCGAACACGCCCGGGACCTGCTCGAGCACGTAGGAGAAGTCCTCCGAGCCCGAGACGGGGTGCGGGGCCCGGGCGAAGGGCTGCTCGCCCAGCGCGGCGGCGACCCGCTCGAGCCGGTCGACCTCCGCGGCGTCGTTCACCGTCACCGGGTAGCCGCGCCGGTAGTCGACGTCGGCGGTGAGGCCGTGCGCGAGCGCGACGTGCTCGACGACGCGCGTCAGCCGCTCGGCGACGACGGCGCGGTGGTGCGGGGAGAACGTCCGGACGGTGGCCTCGAGGTGCGCCTGCGCGGGGATGACGTTGTCGGTGGTCCCGGCGGCGATGCGCCCGACGGAGACGACGACCGGGTCGTGCGCGTCGAACTGCCGGGTCACCGCGGTCTGCAGCGCCAGCACGATCTCGGCGGCGACCGTCACGGGGTCGGCGGCCCGGTGCGGCGCCGAGCCGTGCCCGCCGCGGCCCTGCACGGTCACGACCATCTCGTCGGCCGCCGCCATGGCGGTCCCCGCCCGGGCGGTGACGACCTGCAGCGGCACCATCGACGCGACGACGTGCACGGCGTAGGCGGCCACCACCCGCTCGCCGGCCGCGTCGAGCACGCCCTCCTCGAGCATGACGCGCGCGCCGTGCGGCCCCTCCTCCCCCGGCTGGAACATGAGGACCACGGAGCCCGGGAGCTCCTCGTGCCGTTCCGCCAGCAGCCGTGCGGCGCCCAGGAGCCCGGCGACGTGCAGGTCGTGCCCGCAGGCGTGCATCGCGCCCGGGTGCTCGCTGGTGAACGGCTCGCCCGTGTCCTCGGTGACGGGCAGGGCGTCCATGTCCCCGCGCAGCAGGACCGCCGGGCCCGGGCGGCCGCCGCGCAGCACGGCGACGACGGAGGACAGCGCCGTGCCGGTGGTCACCTCGAGGGTCGCGCCCGTCGCCGCGCGCAGCTCGTCGAGCGCGGCCAGCACGCGCGCCTGGGTGAGCGGCAGGTCGAGCCCGATCTCCGGGATGCGGTGCAGGTCGTGCCGCAGCGCCGCCAGCTCCGGCAGCAGGGCCTCCGCCCGGGCGCGCAGGTCGGTGTCGGGGACGAGGGCGTCGCTCACGGGGGTCCTCACGGTGGTGCGGTCGGTGCGTGCCGACGCTACCCCGCGGCCCCGGCCGTCAGAGCCGCCGGGCGCTGCTCAGCGCCGCTGCAGCAGGACGAGGACCTCGTCGTGGTGGGTCTGCGGGAACATGTCGAGCAGCCGCGCCCGGGTGGGCCGCAGGGACGGCATGGCCTCGAGGTCGCGGGCCAGCGAGACGACGTTGCAGCTCGAGTAGACGACCGTGCCGACGCCCGACCGCTCGAGCCAGCCCGCCAGCGCGTCGCCGATCCCGCGCCGCGGCGGGTTGACGACGACGAGGTCCGGCACGTCCGTGGCCGCGAGCGCGAAGGCCGTCGCGTCGCCCGCGAGGAACCGCACCCGGTCCAGGCCCCGCTCGGCCGCGCTGGTCCGCGCGCTGGCGACGGCCTCGGCGCTCACCTCGATGCCGGTGACCTCGCGGCGCCCGTCCGGCGGGCCCGCGACGTGGAGCGCGAAACCGCCCACGCCGCAGTACAGGTCCCACACGGTGGCGGGCGCGGCCTCGTCGACCCACGCCGCCGCCTGCCGGTACAGAGCGGCGGCCACGGCGGTGTTCGTCTGGAAGAAGCTCTGCGGCCGCAGGTGCAGCGTCACGTCGTCCAGCCGCATGCGCAGCGTGGCCTGCGGCGTGAGGACGACCTCCTCGTCCCCCTCGACGACCGCCCGGTGCTCGGGCAGCAGGTTCACGGACACCACCCGCAGCTCCGGCAGCTCGTCGAGCAGCCACGGCAGGTGCTTGCGCACGCGCGGCAGCGCCTCGGTGGACCGCAGCACGAACCGGACCATGAGCTCGCCGTCCGGGGAGACCGTCGCCAGCACGTTCTTCAGCTCCCCGCGGCGGGCGGGCACGTCGTAGGGCGTGAGGCCGGCGCGGGAGACGAACGAGGCCAGCACGGGGAACGCCGCCGACAGCCCCTCGGGGTAGAGCCCGCAGCCCTGCAGGTCCACGCCGCGGCCGGCGTCGTCGAGGATCCCCAGCGTCGGCGCCGCCACCGTGCCGCCGACGACCATCTTGGCCTTCGTGCGGAAGCCGGACTCCCGCCCGGCGACCGGCGGCAGCCACGTCAGGCCGGTGTGGTGGGCGAGGAGCTGCCGCGCGCGCTGCTCCTTGCCGGCCAGCTGCACGGCGTAGGGCTGCTCGATGAGCGTGCAGGAGCGGCACCGACCCGCGTCGTAGTAGTCGCACCGCACCGCACGAGGCTACGGTGCGACGAGGGCGTGGACGGCACCGGCGAGGGGGACGGCGATGGACACGACGACGACGGGCACGACCGGCACGACCGGCACGACGACGCAGCCCCCGCGGCCCCGGACCGTCACGTGGTGGGAGCTGCCCGTCGACGACCTGGACCGGGCGCAGGCGTTCTACGGGCCCGTGCTGGGCTGGACGTTCTCCCCCTTCGGCGACGAGGCCGGCGACTACCTCGGCGTCTCCTCCGGGGGCGAGCTCGTCGGCGCGGTGTTCCGCGCCCCGGACGCGCCGCGGGAGGTCGGCGTGCGCGTGTACGTGCTGGTCGACGACCTCGAGGCCGTCCTCGCCGCGACCGTCGAGCACGGCGGCACGGTGAAGGTGCCGCGCTCGGAGGTCGGCGGGGACATGGGCTGGTGGGCGGAGGTCCTGGACCCCGACGGCCGCTGGCTCGGTCTCTGCACCGACGACGCCCCGAGCGCCGCCTGACCGCCCCGCCACCACGTCGGCGACGGCGCACGTCGGCATCGCACACCCCGCCGGACGACGAGGACTGCACCCGTGCCCGACCGTCCCCCCGCCCGCGTCCGCGAGGCCGTCGACCTGCTGGCGCCGGCCCTCGTCGAGCGCCCGCACGCGCGCGTCCTCGAGGTCGGTTGCGGCGTCGGGCACGGCGTGGCCCTGCTGTGCGCGCTCCTGCCCGACGGCCACGTCACCGGGCTGGACCGCTCGTCGAGCGCCCTGGCCCACGCCGAGCGCCGCCTGGCCCGGCACCTCGACGAAGGCCGCGCCGACCTGCAGCACCGCGACCTGACGGCCTTCCGCCCGGACCGCCCCTACGACGCCGTCCTGGCGGTCGACGTCAACGCCTTCTGGACGGACCCGGCCGGTCCGGCCGCGCCGGCCGTGCGCGACCTCCTGGCCCCCGGCGGCGTCGTGCTGCTGGCGTTCTCGTCGCCGGCCGGGGCGCCCGACGAGCGCAGCGCCGACGCGGTGGCCGCCGCCGCCGAAGCGCTCCTGCGGACCGGGCTCGACGTCACCACGGGGACGGGCGACGCCATCGGCTGGGTGCGCGGCGTCAGAACGCGTAGCGCACCCGGCAGGACGGCAGCCGCTCGGCGATGAGATCGGTCAGCGCGGTGACGTACCGGCCCTTCTGCCCGGTGCGGTACCGGACGTTGAGGCCGCCGGTCTCCGAGCGCTTGGGCTGCTGCAGGTCGGGGCGCCACAGCACCTCCTCGGCCTTCGGGTGCCAGCCGAGGTTGACCTCGTGGAGCCGGTCGTTGTGCGTGAGCATGATGACCTCGCACGCGAGCTGCGCCTTGGCCCTCGCGCCGATGCCCGCCTCCACCTGGTCGAGGAGCTCCGCCCACTGCTCGAGCCAGCCGTCCTCGACGATGACGGGGCTGAAGTTGAGATGGACCTCGTACCCGGCCTCGACGAAGTCGTCGATCGCCGCGATGCGGTCGGCGATGCGCGACGTGCGCACGTCGACGAGGCGCGCCATGCGGTCGGGCATGAGCGAGAAGCGGATACGCGTGCGGCCCTGCGGGTCCCAGTCGAGCAGGTCGCGGTTGACGTGCTTCGTCGCGAACGACGCCTTCGCCGTCGGCAGGCCGCGGAACAGCTCGACGAGGTCGCGCACGTTGTCGCTGACGGTCGCGTCGACCGAGCAGTCGCTGCTCTCGCCGATGTCGTAGACCCAGGCGTGCGGGTCGCACTGGTTGGGCTCGGTCTTGACGCCCTGCCGGCCGACGTGCCGGGCCAGGTACCCGGAGATCTTGTCGATGTTGGCGAACACCGTGATCGGGTTGGAGTAGCCCTTGCGGCGCGGGACGTAGCAGTACGCGCAGGCCATGGCGCAGCCGTTGGCCGTCGAGGGCGCCACGAAGTCCGACGAGCGCCCGTTGGGGCGGGCGGTCAGCGACTTCTTCACGCCGAGCACGAGCGCCTCGGTCTTGATGCGCACCCAGCGGTCGACGTTGCCCTCGTCGCCGTGCAGCTCGGGGATGTTCCAGTGCGAGGCGACCTCGACGCGCTCGGCGTCGGGCCAGCGGGCGAGCACCTCCTGACCGCGCGGGAGGGCGGCGGCCTCGGGCTCGAGGTAGATCTTGCGGACGTCGAGGAGGGGGCGGACGGGACGCGTGGCGGGCACGTCCTCCTCAACGTCGGGGCGCCCCCCGGGCGTCCCCCGGGGACCCCCGCGACCACGTGAGGTGGACCACATCAACCAGTCGCGCCGCAGGTCAGGGCAGGATCGCGTCGACGTAGCCGCCGTCCACGCGCAGGGCCCCGCCCGTCGTCGCGGACGCCTGCTCCGAGGCCAGGTACACGACCATGTGCGCGATCTCCGCCGGCCGGATGAGCCGCCGGACGAGGCTGGCCGGCCGGTGCTCGGCCATGAACCGCGGCTCGACCTCCTCCCACGGCAGGTCCTGCCCGACGAGGCTGCGGGCGAAGTCCTCGACGCCGCCGGTCAGCGTCGGTCCGGCCACCACGGTGTTCACGGTGACGCCCGTCCCCGCGACCGCCTTGGCGTACCCGCGCGAGACCCCCAGCAGCGCCGTCTTCGTGACGCCGTAGTGCACCATCTCGGTCGGGATGACGACGGCGGAGTCGCTCGCGACGAACTGCACGCGCCCCCACCCCCGCTCGACCATGCCGGGCAGGTACGACCGGGTGAGCCGGACGCCCGAGAGCACGTTGACCTCGAAGAACCGGCGCCACTCGTCGTCGTCGACCTCCAGCACCGGCCGCGCCTCGAAGATGCCGAGGTTGTTGACGAGCACGTCGACGTGCGGGACGGCCGCCAGCACCTGCGCCGCGCCCTCGGCCGTCGCCACGTCCGCCGCGACCCCCTGCAGCGTCGCGTCCGGCAGCGCCGCCCGGAGCCCGGCCAGCGCCTCGTCGACGCGCTCCTGGCTGCGCCCGTTGATCACGGTCGTCGCCCCGGCCCGCGCCAGGCCCTCGGCGATCGCGAGACCGATGCCCTGCGTGGAGCCCGTCACGAGCGCCGTCCTGCCGGTGAGGTCGATGTGCATGGTCCTCATCCTGGCCTCGACGCGCCGACCCGTCGCGACCGCAGGGGCGCGGCCGCCCCGTCGGCCCTCCTGGCGCGCCACGGCCGAGCCCCTAGGGTGGCGCTCGTGAGTGCGACGACGCCCGCCACCGGTGCCGGACCGGACCTGCCCGACGCCCAGCCCGACGCCCTGCCCGCCCCGCTGGTCGCGGCCGCGGCCGCCGCGCGCCGGGCCGGCACGTCCGACGAGGTGTGGGCCGCGTTCGAGGCGCGCGTCGCGCGCGAGCTGCCGCGCCTCGTCGACCTCTTCCACCATGTGTACGGCGAGGGCCCCCGTGTCGACGAGGAGCTCGCCCTCCTCGTCGGGCAGCTGGCGACGAGCTGGCAGGACCGGTCCGAGCCCCTGCGCACGCTGGACGCGCAGCGCGAGGCCGACCCGGAGTGGTTCTCCTCCGAGCGGGCGCTGGGCGGGGTGCTCTACGTCGACCGCTGGGCGGGGTCGCTGGCCGCGCTGCGCGAGCGGATCGGCTACCTGCGCGAGCTCGGCCTGACGTACCTGCACCTCATGCCGCTGTTCGCGGCGCCGGAGGGCAACTCCGACGGCGGGTACGCGGTGTCGAGCTACCGGGACGTCGACCCGCGCATCGGGACGATGGACGAGCTCGCGGCGCTGGCCGCCGAGCTGCGGGAGAACGGCATCGCGCTCGTCGTCGACTTCATCTTCAACCACACCTCCGACGAGCACGTGTGGGCGCAGCGGGCGAAGGCCGGCGACCCCGAGCACCGCGACTTCTACTGGGTCTTCCCGGACCGGACCATGCCGGACGCGTACGAGCGCACGGTCCGCGAGATCTTCCCCGACAACCACCCGGGGTCGTTCGTCCCGTTCCCCGACGGCCCGCCCGGACCCGACGGCCGACCGACGTCCACGGGGTCCTGGGTCTGGGCGACGTTCCACGACTTCCAGTGGGACCTCAACTACGCCAACCCCGCGGTTTTCCGCGCGATGGCCGGCGAGATGCTGTTCCTGGCCAACCAGGGCGTCGACGTGCTGCGCATGGACGCCGTGGCGTTCATCTGGAAGCGGCTCGGCACCTCCTGCGAGTCGCTGCCCGAGGCGCACCTGCTGCTGCAGGCGTTCAACGCGGTGTGCCGCATCGCCGCACCGGCCGTCGTGTTCAAGTCCGAGGCGATCGTCCACCCGGACGAGGTGATCGGGTACATCTCCCCCGGCGAGTGCCAGATCTCCTACAACCCGCTGCAGATGGCGCTCATCTGGAGCTCGCTGGCCACGCGCGACGGGCGCCTGCTGGCGCAGGCGCTGGAGCGCCGGCACGCGCTGCCGCCCGGCACCGCGTGGGTGAACTACGTGCGCAGCCACGACGACATCGGCTGGACCTTCGCCGACGAGGACGCCGCCGAGCTCGGCATCGACGCCGCCGCGCACCGGCGCTTCCTCAACGCCTTCTTCGTCGACCGATTCCCCGGGTCGTTCGCGCGCGGCGTGCCCTTCCAGGACAACCCGCGCACCGGCGACTGCCGCATCTCCGGCACCACCGCGTCGCTCGCCGGCCTCGAGGCGGGCGACGACGGTGCCGTCGACCGCATCCTGCTCGCGCACGCCGTCGTGCTGTCGACGGGCGGCCTGCCGCTGCTCTTCCTCGGCGACGAGGTCGGCCAGCTCAACGACTACGCCGCGCTGGAGGAGCCGGGTCACGCGGAGGACAGCCGCTGGGTGAACCGGCCCCGCTACCCCGCGCAGCGCTACGCCGAGCGCGAGGACCCGACCACCGACGCCGGCCGCGTCTTCGCCGGCCTGCGGCTGCTCCTCGAGACGCGCCGGCGCACGCCGGAGCTCGCCGGCAACAGGCTCGTGCCCTTCGACGCGCACGACCCCGCGCTCGTCGCCTACCAGCGGCCCGGGTGGGGCGAGCGCGGCGCGACGACCGTGCTCGTCGTCGTCAACGTGGCCGACGAGCCGCGGACGGTCGCCCCCACGACCCTGTCGGGCCTGCCCGACGATGCCGAGGACCTGCTCGACGGCGGGACGCGGTCCTTGGCCCGCGGCCTCACGCTCCCCGCGCACGGGGTGGTGTGGCTGCGCCTGGCGCACGACTGCCTCGGCTGAACCGCCGGACCCGTCCCCAGGTCCCGCCGGCGCGGGCCCGCAGCGCGAGCAGCCCGGTGACGGACGCCGGCACGGCCATGACCGCCTGCAGCACGGAGGGCCCGACCACCGGCACCTGCACGACGAGCTCGACGACGAGCAGCCCCGCCGCCACGAACACCGCGGCCGGCGTGCGGGGGTCGCGCCGCGCCGCGAGCACCGCCGCCGCGCCCGACGGCACCGCCACGCTCGCGGCGAGCCACAGGCCCGGCAGCACCCACGAGGGCAGCCCGAGCGGTGCGAGGAGCGCCACGTCCGGCGTCCCGACCCCGGCGACGAGCGCCGCCGCCCCGCCGGCCGCGGTCAGCGCGACGAGACCGTCGACGACGACGAACGTCCGTCGGTGCTCGGGACCGCGCTCCACGACCCGCGGGCCGCGCGGCACCGCGTCGTCGGCGGACGACGCCGCGGGTCCCGTCGACCACGGCGTGCCCGGCGGCCGGTGCTGCCTCATCGCCCTCACCCCTCGGCCCAGCCCACCGCTCCCCGCGCACGGGCACCAGGGACCTCCGTCCCTGGTGCCCGACGACCGCTCCGGCGGACACGCCGGTGCCCGCTCCCGGCGAGGACGAGCCGCATGCTGGCCCGGTGACAGCCGACGACGCCCACCCCCGCGACACCGCACCGGACGGGCACGGGCACGGTGGAGCCGTGCCGGGACCGGTCGGCCGCGCGGCCGCCCGGCGCGTGCGGCGCCTGCTGCTGGCGGTGCTGGTGCCGCTGGTGCTCCTCACGGCGAGCGGCGTCGTCGCCCTGTGGCCGGACGCGGACCGGCTGCCGGAGACGATCCGGACGCAGGCGCCCGGCAGCACGACGGACGAGGGCGTGCTGACCGCCGACCCCGCGCCGGGCGCCGACGGCGGGCTCGAGGCCGCTGCGCGCACCGACGCCGGCCTGGACGTGACGGTCCTGCTGCCGCCGGAACGCGCCGGCACGCTGTCGGCCGGCGACCGGGTGGTCGTCAGCACGCTCGTCACCGGGTCCGTGACGGGTGACGCGACGGGTGACGCGACGGGTGACGCGAACGGGGCCGGGGACGGGGCTGGGGACGGGGCCGGCGGCGGCGTCGAGGTGGTGACGCTCTTCGTCGACGTCGTGCGGGGACCGCCGATGGCGGTGCTGCTCGGGGTGCTGGCGGTGCTCGTCGTGCTCGTCGCCCGGTGGCGGGGGCTCGCCGCGCTGCTCGGCGTCGCGCTCTCCCTGGCCGGCCTGCTGGTCTTCACCATCCCCGCGCTGCTGACCGGCCGCCCGGCGGTCCCCGTCGCGCTTTTCAGCGGCGTCGCCATCATGACCGTCGTCCTCTACCTGACTCACGGCGTGAGCGTCCGCACCTCGACCGCCCTGCTGGGCACCGTCGCCGGGCTGCTGGTGACCGCGGCCGTGGCGGTGTGGGCGACCGGCGCGACGCACCTCGACGGCCTGTCCGGCGAGGAGTCGCTGGAGCTGCTGTCGGCGGCACCCGAGGTCCGGCTCCGCGCGGTGCTCGTCTGCGGGATGGTGCTGGCCGGCCTCGGCGTGCTCAACGACGTCACCATCACCCAGGCGTCCGCGGTGTGGGAGATCCACGGAGCCCGGCCGGGTGCGTCGTTCCGTGCGCTGTTCTCGGCCGGCATGCGCATCGGGCGCGACCACATCGCCTCGACCGTCTACACCATCGTCTTCGCCTACGTCGGCGCCTCGCTCACCCTGGTCCTGCTCGTGAGCCTCACCGACCGCTCGTTCCTGGGCGTCGTCACGAGCGGGCAGGTCGCCGAGGAGGTCGTCCGCACGCTCGTCGGCTCCGTCGGCCTCGTGCTCGCCATCCCCCTCACCACGGCCCTCGGCGCCTGGCTCGTCCGCGCCGCCGCCCGCCCTGACGCCCCGGCCACCGCGCCCTCCACCACGCGCACGCCCCCCACCACCCCCTCGGTCGGGTAGCGCCTCGTCGTCCACTGGTCGGAGCAGCCGGACGCTCCCCTGCGCGTCAGCCCTGGCCGTCCAGCAGGACGAGCTCGACGCGGCGGTGGAGCTGGCGGGCAGCGGGGTCGTCGGCCCCGTCGGGACTCGTCTCGGGCCCGAGCGGGCGGGTCTCGCCCCACCCCACCGCCTCCAGCGACCCGCCGGCGACCCCGCTGCCGAGCAACGCGTCGCGCACCGCGGTCGCCCGGCGCTCCGACAGCGCCTGGTTGTCGTCGGCGTCCCCGATGCCGTCCGTGTGCCCCTCCACCCGCGCCGCTGGCGAGCCAAGTGCGACGAGCAGCGCCGCGACCCGGCCGAGCTGCTCGTTCGCCTCGGGACGCACCTCGGCGCTGCCGAAGTCGAACAGCACGTTCGCGTCGAGGCGGATGACGGTGCCGCACACCTCGCCGACCGGCTCGACGTCCGCGATCCGCGGGACGGGGGCGAACGGCGGCAGCCCGTCGGCGAGCACCGCCTCGACCGCGGCGACGAGCGCCGGGTCCCCCTCGGTGAACAGCTCCCCGTCGGCCGCGCGGGACACCCGCACGTCGTCGTCCTCGTACCCGCCCGACCCGTCCGGCCCGACCCAGAAGCGCCAGCCAGGCCCCTCGGCCGACCCCGAGCCGTCCGCGCGCACGCTGGTGCGGCGCTCGCCGTCGGACCAGGTGCCCGACCCGTCGGCACCGATCGACACGCGCAGGGCCCCGTCGTCGTACACGCCGGCGCCGTCGGGCAGCACCGCCACGTGCAGGTCGGCGGTGTCGTACACGCCCGTGCCGTCCCCGGCGACGGACACGCTCACGCCGTCGGCCTCGTGGTGCGCGGCGCGCCCTGGTACGGCGGTCCCGGAGTCGGCAGCCGCCGCCTCGCCCGGCGCCGAGCAGCGGGCGTCCAGCACCGCGATGCCCTCGTACAGCCCGGCCGGCAGGTCCAGCGCCGCCGCGGCCTCCCGCGCGCCGGCGGAGGTCAGGAGGTCGGTCGGCACGGTGAACGACGGCACCGCCGGCGGCTCGAGCCGCCGCCGCAGGGCGGCCTCGAACGCCGCAGCGCTGATGCCGCCGCCGTCCTCGCCCGGCTCCTGCGACGAGCCCGGCGACCTGCTGGGGACGGCGGACGACGTCGAGCCAGGCCCTGTCGCACCGCCGCCGGTACCGCTGCCGGACCCGCCCTCGCCGAGCGCGTCGGGCGAGCACCCTGCGAGCACGGCGACGAGCACCGCGACGAGCACCGCGACGAGCACCGCGACGAGGCCGACCGCCCCCGCTGCCCTGTGCCGCTTCCCGGACCCGTGCCGGTGCCGGTGCACGTGCCGTGTCGGCACGACCGCCGACCCCACCGCTCGACGCACCTCGTCCACCCCTCGCCCGGTCCGGCATCCGCGGCCCGGTCATCCTCACCGCCGCCGCCCGTGGTGTCCAGGACCGCGGTCACCCTCCCCTGCGTCCTCCCGGGTCCGCCCATCCCTCCGGGCACCCGTCCGGCAGCCGCGCCGACGGTGCTGTGGCGACTCCCCCCTGCGCGCGACGACACGAACGGACCCGTCCGGCGCGGGGTGCGCCGGACGGGTCCGTGGTCGGGTCGTCCTCATCGGTGGTGCGCCGGGGTGCGCGCCGCTCTCAGAGAGCTCCGCCGCACGAGCTGCAGAAGCGCTGGCCCTTCGTGGTGCCGGCGCCGCAGGCGGAGCAGGTGGCCCCGGCCGCTGGCGCCGGGACGAAGCCCGTCGTCCGCGGCGGCGCCGACGGCACCCCCCCGACCTGCGCGGCCGGCTCCGACACCCAGCCCGTGCCGCGGGACTGTGCGGTCGGCTCCGACACCCACCCCGTGCCATGGCCCGGCGCGGGCGGCACGGGCGCGAGCACGGCCGTCGCACCGACCGGTCGGACGTCCGAGCGTCCGGCACCGGGCGCCGCGGGAGCCAGCGCCGCCGACCCGCCGCCCTCGTGGACCGGCGCCATCCCGCCGGCGACGTACGGGGCCGGCGCCGGGGCACCCGCGAACGCGGGGGCCGGCGGGGTGGCGTGCGCGGTCACCGGCGCGGTCGCCGGTGCAGCCCCGGCGGGGACGGGTGCGCCTCCGACGAGCGCCGTGTGCTGCGGCGTGAACTCCGCCGTGGGCTCGACGACCGACGGTCCCGACGGCAGGGTCAGCGTCGCGGCGCCCGGCAGGGCGACGGCCGACGCGGGCCGGCGACGGCCGGCCAGGACCACCGCCAGCACGATCCCGCCGACGAGCACCAGCAGCCCGGAGCCCCCGGCGGCGAGCACCCACGTCGCGAGGCCCTCGTCCTCCGTCGGCTCCGCGGGCTGCGGGGCGACGACGGGCTCGGTGGTGGGCTCGGGCGCCGGCACGGACAGCGGCGCGAGCGCCACCCCGTGGGCGGTGAGCCAGCCGTGCAGGTCGCTCGCGTCGGTGATGAAGTTGAAGGCCTGGTCGCCGTTGATCTTCGAGGAGTTGACGCCGACGACGTTGCCCAGCGCGTCGACGGTCGGCCCGCCCGACATCCCTCCGGACAGGTCGGCGTTGATCTCGGTCCGCGGCACGCCCAGCTCGCTGATCTGCTGGCTGCTGACCGAGCCGGTCTTGAAGCTCGCCCGCACCCGGCTGGCGTCCACGACGCTCTGCACGGACCCGGGGAAGCCGATGGACGTGACCGCCATGCCGCTGGCCGGGTCCGCCTCGGCGACCGGCAGCGGCGTGGTACCCGTGACGTCCGCCTTGAGGAGCGCGACGTCACCCTCCTCGAAGGCCCGGAAGTCGACGACCTGCACGGCGAGCGGGTCCTCGATCGCGATCCCCTCCACCGCCTCCGGCTGCAGCGCGTAGACGATCCGCTGCGGGTCGGAGCCCGCGTCGAGCCCCTCCACCGCCCAGTTCGCGTAGGCGGTGCCGATCCAGCCGGCGGCCTCGTCGGGAGTCATCCAGCCCTCGTCGACCATGCTGCCGAGGAAGGCGTCGATGAGGGCGTGGCGGCCCTCGACGGGGTCGACGCAGTGGCCGGCGGTGGCGATCTGGCCGACGTCCGACACGAAGAAGCCCGTGCAGATCATGGGCACGGTGATCTCGTCGCTCCATTCGGAGCCCTCGTCCGTCGGGAAGGCCACGTAGCCCCTCCACTCGATGTAGAGCTGCACGACGCTCGGCTCGAGCCGCGCGTTGAGCTGCTCCACGGTCTCCTCCCCGGGCGCCGCCGTGGGCGACGTCCCGGCCGAGGCCGACGAGGAGGGCGCCGGCTCCGTGGCGGCGACCGCGGCGGGGGCGAGCGAGAGGGCGCCGGCCGCGAGCGCGACGGAGGCACCGATGGTCCGGAGAGGACGGCGCGTGCGGCGGCGTCCGGCGATGGCGGTCATGACAGGTCCTTCGGGTCGTGGTGGGAGCGGGTGCTGATCGGAACGGGTCCTGATCGGAGCAGGTCCCGGAGCGGTCCGCGCCGGGGCATGTCCCTACCGTGGCCGCCGACCCCACCCCTCCACGTCGGGGTACCCCCCCTACCCCGACCCCAACACCGGCCTCGCGCCGCCGGGCGCTCGCCGACGACAGCGCGCACCGACCTCCGGGGTCGGACGACGACGTCCGCCGCCGCCGGCCGCGACGCTCCCGCACTCCCCGCCGGACGCAGGTCTTCCGCCGCCCCCCTGAGCGGTGCCAGGCTCGGAGGATGCAGCTGACCGGGCAGACCATCGTCTTCGACACCGCCGACCTGGCCTCCTCCAGCGCGTTCTGGGCCGACCTGCTCGACGGGACGGTCACGCGCCAGGACGAGGACTGGCACGAGGTCACCGTCGAGGGGCGCACGACGCTGGCGTTCCAGCTCGCGCCCGACCACGTCCCGCCGCAGTGGCCCGACGGCCAGCCGCAGCAGATCCACCTGGACCTGTACGTGCAGGACATCACCGCGGCGCACGCGGAGGCGCTCGCCAAGGGCGCCCGGCTCCTGCAGGACGCCGACCTGTCCGCGCCCGAGGGCTTCGTCGTCTACGCCGACCCGGCCGGCCACCCGTTCTGCCTCTGCTGGGGCTGACGCCCGGGACCCGCCCTCACGAACCGGCGCTCAGTCGTCGACGAGCAGCCGCACGACGACCTCGTCGCCGAGCTCCACCCCCTCGGCCCGCCGCACGGCGTCCTTGAGCGGGACCACGTACCCACCGGCACGTGGCCACAGCGACGTCGTGAACCGCGTCGCGCCGAGCACGCCGGTGACCGGCACCATCCCCCAGCCGTAGCTGACCCGTTCGGCGGCCTCCCGCAGCGCCGCGCACTGCGGCTCGGGCACGACGAGGAAGTGGTACGGCGCCGGCCCGCGCCAGTGCACGACCTCGCCGGCGACCTCGAGCTCCACGCCCCCACCGTACGAGCGGCCCCTCCGCGGCACCACGGCCGGCACCGTCGGGGCTCACCCCTCGTCCCACCACCCCTCAGGCGCACCCCACCCCTCCCGCCCGGCGCGCCACGACGGGACGTCGGCAGGCCCCGACCGCCCGCCGGGCAGGACGCGCAGCGAGCCCGCGGTGGGCGGCTCCCGCCGCAGCCGGCCCAGCGCCGCCTCGTACCGCGGGGTCATGCGCGCCGGGACGCCGCTCGCGTGCCGCCACTCGAAGAGCGCGGCGGCCGTGAAGACCGGGTGGCACGTCGTGCACGACATCGGCGCCGACGGCCGCCGCTGCCGGCGCATCTCGTGCCCCGCCGGGCAGCGCCCGATCCACGGCCGCGCCACCTGGACCGGCTCGCGCATGCGCGCCCGCGGCGTCGCGCCGATGCGCTCCGCGGTCGCCTTCCACACCGCGTCGTGCGCGTGCCGCGCCCCGACCAGCGCGTGCGCGATCTCGTGCAGGACGGTGTCCCGCACGTGCGCCTCGTCGAGCTGCAGCGTCACCGGCCGGCTGAGGCTGATCCGCCGGTCGGTGAACCGGCACATCCCCGCCCGCGTCGACGCCCGGTCGAACGCGAACGTCCACCCGACCAGCCCGTGCGCGCGCATCAGCTCCTGCGCCAGCTCCCGTGCCCTGTCCAGCTCCACCTGTCCACCTCCACCTGTTCCGCTCCCTCGACGTGACCGCGGGCAGGACGCTACGCAGTCGCCGCTCCCGCCCCGGACGCCGGCCCTCGCCCGGGTCCGGGCACCCGCGGACCGGGGCTGGGGACGGGTCGCCGCAGCGCGACCTGCCTAGGCTGCGTGCGTGACCCGTTACGTCGTGATCGGGGCGGGGGCCGTCGGCCTCGCGCTCGCCGCCCGCCTGCACCTCGCCGAGATCCCGGTCGCGCTCGTCGCGCGCGGGGCATCCCTGGACGTCGTCGCCCGGGACGGGGTGCGCTACACCGACCCCACCGGCACGCGCGCGGTCGCCGTCCCCGTCGCGGACCGTGCGGGCACGCGCCTGGCACCCGACGACGTGCTCGTCCTCACCGTCAAGGCGCAGCAGGCCGACGACGCCCTCGCGGAGTGGGCCTGGCAGCCCGTGCACGACCCGGCCGACCCGCACGCCCTCGCCGCCGACCTGCCCGTCCTCGTGCTGCAGAACGGCCTGGCCACCGAGGCGCAGGCGCTGCGTCGCTTCGCCACCGTGCTGTCGGCGTCGATCCTCGTCCCGGCGCAGTCCCTGGAGCCCGGGGCGGTCGCGGTCGCCGCGGCGGACCCCGCCGCGGTCCTCAGCATCGGCCTCGCCCCCGACGGCACGGACGCTCGCGTCGACGCCCTCGTCGCCGACCTGCAGCGGGCCGGCATCGCCGCGCACAGCACCGACGACGTCCTGCCGTGGAAGGCCCTCAAGCTCCTGGGCAACGTCAACAACGCCGTCGAACTGCTCGGCGGCAGCGACGAGGAGCGCAAGGCCCTGTCGAGGGAGCTCACGGCGGAGGCGCGCACGGTGCTCGAGGAGGCGGGGCTGGAGCCGGCCGACGGCGAGGAGCGCGACGAGGCGGTCGGACGCATCCGCATCCAGCCGACGGAGGGGTGGGAGCCCGGCCGGGCGTCGACGTTCCAGTCGGTCGCCCGCGGCGCGAGCAGCGTCGAGACCGACTACCTCAACGGCGAGATCGTGCTGCTCGGCCGCCTGCACGAGGTGCCGACGCCCCTCAACGCCGCCCTGCAACGCGTGGTCGGCGCGTCCTTCGCCCGCGGGGAGGCCCCCGGCACGGTGACGGTCGCGGACGTCCGGGCGGTCGCCGCCCGCTAGGGCTACGTCGTCGCCCCGTCGACGCACGCACCCGCCCGCCGCCCGACGAGCGTCCCCACCGGCCGCTGCCTACCGTCGGGGCATGCCCGCACCTCGCATCGCCGTCGTCGGCACCGGCTGGTGGTCGGCGAACCACCACGTCCCCTCCCTCGCCGCGGCGCCGGACGTCGAGCTCGTGGCGCTCTGCGACCCCGACGTCGAGCGCGCCCGTGAGGTGGCGGCGCAGCACGGCGGCGTCCCCGTGGTGGCCGACCTCGACGCGCTGCTGGAGCTGCGACCCGACGGCGTCGTCATCGCCACGCCGCACACCACCCACCACGACCTCGCCGCGGCGGCGCTCGACGCCGGCGTCGGGGTGCTGCTGGAGAAGCCGATGGCGACGACGGCTGCCGACGCGTTCGACCTCCTGGCCCGCGCCCGCCGCAGCGGCGCCGTGCTGAGCACCGGTTACACCGACCAGTTCGTGGAGGTCGCCGCCCGCGTCCGCCGTGCGGTGCAGGAGGACATCGGCGACCTCGTCCAGGTGACCGGCGAGTTCACCTCCGCGACCCTCTCGCTCTTCGCGGCCGCCGACGCCGGCGACGAGGGCGGTGACGCCGCCGACACGCACCCGCAGACGTACGGCGCCGACGCCGGTGGCGGTCAGGCGCACACCCAGCTCACCCACCTGCTCGGGATGATCTGCTGGGTCACGGACCGGGAGATCCGCGACGTCGCCGCCTTCACCGACCACCGCGGCCGCGGCGTCGACGTCGACGACGCCGCGGCGCTGCGGTTCGCCGGCGGCGGCACGGGCGTCGTCACCTCGTCGGGCATGGCCGGCACCGCCGACCGCGAGCGCCGCTGGGTCCGCTACGTCGGCACGCACGGCGTCGTCGAGCAGGACCTGACCGCCGGCAGCGCCACCGTCCGCCTCGCCGACGGCGCACGCGTCGACCTGCGCACCCCCGCCGACGAGGACCCGCCGCGCACCTGGCTCCCCGCCCGCCGGCTGGCCGCGCTCGTCGCCGGCGCCGACGTGCTCGACCCGGCACCCGGTTGGGTGGGCGCCGCCGCCGCGGCGGCGGTCGAGGCGGTCCTGCGCTCCGCCGACGAGCGCGCGGTCGTCGCCGTCCCGCAGCTCCCCGCACGCTGACGTCGCAGTGGCACCGGGGTGACGCCGGGGTGGCACCGTCCTCGCCGTCACGAGCGGTGACGGTCCGGTCACGATCCGGCCACACCGCACCTGCGCGGCCCCGCCCGGCCCTAGCGTCCGGACATGGTCACGACCACGACTCCCGCACAGGTCCCCGGAGGCCGCCGGACGTTGCGCCGCACCCGCTGGTCCGCCGTGGCGGGAGTCGCCCTGGCCGGGCTGCTCGTGCTCACCGCCTGCAGCGCGACGAGCGGCGACAGCGCGTCTGCCGGGGGCGGGAGCGAGATGGCGGAGGCGGCCCCGCCGGCCGGTGACGGGAGCGGCGCGGCTCCCGCCGCCGACGAGGCCGCCCCCGGGACCGATGCCCAGGAGTCGCGGCAGGTCGTCCAGACCGGCGAGGTCCGCATGACCGCGGAGGACCCGGTGGCCGCCGCCGACGACGTCGCCGCGCTCGTCGAAGGCACCGGCGGCCGCGTCGACGACCGGTACGTCGTCACCGACCGCGGCGAGGAGGCGCCGGCCTCCGCGGCGCTGACCGTCCGCGTCCCCGCCGAGGACCTCACCGCGGTGCTCACCCGCCTCGACGAGGTGGGCGAGGTCGTCGAGCAGCAGGTGCAGGCGCGCGACGTGACGGGCACGGCGCAGGACCTGGACGCCCGGATCCGCGCCCTCGAGGTCTCGGTCGCCCGCATGGAGGACCTCCTGGCCCGCGCGACGACGAGCACCGACCTCGTCACCGCGGAGGACGCGCTGACGGACCGCCAGAGCCGCCTGGAGGAGCTACGGGCGCAGCGCGCACGGCTGGCGGAGGAGGTCGCGCTGTCGACGCTGGTCGTGGCCATCGACGTCCCCGGTGGGGTGGCGGTGACCGCCGAGCCGCAGGGCTTCCTCGACGGCCTGTCCTCGGGCTGGGGCGCTCTCGTGACGACGCTCGGCGTGGCCCTCGTCGTCGTCGGCGTGGTCCTGCCGTGGGCCCTGGCCGCTGGCGCACTCCTCGGTCTGGTCGTGCTCGTGCAGCGCGGGTGGGGCCGCCGCGGGCGGCACACCACCGGGTCCGATGCACCCGTCGCCCCGACGGAGCCGGGACGCGAGCGCGTCGACGCCTGACGGCACACCGCCGGACATACGGAAAGGCGCCCGTCCAGCCTGGACGGGCGCCTTCTCGGTGCTGCTGGTGGAGGTGGCGGGAATCGAACCCGCGTCCGATGGCGAGAACCCAGGGCTTCTCCGGGCGCATTCTGCTGCGCTTTTCTCAGCCCCCACGATCACGCAGACGAGTCGTGGACGGGCTCAGTCGGCTGAGAGTCCCCGCAGCCGCACCGACGACGACTGCGAGCAGTGGCTCTCTAGATGACGCCAGCTACCGGGACGAGAGCATTCTCGGGCTGACGGACTTCAGAGCTCGCTCAGGCGGCGAGGGTGAAGTCGGTGCGCGATGTATTGGCACCTATGGTTTTGCACGGATCGTTGACGAGATGACCGTGCGTCCTCGGCCCGCTTCCCCTGGATCGGCGACCACCGTCGAAACCGATCACCCCCTGTGCAGTTGTCAAGCAGCCGGACCGGGGTCCGGCGGCGCTCAGACTACTCCCCCAACCGCCCCGCGGTCGCGTCCATTCCCGCGCAGGACGGCGAGTGGGCCCGGGGAGCGGACCGCGGCGCGAGGGGGACGCGCCGCGGCCCGCGACCGGTGGGCCGCCCGTCAGGCGGCCGGGCCCTCCGCCAGGGTGACGGTGGCCGTCTGCGAGGCACCCGTGGTGCCCGAGGTCCACATGACGTCGACCTGGTCACCCGGCTCGAGCGCGGCCAGCGCGGCCGTGAGCTCGTCCGCCGACGCCACCGGCTGACCGCCGAGGGCCGTGATCGTGTCGCCGGCCACCAGGCCCGCGGCTTCCGCCGGGGTGCCCTCGAGGACGCCGGCGATCGTCGCGCCGCCCTCGGTGCTCGTCGAGCCGCCGGGCGTGCCGCCCGCACCCGTTGAGCTGCCCGCGACCTCGACGCCCAGGAACGCCGGGAGACCGATGGTCACCGTGCCGGACTCGTCGCCGGACTCGATCTGCTGGACGACGACCAGCGCGTCCTCGATGTCGACGGCGTAGGCGACGACCGTCGCGCTCCCGCTCGACGCGGCCGTCGTCATGCCGACGACCTCGCCCTCGGCGTCGAGCAGCGGGCCGCCGGAGTCGCCGGAGACGACGCCGGCCGAGAACTCGACCAGCCCGTCGAGGGTCTCCCCCGCGGTCAGGCCCTCGCTGCTCGTCGTGATCGTCTCGTCGAGCCCCGTCACGGTGCCCGGCGCGGCGACGAGGTCCCCCGTGCCCCCCGCGTTGCCGATCGCGGTGACCGCGCTGTCGACGGCGAGGTCGCCCTCGTCGTCGAGCGTGACGGTGGCCAGGCCGCTCGCGCCGGACAGCTGCAGGACCGCCACGTCGTGCGTCGCGTCCGTGCCGACGACCGTCGCCGCATAGGTCTCGCCCGTCGACTCGACCGTCACCTCGATCGCCGTCGCACCCTCGACGACGTGGTTGTTGGTGAGGACCAGCCCGTCCGCCGTCAGCACCATGCCCGTGCCTGCCGACGCCGCCCCGGCGTAGCCGAGCGTGCTCGCGATGGTCACCACGCCCGTCTCCTGCGCGGCCGTCGGGTCGGTCGTCGTCTGCGTGCTGCCCGACGAGGAGCCCGAGCCGTCCTGCCACGGCAGGCCACGCCCTCCGGGCACCTGCGGCAGCGGGCCCGCCCACGGGTCGACGCCGTCCCTGCTGCCGTCCGTGCTGCCGTCCGTGCTGCCGTCCGTGCCCGACGAGGAGGAGCCCGACGAGGAGCCCGTCGACGGCGTGGCGTCGACCGCGACGGTCGACGCCGACCGGTCGAGGACGCCGAGCGCGGCCGCGGTCCCGCCGCCGCCGACCACGACGCCGAGCGCGAGCGCCGACGCGAGCCCGACGACCACGCGCCGCCGGCCGGGACGCGGCTGCCGCCCCGGGACCGCCGCCGCCAGCGGCTGCCCCGGCCACCACACCGGGTGCGCGACCTGAGCGTCCTGCTCGACCTTCCGGTCCTGCTGCTCCTGCTCGACCTGCTGGTCCTGCTCGACCTGCCCGTCCTGCTCGGCCTGCCGGTCCTGCCCGGCCGCCGCCGTCCCGTCGACCCCCTGCTCGTCCTGCTCGCCCTGCTCGGCCCGCGCGCCGCTCTGCTCGTCCATGGTCCTGGCTCCTCCGTCTCGTCCTCGTGCTGGGACCACTCCACCCCCGCCGACGGAGCGCGACCTGGAGCCCGCCTGGGCCCGACCTGTGGACGTCGGTCGAGGCTCATGCCCTCCCTCCGGAGGGCCGCGGACACAGGTCGAGGACCACCCGTCCGGCCCTCGTGTCCGGCGGGCGTCCGCGCCGGGCAGTGCGTACGGTGGTCCCGGCGCCGGCGGCGCCACCGCGGCGTGTGCGTCCAGACCTCGGGCGACCTCTGCGGGCGCATGGCGGCCGAGCGGCCGACGACGACCGTGACCGACCAGGACAGCGAGCGACCAGACGTGGCAAGCATGGTGAACTCGGCCGAGCTGCCGCCCTCCTTCGCGGAGGTGCGGCGCTGGGCGATCGCCTCCACCGAGGACCTGGCGCGGCTCCGCGCCCTCCTCCACCACGCGCTGACCGGCACGGACACCCCCCCGCAGCGCGGCATCGGCGAGGTGCCGGAGAAGGCCGTCCTCGTCGCCAGCGAGCTCGCCACCAACGCCCTGCGCCACGGCGAGCCGCCGACGGTCGTCCGCCTGCTCACGGACGGCGAGCGGTTCGCCATCGACGTCATCGACCGCGCCCCTGGCAGCGCCCCGCTGGTCGCGGGCGACCGCGCGCCGGGGGACGGCGGCTTCGGCCTCATCCTCGCCCAGCGCGTCTCGCTCGACGTGGGCTGGTACGCCGAGGGCGACCTCAAGCACGTGTGGGCGACCTTCGACGCGCCGCCCGGGCTCCTCGTCGACCTCGACGGGCACGCCCCGGACGACGGCACCCGATGACCACCGGCGCGGCGAGCCGGGGTCGGGTTCACCGATGAGGCTGCCCGTCATGCCGCCCGTCGCGCCGATGCTGGCGCGCTCGGTCCCGCAGATCCCCGACACGGGTCACGTGGAGCCCAAGTGGGACGGCTTCCGCACGCTCGTCTTCCGCGACGGCGACGAGGTGGTGCTCGGCAGCCGCAACGAGAAGCCGATGACCCGCTACTTCCCCGAGGTCGTCGAGGCCGTGCTGGCGCAGACGCCGCCCCGGTGCGTCCTCGACGGGGAGATCGTCGTCGTCACCGGGGACCGGCTGGACTTCGAGGCCCTCCAGCAGCGCATCCACCCCGCCGCCTCCCGCGTGACCCTCCTGTCCCGCACCACGCCCGCGTCCTACGTCGCCTTCGACCTGCTCGCGCTCGACGACGAGGACCTCACCGGCCGGCCGTTCGCGGAGCGGCGGGCCCGCCTCGTCGAGGCCCTCGCCGACGCGCGGCACCCCGTCCACGTCACCCCCGCCACCGCCGACCTGGCCGAGGCGCAGGCGTGGTTCACCCAGTTCGAGGGGGCTGGCCTCGACGGCGTCGTCGCCAAGCCGCTCGACGGCACGTACCAGCCCGACAAGCGCACGATGTTCAAGATCAAGCACGAGCGCACCGCGGACTGCGTCGTCGCCGGGTACCGCCCGCACAAGTCCGGCGACGACCTCGTCGGCTCGCTGCTGCTCGGGATCTGGACCGCGGACGGCCGGCTGCAGCACGTCGGCGTCGCGGCGTCCTTCCCCATGGCCCGGCGCCGGACGCTGCTCGACGAGCTGCGCCCCTACACCGACGTCGCCCTCGGCGAGCACCCGTGGGGCGACTGGGCCGACCAGTCCGCGCACGGCGAGAAGCGCATGCCCGGCGCGGTCAGCCGGTGGAACGCCACGAAGGACCTGTCGTTCGTGCCGCTGCGGCCCGAGCTCGTCGTCGAGGTCGCGTACGACCACATGGAGGGCGACCGGTTCCGCCACACGGCCCAGTTCCGGCGGTGGCGCCCCGACCGCGAGCCGCGCTCGTGCACGTACGACCAGCTCGAGGAGCCCGTGTCCTACCGGCTGTCGGACATCCTGCCGGGCTCGACGACGGCCTGACCGGGCACGCCCGGGCCCCCGGCTACAGGTCCCGCTTCTCCCGCATCGCGCGCTGCGCCTCGAGGTTGTCCTGCCGCTCGCGCAGAGCCTGCCGCTTGTCCCAGTCCTTCTTGCCGCGCGCCACGGCGATCTCGAGCTTGGCGCGCCCGTCGAGGAAGTACAGCGACAGGGGCACGATGGTGTGGCCCTTCTCGCGGGTGTCCTGGGCCATCGACTCGATCTCGTGCTTGTGCAGCAGGAGCTTGCGCTTGCGGCGCGGGGCGTGGTTGGTCCACGTGCCCTGGGAGTACTCGGGGATGTGGACGCCGTGCAGCCACGCCTCCCCGCCGTCGATCTCGCACCAGCCGTCGACGAGGCTCGCGCGCCCGGCCCGCAGCGCCTTGACCTCGGTGCCGGTCAGCATGACGCCGGCCTCGAAGACGTCCTCGATCGTGTAGTCGTGCCGGGCCTTGCGGTTGGCGGCGACGAGCTTGCGCCCCTGCTCCTTCGGCATCGCGGCCACCTCCCCGTCGTCCGGCGCGCGCGGCCCCGTCCGGGCCGCCGTCGAGGGTACCGCCCCGCGGCCGCGGCAGCCCGGTCAGCCGTGGCCGCCCGCCAGCCGCGCCGAGCCGGTCGGCCCCTACAGGCCGAGGAGCGGGCGCGGGTTGACCGTGGCGCCGTTGACGTAGACCTCGAAGTGGAGGTGGCAGGCGGCGGACGTCCCGGTGTTGCCGGAGTAGCCCAGGAGCTGCCCGCGGTCGACGTGCTGGCCGCCGGCGACGACGAACCGCGTCATGTGGTTGTAGCTCGTCATGAGCGAGTTCCCGTCGACGTAGCCGTGGTCGACCATGACCTGGTTGCCGAAGCCCGACCGCAGCTTCGCCCACAGCACCGTGCCCTCCCGGCCCGCGTAGATCGGCGTGCCGCAGTAGGTGCGCAGGTCGATCCCGGCGTGCAGCCGCACGTACCCGAGCGTCGGGTGCAGGCGCATGCCGTACTCGCTGGTGACGTAGATCGGGTCGATGCTCGTCGGGTTGCCGAACACCGCCCCGCTGACCCGCCCCGACGGGGCCCGCACGGTCGTGTCCCGCGCGCGCTGCTCGGCGATGATCGCCGACAGCTCCTGCTCCAGGGACGCCCGCTGCGCGTCGAGGGCCTGCAGCTGGCGCTCGAGGTCGCCCTTCTGCACCTCGAGCGCGGCGGCCCGCGCCTGCTGCTCGGCCAGGAGGGCGTCCAGCGCCTCCTTGGCCTCCTGCGCCTCGGCGCGCGCCCGGTCCGCCTCGACGACCTTGGCGTCGGCGTCCGCCTTGAGCTCGGTGATGCGCTCGCGCACCGCCACGAGGCGGGCCTGGCTGCTGCGGGCGGCCGCCTGCGCGGTGGAGAGCTGCTCCAGCACCTGCGACTGCGTGCGCAGGGCCGTGGAGGCCAGGCCGTAACGCTGGGCGAAGTCCTCGACGCTCTCGGCCCCGAGGACCACGTCGAGGCTCGAGCTCGTCGTGCCGGTCCGGTACGCCTGGCGGGCCAGCTCGCCGATCGCCGCGCGCAGCTCCGTCACGCGGGCGTCGCCCTCGGCGATCGTGGCGCCGAGGCTCGTCTCCTGCGCCTCGGCGTCCGCGAGCCGACCGGCGATCGCGGTCTGCTCGCGTTGCGCGGTGTCGAGCGCCACCTGCGCGTCCGTCAGCCGCTGCTGCGCGGCCGGCACCTGGTTCTGCACGGCGACGAGCGCGGCGGCGGCCGCCGCGAGGTCCCCCTCCAGCCCCTCGAGGGCCGCCTCGGCCTCCTCCTTCGCACCGGCGGCCGCCCGGGCCCGCGCCTCGGCGGCGGCGCGGCGGTCGTCGAGGTCGTCGGCGACGGCGGGCAGCACGTGCGGGACCGCCACGACCGCGGCCAGTCCCAGCGCGGCGACGGCGGCGAGCAGGCGGGATCGTCGCCGGCGCACGGCGGACGAGCCGGCAGTGCCGGCGGACGAACCGGCCACCGGGCCGGCGGCACTGCCGGCGGTCGTGCGGGACGGGCGGCGCATGGGCTCAGACCTTCGTGTAGCGGCTCAGGGTCACGACGGACGAGATGCCCGCCAGGAGGATGGCGACGACCACGAGCAACGGCGCCACGGTCCACACCTCCCGGCTGCTCACGTACGGGATCCACGTCAAGGATGCGCCCAGCCAGTCCTGGACCACCACGTCCACCCCGAACCAGAGCCCCGCCACGGCCAGGACCGCGCCCACGGTCGCCGCGATCGCCCCCTCGAGCATGAACGGCAGCTGGATGAACAGCGTGGAGGCCCCGACGAGACGCATGATCCCCGTCTCCCGCCGCCGCGACAGCGCCGAGAGCCGGATGGTCGTCGTGATGAGGAGCACCGCGGCCAGCAGCATGACCGCCGCCAGCCCCGCGGCCAGCAGCGTCGCCCGGTTGAGCACGAGGAAGACCTGGTCGAACAGCTCGCGCTGGTTCTCCACGGTCTCCACGCCGGGCCGGCCCGCGACGACGTCCGCCACCACGTCGTACCGCGTGGGGTCGGTGAGCTTGATGCGCAGGGAGGAGTTCATGTCGTCGACCGTCACGACCGAGGCCCAGAACTGGTCCTGGAACTGGTCCTGGAACGAGGCGAAGGCCTGCTCCTGGGTCTCGTAGAAGACCTCCTCGATCGCCGGTGCCACCTCCGGCGCGTCCAGCGCGGCGCGGATGTCGGCGAGCTGGGCGTCCGTCACCACGCCGCCGGCGCAGGTCGGCGCTGACGAGGTCGCCGGGCACAGGAAGATGGAGACCTCGACCCGGTCGTACCACTGGTCCTTCATCTTGCCGATCTGCAGCTGCAGCAGGCCGGCCGCGCCGACGAAGGTGAGGGACACGAAGGTCACGAGGACCACCGAGATGGTCATCGACAGGTTGCGGCGCAGGCCGATGCCGATCTCCGACAGGATGAAGCGCAGACGCACGGTGCTCGTCCCCTCCCCGGCTCAGCGGTCCGAGCCGTAGACGCCGCGCGACTGGTCGCGCACCATCTCGCCGCCGGACAGCTCCACGACGCGCTTGCGCATCTGGTCGACGATCTCGTCGTCGTGCGTGGCCATGACCACGGTCGTCCCCGTGCGGTTGATCCGGTCCAGCAGGCGCATGATCCCCAGGCTCGTCGTCGGGTCGAGGTTCCCCGTGGGCTCGTCGCATAGGAGGATCGGCGGGCGGTTGACGAAGGCGCGCGCGATGGCCACGCGCTGCTGCTCCCCGCCGGAGAGCTCGCCCGGCTTGCGCTTCTCCTTGCCGGCCAGCCCGACGACCTCGAGGACGTCCGGCACGGTGGTGAGGATGTGGTGGCGCGGCTTGCCGATGACCTGCAGCGCGAACGCCACGTTCTCGAAGACGGTCTTGTTCGGCAGCAGGCGGAAGTCCTGGAACACCGTCCCGATCTGGCGGCGCAGCTGCGGCACCTTCCACGACGAGAGCGTGCCGAGCTCCTTGCCGGCGACGAACACCTTGCCGGCGCTCGCGCGCTCCTCGCGCAGGACGAGCCGCAGGAACGTCGACTTGCCGGAGCCGGAGGCCCCGACGAGGAACACGAACTCCCCGCGCTCGACGTCCAGGGTCACCCGGTCCAGCGCGGGCCTCGAGCCGCGCGCGTAGACCTTGGTGACGTTCTCGAATCGGATCACGGGTTCTGCCAGACGGGTCGGGGACGTCGGTCGGGGTGCGCACGCGCGCCGGGACGCGCCGCACCCGTGCCCGTCCCATCGGCCGGCGGCCGCGCACCGCGAGGGCTGTGCCGCCCCTCCCGGACGGGTGGGCGTTCGAGGTTAGGCACGCGCGCCCGCGACACGGCTGCCGACACGCCGCGCCGGCCCCGAGCCTGGGACCGGGCTGGGAGGGTGCGTCAGTCCTCGGCCTGGCCGTTGCGGCGCCAGCGGATCCCGGCCTCGACGAACCCGTCGATGTCGCCGTCGAACACCGCCGCCGGGTTGCCGACCTCGTGCTCGGTCCGCAGGTCCTTGACCATCTGGTACGGCTGCAGCACGTAGGAGCGCATCTGGTCGCCCCACGACGCCTTCACGTCGCCCGCGAGCTCCTTCTTCTTCGCCGCGTCCTCCTGCTGACGGGCCAGCAGCAGGCGCGACTGGAGCACGCGCATGGCCGCCGCGCGGTTCTGGATCTGCGACTTCTCGTCCTGCATCGACACGACGATGCCCGTGGGCAGGTGGGTGATGCGCACGGCGGAGTCGGTCGTGTTGACGGACTGCCCGCCGGGGCCCGACGAGCGGAAGACGTCGATGCGGATGTCGGACTCGGGGACGTCGACGTGGTCCGTCTGCTCGATGAGCGGGATGACCTCGACGGCGGCGAAGGACGTCTGACGCCGGCCCTGGTTGTCGAAGGGCGAGATGCGCACGAGGCGGTGGGTGCCCGCCTCGACGGACAGCGTGCCGTAGGCGTACGGCGCCTTGACCTCGAACGTCGCCGACTTCAGGCCCGCCTCCTCCGCGTAGGAGGTGTCGAGGACCTTCGTCGGGTAGCCGTGGCGCTCCGCCCAGCGCAGGTACATGCGCATGAGCATCTCCGCGAAGTCCGCGGCGTCGACGCCGCCCGCCCCCGCGCGGATGGTGACGACGGCGTCGCGCTGGTCGTACTCCCCCGCCAGCAGCGTCCGGACCTCGAGCTCGCCCAGGTCCTTGCGGATGCCCTCGAGCTCGGACTCGGCCTCGGCCAGGGTGTCCGCGTCGTCCTCCTCCGCGGCCAGCTCGACGAGGGCCTCGAGGTCGTCGATCCGCGCGCCGAGCCGGGCCGTGCGGTCGAGCTCGGCCTGCGCCGCGGACAGCGCGCTCGTGACGCCCTGCGCCTTCTCGGGGTCGTCCCACAGGTCCGGGGCCGACGCCTGCGCCGAGAGCTGCTCGATCTTCGCGCGCAGGGCCGTCGGGTCGCTCACCGCCCGGATGGACTCGAGGGTGCCGCGCAGCGTGCGGATCTCGGCGGGGAAGTCGGTGGCAGCCACGGCCGTCCAGGTTACCGGGTGGCCGGTGCGTCCCCGGACCGCCCGGTGGACGACGGGGTGGGCGAGGGGGCGGACGACGCCCCTCCGGGCAGCGTGACCTCCGAGCGCCGCGGGGCCGTGCCCAGCAGCTCGCGGACGTCGGCGAGGACCGCGTCCGTGCCCACCTCGGCGACGAAGGACGGGTCGTGCGGGCAGCGCACGGCCGTCCAGCCGACCTGCGTGACGTCCGCGCCGCACACCGGGCACGCGCGCGTGAACGACATGAGGACCCGGTGGCGCCCCCGACCGAAGGGAGCCGCGTTGACGACGTTGCCGAACCAGAAGATGCCCACCGTGGCGGCGCCGACGGCCTGTCCCAGGTGCCGGGGCCCGCTGTCGTTGCCCAGCACCACGTCCGCCGTCGCGAGCACCCCGGTGAGGGCCGAGAGGGAGAGCCGGTCCACGAGCGAGCCGACGAGCGCGCGCGCCGGTCCCGTGACCCTCTCGTCGACCACGGCGAGGATCTGCTCGGCGGCCGGCAGGTCCGTCGCGTCGCCGACGAGCAGTACGCCGACGCCGTCCTCCGCCAGGGCGGCCGCGACCTCGCCGTAGCGCTCGGCCGGCCACCGGCGGCGGGGGTCCGTGGCGCCGGGGTGCACGACGACGAGGCGGTCCGCGCCGGGCGGACGGTGCGAGAGCCCGACGGCGCGCTCGTCGTCGGTCACCGCGACGCGAGGGTCGAGCGTCACCGCCGGGGCCCCCGCGAGCGCGGCCACCTCGAGGTCCCGCAGCACCTCGTGCTGGTAGTAGAGGTACGGCACGGTCCGCTCGAGCGGCGGCGCGTCGGGCGTGGCGAGGCCGACGGTGTGCCGGGCGCCCAGGCGGAGCAGGAAGGGGTTGGAGTTCCGCCCGCCGCCGTGCACCTGGACGGCCAGGTCGAAGCCGCGCGGGGCGAGGCCGGCGAAGAAGGCGTCGACCGCGGCCGGGTCGTGCTCGGCACCGGCCGCGTCCCGGATGCCGGGTGCGACGGGCAGCACCTCCACGTGCCGGACCGGCCCCGGGCGGTCCGCGAACAGCGCCCGGTGCAGCGGCGTGCCGAGCAGCGTGATCTCCGCCTCGGGGTACGCGGCCGCGAGCGCCTCGACGGCGGGCAGCGCGAACACGACGTCGCCGAGCCCGCCGCCACGCAGCACCGCGATGCGCCGGACGTCCGTGAACCGCTCCCCCAGGGTCCCGACGACCGGCAGGGCGGGCGCGGCGGTCGCCGGCGGGACGGCCGGCGGGACGGACGGCTGGGCGGACGGCTGGGCGGACGGCTGGGCGGCGGGCGGGACGGGGGCGGTCGAGGTGGGCACGCGGTACTTCTACCCGACCGCCCCGGGCGCCGCCCGTGCTCGTCGGCGGCGAGAGGTGGTCAGAGGTCGACCGTGCCGCGGATCACGGTGCGGCACGCGCCGCCGACCCAGGTGCCGTCGGCGCCCACCTCGACGTGCACGCGGCCCGCGCGGTCGAGGACCGTGCCCTGCGCGGCGACGTACCGCGGCGGCACGACGCCGGTGGCCACGAGCCACGGCGCGAGCGCCGCATTCAGGCTGCCCGTGACGGGGTCCTCCGGCACGCCCAGCTCCGGGCAGAAGGCCCGCACCTCCACGTGCGCCGGGCCGCCCGCTGCGTGCACGCCCACGACGCCCACCTCGAGCCCGACGAGGGCCGCCATGTCGGGACGCAACGCGAGCACCTCGGCGGCGGTGCGCAGCCGGACCGCCGCCCAGCCCGGACCGTTGTCGGCCCAGGCGTGGTCGACGACGGCGTCGCGCCCGACGCCCAGGCCCGCCACGATGCGGTCGAGCAGGGCGTCGTCGAGCGGGCCCTCGCGCAGCAGCGGCGGGGCGGCGAAGGCGAGGGTGCCCGCGTCTCCCCTGACCTCGCCACCGATGTCGCCACCCGCGTGGCCACCGACGTCGCCACCCGCGTCGGCGCCCTCGTCGGCCCCTCGGCCAGTGGTCCGCAGCGGGACGATCCCGGCGGCGCACTCCTGCACCGGCCCGGTCGTCGCCCGCGGGACACCGCCCACCTCCCGCCAGGCGTGCGCGCTGCCGAGCGTCGGGTGCCCGGCGAAGGGCAGCTCGCCGCCCGGCGTGAAGATGCGCAGCCGGTAGTCGGCACCGGCGGCGGCCCCGGCGGCGGTCGGCGGGAGGACGAACGTCGTCTCCGACAGGTTCGTCCAGCGCGCGAAGCGGGCCATGGCGGCGTCGTCGAGCCCGTCGGCGTCGAGCACGACGGCGACCGGGTTGCCGCGCAGCGGCTCGGCGGAGAAGACGTCGACCTGGGCGAAGCGGCGCGTGGTCACGGACCGATCCTGGCACCGGCCGCGCCGGGCACCCCGGACGTCGTCGCTCGTCGCTCGTCGTCGCTCGTCGTCGCACGTCGTCGCACGTCACAGCGCGCTGACGGGCACCTCACCGCGCGGAGCAGCCGCGGAGGTGCTTCTCTGGCCCCGCCCCTGGCAGCCGACGCCCTCACCGGAGGTGAGCCGTGCCCGCGAGACCCGCGACCCCCGTGACCCCCGAGCTCGTGCAGGAGGTGCTCGGCGTCGCACCCCACGTGACCGTGGTGGGCGACCTCGCGCTCGACGGCTGGTGGTCCGGGCCGGCGCGGCGGATGACGCGCGAGGCCCCGGCACCGGTGGTGGAGGTGTCGCAGCGCTCGCACGCGCCCGGGCAGGCGGCCAACACGGCGGCGAACCTCGCCGCGCTGGGGGCGCACGTACGCCTCGTCGGGCTCGTCGGCGACGACCCCGACGGGCACAGGCTGCTCGACCTGCTGCGCGAGGCGGGCGTCGACGTGTCGATGGTCGTCGTCGACGGTGGCCGCACGCCGGCGAAGAAGCGCATCCTCGCGGGCGACCAGGTGCTGGTGCGGATCGACGAGGGGCCGGACGAGCCGTGGTCGGCCGCCACCCTGGAGGCGCTCGCCGACGGCGTGGCCGTCGCGGCCGCCGGCGCCGACGCGCTGCTGGTCTGCGACTACGGCGGTGGCAGCCTGGACGGGCCGGTGCACGCGGCGCTCGCGGCCGCCCGGCCGGGCGTGCGGGTGGTGGCCGTCGACGCGCACGACCTGCGCCCGTGGGCCGACCTGTCCCCCGACCTCGTGACGCCCAACGCCGCCGAGGCCGCGGTGCTCCTCGGCGGGCCGCTCGGCGGGCCCCAGGGGGAGGACCGCCCCGGTGAGGCGGAGCGCCGCGCTCCCGACCTGCTCGCGGCCGCGGGCGCGCGCGCCGCCGTCGTCACGCTGGACCGCGAGGGCACCGTCACGCTCGAGCCGGGACAGGAGCCGCACCGCACGTGGGCCGAGCCCGCGGACGAGAGCCAGGCGTCGGGCGCGGGCGACACCTTCGTCGCCGCGCTCACCCTCGCCCGCGCCGCCGGCCTGCCGCTGACCGTGGCCGCCGACCTCGCGCAGGCCGCCGCCGACGTCGTCGTCCGCTCGCCCGGCACGTCCGTCTGCACCGCGCGCCAGCTCCTGGCCCGGTGGGAGGCCCGGCACGGCGCACTGCCCGCGCACGAGCTCGTCGCCCGCCTCGCCGGGGAGCGGGCCGCCGGCCGACGGATCGTGTTCACCAACGGCTGCTTCGACGTGCTGCACCGCGGGCACACCACCTCGCTCGAGCAGGCCGGGCGCCTCGGCGACGTGCTCGTCGTCGCGGTCAACGGCGACGACTCCGTGCGCCGGCTCAAGGGTCCCGGGCGGCCGATCAACACCGCCGAGGACCGGGCCGCCGTGCTGGCGGCGCTGGCGTGCGTGGACTACGTGACGGTCTTCGACACCGACACCCCCATCCCGCTGCTGGAGCAGATCCGGCCCGACGTCTACGCCAAGGGCGGGGACTACACGCCGGAGATGCTGGCCGAGGCGGCGGTCGTGCAGGCCTACGGCGGCGAGGTGCGGATGCTCGACTACGTCGCCGACCGCTCGACGACCGCGGTCGTCGAGCGGATCCGGGTGACCGGGTCGGGCGGCGCGCAGGCCGCGCTGGCACCGGCCGCGGCGGACGCCGGCGAGGTCGCGCGGTGACCGCCCGCGGGGAGGGCGCCGGGGACGCGCGGGACCGGGCGCCGCGCGCGCGGAGCCGGCGCTGGTCGGGGGCCTGGGGCGGACCCGCGGAGCCGGGTCCGCAGCCGCTCGTCGACGTGCTCGTGCCGACGTGCGGCCGCGAGGCCGAGCTCGCGGTGACGCTGGCCGGCCTCGCGGCGCAGGACGACCCGCCGTTCCGCGTGATCGTCTCCGACCAGTCCGACGACGGCGCGAGCCTGGCCGCCCCGGCCGTGCAGGCGATGGTCAGGGTCCTGACGGCGCAGGGGCGGCCGGTCGAGCTGCACCGGCACCTGCCGCGCCGGGGGCTGGCCGAGCACCGGCAGTCGTTGCTCGAGCGTGCGACGGCGCCGGCCGTGCTGTTCCTCGACGACGACGTCTGGCTCGAGCCCGGCCAGCTCGCGCGCATGCACGCCGCGCTGCGGGAGCTGGGGTGCGGCTTCGTCGGGTCCGCCGTCCAGGGGCTGTCGTACCTCGACGACGACCGCCCGCACGAGCGCACCGCCTTCGAGGCGTGGGACGGCCCGGTCGAGCCCGAGCGCGTCCGCCGCGGGACCGCCGCCTTCGAGCGGTGGCGCCTGCACAACGCCGCGAACCTCGCGCACGTCGCCGCGGAGGTGCCGGTGCCCGTCGACGGGTACCTGCCCTACAGGGTCGCCTGGGTGGGCGCCTGCGTGCTGTACGACCGCGAGGCGCTGGTCGGCACGGGCGGGTACGACTTCTGGGACCGGCTGCCGAGCACGCACGCCGGGGAGGATGTGGCGGTGCAGTGGCGGGTGATGGAGCGGCACGGCGGTGCCGGCCTGCTGCCGAGCGGCGCGGTGCACCTGGAGGCCCCGACCACCGTCCCGGTGCGGGACGTGGACGCCTTCGACGTCCTGTTCGCCGCCGAGGACGAGGCGGCGGCCCGGCCGTAGCCGGTCCGCCGCCTCGTCGTCCGGTCCTGCTCCGGGTCGGGCGCCTCGGCCTCAGCCGTCCTCGCGGTCGGGGCTCTCCAGGCGGAAGAACGAGCTCGTCGTGCCGTCCTTCTTCTCCTCCTGGTAGATGAAGTTCAGGCGGCGGGTGTCGAAGGTGTCGAACCACTCGTCCCAGGTGACGTGGACGAGGCGGTCGTCGTCGCCGCCGAAGTCCAGGCGCAGCACGCCGAGGTGGTCGCCGTGCTCCGTGCCCTCGACCGTGGCCGGCACGCCGTCGCGGGCCTCCGCCCACTGCCGGATGACGTCGTGGTTGGTCGTCACCAGGCTGCGGCCCGGGCGCTCCGGGTCGTCGTCGGTCGAGGCGATCTCCTGGGAGTACTTGAGGCTCTTCGACGTGTCCGGGCCGGTGCGCACGTGGCCGCCGTCGGGGCCGGGGCCGCCGCTGTGGTCGGTGCGCTCGTCGGTGTCGTCGCGGTCGTCCTGGCTCACTGCGCCTCCTCACCTGCCGGCCGCCGCACGGCGGCCCGGTCTGCCCACGGCCCGCCACCTGCCAGCCGGCCGCGTCCATGCCACCCCGGGCCCCGCGACGCCGCAACCGCGGCGTCTCAGGAGGCGCGGGCGGTGGCCGTCGCGGTCAGGGGGACGCCGTCGGTGAAGGGCGCGAGCACCCCGCCGACGAGCGGGACCGGGACGACGGCCGCCAGGCGGACCACGACCGAACGTCCGTCCGGGCTGCCGGCCGACACGACGCGGACGGTGCCGAGGGCCGGGTCGGGGTGCGCGGCGACGTGGTCGCGCACCTCGGCGCCGACCGCCGCGTCCGCGAGCGGGAGCCCGTCGGACGGCAGCCCGCCGGCGTAGTAGGCGGAGGCGCTGAGCGCATCGGCCGCGTCGAGCGCGGCGAGGTCGGCGAGCGCGAGCAGCCTCTTGCGGTCGAGGTGCACCCCGGCGGCCGCCGTGACGACGAGGACGAGGCTCGCGGCGACCACCACGAACCCGAGCGCGAGCAGCGCGATGCGTCCCTCGTCGTCGCCGCGGCGCAGCCGGTCGACGAGGCCGGCTCGCCGACCCGCGCGCGGCTCCCCGGCCCTCACGGCGCGGCCGCCGTCGACCGGAAGCGGTCTACGCCGGCGGAGCGCTCCGCGCTCACCGGCACCTCCAGCGGCACGGCGCCCCGGACCGCGGCGGGGACGAACGGCAGCGGCACGCGCACGGCCACCCGGGCCGTCACGGTGCCGCCCGGCGCCAGGCACGGCCCGGACGGGCACGCCAGCGCCAGCGCGGCCGCGGGGTCGTCGCCCAACCCGGCGTCCCGCAGGGCGATGCCGGTCGCGGCCACCGCGCGGACCGTGCCCGCCCGTGCGTCGTCCGCCGCGGCGAAGGTGCGGGCGGCGTCCCGTGCGGCGCCCTCGACCGCGAAGGTCGCCGCCTCGAGCCGTGCGAGCACGAGGACGAGGTAGACCAGGGGCACGAGGAGCAGGAGCGCGACGCCGAGCAGCTCGAGCACGGCGCTGCCGGCGTCGTCGCCCCGGCGCAGCGCGGTCGCGGCCGTGCAGCAGCGCTGCCCGGCACGGGTGCCGAGGCGGATGCACGCGGCGCGGAGGCGCCTCACGGGCCGTCCTCCGCCAGCGCGTGCCCGACGACCTCCACGCGGCCGGCCGGCCCGAGCAGGCCGAGGACCGGCAGCGGTGCGCTCACGTGCACGGCGACGACGTCGAGGCCGTCCAGCCGCTCCGGGCCTGCGGTCACGTCGCGGGCGTACGCCTCGTCGAGCGCGGCGACGACCAGGGCACGGGTCCGGGCGACGCCGTCAGCCGGGGTGCGTCCCCCGACCGCCGCGTACCGCGCGCCCTCGGCCGCGCTGTCGGCGAGGACGGTGCGCACGTGCAGGGCGAGCGCGAGCTGGAGCACGCCCGCGACGAGCACCGCCAGCAGGGCGGCGGCGAGCACGAACTCGACGACGGCCGATCCGGCGTCGGCGTCTAGGCGCCGGTGACGCCCGCGATCGCCGTGCGGAACACGTCCTCGAGCACCGGCCGCGCGACCACCCACAGGGCGGTGACGAGGCCCGCCGTCATGAGGGTCACGAGCACCCAGCCGGGCACGTCGCCCCGGTCCTCCCGCAGCCGCCGCCCCAGCCGCAGCAGGGTCAGCGAGGCCGCCGACGAGGCGCGCAGCGCGAGGGCGGACGGGTCGGCCGGACGGTCGCGCCGCGGCAACGACGGCGTCGCCGCCCGTCGCAGCGGGACGACGGCCGCGTGGTCCGACGACGGCGACGGCGACGAGGCTGACGACGCGGGTGCCGCCGTGCGCGGCGCGAGCCCCGCCGCGAGCGGGGAGGACGAGCGGGCGCCGCGGGTGGGGAAACGGGCGGTGGAGCGGGACATCGAGGACCTCCGTGGTGGGGGCGGGGGGACGGGCGAGGGGACGTGGGTGGTGCCGGACGCAGTGCCGGGAGGGGAGCCCGGAGTGGGGGCGGACGTGCGGCCCGACGCGGGGCCGGACGCGGGGACGGACGCGGGGACGGGGCCGCCGGCCGTCGGCGCTCACAGGCCCACCTGCAGGACCACGGCGCTGGGGAAGACCGCGAAGAGGACGGTCACCGGCAGGAGGAGGAAGACGACGGGCACCATCATCTGGACCTCCTTGCGGCCGCCGGCCTCCATGAGCGCGCGGCGACCCTCCTCGCGCACGTCCTGGGCCTGCGCGCGCAGCACGTCGCCCAGCGGCGTGCCGCGGTCGACGGCCACGGAGACCGCCTCGGCGAACCGGGCCA
This sequence comes from Cellulomonas sp. plas2, assembly GCF_057221735.1. Lineage (NCBI taxonomy): Bacteria > Bacillati > Actinomycetota > Actinomycetes > Micrococcales > Cellulomonadaceae > Cellulomonas > Cellulomonas sp. plas2. The sequence goes on from NZ_CM170155.1 coordinate 2,753,007, forward strand.
GCGCCGGGACGCCGGTGCGCCGGGCGAGGCGGTCGAGCGCGACGGTCAGCGGCGTCCCGGTCCGAGCCTCGGCGAGCACCGCGCCGAGCTCGGCCGCGAGGGGGCCGTGGGTGGTGCGCACGACGCGGTCCAGCGCGCCCGCGGCACCCTCGCCCGCGCCGACGGCGAGCGCGAGCAGCTCGGCGACCGTCGGGAGCTCGAGCAGGATCCGCGCCTCCCGCCGCCGGACGTGCGCGGTGAGGCGGACGTCGGGCAGCAGCACGCCGGCGGCTCCGGCCAGCACCGCGAGCAGCGCGAGGGCGAGGGGACTTCCGCCGCGCAGCACGCCGAGGACGAGCGCGGCGGCCAGGCCGCCCGCGAGCCCGACGGCGCCGTGCACCACCTGCTCGGCGCGGAACTCCTCCACCCCGCGGTGCCCGCCGGCGCGCACGAGACGCCGCGCGAGCTCGTCGCCCGGCCGCCCGACCCGGGCGACCAGGGCGGCCGCGTCCGCGACGACCGGGGCGAGCAACCTCTGCAGCGTGCCGCCCGCACCGCGCGCCACCAGGAGGTCTGCCCCGCGACCGCCACCGCTGCCGGCCTCGCCGAGGAGCCCCGAGGAGCGCCGTTGCGGGCGCAGGTAGGGCGCGAGCCGCTGGTCCAGCGTCACCCGGCGCGCCCGGTGGGCCGCCAGGACGAGGACCGTCCCGACCCCGGCGGCGAGCCCGAGCAGCGCGCCGACGGCACCCGGCGCGAGCGCCGCCGCACCGGCCCCCGACACGAGCACGGGGCCGCTCACCGCAGGACCCGCGGGTCGTCGGGCAGCCGCCCGAGCCGGACCATCGCCGCGTAGGCGACGACGGAGCACACGAGCCCGACGAGGAGCACCGTGGCCCCGGCCGGGGTGCGGTACGCGACGGCCGCCTCGGGCCGCGAGGACAGCAGCGCCAGCACCAGCCACGGCGCCGCGACCGCCAGCCGCGCGCCGTGCACGGTCCACGACTGCCGCGCCTCGAGCTCGCCGCGCGTGCGCAGGTCGTCGCGGAGGAACGCCGACAGCGTCCGCAGCAGGCGCCCGAGGTCGGTGCCCCCGACCTCCCGCGTCAGCCGCAGCGCCTCGACGATGCGGTCGGCCACCGGGTCGGCCAGCCGCGCCTTCAGCGCGTCGAGGCTCTCGGTGAACCGACCCGTGGCGCGGTGGTCCTCCGCGAAGGCGACGAACGGAGCCCGCAGCTCGGCCGGCCCGCGCTCCCCGACCTGGGCGAGCGCCTCGGGGACGGTCATCCCGGCGCGCACGGCCGACGCCAGGTGGTCCACGACGTCCGGCCACAGCGCACGCACCCGGGTACGGCGACGGCGCGCCCGCCCCTGCACGACGAGCACCGGCACGGCTGCGGCGAAGGCGCCGAAGCAGGCGGCGACAGCCGGCACGCGCACGGCCGCGAGGACGACCAGGGCGGTCACGAGACCGAGCACGGCACCGGCGGCGGCGACGTGCCCGGGCCGCACCCCGGCCATGCCCGCCTGCACGAGCGCGTCCTGCCACCGGGCGGGCACGCCGTCGTGACGGACCGCGCGGGCGGGGCGCACCCACAGCGAGGACCACACGCACGCCAGGCCGGCCCCGAGCAGGAGCCCCGTCAGCACGCCCATGCCGTCACCACCGAGCCCGCAGCAGTGCCGCGACGTCCGTGCCGGTCCGCGCGTAGCGGTCGGCGTGCGGCGGGAAACCCTCGCCCCGCACGAGGACGCCGTCGCGGGTGGTGAACAGCTCGGCCGTCTCGACCACCCCGGCCTCGACACGACCCGGCACGCCGAGCACCTCGCGCACGCGCCGGCGCCCCCGGGCGTCGCGCTCGACGTGCACGACGAGGTCCACCGCCGACGCGACCGTCGGCACGACGAAGCGGTCCGACACGTTCTCCCCCGCCAGGAGGGGCAGGGTGCACAGCTTGACGAGGGCCTCCCGCGCCGAGTTGGCGTGCAGGGTGCACATGGCCGGCAGGCCGGCGTTGAGGGCGATGAGCAGGTCCAGCGCCTCGGCCTCGCGCACCTCCCCGACGACCAGCCGGTCGGGTCGCATGCGCAACGCCTCCTTCACCAGGCGGCGCAGCGGGATCTCGCCCTCGCCCTCGAGGTTCGCCGACCGCGTCTGCAGCGCCACCCAGTCGCGCGCGTCGAGCCGCAGCTCGAAGACCTCCTCGCAGCTGATGATGCGCTCGCGCTGCGGCACGGCGCCGGCCAGCGCGTTGAGCAGCGTCGTCTTGCCCGCCTGGGTGCCGCCGGACACGAGCACGTTGAGGCCGGCGCGCACCGACGCCGCGAGGAACGCCGCGACCGGCACGGGCACCGTGCCGAGCGCGACGAGGTCGTCGAGCGCACGGGCGCGCACGACGTGCTTGCGGATGTTGACGCTCCAGTGCCGCCGCGTGACGTCGGGGATGACGGCGTGCAGGCGCTCGCCGCCGGGCAGGCTCGCGTCCACGAAGGGGCTGGAGACGTCCAGCCGACGCCCCGACGTGCGGAGCATGCGCTCGACGAGCTCGCGGACGCCGTCCTCCGTGAGGATCGTCGTCGTCAGCTCGGCCTCGCCGCGGCGGGCGACGAACACCTGCGAGGGGCTGTTGATCCAGATCTCCTCGACCTCGTCGTCGTCGAGGTAGGGCTGGAGCGCACCCAGACCGGCCACGGCGTCGAGGACCCGGCGGTGCGCGACCGCGGGGTCCGGCAGCCGCGGCACCGCACCGCGCACGGCCCGCTCGTCGTAGTCGGCCAGCGCGTCGTCGAGCAGGTCGACCACGCGGGCGCGGTCGGTCACGGGGTCGAGGCCGCGCCGGCGCACGAGCTCGCGCACCTCGTCCTCGAGGATGGTCACCGCCTCGCCCGACATGCCCTGCCCGCCCCCCTTGCGCCCGGTCCGTCCGGTCTGACCGGAACGCTAGGGGCGGCGGAGCCCCCGGACGCCGTCGTCCACAGGCCCTCACCCGTCCGCTGCACCGCTCCCGCCCGATCGGACGGCCGCACCTCGCAGGCGCGCTAGCGTGGATGCGTGAACATCCCCTTCCCCTCCGGGGGGCAGCACCCCCTGTCCCACGGCGACCACCAGGCCGTCGTCGCCGAGGTCGGTGCGTCGCTGCGGCGGTACGCCGTCGGCGGCCGCGACGTCGTCGTGCCCTTCGCCCCCGAGGAGCTCGCGCCCGCGTTCTCCGGCGCCGTCCTCGCGCCGTGGCCCAACCGGCTGCGCGACGGGCACTTCACGTGGGCGGGGACCGAGCACCAGGTGGCCGTCTCCGAGCCCGACCGCAGCACGGCCCTGCACGGCCTCGTCGCCAAGGCGCGGTTCTCCGTCGTCGAGGCGACGCCGTCGTCCGTCACCCTCGAGCACCGGCTCGTGCCCACCGACGGCTACCCCTGGCCGCTCGTCGTCGAGGTCACCTACGCCCTGTCCGACGAGGGCCTGCGCGTGACGACCCGCACGACGAACCTCGGCGCCGACGAGGCGCCCTACGGCCTGGGCTTCCACCCGTGGCTGGCCCCCGCCGGCGCGGTGGACGACTGCGTCCTGCAGGTCGGCGCGGAGAGGCACGTGACCGTCGACGAGCGGCTGCTGCCCACCGGCACCGAGCCGGTCGCGGGCACCTTCGACCTGCGCGAGCCGGTCTCCCTGCGCGGCGTGGCGCTCGACGACGCGTGGGTCGAGCCCGTGCGCGAGGCGGACGGGCGCACCTGGGCCCGGCTGACCGGCGGCGACGGGCGGACGGCGGCGATGTGGGCCGACGACGCCTTCGCCGCCTGGCAGGTGTGCACCGGCGACGGCATCCCGCGCGTCGAGCGCGGCGGCGTCGCCGTCGAGCCGATGACGTGCATCGCCGACGCCTTCCGCACCGGGGACGACGTCGTCGTGCTCGGCGCCGGCGCGACGCACGAGGCGACCTGGGGGCTCACGCTCGTCTGAGCGGTTCCGCGACGACGCTCGCAGGACGACGGAGGGCGGCACCCGCGGGTGCCGCCCTCCGTCGTCGTCGACGTCTCAGCTGCCGTAGTACTCGCCGTCGGCCTTGACGCCGGTGAGGTACTCCCAGTGCCACCGCTCGTGGGGGCCCGAGCCGCCGGGCTGCGCCCAGTCCGGGTTCTCCCAGCCGAACACGCCCGCGTTCTCGTTGAGCCACTCCCACTTCGCGCCCGTCGTCGCGGCCGAGCAGATGTCGACCGCCAGGCCCCAGCCGTGGTTGCTCTTGCCGGGCGTCGCGGCGAGCCCGCCCTTGGCGGCCTTCACGGCGCGCTGCTGGGCCAGCGTGCGGTAGCCCGAGACGAGGCAGAGGTCCTCGCCGAAGCGGGCCGCGTACGCCTCGTTGAGGCCGGCCAGGGCGACGGCGGCGTCGGCCCGGATCTCCGTCGTGCCGTCCCAGAGGGTGCACAGGTCGGACTGCGGCACGAGCCCGTTCGACGGGCTCGACGAGGCGACGACGCCGGAGCAGCCCGGCAGCGGCGACCGCGCCTCGGAGCGGCTCGCGGCCTCGAGGGAGCGGGACGCGGGGGCCGAGGCGAGCGCGGGCGGGACCGCCGGTGCGTCGGCCGGGGCCGTCAGCGCGGTCACGGTCGAGGGCAGCTGCGTCGTGGCGGCGGCCGCCGCGGTGCCGGCGGCGGGCGCCTCGTCGTCGCCCAGGCCGTGCACGACGGGCACGACGACCGTGGCCGCGACGAGGGCGGACAGCACACCCGCGCGCCCGGCGCGACGGCGACGGACCGGGGCCACCGGCGCGGTCGCGGCGCGCAGCTCACGACGGCTGCGGACGGTGCCACCGCGCACCGCGTCGGCGGCGTGCGTGTGCACCTCGACCGGCCGGAGCACGAGGGTGTCGCCGTCCCCGCCCGCGTGGGTCCGCACGGTACGCAGGACCCGCTCGGAGGTGGCGGCGTCGGCGTGGGGCGCGTCGTCCGTGGCCTCGGTGGCGGCGCCGTGCTGCGCGGCGGCGAGCGCGCGCAGCTCGCGGCGGGTGAGGACGCGCGGGGCGACGGGCACGAGGACGGGCAGCGCCGGGGAGGGCACCGCATCGTGCGCCGGGGAGGGCACCGCGTCGTGCGTCGGGGTGTGGACCGAGTAGTGCCGACGGGCCGACACCGCGGCGGGCACCGGGGAGGACACGGGAGCGGGCACCGGGGACGGGACCGTGGCGACGGTGGTGGGGGTCGCACCCGCCGCCCGCGCCGCGCGCAGCGCCCGCCGGGTCAGGGGTGCCGTCACGGGGGACGTGACGCTCGCCGTCGGCACCTGCTGCTCCACGCCACCTCCGCTGCGGTCCTGCGCTGCTGTCCTGCGCTGCTGTCACGGCTCTCGTCGAGCGCCGTCCGTCGTCCTCTCACGTCCCCCGGGCACGGGCAGGCGTCGGCCGCGCGCCGGGCGCGCAGCCGGACCGGGGTCCGCGGGAGGACCGCCACCGCGCCCCGGCGCGGGCCGGCTCGGATGAGCCGGACGGTCAGGGCACGCCGCGCTCCGGCGTCGGGGCCGGTCCGCGAGGCGGTCACGAAACCATAACGGCCGATCGCGGCGCCTCCAAGCCCCTGCCCGCGTGGTGTGCACGACCGGCCGGGCGCGCTGCCTGCGCAGCGCACCGCGCGACCCCTCGTGTGTGACCAAGGTCTCGGGTCCCCGCCGTGCGACCGGCGCCGACCACCGGTAACGAGGCCCCGGGAAAGCCGTCAGCGGATGCGCCCCCGCTGCATCGCGTCCCGGACCTCGCCGACGAGCTCCTCGAGGATGTCCTCGAGGAACACGACGCCCACCGTGCGCCCGCCGTCGGTGACGCGGGCCAGGTGCGTCCCGGAGCGCTGCATGGCGGCCAGCGCCTCCTCCACCTCGTCGCCGGGGCGGACCTCGGCCAGGGCGCGCCGGCGCCACGGCGGCACGGGCAGGTGCCGCGTGCCCTCCACCGCGTACAGGACGTCCTTGACGTGCAGGTAGCCGACCGGCGAGCCGTCCGGCCCGGCGACGGTGAACCGCGAGTACCCGGTCCGGGCGACGAGGTGCTCCAGGTCGTCCGGCGTGCCCGCCGCCGGCAGGCTGACGAGCTGCTCCACGGGGACCATGACGTCGGCGGCCGTCCGCTCGGAGAACTCGAGGGCGCCGGCGAGCAGCCCCTGGGAGTCCTCCAGCAGCCCCTCGGCCTGCGACCGCTCGACGATCGACTGGACCTCCTCCGCGGTGTAGGCGGAGGCGACCTCGTCCTTGGGCTCGACCCGCACGAGGCGCAGGGCGTGGTTGGCGAGCCAGTTCAGCGCGGCGATGACGGGCCGCACGACCCGCGCGATCCACACGAGCGGCGGGCCGAAGACGAGCACGGCCCGGTCCGGCCCGGCGACGGCGAGGTTCTTGGGGACCATCTCCCCCAGCACGACGTGCAGGTAGACGACGACGACCAGCGCGATGACGAAGGCGATCGGGTGCGCGAGCGCCGTGCTGACGCCCACGGCGTGCAGCGGCGTCTCGATGAAGTGGGCGATCGCGGGCTCGGCGACGACGCCGAGGCTCGTCGAGCAGACCGTGATGCCCAGCTGCGCGCAGGCGAGCATGAGGGAGACGTGCTCCATGGCCCACAGCACCGTGGTCGCGCGTCGGTTCCCGGCCTCGGCCAGCGGCTCCAGGGCGCTGCGGCGCGCGGAGATGATGCTGAACTCCGCGGCGACGAAGAACGCGTTGCCCGCCAGCAGCAGCACGGCGAGGAGGAGGGCGACGCCGGTGCTCATGCGGCCCCCGTCCGGACCTCGCGACCGCGGCCCGCGGGCTCCGGCGCCTCGGCCGGCGCGACCGGCACGGCCCGGACCTGCTCGACCCGCCGCCCGTCCATCTCCTCGACGGTCAGCCGGACGGTGCCGACCTCGACGACGTCGCCGGCGACGGGGATCCGCCCGAGCGCGGCCATGACGAGCCCGCCGAGCGTCTCGTAGGGGCCCTCCTCCGGCACGCGGAGCTCCGTGAGCTCGGTCAGCTCGTCCGGCCGCGTGGTGCCCGGCAGCAGCCACGAGCCGTCCGAGCCGCGCAGCACGGCGGCCTGGCGCGGGTCGTGCTCGTCGGCCACCTCCCCCACGAGCTCCTCGACCACGTCCTCCAGCGTCACGAGCCCCGCGGTGCCGCCGTACTCGTCGACGACGACCGCCATCTGCAGGCCGTGGTCGCGCAGCTCGACGAGGAGCGGCCCCAGGCGCACCGTCTCCGGCACCCGGGGCGCCTCGACCATGAGCGCGGCAGCCGGCACGTCCGCGCGGCGGTCGTGCGGGACGGCGATCGCGCGGCGCAGGTGCACCAGCCCGACGACGTCGTCCGCGCTGTCCCCGATCACCGGGAAGCGGGAGTGCCCCGACCGCTGCGCGAGGCGCATGACGGCCGTGGCGGAGTCCTCGCGCCGGACCGTCACCATCCGCAGCCGGTCGGTCATGACGTCGACGGCCGTGAGGTCCTCGAAGTCGATGGAGTTCGTCAGCAGCGTGGCCGTCGACTCGTCGAGGGTGCCCTCCTGGGCCGAGCGGCGCACGAGCGCGGCGAGCTCCTGCGCCGACCGTCCGCCGGACAGCTCCTCGCGCGGCTCGACGCCGAAGCGCCGCAGGATCGTCTCGGCCGTCCCGTTGAGCGCGGCGATGACGGGCCGCAGCGCGGTGGTGAACCCGGCCTGCGCGGGCACGACCGCCTTCGCGGTGCCCAGCGGCCGCGCGATGGCGAAGTTCTTGGGGACGAGCTCCCCGATCAGCATGGAGAAGCCGTTCACGAGGACGACGGTCAGCACGCCGGCGACGACGCCGCCGACGGCCGGGCCGAGCGCGGACCCCTCGAGCGGCAGGCCGAGCAGCCGCGCGACGGCGGGCTGCGTCGTGTAGCCCAGCAGGACGGTCGTCATCGTGATGCCGACCTGCGCGCCGGACAGCTCCGTGGACAGGCGGCGCAGCGAGCGGACCACCCGGGCGGCGCGGCGGTCGTCGGGCCCGGCCTGCTTCTCGACGAGGTCCGCGTCGAGCGTGACCAGCGAGAACTCGGCGGCGACGAAGACCGCGGTGCCGACCGTCAGCACGATGCCGAGGAGCACCAGCCCCCAGTCGCCTAGCACGGGTGCACCGACGCGGTCGGGTGCCCGGCGGCCGCGGCGCGACGGGCGCGCGGGGCGGGGGCAGCGGTGGAGGTCGGCAGGTGGCTGCCGAGGTGCAGGGGGCCGGCGCAGGTGCGGCCGGGTCGCACGGACCCGGGGGCAGGCCGGCTCGGACTTGAGCCGCTCATGGTGGCGACGATGATACGGACGCGCGCCCCGGCGTGCGCGGGGTCCTGTGCCACGCTGGCCCCATGTCGACGACGGCGCGCACGACCCCCCTCGGCAGCACCCCTGGCAGCACACCCGGCAGCACACCCGGCAGCACCCCCGGCGGCGCTCCGGGCACCAACCACGGCACCGCGCCCACGGTGCTCGTCGTGGAGGACGAGCCCGCCATCGCGCAGGCGGTCGCGCGCCGCCTGGCCGCCGAGGGGTGGCGCGTGGACACCGTCGGTGACGGGCCGGCCGCCGTCGAGGCGGCGGCGCGGCTGCGGCCGGACGCCGTCGTGCTCGACGTCATGCTGCCCGGCATCGACGGCCTCGAGGTGTGCCGCCGGATCCAGGCGGACCAGCCCGTGCCGGTGCTCATGCTCACCGCGCGCGACGACGAGACGGACATGCTCGTCGGGCTCGGCGTCGGCGCGGACGACTACATGACCAAGCCGTTCTCCATGCGCGAGCTCGTGGCGCGCCTCAAGGCCCTCGTCCGGCGGTCGGAGCGGGCGCGCCAGGCGGCCGCGCAGGCGGTGGCCCGGGCCCCGGAGGCGCCCCTCGTCGTCGGGGACGTCACCGTCGACCGCGCCCAGCGCCGCGTGGTGCGCGGCGGGGCCGAGGTGCACCTGACCCCGACCGAGTTCGACCTGCTCGTCGCCCTCGCGTCCACGCCGCGCACGGTCCTCACCCGCGAGCGCCTGCTGGCCGAGGTGTGGGACTGGGTCGACGCGAGCGGCACCCGCACCGTCGACTCCCACGTCAAGGCGCTGCGGCGCAAGCTCGGCGCGGACCTCGTCCGGACGGTCCACGGCGTCGGCTACGCCTTCGAACCGGCGGCGGCGCCGTCGTGAGCGTGCCGCGGCACGGCCGGGAGGTCCGCGGCGGCCGACGCGTGCCCGGGTCGGCCGGCGGCGTGCGCGACCCGCGCCGCGACGTCCGGCCGCTGGACCGCCTGCGGTCCCTGAAGATGAAGCTGGGCGTGCTGGTCGCCGCCACCGTGACGCTGGCGGCCTTCCTCACCTGGGCCGGGCTCTACCAGCACCTCGGCCCCACGCGCACGCTGCCGGTCGCGATCGTCGTGTCCCTGGTCGTGACCCAGGTGCTCGCGCGGGGGATGACGTCCCCGCTGCGGGAGATGACGGCCGCGGCCCGCGCGATGGCCGCCGGGGACTACTCCCGCCGCGTGCGGGCGACGAGCCGCGACGAGGTCGGTCAGCTCGCGGCGGCCTTCAACACGATGGCCGAGGACCTCCAGCAGGCGGACCTGCAGCGGCGCGAGCTCGTCGCCAACGTCTCCCACGAGCTGCGCACCCCGGTCACGGCGCTGCGCGCGCAGCTGGAGAACCTCGTCGACGGCGTCGAGGACCCCGATCCCGCGACGCTGGCCACCGCGCTCGCGCAGACCGAGCGGCTGGGACACCTCGTCGCGACGCTGCTGGACCTGTCCCGCCTGGAGGCGGGGGCGGTCGGGCTGCAGGTGGCCGAGGTCCCGCTCGCCCGGCTGCTCGCCGACGCCGCCGACGAGGGCGCGCTCGTCGCCCCGGCCAAGCACCTCACCTTCCCCGTCCGGGTCGAGCCGGCGGACCTCACCGTGCCGGCCGACGCGGCACGGTTGCAGCAGGTGCTGGCCAACCTCGTGCAGAACGCCGTGCGGCACTCCCCCTCGGGCGTCCCCGTCGACCTCGTGGCGCGGCGGCAGGGTGCGGAGGTGCTCCTCGAGGTCACCGACCGGGGCCCGGGCATCGCACCCGACCAGCGCCAGCGGGTGTTCGAGCGGTTCGTGCGCGGCAACACGCCGGCCGTGACGGGCCAGCACTCGACGGGCGGCACCGGGCTGGGCCTGGCGATCGTGCGGTGGGCGGTCGAGCTGCACGGGGGACGGATCGAGGTGGCCGACACGCCGAGCGGGTGCACGATGCGCGTGCACCTGCCCACGCGGCGGGCCACGACGACCAGCACGGTCGCGACGGGTGACCGCGGAGGCGACGCTGAGCCGGCGGCCGCCCCGCGTGCGCAGACGCGCGCTTGACCCCGCGGACCGGCTGGCGGGACCCGCTTGCCCCGCTGCTGCCGCCCCTCTGACCTCCGCTTGGGATGCCGGGTGAAGACCCCGTGCGGGACCCGCCCGGCGGCGCGCCCGCGGACGCGCAGGGGCCTCCGGGGCACGTAGTGTTGGCGTCGAGAGATCCGGCCGACGACGACGGAGCCGGACGCAGGCGGAAGTGGGCGAGCCCAGCGTGACGCAGAAGGCCGAGTCAACACCGAACCGCGCCGACTTCGGCGCCAACGAGTGGCTCGTGGACGAGCTGTACGAGCAGTACAAGCGCGACCGCAGCGCGGTCGACCCCGCGTGGTGGGAGTTCTTCGAGGGGTACGAGCCGGGCTCCGGGACCGCGGGCGAGACCGGCGGCTCCCCCGCCCCTGCTCCGGCCGCAGCACCGGCAGCAGCATCCGCGTCGACGGCCGGGTCCGTGACGTCCGCGCCGACGACGTCCGCACCGGCGGCCGCCTCGCCGGCGGCTGCCTCGTCGCCCGCCGCCGCGCCCGCGCCGGAGCGCCGCCCGCGCTCCGTCGAGGACGGCGCGCCGATGCCGGTTCCGACCGCCACCGCGGCCAAGCGCCCGGTGACGCCGGCCGAGCCGAGCGCCCGCAACCCCGCGCTGCCCGAGAAGGTCACGGAGAAGGTCACGGAGAAGGTCACGGAGAAGGTCACCGCGAAGGTCACGGCGAAGGACGCGGCCGCGGTCGCCGCCGGCGCGCCGGTGCCGCACCGGCCCGACGTGGAGTCCCCCTCCCCCGTCGCGACCGCGCAGCCCGCGACGGCGCCCTACGCCGACGTCGCCCGCACCACGAAGCCCGGCACCGACGGGCCGGCGACGGACGACGTGCAGAAGCTCCGCGGCCCCGCCGCGCGCGTGGTGACCAACATGGAGTCCTCGCTCGAGGTCCCCACGGCGACGTCCGTCCGCGCGGTCCCGGCCAAGCTCATGGTCGACAACCGCATCGTCATCAACAACCACCTCGCCCGCGGCCGCGGCGGCAAGGTGTCGTTCACGCACCTCATCGGCTTCGCGCTGGTCGAGGCGCTGGGCGAGATGCCGGCGATGAACGCCGCGTACACGCTCGTCGACGGCAAGCCCGGCGTCCTGACGCCGGCGCACGTCAATCTCGGCCTCGCGATCGACCTGGCCAAGCCCGACGGCACGCGCCAGCTCCTCGTGCCGAGCATCAAGAAGGCCGAGACGCTCGACTTCGCCCAGTTCTGGGCCGCGTACGAGGACGTCGTGCGCCGGGCCCGCGGCAACAAGCTCGGGGTCGAGGACTTCCAGGGCACGACGATCTCGCTGACGAACCCGGGCACCATCGGCACGGTCCACTCCGTGCCGCGCCTCATGCAGGGCCAGGGGACGATCATCGGCGTCGGCGCCATGGACTACCCCGCGGAGTTCGCCGGGACGAGCGAGGACCGCCTGTCGCAGATGGGCGTCTCGAAGGTCCTCACCGTCACGTCGACCTACGACCACCGCATCATCCAGGGCGCCCAGTCCGGTGACTTCCTGCGCATCCTCGGCCGCAAGCTGCTGGGCGAGGACGGGTTCTACGACCGGGTCTTCGCCAGCCTGCGCGTGCCCTACGAGCCCGTGCGCTGGGTCCGCGACACCCCCACGGACCCGGACGCCGAGGCGGTCAAGCCGGCGCGCATCGCCGAGCTCATCCACGCCTACCGCTCGCGCGGGCACCTCATGGCCGAGACCGACCCGCTGGCCTACCGCCAGCGCCGGCACCCGGACCTGGACATCCAGAGCCACGGCCTGACGCTGTGGGACCTCGACCGCACGTTCCCCACCGGGGGCTTCACGGGCAAGCCGCGCGCCACGCTGCGCCAGGTGCTCGCGCTGCTGCGCGACTCCTACTGCCGCACCGTCGGCATCGAGTACATGCACCTGCAGGACCCGCGGCAGCGCCGCTGGCTCCAGGAGCGGCTCGAGTCCGGCTACGCCCGCACCCCGCGCGAGGACCAGCTGCGCATCCTGCGGCGCCTCAACGCCGCGGAGGCCTTCGAGACGTTCCTCCAGACGAAGTACGTCGGGCAGAAGCGGTTCTCCCTCGAGGGCGGCGAGTCGGTCATCCCGCTGCTCGACGCCGTGCTGTCCCGCGCGGCGGACAACGGGCTCGACGAGGTGGCCATCGGCATGGCCCACCGCGGCCGGCTCAACGTCCTGGCGAACATCGCCGGCAAGTCCTACGCGCAGATCTTCAGCGAGTTCGAGGGCAACCAGGACCCGCGCACCGTCCAGGGCTCCGGCGACGTGAAGTACCACCTGGGCACCGAGGGCGTCTTCACGGCCGAGTCCGGCGCGACCACGGCCGTGTACCTGGCCGCCAACCCCTCGCACCTCGAGGCGGTCGACCCGGTGCTCGAGGGGATCGTCCGCGCCAAGCAGGACAAGATCGACCTCGGCGGGGACGGCTACTCCGTGCTCCCCCTGCTCATCCACGGCGACGCGGCCTTCGCGGGCCAGGGCGTGGTCTGGGAGACGCTGAACCTGGCGCAGCTGCGCGGGTACCGCACCGGCGGCACCGTGCACGTCATCATCAACAACCAGGTCGGCTTCACCACGGGCCCGTCCTCGTCGCGCTCCGGGCAGTACGCCACGGACATGGCCAAGGGCCTGCAGATCCCGATCTTCCACGTGAACGCCGACGACCCCGAGGCGTGCGTCCGCGTGGCCGAGCTCGCCTTCGAGTACCGCGAGCAGTTCGACCGCGACGTCATCATCGACATGGTCTGCTACCGGCGCCGGGGCCACAACGAGGGCGACGACCCCTCGATGACCCAGCCGCTCATGTACAACCTCATCGAGGCCAAGCGGTCCGTGCGCAAGCTGTACACGGAGGCCCTCGTCGCCCGCGGCGACATCACGATGGAGGAGGCCGAGCACGCGCTGCGCGACTACCAGCAGCAGCTCGAGCGGGTCTTCACCGAGACGCGCGAGGACGGGTGGACACCCGCTGCGGCGGCCGACGGCGACGACCGCGTCGCCGGCCTGGAGCGCCCCGAGTCCCAGCGCGAGGACGCGGGCGTCATGGTCGGCTGGCAGACCGCCGTGCCGAAGGCCGTGCTCGAGCGCATCGGCGCCGCGCACGTGCGCCCGCCGGAGGGCTTCACCGTCCACCCCAAGCTCGCGCAGCTGCTGACGAAGCGCGAGCAGATGTCCCGCGACGGCGGCATCGACTGGGGCTACGGCGAGCTGCTGTCGTTCGGGTCGCTGCTCCTCGAGGGCACCCCCGTGCGGCTGGCCGGGCAGGACTCCCGCCGCGGCACCTTCACGCAGCGCCACGCGGTCTTCCACGACCGCGAGACCGGTGCGGAGTGGACGCCCCTGCTGTACCTCAGCAAGGACCAGGCGAAGTTCTTCGTCTACGACTCCTCCCTGTCGGAGTACGCGGCCCTCGGCTTCGAGTACGGCTACTCCGTGGAGCGGCCCGAGGCGCTGGTCCTGTGGGAGGCGCAGTTCGGCGACTTCGTCAACGGCGCGCAGACGATCATCGACGAGTTCATCTCGGCCTCCGAGCAGAAGTGGGCGCAGCGGTCCTCCGTGGTCCTGCTCCTGCCGCACGGCTACGAGGGCCAGGGGCCGGACCACTCCTCGGCGCGCATCGAGCGCTTCCTGACGATGGCCGCGCAGGAGAACATGGTCCTGGCCCAGCCCTCGACGCCCGCGTCGCACTTCCACCTGCTGCGTCGCCAGGCCTACGCCCGGCCGCGACGGCCGCTCGTCGTCTTCACCCCGAAGTCCATGCTGCGCCTGCGGGCCGCCGCCTCGTCGGTCGAGGACTTCACGCACGGCACCTTCCGGCCGGTCATCGGCGACGACGTCGCCGCCGCCCGCGCGCAGGGCGTGGACCGCGTCCTGCTCTGCTCGGGCAAGGTGTACTGGGACCTCGTCGCGCACCGCGAGAAGACGGGCGACGAGCGCACCGCCATCGTCCGGTTCGAGCAGCTCTACCCGCTCGACGCGGACGGGGCCCGGCGGGCGCTAGCGCCGTTCGACGGCGCCGAGCTCGTGTGGGTCCAGGACGAGCCGCGCAACCAGGGCCCGTGGGGCTACGTCTCCATGCACCTGCCGCAGCTCGTCGAGCGCACGGTCCGCGTGGTGTCGCGGGACGAGTCGGCGTCGCCGTCGACCGGCTCCGCCAAGAAGCACCACGCCGAGCAGGAGCAGCTCGTCACGACGGCCTTCGCCCGCTGACGCGGCGCGGTGCCGGGCCCGCGCGCCCGCGCCCTGGGACACTGACCCGGGCGTGGGCGCCGGCCCGGCACCACCGCCACGCCACCGAGCACCAGGAGGACGACCGTGGGTGACAGGCCGCTGCGCATCGTGGTGGTGGGCGACGAGCTGGCCGCCGGCGTGGGCGACCCGCGGGCGCTGGGCTGGGTCGGCCGGGTGGCCGCCCGGACGCTCACGCCGGAGCCGCTGACGCTGCTCACGCTGGCCGTCCCCGGGGAGACGACCTCCGCGCTCGGTGCGCGCTGGGAGGAGGAGGTCGCCCGCCGCACGAGCCCGGAGGCCGACACGCGCCTCGTCGTCGGCCTCGGTCGCGCCGACCTCGGTGCGGGGCTGTCGTTGGCGCGCAGCCGGCTCAACCTCGCCAACGTGCTCGACGTCGCCGAGCAGCGCGGGCTGGAGACCTTCGTCGTCGGGCCGCCGCCCGGGCCCGTGCACGAGGGCCCGCGGGTGCAGGAGCTGTCCGCCGCGTTCGCGGACGTCGCGACACGGCGGCGGGTGCCGTACGTCGACACCTACGGCCCCCTGGCGGCGCACGAGCAGTGGCTGGCGGACATGGCCGCCGGGCACGGCGTCCCCGGGCAGGCGGGGTACGGGCTCATGGCCTGGCTCGTGCTGCACACGGGCTGGCACGCCTGGCTGGGCGTGCCCGACGACACCGCCTGACCGACGCGAGGGCCGGCCCGCGCGAGCCGTCAGGCGACGAGGCCCCGCGCCCGCAGCTCGAGCGTCAGGTCCTGGGGCCGGCTCGCCGCGGCCACCGCCTCTTGGGGCGTCACGGCCCCGTCGGCGACCAGCGTCAGCAGGTGCTGGTCGAAGCTCTGCATGCCGTAGAACCCGCCCTCCCGCACGAGGTCCGCCAGCGGCGGCGCCGTCGCGGGCGCGACGATGGCCTCCGCGACGCGGCCCGTGCCGACGAGCACCTCCACGGCGCCCTGCCGGCCCCGCCCGTCGGCGCGCGGCAGCAGCCGCTGCGACACCACCCCGCGCAGCGACTGCGCGAGGGCCATGCGGACCTGCGCGTGCTCGTGCGGCGGGAAGAAGTCGACGATGCGGTTGACCGACTCGGCGGCGTCGACGGTGTGCAGCGTGGACAGCACGAGGTGCCCCGTCTCGGCCGCCTGCAGCGCGGCCCGCACCGTCTCCACGTCCCGCATCTCGCCGATGAGGATGACGTCCGGGTCCTGGCGCATCGCCGCGCGCAGCGCGACCGCGAAGCCCGCGGTGTCCTGCCGCACCTCGCGCTGCGAGACGATGGCCTTCTTGTCCGGGTGCAGGACCTCGATCGGGTCCTCGACCGTGACGATGTTGACCTCGCGCTCGGAGTTGACCAGGTCGACCATCGCCGCGAGCGTCGTCGTCTTGCCCGACCCGGTGGGGCCGGTGACCAGGACGAGCCCGCGGGGCTCCAGGGCGAGGCGCGCGAGGACGGGCGGCAGACCCAGCTCCTCGAGCGAGGGCACCCCGATGGCGACGCGCCGGAAGACGAGGCCGAAGGTGCCGCGGGCCTGGTACGCGTTCACCCGGAACCGCCCGACGCCGGGCAGCGAGTAGGCGAAGTCGGCCTCGTGCGTGGTGCGGAAGGTGGTGACGAGCTCGTCGGGCAGCACCTCCTCGAGGAAGCGCGCCGTGTCGCCGGGGCGCAGCTCCGGGGCGTCGAGGCGGCGCAGCCGCCCGTCCACCCGGATGCAGGGGCTGGAGCCGACCTTGCAGTGCAGGTCCGAGCCGCCCGTGCCGACGAGCGCGTGCAGGAGCGGCTCCACGGACGTGACGGCGGGCGTCACGAGGGCGGGGACGGTCACGGTCCGGCTGATCGGGCCGCGGGGCCGGGCCCTGAGGGGTCGGCGGGAGCCGTCACCCGGCCGGGCGGACGGACCGACGGGCACCGGTGGTGTGGGACCATGACGGGGACACCCGACCGACGCCACGAGGAGGAGCCATGAGCAAGCGAGGCCGCAAGCGCCGCGCCCGCAAGGGCAACGCCGCCAACCACGGCAACCGTCCGAACGCCTGAGCGCCGGCACCACGAGTGCCGCAGGACGACGGAGGCCCGGGTGCTCGCACACCCGGGCCTCCGTGCATCCTGCCGGCCCTGCGGCGGGGCGGGACGGCTCAGGAAGTCGTCGTGCCCGCCGCCACCCGCAGCGCCGTGATCTGCTCGATCACGCGCAGCCGCAGCTCCGCCGGCGCCTGCTCCCGGCACCCGCGCCGGACGACGACCTTGATCGTGAGGTCGAGGTCCCGCTCGCTGATGCACGGGGAGCAACCGTCGAGGTGGGCGCGGATCCGCGCCGTCTCCTCCGTGCCGAGCTCGTCGTCGAGGTACTCCCAGAGGCGGTCTACCGCCTCCTGGCAGTCGCACCCCGCCGCCGCGGCCTCCACGACGTCGCCGCCGCCCGTCGTCCCCGTCCCGCTCATCGTCCGGCCTCCCCCGCCGACGCACCCGTCAGCCCGCGCTCGCGCGCGTAGTCCCGCAGCTGGTCGCGCAGCTGTGCGCGGCCCCGGTGGAGCCGCGACATCACGGTCCCGATCGGCGTCCCCATGATCTCCGCGATCTCCTTGTAGGCGAAGCCCTCGACGTCCGCGAGGTACACCGCCATGCGGAAGTCCTCCGGGATCCGCTGGAGGGCGTCCTTCACGTCGGAGTCCGCCAGCCGGTCGAGCGCCTCGGTCTCCGCGGACCGCAGGCCCGTGGAGGTGTGCGACTCGGCGCGGGCGAGCTGCCAGTCCTCGATCTCCTCCGACCGGCTCTGCTGCGGCTCGCGCTGCTTCTTGCGGTAGGAGTTGATGTAGGTGTTCGTGAGGATGCGGTACAGCCACGCCTTGAGGTTGGTCCCCGGGCGGTACTGGTGGAAGGCGGCGAACGCCTTCGTGAACGTCTCCTGCACCAGGTCCTCGGCGTCCGCGGCGTTGCGCGTCATGCGCAGGGCCGCGCCGTAGAGCTGGTCGAGGTACTGCAGGGCGTCCTGCTCGAACCGGTCCGTGCGCGCCGCGACGTCCTCCGTCGCGGGGGCGCGGTTGGTGTCCTCGTCGTCCACGGGCTCGACGGCGAGGGCCTCGTCGACGCCCGCGCCGGAGGTCGCGGCGGTCGTCGTGGCGGCGTCGGGCGTCGGGGTGCTCTCCTGGCTCATCGCGACCGAGCGTAGTGCGCGGTCCCAGGCAGCACCCGTCGCACCGGGGGCGGTGAGGGCGGTGGACGCGACCGGGGACGCCGCACCCGCCGTCGGGAGGAGGCCGTACCCGGCGCGCAGGTCGACGAGCACGCGGGCCGCCGGGACGGGGGTGCCGAGGGCACCGAACGGCGTCGCGGCCCCCGGCGGGGCGAGGGTCGTGGAGTCGATGACCATGCCCTGCCGAACGCCCGCACCGGCGCACCCATTCCCGACGCCCGCCGTTCGACGGGCCGCGCCCTGCCCCGCGCACTACTGTCGGTGGCGTGCTGCTGCGACGCCTCCTCCGTCCCGTGTTCGCCACGTGGTTCGTCGCGCAGGGGGTGGACGTCGTCCGCCGCCCCGCGAGCCACGCCGACGACGTCCGCCGTGCCGTGACCCGGTTCGGCCACCTCCTGCCCGAGGGCGCGGTGCGCGACGCCGTGCAGGGCCGCAGCGCGACCGAGCTGCAGACGCTCGCGCGCGTCCACGGCGGTGCCATGGCGGCCGCGGGCGGCCTGCTCGCGCTGGGCCGTGCGCCGCGCACGTCGGCCGTCGTGCTGGCGCTGCTGACCGCGCCGATCGTCGTCGCCGACCTGCCAGACAAGGCCGCCGACCGCGCGGAGCCGACGAGGGCCCGCGCGCGCCGCGAGCGCATGGTCACGGCGCTGTCCATGACGGCCGGCGCGCTGCTCGTCGCGGTCGACCGCGAGGGCCGGCCGAGCCTCGCGTGGCGCGTCGAGCACGCGCGGGCGACGAAGGAGCTGCTCGCCTCGCAGAAGCGCGCGACCGCCGGGGCGAAGGCCGCGGGCACGGTCGCCAGGGCCGCCGGTGCCGCGACCGCGTCGCAGGCGGCGACGAGCGTCCGTGCCGCGCGCAAGAACGCCCGCACGACGGCCCGTGCCGCCGTCGCGGAGGCCAAGGGCTCCGCAAAGGCCGCCCGCCGCGCGACGAAGGTCGCCGCGGCGCAGGCGAAGGCGTCGACGAAGGCCGCCCGCGCGGCGGCCGAGGTCGCCGCCAAGCAGGCGAAGGCCCAGGCCGCGGTCCAGGCGAAGGCCGCCCGCGCCGCGGCGAAGAAGGCCGGCCGCACCTCCGACCGCCGGGCGACGAAGGCGGCCGCGAAGGCGGCGAAGGCCGCCCGCCACCAGGCCACCCATGCGGCCGACGAGGTGCGCGAGGCCGTCGCCGCCTGACGCCCCGCGCGCGCTGCGACGCGCACGACCCGACCGGCCCGGTACGCCCTCGCGTGCCGGGCCGTCGCGTGCCGGGCCGTCGCGTGCCGGGCCGTCGCGTGCCGGGCCGTCGCGTGCCGTGTCACCGCCTCTCGGTAGCCTGCCGCTCATGACCGCCACTCCCCCGGCCGCGCCCGCGGCGACCGTCGTCCCCGACTGGGACGCGCCGACCGCCCCCGGGCCGCTCGCCGCGCAGGTGGAGGTCCCCGGCTCGAAGTCGCTGACGAACCGCTACCTCGTGCTCGCCGCCCTCGCCGACCGGCCGAGCCGGCTGCGCGGCGCCCTCCGGTCGCGCGACACCGACCTCATGGCGGCCGCCCTGCGCGCCCTCGGCACGGGGGTCGACGTCGGCACCGACGGCACGTGGACCGTCACCCCACCCGCCGACGGCTTCCGCGGCGGGGTGTCGGTCGACTGCGGGCTCGCCGGGACGGTCATGCGGTTCCTGCCGGCGGTGGCGGCCCTGGCCGACGGGCCGGTCCGCTTCGACGGCGATCCCCAGGCGCGGCTGCGGCCGATGGGCCCCGTGCTCGCGGCGCTGCGGGCCACCGGCGTGCGCGTCGACGAGCACGGCGAGCCGGGGCGGCTGCCCTTCACGGTGCACGGCCGGGGGCCGGGGTTCGCCGGCGGGAACGTGGACGTCGACGCCTCCGCGTCGAGCCAGTTCGTCTCGGGGCTGCTGCTCGCGGCCCCGCGCTTCACGGGCGGCCTCACGCTGCGGCACACCGGCCCCACGCTGCCGAGCCTGCCGCACATCGAGATGACCGTGGCGGTCCTGCGGGACACCGGCGTGGCCGTCGACGACTCGCGGCCGGCGATCTGGGTGGTGTCGCCCGGCCCGGTCACGGGCGGCGTCGTCCGCGTCGAGCCCGACCTGTCGAACGCGGCGCCCTTCCTGTGCGCGGCCCTCGTCGCCGGCGGGAGCGTCGCCGTGCCCGGCTGGCCGGCCACGACGACCCAGCCCGGCGCGCTGCTGCCGGGCATCCTCGAGCGGATGGGCGGCCGCACCGTGCTCGACGCGGGGGTGCTCACCGTGACCGGCACGGGGGCCGTGCACGGCGTGGACCTCGACCTGTCGGCGGCCGGTGAGCTGGCGCCGACGATCGCGGCCCTCGCGGTGCTCGCGGACTCCCCGACGCGGCTGCGGGGCATCGCGCACCTGCGGGGCCACGAGACGGACCGGCTCACCGCGCTGGCGGCCGAGCTGACCCGCGTCGGGGGCCGTGCCGAGCAGACCGCGGACGGGCTGGTCATCACGCCGCGGGCGCTGCACGGGGCCCGCTGGCGCACGTACGCGGACCACCGGATGGCCACCGGGGGCGCGCTCGTGGGGCTGCGGGTGCCCGGGGTGCAGGTGGAGGACGTCGCCACGACCGCCAAGACCCTGCCCGGCTTCGTCGATCTGTGGACCGGGATGCTCGCCGGCCGGACGGCCTGAGGAGCGCGCGTGGCGGGACGGCGCACGTACGACGAGCGGGACGTCCGCGTCCGGCCGGGCCGCGGCAGCCGGCCGCGCACGAAGCAGCGCCCGGAGCACGCCGACGCGGACCGGGCGCTCGTCGTCGCGGTGGACCGGGGCCGGTACGGCGTGCTCGTCGACCCCGACGGGGCGGACGAGCGGCGCGCGACCGCCATGAAGGCGCGCGAGCTGGGCCGCGAGCGCGTGGTGCCCGGCGACCTCGTCGACGTCGTCGGGGACACCAGCGGGGCCGAGGGGTCCCTGTCGCGCATCGTGCGGATCACGCAGCGCCGCACGGTGCTGCGCCGGACGCCCGACGACGCCGACCCCGTCGAGCGCGTCATCGTCGCCAACGCCGACCGGCTCGTCGTCGTCACCGCCATGGCCGACCCCGAGCCCCGCACCCGCATGATCGACCGCTGCGTCGTCGCCGCCTACGACGCCGGGATGGACGTGCTGCTCGCCCTCACCAAGGGCGACCTCGCCGACCCCGAGCCGCTCGTCGCGCTCTACCGGCCCGTCGGCGTGGAGGTGGTCGTCACCCGGCGCGAGGTGGACGCCGACGGGACCCGGCGGATCGTCGGGCTCGACGCGCTGCGTGCCGCGCTGGCCGGGCGCACGTCGGTGCTCGTCGGGCACTCGGGGGTGGGCAAGTCGACGCTGGTCAACGCGCTGGTCCCGGACGCGCTGCGCGCGGTCGGGGCGGTCAACGACGTGACCGGGCGGGGGCGGCACACGTCGACCTCGGCCGTCGCGCTGCGGGTGCCGGACGCGGGTGCGCCGACCTGGGTCATCGACACCCCCGGTGTGCGCTCGTTCGGCCTGGCGCACGTCGAGCCCGGGCACCTGCTCGGCGCCTTCGCGGACCTCGCCGCGGTGGCCGAGGCCTGTCCGCGGGGCTGCACGCATGCCGCGGACGCGCCGGACTGCGCGCTCGACGAGTGGGTCGCCGCCGCGACGGGCGACGAGCGCGAGGCCCGGGCCGCGCGCGTCGGGTCCTTCCGCCGCCTGCTGGCCAGCCGGCTGGGCACGACGGACGCCGACGCCGATCCGACGCCGGCGGCCCCGACGACGGCCGACGACGGGCCGGACGCCCGCGGCCCGGCGGGCGCGGACGGCTAGGGTCGCCGCCATGAGCCTGCACTCCGGGTACGAGGACGACCTGCGCCTGGCGCACGTCATGGCCGACCAGGTCGACGCCCTGACGACGTCGCGCTTCCGCGCCCAGGACCTCGCCGTGGAGACGAAGCCCGACCTCACCCCGGTGACGGACGCGGACCGCGCCGCCGAGGAGCTCATCCGGGGGCAGCTCGCGCGCGCCCGTTCGCGGGACGCGGTCGTCGGCGAGGAGCTGGGCGAGAGCGGGCAGGGCCCGCGGCGGTGGGTGGTCGACCCTATCGACGGGACGAAGAACTTCGTGCGCGGGGTGCCGGTGTGGGCCACCCTCATCGCGCTGCTCGACGGCGAGCGGGCGGTCGTCGGGCTGGTGAGCGCGCCCGCGCTCGGGCGGCGCTGGTGGGCGGCGGAGGGGACGGGCGCCTGGACCGGGCGCTCGCTGGCCGCCGCGCGCCGGCTGCGGGTGTCCGCCGTGGGCGGGCTCGCCGACGCGTCCTTCTCCTACTCCAGCCTGTCCGGGTGGGAGGAGCAGGGGCGGCTGGACGGCTTCCTCGAGCTGACCCGGCGCGTGTGGCGGACCCGGGCGTACGGGGACTTCTGGAGCCACGTCCTGGTGGCGGAGGGGGCCGTCGACCTCGCCGCCGAGCCCGAGCTGGCGCTGCACGACATGGCGGCGCTCGTGCCCATCGTCACGGAGGCGGGCGGCACCTTCACCTCGCTCGACGGGGTGCCCGGGCCCTTCGGGGGGTCGGCGCTCGTGTCGAACGGGCCGCTGCACGCGGCCGCCGCCGAGCTGCTCGCGCCCGTGCGGCGCGCGCCGGGGCCCGCCCGGCACCTGTAGGACGCGCGGCGACCCGCAGCGACGCGAGGGGGTGCACCCACGGGACCCTCGCCGGGTGCCGGCGTCGGATGCTGTCGCCGGGTGCCGGCGCCGGTGCGGCCTCAGCGCGGGATGTCGGCGACCTCGCTCGCGTCGTACCAGAGCAGGTCGCGCTCGCCGAGCCGCTCGTCGGCCGCGCTGTCGCCCGCGAGCGCCGCGGTGACGTCCGGCGCCGCGGCCGGCTCGTCGACGTGCACGCACACGACCGCGTCCCACGGCAGCGGGGAGCGCAGCGCGACCGCGCTCGGCGGCGCGTCGGGGTCGGGGCGCAGGTCGACGTCGGCGTCGGGCACGTCCGCGGACACGACGAGCCGCAGGCGTGGTGCCGCGCCGTCCGCCGCGAGGCGCACGAGGGCGTCGTCGGCCGCGGCGAGCTGTGCCGAGAACTCCCAGCCCTCCTCGTCCTCGTCGGGCAGCGCGGCGCGCAGCTCCGGGGTCACGGCGTGCGCGCGGCGCGGCGTGAGGGGACCGCGGCCGGGGCCGGTCTCGTCGAGGGTGGCGGGGACGTAGAGGCGCACGCCGTCAGTCTGCCGCAGCGGCGCGGCGGCGGCCGGGACGGACGAGCGCCCGGCCGCGCCGGGCCGCCCCCGCCGCCTCGCGCCGGCGCCCCCCGTGCGTCCCGCCCCGTCCGCCGTCGACGCCGGGCAGGACCCCGGCTGCCGCACCCGCGGAGGGTGCGGGCGTCGCAGGGACGGGGGCGACGAGGCCCGCGAGCCCGACGAGCGCGCGCCGCGCCGGAGAGGCGGGCGCGACCTCCCGCAGCAGCCGTCCGGCCAGGAGCGCCGCGTCGAGGGCGGGGCGGTCCTCGGGGACGAGGACGGCGTCCTGGACGCCGGCGTAGCGCTCCAGCGCCTCGCGCAGCGCACGCTCGCCGCCAGGCCCGGCGGTGGACGACCGGACGCGGTTGAGGACGACGACGAGGCGCGCGCCGGCGGCGGCCGGGCGGCGCGCGAGCTCGTCGAGCCCGCGGACGAGCCGCTGCAGCCCGACCGGGTCGGCGGACCCGACGGCGACCACCGTGTCGGCGGCGTCGAGCGCACCCGTGGTGGCGGCGTTCCGGCGCGGCGCCCGCGTGTCGTAGGAGAGCAGCTCGTCCTCCTCGAGGCAAAACCCCGTGTCGACGACCGTGACCGCAGCGAGGTCGCGCGCCCGGTCCCACACGACGTCCAGCGCCGCCGGACCGAGCTCCGGCCAGCGGTCGGCGCGCGCGAGGCCGGACAGCACGCGCAGCCCGGGCGCCAGCAGCGGGCTGTGCCGGGCGAGGGTCGGCAGGTCGAGCCCGCCCTGCGCCGCGGCACGGGCGGCGGCGGCCAGTCCCGGGGCCTCGTCGAGCATGCCGACCGTCGCGGCCACCGACCCGCCGTAGGTGTCGGCGTCGGCGAGCAGGGTGCGGTGACCGAGCGCCGCGAGCTCGGCGGCGAGCGTCACGGCGACGGTGGTGCGGCCGGGCGCACCCGTCGGGCCCCAGACGGCGACGAGCTGTCCCCGCGCCGGCGGGGGCTCCGTGGGCGCCGCCGGTCGCGAGCCCGAGGAGGCCGGTTCCGCACGGCGCGGCGGGACGGGCGGCGGCGACCACGGGGCGGGCGAGCCGGTTCCCGCCTGCCGGGTGTGCCCGCCGGTGGTCCCCGCCGGGTCCGTCGCCTCGCGCCGGGCGAGTGCCGCGAGCACCTCGCGCACGACGGCGTCCGCGGCGGCGTCGTCGCCGGGTGCCAGGACCAGGGCGTCCACGCCCCACGCCCGCAGCCGGTCGGCCTCACGCTCGTCGCTCGGGGCCGCGACCCCGACGAGGAGCGCGCCCGACCCGCGCAGGGCGGCGAGGGCGTCGTGGTCGAGGTGCGCGAGCGCGCCCGACAGGAGCGCGACCGACCCGAGCCCCGCCTCCGCGGCGGCGAGGAGCTCGGCGAGGTCGGCGCAACGGCGGACGACGTCGAGCCGCGGCGAGCGGCCGGCGGCCGCGACGAGGAGGGCCTCGGCCACCCCCGGCAGCGCGGTGAGCACGGGGACCGTCACGGCGAGGCCGCCCCGTCCGCCGTGGTGGCGCCGGTGGCCGTGGTGGCGACGGCGTCCCCGGTCCCGCCGGGGACGAGCACCACGTCGACGGTCGAGCCGTCCGCCAGGGCCGCGAGGACGGCGGGCAGGTCGGCGGTCGGCACGAGCACGTGCACGACCGTGCCCGTGGCGGCCGCGAGGGCGCCGGAGCCGCGCGTGACCTCCGCGACGGTCAGGCCGGTGGCCAGGGCGACCGGCCTCGCCCGCCCACCGTCGCCGCCCGTCGTGCCCATGCCCGTGCCCATGCCCGTGCCCGCGCCGCCGACGACCGGCACCGGGGGTGTGGCCCAGAGGTCCACGGTCGAGCCGACGACGAGGTCCGCGGACGGCGCGGTCGTCGTGGGGACCGCGACGGGGCGCACGTCGAGCACGGCGCCGGGGACGACGGCCGCCGCGGGCACGAGCTCCCCCTCCCCGACGACGCGCACGACCACGGCGTCCTGCGGCAGGCCCGTCGCGGCCGGGACGTACCGCGCGGCGTCGACGAGGCGCACCTCCTCGACGGCGAGGTCGGCCGCGGCCACCACGTCGCCCGGGACCAGGGTCCCGCGGGCCACGAGCACGGGGACGGTCGCCTGCGCCGCGCGCACGACCCAGGACCCCAGCAGCACCGAGCCGGCGACGAGCGCGATCCCCACCAGCAGCCGGGGGTCGCGCCACCCGGGCCGGCGGAGCCGCACGGCGACCGGGGCCGGCAGGGCGCCCGACGGCGTGCCGGGACGTCCGTCCGGACGCAGGTCCGTGCGCTCGAGGGTGGTGGCCATGACGCTCCGGGGGTCTCGGTCCGGCGCCCGTCCGACGGATGGCGGGACGGGCGGCGGGGGCGGGGGTCGGGACGCGCAGGTCGCGTCGCGGTGCGATCCGGGCACATCGTGCCGATCCCGGCGCCTCCGCGGGGACGCCCTGTGGACGACGTCGCCCGATTGCCACGCCGTGTCACACTGCGGGGCATGGCCCCGAGGTTCCTCACGCTCGCCGACGTCACGGAGATCCTCAACATCTCCGCGCCGCAGGCGTACGCGCTGGTCCGCTCCGGCGAGCTGCGGGCCCTGCAGATCGGCGGGCGCGGCCAGTGGCGCGTCGAGGCCACGGAGCTCGAGGCCTACATCCAGCGCATGTACGAGCAGACGAGCCGGCGCATCGCCGAGGGTGAGACCACGGAGGTCCCGACCGCTCAGGAGGTCTGACCCAGCGGAGGTCCGACCGATCAGGGGTCTGACCGATCAGGGGGTCTGACCGCCCACCGGCGACCGCGTCGGCGCACCACGCCCTACGGCAGCTCCTCGACGGCGGCCACGGCCGCCGTCGACACGGTCACCGGACCCCGCCGCCCGCCCGCCGCCTCGTCGGGCAGCAGGTCCACGTGGTCGGCGTAGACCGCGTCCAGCCGGCCGACGACGCCGTCCGCGTCGTCCGCGTCGTCGCGCAGCAGCACCCGCACCCGCACGCGGTCGCGTGCCAGCCCCCGCAGCGCGGCCGTCAGGCCGAGCCGACCCTCGACCCGTCCGGGTGGCGCGCCGGCCGCCCGCCCCAGTCCGCGCACGGTGCGCACGGCGGCGAGCACGACGAGCACCCGGCGGTGCTCCGAGGGCGCCAGCAGGAGCCACTCGGAGGCGGCGCCGAGGACGGCGCCCGCCCACGTCCGTGACCCTGCGGTCACGACGAGCGGCGCCCCCCGCGACGCGCGGAGGCGGTCCGCGAGCAGCACCGACGCCCGCTCGGCACGGACGAGGTCGGGGACCGCGACGAGCGCCTCGGCCCTCTCCTCGGCGGCGGCCTGCGCCTCCAGGTCCGCGAAGAGCGCCTCCCACCGCATGCCGTCCACCGTACGGGCGAAATGCGCCCTGCGAGACGGCTGCGGCTGGACCGCGGGCATCGTGGGGCGGTAGACATCGCGCACTGAGAAACAGCAAACAGCATCAAACAACAACGAACGAGACCGGAGCGCATCGTGGTCGTCCCTCACGCCCGTCCGCGGACGAGCACCCTCGTCTGCCGGATGGCGGGCCTGCTGGTCGGTGGAGCCCTCGTCGGAGCGCTCGGTGCGGCCGCTGCCGGCCGTGCCGCCGGGCTGGCACCGACCGTGCTCGTCGGCGGGCCGGCGCTCGCGGTGGACGACGTGGTCGAGCTGCTCGTCCTGGCCGTCGGCGCGGTGGCGGCCGCGTGGCTCGCCGTCTCCACGCTGGTCGCGGCCGCCTGCCTGGTGGTGCGCGTGGCGGGCGGGGCCTGGCGCGGCGGTGAGCGCGCCGTGCAGCGGTGGGCACCGACGGTCGTCCGACGCACGCTCGTGGTCACGGTCGGTCTCGGCCTCGGGCTCGGTGGCGCACCGGCCGCTCTCGGCGCCGGTCCCGTCACCCCGCCCGACGAGCTGGGGTGGGCCGTGAGCGGCCCGCCGAGCGCGACCTCGTCGCCGACCGCCGTCGCGCCGCCGACGCCGACATCGACCACCACCGCGGGCGCGACGACGGCACCCCGGCCGGAGCGCACCGCGTCGCCCCGGCCGACGCCCTCCTCCCCCGCCACCAGGTCCCCGGCACCGACGTCGACCGCCACCGCCGCACCGGCACCGGTACCGCCGGCGGCGTCGACCGGCACGTCGACCGGCACGTCGACCGGCACGTCGACGCCGACCGCGTCCCCCGCACCGGCGGCTCCGCCGTCCGCCACATCGGTCCCGCCGGCCGCACCGCCCGGGACCGCCGCCACGGCGGGACGCGCGACGACGGGAGGACCTCTCCCGAGCACGAGCACCGGCACCAGCACGAGCACCGGCACCAGCACGAGCACCGGCACCGGCCACGGCACCAGCACCGTCGTGGTCCGCGTGGGGGACTCCCTGTGGTCGCTCACCGACGCGCTGCTGGGTGAGGACGCGCCGGGCAGCGCGGTCGCCGCCGCCTGGCCGGCCCTCTACGCGGCCAACCGGGACGTCGTCGGGCCGGACCCGGACGTCCTGCTGCCGGGTCAGGTGCTGCGCATCCCGGCCAACCTCCCCCTTCACGGCTGAGCCAGCCGTACGCCGCCACCGCAGGACGACCAGCGACGCCGCACCACCACGTCGGACCCACCCCGGATCCGACACCCCGATTCCACCCAACCCCTTATCCACACACCGCCCACGCCTGTCCGCACCACGAACGGAAACCCGACATGAGCGTCGCCGACCTCGCCCCCGCCCTCCCGAGCACGGGCACGCGCCCGTCGGACGCAGCCGCCCGCGGCACCACGACGCTCGCCGCGCGCCTCGACGCCCTCGTGCGCCCGCACCTCGTGCCGGTGGCCCCGCCCCGCGCCAGCACGTCGCCGGCCACCGCCGTCGCGCCGGTCACCGCGGTCGAGCAGGTCACCGCGGTCGAGCAGGTCACCGCGGTCGAGCGGATCGCCTCGGTCGAGCCGATCACCTCGGTCGCGCAGGCCGCGCCGGGGCGCGGACGCACCGCGCCGGCCACGGCACGGCCAGGCGCCGACGGCCTCCAGCTGGGCGCGGCCCGCGTCCGCCTGCTGCACGGCGCGCCGGCACCCCGCGGGCCGCGGCAGGGCGCGGCTCCCCTCGTGCCGGGTCCGCCGCCGCGGCTCGCGGAGCGCGTGCGGGCCCTGCGCGTGCACGACGCGGACTTCGAGGGCGAGGTGCTGGAGCAGTCCGACGAGACGCCCGAGCACGACCCGGCGCGCGCCGCCGCCTCCGTGGCCCAGGCCGTCGTTGAGGTCCTCGCCGGGACGCGGCCGGTCGCCCAGCTCGCCCGGTGGCTCGCGCCGGCCGTCTACGAAGAAGTGCGGGTGCGCGCAGGGCTGCAGCTGCGCGTTGCCACGACCAGGACGCGCCGCAGCGCCACCGTGCGCCGCGTACGCGCGGTGCGCGTCTCGGACCGCTCCGCCGAGGCTGCCGTCGTCGTGGCCGAGGGCGACCGGGTGCGGGCCGCCGCGCTCCGCCTCGACGCCCACCGCGGTCAGTGGCGGGTGACCTCGCTGGAGCTGGCCTGACGAGCCGGCGCGGGACCCGACGGGACACCCGCCACCGACCGCGCGTCCGGCCCGACCACTGTCAGCGGCGGCGGCCCTGCTTGGCCTTGCGGCGCGCCTCCCGGTTGCTGCCCCCGTCGGCCGCGGCGTCGGCGCCCTCGGGCACCTCGGTCCGCACGACCGTCCCCGCGTCCCCGTCCACCGACGGCGCCGAGTACTGCAGGCGCACGGGCTCGGGCCCGTCCAGCCCCTTCCCCGTGAGGACCGGCGCCGGCCGGGCCGCGGGCGCAGCCGTCACGGCGGCGTCCTCGTCACCGTCCGCCGCGGTCGCCCCGCCACCGGCCCCGTCGGAGTCCGCGACGCCCGCGACCGCTCCCGCCGCCGCAGCGCCCGCCGCCCCGCCGGACGCCGCCGTGGCCCCGCTCGCCGTGGCACCTGCTGACGTGGCACCTGCTGCCGTGGCGCCGCCGGCCCGCGGCAGGCCGACGCTCGGCGCGGCGCCGACGGCCGATGCGGGCGTCTCGGCCGGGGCCACCTGCACCTCGAGCCGGTAGAGGTAGGAGACCGTCTCCTCCTTGATGGCGTCGGTCATGACGCCGAAGAGCTGGTAGCCCTCGCGCTGGTACTCGACCAGGGGGTCGCGCTGCGCCATGGCCCGCAGCCCGATGCCCTCCTTGAGGTAGTCCATCTCGTAGAGGTGCTCGCGCCACTTGCGGTCGAGGACCGACAGCGTCACGCGCCGCTCGAGCTGGCGCATCATGTCCTCGCCCAGCTGCGCCTCGCGCTCGGCGTAGGCCACCTCGGCGTCGGAGAGGATCTCCCGCTCGATGAGCTCGGCCGTCAACCGTGTCGGGCCACCGGCCTCCTCGACGACCTCCTCCGGCGTGATCGTCACGGGGTAGACGGCCTTGAGCGCGGTCCACAGCGCGTCGAGGTCCCAGTCCTCGGGGCGGCCCTCGGTGGTGCCCGCGGCGATGTAGGACCGCAGGACGTCGGCGCGGAAGTGGGACACCTGCTCCTGCAGGTCCTCGCCCTCCAGCACGCGGCGGCGCTCGTCGTAGATGACCGCGCGCTGCCGGGACAGGACGTCGTCGTACTTGAGGACGTTCTTGCGGATCTCGAAGTTGCGCGACTCGACCTGCGACTGCGCGGACTGGATGCCGCGCGTGACGATCTTCGACTCCAGCGGCATGTCCTCGGGGAAGCCCGCCCGCGTCATCATCTGCTCGGCCAGGCCGGAGTTGAACAGGCGCATGAGGTCGTCCTGCAGCGACAGGTAGAACCGGGACTCCCCCGGGTCGCCCTGGCGGCCCGACCGGCCGCGGAGCTGGTTGTCGATGCGGCGCGACTCGTGCCGCTCGGTGCCCAGCACGTACAGGCCGCCGAGCTCGACGACCTCGTCGTGCTCCGCCGCGACGGCCTCCTTCGCCTTCTCCAGCGCCTCGGGCCAGGCCGCCTCGTACTCCTCGGCGTTCTCCGCCGGGTCGAGCCCGCGCGCGGCGAGGTCCGCCACGGCCATGAACTCGGCGTTGCCGCCGAGCATGATGTCCGTCCCGCGGCCGGCCATGTTGGTCGCGACCGTGACGGCGCCCTTGCGGCCCGCCTGGGCGACGATCGCCGCCTCCCGCGCGTGCTGCTTCGCGTTGAGCACCTCGTGCGGGACGCCCTGCTTCTTCAGCTTGGAGGACAGCAGCTCGGACTTCTCCACGCTCGTCGTGCCGACGAGCACGGGCTGGCCCTTGGCGTGCCGCTCGACGATGTCCGTGACGACCGCGTCGAACTTGCCGTCCTCGGACTTGTAGACGAAGTCGCGCTGGTCGATGCGCTGCATCGGCCGGTTCGTCGGGATCGGCACGACGCCCAGCTTGTACGTGCTCTGGAACTCGGCCGCCTCGGTCTCGGCCGTGCCGGTCATGCCGGCGAGCTTGTCGTAGAGCCGGAAGTAGTTCTGCAGCGTGATCGTGGCGAGCGTCTGGTTCTCCGCCTTGATCTGCACGCCCTCCTTGGCCTCGATGGCCTGGTGCATGCCCTCGTTGTAGCGGCGGCCGGGCAGGATGCGGCCCGTGTGCTCGTCGACGATGAGCACCTCGCCGTTCATGACGACGTAGTCCTTGTCGCGCTTGAACAGCTCCTTCGCCTTGATGGCGTTGTTGAGGAAGCCGATGAGCGGCGTGTTGAGCGACTCGTAGAGGTTGTCGATCCCGAGGTGGTCCTCGACGCGCTCGATGCCGGGCTCGAGGACGCCGACCGTGCGCTTCTTCTCGTCGACTTCGTAGTCGCGCTCGGGCTCGAGGCGTCGCACGACCTTGGCGAACTCCGCGTACCAGCGGTTGATGTCGCCGGAGGCCGGCCCGGAGATGATGAGCGGCGTGCGCGCCTCGTCGATGAGGATGGAGTCGACCTCGTCGACGATCGCGAAGTGGTGGCCGCGCTGGACGAGGTCGTCGGCGGACCACGCCATGTTGTCGCGCAGGTAGTCGAAGCCGAACTCGTTGTTCGTGCCGTAGGTGATGTCCGCGGCGTACTGCTGGCGGCGCTCGGCCGGGGTCTGCCCCGTCAGCACCGTCCCCGTCGTCAGCCCGAGGAAGCGGTACACGCGGCCCATGAGCTCGCTCTGGTAGCGCGCCAGGTAGTCGTTGACCGTGACGACGTGCACGCCCTTGCCGGTCAGCGCGTTGAGGTACGCGGGCGCGGTGGCGACGAGGGTCTTGCCCTCACCCGTGCGCATCTCCGCGATGTTGCCCAGGTGCAGGGCCGCGCCGCCCATGAGCTGGACGTCGAAGTGCCGCTGGCCGAGGGTCCGGCTCGACGCCTCGCGGACGGCCGCGAACGCCTCGGGCAGCAGCGCGTCGAGGCTCTCGCCGTCGGCCAGCCGCGCCTTGAAGCGGTCCGTCTCCTCGCGCAGCTCGGCGTCCGAGAGGTCGACGAAGCCGCTCTCCAGCGCGTTGACCTGCGCGGAGATGCCCGTCAGCTTCTTCAGGACGCGGCCCTCGCCGAGGCGCAGGACCTTCTCGAGGATCGCAGGCACGTCACTCCCCAGGTTCGGGTGTCCCCGGGGCGGGCGCCCCGGGAGCAGCGGCGTCGCCGTCCTGCCGACCACCGGCCGGCACGTGCACGGCGGACGCCGCCCCCATCGTAGGCGAGGCGGCGGACCGCCCGACGAGGGCCGTCGCGAGAACGGGCGCCAGGTCCCCCACCAGGCGGTGCTCGCCCGACGACCGGTCCCCCACCTCCACCTCCCCCAGCCCGAGCCAGCCCGCCACCGCGACGAGCTCGGCCGCCAGCGCGTGGGCGACCTCCCCCGGCCCAGGCCGGGGCGCCCGCCGGTCCGCCGCCGCGGGCCCGACGACCGGCGCGGTGTGCGCGGCGAGCACGCGCAGCACCCCCGCGCCCCGGTCGGCCTTGAGGTCGACGAGGGCCACCACGTGCTCGCCCAGCAGGAACGGCAGCACGTAGTAGCCCCACGTCCGCAGCGGCTCGGGCACGTAGATCTCGATGCGGTAGCGCAGCCCGAACAGCGTCTCGACGCGCCGCCGCTCGAACACGACCGGGTCGAACGGGCTCAGCAGCGTCGCCCCCGCCGCCCGGCGCGGCACGGTGGCGTCGCGGTGGCGCACGACGGCCGTGTCCCAGCCCTCGACCCGCACGGGGACGAGCTCCCCGGCGTCCACGAGGTCGGCCACCGCCGGCCGCACCTGGTCCTGCCGGAGCCGGAAGTGGTCGGTCAGGCAGCGCAGGGACGCCACGCCCTGCGCCCGGGCGGCGACGGTGACGAGCGCCCGCACGGCGTCGGCCTCCGCCGGCTCGGGCGCGTCACGCACGTGCGGTGGCAGGACGCGCTCCGTGAGGTCGTAGCGACGCTCGAAGGACGCCGTGCGGCTGGCCGCCGCCACCTCACCCGTGAAGAAGAGGAACTCGAGCACGCGCTTCGCGGCCGTCCAGTTCCAGCCCCAGTCCGTGCGCGCCGCCAGGGGCTGGGCGCCGAGCAGGTCGTGCACCTCGCGGGCGGTGAGCGGGCCGCGCTCGGCGACGACCGCGCGCACGTCGGCGAGCTCGGCGGACAGCTGCAGCGGCACGGACCGGATCGACCCCCACGCCTGCGTCCGGTAGGCCCGGCGCCGCCAGCCCAGGAGCGGAAAGGTCGTCACGGGCACGTAGGAGGCCTGGTGCGCCCACGCCTCGACGAGCCGCCGCGGCGCCCGGCCCGCGGCGCGGTCGAGCAGGGCCGGGTCGTACGCGCCCAGCCGCGACCACAGCGGCACCAGGTGGGCGCGCGCGAGGACGTTGACCGAGTCGATCTGCAGGACGCCCAGGCGGTCCACGACCGCGTCGACCGCCCGGCCCGTGACGGCGCGCGCGGGGCGCGGTCCGGCCAGCCCGTGCGCCCGCAGGGTCGCGCGGCGCGCCTGCGAGAGGGTCAGCTGCTCCGGGACGGCTGCCATGCCGCCATCCTGCCCGCGACCCCCGACACGCGCCGACGGGCACCGGGCGGCGCCCGGTGCCCGTCGGCAGGTCCGGTCGTGCGGTCGGCGCTCAGCGCGCGGGCACGGCCTCGCGCTCCGGCTCGGCCGGCCGCGGGAGCGGCGCCGCGCGCATGGCCCCGTCGAGGTCGGCCGGCACGTCGACCCGACCGTCGGCGACGGCGTCCCCGCCGGTGGCCGCCTGCCGCGTCCCCAGCCCCGCGACGGGCATGTCGAGCTTGATGACCCCGTAGGTCCACCCGCGGCGGCGGTACGCCACCGACGGCTGGGCCGTCTCCGCGTCGACGAAGAGGAAGAAGTCGTGCCCGACGAGCTCCATCTCGTAGATGGCGTCGTCCACCGTCATGGGCTGGGCCTCGTGCACCTTCTCGCGGATGACGACGGGCGAGTCGCCCAGCGTCGTCTCCGTGGTGGTGCCGGCCGCCATGCGGTCGGGGGCGGGCTCGGGCGCGGGCTCGACGGGCTCCGGCGGACGCACGTCCATGGGCGTCAGCGGTGCGCGCCCGTGGTGGTCCTTGCGCCGGTCGTGGCTGCGGCGCAGCCGTTCGAGGAGTCGCGCGAGCGCGAGGTCGAGGGCCGCGTTCCTGTCGTCCGCGCACGCCTCGGCGCGGATCACCGGACCCTTGTCGATGACGGTGAGCTCGACGCGTTCGCGCACGCCCGAGGGCTTCGCGTTCGCCTCGTGCGTGACCATGACGTCGATGCGCTGCGCGCGCGGGGCCAGCTGTGCGACCTTGGCCAGCTTCTGCTCGGCGTGCGCCCGGAACTTGGGGAGCACGTCGGTGTGCCGGCCGGCGACCACGATCTCCACGGTGCCTCCATGAGGTGCAGGGGCGGGACCGAGCCCGCCCGCGTTCGGTGTCGAGGGCTGCCCGCAAGGGGCAGGGATGCTGCGTCACCTCCCTCCGGCCGCCGGCACGGGATCCCGGGAGGACCCGGACCTGCGCCGCCGTCGTGGCTGACCTCCACGCTAACCGCCCCCACCCGCACGTCAACCGCAGGTCCGGCGGCTGGGCGCGCCGCGCCACCCCGACGGGCGTCCCCCGCCCGTGGCGCCCGTGCGGGCCCGCCCGGCACCAGGGACCACGGTCCCGGCCACCGCCACCGCGCGGAGGGGCCCGCGAGCCGGCCGGGGCGCCGGGACCGCGCGCGAACCGGGCCGGCACCGGGCCCTCAGGGCGCCGCCGGCGCGGTCGGGGTCTCCGCCCGCGCCGACCCCGGGGGCGGGGTCGAGGCGAGCACCAGCGCGCCGACGACGTCGGCCCCCGCCCGCTCGAGCACCCGCCGGCAGACCGCGAGCGTCGCGCCGGTCGTGAGCACGTCGTCGACGAGCAGCACGCGCGCTTCGTGCAGGTCCGGCAGCCGGGGCACGCGGGCGAGGCGCACGCCGTCGTCGAGGTTGCGGGCCCGCGCCGCACGCCCCAGCCCCGCCTGGTCGCGGCCGCCCCGTCGGACGAGCACCGGTGCCGCCACCGCCGCCGTCCCGCCGTCGCGGCACCCGGCCGCCACCCCCGGCACCAGGCGCCCGACCCGGTGCTCGCCCCGCCGCCGCCGCGCAGCCGCCGTCGACGGCACCGGCACGACGAGGAGCGGCCGGGTCTGACGGCCCTTCCCCGCCGGCCCGACGAGGTCCGGCCCGACGAGGTCCGGCCCGACGAGGTCCGGTGCGACGAGGTCCGGTGCGACCACCGTCGCGGCGTCGCGCAGCAGCGCGGCGAGGAGCGGTGTCAGGTCGGTGCGGCCCCGGTCCTTCCACTGCACGACGACCGCCCGCGCGGGACCCGTCGCGTCCGCCAGCGCCCAGACCGGCGCGCTCGCACCGTCCAGCCGGTCCCAGCGACCCGCCCGGGACTCGCACCGCACCGGTCCGTGCGACCAGGCGGCACGGCAGGACGCGCACCACCGCTCGTCGGGCCGCCCGCACCCGGCGCAGGCGACGGGCAGCAGCAGCCCGAGCAGCTCCGTCCCCAGCCCCGCCAGCAGCCGTGCCAGCACCCGGACCACGACCGCTCGGGGGAGCCCTCCCACCGGCCCTCCCACCGGCCCTCCCACCGGCCCCCCTGCCACTCCTCGTGCCAGCCCTCGCGCGGGTCCCGCCACCTCAGCCATGGCGGCACCCTGGCCCCGTCCGGACGACCGTGACGGCAGCACGCAGCGCTCACGGGACGGGCGCACCAGGTCGCGGGCTGGGGACGGCTCGCGAGGGTCAGCCGGGGTAGGACGGGTCGCGCACGTCCTCCACGCCCGCCACGCGCACCCAGCTCGGTCCGTCGAGCCGGTACAGGCTGCCCTCGGTCGTCGCCGCGAGGAGGTTGCGCTCCCCCCGCCCGGCGGCGACGGCGGCCAGGTCCGACAGCTCCGGCTGCACGACGGTGGCACCCGCGACGGGGACGAGGTGCAGGGCCGGCGCCCCGGTGCTGCGGCCGACGACGGCGAGCGTCGTGGCGTCCACCCACGCCACCGACGTCGCGTCGACCAGCGACGCGCCGACCCGGACGGCCTCGCCGGCCGTCCGCGGCACGCCTCCCTCGTCGCGGACGACGCCGGCCACGTCCACGGCCACGCCGTCGACGCCCTCGCTGACCACGGCGACGCGCGTGGCGTCGCGGGACACGCGCAGGGACCGCACGCGCCGGTCGTCGAGCCAGTCCGCGGTCACCTCGACGACGGCACCGTCGGGCCCGGCCGCCCACAGGCCGCCGCCGTCCCCCGTGCGGGCCGTCCAGGCCCACCCCAGCCGGTCGACGCCCGGGGCGGCCAGGTCGGCGCCCGGCACGAGGACTACGGGCTCACCGCCCGGCGACGGCGCCCGGACGAGACCCGCGTCCGTGAGCAGCACCCGCACCGACCCGTCCTCCGACCGGGCCGGGGACCGCGCGCCGAGCCCCGCGAGGGAGCCGACCTCGTCCACGGGCTCAAGCCCGCCGCCGGCGAGCCGGACGAGCGACCCGTCCTGCAGCATCTCCGGTGCGCCCGACGTCACCACGCCGCTCTCGAGGGCCACGGGGTCCTCGAGCACGACGTCGCCGCTGCTGACCTGCGCGCGGCTGACCCGGGGCAGCGCGAGCGTCGCCTCGAGCTGGGCGAGCAGCAGGCCGCGGTCCGCCTCCAGCACGGCGGCGGGCGGTGCGAGGGTCACCTGCGCGACGCCGGCGGCGTCCACCGGCACCGATCCGACGAGCCGCGCGCCGTCGGGTACCGCCGTGGCCACGGCGTCGCGCAGCCACGGCGACGGACCGGCGAGCAGCGCCTGCACGACCGCCGTGGCGAGGTTGCGCTCGGGGAACCAGCGGACCTCGGGGACGAGGAAGGTGCGGTCGGGCGACAGGAACCACAGCGGTGCGCTGCGGAACTGCGTCGCGAACACGGACCGGGGCAGCACGAGGCCGTCCGGCAGGGACGCGATGCGCCACTCCCCCGAGGCGCCCTGCACGAGCCCGTACGTCACCTGCTGGGCCGCCCCGGCCGCAGCCTCGGCGTAGCGGCCGTCGGCGTCGACGCGCGCCACCACGGGGACGGAGACGGACACCTCCGAGGTCGAGGTCCGCTGCAGGTCGACCGACCCCGCGACGACGACGCCCGCGAGCGGCGACCACTCGGCGCGCGCGTCGCCCGTGAGGAACTGCCGCGCGACGACGAAGTCGTCGCCGAACCCGGCCGCCCCCGCCAGGAGGAAGCCCTGGACGATCTCCTCCGGCTGCGCCCCCTCCTGCGGCCCCTCCGCCAGCACGTCGATGCGGCCGCCCTCGTCGACGGCCACGGCACCCTCCGTGACCGGCCCGCTCGTCGGGATGGACACGCACCCCGCGAGCACGACGAGCAGCGCCGCGACGAGGGGCGCGAGCACGCCGCGGCGCCGGCGCAGCGCGCGGGGACCCGTCGGCGCCCTCACCGGGCGTCCGTCCGCGCGTCGGCCCGCGCGTCGGCCTGCGCGTCGGCCCGCGCGTCGTCGGCCAGCAGCGCCGGCAGGGCCGCGGGGTCCGGACCGCCGCTGCCGGGTGCGGCCGCGGGCGGCGCGGGGGTTGAGTCGTCCTCGGGCTCCAGCGGCAGGGGCGAGAGCCCCAGCCGGATGCCGGCCCGCCGCGGCAGGGTGAGGACGAAGTGGGCGCCGCGTCCGGGTCGTCCCCAGGCCTCGAGGCGGCCGCCGTGCAGGTGCGCGTCCTCCACGGCGATGGCGAGGCCGAGGCCGGTGCCGCCCGTGGTGCGCGCGCGGGCGGGGTCGGCCCGCCAGAACCGGTCGAACACGTGCTGGGCCTCCTGGGCGGTCATGCCGATGCCGTGGTCGCGCACGCCGACCGCCACGGCCTGGTCGTCGGCGGCCACGGTGACGACGACGTCGCTGCCCTCCGCGTGCTCGACGGCGTTGACGAGCAGGTTCCGCAGCACGCGCTCCACCCGGCGCGGGTCGATGTCCGCGACGCACGGGCCCGCGGGGAGGGCGACGGACAGCCACGAGCCGCGCCGTTCGGCCAGGGTCGCGGCGTGCTCGACGGCCCGCACGACGACCTCCCGGACGTCGGCGGCGTCGGCGTCCAGGACCGCGGCCCCCGCGTCGAACCGGCTGATCTCGAGCAGGTCGGCCAGCAGGTCCTCGAACCGGTCGAGCTGCATCGCCAGCAGCTCCGCCGAGCGCTTGACCACCGGGTCGAAGCCCTCGCGCGCCTCGTGGATCATCTCCCCGGCGATGCGGATGGTCGTCAGCGGCGTGCGCAGCTCGTGGGAGACGTCCGAGACGAACCGGCGCTGCACCGCGCCGAGCTCCTCGAGCCGCGCGATCTGGTCCTGCAGGCTGCCCGCCATCTCGTTGAACGCGCGTGCGAGCGTGGCCATCTCGTCCTCGCCGCGCACGGGCAGGCGTTCCGTGAGGTGCCCGTCGGCCAGCCGCTCGGCGACGGCCGCGGCCTGCCGCACGGGGTGCACGGTCTGCCGCGTGACGAGCCACGTGATCGCCCCGAGCAGCCCCGCCAGGGCCACGCCCGCCAGCGCGAGGGTGCGCCACAGCAGGTCCAGCCGCTCCTGCTCGGCCTGGAGGCTGTACAGGAAGAAGAGCTGGTACTGCCCCACGACGGGCACGTCGACCGGCTGCCCGACGACGACGGCCGGCTCCGTCCCGCCGCCCGCGACCGGCAGGGCCACGCTCTGCCAGTGCTGCGCGCCGTCCGTGACGGACTCGCGCAGGGCGGGGCTGACGAGGCCGACGAGGGTCGCGTCGGAGGCGACGGCCCCGACGCGCACCGGCGAGGACTGTCCCGGCGCGCGCAGGAGGAACACCTCGCGCGGCGTGGCACCGCCCGTGCGCTGGGCGCTCGACACGTCGTAGAGCAGCGTCTGCACGTCCGCACCCGTCGTCGCGGTCGAGGAGTCGAAGGTGCCCTGGGCCTGCCGCGTGCTGCGGGCGGCCTCCTGGAGGACCTGCGTGACGCGCGCGTCGAACAGGCCGTCGCGCATCCGCAGGCCGACGTAGGCGGCGACGAGGGCCAGCACCAGCACGCCGATCACCATCGTGGAGGCGATGACGCGCACCTGCAGCGAGGTCCGCCACCGGCGCGCCGCCGCCTGCAGCCGCCGGCCCGTGCGCAGCCGCAGCAGCCGCAGCGCCACCCCCGGCCGCCGCCGGGGGTGCCGGCCCTGCCGTGGAGGGGTCCCCGGTCGCGGCGCGGCTCCCGGCGCCCGGGCCGGGCTCACGCCGCGCCCGCGCCCGCCTTGTAGCCGACCCCCCGCACGGTCACGACGATCTCGGGCTTGTCCGGGTCGACCTCGATCTTGCTGCGCAGGCGCTGGACGTGGACGTTCACGAGGCGCGTGTCCGCCGCGTGCCGGTAGCCCCACACCTTCTCGAGCAGCACCTCCCGGGTGAAGACCTGCCAGGGCTTGCGGGCCAGCGCGACGAGGAGGTCGAACTCCAGCGGGGTCAGCGCCACCGGCGCGCCCGCCCGCACGACGCGGTGCCCGGGCACGTCGATCGTGACGTCGCCGATCGTCAGGTGCTCCGGCGCCGGCTCGTCCGTGCGGCGCAGGCGGGCACGCACCCGGGCGACGAGCTCCTTGGGCTTGAACGGCTTGGAGATGTAGTCGTCCGCGCCCGACTCCAGCCCCAGGACCACGTCGACGGTGTCCGCCTTGGCCGTCAGCATGACGATCGGCACACCGGACTCCGCGCGGATGAGCCGGCAGACCTCCGTGCCGTCCTTGCCCGGCAGCATGAGGTCGAGCAGCACGAGGTCCGGCTGGGTGCTGCGGAACACCGCCAACGCCTCGTCGCCGTCCTCGCAGAACACCGCGTCGAACCCCTCCGACCGCAGGACGATCCCGATCATCTCCGCGAGCGCGGTGTCGTCGTCGACCACCAGCACACGACCTCTCATGGGCGTCATCATCGCACCGGCTCCCGTGCGGACGGCCGCACCGCGCGCGAGGCGCCCGAACGGGGGACGCGACCGGCGCCGGGACGGGCGCACGGGTCTCGTCCCTGCACGGCGACCCGTCCACAGGCTGGTCCCTGTGCAGGTCCGGGCCGTCCGACGGGCCGTCCGTGGCACGATGGCCGCCACCGCACGACGACGGGGACGGCCGGCCGGGCCGCGGACCCCCAGGACCGGAAGCGAGGCGCATGAGCACGCCGCCCCAGGACGCACCCCCGCCCCGCTGGACGAGCCCCGGGACGTCGGGCGCGGGCGGCGACGGGGGACCCGGGGCGCCGCCGCCGGGCGCCCCCGCCGTCCCGCCGGTCCCGCCCGTCCCGCCGTCCGCGCCGGGACCCGCCGGGTACGGGCCGCAGCCCCCGGGATACGGGCCGCAGCCCCCCGGGTACGGGCCGCAGCCCTCCGGCCACGGCCCCCAGCCCCCGGGCTACGGGCCCCAGCCGCCCGGCTACGGACCGGCCCCCGCGGGGACGCAGCCGTGGGGCGCGGGCGCGTGGCAGCCGCCGCCCCTGCAGCCCGGGATCGTGCCGCTGCGGCCGCTGAGCCTGGGAGAGGTCCTCGACGGCGCCTTCCGCGCGGTCCGCGCCAACCCGAAGGTCATGTTCGGGCTGGCGGGCCTCGTCGTCACCGTCGCGGTCCTCATCGGCGCCGTGCTGCAGTGGTACCTCGCGCCCTTCCTCGTCGGGGCGCTGGGGGACCTGACGGTCGAGGCCGACCCGACGGCGCTGCCCACCGACCAGTTCGGACCGGTCCTCGGCAGCCTCGTGCAGAGCGTCGTCGTGGGCATCGCCACGCCCGTCCTCACCGGGCTCGTCATCGTCTCGGTCAGCCGGTCCGTGCTGGGCCAGCGCATCGAGCTGCGGGAGGCGCTGCGCCAGCCGCGGGCGTGGTGGGTCCTGCTGTTCACGCTCGTGCAGGGCGCCGCCCTCGTCCTCGTGGTCGGCGGCTGGGTGGCGGGTGTCGTCGCGCTGGCGCAGGTCTCCGAGGGCGGTGCGGTGGCCCTCGGCCTCGTCGGGGCCCTCGCCCTGCTCGTCGTGTCCGTCTGGGTCACGGTGCGGGTGCTCCTCGTGCCGCCGGCGCTCGTCCTCGAGGGGGGTCGGTTCTGGCCGAGCGTGGCCCGGGGCTGGCGCCTGTCCCGCGGCAGCTTCTGGCGCCTGCTCGGCACCTACCTGCTCGTCTCGCTGCTCGTCGGCATCGTCGCGCAGATCGTCCTCACGCCCGCGGGCGTGCTGGCCGCGGTGCTGGGCGCGGGCCTCGGCTCGGGCACGTACCTGGCGATCACGTCGGTGTTCACCGTCGTGGCGACGACGCTCGCGGCCACGTACCTCGCCGCGGTCGTGGCGCTCCTCTACGTCGACGTACGCATGCGGCGCGAGGGGCTCGACATCGAGCTCGCGCGGGCGGCGGCGGGCGGCGCGTGACGCCGGCGTGAGCGTCCTGACCGTCCTGCCCGGCGTCCTGCCCGGCGTCGTGCGCGCTGTCCCGGTCGACCCCGACGCGCCCACCGCCCGCCGGTGGCTCCTCGAGGAGCTGAGCCGACCGGACTACGACCAGCAGCGCTCGCTGCTGGCCGTCCTGCTCGAGTGGCTGCAGGGGCAGCTCGAGGGGCTGCGGGTCGTGGGGCTGCCCTCGGGGTGGGCGCTGGCGCTGACGATCGCCGCGGCGGTGCTGCTCGCCGCCGTCGTGCTGTGGGTGGCCGGGCCCGTCCGCCGGTCCCGGCGCACCGCACTGCCCCGCGGCCTGCGCGCGGCCGACGACCGCCGCGACGCCGCGGCCCTGCGCGCCGCCGCCGACGCCGCCGAGCGGGCGGGCGACCACGCCCTGGCCGTGGCCGAGCGGTTCCGCGCCGTCGTGCGCGGCCTCGAGGAGCGCACCGTGCTCGACGAGGTGCCCGGCCGGACCGCCGCCGACGCCGCCCGCACCGCCGGCCGCCGCCTGCCCGCCCTCGCGGCCGACCTGCTGGCGGGCAGCGGCACCTTCGACGCCGTCGTCTACGGCCGCGTCCCCGCGGGGCCGGACGACACCGCGGCCCTGCGGACGCTCGACGAGCGGGTCCGCGCCGCGCGGCCGGCGCCGCCCGGGCAGACCGCCGCACCCGCGGACCTGGTGGCGCCGTGAGCACGACGAGCACGACCTCCGCCCCCACCGAGGCCGCCTCCGCCGGCGCCGCCGCCCCCGCCGGTCCCCCTGCGGACGCCGGGCACGTCGTCGGCGACGGGACGACCGCCCGCAGCCGGGCCGCCGCCCGCTGGCGGCGGGCACGGTTCCCGCTGCTCGTCGTCGCCGGGCTCGTGCTGCTCGGGGTGCTGCTGTCGCTGCCCGAGCCGCGGACCTCGCCCGTCCCCCTCGCGCCGGACAACGTGGAGGAGAACGGCGCGCGGGCCGTCGCCGAGGTGCTGGGCGACCAGGGCGTCGACGTCACCTACGCCCGCACCACCGCCCGGGCGGTCGCCGCGGCCGGGCCCGGCACCACGCTGCTCGTGACGTCCGACGTCCTGCTCACCGACGCCCAGGTCGACGCAGTCGGCGGCACGGGCGCGGACCTCGTCCTCGTGACGCCCGGGTTCTCCCTCCCGCTGCTCACGGACGCCCTCGAGCCCGCGTACGGCATCTCCGGCGCGCCGACACCCCGGGAGGCGGCGTGCGCCGACCCCGACGCCGTCGCCGCGGGGACGGTCAGCGCGGCCGGTGGCGTGCGTGCCACGGCGGCGTCGTCGGACGCGGTCGTGTGCTTCCCCGACGCGGACGGCGCGGGTGCTTACGCGACCGTCACCCGCCCGGACGGCACCCGCCTGACCGTCCTGTCCGACCCGTCGCTGCTCACCAACGACGCGGTGCTCGACGAGGGCAACGCCGCCCTGGCGCTGCGGGCGCTCGGCCGTCAGGCCTCGCTCGTCTGGTACGTCCCGTCCTTCGACGACCTCGGCGTCGACCCGACGGGCGACGACGGCGTGGGCGGGTCACCGGCGGAGCTGCTGCCGCCGGCCGCCGGGCCTCTGGCGCTGCAGGCGCTGCTGGTCGTCGTCGTCGCCGCGCTGTGGCGGGCCCGGCGGACGGGCCGCCTCGTCACGGAGCCGCTGCCCGTCGTCGTCCGCGCGGCCGAGACCGTCCGCGGCCGCGGCCGCCTCTACCGCCGGGGGCGCTCCTACGGGCGGGCCGCCGCCGCCCTGCGCGCCGGGTGCGCCGCGCGCTGCGGGGCGCGGCTGGGCCTGCCGCGGGCGGCGCCGGCACCGGCCGTCATCGACGCCGTCGCCCGCGCGACCGGACGCGACCGGAGCGTCGTCGAGGCCCTGCTGTACGGTCCCCCGCCCCGCGGGGACGCGGCCCTCACCCGCCTGGCCACCGACCTGGACCACCTGGAGAGCGAGGTCAACCACCCGTGAGCGAGCACCCCACCCCGCCGCCGGCCGACGCCGGGGCGACCGCGGCCCCGCCGGCGGAACCCGTCGCGCCGATCCCCGCTGCGCCGGGCCCCGCCGCGCCGGACCCCGCCGCGCCGCGGCCCGACGAGGCGCTGCGCGGCACCCTGGCCGCCGTGCGCACGGAGGTCGGCAAGGCCGTCGTCGGGCAGGACGCCGCCGTGACGGGCCTGGTCATCGCGCTGCTGTGCCGCGGGCACGTCCTGCTCGAGGGCGTCCCGGGCGTCGCGAAGACCCTGCTCGTGCGGTCCCTGTCGGCCGCGCTCCACCTGGGCACGAAGCGGGTGCAGTTCACGCCCGACCTCATGCCCGGCGACGTGACGGGGTCGCTCGTCTACGACGCGCGCACCGCGGAGTTCTCCTTCCGCGAGGGCCCGGTGTTCACGAACCTCCTGCTGGCCGACGAGATCAACCGCACGCCGCCGAAGACGCAGGCCTCCCTGCTGGAGGCCATGGAGGAGCGGCAGGTGACGGTCGACGGCACCCCGCGGCCCCTGCCCGACCCGTTCGTCGTCGTCGCCACGCAGAACCCCGTCGAGTACGAGGGCACCTACCCGCTGCCCGAGGCGCAGCTCGACCGCTTCCTGCTCAAGCTCGTCCTGCCGCTGCCCGATCGGCACGACGAGCTCGAGGTG
Organism: Cellulomonas sp. plas2; assembly: GCF_057221735.1. Taxonomy (NCBI): domain Bacteria; kingdom Bacillati; phylum Actinomycetota; class Actinomycetes; order Micrococcales; family Cellulomonadaceae; genus Cellulomonas; species Cellulomonas sp. plas2. The sequence continues at coordinate 2,796,366 of NZ_CM170155.1, forward strand.
CTCGCCCGGCACGCCGCCGGCTTCGACCCGCGCGACCTGCGGGCGGCCGGGGTGCGGCCGGTCGCCGGCGTCGACGCGCTGGCGCGCGCCCGCGAGGAGGTGACGCGCGTGCAGGTCTCGCGCGAGGTCCTCGGCTACGTCGTCGACCTCTGCCGGGCCACGCGCGAGTCGCCGTCGCTGGCGCTGGGCGTCTCCCCCCGCGGTGCGACGGCGCTGCTGGCCACGTCGCGGGCCTGGGCGTGGCTGTCGGGGCGCGGGTTCGTCACGCCCGACGACGTGCAGGCGCTCGTGCACCCGACGCTGCGGCACCGGGTGGCGCTCCGGGCCGAGGCCGAGCTCGAGGGCGTGAGCGCCGAGAGCGTGCTCGACACGGTGCTGGCCTCCGTGCCGGTGCCGCGCTGAGCGGGGTCCGCCCGTGGTGGTGACGGGGCGCGCCGTCGCGCTCGCCGGGGTCGGCGCGCTGGCGGTGCTCGTGCTGCCCGCGACGGTGACCGTCCTGGCGTGGGCCCTCGTCGTCGTGCTCGCGTGCGGCCTGGACGTCGCGCTGGCCGCCTCGCCCCGCCGGGTCGCCGTGCGCCGCGACGTGCCGCGCTCCGTGCGGCTGACGCAGGCCGCGACGTGCACCCTCACCGTCACCAACGTGGGCCAGCGGCGGCTGCGGGGGCTGGTCCGGGACGCCTGGCAGCCCTCGGCCGGCGCGCAGCCGGACCGGCACCGCCTCGACCTGCCCCCGGGCGACGGTGCGCGGCTGCGCACGCCGCTGCTGCCCACCCGCCGCGGCGACCGGCGGGCCGACCTCGTCACGGTCCGCACCCTGGGACCGCTGGGCCTGGCCGGGCGGCAGGCGTCCCTCGACGTGCCGGCCCGGCTGCGGGTGCTGCCGGAGTTCGCCTCGCGCCGGCACCTGCCCAGCCGGCTGGCGCGGCTGCGCGAGCTCGACGGGCGGTCCGCCGTCCAGGTGCGCGGCGCGGGCACGGAGTTCGACTCCCTGCGCGAGTACGTGCCCGGCGACGACGTGCGCTCGGTCGACTGGCGGGCCACGGCCCGGCGCGCCGACGTCGTGGTGCGCACGTGGCGGCCCGAGCGGGACCGACGGGTCCTGCTCGTGCTGGACACCTCCCGCACGTCGGCGGGCCGCGTCGGCGACGCCCCGCGGCTGGACGCCTCGATCGAGGCCGCGCTGCTGCTGTCCGCGCTGGCGGCGCGCGCCGGCGACCGCGTCGAGCTCGTCGCCTTCGACCGGCGGGTCCGCACCCGCGTCGTCGGCGCCTCGGGCCCCCGCCTGCTGCCGGCCATGGCCGACGCGCTGGCGGGGGTCGAGCCGGCGCTCGTCGAGACGGACTGGCCGGGCGCGGTGGCGCAGGTGCGGGAGCGGCTGAGCCGCCGGGCGCTCGTCGTGCTGCTGTCCGCGCTGGAGCCGTCCGCCGTCGAGCAGGGGCTCCTCGGCGTCGTCGGGCCGCTGGCGCAGCGGCACCAGGTGGTGCTCGCCTCCGTGCAGGACCCGGAGGCGGAGACCCTGCGCCAGGGCCGCGCCGACGTGTCCGAGGTGTTCGACGCGGCGGCGGCCGAGCGCGCCGGGCTCGAACGGGCCGCCGTCGCCGTGCGCCTGCGGCAGCGCGGCGTCGAGGTCGTGGACGCGCTCCCGGACGACCTCGCGCCCGCCCTGGCCGACACCTACCTGCGGCTGAAGGCGGCCGGCCGGCTCTGACCCGGCCCCGGACCCGGACCCGTCGACACGACGGGTGCGGTCAGCCGGGGTCGACCTCCGGGTGGCGCCGCAGCCAGGCGGCGACGAACGGGCACCGGGGGTCGACCGTCCAGCCGCGTCCCCGCGCGTCGGCCAGCGCCTGCTCGACGAGCGCCGACCCCACCCCGCGCCCCTCCACCCCGTCGTCGACGAGGGTGTGGGCGAAGACCGCCCGGTCGCCGTGCCGCTCCACGACGAGCCGCCCGACGTCGGTCCCGTCGAGCGCTGCGAGGTACTGCGAGCCGTCCTCGTCCCAGCGCACGGCCACCCCGGACGCGTCCCGCCCGTCAGCCTGCCCGTCCGCCTGCCCGTCCGCCTGCCCGTCAGCCATGTCGTCGCCCTCCGTCCGCCGGCGGCACACCGCGTGCCGCCGCCCGGTGACGCTACGCCCGCGCCGTGTCGGCGGCCGGTCGTACGGTGCGGTCGTGGGGTCCGGAGACGACCAGGACGACCAGGACGACCAGGACGACCAGGACGACCGGCGACCGGCGACCGGCGACGGCAGGGTGGTGGTGGCGTGGACGAGCCGCTGACGACGCGCGTGCTGGGTCGCACCCTCCTGGCCCGGCAGCACCTGCTGGCGCGCACGGACGCCGACCCCCTGTCGGTCGTCGGGCACCTCATCGGCTTCCAGTCGCAGAACCCGTCGTCGCCCTACGGCGCGCTGTGGGCACGCGTGGTCGGGTTCACGCACGCGGCCCTCGCCGACGCCACCGCCGACGGGCGCGTGCTGCGGCTCGCCGTGGTGCGCAGCACCGTGCACGCGGTGCTGGCGCAGGACGCGGCGGCGCTGGCGGTCGTGTCGGCCCCGCGTCTCGAGCGGGACCTCCTGGGGACGGCCGACCGGCGCGCGGGACTGGCCGGGACGGACCTGGCGGCCGTGGCGCGCGACGCCCGCGAGCTGCTGGCCGCCGCCCCCCTCACCGCGGCCGAGCTGGGGCCGGCGCTGGCCGCCCGGGGGCACGCCGGGGACCCGGCGCACCTCGCGATGGTCGCGCGGTGCCTGCTGCCCCTCGTGCAGGTGCCTCCGCGCGGGGTGTGGCGCTCCCCGGCCCGCACGCGGTGGCGGCCGCTGGACGTCCCCGCCGCGCTCGACGAGCCCGACGTGCGCCGCGCCGCGCTCGAGGGCTTCGTCGAGCGCTACCTCGCCGCGTACGGCCCCGCGTCGGTGGCCGACCTGCAGACGTGGTCGGGCCTCACCGGGCTGCGGGCGGTGGTCGACGGCATGCGCGAGCGGCTCGTCGTCCGCCGGACCGCCCCGGAGGTCGGCACCGCCGCCGGCAGGGAGCTGCTGGACGTGCCCGGTGCCGCGCTCGCCCCCGGGGACGTGCCGGCGCCCGTGCGGCTGCTGCCGGACTTCGACGACGTGCTGCTCTCCCACGCCGACCGGACGCGGGTCGTGCCGACGGAGCTCCGTCCGCACCTCGCGAGCCGCAACGGGATGCCCCCGGCGACGGTGCTCGTCGACGGCGTCGTGGCCGGCGCCTGGCGCGTCGTGCGGGAGCGGACCGGTGCCCGCGGGGCCCGCCGGGAGCGGGCCGTGCTGCACCTGCAGCCGTGGTGCCGGTGGACGGCGGCGCAGCGGGCGGAGGCGGTCGACGAGGCGGGCCGCCTCGTCCGGTTCTGGGCCGACGACGCGGACGAGCACGCGGTCGTGCTCGACGAGGGGCCGTGACCGGCCGGTGCGACCCGCACCGCACGCCGGGGCGGACGGCGCCGCGCGTCAGCCGCTGACGGACGCCCGGTAGCCGGCGCGGTCGTCGTCGAGGTCGCCCGTCGCCCCGGCGCGCACGGCGCGACCGCCGACGACGAGCGTCCATGCCCAGAACAGCGCCAGCGCCACGGCGCCGATGACGATCTTCAGCCACCACGGCAGCCCGGAGCCGGTGACGAACCCCTCGATCGCCCCCGACACGGCCAGCACGAGCACGAGCCCCACCGCGACGGTGACGAGCGCCCGGCCCTCCTCCCCCAGCGCCCGGGACCGCGGCCGCGGCCCGGGGTCCACCAGCGTCCAGAACAGCCGCAGCCCGGCACCACCGGCGACGAAGACCGCGGTGAGCTCCAGCAGCCCGTGCGGGGCGATGAGCTGCAGGAACAGGTCCAGCTCGCCGTAGGCGGCCATGAGCCCACCCGCGGCCCCGACGCCCACGGCGTTCTGCACGAGCACCCACAGCGGCAGGACGCCCGTGATCCCCGTGCCGATCGTGAGCGCCGTGATCCACGCGTTGTTCGTCCACACCACCGCCGCGAAGCCGGCGCCGGGGTCGTAGTACTCGGCGAAGGCCGTGCGCACGTACTCCTCGCGCGCCTGCGGGGTGCCCATCGTGGCGAGGACGTCCGGCTGCGTCGCCACCCACCACCCGCTCACGGTGCCGAGCGCGAGGAAGGCGACCATGACGCCGACCGTCCACCAGCGGTTGCGGTACAGGGCCGCCGGCACGTCCACCCCGAGGTAGCGCACGACGTGCCGCCACGACGGCTCCTGCGCCCCCGCGATCCGCGACCGCGACCGCGCCAGCAGCTGCGAGAGCCGGGTGACCGTCTCCGGGTCCGGCGCCCCCGACCGGACGGCCGAGAGGTCCGTGGCCGTGGCCTGGTAGAGCCGCACGAGCTCGTCGGACTCCGCGCCCGACAGCCGCCGCCGCCCCGACAGCACGCCCAGCCGCGACCACTGCTGCTCCCGGGTCGCCACCAGCGCGTCGAGGTCCACGCGCCCAGCCTGCCAGACGCGGCGGCGCACGCGGCGGCCGCCGTCCACCGCCCGGGTGCACGTGCGTCCCGCGAGTCCGCGCGCTGCCTAGAGTGGGTCCGCGGCCGGCGACAGGGACGGCCCGGACGAGGGGACGCACGTGGACGACGGCATCGTCACCGGCGAGGGCGTGCTGCTCGACAGCCGTCCGGCCTCGTTCGCCTCGCGCCTCCTCGCGGCGCTGCTCGACCTGGTCGTGCTGGGTCTCGTGGCGCTCGGCGTGCTGGTCCTGCTCTCGACGAGCGGGTGGGAGCCGTCGTCGGACACGGTCCGGGTCCTCGGGGTCGTCGTCGTCGCGGGGGTGCTCGTCGTGCTGCCGACCGCGGTGGACACGCTCACCCGCGGGCGGTCCCTGGGCAAGCTCGTCGTGGGCATCCGCATCGTCCGCGACGACGGCGGGCCGATCACCCTGCGGCAGGCGCTGGTCCGCGCCCTGGTCGGGGTGCTCGAGCTGTGGTTCACCGCCGGCGTGGTGGCGCTCCTGACCTCGATGCTGCACCCGCAGGGCAAGCGGCTCGGGGACCTCCTGGCCGGCACCTACGGCGCCCGCGTGCGCGGCCGGACCCGGCGGCCGGCGCCCGTCCCCATGCCCCCGCACCTGGCGTGGTGGGCCGGGACCTCCGACGTCGCGCGGCTGCCCGACGGGCTGGCCCTCGCCGTGCGGCAGTTCCTCGCGCGCGCGGCGAGCCTGCACCCGGCATCGCGCGTCGAGCTGGGCACGCGGCTCACGGCCGAGGTGCAGCGCCACGTGCGACCGCTGCCCCCGCCGGGCACGCACCCGGAGGACTTCCTCGCCGCGGTGCTCGCCGAGCGCCGGCGCCGGGAGCTGCTCGCCTCGCAACGGGCCGCGGCGCGCGACGCGGAGGAGGCCGCGCTGCTGCGCCGGCTGCCGCACGGCGTGCCCGACCCGGTCGACTGACCCGACCGGTGCTCCAGCCGGGCGCCGCGCACCGAGCCCGGCGCGCGCACGTCCCAGCGTCCCCCGCCTCAGGTGCGCGCGGCCCGCCGCAGGTCGGGCTCGAGGTAGATCGTCGTCGCGATCGGCACCGCCTCGCGCACCCGCCGCTCGGCGGCGTCGATCGCGGTGGCGACGTCCGTGGCGGTGTCGCCGGCCGCCACCTCGATCTTCGCGGCGACGAGCAGCTCCTCGGGGCCGAGGTGCATCGTCCGCAGGTGGATCACGGAGGGGACGTGCTCCCCGACGAGCGCCTCCCGCACCCGCGCGACCGTGCCGGGGGTGGCCGACTCCCCCAGCAGCATCGACGTGGTCTCCACGGCCAGCACCGCCGCGATGGCCACGAGCAGCAGCCCGATGCCGGCCGAGCCCACAGCGTCCCACCGGCCGTCGCCGGTGAGCAGCGTCATCGACACCCCGAAGAGCGCCACGACGAGCCCGACGAGCGCGCCCGAGTCCTCGAGCAGCACCACCGGCAGCTCCGGGGCCTTGGCGTTGCGCACGTACTGCACCCACGACTGGCGCCCGCGCACGCGGTTCGCCTCGCGGCGGGCGGTCCGGAAGCTCAGGCCCTCCATCACCATCGCGGCCAGCAGCACGACCACGGGCACCCACTGCCAGGAGGTGATGGGGTGCGGGTCCGTGAACTTCTCGTACGCCTCGAACAGCGCGAAGAGGCCGCCGAGCGTGAACAGCACGATCGCGACGATGAAGGCGTACATGTACCGCGCCCGGCCGTAGCCGAAGGGGTGCTCGGCGTCCGCGGCACGGCGCGCCCGCCTCCCGCCGACGAGGAGGAGCAGCTGGTTGCCCGTGTCGGCCAGGGAGTGCACCGACTCCGCCAGCATCGAGCTCGACTGCGTGAGCAGGAACGCGACGAACTTCGTCACCGCGATCCCGAGGTTCGCCAGCAGCGCCGCGACGATCGCGCGTGCGCTGCCCTCGTGAGCCACCGCCGAGCCCCCCGCCCCGTGTCAGCCCGTGTCAGCGCGCGCCGGCAGGGCCGTCGGCAGGGTCGCCCCGCGTCACCGGCTGCGTCACCGGTCGCGCCTCGTCGGCCAGCAGCACCGGCACGCCGTCGCGGACCGGGTAGGCCAGGGGACGGTCGGGGTCGGTCGAGACGAGCTCCGGCGTCCCGTCCGGCCCCACACCGTCGACGAGCGGCGCCCCCGTCACGGGGCAGCGCAGCAGCTCGCGCACCCACGCCTCGAGGGGCGCGGCGGCGGCGGTGGTCGGGCTCGTCGCGGGGTCGCTCACGCCAGCGATGCTAGGCCCGCCCGGTGGCCCCGCACGTCGGGGCCGCTCCGTGGCCGGCGGTCAGGCGCCGTCGCGAGGACCGAGCGTGCTGTCCGGATCGAGCGGGGTCCCGTCCCCGTCCACGGCGAACCACCCGGTCGTCTCGCACCGCGGGCAGGAGACGTACACCGCGGGCACTCCCGACGGCAGCGCCATCCGGATCCGGGTCAGCCGGTCGTTGCCGCAGGTGCGGCACGTCCCGGTGCCCGGCACCAGGCCGAGCAGGGGCTGCGTGACCGACCCCAGCGGCTCGGGCGGCTCGTCGGCCTTCCGGCGGCGCGGCACGTCAGCCCTCGTCCTGCCGGACGACGCGCAGGTGCCCGCGCCGCTGCTCCAGCCCGGCCCCGAGCCCGCCCTCGGCGGCGCCGAGCAGGGTCGCGGCGGGCTCGGCGACGAGCCCCGCAGCCGGTCCCGGCCGTCGGCCCGCCTCGCGCACGGCGTCGGCCAGGGCGACGAGGTCGTCGGTGCTGGGCGCGGTCGGCGCGAACTCGGGCATGAGCCGGACGACCTCCCAGCCGCGCGGGGCGGTGAGGCGCTCGGCGTGCTCGGGGCACAGGTCGTAGGAGTGCGGCTCGGCCAGCTGGGCGAGCGGGCCGAGCACGGCCGTCGAGTCGGCGTACACGTAGGTCAGCGTCGCCGCCGCGGGACGGTCGCACGCCGTGCGGGAGCACGTCCGGACGGATCTCACGTCCTGACGGTACCCCGGTCCCCGGCTCCGTCGCCGCCGCCCGGTCGCCTCCCCGCCGGCTGCACGCGACCGACGGGGCACCGGGGCTAGAGTCGGCCCCCGTGAGCAGCGCGGGGCAGCACGGGACGACCGGGGGGCGGGGCGGCTCCCGCCGCCCGCACGGCCAGCCCGCTGACCCCGGCCGCGACCCGCGCGCCGGCGCCGGCCGGGGCGGGTCGGCGCTGCCGGCCACCCGGGCCACCGCCCCCGGCCCCCTGCCGGCCCGCCGGCGCGACCGCCGCGGGCGCGGCCTGCGCGGGCCGCTCCTGCCGCCGACGCTGCCGGCCTACCGCACCCGGGCCCAGCGCTTCGACGACCTCGTGCTCGACGCGGTGGAGCACCTCGAGCGGCGCTGGTCGGGCGAGCTGGACGGCGCCGAGTTCGCCGTCGAGGACGTGCCGCCCTCCGACCCGGCCCCCTGGGAGCACGGCGGTGTGCCCCTGGGCCGGTGCTTCCCGCCGGACGCCGGCATGCCGGCGCGCGTGGTCGTGTACCGCCGGCCGGTCGAGGCGCGCGCGCACGACGCCGACGACCTGGCCGACCTGGTGCACGACGTCGTCGTCGAGCAGGTCGCCCTGCTGCTCGACCGGGACCCCGAGGAGCTCGACCCGGGGTACGGCGGGCCGGACTAGGGGCCGCCCGGCCCGCCGCGGCGGGTCGGGCGCTCAGCCCAGCCCCGGGCCGCGCGCGTCGGCCACCGCGACGGCGCCCTGCGCCGCGGGGGCGGGCACGGGCTGCAGCACCGACACGAACGTCCCGTCCTCGCGCTCCTGCGTGACGACGGCGGCCCACGCCGGTGCGGTCCCGCCGGCGGTGCCGTCCGCCACGCGCACCCGGACCGCGACCGTGCCGTCGGGCAGGCCGCCGGCGTCCTCGGGCACGCCGGTCCCGGCACCCAGGCGCAGGTCGACCGTGCCGACGACGCGGCCCTGGGCGTCGAGGGCCTCGAGGACGCCCGTGACGTCGGGCGCCGCGGCGGCGGCGTCCTCCGCACCGTCAGCCGCGTCCGTCACGTCGACGGGGAGGCCTTCGGCAGCGACGTCCAGCGGCACCGGGTCGAGCTCGCCCGCCGGCACCGCGGCGAGGACCACGCGCGCCGTCGTCCCGGCCGGGAGCGCGACGACGGCGTCGGCGGCGGGCGTCGTCGACGCGACCCACGCGCGCTCGAGCGTGCTCGTGGCCGGGTCCAGCGGGTCGGCCGCGCCGGGACGCGTGACGAGCGCGCCGGCGACGACGGGGGCGTCGGCGTCGACGACGACCGTCCAGGCGCCCGCGGGCAGCCCGGCGAGCGGCACCTCCACCACCTCGCCGGTGGCCAGGGACGCGGTGTCGGCACCCGCCAGGGTCGCGGGCCCGTCGGGCCCGAGCAGCGTGATCCGCGCCGTCGTCGCCCGCTCCGGCGCGAGCAGCCGCAGCACCGGGCCGTCCGCGTCACCGGCCGCGGTGGCCAGGACGTCGAGCCCGGGCAGCACCTGCCGGGTCGCGGGCGCCGCACCGGGCACCACGAGGTCCGTGCCGCCGGCGGTGAAGCCGCGCAGCCGGCTGTCCTGGACGTGCGCCGCCACACGCCCGCCGTCGGCCACGAGGTGCAGCGCCAGCAGGCGCTGCGGGTCGAGGACGCCCCCGAGCGGGAGCCGCTCCTCCGACCGCGGCGCGAGGACGAGCCCGTCCGTGCCGGGCGTGAGCGGGCCGGACGCGCCCCAGGCCGACAGGCCCACGGTGACCGGCGTGCTGCCGGGGTTCTGCACGACGAGGACGTCGGTGCTGTCCAGCTCGGTGGCACCGCCGACCAGCCAGAGGTCGGCCGCCGGCCGCCGGCAGGACGCGGCGGCCAGCCCGCGCAGGTCCCCCGCGGCCGTGACGGTCGACGTCGTGCCCGCGGCGACCGCGGCGGCCGCTCCGGGTGCGGCGCGGAGCACCACCGGCGCCTCCGGCCCGGTCAGGACCGCGGACCCGCCGCCGGCCGGCAGGCCCGCGAGCGTGGCGGTGCCGTCCAGCCCCGTCACCGTGCCGGGCCCGGGGCCCGTGCCGTCGGCGGCCGTCACCAGGTCCACCGACGTCTCCGGGGCGACCGGCGTGGGGTCGAAGGCCGCGTCGCCACCCGTGCCCTCCGGCTCGACCAGCGGCCCCGCGCACACGAGCACGGTGTCCGTGGCGCCGACGCCCACGGCCCGCGCACCGGCGCCCGGCGGGACGGCGGCGTCCGCCGCGTCCGTCATCCGGGTCCCCCCGACGACGACAGCCGCCGCGAGCGCGAGCACGCCGAGCCCCGACACCACCCGCAGCCCGCGCCCGCGCGGGCGCTGCGGCGCGGGCGCGTCGTCGTGCCGGTCGTCGTGCCGGTCGTCGTGCCGGTCGTCGTGCCGGCCGTCGTGCGCGTCGGGGCGCACCTCGCCGCTCACCGCCGGCCCGCCCGGCGGCGCCGCAGGGGCAGCGCGAGCAGCAGCGTCACGGCGCCGACGCCCACGAGGGCCGCCGTCCACGCGGTCCGCCCCGGCGGGTCGTGCACCACCACGAGGGTCCCTCCGTCCGTCCCCAGCCCGAAGGCCTGCCGCCACCCCACGTCCGCGACGGGCAGCTCCCGCCCGTCCAGCGTCGCCCGCCAGCCGGGGCCCGCGCGCTCGGCGAGGACCAGCCACCGGCCCTCGCCGTCGGGCGACGGCTCGAGTCGCGTCGTCACCGTCGGCACCGCGGCGCCGGGGACGGCGGGCACGGCCTCGGCGGGGGTCGCGGCGTCCGCGAGCGCCGCGGCCGCGGTCCCCGCCGGCACGAGCCGCGCCCACGCCGTGACGACGTCCGCGCCCGACCCACCGGCGGCGGGCGCCGGCTGCACGCGCCACAGCGTCCCGTCGACGCCGTCCGTCACGCGCTCGAGACCCGCGGTCGCGTCCAGCAGCCCGACGAGCTCCGCCCGCGCGGCGGCGGCCGCGTCGGACTCCGGGTCCGCCGCCGGGTCCACCGCAGGCACCAGGACGTCCGCCACGGCGAGCGCGGCCAGCGCGGCGGCGACGTCGCCGCCCGCGCCGGCGGCGAGGTCGGCCGCCACGGCGTCGACCTCGGCGGTCGCCGCGTCGACGGGAACCGCGGTCGGGCCGAGCGGGTCGCCGGTCAGCCCCCGGGCGGCCACGGCCGCGGACCCCTCGACGAGCCGGGGCCCGTCGCCCGCGAGCAGCCGCCACACGACCGTCCCCGCGGCGGCACCGGCGCCGGCCTCGGGAGCTGCGCCCCCGGTGCCGCCGTCGTCACCCGTCGCCGTTGCCGTCCCGGTCCCCGTGTCCGTGCCCGTCGCCGTGCCCGTCCCCGTGCCCGTCGCCGTGCCCGTCCCCGTGCCCGTCCCCGTGCCCGTCGCCGTGCCCGTCCCCGTGCCCGTTCCCGTGCCCCTCCCGGTGGGCGGCACCGCGGTGAGGGCGAGCACGCGCGCCGCGAGCCGGCCCTCCTGGTCCTGCCGCGCGACGGCGGGCACCACGGCCCGGTCGACGGCGGCGGGCAGGGCCAGGCCGCCCGACCGCGCGGCCGCGGCCCAGAGACCCGTCTGCGCCAGCGGGACCAGCACCGCGACAGCAGCGACGAGGCCGGCCAGCGGCTGCCGCCAGCCGAAGGGTGCGGCGCGCAGCCGTCCGCGCGCGCCGTCGAGGCCGAGGACCGCCGCCGCGAGGAGCCCCGCGGCCGCCAGGCTGACCGCCGGCCCGACGTCACCGGGGACGAGGGCGCTGGCGCCGCCGGCGAGCAGGGTGCCCGTGCCCGACGTGGGCACCGACGTGAGCCCCGCGGGCAGGGCCGTGGGCAGCGCCGCGGCGGCGGACGCCGTCGCCAGGCCGAGCGCGGCCACGACCCAGGCCGCGCGCACGCCACGCGCGACCGGCCGTCCGCGCAGGAGCGCCGCGAGCGCGAGCGCGACGACGACCGCACCGGTCGCGAGCACCCCGAAGCGCACGACGGCCTCGGGCAGCGCGGCCGGCACCAGCCCGTCCGCCCCGCCGGGCGCACCGAGCAGCCGCTCGAGCGCCGCGGGCAGCCCGGTCCCGGCGTCGCGTCCGGCGGGGACCGTGGCGGCGGTCAGCGGTGCCGACGCGAGGAGGCGCAGGCCGCCGACCCCGGACCGCCCCGCGGCCACGACCGTCGGCCCCAGCAGGACGAGCGCCGGGACGGCCGTGAGGAGGACCCGCAGGCGGCGGCGCCGCGCGACGGCGGCCACGACGAGCAGCGCCAGGAGCACCGGCGCGAGCAGGACGGGTGCACCGGCCACGACGACGGCCAGCGCCAGGGCGGTCCCCGCGGCGGCCTCGACCGTGCCGGTCGGGCGGGCCTGCGCCGCCGGGTCGGGGACCCCCGGCTCCTCGAGCTCCGGGACGTCCTCGGCACCGGCCGCCGCAGGGGCCGCCGCACCGGCCGGGCCACCGGCCGGCTCGTCCCCCTCGTGCTCGTCGAGCCGGTCACGGACGTCGACCCGCGCCACCTCGTCGCGACGCTGCGCCCCGACGGCACGGGCCAGGCCGAGCGCGGCCCACGGCAGCGCGGCGTGCGCGACGACCGCGCCGAGGCGGCCCTGCCCGAGGGCGACGAGCAGCGCCGGCGCCCCCGCCCACACGAGCGCCGCCCACGCTCGCACGGCGACGGACCGCGTGCCCGCCCCGGCGGCGGCCCACGCACCCCAGCCCGCGAGCACGACCCCGCCGAGCAGCAGCACCGCCACCGCCGCCGACGCCGACCCGCCGGTCACCACGGCGGCGGGCGCCAGGACGGCCAGCAGCGCGTCCACGGGTCCGGCGTGCCCGAGGTCCGCCCCGACCCAGGCGGCGGTGGCGGCGTCCCACAGGTCCGCGGCGCCGCCGGTGGCCGGGGCCAGCGCCTCCCCGACGAGCCGCGCCCCGCGGGTGACCGGCCCGACGAGGGGCCCCAGCGCGACGGCGACGAGCGCGACGAGCGCGACGAGGAGCGCGCCGAGTCCCACACGCCGCCGGGTGGTCAGCGCCGCCAGCTCGCGCAGCTCGATCTCGCTCGGGGCGACCACGACCCGGCGCGACTCCGCGCGCGTGAGCCGCTGGTCCCGCCACAGGCGCCACACGTCGCGGACGCCGGCGCGCAGCGGCCGCAGGGACCGTCGGGGCCGGGTCCGGGTGCGCGCGTCGAGCCGGCGCGCCCGGAGCAGGTCCCCGGGGTGGGCCAGGAGGCCCGCCGTGGCCGACAGCTCGGCCCGGGCGAGGCCCGGCTCCTTCGTCGCCAGCCGGACGAGGGCCCGGAGCACGCCCGAGAGCACCGCCGCGAGCAGGACGAACGGCACCGCGACGCCCACGACGCCGGCCGTGCGCACGTGCAGCTGCGCGCGCCGCCGCGCCGCGTAGGAGCGGCGCGGGTCGCCGTGGTCGTGCCCGTCGCGGACGCCCTGGTAGGCGGCCTGCGCGTGGCGCACCACGGCGTCGGGGACGACGACGACGCGGTGCCCGGCCAGGTGCGCGCGCCGGCACAGGTCGAGCCCGTCGCCGAAGGGTCCGAGCGCCGGGTCGGGCCCGCCGAGCTCGTCCCAGACGTCGCGCCGCACGAGCGCGCCGGCCGTGCCGACCGCGAGGACGTCCTCGACGGCGTCGTGCTGGCCCTGGTCGAGCTCGCCCGGCTCCACGCCCGTGAGGCGGCGACCCGAGGCCGAGGTCCGCACGCCGACCTCGAGGAGCCGCTCGGGCTCGGACCACGTGCGCTGCTTGGCACCGGCGACCGCCACGGACGGCGCCCGCGCCACGACGCGCAGGAGCGCCGCTAGCGCCCCCGGGCCAGGGGCGGAGTCGTCGTGCAGCAGCCACAGCCACGGGGTGCGGGACGCGCCGTCGGCGGCCAGCGCGGTGCGGACGGCGTCGCCGAAGGTCCGGGCCGCGGGCGCGTGGACGACCCGCACGTCGGGCGCGGCCCCCGACGCCTCGCCCCGTGCGGCTGCCTCGGCGGCGCCGGCGACGAGGGCGTCGACGACCCCGTCGGCCAGCCAGGGCTCGGCCTGCTCCCCCACGTCGACGACGAGCACGCGGACGGGCCGGCGGGTCTGGACCGCCAGCGCGCGCACGGTCGGCGGCAGCCACGGCGTGGTCCCGCGCGTCACGAGGACCGCCGTCACCGGCGTCAGCACCGGCAGCGACGCGGTGGTCGACGGTGGGGGGTCCACGGTCAGGTCCACGGTCACCAGGGTCTCAGAGGCGGCCGCGGGCCCCCGGCCCACGACCGGGGCGTGCGGCGGCCTCACGCCCGCCCGGCGTCAGACGACACGCCGCTTGAGCTTGCGCCGCTCGCGCTCGGACAGGCCGCCCCAGATGCCGAACCGCTCGTCGTTGGCGAGGGCGTAGTCGAGGCACTCGGCCCGCACCTCGCAGGAGACGCACACCTTCTTGGCCTCGCGCGTCGAGCCGCCCTTCTCGGGGAAGAACGCCTCGGGGTCGGTCTGGGCGCACAGCGCGCGCTCCTGCCACCCCATCGGCCCCTCGTCCTCGCCCGTGTCGGCGAAGAGCGCCAGGACGTTGTCCGCGACGGGTGCCACCGGCCGCGCCGCCGGGCGCTCGCCGTCCTCGTCGTCGAGCAGGTTCCACATGGCGTCCTCCGGTGCGGTCGAGGGGGTCGGGGTGCTGCTCGGGCCGGGCGGTCGCGCCCCTCGTCGGGCCGCCCGACGGCGGGCCCCACGGCGGGCCGTGTCCTGAGAATTACACGCGTGTCGTTCCCTGGCGTCAAGCGGAGCGGTGGTAGGAGCGCGCACCCCGGTGGCCACGGGCGGCCGGTAGCCTCGCCGCCGTGACCGCGACCGGCGTCGACGCCCTCCTGCCCCTCCTCGTGTCCGACCCGGGCCGCCCGCGCCTGACCTGGTACGGCGGCGACGGGGAGCGCGTGGAGCTGTCCGGCGCCGTGCTCGTCAACTGGGTGCACAAGACCGCCAACCTCCTCGTCGACGAGCTGGACGGCGGGCCCGGGACGGTGCTCGCGCTCGACCTGCCGCCCCACTGGCGCACGCTCGTGTGGGCCCTGGCCGCCTGGCGCACGGGCACGACGGTCGCGCCGGGGCACGCCGCCGCGGGCGCACCCGTCGACGTGCTCGTGACGGACGGGCCCGGGGCCGACGCGGACGGCGCCGGCGCGCTCGTCGTCGCCCAGCCGCTGCCCGCGCTCGCCCGCCGCTGGGACGGGCCCCTGCCCGTGGGCGTCCTCGACGCCGGCCCCGCCGTCATGGGCTCCGGCGACGCGCTGGGCTGGGTCCCGCCCGCCGAGCCCGCGCGGCCCGCCCTCCTGCCGGACGGGCCGACCTTCGCCGACCTGCCCGCGGCCGCGACGGCCGCCCGCCCGGGCGCCCCCAGGGACCGCGTCCTCGTCCGGCCCGGCACCGCGCGCGACGCCGCCGCCACGACCGCGCTCCTGCTCGCCGCGCTCGGCGTCTGGGCCGACGGGGGCTCCCTCGTCCTGCTCGTCCCGGGCGCCGACGCCGCCACCCGCGACGACGCCCTCGACCGGCTCGTGGCCGCCGAGCGGGTGGACCTCGTCGTGGACCTGCCGCGCTGACGCCCGCGTATCCTCTGCTCCCGCCATGGTCACCCTCCCCTCCGCCGACGTCGTGCGGGTCGTCTGCGTCGCCTACCACCCGGGCGCGGAGCTGGCGTCCTTCGCGGCCACCCTGCAGTCCGCCACCCGCCGGCCCCTCGAGCTCGTCCTCGTCGACAACGGCACCGACCACGCGGTGACGGAGGACGTCGCCGCCCGGTACGGCGCGACCCTCCTGGTCACCGGCCGCAACCTCGGCTACGGCGCGGCCGCCAACCGGGGCGCGGCGGGGGCCCACGGCCGCTGGCTCGTCGTCGCCAACACGGACGTGGAGTGGGAGCCGGGGTCCCTGGACGTCCTGCTGGACGCGGCGGAGGCCAACGGGCGCACCGGCGCCGCCGGCCCCGCGCTCCTCAACCCCGACGGCACCGTGTACCCCTCGGCGCGCGAGCTGCCGTCGCTGGGGACGGGCGTCGGGCACGCGCTGCTGGCCAAGGTCTGGCCCCGCAACCCGTGGACGCGGGCCTACCAGGCCCGGCAGGAGCGTGCCGGCGAGGAGCGGGACACGGGCTGGCTGTCCGGCGCGTGCCTCGCCGTGCGCCGCGAGGCCTACGAGGCCGTCGGCGGGTTCGACGAGGGCTACTTCATGTTCTTCGAGGACGTCGACCTGGGCGAGCGGCTCGGCCGGGCCGGCTGGCGCAACCGCTACGTCCCGGCCGCCCGGGTGCAGCACGTGGGCGGCACCTCCTGGCGGGACCGGCCGGCGCCCATGATCCGCGCGCACCACCGCAGCGCCGCGCGCTACCTCGGCCGCCGCTACCCGGGGCCGGCACGCCTGCCCCTGCGCCTGGCCCTGCGCGCCGGGCTGCGCGTGCGCGAGCTGCTCGAGCTGCGTGCCGCCCGCTGAGGGGCTGCGTGCCGCCCGCTGAGGGCCGCGACGCACCACCGCGCCGGGTCGCGGCGCTCGCGCTGGCCGTCGGACTGCTGGCACCCCTCGTCGCGTGGCTGCGGCTGCCGCCGGTCGCGCGCGGCACGCTGTGGGCGGAGGACGGCGCGGTCTTCCTCGCCGGGGCGGCCGCGGACCCGGTCGGCGCGGCCTGGCTGCGGCCCTACGACGGCTACCTCCACCTCGTCCCGCGCGTGCTGGCCGACCTCGTCACCGGGCTGCTGCCGGCGCCGGCGTGGGGCCTGGGCACCACCGCGGCGGCGTGCGCTCTCGCCGGGGTCGTGGCGGCCCTCGTCGTGCTGCTGTCGGGCGGGCTGGGCGTCGGCCTGCCCGCGCGCGGCGTCCTGGGGCTGCTGACGGTCGGCGTGCCGGGCCTGCCGGTGGAGGTGCTGGGCAACCTGGCCAACGCCCACGCGCTGCTGCTGTGGCTGGTCCCGTGGCTCCTCGTGCACCGCGTGCGCAGCCGGGCGGGGGCGGCCGGCGTCGGGCTCGTGGCCCTCGTCGTCGCGCTGAGCGAGGTGCAGGCGGTCGTGCTGGCCCCGCTCGGGCTCTGGCGGCTGCGGGACCGGGCCGGCCTGCCGGCCCGGGTGGGGCTCGCGCTGGGGCTCGCGGCGCAGGCCGTGGCCGTGCTGGGCACGGAGCGGTCACCCGCCCTCGGCGACGCCCCCGCGGGGCACCTCGTCGCCCTCGCCCTCGGCGCGGGGGTGCTCCTGCCGCTCTGGACGGGCCAGGTCGGCGCGGGGTCCTGGCTGCTCGCCCACGCCGGGCCCGTCGCCCTGGGGGCGGCCGTCCTGCTCGCCGCCGTGCCCTCGCTCCTCGCGCTGGTCGCAGCCCGCCGGGCCGATGGCGGCCGGCGGGCGCTCCTCGTCGCCCTGCCCGTCGGGGCGGTCGCGCTGTGGGCGGTCGCCGTGCTCGTCAACCGGCCGCCCCTGCTGCTGCCAGCCGCGCCCGGGCAGGAGGCGCCGGTGCTGACGGTGCTCCGCTACGCCCCCGCGGCGGAGCTGCTGCTGGCCGCGGCGCTCGTGCTGGCCGCCGGCGGGCTCGGCGCCCGGCGTGGCGGGCGGGCCCTCGTCGTCGGGGGCGCCGCGCTCCTGCTCCTGGCCGCGCTCGTCGGCGCCCGGCCGGAGGCGACGACGCGGTCGTCGGGCCCGCTCTGGGAGCCCGGCGCGCGTGGCGCGGCGACGTCGTGCGCCCGGCCGGGCGCGTCCGCGAGCGTGCCCGTCCCGGTCGCCCCCGCGCCCACCTGGGTGGCCGTCGTACCCTGCTCCGAGGTCACGGAGGGCTGAGCCGCGACCCCCGCCCTCGGCACCGTCGACGGGCCCGACCGTCAGGAGTCCTGCGTGCCCACCCGCGTGCCCGACGAGGCGCACCCCCGCCCGGCGGCCCCCGCACCCGCCGACGACCCGGCCGGGCCCGCGTCCCGTCCCGCGCCCCGCACGCTGGTCGTCGTGCCGACGTACGACGAGCGCGACAGCATCGCGCCGCTCGTCGAGGCCGTCCGCGACCGGCTGCCCGCGGCCGACGTGCTCGTCGTCGACGACGCCAGCCCGGACGGCACGGGCGAGCTCGTCGAGAAGATGGCCGAGACGGACGGCCAGCTGCACGTCCTGCACCGCACGGGCAAGCTCGGCCTCGGCTCGGCGTACGTGGCCGGGTTCCGGTGGGGGCTGGAGCGCGGCTACGACGTGCTCGTCGAGATGGACGCGGACGGGTCGCACCCGGCCGCCGTGCTGCCCGCCCTCGTCGGGGCCGTCACCGCACCGGACGGCAGGCCCGACGGCCGCTCCGACGACCGCCCCGGTGGCGCGACGCCCGGGCTGGCCATCGGCTCCCGGTGGGTCCCCGGCGGCAGCGTCGTGGACTGGCCGCGCTCGCGCGAGGCGCTCAGCCGGCTCGGCAACCTGTACGTGCGCGTCCTGCTGGCCCTGCCGGTGCGGGACGCGACGGCGGGCTTCCGGGCCTACCGCGCGGAGGTCCTGCGCGCCCTCGACCTCGGCGCGGTGCACTCGCGCGGCTACTGCTTCCAGGTCGACATGACGCTGCGCACCCGGGACGCCGGCTTCGGGGTCGTCGAGCTGCCCATCCAGTTCCGAGAGCGCGTGGCGGGGCGGTCGAAGATGAGCCGGGCGATCGTCGGGGAGGCGATGGCCCGCGTCACCGTGTGGGGCGTGCGCCGGCTGGCGCGGCGCGTCGCCGGACGCGCGGTGGGCCGCGTCACGCGCCGACCGGCCTGAGGGCCCCGGCCGCGCTGCCACACTGGTCCACCATGCGCGGAATCATCCTGGCCGGCGGCTCGGGCACCCGGCTGCACCCGATCACGCTCGGCGTGAGCAAGCAGCTCGTCCCCGTCTACGACAAGCCGATGGTCTACTACCCGCTGAGCACCCTCATGCTCGCGGGCATCCGCGACGTGCTCGTCATCACGACCCCGCACGACGCGGCCGCGTTCACCCGGCTGCTGGGCGACGGGTCGCAGTTCGGCATCGACATCCGCTACACGGTGCAGGAGCAGCCGAACGGCCTGGCGCAGGCGTTCGTGCTCGGGGCGGACTTCGTCGGCGACGACAGCGCCGCGCTCGTGCTCGGCGACAACATCTTCTACGGTCCCGGCCTCGGCTCGCGGCTGCAGCGGTTCGAGCGGATCGACGGGGCCGCCGTCTTCGCCTACCGCGTCGCGGACCCCACCGCCTACGGCGTCGTGGAGTTCGACGCCGAGGGCCGGGCGCTGTCGCTGGAGGAGAAGCCCACCGCGCCGCGTTCGTCCTTCGCCGTCCCCGGGCTGTACTTCTACGACAACGACGTCGTCGCCATCGCCCGCGACCTGCGCCCCTCCGCGCGCGGCGAGTACGAGATCACGGACGTCAACCGCACCTACCTCGAGCAGGGCCGGCTGCAGGTGGAGGTCCTGCCCCGCGGCACCGCCTGGCTCGACACCGGCACGTTCGACTCCCTGCTGGAGGCCTCGGACTACGTCCGCACGATCGAGCACCGCCAGGGCCTGAAGATCGGCGCTCCCGAGGAGGTCGCATGGCGCCGCGGCTTCCTGTCCGACGACGAGCTGCGCGTGCGCGCCGAGGCCCTCGTCAAGTCGGGCTACGGCTCCTACCTGCTGGGCCTGCTCGAGCACGGCCCCGACGACTGAGACCCGGTTCACGTCGTCACGGGCGCGTCAGGGTGAGACGGCCCAGAGGCGGCGACCGCCGGCGGTGACGGCGACCGCGTCGTCCGCGACGACGACGCCCGCGCCCGCACCGGCCGAGGCGGTGCCGGACTGCCAGAGCGCTCGGCGGCCGTCGCCCGTGTAGACGACGAGGTTGCCGTCGCGCTGCAGGACCGCGTACGCGCCGGCGTTGCCGTGGCTGCCCGAGGACCAGAACGCCCGGCCGCGCGCGTACCCGACGAGGTTCCCGTCGCCCTGCATCGCCAGGGTCAGGACGGCCCCCGCGCTGGCGAGCTCGTCGCCGGGCCGCAGCACGGCCTCGGCCGTGAGGACGTCCGCGGCGACCGAGGTCCCCGACTGCCAGCGCGCGACGCCGCCGCCGTCGTAGACCACCGCGTTGCCGTCGTCCTGCACGACGAGGCGGGCGCCGGGACGGTCGGCCGTGCCCGCCTGCCACAGCGGGCGCCCGCCCGGCGCGTAGATCACGGCGTTGCCGTCCCCCTGGACGACGAGCGAGGCGCCGGGGTGGCCGCCGGTGCCGCTCTGCCACCGCGCGACGTCCGCGCCGCCGGGGCGGGCGACGTAGAGCACGAGGTTGCCGTCGGCCTGCATCTCCAGGTGCGCCTCGGCCCGCGGGCCGCCCGCCCGCAGCCCCTGACCCGCGACGAGGACCTCGCCGGCGCCCAGCCGCGCCCGGGCCGGCAGCACGCGCAGGAGGCGGTCCGGGCTCCCCGCGAGGGGGCCGCCGAGGACGCCCGTCGTCGCGTCGCCGAGGAGGCGCGCGGCGACGGCCGCCGGGGACGCCCCCGGGTCGACGGAGAGCACCGCCGCGGCGGCGCCCGCCACGTGGGGGGCCGCCATCGACGTGCCCGACCGGGCGGCCGTGGCCGTGGCGGTGGCCGGCCAGGCCGACACGACGTCCGTCCCCGGCGCGAAGAGGTCCAGGCAGGGCCCGGTGTTGGAGAAGGGGGCGACCGCGTCCGTCGGCGTGCTGGCGCCCACGGTCAGGGCGGCGGGCAGGCGCGCCGGGGAGGTCGTGCAGGCGTCGGTGCTCTCGTTGCCCGCGGCGACCGCGACCGTGACGCCGTCGTCGACGACGGCCTGGACCGCCGCGTCCAGGGCCGCGGAGGCCGGTCCGCCGAGGCTGAGGTTGACGACCGCCGGCCGGCCCGCGACGTGGTCGCGCACCACCCAGTCCAGACCCGCGACGACCTGGGAGTAGGTGCCCGTGCCGTCGCAGCCCGCGACGCGGACGGCGACGACCGTCGCGGCCTTCACCACGCCGTGGCGCGTCCCGGCGGCCGTCCCGGCGACGTGCGTGCCGTGGCCGTGGCAGTCCTGCGTGCCGCGGCCGTCGTCCACCGCGGTCGCGCCCGGCCGGACCCGGCCCAGCAGGTCGACGTGGTCGGCGCGCACCCCGGTGTCGAGGACGTAGACGTCGACCCCCGCGCCGTCCGCCGTCCACGTGTAGGACCCGGACAGCGGCAGGGCCGCCTGGTCCACCCGGTCCAGGCCCCAGCTCGGCGCGGGCGCCTGCGTGCCGAGCGTCCGCGCCACCGCGTCCGGCTCCACCGACAGCACCCGCGGGTCCTGCCGGAGCTCCGCCACGGCGTCCGCGGGCAGCTCCGCGGCGAAGCCCCGCACCGCGTGGCGGTACACGTGCTCGACGTCACCGCCGTCCGCGACGGCCGCCGCGGCCACCGCACCCGGGTCGACCCCCGGGCGCAGCGCGACGATCACCGCGCTCGTCCGCGGGGACGGGAGCACCGGCGCCTGCGCCGCGGCCGGCGTGGCGACGAGCGCGGCGCACGCGGCGGCGACGGCGACGAGGGCGGGTCGGTGGTCGCGACGGCGCGGGCCGTCGACGGGCCGTGCGGGCATGGGGCTCCTCCGGTCGCCGCCCCCGCGGGCCCGGCGACGTGCCGGGCCGCCGCGGAGCGGTGTGCCGCCGTCCCATCGACCGGCGGGCCCGTCCGCTGAGGGCGTCACCGTGCCGTCGTCGTGCCCGCCGCCGCACCCCGCGCCGTGCCGGTCGCGCCCGTCAGCCCCCGAGCACCGCGTCCGCGGCCGCGTCCCAGCGCGCCCGCCAGTCCCCGATCGGCGCCACCCCGGCGGCGACGAGGGCGTCGTGACCCAGCACCGACCACGCGGGCCGCGGCGCCGGCCGGGCGAAGGCGGCGCTCGTCGTCGTCCGCACCACCGCCGGGTCGAGACCCGCCGACGCGACCGCCGCCTGCGCGAAGCCGTGCCACGACGTCCGGCCCGAGGCGGTGCCGTGGTACGTGCCCGCCGGTGCGTCCGCGTCGACGAGCCGCACGACGAGGTCCGCGAGGTCCGCCGTCCAGGTCGGCTGGCCCACCTGGTCGTCGACGACGTCCAGGCCGCCCCGCTCGCGCGCCACGCGCACGATCGTCCGGGGGAAGCACGGCCCGCCGGCGCCGAAGAGCCAGGCGGTGCGCACGACGAGGTGGTCGGGGCACAGGGCCCGCACGGCCCACTCCCCCGCGGCCTTCGTCCGGCCGTAGGCCGACCGCGGCGCGACCGGCGCGTCCTCGGCGTACGGGGTCGTGGCGTGCCCGTCGAAGACGTAGTCCGTCGAGACCTGCACGAGCCGGGCCCCGGCGGCCGCCGCGCCGCGGGCGAGGTGGGCCGCGGCGGTGGCGTTGACGTCGAAGGCGGCGGCCTCGTCGTCCTCGGCCGCGTCGACCGCGGTGTACGCGGCGCAGTTGACGACGACGTCCGCGCCGACGAGCGCCCCGCGCACCGCGTCCGGGTCGAGCACGTCGAGCGTGGTCCGGCCCAGGGGGACGACCTCGTCGTCCCGCCTGCCGAGCGTCGCGACCACGTCCTGCCCGAGCATCCCGCCCGCCCCGACGACCACCCAGCGCACCCGCGTCCCCCGCTCCCGCCGACCCCGCGCGGCCGCGTGCCGGCCCGCGCGCCCGGCCGTCGGACGGCCAGGACCCCCGCAGCCTAGGGCCCGGTCGCGCCCGGGCCCGCGCCCGTAGGGTGTGACGCGCGCGGCCACCCGGGCCGCGGACCGACGCCGGGAGGACCACCCATGACGTACCGCGAGCTCGCCGTCCCCGGGGCCTTCGAGATCACGCCCCGCCAGCACGGCGACCCGCGGGGCGTCTTCCTCGAGTGGTTCCAGGGCGCCCCCTTCCGCGAGGCCGCCGGGCACGGGCTCGACGTGCAGCAGGCCAACCTGTCCGTGTCCGCGGCCGGGGTGCTGCGCGGGGTGCACTTCGCCGACGTGCCCCCCGGGCAGGCCAAGTACGTGACCTGTGCGCGGGGGGCCGTGCTCGACGTCGTCGTCGACCTGCGCGTCGGGTCACCCACCTTCGGCACGTGGGACACGGTCCTGCTCGACGACGTCGACCGCCGCGCGGTCTACCTCTCCGAGGGGCTGGGGCACGCGTTCTGCTCCCTCGAGGGCGGGTCGACGGTGCTGTACCTGTGCTCGACGCCGTACGCCCCGGGGCGCGAGCACGGCGTGCACCCGCTGGACCCGGCGCTGGGCATCGCGTGGCCGACCGTCGGCCGCGACGGGTCGCCGCTGACGCACCAGCTCTCGGAGAAGGACACCGCCGCGCCGGGCCTGGAGGAGGCCGCCGCGGCGGGCTTGTTGCCGCGGTGGGAGGGCGTGCGGGAGTTCGTCGCCACGCTGGCCTGAGCCGTCGACCCGGACCGCGGCACGCGCGCGTCCCCCGGCCGGCCCGGCGCGGCGCTCAGGAGCCCGCGAGCGCCGCCGACGCGGCGGCGAGGTGCACACGCGCCGCCGCGTCCCAGGTGAAGCCCGCCGCGCGCTGCCGGGCCGCGGCGCCGAGGCGGGCCCGCGCGGCCGCGCCGTCGAGCAGCGAGGCCAGACCCTGCGCGACCGACGCCTCGTCCGTGCCGCAGTAGGCCACCGCGTCGCCCCCGACCTCCGGCAGCGACAGCTCGCGCGTCGTGAGGACGGTCGCGCCGCAGGCCATCGCCTCGAGCACGGGCAGGCCGAAGCCCTCCCCGAGGCTCGGGTAGGCGACCACCGCCGCGCCGCTGAGCAGCGGCGCGAGCTCCGGCAGCGGCAGGTAGCCCGTCCGCAGCACGGTCAGCCCGGGCGGGACCGCCGCGATCGCGGGCTCCACGTCCGTGTCCCAGCCGGGACCGCCGGCCAGCACGAGCGCGGGCCGGTCCGGGTGCGTCGCGGCGACCCGTGCCCATGCCCGCACCAGCGCCGGGACGTTCTTGCGCGGCTCCAGCGTCCCGAGGAACGCCACGTAGGGGCGCGCGCCCAGCCCGAGGCGCTCCCGCAGCCGGCGCTGCGCGTCCTCGTCGGCGGGGTGGAAGACGGTCCGGTCGACCCCGTGGTGCGCCACGTGGAAGCGCTCGGCCCGCGCCCCGGGTCCGCGCACGTGGCGCAGCACCTCGTCGCGCGTGGCCGCCGACGGCACGACGAGCGCCCCCGCCCGCCGCACCGCCAGCCGGGTCGCGGCCCGGAAGAACCGCGCCTTCACCGGCGAGTGCAGCTCCGGGTGGCTGAAGAAGGTGGCGTCGTGCAGCGTCACGACCACGGGCAGCGGGGCCCGGACCGGCATCGTGTAGTGCGGGCTGAGGAGGACCTGCGCACCCGTGCGCCGCGCGAGCGCCGGCAGGCCCGCCTGCTCCCAGGCCAGGCGCACCGGCACGCAGGCCGCCGGGCCGGGCGCCGTGACGACCTCCGCCGCGGGTGCCAGGCCCGCCAGCAGCGCGGCGTCCCGCTCCTGGCACGCGACGACGAGCCGGGCGCCGGCCGCCACGAGCGCGGACACCAGCGCGTCCACGTACCGGCCGACGCCGCCGCGGTCGGCGGGCACGGCCGTGGCGTCGAGGAGCAGCCGGGGGGAGGCCGGAGAGCCGGCCAGCCGGCCGGCCGAGCGAGCAGCCGGGCGAGCAGCCGGGCGAGCAGCCGGGCGAGCAGCCGACCCGGGCGCGCCGCCGCTCATGCCCGGCCCCCGCGCGGCGGGGCCACCAGCAGCCGCGCGACCTCGGCGCGCGGCACCGCCGCGCCCGCCCAGATCCGCCGACGCTCCTGCAGCGTCCGCGGCAGCCGCCGCGCCGCGTCGCGCAGCCCGCGCACCCGGGCACGCACGAGGGGGTCGCGCAGCCCGGCGGCCAGCGCGGCCCGCACCGCGCCGAGCACCTGCCGGCCCCAGGACCGGGCCAGCACCGTTGCCGGCGCGTGCCGCCCGACGACCACGAGCGAGTTGCGGGTGTTCTGGTACCGGAACAGCGGCGACCCGGCGTCCGACGACGCGGCGTGCCGGTGCAGCGCCACCGCCGCCGGCTCGTGGTGGACGTCCCACCCGGCCGCCCGCAGGCGCCAGCTGAGGTCGGTGTCCTCGTAGTAGAGGAACAGCCACGGGTCGAAGGTGCCCGCCTCGCGCAGCGCCGCCACCCGCAGGAGCGCCGCCGCGCCGCAGAACCCGAACACCTGCTCCGCGCGCGACTCCTGGCCGCGCGGGACCAGCCAGTCGCGGTCCTGGCCCGTCCCGCGGCGTGTCACCTCCAGCCCGGTGGAGTTCACGCGCGGGGGGCGGCGATCCTCGTCGAGCAGGACGGTGGCGGTCACCGCACCGACCCGCTCCGCACCCGGTCGTCGGGCGTGCGCGACGAGCGCCGCCACGGCCCCCGGCTCGAAGCGGGCGTCGTTGTTGAGCAGGACGACGAACTCCCCGTCGAATCCCTCCGTGCCCCGCGCGGCCCCGCCCGCGAAGCCCAGGTTCCGCCCGGCCTCGACGACGGTCACGGTCGGGTACCTCTCCGCGAGGAGCGCGACCGTGCCGTCCGTCGAGCCGTTGTCGACGACGAGCGTCTCCATCCCGCCGGGCACGTGCTGCGCGAGGAGGGAGTCCAGGCAGGCGGGCAGCAGGTGGGCCCCGTTCCAGGTGACGACGACGGCACGCACGGACGGGGGGCTCACCACGCGACCACTGTAGGCGGGCGGCCCTCCTGCCCGACGTACCCCTCCCGCGCCGGTCGCGCACCCCGCGCGGCCCCGCGGCACCCGTCGCGCACCCGTCGTGCACCCGTCGTGCACCCGGTCGGGTGATGGCGCCTCCCCCGGCTGCAGTCCCCGCCACCGCCTGCCGACGGGAGGGGACGAGAGCGGGGCCGGCTGCACGGGCCCTGCGGGGCGGTCCCGCCGCGGCGGGAGCGGCCGAGGGACGAGCGGACGGGAAGAGGTGGCGAGGGTGAGCGGCACGCACGCGCGGACGACGGGCCGGACGGGCACGGGGGCGACGGCACGGGCCCGACGGGTGGCCCTGCTCGCCGGCGGCCTCCTCGTCGGCACGCTCGCGGGCGTCGTCGTCGCCCCGGCCGCGCAGGCCGCCGACGACTACGCCTGGGCCTGCGTCGCGGACGGCGGGGACGCCTCCCCGAGCCCGACGGCGCCCCCGACGACGAGCCCGACCACGAGCCCGACCACCCGACCCACCACTGCGCCGACGACCGCGCCCACGACCGCGCCCACCACCGCGCCCGTCACCCCGCCCGTCACCGCACCGGCCGTCCTCGCCGTCACCCCCGCCGCGAGCAGCGTGACCGTCCGGTGGGCTGCGACCCCGGGCGCCCAGCAGTACGTCGTCGCCGCGACGCCGGGCGGCGCCCGGGTCACCGTCGCCGGCACGACGACCAGCGCGGTCGTCGCCGGGCTGACCAACGGCACGTCGTACCGCTTCACCGTCACGGTCACGACCGCCGCGGGGTCGGCCACCTCGGCGACGTCCGCCGCCGTCGTCCCGACGGTGCCCGCGCTCGACCGGCGCTCGCTGCCGCAGGCGCGCTCGCTCGTCGAGTCGCTCTACGAGGACCTCCTCGGTCGTGATGCGGACCCCGACGGTGCCGCCGGCTGGGCGCGCCTCGTCGCCGGCGGGGCGTCGTCGGAGCAGCTCGTCGCCCTGCTCACCGCCAGCGAGGAGTACCGCCGGCTGCGCGTCGCCGACGCCTACTCCTCCGTCCTGGGTCGGACCCCCGACGAGGACGGGCTGCGCGGCTGGGTCGCCGGCATCGGCCGCGGCGCGGTGGACGTCGACGACGTCGCCCAGCTCTTCTACGAGTCCCCGGAGTTCTACGTGCGCTCCGGCAACGAGGACGGCGCCTTCATCGCCCGCCTCTACCAGGTCATGCTCGGCCGCGCGCCGAGCGCCGCCGAGACGGCCTTCTGGCGCACGCAGATCGCCACCCGCGGACGCGGGGAGGTCGCCCACGTCGTGTGGCTGTCGATGGAGGCCGCCCAGCAGCGCTCGGGCATCTACTACGGGCTGCTGCTCAAGCGCGAGCCCGAGTGGGAGGGCCGGGTCTACTGGGCGCGCCTCATGCTCGAGCAGGGCCAGGACGCGGTCCGCATCGGGCTGGCCGGGTCCGACGAGTACTGGGTGCGGGCGCTCAGCCGGAACCCCGCCTGACCGATGGGAGGGGCGGGGACGTGACGAGTCCCCCGTGCGGTCCCGGTCACTGCGCCCGGGGCCGCCGCCGTGGCACGATGCCGTTCGCTGCCGACCCCTCTGGAGCCACCATGCCCCTCGGGCACCCGCGCACGCCCGCCGTCACCGTCGACGGAGCCGTGCCCCCCGCCGAGACGCCCGTCGACCGCACCGCCACCGGTCCGCGCGGACCGCGCCCCGGCGCCGGCCGGTCGCGTGCCCGGCGCCTCGTCGCCCTCGTCGCCGCGGCGACGGCCCTGGCCCCGCTCGCGGCACTGCCGGAGGCGCCCGAGGCGCACGCCGCCTCCGCCCAGCTCACCCCCGTCACGACGAACGGCGGCCCCTTCTCGGTGCAGCCGCTCACGCCGTTCGGCGGGCCCGTGCTCGACTCGGGCGCGACGGGCGAGATCTGGTCGTCGGCGGCGGTGGGCGACGTGTCGGGCGACGGCGTGCCGGAGATCGTCGTCGGCGGCGGCCTGAGCAGCGCCCTCAAGGTCTACTCCCTCGACGGCGGGCTGCGGCACCTCGTCGACCTCGGTGGGGTGGACGTGGGCGCCCGCAGCGGCGGCGTCCAGCCCTCGCCGGTGCTCGTCGACCTCGACCTGGACGGCGTGCTCGACGTCGCGGCCGCCTCGACGGCCAACGTCGTGGCCGGCTACCGGTTCCGCGGCGGCTCGGTCACCACGCTGTGGCGGCGGCAGGACCCGCCGATCGTGCCCAGCGGACCGAACGGCATCCTCGGCACCCCGGCCACCGGGTACGTCGACGCCGACGGCTACCCCGACCTCGTCACCGGGAGCTGGGGCCAGGGCCTCACGGCCATGTCCGGCGGCAACGGCGGCAACATCGCCGGCTGGCCGAAGTGGCTGTGGGACACCATCTGGTCCTCCCCGGCCGTGGGCGACGTGGACGGGGACGGCGCGGACGAGGTCGTCGTCGGCGGCGACTGCGCGGGCAACGACATCGGCACCCAGCCCTGCGGCAACGTCGGCGGCGGGTACGTGTGGGTCTTCAACCGCGACGGCTCGGAGAAGTGGCGCTGGTTCCTGCAGGGCCAGGTCGTCTGGTCCTCCCCGGCGCTGGCCGACCTCAACGGCGACGGGGGCCTCGACGTGGTCGTCGGCACCGGCGGCTACTTCGACGACCCGGCCGGGCGCGTGCTGACCGCGCTCGACGGGCGCACCGGGCGCGTCCTGTGGCAGGCGGGCATGCCGGCGCGGGTCGTCGGCTCCCCGTCCGTCGCGGACGTCACGGGCGACGGCCGCGCCGACGTCTTCGTCGTCTCCTACGGCGGCTGGCTGCTGTCGGTGGACGGGGCCACGGGCGCGCCGCGCTGGCGCGCCTGCCTCACCGACGGCGGCACGTGCGGCGACCCGGGCATCGGCACGAAGTCCGGCGTCGCGCTGGCGGACGTCGACGGGGACGGGGCGATCGAGGCCATCACCCAGGGCGAGCAGCAGCTGCGCGTCTACGACGCCCACAGCGGCCGGCTCGAGTGGAGCCGCGGCAGCGGCTACGCCGGCACGGTGCTGGCCCCGGCGAACACCCCGACGGTGGCCCAGGTCGACGGGCAGACGTGGATCGTCCAGCCCCTGCGCGGGTACCGGGACGTCAACGGCCAGCGTCAGCACGAGCTCGTCGTGGGCGTCTGGCGCACGGGCGCCGCGCTGGGCGCCGCGCCGTGGCGGACGGCGCGCGGGAACATGGCCCGCACCGGCGCCGTGCCCGTCCCCGGCCCGTCCTCGGCGCAGCTGCGGCAGTTCGTCGACCAGGTGTACCGGGACTTCCTCGGGCGGCCGCCGAGCGCGGGCGACCTGTCGGGCTGGACGGACCGCCTGGTGCGGCGCCAGGCCTCCCGCTACGAGGTGGCGACGAGCCTGTCGCGCTCGGACGAGTGGGTGCGGCACGTCATCACCGAGTTCTACCGGGACACGCTGGGGCGCGAGCCCGACGCCGCCGGCCTCGCCGGCTGGGTGCGGGCCGCCCAGGGCGGCATGCCCGTCGCCCAGGTGGCCGCCGCGTTCTACGCCTCGCCGGAGTACTACGCCCGCACGGCCGGCAACGACCCCGGCCGCTGGGTCTCGGACCTGTACACGAAGCTGCTCGGCCGCGGTGCCGACGCCTCCGGCCGCGCCGGCTGGGTGGGCGCCATGGCTGCGGGCATGCCCCGCGACCAGCTCGCGCTCGGCTTCTACCAGTCCGACGAGAGCGTCCAGGTCCGCGTCGACGGCCTGTACCGCGAGCTGCTCGGCCGACCGGCGGACGCCGGCGGCGTCGGGAGCTGGCGCCAGTTCGTGCGGGACCACGGGGACCTCGTCCTCGCCTCCGCGCTGGCCGCGTCGGCGGAGTACCTGACGCGCGCCCGGTCCTGAGCGGCGGCGGGGCGGGGCTGCCCCACACTGGGCGCGTGCCCCGCCCTGCCCCGTCCGCGTCCCCGGACGCCGCCCTGCACGTGGCCATGACCGTGGAGCAGTGCTGGCAGCGCGTGCCGGGCGGGTCCGCGACCTACCTCGTCGAGCTCGCGGCGGCCCTGTCGGCGCGGGACGACGTGCGGGTCACGGGCCTGCGCGCGGCGCACCGGCCCGGCAGCCGCCCGGACCCCGAGCCGCCCGTCCCCGTGCGGTCCGCCGCGCTCCCGCGGGTGGCGCTGTACGAGGCGTGGAACCGCACCCGGCTCCCCCGGGCGGAGTGGGCGGTGCCCGGGGCCGACGTGGTGCACGCGACGACGTGGGCGGTGCCGGGCACGCGGCGTCCGCTGGTGGTGACCGTGCACGACCTCGCGTTCCTGCGCGACCCCGCGCTCTTCACCCCGCGCGGCGTCCGGTTCTTCACCGACGCCCTCGCCCGCGTCCGCGACGAGGCCGCGGTCGTCCTGGTGCCCTCGCAGGCCACAGCCGACGACTGCGCCGCCCACGGCATCGAGCCGGCCCGCGTCGTCGTCGTGCCGCACGGCGCCCCGGGCTGGACGGTCACGTCCGCGGACGTGGCCCGCGTACGGGCGCGGTACGGCCTGCCCGAGCGGTACGTCCTGTGGTGCGGCACCCACGAGCCGCGCAAGAACCTGCCCGGGCTGCTCCGCGCGTGGGAGCTGCTGGCGCCGCAGGAGCCGGACCTGCACCTCGTCCTCGTCGGTCCGCGTGGCTGGGGCGACGACGGGGCCGCCGCCGGTGCGGACCTCCCGCGCGTGCACGCGCCGGGTCGCCTGCCGGCGGGCGACCTGCCGGCCGCCTACGCCGCCGCGGAGGCGTTCTGCTTCCCCTCGACGTGGGAGGGCTTCGGGCTCCCCGTGCTGGAGGCCATGAGCACCGGCACCCCGGTCGTCACGTCCGCGGGCACGGCCATGGCGGAGGTCGTGGGCGACCACGCCGGGCTCCTCGTCGACCCGCTCGACCCCGCGGCGGTCGCGGCCGCGGTGCAGGACGCGGTCGGGCCCCGGCACGAGGTGCTCTCCGGGGCCGCCCGGCGGCGGGCGCAGGGCTACTCCTGGACAGCGACCGCCGCGACGACGCGCGCGGCCTACGCGACCGCCGCCGGGCGCACCGGCATCGCCTAGGGTGACCGGGTCCGCCGGCCGTCGGCGGCCGGGGACGAGCAGGAGGCAGCGCGAGGTGTCGACCGTGACCAGGCCGGGGCGGGCACCCGCACGCCTGCGCCTCGGGCTCGTCGTCCACGAGTTCGGGCGCACCCGCAACCACGGCGGCATCGCGGCCGTGGCGGCCGACCTCGTCGAGGCGCTGGGCGAGGTGCCGGGCCTCGAGGTCCACGTCGTCACGACGCAGGAGGCGCCGGAGGACGGCGAGCTCGTCGTGCCGGCCAACTGCCGCGTGCACCGGGTGCGGCACCACGAGCAGCGCCACTTCGCGGCGGTCGCCGACCTCCTCGACGCGCTCGACCTGCACCACGTCGAGGTAGCGGACGCCTACGCCCTGGGGGTGCAGTTCCTCGTCCGCCGGGAGCTGGGCCTGACCCGGACGCGGCCCGTCGTCGAGGTGTGCCACCACACGGGCCACCGGGAGATCTGGGAGTGGGGCACCGGTCGACGCGGGCTGGCGGGGGCGCCGGACCACTTCCGGCGCACCGCCCGCCTGGAGGAGGTCCAGACCCGGCTCGCGGACGCGAGCACGGCGCCGTCCACCTTCCTGGCCCGGTACCTGGAGGGGCGCACCCCCGGCCTGCAGGTGGGCGAGCGCCGCTTCCCGACGGTCGACCTGCTGGCGGCTGACCCCGCTGAGGTCTGGCGGCCGGGCACCGCCACGACGGTCCTCTCGCTCGGCCGCTGGGAGGCGCGCAAGCGCCAGGAGGACCTGCTGACCGCCGCCCGCGCCGTGTCGGCCGACGAGCCGGACCTGCTCGTCCACCTCGTCGGCAACACGATCGCGGACCCGCGCACGGGCATCGACTACCGGTACTCCTGCTACGCCGCGCTGCCGCCCACCGCCCGCCGGACCTTCCGCATGCACGAGTTCGCCTCGGCGAGCGCCATGGGCCGCCTCTACGAGGAGGCCGGCTGGTTCTGCGTGCCCTCGCCGCGGGAGAACTTCCCGACGACGGCCGTCGAGGCGCTCGCGCGCGGCCTGCCCGTGCTCGCGTCCGCGGCGTCCGGGGTGGCCGACTACTCCGGCGACGTCCCCGAGGTCCTGTTCGACCCGGACGTGCCGGGCGACCTCGAGCGCGTCCTGCGCTGGGCCGTCGTGCAGGGCCCGAAGGTGCGCGAGACCGTCTGGCGCAGCCAGTTCGACGCGGCCCGACGACTGCTGTCCCGGGAGGCGACGGCGACGCCGCGCGTCGCGGCGGTGGAGCGGGCCGCCGCCCGCGCCGACGCACGCGTCGCCGGTCCGTCCGCGCCCCCGGCGGAGGGGCCGTCCGCGGCCGGCCTGCGCACCCTCCTCCTGCTCCCGCCCGGGTCCGACCAGCCGAGCGCCGCGTCCTTCGCCCTCGGGTGGCAGCTGCGGGTGTCGTCCATCGAGGACATGAGCGACCCCGCCCTCGCCTGGGCGCAGGTCGTCGTGTCCTACCCCTCCGCCCCCGGCGACGAGCGGCTGGAGCGGCTGCACACCCTGCTGGGCAGGTGGGACCTGTCGGCCGTCGCGGGGGGCGCGGTCACCCTGACGGGACGCGACGACGCGGCGCTCGACCTCGACGACGGGGCGCACCACGGCACGGTGCCGGCCGTGGTGCTCGTCCCCACGGCCGAGGACCTCGCGGAGCCCGTGCTGCTCGACGTCGTCGCGGGCCGGCTCGCACGACCCGGGTCGCTGCTGCCGCTGGTGGACGCGCGGGCGGGCGCCACGGGCCACTCCGTCCGCCTCATGCTCGAGCTGCGGGACCGGTCCGCCGGCGTCCGCGAGGAGGTGCGCCCGTGATGTCGCGAGACGTCACCGTGCTCGTGCACGGACCCGTGACGCCCTTCACGCGCCGGACCCTCACGGATGCGCTGCGCCACGCCCGGCAGGACCGGCGGGTCGTGCGCGTGGTGCTGGCCACCTGGGACGACGCGGACACCGACCCCCTCGGCGCGCTGCTCGACGAGGTCGAGGTCCTGCGCGCCCCCGACGTCGCCAACCCGGGCTTCGCCAACCTCAACCGGCAGGTCCGGCTCGTGCGGCTCGGGCTCGACGCGGTCCCCGAGGACCACGTCGTGGTCAAGCTGCGCACCGACCAGACCGTCGACCACGCCGCGCTGCTGCGCCGGCTCGACGAGCGCGCCGCCCGGCTCGAGGCGGACGTCGTCTTCACGACCGACTGCTTCACGCGCACGGACCGGCGCTACCACCCCTCGGACATGCTGCTCGTCGCGCGCCGGCCCGCGCTCGCGCTCTACTACGACCTGCCCGAGGTGCCGACGACCCACCTCGACGACGTCCTCGCCGTCCGGGAGGACCTGCGGCGCGGCGCCGTCGCGGACGTGCGGGACCTGCACCTGTGGCCCGAGGCGCGGCTCTTCATGGCCTACCTGCGGCGCCGTGGCGAGGCGGTGAGCGACACCGACGAGGACAGCGCGC
Source organism: Cellulomonas sp. plas2 (assembly GCF_057221735.1). Classification (NCBI taxonomy): domain Bacteria; kingdom Bacillati; phylum Actinomycetota; class Actinomycetes; order Micrococcales; family Cellulomonadaceae; genus Cellulomonas; species Cellulomonas sp. plas2. The sequence goes on from NZ_CM170155.1 coordinate 2,828,902, forward strand.
GGTGCCTGGCGCGCTACTGCGAGCTGCTGTCCGCCTCGGACGTGGGCCTGCGCTGGGAGAAGTTCTACGGCGGCCGGCTGCCGCTCGTGCCCTACCGGTTCTCCATGGCGCCCTTCGAGGGGGGCCCGGTCGAGGAGGCCCGGTGCGTGCCCACGTCCGGCTCGCCCGTGCGGCAGGCCGTCAAGGACCGCCTCGGCGCGCTGCTGTGGGGACCGCGGCTCGCGAGGCTGCGCGCATGACGCCCCCGCGCGGACGCCGGCCCCACCCCGATCGGAGAGCCCGTGCCTGACCCCGTCGCCGTACTCCTGCCCCAGACCGTGGACAACCTGGGCAACGACTGGATCGCCCAGGGCTGCACCGCCCTGCTGGACGAGGTCGTGCCGCCCGCGGGGGCGGTGCGCGTGCGCCTCGGGCGCGCGGCCGACCCGGCCCTGCCGCCGCTGCCGCGCGCCGTGGCGGCGGCGGTGGACCGCTCGTGCTCGGCCGTCGTCGTGCCCTGCGGGTCGCTCGTCCACACGGGGGCCGGCGGCATCGTCGACCTCCTCGCGTCCTTCACCGTGCCCGTGCACCTGCTGGGCCTGGGCTTCGCCGGCTACGTGCCCGAGGAGGGCGGGGTGGCCGCCCGCCTCACCGCCCTCGCCCGGACCGTGGTCTGGCGTGACGCCACCTCCCGGGCGCTCGGCGCCGAGCTGGGGACGCCCGGCGCCGAGGACCGTGACGCGCTGCTCCCCGACCTCGCGCTGTTCGCCCCCCTGCCCACGCCGGTGCTCCCCGGGCGCGGGGGCCACGTGGTGTGGGTGGTCGACTCCGACCACGACGAGGACGCCGCGCGCGCCGCCCGCGACGCGCTGCTGGCGGACCCCGCCGGCGGGTCCGTCGTCGTGACCTCGCAGGACTGCGCCTGGGAACCCCACCCCGGCCCGTACCTCACCGACCTGCCCGCCCCGGTCGAGGTCACCGCGCTCGCCCTGGGTGAGCCCGACGCGGTGCTGCACCTGCTGGCCGGCGCCCGGCTCGTGGTGACGTCCCGGATCCACGTCGTGTTCCTCGCGGCGCGGCTCGGGGTGCCGTGCCACTTCGTCGGCCGCGACGCCGACCACCCCAACGGCCGGCGCTCGCTCCTCTTCTCGCGCCTCGGGCTCGCCCTGCGCACCGGGGAGGTGCTGGCCGGGGTCGCCGACGAGCTCGCGGCGCTCGCGGCGGTCGAACGGCCGGCCTACACGGCGCTGCTGGCGGACCGCCTCCGCTGAGGCACCGTGGCGCGCACGGACCGCACGAAGGGCCCGTCCGGGCCGCCGATCCGGTCCACGAGCGCCAGCGTCGCCGCGCGCAGGGCCGTCCCGCGCAGGAGGGGCGCGCCCGAGGCCAGCACGTCGAGCGCGCGCCGGACCGCCGACGCGGAGCCGTCGGGCAGCTCGAGGGCGGGCTCGAGGCACAGCCCGGCGCTGCCCGACCACCCTCCGGCGACGACCGGCAGACCGCACACCTGCGCCTCGAGGATCGGCAGACCCAGCCCCTCGTAGCGGGAGGGGAACAGCAGCGCGTCGTGGCAGGCGTACTGCGCCTGCAGCAGCGCGTCCGAGGCGTCGCGGTACCACATGACGTCGGCCCCGGCGTCCGCGAGCGCGGTCAGGGCGCGCCGCGCGTCGTCGGGGGGCATGCGCTCGGCGCCGACGACCGTCACGGCGACGGGCCGCTTCGCCGCCAGCCCCGCGACGGCGTCGACGACCGTCGCGATGCCCTTGCGCGCGTCGAGCGCGTTGACGAGCAGGAGCCGCAGCGGCCCGTCGACGTCGCGTGCGGCGACCGCCCTCCCGGTGGCGGGGGTGGCGGGGAACGTGGCGGGATCGAAGGGCACGTCGACGAGGAGCCGGTCCTCGTCGAAGGGGTACAGCCACGCGAGGTCGTCCCGCGTGCGCGCGCTGATGCACACGACGGTCCCGACCTGCCGGAGGTACGCCTCGTAGCCCCGGTGGTGCTCGCCCGCGAAGTGCGGGTCCACGACCGGGACGCCGAGGTCCAGCACGCGGGCGGCGGCGAGGTTCGGGATGGCGTCGTAGGCCACCCCGTGGGTGAAGCGCGCCCCGGGTGGCAGCACGTCGCCCAGCCAGGGGACGGTCACCACGGAGACGTCGTAGCGCTCGGGGCGTGCCGCCCCGGCGCGGGCGAGGGCGCCGGCCGTGGAGCCGTGGCGTGCGGAGCCGGACGCAGCGGACGAGGGTGCGGGCGGGGGTGCGGGCGGCGTGGCGGGACGCGGCCAGGGCTCGCCCGACCGCCAGTGCACCTCGTCCGTACCGCCGCGCCGGGCGTGCAGGACGCGCCGTGCGTGCGCCACCGCGCCCGGCGCCAGCAGCCGGAGGCCCTCCGGCCACGCGACGGCCAGGTCGACCGCCAGGCCGAGGCCCTCGAGCAGCCCGAGGTGGTGCGCGACGACGCGCCGGACGCCGACGTGCCGCTCGAGGAAGGCCGGCTCGACGACGAGCAGGGCGGTCCCCGCATCCCCCGCCGCGTCCGTCACGATCCGTCCCCCGCCGGGCCCACGGGACGCAGCACCGCGTCGTCGGCACCCACGGCCAGCAGCCCGATCCCCAGGGTGCGGTGGTCGCCACCCCGCCCGGCACGGGTCGGCGGCACCGGGGAGAGGACCTCGAACCCGACGTGCAGCACGCCGCCGCAGGTGCTGCCCGCCGGAACGGCGAGCGCGTGCCAGGTCTCCTGCACCCCCAGCTCGAGCACGCCGGCCGGCCGGCCCCCGAGGAGGACGGCGACCGTCTGCACGTCCCGGCCCGGCGGCACCATGCCGCGTGCGTGCAGCAGGAGACGCGCACCGGGCCCGGGCTCGAGCCCCACCACGAGCGACGGGGTGCGCGAGCGCGACCACCGGCCCCAGTCCTCCGGCGCGTGCCAGCCCCGGCCCAGCAGCCGGTCGCCCGGCCCTCCCGCACCCAGCCGCGTGGTCCGGTCCTCCCCGGTACCCGGCACCACGGCGACGCGGACCTCCTGGCCGGTCCACGGACGCCCGGCGGCGAGCCGGACCCGGAGGGTGTCGTGCGGACGCACGACCAGCGCGGGCGGGAGGCCGACGGTGCGCACGACGGACGCGCCCGTCCGCGACTCCCCCCGGGGCGGCGCGGCGCTGCCGTTCACGGTGGCCACGACGGGGCCGGGCTGACCGGGCGTCTCGACGACGAGCGACGCCCCCCGCAGGCCCCCCGCCTCCTCGCCCAGCTGCACCGAGAAGGCGAGCACGTGGGGCAGGAGCCCGTCCCCGGGCGGCGTGGCCCCGGGCGGGTCGACCACGACGGCCGGGTGGACGCCGTTCCTGACGTCGACGGCGACCGCCAGCGCGACCCCGGGCGTGCGGCCCAGGGATACCGGTCCGGGTCGCGGGCGCCGCCGCTCGAAGGCGGAGACCTGGTCCGGCCGGGACAGGACGGTCTCGAGCTGCAGGGCGCGGCTGAACCGGGGCACGACCCCGGCGGCCTGCAACCGGCGCGTGAGCTCGACGTCCTCCGCCTCGGCCCAGAAGAGCAGCTCGTTCCAGGGCACCTCGCGCAGCAGCTCCGTGCGCGCCAGCAGCGCGCCCCCGTTGAGGTACACGTCCGGGTGGTAGGCGCCGTGGGGCAGCTCGACGACCGGCGCGAGGCGCACCTCGTGGCCCAGCCCCACCCAGTCCGGGTAGCGCGTCCCGTCGGGGGTGCGTTGCGCCGGCACGACGACGTCCAGGTCCGTCCCGAAGACGCGCAGCCCCTCGAGCCAGTCCGCCGCGACCGTGTACCTGTCGTGGGCGACGAGGACGAGGTCGTGGCGCGCTGCGGCGACGAGGAGGTTCTTCTTGCGGGTGATCCAGCCGCGGTGCGCGTGCTCCTCGGGCTGCTCGACGAGCCGCACGTCGTCCCACAGGGGCGAGGCGAGGTGGTCGACGGACCCCCGGGGACCGCAGACGAGGACCTCGTAGGGCGTGCCGTGGATGCCGCGCACGGCACGCACGCTCTCGACGAACTCGCGCACCCGCTCGGGCTGCCGCCCGTCCGTGACGAGCGCGAACGACAGCCCCACAGGGGGACGGCCCGGGCCGCCCGTGCGCCCCACCTCCACCGCGGTGACCTGCTGCCCGGTGCCCGCCCACTCCTGGCGGTGCACGATCCGGCAGCGGCCGCCCGACCGGCGGTGCAGCAGGCCCATGAGACCGTGCGCGGCCATGAACGGTCCCGGCGAGTGCCGCACGACGAGCGTGCCGGCGCCGTCGAGCGCCCGCAGCGCCTCGTCGACCACCCAGGGCCAGTGCGGCGAGGCGGACAGGTCGTCCTCGAGCAGCAGCACGGTGTCGACCTGCCCGTGGAGCGCGGGGTCGAGCCGGCAGTCGGCCGCGGGGTCGAGGATCGTGGTGCTCGACAGCGCCCCCGGCACCGGCGGGTGCAGACCCGCCCACAGCGAGCGCCGTCCCGGTGCGACGAGGTCCGCCGCCACCTGCAGCGCGGTCCGGTCGAGCGCGGGCGTCCGCCCGCTCACCGGCCCGCCCGCCCGTGGCGCAGGCCGCCCAGCCGCCGCACCGGTGACGTCCAGCGCCACGAGGAGGAGGCCATCACCTCGTGCAGCGCCACGCGGGTCCGCGCGAGCTCGGCCTCCAGCTGCTCGACCCGCCCGCGCTCGTCCGCGAGCTCGTCCGCCAGCGTCGCGACCTCACCGCCGAGCTGCTCGAGCACCGCGACCAGCCGGACCGCCTCGTCGCGCGCGGCATCGCGCTCCCGCACCGCCGCCCGCCGCGCCGCCAGCTCCCGACCCACCTCCGTGCGTGCCGCCACCACGACGCGGTCGGCGTCCTGCAGCCGCGTGCCGACCGCGTCGACCGACGCCGCGCTCGCGCAGGGCACGGCCCAGTAGCGCGAGCCGTCGTACGGCGGCACACCACGCAGGTGCCGCTCCCCCTCGACCGCGGCGAGCGTGCCCGCCCCGCGCGCGAACACGACGTCGAGCTCGGCCGTCGCCGCGTCGTGCGGCGTCGCGTGCTCGACGACGAACCCGAGCGCCCGGAGGCGCACCACGGCCTCGACCAGGTCGGGCGGCGCGTCCTCGCCGGGCGCCTGCCTCGCCACCGTGGGCGCCACGAGCATCCCGGCGCGCACGTGCGGCAGCCGGTCCCCGCCGCCCGCCAGGACGTCGAGGGGCGCCTCCCGCCCCCCGAGCCGGAGGAAGTCGACGACGTCCGCACCCTGCTCGTCGAGGAGCGCCGCCAGCGTGACGACCTCGACCGCGGGCGGGTGGGGCGTCCCGCGCGTGCCGCCGGCGAGGTCCTGCGTCGCCGACGGCGCCGCCCCGAGGGCGACCTCCACGACCCGGACCCCGCGGAGACCCTCGACGTCCGCCGTGCGCCGCACCGCCGCCGCGAGCGCGGGGTCGGGCTCGACGCAGAGCACGAGGAGGCCGGGGTTGCGGCGGGCGACCTCGAGCCCGAACCCGCCCGTCGCGGCGCCGACGTCCACGACGGCGTGCACCGGTGCCTCACCCACGGCGTCCCCCGGCGAGGAGCGCGTCCCGGAGCCGGTCCGCGAACCCGTCCCACCCGTCGTCCCGCCCGTCGTCCGGCCGCTCGTCGGGTCGCTCGTCGGGCGCGCCGTCCCCGCCGTGCGTCGAGGTGCGAGCGCCGTCCCGGAGCGCGGCGGCGCACCGGTCGGCGAGAGCGCTGGGGTCGAGCTCGTCCACGTCGACGCGGACGCACGGTCGACCCGCCGCCGCGGCGAGCAGCTCCGGCACCGCCGCGAGCGCACCGGGGAGGACCACGACGAGCGCGACCTCGTGGGCGAGCGCGGCGTCGACCCCGGGCGGCAGCGGTCCGGTGGCGGTCACCCGCGTCCCGCCCGCTGCCAGGCGGTCGATCCGGGCCGCCGCCCGTGGCCCGGGCGCGTCACCCGCGACGAGCACGTCCAGCGGCCCGTGCCCGGCGGCCACCACCTCGAGGGCGGCGAGGACCGCGACGAGCACGGTCGGGTCGGCCCCCGGGCTGCTGCGGACGAGCACCGCCGGCCGCAGGGGCGCGGACCGCAGCGCGCGGGCGGCCAGCACGTCCGCAGCCGTCGGCGCCGGTTCGACGACCTGGGCCGGCAGGGCGACGTGCACCACCTCGGCCGCCCCGCCGCGGCCGGCCCGGGCCGTCAGCACGGCCGCTTCCTGCCGTCCGTGCGTCCCCCCGGGCAGCACCAGCCGTCGCGCGTGCCGGGCACCACGCGCGCGGGCGTCGGCGACGTCGTCCTCCGGACCCGTCGGCGCGAGCGTCTCCGGGTAGGCCCACAGCACCTCGGTGCCCGCGGCGGCCAGCGCGGCCGGCACGTCGGGCGCGGCTGCGGCCGCCGCGCCGAGGACGACGACGCGGCCCCCGCCCGGCAGCACCGCGGCGCCGTCCTCCAGCCCGGGGTCGTGCGGGTCGTCGTGGACGTCCTGGTCCGCCCGGCCGTCACCGACCGCCGCTGCCGCGGGCCCGGCCGCACCGCCGAGGACGCGCAGCACGCGGTCCGCGGCGTCGAGCACGACGGCCACCCCGCCCCGCTCGCGCCACCGGGGCGCGAGGCGCGCCGCCAGGAGCGCGCTGCCGTCCCCCGTCGTGGGGTCGGCGACGAGCAGGAGGTCGGCGCCGGGCAGGGACCGCGCCCGTACGACGCCGGTCCCCGGGTCGTCGGTCCCGCCGGGCGTGCCGCCGGCCAGCCCGAGCACCGCGCTGCGCAGACCGGTGCCCGCGCGCCGGTCGGCGAGGGCCTCGAGGTCCGCGGCGCGCGGCACCGCACCGCGCGCCGCCGTGGCCGCGGCCCACCAGGCGGAGGAGCCATCGGCCTCGTCGTCGAGGCGTGCGACCAGCGCGGCCACCGGGTCGCCCGCGTCCTCCGCGCCCACGGCGCGGGCCGCGTCGACCAGCGCCTCGGGGACCACAGCGGGCAGCCCTCGTGCCACCGGCCCGCGAGGGACCGGCGCGTCGTCCTCGCCGGTGCTCAGCGCGTCGGGGTCCAGGGCCACGAGACGCTCGCGCAGCCGGTGCGAGACCGCGAGCTCGCGACGCCAGGCCCGCTGCGCGTCCCCGGCCCAGCGGACCGCCGCGTCCGCGAAGCCTCGACGGGCCGCGCCGGCCAGCACCGGCACGTCGTCGTCGCCCTGCGGCAGGAGCCCGACGAGGCGCCGGGCGCGCGCCACGGGCACCCCGACGGTCCACCCGTCGGCGCACCGGAGGAGCACGTCGCCCTCCACGCCGCCGGCGCCCGCCGGGTCGTCCGACCGGAGCACCACCCCCGTGGCGCCCAGGTCCTGCCAGCCCCGGGGCCGCGGCCGCGCCGGGTCGTGCGCCACGACCACGATCGTCGGAGGTCCGCCGAGCAGGCCGACCAGGTCCCGCAGGACGGCAGGCACGGGCGGCCCCGGCACGTGGTGCACCCCGGGCACATCGCTGCCCGTCGGCTCGTCGTCCCCGTGGCCCACCGCCACGCCCTGCCACCCGACCGCCGCCAGGGACTCCCAGCCTCCGGCCGGACCGCCGAGCAGCACGAACGACCGCGGCACGACGTCGGCGAAGACCTCGCGCACGAGGTCGACCGCGTCCGCGGGGGTGCGGACCCGGGGCCCCGCGGCCTCGCTCATCGGTCCTGGCCCGCACCCGTCGGCTCGACGAGGTGCTTGTCCCCGATGACCGACGGCCGCTTCACCGCGACCGTCACGGCGTCGGTCAGCGCCCGGAACCCCGTCGCCTCGCCCTTCTCGACGGTGACGATGTCCCCGGCCGACCAGCGCCGGCCGCACATCTCCACCTCGCCGGAGACGACGACGGTGATCTCGTCGGCGAGGTCGTGGCGGTGGACGGGCTCGACGTCGCCGGCGGCGTAGCGCTGCACGGCCACCTCGAACTCGCCCGTCCGCAGCGCGGTCGGCTCGAAGTCGCCCACGAACCAGCCGCGGACCATGTCGTCGAGGTGGTGCTGCTTCACGCCGGCCTGCCTTCCGCCCCGGGGCGCACCTCGCGCGGGTCCGGGGACTTCATCTCGATGTACGCGTCCTGCTCGATCCGGACGGCCAGCACGAGCCCGCCGTCGAGGATGATCTCGTTGAGCACCGGGGCGACGAAGTACGAGTGCTGCACCTCGGCGCGCTTGAGGATCATGGACTTCGCGGCCTCGACGAAGGCGGTGGTCGAGGCGAACCAGTACACGCCCGCCGTCGCGTGCCGGCTGATGGGGCTCTTCTCGGCCACCTCGACGACCTCGTCGTCCCCCTCCCCCTCGAGCCGCACGTAGGAGTAGCGCGGGTGCAGGGAGTCGAACACGAGGGTGCCGGCCGCCGCGCCGCGCTCCCGGAAGACGCCGACGGCGTCGCGGAGGTCCACGTCGGCGAAGTCGGTGAGGTTGACGACGAGGAGCTCCTCGTCCTCCTCGAGCAGGTCGACCGCCAGCAGGGCCGAGCACGCGGCACCTGCGGTGTCGTGGGCCACGACGATGAGGTGGGCGTCGGGCTCGATGAGGGACACGATGTGGTCGACGTGGTACCGCTCGGCGTCCTCGGCCCGGACCACCACGACGGACTCCCGGGCGACGCGGCCCACCGACCGCAGCGTGCGCTCGAGCATGAGCGTGCGGTCCTGCTCGCGCAGGTACGACGGCTGCTGGTCCTCCGAGCGGCGGCCGGCCCCGCGAGGTCCGGCGCCGAGCAGGACGGCCTTCACGCGACCACGCCCGCGTCGACCTCGGCGATGCGGGCGGAGATCGCCGCGAACGTCACGTCCTCGACCGACCCGACGACGAGCAGGTGCGTGCCGGCCGCGCGCGCCGCCGCGATGCCGTTGTCGTTGTCCTCCACGACGAGCACCTCGGACGGGTCGAGCCCGAGCCGCTCGCTGGCCAGGAGGTAGATCTCCGGGTCCGGCTTCGCGCGGGCGACGTCGGCGTTGCACAGGCTGAAGTCGAGGTACCCGCCGAGCGCGGACCGGCTCATCATGAGGTCCACGGACTCCCGGACGGAGTTCGAGGCGAGCGCGAGGCGGTAGCCCCGCTCGCGCAGCCGGGACAGCGCGTACTCGTGCGCGAACACCGGCCGGCAGCGCTCGTGCACGAGCTCGAGCGTGTAGGACTGCTTGAGGTCGTTGATGAACGCGTGCAGCCGGCGCGGCAGGCCCGTGCGCTGCGAGAGCATCTCGAGCTTGGCCCGGGTGGGCAGGCCGTCGTAGATCGCGAGGTGGTCGGCCCGCTCGATCTGCGCGCCGAACAGGGCGAGCGCGCGGTTCAGCGCCTCGTAGTGCCAGTCCTTGGCGTCGATGAGCACGCCGTCCATGTCGAAGACCACGGCGCGGATCACGGGACCACCGCCGACCCCGCCGGCACCCCGGTGCCCGGCACGACACCCGGCACGACACCCGGCACGGCACCCGGACCCGCGCCCCACACCGCGGGCCGGTCGGTGCACACGAGCACCTCGCGCTCGTCGAGCCCGTCCGTGGCGAGCAGCGCGTCCGCCAGGGGACGCGGGTCCCGCCCGTGCAGCTCGGGCGAGACGACGACGACGAGCCGGCCGGCGTCCGCGTGCCGCAGCACCTCGGCCGGCCCGAACCAGTCGGACCGGAAGGCGTCGAGCCACACGCCGCGGGCGCCGGCCAGCAGGACCGGCTCGGGCTCGACGTCGCTGTGCCGCGTGAGGTACGGCAAGCCGAGCGCCGCGTAGCGCACGGTCTCGGGCACCGACATGTCGAAGGCGAACCAGGGCCGGGGCACGTCGGCCAGCGCCACCGCGAGCGCGGGGGCGATCCCGTCCGCCTTGACGTTCACGGCGAGCGGCCCGTCGCCCGCGGGCATCCCGAGGAGCACGTCGGCGAGCGCCGGCTCCCCACCGCGCGGCGGGTCGTGGCTGATCACGAGGCTGCCGCCGCCGTCCCGGACGTCCGTCTCCAGGCCGAAGCCGGCGGCCAGCGCGGCGCGCAGCGCCCCCGGGGAGTTGGGCGCGTCCGCGGTGCCCTCCCAGAGCCCCCGGTGCGCCAGCACGCGCGCGGGCCTCACGCCGGCGTGCCGAGCCGGGCGGCGGTGGCCGAGGCGAGGAAGGCGTCGAGGTCGGCGGGCGTGCCCAGTCCGTGCATCCCCGCGCCCACCTGCCCGACGTCGTGCACGACGACGCGATGGCCGGCACGGATGAGCCCGTTGTACACCGGCGCGACGTAGAACTCGCCGTTGACGCGCTCGTCCGCGGCGATCATCGCGTCGGCGGCGTCGACGAAGTCCCGGCCGCGGGCGAACAGGTAGATGCCCACCGTCGCCTGGTCGGAGACCACCTCCTTCTCGACGACGCGCGTGACGAGACCCGCGTCGTCGAGCTCGACGAAGGACCACTTGGGGTCGTCCGCCTCCATGGTGAGGATGAGGCCGTCCACGTCCGGCGCGAGGCCCGCGGACACCCAGTCGTCGGCGGGGACGTCGACGTACTGGTCGCTGTTGGCGATGACGAGCGGGTCGTCGGGGTCGATGTGCTCCCGCGCGTGCAGGACCGCCACGGCGGCGCCCTCCGTGATTCCGTCCAGCGGCACGACGACCGCGCCCGGCGCGATGCGCGGCAGGAGGGTGCCGAGGTCGTAGCGCGCCACGTGCTCGGCCTGGCAGATGAACACGAACCGGTGCGGGAACGAGGGCCGGAGGTTCTCCACGACGAGCTCGATCATCGGGCGGCCGAGGACGGGGATCAGCGGCTTCGGCGCCTCGTACCCGGCGTCGGCGAACCGGCTGCCCCGGCCTGCCATCGGCACGACGATGTTCAGCAACTGCTCCCCCTGCGGTGGTCCCGGTGCGGACGGTGACGGCGGGGCGTCCTCCCGCCGCTGCTCGGCGTCACTCTAGCCAGGCTTCACCCGCCCGAGGGGCGCCGCGCACCCGGTGGCGAGTCGTGCTGCGGGTCGTGCGGGGATCGTGCGGGGGGCGCACGAGGGTCGTGCGGGGGTCGCGTGGGGGTCGCACGAGGGTCGTGCGGGGTCGTGCGGCGGGCGCGCCGTGGTCGCCCGCGGTCGGCCGCGGTCCCCCCGGTCCGGCACGATGGGACCGCCCCGCCCGCCCCGCACCGGTCCGCGGACCCACCACGCGCAGGAGGACCCCGCCCGTGCCGGTCGTCACCGACCCCCGACTCCTCCTCGCCACGAGCGCGGCGACCGCCCGCGCGGCGGCGCTGACGGTCGCCGCGGCGCGCGCGGTCCTGCCGGGGCTCGCCGTGCACGTGCTGGACCTCGACGGCACCTTCGACCCCGCGGTCCCGGCGCTGCCGGCCGCCCTGCGCTCGGATCACGGCACGGACCTCCCCGCGGCCCCGCGCGCCGAGGCGCGTGACGACCTGCCCCCCGACGTGCGCGACGCCGCCGGGTGGGGCGTCCCCGTCGGGCGCCTGCACGCCCTCGCGCTGCGGCACGGCGGCGCGGGTGCGGCCCGGGCCCTCCTGCCGGACCTGGTGGCGGCGGCGGGCCGGGAGGTGCCCGCCGGCACGCCGCTGCTCGTCCTGGCCCCCGGCGTCCTGCCCCTGCGGCGCCCGGACGCCCTGCTGGCGGGCCTGTCCGACGCCGACCTCGCGCTCGTCCCGCGGGCGCCGGCCCACCCGGGCGACGGGGCGGGGGCGTCGGTCCCGGGCCGCGGCTGGTGGCACCCCGGCGCGCTCGCCCTGCGCGCACCGGGCACCGCCGTGGCGGCGTGGTGGCGCACCGCGACGCCCGACGACGACCGCTGGCTCGACGCGCTCGCCGCGGCGGTGCCCCACGCGGCCGTGCGGGAGCCGGCGGCCCTGCTGTCCGCGTGGTCCGGCGTGCCCACGTCCGGCCTCGCCGTCGCCGGCCGACCGGTCGAGCTGCTCGACCTGTCGGGGCTCGACCCGGTGCGTCCCCGGCTGCTGGACGCGCGCCCGGGCGTGCCGCAGCGGCGCCTCGACGACGAGCGCGACCTCGCGACCCTCGTCGCCGCCGTCGCGCGCTGCCTGCGCGACGCGCCCGCACCCCTCGTGCCGCCGGACGCCTTCGACCCCGCCCGCACCGCGCTCGGCGTGCCCGTCGACGACCTCCTGCGCGACGCGCTCGTCGCCCTCGGTGCGTTCCCGGAGGAGGCCGCACCGACGTCCGGGCCCGGCCCCGGCCCCGGCGCGCACCCGACGACCCCCGCGGACCCCTACGACCCGCGCACCGCGGACGACCTGCTCGGCCGCCTCACGGCACCCGGGCCGGCCGGTGCCCCGGCACCGGTCCTCGCCGCCCTGCTCGCACGTCGGCCGGACCTGCGGCGCGCCTTTCCTCGCGTGCCGGGGGCCGACACGCCGCGGTTCCTCGCCTGGACACGCGAGCACGCGGTCGCCGACGGGGCCCCGGCAGCCCTCGTCGAGCCCGCCCTCCGGCGCGCCGCCGCCGCACCGCCGCCACCGCCCGCCCCCGCCGGCGCGCCCGAGCCGGGTGTCACCGTCGTCGGCTTCCTGCGCGGCGAGCTCGGGCTCGGGGAGTCGGCGCGCGGCCTCGTCGCCGCGCTCGACGCCGCCGGCGTCCCCCACGCCGCCCTCACCGTCGGGGACGGGCTCGTGCGCAGCCGGCAGCGGGCCGTGCGCACGCCGGGGCGCGCCGAGCGCGACGCGGAGGCCGTCACCTTCGACACCACCGTCGTGTGCGTCAACGCCGACCTCACGCCGACGGTCGTCGCGTCGCTGCCGCCGCGCCTGCGCGACCGCAGCCTGCGCGTGGGCATGTGGTACTGGGAGGTGGAGGACTTCCCCGCCGACCAGCACGGCGGCTTCGCGGCCGTCGACGAGGTGTGGGTCGCCACCGACTTCGTCCGCGCGGCGATCGCCCCGCACAGCCCGGTCCCGGTGGTGACGCTGACGCCCCCGCTGCCCCAGCGCGGGCCCGCCCCCGTGGTGCGGCCGCGCGACCTCGGCGTGCCCGACCGGCCCTACGTGCTGTTCGCGTTCGACCACCTCAGCACGCTGGACCGCAAGAACCCCCTCGGCCTGGTGGACGCTTTCACGGCGGCCGTCACGCCCCACGACGGGCCCGTGCTGGTGCTCAAGACCATCAACGCCGAGCACCGGCCGCAGGACGCCGAACGGCTGCGCCGCCGGGTCGTCGACCTCGAGCACGTGGTGCTCCTCGAGGACTACCTCGACGCCGCGGAGCGGGACGCCCTCGTGGCGGGGTGCGCCGCCTACGCCTCGCTGCACCGCAGCGAGGGCCTGGGCCTGACCATGGCGGAGGCGATGGCGTGGGGCCGGCCCGTCGTCGCGACGGGGTACAGCGGGAACCTGCAGTTCATGACGGAGGAGAACAGCTGGCTCGTGCCGTGCTCGCCGGGCACCATCCCGGCGGGCGCCGCGCCCTACCCGGCCGGTGGTCGGTGGGCGGAACCCGACCTCGACGCCGCCGCGGCGGCGCTGCGCGCGGTCCTCGACGACCCCGCCGCCGCAGCCGTGCGCGGACGCCGGGCCGCGAGCGACATCCGCGAGCGGCACAGCCCCGCGGTGGCCGGTCGCGCGATCGCCGCGCACCTCGAGGAGGTCGCCGGACGGCGCCGGGCCCGCGCGCGCGGGGACCTGCGGTTCCGGCTGCGGCAGGTCCGGGGCGCGGCGGGTGCGGCGGCGCGTCGCACCGGTCTCGTCCGCTGACCCCGCCCACCGGACCGGCGGATGGTCCGACGGGCGGGCCGGACCACCGTCCCCGTCAGCCCCGCCGCAGCACCCGCGTCACGCGCCCGGAGGCGCGCCGCGCCACCTCCTGCACGCCGCCCGCCCGCAGGTAGCCCAGCGCCAGCTCCACGTCCTGCCGGACCGTCGGCCGCGGGCGGCGCCGCACCGCCCGGCGCGGCCCCTCCGGCTCGCCGGGCACGGCCAGGTCGGCGGCCCGGCGCGGGAAACGGCAGAACGCGACGAGCGGTGCCAGCGTCCGCGACCAGGCGAACCGCGGGGCGAAGGCCCGCACGGCGGCCCGCGCGGCGTCGGCGGCGCCCTCGTCGTACAGCATCTCGGCCAGCGCCCCGGCGAGCGCGTCCACGTCCTCGGCCGGCACCGCGCGCCCGAGCCCGTGCTCGCGGATGAGCCCCCCGAAGGTGTCGCCGTCCGTGGCGACGACCGGCAGGCCCGCCCAGAGGTAGTCGAGGATGCGCGTGCGGAAGCTGAACGCCGTCTCCACGTGGTGGAAGTGCGTCGACACGCCGACGTCGGCGTCGAGCAGGTAGTCCGCCCGCTCGTCGTAGGGCACCCAGTCCTCGTTGAAGAACACGTGCGTGCCGACCAGGCCCAGCGACTCGGCCAGCTCCCGCGTCTCCCAGGCCACCCGCATGCGCGGGACCCCGGGGTTGGGGTGCTTCATGCCGAGGAAGAACAGCCGCACGTCGGGGTGGTCGTCCTTCAGCCGGTTCACCGCGCGCACGAGCGTGAGCGGGTCGAACCAGTTGTAGACGCCCCCGCCCCAGAGGACGACCTTGTCGTCGGGCCCGATGCCGGGGACGCTGCCCTTGATCCCGTGCCGGCGCTGCACGGGCGGCGCGTCCTCGATGCCGAAGGGCACGACGGCCAGGAGGTTGTCGAGGGTGGCGTCCTCGTCGTACACCGCCGGGCTCACGCGCCCCTGCCCCGCGAGCTGGCCCAGCCAGAAGTCGCGCTGCTTGTCCGAGGCGCACAGCAGGAAGTCCGCGCGGCGCAGCTGCTCGTTGAGCACGCGCGTCGTCGTGGTGACCGCGTCGAGGCGGCCCTCCGCGCCCAGGTCGCGCGCCTGCTCGAGCTGCTCGAGGTGCATGGGGTCGTACACGTCGGCGACGAGCACCTTCGACGAGCCCGCCAGCCACGGCGCGTGCTCGAGGAGGAAGCCCTGGAACACGATGACGTCGGCCCAGTCCGTGGGCTCGCGCAGCCCCGTGCCGCCGGCGTACGACACGGCGAAGTCCGGGCTGCTGCGCCGCGCGCCGGCCGTCGTCACGAGCCGCACGTCGTGCTCGGGCGCCAGCGCCTTCGCGATCTCCCACGCGCGGATCGCCGGGCCCGCCAGGCGATCCCCCAACGGCTCGCCCGTGACGACGAGGACGCGGTGCCGGCTGCGGAAGTGCTCGTCGAGCCCGAGGGCCTCCACGAGCAGGTCGTGCGTGCCGACGTACGCCGCCTCGCCGTAGGCGGGCTCGATCGCCTCGCGGAAGAGCGGGAACAGGTCGCGGTCGCTGCGGCGACGACGGGCCTGCAGGTCCCGGCGCGTCTCGAGCAGGCCGGGCAGCTGCTCGGCGAGGTACTCCAGTGCCCACGGCCCCGTCAGCGCCGTCTTCGGGACCTCGATGGTGCCCACGTCGTCGCCGCCGGGCGAGCGCTGCAGGTCCAGCGCCGTCGCGTCGACCCCGCTGCGCGCCACCGCGCGCCGCACGGCCAGTAGCATCGCCGCCGGCAGCGTCCGCGCCAGCGTGCCGTCCTCGTAGTTCTTCACCATGGACAGCAGCGCGTTGCGCTCGAGCAGGTAGCTCTCGCGGTAGTCGCCGAACTTCTTCATCGTCACGTGGTGGCGGTGGTAGGCCACCGACCCCGGCACGTACCGCACCCGTTGGCCGAGGAGGTTGAGGCGCCAGCCGAGGTCCACGTCCTCGTAGAACATGAAGTAGCGCTCGTCGAACCCGCCCACCTCGCGGTACAGGTCCGCGCGCACGAACATCGCCGCGCCCGTGCCGAACAGCACGTCCTTCGGGGTGTCCCACTGCCCGGCGTCCGGCCGCTCGACCTCGCGCTTGTAGCCCATGCCGAACCACGTGAGCGAGCCGTCGACGTAGTCGACGAGGCGGCCCTCCCAGTCGAGGACCTTGCTGGCGACGGCCCCGACCGTCGGGTCCTCGAACGCCTCGACCGCGGCGCGGACCCAGCCCGCGTCCGGACGGGCGTCGTTGTTGAGGAACGCGACGTACTCGCCCGTGCTGTGCGCCACGCCCAGGTTGCAGCCGCCCGCGAACCCGGTGTTCGACCCCGCGTCGACGACCCGCGCGTGCGGGACGGCGACGCGGATGCGGTCCGCGCCGCCGTCGCCGGAGTCGTTGTCGACGACGACGAGCTCGAGCCGGTCCGCGGGCCAGTCGACCTGCTCGAAGGCCCGCAGCGCCGTGATCGTGTCGTCCGCGCCCCGGTAGTTGACCAGCACGACCGACACGACGCCGGGCCGCACCACCGGCCCCGCGCCGTGCCCGGCCCCGCCCGTCGCGCCGCCGGTCGCCCCGCTCACGCCCCCTCCGCCGCGAGCAGCGCGACGTCGTGGTCGACCATCCGCCCGACGAGCTCGGTGAACGTCACCGTCGGCCCCCAGCCCAGCAGGGTGCGGGCCTTCGTCGGGTCCCCGACGAGGACCGCGGCGTCCACCGGCCGGAAGAACGCCGGGTCGACCTCCACGTGCTGCGCCCAGTCGTCGCCGATGCCCGCGCGGCGCAGCGCCGCCTCCGCGAACTCGCCGACGGAGTGCGTCTGTCCGGTCGCGACGACGAAGTCCTCCGCCGTGGTGTGCCGCGCGGCACGCACCATCGCGTCCACGTAGTCCGGGGCCCAGCCCCAGTCCCGCCGCGCCTCGAGGTTGCCCAGCCGCATGACCCCGTGCCCGTCGTGACCGATGCGGGCCGCGGCGGCGGTGATCTTGCGGGTGACGAACGCCGTGGGCCGCCGCGGCGACTCGTGGTTGAAGAGGATGCACGAGGCCACGTGCAGGTCCCGCCCGCGGTAGACCGCGGCCATGTGGTGCGCGTACGCCTTGGCGGCGCCGTACGGCGAGACCGGCGCGACCGGCGTGCGCTCGTCCTGCGGTGAGCGCTCGGCCTGGCCGAAGATCTCCGCCGACGACGCCTGGACGCACGCGACGCGCCGGCCCGTCCGCTCCTGCAGGGCGTGGGCCGCCTCGAGCAGCACCGCGGCGGCCACCCCGGACAGCTGCGCGGTCAGCGTCGGGTGCTCCCAGGAGTACGCCACGGAGCTGATGCCCGCGAGGTTGTACACCTCGTCGGGCTCGACCTCGTCGACCAGGCCGCGCAGCCCGTCGTGGTCGGCCAGGTCACCGGTGTGCAGGACGAGCTCCGGGTGCGCGGCCGCGAGGTCCGCGGCCGCGCCGTCCCGGGACTGGACGAGGCCGTGCACCTGCACGCCGTCGGCCAGCAGCCGCTCGACGAGGTAGCCGCCGTCCTGCCCCGTGACGCCGGTGACGAGGGCGCGCACCGCTTACTTGCCGGCGAGCGCGCGCTGCTCGACGAGGTCGTTCTCGACCATCATCGTGACGAGCTCGCGGAAGCCGACCTGAGGGGTCCAGCCGAGGACCTCGCGCGCCTTGGCCGGGTCGCCGATGAGCAGGTCGACCTCGGCCGGGCGCATGAAGCGCGGGTCCTGCTTGACGATGCCGGACCAGTCCTCGATGCCGACGGCCGAGAAGGCGACGTCGAGCAGCTCGCCGATGGAGTGCGTCTCCCCCGTCGCCACGACGTAGTCGTCGCCCTCCGGCTGCTGCAGCATGCGCCACATGGCGTCGACGTAGTCGCCGGCGAAGCCCCAGTCGCGCTTGGCGTCGAGGTTGCCCATGACGAGCTCGTCCTGCAGGCCAAGCTTGATGCGCGCCACGGCCTGCGAGACCTTGCGCGTGACGAACTCCGGGCCGCGGCGGGGCGACTCGTGGTTGAAGAGGATCCCCGAGGAGGCGTGCAGGCCGTACGACTCGCGGTAGTTGATCGTCATGTAGTGGCCGAAGACCTTGGCCACGCCGTACGGCGAGCGGGGCCACAGCAGCGTCGACTCGCGCTGCGGCACCTCCTGCACCTTGCCGAACATCTCCGACGACGAGGCCTGGTAGAAGCGCACCTTCGACAGGTCGTCGCCCGCGTAGAGGCGGACGGCCTCGAGCATGTTGAGCACGCCCTTGCCCGTGACGTCGGACGTCAGCATCGCGTTCTCCCAGGAGTACGCGACGAAGGAGATGGCGCCGAGGTTGTAGACCTCGTCCGGCTTCGCGACCTCCATGGCGCGCAGCAGGGACGAGAGGTCCGTCAGGTCGCCCGTGAGGAGCGTGACGTCCGGCACCGTGCGGCGCACCAGGTCGAGCTTCGGGTTGTTCTGGCCCCGGATGAGGCCGAAGACCTCGTAGCCCTTGCCCAGGAGGAGCTCGGCCAGGTAGAGGCCGTCCTGGCCGGTGATGCCGGTGATGAGTGCGCGCGCCATGGTCTCGTTCTCGTTCGGGGACGGTGGACAGCTCGCCGACGAGCATAGCGGCGCGGCCCGCGCCGCCCGGGGAGGCCCGGTGGGCCGCGGCTATGCTCCACGGCGTGATGCCCGGTCCTTTCGTGTCCTTCGCCCAGAACCGTGAGGACGTCGTCCTGTGGCGCGCGCTGCGCGGCGTCGCGGAAGGCCGCTACGTCGAGGTGGGGGCCAACCACCCGCGGACGTTCTCGGTCACGCGCGGCTTCTACGACCGCGGCTGGTCGGGGATCACGGTCGAGCCCGTGCCCACGCTGGCGGCCCTGCACCGCGCCGAGCGCCCGCGCGACACGCAGGTGGAGGCGGCCGTCGTCGACGTCCCCGCCGGCACGCCGGGCGGCACGGTGACGCTGCACCGCATCGGGGACACGGGCCTGTCGACCCTCGACGACCACATCGCCGAGGGCCACACGAGCGCGGGCTACGCGGCCGAGGACCTGCAGGTGCCCGCCCGCCGGCTCGACGAGGTGCTGGCCTCCGCGGGCTGGTCGCCGGCCGACGACCTCCACTTCGTCGTCGTCGACGTCGAGGGCGCCGAGGGCGCCGTCCTGCGCAGCGTCGACCTGCGCACGTGGCGGCCCTGGGTGCTCGTCGTGGAGGCCACCGAGCCGCGCACCACGGCGCCGACGCACGGCGCGTGGGAGCCGGACCTGCTGGCGGCGGGCTACCGCTTCTGCCTCTTCGACGGGCTGTCGCGCTTCTACGTCGCCGAGGAGCACGCCGACCGGCTGGGCCCCCTGCTCTCCTACCCCGCCTGCCCGCTCGACGAGTACGACACCGACCTCGACCTGCAGCGGCGCGCGACCATCGACGGGCTCACGGAGGACCTCGTCCGGTGGCGGTCCGCCGCCCTGGGGCGCTGGGCCGACGCCGTGGCCTCCGCGAGCGCGCCCCCGCCGGACGGCACGGCCGACCACCTGCGCGGCGAGCTCGAGGCCATGCGCCGGACGGTCTCCTGGCGGGTGACCGCGCCCCTGCGCGCCGTCCGCCGCCGGGCCGCGACCCGATGACGCCGACCGCCCGCGCCGCCCGTGCCGCCGGCAGGTCGGCCGGCGCGCCGACGCGCACCTCGACCGGCATGCCCGACGACGAGCCCGACGTCGCCGAGCGCGTCGAGGAAGCCACGGCCGCCCGCCTGCTGGAGGTCGCCCGGGTCGTCCTGGGGCATGTCCCCGACGCCGGCTGGGGCCCGCGGACGCAGGCGTCCGAGGCGCTGTCGGAGCTCGCGCGGGAGCTGGCCCGCACGCGTCGCGCGGACCTGGCGTGGCTGCTGCTCGCCGCCCTCGCCGGCGCCTACCCGTCCGCCGCGGAGGTGCGCACGCTGCAGCGCAGCGCGGCCCTGCAGGGCGAGCGGGAGCTCACGCTGAGCCTCCTCGACGCCGGCGTCGCGCTCGCCCGCCGCTTCCGTTCGGCCCTGCGGCCGCTGCGGGTCGTGACCGGCACGCTCGTCGACGTCGACTCCTGCGCCCGCTACGACTTCCACAACGGCATCCAGCGCGTCGCCCGCGAGGTGGCCCGCGTCTGGGCGGTCGAGCGGGACGTCGAGCTGGCGGGCTGGACGTGGGGCGGCGGCGGGCTGCGCGCCCTCACCCCGGCCGAGACGGAGCGCGCGGCCCGGTGGACCGGCCCGGTCGAGCAGACGGAGGAGGAGGCCGCGGCGGAGGACCGCGCGCGCGACCTGACCCCGCTGCTCGTGCCCTGGCACGCCACCGTCGTGCTCCTCGAGGTGCCGGCGCCCGACCCGCGCTGCTCGCGGCTGGCCGCGCTCGCCGAGCTGTCGGGCTCGCGCGTCGTCGGCATCGGCTACGACGCGATCCCCGTCGTCAGCGCCGACCTGCGACCCCTGGGCGAGCCGAACGGGTTCGCCGAGTACCTCACCGTCGTCAAGCACACACGGCGCATGGCCGGGATCAGCTCCTCGGCGGCGCAGGAGTTCGCCGGGTACGCCGCGGCCATGGCGGCGCAGGGCCTGCCGGGCCCCCGCGTGAGCGAGGTCGCGCTGCCGACGACCGTCCCGCCCGCGCCGCCCGGCTGGACGCGCCCGCGTCGCGAGCGTCCCCTCGTCCTGTCCGTCGGGCGCCTCGAGCCGCACAAGAACCACGGGGCCCTGCTGCACGCCGCCGAGCGGCTCTGGCGCGAGGGCGCGCAGTTCGACCTGTGCCTCGTCGGGCGTCCCGGGTGGGACGTCAGCCGCGTGCAGGGCCAGCTCGACCGGATCCGCGCCGCGGGCCGGCCGCTCGACTGGCGCACCGGCGTCGACGACGACGAGCTGTGGACGCTGCTGCGCTCCGCGTCGTGCACGGCGTTCGTGTCGCTGCACGAGGGGTTCGGCCTGCCCGTCGCGGAGTCCCTGGCCTGCGGCACACCCGTGCTCACGACCCGGTACGGCAGCCAGGGCGAGATCGCGGCCCTCGGCGGCTGCGTCACCGTGGATCCGCGCGACGACGACGACGTGCTCGCGGGCCTGCGCCGCCTCGTCACCGACACCGACCTGCGCGCCCGGCTGCGCGCGGAGGCCGCCGCCATCCCGGCGCGGACGTGGGCGGACTACGCCGACGAGCTCTGGGCCGACCTCGTCGAGGAGACCGCATGAGCGCCGCCGGCCGCACCACCTCCGCGGGGGCGTCCGCGCTCGCCCGCTCCGCCGCCGGGCGGGCCGCAGCCGTCGTGCGCCGCGCCGCCCGCGCCGCTGCGCCCGCCGTGCTGCCCGCCGTCCTTCCCGCCGTGCTCCCGGCGCGCGTCCCCGCCGACGTGTGGGAGCGGCGCCTGCGCGTCCTGCTGGCCGCGCTCGACGGCACCGACCCCCTGCGCCCCGTGCGCGGAGGCAGCGCCGCCGACCTCGAGCGGGAGGCCGTCGCCCTGCTGCGCGACGCCGACGACCCGACCACCTGGCTCGCCCTCGCGGTGCTCGCCGCCCGGCTCCCGACGGCCGACGAGGTCGTCGACGCCCGGCGCGCCGCCACCCTCGACGGGCCCGCGGCCGTGCTGCACGCGGCCCGCGCCGCGACGACGGGCGCCTCCGCCACCCGCGAGGTGCGCGTGGAGGCGGAGGGGACGCTCGTCGACATGGGCGATCTCGTCCTGTACCCGCTCGGCACGGGGATCCAGCGCGTCGCCCGGCACGTCGGCCGCGCGTGGCGGGACGCGCACGACTACACCGCGGTCGCGTGGACGCCCGACATGGACGCCCTCGTCCCGCTCCCGGACGCCGACCGGGACGCCGCGCTGGCGGGCCGGGCCGTCGCCTCCCCGGCAGGGACGGCTGCCGCGGACACGCGCGGCACGCGCGGCACCACCGTCGTCGTGCCGTGGCGCGGGGCCACCTACGTCCTGCCCGAGCTGGCCATCCAGCCGCGCCGGTGCGCGTCGCTGCAGGGCCTGGGCCGGTACTCCGCGGCCCGCTGCGCCGTCATCGGGTTCGACCTCGTGCCGCTCACGTCGAGCGAGACCTCCGCGCACGGCTTCGCGGCCGTGTTCGCGCTGAACCTCGCCGCCGTCGCCACGTTCGACGTCGTCGGCACCATCTCGCAGGCGGCCGCCACCGAGTACGGCGGCTGGTGCCGCATGCTCGAGGGGGCGGGGCTGACCGGCCCCCGCGTGGCACCCGTGCTCCTGCCGGCGCACGCCCCGGTACCCGACGCCGACGCGCTGGCGGACGCCCGCGAGCGGTTCCTCGTCGGGGACCTGCCCCTCGTGCTGTGCGTCGGCTCCCACGAGCCCCGCAAGAACCACCTCGCGGTGCTGCAGGCGGCGGAGCTGCTGTGGCGCCGCGGCCGCCGATTCAGCCTCACCTTCGTCGGCGGGAACTCGTGGAGCTCGGAGGAGTTCACCGAGCGGCTCGCCGAGCTCGTCGAGGACGGGCGGCCCGTCGAGACGGCCTCCAAGCTCGACGACCGGCTGCTCTGGGCGGCCTACCGGCTCGCGCGCTGCACCGTCTTCCCGTCCGTCAACGAGGGCTTCGGCCTGCCGCTGGCGGAGTCGCTGGCCGCCGGCACCCCGGGCATCGGCTCGGCGTTCGGCTCCATGCGGGAGATCGCGGACGGCGGCGGCGGGGCCCTGCTGGTGGACCCGCGCGACGACGAGGACCTCGCCGCCGCGCTCGACCGGCTCCTCACCGACGACACCCTGCACGCGCGGCTCGCCGCCGAGGCCCGGGCACGCCCGGTCACCTCCTGGGAGGAGTACGCCGAGCGGCTGTGGACGCTGTTCCACGAGGTGCCCGCCTAGGCCCTCCGGGCACGCCAGGTACGCTGTCGCGGCCGCTCGGTCGGCCGCCGTCCGTCGAGGGAGCACGTCCATGAGCACCAGCCACGACACGCGCGTGGCCCGGCTGGCCGCCGAGCCGCTGCGGGTCACCGGTCCGCAGCCGGGCGTCGCGAGCGGCTTCGTCGCGCAGGTCAAGGACCTGTGGGCGCACCGGGAGCTGCTGGACCTGCTCATCCGGCGCGAGCTCAAGGCCCGCTACAAGGACAGCACGCTCGGTTTCCTCTGGAGCCTGCTGCGGCCCCTGACCCTGCTGCTGATCTACGCCATCGCGATCGGGCAGTTCCTCGGTGCCGCCCGCCAGATCCCCGAGTTCGCGATCTTCATCTACGCGGGCCTGACGATCTGGAACCTCTTCACCGAGACGGTGACGTCTGGCACGGCGTCCATCGTGGGGAACTCGGGCCTCATCAAGAAGGTCTACCTGCCACGCGAGGTGTTCCCGCTGGCGGGTCTGGGCTCTGCGCTCTTCAACTTCGCGGTCCAGCTCCTGCTGCTCGTGGTCGCCACCCTCATCATCGGGGACCCGCCGACCGGCGAACGCTGGCTGTACTTCCCCGCGACCCTGGCCGTCACCGTCGTGTGGGGGCTGGCGTGGGCACTGCTGCTCGCGGCCGTCAACGTCTACCTGCGCGACGTGCAGTACCTCGTCGAGGTGGCCGTCATGGTGTTCTTCTGGGTCTCGCCCATCGTGTACTCCTGGGGTCTCGTCCAGCCCCGCCTCGACGGCTGGCTCGAGGACCTCTACCTGGCGAACCCGATGGCGCTGGCGGTCATGGGCTTCCAGAAGGTCTTCTGGGTGGCCGGGGACGGCCAACCGGTCCCCGAGAACCTGCTCACACGGCTGGGGATCGCCTTCCTCGTCGGCGTCGTGTTCACCTTCGTCGCCCAGCGCGTCTTCGCGCGCCTCCAGGGCAACTTCGCGCAGGAGCTGTGATGGCCCGCTCGTCCGGTCCGACCGTCGTCCAGGTCGAGGGCGTCTCCAAGCGCTTCGTCATCCGCAAGGAGAAGTCGCTCAAGGAGCGCGTCGTCAACTTCGGCCGCTCCCAGCGCCACAAGGAGGACTTCTGGGCGCTGCGCGACGTCGACCTGTCGATCGAGTCGGGCACCACGGTCGGGCTCATCGGCCCCAACGGCTCCGGCAAGAGCACGCTGCTCAAGACCATCGGCGGCATCCTGCAGCCCACGAGCGGCACCGTGCGCACCCGCGGCCGGATGGCCGCGCTGCTCGAGCTCGGCGCCGGGTTCCACCCGGACCTCACCGGCCGGGAGAACGTCTACCTCAACGCGTCGATCCTCGGCCTGAGCACGAAGCAGACCGACCGGTACTTCGACGCGATCGTCGACTTCTCCGGCATCGAGCAGTTCATCGACACGCAGGTGAAGTTCTACTCCTCGGGGATGTACGTGCGCCTGGCCTTCGCGGTCGCGGTGCACGTGGACCCGGACGTCCTGCTGGTCGACGAGGTGCTGGCCGTCGGCGACGAGCCGTTCCAGCGCAAGTGCATGGACCGCATCCGCTCGTTCCAGCACGAGGGCCGCACGATCGTGCTCGTCACGCACGGCCTCGACCAGGTGGCCGACGTCTGCGACCGGGCGGTGGTCCTCGAGCACGGCCGCCTCGTCGCCGACGGGACGCCCGCGGAGGCGCTGCGCGTCCTGCGCTCGGAGTTCGACCAGATGCGCGCGGAGGACATCGAGCGCGACCAGGAGCGCCGCGCCCGCCAGGAGGCCGAGGCCGCCGCCGGCGGCGCCGTCGCCACCCCGGCGCCCGCGGAGGAGCGGCCCAAGGCGACGATCAGCGCCGTCGAGGTGCTGGACGGCGGCTCCCCGGTCGGCGTCGTCGCCCCGGGGCGGCCGCTCGCCGTGCGCGTCACCGTGGACGCCACGGAGCCGCT
Source organism: Cellulomonas sp. plas2 (assembly GCF_057221735.1). Lineage (NCBI taxonomy): Bacteria > Bacillati > Actinomycetota > Actinomycetes > Micrococcales > Cellulomonadaceae > Cellulomonas > Cellulomonas sp. plas2. Next base: position 2,853,270 of record NZ_CM170155.1, read on the forward strand.
GACGGGCGACTGGATCCTCGGCTTCGGCTTCGAGTCCGGCTCGGGGCAGGGCATCTACGGGACCAACAGCCGCCTGCTCGGCGTGCCGCTGCCGACCGTCGTCGGGCGCGCCGCCTTCGACTTCACCATCCCCGCGCTGCACCTGGGCGAGGGCTCCTACACCGTGCACGGCGCCATCGCCGGGCCGACCGGCGCCGAGGTGCACCGCCTCCGCGACGGCGCCCAGCTCACGGTGCAGGCCGACTCGCGCGAGGTCGGGTTCGTCCGCCTCGACGTCGGGCTGGTGCCCGCGACGGCCTGACGTCACCGACCGGCGGGCGCCCGTGCACGGGCCCGTCGCCCGGCCGCTCCCCCGCGGCCCGCGTCCCGCTCGTCGGGCCTGGCGGCGCCCCCGTCAGACCGCGCCCGCGTACTCCAGCACGAGGCACTGCCGCACGGGCGGGCTGCCGAGCTGCGGGGTCGTGCCGGGCACGGGGCACGTCTCCCCCGTCGGCCGCCAGCCCTCCTGCGTCCAGAAGTCGAGGTACGTCAGGCAGAACGCCAGCTCCTCGTTGACGCACACGGCCAGGGGCGGCCCGTCGCCCTCGGCCAGCTCGCGCTCGAAGGCGGTGCGGTAGCCGACCGGGTCGCCACCGCTCTTGAACCCCGTGACGTACGTGGCGTCGCGGCCCGCGTCGAGCGTCTCGTGGAGCAGGGGCCACATGTCCCAGTAGTACCCGGCGAGGAACGTGACGTCGTTCTCCTGCACGAAGTCGCCGGTGGCGCGCACGCCCGTGAGGACGTCGGCCCGCTCCGGGGGCACGAGCGGCCCCGCCAGGGCGACGACGAGCACGCCGGCCGCCCCGACGAGCGGCACCGCCCGGGGCAGGGGCCCGCGGGAGCCGGGCGCCGTCCCCGCGCGCCCGGCCCGTGCGGGCCCGCCGCGCGTGAGCCGGGCGGGCACGAGCCCGGGGCGCAGGACGCCCTCGGGCCGCACGAGGCCGACCGCGAGCGCCACGACGGGGACCACGGCGAGCACCACGAGGAACAGGACGACCGGGTAGAAGTACCGGACGGGGTAGCCGTTGACCGCCACCCACGGGTTGCCGGTGAAGACTGCCCAGTACAGGGCGCAGAACACGCCGGCCAGCGCGAGCCGCTGCAGCAGCGCCGCCCGCCGCGCGGGGGCGAGCGCGAGCACGGCCAGACCGGCGACGACCGCGAGCAGCACGAGCGGCAGCGGCCGGAACGCCCCGGTGACGGCCCCGAGGGAGAGCGGCGTGTCCCGGAGGAACTGCGGCAGGTCGAACGCGAAGTAGCGCTGCTCGGCGTCCGGGATCGGCCCCGCGGTGCCGCCGAACCGCGCCGACAGGACCTGCCACACCGCCAGCCACGCCAGCCAGACCGCGCCGAGCACGAGCCAGCGCACCCACTGGCGGCGTCGGACCATCTCGACAACCGCGAGGAACGCCACGACGAGGACGACCGACGGGTTGAGCCCGGCGGCCGGCCCGACGAGCAGCACCGCGGCGCCGAGCGCCCACGGCGAGCGACGCTTCCACAGCAGGAACGACCCGAGCGCCATCGACCAGGACAGGGAGTACGGCTGGCTCTCGAGCGCCAGGATGTGCAGGCGGACGGGCGCGATGAGCAGGTGCGCACCGGCCAGCAGCCCGCCGAACAGCACCGCGGTCGCCCACCGGTCCCGCGAGCCCGTGACCGCGCGGACGCCCATCCACGCGAGCAGCAGCAGCAGCACGTGGAACGCGAGCGCGTTGACGAGCAGGCAGACGAACAGGTTGACGTCGGGGTCCGCGAAGGGCTGCGCGAGCACGGACGTGAACGCGAAGAAGCGGTTCTGGCCCCAGAAGAACAGGTCGACGTCCTGCACGGACATCACCGACTGCTGGACGCCGTCGGCCTGGAGGAAGTGCTGCGTGCGCCGCAGGACCGTCCACACGGACACCCCGACGAGGACGACACCGGCGGCGAGCCACCACAGGAGGCGGTCGCGCCCCCACCGGCCCGTCGCGCCGGTCGTCGTCGCACCGGCCGCCGTCCCGGGGCCGTGGGCGGCTGCGGTGGTCGTCGCCATGCGGGGGTTCCCTCGTTCGGTACGTGTCGGTACGTGGTCGGTACGTGGTCGGTACGTGGTCGGTACGGGCTCGTCGCGGGTCCGGTACGGGTCCGCGTGCGGCGCCGCACCCTGCTGCCGCGGCGGCCGCGTGCCGGCCCTCGGCACGGGTCACGAGGCGCGCGGCGCGGGGCCACTGTAGGTCATGGCCCCCGCCCGCCCGGCTACCCTGGGCGCCGGCGGCCACGCGCCACGGCCCGGCCACCGCCGGCCGGACACGCCCCACGACGGCCCGCCCACGCGACAGCACCCGCCGCGCACCCGCGGTGACGAGACCCGATGGGGGACCTGTGGACACGCACGACGGCACGGTGCGGCGCGAGCCCCCGGGCGGCTGGCCCTGCGAGCGCTGCGCCGGGGCCTCGGTGCTCCTCGTGGTCCCCTGCCACGACGAGGCCGCCACGATCGGCGGCGTCATCGCGGGGTTCCGGGCCGTCCTGCCGGACATCGAGGTCCTCGTCGGCGACAACCTCAGCACGGACGGGACGGGCGACGTCGCCCGCGGCGCCGGCGCGACGGTCGTGCACGTACCCATCAAGGGCAAGGGCCGCGTCGTGCGGCGGCTGCTCGAGTACAGCAACCACGACGTCACGATCATGGTCGACGGCGACGCGACGTACGACCCCGCGGCGGCCGTGCAGCTCGTGCACGAGGTCTACTGCCGCGGCTACGACCTGGTGAACGTGTCCCGGGCGAGCAAGGCCGAGGGCGACGAGTACCGGTCCGGCCACGAGTGGGGCAACGCGGCCCTCACGGGGCTGCAGCGGGCGCTCACGGGCATCGGCCTGCGCGACATCCTCACCGGCTACAAGGGCATGAGCCGCCGGTTCACCGCCTCCATGCCCGTGCGCTCGCAGGCTTTCCAGGTCGAGGTCGAGATCGCCGCGCACGCCGTCGCGCTCGACCTCGCCTACGCCGAGATCCCCGCGCCCTACGGCGCGCGGCCCGAGGGGTCGGTCTCGAAGCTGTCGACCTACGCCGACGGCTGGGCCATCCTGCGCGCGATCCTGCGGCTGTGGCGCGACCACCGGCCGCTGCAGGCGTTCGGCCTCATGTCGGTGCCGTGGCTCGTGGCCGCGGCGGTGCTCGTCGGCGTCGCGATCGCGGGCTTCGTCGAGACGGGCGAGGTGGAGCGGTTCCCGAGCCTCATCGCGGGGGTGGCGTCGTTCATCGTCGGGATGCTGCTGCTGACCGTCGGCTGGATCCTCACCCGCACGCAGACGCTGCGGCGCGACGAGCTGGCCCTCGCCGCCGCGAACGCGATCCGCGACGGCGAGTACCGGCGCCACGTCCGCACGCACCGCACCGGGCCCGACCGCGAGCAGGAGCGCGCCGAGGCGATCCTCGACCGCCAGATCGACGCGTCGGTCCCGGGCGCCTGACCCGGCCTCGACCGCGCCCGACCCGGGCGCGACCCGGCCGGACGCGACGCCCGGCCGGGTGCCCGCCGGCCCTCCCGCTCAGGCCGGGAACCGCACTCGCGCGCGGGCCCAGTACTCGTCGGACCCGGCGATACCGACCCGCACCACGCCCTCGCCGCGCTCGAGCAGCACCTGCCCCCAGTGCACGCGGCCGGACCACTCCGGCTCGCGCCCGAGGAAGGTGCGGTAGTAGCCGGCGGCCCGGCCCTGCGCCGCCTCGAGCGACATCCAGACGCCGAACCCGACGGACCCGCGCCCGGTGCTGCGCACGCGCGCGACCCAGTAGGCGGACTCCTCCGGGCTCGGCGCCCGGCCGAGCATGACCGTGTACACGCGCCCGACGTAGGCGGCGTCGTCGGACCCCGACGCGAGGTAGAACTCCGGCGACTCGTACAGCAGCCGCTGCACGTCGTCGATCGTCAGCCGGCCGGCGGCCACGGCGTCGACCCATCCGCGCAGGCCGCCGTCGTCGGCGGGGCGCCCGAGCACCTCGGCGTACGCCTGCCGCACCCGGCGCTCCCGGTACTCCTGCGTCGAGGTGAGGACCCCGACGAGGTCCGCCGACGAGGCGCCGCCGATCAGCAGCCCCGACCACGAGGCGACGCCGGACGGCTCCGCGTCGCGCCCGAGCAGGTCCTGGTAGAGGGCCCGGACCAGCGCGGCGGCGTCGGCGGGCGACAGCGACACCGTGAACCAGTCGCTCTTGAGCCCGAGCGCCTGGCGCACCTCGTTGCCCGTCATCGTGCGCGTGGCCGTGGTGCCCACGACCCGCGCCGACATGACGCGGCCGCCCTCGGCGCCGAGCCCGTTGCGGCCCGTGACGGTGAAGCTGCGCAGGACGCCGACGCCGAGCCGGGCCCCCGCCTCCCCGACCGTCGTCGCGAGGGTCCACGTGTGGTGCGGGTTGCCCGCCACGGCGTCGCCGTCGTCGACGACCGCGGGGAACGTGCCGCCCGCGGTCCAGCCGCCGGTCGAGGCGCTGAACTCCGTGCGCGCGATGCGCCCGGCCGAGGTGCGCATGACCTGCCCTGACGTCTCGGCGGTCGCCTGGTCGGAGCGGGCGTCCTCGCGCAGCGTCCGGGCCGCCCCCGGGCCCTGCGCGCCCGTCGAGAAGGCACCGCGGTAGACCTGGCACGCGGTGGTGTCGCAGAGGGTGGCGCCCGAGGCGCGCGGGGACGACGCGAGCGCGTAGCTGCGCGCGGCGACCGTCTGGGCGCGCAGGGCCGCCATGCCGTTGGGGGTGCTCCCCCACGACGGCGGCATCTCGGCCGCCGCGACGCCGCGCACGTAGTCGTCGATCTGCACGGCGTTGACGACGTAGCGCGTCCCACCGACCACGCGCAGCTGCAGCGCACCGCGGTAGCCGGTGCTGCCGGTGGGCTCGCACGTGCGGATGAGCCCGTCGAGGCCGCCGGCGCCGCCGGCGCCCACCTCCACGGTCGTCGCGCCGACGGTCGAGGCCGTCGTCCAGGGGCCGCCGCACGACGGGCCGGTCTGGACCTCCGTCGCCGACCCGTTCCACCGCAGGCGCAGGTAGCCGTAGCCGGGCACGCTCGTCGAGCCGGCGTGCAGGCCGTAGCCCTGGACGAGGACGTCCGTGGCCGCGCCGGTGAACCGCGTCAGCTCGACGAAGACCCACGGGTTGCCGGCGTCGGCCGCCAGCCGCGTGCCGCCGTAGTAGTGGCCGAGGATCGTCTGGTACGGCGCGCCCTGCTGCGCGTAGCCGAGGGCGCCCCACTGGCCCATGCCGCGGCCGTGGCCCCAGCCGTGCCCGGTGACCGTGAGCCGGAGCGACCCGTCCTCGGCGTGCGCGGACGCGACGGGCCCGCGCGCGGCGTCGACCGCGACGAGCCCCAGCACCACCGCCGCGACCGTCAGCAGCCGGACGGCCCTGGCGACCGCGCCGGTCCTCCCGGCCGTGCCGGCCCCGGTCGCCCGGGCCCTGATCGTCCCGGCCCTGATCGTCCCGGCCCTGATCGTCCCGGCCCTGATCGTCCCGGCCCGGGTCCCCGTCGTCCCGTCCTCGTCGACGCGCCTGCGCACCGTGGTCCCCTCGTCGTCCCGCTCGTCGTCGTGCTCGTCGTGCTCGTCGTCGTGCTCGTCGTGATGCCCGGAGTCGCCGTGCGTCACGCGCTGACGGCCGGGTACCGGGTCAGGGCCCGCGCCCAGTACTCGGCGGACCCCGCGATGCCGGTGCGCACGACGCCCTCGCCGCGCTCCAGCAGCTGCTGCCCCCAGTACACACGCCCGGACCACTCCGGGTCACGCCCCAGGAAGGTGCGGTAGTAGCCGGACGCCCGCTGCTGGGCGGCCTCGAGCGAGGCCCAGACGCCGGCGGCCACCTGCCCGCGGTTGCCGGCGGCGATGCGCGCGACCCAGAAGTCCCGCTCGGCGGCACCGGGCGCACGGCCCAGCATGACCTCGTACACCCGCGTGACGAAGGCGGCGTCGGTCGCGCCGGCCGCCTGGTAGAACTCCGGCGACTCGTAGAACAGGCGCTGCACGTCGTCGACCGTCAGGCGGCCGGCCGCGATCGCGGCGACCCAGCCGGCGGCGCCGCCCGCGTCCGGGGAGCGGCCGAGGACCTGCTCGTAGGCCTCGCGCACACGCAGGGTGCGGTACTCCGTCGAGCTGGTCAGGACGCCGACGAGGTCCGCGGAGGACGTCCCCTGCACGAGGAGCGAGGACCAGGAGGTGACGCCGCCGGCCTCGGCGGGGCGGTCGAGCAGGTCGGTGTAGAGGGCCTTCACCAGCGACGCGGCGTCGGAGGTGGTGGTGCCGGGCGCGTAGCCGGCCGCGGCGCTGCGGATCGCCGCGAGGGTCGCGTAGCCGCGGTCCCCGGGGCACGCCGTGTAGGCCACGTCCCGGTGCCCGAGCACGCGCGGGAGCGTCACCGTCCGGTTGGTGAACCGGGAGTTCTCGCCGGCGCCGGTCCAGTACTGCATCGTGCCGCGCGGGTCGACGCCGTAGGCACCCAGGCGCCACCCGACGATGCGCGCCACCGCGTCGGTCATCGCCGGCGACGGGGCCACCGTGGTGAACGTGCCGAGCATGGAGACGCCGAGCGTGCCCGTGTTGAAGCCGCCGGCGTGGACGCCGATGACGGCCTTGTCCAGGCTCCCGGCGCGGCCCTCGTAGATCGTGCCGAACTTGTCGACGATGACGTTGTAGCCCAGGTCGCACCAGCCGCGGCCCTGCATGTGGTACGCCTGGTCGTTGCGGATCTGCTGCATCGCCTGCGCCCGGTCGGCGTAGGCGTTGGAGCCGGCGGTGTGGTGCACCACCGCGCCGACCAGCGCCTTCGCGGACGCCATCTCGCAGCTCGGAGACGCGGCGCCCCAGGCGGCGCGGGTGACGACGGGCGGCATGCCGGCGGCGGCGGGCGTGGCGGCGACCGCGGGCCGGACCACGGCGGCGGGGCCGGTCGCCTCGGAGCCCACGAGCACCAGCTCGACGTCGCGCGCCGTCGTCGTCCCGTCCGCCGGGGCGGCCACCGAGACCTGGACGGCGTCGGACTCCCCGACCCACAGCGTCTGCGTGCCGGCCCGCTGGGCCGCGGCCTCGGCGTCGGGGGTGCCGGCGTCGGGCGCGTCGTCGCCGACCTCGAGGGCGGTCCAGGCGGACCAGCCGTCGTCGGTCCGGGTCCGCACCTGCACGTCCGGCGCGGGCCCGTCGGCCCAGGTGACGCCGAGGGTCTGGAAGTCGGCGACGGCCACGGGCTCGGAGACCACGCGCCCCGCGGCCCCCTCGTCGACGACGAGGGGTGCGAGCGGACCGTCCTCCTCGGTGTCCAGCGCCGCCACGGGCGCGTCGGCGGGCAGCGGCGCCAGGGGGTCGACGGCACCGGCGCCGGCCGCCGCGCCCGCGGCGTCGCCGGGCACGTCGAGCACGAGCGGGACCTCGGCGACCTGCACGTCGGCGTCGGCACCGAGGCCGGTACCGGAGTCGGTCCCCGAGCCGGTCCCCGAGCCGGTCCCGTCACCGCTCGCAGCGGCCGCGGCGTGGCGGACCACCCCCGCACCGGCGACGACCTGGCCACCGGGCGCCCCGGGCGACGGTGCGACGGCGGGCGCGGGCAGGACCCCGCCGGCGACGCCCGCGGCGAGGCCGAGCGAGAGGACGAGACGCAGCAGCATGATGCTCCAGACGGGTGACGGCAGCGTGCCCCTACCGTTTCGGCCGCCAGCATCCCACCCTTGAGCCCTCCAGCCCCTGGGTCCTCGTGCGTCACATCCGGGCACCTCCGTACCGGACGCGCCCGCCCGTGCGGCCCGCGCTGGCTATGCTCCTCGCGCGGCACGCCCCCGTGCCGACGGGCCGCCCGTGCGCACCTCGTCGGGGGCGTCCCCGGCCGGCCGCCACGGGTCCGCCGGGTCACCACACGCCGCCCGTCGAAAGGTCTCGTCGTGCACCTGCTCGTGACCGGAGGGGCCGGCTTCATCGGCGCCAACTTCGTCCACCAGACGGTGCGCGAGCACCCCGACGTCCAGGTGACCGTCCTCGACGCGCTCACCTACGCGGGCGACGAGCGCAGTCTCGACCCGGTGGCCGACCGCGTGACCTTCGTCAAGGGCGACATCGCCGACCCCGACGTGGTCGACCGCCTCGTCGGCGCCACGGACCTCGTCGTGCACTTCGCGGCGGAGTCGCACAACGACAACTCCCTGCACGACCCGTGGCCGTTCGTCCGCACGAACGTCATCGGGACGTACACGCTCCTCGAGGCCGTCCGTCGGCACGGGGTCCGGTACCACCACGTCTCGACCGACGAGGTCTACGGCGACCTCGAGCTCGACGACCCCGCCAAGTTCACGCCGGACACGCCCTACAACCCGTCGAGCCCGTACTCCTCGACGAAGGCGTCCTCGGACCTGCTCGTCCGCGCGTGGGCCCGGTCCTTCGGGGTGCAGGCGACGATCTCGAACTGCTCGAACAACTACGGGCCCTACCAGCACGTGGAGAAGTTCATCCCGCGCCAGGTGACGAACGTGATCGACGGCGTGCGCCCGAAGCTGTACGGGTCCGGGCAGAACGTCCGCGACTGGATCCACGTCGAGGACCACAACGCCGCGGTCTGGACCATCCTCGAGAAGGGCCGCGCGGGCGAGACCTACCTCATCGGCGCGGACGGCGAGAAGGACAACCGGACCGTCGTCGAGACGATCCTCGAGCTCATGGGCCAGGATCCGGACGCCTACGACCTCGTGAGCGACCGGCCCGGCCACGACCTGCGGTACGCGATCGACGCGACGAAGCTGCGCACGGAGCTGGGCTGGGTGCCGCGGTACACGACGTTCCGCGACGGCCTGGCCGCGACGGTCGACTGGTACCGCGCGCACGAGGCGTGGTGGCGACCGCAGAAGGACGCCACCGAGGCCCGGTACGCGAAGCTCGGGCGCTGACGGGGCGAGCCCGACGCCACCTGCCCCGGCGGTCCGGCCGGCGGGCCCGGCGGTCCGGCCGGTCCCGCCGGCGCCGACGGATCCCTCGGGTCTGACGGGTCCCTCGGGTCGCTCGGGTCGTCGCCCGGGTCCCCCGGGTCAGCCGCGGCGATCTGCACAGGTCCTCCACCGCACCTTCCCGGGCCCGCTGCCGATCGTCCCCCCGTGCCCTCCTACCATCCTGCCGTGACCTCCCGCCACGTCGCCCCCCGGCGTCCTCGCGCGCTGCGCCACGCCCGGGCCCGTTCGCGCCACCCGCTGCTGCGCGGAGCGGCGGTCGTCGCCACCGGCGTGCTGGCCTTCGCGGTGGCCGGCACCGCCACCGTGGCCGCCAACCTGCAGGGGAACATCACGTCGGCGGACGTCAGCGACCTCGTCGTGCCGGTGGACGAGCCGAGCACGGACGCGACCCCCGACCCGCAGGACGCGAGCGCCGGGCAGGCGCTGGACATCCTCGTCATGGGCTCCGACGAGCGCGACGGCGAGAACGCGGCGATCGGCGGCTCCGTCGAGGGCATGCGGTCGGACACGACGATCCTCGTGCACGTCTCCGCCGACCGGTCGCGCGCCCAGCTCGTCTCCATCCCGCGTGACTCCCTCGTCGAGATCCCGGCCTGCACGGCGACGAACGGCCAGACCTCCCGGCCGCGCACGGACCTGTTCAATTCCGCGTTCGCCACCGGGGCGGACATGGGCGGGGACGCCGCGTCCGCCGCGGCGTGCGCCATCTCGGCCGTCCAGGTCAACACCGGCGTGACCGTCGACCACTACGTCGTCGTCGACTTCGTCGGGTTCACGAAGATGGTCGACGCGCTGGGTGGTGTCACGATGTGCATCCCCGAGGACATGTCGAGCCCCATGGCGGGCCTGCAGCTCTCCGCCGGCGTCCAGACGCTCGACGGCACGACCGCGCTGGCCTTCGCCCGCGCGCGCAAGGGCGTCGGTGACGGGTCCGACACCAGCCGGCTCGGCCGCCAGCAGCAGCTCCTCGCCGCGACGCTCCAGGGGCTGCTGTCCAAGAACTTCCTGACCGACACCGGCCAGCTCATCGGGTTCTTCGACGCCGCCACCGAGTCGCTCACCACCGACCCTGGGCTGAGCTCGATCGCCGACCTGACCGGCCTGGCGTTCTCGCTGCGCGGCATCGACCCCGCGAGCATCACGTTCCTCACGATCCCGTTCGGCCCGGCGCCGTCCGACCCGAACCGGGTGGTGTGGACGCCGGAGGCGGACGCCGTCTGGGCCGCCATCGCCGCGGACCAGCCCCTGCCGAGCAGCGAGCCGGCCGCGCCCGCCGCCCCCGCGACCACCGACCCGGCGGCCCCTGCCGACCCGGCCGCGTCGGCGCCCGCCGCGCCCGAGCCCACGCCGACCGAGACGAAGGCCGCCGGGCAGGAGGCGTTCACCGGCGCCGACGTGACGGCCGTCTGCTCGTGACCCGCGTCCCACCGGCGGCGGCCGGGCGGTGGCACCATCAGCGCATGGTCCGACGCCAGGTCCGTCCGGCGCGCCCGGCGGCTCGACGATGAGCGGCACCTCGGGCGACGAGGGCCGCCCCCCGAGCTTCGCCCCCGGCGCCCGCCGCACCGGTGGCGGAGCGTCCCCGTCTCGTCCCGTCCCCCCGCCGGCGCGCCCGGTCGTCCCGCCCACGCGCCCACCGGCCCCGCCCACGCGCCAATCGGCCCCGTCAGCGCGTCCCATGCCCGCCGACGCGGGCCCGGGCTCGACGAACCCCGGTGCACGCCGTCCGGCCGCCCCGCGCCAGACCACGAGCGCACCCCGTCCGTCGTCGCCCCCCGCGGCGCCCCGGTCGACGGCCCCCGCGGCGCCCCGGTCGACGGTGACGGCGTCGACGGCGCCCAGCGCGACGACGCCACCCGCCGCGCGCCCCACCGGCGCGCCCAGCCCTGCGGCCCCTCGCGCGCCGAGGAGCACGGCCTCCCGTGCATACGTCCTCCAGGCGGGCGGCGCGGCAGGCGCCGCACCCCCCCACAGTGCAGCGACCGACGGTGGAACCGCCCAGGGTGGCCCCGCGCGCAGCGGTCCGAACGCCTTCGGACCGGCGCCACGATCGGCGGGCGACGTGTCCGGTGTACCCATCGGCAGCACACCGGGCGATCGCGCGCCTCGAACCGGCCGTCGGCGACGTGCCGTCCTCCTGGGCGTCGCCGCGGTGCTCGTGCTGCTCCTCGCGTGGCCCGTCGCGCTGCTCGTGCGTGCCCAGGACCGCATCCAGCACGTCGCCGCGCTGTCAGGTGCCGCCGGGACGCCGGGCACGACGTACCTCCTCGCCGGGTCCGACTCCCGCGCGGACGGCGCCGTCGGCGGGGAAGCCGTCGAGGGTGCGCGCACCGACAGCATCCTCCTGCTGCACGTGCCGAGCAGCGGGCCGTCCGCGCTCATCTCGCTGCCGCGGGACACGTACGTCGAGGTCCCGGGCTACGGGCCGGCGAAGCTGAACTCGGCGTACGCCTGGGGCCAGGCGCCCCTGCTCGTGGCGACCGTCGAGGGGCTGACCGGTCTCACCGTGGACCACTACGTGGAGATCGGCATGGGCGGCGTCGAGCAGGTCGTGGACGCCGTGGGGGGCGTCAACCTCTGCTACGACGCCGACGTCTCCGACCCCGACTCGGGCATGGTCTGGACCGCCGGGTGCCACGACGTCGACGGCGAGCAGGCACTGGCCTTCGCGCGGATGCGCAAGGCCGACCCCCTGGGCGACGTCGGGCGTGCGCAGCGGCAGCGCCAGCTCATCGGGGCCGTCATGGCTGCGGTGTCCCCCGCGTCGCTCGCCCTGCACCCGGGCCGGCAGACCGACCTGCTCGACGCCGGCCTCGGCGCCGTCCGCGTGGACGACGGGATGGGTGTCACCGACCTCGCGCGGCTCGCCCTGGCCTTCCGCTCGGCGACCGGCCCCGGCGGCGTCACGGGCGCGCCGCCCATCGCCGACAACGACTACCGTCCGGGCAACATCGGCTCGACCGTCCTGCTCGACGAGACCGCCGCACCCCAGTTCTTCGCCGACGTCCGCGACGGCGTCCTCCCGCCCGGACCGGTGGGCGGCGCTCCAGCAGCCTGACGGCTCGGCGGCACCACGCAGCCCGACCGCACGCAGCGGCACGTACACAGTCGAACCCGCGGCAAGCACCACCCTGGCACCAGCCCTCAGCAGCGCGAGCACCCGACCCGGTCCCACAACACGTTCCCTCCGGACGACGGCGACGCAGCTCGTCGCCCGCGGCCCGACGAACCGCTGCTGGCTCTCGGGCACGACGACGCAGCTCCGCGCCCGGGCACAGCGACGCAGCGCATCGCCCGCGGCCCGACGAACCGCTGCTGGCTCTCGGGCACGACGACGCAGCTCCGCGCCCGGGCACAGCGACGCAGCGCATCGCCCGCGGCCCGACGAACCACTGCTGGCTCTCGGGCACGACGCAGCTCCGCGCCCGGGCACGGCGACGCAGCGGCCCGCCCCGGACGCGACGACGCAGCTGCTCGCCCCGGACGCGACGACGCAACTGTCTGCGCCGGCGTCCCGCCCCGGACGCGACGACGCAGCTGCTCGCCCGGGACACGGGGACGCAGTCGCTCGCCTCGGCGGGCAGGGCGAACACGGTTGGCCGCTCTCGAGCACGACGACGCCCGGGGGCAGCACGTGGCACGGCGACGACGCCGACCGCACGCCGTCAGAGACGCCGCCCACGCGTGGTCAGAAGGGGATGGGTCCGGCCCAGGGGTCCGGCGCCGGTTCGGGTGCCGGCGGCGGTGGTGGTGGCGCTGGTGGCAGGGGCAGGACCGGGGTCGTGGTCAGCACCCGGCCCGCGGGGGAGGTCCACGTCAACGTGCCCGCCACGTCCTGCGTCAACCGCCACCGCGTGCGGTGCTTGAGCCGGTGATGGTGCCGACACAGGTGCGCGGTGTTCCCCTCGTCCGAGCACCCCCCGGCCGCCCACTCCACCGTGTGGTCCACATCGCAGCCCGTCGTGGACCGGTTGCACCCCGGGAACCGGCACGTCTCGTCCCGCGCCGCCAAGAACCGCCGCCGCGCCCCGCTGACCACGTACGTGCCGTCCGCACCCAGCAGCGCCCCCGTGACCGGATCGGTCAGCACCCGCGTCAACGACGAGGCCGCACCAGCCACCTGCCGGCACGTGCGCGCATCGACCGGCCCGTACCCCGCCAGATGCCCCGGCTCATCACCACCCAGCACCGTGTGAGCCGGCACCGTCACCAGCACCGTCGGCCGGAACACCCCCACCCGCGACGACGACCCACCACACGACGAGCACGACCCCGAAGACGACGACGAGCTCGAGGACGACGACGAGGACGCAGAGCTCGACGACGAGGACGACGACGAGGACGCAGAGCTCGACGACGAGGACGACGACGAGGACGCAGAGCTCGACGACGAGGACGACGACGCGGACGCAGAGCTCGACGACGAGGACGACGACGCGGACGCAGAGCTCGACGACGAGGACGACGACGAGGACGGAGAGCTCGAGGACGACGACGGTGGGCTCGACGACGAGGACGACGACGGCGGGCTCGACGACGCGTCAGGGCCAGGGACGTCAGGCGTACCAGCGTCACCGGCCGCACGACCGTGACCGCCGCCCCGCCGGACCCGCGACCGGCCAGTGCGACGTCCGCCGCTGCGACTCTCGTCCGGGCCACCTGCACGACCACCGCTGGCGGCGGCGCCACCGGCCCTCGACCCGTCAGCACCGTCGTCGTGGTCGTCGTGGTCGTCGCGGTCGTCGCGGTCGTGGTCGTGCTGGTGCACGGTGGTGGTGCCGGTCAGCTCGGGCAGCAGCACCTCGGCCAGCAGGTCAGCGCGCAGCTGACCCACCAACCGGCGACCCTCCCCCATCCGATCCGCACCCTCATCCGCACCCGCGGCCAGCATCCGCGCACCGAAGGACAACCCCTCGAAGATCGCCACCGCCTGCACCGCCGGCAACAACGCGTGCAACCACGCCATCCCATCCCGCTCGTGCGTCACCCACACATGACGGTCCGCGCACGCCCGCCGATGCCGCACCGCCACCGGCTCGGGGTGATGACGCGCCACCCACGACCGCGCCCGCCGCCCCAGCTGCACCGGCGTCCACGAGACGCACCCCGGCAACAACGCCTCATCCGCGGCGACCCGCACCTGCGGCGGCAGCGACGCCGTCTCCTCCAACAACTTCAGCACATGCGGGTACGACACCCGCCCCTGCGCCAACGCCGACAACACCGCCGGCCGGGACCCCACCAGCTCCACCGCATCCGAGACCAGACCCGTAGCCGTGCCCTCCGGCACCTGCAACACCGTCGCCAGCTCCGCCCGCACCGACCGCCCCGCCAGATCCCGCGACTGCGCCGTCACCGCCCGCCCGTGCACGTGACAGGACACCTCATCGGCCAACGCACCCACCTGCACCGCCGCCGCCAGCAGCACCGCACGCACCGCCTGCGCCGACCGCACCGCCGCCTCCGCCGACGCCACCGCCGACACCAGAGCCTCGAACTGCCCCTCCACCTGCCTCAACGCACCCGGCACACCCGCCAGCGCCACCGGATCGATCTCCACCGGCAGGTCCGACGCCGGCTCTGCACCCGGCGCCGACGCGGAGGACGCCGTGGCCGACGACGACGGGCGAGACGACGAGGGACGGGACGACGACGGCTGGGACGACGAGGTGGACGACGTCGTCGAGGCCGCCGGGTTGCGCTGCCCGGTCCCGCCCGCACCCTCGTCGAACAAGGTCGACCCCGACCCCGCCGCACCCGCCCTCGTCCGCATGCGAGAAGTCCACCACCGGCCACTGACACGACGACCGGGAGCGCCCTGACGAGCCCTGACGTCCGAGCACGACCGGTCGGCGTCGCGCCGCGTGCCACTGGAGGCACGGTCACGCCGATCGAGCCGACCGTCGGACCCGTCGGACCCGTCGGACCCGCCGGACCCGGTCAGCCCGCGCCGAACCCCGTCGTCCGCGCCCCGCCCGCCCGCGCGCGCAGCCGCTCGCCCTTCTGCTCGGCCTGCTCGCGCAGCCCGTCCTGGAAGGTGGCCATGGCCGCGGACAGACGACGCGCGTCCTCGTCCACGCCCGATGCCAGGATCCGGACCGCCAGCAGCCCGGCGTTCCGCGCCCCGCCGACCGAGACCGTCGCCACGGGCACGCCCGCCGGCATCTGCACGATCGACAGCAGCGAGTCGAGGCCGTCCAGGTGCGCCAGCGGCACCGGCACCCCGACGACGGGCAGCGTCGTCACCGCGGCCAGCATCCCGGGCAGGTGCGCCGCACCCCCCGCACCGGCGACGACCACGCGCAACCCCCGGCCGCCGGCCTCACGCCCGTACGCGACCATCTTGTCGGGCTGCCGGTGCGCCGACACGACGTCGACCTCCACCGGCACGTCGAACTCCGCGAGGACGTCGGCGGCGGCCTGCATCACCGGCCAGTCCGAGTCCGACCCCATGACGATCCCGACGAGGGGCTGTGCTGCCATCGCTCTCTCTCCTCCGCATGGCTGTGGACCTCCGACGGCCCCCGTCGGCGGCGCTCGACGACGACCGACGACGAACCGACGACTACCCGTCCGCCACGACCTCGCCGCGCAGCAGGGCGGCCGCCGCACGGCCCCGCCGCAGCAGGTCCGGCAGGTCGTCGCCGACCACGTTCACGTGGCCGAGCTTGCGCCCCGGCCGCACGTCCTTGCCGTACAGGTGCACCTTGACCCCGGGGTCGGCCAGCACGTCCGGCAGGGCCGCCGCGAGGTCCGGCAGCGTGCTGCCCAGCACGTTCACCATGACGGTCCACGGTGCGCGCACATCCGTGGCGCCGAGCGGCAGGTCCAGCACGGCCCGCAGGTGCTGCTCGAACTGGCTCGTCACGGAGCCGTCGAGCGTCCAGTGCCCGGAGTTGTGCGGCCGCATCGCCAGCTCGTTGACGAGCACGCGCGGGGCGCCGCCGTCCGGATCGGCGACCTCGAACAGCTCCACCGCCAGCACGCCCGTGACGCCGAGCCCCTCGGCCACCTGCACCGCGAGCGCCTCCGCCGCGGCCCCGGTCTCGGGGTGCAGGTCCGGGGCCGGCGCCACGACCTCGGCGCACACGCCATCCACCTGCGTGGACGCGACGACCGGCCACACCCGCACCTCCCCGGAGGGCCGCCGTGCGACGAGCACCGCCAGCTCCCGGGTGAACGGCACCTTCTCCTCGACGAGGAGCGCGGCGCCGCTGCCGTCGGCCGCCGCGGCGGGCCAGTCCGCGACGTCCGACGAGCGGCCGACGACCCGCACGCCCTTGCCGTCGTAGCCGCCGCGCGCGGTCTTGACGACGGCCGTGCCACCGTGCGCCGCCAGGAACGCGTCCAGCGCGGCGGCGTCCGGCACCGGCGCCCAGTCCGGGCACGGGACCCCGAGGGCACCCAGCCGGCGCCGCATGACGACCTTGTCCTGCGCGTGCGCCAGCGCCGCCCGGCCCGGGTGCACCGGGAGGCCCTCGTCGGCCAGGGCGTCCAGCAGCGCCCCCGGCACGTGCTCGTGCTCCACGGTGAGCACGTCGGCCCCGGCGACGAGGGACCGCACCGCCGCCTCGTCCGCGGCGGCACCCACCGGGGCGTCGGCGACGGCCTGCGCCGCGCTCGAGCCGGGTGCCTCGACGAGCACCCGCAGGTGCACCCCCAGGCCCACCGCGGCCGGCGCCATCATCCGGGCCAGCTGTCCTCCGCCGACCACCGCCACCACGGGCTGGGCGCTCCTCGTCACGGCGCAGGAGCCTAACCCGGTCGCCTACGATCCTCGGGTGCCGTCCGACCCCACGACGCGGGCCACGTCCGGACCCGACAGGGCCGGCGCCGCCCCCACCGCCACGCAGCCCCCCGCGCACGCCCACGCCCCGCACGACCACCCCGAGCACCTGCGCACGGCGCCGGTGCCGTGGCGGGTCCGGCTCGCGGAGCTCGCGCGCTTCGGGGCTGTCGGGGCGCTCGCGTTCGTGGTCGACCTCGGCCTGTTCAACCTGCTCCGCTTCGGCCCGGGCGAGCTGCTGATCCACAAGCCCCTGAGCGCGAAGATCATCTCCGTGCTCGCGGCGACCGCGGTCTCCTGGGTGGGCAACCGCTGGTGGACCTTCGCCGAGCACAAGACGGAGCGGCACGGGCGGGAGCTGCTCGCGTTCGTCGCGATCAACGTCGTCGGCATGCTCGTGCCGGTGCTGACGCTCGCGTTCTCGCACTACGTGCTGCACCGCACGTCGCCGCTGGCCGACAACGTCGCCACGGTCGTCGGCATCGGCCTCGCGACGATCGTGCGCTACCTCGGCTACAAGCGCTTCGTCTTCACCGGCAGCCGCTGACGCCGCACGAGGCGCGCCGCCACCGCGCGGCGTCGGCTCACGCCCTGCCCGTCCGGGCCGGGCGCCGGCAGACCAGGCGCGACAAGGTCGGACGCGACCAGGCCGGGTCCGACCAGGCCGGGTCCGACCAGGCCGGGTCCGACCAGGCCGGGTCCGACCAGGCCGGGTCCGACCGGGCCGAGGTCGGCGAGACCCGGCCGGTCGGGCCCCCGGCGGACGTCAGGGCACGTCCGCCTGGACGAGCACCCCGGCGCCCTGCGCGCACAGCATCCCGGCCGACGCCGGCACGAACGCCGACTGCCCGCGCACGAGCTCGAGCACGTGCCCGTCCCCCGTGGACACGACGACGTCGCCCTCGAGGCACAGCAGCACGCGCGGCCCGCGGCCCGGCACGCGGACCTGGCCCTCGTCGGTCAGCCGCGTCACCGACAGCTCGAAGTCGTCGACGGGCGCGTAGAAGATCTCCGTCGAGGTGAACACGCGCTCCGGGGCGATCCGGATGGGCGGCGCGGCGACGCAGTCGACGTTGTGCAGCAGCTCCACCGTGTCGACGTGCTTGGCGGTGAGCCCCGCGCGCAGCACGTTGTCCGAGTTGGCCATGAGCTCGACGCCGAGGCCCGACAGGTAGGCGTGCACCGCGCCCGCCGGCACGAACAGCGCCTCGCCCGGCTCGAGCGTCACGGGGTTGAGCAGCACCGACGTCACGGCACCGGGGTCCCCGGGGTACGCCTGCGCCAGGCGGAGCACGGTGCGGTCCGTGCGCGGCGACGGCGACCCGTCGGCCAGGCGGCGGCCGCACGCCTCGACGAACGCGCTCACGTCGTCGGCACCCGGGCGCGTCGTCGGGGACAGCAGCCACTCGAAGGCCGCGCGCACGCCCGTGGGGTTCGGGTCGGCGACGAGGATCCGGTGCAGGTCGCGGGCGAGGTCGCAGTCGAGGTCGGCGAGCAGCTCGGCGACGCGGCGCGGCGCGCGGAACCCGACCATCGCCTCGAACCGCGTGAGGGCGTACACGAGCTCGGGCTTGTGGTTCTCGTCCCGGTAGCTGCGGTCGGGGGCGTCGCGCGCGACGCCGCGCGCGTCCTCCTCCGCGAAGCCCTCGCGCGCCCGCTCGATGGAGGGGTGCACCTGCAGCGACAGCGGCGCGTCGGCGGCGATGAGCTTGAGCAGGTAGGGCAGGCGCGCGCCGAAGCGCTGCACGACGTCCTGCCCGAGGTGGCCCGTCGGGTCCTGCTCCAGCAGCGCGTCCAGTGCCACGCCGCCGGCGCCGTCCTCGACGACCGCCGGGGCCGACGGGTGCGCACCCAGCCACAGCTCGGCGACCGGACGCCCGTCCGGGACCGTGCCCAGGACGCTCGGGATCGCCGTCGTCGAGCCCCAGGCGTAGTGCTGCACGGCCGGGGTCAGACGGAACATGGGGGCGCCTCCGGTGTCGGTCCTGCCCGCATCGGCGGGGGCCGCACCCGGACGGGCGGCCGCGCGCGGGGTCGTGGTCGTCATCGTGGTCGTCCTCCTGCCGGTCGTCGAGCACCCGACGGGCGGACACGCCGGGGTGGGCCGGTCGTGGCACCGTGCCCGTCCCGGGACCCTGCCGGGCGCCGCGACGGACAGGTCCTACCGTAGAGGTCATTCGTCCGGTTCCTCCGGTGAGTCCCCTCACGTTCCCCCGGACGGCCGTCCCCCGACGACGAGCGACCCGCGACTCCCGGCCGGCTCAGCCCCGCCGCTTCCATGGCGCGACCGCCGCACCGCGCGGCAGCACCACGTCCGGCCGCAGCGACGCCGGCACCCCCGCGAGGAACACCGCGAACACCGCCGGCCGCCGCTGCGCCAGCTCCAGCCGGCCCCCGTCGGCCGCCGCGAGGTCCCGCGCGAGCGCCAGCCCCAGGCCCGTCCCGCGCCCCGAGGTCACCTCCCGCTCGAAGATCCTCCCGGCGAGCTCGTCGGGCACGCCGGCACCCTCGTCGCCCACCTCCAGCACGACGGTCCGGCCCTGCCCCGCCCGCGAGCGCACGGTGGTCGTCCCCGCGCCGTGCCGCAGGGAGTTCTCGATGAGCGTGGCCAGCACCTGCGCGAGCGCCCCCGGCGTCGCCAGCACCTGCCGGGTGGGCTCCACCTCGACGACGAGGCGCCGGCCCGCCGCGGCGAACGTCGGGCCCCACTCCTCCTCCTGCTGGTGCACGACGTCGACGAGCCGGATCGCCTCCGTCGTCCCGCCCTGCGCCCGGCGGGAGCGCGACAGCAGGTCGTCCACGACGCCCACCAGCCGCTCCACCTGCTCGAGGCTGATCCGCGCCTCCTCGCGCACCGTCTCCTCGCCGGAGGTGAGCATGATCTCCTCCAGCCGCATCGACAGCGCCGTCAGCGGCGTGCGGAGCTGGTGCGAGGCGTCGGACGCGAACTGCCGCTCCGCCGCCAGCCGCCCCGCCATGCGGTCCGCGCTGCGCGCCAGCTCGGAGGTGACGAGGTCGATCTCCTCCACGCCCGACGGCTCCAGGCTCGGCCGCACCTGGCCCGACCCGAGCTGCTCCGCCGACGCCGCGAGGTAGACGAGCGGGGCCGCCAGCCGGTTCGCCTGCCAGATCGCCATCGCGATCCCCGCGGCGAACGCCACGACCGCCGCCCCGACGACCAGCAGGATCAGCCGCGCCCCCGCGAAGAAGACGTCCCACCACGAGACCTGCAGGACGACGCCCGCCCCGTTGTCGGACACCGTCCGGACGGACTCCACCCGCCCGCTCGGCAGCTCCCCCGCCGTGTGCACGGTGCCGTCGGTGTCGACGACCTGCACGTACGCGTCGATCCCGCCCCCGCGCGTGTAGAACTCCAGCATCTCGTCGGTGATCGGCACGCCCTGGTCGATGCGGAAGTCGACCGCCCGCGCCAGGGACTCGGCCCGCGTCGAGAGCCCCTGCATCGCGCCCTCGCGCACGAGCTGTGCGCCGAGGAACGCGAGGGGGAAGCCCAGGAGCACCACCGCCACCGTGACGGCGGCGACGGTGGCCTGCAGGACGCGGCGCCGCACGGGGTGGGCCGGTGGTGCACCGGGACGCGGGTCAGACCCGCGCCGGTCCCGTCTCGAAGCGGAAGCCCATGCCGCGCACGGTGGAGATGTAGCGCGGGGCGTTGGCGTCGTCGCCGAGCTTGCGGCGCAGCCACGACACGTGCATGTCCAGCGTCTTCGTCGAGCTCACGGGCTCGGAGCCCCACACCTCGCGCATGAGCGCCTCGCGCCCGACGACGGTGCCGGCGGCGCCGACCAGCGTGCGCAGCAGGTCGAACTCCTTGGCGGTCAGGTGCAGCTCGCGCTCGCCCTGGAACGCCCGGTGGGCCGCCACGTCGACGCGCACGTTCTGGGCGGCCAGCTCGTCCTCGTCGCCCGTCTCGCCGACCGACCGCCGCAGCAGGGCCCGCACGCGCGCCAGCAGCTCGGCCAGGCGGAAGGGCTTGGTCACGTAGTCGTCCGCCCCCGCGTCGAGCCCGACGACGAGGTCCACCTCGTCCGCGCGCGCGGTCAGCACGAGCACCGGCGTGGTCAGCCCCTGCGCGCGGATGGCGCGCGCCACGTCGAGGCCGTCCATGTCCGGCAGCCCGAGGTCGAGGACGACGAGGTCGGCGGCACCCGCGGCGGCGATGGCGCCCGCCCCGGTGCCCTGCACCTGCACCTCGTACCCCTCGCGGCCGAACGCCCGGGCCAGCGGTTCGGCGATGGCCGGGTCGTCCTCGGCGAGCAGCACCTGCGTCATGGCGGTCATGGTAGGGGATCCGCGCCACCATGGGAGACCCTCCCGTCACCCTCAGCGGACCAACAGCGGGTAAAGGTCCGCCCGGCCAGCGGGGGCGTGCGGACCTCGCGATGCACCACCACCGGCGAACCGGCGTGCCGCCGTCCTCCCCCGGTCGGGCACGCCGGCCGCCGACGTCGTCCCCCGGGCGGACGCCCCCGGGCGGTGCGGCGACCTAGCCTCGCGGCGTGAGGACCTCCGACGACCGCGGCACGACGACCCGGTGGCGCCGCTCCGCCGTGGACGCCGCCGTCGCGGCGGTCCTCCTGCTCGTGAGCCTGGCCACCGCCGCCCTGCCCTACGGCGGCTCCACCTGGCCCGTCTCCGTGGCGACCGTCGGGCTCGTGGCGCCGCTGGCCTGGCGCCGGACCCGCCCGGTGGCCTCCGCGGTCACCGTCTACGCGGTGGCGCTGCTGCACGTGCTGGTCGGGGTGCCCGTCCTCGTCCCGGCGGACTTCGCGGTGCTCGTGGCCCTGTACTCGGTGACGGCGCACGGCCCCGTGTGGGCGCACCGGACGGCGGCCGGCGGCGCGCTCGTCGGCGCCGTGGTGCTCGGCGGCGGGACCTACGGCTCGACCGACCCGTTCGGGGCGCTCATCGCGATGACGTTCACGGCGACGGTCGTGCTCGGGACCTGGGCGTTCGGCCTCGTGCGGCGCTCGCGCCGCGAGACCCTCGCCGCGCTCGTCGACCGCGCGGAGCGGCTGGAGGTGGAACGCGACCAGCAGGGCCGCATCGCCGCCGCCGCCGAGCGCGCCCGCATCGCCCGGGAGATGCACGACATCGTCGCCCACTCCCTCACCGTCATCATCGCCCAGGCCGACGGCGGCCGGTACGCCGCGGCCGCCGACCCGCCGGCCGCCACCCGCGCGCTCGAGACCGTCGCGGAGACCGGTCGCGCGGCCCTCGCGGACATGCGGCGCCTGCTCGGCGTGCTGCGGACCGACGACGAGGAGCCCGCGCCCGGGCCGGCCGTGACGGCGATGGGCGCCGGCGCGACGAGCGCCGGCGCGACGAGCGCCGACGCGACGAGCCCCGGCTCGACGGCGACGCGTCCCGGCACCGCGCAGCCCGCCTCCGGCGACCCGGTCGGCCCCGGCCGGCGCAGCACGGGCGCACCCGGGGCCGCCGCGTTCTCCCCCGTCGCCCCCGTCGCGCCGCTGCCCGGCACGGAGGACCTCGAGGCGCTCGTCGGCCGCGTCCGCGCCGGCGGCCTGCGCGTGTCGCTCGCGCGCGTCGGGACGCCGCGCGCCCTGCCGCCGGGCGCCGGGCTCACCGTCTACCGGATCGTGCAGGAGGCGCTGACCAACGTCCTCAAGCACGCCGGCCCCGACCCCCGCGTCACCGTGCAGCTGGCCTGGCGGCCCGCCGAGGTCCTCGTCGAGGTCAGCGATGACGGCCGGGGCGCGGCGGCCGACCTCGCCGACGCGGTCGTCGGCGACCCGACGACGAGCACCGCGTCCGGCGGCCCCGCCACCCCCGACGCCCCCGCCGAGCTCCCCGTCGCCGCCGACGGGCGCGGCCTGGGGCTGCGGGGCATGCAGGAACGCGCCGCCATGTTCGGCGGCACGGTCACCGCCGGCCCCCGCCCGGGCGGCGGCTTCCGCGTCGTCGCCGTCCTGCCCGCTCCGCCGATCGGAGGCGGCGCGGCCTGAGCGGGGGCTCGCGCCGGGCAGCGCGAGGACCCGACCTGCGCGGACGGTGCCGCTCGCGGTGGCA
This sequence comes from Cellulomonas sp. plas2, assembly GCF_057221735.1. Taxonomy (NCBI): domain Bacteria; kingdom Bacillati; phylum Actinomycetota; class Actinomycetes; order Micrococcales; family Cellulomonadaceae; genus Cellulomonas; species Cellulomonas sp. plas2. The sequence continues at coordinate 2,876,103 of NZ_CM170155.1, forward strand.
CCCTGGTGCCCGTGAGCCAGCCCCCCGCCGACGGCCTCCCCCCGGTCCGCGTCGCCCTCGTCGACGACCAGGCGCTCGTGCGCGCCGGGTTCCGCATGGTCATCGACTCCCAGCCGGACCTGACGGTGGTGCTCGAGGCCGGCGACGGCGCACAGGCGGTGCGCGCGCTCGCGCCCGGGACCGGCCCGGCCGTCGACGTCGTCCTCATGGACGTGCGCATGCCCGTCCTCGACGGCATCGCCGCCACCGCGCAGGTCGTCGCCGCCGGCACGGACGCCCACCCCGCCCCGCGCGTGGTCGTCCTGACGACCTTCGACCTCGACGAGTACGTCGTCGCCGCCATCCGCGCCGGCGCGAGCGGCTTCCTCCTGAAGGACGCACCGCCGGAGGTCATGCTCGACGCCATCCGCACCGTCCACCACGGCGACGCCGTCATCGCGCCGTCCAGCACGCGCCGGCTGCTGGAGCACCTCGTCCACGCCCTGCCGGAGGACGCCCCCGAGGCCGGTCCGGCCCACGCCGCGGTCGGCACCCTCACCGACCGCGAGCGCGAGGTGCTCGTCCTCATGGCCCGGGGCCGGTCCAACACGGAGATCGGCCAGGACCTCTTCGTCGCCGAGGCGACGGTGAAGACGCACGTCGGCCGCGTGCTGGCCAAGCTCGGCGCCCGCGACCGGGTGCAGGCCGTCGTGACGGCCTACGAGACGGGCCTCGTCCGGCCCGGCTCCTGAGCCCGGCCGGGCCTCACGCGCCCTGCCTCGTCCCGCGGCCGCACGACCTCGGGCCGCGGGTCCTCCCGGGGGATGACACAGCCGACGCACGGTCGGCACCGGGGACCGACGCGGCCCGGCACGGTGCCTCCGTAGCGTCGTCGACGTCCCGCCGACCTCGAGGAGAGCCACCGTGCACCCCACCGCCGCCGTCACCGACGGCCCCGCCCCGCAGCCGCCCGCCCCCGGCACGACCGCCGGCCCCGCCGCCTCCGCCCGGGCCCTGACGAAGGTCTACGGCCAGGGCGCGGGCGAGGTCCGCGCGCTCGACGGCGTCGACGTCGACTTCGCCGCCGGCCGCTTCACCGCGATCATGGGCCCCTCGGGCTCCGGCAAGTCCACGCTCCTGCACCTGCTGGCCGGCCTGGACCAGGCCACCTCGGGCTCGGTGCGCCTGGGCGGCACGGAGCTGACCGGCCTCGACGACGACGCCCTCACGCTCCTGCGCCGCGAGCGCCTCGGCTTCGTCTTCCAGTCCTTCAACCTGCTGCCCATGTTCACGGCGGAGCAGAACATCGTCCTGCCGCTGGGCCTCGCCGGCGCCCGCCCGGACCCGGCGTGGCTCGACACCCTCGTGCGCACCCTGGGCATCGCCGAGCGCCTCGGGCACCGGCCGAGCGAGATGTCCGGCGGCCAGCAGCAGCGCGTGGCGATCGCCCGCGCCCTCGTCGCGCGGCCCGAGATCGTGTTCGCCGACGAGCCCACCGGCAACCTCGACTCGCGCTCGGGGGCGCAGGTGCTCAGCTTCCTGCGCCGCTCCGTGCGCGAGCTGGGCGGCACCGTGGTCATGGTGACGCACGACCCCGCGGCCGCCGCCTACGCCGACCGCGTCGTGCTGCTCGCCGACGGCAGGGTCGCCGGCGAGATCGCGGACCCGACGCCGGACTCCGTGCTGTCGGCGCTCGACGCCCTGCGCCAGCTCGACGGGTCGCCCGCGCTGCCGACGGGCGGTGCCCGCTGATGCTGCGCCTCACCTTCGCGCAGATGCGCCGCAGCCTGCCGCGGCTCGTGGCCGCGGGCCTGGCGGTCGCGCTCGGCACGGCCTTCGTCGCCGCGACGCTGCTCGCGGGCGACGTCCTCACCCGCACCACCTACGACTCCGTCACCGCCTCCTTCGGGCGGGCGGACCTCGTCGTCACGCGGGCGGAGCTGGACCCGGCCGCCGTCGACGCCGCCGGCGACGTCCCGGGCGTGGACGCCGTCGCACCCCTGGACCAGGCGGTGCTCTCGGTCGCGGCGAACAGCCGGACCGCCTACCCGCTCGTCCTGCCCGCCCCCGGCGACGAGCGCCTCGCCTCCGTCCGGGCCACCGCGGGCGTCCTGCCGCAGGCGCCCGGGCAGATCGCCCTGCCGGCGACCACGGCGACGCAGCTCGACGTCGGCGTCGGCGACCGCGTGCAGGTCGCCTTCTCCACGCCCGGCCCGGACGACACCTGGGTGGAGAGCACCGCCGACGTGGCCGTCACCGGCATCACCGCCGACGTGGCAGGCGCCTGGCAGCGCTACGGCGGCGCCGGTCTCGCGGACCCCGCCGACCTCGCGACGTGGGTCGGTGTCGGCACGGTGCCGACCCTGCTCGTCGCGGTCGACCCCGGCGCCGACGTCACCGCCGTCCAGGCCGCACTCCGGTCCGAGGTCGCCCCGGCCACGGGGGCCACGCCCCAGGTGCTCACCCGCGACGAGGCCGCCCGCGCCGCGGTGGCCGAGCTGTCCGGCGACGCCGACGTGCTCGTCGCCATCGCGCTGGCCTTCGCCGCCGTGGCCCTCGTGGTCGCCGCGCTCGTCATCGCCAACACGTTCGCCGTGCTCGTCGCGCAGCGGACCCGGACCCTGGCGCTGCTGCGCTGCGTCGGCGCACGCCGCTCGCAGCTGGCCGCGTCGGTCGTCACCGAGGCGGCCGTCCTCGGCCTGGCCGCGTCCGTCGCCGGGCTGCTGGGCGGTACGGCGCTCGTGCAGGTCGTGCTGCTCGTGCTGGCCCGCACCTCCCCCGACGTGCCGCTGCCGACCACCGTCGCGCCGGGCCTCGCGGCGGTCGTCGCGCCGCTCGTCGTCGGGACGGTCGTCACGGTGCTCGCCGCGCTCGTCCCGGCGCGCGAGGCGACCCGCGTCAGCCCCGTCGCCGCGCTGCGCCCGCTCGACGCGCCCGTGCTCGGCGCGGCGGCCGGCCGCGTGCGCGCCGCCGTGTCGCTCGTCCTCGTCGTGCTGGGCGGCCTGACCCTGGCCGCCGCCGTCGCCACGGGCCTCGTGCTCGGCGGCGGGGCGCTGCCGGCCCTCGCCCTCGGGATCCTGGGCGGCACGGTGTCGTTCGTCGGCGTGCTCGTCGGCGCCGTGCTGTGGGTGCCGCGCCTCGTCGCCGGGGTCGGTGCGCTCCTGGCGCGGACGGGCCCGTCGGCCCGGCTCGCCGCCGCCAACACGCTGCGCAACCCGCGACGCACCACGGCCACCTCGGCCGCGCTGCTCATCGGCGTCACCCTCGTGGCGATGATGAGCACGGGCGCCGCCACGGCCCGCACGACGCTGGCCGCGGAGCTCGACGAGCAGTACGCCGTCGACCTCGCGGTCACCTCCCTCGCCGGTCCCGGCGAGGCGGCGCTGCCGGCGTCCGCCGCCGACGACGTCGACCGCGTCGACGGCGTGGCCCGGGTCGCCGCCCTGGCCGGTGCGCCCGTGCTCGAGCTCGGCGGGCAGGAGCTCGGCGGCGGCACGACGGTCCTCGGCCTCGACCCGGCCGACGCCGGGGTCCTGCGGGCGCCGGACCTCGTCGCCCCGCTCGAGGACGGCACCGTGCTCGTGCCGGAGCGGCTCACGGAGAGCTACCTCGTCGTGCGTGACGGCGACACGGTCACCCTCACCGCCGGCAGCACGGCGGCCGGCAGCACGGCGGAGGACGGATCGGTCGTCGACCCCGCCGTGGGCGGCCAGACGCTCACGCTGCGCGCGGTGGTCGGCGACGTGCCGTCCGACGGCCTCCTCGTCACGGCGGCGACGCTCGCGCGCCTCGCCCCGGAGGCGGGCACGACGTCGGTCTGGGCGGCCCTGTCGGACGACGCGACGCCCTCCGCCGTCCTCGCGGCGGTCCAGGAGGCCCTGCCGACCGACGTCCCGCTGCAGGCCGTGTCCGGCGCGGCCGAGCGGGAGTCCTACGACCAGGTCATCGACACGATGCTGCTCGTCGTCGTCGGGCTGCTGGCCGTCGCGGTGGTCATCGCCCTCGTCGGGGTGGCCAACACGCTCAGCCTCTCGGTCATCGAGCGGCGGCGGGAGTCGGCGACCCTGCGGGCCATCGGCCTCACCCGGGGCCAGCTCCGCCGGACGCTCGCGGTGGAGGGGGTGCTCGTCGCCGGGGTCGGCACGCTGGCCGGGACCGTGCTGGGCCTGCTCTACGGCTGGGCAGGGGCGGCGGCCGTGCTCGGCCCGGCCGGGCAGGTGCGGCTCGGGTGGCCCCTGCGGGACCTGGCGATCGTGCTGGTCGTGGCCCTCGTCGCCGGGCTGGCCGCCTCGGTGCTGCCGGCGCGCTCCGCGACGCGCACGCCCCCCGTCGCGGCGCTCGCCGTCGACTGACGGCGGTCCGCGGACCCTGTCACGGGCGCGGCCGGGCGACGAGGGGTCGGTGCCCCTCAGCGCCCGCCGCGCCCGTCGTCGTCGGTGGTCGCCGCGACCACCGACGGCGTGAGCAGGCCGGCGCCGACCACGAGGGCGAGCGCCGTCAGCAGCAGGACGGCCGGCGGAGCGCCGCTCGTCGCCCAGCCGGTGCTGACGATCACGAGCAGCACCTGGATCATCAGGACGGGACCGCGCGGCCACCGCTGCCCGTCCGCGAGGGCGAGCGAGCCCCGCCACAGCAGCGCCGCCACCCCCAGCGCCAGCACGACGAGGAACACCACAGCACCGATCGACCCCTGCCCCTGCCCCGCCGCCAGGCCGCGCCCGAGGTCGACGACGAGCAGCACCGCCAGCCCCGCGAGCAGCACGGCCTCGAGCAGCACCCCCGTGGCCACGACGGCCAGCGCTCGCGGGCGCACCTGGCGGAGGTCGACGAGGAGCCGGCGCCCCGGCGCGCGGTCTGCACCACCCGGACCGCCCGGACCGCCCGGCGCGGCGGGCGGCGGGGGCGGCGGCGCGGCGCGAGGAGGCACGCGGGCAGCCTACGGCGGGACACGACGAGCGGATCGTCGCATCGACCCGGCCCGGGCCGGCTCCGCCCGGTGACTTGTGCTCCTCCTGGACGGATCCCGAGAGGGACCGGTGGTGTACCACGCCGGGCTGCGTGCTCGTGACAGCCGTGCGACGATGGACGGGCCGTCCCCGACCGGGACGGCGTGCAGCACCCCCGTCGCCGGGGCCGCGCCACCGGGCCGGCCCCGCCCCGGGCAGCCCCTGACCACCCAGCTGACCAGCAGCTCCACCGGACGTCCCCGACAGACGGGACGTGCGGAACGGTCCGGCGCGGCGACAGCGACCGGTGTGACGCAGTCCTCACTCGTCATCGGCTCGAAACCTCCGCGTAACCCTTGTGTCGCGGCCTCGCGGGTGTGAACCTAGTACCAGCAAGTCATCCCACCCCTCGGCCCTCGGGCCGCCGCACGCCCTGGACCGGGCGTTGCTCCAGCATGCTGTGAGGAGATGTCCCATGGATTGGCGCCACCGCGCAGCCTGTCTCGACGAGGACCCGGAGCTCTTCTTCCCGATCGGGAACACGGGCCCCGCGCTGTCCCAGATCGAGGAGGCGAAGGCCGTCTGCCGTCGGTGCGACGTCGCCGACACGTGCCTGAAGTGGGCGCTCGAGACCGGGCAGGACGCCGGCGTCTGGGGCGGCCTCTCCGAGGACGAGCGCCGCGCGCTCAAGCGCCGCACGGCGCGCCAGCGCCGCGCGAGCTGACCTCGCCGCCAGGACCGCCGGCACGCACGACCAGCAGGACCTCACGGGAGGGCCGGTGCCCAGGGCACCGGCCCTCCTGTCGTCCCCGCCGACGAGGGCCCGGGGACGAGCGGCTCAGCAGACGGACCGCTGGGGGCGCGCGCCGCTCAGGAGACGAGCGACCCCGTCTCACGCCCCTGCCGCAGCACGGCGTCCATGGCGACGAGCGTGCCGCCGTCGGGCCGCGGCGACCACGCGATGGCCCCGCGCAGCTCGTTGACGACGAGCGTCGAGACGATCTGCGTCCCGAGCCCGGTGCCGGCGCCCTTGCCCTCCGGCAGGCCGGCGCCGTCGTCGGCCACCTCCACGTGCAGGGCGTCGCCGGACCGCTCGGCCGTGACCGTGACGCTCCCCGTCTCCCGCCCCTCGAACCCGTGCTCGACGGCGTTCGTCACGAGCTCGGTGAGCACGAGCGCGAGGGCCGTCGCGTCGGCCGCCGGCACGGACCCGAAGGTCCCCTGCACGACCGTGCGCACGTGCGCGCCACGGCTGGCCACGTCCGCCGCCAGGCGCAGGCTCCGCCCGACGAGGTCGTCGAACGGGACCGCCTCGTCGATCGTCTGCGACAGCGTCTCGTGCACGAGCGCGATCGTCGCCACCCGGCGCGTGGCCTCCCCCAGCGCCTCGCGCGCCTCGGGGCTGCCCACCCGCCGCGCCTGCAGCCGCAGCAGCGCGGCCACGGTCTGCAGGTTGTTCTTCACGCGGTGGTGGATCTCGCGGATCGTCGCGTCCTTCGTGATGAGCTCGCGCTCCCGGCGCCGCAGCTCGGTCACGTCGCGGCACAGCAGCACCGCGCCGAGCCGCTCCCCCGCCTCGAGCAGCGGCACCGACCGCACCGACAGCGCGACGCCGTGCGCCTCGATGTCCGTGCGCCAGGGCGCGCGCCCCATGAGGACGAGCGGCATGGCCTCGTCGAGCGCCTCGGCCTGCGCGAGCAGCTCCGTGACCGTCTCGACGAGGGACCGCCCGACGAGGTCGCCCAGCGCGCCGAGCCGGTGGAAGCACGACAGCGCGTTGGGGCTGGCGTAGAGGACGTCGCCCTCGCCGTTGAGCCGCAGGAGGCCGTCGCCGACGCGCGGGGCGCCCCGGCGCGGGCCGCTCGTGCCGTCCGGCGCGGGGAACTCGCCCCGGCTGATCATCCCGACGAGGTCGTCGGCCGCCTCGACGTAGTTCAGCTCGAGCCGGCTGGGGGTGCGCGCGCCGCCGAGGTTCGTCTGCCGCGCCAGCACGGCCAACGGCCGGCCGTTGCGCACCACCGGGACCGCCTCCTCGCGCACCGCGTAGGGCCCGTACCAGCGCGGCTCGCGCGAGCGCAGCGGCCGCAGCTCGGCCAGGCTGCGCTGGAGCTGGGCCCGCTGCCCCTCGGCCGGGTGCGTGCCGACGACGTCGTCGTAGTGCACCGTGGCGCCCGTCGAGGGGCGGCAGTGCGCCAGCGCGACGAAGTCCCCGTCCCGCGTCGGCAGCCAGAGCACGAGGTCGGCGAACGCGAGGTCGGACACGAGCTGCCAGTCCCCCACCAGCAGGTGCAGCCACTCGAGGTCCGAGGGGTCCACCTCGGCGTGCCGGGCGGCCAGGGCGCTCATCGTGGACACGGGCCCAGCGTAGGGCTCGGGGCCGTGCGGCCCGGGCGCCGACGGGGACGGCCGGGCCGCGCGGGGAAGGGGGAGGGGCGCGGTGGCCGCGGGACGACCGCCGCGGCACCGGGGGCGGTACGGTCGGCAGCGGCGGCGACCGGTCGGGACCACGACGGGCCCGTCGAGGCGAGAGGGAGTGGCGATGCACCTGACCGTGGCGCTCGACGTGCCGGCCGACGCGCACCGCGCGGGCCGCATGCTCGCCGACCCCTCCTACGTCGCCGCCAAGGTCGCCGCGACGGGTGCGACGGAGCAGCACGTCGACGTGACGGGCTCGGCCGCAGGGTCATTCACGGTCACCACCCGCCGGTCCCTGCCCACCGACCAGATCCCCGCGCAGATGCGCTCGCTCGTCGGGAACGTCCTCGACGTCCGCCAGGCCGAGGCGTGGGAGGCCGCGGCCGACGACGGCACCCGCACCGGCACCGTCGCGCTGGAGATCCACGGCGCACCGCTGCGCCTGACGGGGACCGTCCGGCTGGAGCCGACCGGCCCGGCGGCGAGCCGGCTCGTCTACGACGGGGAGCTCAAGGCCTCGGTGCCGCTCTTCGCCGCGGCCGTGGAGCAGGCGGCGTCGGGCGCGGTGCGCCAGGCGCTGTCCGTCGAGGGCGGCGTGGCCGCCCGTTGGCTCGCGGAGCACCCCCAGCCCTGAGGACGGATCGCCCATCCGAACACCGATCGGACGGTCGGTTTCACCCGTCACCGCGCTGACCTGCAAGGACAAGCCGCGAGCCGCACCGCCCCGCATAACGATGACGTCACGGTCCGCGGGAGGCTTGACAGTCCCGACGGGCGGAGGGAACAGTTCCATCCAGCGCGTGGGAGCGCTCCCGCAGAACCGCGGGAGCGCTCCCAGGACCGGTACCCGGTCCCCGTCGCCCGGCCGGTGGAGTGCCCGGACGGCGGTGCCGACCACGGGTGGGGGCGAGGACGCCCCCACGAGACGAAGGAGTCAACAGTGCGCACCAGGACACGGACCAGTGCTCGGACCGCGTGGCAGGTCACGGCCGGCGCGGCCGGCCTCAGCCTCCTCGTGGCGGCGTGCTCCAGCGGCGGCTCCGGCAGCTCGGACGACGCGACGAGCGAGGGCACGGACGGCGAGCAGATCACGCTGACCGTCGCCACGTTCAACGACTTCGGCTACACCGACGAGCTGCTGGCGGAGTACACGGCGAAGAACCCGAACATCACGGTCGAGCACGTGAAGGCCGCCCGCTCGGAGGACGCCCGCGCCAACCTCACGACGAAGCTCGCCGCCGGCGGCGCCGGCCTCGCCGACATCGAGGGCGTCGAGGTCGACTGGCTGCCCGAGCTCATGCAGAGCTCCAACCTGTTCCTCGACATGTCCGACCCGGCGGTCGAGGGCCGCTGGTCCGACTGGAAGGTCAAGCAGGCCACGACGCCCGAGGGCACGCTCTTCGGCTACGCGACCGACACCGGCCCCGAGGCCATCTGCTACCGCTCGGACCTGTTCGAGGCCGCCGGCCTGCCGACGGAGCGCGAGGAGGTCGCCGAGCTCCTCGGTGGCGACGACGCGACGTGGGAGGACTACTTCGAGGTCGGCCGCACGTTCACCGCGGCGTCCGACTCGGCGTGGTTCGACTCGGCCAACGCCATCTACCAGGGCCTCGTCAACCAGATGGAGGCGGCGTACGAGGACATGGACGGCACGCCGAAGGACCTCGCCGAGAACGAGGAGGTCAAGGCGATCTACGAGCAGACGCTCGCCGCCGCCGTCGACGACGACCTCTCGGCGCACGTCAACCAGTGGACCCCCGACTGGGAGGCCGCGTTCCAGGCCGACGGCTTCGCCACGATGCTGTGCCCGGCGTGGATGACCGGCCCCATCGAGGAGCGCGCTGGCGGCGTCACCGGCTGGGACGTCGCGGACGTCTTCCCCGGCGGCGGCGGCAACTGGGGCGGGTCGTTCCTGTCGGTGCCCGCCTCCGGTGAGCACACGGAGGAGGCCAAGAAGCTGGCCGAGTGGCTGAGCCGCCCGGAGACGCAAATCAAGGCCTTCACTAACGCGGGCACCTTCCCGAGCCAGGTCGAGGCGTACGAGGACGAGACCCTCCTGTCGTCGACCAACGAGTTCTTCAACGACGCGCCCGTGGGTCAGATCTTCTCGGAGCGCGCGCTGAACATCGACGTCGCGCCGTACAAGGGCCCGAACTACTTCGCCATCCACACGACGGTGAACGACGCCATCACCAAGGTGGACGTCGAGCAGTCGGCCGACGCGGACTCCGCGTGGGACGGCGCCGTCCAGGCCGCCAAGGACCTCGGCATCTACTGACCGGACCGGCCGGGCGGCGGGGCTCCTCCCCCGCCGCCCGGCACCCCGGGGCGCGACCGCCGCGCACCCGCACCCCGCCCGGCTCCTGCCACGCCCGCCCCGGCCCCGACGACGCGAGGACCCCATGGCCGTCCAGACCCCCGCCCGCCCCGCCCGCCCGCAGGACGACGGGGCCCCGGCGCCCCGGCCCGCGCGCCGCGTCGAGTTCTCCCAGACCCTGTCCCGCTGGGACGTGAAGGTCTCGCCCTACCTCTACATCTCCCCGTTCTTCATCCTGTTCGCCATCACCGGGCTGTTCCCGCTGCTCTACACGGCCTACGTGTCGGTGCACCGGTGGAACCTGCTCGGCGGCCAGGGTGAGTACGTCGGCTTCCAGAACTACCTCGACGTCTTCGCGCAGCCCAACTTCTGGCTCTCGCTGCGCAACACGTTCTCGATCTTCGTCCTGTCGTCCGTGCCGCAGGTGCTCATGGCGATCGTCATCGCCGCCCTGCTGGACCAGAACCTGCGCGCGAAGACGTTCTGGCGCATGGGCGTGCTGCTGCCCTACGTCGTGGCCCCCGTCGCCGTGGGTCTCATCTTCGGCCGGCTCTTCGCCGACAAGTCCGGCCTCATCAACGCGATGCTCGGCGTCGTGGGGATGGACCCCGTGCGGTGGCACGTCGACGCGCTGGCCAGCCACATCGCCATCGCGTCGATGGTGAACTTCCGCTGGACCGGCTACAACGCGCTCATCTTCCTCGCGGCCATGCAGGCCGTCCCGCGCGAGCTGTACGAGGCCGCAATCATGGACGGCGCCTCGCGCGTGCGGCAGTTCTTCTCCATCACCGTCCCGCAGATCCGCGCGACGATCATCTTCGTCGTCATCACCGCCACCATCGGCGGCCTGCAGATCTTCGACGAGGCGCGGGTGTTCGACGAGCAGGGCCTCGGTGGCGCGTCGCGCCAGTGGATGACCACGACGCTGTACCTGTACGACGTCGGCTGGGGCAACCAGAAGAACTTCGGCCGTGCGGCCGCGGTCGCCTGGCTGCTGTTCATCCTCGTCCTGGTGATCGGGATGGTGAACTTCCTCATCACGCAGCGGATCGCCTCCGACGGCTCCGGCGGGCCCACCCGCCGCGAGCGCCGCGCGGCCCACCGTCGGGCCCGTGCCGCCCTCGCGACGTCCACGGGGGCCCCGACGATCGCCGCCGGCCCCTCCACCCCCGCGCCGACCACGGCCGGCGTGTCCGGGCCGGTCGCCCTGCCCCATGCCGGCGTGAGCACCCTGCTCGCGGACCCCGCGGACCCGACGGCGGCGCCGCACCCCGCCGGCACCGACGCCACCGGCACCACCGGCATCCACGACCCCGGCACCGACTCCCCCGACACCACCGACAGGAGGCCGTGATGAGCTCCGTGCCCGTCGTCGCCCAGACCGCCGGCCCCGGTGCCGCGAAGGCCGCCCAGCGCCGTGGCGGCGCGTCCCGCCCCGGCAGCAGCAGCCGACGCCGCGGCGGGGGCGACGGCAGCGCCGCCCTGCGTCCCGGCCCGATCACGTACGCGCTGCTCGGGCTGGCGGTGCTGGTCGGGCTCGCGCCGCTGTACTACACGCTCGTCATCGGGTCCTCCGACCCGACCTCGATCGCGCAGAGCCCGCTGCCGCAGGTGTTCCCGGACGGGTCCCTGCTCGACCAGATCAACGCCGTCATCACGTCCACGGCGTTCTCGTTCTGGAAGGCCTTCGCCAACTCGGTCATCATCTCGACCGTCTGCGCGATCGCGACCGTGCTGTTCTCGACGATGGCCGGCTTCTCCTTCGCCAAGCTGCGCTTCCGCGGCCGCCGGGGGCTGCTGCTGTTCGTCGTCGCGACGATGGCCGTGCCCACCCAGCTCGGCGTCGTGCCGCTCTACATCGTCATGACGGACCTGGGCTGGATCGGCAGCCTCAAGGCCGTCATCGTGCCGGCGCTCGTGACCGCCTTCGGCGTGTTCTGGATGACCCAGTACCTGTCCGAGGCCCTGCCCTACGAGCTCATCGAGGCCGCCCGCGTCGACGGCGCCTCCATGCTGCGCACGTTCTGGTCCATCGCGATGCCGGCCGCCCGGCCCGCGGCGGCGATGCTCGCGCTGTTCACGTTCGTCTCCCAGTGGACCAACTTCTTCTGGCCCTCGATCGTGCTCAACCAGAACAACCCGACGCTGCCGCTGGCGGTGCGGCTGCTGCAGGCGAACTACTTCGTGGACTACTCGCTCGTGATGGCCGGCGTGTTCCTCGTGACCCTGCCGCTGCTGATCCTGTTCTTCCTCGCCGGCCGGCACCTCGTCGCCGGGATCATGGCGGGCGCGGTCAAGGGCTGACAGCCCCCGCGGTGCAGACCGCGGCGGGACGGCCGGGCCCAGGGGGCGGCCGTCCCGTCGCGCTCCCCGCGCCGCAGCAGGACCCCGAGGGACCCCGTGCGGGCCACCGTGCGCCCGCCCCGACCGGCGGAACCCGGTCCCCGCCCGTGCGTGTAGCGTCCGGCGCCAGGCCGGCAGGAGGAGGTGGACCGTGACGAGCGAGCTGACCGCACCACGGACGGTGCCGACGCTGGAGTCCGTGGCGGAGCGTGCCGGGGTGTCCCGGTCCACCGCCTCCCGGGTGATCAACGGGGACGCGCGCGTGTCGCCCCAGGCGCGCAGCGCGGTCGAGGAGGCGGTGGCCGCCCTCGGCTACTCCCCCAACCGCGCGGCCCGCTCGCTCGTGCTGCGGCGGACGGACTCCGTGGCGCTCGTCATCCCGGAGCCCGACGAGCGCGTCCTCAACGACCCGTTCTTCGCGGGGACCCTGCGCGGCCTGACGGCGGCCCTCGAGGACGACGACATCCAGCTCGTCCTCATGATCACCCGCCCCGGGCAGGCCGACCGCAGCATGCGGTACCTGCGCAACGGCCACGTGGACGGCGCGGTCGTCGTGTCCCACCACCTCGAGGACGCGCTCGACCGCGCCCTCGTGGACTCCCACGTGCCGAACGTCTTCGTCGGGCGCCCGCTGTCCGTGGTCGCCACCGGGCTGCAGTACGTCGACATCGACAACGTCGCCGGCGGGCGCCTGGCGACGGAGCACCTCGTCGCCCGCGGGTGCCGGCGGATCGGCACCATCGCCGGCCCGGCGGACATGTCGGCGGGCATCGACCGCCTCGCCGGCTTCCGCCGCGCGCTGGCGGCCGCCGGCCTGCCGGTCGACGCGGTCGAGCACGGCGACTTCACGCTGGACTCCGGCGCCGCCGCCGCGCGCCGGCTGCTGGCGGCGCACCCCGACCTCGACGGCATCTTCGTCGCCTCGGACCTCATGGCCGCCGGTGCCCTGCCCGTCCTGGCCGCGGCGGGCCGGCGCGTGCCGGACGACGTCGCGGTCGTCGGGTACGACAACCTCGGCGTCTCTTCGTCCACGCAGCCGCCGCTGACCACCGTCGTGCAGCCCGTGCCCGCCATGGCGCAGGCCGCGGGGCGCCGCCTGCTCGACCTGCTCCGAGGCGGCCCCCCGCAGGAGCCGCTCATCTTCTCGCCCGAGCTCGTCGTCCGCGCCTCCGCCTGACCGGGCAGGCGGAGGCGACGACCCGTCCGGGGGACACGCCGCCGGCACGGATGCCCGTCGTCGCGGGCGGTGGCACAGTGGGCGCGGCCGCCCACCGGCGGCACCTGACCCCCTCGCGGAAGGGCACCCCCGGCATGGTCGACGACGTCGTCACCGGCCCGGGTGCGGCGGGCGACCCCCGCCGTCCCGGCACCGGCAGCGCACCGGCACCCACCCCACCCCCCACGCCGCCGACCCCGATGACGGCGCCGCCGCCGCACGCCGGGCCCCTGGAGACGGCGCGCGCGCAGCTCGCGTCGGCCGTGCAGATCCTCGGGCTGTCGGAGGGGGTGGCCGAGATGCTGGCCTCCCCCCGGCGGGAGATCAACGTGTCGGTGCCCCTGCGCCGGGACGACGGCACGGTCCAGCTCTTCCGCGGCTACCGGGTGCAGCACAACATCTCCCGCGGCCCGGGCAAGGGCGGCCTGCGGTACGCGCCGTCGGTCGACCTCGACGAGGTGCGCGCGCTGGCCATGTGGATGACGTGGAAGTGCGCCGTCGTCGAGCTGCCCTACGGCGGCGCCAAGGGCGGCGTCACCATCGACCCGCGGCACTACTCGTCGGCCGAGCTCGAGCGCGTCACGCGCCGCTACACCAGCGAGATCATGCCGGTCATCGGGCCCGAGCGGGACATCATGGCGCCCGACGTCGGCACCGACGCGCAGACCATGGCGTGGATCATGGACACGTACTCCGTCAACCAGGGGTACACGATCCCGGCGGTCGTCACGGGCAAGCCCATCGACATCGGCGGCTCGCTCGGCCGCCCGACGGCCACGTCCCGCGGCGTCGTGCACGCCGCGCGCGCGGCGCTGGCCGATGCCGGCACGGACCTGCGGGAGGTCAGCGCGGTCGTGCAGGGCTTCGGCAAGGTCGGCTCGCACGCGGCCCGGTTCCTCGCGGAGGCCGGCACGCGCGTCGTCGCCGTCTCCGACCAGTACGGCGGCGTGCGCTCCGACGACGGACTCGACGTGCCGGCGCTCCTGCGGCACGCGCAGGCCACGGGCTCGGTCGTCGGCTTCGAGGGTGGCGAGCCGCTCGGGGACACGGACATCCTCACCCTCGACGCGGACCTGCTGGTCCCCGCCGCGGTGGAGGGCGTGCTCGACGAGGGGACGGCCCGCCAGGTCAAGGCCCGCTGGGTGGTCGAGGGCGCCAACGGCCCGACGACGGCCGGCGGCGACCGGGTCCTCGCGGAGCGGGGGATCACCGTCGTCCCGGACATCCTCGCCAACGCCGGCGGGGTCGTCGTCTCCTACTTCGAGTGGGTGCAGGCGAACCAGGCGTACTGGTGGACGGAGAACGAGATCGAGGAGCGCCTCGAGCGCCGGATGCTGGAGGCCTACGCCGCCGTCGCGCGCACGGCCCGGGCCGAGGGCATCACGCTGCGCGACGCGGCGCTGACCATCGGGGTCCGGCGCGTGGCGGAGGCGCACCAGATCCGCGGGCTGTACCCCTGACAGGCCTGGCGGCCCGGGGTGCGGGCCGCCACGCGCCCGTGTCGCCGCAGGTCCGTCCCCGGTCCGGCCCGGGCCGACGCCTACGTCCAGGCCGCGCGCACCAGCTCCGCCTCGGTGCCGTCGGCGCCGTGCAGCACCGCGTGGTCGGGGCCGCCCTGCAGGGTCAGCCGCACGGGCCCGGCGAGCAGCGCCAGCAGGGCGGTCTCCGTCGCGGTCACGTCGTCCGGGCCGGCCATCCGCGTCGCGACGACCGGGCCGAACGCCAGCCGGTCGACGTCCAGGGCCCACGTGCCCCGCAGCCGGTTGACGCCGCCGTAGCCGAACACCTGGCCGTCGCCCTCGAACGTCAGGGACGGCCGGCCCTGCGCACCCTCCGCGGTGGCCTCCGTACCGATCCGCACGACGGTCCAGGTCCCCGCGAGGCCGCTCATGCGACCGATCGTGGCAGCCCTGCCCGCGGGACGTCCATCCCGCGGGCAGGGGCGGCGGGCAGGAGCGGCGGCGGGACCGGACACCGGGACCCGGACGCCGCCGAACGCGCACCTCAGGCGCGCGGGCGGGCCTCCAGCCAGTCGGCCAGCTCCACGCGCGGGCCGGTGTAGAACGGCACCTCCTCGCGGACGTGCCGGCGCGCCTGCGTCGCCCGCAGCTCGCGCATGAGGTCGACGATGCGGTACAGCTCCCCGGCCTCGAACGCGAGGATGAACTCGTAGTCCGACAGCGCGAACGAGGCGACCGTGTTGGCGCGCACGTCCTTGTAGTCGCGGGCGGCGGCCCCGTGCTCGCGCAGCATCTCCCGCCGCTCGTCCTCGGGGAGGATGTACCACTCGTAGGAGCGGACGAACGGGTAGACGCAGACGTAGGCGCCGGGGGCCTCCCCCGCCAGGAACGCCGGGACGTGGCTGCGGTTGAACTCCGCGGGCCGGTGCAGGCCCACCACGGACCAGACGGGCTCGAGCTGGGCGCCGAGCTCCGTGGACCGCAGCCGGGCGTAGGCGCCCTGCACCTCCTCGACCGTCTCCGCGTGCCACCAGACCATGAGGTCGGCGTCGGCGCGCAGGCCGGACACGTCGTACCAGCCGCGGACCGTCAGCCCGGGGTCGGCGACCGCCGCGAGCGCGTCCGCCGCCTCCGCCCGCCGGGCCGCCGCGTCCTCGGGCGCGGCGCCGGTGAAGGAGAAGACGGACCACATCGTGTAGGCGATGCGGGCGTTGATGGCCTCGTGGTCGGGCGCGTGCTCGGCGGTGGGCTCGACGGTGTGCTCGGCCGTGTGCTCGGTGGTGTGCTCGGCGGGGGTGGCGGTGCTCACGGGTGCTCCCTGGGCGTCGTGCGGCTGGGTGCTCACTGCAGCGGGTCCACCGAGCAGGCGGCGGGCCGGCCCGACGGCTCCCCGTCGCGCATGAGGCAGCAGCCCGGCGCGCAGATCTCGCGGAACGGCGGCAGCCCGCCCACGGTGACGCCCGGGCCGGGCTCGCCGCCGGCGTCGCGTACGCGCGCGTGCTCCGCCCGCTCGAGGATGAGGTCGACCAGGCCCTCGACGAAGGGCGCCCGCGTCCCGACCGTCCCCGCGCGGACCGCGGTCATCCCGAGCTCGGCCGCCGTCTCCAGCGCCTCGGTGTCGAGGTCGTAGACGACCTCCATGTGGTCCGAGACGAACCCGATCGGCGCGAGGACGACGTTCGTCGTGCCCGCGGCCTTGAGCGCCTCGAGGTGGTCGTTGACGTCGGGCTCCAGCCACGGCTGGCTGGGCGGGCCCGAGCGCGAGCAGTACGCGAGGTCCCACTCCGGCGCGGTGCCGGTGCGCTCCCCCACGGCCTGCGCGACGAGGCGCGCGACCTCGAGGTGCTGCTCGGAGTAGCGCGCCTGCGCCACGACGGAGGCGGCCTCCATCGTCGTCGGGATGGAGTGCGTGACGAAGACGATGCGGTAGGGCGCGCCGCCGGTGCGCGCGGTGAGCTCGGCCACCGCGTCGGTCACCGCGTCGACGTTGCCCTGCACGAAGCCGGGGGTGTTGAAGTACGAGCGGATCTTGTCCACGGCGAGCGGGTGCTCGGCGGTGCCCACGGACGCCGCGACCTGCTCGAGCGAGGCCCACAGGTCCTCGCGGTACTGGCGGCAGCCCGAGTAGGAGGAGTAGGCGCTGGTGACGAGGGCGACCACCCGGCGCGCGCCCCGCTCGTACGCCTCGGTCAGCGCGTCGCGCGTGTAGGGCGTCCAGTTGCGGTTGCCCCACAGCACGGGGACCTCGACCCCGCGGCGGCGCAGCTCGTCGGACAGCGCGGCCTGCAGGGCGAGGTTCTGCCCGTTGATGGGGCTGGCGCCGCCGAAGTGCATGTAGTGCTCGCCGACCTGCGCGAGCCGCTCGTCCGGGATGTTCTTGCCCGCGGTGACGTTGCGCAGGAACGGCAGCACGTCGTCGGGGCCGTCGGGGCCGCCGAAGGAGTAGAGCATGACGGCGTCGTAGGGCCGCACGTCGGGGGGCGTCGTGGGCTGCTCGGCGCCCGTCGGGAGCACGTCGGTGGACATGGCGTCCATGGTCCCATCCCCGCCGACGCGGCCCCCGCCCGGGAGCGGGCGTCCTCTCAGTGACGTCGATCCGGACCGGGCGTCAGGTCCCGTGCCCTCGGTGCGGACAGGCGCCGACGCCCGTGACCAGGGCCCGTCGGATCGCGGTCAGATCGCCGCGTGCAGGCCCGCGCCCGCGGCGTGCCCCTGGCGCTGCAGGTCCGACAGCTCGTCGGCGATGCCGGCCGCCCACGCCTCCACCGCCGCGAAGTCCCGGTGGTCGCCCTCCCGGGCCCGGCCGCCGGCGATGACGGCGCGCTCGGCGAAGCTCAGCAGCGAGCGGTCCAGCCGCCCCCGGAAGGACCGGTGCCCGCGGGCGCCGATGCGCTCCCGCAGCTCGGCCAGCTCGTGCGGGGAGTTGGCGGACGCCGCCGGCTGCGTGGCCAGCCCGGACGAGAACAGCCACACGGGCCGCTCCCGCAGCTCGTCGGCCAACCGTGCCGCGAGCTCGCGCGCCACCGGCACCCAGTGCGCCAGGTACACGGCCGACCCGAGCACGACGGCGTCGTACCCCTCGAGCGTGCCGACGGCCCCCGGCTCGACGACCTCGGCCTCGTGCCCCGCACGTCCCAGGACGCGCGCGACGGCCTCCCCGATCTCCCACGTCGCCCCGTGCCTCGACGCGACCGCAACCAGCACCCTCATGACGCCCTCCCCGCGCGGCCCGGTGCCGCACCCCCTCAGTCGACCAGCGACCCGGGGTGCGCTCATGGGCCCGAGGTCCCGACAGGTCGTCAGCAACCTCGCGACGACCGTGGCGACGGCCACAACCGGTCGGCCGGGGTCCCCCCTCGGCGGTCAGGCGTCCGGCAGGTCCGCCTGCGCCGCCCGCAGCCGCTGGGTGAGGTCCTGGAGCTGGAGGAGCTCGTCGCGGTCCAGCGCGCCACCGACGAGCCGCTGGATCGAGCGCACGTGCCGCCGGCCGACCTCCCGCTGCAGCTCGAGCCCCGCGTCCGTGAGCGTCACCGCCACGCCGCGGGCGTCCCCGGCCACGGGGCCGCGCGTCACCCATCCGCGCCGCTCCAGCCGGTCGACCAGCCGCGACACCGACGGCTGCGTGAGCAGCCCGTGCTCGTGGATGTCGCGCAGCCGCAGCGTCCGGCCCTCCGCCCGGGACAGCGCGAAGAGCACGTCGTACTCCTGCACGGACAGCGGCCCCCACACGTCCTCCCGCGTGAAGCGCCGCATGAGCGCCACCTGCGCGCGGAACAGCGACTCCCACGCGGCGGCCGCGACGGCTGCGGACGGCGCCGCCGGCGTCCCGCCCTCGGACACCGGCGTCGTCGCCGCGCTCTGCTCGCTCACGGCAGCACCTTCTCATCCCGGCCACTCGTCCCCGCCACGGCCGGTCCGCTGCGTGCCCGCTGTCACTAGGCTCGCGGCATGAGCACCGGGGCCGTCGACACGCGCCAGACCTACGTCCTCGTCGACGGGGAGAACATCGACGCCACGCTGGGCAGCTCGATCCTCAACGCCCGGCCGACGCCGGACCAGCGCCCGCGCTGGGAGCGCGTCCTGGGCTTCGCCGAGCAGCGCTGGGGCCAGCCCGCGCGCGGCCTGTTCTTCCTCAACGCCTCGAGCGGGTCGCTGCCGATGCCGTTCGTGCAGGCGCTCATGGCCATCGGCTTCCGGCCCATCCCGCTCGCCGGCTCCTCGACCGAGAAGGTCGTCGACATCGGCATCAAGCGCACCCTGGCCGCGCTGGCGGAGCGCGACGGCGACGTGCTGCTGGCCAGCCACGACGGCGACTTCTTCCCCGAGATGGAGCGGCTCGTCGACGAGGGCGGGCGCCGGGTCGGGCTGCTGGCCTTCCGGGAGTTCACGAACCACTCGCTCTCCGGCCTGGTCACGCGCGGCCTGCAGACGTTCGACCTCGAGCACGACGTGGCGGCCTTCAACGTCGTCCTGCCGCGCATCCGGATCATCCCGGTCGACGAGTTCGACCCGGCCGCCTACCTCTGACCGACGTCGCGGGCGTGGTCGCGCAGGAGCGGGCGGCGCGCGTCGTCGGGCTGCTGCGGGCGGTCAACGTCGGGGGTCGGACCGTGCGCTCCGCCGACCTGCGGCGGATCACCGAGGGTGCGGGCTACACCGACGTGCGCACGTACGCGGCCAGCGGGAACGTCGTGCTGACGACGGCCGACCCCGAGGCGGCGCCGGCGGACGTGGCGGCGGGCCTGTCCGCCGCGCTGGCCGCGGACCTCGGTCTCGACGTCCCCGTCGTCGTCCGGGCCGCGACGGAGCTCGACGCCCTCGTCGAGGGCTGCCCCTTCCCCGACGTGGCGCGGCAGGAGCCCACGCACCTCGCAGTCGCGTTCTGGAACGACGACGTCGTCCCCGGCGCGGCGGGGACCGACCTGTCCCGCTACGGCGGCGAGGCCGTGGTCTGGACCTCGCGCGAGGCCTACCTGCACTACCCGGACGGCCAGGGCCGCTCGCGGCTCACGCCGGCCGTGCTGTCGCGGGTCGCGGGACGGACCGGGACGATGCGGAACTGGCGGACCGTGCTGGCGCTGCAGGAGCTCGCACGCGGCTGAGGGGCGTCGCGGGCACCGGGCGACGGTCGTAGGTTGGCGGCCATGGCCACCCTGTTCACGCGCATCATCGACGGCGAGATCCCGGGCCGGTTCGTCTGGTCCGACGAGCGCTGCGTCGCCTTCCTCACCATCGCGCCGATCACGGACGGGCACGTGCTCGTCGTGCCGCGCGAGGAGGTGGAGCAGCTCACGGACGCCGACGACGACCTGCTCGCGCACCTCGTCGTCGTCGCCAAGCGCATCGGCGCCGCGCAGCAGCGCGCGTTCGGGGCACCGCGGGCGGCACTGCTCGTCGCCGGCTTCGAGGTGCCGCACCTGCACCTGCACGTGCTGCCCGCCTGGGACGAGAGCAGCCTGACGTTCGCGAACGCCCGCACCGACGAGCCCGCGGAGCGCCTCGACGCGGCGGCCGAGCGGCTCCGCGCGCACCTGCCCCAGGTCCAGCCCCCGCTCCCGGGCTGACCTGCGGGCGCACGAGGACCCGGCCAGGTGCACCCGGCCGGGTCCTCGTCGTGCGTGCGGCCCGAGGGCCGGGTCCTGCGAGGGGCCGCCGTCAGCGGGCGCCGTCCCCCGTCACCATGACCTTGGCGGTCCGGGCGAGGATCGCCAGGTCGCCGAACATGGTCCAGTTCTCCGCGTAGGTCACGTCGAGGCGGATGGCCTCGTCGGCCTCGAGCGCGGAGCGCCCGGACACCTGCCACAGACCGGTCAGGCCGGGCTTGACCAGGAGGCGGCGGGCCGCCTGCTCGTCGTACAGCGCGACCTCGGCGTGGATCTGCGGGCGCGGGCCCACGAGGCTCATCTCGCCGCGCAGCACGTTGAACAGCTGCGGCAGCTCGTCGAGCGAGTACTTGCGGATGACCTTGCCCACCGGCGTGATGCGGGGGTCGTTCTTGGGCTTGTAGAACATGCCCGTCTCGGTGATGCCCTCGGCGGCCAGCACCTCGGCGAGGCGCTCGTGCGCGTTGGGGTACATCGAGCGGAACTTGATCATCCCGAACGGCATGCCGTGCCGGCCGATGCGCTCCTGCCGGTAGAAGACCGGGCCGGGGCTCGTGAACTTCACCAGCAGGCCGACGACGAGCATCACCGGGGACAGCGCGATCGTGATGAGCAGCGCCGCAACCCAGTCGAAGACCGACTTCACGACGTAGCGGGCCCCGCGGAACGTGGGCTCGTCGACGTAGAGCAGCGGCAGGCCGTTGACGGGCTTGAGCATCATGCGCGGGCCGGCCACGTCGAGCAGGCCGGGCGAGAGCGCCAGGTCGATGCCCGTGCCCTCGAGCTCCCAGCCCAGGCGGCGGACCGTCGACATGGTGATCGCGTCCGCGCCGGTCACGGCGACGGCGTCGACGGCGAGCATCTGCGCGACCTCGGCCGCGTCCGCCATGGAACCCAGGACGGGCACGCCACGGACCGACTCGTCCTCGCGCACCTCGCCCGAGGGGATGCACACCCCGACGACGGCGTAGCCGGCGCGCGGGTTGTGGTGCAGGACGTCGATGAGCTCCGCGGCCCGCTCCCGGTGGCCGACGACCACGACGGACGACACGGCGGTCCCGGCGGCGCGCTGGCGGTGCAGCGCCTGGCGCCGGGCGAACCGGCCGACGAGCAGGAGCAGCACGCCGAGCGGGAACGTGATGGCGAGGTACCCGCGCGCCATGTCGATGCCGCCCATGAAGGCGACGACGGCCATCGCGGCGAACAGCCGCCACGACACGGCGAACACGCGCGTGTACTCCGCGGGGCCGGTGCCGATGAGGCGGCGGTCGCGGGTGCGACCGGCGGCCAGGGCGGTGAGCCAGGCGACGAGCAGGACCGCGGAGAACGCGGCCTGCGGGGCCGCGAAGCCACCCGAGAGCACCGGCGTGGCGCCTTCGAGGTGGAAGAAGTAGCCCGCGGCTGCGGCGGCCGCGACGGCCACCGTGTCGCTGATCCAGAGGAGCACCCGGTAGTCGGTGCTCCACTGCTCGGGGGAGCGGGTGCTGCCCCACTCCCGTCGCCGTTGTCCCTGAGCCTGCTGCAGGCCCTTCACGTCATGCTCGATCGTCAAGCGTCACCTCCGTGCGTCGTGCCCCCGCCGGACTGGCGCCTCGTTGCGTCGGCGCTGTGTGCGCCTCACCGACGGTAACGAGGTACCCCGGAGGAACGCACCCTTTCGACGGATCGTCCGATTCGACCAGATGTGTCCCCCGTCGCTCTGACGGAGCGTTAGCGCAGGTGGCGGCGTCGCGCAGCCGCACAGAGGCCGAACGTGGCGAGCATCACGTTGACGTAGGGATAGGGGGTCAGTCGCCGCAGGTGCGACGCGCGTCACCCCTCCGGGGTCGCGACGGGCAGGTCGCTCGCAGGCGGCTCGTGCACCATGGACGGCGATGTCGACGACCCTTCCGCCCGCCCCGGCCCCTGCTGAGCACCGGCCGACCCGCACCCGGTGGGGACGCATGGTCGGTCTGGTGCTGGCGGCGCTCGCCGTCGTCGCCCTGCTGACGACCCTGGTGCCGCGCACTCCCGCTCCGGCCCCCGAGGACCTGGCCGCGGCCGCGACGCCCTCGCCCCCGGGTGACGAGGCAGGCGGGGCCGGCGAGGCGGAGCCCGAGGTCCTCTCGGGCGTGTACGGGCGGGGCGGGCGGACGGACACGGTTGAGTCCTTCGCCGCCTGGCGCGGACGGGACGTGCCGGTCGTGGCCGACTTCCTCGCCGACGCGACCTGGGAGGACATCACCGACTCCTGGGTGGTCGAGCAGTGGGCGGGCACGGGCTACCGGATGGCGTGGTCCGTCCCCCTGCTGCCCCGGTCGGGCGGCACGCTCGCGGACGGCGCCACCGGCGCGTACGACGAGCACTTCGTCGCGCTCGGGGAGCACCTCGTCGAGAACGACCAGGCCGACGCGGTGCTGCGCCTGGGCTGGGAGATGAACGGGCCCTGGTTCCGCTGGTCGGCGGTGGAGGACCCGGAGGCGTACGTGTCCTTCTGGCGCCACGCCGTCGACGCCCTGCGCTCGGTGCCGGGCGCCGACTTCCTCGTCGAGTGGGCGCCGCAGCCCGGCCGCGGCGCCGCCGGCTTCGACCCGCTGTCCGCGTACCCCGGCGACGCCTGGGTCGACGTCGTGGGCATGTCGCTGCACGACCAGAGCTGGCAGCACGACGAGGACGAGGCCGTCCCGCGGTGGGAGGACGTCGTCGAGCGGGACTACGGCCTGGCGTGGAACGTCGCCTTCGCGGCCGAGCGCGGGAAGCGGAGCAGCCTGCCGGAGTGGAGCCTGGCGT
Organism: Cellulomonas sp. plas2; assembly: GCF_057221735.1. NCBI lineage: Bacteria > Bacillati > Actinomycetota > Actinomycetes > Micrococcales > Cellulomonadaceae > Cellulomonas > Cellulomonas sp. plas2. The sequence continues at coordinate 2,899,151 of NZ_CM170155.1, forward strand.
ACCGCTGCGACGGCAACGGCGGCGGCGACAACGCGTTCTTCATCGACGCGGTCGCCGACTGGGTCGACGCGCACGACTACCTCTACGAGGCCTACTTCGACTACACGGGCGAGGACTCCTGCGACCAGGTCCACCGGGTGTCCGGGGACGTCGGGGAGCGGCAGTTCCCGGAGGCGTCGGAGGCGTACCGCGACCGGTTCGGCGGCGACGGGGGGACCGACGCCGCCGCCGGCGCGGACGACGCCTCCGGCGACGACTCCGGCGACGACTCCGACGACGGCACGCCCCTGCGCGTGAGCTGGTCGCCGTCTCGGGCCGGGGCGCGCGAGCTCGCGTGGACGGGCCTCGAGGGGGACGTGTACGTCTTCGCCCGGGTGGGCGCCGACGCGGTCCGGGTGCGCTGGTACCTCGACGACCCCGACGCGTCCTCCCGACCGCTCGCCGTGCGCGACGAGGCGCCCTTCGACCTGGGCGGCCGGGACGGGCAGAGGCCGCTGCCGTGGACCGTCCCCGACCTCGAGCCCGGCGAGCACACCCTCACCGTGGTCGTGGAGACCGCGAGCGGCGAGCAACGCACCGAGACGGTCCCGTTCCTGCACTGACCAGGCACGACACGTCCCTGCGCAGGCCCTGCACGGCCGCCGCCGACCCGTCCCCCATCGCCGCCGGCTCTTGTACCACACACTGCTGAATGTTGCGCGCGTCACGTCCCTGGACCCTGGGTGAAACCATTTTTCACCCGTACTGTCGTCGCCGGGCACCGCCGTCGCAGGTGGTGCACCGGGCGCATTGGGGGCAGTGCAGCCCCTGTCCTGATGCCGTCGCGACCCTCCTGCCGTGGGTCGCGTCGGTGCGCCCTGCCCCGGGTCCGCCCGGCATGGCACCCGAAGAACGAACCAAGGAGAGCCGATGCGACGCACCTCCATGCCCGCAGCAGCCCGACGGTGGAGGCCCCGCGCCCTCGCCGCCACCCTGACGACAGCCGCCCTGCTGGCGGTCGGCCTGGCGGTGCCCGCCGCCGCCTCGGCCGCGGACGACGGACCCCTGTCCGGCGTCTACGGTCGCGGCGGACGCGTCGCCAGCGTCGCCGAGTTCGGCGACTGGCGCGGCCGCGACGTCGACGTGGTCCAGGACTTCGTCGACGGCACGACGTGGCGGACGCTCAGCGACCCGTGGATCGTCGAGCAGTGGGCCGGCCGCGGCTACGAGATGACGTACTCCGTGCCGATGCTGCCCGCCAGCGGCGGCTCCATGAGCCGCGGCGCCGCCGGCGAGTACAACACCTACTTCCGCCAGCTCGCCCGGCACCTCGTGGACAACGGCCAGCGCGACGCGATCCTGCGCCTGGGCTGGGAGATGAACGGCGACTGGTTCCGCTGGTCGGCCGTGCCGGACGCCGACACCTACGTCGCCTACTGGCGCCAGATCGTGCGCGCCATGCGGTCCGTCGACGGCGAGGCCTTCCGCTTCGAGTGGGCGCCGAACCCCGGCGCCGGTACCTCGGGCTTCGACAAGGTGAGCGCCTACCCCGGCGACTCGTACGTCGACCTCATCGGCACCTCCCTGTACAACCAGAGCTGGTCGTACAGCCCCGACCAGCGCGAGGAGCGCTGGAACCGCTTCGTCACCATGCCCTACGGCCTGCAGTGGAGCGTCGACTTCGCCAAGGCGCACGGCAAGCGGAACTCCATGCCCGAGTGGGGGCTGACCTACCGCTGCGACGGCAACGGCGGCAACGACGACCCGTACTTCATCGAGCAGCTCTCGAAGTGGTTCACGACGCACGACTACTACTACGAGACCTACTTCAACTACACCGGCGGCACGCTCTGCGAGCAGACGCACTCCCTCTACAGCTCGCGCTTCCCGAAGGCGGCGGCGGCGTACAAGACGTTCTTCGGCGCGGGCGCGGCGAACACCCCCGACGAGTCCGACCCCGTCACGGATCCGGACCCGGCGCCGTCGGCCGGCGGCACGGTCGACGGCCGCGTGCTGAAGGTCTCCTGGCTCTCGACCCGCCTCGGCGCCCTGCCGCTGTCCTGGATGGGCGTGTCCTCCTCGCGGGTGTACATCCACGCCAAGCCGACCTTCGACGTCGAGCGCGTCCGCTTCTACCTCGACGACACCGACGCCAGCGGCACCCCGATCGGCACGGACTTCACCGCACCGTACGACATGCGCGGCGGGACGGCCACGAACGCGGTCCCGTGGGACGCCCGGCCCCTGTCCCCCGGCAAGCACACGATGACCGCGGTCTTCGACCTGCCCGGCGGCGGGACGCGCACCGCCACGGTGACGTTCCTCAGCAGCTGATCCGCTGAGCCCCGCGCGGCCCCCGACCACCACCGGTCGGGGGCCACGCTGCGTGAGTCCCGCCACCATCGACCCCGCGGGGGTGACGCGCGGGCCCCCGGCACGCCACGCTGGGGGACGCACCTCCCCCCGCCGGACCCACCGCCCGCCGGCGGTCCCCCAGCCCGAGAGGTCCCATGGCCCAGCAGACCGGCCGACCCGCGCCCGATGTCGCGGGCCCCTCCGCTCCCGCCTCGGGCGGCTCGTCCAGCGCGGCGCGTCCGAAGGCGCGGCTGCTCTGGGTCGACGCCGCCCGCGGGTACGCCGTGCTGGCCGTGGTCCTCTTCCACTTCGTCCAGTGGTCCTTCCAGCACTGGAGCATCGACGGCCCGCTGGGCCAGGGGTGGGAGCTCGTCGGCTTCGTGCTGTCCGCGGTGCGGATGCCGCTGCTCCTGGGCGTGTCCGGCCTCCTGCTCGCACGGCAGGTGCGCGAGGGGCTGCACCGCTCGACGACGGTCTACCGCTCGGTGACCACGTACTGGCTCTTCGCGGTCTGGACCGGGGTCTACCTCCTCGTCGCCGTGCTGACCCCCGCGAGCACGTGGCGTCCGCGCTGGGCGCTCGAGGCGTCGCCGGAGCAGCTCGTCGTGCCGGACAGCCCGCTGTGGTACCTGCTCGCGCTCGCGCTGTACGTGCCGGTGCTGGCGGCGCTGCGCCGCGTCCCGCCGGCGGTGGTGCTCGGCGTGCTGGCGGTGGTCTCCGTGGTGTGCGCCGCCGTGCAGGTCGACACGTTCCGCACGTGGGTGAGCATCCCGCAGTACGCGCTCTTCTTCGCGCTGGGCGTGTACGGCCGGGACACCATCATGCGCTGGACGTCGACGGCCCGGTGGCTGCCCGTGCTCGGTCTCGGCGCCGGCGCGATGGTCCTGCTGGCCGCCTCGCGCATCCCGACCGTGCACCCCGTGCGCGGCCTGCTGCTCACCCTCAGCAGTGCGGTGGCCCTCGCCTTCGCGGCGGGCTTCGTCGCCAGGGCGGTCGCGTGGCGGCCGTTCGCGGCGGTGGGGCGGTACGTGGGCCAGCGCACCCTGCCCGTGTACGTCACGCACCCCATCGTCTTCCAGCTCGTGCTGTGGGGCGGCGACGAGGTGCCGGCCCTGCGGCACGCGGCCGTGGCGGCGGTGGTGGTCCTGCCGCTGCTGGCCGTGGCGCTCGCGGTGGGCGTCGGCCTCGTCGTCGACGCCGTCGCCCGGCGCGTCGGGCTGTCGTTCCTGCTGGAGCTGCCGCGCCCCCTGCGCGCGCGCTTCGGGCGCTGACGCCGCGGCACGCACGACCGAGGGCACGGCGTGCGCCGCAGGCGCGGCACGAACCGCGTCAGCGGCCGTGGACCTCGCGGTAGTCGTCGTAGGTGACACCGACGAGCCCCAGCACCAGCCCGACGCCCGAGGCGACGACCCGCGCGGCGGCGACGCGCCGGACGGGGTCGGCGACCCCGACGACGAGGCGTGCGAGGCCCCAGGCCGCCGTCCCGGCCCCGGCGAGCGCGCGGCGCACGTGCCGCGCGCGCGAGGGCACCGTCGCGCGCAGCACCGCGCTGCGCACGAGGCCGTAGCGGTACTGGCGCAGCACCAGCCACCGCGCCGACACCCGCTCCGCGGGCACCTCCTCGTACGCGACGGCCTCGTCGCACCAGACGATCCGCCGGCCGCGCAGCCGCGCCCGCTCGAAGAAGAAGGTGTCCGACCCGCCGGGCATGCCGACGGAGGCGAAGCGCAGGCCGTCGGCGGTGAAGACCCGCCCGTCGACGAGCACGTTGCTCGTGCGGGCGTAGTCCAGGGACGTGCCCGTCGGGTACCGGTCGCGCTCGTAGAACCGGCCCGCGACGGCCCAGTCGGGCGGCGTCCCGACGAACACGGGCTCCACCGTCGCCGTCACCACGTCGGCTCCGGTCGCGGCGCGGGTGCTCATGAGCTCCCGCAACCACCCGGGCACCACCCACTCGTCGTCGTCGACCACGCAGACCGCGTCCAGCGGGTGCTCGGGGTCCGCGCCGGGCTGGGCGCGGGCCCAGGACAACGAGGCGCGCAGCGCCGCGTTGCGGGCCGCGGGGATGCCGGGCCGCGGGGCGTGCGTGTAGACGAGCGCGTGCGGGAAGCGGTCCGCCCGCGCCTCGACCAGGGCGCGCGCGGAGGCCTCGGGGTCGTTGTCCGCGACCACGACGACGACGCGGACGTCCGCGCCCGGGCTCTCGAGCGCCGCGAGGCTGTCGAGGAGGCGGGCGAGGCCCACGGGCCGGCGCTTGGTGCAGACGTCGACGGCGACGAGGCGCGCGGGTGCGGCAGCTGCGTTCAGCCCGTCACCTCGTCGCTCCGCCGCCCGGAGAGCACCGCGAGCACCTTCGCCTCGAACCGCTCCGCCGTGGGCAGCACGGGTCGCTGCGCCGGGAGCGGCTCGGTGAGCGCGCGCGTGATCGCCTCCGCGAGGGCGGCGGCGTCGCCGGGAGGTGCGGTCAGCACCCAGCCAGGGTAGAGGTCGGCGAAGCCCGCCATGGCCCGCGTCGCCGTCATGACGACCCGGCTGCCGCTGGCGAGCGCCTCCACCAGCGCGGTGGAGCCGTTGAGGCTCGGGTCCTCGACGAGCGGCAGCACGAGCACGCGGGCGTCGCGGTAGAGCGCGAGCACCTCGTCGAGCGGCAGGGCCTCCCCCGTGCCCGGGCGCGGCTGGTGCACCGCGACGCGCGGCGACGGCTCGACCTCGCACCGCGGCCCGGCGACGACGACGAGCGGGAAGCCGGCCAGCCGCTGGGCGGCGGCGAGCGTGGCCCAGTCCCGCTTGCTCTTGCCGATGGCGAAGACGAAGGGCTCGTCGGGCGCGCCGGACGGGCGCAGGTGGGCGGAGGAGACGTCCGCGTCCACGTGCCCCCACTCCTCGCTCGGCCCCCAGGGCGCGAGGAACGCGTCCTGGCCGGGACGCAGGCCGGGCCGCACCGCGGCGAGGTCGGTGGGGCTGAGGAACACGAGCGCGTCGTGCGCACCGAACACCCAGCCGAACAGGGCCGGCCGCGACCGCACGGACCCGGGCAGCCCGTGGACGATGGTGACGAGCCGGCGCGGCCGGCCGGTGAGGCGCTTGACCAGCCCCGGCAGCACGGCGGTCCAGGTGTGGGTCGCATAGACGACGTCCGCCCGGCCCGGCCCCGGCAGGCACGCCGCGAGCGCGCGGAGGTTCGTCGCGAGCGCGCGCAGGCGGCGGTCCGCGCCGAGCCGTCCCGGCAGGCGCTCGCCGACGAACCGCACGGCGAACTCCGGCCCGACGAGGCGCTGGACGCCGAACAGCAGGTGGCGCGCGTACCGCCCCTCGTGGAAGCGCGGCACGTTGTCGCGCAGGTTGTACTCGTTGGCGACGGCGACCTTGATCACGCGACCCCCTCCGCCCGCCCGGCGACGATCGCGTCGCGCATCGGCCGCAGCGTCGCCTCCCAGGACCACGACTCCTGCACGGCCGCACGGCCCTCACGGCCCAGGCGGGCCAGCTCGGCCGGGTCGGCCAGCAGGTCCGCGACGGCCCGGGCGAAGGCGGCGGGCTCGTCGGCGATGACGACGCCGCGGCCCCACAGGTCCTCCATGCCCTCGGCGCCGAGCGAGGTGCTGACCACGGGCCGGCCGTGCGCGAGCGCCTCGACGATCTTCAGGCGCGAGCCGCCGCCGGTGAGCAGCGGGCAGATGGCCAGCGCCGCCCCCTCGTAGACGGGTGCGACGGCGGGCACGTCCCCGGCGACGCGCACGCCCGTCACGTCCAGCGACGTCAGCGCCGGGCCCGGCGACCGGCCGGCGACCGTCACCGTGACGGCGGGGTCGGCCGCGCGCAGCGCCGGCCACACCTGCCGGGTGAACCACAGCACGCCCTCGACGTTCGGCTCCCAGTCCAGGGAGCCGACGAAGGCCAGGCCGTGCCCGGTCGGCGGCGTCACGTCGGCCGGGAGGTTCGTGCCGTTGGGGGCGACGACGGCCGGCACCCCGAGGGTCGCCAGGCGCTGCCGGTCGTTCTCGGAGACGCAGGTGATGACGGGGACGCCGGCCAGCGACCGCTCCCAGGCGCGCATGCGCACGACCTCGGCGGCCAGGAGGCGGCGCTGGACGGCCCCGCGGCGCGCCGCCCGCTGGGCCAGCAGGTCGCTCTCGACGTTGTGCAGGTCGAGGGAGTCGATGCGGGCGGGCGAGGGCGCGGCCACGGCCATGTGCGGGAAGCCGACGTGCAGGTGCGTGCCCGGCAGCAGCAGCGAGGTGATGCGCTTGGCCATGGCGGCCGAGTACCAGCGGCCAATCACCAGGGAGCGCGCCGCGAGCACGCCGCGGGCGTCGTCGGAGCCCTCGAAGGCGTGCACGGTGACGCCGTCAGGGACGAGCGCCGGCTCCGGCTCGGGGCCGAAGCCGACCACGTGCACGTCGTCGAAGACGGTGCGCAGCATCGCCGCGACGCCGGCCTCGCGCAGCGCGCCGCCGCTCGTCGACGGGTAGGGCACGTGCTTGCTCACCAGGACCGCGCGGTTCATCCCGCCACCTCCGCCCACCACTGGCGCGTGACCGTCGCGGGGTCGCAGAGCGCCCCGAGCTCGGCCCGCGCGGCCGCTCCCATGCTCGTCAGCGCCGCCCGGTCGGCCGCCGCGCGGGCCAGGCCCGCGGCGACCTCGTCCGGGCCGGTGCCGGTGGCCAGCAGGCCGGTCCGGCCGTCGCGCACGTTCTCCGCCGGTCCTCCGCCGACGACGAGGGACGGCACGCCCAGCAGCGCCGCCTCGACGACGGTCCGGCCGAAGGCCTCCCCGGTGGCGGTACTGACCAGCAGGTCCGCGCCGGTGAGCTCCGTCAGCACGGCATCGTGCAGGAGGCGCCCGGTGAAGCGCGCGTCGGGCCAGCGCGCGCGCAGGTGGTCCAGACCCGGCTCGCCGTTGTGCGGCGCCCCGACGACGGTCAGCTCGACCGGCACGCCGGCCGCCCGCGCCCGGCGCTGCGCCTCGAGGGCCACGTCCACGCGCTTCTCGGGGTCGAGCCGCCCGACGATGACGGCCCGCAGCGGCGTCGTGCCGTCCGCGACGACCTCGTCGCCCGGGATCGCCCCGGCGGCACCGGGGACGGCGGCCACGAGCCCCGCCGGCAGCTCCACCGGACGCGGGACGACCGCGGCGCGCCGGTGCGGCCAGCGCCCCACGTGGTCCAGCGCCGTCCGGCTCGTCGCGACCACGCGCGTCGCCGCGAACGCCGCCGCGGACTGCACCGCGGCGCCGGCGGTCGTGAACGGCCCGTCGTGCAGGTCGAGGACGACGCGCGCCCCACGCGCCCGCCCGGCGAGCGCGAGCGGCAGGTGCAGCCACATGGAGAAGCTCACGACCGGGCCCTGCCCCCACAGCGGCTGCCCCGCGAGCGCCGCGGCCGCCCCGAGCAGCGCGGGCCCCGTCCCGGCGGCCCCGATGCCCTTGCCGATGTCCCCGAGCCGCAGGACGGCGGGGTCGGTGAGCGTGAGCGTCGCGTGCCCGGCGGCGCGGGCCGCGTCGACGAGCTCCCCCGCCGGGGCGGCCACCCGCGCGGGGACGTCGAGGTGGCCGAGCAGCGTGAGCAGGCTCTCCTCCGCCCCCCAGCAGGACGTGCTCAACGAGACGACGGTCAGCGGGGTGGGCACCCGGTTCCTTCCGGTGGGGGGCGGGGGGACGGCTCGCGTCACCCTAGCGAGGGCATCCGGAGCCGGGGATGGGCGCGGGGTGTGATGTCCCGTACGCGCTCAGCGCGCGATCTTCTCCCACCCGGTGGTGGCCGGGGCGGGGCGCGGGCGCAGCCGCCGGACGAGCGTGGTCCACAGCGCGACCGGCGGGACCGCCTGCATCCCCAGCGCCGCGACGGGCGCCGGGAGCGTGGCGTCGGGCGCGAGCCGGCCCGCGTACGCCGCGCCCGCCGCGACGGCGGCCGGCAGCGCGACGAGCGTCACGGGCGGCGCCACGACCGAGGCCGCGACGGCGCCCACCCAGAAGCCCGCGGCGCCCACCGTCACCCGGTAGAGCTTGTGCGCGACGAACATCCGGCCCGCGGGCCGGGTCACGAGCTCGGGGACGCGGGGCACCATCTCCTCGAGCAGGCCGCGCATGATGCGCAGGCGCCGTCCCCACTGCTCCCGGTTGCCCGCGCTGTCCTCGAGCGTGTGGAGCTGCGGGTCGACGACGACGACGCGGTCGCGCAGCAGGTACTCGACCGCGAGCCAGAGGTCGTCGAGGATCGCGCCCGCGGGGGCGGGCAGGAAGTCGGTGCGGCGCGTGGCGATGAACTCGCCCACGACGCTGATGCTGCCGCCGCCGGTCGCGAGCTGCTCCTTCGCGCGCTGCTCGTAGCGCCAGAAGGCGCCCTCCCCGCGGCCCCGCTCCCGCTTGTTGGCGGAGACCAGGTGCGCGCGGCGCAGGTCGTCGACGACCCGCTGCGGCCAGTCGGCGGGGCCGACGACGCAGTTCGCGTCGGTGAAGACGAGGACGTCGGCGGTCGAGCGCGCGGCCCCGAGGTTGGCCGCGGCCGGCTTGCCGGTGCGCCCGGCCTCGACGACCTCGTCCGCCCCCGCCTCGCGCGCCGCGGCGGCGGTCCCCGGGTCGCTCGCGACGACGGTCACCGACGACGGCCCCTCGTAGCCCTTAAGCGCCTCGTGGAGCGTGCGCACGCACTCCCCCACCGTCGACGCCTCCAGGTAGGCGGGCACGACGACCTCGATCGAGGGCCGCGGGCCGAGGTCCGACAGCGGGGCGGCCGGGGCCGGGGCGGCCAGGCGCCGCTCGAGCGCGGCCGCGAGGGCCGGCATGGCCAGACCGGCCAGGAACGTGGCTCCTCCGGCGGCCGCGACGACCAGGGCGGGCTTGTGCATGGGGACCTCGCACGGCTCGGGGGACGGGGTGGGGGACGCCCGAACCTACCCGGACCTCGCATCGGGCCGTGCCCACGATGCGGTCACCGCCCGGGCGCCGCCAGCCGGCCGGGCGCGCCCGGCGCCGGGGACCGCGTCGCGTGCCACGGCTCCGACCAGGGGTGGGACGCCTCGCGCGCGTGGTCGTCATCGTCCCGGACCTCGTGAGGTGTGCGCCTCATGGCCTTCCTCACACCCGGCCGGGCTCAGGACGACCGCGAATTCACCCGTACCCAGGTTGACAGGCTCGACATCGGAGGTCGGGCCCGACGCCCGCCGGCCCGCAGGGGACACCGGCAGGCACGAGGAGAACCGCCATGCAGACCCTCCCGAGCACGAGGCTCCGGGCGGCCCTGACCAGGCTTGCGCGCCCCGTCGCCCTCACCATCGCCCTCGCCGCCGGCCTCACCGGTGTCGTCACCGGCCCCGCCGCCGTCACCGCCGAGGCGGCCACGACGCCCGTGCTGTCGGGCGCGTACCGCGGCTCCGGCGTCCCGGACCTCGTCCAGCAGTTCGGCACCTGGCGCGGACGCCCGGCCGGCGTCGTCACCGACTTCGTCGACGGCTCGACCTGGGAGTCGATGGAGAACGCGAGCTGGGTGGCCGGCAAGTACAAGGGCCTGAACCTGCCCGTGGCGCTCGGCGTGCCGATGCTGCCCGCCACCGGCGGCACCCTGCAGCAGGGCGCGGCCGGCGCCTTCGACAGCCACTTCGCCGCGCTGGGCCGTTCGCTCGTCGCCAACGGCGCCGAGGACGCGATCCTGCGCGTGGGCTGGGAGATGAACGGCACGTGGTTCCGCTGGTCCGCCGTGCCGGACCCGGCCGCGTACCGCAACTACTGGATCAAGATCGTCAAGGCGATGCGCGCCGTGCCCGGCCAGGCGTTCCGGTTCGAGTGGGCGCCGCAGCCCGGCGCCGGCACGAAGGGCTTCGACAAGACGCTCGCCTACCCCGGTGACGCGTACGTCGACGTCATCGGCATGAGCCTCTACGACCAGAGCTGGGGCGTGACGTCCGCCCAGCACGTCGAGCGCTGGAACGGCATGGTCACCATGGCCGGCGGCCTGCAGTGGAGCGTCGACTTCGCCGCCGCGCACGGCAAGCGCAACAGCCTGCCCGAGTGGGGCCTGAGCAAGCGCTGCGACGGCCGCGGCGGCAACGACAACCCCTACTTCGTCGCCAAGGTCTCGGAGTGGGTCAACACCCACGACTACCTGTACGAGAGCTACTTCGACAAGGACATGGGCTCCTGCGAGGTGCACAAGCTCGTGACGGGTCCGTTCACGGCGGCCAAGGCCGAGTACATCAAGCACTTCGGCCCGACCCACCCGGTCTACCCCAACCCCGACGCGTCGGTGGTCAAGGTCTCGACGAAGGCCGACCGCTCCGGTGCCGTCGCCCTGTCGGGCCGCACCGTGACCGGCAAGATCTACGTCTTCGCCCAGCCGACGTTCGCCACGACGAAGGTCCGCTTCTACCTCGACGACCTCATGGGCGTCCGCACCCCGCTCCAGGTCGAGGGCCAGGCGCCGTACGACCTGCGCGGCGGCACGGCGACGGCCGCGACGGCCTGGGACGTGACCGCGCTGCCGGCCGGCCCGCACACGCTGACCGTCGTGTTCGAGACGAGCACGGGCACGCGCAGCGTGGCGGTCGCCTTCAAGCGCTGACGGAGGGCCGGGCCCGCCCGGCACGGAGCACCCGCCCGACGACGACGGCGCCGGTCCCCCCGCAGCGGGGGCCGGCGCCGTCGTCGTGCGCGTCAGACGTCGGTCTGCTTGCGGACCATCTGGGTGCCGATGCTCGTCACCGCGCGGAAGGTGCGCGGGAAGAGGAACCGCACGAGGGCGGCGTAGAACGCGAGGGCGGCGAGCGTCACGCCGAGGACCGGCAGGAGGCCGTGCGCCTCGTCGCCGGAGGGGCGGAAGGGCAGGTACGCCAGCCACCACAGCCCCACGGCCAGCAGCGTGCACACCACGGGCGGCACGAGCTTGGTCACGTACGGCCCGAGCCCCAGGCCCGTCGACCGCCGCAGCACCTGCGCCACGTTGGGCAGCCAGGTGAGGTAGGTGACGATCGCGACCGAGGCGGCGACGCCGACGATCCCGGCGACCTGCAGGCCGACCACCATCCCGGCGATGCCGAGCGTGACGTTGATGAGCGTCCAGCGCAGCACGAGGCCGGCGTGCCCGCGGGCGGTGGCCAGGGCGGGCAGCAGCATGCGGACGATCATGGGCGCACCGGCCAGCGCCAGGAGCTGCAGCGGCACCACGGCGCCGTCCCACTCCGTCCCGAAGCCCACCTCGACGCCCGCCTCGGCGGCGATCACCATGAGGCCGAACAGCGGGAACGCGACGACGGCGACGGCCTGCGTGGCGACGAGGAGCCAGGAGGCGGTGCGCTCGTCGTCGTCCTGCAGCCGGGAGAAGATCGGCAGGGCCACGCCGTTGACCACGGAGCCGATCATCTGCAGCGGCATGCGCAGCAGCCGGTAGGACAGCGCGTAGAACGCGAGCTGCGTGGGGTTGAGGAACCGACCGATGAGGATGTTGTCCGCGTTGCCGCCCACGTAGAGCAGCAGGTTGGACGCCAGCATCTTGCTGGAGAACCCCGCCATCGAGCGCAGCGACGCCCAGGAGGCGGCCCAGCTCACGGAGCGGAACATCACCAGCAGCGAGACGAGGATGACGAGGTCGTTGACCAGCGTCTGCACCACCAGCGCCCAGTACTCCGCGCCGAGCAGCGCGGCGACGATGCCCGCCACCCCGCCGCCGATCACGGCGCCGGTCTGGATGAGCGCGAACTGCCGGAAGCGCAGGTAGCGGCGGACCAGGTTCTCGCGGACCAGCGTCAGGCCGCGGATCAGCAGCGTGATCGACAGCACCTGCAGCACGCCCTCGAGCTCCGGGGTGCTGAAGAAGTCGGCCATCGCCGGGGCCAGGAGGATCGTCGCCACGCACAGCAGCGCGCCCATCGCCAGGTTGAGCCAGGCCACCGAGCCGATGTCCTTGGGGCCCAGCTCCTTGCGCTGCACGAGCGCGAGCCCGAACCCCTGGTCGAGCACGACGACGGCGAAGGTCGTGTACAGCGTCGCCAGGGACACGATGCCGAAGTTCTCCGGCCCGATGAGGCGGGCCAGCGCGAAGGTGAAGACGAGACGGCCGACGAGCGAGGCCAGCGTCGACAGGAAGTTCCACTTCACCCCACTGATGGCGGAGGTCTTCAGCCGGGCGGCGTGGGCGGCGCCGTCGGGGGCGGCCGCGGCCCGGTCGGTCGTCGCCGGCTCCGTCACCCCGGGGGCGGCGCCCGCGCTCGCGTCGGTGGTCACGTCCGCGGCGGGATCGCCCTGCCCGGGTCGGGCCGCGGCTGCGTCGGGGGCGCCGGGAGGGGGGGTGGGCATGCAGGCAGGGTACGTGCGCGGTGTCGGCGGGCCGAGGGGCGGCTGCGCAGGTCACGCTGTGACGCTCGCCTCCCGGGCCGCTGACCTGCGCCTCCGCCGACGACGACGGGGCCCGCCCCCGGTGCGGGGACGGACGCCGTCGTCATCGGGCGGTCGCGGGGGTCAGCGCGTGAACGTGACCTGCGTGAGCTGCGACGGGGCGTTCGCGTAGTCCAGGCGGACGGTCAGCGTGTGCGTCCCGGCGGTCAGCGTGGTGGTGTCGAAGGGGTTGGCGGCCCAGGTCGCCCCGCCCATGAGGTCCCACGGCGCGCCCTTCTCGACGATCTTCGGCGCGCCGGCCATCGTCGGGTCGTCGAGCCAGAAGGTCACGACGGTGGGCGTGGTGGGCGGCGCGACGAAGATGTACGTCTTGCCGGCCTTGACGGTCTGGCCCTGCAGCTGGACCGCGTTGGAGCGGTTGGCGGAGTAGCTGAGCTTGACGATCGGGCACAGCGTCGAGTCGACGGTGAGGACGGGCTCGGGGGCCGGGGGCGTCCACACGACGACCGGACGCGGCTTGAACATGCCCTGGTAGGCGGTGCGGGAGGCCTCGAACGGGCCGTTCGTGATCTGGTGCACCTCGCACTCGCTCATGTTCCGGTTGAAGTACGACTCGTAGTAGTAGTCGTTGGCGTCGGCGAACTTGAGGATCTGCTCGACGAAGTACGGGTCGTCGCCGCCGCCGTTGCCGTCGCACCGCTGGGACAGGCCCCACTCGGACAGGGACGCGCGCTTGCCGTGGGCGCGGGCGAAGTCGGCCTGCCACTGCATGCCGCCGCTCATCGTCACCATGGACGTCCAGCGCTTGACCTCGTCGCCCGGCTTGTTGAGCGACCAGCTCTGGTCGTAGACGCTGGCGCCGACGAGGTCGACGTAGGCGTCGCCCGGGTAGGCCGACTCCTTGTTGAAGCCGGCGGCGCCCTGGCCGAGGTTCGGCGCCCACTCGAAGACGAAGTCCTGGCCGGGCACCGAGCGCATCGTGTCGACGATCTGGCGCCAGTAGGCGACGTAGGCGGCCGGGTCGTCGACGGCGGACCAGCGCATCCACGTGCCGTTCATCTCCCAGCCGATGCGGACGATCGCGTCCTGCTCGCTGTAGGCGACGAGGTTGGTGGCCAGGGTGCGCCACGAGGCGTTGTAGGCGCCGGTCGCGCCCTCCTGGATGGAGCCGCCGGTGGCCGGCAGCATTGGGACGGCGTAGGCCACGTGGTAGCCCGTGCCGCGCCAACCGCTCATGAGCCACGTCGGGTTGGCGATGGTGCTCCACGTGGAGCCGTCGACGAAGTCCGTCGCGATGGAGGCGGTCGCGCCGCGGAAGGTCTCGAAGTTCTTCAGCCCCGTCAGGTTGCGGGCGCCGACGTAGGCGCCGGACAGGGTGCGCGTGGCCTCGGGCTCGGCGGGGTTGGCGTGCGCGGCGGGGGCGGTGCCCAGGACGGCGAGGCCGCTGACGGCGACGACGCCGGCGAGCCAGGCGCCGACGCCTCGGCGGACGGTGGACGGCAGTGCTCGGAGAGTGCGCACGGCGGGCTCCAGGGGTGAGGGAGGTGGACGACGGCCGCGCGTCCGTGCTGGTCAGCGCCTTGGTGAGGTGCTGCCGGTCCCGGCGGGCCGCGTGGCCTGATGCCGGGTGTGTCGTCGTCCTCGACCGAGGGCTTGACCGGGGGTGGGGCCCATCGGGTGACCGGAGGTACCGCTTTCCCGCGTCCGAGGGGTCGGAGGTCCCCTGCCGTCACCCGGACAGCCCGGCCCCTCTCACCCGCTCCTCACCCGCCTCTCACCTGCCCGTCAGCCGTCACCGGGCACCTGCGCGCCCGCTCCCCCGCGCCGGACCGGCGCCGGGCGCGCTCGTCGCGCCCGTGCACCACCCGGACGCACGAGCGCCGCCGTCCCAGACGGGGACGGCGGCGCTCGGACGGAGCAGCGGTGCGCTGCCCTACAGGACCACCCGGTCGGTGAGGCCCTCCTTGCGGGCGCGGCCGGCGGCGGCCACGTTCGGCGCCATGAACAGGACGAGCGCCAGGATCGGCGCCCCCAGCAGGGCCTCGGACGGGATGAGCCAGACGGCCAGCGCCCCCAGCGTCAGCCCGAGGTAGCGGGACCCGCCGGCAAAGGCCTTGAGGAGCGCGATCCCGAGGAACAGCACGGCCAGGGGCCAGCCGTACTCCAGCGCCGCCTTGACGACCGTCGTGGTCTGCAGCCCCGAGAGGCCGAACTGCCCGGCGATGGCGTCCGCGGTGCCTGGTCCGTGCCCCGTCAGCGGCGAGTCCGCCGTGAGCGGCGCGAGCAGCTGGTAGGGCGCGACGAGCCGCAGGTTGGTCGAGGTGTCCCCCGAGGCGCCCTCGAAGAGCTTGGCCGTGATCGGCCCGAGGAAGCCCGTGGCGGAGACCCCGGCCACGACGAGGACCGCGGCGAGGATGACGAGCGGCCGGTCGCGGTAGCGCCACAGCAGCGGCAGCGCCGCGACGCCGAGGACGACGAACCCGCTCGCGCTGATGGACACCGCGACGGCGGCGGCCAGCACGAGGACCCACACCAGCCGCCCCAGCCCGGCGCCACCGGCGCTACGCCGCTCGTGCCAGCGGTACGCCTCGATCACGAGCCCGACGCAGCACCACTGCGACACGAATGACGGCTCGAGGAAGAGGATGCCGTTGGGCTTCACCTCGAACCCGAAGTTCGACTCGACGTAGGTGGTGTCGTACGCCGAGTTGAAGTTGGAGGCGACGACCGCCTCCGGCAGCGAGGTCACCGGGTCCCAGAACCCGAGGCCCAGCCACATGAGGACGGCCTGCACCAGGGCCAGCACGGCGCCGATGCGGATCGCCCACAGCAGTCCGCGGGCGTACGCGCGTCCGGCTACCTCCGCGCCGAGCGGCCGGACCGCGAGCAGCAGCGGCAGGTAGGCGCTGGCGATGAGCAGCAGGCTCGGCAGCGACGGCGGCAGCGACGGGTCCGCCCCGGCGTTGACCAGCGTGGCCACCACCGCCAGGCCCAGCAGGAGGAAGTAGCCGAACAGCCCCGCCGCCGAGACCGGCCAGCGGAAGACCGCCAGCAGCACGACCCACGTCAGCAGCAGGAACAGGCTGGCGGCCGAGATCTGGCCGCCGCCGATCGTGACGGAGATGCGCTGCAGGGCGATGCTGACGAAGCCGGCGACCGCCAACCAGGCGAGCGCGCCGGACGCGACCCGGGGCAGGGCCGACGCGCTCGGCGCCGGCGCCTGCGTCCCCAGGACGGTGGCCATCAGGCCTGCTCCGCCACCCGGCGGCCGGTCACGCGGCCCACGGCCGAGGCGGCGACGAGCAGCAGGCCCACCACGAGGCCCGCCAGCGCACCGAGCACGAGGTTGAGCTCCCAGTTCGGCGTCACGGGCGACCCCGAGGACTGCCCCGGCTGGATGACGGTGAGCTGCAGGGCGGCTGCGCTGTTCGGCGCGGTGCCGGACAGGTCCTGCGCCGTGCTGATGAGGTTCTCGGCGGTGAGGTCGACGACCTGCACGGCCTCGTCGGCGGACGGCGCCAGGGCCGTCACCGTGATGATCGGGCTGCCGTCGCTCGCGCCGCCGGCCACGGTGCCCCGCAGCTCGTCAGCGGTGCGGCTGCCGCCGAGCCCGCCGGACACGCCCTCGAGCACCGCGGTGCTCCCGACGAGGGACGCGAACGCCGGCGCCTGCTGGCGGGCGTAGGTGCTGGCGGTGGCCAGCTCCGAGGCCGTCGTCGCACCGCTCACCGAGATGTAGATCTGCGAGGACGCGCGGTAGCGCTGCGGCGTCGTGGCGGCCAGGATGCTGGCGACGACCAGTCCTACCACCAGGCAGGCGGCCACGACCCACCAGCGTCGCTTCACGGCCTGGAAGAAGTCCTGCAGATCCACTCGGGTCCTCGTTTCTGTCGGTCGCGGGGGCCCGCGGCGGTCACGGGCCCTTCCCCAAGGCAGAGACGCGTGCCCGGCGGTACGGAGCATCTGGGCACCCCGGCGGCGGGTTCTCGAGCATCGTACTTGCAGCCTCCTTCCAGTAGGCGCTCACCCAGCGTGACCTTCCTGACCCTGCCCTTCGCCACGTACCGCCGACCGATGCAACTAACTGTCACCGGGAGATCAGCCGTTTCGCATCGATGCCTTCGCTACGGATTCAAGTATGTCACTCAACCATGAATTCGACGGGCGGGATTACCAACCCAAATCTCGCCCGCAGGGATACTCCGAGTAACGACCGCCCCCGCGCCGATCACGGCACCATCCCCGACGTGGACGCCGCCGATGATGGTCGCACCCGTCCCCACGAAGACATTGTCGCCTATTCGCGGTGCCCCGCCCTGATCGCCGGCTAGCGTTACGCCATGAAGAATCTGGCAGAACCTCCCGACACGCGCATCTCCGTGGATGACCAGCGTGCCATAATGAGGCAAACGAACGCCTTTCCCTAACGTGAATAGCGGGATACTATAACCTAGGCGCACGCTCATTCTTCCGAACGCAACTTTCATCAAGGCCGTCACGAGCGGCTGAAGTGGCCCCCGGTCTGTCCCTACCCACCACTCAACAGTACGAAGGGCGACTAGCCACCGAGCCTGCGGCAATCGCATCAATGTATGGAGACGTCTTTCCCCGTAGCGCCCGAGGTCCGATCCAATTGATGACATGCACTGCGACCAACTCATCAGGAAACGTCTCCTACATCCGCCGCGGCTGAGGAAGCGGCGAGTCCGCTCCACCATGAGACTGCCCACACGCACGCGGCCGCACCTCAAAACTCTACGGTGGACCGCATGCTTGATTACGATGCGATCCGCTCAACCAGCGATTGCAATCTTGGACCCACAACCTCTACCGTGTAGTTCTGCAAGAAGCGCGAGCGCCCTACCGCGCCCATTCCCTCGGCCGTCAAGGGGTCGTCTCGCAGAGCAACAATCGCTTCCCAAAGTTCCCGTCTTTTTCCTGGGCTCACCAACACGCCAGCACCACCAAGAATCTCGCCAATATCGGAGACATCGGTCGCAATCACTGGGACTCCTAGCGCCATCGCGTCAAAGATCTTCGCCGGCAGTTGGGCCCTCGAGACCTGAGAGTCGTCTTGAGCCAGTACCGTCGCGTCTGCCATGCCGAGGTACAAAGGAACATCTCGCATCGGCACCGCACCCACACGTCGGACCAGCGGGTCAGATGGCAGTTCGTCGCCGTTTCCCACGACCAGCAACGCAACTGAGCCGTCGCCATGCTCAGACATCGCCGAAGTCAGATCTCTTAATTTGTGGCGGCGCACGGTACCCAAGAAAACGATCAAGAAGTGATCCGCCAAACCAAGCGAGGCTCGCAGCGCCATCGAAGCCGGCCGATCTTGCCTGCTTGCAAGCTCGGCGTGCCGCACATGCGGAACTACGAAGCCGTGAAACTTCTGCGCTAACCATCGTGAAGAAACGGTCGTCAGATCGAATCTGCCACCCTCTACGCCGCGTTCCAGTCGACTAGTGCGGAGGGGCCCATTCGCCTTCCACGGAGGTAGCGAACTGCGCACAGCCCAAGGAATATTGTTCCGGTAGAAGCCCATCTCGAAGTCGTCAACGTCTACCGCAACCGGAACGGACTGCCTACGGCCATATTGTTGCGCGATACCGAGACTCGTTGACTTCGGCTTGACCCCGTAGACAACATCTGGCGCAAAGTCGCGCAGCGTCGCAAGCGCGTTGGGTGCAGACCTCCACCTATGTATGTCGAAATGGTCCTGGCTTCCGGTGGGTGCCCACAAGGGACCTTTCGGCTCAGGGCCAAAGATGGCCACTTCGAACGCGCCATCCAGACAATCTGCTAACACCAGTGCGCGTCCTAGGGCGTTGTTCGCTAGATCGTGGCTTAAGATGGCGACGCGCTTCATGACGCAGACGCACCCTCCGAACCAGCGACACCGACTTGTCTATACAACTCCTCGAACTGCGACGCGACAATTGCCCAATCCCACGTATTCACCGCTCGCAAGCGCACCTCGGTGCTCAGACGCGAACCGAAAACCTCAGAGTCGCTGAGCAGGTCGCGTAAAGATGCCGCCATCTCGGTAGCTGTCGTACCGCCGAGTTCCATGTCGACGCTAAGATTATTCACGAGCTCGGGATTGGCTCCGACCGGAGTCACCGCGACAGGAGTACCGCAGGACATCGCTTCAGCCGTGGTAAGGCCGAATCCCTCAAGCTCTTGTGTCGGCATCACGACCAAATCGGAATGAATATACCACTGGCGCAGATCGTTCTCTGAAATTCTGCCGAGAAGCCGAACTCGCTCCTGGAGCCCGGAACGCGCGATTTGCTTCGAAAGTATGGCACGCAGAGGTCCTTCGCCCGCGACGGCTAACCGTACGTCGACTTCGGACGCTGCGAGAATGTTCACGGCCTCTATAAGTTCTGAAACTCCGGTACGCGGAGTCAACCTCCTCGCCGTGAAAAGCAGCGCGCCATTCCCTCTCCACTCGCTTGAAACGTGTGTTGCAGCTGCCTTCGGCGAGAACCATGCAGTATTGATCCCTCCTGGCAGGAGTTTCGCGCTATCTGCGGTCGCTTCATCCAGGGCGCGCAACTCCCGCCGCATGAAGTCGCTGAGAACGGTTACGCGTGCCGCACGCCGAACGACATAGCGTTCAACATGCCGGACGGCAGAAACTGCCATGGGCTGCACAGGACCCGGTAGGGCGTAGCCTCCATTTCTCTCCGCGAGCAACTCCTTGTAGGCCGGGGCATGAAAGGTGTAGACGTATGGTCGCTTCGTCGCGGTGGCGGCCAACGGAAGCGAACTGATGCCGAAATGCCCGTGGACTACATCCACCTGGCTCGGCTGCGTACGATCAAAAACTCCCCGCGCTACAGCGGCGGGGTACAGTGGGGCGAAAAAGGGATTGCGCTTGGACGGAACCGGGAATAACGAGGTCGCTACCTTAGAGTTTTCCTGAGCAGCTTGTGGGGCATCCGAATGATCTCCTCGCGCCTTGGCGACGATACGGACGTCATGATTGCGATTCGACAACGCTTCGGACAACTCCGACACGTACCGCTCGAGACCGCCGGCCTTCTCCTCGAAAGAATTATTTGTGACCATCGCAATTCTCACTGAGGTTCCCCCGCATCATCGAAGACGACTCGACTCCAGTCCCCGAACCTAGCCGACCACGTGCGACTCTCGACCCAGCTGTCCCGATCGCTCTGTCGCACGCGCCCCTGACTACTCGCAAATCTGATCGCCGCGGCAAAAGCAGGCGCGTCAGTGGCGATCACGGTTCCCGGCGGGTTGTCAGAATCACCGACAGAAACCGAAGGCGTTACCACAGTACGCAGCCCGCGTGCCGCGTAATCGTACAGCTTCATGCTGCTCTGGCCCTCGGCTTGCCGTGACCGGTTGGGAACGATCGCGACATCTGCGCGGTCGAGCGTCGCGCCCACATGGTCACGGGCCAAGCGACCGCGCCAAGTCACGTTGTGATGCGCACGCAACAGCGCGACGAGATCAGGCGAGGGCTTGCGGCCCATGCCTGCGTACTGGCAATCGCCGTGTAGCGTTAGATGCCAGTCCGGCAGCAGATTCAGCACGCCAGATATCAGTTCGAGGTCGAGGCGTTCCGATATTGTTCCCACGTAGACGAGGCGGTTTCTGCGGGGCGCGGCTACCGGGGGCTGCACCACCAAAGACTGAGTGACACCGTTAGGGATGATCACTGGGACTCGCGCATTGAATAAATGGCTCAACTTTGTTGTAACACAGACGATATCGTCGGCCTCATCAGCGATCCGGCGATAATGATCGAGCACATGGGCGGACCGGTGCGGGGTCACAAGCTGGCTCCAGTCATCAGTGGCGTCGTACACGCCTCTGGCGCCATTGGGTGGCTTAACCCAGTACCAGGGGAGATAATGCACCACCGTCGAATCCGTCGTGCAAACCTCCCGCAACTTTCTCCTGAGCATCCTCGTCGCCATGCGACTAGTGAGAACTGATCGGTGGCCCGGTACAGGGACCATCCATTGATGCACACGCAGCCCCGGCAGCGGCGCCGACGGCGAGCGCCGCGACTCTCTACCTATACTCCTCAAATCCTGCGGAGCCTCGATGAAGTCGACCGAGCAGCCGGAGGCCAATGCCTCGCGCACTAGCGCGTGCTCCCGTCGAATCGGTGGATTCCAACTGCTCTTCGACACGACGACGAGATGATGCTTCCGATTGCTCAACGCGCTCTCCCCTCCTGCACCTTCGCTTCGAGTACGGACTGCAACTGGCGCGCTGCCCAACTCCAGGTTCTGGTCTCCCAAAGTGCTGAGGCACCCATAGACAGTTCAAGCCAACGCTTGTCATCAGCAAGCCAACGGAGCGCGCGGCACACGCTTTCGGGATCCCTCGGTACAACGAGTCCCGTTTGTCCGTCCCGCAACGTCTCGGGAAGTCCACCTTCATCGGAGACGATTACTGGACTACCGCACGCCTGTGCCTCCATACTCACAAGACCCAATGGTTCTCGCACCGCCATGTACAGGGTCACGAAAGCATCCCGGTATAAACTCACCAGGGTGCTCTCTGAAACCCCGATCATGACACGCAATTCTACGCGCAGCGATGCGGCGAGCACCCGAAGTTCATCGAGGTAGTGTCCATCTCGCGGACTGACAATCACCACAGGCAAGTTCAGACCACTACCCGCAGCACCGCGCACGACCAGATCGTGCCCTTTCGTTGGAATTGGCGACCCTACGGACAAAATGTGTCGCTTGGCCGGTGCCTCTCGAGATCGTGCCGCGACGTAGTCACTCGGCACGCCGCAGCTCACCACTGCAGCGCCCGTGTCGTAGGCCTTCTTGATCGCGGCCGACGAGTAGTCTGAGTTTGTCACAACAACGTCCGCGGATTGCACCCCCCGGCGATCGCACGCCTTTTCTAGGGTGCGCAACGGAGCGTAGAGCGCGCGCGTGGACATACGCAGCGTTGCCCTCAGTTCTGGTTCATAATCGATCCTTCTTGGTTCGTCTACATAGCGTACAACTGGACCCTCCGGCCCTCGCAGAGGCATAGCGCCTTTGTTAAACTGGTCTGGATTCACAAAAAAGACATCTGGCCGGTGACGGGACGCCACAGCGCTCATTTCGTCCCAGGCTTTGATCAACGCCCGCAGGTCAGCCATACGCACGGCTGGACGCATAACCGCTGCAACCTTCTCGGCATATCGCGTGAGCGGCACGATGATAGGTGACGCAGTCACGGGCACCGCCGCGGAAGTCGTCACTTCAAAGACCTGAGCATCTATGTGCTGTACTTGCTCACGCAAGCGGCGCAGCGCGCCGCCATACGTCAAGTTGTGAACCACCGCAACGCGCATCGCTAAGCTCGCTTCTCAATGGCCGTACCATATGCCTTTTGCATGTCCGCCACGTGACCGCTCCACGAGTGTGAAGCAGCGGCATGGGCTTCCGCTGCTCTTCCATGTTCGTCCAGCGCTGCACCATCGGCGCAGAATTCCCTCAGAGCGCTGGCTAGTTGCAACGCGGGGTCGATGACCCGACCACTTCGACCTCGTTCGACACAGCACTGCATGGCTTCGACCCGGCCGCCCAAAACGGGGCGACCCGCACAGACCGCTCTCGTTACGATCCCACTCGCCGAGTTTGAGGCCATATAAGGCAGTACCACAAGCCGTGCTCCACTAATGAACGATTCTAGTTCGGCCATCGAGGCCCCACCGATCCACCGTGGCGGTCTCGGCAGCGTGTTTGCTCTCGTACGAACCCCCTCAATCCAAATCCGACTGCTTTCATCGACAGGATCACCGACGATATATAGGTCGCACCCGGAAGCTTCGCCCATCTCTGCCCACGCTTCCATTAGATGGTCGAGGCCCTTGGATGCGCCCAAGAATCCTGCGAACAGCACGTAGTTCGACGCGGAGGGCGGCTGACGGCTCGTGAGCGTACGACCGCCATGATGAAGCCGCACTGCGTTGTGGAGACCGATCTGCTGCGCGCGATGAACCGCCGAGTCACTCAACAAGCACAAGACGTCCATACGCCGATACAACATGTCGCTGGTCGCCTTCTGCACGTACTGGCCCGCCACCTTCTGCGTTATTCGCGCCGTCAGTGTCGTCGGAGCGGAAAATGCGCCCAGTGCGGCATCCTTCACGAGGAGAGGATAGTCATGCGCCACCCCGACCATTGGAAGCTTTGTAGCAAGTCCCATCAGGAACGCCACCCAGAAAACATTTCGTGCCGTTCGACCGAACTCAACGTGTATGACCGTCGAGCTGTTGATCGTCCGCCAATGAGATCGGAGTGTCCGGAAGGCCGAGCTCAGGGGGGTCTTGCCCTTCTCCATAGTCAACTGACGCAAGGAGAACACGCCGGCGGATTGATATGCCGCCGCGAACTCGGCGGCGACGTCCCGCACCCCCCCCTGGTCAGGTGCAATCAAGAGCACCGATGGAGTACGCTCCTGCACCAGTCAACCTTCCAAAGCGCAGCGATACGTATCAAGCACGCCTGCTGCCATTCTGTCGAGAGTGAACTCGCGAGCATGAGCTTGCCCGGAGTCACCCATCGTCCTCCGTCGCCGAGGATCTCTAGCTAGCGAGTTCAACGCCGCCGCTAGGGCAACCGGGTCATCCGGAGCGACAAGCACGCCGTCGACATTGGCACGAATCAATTCCGGCACGCCATCAACAGCGCTCGCAACAACCGGAAGCCCCGCAGCCATCGCCTCAATACATACGTAAGGCAAAGCCTCCCACCTTGATGGCAAGCAGAAGATGTCTGCTTCGGCCATCCGCGCGTCGACATCGCTGTCCCAACCGATGAAATTGACGCGATCCTCGGACCAATTGTGACGGAGGCGCTCAAGATGTGGTCCCTCACCTACGATGACCGCGGACCAGCCCTCGCTTCGCTGGCTTGCGGCCCCGAGTACGTCGTGCCCCTTCTGTCGTATAACGCTGCCGACGCTGACAACCTTCACGCCGTCGGATGCGTCGGTCCTGAGGCCGGCGAATTTTTTCGCGGGACCTTGCTTGATGCCGTTCAGCACAACGTCTACGCGATTGCTACAGCCGTACCTCTGGCTGATGAAAACTTTGCTAGCCTGCGAAACGGCAATAACGCGATGGGCGGTGCGCAACTGCAGAATCTTGAAGGCGCGTTTCACAAGTAGCGCAAGCACACGGCGCGTTCCCGCAACCACCACGTCCGGATCCGTAGCGTCCGTTCGAGGCAGATGCTCAGTGACAATTACCGTGCCGCCTACCGCGCGCGCCACGAACACCGCGCACCAGCCGAGTAGGTCGAGCGTGTCGGCAAGATGAAGATGCCAGATCGATCCACGCGATCGCGCAGCGGACCTCAGCGCACTCATCCGTACCAAGGTGATGCCTGCGTCCCGCGGGGGCGACCAATTCGTAGGTTGGCCATGGGGCAGTACGACTGCAATTTGGCTCTCTGCGTCCACCTGTTTGAGGGCCGAGGCTAGATCGATGACGTGGCGAAGCACTCCCCCAGACTGAGCAGAGGTCGAGACGAGGTTTATGCGCAGAGCCATGCTTGCCACCTCCTAGGTAGGAACTCACGCGGAACGCCGCGTATCGAGCACAACATTGTAAGATAAACAGAGCAGAATAGAAGCGCGCTGAGAGGAAAACTGGCACGAACGGATGTAGCAGCAGCCGTCGCGGCAGCAATAGCAATTAAGGGGCGCGCCGAGAGCTTCAACAAGGGCGCGAACGACATTCTCCTAGCGAAATAGACCACGGCGACCGCTACTACAACCACCTCCGTAACGACCGTCATAATAGCCGGCGCGACAGCACCATAGATCGGGATAAGCGCTAGGTTGCCCGATACATTTACGATCATTGCGATGCCGGTTTGTAGCAGCATGGCACTGCGACTCTGGCTGGCGATGTACAGCATTGCGAAGACGTTCGCCAAGCACATTAGTGGCACCGAGGCCATCAAGACACGCAGGGGCGCGACCGAACTCGAGTACTCGGGGCCGTAAACGAGAACTGTCACCTTCGGAGCGAACAGTGCCACGGCCACCGCCCCGGGAACAACCGTAACCGCCAGCCAGTGCCACATTGAGCCCGCCATATTCGAAAAACTCTCGCGATCGCCTTGCAGGGACGCAAGTGCGGGCAATGCGATCGACGTAACGACCATCGGAATCTGCGCCGCGATGCCCACGAACTTCTGGGCAGCGACATACTCGCCCACACTCTCTGCCGTCGCCAGGCGAACCAGGAGGAGAACGCCCGCCGACGTGTAAAGAGACGAAAGGATGGACGCCGCACCTATAGGTGCGGCCTCACGCAGATAGGCGCGTGCGCTCGTTGGGCGCGAGTTCGGCCTTTGGCCGCGCTTTCGTATCAGCGCATACACGGCAAAACTGCCGACGATACTAGACACCGCCATCACTGAGGCGAATCCGAGAGCTGTTGCGCCTACAGCCGAAAGCACGACCACTGCCACAAGTTGGAAGAAAACCACAACCATGTCACAAAGGGTCAGTTGTCCGACTGAATGGTCCGCATAAAACACCTGGCGGAGTACCGCGAAGCCACTCGCCGCTATCGCCGGTGCAAGCACCAGCGTGACTATGCCCTCTGTGGTGCCAACACCCACGACGATCGCAATGGCGCAGGCACTCAGTGCCAATATGCAGCAGAGGGTGCATTGGAGAACCAAGGCTGTTCTAGCACCCGCTGACTCCAAACCTTGAGCACCGATGCGACGAGCAAAAGTCTGGGCTATACCGAAGTCGCTGAATCCAACGAGTAGAGTGAACCACGCAAGTCCCGCGCTGTACTCGCCGAAGGCAGCAGGCTCCAAATTCCTCGCGACGATGATTGACACCAAGGCGGTGACGCCCGAAAGTATGATTCGACGAACAAGGAGTAGTGCCGAGCTTTGCCCCACACGCTGAGACAGCGTACTCATAGCGCGACTCCGACTAGGCCTTTGGTGTCACGCCCTAAGCGTGCGGCGACGCCGGCAGCGATACCGAAGACCGGCGCAACCGCAGCAGCTGTTGCACCGTACTTCAGAACGACGACATCGGTAACGCAAGCTATCGTCAATGCCGCGGTAGCTCCGGCGATGATCGCACCCACATCTCGATTGCGTCGCAGTACGCGCCGCAGGTCGGACCAAAGTAGGCCAGCCGCGACGAGAACCGCGAGGAGACCGAGAATTCCGCTCTCCGATAGCACCTGAAGGTAGACGGAATGCGCGTGCGTGTACTGAGTAGCGCCTGGCGCCGTCGCTTGCAGCCTTTCGGTCACCCGGCCGACGCCCAATCCCGCTATAGGATTATGTGCGAACGCCTCGAGCGCGCCTCGCCAGAACTCTATTCGGTTGAGGTCGCCCGATGCCGTCGTCGCAACGGAAGAGTCCGTCGGCGCCAAGATCGAGGCGGCGCGAGTCATGAACTGTCGGCCACCGACGAGTGCCGCTACTCCAATCGACGCCGTCAGCACCACGATGAGGTAGAGCAAACGCCGCGCACGATATCTCGACGATGCCAGTGCGAGCGTAGTCGCAAGACCCACCAATAGACCGATCGTCGCCATACGCGACAAAGTGAGCGCCGTGCCGAGAACCACGATGGCCAGGACCGCTAAAGCGCTGGCACGAATCGTCCAATTCATGCGTTGCTCAGATGCACGCCAGGCCAGCAAGGCCAGTGCCGGCGTCGACACACACAGCGCAGTCCCTAGGCTGATGGGGTCGGGGAAGAGAGCGCTAGGTCGCACAGCTGACCCAAAGGCGTAGTATGTGTCTGGATCGACGTCAGAAGCGCCGGAGTAAGGATTGATCGTCACGCGGGCGACATACTGATAGATGGCTAGAGTGGCCTGCGTTGTTGCCATAAGCGCCAGTCCGCAGACGACCCACCAGACTCCCGCCTCTGAAGCTGCACAGGCGAGCGCGACCAGCGTCACGACCACGATGGCGCTTATGAACACCTCCGCGAACGTGTTGACGCCCGCGCGATTCCCGAGTAGGAGCGGAAGCGCCATGAGGCAAAGTGCCGGCACGAGCGCTCGTGGCAAGCGACTGGGACCGAGAGTAGGAGGCGTCACGAAAATCGTCGTGACAATGCCCATCAAGGCGAGAGCCGTCGTAAGGGTGAGTGACATCCCGCCGAAGTTCGCCGAAAAATTTGACAACGGGCTTGCAAGAATCGCCGCGGCGCCCAACGCCTCATAGTAGCGACCGATAAATACAACTATTGCAACTGCGAGCGGGGCAACAACAGTTACGCCGTACTTGAGGGCGCTAGGACTGTCAAAGATTAGTTTCTGAGTTAGTCCCGATGCCCCCAAGAGAGCCATGACAAGAGCCAAGACACAAATCAGATGCCGCACGACGATGCGCGAAGAGAGCGCTGCACCAAGAACGCCTACACTTTGTCGGCCCAACGTCACTCAAGGTTCCTTGCCATAGACCCGGGATTGCGGCGAATGGGGAGATTCGCAGCCACGCCTAGGCTGACGGCGAGGGCGATAAGTGCGCCAACTAGTGCGTACAGGCTCGGAAGCGGTGCAACTAGGACCGCTGCCGTCGAGGTCGAGACTTCGACTGACACGTCGCTGGGCCTCGTGATTGCCGCAACTTGGCGCTGCAACTCGAACAGGTTCGATCGAGCCTGACGCGCGTCGCTGCGCGCGGCGTCCAAGGACGAGTCCAGGCGTAAAGCAGCGTCCGGCGCGACGTCCGTGTTGCTTGCTAGCTCACTCTCAAGTGCCGCTACTCTGGCGTCCGCTTGCGCAACTGCTTCGGACGCTTCACGTTCTAGTTGCGTGAATTCGGCGCTAGGACCACTCCGCACGGCGAGGCGCTCGGCCAGCACCTTCGAGATTGCCGCTACTCCTGACTCTGCGTCCGCCGCCGAAGAAGTACGTAAGGTGAGCCGGACGACATTCACGTTAGCCAAGGCCACTGCTGATACCTGCGCGAGAACCTCGGGGGCAACGTCAGACTGCGCCGCGGCGTCCGTGGCGACGGGTGTCGTGCGCGCGATCTGCGCAGCCTGCGCTGCCAGACCGTTGGTGGCGCTGATCACGTCCGCGGTCGCGTTACCCGACGGTGCGAACACAAGGTCAGCGGTGCTCGAGTACGTAGGTGGGATCGCCGAAGCGACGGCGAAGGTTGCGGCTCCGACGAGGACCGTCGTCGCTAGCACGGTGAACTTTCGCGACCACACACGCCCCAGCCTCTGGTTCGTAAGCGCAGCCCGTCCCGCTACCGTGGACCGGGCAGCCGGCGGGCGTTGATGCAGGTCAGGCGCCTGGTCGCGCCTCTCGCTCGTCCTTGGTTCAGTCCCGGCAGATTCATCGATACTCACTTGGCTTTCGTCTCCCCGTCTGGGCTTCGATGGCTACCGCGCCCGCACACCCGCGCGCCGTCCGAGCACCCGCGGATCTAAGCACGCCGCGGGCCAGTGATCCGCACACTTGATCCAAGTCACACGGCAGCGTACAAAGTGACCTGTCGGGGGGGAACTAGCCTGACGCACCAGGTACCCATCTCACCAGCGTCGACGGTCGCGTCGGAGCGCGCGGTGCAGGCTGCGGAGGCAACAGTTGGACGAGCGTCCTGTCGTGCTTCATGTCGTTGAGTCGTACGGAGGGGGGGTTGCCGCTGCGCTCCATCAGTATGTGGAGGCACTTCCCGACTACAGGCACGTCCTGGCCGTCGTGACGCAGGCTGGGTCCCAGGTCACGGTTCCGCCACATGCAGAGCTCGAACTGCAAGTTGTGCAACTGCCGAATGGTCACGCGTCGGCGACACTCGCCCTTAAGCAAATCATTCGTGACTTGCAGCCGTCAGTGGTTCATGCTCATTCGAGCTTTGGGGGAGTCTATGCGCGCCTCGCTACTTCAAGATTGAAGCGGCGCATCGTGTACACACCCCACTGCTACGCCTTCGAGCGAGCAGACGTCTCGGCGATGAAGAGAACGGTTTTCCGGACTGTCGAGCGTGTTCTCGCAATTAACACCAGCGCGATCGCCGCCTGCTCCAATCGCGAGGCAGAACTTGCCGGCGCGCTTGGTGTCCAACTCGTCGAGTATGTGCCCAACGTTGCCCGGAACGCGCCTCTCGGCTTGGGGCAAGCGACCGCTTCCAGGCGTAGCAGCTCGGCGCATCCCTTCGTCGTCGTAGGAGTCGGGCGGATCACCCCTCAGAAGGACATCCACTTTTTTGCAGCCGCCGTTGCAGCCGCGCGTCGATCTGGCGCCGACATCGAGGCCATTTGGATCGGCGGCAGGCAGTCAGCGGCGAGGCTTGACAATGGTTCGCTCCCAGCTGGGGTCACGGTGACCGGATGGTCGTCGCAGGAAGACGTATTCGCAACCCTCAGGCGTGCGGACGTGTATCTGCACACCGCCCGGTGGGAGGGTTTTCCGCTCAGCATCATCGAAGCCGTGGCCGAAGGGTGCCCCGTGATCGCGAGACGCATTCCAGCGCTACACGGGATGCCAGATGAATTGCTTTTCGACGACGCTGCAGACGTTGGAAACTATCTTGCATCGTGTGCTGCGAAGGACCTAAGCCAATGGCGGACCCGAAACGTAGAACTGTGGGCCCGCGCCCTGGCCGACAATAGTCGTAGCACCCAGGCCGAGCGCTTGGCTGCAGTGTACGGCTTGTAGTCGCTACGCCGTCGGCCTCACTACTGCGAAGGGACGGTTCGGCAGGTTGCGAGCAGGCCTGCGTCGGCCACTATGACCGCAGCGGCTCTTGTGGCCCAGGCCTGATATACACCGATGTTTGAGTACGTTGCGGACTGGTAGAAGAAATCGGCAACTGATCGGACTTGGCGACCAGCTGCGTCGGATAGGTCCCTGCGTCCAGAAGCCGACGCAACAGCAAGCGCGCCGGTGTTGAGAGGGACGCGCCTATTCGCCTCGACGAGTCGGGTTCCTCCGGAGGTGTCCAGCAACCACGTGCTCTGGTCTGTCTTCGTGAGTAACTGATTAACGAGCAGATTTAGGAGCCAACGGCTTCGCTCGTCCATGATGGTAAGCGTCATGATGCTCGCGATATCCGCCTGGAACTGCGTGTAGTCAGCATCAAACCCAAAACCCGTCCCCCCGTTCTCCGCGAAGTAGCCTCTGCCATCAGAGCCGTCTGCGGTCGTCGGGTTCACCACCATGCGAAGTCCCGCGCCGGGCCACCGACGTTGATCCGGCGAGGTGACGAATCGCCAGGCGGCGTCGTACAAGTTCTTGTAGGACGCGTCCCCCGACATCCTCCATGCGATTCCCGCAACCGCAGCGTTTGCTAGGGAAATGTTGCCGTTGGTGTACCAGACGAAATTGCCGTTCTGTCGCAACCAATTCACCGCGTTCAATTCTGCGGCAATCCAACGATCGCTGGTATCCGCGGTAATGCCACCGCTGGACATCAATATCTTCCAGGTGAGCCCCAAGTTAAGGCTGGCGAAGACCGTTTGGATGTCGTTCCCGGTCTCGCCCCCGTAGCGGGGTCCGAACGACCCGTCGGCGTTTTGGTGCTTTGAGATGAGTGAGTTCATGGTGTCGATTGCAATCTGCCGATACCGCGTGTCCCGGGTTTGCATCCACAGGCCGGCGGCCGCAACGCCGGGACCGACGTCACACCGCGTGCATGGAATTCCTGCGTGTCGCCACTCGCCGTTCTCGTAGAATTGTGCATCCGAGATGGACGATCTCGAAATGAGGCCGTCGAGCCCCCGTTTGATCTGCGACGTGAGATACGAACGATTCTCTGCGCTGTAGACCCACCCGGAAGTCGGCGTTACCGTGGTATCTGAGATGGATGCGGCCGCTGCAGGGGCTATCGGCGACATCACGATGAGGGCGGCCAGGGCCGCCATGATCTTAGCTCCCATTGCAGTAGCTGCTGTTTTCCTTCGTCCAAACACGCGCCCCGCCCCCTATGTGCACTCCACCGTTCCTGTCGGCCACTCACCAGCGTCGGCATCGCTCCTTCGGGTCATGATCGCCCCGGGCCGACATCACCCGGTTGGCGCAACCGTCCGACTCATGCGATCCGGCGGGACCGGCTGACGGTGGGTGTCGTTGCCCTGATTGTGCATAGGCCAGCTCCACTGGATACGTCCAGAAGCGCGTGCTCGAGCCGCACAGCGAAAGTCGGCGCGCTGGCGAGCCGTGCGCGAGATCCGAGCCTCCTGACGCAATAACCTCACGATTCGCCGGCTCAGCCCTGACCCGCGCTGGCAGGACCGTGCGTGTTGGCCCACGAGCGTGCCGTTGGCGCGGATGGTGACCTGGTGCAGGTCGGCATGCACGTCCATGATCTGCCCGATCACGCGCGGGTCGACGGAGTAGTCGTTGCCGTCCAGGCGCACGTAGTAGTCCCGCCCGAGCCGGATCCGCAGGTCCCACTCGTGCGCCAGCGCGATCGACGGCAACGCCACCATCGCGGCCCGGTCCGCCACGATCAGGTCCACCGGACGCGCGCCCAGGGCACGGACCGTGCGCCCGTTGGCGCGCGTCAGCCACGACGTCAGCTGGGTGGTGAAGTCGCGGCCGTCGATGAAGGTGCGTCCGGGTACAAACGAGGTCTCCAGGTACTGGTTTGCTCGCTTGACCACGCCCTTGGTCCCCGGGTCGTACGGGCGGGCCTGGACCAGCCGGGTGACCAGCGTTTTGCAGAACTGGCCCACGCCCTCAGCAAGCCGGCCCCGGCGCCCGATGCCGGCCTCGTTGTCCCATAACAGCCGCCGCGGAACCGCGCACAGCGGGCCCAGCAGCCGCCACGTCCCAGTCAGCAGGTCTCCGGTCGTACGCGAGGGCAGCATGACCGCGGTGATGAGCCTCGGGTGCGCCGGCGACCATCACCAGCACCGGGAACACCGCCGTGCTGCCGGCACCGGTCGCGACCCGAACCGGCGGAAAACACAGGTCGCACTGGACCGTGTCGCCCGGTGCGTGCTCGAGCCGATCAGCGGGGTCGGGGCGCTGGTAGGCCGCGCGCAGCGGGCGGACCCGCTCACGGAACCACGTGATCGACCCGGTCCAGCCCACCCGCTTCGCCGGGACCGCGCCCGGCAGTTGCGGCTGCTCGGCCCCGCAGCGCCTGCACCCGGGCCCCGAACTGCGTGAACGCGTTCGGCCCCGACGCGCGCTCGTACTTCGGCGGCCCCAAGGACGACGCCGCCCGCGCGACCGTCGCTGCGACCTACTTTTCGTCCGTCGTCGACAGAGAGCCAAGCGATGGGCACGCTGTTGGCGGACTTCGAGCCCGCTCCTCAGGTTCGGCTCACTGCGCGGCTGGCGGGAGTGCCGGGCCTCACCCGGAACACCCTCCTGGTCGCGCTCTTGGCCCTCTATCCTTTCCTTCGTGACCATATGGGGCAGGGACCTCGCGACACTGTCAGATGCGGCCGAGGCCGGACGCAGGGAGAACAACTTCGACGTGCTTCGGTTGATTGCTGCGAGCATGGTGCTGGTGTCTCATTCGTGGCCACTCACGGGCGGCCCTGAGCCCGGTTTTCCTGGCACTCGAGACACTCTCGGATTCGCCGGGGTTTTGGTATTCTTCTCAATTAGCGGATATTTGGTCACCTAGAGCTGGGCAACCGACCCGCGCCCGCTGAGCTTCATCTGGAAACGAGCACTGCGGATCCTGCCCGCCCTGATCGTCTCCGTGGTGCTCACTGCCTACGTACTCGGTGCCGCGCTCACAACGCTTCCCATTCGCGACTACTTGTTGTCGAGCGGTCCGGCGAAGTTCGTGATCGGCAACGTCGCGCAGCTCACATACTACGACCTTCCTGGCGTTTTCCGCACTCACGCAAACACCTCCGCGAACGGCTCGCTCGGCACGCTCCCGGTCGAGGTCAAGGCCTATGCGATTCTGCTCGTTGTCGGAATGGCGATCGCGACCAGGCGGCGTCGAATACGGGCTTTGTGGGTTTGCGCCCTCCTACCCGTGGTGGTCCTGTCGTGCGCCACGGGGGTGAAGGCCGTGCACACCCTGATTCTGCTATTCAGCCTTTTCGCCGGGGCCGCTTCATATTACCTGCTGCGAGATCGCATCCCGCTTCACCCGGCCCTCTTCGTGTTGGCGGTTATAACTTGGCTGGGGTCCTACTGGGCGGGCGACTTCATCCACGTGGTAGCGACGGCCGTTGCCTTCCCCTATGTGACCCTGTTCTTGGCGTACCGCGGTCTCGGGCGCCTCCATTTCCTGACCGCGCCCGGCGACCTGTCCTACGGAATCTTCATCTGGGCGTTCCCGATTCAGTAAACGTTGGTCGCGCTGGCTCCCACGATCAGCGCGCCCGTGCTCGTCCTGGCCGCAGGACCTGCCACATATTGTGTCGCCCTAATTTCCTGGCGATTTGTGGAGCGGCCGGCGCTCAAATTGAAGCGCCTGGCCGCTCGTCCTTCGGCGCCCGTCGAATCGCAGCCGACTCGCTCAGAGATTTAGTGCTACTGCTACTGCTCGTGGACGTTGGTCCGAAACGCCCACAGGCAGTGCGGTTCTGGTGCCGACCTGCCCACACGACGTCAATCTCGAGCGATTGCCTCTCACTTAGGAAGTACTCACAGCCACCGATCCTGGCGCACATCCTAAGACTGCCGCAAAGAGCGCCTAGGCCGCTACACTTTTGGGCAGCGGGCCGACCTTCCTCAAGTTCCCGCTCACCCGCGGCAACCAGCAGCCAGCCCGAAAGCCAATCATCCGAGGCGACCGCGCGGGTCACTTACCGCGGTCGTGGACGTGCCCTGCCGCTCGGTCCTTGCGTCGAGCACGTACCTCTGCCCGCGATTACGCCTTCCTGGCGGACGTTTGACTTTGATGCCAAGGGATTGATGACGCCGACCGTCGTGGTCTTCGCGGCATACGCGACATCAGAGGCTAGAGCACGCCCTCGTGACTCTCGGCAAGATCGTCGCCCAATACCGTCGAGACTGGTGCTGGCCACTGACGCCCCCGCCGGGTAGGCAACTCGCCGCTCACCCCAGGCCGAGGTATCGCTCGTCCCTGACCTGCTCCACCATTGCTTCGCGCACGCTTGGATCAATCGTGGCACGCCAGTCGACGACGCCGTAGTTCTCCTGCTCGGACTTCTGGTGCTCGAACCAGTTGAGGAGCTTGATGCGCGGGAACTGCTCCCCCAGGCCCAGCACCTGCTCCATCCACGCCGTCTTGATGGCCACCTCGCTGGCGCCCGACGGCTCGTCGGTGTTGTAGAGCGCGCTGGTCTCGGAGATGGCCATCGGCTTGTCCGTGGCGTAGGTGGCGTAGAAGTCGGGCACGCCGGTCTCGTCGGGCGCGAAGCCCTGCGTCGCGGAGTTGCCGCCGGCGTAGGTGCCCGTGAGCTGGGCGACGAAGCGGCCCTCCTCCGGGACCTCGTTGGCGGCCCACGGCCAGGCGTAGCCGAACCAGTAGAGGGTCAGGCCCACCCAGTCCACGACGTCGTCGCCGGGGTAGAACGGCGCGTACATGTCGTCGGACATCGTCAGCGTGCCGTCACCGTCCGTGTCCAGGACCGCGAAGTCGGCGGTGCCGGGGACGGCGGTGTACTGCCCGCCGTCGTACGGGTAGCCGCCGCCGTAGTTCGGCGACCACACCATGGCGTTGCCCGGGGCCTGCGCGTGCACCACGTCGGCAACCGTGCGGAAGGCGGCGACGTACGCCTGCGGCTGCTGGCCCCACGGGTACCAGCCGCCGTTCATCTCGTGCGCGAACCGCACGAACACGCGCGGGCCCAGCTCATTGATGGCCACCAGCGTCTCCGCCAGGGCCTCGGCGGGCGCCACCTCGGTGGTCAGCCCGCCGAAGGGCTCGAGCGTGAGGTAGACGTCGGCGTCGAACGCTGCGGACTGCTCCGCGGCGGACATGAGCGTCGCGGTGTCCTCCACCGACAGCGGGTACTCGAGGAAGATGCCGTACTGCTCGGCGCGGATGCCCGAGCGCTCGACGAGCGCCGCCGGGCTGTCGGAGGTCCAGGCGACCTGGAAGCCGAAGCGGGTCCGGCCGTCGGCCGGCTCGAGCGTCGTGACGTCCTCGTCGATGACCACCGGCTCCGACGGGGTGGCAGCGGCTGGCGCGGACGCCACGCCGTCGGACGCCTCGGCGGTCCCGTCGGAGAGCAGGGGCAGCGCGTACACGCCGACCACTCCCCCGAGGGCGGCGACGGACGCGACGGCGGCGGTCAGGACGACGGCGGTACGACGCAGGCGCGAGGTGCAGACCACGGCGGCGCTCACCGACCCTGCGCCGTGTTGTCGGCCGTGTCGGCGGCGTCGGTCGTGACGGCGGTGCCGGCGTCGAGACGCACGACCCGGTCGGCCAGCGGCCCGACCACGGCCGTCACGTCGGATGCGCGGCGACGGCCGCGGCGACCCGCGCGCGCCACGCGCGGCAGCGCCGGGCGGTGGGTGGCGTGCAGGATCCGCACGACGAGCAGCGCGAACGCCAGCCCGAGCACCAGGGCGAGAGCGGCGGCGCCGGGCAGAGCGTGCACGACGAACCGCGCGGTGTGCACCAGCGGCGTGCCGATGTAGACGACGAGGACGGCCAGCGCCGCCAGGCCGAGGCCCACGGCGGCCAGCGGCGAGCCCCGGCGCGCGGACGTCGCCGCGAGCGACGGCATGGCCGCGGCGGGCGGGAAGGCCAGCACGGGCTGGGACCCGTCCACGGCTGCCGCGAGGGCGACAGCGGCGCCCTGAATGGGCGTCGCGCTGGCGCGGCTGTCGCCCTTGGCGGCGGCGGGTGGGAGGGTCGGCGACCGGTCGGGGCCGGTGGTCTCGGGCACGGGCATGGCAGGTGTCTCCAGCAGGTGAGCGGGGGCGCGGCAGTAGGGGGCCGCGCGGGGACGACGAGGTGGGGTGGCGGTCAGTCCGCGAGCGCGGCGAGCTCGTCCTCCGCCGACCAGGCGGCGGTGGCGTCGGCGGTCAGCGTCTTCGGGGTCGGCTGCCAGAACACCTCGCGGCGGCCCAGCCCCCACTCGACGACGGCCCACAGCCCGGCGGCGCTCTCGATGAGACCGGCCGCGGGCGCGACGGCCACGGCACGCGCGATCTCGGTCCACCGGTGGGCCCGGCTCATGCCGGCCTCGGCCACGTTGTACCAGGCGCCGATGCCGACGGACCCCAGCCACAGGCCGCCGAGCACGGTCAGCCACACCATCGCCGGCCAGGGCAGCGGCGACGCCTCGTCGCCCAGGAGCGCGCCCACCGACCGCGCCAGCAGCACGGGCAGGACCAGCAGCGACAGCGAGCCGACGACCGCGCCGAGCGCGAACGTCATGATGCGGAACCGGGTGCCCCACACGATGCCGAGGCGCGTCCGGGCCGGCAGGGCGCGGAACTCCGGCAGGCGGCGGTTGAGCGCCATGCCCTGCAGCACGCCGAAGATCCAGCGGTGACGCTGCTTGAACGCGCTCTTCACCGAGAACGGCGGCTGCTCGAGCATCGCGCAGCCGTGCCACCCGAAGACGTCGCTGCCGGCCGCGGTGTACGCCTTCATGCCGAAGACGTAGTCCTCCGCGATGAGCGGCTGCCCGTCGAGGGCGCCGATGTCCCAGCCGAGCTCGTTCTCGAAGGCCTCGTCGACCACGAGGTTGGAGCCGTGCAGGTGCAGCGGGACGCCCTCCTCCATGACCTGGCGGCACTCGAAGCAGCCGACGGGCCGGTTGGCCTCCATCGCGCGGCACAGAGCGCTCGCGTCCAGGTACTCCAGGGGGTAGTAGATGGGCCCCTCGAGGACCTTCTTGTCCGTGCCGGCCAGGTGCTTCACCAGCTTGCGGAACTCCGACGGCGTCAGGACGCTCTCCTCGTCGTAGTGCACGACGAAGGTGCGCCCCGGCTTGGCGTTCCAGCCCTCGCGGCGGCGCTCGACGACGTAGTGCAGGCCGCGGGCCTTGAGCTGCGTGCCGCCGGGCGTCTGGTAGTCGGCCGGCAGCAGCAGGACGGAGACGTCCACGGGGGCGCCGTCGTAGCGGGTCTGCAGGAGCGTGGCCTGGTCGAGGGACTCCGTGACGACCTCGACCGAGAGGAACTCCCCGTAGAACTCCGGGTCCTCCGCCGCGAGCGCCATGACGTTGTCGATGCCGCGCTGGATGACCTCGCTGCTGCCGGCGGAGCCGCGCGTGGTGATCTGCACCTTGACGAAGGGCACGGCCGTCAGCCGCAGCTCCGCGGTCGAGACCGCGTCCCGGTGGCGGTAGCGCCGCCAGGAGAACAGGAAGCTGCGCCAGTAGGACAGCATCCGGATGCCGATGACGGAGATCCCGACGAACAGCACCCAGCCGAGGGCGGCGGAGGCGTGCGCGAGCACGGCGGACATGGCGTCTCCTGAGGATCGAGGAAGGGCGCTCACGCCGTCGTGAGGCAGCACGGTGGTTCGTCCGGAACCGTAGGGATGTCCGATTCGCCCGGACAGGGCCGGGCGGGTGAGGAGGGGCGCCCGTCGCCGGCACCTCACACCGTCGGCTGACGTCACCACCCGATCGCGCGCGGGCGGCCCGGTCCGGTCGATGGGGCGGCCGTGGTGGGATCGGGTCTGCGGCGGTGGACGGCGCTCGTCGTCGGGGTGCTGACGGGGCTCTTCGGGCCGGTCGGGGTGGCGGAGGCGGCGGTGGGTGTGACGGCGGCGGGTACGACGAGCACCGCGGCAGCCACGGTCGTCGCCGACGGTCCCCTGTGCCCACCCGGGACGGTCGCGGTGCGGACGGCGGCGCGGCCGGCCTTCGGCACGACCGTCCCGTGGGGGCCGCTCGACGCGCGGGCGCTGGGAGCGACGGAGACCCTCGTCGGGCGGCACGTGCAGTACGTGCACTGGTACACCGGCCTCGGTGAGCTGCCGGACCCCGCGAAGCTGCAGGCGGTCGTCGACCACGGCTCGGTGCCCGTCATCACCTGGGAGCCGTGGGTGTGGACGGGGGGCGTCGACCAGCCGGCGTACCGGCTGACGGAGATCGCCGGCGGGCGCTGGGACGCGCAGCTCGCCGCGTTCGCGGACGTGCTGGCGCGGTGGGGCGGGCCGGTGCAGGTCCGCTGGGGGCACGAGATGAACGGCGACTGGTACCCGTGGGGCACCGGCGTCAACGGCAACGCCGCCGGGGACTACGTACGCGCCTACCGGCACGTGCACGACGTCCTGACCGCCCGGGGCGCGCGGCAGGTGACGTGGGTGTGGTCGCCGAACGTCGTCTACCCCGGCTCGACACCGCTGGCCGGCCTGTACCCCGGGGACGCGTACGTCGACGTCGTGGCCGTGGACGGCTACAACTGGGGCACGAGCGCGCCCGGCAAGCGCTGGCAGACGCCGGAGGAGGTCTTCGACGGGACGCTCGCGCAGGTCCGCGCCGTGGCACCGACGAAGCCGCTCATGATCGCCGAGACCGCCTCGAGCGAGCTCGGCGGGGACAAGGCCGCGTGGGTGCGGCAGCTGTTCACCTGGGCCGACGCGCAGCCCGACCTCTTCGCCGTCGCGTGGTTCGACGAGGACAAGGAGACGGACTGGCGGATCGCCAGCTCACGGGCGTCCGTGGCCGCCTTCCGGGAGGCGCTCGCGCCGCGGTGACGCCCACGGCTGCAGCAGGCCCAGCGGTCGGACCTGGCGCGGTTCCGGCACTGGGTCTTTCGTCCGGATATGACCAGTGCCACAGTGGACCGGGCCCGCCGGCCCCGCCACTTCGGCAGCATGGGAGGCGGGCGGCCGCGCGGCAACCCGGGGGGAGAGCAGCGATGCCGACCGACGGGAGCACGCTCCTCGAGCGACCCGTGCTGGACAAGGCGCTCGGCGCGCTGTCCGACGCACGTCGTCGCGGGCTCGTCGTCGTCGGGGCGCCCGGGGTGGGCACCTCGACGCTCGCGCACCAGGTGCTCGAGCGAGCGGCAGGGGTCGCGCTCACGCTGCGCGCGTCCGCCGCCTCGCGCGACGTCCCCTACGCGGCCCTGCTGCCGTTGCTGCACGAGGAGCCCGAGGCGTTGCAGGGACCGGCGCATGCCCTGGGTGCGGTCGCGCGCCGGCTCCACGCGCTCGGCGCGGGGCAGGCCGTCGTGCTCGCCGTGCACGCCGCCCAGCACCTGGACTCTGCCAGCAGCCTGCTCCTGCTCGCCCTGACGGCCGAGGACGCGTGCCGGCTGGTGCTGCTCACCGACGAGGTGGAGCACCTGCCCCCCGATCTGCGCGCAGCCGCTCTCGACGGGGTGCTCGGCGTCGTGCGGGTCCGGCCCCTCGGACGTGCGGCCCTGGGGCGGCTGGTCGAGGCCCGGTGGGGCGAGGTGCTGCCCGCACGGTCCCTGCAGACGTTGCACCGGGTGACCCGGGGGCACCTGCGCTCGGTGGCCGCCATCCTCGACATGGCCGACGACGCCGCCCCGGGCTCCGACCCGGCGGTCCGCCTCGAGACCGCACTGGACTCGCTGGTGTGGGGCGCCCGTCCGCTGCCGGCGCTGCTCTCGGCCGTACCCACGGCGGTGGCCTCCCTGTCCTCGACCGAGCGGTCGCTGCTGGACGCGCTCGCCCTGTCCGGCGGGCTCGCCGTGGGCACGCTGCGGCGAGCCGTCGACCAGGACGCCCTCGACGTCCTGCTGCGGAGCGGCCTCGTGCGCCTCGTCGAGCAGGACGACACCGTGGTCGCACCGATGGACGAGGTCGTCGCCGCCGCGGTACGCGCGCAGGCGGGGCCCACCCGGCGCTCCCGACTGCTGGAGGCGTGCTACCCCGACGGCCCGCCGGCACCGGGGACCGCGTGCGGTACGGGCTGGATCCGCTGGGCTGCGGCGTGCCGCGTCCCCGTCCCCGTGCGCCTGGCGGCGTCCGCCGTCGTCGCCGCCGTCGAGACGGGCAACCTCCTGGCGGCACGGGCGACGCTGGCGGCCGCTGCACCCCACGAGAGCCCAGAAGTGGTCTCCCTGCTGCGTGCCGTGGTGCTGGCGCGCGAGGAGGGGTTGACGCCGGCCGCGCTGGAGGCGCTGGTGCGGCTCCCTGCGCTCGACCTCGCGGACGCGGACCTGTGCCGCCTGGTCGCCTGGTCGTTGCAGCAGACGCTCGACGTCGTGCCCGAGGGCGGCGGGCAGTCCTGGGCGGAGCACCTCTTCGGGTCGCTGACCACCGGCGACCGCCTCCGCACGGCTGCCACTTCCCACGGGCTCCGGGCCTGCCGGGAGCTGCACCAGGGCCGAGCCCTGGGAGCGATCGCGCTGCTGCGCGAGGAGCTCGTCCGACCGGCCGACGGGTCGGCGGACCCCGCGCTGGTCGCTCGATGGCGGCGGCTGCTCACCGCCCGCCTCGAGGTCGCCGCGGCGCTGAGCGGCGGGGCCACGGGCATGACGGAGCCCGACCCGCACCACGACGCGGGCGACCAGTACCTGGTCCCGCTCCTGCTGCGCTTCCTCACCGGCGAGGCGGTCGCGGCGGCCACCGTGGAGGACGGGGTGCCGCAGCCCGCGCCCGCGCCGTGGCCGCTGCTCGGCGACCTGCGGCCTGCCACGGCGACGTACCACCACGACCTCGTCGTAGGGCTCCGCCTGCTGGTGCGCGGTGACGTCGAGGCGGCACGGCGATGGCTCCGACCGGTCGCCGCG
Organism: Cellulomonas sp. plas2; assembly: GCF_057221735.1. Classification (NCBI taxonomy): domain Bacteria; kingdom Bacillati; phylum Actinomycetota; class Actinomycetes; order Micrococcales; family Cellulomonadaceae; genus Cellulomonas; species Cellulomonas sp. plas2. The sequence goes on from NZ_CM170155.1 coordinate 2,939,374, forward strand.
GCCCTGCGACCGTCCGAGCTGCTCGCGTCCCGCCTGGCGTCGGTCGGTCTGGTCGCCGCGGACGCGCTCGAGGGGACTCCCCCTCCGGTGGCGGAGACCGAGCCCGTGATGGCACGCGCGCCGTGGGTGGTACGCCGGTGCTGGACCCTGCTGCACCTGTGGGCGCGTGGCGCCGCGGGCGACACGGGGGCGACGGAGCTCCTGCTCGACGAGGGGACGGCGGACCTCGCCGCGGGACGGCACCTGACAGCCCTGCGGTTCCTGCTGGCCGCGCTCGTCCTCGGCCGCGAGGGTGCAGCGGCCCCCCTGCTCGGCGCGGCCCGGCAGGTGCGGGGGCCCGTGGCCGCTCGCGCCCTGCCCCTCGCGACGGCCGTCCGGGACGGGGACGGGGACGCCCTCGCGCGGATCGCGCTCATGGCGGAGGACGAGGGCCATCGGATCCTCGCCCTCGCGGTCGCCCGCCTGGCGCACGTCCACCACGCCGTCCCGGCCGACGTCGAGCACGCTCGGCGCATGCGCTCCATCCGCGCCCGCAGCGTCCGCGTGCCGGGCGTCGGCGAGCCGGCACGGGTCCGCGGTCTCACGCCACGGGAGGGCGAGATCGCGGCCCTCGTCGCGCGCGGGCTGCCCAACGCGGAGGTGGCGCGGCTGCTCCAGCTCTCCGTGCGGACCGTGGAGGGTCACGTCTCCAACGTCTTCGCGAAGCTCGCCGTCTCCACGCGCGGTCAGCTGGCGGACGTGCTACGCACCATGGGGGGGACGGTCGCCGAAGGCGGTACGCAGGTGGCACTTCGCTCCATCGGGTGACACCTGGTGCAGCGGTACGCGGGTGAAAACGGACGAAACGGGTAGTCCTCGCTCTGCCGTCACCGACCTCCCCCCTCCTAGCGTCCAGGCATCCGGACGGCGACCGCCCCGCGGTCGCCCCCCTCCCACCAGCCGAGGACCGCTGATGCCGTTCACCGCGCAGCTCCTGCCCGACCAGTGGTTCGTGGTCGGCGAGATCACCCCCGAAGACCTGTGGAAGGCGTTCCCGCTCGCGTTCGCCGGGCTCGTCGTGTGGGGCCTGTGGCTCTACCGCGTCATCCTCTCCGCCCGCGCGGAACCTGTGCTCAACGACTTCCGCACCACGACCTCCGTGGTCGTGCCGTCCTTCCACGAGGACCCGGACATCCTCATGGACTGCCTCGCCACCTGGCTCGCCCAGGACCCGACCGAGGTGATCATCGTGCTCGACGTGGCGGACACCGAGGCGGAGACCCGGATCCGTGCCCTCGGGGACGCCCGCGTCCGACCGGTCATGTTCCGGCACGCCGGCAAGCGCTCGGCGCTGGGCGTGGGCATCCGCCAGGCGACGTCCGAGGTGATCGTCCTGGTGGACTCCGACACGCAGTGGCAGCCCGGGCTGCTGGCAGCCGTGCAGATGCCCTTCCTCGACCCCGACGTGGGCGGGGTCGGCACCCAGCAGAACGTCTTCGCCCGCGAGACCAGCGTCTGGCGCCGTATCGCCGACTGGCTGGTCAACCTGCGGTACTACAACTACGTGCCGGCCATGGGCGCCGCCGGCGCGGTGGCGTGCCTCTCCGGCCGGACGGCGGCCTACCGGTCCTCCGCGGTCCAGCCCGTCCTCGAGAACCTCGAGAACGAGTTCTTCCTGGGTCGCCGGTGCATCGCCGGCGACGACGGCCGGCTGACCTGGCTCGTGCTCGCCTCGGGGTACCGCACGGTGCACCAGTCGAGCGCGCGCGCCCTGTCGATGTTCCCGTCGTCCTTCCGTGCCTTCGTCAAGCAGCGCATCCGGTGGAGCCGCAACTCCTACCGGTGCTACCTGACGGCGGCCGCGAAGGGGTGGTTGTGGCGGACGCCGTTCGTCACGAAGGTGACCGTCCTGCAGATCCTGCTCACCCCGGTGACGATGGGCATCACCCTGGGCTACCTGCTGTTCGCGCGGATCGACGGGACCGCCGTCAGCATCGTGCTGGCGGCTGCGTGGCTCCTGCTCGGCCGCGGCATCCGCGGCTTCTCCCACCTGCGACGGCACCCGAAGGACCTGCTGATCCTGCCGCTGCTGACGCTCGTCGTCATCCTCGTGGCGCTGCCGATCAAGCTGTACGCCTTCGTCACGATGAACAAGCAGGGATGGCTGACGCGTCACGCGGACCGCACCGGGGGTGACGGCCAGACCGCCGCCACGCTGTCCAGCCGGGCCACCGGACCGGCAGTGGACGTCCTCGCGGGCGCTGGGGCCACCCCCGTGGCGGCCGCGGCCGCGATGCCGCCCCTCGCCGCAGCCGTCGCGGCGGCGGGCCCACCTGCCGGGCACCCGCTCGACCCGGACGCGACCGGTCGGACGGAGGTCCTGGCATGAGCGGCCGTCCCCGCCTCCTCGGCGCCGCACTCGTCGGCACCCTGCTCGGCGCCTCCCTGCTGGTCGGTCCCGCCTCGCCGGCGGTGGCCGCGGCCACGACCGAGGAGCCCACGACCGACGAGACGTCGTCCACGGTCGACTACCCGGGCAACGCCCGCACGGAGCCCGCACTCGTGGCCGACGAGGAGGACCGGCTCGCCGACGTCCAGACCGTCGGCCGCATGATCCAGTGGGGCAAGCTCCCGGTCTTCGGCGCCTACCGACTCAGCACCGGCAACGCGTACACGCTGGTGCTCACGCGGCGCAGCGAGCCGTACGGCGTCGCCGACCTCCTGCGGCTCGCGCCGCAGACCTTCGTGCGCGAGCCGGACGGCACCTACGTGCTCAGCGAGAACGTCGTCGTGCAGCCCGGCGCCCGTCTCACCCTGTCCAGCACTGGCCCGCTGACCATCCGCATGGCGAGCGACACGGACCGGTTCGTCTCCATCGTGAACCTCGGCGGTGAGCTCGAGATGATCGGGACCCAGGCCTCGCCCGTGACCATCCAGAGCTGGGACCGCGACGGCGGCCGCGCGGACACCCGCACCGAGGACGGGCGTGCATACGTCCGGTCGGTCGGCGGCAAGGTCACCCTCGAGGGCGTCACGTTCGAGGACCTCGGCTTCTGGAGCGGACGGACCGGCGGCGTCGCCCTGACGGGGGTGGACCGGCCCAGCGAGGGCGCGCTCGAGGAGTACGGCCGCGACCTGGGCGACGCCGTCGCCGCCAACAACCACGCGTCCGGGCTCGACGTCCCGTTCGGCGTCGTCCCCGACGCGAACCAGCCGCAGGTCGACCCGTCCGCCGAGCCGGCCGAGCCGGCGGCGGAGCAGAGCGCCGCCGCCTCCGAGCTGTCGGCGGCGACCGACGGCACCCCGGTAGAGGGCCTGCTGCCCGTCGGCACCCTGCCCGTGCCCTACACGGACGACGAGGACCCGGAGTACAGCTACGTCTCCGCCAAGGTCTCCGACGCCACCTTCGACGGGAACGCCTTCGGCCTGTTCGTCTCGAGCGCCAACGGCGTCGACATCTCCGGGTCCGAGATCCGCAACAGCATCGTCGACGGACTGGTCATGCACCGGTACGTGGTCAACGCCGCGGTCGCCGACACCATCTCCTCCGACAACGCCGGCAACGGCATCGTGCTGGCGCGAGCCACGACCGGGATCGTCGTGAGCGAGGTCACCAGCCGCCGCAACGGGGCCAGCGGGATCGTCGTCCGCGGCAGCGCCCTCGCCGACGGTCCGAGCGCCACGGGCATGCCGGTGGGTGACTACGGCAACAACTCCATCAGCAACAGCCGCTTCGACGACAACGCACGGTTCGGGATCGAGATCATCGGTGGGACGAACATCAGCGTGAACGCCAACGACCTGGCCGGCAACGACATGGGCATCGTCGTGCGCGACGAGGCGACCGACGTGACGCTCGTCGGCAACCACCTCGAGGAGAACGTCCGGCACGCCATCGCGCTGCGTGACGGCGCCCGCGACGTGGGCATCTCCGGCAACGTCGTGGCGAGCAGCCCGACCGCCGTGTACGTGCGGGACTCGACGGCCCTCGTCGAGCGCAACACGATCACCGCGGCCACGCTGCACGCCTTCACCGTCGTCGGGTCCAGCGACGGCACGCTGATCCAGCAGAACACGGCCGAGGGCCGCGGCCCGAGCGCCATCGACGTGAAGCGCGCGACCGACGTGACCGTGGGCGAGAACGACCTGTCCGCGTGGACCAGCACGAAGCCCTTCTGGACCATCGTGCGCAACACGCTCCAGCCCCTGACCGTCATGTGGCTGCTGCTGGCCGTCCTGCTCGTCGCGACGGCGCTGGCCGGCACCCGCCACCGCCGCCGCCGGCGCAAGGAGCACCCGTACGAGGCGCAGCGCCGCCTCGCCGAACTCATCGAGATGCCGTCTGCCCTCGAGACCGCGCGCGGGACGCTCGTCACGGCGGGTGCGGCCTCGCCGGCGGGCGTGGGCGTGTCGTCGGCGACCGGGACGGGGCGGCACGCGGAGGGGGCTGGGACGTGACGGCGGTGCCCGGGCACGCACGTCGGCGGCGGAGGGCGGCGGCGGTGCTGACCTGCGCCGCCCTCCTGCTGGTCGCCGCCTGCTCCGCGGACGGGGCCGACCCCGCCGCCGCACCCTCCGAGGCGGTCGCGACCGCGCCGGTGCCCGTCGTCGATGCGGGGACCCCTGGCGGCGCCCCGCTCGTCGGGCAGGACGGGGCGGTGACGTCCCGGTCCCCTCGGCCGTCGGGCGAGGACGACGGACAGGACGGAGGCGACGAGAAGGACGACGACGAGGACGAGGACGAGGACGACGAGGTGCGACGCATGGAGGCAGCGAGCCCCTTCCCCGACTGGATGACCAGGCCCACCGCTGACGCGTCGGTGTGCCCGCGGCCGACGGTCCGCGTCCGGGACGGCGACGAGCTGCAAGCCGCGCTCGACGAGGCCGGGCCCGGGACGTCCATCTGGCTGGAGCCCGGGGAGTACGACGGCGAGTTCGTCGTGACCGGGTCCGGCACCGCCGAGGAACCGGCGGCGCTGTGCGGCAGCGCGGACGCGGTGCTCGACGGCGACGGCTGGCGCGGCGGCTACGTCCTGCACCTCGACGGCGCGCAGCACTGGGTCCTGCACGGGTTCACGGTGCGCAACGGGCAGAAGGGCGTCATGGCCGACGGCACGGTCGGCACGACGATCAGCGGCCTGACCGTCTACGGGATCGGCGACGAGGCGGTCCACCTGCGCCGGCACAGCACGGACAACCGCGTCGTGGACAACGTCATCAGCGACACGGGCCACCGCCGGGGCAAGTTCGGCGAGGGGGTCTACATCGGCACCGCCACCAGCAACTGGGAGAGCATCACCGACGGCGAGCCGGACCGCAGCGACCGCAACGAGGTCGCCCGCAACGCGATCTACGCCACCACCAGCGAGGCGGTCGACATCAAGGAGGGCACCTCCGAGGGGGTGCTGCACGACAACCAGTTCGACGGCTCCGGCATCACCGACGCCGACTCCTGGGTCGACGTCAAGGGCAACGACTGGGAGATCCGGGACAACGTCGGCCGGTTCAGCCCGCTGGACGGGTTCCAGACGCACGACGTCGCCGACGGCTGGGGCACGCGCAACGTCTTCACCGGCAACAGCGGCGCGATCGACGCGGACGAGGGGCACCTCGTCGCCCTGCGGCCGGTGAACGAGAACGTCGTGCGCTGCGACAACCGCCTCGAGGGCGACGGCCGCTCCGCCGGTCTCAGCAACGTCGACTGCCGTTGACCGTCGCCCCGCCTCGCACGTCCGCACCGGCGCCACGGCACCACCGCACCTGCACCACCGCACCTGCACGGCAGCACCGCACCGTCCCCTATCCGCTCGGGCCCGAGGAGCACCGATGAACAACCAGACCCACAGCACCGTCCGGCTCGTGGAGCCCGTGGTGGACCGACCTCGCATGACCGTCATCGGCACCGGCTACCTCGGCGCGACGCACGCCGTGTGCATGGCGGCGCTGGGCTTCGAGGTGCTCGGCGTGGACGTGGACGCCCGCAAGATCGAGGCGCTCGCGGCCGGCCGCGTGCCCTTCTTCGAGCCCGGGCTGGAGGACCTGCTGCGCGAGACGCTCGCGACCGGGCGTCTGCGGTTCACGCAGGACTTCGCTCAGGCGGCGGCGTTCGGCGACGTGCACTTCGTCTGCGTCGGGACGCCCCAGACGAAGGGCTCGCAGGCCGCCGACCTCACGTACGTGCACGCGGCGGTCGACGCCCTCGCGCGGCACCTCACGCGCAAGTCCCTCGTCGTCGGGAAGTCGACTGTGCCGATCGGGACGGCGGCCGCCCTCACCCAGCGCCTGCAGGCCGCGGCGCCGGCGGGCGCGGCGGTAGAGCTCGCCTGGAACCCCGAGTTCCTGCGCGAGGGCTACGCGGTGGCCGACACGCTGACGCCGGACCGCCTCGTGTTCGGCGTGACATCGGCGTGGGCGTCCGCCCAGCTCCGGGCGGCGTTCGCGCCCGTGCTCGACAAGGGCACGCCGCTCGTGGAGTGCGACCTGCCCACGGCGGAGCTGGTCAAGGTCGCCGCCAACTCGTTCCTCGCCACGAAGATCTCGTACATCAACGCCATGGCGGAGGTGTGCGAGGCGACCGGCGCCGACGTCAACCTGCTGGCCAGGGCGCTGTCCTACGACGCACGCATCGGCGGGCGCTTCCTCAAGCCGGGCCTCGGCTTCGGCGGCGGCTGCCTGCCCAAGGACATCCGCGCCTTCGCCGCGCGGGCCGACGAGCTCGGTGTGGGTCAGGCCGTGGCGTTCCTGCACGAGGTCGACGCGATCAACAACCGGCGGCGGCGGCGCACGGTCGACCTGGTGCGCGAGCTGGCGGGCGGCACCCTGCAGGGGGTCCGCGTCGCGGCTCTCGGCGCCGCGTTCAAGCCGAACTCCGACGACGTGCGCGACGCGCCGGCGCTCGACGTCGCACGCATGCTGCACGAGGAGGGCGCGGTCGTGCGGGTGTACGACCCGCAGGCCATGGGCAACGCACGGCGTGCCTACCCCGAGCTGGCCTACGTCGACTCCCTGCCGGCGGCGGTGCACGAGGCGGACGTGGTCGTGCTGCTCACCGAGTGGGACCAGTTCCGGCACGCCGACCCGGAGATGATGGGCTGGCTCGTCGCCCAGCGGAAGGTGGTCGACGGGCGCCACGCGCTGGACGCGGACGCCTACCGCGCGGCCGGCTGGGACTACCGGGCGCTCGGCCGCCCGCTCATGCCGAGCACCGTCGACCTCGGCACCGCGGACGCGGACTCGCTCGAGTTCGCCCTCCGTCAGGTGGGGACCGCCCCCGCTCCCGCCTGACGCGCGCGCGGCGCCGGCCCGGACCTGCGGTCCGTGCCGGCGCCGCCTGGTGCCGGTCCGTCAGCTCGTGGGGCTGATGGCCCGGCCGTTGGAGCCGACGAGGCCCATCACCGCGCCGGCGGCGCTGTTCGTGGCGTCGACGACGTTGCCTGAGACCGGGTAGAGGCCGATGCCGAAGCCCTTCACGGTGCCCTCGACGACGTTGCCGCGGAAGACGTTGCCCGTCCCGTAGCCGCTGTAGACGGTGTGGGTCTGGAAGCCGTCGAGGAACGCGCCCGAGGCGCCGCGCACCACGTTGCCCTCAATGAGCCAGCCGTTGCCCTTGGCGTCGACCGCGGAATCCGCGGAGTTCTCGCCCGAGAAGCCCACGTTGACGAACACGTTGCCGCGCAGCGTGCCGGACTCCGTGCCCTCCTTGAGGTCGGCCCCCTCGGCCGGGACGTCCGTGAAGACGTTGTTCTCGACGAGGACGCGCTCGGAGTTGTCGCGACCGTCCGTGCAGCTGTACTTCGACCAGTTCGAGTTGGCCGAGCCGACGTACACGCCCTCGCCGTAGCGCGGCGCGCGCAGGCCGGTGTCGTGCACCGACGAGTTCCGCAGCACGCCGTCGGAGGAGCAGGCGCGGAAGTGCACGCCCTCGTCGCCGATGGTGCCGACGTCGACGCCGTCGAGCACCGTGCCCACGCTGCCGTCCAGCACGATGCCCTTCGTCGCGTCCCGGACCGAGAGGCCGAGCACCCGCCAGTGGTCACCCGTGATGTGCAGGCCGTAGTCGCCGGTCACACCGCTGGAGGTCAGCACGGCGGTGCGGGGACCGCGCAGCGTGATCGGCTGCGCCGACGTGCCGTTCGCCGCCGCCACCCATCGGGAACCGCCGGCGCGCACGTACCGGCCCGGCGCGAGGTCGATGACGCTGCCGGGCCCGGCGGTGGCGAGCGCGCGCTCGAGCTGGGCGACGGTGCTCACCGTGACGGCGGCGCCGGGGGTCGGGGCCGGTGTCGTCGGCTGCGGGGTGGGGGTCGGGGTCGGCGCGGGGGTCGCCGTCGGCGGGGTGGTCGGGGCCGCCGCGGTCGCGCTGACCGTGAAGGACACCTCCACGCGGCCGAGGGAGGCCTTCTGGCCGTCGTAGAGCCGCACCTCGAGCTCGTGCGCGCCCGGCGCCAGCGAGAGGGGCCAGGTGAAGGGCGCCGTGGAGTCCGCACCGAGGTAGGTGCCGTCGACGACGAACTTCGCCTTGGCCGTCCCGGCGACGGGCGGCGCGCTGACCGTGGTCTGCGGCGCGACGACCGCACCCGCGAGCGGGAGCCCGTCGACGGTCGGTCCGAGGGGGGCGGCACCGGCGCTCGGTGCCAGGAGCAGGGCGAGGGGCAGCACGGCCGCCGCCGTGACGCACCGTCGGAGCGTGGTCGTGGTCATGCCCTTTCGTCGGCTGGTGCCGTCCCTCACTTGACACGTGCGGCACCGGGAGCACACGCGTGGCCCGTCCCCGCAGGTGGCGCGGGTAACGTCCGTCGGGTGAGCGAGCACCCGACCGCCGCACCGGTCCGCTGGGGGATCCTCGGTGCCGGCGCCGTGACGGAGCGCAAGAGCGGTCCCGCGTTCCAGCAGGCGCGTGGCTCCCAGCTCGTCGCCGTCATGCGACGCGACGGAGCGAAGGCAGCAGACTACGCGAGGCGCCACGGCGTCCCGTCCTGGTACGACGACGCCGACGCGCTCCTCGCCGACCCCGCGGTCGACGCCGTGTACGTGGCGACCCCGCCCGACACGCACGCCGAGCTCACCCTGCGCGCCGCCGCCGCGGGCAAGCCGGTGTACGTCGAGAAACCCATGGCGCGGACGGCCCAGGAGTGCGAGGGCATGCTCGCGGCGTGCGCGGCCGCGGGTGTCCCGCTGTTCGTCGCCTACTACCGCCGCGCCCTCCCCCGCTTCCTGGCCGTGCGCGACCTGCTCGCGGACGGGACCATCGGCGAGGCGCGGACGGTGGTCGTCCGGACCCAGAAGCCGACGGGGCACTGGCCGACCGACCCGCCGCCGTGGCGGGTGCGTCCCGAGGTGGCCGGTGGCGGGCTGTTCGTCGACCTGGGGTCGCACACGCTGGACGTGCTGGACATGCTGCTCGGCCCTGTCACGGGCGTCGCCTCCCACGTCGCCAACCTCGGGGGCAGGTTCGCCGCCGAGGACACCGTCGCCGCGTCGTTCACCTTCGCCTCCGGCGTGCACGGCGTCGGCCTCTGGTCCTACGACGTGCAGGAGTCGCTCGACGAGGTGGAGATCGCCGGCACGGCCGGCACCCTGCGGTTCCCGTGCTTCGAGGACGGCCCCGTCACGGTCGTGACGCGCGACGGCTCGCGCGAGGTCGTCGCGCCGGATCCCGAGGCCGTGCAGCTCCCGCTGGTGCAGACCGTCGTCGACGCCCTCCTCGGCACCGGGACGTGCCCGAGCACGGGTGAGAGCGCGCTGCGTACGGCGCGGGTCGTCGACGCCGTGCTGGCCGAGCACCGCAGCCGCGGGTAGCGGGGCCCGCTGCCGGCGGCTACGGCGCCGCGACGAAACGATCCACGGCGAGGTGCTCGACCAGCGCCTCGCGGACCTTGGGGTCCACCGTCGACCGCCAGTCGACGACGCCGTAGTTCTCCTGCTCCGACTTCCTGTGCTCGAACCAGTTGATGAGCTTGATGCGGGGGAACTGCTCCCCCAGGCCCAGCACCTGGTTCATCCACGCCGTCTTGATGGCCGCCGCGCTAGCACCGGACGGCTCGTCGGTGTTGTACAGCGCGCTGGTCTCGGAGATGGCCATCGGCTTGTCCGTGGCATACGTGGCGTAGAAGTCCGGCACACCGGTCTCGTCAGGCGCGAAGCCCATGACCGGGTCGCTGCCACCGGCGTACGTGCCCGTCAGCTGGGCGACGAAGCGGCCCTCCTCCGGCACCTCGTTGGCGGCCCACGGCCAGGCGTAGCCGAACCAGTACAGGGTCAGGCCCACCCAGTCCACGACGTCGTCGCCGGGGTAGAACGGCGCGTACATGTCGTCGGACATCGTCAGGACGCCGTCACCGTCGGTGTCCAGCACCGCGAAGTCGGCCGTGCCCGGGGCGGCCGTGTACTGCCCGCCGTCGTACGGGTAGCCGCCCCCGTAGTTCGGCGACCACACCATCGCGTTGCCCGGCGCGAGCGTGTGCACCGCGTCGGCGACCGTGCGGAACGCCGCGACGTAGGCCTCCGGCTGCTGACCCCACGGGTACCAGCCGCCGTTCATCTCGTGCGCAAACCGCACGAAGACGCGCGGGCCCAGCTCGTTGATGGCAACCAGCGTCTCCGCCAGAGCCTCGGCGGGTGCCTCGTCGGTGGTCAGGCCGCCGAAGGGCTCCAGCGTGAGGTAGACGTAGGCGTCGAATGCTACGGACTGTCCGATTCGTGTGAGCGGCAGCTACTCGTGCGAATCGTTCGCATCGAGCACCGCCGCGTGTCCCACCCATGTGCGCCACACGTCCGGGTGGCGGGGCCGCGAGCGCCACCCGGCCGGCCGTACGCACGGCCGCGCGCCTGACCTGGTGTTCCTACCCTCAGGGGGTTGGGACGTGCCGCCCCGGCGGTGACGCGCGAGAGCCGGACCGCAGCACTCCTGGACGCTCCGGCAATCGCGAGCACGGCGGCGCCAGGGGCGACCCGGACGCCGGCGACGGCGGTACGAGTCGCGGGGGCCCGGTCCCATCCGCTGCAGAGGAGAGTCATGTGAAGGTCTGCCCGGACGGCCGACCCGCGGCAGGTACCGCCCGCCTCGCCGTCGCCGTGCTCGCTCACGCCGATCCCGTCCAGCTCCACCGGCTGATCGACGCCTTGGACCCGCTGACCGTCGTGCTGCACGTCGATGCCGGGACGCCGCCGGGGCTGTACCAGCGCATGGTCGCCGGGCTGCCCGACCGGGTCGTCCTCACCGAACGGGTGCGGACCCGGTGGGCGACGTTCGGTGCCGTCCGCGCCGAGCTCCTCGCCTACCGCACCGCCCTCGAGATGACGGACGCCACGCACGTCGCCTGGCTGTCCGGTGCCGACTACCCCCTGGTGTCCGTAGCTGACATGGAAGCTGTACTGGGCGAGGACCTGCGGCGGTCCTTCGCCGAGGTGACGCCTCTGCCGATCGCCAACTGGGGCATGAGCGGCGGCCTCGGCCGCCTGCGCTACCGGCACTGGCAGTGGCGCCGGCACGTGGTCCGCCTCCCCCTCCCCCGCCGGCTGCCGGCAGGGCTGGTCGCGGCCGGCGGAGGTGCGCAGAAGATCCTCGCGCGGCACCACGTGCAGGCGATCCTCGACGCGGTCGACAGCCGGCCCGACCTCGTGCGCTTCTGGGAGCGCGCGTGGGCGCCGGACGAGACCTTCACCCCGACGATCCTGGCGACGCCGTCGCTCGTCCCGAACTGGAACACCGAGCACGCCCAGCATCTCCCGTGGTTCATCCCTTGGGAGGACCACGTCAAGAGCCCTCCGTGGCTGACCCTCCAGCACCTGGACGCGATCCGCGCGCAGCGCGAGGCCCCCGGCCGCCCGCCGCTGTTCTTTGCGCGGAAGTTCGGCTCGGCCACCGGCGACGCACTGCTCGAGGAGGTCGACTCCCTGCGGGAGCAGCCGCTCGAGCGCGTCACGCGTTCGCTCGCGTGAGGCTTCGGCCCTGCGTCGCACCCCCGTCCATCGACCGCCGCACAGCCCGCTAGGAGCACCGTGACCACCACCGACCCTGCCCGACCGACCTCCACGGTCGTCGTCTGCGCCTACACGCTGGAGCGCTGGGACGCGCTGGCCGCCGCGCTGCACTCCGTGGTGCGGCAGAACCACGTGCCCGACGAGATCCTCCTCGTCGTGGACCACAACGAGGAGCTGGCCGCCGCCGCCCGCGACGTGCTGGTGGCACAGGTCCCCGGCCTGCAGGTGCTGGAGAACCGTCGCAAGCGGGGTCTGTCCGGCGCCCGCAACACGGCGCTGCAGAGCGCCACCGGCGAGGTCGTAGTGTTCCTCGACGACGACGCCGAGGCGGTCGGCGAGGACTGGCTGGCGGGCCTGCTCGCGCCGTACGCGGACCCGGACGTCCTCGGGGTCGGCGGTGCCGCGGTGCCACGCTGGCCTGCGGGGAGGACGCGTCCCGGCAGCCTGCCCGAGGCCCCGGGCGGCGACCGGGGCGTGCTGGACTGGGTCATCGGGTGCAGCTTCGACGGTCTGCCGCGCGCGGCGGCGCCCGTGCGGAACCTCATGGGCTGCAACATGTCGCTGCGGCGCGAGCCCGCACTGGCGGCGGGGGGCTTCTCAGAGGTGCTCGGCCGCATCGGCAAGACGCCGCTGGGTTGCGAGGAGACGGAGCTGTGCATCCGGATGGCCGCCCGGACGCCGGGTGCGCGGATGCGCTTCGTCCCTTACGCGCTGGTGCGGCACGCGGTCACCCCCGACCGCACCACGTGGCGCTACCTGCGTCGCCGCGGCTACGCGGAGGGGCTGTCCAAGGCCGCGGTCGCGCGCCTCGTCGGCCAGGACCAGGCCCTCGAGACCGAGCGCGGCTACGTCGCCCGGGTGCTCCCGGCGGCGGTCCTGCGGGGCACCGCAGGACTCGTCCGGCCGGCCGGCACCGCCCGCCGCACCCACGCGGCCAACGTCGGCGCCGTCGTCCTGTGCCTCGCCGCCACCGCCGCCGGGTACGGCCGCGGTCGGCTGGCTGGTCCGGTGGAGCTGGGCGAGGACCGGCCCGCGCTCCCTGCGGCCGTGCTGGTCTGACGGCGGACGCCGTACGCCGCAGCACCGGCGGCCCTGGCTGCTCACACCGACGCCGCCCCTGCCTCGGCAGGGGCGGCGTCAGTGGTGTCGGGGAGCGCTCGTGTGGTGCGGCGTCAGCCCTGCGCGCGGCGCAGCTCCCGCCACAGCCACGGCAGGCAGAGGAGCGAGAGCACCAGGCGCACGCCGATGAGGGCATCGGTGTCGGGCACCCCGGTGGTCGCCAGCGCGGTTGCACCCGTCAGCACGACGACGACCCACAGCCGCCGCGGCGTCGGGCGCCACCGCGGAGCGCGCGGCAGCAGCGCGAACTGGATCGCGGCCTGCACCGAGAACGCCACGAGCGTGGCCAGCGCGGCGCCGAGGATCCCCAGCACCGGCAGGAGCACGAGGTTCAGCACCACGTTGAGCACCGCCGCGAGCACGGCGGCCACCGCGACCGCCCGCGTCCGGCGGAGCGTCACCAGCTCGCGACTGAGGGCACCCGAGGCAGCCACCGGGAACGCCGACAGCGCGATGACGACCACGACGAGCGACAGCGAGGCCGGCTCGAAGCTCGCCGGCACCAGCACGCGCAGCGCCGCCGGCCCCGCGAGCGCGACGCCGAGGACGGTCGGCACCAGGATCCGGTACAGGCTGTTCCGGGAGCTCGCGTGCAGGTCGAGACGCCTCTCGGCGTCGCGGACCTCCGCGATCCGCGGAATCCACGACTGCCCGAGCGCGTACAGCACCAGGACCACGACGCTGCCGATGGTGTAGGCCGCCTGGTAGCGGCCGACCTCGGCGGCGCCCAGCCCGCGCTGGATGAGGATCCGGTCTCCGGCGTTGAGCACGAACCCGGCGACGAAGTTGACGGCCATCGGCATGCCGAGCGCGAAGGCGCGGCGCGTGACCGCCACCTCGCGCACGCCGGACCACCGGGGCCGCGTCAGCGCGACGCCCAGACCGAACGCGACGACCGTCACGGCGACGAGGCCGGCGACGTAGACGGTCGCGCCCGGGGCGGCGACCAGCACCACGACGAGCGCGACGACCTGGGCACCGACGGAGGACACCAGGCTGACGACCGCGAACCCGCGCAGGCGGTCCTCCGCGAGGAGCAGGCTGGACATCGCGCCGATGGTCGCGCCCGGCGCCGTCCACGCGAGCGCGAGCAGCGCCAGGTCGCCGTAGCCCTCGAAGCCGAGCCAGGCGGACCACCACGGCAACGTGAGCAGGGCGAGCGTCATCGTCGCCAGCGCGGTGACGAAGGCGGACGCGAGCAGGCCGCGCGAGGCGCGGCTGTCCCCATCCTCGGCCCGCTGCACCAGGATCGCCTGGTCGAGGCCGACGAGCGCCACGGCGACGAAGAGCTGGTTGAGCGAGTACACCGCCGCGACCAGCCCGTACTGGATGGGCCCGAGCGCTCGTGTGAGGAACGGCGCCAGCAGCGCGGACGACGCCAGCGGCGCCGCCAGGACCAGGGCGAACAGGGCGCCGCGGCCGAAGAGGCCGGGGGCCGCCGGGGTGCCGGCGGCCGGGTCGTCGATGCGCTCGGCGGCCCCTGCCGGCGTGCGGACCGTCGCCTCAGCCACGGTCGGCCACGTCGACGGCGAGCACCTCGGCGTCGCCGACGGTGTGCAGGACCCTGCTCCCCGGCAGCGCGAGGAGGTCGTCGCGCACCTCCCGCACCTCGCCGGGCGCGAACGGCTCGGGCGTCGGGTCATCGAGCGAGCCCGGCGTGACGAGGACGAGGACGCGGTCCACGTCGGGATCGGCCAGGCGCGCCAGCGACAGGACGTCGTCGGCGGTGAGGCGTGCGGGTGCCCAGTCCTTGAGCTGGCCGAGGAACGCGGAGGACGGGACGTCGTAGCGCGCACCGATGGCGGCCGCGGACGGGCTCCCCGTGGTGAGCACGACGTCGCCGGTCCGCGCGTTCTGGTCGAGCCACTCCATCACCGCGACCGTGTCGTCCGACGTGCGGTTGACCGCGGCGGGCTGGAAGTACGTGAGGACGAACAGGGACGTCAGCGTCGCGACCAGCAGCGCGTGCCCGGCGACGACCGCACGTCGACGCGCGGCCATCGGCTGCTCGAAGAGCCACGTCACGGCGATCGCCGCCCACGGCAGCGCGAAGAGGTAGGACCGCAGCCGCACCTCGCCCCCGTAGCTCTGCGCGACCGCGACGAGGAACGGCGCGACCACGAGCCACCCGACGACCAGGGCCACGCGGGCGTGCTCGGTGGCCAGGCGCCGGACAACGCCCGCGACGGCGAGCACCAGGACGAGGGCGCCGAGCACGAGGGTCCCGCGGCGCTGCCAGGCGGCGTCGGTGGGCAGCGCGGCGACGTCGACCGGCTGGTAGGTGGCGTTGTCGAGCGGGCTGAGGCTGCTCAACAGGCCGTACCGCTCATCCACCCAGCCGAGGTGGGGGGCGAGGTAGCCGAGCGCCAGCACGCCCAGGACCGCGACGAGCCACCGGGGACGAAGGTAGCCGAGCAGGAACAGCGGGCCGAGCGCGAGGAGCGCCATGTACGGCGAGAGCTGGTGGCTCACCACCGCGAGCGCGAACACGGCGACGACCGCGAGCAGGACCGGACGGCTCTGCACCCCGGTGACGTCCTGGCGGGCGACGGGCCAGCCCGAACCGGCACCGTCCCGCACCCGCAGCCACCGCTCGACGCGCCCGGCCGGCCCGTAGGGCGTCGAGGCGGCTGACAGCACCAGCAGCAGCGCGACGAACAGCACCAGGACGAAGGCGAACGCCTGAGGCGCGAAGTAGTTCTGCCCCACCCAGTTCGACGCGGCGAAGACGGTGCCCGCGGTCCACGCCCATCGGCTCCCCGGTGCCAGCGCGCGGGCGAGCGCCACGACGAGGACGACGTTGAGCAGGGCGAAGCCGATCTCGGCCAGGTACTCCCACCGGACCGGGTCGCGGTAGCCGGTGGCCTCGGCCACCAGGGCCGTCCACGTGAACATGCCGGGCCACCGCTGGTAGATGTCGCTGCCCCGCCCGAGGTCGAGCGGGTTGCCCTCGGCGACGTAGCGGGTGACCGCGATGTGCTTGAAGGCCCACGGCACCCGAGGCAGGCCCTCGACGACCGCGGGGGTCCCGTACAGCGCCAGCACGAGCATCCCGAGATGCGCGGCCACCCAGCCCTCGGCGACGGGCCGGAACGGCGCGGCGGCGAGCACGGCGACGAGCACCAGCACCGCCAGGACGAACGGGGTCCCGAGCGCCGGCGTGAGCCCCCACGGCCCGAGGTCGCTCACGTCCGCCGTCCTGACCGACACGAGCCACAGCACGAAGGCGGCAGCGAGGGTCGCTGCCGGAACGAGGTGCTGACGCCCCGGCCGGCCCGGCAGGCCGGTGCGCGACGGGGACGCGTGGTCGGCGTCCTGCCGGGCCGCCGCTCGCCGGCCCTGCTCACGGCTACGGCCCCGGCCCCGCGCGAGGTCCGGCCGGGCGCGCGCCACGATGACGGCGCAGGAGGCGACGAGCACGACCACGAGCGCGACCCGCGGGTGCCACAGGTGCGACCAGGCCAGGACGAGGGAAACCCACGCCGTGACGGCGATGCTCACGACGACGACCCACGAGGTCCGGGCGGCGCGCCCCCACCGGCTCGCGGAGGTCGGCAGCAGCGCCAGGCCGGGCACGAGGAGCACCGCGGCCCCGACGGCGGCGCCCCGCAACGCGCCACCGACGCCGAGCGTGACGAGCACCGCGGCCAGCACCCCGATGCCGGCGACGACCCCCGCGACGAGCGGAGGGGTGCCAGGCAGGGCCCGCAAGGCCGGCGCGGCCGGACGCTCGAGAACGGCCGTCCCCGGGTCACGGGAGTGCGTGGCGGGCATGGGACCTCCAGGGGATCAGGGCGTGGGGGCCGGACGGGGCTGTGCGCCGCGGCGCGGTCACCCTGGCATGCGCGCCCCGCCGGATCCCCAGCCGAGCCGCGACGTCACACGGGCGCCACACGAACCGGGCGATCCCGGACACGTCCGGCCCAACCGGCCGCACCGACGGTGGTCAGCAGCGGGCGTAGAGGGTGACCCAGTCCACCTGCACGTGGCCGGCGACAGCGTCCGCGGGCGGGATGCCGTTCAGCGCGGTCTCGGCCTGCAGGACGAGGTGGAAGGGGGTGCTGGGGACGCCACCGGTGTGGGTCGCGACCAGCACGCCGTCGAGCCAGTACGTGACCGACCCCGGCAGCCATTCGACGGTCGCGGTGTGCCACCCGGTGCCGGCGAGGGGCGTGGTGGTGCTCGTGCGCTGGGCGGTCCCGGGGCGGCCGGTCCCCAGGTCCCCCACCGCGAAGGTGTTGGCGTACACCTCGCCCTCCGGGGTGAGCTGGTCCACCTCCGGGAAGTCCATCTCGCCCTCCGCCCAGTCGTCCGAGTCGGGCCACAGCACCCCGACGAACTTGTAGCCGGGCAGCAGGTCGGCCCGGAACCGGAAGGCGAACCGGCCGTACGTCTGGCCCCAGCCCGTCTCCGGGTTCCGCGGCACGACAGCCGAGACCAGGTGCCGGCCGCCCGCGGAGTGGAGGTTCCAGTCCAGCGCCCCGTCGGTGACCGACAGGACCTCCGCCGGGGAGTAGAGGCCGTTGTTGGAGGTGTCGACGAACCCGTCGTAGGCGAGGAAGCCCGTCCGGTACCTCGACGACGGGAAGCTGCCGAGGGCGACCGGCGTGCCGAAGTCCTCCGCCAGCACCTGCCGCCACCCGGGCAGATTCCCGACGGGCATCGGCTGCGGGGCCCCGACCGGGGCCGGCGGCGGGGGCACCGGCGCCGTCCCGGTCACCCCTCCGTCGACGACGAAGGTCCGGGACGGGCCGACGACGGCCCAGGTGTTCGCGTACTGCAAGCACGGGAACGCGGAGTACGTGCCGAGCGGGAGGGTCCGGGCCCGGGTCAGCACGGTGGGGCTCGTCGACAGCGGGCTCTGCAGGCGGTGCGCGAAGTCCACGTTCCTCCCGGCGGCGTCGCGGACGCACACGGAGTAGCTCTGCGCGAGGACCGGGGACGAGGCCTGAAACGACGCCTGCGCCGTCACGGTCGTGCCCGACGCGCCAACGGCGAGGTCGGTGACGGAGAAGGTCACGCCCCCGACGGTCGTGCTGCCGTGGACGACGCCGGTCGTGGTCGTCGTCGTGGTCGTTGGCACGACCGGCGCGGCCACCACCAGGGTGCGCGGTCTGCCGAGCAGGGCCCACGTGTCCGCGTACTTCACGCACCCGTAGACCGCGTACGTGCCGGCGAGGAGCGTGCGCGTCCGGGCGTAACCCGAAGGGGTGGTTCCCAGCGTCCCCGCCAGGACGTGCGCGAAGTCGACGTTCGCGCCGGAGGCACCACGAACGCACACGGAGTAGCTCTGGGCGACGACCGTGCGGGACGCGCCGAAGCTGCCGGTCGCGCTCGCCGTCGTCCCGGCGACGGTGACCGCCACGTCCCTCGCGGTGAACGTGACACCGGCGATCGTCGCCGAGCCCGTTCCGGGCGGGAGGGCGGCGCTCGCGGCCGTCGTCGCTCTGACCGGCCTCGCGGCATAGGCAGTGCCGAGCCCGAGGACCGTCGTCGCGAGCGCGACCAGCACGAGCACCGGGGCGAGGAGCCGCCGCGACCTCGTGCGGACGGCAGAGCTGGACGGGCGCACGATCGGCCTCTCTCGCGGCGTCTGCGCCGCGGTCGGGCGCTCCGGGAACAGTCATCGGCAGGTCAGCGTCACAGCATGCAGGTAGCCCGAGACCTGTCACCCGTCTGCCGCACGAGGTCTGCATCACGGGGCCGCGGGAGCCCGGGCTGTGTCAGGCTCCGGGCCCATGCCTGCCACGCGACTCCCGGACGCAGCCCTCCCCCCGGCCCGCCAGCAGCCGACGACGTGCCGTGACCTCGAGCTCACGGCTCCGGCGGTCCCCGACCCCGGACCGACCGCGCTCGTCCTGGTGCAGCTGCACGGGCACGCGATCGGGCACCTCGTCGTCGGGCCTCAGGAGCGGGCGCTCGACGGTGGTCGCTCCCTCGCGGTCGCGGTCCTGGCCGCGGAGATCGAGGCCCACCTGCGCGCCGACGGGCTGCCGACGGATCTCACCGATCCGGCTCACGGCCCGGCCCGCGGTGCTGTACCCACGTGCCACCTGGACCTGCCGGCGTTGGACGCGCTCGTCACCGTCGTCGTGTGCACGCTCGGCGAGGAGCCGCGCCTGCGGCGCACCGTCGCGTCGGTGCTGGCTCAGGAGGACGTCGACCTGGAGCTCGTCGTCGTCGACAACCGGCCGGCGTCCGGCGCGGTCCCCGCCCTGCTCGCGGACATCACCGACCCGCGCCTGCGCATCGTCGACGAGCCGTGCCGCGGGCTGTCCGCCGCACGCAACGCCGGTGCCGCCGCCGCAGGCGGCGCGGTCGTCGCCTTCACCGACGACGACGCGCACGCCGACGCGACGTGGCTGCGCCGGCTGTGCGCACCTTTCGCCGTCGACCCGGGGGTCGTGGCGACCACCGGCCTCGTCGTCCCCGACGAGCTCGAGACGCCAGCCCAGCGCCTCTTCGAGGAGTTCGGCGCGTTCGACAAGGGGTACGTACGCACGGTGTGGAATGTGGACGGCCGTGATGTGCCCGGCCTCGTCGCCCGACCCGGCGAGCGTCCCGCCCTCTTCCCCTACGCCGCCGGCGTGTACGGCTCGGGCAACAGCATGGCCTTCCGCCGCTCGTGGCTGGAGGGGTCCGACCTGTTCGACGAGGCGCTCGGCGCCGGCGCCCTGACCCGCGGCGGTGAGGACCTCGACGCCTTCCTCACCGTGATGCTCACCGGGGGCACGCTCGTGTACGAGCCCGGTGCCGTCGTGCGGCACTCCGCCCGACGGGAGATGGCGGACCTGGCACACCAGCTCTACGGGTACGGGAGCGGCAACTCGGCAGCCCTGACCAAGCAGGCGCTCGCCGGACCGGCCGGCCTGCTCGGGGTTCTGCGCCGCGTGCCGGCGGGACTCCGACGCCTTCTCGACCCCGCCTCCGAGAAGAACGGGTCCCGCACGGAGGGCTACCCGCCAGAGCTGTCCCGTACCGAGCTCCGCGGTTTCGCCGCCGGGCCGTTCCTGTACGTCCGCGGTCGCCGCGAGGCCCGTCGACGCCGGGACGTGCACCCGCTGAACGCGGCGGCCGTCCCCCTTGCGGCAACGGCGCGCTGACCCCCCGCGCCTCGTCCCCGCGGCGTCGGGACGCGGTCAGGACCGGCTGTACATCGTGACCCAGTCGAGCTGCACGTGCCCCGACACCGTCGACAGGGGCGCCGCCTTGAAGAGCTCCGTCTCGACCTGGAACACCAGGTGGAACGACGTGTCCGGGACGCGGTCGGTGAAAGTGCCGAGCTTCACGCCGTCGAGCCAGTAGCTGAGCGAGCCCGGTGCCCACTCGACGGTGGCGATGTGCCAGCCGGTGGCGTTCGCCGACGTCGCCGTCGTGAACCGGCTGGCCGTGCCCGGCGTCCTCGTCGTCGTGCTCCCCTTGCGGAAGTAGTTCGCGTAGATGCGCTCCGTCGAGATCAGCTCGTTGACCTCCGGGAAGTCGATCTCGCCCTCGCCCCAGTTGTCGGAGTCCGGCCACAGGACGCCCACCATCTTGTAGCCGGGCAGCGTGTCCGCCCGGAACCGGAACGAGTACCGGCCGTACCGCTGCCCCCACCCCGTTGTTGGCAGCCGCGGCACCATCGCGGCCACGAGGTGGCGACCGTTCTCCGTGCGGACGTACCGGTCCATCGCGCCGTTCTGCACGGAGATCACCTTGTCGGGGTCGTACCAGCCCCGGCCCGACGTGTCGGTGTACCCGGAGTAGCCGAGCCACTGCGGGGCGTAACGCGAGGTGTCGAAGGACCCGCGCGGCACAGCCGTGAGGAAGTCCTCGCGGAAGACCTGCTTCCACCCCGGCAGATCACCGACCGGCATCGCCGTACTCGCGGTCGACGTCGTGGTGGACATGACGGTGAACGTGCGGGAGGAGCCGAAGGAGTACCACGTGCCAGCGTGCAGGACGCACCCGTAGTAGGCGTAGGTGCCGGGCGCGAACGTCTTCGTCGCGCTGTACGACGTCCCCGACGAGGAGATGGTGGCGTTCAGGCGGTGCGGAAAGTCGTGGTTCGCCTGCCCGGCGCCACGCACGCACACCGAGTAGCTCGGGACCGTGGTCGTGGCGGACGCCCTGAAGGTCGCCGCGACCTTCACGCTGCTGCCGGAGACCGTCGCCGTGGCCGAGGGCAGCGTGAAGGTAGGGCTCGCCGCCTCCGCCGCCCCGGCGCCGGCGACGAGCAGCGTCACGAGCGCGGCGGCAGCGAGGGCGACGCGGCGTCGTGCGCGTTCCGGGGTACGAGGCGCGGTCATCCGCACTCCTTTCGTCTGGAGGATCAGTGCCGCGCACCGGCTGGCGTGCGCGCCGGTGCGACCGACGGCTCCGGGCAGCGCGGCGGACCCGTGATGTCCGCTTCGGATCGTCCCGGACGGTAGCAGCGGCGTGACGTCCTGCCGTGCGCTGTCGGCCAGGTCACAACAGGCCCACCGACCACTCGAATGCGCGATGTCGGACGTTTCCGTCACCCGCCCCGGTCGTCGCGTTTCGCCCGTACGGCCGATGTGTCCGATTCGTCCGACACCTACCTTTGTGGCCACCGGGAGCTGCACCCGGAGGAATCCGTCACGGAGACGCCTCGGAAGGGGCCGGTCGCCGGTGACGACGAGAGCTGGGAGTGAATCCTGTGATCACCGCGAACGACGGCACCCTGCGCACCGTGACAGTTGTCATCCCGACCCGCAACGAGGCCCGCAACGTCGGCTGGGTTTTGGAGCGCCTGCCCGCGATCGTCGACGAGGTCGTCCTGGTGGACGGCGGGTCGACCGACGGCACCGCGGACGCCGCACGCGCCGTCCGGTCGGACGTGATCGTGGTGCAGCAGGCCCGGCGCGGGAAGGGCAACGCTCTGGCCTGCGGATTCGCGAGGTCGACCAGCGACCTCATCGTGATGATCGACGCCGACGGGTCGATGGACCCGCGCGAGATAGAGGCCTACCTCGCCCCGCTGCTCGCGGGGGCGGACTACGCCAAGGGCTCGCGGTTCACTGCCGGCGGGGGGTCGGACGACATCACCCTGCTGCGCAAGGCGGGCAACGCCTTCCTCAACGGCACGACGAACCTCATGTTCGGCTCGCGGTTCTCCGACCTGTGCTACGGCTACAACGCCTTCACGCGGGAATGTCTTGAGGTCTTCGCACTCCCCGAGGCCTTCGCTACGGGAATGCCGCAGTGGGGTGACGGGTTCGAGATCGAGACGATGATCAACATCCGCATCGCGCGTTCCGGGGCCGAGATCCGCGAGGTTCCCAGCTACGAGTACGAGCGGCGGCACGGCACCTCGAACCTCAACACCTTCCGTGACGGGTTCCGCGTGCTGCGGACCATCTTCTCGGAGCGCGCCACCGCGCCCCGCGGCCTGGTGCGCCGCTCGGCGGTGCCGATCCAGGATCGCGTCGTCAGCACGGCCGTCGAGGGCTTCACCGGCGGCGAGGCGCTGTCCCGCTGATTCACCGTCAGGGCTCGGAAGCCCCGGGTGCCGTCGCCGCGACGGGACCCGGGGCTCTCGTCGTCCGCCGCCGTCCCTGTCAGCGTGGCGAGCGCTGCCTGCGGTGGGGCCACCCGGTGCGCCACTCGTGGTCGAGGTCTGCCTGGATGCGCCGCCGGGCCGCTGCCGGCGTCAGGCGGGTGCGGGGGTTGGGCAGCCCTGGTGACCAGGCGCGCCAGCGCAGCAGCCCGACCCGCGTCGTCCGGATCGAGCCGTCTTCCGCCGCGCCGACCTCCGCGACACCGCCATCGCGCGCGATCCACCGGAGGGTGCCCCACGCGTCGCTCAGTCTCGGTCGCATGGTCCCTCTTCGTCACTCGCGGTCGGTTCGTGCGCCCGTCCGTTCGTCCGGACGTCGCGAGGACAGCGCTCCCCGGTCCGCGCTGCCCGTCGAACGGGAGCGTAGGCGGGCTGGAGGCGGACCGCGAGGGGCTCCGCACTGCGGGCGGGGCGGCTCTGGTCAGCGTCCCCGGACGACTGAGGCGCCTACGGCTGCAGCAGGCCCGCCGGCCGGAGCAGCGCGATGGCCAGGACGAGGCTGCCCGTCGTCTCGAGCGCCTCCTCCACCAGCATCTTGCCGACGTAGCCGGCACGCTGGACGTCGCCGTCCCACTCGAGGGCCTCGAGCACCTGGGACGTGCCCCACAGCGCGGCGACGACGACGAGCAGCGCGAGCGTGCGCCGGTCCGTGCGCCACAGCCGCCGCAGCAGCAGCACGGCGAGCACCACGGCGACCACCCCGAGCGGCGCGTAGAGCACCTGCCAGTCGACGCCGAGGTCCCGCTCGAGGGTCTCGTGCAGCGCGGCCCACTCGTCGGCGGCCATGAGCAGCGCCCCCGCCGCGACCCACGCGTACAGCCGGCTGGACCGGACCGCGGCCGGCACGGCCACCGCCGCGGCGGCCAGCAGCATCATCGCGCTCCACGCCGCCGGGATGGTCCGCTCGTCGTCGGGCGACAGGCGGTACGGGACCGTCCACGGGCCCGAGGCGGTCAGGTACGCGACGGTCGAGGCGGCGATGACGGCCATCGTGCCCGCCACGGCCGCGAGGACGAGCAGCCCGACGAGCGCCTGCCGGCGCGAGGACGCGGCGGCCAGGCCACGGGCGCCGTCCGGGTCACGGGCGTCGGTGCGGGCGGGGGCGTGCGCGTGCGCGTGAGCATGGGCGTCGGCGGCCATGCCCGACCGTAGCGGGCGCGGGCGCCCCTACGGCAGGCTCGCGCGCAGGGCCCACCCGTCCGGGGTGTTCTTCAGCGGGTGCACGGCGAACGGGCGGCGCACCGCGACCTCGTCGGGCGTCAGCGGGACGGGCGGCTTGTACTGCACCCACCAGGAGTCCAGGACGTCCCACAGCTCGTGCAGCTCGTGCCCGACGGACTTCGTCCCCAGCGCCAGCAGGTAGTCCTCCTCGTAGGTGAGGAACGGGTAGGGCGCGTCCATCCCGGCCAGGAAGCCGGAGTCGCGCAGCGCGCGGACGGTGTCGAGGGACATGGCGAAGACGCCGGCCTGCACGCCGGTGCCGGGGCGGTAGCCGTTCGCGACGGCCGCGCGGTACGCGCCGCGCCACCAGGGGTAGCCGACGCGCAGGCCCTTCTCCGTCTTCTTCGGGCCGATCGGCCAGCGGACGTCCTGGAGCATGCGCTCGCGGGACCACCGGTGGTCGCGCGGCTGGCCGCTGGGCGCCACGTCGACCGCGCCGACGATGCCCGGGCGCGCTGCAAGGTGCGCCGCGAGGCGGTGGGCGTCGGCGGTGGCGACGACCCCGTCCGGGTCGCACTTGACGACGATGCCGGGGCCCGTGGTGGCGTCCGCGACCTCGCGCAGGACGGAGAACAGCGTGCGGCTGATGCCGTGGTAGCCGTTCTTGGTCGGGTTGCTGCTGAGGTCGAGGCCCAGCTCGTCGCGCACCGCCTCCAGCTCCTCGCGCGTGCCGTCGGTGGTCGCGTCCTCGCGCAGGAAGATCCGGCTGTCGGGGTACAGCCGGCGGATGCGCCGGAGGCTGTCGATCGCCATGGCCGCCTCCCCCGGGCCGGCCACCATCGCGAAGTGCACCTGCTGCTCGCTCACGCTGCTCCTGCCGGTCGTCGGGATCTACGCCCATCGTCCCGGCTGGGCCCGGCCCGTGGTGCCCGACGAGGTGTGCCGTCGACCACGGCCGGCGACGGCCGCCGGGACGCTCGTGCGGCGGCCGGTCGGCGGAAGCGCGTGGATCGGGCGGCGTTACGGCAGGCGGAGGGTCCGCAGGTCCTGGGCGACGATCTCGTCGACCTGCGCGAGCAGCGTGTCGGGGGTGTCCGCGCCGGCGCGGACGAAGCGGCCGGACAGCGCGTCGAGCTGCCCGTCCGCGAACGCGACGACGAGCGCCGACACCTCGTCGAGCGAGGTCCACTCCGTGCGGTCGTCGTGCACGGGCATGCCCGCCGTCATGTCCGTGCGGACGACGCCGGGGGCCAGGTCCAGGGCGCGGATGCCGCGGTCGCGGAGCTGGTGGTCGAGCATCGTCGTGAGGCGGGCGAGCGCGCCCTTGCTGATGCCGTAGCCCGTGTACGCGCTCATGGGGCGGTGGCCCGAGCCGGAGTTGATGTTGAGCACCCGGCCGGCGCCGCGGGCGAGCATGGCCGGCAGCACCGCGTGGGTGACGAGGACGGGGCCGCGGACGTTCGTCTCGACGACGCGCCAGACGTCCTCGACGTCGTCCTGGTCGAAGGGCAGCTCCGCCGCCTCGATGACGCCCGCGTTGTTGACGAGCAGGCCGATGCCGCCCTGCTCGGCCAGGCCGACCTCGGCGCGGGCCACCGCGTCCGCGACGGCCGTGCCGTCGACGAGGTCCGCCGCCGCGACGACCGCTCGTCGCCCGGCCGCCCGGACCTCCTCCGCCACCGCCTCGAGGTGCGCGCGCGTGCGCCCGACGAGCGCCAGGTCGTAGCCGGCGGCCGCCAGCCCGAGCGCGATGCCGCGGCCGATGCCCCGGCCGGCGCCGGTGACGAGGGCTGTGCGGGGGGTCGTGCGGGGGGTGGTGACGTCGCTCATGCGCCGCAGGCTGTCACAGCTCGGCGCTCAGAGCTTGCGCGGGCGCAGCGGCGGGGAGGCGTGGCCGGCGCCGTCGGCCATGCCCTGCAGCGCCTCAGTCACCGCCTCGAGGCCGGTGTGCGCCGGGCGGAAGTCGAGCTCGCGGACGGCGCGGGTCGTGTCCATGAGCGGCACCCCGAGCGCCATGTCGAGCCAGCCGGGGCCGGCGGGGACGACGCGCGCGTGCCAGCCCAGCGACATGGCCGTGCGGGCGACGTGCGGCTCGACGTCCCTGAGCTCGCCCTTCGACACGACCGCGGCGACGTCCTTGCCGTGCACGATGCCCGAGCCGGCGATGTTGAACGCCCCGCGCGCCTGCCGGACGACCGCCTCGCGCAGCGCGTCGGCGAGGTCGTCGGCGTGCACGGCCTGCAGGCGCAGCCCCGTCGGCCACGGCAGCACCGGCGCCTTGCCGGCCAGCCAGCGCTTCGGCACGAACGGGCCCAGGAAGTAGCGCACCTGCTCGTGCGCGGCCGCCCGCTGGAACACCAGCGCCGGCCGCACCCGCGCCACGCGCAGCCAGGGGTGGGCGGCCTCCGCCTCGTCGAGCAGCCGCTCCACGGCCGCCTTGTCCACGCTGTACGACGACGAGCGGATGCCGTCGGTGGGCCACTGCTCGTCGCGCAGCACGTCCCCGGGACCAGGGCTGTACGCGCCGACGGACGAGGCCACCACGAGGTGCGGGACGCGTGCGGCCGCGACCGCGGCGATGACCCGGCGCGTGCCGACGACGTTGACGCGGCGCAGGTAGCCGCGGTCGTGGCTCGGCTGGATGGCCCAGGCGAGGTGCACGACGGCGTCGGCCCCGCGGATGACGCGGGCGAGGTCCTCGACGACGGGCGCGTCGGCACCGTCGGCGGCGAGGTCGAGCGCCGTCCAGCGGACCGTGTCGTAGGGGCGCGGGACCCGGCCGCGCGGGACGCGTCGGACGACGCCGT
This sequence comes from Cellulomonas sp. plas2, assembly GCF_057221735.1. Taxonomy (NCBI): domain Bacteria; kingdom Bacillati; phylum Actinomycetota; class Actinomycetes; order Micrococcales; family Cellulomonadaceae; genus Cellulomonas; species Cellulomonas sp. plas2. Next base: position 2,965,981 of record NZ_CM170155.1, read on the forward strand.
CCACCACGGGGACCGAGGCGTCGTCGCGCAGGCGCCGCAGGAGCGCCGTGCCGACGTTGCCGCTTGCTCCGACCACGACGACTCTCATGGCGCACACGCTGGCATCCCGCGGGCGTCGGCGCATCCGTTCGGGGGCGGAAGGCCTGGTAGTCCCGTCACAGGCGGCGCGGCGGTGCCGATGGTGGCCGTGTGCCTGCTCTCACCGTCCCTCGCCGCCGGACCGGGCCCGTGGCGGCGCCGGCACCTGGGATGATTCCGCCCGTGACTGCCGGAGGTGGCGCGCGCGTCGGATGGGTCGACGTGGCGAAGGGTGCGTCGGTGGTGCTCGTCGTGCTGCACCACGTGCTGGCGCAGCTCGTCGCGCTCGGGCTGGCGCCGGCGGTGCTCGTCGAGACGAGCCGGCTGCTCGGCACCGTGCGGATGCCGTTGTTCTTCCTGGCGTCGGGGCTGTTCGTCGGGCGGGCGCTGGCGGGGCCCTGGGGCCGGCTGCTGCGGCGGCGGGTGGCGCCGCTGCTGTGGATCTACGTCGTGTGGGTGCTCGTGCGGTACGTGGTGTTCTCGCTGCTGGCGCACGGGGTCGGCGTGGCGGCGTGGCCGCCGGTGGGCGTGGTGGCGGCGCAGCTGGTGCAGCCGGCGTCGGCGCTGTGGTTCGTGTACGCGCTGGCGCTGTTCACGGTGGTGGCGCGGGCGCTGCGGCGGGTGCCGGCGGGGGTGCGGCTGGCGCTGGCGGCGGGGCTGTCCGCGGTGGTGGGTAGCGGCGTGGTGGAGGTGGAGTCGTACGCGTGGCGGTCGATGGCGACCTACGCGGTGTTCTTCCTGGTGGGGGCGGACCTGTCCGAGGGCGTGCGGCGGGCCGCCGCCGCACTCGACGCCCGCGGCACGGTGGTGGCGGCCGCGGTGGGGGCGGTCCTCGGCGGGGGTGCGCTGGTGCTGGCGGACCTCGTGCGGGACTCCGACCTCGCGCTCGACGAGGTGCCGGGCGTGCGGCTGGGCGTCTCCGTGCTGGCGGTCGCCGGCGGCGTGGCGCTCGCGGTGGCGGCGGCGCGGACGCGCGCGGGCGGGCGGCTGCAGGCCTTCGGGACGCGGACCCTCGACGTGTACCTCGTGCACGGGCTGGTCGTCGGGGTCGTGCTGCACGCGGCGGGTCCGTGGCTGGGTCAGGTGGTGTCCGGAGGATCGGTGGCTGCCGGGCTGGCGCTCGCGGTGCTGGTGACGGCGGGGGCGGTGCTGGCGTCGCTGTCCGCCGGGCGCGGCCTGCGGCGATGCGGTGCGGGGTGGCTGTTCCGGCTGCCGGAGCACGTGGCGGTGCCCGCGGTGCTGCGGGTGCGGCGCGGTGCCGGGCGCGTGGCGGCGGCCGGTAGCGCGGAGGTGTCGCTCGCGACGATCCGGTGATCGCGCGGCCCGTCCGTCGCTCCTGGTGACTCGTCGGCCTTCGTGTTGGGCGTGTCCACAACGAGAGCCGGCCAGCGGTGGCTGCTGGAGAAGCGGGCGTGTCGGTGGGCTGCGGCACGCTGTCCCGGAGCAGGCGTGCGCACTGTCGGCACTTCTCTTTCTGTCGGGTGACCTGCGAGAACACCCGATCGTGGCATCGCGGTCGGAGCACGCATCCCTCTAGGCTCTAGTACAAGAGTTCTACCGCCGCCGCTGAGGGAGGTGCCCGCTCGTGTATCAAGACCTGCTGTCGTCCTTCGAGGCGGTGCGTGCCGCCCTGGGTGCGGTGAGTGCGCAAGCCGGTCAGGCGGGGGCGTTGAGCGGCCCGCAGCGGGCGCACGTGCTCTCGCTGTTCCAGGCGGTGTCCGGTGCGGTGGCGGGGGCGCGGTCGGCGTGGATCGCCGCGGACTCCAGGCTGCGCGTGCCGCGCGACGGGGACAAGGGCCCGGCGGAGGGCATCGCCGGGCGTGACGGGGTCGGGCTGCCCGAGGCGCGCCGACAGGTGCGGCAGGCCGAGGCCGTCGAGGTGGTGTCCTCCTTCGCGGAGGCGGTGGCGGCGGGGTCGCGGTCCGAGGCGCACCTGGACGCGCTGGCCGGGGTGCTGGCCGAGGCCTCGCAGAAGGTGCGGAACGAGTTCGGGTCGCCTCTGGTCCAGGCCGAGCTGACCGATCTGGCCGGGCGGGTCGACCCGGGCACGTTCCGCACCAAGGTGCGGCAGAAGGCCGCCGAGATCGACCCGCCCGCGGTGGAGTCCCGGTTCGAGGCCCAGCGGCGGGGCCGGCACCTGCACCTGAGCGACACCGAGATGGGCACGCGGATCCAGGGATGCCTGGACCCCTCGGCGGGGGTGGCGCTGCGGCGGGCGTTGGAGCTGACCCGGCAGATCCCGGGCGAGGACCGCACCCCCGGGCAGGCGCAGGCCGACGCCCTCGAAGCCCTCGCGCGGGGCGCGCTGGCGGAGAAGAAGGGCGGGGTGACCGGTGCGTCGGTACGCCCGCACCTGACCCTGGTGACGGACCTGGACACGTACACGTCGATCGTCGACGCCCTGTGCGAGCACGAGACCGCGCGCCTCGACGTCGACTGCGTCCCGAAGGGCGACGAGCACGCCTCGGCCGGCGCCAGCACCGACACCCACGCCGCCTCTGTTGGTGGTGGGTCGGCTTCCGCGGTCGCCTGCACCGAGGACCTGCCCGACGTGGACGTCCTCGGCGCGGCGCTGACCGGGCGCACGCCCGTGGTCGACGAGGACGGCCACGTGCTCGCCGCCACCGCGGTCGCACGGACGCTGTGCGACGTGGGCACCGCCGCCCTGGTGATCGGGCCGGACGGGCAGCCCACCGACCTGGGGCGCGAGGAGCGGCTGTTCACCGGGCACCAGCGCCGCGCGGTCATCCTGCGCGACCAGGGGTGCGCGTTCCCCGGGTGCGAGACACCGGCCCGCTGGTCCGAGGTCCACCACATCCGCTGGTGGGCTCGCGACGACGGGGAGACCAGCGTCGACAACGGCGTCGTCCTCTGCGGACGGCACCACCACGAGGTGCACCGCGCCGACCTGACCATCCGACGACTCGTCAACCCCCACAGGCGACCACGGTCAGGACGCGTGAGGGCGACCGAGCTGCAACCGGCCCGGTACGAGTTCCGCGCACCCGACGGACGGATCGTCGGCCACCAGCGGAGCCATGTCAGGCCGACGCTCGTCGCGCCGCCGCCTGTCGCGGGCGTGCTCCACGTCGCCGCGTCAGGGGACGAGGAGGCGGACCTCGACGGCTCGTGGGCACCCGCACGAGCGCACGCCGTCGGTTAGCGGCCGGACCGCCACCTCGAGGCCGCTACGTGTGTCCCGGCTCCGGCGTCACCAGATGAGGAGCGCGCCGGCGAGGGCCAGGCAGAGGCCGAGGACGCCGACGCCGGCCGTGACCCAGAGCGGTGGGCGGAGGGCGACGTCCTCGTCGTGCACCAGCTCGGGACGGGCGAGCCGGAACAGCAGCGTCAGCGCCGTCACGAACGCCACGGCGCCGCTGCCGAGCAGGAGCCATCCCAGGACCGTCACGCACCCCAGCCTGCCGGATCGACCGACCTGCCCGGAACACCCGTGGCCGGGACCGGACGGGGGCCGTGCCGGTCGGTCGACGCGCTCGTCAGGCAGGGGGGCAGGCGACGACCAGGGGGAAGGGGGCCGGGTCGCGGCCGGCGGCGGTGGCGACGAGGTCGCGGGCCTGGTCCGGCCACCAGGTGCCGGCCGGGGGGCCGCCGTTGCAGGTGCCGTCGGAGTGGCCCGGGTGCTTGATCCAGAGGAGGGCGTCGAGGGCGACGTCGGGGACCCGCTGCGTGGGGGCGCCGATCGCGCGGCCCGGCGGGTTGCACCACTGGCCGCCGTGGCCGGCGCCGTTGCGGGAGGTGTCGATGACGAAGTGCCCGCCGCCGAGCAGCTCGACGACGCGGCGGCCGTAGGCGACGTTGTCGGCCGTCGGGTAGAAGTTCGAGGTGTTGAGGGCGAAGCCGGCGAGGTTCTCGACGCCGACGGCGCGCAGGCGGGCGGCGGCCGTGGCCGCCGGCATCCAGCGCGCGTGGCCGGCGTCGACGTAGACGCGGGCGCCGGCGGCGGTGAGGTCGGCGGCGGCCTGGCGGAGCAGGCGGAGGCGGGTCTCGCCGTCGCCGCAGCGGTCGACCATCGCGAGGGCGTCCGGCTCGAGGACCACCCACACGTCGCCGACGAGGCCGGTCGCGACGGTGCGGACCCACGCGCCGTAGGCCTCCGCGCTCGTGCCGCCGGCGGAGTAGGACCCGCAGTCGCGGTCGGGGATCGCGTAGAGGACGACGAGGGCGGTGCGGCCCGCGTCGCGCGCGGCGGTGGTGTAGCGGAGGGCGTCGGCGCGGGCGACGGCCGGGTCCTTCTGCGTGAGCCAGCGCGCGGTCGGGGTGAGGGCGAGGGGCGCCAGCTGCTCCTTGGCCGCCCCCGTCGCGGCGCGCCAGGCGGCGTGGGCGCTCGTGGCGGTGTCGACGGCGAAGGTGCCGTCGTCCTGCGCGCGGGGCCGGACCTCCACGGTGACCTGCCGGGCGGCGACGGTTCCGTCCGTCACGAGCGTGCTGGTGGGCGCGCCGGTCGCGGCGGCGGCGGGGGCGACGAGCGTGGTCGAGGCCGCCACGAGCACGGCGGCGAGGGCCACTCCCCCGCGTCCGGGCCGGGACCGGCCGGCCAGGGGTCGGGCGCGTCGCACGGGGCGAGCGGGTCGGGCGAGGCGCACGGGGGACCACCGTCGTCGAGGGCTGCGGGCGGCGCCGTCGGGGCGCCGGGGACGCCCCTCCCGATCGTCCGGCGCCCGGTCGGGGTGAGGTGCGGAGGTCGCCGGACCGCTGCCGCCAGGACGGCGGGCGACGAGGGGCGGACGTCGGCCACGCCGTGAGGCCGGTCAGGGGGCCGTGGCGGCGGTGAGGGCCTCGTCGGACGGCGGGACGAGCGGGGTGAGCAGCGGCGCGAGCCATCGGCTCCACGCCGCCGTGATGTGCGAGGCGTCGCGGTAGACGAGGAGGTTGCCGACCACGGCGGGGCAGGTGCGGTCGGTGCAGAGCCACCCGAGGGGGTCGACCGTGGGCACCCCGAGTCCCGCCGCGGCCGCGGCGACGGCCTCGCGGCGCTGCTCGTAGGGCACGACGTCCTCGCGCGGGACCGCGCACGCGCCGACGTCGGCCAGGTGCCCGGCCAGGCACTCGGGGACGTCGATGCCGGGGTACGGGGTGTCGAGGAGGAGGACGACGGGCAGGCCGGCGTCGGTGAGCCGTGCGAGGGTGCGGCCGGTCGCCTCGCCCCACTGGCCGGAGCCGACCTGGTCGCCGGGGACGGTGTCGGACTGGGAGACGACGACGAGGTCGGGCGCCAGCGCCACCACCCGGTCGACGGTGGCCTGCCGCCACGCGTCGCACTCGGTGTAGTCGCGGCGCAGGTCCGTGTTGAACAGGGGCACGTCGGCGACCGGGCACGCGGCCTTCGTCCAGGCGCGGACCCGCCAGCCCGAGCCGGCGGCGGCGGTGTCGAGGGCGGGCAGCCACTGCTGGGCGTGGGAGTCGCCGAGCAGCACGACCGTGCGGTCGCCCTCGACGGCGCCGTACACGCAGGCGGGCTGGTCGACCTGATCGTAGGCGGCGTGGCAGCCGTCGGACGACGAGACCGGCTGGTCCCCGCGCGCGACCGCGAGCGCCGGCGTGAGGTTGGACGGCAGGTCGGTGACGCCGGTCGCGGTCGCGATCGTCGCCCGGACGGCCCGGACGTCGGCCGCCGCGACGGGTGCGGCCTGCGCGGCGGCTCCGCGGCCGACGACGGTGGGCAGGGTGAGGTGCACGGCCAGCCCGGCGACGAGGGTCGTCGCCAGCAGCACGGCCCCCGCGGCCAGCCAGCGGCGCGGGCTCACGTGCAGGGTGCGCAGCGGACGCTCGACGAGCCAGTACGACAGCACCGCGAGCCAGAGCGTGAGGACCGCGAGCTGCAGGTTCGTCGTCCAGCCGAGGGTGCGGCTGAAGAGCTGCGGCACGAGGACGAGGGCCGGCCAGTGCCACAGGTACCACCCGTAGGACACGGCTCCGATCCCCTGCAGCGGCCGCAGCGCGAGCAGACGCTCGACGGCGAGCCGCGAACCGGTCCCCCGCGGGCCGACCGTGCCGGCGGCGATGACCGCCGCAGTGGCGAGGACCGGCAGGAGGGCGGCGGTGCCCGGGAAGGGCGTGCGGTCGGTGTAGGTGACGCCCGCGGCGACGACGCCGACGAGGCCCGCCCAGCCGAGAGCGGTCGCCGCGAGCGCGGTCGCCGCCGCGACGCGGCCGTCGGACGTCCCGGCGCGGGCGCCGGCGCGAGCCAGGGCCCCGGCGCCCAGCGCGAGGAGGGCGCCGACGCCGAGCTCCCACGCGCGGGTGTGCAGCGAGAAGTAGGCCAGCGGGCTGCCCGACCCGACCGCGCGGACGGACGCCAGGAACGAGGCGACGACCACCGCGGCGAGGACGACCCCGAGCGCCAGGGGGAAGACCGTGCGGCGTGCCGACGTCGCGCGGGCGGACCTCGTCGCGAGGAGGGCGCAGGCCGCGACGAGCAGCGGCCACAGGACGTAGAACTGCTCCTCCACGCCGAGGGACCAGTAGTGCTGCAGCGGCGACTCGGGGCTGCCGACCTGGCCGTAGTCGACGCCGTCGGCGGCGAGCGCGTAGTTGAGCACGTGCCCGCCCGCGAGCGCCGCGTACCGGGCGAGCTCCGGCAGGCCGAACACCGGCCCCCACAGGCGCGCGACGACGAGCGTGACCAGCACGACGAGGGTCGCCATCGGCGCCAGCCGTCGCACCCGCCCTGCCCAGAAGCGCGCGAACCGCACGCGGCCGTGCGTCCGCACGTCGCGCAGGAGGTGGCCGGTGATGAGGAAGCCCGAGACGACGAAGAAGACGTCGACGCCGACGTAGCCGCCCGCGAAGCCCGGCACGCCCGCGTGGTAGAGCACGACGAGCAGCACCGCGACGGCGCGCAGCCCCTGCACGTCCCGGCGCCACGTGCCGGAGGGGGTGGAGGCGGTGCGGCCGACGGCCATGGGAGCAGCCGTCGGCGCCGGGCCGGTCCCGGTGGCGGCTCGGGCGAGCGGCGGGGCGAGCGTGTCGGCGGGGGCGGTCACGCGGTCTCCTCCAGGCGGGTGGCGACGACCTCGCCGAGGACGGGGGCGAGCAGCGCGCTGTAGGTGGCGGTGACGTGCGAGGCGTCGCGGTACGTCATGACGTCGCCGACGACGGGCGGGCAGGCGACGTCGGTGCAGAGCCAGGGCGTCGGGTCGACGGTGGCGACGCCGCCCGTCGCCAGGGCCTGCGCGAGGGCGCCGTGGCGGTCGCCGAACGGCGTGGAGCCCTTGACCGTCTGGATGCAGGCGCGGGCGTCGTCGAGGTGGCGACCGAGGCAGTCCGGCACGGACTGGGCGCGGTAGGGGGTGTCGAGCACGTAGAGGATCCGCTCGCGCTCGACGCCGATCGCGGCGAGCCCGGCCAGGGTCCGCTCGGACCACGTGTCGTTGTCGACGTCGTCGCCGACGACCGCGTCGCTCTGGGAGACGACGACGAGGTCGGGGTCGAGCGCCGCGACGCGTGCGCGGGTCTCGTCGCGCCAGGTCGTGCACTCGGTGTAGGCGCGGCCGAGCGGACCGGCCCACGCGTCGAGCTCGGCCACGGGGCACGCGGACTTCGTCCAGGCGACGAGGCGCCAGCCGCGCTCCTGCGCGCTGCGGTCCAGCGCCGGCAGCCACTGCTGGGCGTGCGAGTCGCCGATGAGCACGACCGTCCGGTAGCCCGCCGGGTCGCCGTACCGGCAGTCGGGCTGGTCGACGACGAGCCAGTCCGCGTGGCACCCGTCGGTGGTCGACGCCGGCTGGTCGGTGACGGCCTCGGCGAGCGTCGGCGTGAGGTTGGCGGGCACGGCCCGGGTGTCCAGGGCCTGCTCCAGCGTGGCGGCCAGGCCGCCGGCGGCGGCCTCGTCGAGCCGCAGGGGCGCCACGGGCACCCCCGGCCCGACGAGGGACGGCAGCGTCACGAGCGCGACGCCGGCGGCGGCCACGGAGGACGCGACGAGCGCGCCGCCCGTGGCGAGCCACCGGCGCACGGGCCAGCGGGTCCGCTGCAGCGGGCGCTCGACCAGCCAGTACGTCATCGTCGCGAGCCAGAGCGTGACGGCCGCGAGCTCGAGCAGCACCCACCACGGCAGGTCCCGCCCGTAGACGGTGGGGACGAGGACCATCGCCGGCCAGTGCCACAGGTACCAGCCGTAGGAGACGGCGCCGAGGCCCTGCAGGGGGCGCAGGCCGAGGAGGCGGCCGGCGCCGTGCCCGCCGGCGGCGATGACCGCGGCCGTACCGAGCACGGGGACGAGCGCGGCCGAGCCCGGGAAGGGGGTCGTCGCGTCGAAGAGCAGCGCGCCGGCGAGCACCGCCGCGAGCCCCGCCCACGCCAGCACGCGCGCCGCCGCCACCGGCAGGCGGGCGACGCGCCCGGCGCCGACCGCCAGCAGCGCGCCGACGCCCAGCTCCCACGCCCGGGTCTGGAGGGAGAAGTAGGCCAGCGGCGCGTTCGTCGCCGTCGTCCGGACGGAGACCAGCAGGGACACCGCGACCACGAGGACGAGCCCGGTGGCGGCCGCGCGCCGGCGGTGGCGGCGCGGCACGAGCGCGAGCAGCCCCAGCAGCAGCGGCCACACGAGGTAGAACTGCTCCTCCACCGCCAGCGACCAGAAGTGCTGCAGCGGCGACTCCGGGCCGTCGACGTGCTGGTAGTCCACGCCCTGCGCGGCGAGCCGGTAGTTGAGCCCGTTGACCCCGGCGAGCAGGGCGTCCCACGCAATGGAGGCGATGCGGAACGGCGAGCCCCACAGCCGGGCGACGACGAGCGTCGTCACCACGACGAGCGTCGCCAGCGGCAGCAGCCGGCGGGCGCGGGCCGCCCAGAACCTGGCGAACCGGATGCGGCCGTGCTCGTCGAGGTCGCGCAGCAGGTGGCCCGTGATGAGGAAGCCGGAGATGACGAAGAAGACGTCGACGCCGACGTAGCCGCCCTCCAGCCCCGGCACGCCCGCGTGGTAGAGCACCACGACGAGCACCGCCAGCGCGCGCAGGCCCTGGACGTCCGTGCGCCAGCCGGGGCGGGTGCGGCGGTGCGGGGTCGGGTCCGCCGGTCCTGCGGGGTCGGCGTCCGCGCCGGGGGGCGCGGGGGCGCCGGCCGGGCGGTCGCCGGCGGGGGCGCGGGTGTCGAGCGCGAGCGTCACGCCGGGCTCACGGGGTGACCGCGACGGGTGCGGCCGCCGGGACCGCCGGGGTGACCGGCTCGGCGAGCGTGACCGGCGCGGCGAGCGTGACCGGCTCGGCGCCGGCGGCCGTCAGGGCCGTGACGGGTGCGGGCGCGAGGGCTGGGGCTGCTCGTCGGGCGGCGCCGTCGCGGAGGCCCGCAGCGACGAGCGGCCACTGGACGTACGCGCTCAGCGCGGCGAGCAGCAGCATCGCCCACAGCGGGCCGAGGCCGTAGGTGAGCACGCCGTGCACGAGGCCCGTCCAGAGCAGCGCCTGCGTGACGGCGACGGTGAGGGTGGCGGTGCGCACGATCGTCGTCGCCAGGGGCGTGCGCCGGCCGACGCCGCCCGCGGTGCCGGTCGCCACCCACTCCTTCGTGCGGCCGCTGAGCACGTGCGCGATCGCGACGGCGTGCGCGAAGGAGTACAGGATCTGCACGCGCAGCACGTCGATGCGCCAGCGCCCGCGCATGACCAGCGGGTTCACGACGAGCCAGAGCGCGACCGCGCCCAGGAGCCAGACGGAGTTCATCGGCTCGATCCAGGCGGGGAACGCCCAGAGCATGACGAGCGCCGGCAGCGGCGCGACGAACGCGTTCACCCCGGTGGAGATGTAGTAGAGGAAGCCGGCCCAGAAGCACAGGCGCTGGCGCAGGGACAGCGGCGTGCGGTCGTGGAAGGCCGGGTCGGCGAGCAGGGACATCGAGCCGGTGCACCAGCGGTACTGCTGGGTGACGAAGCTGCGCACGTCCTCCGGGCACAGGCCCTTGGACACGACGACCGGCACGTACCGCACGACGTAGCCGGCGCGCAGGAGGCCGATGCCGGTGTGCACGTCCTCCGAGTGGCCGATCTGCGCGAACCCGCCGGCGTCGCGCAGGGCGGAGCGGCGGTACAGCGCGCACGTGCCGACGCAGATGGCGGCGTCGGACGCGTCGCGGGCGGGCTGGATCCAGCGGTAGAACATCTCCTGCGTCGCGCCGGCGCAGCGCTGCAGCCAGCCCATGCCGCGGACGGCGTCGAAGAACTGCGGGGACTGGACGATGCCGACGCGCGGGTCGTCGAGGTAGGGCACGAGGTCGTGGAGGTAGTCCGGCCGCGGCACGAAGTCGGCGTCGAGGACGGCGATGACGTCGCCGTCGCTGTGCTCGTACCCGTAGCGCAGGTTGCCGGCCTTCTTCAGCCGGCCGCGGTCGGGTCGCACGTGGTACTCGAAGCCGTGGGCCTCGGCGAGCGTGCGGACCTCCGGCCGTGCGGCGTCGTCGAGCACGAGGACCCGCAGCGGGCCGTCCCAGACCAGCGCCGCGACGTGCCGGTAGGTGTTGGCCAGGACGTCGAGCGGCTCCCCCGCCGTCGGGAGGAACACGTCCACCGACGGCACCACCGCCGGCGACCAGGACCGCACGAGCGCCTCGTGCGACGCCAGCGACACGCGGCGGCGCCGGCTGCCGGAGACGAAGGAGACCGCCATCGTCACGCCGAACAGCGACAGGGGGACGAGGAAGAGCAGCAGCCGCTGGTCCGCGACGGAGAACTGCGTCGCCGACACGGCGATGAGCAGGAACGACACGCTCTGCAGCACGAGGAGCCAGCGGTGCTGCCGGCCCAGGTACCAGGTGCGCTCGGCGTCGGTCGGCGGGCTCGGCAGCCGCCACGTCGGGTCGGTCGCGTCGGCCAGGACCGCCGAAGCCGCGTCGCGCTCCGCGGGCACCGCGCCCGGTGCAGCCGCAGCGGGCGTCGCGCCCGTCGTGGTCCCGTCGAGCGTCGCGGTCATGCGGTCCGGCCTCCCTGGCGTGCGGACGCGCGCCCGTCATCCGGACGGTGGCGCGGCGTCACCCTTGCGGCGCCGCGCGCTACACCCGTTCGGTTGCGGCCGCGACCCGTGAGCACGCTAGGGGGACCCCCTCCCCCGGGGGAAGAGCGGCCGGCGTGACGTTCCCGACGACCTGCGTGAACGCCCGGTGACCGGCGTCCGACGACCAGCTCCCGGACGCGCCGCACCCCCGCCCCGGCAGGCCGGGGCGGGGGTGCGGCGGTCGGGCGTGCGGACACGTCTGCGGCCGGTGCCGCAGGCCGGGCTCAGCGGGAGGTGCCGACGATGTCGACGACGAAGACGAGCGTGTCGCCGCCCTTGATGCCGGCCTGCGGCACGCCGCGGTCCCCGTATCCGAGGTGCGACGGGATGGACAGCAGCACCCGGCTGCCGACCTGCTGGCCGACGAGCCCCTCGTCCCAGCCGCCGATGACGGCGCCGACGCCGATCGGGAAGCTGATGGAGGACCCGCGGTCGTAGGAGTTGTCGAAGACCGACCCGTTCCAGGACTGGCCCAGGTAGTGCACCTCGAGGTCGTCACCGGCCTCGACGAGCTCGCCGTCGCCGCGGCTGAGCACCACGACCTCGAGCTCGCTCGGCGCGTCGGCGGCCGGGAACGTCAGCGTCGGCTTCTCGCCGAACTGGCCGGTGGCCTCGGGCAGGCTGGCTGCGGACATGGGGGCTCCTCGCTGCTGGTGGCGCGGCGGGCTGCCGCGCGGTCGTCGCGCCGGCGGTGCCCGCCGGCTCGGTCGTCGTCCATCCTGCCCCCGCCCGCCGACACGTGCGTGCGCGCGGGCCTCGTCGGGCCGCCGTCACCGACGGCGCCAGGGACGACGACGGGCCCGGGAGCAGCGGCTCCCGGGCCCGTCGTGGGTCGCGCAGTGGTGCGTCAGTCGTCGCCGCGGAGGATGGCGATGAGGCGCAGCAGCTCCAGGTAGAGCCAGATCAGCGTGACGAGCAGGCCGAACGCGGCCGACCACGCGTACTTGGCCGGGACGCCCTGACGCACGCCCCGCTGGATGGAGTCGAAGTCGACGATGAGGCTCGCGGCCGCGAGGCCGACGGCGACGAGGCCGACGAAGAACCCGATGGGGCCGGAGCGCAGCGGACCGAACTCGCCGCCGCCGACGCCCACGAACATGAGGACGACGTTGAGCAGCGAGAAGACGAGGTAGCCGACCAGGCCGACCATGAGCATCTTCGTGAACTTCGGCGTGACGCGGACCTTGCCGGAGCGGAAGAGGAACAGCGACACCGCGAACACCGAGACCGTCGCGAGCACGGCCTGCAGGACGATCCCGTCCCACCGGGCGTCGTAGAACGCGCTGATGCCGCCGAGGAACGCGCCCTGCGCGACCGCGTACGCGCTGATGAGTGCCGGGCTGGGCTCGCGCTTGAACGCGTTGACGAGGCCGAGGACCAGACCGATGATCGCGCCGCCGATCCACAGCAGCGGCACCGTGTCGACCAGCGCGAAGGAGACCGCGCCGGTGGCGACGACGAGGGCGAGCATCGCACCCGTCTTCACCAGCACGTCGTCGTAGGTCATGCGGCCCGTGTCACGGGTGGTGGCGGTGGGCGCCTCGTACATCGCGTCGAGCGTGCGCGCGTCCGCGGCCTGGGCGCCCTGCGTGCCCAGCGTCGCGGTGCCGCCCCCGCCGAAGGGGTTGGCGCCGCCGAACGGGCCGGCGCCGCGGACGGAGGAGTCGCGACCGGGCCGCTGCTGGGCCGGGTCGCGGAAGATCGGCGAGTTGCTGAAGACGGGGTTGCTCATCGGTGCTCCTGGTCATGCGGCCGGGAAGGGGTCGTGCTCCGGTGTCAACGTACGGGACCCCGCGCGCGTTCCCCATCGGGGACGCCCCTGAGAGCGACCCTCAGCACCCGTCCGGGTGCGCTCGGACGCCCGCCGACCCCGGTCGGGGTCCGTCTCGGGGATGAGCCCTGGTTTTCCCTGACCTGCGCGGATCCGTCCTCGGACGGGTCCACCGGCACCCCGCCAGGCCCTAGGTTCGCAGACGACCACGCACCGACGCCCCCAGGAGAGCGACATGATCGAAGCCCAGGGCCTCACGAAGGTCTACGGCAGCAAGAAGGCCGTCGACGGCATCTCCTTCTCCGTCCAGCCGGGACGCGTGACCGGCTTCCTCGGTCCGAACGGCGCCGGCAAGTCGACGACGATGCGCATGATCGTCGGGCTCGACCGGCCGACCGCCGGGACCGTGACGGTCGACGGCCGTCCCTACGCGTCGCTGCGGTCCCCGCTGGCCGAGGTCGGCGCGCTGCTCGACGCGAAGGCCGTGCACACCGGGCGCAGCGCCCGTCAGCACCTGCGCGCCATGGCCGCCACGCACGGGATCGCGACCACCCGCGTCGACGAGGTCATCGAGATGACGGGCCTGCAGACCGTCGCGGGTAAGCGGGTCGGCGGGTTCTCGCTCGGGATGGGCCAGCGGCTCGGCATCGCCGCGGCCCTGCTCGGCGACCCGCGCACCCTCATCCTCGACGAGCCCGTCAACGGCCTGGACCCCGAGGGCGTGCTGTGGGTCCGCAACCTCGTCCGGTACCTGGCCGCCGAGGGACGCACGGTGTTCCTGTCCTCGCACCTCATGAGCGAGATGGCGCAGACCGCCGACCACCTGCTCGTCATCGGGCGCGGGCGGATCCTCGCCGACGCGCCCATCGCCGACGTCGTCGCCGCCGCCACCCGGCAGACCGTGCGCGTGCGGTCCCCGCAGGCGACCGCCCTCGCCGAGGGGCTGGCCGCGCTCGACGTGCAGGTCCGGGCCGTCGCGCCGGGCCTGCTCGAGGTCGAGGGCCGGACGGCCGAGCAGGTGGGCGAGCTCGCGGCCGCCCGCGGCCTCGTCCTGCACGAGCTGACGCCCGTCACCGGGTCGCTCGAGGACGCCTACATGAACCTGACGGCCGACGCCGTCGAGTACGCGACGCACGGCACGCCCGACGGCGGCGCCGGCGCGGACCGCGCCCCCGAGCTGGTGGACGTCCTGTCCGCCACCGCCAGCAGCACCACCACGAGCAGCACCGCCACGAGCAGCACCACCAGCACGGACGGAGAGGCCCGATGAGCACCGCCACCGCCACCGCGACGACCGGGGCGCTGCCGCCGCGCACGGTCACCGCACGTCCCGTCACCTTCGGCCGCGTCCTGCGGTCGGAGTGGATCAAGCTCTGGTCCCTGCGCTCGACGTGGTGGACGGTCGTGCTGACCGTCGTCGCGTTCGTCGGGCTCGTCGCCGCGATGAGCGGGATCGTGCGCCAGATCGGCGGCGACGGACCCGCCGACCCGGCCACGGGCGCGGAGCTCAGCGCCTCCTTCGTCTACTCCATCGCCGTGCAGCCGGCCTCGCTGGCCGCCGTGACGCTGGGCGTGCTGGCGATCACCGGCGAGTACACGACGGGGATGATCCGCTCGACGTTCGCCGCCGTGCCGCGCCGTCTGCCGGCGCTGTGGGCCAAGGCCGTCGTCGTCTTCCTCGTCATGGCGGTGACGGGCCTCGTCGCCGTGGCGCTCGGGTACGCCGTGTCGACGCTCATCCTGTCCGGGCCGGGCCTGGCGCTGGACCTGGACCTCGCGGAGTCGTGGCGGGTGCTGCTGGGGTCCGTGCTCTACCTGGCGACCGTCGCCCTGTTCGCCTTCGCCATCGGCGCGATCATCCGGCACTCCGCGGGGGCGCTGGCGACGATCTTCGGCCTGCTGCTCGTCGTCGAGAACGTCGTGGCCGCCATCCCGTGGGAGCCGCTGCGCTACGTGCGGCCGTTCCTGCCGGCGAGCTCCGGGGCACGGATCACGCTGCCCGACGCGGCGCAGGGCATCTACGCCAACCCCGACGCGTACTGGCTGGACCTCAGCATCGCCGAGTCGTTCGGGATCCTCGTCGCCTGGACCGTCGTCCTCCTGGCGATCGCCGCCGTCCTCGTGCGCCGCCGCGACGCCTGACCGGCCGCTCCTCCCCGACGCCCTCCCCTCGTCCTCCTGCGCCACCGCCCGTCACCGCCCGTCACCGCCCGTCACCGCCCGTCACCGCCCCGGTGAGATGCCACTCCCGGACGCGGTGGCGGGCGGTGCCGCGTCCGGGAGCGGCATCTCGGTGAGGGGTGGGCTGGGCGCCGGGGCTCATGGGCGGGCGGGTTAGGGTCGGGCGCCGTGACCTCCTCGACGACCGGCTCCGCCACGCCCGGTTCGACCTCGCGCAGCTCGGCCTCGTCCGGTCCCGCCTCGGCGCCCGGCCCGGGAGGAGTGCGACGGCGGCAGGCGGCGCTGCCCGGGACCGTGCTGCAGGCGCACCGGGTCACCGAGCACCTCGTGCGGGTCGTGCTGGGCGGGCCCGGGCTCGCGGCGTTCGAGCCGTCGGTGCACGCCGACTCCTACGTCAAGCTCGCCTTCTGCGCGCCGGGGCCGCGGCCGCTCGACGAGGACGGGCGCGTCGACCTGACCGCCGTGCGCGACGCGCTCGGGCCGGACGCGGTGCGGCTGCGCGCGTACACCGTGCGGGACGCCCGCGACGGCGAGGTCACCCTCGACGTCGTCGTGCACGGCGACGAGGGCCTGGCCGGGCCCTGGGCGGCGCGACTCGCGGACGGGCGCCCGCGCGAGGAGGACCTCGAGGCGCTGGTGCTCGGGCCCGGCGGCGCCTGGTCGCCGGTCGGCACGGGTCCGCGCGCCGGCGCCGGCACGGCGACGGACGCCGCCGCCGACGACGACGAGCCCGTCGCGACGGTGCTGGTCGGCGACGCCTCGGCACTGCCCGCGGTGGCCGTGTGCCTCGAGCGGATGCCGGCGGACGCCACCGGTGTGGCCCTCGTCGAGGTCGCGGGGCCGGCCGACAGGCTGCCGCTGACCGCGCCCGCCGGAGTCGAGGTGCGCTGGGTCGAGGCGGCAGGGGCACCCGGTGACGCCCTCGTCGCCGCCGTGCGGGAGCTGGCCTGGCCCGCCGGGCGCGTCGAGGCGTTCGTGCACGGCGAGGCGCAGGCCGTCCGCGCGCTGCGCCGGCACGTGCGGGCCGAGCGCGGCGTGCGCCGGGAGGACCTGTCGGCGTCGGGGTACTGGCGCCAGGGCGTCGACGACGAGGGCTGGCGCGCGCAGAAGCGCGACTGGGTCGCCGCGGTCGAGGCCGACGACGCGGGCTGAGGAACCGGAGGACCCGGACCACCCCCAGCCGGACCGCCCACCGGAGCCCGCACCTGCGCTCCACCCGCGCGCCCACCTGCAGCGCTCGCCGCGGCAGCCCGCCCGACGTACCGTCGAGGCCTCCGTCCGAAAGAGGTCCGTCCGTGCCCGAGCAGCAGGAGCGCGCAGCCGACACGCGCTCGGAGGCCGACCAGGGATGGCGCGCCAGCACGCCGCCGGACTCGTTCTCCCTCGTGCACGAGTGGGTCATCGACTCCCTCACGGAGCTCGCCGGGCTGCGGCGCTCGCTGCAGCAGGCGCTCGTGACCTCTCGACGCGCTGCGGTCGACGGCCTGTCCCGGACCCCCGACCTCATGGTGCTGGTGGCCTCGGAGCTGGCGACGAACGCCCTGCGGCACGGCCGGCCGCCGACGATCGTCCGGCTGCTCGCCGACGGCGACGGCTGGCTGCTCGACGTCGCCGACCACGGCGTCGACACCGCTCCCGTCCTCGCCGGGGTGCGCGAGCCGGGCGAGGGCGGCTTCGGGCTGGCGATCGCCCGGAAGCTCGCCCTCGACGTCGGGTGGTACGCCACCGGGACGACGAAGCACGTGTGGGCGGTCTTCGCCGACACCTCCCCCGCCGACGGCGACGCCGAGCCGGCGGACCCCGCGCCGACCGCGTAGTCGCGCGCGAGCTCGCGGTCCGCGGCGGTCCGACGGCCGGGACACGGGTGCCCCCGCCGGGGCTCGAACCCGGACTGGGCCGGGTTTAAGCCGGCTGCCTCTGCCGATTGGGCTACGGGGGCGGTGCGGGCGCTCGCGCCGGTGGCCACGGGGCATGCCCGCACACGCGGGCGCGAGCAGCCGGGCGCCGCGGGGCTCGCACCCACGACACCCGGCTGGACCGAGGGGCGGCCGCGGCACCGCGCCGCCCGGGATGACGGACGGCCCGGCGCGTCGGGGACGCGCCGGGCCGTCGGCGTCAGCTCTTGCTGGCGTTCTGCTTCTCGGACTCGGCCGGCGAGCCGGACTCCTCCTTGATCGCGGGGATGGACGGCGCCGGCTTGGCCGAGGCGAGCTCGGGGTCCCGCGGCGGCGCCTCCTGCGTCTTCGGCTTGGCCGGCTGCGACGCGGCGCGGAACTCGGCGCGCGGGTCGTGGATCGCGCCGAGGGCGACGACCTCGCGGCGGAGCAGGAGCGAGCCCGTCCAGCCGGCCATGATCCGGACCTTGCGGTTGAAGGTCGGCATGGCGCCCACGTGGTAGGTGCGGTGCAGGACCCAGGCGAGGAACCCGCGGACCTTGAGCTTGCCGAACATCTGCGCGACGCCCTTGTAGACGCCGAGCGACGCGACGGCGCCGACGTTCTTGTGGCTGTACTCCGTCGGCTCCGCGGAGCGGAGGACGCGCGCCAGGTTGTCGCCGAGGTGGTTGCCCTCGCGGACGGCGTGCTGGGCGTTCGGCGGGCAGGTCTTGCCGGGCTGCGTCAGGTCCGGCACGGCGGCGCAGTCACCCGCGGCGTAGGCGTCGGGCACGACGGTGCCGTCCTCCTGCGTGACCTGCAGCTTCGCGTTGCAGATGACGCGCCCGAGCTTGTCCAGCGGCAGGTCGGAGTCCTGCAGCACCGGGTTGGCCTTCACCCCGGCGGTCCAGATGATCGTCTCGGCGTCGAACTCCGTCTTGTTCGACAGCACGACGTGGCCGTCGACGCAGGAGGACAGGAAGGTGGAGAGGTAGATCTCGATGTTGCGCTTGCGCAGCTGCTCGAGCGTGTAGCCGCCGAGCTCCTCGCTCACCTCGGGGAGGATGCGCGGCGATCCCTCGACGAGGACGAACCGCAGCTCCTCCTCCTCGATCGCCTTGTAGTACTTCACCGCGGCGCGGGCCATGTCCTCGACCTCTGCCAGCGCCTCGATGCCGGCGAACCCGCCGCCGACGAAGACGAACGTGAGCATCTTGCGGCGCAGCTCGGGGTCCCAGGTGCTCGACGCGACGTCGATGCGGTTGAGGACCTGGTTGCGCAGGGCGATGGCCTCCTCGACCTGCTTGAAGCCGATGGCCTGCTCCGCGAGGCCCGGGATGGGCAGCGTGCGGGCGACCGAGCCGAGGCCGACCACGAGGTGGTCGTAGGTGACCCAGTAGGGCTCACCCTCCTCCGGCGTGATCTGCACGGTGCGATCCGCGTGCTTGATCTGGCTGACCTTGCCCTGCAGCACGTCGACGCCCTTGAGCGCGCGGCGGTGCGGGGCGACGGCCCAGCGGGGGTCGATGGACCCGGCCGCCACCTCGGGCAGGAAGGGGTAGTACGTCATGTACGGGCGCGGGTCGACGACGACGATCGCCGCCTCGCGGTTGCCGAGCCGCTTGCGCAGCCGCTTGGCGGTGTACAGGCCCACCGTGCCGCCCCCGAGGACGAGGACGCGGGGGACCTTGCGGGACTTCGTGGAGGCGACCGGCTCGGACATGCGGTCAACGCTACCCGCCCCCACGCGGGCCCGCCGTCCCGGCCGCCGGGTGCAGGGCTCCGGCCAGCGCTGATACCGCTTCCCGGGCCCCGGCTGTGAGGACCCTCACCCCCTGTCGGCCCACGCGCCCGTGCCCCACGAGGCCGTCGGCGCGCCCCGGCTGCCGCGCGCGTCAGGCCCGGGCGGCGCGATCGACGACGCTGAGGGCGATGCCGTCGAGGATGTCGTGCTCCGAGGTGACGACCGCGCTCAGCGCGCCGCCAGCCGCACGCACGTCCGCGTCCACCCGTGCGACGACGTCGTGCCAGACGAGCGCCCCCGCCCCGATGACGTCCACCCGGCCCGGGTGCATGAAGGGCAGCGCGGCCCGCGACGCGCGGTCCCGGCGCAGCAGGTCGTCGCAGGCGGCGAGCACCGCGTCCACCGCGAGGGCGGACCCGTCGATCCGCTCGGGCTGGTAGGCCGGCAGGCCGAGCGCGTGGGCGGTGACGGTCGTGACGGTCCCCGCCAGCCCGACGAGGGTGCGCGCCCGCGACCAGTCGACGTGCCCGGCCGCCTCGTCGAGCGCCGCGGCCACGTCGGCACGGGCGGCGGCGACCTCGTCGGCCGCCGGGGGGTCCGAGCGCAGGTGCCGCTCGGTCAGCCGCACGCAGCCGACGTCCATGGACCACGCGGCGTCGGGGGTGCCCGTGCCGACGACGAGCTCCGTCGACCCGCCCCCGAGGTCGACGACGACGTACGGGCCCGGGTGCGCCGCGAGCCCGCCGACGGCCCCCCGGAAGGACAGGGCGGCCTCCTCGTGCCCGGCCACGACCTCGGGCTCCACGCCGATGGCGTCCCGCACCCCGGCGACGAACTCGTCGCGGTTCTCCGCGTCCCGCGTGGCGGAGGTCGCGACGAACCGCACGGCCGCCGCGCCCGGCTCGACCCCGAGCTCGACGCACCGGTCGGCGTAGCGCCGCGTCGCATCCAGCGTCCGCGCGAGCGCCTCCGGCGCGAGGCGACCCGTGCGGTCCACGCCCTGCCCCAGGCGGACGACCTCCATGCGTCGGTCGACGTCGGTGAGGGTCCCGCCCTCGACGTCGGCGACGAGCAGCCGGATGGAGTTGGTCCCGCAGTCGATGGCAGCCACACGCGTCACGGGCGTCATCGTGCCACCCGCACGCGGGTCGGCACGCGGGTCAGCAGGTGCAGCGGTCGGGCCGCCACTGGTCGGCGACGAGCGCGAGGGCCTCGTCGCCCAGGGGGTTGACCCCGGGGCCGGCTGCGAGCGCGTGCCCGACGAGCACGTGCAGGCACTTGACGCGCGTGGGCATGCCGCCGGCCGACACCCCCGCGATCTCGGGCACGTGCCCGAGCGCCTCCCGGTCGGCGAGGTAGGCCGCGTGCGCGCGGGCGTGGCCCTCCGCGAGCGCGGGGTCCTCCGCCAGGCGCTGCGTCCAGGTCCGCATGATCCCCGAGGCCTCGAGCGTGCTGACCGCCGACACCGCCGGCGGGCAGGTGAGGTAGTACGTCGTCGGGAAGGGGGTGCCGTCGTCGAGCCTCGGCGCGGTGCGGACCACGGTCGGCCGCCCGCAGACGCACCGGGCCGCGATCCCGACGAGCCCGCGCGGCGGCCGGCCGAGCTGCTCGGCGAGCACGGCCCGGTCGGCGTCGGTGACGACCGCGGGGTCGACGGCCCCGTCGGGCACGGGTGCGTCCGGCACGGCGGCGGGCACGGCGTCCGGCACGGCCGTGGGCACGGGGGCGGGCACGGCGGTGGGCACGGCGGTGGGCACGGCCGTGGAGGCCGACGCGTCGGGGGCGGCGAGGGGGAGGTCGTGCTGCGTCACGCGGGGTCCTGGGGGTCGTGGACGGGGACGTCCCATCATCCCCGACCGCGAGCGCGCTCCCGGGCCGTCGCGAGCGAGCCCGTCGCTCGCGTGACCTCAGGAAGTCGCGGGCGGCGCCTCGGGCGTCGGCGCGGGCGGGGTCACGGGGGCCGCGCCCGCCTCCTCGACGGAGGTCCACACCGACTGGTACCAGGGCCGCGTCGTGCCGTCCGCGAGGGTCGAGGAGTCGGTGCTCGGACCGGCCGGCACGGCGGCCTCGGGGACCGTGCCGGGGTCGACGACGCGGTAGGCCCGCTCCCCCGGCAGGACGAAGGCGAGGCGGTCGCGCGCCTGGGCGCGGACGTAGGCCGGGTCGTCCCAGCGGTCGAGGTCGGCCTGGAGCTCGGAGTTCGTCGCCTGCGCCTGCTCCACCTGCTGCTCCAGCGCCCGCAGCTCGGCCTGCTGCTGCAGGTAGGAGCCCAGTGTCGGGTAGACGAGCACGAACGCGACGACGACGACGAGCGCCAGCACGAGCACCCGCGCGGAGAACAGCCGTGGCACGGTGGCCTGCACGACGGGCACGGGACCGCGGGGACGGCGGCCGGCACCCCCGGGACGCGCGCCGGGGCGCGGTGCGGGCCGCTCGCCGAGCCGCTGACCGGACCGCTCGCCGTGCTTGTCGCCCGGCGCGGCCGCGCCGCGCGGGGCGCGCGGGTGGCCGGGACGGCGGGACGAGGGCATGGCCTCGATTGTGCCCCGCACCTGCGGCCCCGGCGGCACCGACCCGCCGCAGCACGAGGTCGGCACGGGATCAGCACGGGCCAGCACGTGGTCACCACGGGACGGGACGCCGCAGGGCCGGCGACCCGGAGGTCGTCGGCCCTGCGTCGTGCTGCTGGGTGCTGCTGGGTGTGCTGCGGGTGCTCAGCCCTGCGAGAACCGCGGGAAGGCGGAGCGACCGGCGTAGACACCGGCGTCGTCCAGCTCCTCCTCGATGCGCAGGAGCTGGTTGTACTTGTTGATGCGCTCGCCACGGGCGGGGGCACCGGTCTTGATCTGGCCGGCGTTCGTCGCCACCGACAGGTCGGCGATGGTGGTGTCCTCGGTCTCGCCGGAGCGGTGCGAGGTCATCGTCGTGAAGCCGCTGCGCTGCGCGAGCGTGACGGCGTCGAGCGTCTCGGACAGCGTGCCGATCTGGTTGAGCTTGACCAGCAGGGAGTTCGCCGACTTGAGCGAGATGCCCTTGGCCAGGCGCTCGGGGTTGGTGACGAACAGGTCGTCGCCGACGATCTGCACCTTGTCGCCCACGCGGCGCACGAGCTCGGACCAGGAGTCCCACTCGTCCTCGGACAGCGGGTCCTCGATGGAGACCAGCGGGTAGTCCGCGACGAGCTGCTCGTAGAACGCGAGCATCTCCTCGGGGCTCTTGGCGGAGCCCTCGAACTGGTAGGCGCCGTCCTTGAAGAACTCGGTCGCGGCGACGTCGAGGGCCAGGGCCACGTCGACGCCCGGCGTGAAGCCGGCCTTCTCCACGGCGGAGAGGATGAGGTCCAGCGCGGCGCGGTTGCTCGAGAGGTTCGGCGCGAAGCCGCCCTCGTCGCCCAGGCCGGTGCTCAGGCCCTGGGCCTTGAGCACGGACTTGAGGGAGTGGTAGACCTCCGCGCCGGTGCGCAGCGCCTCGCGGAAGCTCGCGGCGCCGATGGGGGCGACCATGAACTCCTGGATGTCGACGTTGGAGTCCGCGTGCGACCCGCCGTTGAGGATGTTCATCATCGGGACCGGCAGGACGTGCGCGTTCGGGCCGCCGACGTAGCGGAACAGCGGCAGGTCGACCGAGTCGGCCGCCGCCTTGGCCACGGCGAGCGAGACGCCGAGGATCGCGTTGGCGCCGAGCTTGCCCTTGTTGGGGGTGCCGTCCAGGTCGATGAGGGCCTGGTCGACGAGGCGCTGCTCCGTGGCCTCGTAGCCGATGAGCTCGGGGGCGATGTCGTCGATGACCGCGTTGACGGCCTGCTCGACGCCCTTGCCCAGGTAGCGGCCCTTGTCGCCGTCACGGCGCTCGACGGCCTCGAAGGCGCCGGTCGAGGCGCCCGACGGGACACCGGCCCGGGCGATGGTGCCGTCGTCGAGCGCGACCTCGACCTCGACGGTGGGGTTGCCGCGCGAGTCCAGGATCTCGCGTGCGCCGACGGCCTCGATGCTGGCCATGGGTCTCCTTCAGGCGGGGGGTCCTCGGTGCGAGGCGTGCAGTGGTCAGCGTAGACCGCGGGGGACGCCCACCCGCGGGACCTCCGTCGGGCGCGGGGGACGCGGGCGCGCGGTACCGTCCCGCCCATGCGCGTCGAGGCACCCGTCCCGCTGACCGTCGCCGGGGCGCCGGCGCAGGGCCCCGAGCCCATCGAGGCGCCCCTCTCGTGGGACGGGCCCGGCGCCCCGCGCCACGTGCGCAACGTCAGCGTGCCGACGCTCACCGCCTACCTCCCCGACGCCGACGTGGCCACGGGTGCCGGGGTCGTCGTGTGCCCGGGCGGCGCCATGCACTTCCTGTCGGTGGAGAACGAGGGCGAGTGGGTGGCGCGGCTCCTCGTCCAGCGCGGGGTCGCGGCCTTCGTCCTGCACTACCGGACGGTCCCCACCCCGCCCGACGAGGTCGAGTGGGCGGCGCTCGCCGAGCGGTCGATGTCGGACCGCGCGTACATGCTCGACGTCGGCGAGCGTTACCGGCCCGTCGCGGCCGCGGACGGCGGGGCGGCGGTCGGCCACGTGCGCGCGCACGCCGAGCGGTACGGCGTGCGGCCGGACCGCGTGGGCATGCTCGGGTTCTCCGCGGGCGGGTTCGTCGTCGCGGCGACCACCCTGGACGCGCCCGACGAGCACCGGCCCGACTTCGTCGCGCCGGTCTACCCGGCGCTGTGGGGGCCGGCCGTCGTGCCGCAGCCCGCGCCGCCGATGTTCCTGGCCTGGGCGTCCGACGACGACCTCGGCGACGCCATCGTGGACTCGTCCCTCACCCTCTACCGGGCGTGGTGGGCGGCCGGCGGCAGCGTCGAGGCGCACGCGTACGCGACCGGCGGCCACGGGTTCGGCGCGACGCCGCGCGGCACGCGCTCGGACCGGTGGTTCGCGGACTTCTCCGCGTGGCTCGACGCGGTCGTGCTCGCGACGGCGGACGTCCGGCGCGCCTGACGGTCGGCCCTGCGGGTCAGCCCGCCGCCGGGGCCGCCGCCTCGGGCGCCACGAGCCACGGCAGGGCCGTGGGCGCGGTGACGGTGCCGCGCTCGTCGACGGCGCCGAAGCGCGGGTTGACCTCGAGGTCCTGCTCGGCGACGCGGGCGAGGAGCTCCTCCTGCGCCTCGGCACCGCCGTCCGGCAGGCCCTGCAGCGCGGTCGCGGCGGCCAGGTAGCGCCCCACGGACAGCGACGCGGGGCTCAGCTCGTCGACCGTCACGCCGGCGGAGGCGAGCGCCGCCTCCAGCGCGCTGCGCGCCTGGTCGTCCGACACCCCGACGCCGTTCTCCGCGGCGAGCTGCGTGACCACCGGCTCCTGCACGAGCACCGCGAGGACCTGGGCGGTCGTCGCGCTGCCGAGCAGCGGCCCGATCTCCGTGATGACGTCCTGCAGGTCGGAGGTGGGGATCTCCCGTCCGTCGACGACCGCCGCCGCCCCCGGCGCCCCGGCGCACGCGGTCAGACCCGCCGCGAGGACCAGCCCCGCCAGCGCCGTCGCCGCCGTCCTGCCCGTCCGCGTCCTCACAGGTCCCTCCCCGTCATCGGGTCGTCCCGGCCGTCCCGTCGTGCGTCGTCGCACCCCCGGCCGCCGCTCATCCTAGGGTCCGGCGGGCGCCGCCTCGCGCCTCCGCAGGCCGTCCTCCCACGTCCGGGCGGCGGCCCGCAGCGCGGCCTCGGCGTCGACGCCCGTCGCCTCCGCCTCGAGGACCAGTGCCAGCAGCCGCTCCCCCACGTCGATGCCCACGCCCGCGCCGACGGGCGTCCGGTCCGGCCCCTCGTCGAGCAGGCCGGCACGGCGGGCCCGGGAGGCGACCTTCTGCGTCCGGGCCAGCGCGCCCAGGGACCCGGGCACCCCGTCGAGCGCGGAGGCGCGCGCGGGCTTCTCGGCGCGCTTGAGGTCGTCCCACCGCGCGAGCACGCCGTCGGCTCCGAGGCCCGGCTCGGCCGGGGAGCCGTCGGCGCCGCCGAACACGTGCGGGTGCCGCCGGACGAGCTTGTCGGCCAGGCCCTCGGCGACGTCGCCGACGTCGAAGGGGTCGTCGGGGTCCTCGGCCGCGATCCGCGCGTGGAAGAGCACCTGCAGCAGCACGTCGCCGAGCTCCTCGCGCAGCCCGGCGCGGTCGACGCCGCCCGGCCGCTCGACGGCCTCGACCACCTCGTGCGCCTCCTCGACGAGGTAGGTCAGCAGCGACGCGTGCGTCTGCTGCGCGTCCCAGGGGCAGCCGCCCGGCGAGCGCAGGCGGTCCATGACGGCCACCGCCCGGGCCAGCGCCCGCACGACGCGCGCCTCGTCGGGCAGGTCGTCCCCGGGCGCACCGCCGACCCCCACCGTCACCGGCGCGCCCCGGCCCCGACGCCCACCCCGGCCGCCGCGGAGACGTCCCCGCGGACCACCGCGTCGACGAAGGCGCGCGCCCACTCCAGCAGCGCCCCGCCGGACAGCGCCTTGCCGCCGATGCGGGCCGTCATCGGGAACGGCACGAGCACGGTCCGCGTGGCGGGCTTGAGCACCGCGCCGGGGAAGAGCCGCTTGAGCCGCAGCTGCGCCGACTCCGCCAGCTCCACCGGCGCGAACCGGATCATCCGGCCCTGCGCGGTGACGTCCGTCAGCCCCGCGCCGCGCACGTGGTTGCGGAACGCGGCGACGGCGAAGAGGTTCTCCACCGCCGTCGGGACCGCGCCGTACCGGTCGACGAGCTCGGCCCGCACCTCCGCGAGCGCCGCGTCGTCGGCGGCCACCGCGATCTTGCGGTAGGCCTCCAGGCGCAGCCGCTCGTGGGCGACGTAGTCGTGCGGGATGTGCGCGTCGACGGGCAGCTCGAGCGTGACGTCCGGCAGCTCCTCGGGCTGGTCGCCGCGGAAGGACGCGACGGCCTCCCCCACCATGCGGATGTAGAGGTCGAAGCCGACGCCCTCGATGTGGCCGGACTGCTCCCCGCCGAGCAGGTTGCCCGCGCCGCGGATCTCGAGGTCCTTCATGGCGATCGCGATGCCCGCGCCGAGGTCGGTGTGGGCGGCCATCGTCTGGAGCCGGTCGTGCGCGGTCTCCGTGAGCGGGACCTCCGGCGGGTAGAGGAAGTAGGCGTAGGCCCGCTCGCGCCCGCGGCCGACGCGCCCGCGCAGCTGGTGGAGCTGGGACAGGCCCAGCCGGTCGGCACGCTCGAGGATGAGCGTGTTGGCGTTGGAGATGTCCAGACCGGTCTCGACGATCGTCGTGCAGACGAGGACGTCGAACTTCTTCTCCCAGAAATCGGCGATGACCTGCTCGAGCCGGTGCTCGCCCATCTTGCCGTGGGCGACGGCGATGCGGGCCTCGGGGACGAGCTCCTGCAGGCGCCCGGCGGTCCGCTCGATCGACTCCACGCGGTTGTGCACGTAGAAGACCTGGCCCTCGCGCAGGAGCTCGCGCCGGATGGCCGCGCCGATCTGCTTCTCCTCGTACGGCCCGACGAAGGTGAGCACGGGGTGACGCTCCTCCGGCGGCGTGGCCAGCGTCGACATCTCGCGGATGCCCGTGACGGCCATCTCCAGGGTGCGCGGGATGGGGGTGGCGGACATCGACAGCACGTCGACGTTGGTCCGCAGCGCCTTGAGCGTCTCCTTGTGCTCGACGCCGAAGCGCTGCTCCTCGTCGATGATCACCAGGCCCAGGTCCTTGAACCGCACCCCGCCCGTGATGAGCCGGTGGGTGCCGATGACGACGTCCACCGAGCCGTCCCGCAGCCCCTCGACGACGGCCTCGGACTCGGCGGGCGTCGAGAACCGCGACAGCGCCTTGACGGTCACCGGGAACGGCGCGTACCGCTCGGTGAACGTGTCGAGGTGCTGCTGGACGAGCAGGGTCGTCGGCACGAGGACCGCCACCTGCTTGCCGTCCTGCACGGCCTTGAACGCCGCGCGGATGGCGATCTCCGTCTTGCCGTAGCCGACGTCGCCGCAGACGAGCCGGTCCATGGGGACCGGCTTCTCCATGTCGGCCTTGACCTCGTCGATCGTCGCGAGCTGGTCCGGCGTCTCGACGTAGGCGAACGCGTCCTCGAGCTCGCGCTGCCACGGGGTGTCGGGGCCGAAGGCGTGCCCCTCCGTCGCCATCCGCGCCGAGTACAGCCGGATGAGCTCGGCCGCGATCTCCTTGACGGCCTTGCGCGCGCGGCCCTTCGTCTTGGCCCAGTCGGCGCCGCCCATCTTGTTGAGCGTCGGCGACTCCCCGCCCACGTACTTCGTCACCTGGTCGAGCGCGTCCGACGGCACGAAGAGCCGGTCCCCGGGCTGCCCGCGCTTGCTGGAGGCGTACTCGATGACGAGGTACTCGCGCGTCGTGGCGGTGGCGCCCGCGCCGATGGTCCGCTGCACGAGCTCGACGAACCGGCCCACGCCGTGCTGCTCGTGCACGACGAGGTCGCCGGGACGCAGCTGCAGCGGGTCGACGACGTTGCGCCGGCGGCTCGGCATGCGGCGCATGTCCTTCGTCGTCGACCCGCCGCGACCCGTGAGGTCGGACTCGGAGAACACGGCCAGGCGCAGGCCCTCCGCGACGAACCCCGGCCCGACGAGGCCCGGCGTCACCAGGACGATGCCGCCCTCGGGCTCCGCGTCGACGGTCGGGACCAGCCGCGCCGGCACCTCCGAGGCGTTGAGCTGCTCGACCATGCGCTGGGCGGACCCGTGGCCCTCCGTCGCGAGGACGAGCCGCCAGCCGTCGCGCTGCAGGCGGCGCACGTCGTCGACGGCCCGCTCGACCTCGCCGCGGTACCGCTCGACGTCCCGCGCGGCGACGACGTACGTGTCCACGCCGCCCACCGGCCCCGCGCCGCCGAGCGTCGTGCCGTCCTCGTCGTCGGTCTCCTCGAGCGTGAACGGGCTGAGCGTCCACCAGCCCAGGCCGCGGGCGGCGGCGCGCTCGCGCACGTCGGCGAAGGTGAGGAACGACGCCGCGGACAGGTCCAGCGGGGTGCGGGCGCCCGCCGCGGCCGAGGTCCAGGCGGCGGCGAGGAACTCCTCCGTGGTGGCGACGAGGTCGTGGGCGCGGCGGCGCACCCGCTCGGGGTCGACGAGGACGAGCAGGGACTCGGGGTCCACGAGCTCGGTCACCGGGACCATGCCCTCGACGAGCACCGGCGCGAGGGACTCCATGCCCTCCACGGCGATGCCCTCCGCGAGGCGGTCGAGCATGTCCGTGGCGCCCGGGAGCTGCTCGACGAGCGCGCGGGCCCGGGCGCGGACGGCGTCGGTGAGGAGGATCTCCCGGCACGGGGGCGCCCACACGTGGTCGGCGACCTCGAGGCTGCGCTGGTCGGCGACGGAGAACCAGCGGATCTCCGACACCTCGTCGCCCCACAGCTCCACGCGCAGCGGGTGGTCCTCGGTCGGGGGGAACACGTCGAGGATGCCGCCGCGCACGGCGAACTCCCCGCGTCGCTCGACCATGTCGACGCGGCTGTAGGCGGCGTCGACGAGGCGACCCGCGAGCGCGTCGAGGTCCACCGTGTCGCCCTGCCGCACCTCCACGGGCTCGAGCTCCCCCAGCCCCGTCACGACGGGCTGCAGCAGCGCGCGCACCGGCATGACGAGCACGCGGACCGGGCCGGTGTGCGTGCCCGCGGGTCCCGGGTGCGCGAGGCGGCGGAAGACGCCCAGGCGACGGGCGACGGTGTCGCTGCGCGGGCTGAGCCGCTCGTGCGGCAGGGTCTCCCACGCGGGCAGCACCGCGACGTCGTGGTCCGGCAGGTAGCAGCGCAGGGCGGCCGCGAGCTCGTCGGCGTCGCGGCCCGTCGCGGTCACGACCGTGAGCGGCCGCCCGCCGGCCGCCCGGTCCGCCGGGGCGGCGCCGGCGCGCGCGCCCGCCATCGCGGCGAGCAGCGGCGCGCGGACGCCCGCCGGGCCGACGACGTCCGCCTGGCCGCGGGCGCGCACGTGCTCGAGCGCGGCCGTCGCGGCGCCGTCCTCCAGCAGGGCGGCGAGCAGACCGGTGAGGTTCATGAAGGGGGCTCCTGCGGGGCACGGCGGACGTCGCGCACCGCCGCCCGGGCAGCACGCGCACCCCGCCTCGGGAGGAGGACGGGGTGGGTCCCCAGTCTACGGAGCGGTGTCCAGCCGGGCGCGCGCGGGGGCGGGCACGGAGGCGGGCGCGGAAGTGGGCGCGGGGTCGGGCGTGGCGTGCGGCGCGCTCCCGGGTGGCGTCACGGCCCCGGACGCCGCCAGCACCCGCCCCGCCGGCCCCGGGCCGCGCGCCGGGCGCCGCAGCGACCGCGCGACGAGCACCAGGCCCGCCAGCGTCCCGCGCACGACCGCCGAGACCGGCCGCCAGGGGCGCAGGAGCTGGCGACGTCCGCCGCGCAGCAGCACCTCGACGGCATAGGACCCCGTCGTCAGCGCCCACCGCAGACGGGTGCGCCGGGACAGGTGCTGCGTCGCGAACAGCAGACGGTTGCGGCAGTTCCAGTAGTAGTAGGTCGGGGACTTCGCGGGCGACGACGACGCGCCGCCCCGCTGCGTGCCCCCGACGGCGTGCCCGGCGCGGGCCTCGTCGAGCACGGCGACCGTGCCGCCCGCGCGGCGCACGCGCCAGCACAGGTCGACGTCCTCCCAGTAGAGGAAGTAGTCGTCGTCGTACCCGCCGACGGCCTCCCACAGGCGCCGGTGCACGACGAGGGCCGTGCCGACGAGCCAGGGCTCGGCCGGGGTGCGACCGTCGCGGACGATCGTCGCGTGGCCCGTGCGCAGGTCCAGGTCGGCGCCGGCGAACCACAGGTCCCCGTCCGCCTTGTCGATGCGCGGGCTGAGCAGCGCCATCGGGTCGGCCCGGACCCGCCGCTCGAGGGCGTGGAGGTCCGCGGCGCCCATCCAGGCGTCGGGGTTGAGCAGCAGGAAGACGTCGTGGCCGTCCGCGGTCGCCCGGCGGACGCCCGCGTTCATGCCCGCGCCGAACCCGGGGTTGCCGTCCATCTCGAGGACCTGCCAGCCCTCGCGCGCGGCCAGGCCCCGCAGCCCGGCGCGCTCGGCGGACGTCGTCCGGTTGTCGACGACGTACACGGCGCCCGCCACCGCGGCCAGCTCGGAGCCGGCCAGGTGCTGCTCGAGCAGGCGCGAGGACGCGTAGTTGACGACGACGACGGCGACGCCGCGGTCGCGTCCCCCGTGCGGGCGGTCCTCGTCCTCCCGGTCCCCCGGGGGGTGCACCTCGGTGCGCACGCTCATGGGCCGTCCCCTCTGCACGACGTCACTGCTTGGCGCCGGCGTCGGGAACATACCCGGCACAGGGGAGGGACCGGCCGCCACGTGACGGAGCCGACACGTCACCCGCCCGGCGTCACCCGTCCGTGGTGCCTCACCGGCCCGGGGGACGCCCCTAGAGTCGGCGCCGTCCCCGGGTGCGCCGCCTCTCCGCGCGCCCGTCCCCGAGCAGACGGGAACCCTGGCATGCGCGTCCTCACCCTCTGGGCCGACGACCGGTCGACGAACCTGGGCGTGCGCGCGCTGGCCCACGGCACGGCGGCCCTCGTCGAGCGGGCCCTGCCCGGGGCGGAGGTCGTGCACCTCGCGTGGGGCGACGGCCCGGCGCCCGTGCCGGTCGACGACTGGCGCGCGGTGCTGAAGGGCCAGGCGAAGCCCGGCTCGGAGCTGCGGCGGTGGCTGGCGGGGTTCGACCTGGCGGTGGACACCCGAGCCGGCGACAGCTTCGCCGACATCTACGGCAAGCACCGCCTGCACACGATGAGCACGCTGGCCGAGCTCGTGACGGAGTCGGGCGTGCCGCTGGTGCTGGGCCCGCAGACCATCGGGCCCTTCCGCAGCCGCTGGTCCCGGGCGGTCGGGGCGTGGTCGCTGCGCCGGGCGGCCGTCGTCATGGCGCGCGACTCCATCAGCGCCGCGTACGCCGACGGCCTGGGCCACCCGGTCGACGTGCTCACCACGGACGTGGTGTTCGCGCTGCCGCGCCCGGTCGTCGAGCGCACGCGCGACGTGCTGCTCAACGTGTCCGGCCTGCTGTGGGCGCCGAACCCGCACGTGGACCACGAGGCCTACCGGCGCACGATCCTGGCGGTGGCGCGCGGCCTGCGGGCGGAGGGCCGGACGGTCGGCCTGCTGGCGCACGTCCTCGACAGCCCGCTGTCGGACAACGACGTCCCCGCCGTGCAGGCCGTGGCGGCCGAGCTGGGCGACGCCGAGGTGGTCGTGCCCACGTCGCTGGAGGACGTGCGGGAGGCCACGGCGTCGGCACGCCTCGTCGTCGGGTCCCGGATGCACGCGTGCCTCAACGCGCTGTCCACCGGCACGCCGGCCCTGCCGCTCGCGTACTCCCGCAAGTTCGACCCGCTGCTGCGCGACATCGGGTGGCGGCACTCCGTCGACCTGCGGCAGGTGGCCGACCCGGCGCCGCTCGTCGTGCGGCTGGCGGGGACGGACCTGGGCGCGGAGGTCGAGGAGGCGCGCGAGCGCGCCGACGCCCTGCTCGAGCCGGCCGTCGCGGCGCTGGCCGGGGCGGTGCGGACCCGGGGCTGAGGCGGTTCGGTCGGCTCAGGCGGCGGGGACGACCGCCGGCTGCCGCGCCGTGCCGGCCACACGCGCCCGCAGGCCGGCCGGCACGGCGAACAGGACGCGCGCCGGCGTGCGCTCGGCGAGGTGCTGCAGCCCGATCGCCGTGGCGACGAGCACGGCCGTCACCACGAGCGGGTAGAGCGCGCCGCCCAGCGGGGTGCGGACGACCGCCGCGAACGCGCCGGACAGCGGACCGAGCTGCAGCACCAGCAGCAGCGCGATGAGCAGCGGGTGCAGCACGTAGACGCCCAGCGTCCGCCGCCCCAGCCACTGCCCGAGCTCCCGCACGGGGGCCCAGCGGCACGCCCACACGACGGCGGTCAGGGAGAAGACGAGGAACACCACGCCGCGCAGGTCGTACAGCGCGGCACCCCACGCGGCCGGCACGAAGCGCCCCGCCTCCATGAGGCCGAGCGACAGCACCCCGCCGGCCACGACGACGGGCAGCGTCGAGCGCTCCGCCAGCCGGCGCAGGTGCGGCGCGGCGTGCACGCCGAGGGCGAAGAAGAGGAACAGGCTCGGCACCTTGAGGCCGAGGGGCTCCCCCAGCCGGCCGTCGAGCCGGTCGAGGACCTGGGACCCGGTGGAGAGCACGACGAGCGCGGTGAGCACGACCGGGGCCGGCACGCGCTGGAGGGCCGGGAGCACGAGGACGTAGACCGCGAGCGCCAGGACGTACCAGAGGGGCGTCGTCGGCACGACGAGCTCGGCCGGCAGGTCGGCCAGGTCGAGGCGGTGCGGCAGCGTCGGCTCGCGGACGAGCAGGTAGAACAGCACGTAGACGGCCACCCACACCAGGTAGAGGTAGTACGAGCCCGCCGCGCGCGTCACCGTGCCGGCCCGGGAGGCGCCCGCCCGCACCGCGCGCGACAGGACGAGACCGGAAATGGCCAGCAGGACCGGCATGCGCAGGTTGCCCAGGACCATGTTGACGTCGTCCCACACGCCGGCCGGCAGGCCCGCGACGGGCAGCCGACGGGCGCTCCAGGCGATCACGTGGAAGAGCACCACGGCCACCACGCACCAGCCGCGGGCGGCGTCGACCCAGGCGAGCCGCGGACGCGGTGCCGTCGGGCCGGCGGCGGGGTCCGCGGGTGCGGTGACGGGAGCTGTCGGGTCGGCCTGCATGGACGCCTCCGGGGCGGGCGCGCGTCGACCCCGGTGGGCTGCGTGTCCTGGGAGCGCGCTGGACGGGACCTGGGGGCGACGTGTCGCTGCTCACCCGCGGGCTCGTCGCGGCGGGTGGGGAGCCGAGGGGCAGCGCGGGATCAGACCGGCGGGCACCCGGCGACGGCGCGGCGGAGCGCAGGCGGCATCGCGAAGAGCACCCGCGCCGGTGTGCGCTCGGCGAGCGACTGCAGGGCGACCGCGATCACCACGAGGACGGCCGTCACCACCAGCGGGAGCAGCAGCGCCCCGGCACCCGAGCGCGCGAGCGCCCCGGCCGCGTCCTGCAGCGGCCCGCGCTGCAGCACCAGCAGGACCGCGATGAGCAGCGGGTGCAGGGCGTAGACGCCCAGCGTCCGCCGCCCGAGCCACGCACCGGCGGTCGCCGCCGGCGCCCACCGGCACAGCCACGCCACGGCGGCGACGGCCGCGACGAGGAAGACGAGCCCCCGCACGGGGAAGAGGACCGCGGCGACCGGCCCGGGCAGCCGTCCCGACACGACGTGCGCGGCGAGGGCGGCCACCACCGTGACCGCGACGGCGGGCCACGTGACGCGGCCGGCCGCGCGCCGCAGCAGCGGTGCGCCGTAGACGCCGACGGCGAAGAAGAACGCCAGCCGCGGGATCTCCACCCACTGCGCCTCGCCGGTCGCGCCGTCGAGGCCGTCGAGCACGTGCGTCGCGGCCGCCAGCACGGCGAGGCCCGTGAGGACCACCGCCGGCGGCACCCGGTGCAGGGCCGCGAGCGCCAGCGTGTACACCGCCAGCGCCAGCACGTACCGGCATCACCTCCGCGCCTGCACGCGACGGGCGGTGGTCAGGAGGCCAGGCCCGGCAGCGTGGCGACGCGACGGGTGCCGCCGCCCGAGATCGTGGTCGGCGTGTTGTTCGTGACGACCCGCACCTGCTTGATGATCTTCTTGAAGTCGTTGTGGATGTTCGACGCCTGCGTCGGGTCGCACGCCGCCTCGCAGTAGAGCGCGACCGTGCTGGACCGGATGAGCACGTGCGCGCCGTAGTTCTGCAGCGCCCTGGCCAGCGCCAGCCCGTCCGCGGTCAGGCCGAGCTTGGTGACGTCGACCGACGGTGGGATCGCGACCATCGTCCCCATGGGGACGCTGCCCGAGTAGGTCGTCGCCGCGCTGGAGTCCTGGGTCCGCGCCGGCCACACCTGCCCGTACTTGAGCATGCTGTCGGGGATCCCGAGCGCGAGCGTGTGCCGGATCGACCGGGCACGCAGCTCGTCGGCACGGATGAGCCCGGCGAAGATGGACACGCCCGAGGCGCGCGCGCCGTCCGCCATGCCGTTGACGCGCAGGTCGGTCTTGACGACCCGCGTGGTGGTCCACGTGTTCGTGGCCACCTTCGTCATCTTGTAGAACTCCCAGCCGGTGTACCCGTTCACGTCCACGATCGCCACGTGCTTGTCCGTGCCGTAGGTCGGGGCCGTGCCGCTGGGCATCTTGAGCCAGTACACGGCACCGGTCTTGGTGTTGGTGACCTTCTGCGTCGGATCCGTGCTCTTGGCCCGGAAGACGGCGATGGACCAGCGGGAGGAGTTGACGACGGGCACGCCGGACAGGATCTGCGCGGTGCGCGTCGAGGTGGAGGACTCGAACTTCGCCCCCGACCCCATCGAGGTGTTCCACACGGCGCTGGACGCGAACGGGTGCGTCCCGGGGTTGCGCAGCGCGGTCGTCGAGGCCGGCAGGGCGGCCGTGGTCGCGGCGGCCGGGGCGGCGGCCTGCACGGCGGCGGCTCCGCCGGTCCCGACGAGCGTGACGACGAGGGCGGCGACGGCGATGCCGCGGGCGACGAGGGGACGACGGGGCACGGTGACCTCCTTGGCCCTCCCGCCGGAGAGGACGAGACGGGGGGCACGACGACGGACGGACCCGGCCGGCGCACCGGACGGGGGCCCAGGGGGGCGGGCGCGAGAGACCCTAGGGCGCTCCTCGTCGGGGCCGACGTGACTGCGGTCACAGGATCGTCGCGTCCAGCAGACGGACGGACCGGGTGAAGTTCTCTGTCAGCAGTGGTGCAGACACCGCTTCCCTGCTACGACCGGACGAAGCAGATCTCGTATCGGTGCAGGTGGAAGGCCCGGCGTCGCCGCGGCGGATGCGCCGACGGCAGCGATGCGGCCTCGCGGCGACGCCGGTCGTCACCTCGCCGTCGCCTCGTCGTGACCACCTCGTGATGTGGCCTACATCACGTGCTCATGGATCGTGCGGTTCCCACATCGTGGATGGCGCTCTGCCCCACAGGGTGCGTGACCGCCGCGCGAGCGGTCGCGCCGGCTCCCCTAGCGCGTGCCGTCGTCCTCCGCGCGGCGATGCTCCGCTCGCCGGGCGCGCACCTCGGTCTCGACGAGAGCCGTCCCGCGCAGGGCGGCGAGCCGGGCCGTCTCGAGCAGGCGGACCGACCGGGTCGGCGCGCTGACCCGACGGATCGAGGCGATCTGGGCCGCGAGGTGGCGACGGTCGGCGCCGGACAGAAGGGCCCGGTGCTTGTCGCGGTAGCGCCGAACCGCGGCGGCGCGGCGCTCGGTCTTGTCCGTGAGCTGCCCGTCGCCGTGCACCCGGTTCGTCACCAGCACCTCGGGAACGACCGCGTACGTCAGCCCGCCCAGCAAGGCGCGGACCAGCAGGTCCTTGTCGTTCGAGACCGGGAGGGCCGGGTCGAAGCCGCCGATGCCGTCGAAGGCGGCGCGACGGATGACGAAGTTGGACCCGACGAAGCCGGGGTTGCGGGCGACGACGTCGGCGGCCCGGAGCCCGGGCACCATCCGGGCCATCTCGAAACCGGGGCGGTCGGCCGCCGTCCAGGCGACGACCACGTCCGTGCCCTCCTGCTCGAGCAGGCCGACCACCCGCTCGAGGTACTCGGGCGACCAGACGTCGTCGTCGTCGAGGAACGCCAGGACCTGGTCGGGACCGGCCGGCACGGCAGCAGCACCGGCGTTGCGCGACGCGCCGGCGGTGCCGGCGCCCGCGCCGGAGGCATCGACCCAGACCACCGGCACCGGCCAGCGCCCCTCCCAGGAGGCCACCAGGGCACGGCACCGGTCCGCACCCGTGTCGTCACTGACGACGATCCGGTCCGGCGGCCGGGTCTGGGTCGCGGCGCTGGTCACCGCGTCGGCGAGCATCTCGTCGCGGTCGTGCGTCGGGATGACGCACGCGACCTCAGGCACGGCGCGCCTCGACCCACTCCCACTGTCGACGCAGGCCCTCCTCGATCCCCACCTGCGGGACCCAGCCGAGCAGCTCCCTCGCGCGCGTCGCGTCGCCGCCCGTCCGGAAGACGTCCCCGTCGGACTTCGGGAACCGGTCGATGGCGAGCGGCCGGCCCGAGACCTCGCGGATGATGTCGAAGACGTCGAGGACCGACACGTTCGTCCCGCCGGCGATGTTGAGGACCGTGCCGGCCGGCACGTCCTGCGTCGCGGCGAGCACGTTCGCGCTGACGACGTCCTCGACGAACGTGAAGTCCCGGATCTGCTCGCCGGTGCCGTACAGGCGCAGGGAGCCCCCGGTGCGCGCCGCCGTCAGGAAGCGCGTGAACGCCATGTCCGGCCGCTGCCGGGGTCCGTAGACCGTGAAGTAGCGCAGCGAGACCGTCGGGACGCCGAAGTTCACCGCGTAGAGCGAGCACAGGTGCTCACCGGCCAGCTTCGTCACGCCGTACGGGCTGACCGGCGCCGGCCGGTCCGTCTCGACGGTCGGGTACCGCTGCGCATCCCCGTACACCGAGGACGACGAGGCGTACACGAGCCGTCGCAGCCGCGGGGCCGATCGCGCCGCCTCGAGGAGCTGCTGCGTCGCCTCGATGTTGTGCTCCGTGTACACGGAGAACTCCTGCCCCCAGGACGCGCGCACGCCCGGCTGGCCGGCCTGGTGGAACACGACGTCGACGTCCGCGAGCAGCTCCTCGAGGTCGAGGTCCTGCAACCGGGCCTTGTGCAACATGAAGTCGCCCGTGAGCGCGTCGAGGTTCTCGAGCTTGAGCGCGGGGTCGTAGTACGGCGTCAGGGCGTCCACGCCCACGACGGACCAGCCGTCGGCGAGCAGCCTGCCGGACAGCGTGCTGCCGACGAACCCGGCCGCACCGGTGACGAGCGCCTTCATGACGACCTCCTGCTCGTGGGCACGACCGCCCGGGGTGTCGCGGGGGCTTCGGGGGGCGCCGCCGTCGGCGCGCCGTCGCGGGTCGCCGGGCTCATGCGGCACCCCCGAGCACGGCGGAGACGACGGCGGGTGCGCCGTAGTGGTCGACGGAGGCACGGACGTCCACGCGCTCGAGCCCCCGGGACTTGGCGAGGGCGACGGCGAGCCCGCTCGCCGAGCGGTCGGTGATCGTGAACCCGTTGCGCCCGTCGACGACGAGCTGCCCCGTGTCGGCGCCGAGCGTCACGACGGCGGGCAGCCCGGAGGCCATCGCCTCGAGCAGGACGCGCGGGAACCCCTCGTACCCGGGGTGCGACGTCATGAGGAAGACGCCCGAGCCGGCCATGGTGTCGGCGACCTCCTGCGGCGACAGCCGGCCGCGCAGCCGGACGCGCTCCCGGGTGCCGGCGGGCAGGGCCGCCACCGCCGCCTCGACCTGCGGCAGCAGGGACCCGGAGCCGACGAGGTCCAGCGTCCATGGCGCGGTCGGCTCGGCAGCGACCAGCTCGGCCAGCGCCGACACCGCGAGCAACGGGTCCTTCGGCTCCTCGACGCGGCCGACCCACACCACGCGGTACGGGTGCTCGGGGGCGGGCTCGAAACGCACCACCTGCGGGTCGTACCAGGTCGGCGAGAACCGGGCCGCCGGGTTGATGCGGGCCGCCGTCGCCGCGAAGTCCGGGTTGAAGACGGTGGTGCTGGCCGCCGTGCGGATGAGCCAGTGCTCGATGCGGGCGTGCAGCCCTGCCGCGCCGCGCCAGAAGGAGTCCGACGTCGAGCCGGTCAGCCCGTGCTCCTGCGTGTGCACGAAGTAGGCCAGCGGGCGGCGGAAGAGCAGGTGCACGGCCGCGGCGACGTCGACGCGGTGCGCCTGCACGAGCCCGGAGGCCGGGAGCGCCGGGAGGTGCCGGACGAGCCCGGCGACGAGCCGCAGCGCGTGCGGGACCCGGCGGACCTGGTCCGCCGGGTCGAACCGCGCCACGGGCAGGAACCACACCGTGTTATCGCCCGCGCGGTGGCGCTCCCACCGGCCCAGTCGCCGGCCCGGGACCTGCCCTCCCGCGTCGACGCCGACCACGGCGAAGGTGGTCGGGCGCGGCGCGTACCGCAGCAGGCCGCGGATGCACGTGTCGATGCCGCCCGGGACCGGGCGGGCGAGGTCGGTCTGGTGCACGATGAGCCGGTCCACGCGCCGCGGGCGGCGCTCACCCGACCCGTCAGGTCCCGCGGTCCGGGTGGTGGGGGTCACGTGGGTCTCCTCGGCAGGGCGGGGGCTGACGGGCGGACCGCGGGGGTCCGGGCGCGGTGCACGCGGCCGGCAGCGGTGCGACGACCCGGTCGCGGGATGCGGTGAGACTAGTCCTGCGCCCCGCACCGCCGGGGGGCCTCTGGGTGTTTTCACCCGGGTGGACGCAGGGGGACGCCGAGCAGGACCCGCAGGGGTGAGCCGTGGCCGACGTCACCCGCCGGACGGACGATTCCACCCGCTACGGGCCCTCCGTCGCCGGGGCCCCCGCGGGTAGCGTCCGACCCCGAACCCGCTCACCTGGTCCCCGCCCCTCCCGTCGCGGCTCGGACCGCACCGCCTGGAGGAACGACGTGAAGGTCGGCTACGCGCCCGGCGCCTGGGACCTGTTCCACATCGGGCACCTCAACATCCTCCGGCACGCCCGCGCCCACTGCGACTACCTCGTGGCCGGCGTCGTCGACGACGAGCAGCTCGAGCTGGCGAAGGGCCGCCGCCCGGTCATCCCGACCGCGGAGCGCGCCGAGATCGTGCGGCACATCTCCTACGTCGACGAGGTCTTCATCGAGGACCAGCCCGACAAGCTCGTGACCTGGCAGCGCCGGCCCTTCGACGTCTTCCTCAAGGGCGACGACTGGCGCGGGACGCCGAAGGGCCTCGAGCTCGAGCGTCGCTTCGCCGAGGTCGGCGTCGAGGTCGTGTACTTCCCGTACACGGTGAGCACGTCCAGCACGGTCCTGCGCCGGGCCCTCGCGGCGCTCGACGCGCCGACGGGGCCGGTCGCCCGGGCGGACTGAGCGGGCTCAAGCCTCGCCCGCGGCGCCCGTCCGGCGGATCTCGCGGTACCACTTGGGCAGCGCCAGGGCGAGGAACCCCGCGCAGGCCACCAGCAGGAGCCCGTACAGCGCCAGGAACGTGCTCGTCCACGCCAGCGTGACGAAGACGAGGCACAGCAGGCCGTAGTC
Source organism: Cellulomonas sp. plas2 (assembly GCF_057221735.1). Lineage (NCBI taxonomy): Bacteria > Bacillati > Actinomycetota > Actinomycetes > Micrococcales > Cellulomonadaceae > Cellulomonas > Cellulomonas sp. plas2. The sequence goes on from NZ_CM170155.1 coordinate 3,004,739, forward strand.
CGTCGGCGAGACCGCCAGGGAGTACAGCAGGCTGGAGCTGCCGTCCTTCGCCATGAACTGGCCCGACCGCCCGCGCGCCGCACGCCGCAGCTGGTCCGTCAGCGTCATGGCGAAGAAGGACACGACGGCGACCACGGACCAGGCGAGCGGCACGAGCAGCCACGCGTCGCCGAGGTCCGTGAACCGGTGCAGCGAGACGGCCACGGCCAGGTGCATCGTCGCGGTCTTCACCACGTCGACCACGTGGTCGAGCCACTCCCCCGCCGGCGACCCGGTCCCGGTCAGCCGGGCGAGCTGCCCGTCCGCGGAGTCCAGCGCGTACCCCACGACGAGGCCCAGCGCGACGAGCACGGCCACCACGGGCGTCGGGCGGACGAGGGCGACGGCGGCGATCGCCGCGAACGAGCACAGGGCGGACAGCCCCGTCACCGCGTTCGGGGTGAGCCCCACGACGTGCGCGGCCGCCGCGAGGCGCCGGCCCAGCCACCGGTTGACGTACCGGGAGTACGCCGGCGCGCCCTTGGACGTCTTCTGCAGGCCGGCGAGCGTGCGCACGCCCTCGCGGTAGCGGGCGGCCCGCGTGCCCGTGGGCGCTGCGGTGCGCGCGTCGGTGGGCGCGGCGGTCGGCGAGGTCGGCACGGGGTCCCCCGGTCGGTCGTGTGTGCTGGCGGGCGTGGACGTCACATCATCCTCCGGTCGTCGCCCCGGTCGGGGTCCCGACGGCGAGGGCGGCGGCGAGGCGCTCCCGGAACGCGTCACGGGTGAAGAGGGAGCGGAAGCGTCGGGCGGCGGCCGTCCCCTGCTCCCGGGCGCGCGACCGGTCGAGCGCACGCAGCGCGTCGGTCCACGCGTCGACGTCCCCTGTCGGCACGAGCGAGCCGGTCACGCCGTCCTCGACGATGTCGGGCAGCCCTCCGCTGTCGGCGGCCAGGACCGCGCGGCCGAGGGCGGCCGCCTCGATGGCGATGGTGGGCAGCGGGTCCGGCCGCGTGCTGGGGACCGCGACGACGTCGGCCGCCAGGACCCAGGCGGGCACCTCCGTGCTCTCGCCGACCACGTGGACCCGGCCGGGGTCGGGCAGCGTGCCCGCGAGCGCCGCGACGTCGACGCGCTGCCCCGAGGGCGGGGGCGCTCCGAGGACGACCAGGTGGGCGTCCTCGCGGCCGGCGCGCCCCCAGGCCTCGAGCAGCAGCTCGTGCCCCTTCCACGCGTTCCACCGGCTGGCGACGAGCACGACGAGGTCGTCGGGCCCCGCGCCGACGCGGTCCCGGAGCGCGGCCGCGCGCCGGTCGTCCGCGCGCGGCACGTCGAAGCCGTTGTGCACGACAGTCACCCGGGTCCCCGGCAGGGGCAGCCCCGACGCGACGGCGTCGCTCACGGCGACCACCGTGTGGCACAGCCGGAGCAGGGGTCCGAGCAGCACCCGCTCCTGGCGCGACCAGGTCTCGTGGACGTGCACGACGACGTGGGCGTGCAGCAGCCGCGCCAGCGGGGCCACGAGGAGGGCTGCCGAGGTGCTCAGGTACACGACGTCGGGCCGCTCCCGGCGCAGCTCGACGAAGCCACGTGCCGTCCGCACCAGGAGCGCGGGCAGCGCCCGCGGGTGCAGGTAGTCCCGGCGCAGCACGGGCACGTCGGTCGTCCGGACGGGCACGTCCCTCCGGCGCAGCTCGTTCGTCAGCCGCTGCTCCGGGTAGGTCACGTCCCGGGGCAGCAGGACCCGCACCTCGGCCCCGCGGGACGGTCCGCCGCCCGCCTCCTCCAGCACCGAGACGGCCTCGACGAGCACGCGGTCCGCGCCGTAGAGCTCGTCGGAGGGGTGGACCACCACGATGCGCGTGGCCGATCCCGTCGACGTCGCGCCCGTCACCGGGGACCCAGGGCGTCGCCCCGTCCCTCGATCCGTCCGTCGCCCTGCTCGCACCGCGCTCCCGTCCCCGCGCCGGGGACGGTCCCCGTGCGCCGCGGCCCGCCCCGGGTCCCGGGACGGGCCGCGTCCTCGCCGCCTCGCTCGTGCACGGGCACCCGCTGTCCGGGCGCCACCGCCTCACTCCGTGCGGTCGGTCACCCGGACGTCGTCGAGCGCGACCACGACCGGCCCGTTCGTCGTCGAGGAGGACAGCTGCGCGTAGAAGCCGATGTGACCGCTGGTCTGCAGCGAGGGCTGGCTGTCGGTGGCCGTCAGCGTCCACCCCGTCGGCTGCGTCTGGCCGTCGAGCCAGATGCGCGCCTGCAGCGTGGTCGGGCTGGTGCCCGTGACCGCCATCGTCGCCCAGAGCTTCTGACCCGCCGCGAGGGTGCCCGGGACCGTGGCGGTGCTGCTCACCGCGGTCTCGACGCCGCTCACCGACCGCACGAGGAACGCGGTCACGGTGCCGCCGCTGCTGACGTTCAGCTTGAGCCGGTAGGCGTCGTCGTTGGCGGCGATGCGGCCGCGCACCAGGAAGTAGCTCCCGGACCCGTTCGCCCGCTTGTCGACCGTGAACGACGCGGTGGTCACGAGGTCGGTCCCGGCGGCGCCGGGCAGACGGGCCCCCGCGGCCGAGCTCTTCGTCGCGAGCGACAGCCGACCCGCGCCGCCGGCGACGCTGGTCACGTTGGCCGTCGTCACCCAGGCGCCACCGGTCTCGGCCGTGCCGAAGCCGCTGGCGACGCTCCGCTCGAACGCGTCGGCCCCGAGCACGGCCACCGTGGGCACCGCCGTGACCGCGACCGACCGGGTGGTGGAGGCGGTCATCCCGTCGTCGTCCGTGACGGTCAGCGTCACGTCGTACGTGCCGGCGGAGGCGTACGTGTGCGTCGCCGTCGAGCCGGTCCCCGTGCTGCCGTCACCCCAGGACCAGGCGTACGAGGCGATGCTCCCGTCCGGGTCCGACGACCCCGTGCCGTCGGCCGTCACGGCCAGGCGGTCCGTCGTCGTCGTGAGGACCGCCTCGGGCGGCGCGAGCGCCACGGTGACCTGGCGCGTGGTCGTCGAGGTGAGCCCCCAGTCGTCCGTGACCGTGAGGGTCACGGGGTAGGTGCCGGCGCTGCGGTAGGTGTGCGACGCGGTGGTACCCGTGCTCGTCGCCCCGTCGCCCCACGTCCACGCCCAGCTCCGGACCGTGCCGTCGCTGTCCGTCGACGAGCTGCCGTCGACGCTCGCCGTGAGCTTCGCGGTGCTCGCCGTGAACGCGGCGACCGGCGCCACCGCCGCGACCGCGGCGGTGTTCGTCACCTGCACGTCGTCGAGCGCCACCACGACCGGACCGTTCGTCGTGGAGGAGGACAGGGCGGCGTACACGCCCGCGTGCCCGGTCCCCTGCAGCGACGGGGTCGAGTCGGTCGCCTGCACCGTCCACGCCGTCGGCTCGGCTTGCGCGGCCAGCCAGACCTTGCCCTGCACGGAGCTCGGGCCGGACCCGGTGACCGACAGGGTCGCCCGCAGCCCCGCGCCGGCGGCCAGGGTGCCGGGGACCGTGACCGCAGACCCCAGGGCGGTCTCGGTGCTGCCGACCCCCTTGGCGAGCTGGGCCGTGACGGTGCCGGCGCTGCCGACCGTGATCTTCAGCCGGTAGGCGTCGCCGTTGTCGGCGATGCGTCCGCGCACCATCAGGTAGGTGCCCGAGCCGTTCGCTCGCTTGTCGAGGGCGAAGGTCGCGCTGGTCACCAGGTCGGTGCCCGAGGCGCCGGGGAGCCGGCCGCTGGCGGCGGAGCTCTTCGTCGCCAGCGCCAGCCGTCCGGCGCCACCGGAGACCGAGGCGACGCCCGAGGTCGTCGTCCAGGCACCGCCGGTGTCCGCCGTGCCGAGGCCGCTCGTCACGGTCCGCTCGAACGCGTCCGCCCCCACGACCGTGGTCACCGGCGCACCGATCTCGACCTGCGCCGTCCGCGTGCCGGTGACGCCGTCGTCGTCCGTGACGGTGAGCGTCACGTCGTAGGTGCCCGGCTTCGCGAAGGTGTGCGAGACGGTGCGGCCCGTCGCGGTCGCGCCGTCGCCGAACGTCCACGCGTGGTCACGGACGGTGCCGTCCGCGTCGGTGGACCCGGAGCCGTCGAGGGCGACCGTCAGGCCCGACACCGAGGACGTGAAGGAGGCCACCGGTGCGGCGAGCCCGACCGTCACGCTGGCGGAGGTCGTCGCGGTCTGCCCGTCCGAGTCCGTCGCGGTCAGCGCGACGGTGTAGGTGCCGGGCGAGGTGTAGGTGTGCGTGGCCGTGGCCCCCTCACCGGTCGCGCCGTCGCCCCAGGCCCAGCGCCAGTCCGTGACGGTGCCGTCGGTGTCGGTGGAGCCCGAGCCGTCGGCCGTCACCGTGAGCTTGTTCGTCGTGGTCGTCATGACCGCCGTCGGTGCGGCCAGGGCGACCGTCACGTCCTGCTGCGACGTGCCGACGGCGCCGCCGTCGTCCGTCACGGTGAGCGTGACGCCGTACGTACCGGGCTTCGCGTACGTGTGCGTCGCGGTCGCGCCGGTGCTCGTCGTGCCGTCGCCCCAGCTCCACGTCCAGTCCGCGACCGAGCCGTCCCGGTCCGTCGAGGCCGTGCCGTCCGTGCTCACCGTGAGCTTGGACGTCGAGGCGGTGAAGGACGCGGTCGGCGGCAGGACCGGGGCCTTGCCCGTGGTGCCGAACGACTGGTGCCGGGCCACCTCGAGGGCGGTCAGCTGCTTGTTGTACGCCGCGACCTCGTCGATGGCACCGGCGAAGTACTCGGAGCTCGGCAGCGGGGCCCACGGCGCAGCGAGCGTGTCGCCGCCGATCCGCCAGTACCCCACGAAGCCGCCAGTCGGGACCTGCGCCGTCACGGTGCCGGTGTCGGACCCGACGAGGACGCCGTCGACGTACAGGTGCTGGCCGTCCTGGCCGAGCGTGCCGACGACGTGGTGCCAGCGGTCGTCGTTGAGGGCGCCCGGGGACGTGAGGACCTTGGTCTCCTGCGGGAAGACGCCCCACGAGACGCGGCCGTCGTCGCCCATCCAGATCATCCGGTCGTAGGAGGTGCTGGGCGTCGACGCGTTGCGGCCGAACCCGACGATCTTGCCTCCGGAAGTAGTGCTCGTCCGGAACCACGCCTCGACCGAGACGGTGTCCGTGGCGGTCTCCGTCTGCGTGGAGCGCGCGATGGAGGACGAGGTGCCGGCGAACCGCAGCGCCCCGTCGGAGCTGCCCACGACGGCACCGTCGGTCGACGCCGCACCGCTCTGGGTGACCGGGTTGTAGTTCCCGGTCCAGTTGTTCTGGTTCCCACCGGAGTCACCCAGGCGCCAGTAGTGCGACGGGTTGTCCCCGAGGACCTCGGCGCTGTACGGGCTGAGCGCGGCCGTCGTCGAGGGGACGGTCGTCGCGGTCACGACACCGGAGGTGAAGGTGCTGCCGCCGGAGTCGACGACCTGGATCTTGTAGCCGTACGTGCGCGCGTCGGCCAGACCGGTGTCGACGTAGGAGACGCGGCCCCGGTCCCAGTAGAACGCGGAGTGCTGCACGGTGCCGACCACCACGTTGTCGCGGATCACCCGGTACGTGAGCGTCTTGTCGTCCTGGTCCCACGCGGCCGGCCAGGACAGCGACACGGAGCCGCGGGCGCGGGAGACCACGGATGGCGTGATGCCGGACAGCTGCGGGCCCCTAGCGTTCGGAGCGATGGTCTTGCGCGCGAAGCGCACGAGCCCGGCCTGCCCGGTGCCGTTCACCGACGGGAACTCCCCGCCGTAGACCACGTAGTCCGCGTTGCCGGTGACGCTCCAGCCGGCCTGGCTCTGGCCGGACCAGGTGCCCGAGGTGAACGTCGGGAACCAGTTGCGGATCGCGGGCGCGGGGGTGCCGCCCCAGTCCGGGTCCGCCGTCGAGGTCTTCTTCGTCAGGAAGGCGGCGTCCTGGGAGAACGACAGGCCGTACTTCCAGGAGCGCTGCGAGGTCTCGTAGAAGGCGTTCGCGTTCGCGCAGTTGTGCGGGTGCCCGGCGAGGTAGACGTTCCCGTCCGGTGAGGCGAACGACGAGTACGTGTCGCCCTTGCAGTCCTCGACCCACACCAGCTCGCCGGTGGTCACGTCCGCGGCGAACAGGCCCTCGAGATTGGCGACGCTGCCGTCGTTGGCACTGAGGAACCCGAAGCCGGAGCCGATGATGTAGCGGCCCGTCACCGTCAGGCTGTAGATGGCCGCCGAGTATCCGTAGTTGACGACGCGCTTGTTGGCGGGGAACGGCAGGACCTTGCCCGTCGTGGCGTCGACCCAGCCGACGCCCGGGTTGGCCACCTCGTTCAGCTTGGAGAATCGGCCCGCGATGACGAGCTTCGTGCCGTCCGGCGTGAGGCGGACCGACTCGACCTGTGCCGACTGGGCGGAGACGTAGAAGGAGGTGAGCCTGCCGTCGCTCGCGTTGGTCGCGGCCACGCGGGGCCGGCTGGTCCCGCCCACGGAGGTGAAGTTCCCGCCGAAGTACACGGTGGTCGCCGTCGCCGTGATGCTGCGCACCGGCGCGTTGGGCGCCGGCGCCCACGAGTTCACCAGGGCGCCCGTCGTCGCGTTGAAGGCGGCCAGCCGCGTCCGGTTCGTCGTCCCGGCCTGCGTGAAGTCGCCGCCGACGTAGATGGTGCGGCCGTCGGGCGACGCGGCGATGGCCCGGCCCACGGCGTTGATGGAGGGCGCCCAGCTCGTGATGAGCTCGCCGGTCCGGATGTCGTACGCCAGGAGCCGCGTGCGCGGCACCTCGTTCGTGCCCGCGGGCGAGCCGGCCGGGCGCGCGCTCGTGAAGTTCCCCGTGACGTAGACGGTGTTCCCGACGACGACCTGTGCCCAGACGATCCCGTTGGTCTGCACGGTGGGCAGCGCGTCCGCGCTGACCGTGTCGCCCGCGGAGGCGGGGACGGCCGTGGGCACCGCCGCACGTGCGGCCGGGACGTCGAGCGCCACGAGGCCGACGGCCGCGAGGACGAGGGCGAGGAGAGCCGCTCCGAGCCGGGCCGGCGCGCTGCCGACGAGGGAGGAGGACATGGTCAGCCTGCTTCCGGGGTGATGACGACGAGCACGACGGGTGAGGTGGGCGTGACGGAGACGGACAGCACGTAGGAGTCCCCGGTGACCTGCGGGAGGGTGAGCACGTACGTCCCCGTGGCCGAGGCGCCGGGCGCGAGCTCCCCCCCGAGGGGCGCGGAGCGGTCGTCGCCCAGGTTCTGGCTGCCCGGGACGCCGTCGGCGCCGTAGAGGTTGAGCACGACGTCGTCGAGGACGACAGCGGAAGCGGTCGCGTTGGTGACCGTCAGGGTCACCGCCAGCGCCGGCCCGGCGACCTCCCCCGGGCCGCGCGCCGTCGCCTCGACGCGGTCGGCCGAGTCGACGACGACCTGCACGCCCTCGACCGGGGCGACCGCCGTACCGGGCGCGACGGGATCCGTGTGCTGCGCGCTGCTCTCGATCTCGCGGACGTCGTCGACGACGGCCGCCTCGGCCGGGGCGAGGTCCAACGGCGCGGCCGCACCCGGCGCGGCGCTGGCGCCGGCGCCCGGGGTCTCGGCCGGCACGGACGCCTGGGGCGCCGGGGTGGGCGTGGCCGACGCCGTGGGCGACGCCGAGGGCTCGGGCGACTCCGTCGCCGTCGCCGTCGCGCTCGTCGTGGCACCGGTGCCGCCGGTGGGAGCGGCGACGGGCCCGCCGCCGCGGCCGGCGAGCACGGCCACGAGCACGACCCCGGCGACGAGCAGGAGGCCGGCCACCAGGAGGACGGCGCGCTGGCGTGTGATCGACGAGCGCACGACACGCCTCCGTTCCCTGGTCTGGTCCTTGCCCGGCTGAGGTGTGCAGCGGTACGTTCCGCTCGCACCGCTCCTCAGCGGCATTTCGGACACAGTAGTCGCGGGTCCTGCGCGTCTCCCGGGGCTGTGGACGCACTTCACCCGTCGCCGTGCGCGATATCACCCGGGAGCGGGAACGCCCGTACCGGCGACCCCTCGGGGGCCGCCGGCACGGGCGTGGTCGTCACCCGACCGGCCGCGGGGCCGGCGCCGCGCGAACGGCACGGGTGGGTGGGTCAGGACGTCGTCAGGGCGTGAGGTCGAGGTCCGGCAGCGGCGCGACCCGGCGCGTCCCCCCGCCGGAGACGTCGTCGGCGGTGTTGTTCGTCAGCACGCGCATGAGCGGGTACAGCTTGCGCCAGTCCGTGCTGAGGTTCGCGGCCTGCGCCGGGTCGACCGCCGCCTCGCCGTAGAGCGCGATCGTCGAGGACCGGATGAGCACGTGGGCGCCGTAGTCCTGCAGCGCACGCGCCAGCGCCAGGCCCTCGGGCGTCAGCCCGAGCTTCGTGACGTCCACCGTCCCGGGGATCGCGAGCATCGTCCCCATGGGGATCTGGCCGCTGTAGTACAGCGACGCGTCGCCGTCCTGCGTGCGAGCCGGCCACACCGGACCCATCTTCAGCATCTCGTTGGGGATGCCGACGGCGAGCGTGTGCCGGATCGACAGGGAGCGCAGCTCCTCCTTGCGGATGAGCCCGCCGTAGAAGGAGATGCTCGAGGCCCGGGACCCGTCCTTCATGCCGTCGCCGGTCAGATCCGTGCGCACGACCCGCGTCGTGGTCCACGTCAGGGGACCGGTCTGCGTCATCTTGTAGAACTCCCAGCCCCACAGCCCGTCGGGGTCGATGACGCCGACGTGCTTGTCGGTGCCGTAGGTGGGCGCGGTGCCAGCCGGGATCCGGACCTGGTAGACCTTGCCGTCCTTGAGGTTCGTGACGGTCGCGAGCGGGTCCGTCGCCTTCGCACGGAACACGGCGATCGACCAGCGCGTGGAGTTGATGACCGGCGTGCCCGACAGGAACATGCGGGTCCGCGTGTCCGCGGCGGACTCGAAGACCGCGCCGGAGCCGATGGAGGTGTTCCAGAAGGCCGTGCTCGCGAAGGGCTGCAGCGCCGCGACGCGCGTCCCGGCCGGCTTGGTCACCGTGACGGTGCGGGTCGCGCGGGCGGTGGCCCCGCGGTCGTCGGTCACCGTCAGGCCGACGGTGTAGGTCCCGGCGGACGCGTAGGCGTGCTGCGGGGTCGCACCGGTGCCGGTCGACCCGTCGCCGAAGGTCCAGGCGTAGGAGGCGAGGGACCCGTCGGCGTCGCGCGAACCGCCGGCGTCGAGGGTGACGCCGAGGTCCTTGGCGACCGCGGTGAAGGAGGCCGTGGGGGCGACGTTGGGTGCGACCACGACGACGTCGCGGCGCACCTGCGCGGTGGCCCCGTCGTCGTCCACGACGGTGAGGGTCACCGGGTACGTGCCGCCGGTGGCATAGGTGTGCGTCCCCGTCGGGCCGGTCGAGGTGGCGCCGTCGCCGAAGGACCAGGACCAGCTCGAGATCGTCCCGTCGACGTCGGCGGACGCGCTGCCGTCGACCGCCACGGCCAGGTCGCGCACCGACGGCGTGAAGGCGGCGGTCGGCGCCACGTTGGGCGCGACGACCGACGCGGACGTCAGCCCGGACCAGCTCGCCACGAGCTCCTTGGCCGAGGACCCGGCCACGTAGGTGCTCAGGCCCACCCGGCCGGCGGTCTGCAGCCCTGCCGTCGCGTCCTGCGCCGTCACGGTCCACGCGCCCGGCTCGGCCGAGCCCGCCGCCCACACCTTCGCGCGCAGGGTGGTCGGCGCGGTGCCGGTCACCTGCAGCCGCACCACGAGCTTCGCCCCGGGGGCGTAGGCGACACCGGGCACGTCGACCGTGCGCAGCGCCGTCGCCGACCGGCTGAGCTGCAGCTGCAGCGCGCCGGACCAGGTGACGACGACCCGGGCGCGGTAGTCGCCGGCACCGGCGACGCTGCGCCCCAGCACCGAGGCGTACGCGGCGGGCCCGGACCCGGCAGGACGGTCGAGCGCCACCGTCACACGCGTGTCGGCGTCCGTCACGGCTGCGGCGCTGCCCAGGACGGAGGCCGCCGTGGCGCCGGGGCGGACCGTCTGCCGGCCCGTCCCGCCGGACACCGCGTAGGCGACGTCACCGCCGCAGCTCACCCACGAGCCACCGGTCGTCGCGGAGCCCCAGCCACCGGTGAGGGTGCGGGCGAAGCTGTCGACCACCAGCGTCACGGGCGTCGTGGCCGCCGGCAGCACCGACGCTGCGGGGACGGGTGCGGCGGCGTGGACGGGGGCGACGGCGCCGGCGACGAGCGCCAGCGCGAGCGTCGTGGTGCCGATGAGGCTGACCGGGTGCCGGGCGGGGGTGCCCGCGGGCGCGGTCGAGGACGGTCGGGTGCGGATCACCGGTGCTCCATCTCGTTCGGTAGCCAGGCTGACCACGGGGGTCCCTCGGCTTTGCGTCCCCGCCTCGCGACGGGTTTGCCGTTGTCGTGTGGTGGCTCCCCGTCTCCTTCGGCAGCGGCAGCGGCGGACTTCACCCACGGCCCGTCACTCGTCCGGGGGTTCCTCGGGTCCACGGCGGCCGGCGGCGACCCTGCTGAGGCGTCCACATGCTGGACTCCAGCCGCCGCGACCCGCGTGTGTTGGGTCACAGGAAGGTCACGGCCGGGGGTGCGGGTGCCCGAGAGCGCCCTCGGGCACGCGTGGAGCGGTGGTCGAGGGCGCGCGACGACGACCTCGGGGCGTGAGCAGGGGTGACACACCGGCCGAGCCCTCGACCGCGGCCGCCGCGTATAGCACCACGGACCCGTTCCGGCGTGCCCCGGGGCCGACTTTCACCCGCTGACCGCCGGTGCGCCCGGTGGCACGGCGGGGTTCTCGGCGCGCCGGAGCCCCCGTACGGTCGACCCGCCCCGCCCCGGCGGCGGCACCACCATGACCCTGCCCCGTCTCCGGCGCGCACCGCTGCGCCGCTCGAGGAGTTGCTCGTGCCCTTCGGCCTCCCCACGACGAACCGTTCCGTCGCCTCCGTCCCGTCCGGTCCTGCCGATGGACGGTCCTCCCGACGACCGGCGACCGTCCGCGCCGGCGGGCTGTCCCTCGCGGCCGTCCTGCTCGCCACCGGCGCCACGACGGCCGCCGCGTCCTCCGCCGTCGCCGCCGACACCGAGGCGGTGGCGCAGGACGCCTTCTCCCGGGAGCTGGGCGACGGCTGGGGCCCCGCCCAGCAGGGAGGGACCTGGAGCGACGACGAGAGCGGCGCCTGGTACTACGTCACCGGTGGTGCCGGTCGCCACACGGTCGGCAGCGGCGTCACGGCCGCCTCGCTCCTGCACGACGTGTCGCGGACGGCCACGGACACCCGGGCCACCGTCCGGACGAACCGTGCGGCCGGCGCAGGTCCCGCCGTCTACGCCTCGGTCCTGGGCCGCGCGGTCCCCGGCGCCGGCGACTACCGCGCCCGTCTCGTCGTGACGTGGGAGGGCGCGCTCGAGCTGCGCCTGGCACAGGCCGGCACGACGCTCGCGAGCGCCCCGCTCGACGCGGACTACGCGCCGGACGCGAACTACGAGGTGCGGCTCGCGGTGACCGGCACCTCACCGACGACCCTGCGCGCGAAGGCCTGGCCCGCGGGCAGCGCCGAGCCGGACGGCTGGCAGGTCGAGACGACCGACGGGACCCCCGGCCTGCAGACGGCGGGCGAGGTCGGCCTCAGCACGTACGTGTCGAAGGCCGACGGGGACGTCACCGTGACCTACGACGACTTCGACGCGGACGCGGCGTCCCCGGCGGGCGAGGCCCCGGCCCCCGCACCGGCCCCCGCACCGGCACCGGCACCGGCGCCCGCACCGGTGCCCGCTCCCGCCCCGGCCCCGGCCCCGGCGCCTGCGCCCGGGGAGCTGCGTGACCCGGCAGAGCACCCCTTCGCGTCGTCGGCGGTCTGGAACACGGCCGTCGGCTCGGGTGCGCGCTTCGAGCAGACCTGGGACACGCGCACGCGGACCTTCCTGTCCGGCACGCCGGTGGTGAACTCCACCCGTTGGTCGATCGCCGTCTTCCAGGCCCGCAGCAGCGACCCGGTCGCCACGGTCACGAACACGAAGACCGGCGACGTGCACAAGGTGCGCATCCCGTCCGGCACCACCGCCACCTACGGCACGGACAAGCACGTGGGGATCATCGAGCCCGACGGCCGTACGGCCTGGGAGTTCTACAAGATGACCAAGGTCGGCGCGACGAGCTGGACCACGACCCGGGTGGTCAAGACCGACCTGACCGGCGACGGCATGAAGGACGGCTCCCGCGCGTCCGGGGTGTCGTTCTTCGCGGGCCTCATCCGTGCGGAGGAGCTCCAGGCCCGCTCCATCGACCACACGCTCGCGGTCGGCATCCCCAACTGGATGCTCAAGGAGGGCCAGGTGTGGCCGGCCCGTACCGAGGACGGGGACTCCTCGTGGGCGTACTCGGGCACGATCCCCATGGGCACGATGCTGGCCATCCCGGCGTCCGTGGACGTCGACGCCCTGGACCTGTCCCCCGAGGGTCGCGCCCTCGCCCGGGCGCTGCAGGACTACGGCGCCCACGTGCTCATCCGGTCCTCGACCGTGGCGCTGTACGCGGAGTCCGGGGTCGACCCGGCGCAGGCGGCCGCCCTGCACGCGGACTTCCGCAAGCTCTACCCGCTCATGCGCGTGCTGACCAACAACACGCCCGAGACGGTCGCGGGCGGCGGCCAGCGCCGCGCCGGCACCCTGCCCGGGCTGCAGCCCTGAGCTGAGGGTCGCCAAGGCTGGGGACGACGGAGGGGCGGGACCGTGGCGGTCCCGCCCCTCCGTCGTCCGCGACCGTCCGTCGGGGCCGCCGTCAGCCCGTCATCCGCGGGCGACGGTGGGCTCGGGCGCCGCCTCGAGCACCGTCCCCAGCAGGCGCGCACCCGCCAGGTCGAGCGCGCCGACGGCGGCGGCGACCTGGTCCCGGGTCACGCGGGACCGCTCGACGACGAGGACGACGCCCTCGGCCACGGCCCCGAGCGCCGCGGCGTCGGTGACCTGCGGCAGCGGCGGCGCATCGGCGACCACGAGGTCGTAGGACGCGGTCAGCTCCGCCAGCAGGCGGGCCATGTCGGGCGACGTCACCACGTCGGCGGGGCTCAGCGTCGTGACTCCGGCCGGCATGACGGCGACGCCGTCGACCTGGTGCAGCGCGCCGGAGATGACGGCGGTCCCCGCGAGGACGTCCCCCAGGCCCGGCTGCTCGGGCAGGTTGAAGCTCTGCGCGAGAGAGGGGCGGCGCAGGTCGGCCTCGACCAGGCACACCTTGAGACCGCCCTCGGCCGCCGCCCGCGCCAGGTTGAAGGCCACGGCGGCCGTGCCGCCCGTCCCCGACGAGGACGCGACCACCACGCTGCGCGGGCGCTGGGCCTCGTTGAGCAGGCGCAGGTTCGTGCGCAGGCGGCGGTAGTCCTCGCCCCAGGTCCGCCCACCGGCCATCCCGGCGCGCTCCCGGGACGAGAGCACGCCGACGACCGGGGCCGGCGTCAGGCGACGCAGGTCGGCCTCGGTCCGCACCCGCGTGTCGAGCGCCGCGCGCAGCAGCACGAACCCGAGCCCGACGATGAAGCCCAGCACGGCGCCGAACGCCGTGGTGACGGGGATGTCCGGGGAGGACGCCGTCGCCGGCACCGTCGCCTGAGCCACGGTGCTGACGCTCACCGCGGACACGCCGTCCTGGGCCGGGGCGACGTCGAGGATCGCCTCGCCGAGCCGGTCGGCCAGCGCGTCGGCGAGGGCGGCAGCGGCTGCCGGGTCCTGCTGCTCGGCGTAGACGGTGATGAACGTCGTCCCGGAGTCGACCGACGCCGTCACGCTGCCCAGCAGAGCGTCGCCGCCGGGGTACCCGAGCTCCTCCGCGACGGGCTCCAGGACGACCGGCGTCCGCACCAGCGCCGCGTACGTGACGACCACGCGCTCGACGAAGCTGGCCCCGCCGTTGAGGTCGGAGCTCGACGCGTTGGGCGCGACGAGCACGCGGGCGGAGGCGGAGTACGTCTTCGGCTGGTTGGCGACGAAGCCGAAGGCCACCGCCGCCCCCAGGAGGGTCAGCAGCGCGACGGGCGCCCAGCTCCGCTTGAGGTGCGCCACCAGGTCACGCAGGTCCATGGATTCCCTACTCTCGGCCAGGCCGGGCGCTCTGCCCGGTCGAGGTCATGACGGTCGGTCGGTCGGCGACGCGGGTCCGGCCGCGGTGTACGCCGCGCGGTCGTCGCTCGTGCAGGAGGTGGAACAGGGCGGCGTGCCGGGCGCCGACGGTCGCCTCGTCCCGGTCGACGAGGCGCGGCTCCCCCGCCGGCACCCCGGCCGCGAGGGCCTCAGCCAGGTGCCGCGTCGTCAGGTCGCCGTCGTACAGGTGCAGCCACCCGGGCCCGACCTCCCGGACGAGCTCCTCGTTGACGGCCGACCGGGGCGCCAGCACCGGCCGCGCGAGGGACAGCGCGACGAGCACCGCGCCCGAGTTGTTCATCTCGCGGTACGGCAGCACCACCAGCGCGCTCTCGCACACCTCGCGGACGAGGACGTCGTCGCCGACGAAGTCGAGGGTGGCCCGCACCCGGGGGTCCCGCGCGGCCGCCTCGACCACGCCCCGCCGCACCTCGTCGTCCGCAGCGCGGCCGACCACGTGCAGGCTCACGTCACCGTCCAGACCGGCGAAGGCGGCGAGCAGCGCGGGCACGTTCTTGTAGGGCCGGATGATCCCGAAGGACAGGAGGCGCCCGGGCACCGACGGGGGCTGCGGGTGGCGGGCGAACGCCTGGCGGTAGTGCCCCAGGCCCACGAGCACGTCCACGGTGCCCGGCTGCGGCGGCGTGGACGCGTTGAGCCTGACCACGGCCGACAGGTGCCGGCGGTACCACCGCAGGAGGTGCTCCTCGACGCCCGGCCGCGGCTCGTGGGGCCGGACGTTGTGCGCCGTCTGGACCATCGGCACGCGGAGGAGCCGGCAGCGCAGGACGAGCACGACGAAGGCGGCGCGGTTGGCCCACGTGGACGCGCGGTTCCCGCCCCGCAGGAGCTGCTCCGGCCAGTGCAGGTGCAGCACGTCGTAGCGCGTCGTCAGGCCGCGGCGCCAGGAGAACCAGCGCACGTCCACGGAGGGGCCCATGCCGGCGGTCACCTGGTCGGCGTACTGCGCGGTACGCCCGTCCGGGGGGTCGAGCACCTCCATGACGCGGACCCGCCGCTCGGCGACGCGGTCGTGACCGGGCTGCGGGGCCGCCGTCACGCCGCCACCTGCGCGCCGACGGTGCGCGCAGCGGCACGTGCCTCCTGCACCGCCACGCGCAGGGCGGCTGCGAGCAGGGTGACGACGAGGAACAGGGACGGCGTCGCGTGGAAGGTGTTGCTCGCGCTCGCGTGGACGGCGACGCCGACGACGAGCGCGACGACGAGCGCGACGTTGAGCCGGGAGGCCCCACGCCGGTGCAGGACCACGACGGCGACGAGCACGAGGACGACGCCGGTCAGGAACAGCAGCAGCCCGATGAGGCCGGTCTCCGCGAGCGCCTGGAGGTACTCGTTGTGGGGAATGTTGTCCGTGAGGATGCCTCCCGGCTGCGCCGCGCCGAGGCCCAGCCCCTCCACCGGCCGCTCCCGCCAGGCGGCGATCACGCGGTTCCAGGCGTTGAAACGCCACGCCAGGGAGCTCTCCTCCTGCACCGGCCCCTGGGTCGCCGTGTACTCGGCGATGCGCCCCTGCCCCAGCGGCGACAGCAGCGCCGCGACCACGAGCACCGCGACGCCGCCCATCGCCGCCCAGGAGAACCGCGAGGACAGCCCGTGCGCGACGACGGTGTGGACCGTCAGCAGGAGCACGAGCGCGAGCAGGCCGGTGATGCTCCCGGTGGTGACCACGGCGACCGAGAAGTAGCCGACGGCGGCGAGGTCGAGCCGCCGGTGCGGGCCGCCCTCGAGGACGAGGACGGCCGAGGCGAAGGCGCACACCGCGAAGACGAAGGCGGCCGGGTTGGCCTGCGAGAGGGTCCCCTGCGAGCGCACCACGTCCCCGATGGTGGTGCCCGTGCCCGTGACGGCCTGGAGCAGCGCGACCGCGGCGGGCACGACGCCGGCCACCTGGACGAGCCGCGCGGCACGCGCCCGCGTCATGCGGACCGGCGCCACGAGCACGACCGCGGCCACGGCCACGGCGCTGAAGCGGCGGACACCCTCCTCGATCGCCACGGCGCCGTAGGACTGCTGCCCGTTCCAGGTCGCGAGCGCCAACGGGACGGCCAGGACGACGAGCAGGAGCAGCGCGCGGGCGTCGTGCAGGGCCACGACCAGCGCGACGAGGACGACGGCCAGGCCGAGGGCCGGGTTCACCCCGGGCAGCCCCGCGCCGTCGACGAGCGGACGGAGCACGACCACGGCGGCGAGGGCCGCGAAGGCGTAGCGGTAGCCGAGCGCCAGCACGGCCGGGACGGCGGCGACGCCGAGCAGCACGACGACGGGCACGCCCTGCGTCAGGCCCCAGGCCGCGACGACGACGACGGCGACGGCCGCCGCGAGGAGGACGCGGCTGTCGCGGACGACCCGGTCCGCGGGCGAGGTCGTCGGGCGCCCACGGACGCCGGACAGGCTCAGCACGCTCATGGGTCTCCGCTCCGGGGGGTCGTGCCGTCGGCGTCACTCCTGGCTCGGACGGCCCGTCCAGGGTACAAGCGGCCTCGTCGCGCGGGGCCGCGACCAGGAGGGTTCACCCGGTCACCGCAGTGCCGCGGCGCCAAGGGTGGCGACGCACGTGCAGGGTGCGGTACCGGTGCAGGTGCCGGTGTCAGCCCCGGCGGCGCAGCAGGAGGGCGGTCGTGACCAGCCCCTGCAGGTCGCGCCGCACCGGGCGCACGACGAGGGCGACCAGGGCGACAGCCGCGGCGGCCGCGGCCACCCCGAGGAGGACCGCCACGACGGACCCGTCCACGGTCCGCTGGACGAGGTGCGCAGCGGCCGCGGCGGGCAGCGCCACACCGAGCAGGGCCCGGGCGCCCGTCGCGTAGAGCCCCCGGACGGGGGTGCGGGTGGCACGGCCGAAGGCGGCGATGGAGGCGACCCAGTAGCCGACGGAGCCGACGAGGTAGCCGACGGCGACGCCCACGCCGCCCCAGGGCAGCCCCGCGAGCAGCAGGAGCACCATGAGGGGCTGCGCCCACAGCTGCAGGCGCAGGAGCGCACCTGTCGAGGAGGTGGCGAGGAAGCCCCAGTAGGCGATCTGCGAGATCGCGCGGAAGGAGCTGCCCACCGCGAGGACGGCGAAGATCGGGGCCACGGCGTCCCAGCCCGGACCGAGCAGGATCGCCACCGCCGGCACCGCCAGCGCTCCCGCGACCGCCAGGAGCGGAGCGGTGACGTAGCAGCCGACGAGCTGCGCGCGCCGCATGCCCCGCTCGAGCGCGGCCCGGTCGTCGGTCACGCGGGCGAGCACGGGGACCGCGACCTTCGTCAACGGTGCGTTGATCTGGTTGATCGGCACGACGGCGAGCTGGTAGCCGCGGGTGTAGACGCCCAGGGGCGCCGCGCCCCACACCGCGCCGAGGGCGACGGTGTCGGCGTTGCGGGTCACGTAGTCGAGCAGCTGGGCTCCCAGGACGTGCCCGCCGAACCGGAAGAAGCGGCCCAGCGGCACGTCGCGGCGGTACCAGCGCGGCAGCCAGCCGGCCAGCACGACGGCGACCACCAGCGTGACGGCCGCCGCGGTCAGCTGCTGCGCGACCAGGGCCTCGACCTCCGCGCCGCGGGCGGCGAGGACGATCGCGACGGCGATCCCCACGGCGGGGCCGAGGATGTCCGTCACGGCGAGGGCGCCGAACCGGAAACGACGCGCGAGGTCGGCGCGGAACTGCGTCGTCATGCCGGACAGCACGAACGCGCCGGCCAGGGGCGGCACGACCGCGCTCAACGTCGGCTCGTCGTAGACGGCGACGATCAGCGGCGTGACCCCCCACGCGGCCGCGGCGCACAGCAGACCGAGGCCCGTGTTGACCCAGAAGAGGTTGCTGCGCTCGGCGTCGGTGAGCTGCCTGCTCTGCATCGACGCGAGCGAGAGCCCGAAGTCGCGCAGCAGCTCTGCGACGCCGATGACCGCGGTCACCATGGCCACGAGGCCGAACGTCTCCGGCAGGAGCAGCCGCCCGAGCACCGTCACCGAGCCGACCTGCAGGAGCATCTTCGCGACCTGCATGAGCACCGTGACGGCGGTGCCGCGGGCCGCGACGCCCGCGAGCTGGGTCACCAGGTACCGCCGGCCCGCGGGGTGACGCCGCGCGTCATCGCCGGGTGCCGTGCCGGCGCCGGCCCGACGGGCGTCGCCCGAGGCGGCGCAGGCCGGGCAGGTCCTCGGCCAGCCGGGAGTAGCGCCCTGCCACGTCGTCCCAGTCGTAGTCCTTCGACCGCACCAGCGCCGCGGCCGCACGTGCGGCAGTCCCGGGCTCGTCGGCCTCCGTGCGCTCCAGCGCGCGGGCGACGCCGGCGGGGTCGGAGAAGTACAACCCCGCGTCCCCGACGACGTCGCGGTTGAAGTCGACGTCCCACGCGATGACGGACGTCCCGCCGGCCATCGCGCGCAGCAGGGAGGGGTTGGTGCCGCCCACCGAGTGGCCGTGCAGGTAGGAGAGGCTGCCGCCGTACAGCGCGCCGAGCAGCTCCGCGTCCCAGACGCCGCCGAGGAAGCGCACGCGCTCGTCGGCCAGCCGGTGCACACGGTCGGTGTACTGCTGCCCGTACGGCGCGGACCCGACGACGACGAGCGGGAGCGCGGCGCGGGAGCGCACGTACCCCTCCACGATGACGTCGACGTGGTTCTCCGGCTCGAAGCGCGCCACGGCCACGTGGAAGCGCTTGGGCTCGAGACCGAGCTCCCGCACCCGCATGACCGCGGCGTCGTCGACCTCAGGGGTGCCGTACGCGATCTGCACCGTGGGCGCGTCGAACTCCCGGCGGTAGTACGACTCGATCCCCGGGGAGTCGGAGATGAGCGCGTCCGACCACCGCACGGCCCAGGACTCCGCGAACCGGTAGAAGCGTCGACCGAGCCCCGACCACTTGGCGCGCTTCCACTCCAGGCCGTCGACGTGCGTCGCCACCGGCAGCCCCGCGACGCGCAGCAGCGGCAGGAACGGGGAGTTGGCGGCGTTGAAGAGCAGCACCACGTCGGTGCGGTGGCGCAGGAGGTGCAGGACCGACAGAGCCGTGTGCGACAGGGTCTCCAGCGCGCGGTGACGCAGCGCCGGCAGGTGCACGAGACGCATGCCGAGGAACGTCTCGGGACGTTCCGCCCCGGGTCCTCCCGTACGGCAGTACACCGTCACCTCGTGCCCGAGCTCGACGAGCCGCGCGCCGACCTCCTCGACGCAGGTCTCGAACCCCCCGTAGCGTGCCGGGACACCGCGCGTGCCGACCATCGCGATGTGCAAGGCACGCTCCTTCCCGGCTCGGCTCCGCGGACCACCCGCTCGCGACCGGCTGCGGACGCACCAGTTCCGCGCAATCGGGTGTTTTGGACACACTAACCGCTGCCCCCCGGCCGCCCTCGGGCCGGTGGTGATGATCACCCGGCTGCGGCTCGGTTTCATCCGCCCGCGTCCCGCACCGGGGCCGACCGGGCGAAATCCGGACGGGACCCCCGAGGGGCCCGGATCCCCGCTGGTACGGTCGGTCCGATCGACGGCCGGCGGTGTGGACGACCACGCGGCGAGGCCGTCCCGACCCGCGGCCGGCGCACCGGCCGGGGCCCACCCCACCTCGGAGGACACCATGGCGGCAGCCCCGGCGCGGCGGACGTCCGCGCGGCAGCCGCGCCCGGGACGGGACCTCCGGTGGCCGTCGTGACCGTCCCCGCACGGGCGCCGCACGTCCTGCTGACCGTGGACGACGAGGGCTGCGCCCGCATCGACGGCACGGAGCTGTTCTCCGGCGGGGTCGACGACCTCATCGCCCGGCTGGACGCAGCCGGCACCGGCACGGCGCCGCTGCACCTCATCACGCCGAACGTCGACCAGCTCGTCATGCTCGAGCGCGACCCCCTCCTCCGGGACGCCTTCCGCCACGCCGAGCTGCTCATCCCGGACGGCGCCCCCCTCGTCCTGCTCGGTCGCGCCCTGGGTGCGCACCGCCTGCACCGCCTCACGGGGGCCGACCTGCTGCCCGAGGTGGCGGAGCGCGCCCCGGGGCGGGGCTGGCGCATCGCCATGACGGGCGGCGCGCCGGGCGTGGCCGAGGAGGCCGCGCGCCGTCTGCGCCAGCAGTACGGCGCCGACGTCGTCACGGTGCCCTTCCCGCTCATCGACGGCGTCGACGACCCCGCCGGCCGCGAGGTCGTCGACGGGCTCGCGGCGCTGCGGGCCGACTGGGTGTTCGTGTGCCTCGGCTCGCCCAAGCAGGACGTGTGGGTGCACCGCTGGCGCTCCGAGCTGCCCCCGGGGATCTACGTCGGTGCCGGCGCGGCGGTCGACTTCGCCGCCGGCATCAAGCGCCGGGCCCCGCGGGTCATGCAGGCCGTGGGGGCCGAGTGGCTCTTCCGCCTGGCGCTGGAGCCCCGTCGGCTCGCCCGGCGCTACCTGCTGCGCGGCCCCCTGTTCCTGGGTGTCGCGGCACGGTCGACGCTGGTCCGGCTGCGGGGGCGCCGGTGAGGGAGGGCGACTCGGTGCTCACGTCCCTGCGCACGCTCGGGGGGCGGGTGCACCCGTACCTCGAGGTCGGCTTCGTCCTGGCCGTCGTGGTCGGCTACGTGGTCCCGCTCCTCACCGACTCCCTCACGGGCGGGCAGAAGTCCTTCGTCCCGATCACCGGCACGCCGGAGCCCGACGCGCGCCTCGCGCTGCTGGCCGGCACGGCGGGGGACGGCCTGGTGCTGGTGGCCTGCCTCGTCGTGGCGCTCGTGCACCTGCGGCGCTGGCGGGACCTCGTCGGGCCGGCACTGCTGCTCCTCCTCGCGTGGGTCGTGCAGCTGACGACGCTGGCCTCCGGGGGCGGCACCCTGCTCAAGGACATGGTGCTGTTCGCGGGCATCGTCGTGGCCGTGACGCTCCTGCGGCCGGGACGGGCCGCCGTGCACGCGCTCGGCTGGTCGACCCTCGCACTGGCCGTGCTGAGCCTGCTCATGGGCGTGCTCACCCCGTACGCGGGGACGCAGGTGCGCCCCGAGTCCGTCGCCGACGAGAAGTTCGTGAGCGGCTTCGGCATCCTCGCCGGGCCGTACCCCTCCGGCAACAACCTGGGCCTCGTGCTGGCGGTGGGCCTGCCCGCCGTGCTCGCCCTGCCGCGACCCCGCGTGCGGTGGGCCGGCGTGGTCGTCGTGGCCGTCGCGCTGTTCCTCACGTCCTCGCGCACGTCCTGGGCGGCGGCGGTGGCCGCCGTCGGCGTGTGGGCGCTGCTCGTCCTGGTCCGGCCGGGCCTGCGTACCCGTGCGGCCGCCGCGGTGCTCGCCGCAGCCGGCGTCGTGTGGGTCGTGCTCCCGCTCGTGACCCGCTCCCCGACGGCCTTCACCAACCGCGGCTGGTACTGGGTCGAGGGGCTGGCGGCGTGGCGGGAGCGGCCGTGGCTCGGCTGGGGCTCCGACTACTACCTGCGGGTGGCCCAGTCGGACGGCGCGCTGGGCGGGTTCGCGTTCCACGCCCACAACCAGGTGGTCCAGCTCCTCGTCACCGGGGGCCTCGTCGTGGCACTGCTGGTCGGGGCCGCACTCGTGTGGGCGGGCGTCCGCGCCGCACGCCTGGCACCAGCGACCCCCTGGGCGGCGGCGTTCCTCGTCGCCCTGCTCGTCACCGCGTCGTTCGAGGTGCCCCTCGGCACGGTCGACCGGCAGATGTTCTACCCGTTCGCGGCTCTCCCGCTCGCGCTCGTGCTGGCACTCGGCCGCCGCGGGTCGTCCGCGGACGACGCGCGGGTGGGCACCGGCGACGCCGCCGCGAGCCCGGCGCGAGGTCGACGCGTGGCCGGCCGACGCGCCTGACGGGCCTCTGGACCGCGCCGCCGCAGGACGGCCGGCGCGGCTACCTCGCCGTCCCGGTCGAGGAACCGTCGCCGCGCGCCGCGGCGACCGCCGCCCGGAAGACGTCGGCGTGGCGGGCGCCGACGGACGGCCAGTCGCGGCCGGTCAGGTCCGGCTCTCCCGGGAGGCCGCCGCGCACCGCGTCGAGCTCGGCGCGCAGCAGCTCCGCGGTGAGCGGGCCCTCGTAGAGCCGGACCCAGTCCGCGCCGACCTCCGCCTGCAGCTCGCGCGGCGCCGGCCCGGCCGGGGCGAGCACCGGCCGACCCAGCGAGAGCGCGACGAGCAGCGTGCCCGAGTTGTGCAGCTGCGCGTAGGGCAGGACGACGAGCTCCGCCTGCGTCACCTCGGCGACGAGCTCGTCGTCGGGCACGAACGCCAACCGCGCGGACACGCGAGGATCCGTCGCGACCGCAGCCTCGACCAGCGCGCGCCAGCGGGCGTCGGCGGGGCGACCCACGACCCGGAGCGTGAGGTCCGGGTCGTCGAGACGCGCGAACTCCGCGAGCAGCCGGTCCACCCCCTTGTACTCGCGGATGATGCCGACGTAGGTCAGGCGCCCGGGCACGGCCTCGTGCCGCGGGAGGCCAGCGAAGGGTTCGCGGTAGTCCCCGTGCGGGACCAGGTGGTCCTGGGCACCGGGCCGCAGGGGCGTCGACCGGTTGAGCCGGATGCTCGCCGTCACCTGGCGCCCCAGCCAGCCCATGACCGCCCGCTCCAGCCGGCCGCCCCGCTCGTGCGGGGCCAGGTTGTGCTCCGTCTGCACGACCGCGACGCGCAGCAGCCGCGCCCGCAGCCCCAGGGCGACGACGAGTGCGTAGTTGACCAGCGTCCGCGGGCGCTTGTAGCCGCGCACGAGCCGCTCCGGCCAGTGCAGGTGCAGCACGTCGTAGCGCGACAGCAGGCCCTTGTGCCAGGTGAAGTAGTCCACCTCGACGTCCTCGTCGAGGTGGCGCGTCACCTGGTCGACGAAGCGCGTCGTGCCGTCCGGCGGGTCGAGCTCCTCGAGCACGCGGATGCGGCGGCGGCGGTCGTCCCGGGTCGGAGCGGGCGGCTGGGCTGGCATCGGGTCCTCTCGCCTGTGCCGCGGCCGGGTGCCGCGAGGGCGGTGCTACCTTACGCAGCGCCGCGTCAGCGCCGCGTCCAGGGCAGGCCCGCGACGGTGTGGCGTCCGACCCTGCGGCGTCCGCGGTGCGACGCCCGGCGGCGGGGGGCGGCCCGCGGGTCGGCCGCCGCCTCCCGACCGACCCGGAGGGAGACCGGTGAAGCGCCAGTTCCTCGTGCTGCTCGTGTCCCGCGGACTCGCCTCGGTCCTGCAGGCCGTGCTGTTCGCCGTCCTGGCGCGCTCCGTCAGCGCGCACGACTTCGGCCTCGTCACGGCGCTGCAGGGGATCCTCGCGGTGGTGCTCGTCCTCACCGGGCTGGGCATGCCGGGCCTCATCTCCCGAGCGCGTGCGCGCGGGGAGGACGCCACGGTCGTCGGTGCGCTGCGGCTGACGTGGACGACCGGCCTGGTCACGGTGGCGCTGGCCGCCGGCGTCCTGGCCGTCGCCGCGGCGCTCGGCGCGCTGCCGCTCGCCCTCGTGCTCGTCGCGGCGACGCTGACCGTGGAGCGCACGACCGACGCCGCGCTCAACGTGCCGGTCGCGGACGGGGAGGTGACGTCCTCCGGCCTTCCCGTGGTGCTGCGGCGGGCGCTGGCGATCGCGCTCCTCCTGCCGGCGACCGCGTGGGGCGCAGACCCGCTGTGGGCGTACGGCGCCGCCGGGCTCGTCGGGGCGCTCGCGGCGCAGCTGTGGACGCGTCGGCTCGTGCGCGTGGCGGCGCCGGGGCGGACGCCGGTGCGCGCGCTCGTGGCGGAGGGCGCGCCGTACATGTGGAACACCGCCGCAGCCCAGACCCGCCAGCTCGACGTCACGGTCGTCGCCGCGGTCCTGTCCCCCGGCGCCGCCGGCGCCTACGCCGCCGCCTCGAAGCTCGTGGCGCCCGCGCTCCTCGTGCCGCAGACCATCGCGTCCCTCGTGCTGCCGCGCGCCTCCCGGGGCACCGCGCACCAGGCGCGACGGCTCGTGCGGCCGCTGCTGCTCGCCGGTGCCGCCTCGCTCGTCGTCGTCGTGCCCCTGGCGCTGCTGGCCGAGCCCGTCGTCACGCTGGTCATGGGCGAGCGCTACGCCGGGTCGGCGGGCACGTTCCGCTGGCTGCTCGTCGGGATGCCCTTCGCCGCGCTCTCCGCCCCCCTCGCCGCGGTGCTGCAGGGGCAGGGACGCGCGCGGGAGGCCGCGACGAACGGCCTGCTCTTCGCCGCCGTGCTGCTGGGCGGGGTCGCCGCGGGGGCCGTGCTGGCCGGCGGCGAGGGCGCCGCGATCGGGCTGTCGCTCAGCTTCGTCGTGCGCACGGTCGCCCTGCTCGCGCAGATCCGCCGCGGCCCCGCGGGCGATGCGCGACCGGGCGTGACCGGCGACGGGACGCCTCCCGCGGCCTGACCCGCCCTCAGCTCGGCGCGCCGACGCGCGCCGCACCGGCACGCGGGCGGTGTCCGCCTGCCGCGCAGCAGCACGCGGTCGGTGTCCGCCTGCCGCGCAGCGGCACCCGCCCCGTGCCCGCCCCCCGGGACGGCCGGACGGGAACAGCACGGGGCCCGGACGGCATCACAGCCGTCCGGGCCTCGTGACGTCACCGGCTCGTGCCGCCGGCCCGTGGATCAGTACGCGCCCGAGCCCCCCAGCACAGCGCGACCCGTCTTCCACAGGATCATGAGGTCCATGGCCACGGACCAGTTGTCGACGTAGCGCAGGTCCAGGCGGACCGACGACTCCCAGTCGAGGTTGGAGCGGCCACTGACCTGCCAGAGGCCGGTGAGGCCCGGGCGGACGTGCAGCCGGCGGCCGACGGGGTCGCTGTACTCGGCGACCTCCTCCAGCAGCGGCGGCCGCGGCCCGACGAGCGACATGTCCCCGCGCACGACGTTCCACAGCTGCGGCAGCTCGTCGATGGAGAACCGGCGCAGGTGCTTGCCCACCGCGGTGACCCGGGGGTCGGCCTTCATCTTGAACAGCAGGCCGTTGCCGTCCGACGAGGCGAGCAGCGCCAGGCGGCGCTCCTCGGCGTCCTGGTACATCGTCCGCAGCTTCCACATGGTGAAGGTGGTGCCGTCGAGCCCGACGCGCTGCTGGCGGAAGAACGCCCCGCCCGGCGACGTGAGCGCCACGGCCACCGCGGAGACGAGGACCACGGGCGACGCGGCCAGCAGGATGAGGCTGCCCAGCGTGCGGTCGAGGACCGCCTTGGCCAGCAGGCGCCGGCGCGGCGCACCGACCTCGACCTCGAGCAGCGACAGGCTCGACGTGGCCCGGACGGTCAGGCGCGGCCCGGCCACCTCGACGAGGTCCGGGGCGACGACGAGCTGCGCGCCCACGCGCTCCAGCGCCCACGACAGCCGCCGCAGCGCCTCCCCGCGCAGCGCACCGCCGGTGACGACGACGACGTCGGCCGCGTGGTCCACCACGACCTGGACGACGTCCCCGTAGCCGCCGACCACGGGGTACCCCGCGACCTGCAGGGCCGCCTCCGGGTCCGGCACGCACACGCCGACGGCGCCGTAGCCGTGGTGGGCGTTGAGCTCGAGCTCGGCCAGCACGCGGCCGGCCGTCGTCTCGTCGCCCACGACGACCGTGCGGAGCAGGTCCGTGCCGGCGCGGCGCCCGCGGTGCAGGCCGCGGCGCCGGCGGTAGCGGTCCACCGCCGACAGGCCGGCGAGCAGCGGCACGCCGATGAGGACCAGCAGGCGCGGCACGTCCACCTGGGCGACGTAGGCCACGGCCATGAGCGCGACCAGGACGGTGAGGGCCGCGCGCAGCACGGACTGGAACTCCGCCGGACCTGCACCCAGCTCCTTGCGGGAGTACCCCCGGACCGCCGCCACGACGGCCGGCCAGACGAGGCCGCCCGCCACCGCCGACACCGCCAGCGGCATGCCCCAGCCCAGCGACGGCTCGAGGGCCGCCGCGGTGACCACGGCGGCGAGCACGGCGTCGGCGACGACGGTCGCCCGCACGTAGCCGGCGCTCGTCCGGCGCCAGGAGTCGGGACCGGCACCGGTCGCGTTGTCGTAGGTGCTGCGCGGCACGTACGGCTGGGGCGAGGCCCAGGACCGCCGCGGCTCACGGACGCGCTGGCGCCGATCGGGTCCTGCTCCCGCCGCGTACGCGGCGTCCCCGTCAACGGCCAGTGTCATCGTGATCCCCCCACGGGCTCGGCTCTTCGGACCCGTTGAGGCTATAGTCCGGCTCCGCCGCGCTGGGGGGGTTGTGCCCGATTTCACCCTGGTTGGCCCCCTGTTCACCCGATGGTGGGCGAGGCCCTCGTGAGCGGTCCGCGAGGGGCCGTCACGGCTTGGTGTGGAACCGCCCCTGCGCCCGCTCGAGCCCCTCGAGGACGACGGCCTCGACCGCGTCCGCCGCCCGGTCGACCAGCCAGCCGAGGTCCCCGCGCTCGGCGGCGGCGAAGTCGCGCAGCACGAAGTCGGCGGGGTCCGTCCGTCCCGGTGGACGCCCGATGCCCACCCGCACGCGCACGTAGTCCTTGGTGCCCAGGGCCCGGGAGGTGTCGCGCAGGCCGTTGTGCCCGCCCTCGCCGCCGCCCTTCTTCAGCCGCACGTCCGCGAACGGGATGTCGAGCTCGTCGTGCACGAGGACCACCCGCTCCGGCGGGATGTCGTGGTACCGCGCCAGCGCGACGACCGGGCCGCCCGACCCGTTCATGTAGGTCGTCGGCTTGGCCAGCACGGCCCGCGGCCCGGGCGCCCCGCCGGGCAGCACCCCGAGGCGCACGTCGGCCACGACGGCCTGCGGGCGCCGGCCGCCCGCGCCACCGGGGGACGTGAACGCCGTCCCCGCGCGGCGCGCCAGCTCGTCGAGCACCATCTGGCCGACGTTGTGCCGGTTGCCCGCGTACGACGCCCCCGGGTTGCCGAGGCCGACGACGAGCCAGGGTCCGGTCGGTGCGCTCACGCTCGGTCCTCTCGTGGGTGGGTCCGCGCCCGGGACGGGTGCCGACGCGGCGACGCCCGGCACCTGAGGCCAGGTGCCGGGCGTCGCGGGGTGGTGCCGGGGTCGTGCGAGACCCGTGCGGGGTCAGGACTCGTCGTCGGCGGCGGACGTGCCCTCGGCGGTCGCCCCGGCCTCGGCCTGCGAGGCGGCGGACTGCTCCGCGGCCAGCTCGGCGGCGGCCTCCTCGGCGGCGACGTCCTCCGCGGACGCGCGCGGCACGGACACCGTCACGACGATCGTCTCGGCGTCGCTGACCAGCGTCGCGCCCTCGGGCAGCGTCACGTCGGAGGCGTGCACGATGGCGCCGTCCTCGAGGCCGTCGATGCTCACGACGACCGCGTCGGGCACGTGCGTGGCCTCGACCTCGACCTCGAGCGCCTGCGTGTCGACGACGTGGATCGTGCCGGCGGCGGACTCGCCCTCGACCGTGACCGGGACGGTGACCGTGACCTTCTCGCCGCGGCGCACGATGAGCAGGTCGAGGTGCTCGATGACGTTCTTGACGACGTCGCGCTGCACGTCCTTCGCGAGCGCGAGCGTGCGGGTGCCGTCGAGCTCGATCTCGAAGAGCGCGTTCGCGTGCTTGACCGCGAGCATCGTCTCGTGGCCCGGCAGGGCGACGTGCACGGGCTGCGTGCCGTGCCCGTACAGGACGGCGGGGATCTGGTGGGCGCGGCGCAGGCGGCGCGCGGCGCCCTTGCCGAACTCGGTGCGGGCGGTGGCGACGAGCTTGACCTCGGACACGGGTGCTCCTGACGACGTGGGGCCCGCGGTGCGGGCCGGGTGGCACGGGGACGTCCCCCGACGGGCCGCGCACCCGCCGGGATGGGCCCGGGGACGGCGGAACGGCGGCAGGACGGATCGGTTCGGTGGCGGCCTCGACGCGGGACGCCCGACGGGCACGCGGAGGCGCGTGGCCCTGTCGATCACGGACCGGCGGGCCGCGGTCCTCCCGCCCGGGAGCGGTGCACCGTGGCCGTCCGACGTCCCTCGCCGAGGCAGCCCCGACACCTTACCGTCCGCGCGCCCGTGCCCCAAGCCGGTCGCACCGGCCGGGACCGGGACGCACCCGGACGGACCGGGCGTCCGCCGGTCAGGTCTGGCCGTCGAAGAGCGAGGTGACGGACCCGTCGTCGAACACCTCGCGGATCGCGCGCGCGATGAGCGGCGCGATCGACAGGACGGTGAGGCTGCCGAACCGGCGCTCCTCCGGGATGGGCAGCGTGTCGGTGATGACGACCTCCCGCGCGCCGCACTGGGAGAGCCGGTCGACGGCCGGGTCGGAGAGGATCCCGTGCGTGGCCACGACGATGACGTCCTTCGCGCCGGCCTCGAGCACGACGCGGACGGCGCCGGAGATCGTCCCGGCGGTGTCGATCATGTCGTCGACGAGCACGCACGAGCGCCCCTCGACGTCGCCGACCACACGGTTGGACACCGTGCGGTTGGGCGAGCGGATGTCACGGCTCTTGTGCACGAACGCCAGCGGGCCCCCGCCGAGCTTCGCGGCCCACTGCTCGGCCACGCGGATGCGCCCGGCGTCGGGCGAGACGACGGTGACCTGCGACGTGTCGACGCGGGTCCGCACGTAGTCGACGAGGATCGGCATCGCCCACAGGTGGTCCACCGGCCCGTCGAAGAACCCCTGGATCTGCGCGGTGTGCATGTCCACGCTCATGAGCCGGTCCGCGCCGGCCGCCAGGAACAGGTCGCACATGAGCCGGGCGGAGATGGGCTCACGACCACGGTGCTTCTTGTCCTGGCGCGCGTAGCCGAAGAACGGCGCGACGACGGTGATCGTCTTCGCGGACGCCCGCTTGAGGGCGTCGACCATGAGCAGCTGCTCCATGATCCACTGGTTGATCGGCGCCGCGTGCGACTGCAGGACGAAGGCGTCGGCGCCGCGGACGGACTCGCCGAACCGGGCGTAGATCTCCCCGTTGGCGAAGTCGTACGCCGTCGTCGGGACGAGGTCGATGCCCAGCCCCTTGGCGACCTCGACGGCCAGCTCGGTGTGCGCGCGGCCGGAGACGAGGACGAGCCGCTTCTCCCCCGCGTTGAGGATGGTCGCGCTCATCGGTCCTGGTCCTCCGGTCGGTCGGCCCGTGCCCGCTCGAGGCGCGCCTGGGGGGACAGCGTGTCGTCGGCGCCGGCACCCGCGAGCGCGCGGGCCGCCGCCTGGGCGGCCGGGGTGCCCGGGCGCGACCGCTGCACCCAGCCCTCGATGGTGCGCTGGGGGCCGGCGCTGACGGCCAGCGCGCCCGGCGGCACGTCCTGCCGCACGACCGTCCCCGCACCGGTGTAGGCGCCGTCGCCCACGGTGACGGGAGCGACGAACATGTTGTCCGAGCCCGTGCGGGCGTGGGCGCCGATCGTCGTGCGGTGCTTGTGCACGCCGTCGTAGTTGACGAAGACGCTGGACGCGCCGATGTTCGTGCCCTCCCCGATCGTCGCGTCACCCACGTACGTCAGGTGCGGCACCTTCGCGCCGGCGCCGATCTGCGCGTTCTTCGTCTCGACGAAGGTGCCGATCTTGCCGCCCGCCCCGAGCTCCGTGCCGGGCCGCAGGTAGGCGAAGGGCCCGACGACCGCGTCGGCGCCGACCACGGCGAGCTCCCCGTGCGTGCGGACGACCGTCGCGCGCTCCCCGACCTCGACGTCGGTGAGGGTCGTGTCCGGGCCGACGGTCGCGCCCGCGCCGACGCTCGTCGTGCCGCGCAGCTGCGTCCCCGGCAGGAGCGTGACGTCCGGCGCGAGCTCGACGTCCACGTCGACCCACGTCGTCGCGGGGTCCGCCACCGTCACCCCCGCCCGCATCCAGTCCTCGAGCAGCCGCCGGTTGAGCTCGGCCGCGAGCGCCGCGAGCTGCACGCGGTCGTTGACGCCCTCGACCGTGGCCGGGTCGTCCGTCCGCAGCGCCCGCACGCGGCCCCCGTCGCCGTGGGCGAGGGCGACGACGTCCGTGAGGTACAGCTCCCCCTGGGCGTTGTCCCGGCCGAGCCGGCCCAGCGCCCCACGCAGCACGGCCGCGTCGAAGACGTACACCGACGTGTTGATCTCGCGGACCGCGCGCTGCTCGTCGGTGGCGTCGCGCTCCTCGACGACGCCGACGACGTCGCCCGTCGCCGGCTCGCGCAGCACCCGCCCGTAGCCCGTCGGGTCGGCCACCTCGGTCGTCAGCACCGTCACGGCGTTGCCGTCCGCGTGGTGCGCCGCCAGGAGCTCGCCCAGCGTCCCGGCGTCGAGCAGCGGCACGTCCCCCGCCATGACGACGACCGCGCCCTCGACGACCGCCGCGCCCGCGTGCTCGCCCGCCGCCGCGGACCGGGCCTGCGCCGCCGCGTCGAGGACGCGCACGGCGGCCTGCACCGCCCGGCCCGTGCCGGGCACGTCGTCCTGCACGGCGACGAGGACGTCCGGGTCGTGCTCGCGCGCGTGCGCCTCGACCCGCTCCCGCTCGTGCCGGACGACGACGGTCACGCGCTCGGGGTCCAGCGCCCGGGCGGCGGCCAGCGCGTGACCGAGCATGCTCCGGCCGGCCAGCGCGTGCAGCACCTTGGGCGTCGCCGAGCGCATCCGGGTGCCCTCCCCTGCGGCGAGGACGACGACGGCGGCGGGCCGGGGGAAGGTCACCGGGGGGTGCTCCTCGTGGGTCGGCCCGGGCGGGGGCTGAGCGGCGGTGGGACGCCCGCACTCTACCGCCGCGGGCCGGGCGCCCGGCGCGGGGTCCGGCCCGTCCGGCCGGCGGGCCGGCCGGGCTCCGCCCCCAGGATTCGAACCCGGACCGCAAGGCTCCAAAGGCCTGCGTGCTGCCGTTACACCAGGGCGGACCGGCCGCCCCAGTGTGCCAGCCGGTCGTCACCGCCCGGTCACGGGCCGGGCATGATGGGTCCGTGACCGCCGAGGCCCGCCGCACGCCGCGCTCCCGCATGACGGCGGCCCAGCGGCGCGCGCAGCTCCTCGACGTGTCGCGCCGGCTGTTCGCCGAGAAGGGCTTCGACGGCACGAGCGTGGAGGAGATCGCGGCCCGCGCCGAGGTCTCCAAGCCCGTCGTGTACGAGCACTTCGGGGGCAAGGAGGGCGTCTACGCGGTCGTCGTCGACCGCGAGATCAGCGCCCTGACCGCGGCCCTCACCGGCGCCCTCGAGGCCGGCGGGCGGCCCCAGGTCCTCGTCGAGCGCACGACCCTGGCGCTGCTGGCCTACATCGAGCAGTCGGAGGACGGCTTCCGCATCCTCGTCCGCGACAGCCCCGTCGCGCAGGCCACCGGGACGTTCTCCAGCCTCATCGGCGACGTCGCGACGCAGGTGGAGCACCTGCTCGCGGCCCAGTTCCGCCGTCAGGGGCTCGACCCGCGCACGGCCCCCATGTACTCCCAGATGCTCGTCGGGATGGTGGCCCTCACCGGGCAGTGGTGGCTCGACGCGCGCCGGCCCGGTAAGGCGGAGGTCGCGGCGCACCTGGTCAACCTCGCGTGGAACGGGCTGTCGGGCCTCGAGCGGCGCCCGACCCTCAACGACCCGGCCTGACCCTCACGGGTCCGGGGAGCCGCGCCGTGCCGGGCGCACGGACCGCCCCGGTACCCTTCGCGCGTGGCGAGCGGGGACGGCGGCGGCGGCGTGCGGGCCTCCGTGCGCGACGAGGTCGACCGCATCGTCGCCGCGTGGGGGCGCGAGCGCCCGGACCTCGACGTCCGGCCGCTGGAGGTGCTCTCGCGCGTGTCACGGCTGGCGCGGCACCTCGACCTGGCCCGACGGTCGGCCTTCGCGCGGCACGGGCTGGAGGCCTGGGCGTTCGACGTGCTCAGCGCCCTGCGCCGCGCCGGCCGGCCCTACCGGCTCTCCCCCGGCGCCCTGCTGACGCAGACGCTCGTCACCAGCGGCACGATGACGAACCGCATCGACCGCCTCGCCGAGCAGGGCCTCGTGCGGCGCCTGCCCTCGCCCGACGACCGGCGCGGCGTCCTCGTGGAGCTGACCCCGGCGGGCCGCCTGCGCGTCGACGGCGCGATGGCCGACCTGCTCGACGTGGAGGAGAGCCTCCTCGCCGGCCTGGGCGACGAGGAGCGCGCCCGCCTGGCGGACCTGCTGCGCACGCTCGTCGCGCCGTTCGACGCACCCTGACGGCGCACCCCGACGACGACGCGCGCCCCGACGACGAACCCGGCCCGCGTCCGCGCGCCTAGCCCGCGACCTCCGCGGCCTCCAGCCACGCCTCCTCGAGCTCCGCGCGCTCGGCGGCGAGGGCGCGCAGCTCCTCGTCGAGCGCCAGCACCGCGGCGTGGTCCGTGGCCTGCGCCGCCATCCGCGCGTGCAGGTCCGCCTCGAGCTCGCCGATCCGCGCGAGGCGGCGCTCGATGCGCTGCACCTCCTTGCGGGCGGCGCGCACGTCGGCGCCGGACGCGGCGGGGGTGGCGGGCGCGGCCGGCGGGGCGGACCCGGGGGACGTCGCGGCCGCACCGGCCGCGACCCTCGCTCCCCCGCCGGTGAGGGACGCGGGCCCCGTCGCCGGCGCGTCGCCCGCGCCGGCCTCGCGCAGCGCGAGGTACTGCTCCACGCCGCCCGGCAGGTCGCGGACCGTGCCGTCGCCGAGCAGCGCGACCTGGCGGTCGCACACGCGCTCCAGCAGGTACCGGTCGTGGCTGACGACGACGAGCGTGCCCGGCCAGCCGTCGAGCAGGTCCTCCAGCGCCGCGAGCGTGTCGGTGTCGAGGTCGTTCGTCGGCTCGTCGAGCAGGAGCACGTTGGGTTCCCCGACGAGCAGCCGGAGGAGCTGCAGCCGCCGCCGCTCCCCGCCGGACAGGTCCTTCACGGGCGTGCGGGCCCGGTCGCGCGGGAAGCCGAGCCGCTCGACGAGCTGGGCCGCGGTGACCTCCTTGCCGCCGACGACGAGGTGCCGCCGCTCGCGCTCGACCACCTCGACGACGGTCAGGTGCCCGAGCGCGTCGAGGTCCTCCACGTCCTGCCGCAGCTCGGCGGCCACGACCGTCTTGCCGCGCTTCACGCGGCCGGCGGTCGGCGCGACCCGGTCCGCGAGCAGCCCGAGCAGCGTCGTCTTGCCGGCCCCGTTGACGCCGACGACGCCGATGCGGTCCCCCGGGCCCAGGCGCCAGGTCACGTCGTCGAGCAGCGTGCGCGCCGGGCGGGCGTCGCTCTGGTCGCCCCCGCCGACGACGAGCGTGACGTCCTCGAGGTCGAGCACGTCCTTGCCGAGCCGCGCGGTGGCCGTCCGCGCCAGCTCGAGCTGGTCGCGGGGCGGCGGCTCGTCGGCGACGAGGGCGGCGGCGGCGTCGAGCCGGAACTTCGGCTTGGACGTCCGCGCCGGCGCGCCGCGGCGCAGCCAGGCCAGCTCCTTGCGCAGCACGTTCTGCCGCTTCTCCTCGGCCACGCCGGCCGCCCGGGCGCGCTCGGCGCGGGCCAGCACGTAGGCGGCGTACCCGCCCTCGTAGGGGTCGACGACGCCGTCGTGCACCTCCCAGGTACGGGTGCAGACCGCGTCGAGGAACCAGCGGTCGTGGGTGACGACGACGAGCGCCCCGCCGCGGCCGCCCCGCTCGACGAGGTGCCGCGCGAGCCACGCCACGCCCTCGACGTCGAGGTGGTTCGTCGGCTCGTCGAGGACGAGCACCTCGTCGTCGCGCACGAGCAGCGCAGCCAGCGCGACCCGGCGGCGCTGCCCGCCGGAGAGGGTGGAGACGTCGGCGGCGAGGTCGACGTCGGGCAGCAGCCCGGCGTGCACCGCGCGCACGCCGGCGTCGGAGGCCCAGGTGTGCTCGTCGGCGCCGCCGTGCACGACCTCGAGGACGGTCCGGCCGGGCGTGAGGTCGTCGCGCTGGTCGAGCAGGGCGACGCGCGTGGAGCCGGCGCGCGTCACGCGGCCCGCGTCGGGCGCCTGCCGTCCGGTGAGCACCCGCAGCAGGGTCGACTTGCCGGCCCCGTT
Source organism: Cellulomonas sp. plas2 (assembly GCF_057221735.1). Classification (NCBI taxonomy): domain Bacteria; kingdom Bacillati; phylum Actinomycetota; class Actinomycetes; order Micrococcales; family Cellulomonadaceae; genus Cellulomonas; species Cellulomonas sp. plas2. The sequence continues at coordinate 3,038,564 of NZ_CM170155.1, forward strand.
GGGCCCGACGACGCCGATGCGGGCACCCTCGTCGACCCCGAGGCTGACGCCGTCGAGGAGGGTGCGGGTGCCGAGGGTGAGGGAGACGCGATCCGCGCCGAGGAGGTGAGCCATGTCGGGGGCAGGCTACGTCAGGACGCCGGGCCCTCCGCGCCGCCGACGAGGCGGGCGCCGGCCACGGGACCGGTCGCGGTCAGCACGCGGTCCGCGACGCCCGCCGCCGTGAACGCCGCCGCGAGCACCAGCGCGTGCTGGCGGCTGCGGCCCAGCGCGGCCACGGTCGGGCCCGAGCCGGAGACGACCGCGCCGAGCGCCCCCGTGCGACGGGCGACGTCGAGCGTCTCCGCGAGCGCCGGGTCGAGCGCGACCGCGGCGTCCTGGAGGTCGTTGCGCAGGGCGCGGCCGAGGGCGTGCGAGTCGCCCGCGCGCAGGGCCTGCATGAGCGCGAGGTCGTCGTCGTCGGGCACGGGGGGCGCGTGGGTGGTGGCACCGGTGCGTGCGGTGTCGTCGGCGTCGGTGCCGGCGGTCGTCGCGGCGCGCGCGTCGAAGGCGCGGTACACCGCGGCGGTCGCGAGCCCGCGGTCCTGGACGGCGAAGGCCCAGTGGAACTCCCCGCGCGCGAGGGCCGGGGTGAGGACGTCACCGCGGCCGGTGCCCACCGCGGTGTGCCCGACCAGGGAGAACGGGACGTCGGAGCCCAGCTCGGCCGCGACGGCCAGCATGTCCTCGCGGCTCAGCCCGGCGCGCCACAGCGCGTCGCAGGCGACGATCGCCGCCGCCGCGTCCGCCGAGCCGCCCGCCATGCCGCCCGCGACGGGCACGCCCTTGTGCAGGTGCAGGTGGATGCCCTCGTCGATGCCCGTGCGCGCCGCGACCAGCTCGACGGCGCGCAGCGCGAGGTTGGCCGCGTCGGTCGGCACCTGCTCGGCCTGCGGGCCGGAGACGGACAGCGTGCGGTCCGGCGCAGGGGTCGCCACGACCTCCTCGTACACCGACACCGCCTGGAACACGGTCGTCAGGGGGTGGTAGCCGTCGGGCCCCACCGGGCCGACGCGCAGCGACAGGTTGACCTTCCCCGGCGCGCGGACACGCACCTCGGCGGAGCCGGACGGGCCGCGGTCCCCGGACCCCGTCGACCGGCCGACCGTGGCCAGGGGCGTGGGGACGCCGACGAGGTCACGGGGGCGAGGGGTCACGGGGCCACTCAACCATCCCCGGCGGGGCGCGTCCTCGCGAGGACGTCGTCGGCGAGGAGGTCGGCGGGGAGGTCGGCGGGCGGGTCGGCGGAAAGGTCGACGGGGTCCGTCGCGGGCAGGTCGCCGCGGGCGCGCAGGTGCTCGGCGACGCGCGCGTAGGCGGCGACGTCCACCTGCTCGCCGCGGGTGCGGGGGTCGACGCCGGCCGCCTCGAGCGCGGCGGTCGCCGCCTCGGCCGACCCCGCGAGGCCCGCCAGCGCCGAGCGCAGCATCTTGCGGCGCTGCGCGAAGGCGGCGTCGACGACCGCGAAGACCTCCTCGCGGGTCGCGACGGTCGTCGGCGGCCGGCGCCGGTCGAGGCGGACGAGCGCGGAGTCGACGTTCGGCACCGGCCAGAAGACGGCGCGGCCGACGGTCGCGGTGCGGCGCGCGGCCGCCCACCACGCCGTCTTCACCGACGGGACGCCGTACGTGCGGCTGCCCGGCGGGGCCGCGAGCCGGTCCGCGACCTCCGCCTGCACCATGACGAGCGCGCGGTCGAGGCTCGCGAAGCGCTCGAGGAACGTGAGCAGCACCGGCACGGAGACGTTGTACGGCAGATTGGCGACGAGGGCCGTCGGCGCCGGACCGGGCAGTGCGCGCACGGCCAGGGCGTCGGCGCGCACGACCGTCAGGCGCGCGCGACCGGTCGCGTCGACGAGGCGGACGGGTGCGTCGGGGCCTGCCGGGACGCCGTCGGTCGCATCGTCGGGGTCGGCGCCCGCCACGTCGTCGGGCGAGCCGGCGGCGGGGCCGTCGTCGGACGAGCCGGCGACGGGACCCCCGGTCGACGGGGCCAGGCCGGGCACGTGACGCGCGACCGTGCCCGGCAGCAACCGGGCGAGGACCGGATCGATCTCCACGGCGACGACGTCCGCGCCGGCCTCCAGGAGGCCGAGGGTCAGGGAGCCCAGGCCCGGGCCGACCTCGACGACGGTCTCCCCCGGCCGGACGTCGGCCTGCCGCACGATCTTGCGGACCATTCCGGCGTCGAGGACGAAGTTCTGGCCGAGGGTCTTCGTCGGCCGGACGCCGGCCCTCGCGGCGAGCTCGCGGATGTCGGCGGGGCCGAGCAGCCGCACGCCGGCGGGGGCGTGCGGCTGCTCGGCCGGCCGGTCGTCCGGCTCCGTCGATCTCATGACCGCGAGCCTAGGCGTCGCGCGTGTCGCGTCCGCGCGACGGCCCTCGTCAGGCGCCGACGACGAGGGCCTGCCGGGCGCGTCAGGAGAAGAGGCGCGGGCCGCAGTGCGGCCACTGACCGGCGCCGGACCGCTCGTAGAGCGCCTGCGCGCGGGCCGTCTGCTCCGCGGCGGAGGCCTGCGAGGGCAGCCCCGAGCCGCCGACGGCCTGCCAGGTCGCCACGGAGAACTGGTACAGCCCGTGGTACTTCCCGGACGCCGATACGATGGAGGGGTTCCCGCCGGACTCGCAGGCGGCCAGCGCCGCCCAGTTGAGGGAGCCCGTCGAGCCCGAGGACGCCGCCGGGGCGGAGCCGCCGCCGGTGGCCGCGGCGGGCGCCGGCTTCGGCGCGGGCTTGGGCTTCGGCTTGGTGCCGACCGCCACGACCTCGTCGACCGGCGCCTGCGTCACGGAGTCCTGCACCGTGCTGCGGGCCGTCTCCACGCCGTCCACCGTCGTCACGTGCTCGACGAGCGTGCGCACGCCCGGCACGCCGGCCGTGACCACGGCGCGCGTGCCCTCGAGGCGGTCCGGGTCCTCCACGGTCGAGCTGGCGAAGGGCACCTCGCTCGTCGTGGTGACGTCCTGCTCGACGACGCGGACGAGCACGACCTCCAGGCGACCGGCGTCGGTGGTCCGCACCCGGACGCGGTCCAGCGGACCCACCTCGAGGCCCAGCCCGGCGAGCGCGGCCGCGGCCGTCGTGGCACCCTCCGGCGCGGGACGCGTGGCGCCGTCCGCGACGACGTCGACGGGCGTGCCCTCCGTGAGCGCCATGCCGACCTCGATGCGCCCGGCCGAGGACCGCGACGCGACGAGCGCACCGGCCTCGCCGCGCGCGGCCATGGCCTCCAGCGCGGCGTCGGCGGTGAGCGCGGTCGTCCACACCGTGCGCGTCGCGCCGTCCTGCTCGACGAGCACCGGCCGGGCGTGCCGGACGACGACCGTCGTCCCGTCCTGCAGGCCGCCCGTCGGCGTGACGGTGTCGCGGGCGCCCGTGGCGACGCCGCGGTCCTCGAGGAGGGCGTCGACGGAGCCGGCGAACGTCGAGACGCGCACCTCCTGGCCGTCCACGTCGAGCGTCACGGTCTTGTGCGCCTGGGCGTACCCGGCGGCGCCGCCGGTGAGGACGAGGGCGGTCACGGCCGCGGCGACCGGCAGGAGGCGACGGGGCCGGGCCGGGGCGGCGCTCGGCTCGGTGCTGGGCTCGGTGCTCGCGTCGGTGCTGGCCTCGGTGCTCGCGCTCGTCGGGAGGGCGGCGTCGGTCGGGGCGGGGCGCGCGGTGCGTCGCAGGGCAGGGAAGGGCACGGGGTTCCTCACGTCGTGCTGCCCGGGCACGAGGGGGACGGCCCCGCTGGGCAGGGCGCTCGGTGGCGGCAGGGAACCGTGGTGCGTGGCTGCCCGGGTGCCGGCGCCCGTGGCGCCCACCGGTCCCGGATCCTCGATCCGGCCGTCTGACCGGGCCCGACGGGCGCGGTCACGCCCTGCCGGGACGTTCCACCGGCCGCAGGCGACGGACGACGGTAACCGACGCGCTCCGACCCTGCCAAGACACGGACGGGTCGACGTGTCCAGCGACACGCCGACCCGTCCGGGGATCACACCGCAGCTCGACGGGCCGCGGCTCAGTACCAGCCCTTCGCCTGCGAGTGCGACCACGCACCGCAGGGCGTGCCGTACCGACCGGCGACGTACCCCAGGCCCCAGGTGATCTGCGTGGCCGGGTTCGTGCGCCAGTCCGCACCGGCGGAGGCCATCTTCGAGCCGGGCAGGGCCTGCGGGATGCCGTACGCGCTGGAGGAGGGGTTGTCGGCGGTGACGTTCCAGCCGCTCTCCTTCTTCCACAGGGCCACGAGGCAGGAGAACTGGTCCTCGCCCCAGCCGCGGGCGAGCACCATGCCGTGCGCGATCTCCTGCGCGGAGCCGGGGCTGACCGCGGTGACCGCCGGGGCGGACGCGGTGGCACCCCCGGTGGCACCCCCAGCGGCACCCGCGGCGGGCGCGGCCGCGACGACGGGGGCCTTGCGCGTGCCGACGTGCACGACCTCCGTGACCGGCGCGGTGGTGACGGCCGAGGCCAGCGGCGTGCGCGACGTCACGACGCCGCCCACCACCTCGCGCGTGTAGGTGGTCGTGCGGACGCCGGCCTTGCCCCTGGTGACGACCTTCGTCGTCCCCTCGAGCAGGTCCGGGTCCTCCACGCGCTGCGTCTCGAAGGGCACGGCCTCGGTGACCGTCTCGCCGTCCTGCTGCGCGCGGGTGACGACGACGACGAGCCCGTCGACGGTGGGCGCGTCGAGCGGGACGGAGACCACGTCGGCCTCGCCGAGCACCAGGCCCGTGGCTGCGAGGGCCTCGCGCACCGTGGTGGCGCTGCTGGTGGCGTCCAGCACCTGGCCGTCGACCGCGACGCGCACGCTCTTCGGCGTCGAGACGACGAGCGCCTCCCGGCCGAGCGCCGCCGACCGCGAGGCCGACGTGAGCACGTCCTGCCCGCGCAGCCCGAGGTCGTCCAGCGCCTCGTCCACGGTCGCGGCCGTCGTGCGCCACGTCCGCGTGCGGCCGTCGATCTGCGCCGTGACCTCGCGCGTGTGCTGCAGCACGACGGTGCCGCCGTCGGCGACGGTGGCGTCGAGCGCCGGCGCCAGGAGGTCGCCCTCGCGCACCTCGATGCCGGCCGAGGCCAGCACCGCGGCGACCGTGCGGCCGTAGCCCTCGACCTGCACCGGCACGCCGTCGACCTCGACGGTGACCTCGCGGTGCGCGGTCGTGAAGCCGACCGTGGCGACCGTCACGGCGGCCAGCACGGCGGCCTGCCCGGCCAGACGGCGCCGGTTGCCGGGCCGCACCGCCGTCGCCGCGTGCGCCCGCGTCGCGGCGGCCGCGATCCTGGCCCGCTCGGCGGCGCGTCGGGCGGCCCGCGTCCGCAGGTCAGCCGTCCCCGTGGGGGCGACGGGCACGGCCAGGGGGGAGGCGACGGGCGCGGCGACGGCGGCCGCGGACGGGTGCGGCAGCGAGCGCGCCGGCACGGCGGGCGCGAGGAGCAGGACCGGCGTCGGCAGGGCCGGCGCTGCCGCACCCGGTGCCTCGGCGGCAGCGACCGTGACAGGGCCGGCGGGAGGGCCGGCGGGAGGGGCGACGGCAGGGCCAGCAGCGGGGCTGCCAGCAGGGCCGACGAGCGCGCCGACGACGGACGCGACCGTGGCCGGCCCGTCCGCGACGTGCCGGCGACGACCGGAGGGACGGTCCGCGGGCCGCGTCCGGACGACCGGGGCGTCGACGGGTCCCGCCGCGTGCCGGCGGCGCCGGCGCTCGCCCGTGCCCGTCCCCGTGCCCGTCCCCGTGCCCGTCGCCACCGACGTGCCGGCGGGCGTGGCCGCCACGACCGGCGTCGGGTCGGAGACCGGTGCGGGACCGGCGGGGGCCGGCAGCATCCCGGCGAGGGTGGGGGCCGCACCGGCGGGGGCGACGAACCAGCTGGGCCGGGCGCCGGGGGCCGTCGTGGCCGCGGTGCCGTCGACCGGGCGGGCGGGCCGCGCGTCGGCGCGCGGCGGAGCCACGGGGTCGGTCAGAGTCACAGGACGGGTCCTCACGGGGCGCTCAGGGAGGGACTGGGCTCCGCGACCGTAACCGATCCGTGACCCGGGCCGGAACCCCGGCGACGACCTCTCACCCGCACGGGACAGCGCCGGGGCTGGGGACGGCTCGGTGTCGGCGACGGCCTCAGGCCGGCCGCCCCGCCGCCGCGACGGCCGTCACCAGCCGCCGTAGACCTCCTCGGCCGTCGCGCTGACCTGCGCGCACACCTCGTCGAGCGGCGTGCCGAGCACCGCGGCGAGGCCGCGCACCGTCGTCGGGAGCAGGTACGGCGCGTTCGGCCGGCCGCGGTCGGGGGCCGGTGTGAGGTAGGGCGCATCGGTCTCGGCCAGGAGGAGCCGCAGCGGCAGCTCGGCGACGGCGGCCCGCAGGTCGTCGTTGGCCCCGAAGGTGACGGGACCGGCGATGCTCGCGTACCACCCCTCGGCCGCGCAGACGCGCGCCAGCCCGGGACCGCCGGAGAAGCAGTGGAAGACCGTGCGCTCGGGCGCGCCGTCGCGGCGCAGGACGTCGACGACCTCGTCGTGCGCGTCCCGGTCGTGGATCTGCAGGGCGAGGCCCAGCTCCTTGGCCAGGGCGACGTGGGCGCGGAAGGCCTCGCGCTGCACCTCGCGGCCGCGGGGGCCGGCGCGGAAGTGGTCCAGGCCCGTCTCGCCGATGGCCCGGATCCGCGGGTTGGCGCGGGCCAGGTCGGCGATGCGCGCGACCGCCTCGTCGAGCGGGACCGCGTGGCGCTCCTGCGGGTCCGGGTCGAGGCCGTCCGGCGCGACCTCGTGGACGCCGGCGTGCAGCACGGCCTCGTTGGGGTGGATCGCCACCGCGCCGAGCAGGGCGGGGTGGGCGCGCACGGCGGCGTCGGTCCAGGCGGCGGCGTCGAGGTCGCAGCCGACCTGCACCATGCGGTCGACGCCCGCGGCGGCGGCGCGCGCCAGGTGCTCCTCGAGCGTCGGCGGCCCACCCGCGACCGGCGCACCCTCGTCGTCCCGGCGCCAGCCGTCCGCCTCCCACGCCAGCACGGACTCGAGGTGCGTGTGGTCGTCGACGACCGGGACCGGCAGCGGCTCGGGCGACCGCGGCCAGCCCCGGTCCCTCGACCGGGAGCGCGCCATCAGCGGGCCTGGTAGCGGGCCAGCTCCTCCTCGACGATGCCGTCGTCGAGCTTGGTGAACACGGGCGTCGGCTTGGCCACCGGCGTGCCGGGGACCACCGGGCGCGAGCGCCATGGGGCCACCGTCTCCCCGAGCCGGTAGTCGCCGGTGATGACCGGGTAGGACCGGCTCTCGTCGTCGAGGTCCGTGACCTCCTCGAGCCGCGGCATGGGCGAGAAGGTGCCGGTGCCGCCCACCGTCTCGTGCACGCGCTGCGCGGAGTGCGGGAGGAACGGCGCGAGCAGGGTGTTGGCGTCGCTGACGGCCTGGGACGCGGTGTGCAGGACGGTGCCGAGCCGCTCCCGGTCGGTCGTCAGCTTCCACGGCTCGGTCTCCGAGACGTAGCGGTTCGCCTCCTGCACGACGCGCATGGCCTCCGCGATGGCGGCACGGTGCCGGTGCGTGCGGACGAGCTCGCCGACGCGGTCGAACGCCGCGCCGGTCTGCGCGAGCAGGGCCTCGTCGACGGGCTGGAGCGCGGCGGGCGCGGGGATCTCCCCGAAGTTCTTGGCGACCATGCTGGCCGTGCGGTTGACGAGGTTGCCCCACCCGGCGACGAGCTCGTCGTTCGTTCGGCGCAGGAAGTCCGCCCACGTGAAGTCGGCGTCCTGGTTCTCCGGGCCGGCGGTCGCGATGAAGTAGCGCAGCGCGTCGGGCTGGTAGCGGGCGAGCATGTCGCGGACGTAGATGACGATGCCGCGGCTGGAGGCGAACTTCTTGCCCTCCATCGTGAGGAACTCGCTGGAGACGACCTCCGTCGGCAGCTGCAGCTCCCCGTACGGGCCCGGGGTGCCGCCCTTGTCGCCGCGGCCGTCGTAGCCCATGAGCTCGGCGGGCCAGATCTGGCTGTGGAACGTGATGTTGTCCTTGCCCATGAAGTAGTAGCTCAGGGCCTCGGGGTCGTTCCAGAACGGGCGCCACGCGTCGTCGTCGCCGGTGCGCCGTGCCCACTCGATCGACGCGGACAGGTAGCCGATGACCGCGTCGAACCACACGTACAGACGCTTGGACGGGTTGTCCTCCCAGCCCTCGAGCGGCACGGGGATGCCCCAGTCGATGTCACGGGTCATGGCGCGCGGGCGCATCTCGTCGACGAGGTTGAGGGAGAAGTTCAGCACGTTGGGCCGCCACCCCTGCCGCCCCTTGAGCCACGTCTCGAGCGCGCCGGCGAACGCCGGCAGGTCGAGGAAGAAGTGCTGGCTCTCGACGAACTTCGGCACCTCGCCGTTGATGCGGCTGCGGGGGTTCTTGAGGTCGATGGCGTCGAGCTGGTTGCCGCAGTTGTCGCACTGGTCGCCGCGCGCGCCGTCGTAGCCGCAGATGGGGCAGGTGCCCTCGATGTAGCGGTCGGGCAGGGTGCGGCCCGTGCTGGGCGAGATGGCGCCCATGGTCGTCTGCTCGACCATGTAGCCGTTGCGGTGCACGGTCCGGAACATCTCCTGGACCACGGCGTAGTGGTTGCGCGTCGTGGTGCGCGTGAACAGGTCGTACGTCAGCCCGAGCTGGGTGAGGTCCTCCGCGATGACGCGGTTGTACCGGTCCGCGAGCGCCTGCGGGCTCAGCCCCTCCTGCTCGGCCTGCACGAGGATGGGCGTCCCGTGCTCGTCGGTGCCGGAGACCATGAGCACCTCGTGCCCCGCCATCCGCATGTACCGGGAGAACACGTCCGAGGGGACGCCGAACCCGGCGACGTGACCGATGTGGCGGGGGCCGTTCGCGTAGGGCCACGCGACGGCGGACAGGATGCGGGCCATGCGGCGATCCTAGGCGCGCCCACCCCACCCTCCGCCCCCTCCAGCCTGCACGTCCGCCCCGCTGCTGCCGCCACCTCCTCAGCAGCGCGCGCCGGCATGGCGACCCGGTGCGGAGCGGACGCGCGGATCCTCATGACCGCGGCGTGTCCCCCGCGACACGCCGCCTCGCCCGCCGCACTCCGCACCGAGCCGCCACGTCCTGCCCGCGGGGGTCACCGGCGGGCCAGCCACGCGGTGTGGGCGAGCACCTCGGCCACCAGCGCCTGCGTGCCGTGGACCGCCTCGTCGAAGGTGTAGCGCAGCACGATGAGCCCCTGGGCGCGGGCGGCCCGGTCCCGCCGGCGGTCCTCCGCGAAGGCCCGGCGGTCGGAGTGGAAGGCGTACCCGTCGACCTCCACCACGACGCACCCCTCGACGAGCAGGTCCACCCGGCCGACGCCGGGGACCTTCGCCTGCGGCTGCACGCGCAGGCCCGCAGCCGCCAGGGCCAGCCGGACGAACGTCTCGGGCAGGGAGCCGGCCGACCCGTCGACCAGCGCCAGCACGTCGTCCACGGGGCGCCGGCTTCGGACCGGTCGTGCCGCGAGGACCTCGGCGCGGCTCACGAGGCGCAGGCGCAGCGCCGCGTCGACCGCCGCGACGGCCTCCCTCTGCGGCAGGCAGGCCACCGCGTGCACGAGGGCGACGGCCGGCGCCACGTGCGGCACGCCGTCGGCGTCCCCCGCGACCGGGGACCTCGCCGACGTCGACGCCCAGTGCAGGGCGACACCGGACCTCGCTCCTCGTCGCGAGCCACGGTGGGGAGCGAGCTCCACGTGCGGGACGAGCGTCCGGGACAGGAGCGGCACCCCTGAGGCCGCCAGCACCGTCAGACAGGTCAGCCTTCCACCCAACGCCCGGGCCGCGACCACCTCCCGGGCGGCGTCGGGCAGCGCGTACAGCCCCCTGCCGACCCGTCGCACGGCACCCGCCGCCGCAGCAGCAGCCAGCGCGCGCTCGCCGGTGCGGCCGCGGACGAGGTCAGCGGTGCGGGCGCACCCGCCGCGCTCGGCGAGCCGTGCCAGCAGGTCGTCCGTGCTCACGGGGTCGACCCTCGTCGCGTCCGCCGGGCCCACCACCGCCGACGGGGTCGGCCTGTGGACGATCCGAGCGGGGCAGAGACGGGGGACGGCTCGATGCCGCTCGAGAACCGCACGGCGCAGGGGCGAGGGCGGAGGCGAGGGCCGGGCCTCCGACGGTGCGACGCGCGCAGTCGGGCTGGCGGGTCGGTGCGGAGCGGAGAAAGACAGAGCCGACCCTGCGGCGTGTCAGCGGCGTGTCGGCGCCTTCAGAACGCACTCCGCATCCAGCCGCCACCGCCGCTCGCCTTCGGGCGAGGGACGAACCTGCAGACGGGCCGGCGGACGAGCGAGGGGCGGGTGGGGGCAGGATGGGGGTGAGGAGAGGAGGCGTCGTGCGGGCGCTGGTGGTGGTGGACGTGCAGCCGACGTTCTGCGAGGGCGGGGCGCTCGCGGTGCAGGGCGGGAACGCGGTGGCGGAGGCGATCGCGCGGTACGCCGCCGCGCACCGGGACCGGTACGGGCTGGTGGTGACGACGCAGGACTGGCACGTGGACCCGGGGACGCACTTCTCGGAGACGCCGGACTACGTCGACACCTGGCCGCCCCACGGCGTGGCCGGCACGGCGGAGGCCGAGCTGCACCCGGCGCTGGCCGACCTGGCGCCCGACGCCTCGGTCCGCAAGGGCGCGTACGCCGCCGCCTACTCGGGCTTCGAGGGCGTGGACGACGAGGGCCGCCCGCTCGCCGACCTCCTGCGGCACGCCGGGGTCACCGACGTCGACGTCGTCGGCATCGCCGAGTCGCACTGCGTCCGCTCGACGGCCCTCGACGCGCTCGCCCTCGGCCTGCGCACCCGCGTGCTCACGGACCTCACCGTGCCGGTCACGCCCGAGCAGGGCGAGGCGGCCCGTGCCGCGATGGCCGGCGCCGGCGCGCAGCTCGTGACCTCGGCGGACCTGGCGTCCTGACCGGCTGTCCCGTCCCGTCGGCCGCGGCCTCACCCAGCGGACGTCGTGCGGGCGGGCGTGGCGTCAGCGCGCCCGAGCCGCGAGGGCGGCGGCGTAGAGGTCGCGCTTCGGCACGCCCGCGGTGACCGCGACGTCGGCGACGGCGTCCTTGAGCCGCTCCCCGCCGTCGGCGCGCGCGAGCACCTCGGCGACGAGGTCCGTCGTGCTCGCCGGGGCCGGCACGGGCGCCCCGCCGACGACGAGGACGACCTCGCCCCGCACGCCGCCCGAAGCCCACGCCGCGAGGTCGGCCAGCGGCCCCCGCACGACCTCCTCGTACGTCTTCGTCAGCTCCCGGCACACGGCCGCCGGGCGCCCCGGCCCGAACGCCTCGACGAGCGCGAGCAGCACGTCGTGCGTCCGGTGCGGGGCCTCGAAGAGCACGATCGTCCGGCGCTCGGACGCCAGCGCCGCCAGCGCCCGGGCACGCTCGCCCGGCCGGCGCGGCAGGAAGCCCTCGAAGCAGAAGCGGTCCGTCGGCAGCCCCGACAGCGCGAGCGCGGTCAGCACCGCGCTCGGTCCCGGCGCCGCCGTGACCGGCAGGTCCGCGGCGACGGCCGCCGTCACGACGCGGTAGCCGGGGTCCGACACCGCCGGCATCCCCGCGTCCGTGACGACGAGGACCGTCCCGCCGCCGGCCACCACGTCGAGGAGCTCGGCGGCGCGGTCGCCCTCGTTGTGCTCGTGGTGGCTGACGAGGCGGCCGCCGATGGTCACGCCCAGCCGCGCCGCCAGGGCCCGCGTGCGCCGCGTGTCCTCCGCCGCCACCACGTCGGCCTCGGCCAGCAGCCGTCGCAGCCGTGCGGAGGCGTCCTCCGCGTTGCCGATGGGCGTGGCGGCGAGCACGAGGGCACCCCGGCCGTCGCGGCCGGGGACGACGAGGTCGTCGTTCCCGGCGTCGTCGGGATCGGCGTGGAGGTCGTTGCGGAGGTCACTGCCGAGGTCACCATCGAGGTCGGTCTCGAGGTCGGCGGCGACGCCGGTGTCGAGGTCGGCGGCGACACCGGTGTCGAGGTCGGCATCGCGCTCGTCGTCGTCGGGCCTCACCCCCGCAGCCTGTCACGTCCCGCCGCGGGCCCGACGGGCCGCCCGCCCCGCCCGCCTACCATGACCGCGTGCCGGACGAGACGCCGGGCCCCGCCGGCCCCTGGGAACCGACGCCCGCCCGTGCCTCGGCGCCCACGGACCCCGACGAGCGCGCGGCCGAGCACGACGGCGCCGCGGTCGGCACCGCCGTCCAGGCGACCGGCTCGGGCGCGGACACGCCCGTCGAGCCCGACCCCGTCCCCACACGCGACCGCCTCCTCCTGCGCCTGCTGGGCCCTGCGACCCTCGCCCTGGGCAGCACCCACCGGGACCGCGTCCTGGGCTGGGTCGGTCCCCTGGCCGTCACGGCGCTCGCCGCGGTCCTGCGGCTGTGGCACCTCGGGACGCCGGACTCGCTCGTGTTCGACGAGACGTACTACGTGAAGGACGGGTACGCCCTCACGCAGCTCGGCTACGAGGGCCAGTGGGGCGAGGACCCGAACCCGTCATTCGAAGCCGGCGACACGTCCGGCCTGTCGACGGCCGGCGAGTACGTCGTGCACCCGCCGGTGGGCAAGTGGCTCATCGGCCTGGGGATCCGGCTCGGCGGGGTCGAGCACCCGTGGGCGTGGCGGCTGTCCGCCGCGGTCGCCGGGGTGCTGGCGGTGCTCGTGCTGGCGCGCGTGGCGCGGCGGCTGCTGGCCTCGACGGCGCTCGGCACGCTGGCGGGCCTGCTCCTGGCGGTCGACGGCATGGCCATCGTCTTCTCCCGCACGAGCCTGCTCGACGGGTTCCTCATGCTGTTCCTGCTGTGCGGCTTCGGGTGTCTCGTCGTCGACCGCGAGGTGGCGCGCCGGCGGCTCGCCGACCGCGCGGCCGCCGTGCTCGACACGGGCGGACGCCTGGGTCTGGGACCGTGGCTGGGGTTCCGCGGGTGGCGCCTGGCGGCGGCGGTGCTGCTCGGCCTGGCCGTCGCGACGAAGTGGTCGGCGCTGTGGTTCGTCGCGCTGTTCGGTCTGATGACGGTGCTGTGGGACGCCCTCGCCCGGCGGGCCGTCGGCGTGCGGGCGTGGGCGTGGGCCGGGGTCTGGCGGGACGGCGTCGTCGCGGGCCTCGTCGTCGTCGGCACGACCGTCGCCGTCTACGTCGCCTCCTGGTCCGGCTGGCTCCTCACGGCCGGCGGCTACGGGCGGCGGTGGGCGGCGGACCACCCGGGCGAGGGGCTGACGTGGCTTCCCGAGGGGCTGCGCTCGCTCGTGCAGTACCACGTGCAGATGTGGTCGTTCCACACCGGCCTCACGACGCCGCACACCTACCAGGCGCACCCGCTCGGCTGGCTCGTGCAGTGGCGGCCGACGCTGTTCTTCTACGACCAGGACCTCGTCGCGCTGAGCCCGCAGGACGCGCTCGCGGCCTGCGGGGCGGAGCGGTGCACCTCGGCGGTGACGTCGCTGGGGAACCCGCTGACGTGGTGGCTCGGCACCGCGGCGTGCGTCGTCGCCCTCGTCCTGCTGCTGCGCTGGCGGGACTGGCGGGCCGGGGCGGCGCTGGCGGGCGTCGCGGCCGGCTGGCTGCCGTGGTTCGCCTACTCCCACCGCACGATCTTCGCCTTCTACGCCATCGCCCTCCTGCCGTTCCTCGTGCTCGTGCTCGTGCACGTCCTCGGCGTGGCGGTCGGTCCGCGCCCCGCGCCCGACGAGACCGCCGCCCTACGGTCGCGCCGCCTCGTCGTGCGGGTCGTGGCCGGGCTCGTCGTCCTCGTCGTCGCCGTCAGCGCGTTCTTCTACCCGGTCTGGACGGCCTGGACCGTGCCCTTCTCGTTCTGGCACTGGCACGTCTGGATGCCGGGCTGGACCTGACGGGGGGCCTGACGCGGCCCGGAGCGAGCTGACGTCAGCGCGCGGGCCGCCCCGACCCGGCGCGGCCGACCGGCGCCGCCACGGGCAGGCCCAGCCGGCGCCACAGCGCGGGCTGCGCGGCCAGCCGCCGCCGGACGCCCTCGGGGTCCCGGACGACGGCCGGGTCCCAGGCCACCGCCGCGAGCACCGGCAGGGCCGGCAGCAGGGCCGCCGTCAACGCGTGCAGGTCGCGCGGGGCGGGCCCGGGCAGCGCGCCGACGACGCCGACGACCCGGTGCGCCGCCGTCCCCGCCGCCGCGAGCGGGTCGAACGCCAGGAGGTCCTCCCAACGGGCGCGGTCCAGCGGCACCCGCAGGAGGACCCCGGCGGCGTCGGCCGGCACCGCCGCCAGGTCGACGGCCGCCGAGAACCCCGGGCCGACCGGCACCTCGACGAGAGCACCCGGCGGCAGCGGCCCGGGCACGACACCGGGCACGGCCCGCACCACCGGCTCCACCCCTGCGGCGGCCAGCCGGTGCAGCCGCGGCGCCAGACCCGGCCCGCTCTCGCCCGCGTGCCCCCAGCCGCCCGCGGCGGCGAGGGCCTCGGGCCCGGCGGGTCCTCCGTGCCGGGCGTCGTCCCCGGGCGCGTCGGTGCCGGCGGGCGCGGCGGGACGGCCGGACGCGGCGCCGTCGTCGGGCCCGTCCACCTCCGGCAGCACGCTGATGCCGCGGGCGTCGGCCAATGCGACGAGCGTCGCCCACTCCCCCGCCGCCGGGCCCCTCGGCCACGCCGCCAGCCGCAGGTGGAGGACGTCGAGCTTGTGCAGCGCCAGCAGCTCGACGAGGTGCTGCAGCGTCGCGAGGTCCGGCACGCCGGCGCGCACGTCGAGAGCCAGCGCCCGCCACCCGAGCACCGGTCGGTCCTCGACCTCGACCGCCGGCACCACCGCCGTCCCGGCCGGCCCGCGCCGCAGCAGCTGGCGCACCGTCGCGAGGGCGTGCACGAGCCCGTCCCGGGACCCTGCCGCCACCCGCACCCGCCGGGGGTCGGCCACCAGGCGGTAGGACCCGTCGGCGGGCACGTCGTCCACGAGCTCGAGCACCACCGCACCGGCCGCCGGGACCCGGCTGCCGGGGCCGTGACCGGCCACGTCCAGCCCCACGTCCCTGCCGCCCGCGGCGACCAGCGCACCGGCCCACAG
Source organism: Cellulomonas sp. plas2 (assembly GCF_057221735.1). Taxonomy (NCBI): domain Bacteria; kingdom Bacillati; phylum Actinomycetota; class Actinomycetes; order Micrococcales; family Cellulomonadaceae; genus Cellulomonas; species Cellulomonas sp. plas2. The sequence continues at coordinate 3,053,613 of NZ_CM170155.1, forward strand.
CGTCCCCACGGCCACCGTGCCGGGGTCGTCCGCGACGACCACCCGCGTCGCCGACGAGAGCGCGAAACCGGCGCCCGCCAGGGGGCGCACCATCGCCGGCACCGGCAGCACCCCCGGTGCCCCGACGCCGCCACCACCCGCCGCGCTCGCCGCGCCAGCCGCCGTCCCCGTCACGACGTCACCTTCCCCCGTGCGGGGGCAGGCCGCCCGCTCGACGCGCGGACCGGCGCGGGTGGCCGTAATGTCCGATTCCAGCAGGACCCACCCGGGTTCGGCGGACAGGCAGTCGGACCCCGCACCGGAGGAGCACCACCATGACCGTCAGCGGCATCATCAGTGCCATCATCGTCGGCGCCATCATCGGCGCCCTCGGCCGGCTCGTCATCCGCGGTCGTCAGAACATCTCGATCCTCTGGACGATCGTCATCGGCATCGTGGCCGCCCTCATCGGCACCGCGATCGTCGGCCCGATGAGCGACACCAACGGCTTCGACTGGATCGAGCTCATCGTGCAGGTCGCGCTCGCCGCGATCGGCGTGCTCATCTTCTCGAGCCTGCGCGGGCGCGGCGCCACGCGCTGACCCGCCACGCCGTCGGACCCCGTGTCCGGCACCCCGAGGACCCCGGCCGCGGCACCCGCCGCCCGGGGTCCTCGCACGTCCGTGGTCCTCGCACGTCCGGCGCCCTCGCGTCCGGGGTCCTCGTTTGCCAGGCACGTGCCGGGCGTGACCCGCGTCGCCGCGGTCCGGCCCGTCCTCCCCGGCGCCGGTCGGGCAGGCTCTGCGGCATGACGCCCGACGAGGACCGCCGGCCGCCCGTCCCGCACCACGGCCGACCACCCGCGACGCCCACCACGCTCGCCCGGCGACTGGGGACCGGGGACGCTGTCGTCCTCGGCCTGGCGTCCATGCTGGGGGCCGGGGTCTTCGGCGCCTTCGGCCCCGCGACCGCCGCGGCCGGCGGCGGGCTGCTGGTCGCGCTGGCCGTGGCAGGGCTCGTCGCGACCGCCAACGCGACCTCGTCGGCGCAGCTCGCCGCGCAGTACCCCACCTCCGGCGGGACGTACGTGTACGGGCGCGAGCGGCTCGGCCCGACCGCCGGCTTCGTCGCGGGGTGGTCCTTCGTCGTCGGCAAGACGGCGTCGTGCGCGGCCATGGCGCTGACCGTGGCGGCCTACCTCGTGCCCGCGCCGGCGCAGCGACCGGTCGCCGCCCTGCTCGTCGCCGCCCTCACCGGCCTCACCTGCGCCGGCATCACGCGGACGGCCCGCGCGAGCCGCCTGCTCGTGACCCTCGTCCTGCTGGCGCTGGTGGCCGTCGTCGTCACCGCCCTCGCCGGGCCGGCCGCGCACGGGCCTGTCCTCGACGTCACCGGGTCCGGCGCGCTCGGCGTCCTCCAGGGCGCCGGCCTGCTGTTCTTCGCGTTCGCCGGCTTCGCCCGGCTGGCGACGATGGGCGAGGAGGTCCGCGACCCGGAACGCACCATCCCGCGGGCCGTGGTCACGGCGCTGGCGCTGGTCCTCGCGGTGTACGCCGTCGTCGCCCTGGCCCTGCTGCACGCGCTCGGCGTCGACGGGCTCGCCGGCGCGCCCGCACCGCTGCTGACGGTCGCCGCGGAGGGGTCGGCGGGCCTGCCCGTGCTCGTGCGCATCGGCGCTGCGGCCGGCGCGCTCGGCGCGCTGCTGGCGCTCATGACGGGGATCGGCCGCACGACGCTGGCGATGGCGCGCGGCGCCGACCTGCCGCGGACGCTGGCCGCCGTGCACCCGCGGTCGCAGGTGCCCGTGCGGGCGCAGCTCGCGCTCGGCGCCCTCGTGGTCGCGCTCGTGCTCGTCACCGACCTGCGCGGGGCGCTCGGTGCCTCGTCGGCGGGCGTGCTGCTGTACTACGCGGTGGCCAACGCGGCCGCGCTCACGCAGGAACGCGCGCACCGGCGCTTCCCGCGACCGCTGGCCGCCGTCGGCCTCGTCGGGTGCCTGGTGCTCGTCGCGACCCTGCCCGCGGACGCGCTCCTCGTCGCCCTGGCCGTGGTCCTCGCAGGCCTCGGCGGGCGCGCCCTCGTCGGGCGCGCCCGCTCCCGGACCCCCTAGCCGAGCGCGCGCAGGCGCGGGGCCAGGTCCTCCTCGAACGCCGTCAGGAACCGGCGCTGGTCGTCCCCGGGCGCGTGGAAGACGAGGTGCGTGAAGCCCGCGTCGACGTAGGGCTTGACCAGCTCCACCGTCTCGTCCGGGTCGCTGGAGACGATCCAGCGCTTCGTCACCTCCTCCAGCGGCAGGGCGTCGGCGGCCTGCTCCATGGCCACGGGGTCGGTCAGCGAGTGCTTCTGCTCCGGCGAGAGGGACAGCGGCGCCCAGAACCGCGTGTTCTCGCGGGCGAGCTCGGGGTCCCGGTCGTAGGACAGCTTGATCTCGATGGTGCGGTCGATGCCCGCCACGTCCCGGCCGGCCGCCTCGGCGCCCTCGGCCAGGGCCGGCAGCAGCTTCTCGGTGTAGAGCTCCATGCCCTTGCCCGACGTGCAGATGAACCCGTCCCCGGCACGCCCGACGTACTTGGCGACGACCGGGCCGCCCGCCGCGATGTAGACGGGGATGCCGCCCTCGGGCTTGTCATACACCGAGGCGTCGTGCGTCGAGTAGTACTCGCCCTCGAACGACACCCGCTCCCCGGCCCACAGCGCGCGCATGAGCGCCACGGCCTCCCGCAGCCGCGCGAACCGCTCCTTGAACTCCGGCCACGTCTGCTCGCCCGCGCCCTGGTACCCGGTCGCGATCTCGTTGAGCGCCTCCCCCGTGCCCACGCCCAGCATGACGCGGCCCGGGTAGAGCACCCCGAGCGTGCCGAACGCCTGCGCGATCACCGCCGGGTTGTAGCGGTAGTGCGGCGTCATGACCGAGGTGCCGAGCTGGATCGTCGACGTCCGCTCGCCCACCGCCGCCAGCCACGCGAGCGAGAACGGCGCGTGCCCGCCGGTGTGCCGCCAGGGCTGGAAGTGGTCGGACACGACGACGGACTCCATGCCGTGCCGCTCGGCCTCCACGCCGAGCTCGACGAGCTCCCGGGCGCCGAACTGCTCCGCCGACGCCTTGTACCCCAGCCTGACCGCCATCGCCCGTCCCTCTCGTCGTCCCTCGTGGTGCGGGCACATCCTCACACCGCGCACCGACACGTGCGGCACGACATCAGCCCGGGACGACCGGAGGCCGGACCCTGACGGGCCCGGCCTCCGGTGCTGCGGGTGGAGCTGAGGGGATTCGAACCCCTGACCTTCTCATTGCGAACGAGACGCGCTACCAACTGCGCCACAGCCCCGCGAGCGAGGAAAACCATAGCACCCGACGAGGGGCCGGACGCACACCCGGCAGGCAGCCGTCAGAGCCCCGACGCCCGACGACGCGCCAGGACGGCGTCCAGGTCGATGCCCCCGGTGGTGCGCGCCGCCGGCTCCGCCTCGACGACCGCACCAGCGCCCGCGCCGGACGCGTCCGCCGACGCACCGGCCGTCGCGGCGACGGCCGGCACGGCGTCCGTCAGGGGCTTGGGTTCGCGACGCGGGGCGGCGGCCTTCTGCGTGTAGGTCGGTCGCGGGACGGGGACCGGCTGCCACGCGTCCGCGCCCCCCGCGGACGCGGGAGCGGCTCCGGGGTCGACGAGGCGCCCGCCGACGACGGACCCCCCGCCCCCGACGGGACCGACGGCGGCGGAGGTGACGTCCTCCCCGTCGGGGGCCGACAGGGCGCCCGCCGACGATGCCGCGGCCGTCCCCAGCTCGTCCCCGCTCCGCACGGCGGTGCTGCCGGTCCGGCGGGGACGCTCCACGCCCTCCGCGGGCCGCCCCTCCGCACGCTGCCCCTCCCCGCGCACCGGTGCGAAGATCTCGGTGTCCGCCTGCGAGGGGTGGACGGCCCGCCCGACGACCGTCGCCCCGCGGCCCTTGCGACGCGCGGGGACGCCCTCGTCCCCGGGTGCTCCGAGCGGCTCCGCGGCCGCACCCGCGAGGCGCAGCTGCCACGCCGCCTCCGCGGCACGGCCCGCCACGACCGCCCGCCGGCCGAGGACGAGGACCCCGCCCAGCAGAGCGCCCGGCACGGCACCGGCCGGCCACGGGACCACGGCGGAGAGCGCGGCGACCAGGGTGCCCACGACGGTGAGCAGCAGCAGCGCACCGGCGAGCACGCCGCGCCGACGGGCGGCGGCGGCACGGCGCGCCCGAGCGGCGGCGTGCGCGGCCCGGGTCTGGGCGGTGCGACGCGCGGCGAGCGCGGTCGCGCGGTCGGCGGTGGCGTAGGGACGGTCCACGCTCGTCGCTCCTGTCGGGCCGGTGGCCCTGCTGGTCGATGTGCTGGTCGGTGTGCTGGTCGATGTGCTGGTCGACGTGCTCGTCGGAGTGCTCGCCGAGGTGCTCGTCGGGCTGCCTGTCGGTCTGCTCGTCGGCGCCGAGGTGGCGGGCGTCAGGAGGAGCGGCGCCGCGCCGTGCCCGAGCAGCACCGGGACCGTCGGCCCCGACCCCGCGCCGGGAGCGGTCCCGCGCGCGGGCGTCAGGAGCCCCGCGTGCGGACGTCCGGTGCCCCGGGCGCCCCGCCGCACCGCCGGCAGCTCGGGGGCCCGCCGACCGCCGCGCCGCGGTGCGAGCCGCCGACGGCGGGCCGAGACCGCGACGACCCGGAGGCCGTCGGAGAAGCGGTCGTCGGACCGCGCCTCCAGGAGCTGCTGACGGTGCCGCAGCACGTGCGGCACCGCGTAGGCCAGCCACAGGCCGACGACGCCGAGCGTCGCCAGGCCCGCGATCCCACCCACGCACCGACGGTAGGGGCGCGGCACGCGCCGGTCGGGGACGAGGGCGGCGTGTCGGTCCGCCCGCGCCACGACCAGCCCGACGAACCGCCCGACGACCAGCCCGACGACCCACGCGACGAGAGGCCGTCAGGCCCCGGCCGACCGCACCCGCCGCCACCGCTCGAGCAGCCCGCCGGGCACGTCCTCCACGGTGAGGGCGAAGGTCCGGTGGTCGCACCACGCGCCCTGGATGTGCAGGTACCGCTCGCGCAGGCCCTCGTTGCGGAAGCCGAGCTTCTCCACCACCCGCAGCGACGGCCCGTTCTCCGGGCGGATGTTGATCTCGACGCGGTGCAGGCCCAGGACGTCGAAGCAGTGGTCGGTCACCATCGCCACGGCGGTCGGGATCGTGCCGCGACCGGCCACGTGCTCGGACACCCAGTAGCCGATGGACCCCGAGCGCAGCGACCCGTACTGGATGGAGGAGACCGTCAGCTGCCCGACGAGCTCGCCGTCGAGGTCGACCGCGAACGGCAGCGTCGTCCCCGCGCGGGCCTGCGCGGACAACGACCGCACGAACTGCCCGAACGTCGGCCGCGGGCCCTGGACGAGCACGGGGCTCGTCGCGTCCCACCGCAGCAGCCAGTCGGCGTTGCGGGCCCGCAGCGCCATCCACGCGTGCTGGTCCCGCCACCGCAGCGGGCGCAGCCGCACCCCGCCCTCGACGAGGACCGCCGGCCACCCGGTGGCCATCAGCCCTCCAGCACGAGGCAGTGGACGACCTGGCCCACGCGCACGTCGGTGTCGAGCTCGTTGACGACCGCGAGCGCGTTGGCCTGCGCCAGGGCCGTGGTCGACGGACGGCCGGGGTCGCCGATCGGCGTGACGACGTAGCCCTCGTCGGGCGTGCCGAGCAGCGTGGCGGGCACGAACTGGCGCAGCCCGGCCGGGGAGGGCCACGCCGCCGTGGCCCGCGCCGCGACGGAGGGGCGGAACAGCTCCGTGTGCCCGCCGGCGGCCAGCAGGGCGGGCCGGACGAACACCTCGAAGGCGACCTGCGCCGCGACGGGGTGCCCCGGCAGCGCGAACACCGGCACGGGGTCGCCGCGGCCCACGTCGGCGCCGAGCGTCCCGAAGCCGTGCCGGCCGCCGGGCGTCATGGCGACCTGGTCCAGGCGCACGGTGCCGTACCCGCCCAGCACGTCCTTGACGGTGTCCTCGGCCAGCTCCGACAGCCCGCCGGTGGTGATGACGACGTCCGCGCGCACGAGCTGGTCCTCGAGGGCCTCGCGCAGCCGGGCGCGGTCGTCGGGGACGACGCCCACCCGGACCGCCGCCGCCCCGGCGTCCCGGACCGCCGCCTGCAGGCCGTGGCCGTCGGCCTCGAAGACGGCGCCGGCGGGGGCCTGCGGCCCGAGGACCGGCTCGACGAGCTCGTCGCCCACGGACAGCAGCACCACCCGGGGCGTGGGGTGCACCCGCACGCGCCCGAGCCCCGCCGCCGCGGCCAGTGCGATCGCCCGCGCGCCGAGCCGCGTGCCGGCGGGCAGCACGACCTCCCCCGCGCGCACGTCCGCGCCCGCGGGCCGCACGTGCCGCCCGGCGACGGACGGGCCCTGCAGCGCCACCCGCGCGGCGCCCCGGTCGGTCTCCTCGACGGGGACGACGGTGTCCGCGCCGACGGGCAGCGGCGCGCCGCTCGCCACGCGCACCGCCTGGCCGGGCGCCAGCCGCGCGGGCGCCGAGCCGGGACGGGCGTCGTGGGCCACGGGCAGCGTCGCCGCCCCGGTGTCGTGCGCCGCGACCGCGTACCCGTCCCGGCCGGCGGCGGCGACCGGCGGGACGTCGACGGCCGCGACGAGGTCGGCGGCGAGGATGCAGCCGGACGCGTCGGCCAGCACCACGTCGAGGGGCGCGACGGGTCCGACGGCCGCGAGGACCGTCGTGAGGTGGTCCTGCACCGATCGCATGCGGAGCATCATCGCCGACGGCGGCCGCACCCGCCCGGACGCCGCGCGCGGGGCGGGCGGAGGCGGGTGCGCGGGGCCGACCGTCCCGCGCCGGTCCCCGGCCGCCCTGCGACACTGGGGCCATGAGCAGAGGGGCCCAGCCGCACCCGGTCGTCCTCGACGGGGACGAGATCGAGGACGTCAAGGACCGGTGGCGCGAGGCGGTCCGGGAGACGCGTCGGCAGCGGTCGCCGCGGGCCCGGCAGGAGGCGGCGCGGGCCCTGGCCGCGGTGGTCACGGGGATCCCGGCGGTCGCCGACGCCGGCTGCGTGGCCTGCTACGCCGCGCGCCCGGGCGAGCCGGACACCGTCCCCCTGCTCGAGGCCCTCGCGGACCGCGGCGTGCGCGTGCTCCTGCCGGTGCTCGGGACGAACCTGCGCCGCGACTGGGCCGAGTACCAGGGCGCGGAGGACCTGCGCGAACGCGCGCCGGGGCGTCCGCCCGAGCCGTCGGGGCCCTCGCTGGGACCGGCCGCCCTCGCCGACGCCGACGTCGTGCTCGCCCCCGCGCTGGCCGTGGACTCGCGCGGGTCGCGGCTCGGGCAGGGCGGCGGGTGGTACGACCGCGTGCTGGCCGACGCCCGACCGGGCGTCCCGGTCATCGCGCTCGTGCACGACGAGGAGGTCTACGACGCCGCCGTCCACCCCGTGCCGGTGCAGCCGCACGACCGCGGGGTCGACGCGGTCGCGACGCCGTCGGGGTGGCGTCCGCTCGGGCAGGAGGGCCCGACCGTCGACGGGGAGAGCGACGGGGAGAGCGACGGGAAGGGCGACGGCAAGGGCGACGGGAAGGGTCAGGGCACCGGCGGGCGTTAGCATTGGCACTCGGACCGTGCGAGTGCCAACGGGCGCGGCCCGGCGGGCGCCCCGCCGGCCGGTGCGACCGGGCGCGCACGCCCCAGGCCCGACGACCCCGCAGGAGACACAGTGCCCACCTACGCCTACCGCTGCACGGAGTGCGGTCACGCGTTCGAGATCCAGCAGGCCTTCACCGACGAGTCGCTGACGGAGTGCCCCGCGTGCGCGGGTCGCCTGCGCAAGGTGTTCTCCGCCGTCGGCGTCGTCTTCAAGGGGTCGGGCTTCTACCGCAACGACGCACGGTCCGGGGCCTCGAAGGGCACGGGCTCGTCGTCCGGCGGCTCGTCCGGGGGCTCCTCCGGCAGCGGGTCGTCCGGATCCGGGTCGGACTCGTCCGGGTCGTCATCGGCCGCGGGGTCCTCGGGGTCCGGCACGTCGGGCTCGGGGTCGTCCGGCTCGACGAGCGCGTCGTCCTCGTCCGGCTCCTCGTCCGGCTCCTCGTCCGGTTCCTCGTCCGGGGGCGGACCCGGGTCCTCCGGCGGCGCGTCGTCCTCGTCGGGCGCCGCGAAGAAGCCCGCCTGACGCGTCGGGCCGCCGGGTCCTCCGGCTGCCTCCTGCCGGCGGGCAGCTCGCGCACGGGCGCGTCGAGCCGTCCCCAGTCCTCACCACGGGCGCTCGCCCCACGCGAGGTCCTGGGAGCGCGGCGACCCGTCGGTCCGCCGCCCTAGCGTCCGCCGCGTGCAGCGAACCAGGGACAGGCAGACCGGCGACCACGTGCCAGCCCGCGACCGCGGCCACGGGAGGCGGCGCCCGCGGTCGGCGCCGTTGCGGCTGCCCGTCGTGCCGCCGCACCGCGCGAGCACCCGCAGCCGGGCGCGCGTGCTGCTGTGGCGGGCTCGGGTGCCGGTCGCGGCTCTGCTCGCGGGCGTGTCGGTCGCGACGGCGCTCGCCGCGGTGCGCCCCGCCGACCCGCCCACCGTGCCGGTCGTCGTGGTGGCCCGCGCCCTGCCGCGCGGCGCCGTGGTGGCCGCCGCGGACGTGCGGGTCGCGGCACTGCCCCCGGGCACCGCGCCGGCGGGCGCCTGGACGCGTCCCGAGGACGTCGTCGGCCGGATCGGCGCGGTGGCGGTGCCCGTCGGCCTGCCCCTCGTGCCGGACCTGCTGCTCGACGAGGCCGCCGCCCCGCCGGGGACCGTCGTGGCGGCCGTCCCCGTCGCCGACGCCGCCATGGCGGCCTACCTCGTGCCGGGCATGAGGGTCGACGTCCTGGCTCCGGCCGCGCCGACGACCGACGCCGTCGTCGCGACGGGGAGCAGCGTCCCGTCCGCGACGGTCGACGACGGTGGCAGCACGTCCGGCCCCGCGGCCGCGGCCGACACGGAGGCTGAGGCGGAGGCTGAGGCGGAGGCTGAGGCCGACGCGGCGGCAGCGCTGCCGGACCCGGCAGACGTCATCACCCCGGGTGGGACCGGCACGGGCGCGCACGACGCCACCTCCCCCCGTCCGGTCGGCGCCCGGCTGGCCACGGCGGCGCTCGTGCTACCTCCTCCCACCACGACGAGCGGCGGCACCGCGGACGCCTCCGGCTCGGGGGGCGGGCTGGTCGCCGGGCTCGCCGGCCCTGACGTCGGTACGGAGGGCGGCGGCAGGGCCGTCGTGGGCGGGTCCGTGCTGCTCGCGGTGGCACCGGCGGAGGCGGAGGTGCTCGTCGCCGCCGCTGCGACCGGCGGCCTGACGGTGCTGGTCGTGCCATAATCGCCGCCGTCGTCACCCGTCCGGGTGCGGACGCCCACCGGGGGGGCCGGCGTGCGTCCTGCTCCCGGTCGCAGCCGACCCGCCCTCTGAGCACAGGAGGACACCCCCATGACCGCTCCCGTCACCCGGGGCTACGAGGCGGCGCGCGAGTCGCTCGGCGCCGTCGGCAAGGTGCTCCAGGGCTTCCGCGAGTTCATCGCGCGCGGCAACGCGATCGAGCTCGCCGTCGGCGTCGTCATCGGCAGCGCGTTCACCGCGATCGTCACCGTGCTGACCACCGCGTTCGTCAGCCCGCTGATCGGCTGGGTCTTCGGCACCCCGAGCCTGGCCACCGGCTGGAAGATCGGGCCCTACAGCTGGTCGGACGACGCGGACCCGATCGACGCGGGCGCCATCGTCAACGCCCTCATCAGCTTCCTCCTGACGGCCGCCGCCGTGTACTTCCTGATCGTGCTGCCGCTCAACGCGCTCGCCGCCCGCCGCAAGAGCGGTCAGGCCGACGAGCCGAAGGCCCCGGCGGAGGACGTCCTCCTGCTCCAGGAGATCCGCGACCTGCTCGCCGCGCAGGCCACGCCTGCCCTGCGCAACGACACCGCGGCAGCCTCGGGGACGGTCGCCGGCGGCCCGGCGGCCCCGCCGACGCCGCGAGCCACTCCGCCGCAGGTCTGACGGACGCCTCGACCGCCGACGGCTGTGCGGCGCGAGAGCGGCCAGTGCCGTGCCGGCCCGTGCCGGCCCGTGCCGTGCCGTGCCGCCAGCCGGCGTCACCAGTGGGGCGGCCGCTCCCGCGTGATCCGCTCGTCGTCGGCGGCGTCCGGCGCGCCCCAGCCGACGTCCGAGTCGTCCGGGCTGCGCGGCAGTCCGGACGACCTCGGCGACCTCGGGTCGTCCCGCGGGGGCCGCGGCCCCTCGCGGGAGTCCGGCGTGGGTGTGGTTGCGGGTGCCGGTGCCGGTGCCGGTGCCGGTGCCGGTGCCGGAAGGCTGGCGCGGAGCACCGACTCGTCGTCGCCGACCGTGCCGGCCGGGCGCACGGCCCGGCGCGACCCGCGCCGCGTGGGGCGCGACGGGCCGTCGCCGGACGCCCGACCCTCTCCGGTCAGGACAGCGCCCGCACGATCGCGGCGCGCACGGCCTGGTCGATGCGGAAGCTGCGGCGGGTGACGCCGAGCTCGGCCCGCAGGGCGTCGGCGAGCTCCTCGCGGGAGCGGTCGAGCCCGTCGGACCGGAGCCAGGCGAGCAGGTCGTCGAGCTGGTCGTCCGAGTAGGCGCTGATGGGCAGGCCGGGACGGACGTCCGGTCGGGGCAGGACCGGGACGGCCAGCGTCGGCTGCTCGACGAGCACCAGCCGCGCCGCGGCGGGACGTGGGGCCGGATCCGTCTCAGCGCCCGGCTCGTCACCCGCCGGCTCGTCACCCGCCGGCGCCGCGTCCGCGGTCGTCACCTCCGCCTCCCGGGTCGCCGGGGCCGCGTCGACGACCGCCGCGGCCGCGTCCGGGGTCGTGGGGGCCCCGTCAGTGGTCGTCGCGTCCGCCTCGGCGGTCGTCCGGTGCGCGTCCTCCGAGCCCACCGCCGCCGACCCGGAGCTCGAGGAGCCGGGCTCGAGGTGCTCGCGCTCGGCGCCCGTCGACTCGACGCCCGTCGACTCGACGCCCGTCGACTCGACGCCCTCCGGCTCGACGCCCGTCCGATCGACGTCCGTCGGTGCCGTCGGGGGCGCCAGCGGGTCCAGCACCTCGTCGGGCTCGTCGTCGACCAGGACGGGCACGACGGCCACGGTGCCGGTCTGCGCCGCGCGTTGCGCCGTCGGCGCGGGGACCAGCGCGTGCACGGCGCGGCGGATGCGGTCCACCTCGGCCGCGGGGTCGAGGAACGCCGCCGCCGACCACACCCGCACGACGGACCAGCCGAGCCGCTCGAGCCGCTCGGGCACCTGCCGGTCGCGGACGCGCACGCTCGGCTCGGCGACATAGGCGGCGTCGTCGGTGAGCACGGCGACCAGCAGGCGGTCCGGCACGTCCGGGTGCCCCACCGCCAGCGGGATGCGCGTGCCCCCGGGGATCCCGTGGTCGACGACCACCGTGAGCCCGTGCCGCCAGAGCCGGTCCGCCAGGTCGAGGACCAGGCGGTCCGGCACGCCGGGGACGTCCTCGCGCGGGGCAGCACCGGCAGGGCCAGCCGTCGCGTCGTCGCCGCCCGCCCGGGCCCGGGACCCGCCTGACGCCGCCGCGTGCTCGCCCGGGGGCGCGGAGGCGTCGGCGACGGCCTCGTCGGACGCGGCGCGGCTGACGGACCCCACGACCGCCGCGGCCGCCGCGATGACGGACCCCGCCGGGGCGGTCGCGTCGGCGACGTCGGGCAGCGGCTCCCACGTCCGGGTGCTGCCGCCCGCACGGTCGCGGGCGAACGCGAGCAGGTCGCGCAGGAGGTGCGCCCCGGGGCCGCGGGTCCGGTGCGGGTCGAGGTCGTCGGCGCCGAAGCAGCTGACCACCGTCAGCCGGCGGCGGGTGGCGGCGAGGGTGTCGAGCAGCAGCCGCTCGCCCCCCGGCGCGCTGACGGGCCCGAAGCGGTGCAGGACCCGGCGGTGCGGAGTGCGGCCCAGGCCCAGCGACAGCACGACGGCCTCGCGCCGCAGCCCGGCGACGTTCGTGACGTCCGTGACGAGGAACGGCTCGGGCCGGGCCGCGTCGAAGAACGCGCCCAGCGCGGGGTTGTCGCGCACCTCGGACAGCACCGCCTCGGCCACGCGCTCCGCGTGCACCGGGGACACCGTGACCACCGCGAGGGACTCCGCCGGCCGCGTCAGCGCGTGCGAGATGACGAGGTCGACGACCCGCTCGACCTCCTCGCGCGTCGACTCCACCGTGCCCGTGGCCTCCGACGGCATGCCGGTGCCGTCGACGACCTCGTGGTGCACGAGCGGCTCCGTCGTCGGCAAGGGTGTCGCGCGCAGGACGCCGCCGTACCCGTGCCGGGCCAGGAAGTCGGTGAGGTAGGGGTCGCGCCGCGAGGCGTCGGCGGGGATGGACACGGACGGCAGGACCTCCGCCAGCTCCGCCACCGCGGACCCCGGCGCGCACCGCGCGTCCCCGACGACGACGACCTGCCGCCCCCGCGCCAGCGCCGACAGCGTCACCTCGACGTGCAGGTCCGCGGCGGCGTCGAGCACGACGAGGTCGACGCACCGCGCCGCGGGCAGCACCTGCGGCACGAGCATGGGACTCGCCGCCACGACCGGCCGCAGCCGCGGCGCCACGTCGGGGTGCGCCGCCACCGTCTCGCGCAGGGAGTGCAGCCGCTCCTCCACCAGCTCGGCGAAGAGGCTCTCGACCTGCTGGGGGTGCGCGGCCACGGCCGCGCGCACCCCGCGGACGACCGCGCCGAGCACGGGCCCGGACAGCGACGCCACGTGCGAGCGGTCCAGCGCCGCGTACCGCGCCGCCAGCGCCCCGAGCGCGGCGCCGTCCTGCCCGGCCAGCGCGGGGTCGTCGCCGAGCACGCCCTCGAAGACGGTGGACCACCACGCGAGGTCGAGCTCCGCCGCGGCCAGCCCCGCCCCCACCCGGCGGTCGGTGAGGTCGGCGACGAGGTCGCCGAGCCCCGCGGCCCGCAGGCGGTGCAGCACGACCGTGCGCTCCGGCAGCCCGACGAGCCCGGCCGCACCGGCCCGCAGCCGCTCCAGGCGCGCGACGAGGTCGGGCAGCGGCGTGCGCGCCAGGTCACCGCCCTCGGGCGTGCCGGCCAGCACGTGCGCGAGCGCCTCGACGTCCGCGCGGACGCCGGCGTGCTCCTCGACGACCTGCTGCAGGGCCTCGGGCAGCCGCGGCCACCCGCCGGACGGGCAGCGCGCCTGCCACGCGTCGCGCTGCTCCTGCACGCGCACGAGCGCGGCGTGCAGGTCCGCGACCGGCCGGCCGGGCCGCACCATGTCGCGCGCCTGGCGGCGCAGCCGGCGGCGGGTCCAGAAGCCGAGCGTCACGCCGTGGCTCTCGCGCCACGCGCGGTCGGCGGTGGCGGCGACGAGGTCGGCGGCCGTCCGCTCGAACACGAGCGGCACGAACGTGTCGAGCGAGGTGCGGATGTCCTCGAGCAGCGCGAGCTGCTCGGCCCAGCCGGCCAGCGTCGTCGCGGGCGCGAGCCCCGTCTCGGCCGCCACGGCCGCGACGTGCCCGCGCAGCGTGGGCAGCCCGGTGTCCAGCAGGCGGTCCAGGCGGTGCCGGGCGACGTCGGCCTCGTCGTCGGTCCGCAGGTCGGCGCCGTACCAGGGGCTCGCCGCGGCGCGCGGCGTGAAGGCGTCCAGCGCGGCGGCCCGGGCCAGGTCGGCACCCAGGGCGGCCCGGCGCTCGGCACCGAGCGCCGCGGTGACCGCGCGCGGCAGCCGGACGCGCGTCCGGGGGGCCGGCCGGGCGGCCGTGAGGCGCGCGAGCTCCTGCAGCGCGTCGTAGGCCGACACGCCCCACGGCTCGCGGACCGCGTGCAACCCGACGACCCCGGCCCGCAGCCGCTCGCGGTGCGCGACGAGCTCCGTGCGCAGGGAGGCGAGCCCGGCCTCGTCGACGACGGGCTCCTCGAGCGTGAGGGCGCCGAGCAGGCGGCGGGAGGCGGTGGCGCGCCAGCCGGCGTCCGGCGCGACGTCGAGCAGCAGGTCGCCGACACCCAGCGCGTCGAGCCGCGCGGCCAGCGCCGCCGCGGCCCGCCGGTGCCCGGGCACGTAGAGCACGGTGCGGCCGGAGGCGGCGGCGTCCGTGACGAGCGCGGCGACCGTGCCTGTGGTGTCGGCGCCGGCGGGGGCGTCGACGAAGAGGTGGGCGCCCGTCGCCACGACGTCGAGCACGTGCTGCTGCGCCGGGTCGAGGTCGCCGACGCCGCGCTCCGCCCCCGGGTCGCGGTCACCCCGCACGGGCTCCGGCAGCGGCCGGCGGACCGCGGCGGCGGCGTCCTCCACACCGGCGAGGGCGGCGAGCACCTCGTGCCCGGGGACGAGGTCGGTCAGCGCGTCGAGGTCGTCGACGAGCACCTGGCCCGGGTGCACGAAGGCCCCGACGACCACGCGCTCGGCCAGCGCGAAGCCCGGGAGCACGGCCGCCCCCAGCGCCTCGACGCGGGCGAGCGCGGGCCCGGCGTCGAACCGGCCGCCGTCGAAGGTGCCGCGCGCCAGCGCGGCGGGGTCCAGCAGCGCACCGCGCGAGCGCAGCGCCCGGGCGAGCACCGGGTTGAGCTCGACGGCGGGCTCGAGCTCGAGCTCGTGGTCGCTCTCCGCCGTGCCCCGGGGGCGCAGCGTCACCGGCCGGAGCAGCACGGGGGCGCGCACGGTCCGCGGCGCCGGGGTCGCCGCAGCCGGCGCCCCCGTCCCCCCGGCGCCCGGCAGGGGCGCGGCGTCCGCCCCGCTCGCGTCCGCCGGGGCGGCCGCGGCCCCGTCCCCGACCGCGGACGCCAGGACGTCGAGGTCGTCACCGGGAGCGCCCGTCGCGCCGTCGTCGGTCCAGGTCGCCACGCCGATCGCCAGGTAGGTCGGCGCGATGCCCCACCGCTGCGCGAACGCGGCCGCGCGCGTGCTGACCGCGCGCGCCCGTCGCCGGGCCGTCGCGGCCGCACCGCCCTCGCGGACGAGGCTCGACAGCCGGGTCGGCCGGCCCGCGAACAGCTGCGCCATGCCCGACGGGTGGGCGGAGGACAGGTCGAGCGCCGCGTCGCCGAGGAGGTCGACATCGGCCAGCGTCGACCCGCCGGCGAGCTCGACGAGCCCGGCGCGCCACGTCGCGACCGCGCCCCCGACGAGCTCCGCGTCGGAGGGCGGCGCCACGAGCGCGACGACCGCGTCACCCGGCCTGTCCGCGGACGTGGTCGTCGACGCGGCGGCGGCGTCCGTGCCGGCGGCGCTGTCCGACGACGGTGCGGCCTCGTCGGCAGCGGGGTGGGGGAGGGTGCCGTCGGCGGCCGGACGGGCCCCGCCGGACGGCCCGCCGTCCTGCGGACCCGGGCGCGGGGTGCGGGCGGGGACGATCATGGCTGCACGCTACGGGCGGACGTGGCCCGCGCCGGGGAAGCACGCCGTGGTGCCCGGGCACGAGCCCGTCCGCGCGACCGGCCCCCGAGCGCGAGTCCGCCCCGCACGACGACGGCCCGCCCGCGGGGCAGCGGGACGGGCCGGAGATGAGAGACGGTGCGCACCGCGCAGGGGGCAGGCGATGCGCACCGTCCGGAGAGATGGTGCCCTCCCCAGGGGCACCCTGTCCAACCCCTGCCGGGGCCGAGGTCCATGTCGCCGCATGAGACCTGCCTCACACCGCGGCTCGCGCGCCTACCGAAACGGTTCTGCGACGGTGTCATCCGTTGCCGGACACCCGTGTCCGCCTGACGTGCGCAGACGTCCCCACGGCGGCCGCGAGGAGGGCCACCGGCACGCGCGCCGCACGGCCCCTGCGACGACCCCCTCGCACCACGCCCTCCCTCCCGGGGGACCCCGGCGCGACGAGGGGCCCGCGCCGCACTCCCGAGCCGCTGGAGCGGACCTTGTTTCTCCCGTCGGAGAGATGCCCGTGCGTACGCACCGTGGATCGAGTCCTCCGCGTGACCCGGCGCGGCGGACTCCTCGCCTGCGGGCGGGGCGCGCCGCGCCGTCCCTGCCGCGTGCCGGGTCGTCAGGCGCCGTCGCGCGGCTCCCAGTCGGGGTCCGGCTCGGTGAAGCGCTCGACGAGGGCCACCACGGCCAGCGCCACGACGTGCCACTCCTCGTCGCCGTCCGGCCCCGGCAGCGTCGTCACGACGTCCAGCTCGGCGCTGACGGACCGCCGCAGCGCGAACCCCTCGACCACGGCCGCACCCGCCGTCGCCAGGGTGCGGCAGGAGGGGACGTGCGCGCGGAGCCGGAAGCCCACGGTCTTGAGCAGCAGCTCGTAGAACTGCGCGGTGCGCCCGATGAAGGCGTCCTCGGCCGCCTCGAGCGCCGTCTGCACACGAGCCCGCGCGGCGGCGTCGCGCAGTCCGGTGCCCGTGGCGGTCAGGGCGACGAAGGTGTCCCACTGCGCGGCCGCCGTGAGGTCCTCGTACGTCCGTCTCGTCGCGTCCCGCAGGACGGCGTGCAGCAGGGCGCGGCGCCCGTCCACGTCCTGCCGCACGGGTGCGGCCGAGGCGAGCCGCGCCCGCGTGGCCGCGCCGACGTCGTCGAAGAAGGACGCGGCCCCCTGCCACGCCGGCCCCGCGAGCTCGCACAGCAGGTCGAGCGCGAACGCCTCCTTCGTCGGCCACGCGCGGTAGGCGGTGGTCCGCGCCACGCCCGCGGCCCGGACGACGTGGTCCAGCGGCGGCAGGCCGGGCACGACCGCGAGCCCGCCGGCCTCGACGACCATGCGCGTGGCGGCGTCGAGCATGCGCCGCCGCACCGGCAGGTCGACGTCGTCCGCCCTCTCGGGGTCCGGTGGTACGGCCTGTCCCACGTCGGGGCCCGTTGTCGCATCCGGCGCCGGTTCTCGGTAGGGTCCCGCCAGGTCCTCCCGCGCAGGGGGCGGCGGGGACCCGGCCGCGGGGGCGGGGCCGGGCACGCCCGAGCCCGCCCCCGCGGCCCTCTCCGTCACCGGTCCCACGGTCAACCCCGCCGTCGGCCCCGCGTCCGTCACCGCACGGCCTCCCGCTCGGCGAGGTGGACGAGGTAGTCCGCCAGCGCGACGTCCGGGTCGTAGTCCGGCACCGGCTCGGTCAGCCCCTCGACGACGGACAGCATGGTCAGCGCGACGAGGTGCCACTCCTGCGGCCCGTCGGGCCCGTCGACGACGACCACCCGGTCCGAGGAGTCCGGCGACAGCAGACGCCGGACGCCGAACCCCTCGACCACGGAGGCAGCGGCCGTGGCGACCGTCGCCCACCCGCGCACGTGCGGGCGCAGCCGGCGGCCGAGCACGACCCCGAGGCCCGCCCACATCGCGGCCATGTGCTCGACCAGCGCCGCCTCCGAGGCCCGCAGCACGCGCTCGACGCGCACCCGGTCGGCCGCCCGGGGCAGGTGCTGCACCGCGGCGACGACGGCCACCCACGAGCGCCACTGCACGGACCGCACGAGCCCCTGGTAGTCGACGAGGGCGGCCCGGCGCACGAGCTCCTCGAGCACCGCGGACCGCCCCTCCGCGGTCCCCAGGTCCCGCAGGCGCCCTGCCACGACGCGCCGCGCCAGGAGCACGGCGTCCTCGTCGTAGGGCGAGGGGCCCTGCCACCCCGGCCCGGCCAGCTCCCGCAGCAGGTCGACGTAGAACGCCTCCCGGCCGGACCACTCCCGGTACACGGACGTGCGCGCGACGCCGGCCTCGCGGACCACCGCGTCGAGCGCGAGAGTGTCGGCGGTGACGGCGAGCCCGCCGGCCTCCTCGACCAGCCGCAGCGCCGCGTCGAGCAGCCGTCGTCGCAGCGCGGCCCCGCGCTCCTCGTCGGGCACGTCTCCACCTCCTCGACGGGTGAACCTACTCGCCGCCCGGCGGGGGACGGCACACTCGTCCCGTGCCGACCACACCTCCCGAGGACCGACACCTCCCCTCCCCCGACCCCGGGCACCGGGACCCGATCCGTGACCCGATCCGCCTCGGGCAGCTCCTCAAGCGCGAGGACGTGGTCGAGACCGGCGGGGACGTCCGCGCCCTGCTCGCCGACGACGCCGTCCGCGTCAACGGAGAGGTCGAGGTCCGGCGGGGGCGGCAGCTCGCGCCGGGCGACGTCGTCGAGGTCGACCTGCCCGCCGGCGTCCGGCGCCTCGTCGTGCCCTGACGCGTCGCCCACCGAGCAGCACGGCGCTGGACACGCGCCCGGCCGCGCCCCCAGGATGCTCGGCGCCGCCACCCCTGCCGGAAGGACCCGCATGTACCTCGCCGCCGAGGACCGCTACGACTCCATGACCTACCGGCGCTGCGGCCGCAGCGGGCTGGACCTGCCCGCGGTCTCGCTGGGGCTGTGGCACAACTTCGGCGACGACAAGGCGTTCGAGACCCAGCGCGCGGTGCTGCGCCGGGCGTTCGACCTCGGGGTGACGCACGTCGACCTGGCCAACAACTACGGCCCGCCCCCCGGCTCGGCGGAGAGCAACTTCGGCCGGCACCTCCTCGAGGACCTGGCCCCGTACCGGGACGAGCTCGTCATCTCGACGAAGGCCGGCTACGACATGTGGCCGGGGCCGTACGGGCAGGGCGGGTCCCGCAAGTACCTGCTGGCCAGCCTCGACCAGTCGCTGGCGCGGATGGGCCTGGACTACGTGGACGTCTTCTACTCCCACCGCCCGGACCCGACGACGCCCCTCGAGGAGACGATGGGCGCCCTCCACGCCGCCGTGCAGCAGGGCAAGGCCCTGTACGCGGGGATCTCCAACTACGGCCCCGAGGAGACCCGGCGCGCGGCGGCGATCCTGGCCGGGCTGGGCACGCCGCTGCTGCTCCACCAGCCCTCGTACTCCATGCTCAACCGCTGGATCGAGAACGACGGCCTGCTCGACGTGCTCGACGAGGTCGGCGCCGGCTGCATCGTCTTCTCGCCGCTGGCGCAGGGCGTCCTCACCGGCAAGTACCTCGACGGCGTCCCCGAGGGGTCCCGCGCCACCCAGGGCCGGTTCCTCACCGAGCGGCAGCTCACGCCGCAGACGCTCGGCTTCGTCCGGCGGCTCGCCGCCGTCGCCGCCGGGCGGGGGCAGACCCCGGCGCAGACCGCGCTGGCCTGGGCGCTGCGCGACCCGCGCGTGACGTCCGTGCTCATCGGCGCCAGCAGCGTCGCCCAGCTCGAGCAGAACCTCGGCGCGCTGGGCAACCTGCACTTCGACGACGACGAGCTCGAGGCGATCGACGCGGACGCCGTGGCCGCCGGGGTCGAGGTCGCCCGGAGGCCCACGCAGCCGTCCGCGCGCGCCTAGCCGGCCACCCGCGCGGGCTCGGGCAGGGGCGCCGGCCGCCCGAGGTGGTACCCCTGACCGAGCTGCACGCCCATCGCGCGCAGGTGCTCGAGCTCGTCGGCGGTCTCGATGCCCTCCGCGACGACGACGGCACCCGTCGACCCCGCGAAGGCGAGCATGCTCGCCGCGAGCGCCTGCCGCGCCGGGTCGGTGGCGATGTTCCGCACGAGGCTGATGTCGAGCTTGAGCACGTCGGGGACCAGCTCCAGGACGTGCCGCATGCTCGCGAAGCCGGCGCCGACGTCGTCGACGGCCAGCCGCACGCCGCGGTCCCGCAGGGGTCGGACGGCCGCGCGCAGGGCGTCGTAGTCGTCCACCGGGGTGTGCTCGGTCAGCTCCAGCACCACCCGCGCCGGGTCCACGGCGTCCAGCGCACGCGCCATCGCCGGCAGGCACGCCGTGCGGGCGGAGACGTTGACCGCGAGGAACCCGGGCAGGTCCGCGTGCCGGGCCAGCGCCGACCGCACGGCGCTCAGCTCGAGCTCCTCCTCCACCCCGGCGGACCGGGCGGAGGCGAACCACTCCCCCGGGTCCCCGCTGGGGAACCGGCTGAGCGCCTCGTGCCCGACGACGGTGCCGTCCGCCAGGGCGACGACGGGCTGGAACACCATCGAGGGCCCTCCGCGGGACTGCAGCCCGTCGAGCCGCTCGAGCAGCGCGTGCCGCGCGGTGTCCTCGGCGTCGTGCCGCTCGAGGATGTTCATCACCAGGCCGCCGACGACGCGCAGGACTCCGGCGTCGCGCTCGCCGAGCCCGGGCTCCGCGGAGCGCGAGTAGGCGCAGAGCGTGCCGTAGAGCCGGCCGTCGCTGCGGTGCAGCGGCGTGCCGACCCACGCGCCGATGCCCAGCGCCGCCGTCGTGGGCAGCGCGAGCAGCTCCGGCACCTGCGCGACGTCCGGTACCGCGACCGGCAGCCGCCCCTGCACCATGAGCTCGCAGAAGGAGTCGGTCACCTCCGACTCGGCGTCGGGCACGAGGCCGGCGTCCGGCTCTGCGTGCGCGTTCCGGATCCGCCACCGGTTCCCGCGCCGCTCGTTGACGTAGGCGACCTCGAGGCCGAGCTGCGCGGACACGAGCTCGAGCAGCGCGTCCACGTCCCGGGCCGGCGCGCCGGCGCCGACGAGCGGGAGCCCGTCGGGCGGCACGGTGGGGAGCGCACCCCCGGCGGCGATCCTGTCGTCCGCCCGCTCCAGCCGGCGGCGTCCCTTGTCGAGGTACATCGCCGTGTCGGCACGCCGCCAGGCGTCCCGCAGCCCGGTGGCCGCGTGCCGCAGCGCCCAGCCCGCGGACACCTCGACCCCTCGCGAGGCCCACGCCGCCCGCGCCGCGCCGAGCAGGTCCGCCATCGTGCGCTCGTCCGCGTCGGGCACCAGCACGCCGAGCTCGTCGCCACCGAGCCGGGCGACGAGGTCCTCGGGCCGGACGACGGTCCGCAGCGCCTCCGCGGCGGCGGCCAGGACGTCGTCCCCCGCGGCGTGCCCCGCCTCGTCGTTGACCGCCTTCAGCCCGTCGACGTCCGCGACGAGCACGCCCACCGACGAGGCGACGAGCGCCGCGCGCGCCTCCTCCGCCACGAGCCCCGCGTCCCACGCCCTACGGTTCCCGAGCCCCGTGAGGGGGTCCGTGTGCGCCGCCAGCTCGGCGTGCTCGGCGCGACGGCGCTCGCGGATGAGGTGCACCTCGCAGGCGAGCAGGGAGCCGAGCAGCGCGGCCTGCAGCTCCACGGCCGCGAGCTGGCGCTCCACGCCGGGGTCGACCTCCGTGCCGAGCCCGCACAGGTGCCCCAGCCACTCCCCGTCGGGGGCGAGCACCGGCACGGTCACGACCGCCCGCACCCGCGGCGAGTGCTGCTCGACGAGGCGCCGGTACTGCGGGACCGCCCGGGCGTCCGCCGCCACCGCCGGCGCGCCGTGGTCCTCGCGCTGCGCGCAGAAGGTGTCGTCCCAGGCGACGACCCGCGCGTCACCCGGGCGCCCGATCGCCTCGCCGACGGTCCCGAGGACCACGTAGTCCTCGCCGTCGCGCCGGGCCAGCGCCCAGCTCTCCAGCCCGCTACGGCTGCGCAGGTCCTCCAGCGCCGCCTGCACGAGCCGGACCAGGTGCTCGGCCTGCTGCTGCTCGGTGACGGAGGCCGTCCCCGACGACCGCCCGCCGGCGCCGCCCGGGGCACCGACCGCCCCGCCGACCGCCCCGCCGACCGCTCCGGACACCACGCCGCCACCGTCGGCGGCGCCCGAGGGACCGGCCGAGGGCGCGCCGGTCACGCTGCGCACGGTGCTCATCCCCTGACTCCTCCCGCGTGCTGTGCACCGATCATGCCCCCTCGCCCCCGGTCCGTCCCGCTGCCCGGGCACGGTGTCCGTTTCCGGACGCCCTGCTCCCGGGGGCCCTGCGCCGTTCGGGGCACGCGGGGCCGGACCGCTCACTCCCGCCCGGGTCGCGGCGATGGGCCTCCCGACGACGTGGAGGGGTGGACGATGGGGACGACGCAGGGTGGCGCACGGGTGCGCGGGGGCAGGTCGGCGGCACCGACCGTGGTGACGGCCGTGGCGGCGGGCACGGTCCTGGCGCTGCTCGGCGGGTGCGCCGACGCGGCGACGGCGGGCTCGACGACGGGCTCGTCGGCCGGCTCGTCGACCGGCTCGTCGGTGGGCTCGACGACAGGTGGCGCCGACGCCGCGGGCACGACGTGCACGGTGCAGGCGCCCGACGCCGCGCTCCCGGCCGACGGCGTCGCGCTCGGCGTGAACCCCGACTGGGGCGCCGGCACGCTGGCGGACTTCGCGTCGGCGACCGGGGTGGTCCCGGCGGCGGCGGTCTCGTTCACCGCGCTGCCGGTGCCCCAGGCGTCGGTGGAGGCGGTCCACCAGGCCGCGGAGCAGGTGCGCACGCAGGGCGGCGTCCTCGTGCTCACCCTGGAGCCGACGGACGGGCTGGCGGCCGTGACGCGGGAAGTCGTGGCGGACCTCGTCGCCCTGCTCGAGGACGTCACCAGCGGCGGGGTGCCCGTGCTCGTGCGCCTGGCGCACGAGATGAACGGCTCCTGGTACGCCTGGGGCCAGCAGCCGATCGCCTACACGGCCACCTTCCGCGCGGTCGCCGAGGCCGTGCACGCGCAGGTGCCGGGCGCGCAGATGCTGTGGGCGCCCAACTACGGCGGCGGCTACCCGTTCACCGGCGGCGCGCACGCCGCGGTCCCGGGCAGCGCCGACGCGGCGGCGCTCGACACGGACGGCGACGGCGCCGTCACCGGCGCCGACGACCCCTACGCCCCCTACTGGCCCGGCGACGACGCGGTCGACTGGGTGGGCATGTCCCTCTACCACTGGGGCTCGGCGTACCCCTGGGGCGAGGACGAGCTGCCGGAGGACGGCAAGCTCGTCGCCCAGCTCACCGGCACCTACGCCGGGCTGGGGGGCGACGACAGCGCCCTGCCCGACTTCGCCGGGACGTACGGCACCGGCCACGGCAAGCCGCTGGCGCTCGTGGAGACCGCCGCGCTGGTGAGCGAGGGCGCCGACGCCGCGACCGGCCTGGCCATCCGCCGGGCGTGGTGGCGGCAGGTGCTCGACCCCGCGCTGCCGGCCGCGGTGCCGTCGCTGCGCCTCGTCAACTGGTTCGACTGGGACAAGCAGGAGCCCGAGGTCGGTGGAGTGGTGCGCTGGGCCGTGAGCACGGACCCGGCCGTCGCGGCCGCGTTCCGCGCGGACCTGCCCGCCTGGGCACGCCAGGCCGACGCCGTCATCCCCTGCGCGGAGGCCGGCGAGGGCTGAGCCCGAGCAGCGGGCGCTCTCCGCGGGCGGCACCTCGGGGCGCGGTCGGCCACGGCCCCTGCGAGGGTGGCCGCCATGAGCCCCGACGACCGTGCCGTCACCCCGCCCGCGGCTCGCCCGCACGCCCGCGCGACCCCGGCGGTCAGGGCGCGTCGGCTCGTCGGCGACGGGCTCGCGCTCGCCGTGGTCGTCGTCGCGCTGCTGGCGGGGCAGGCGGTGCACGGCGCGGTCGACGCCGTCGCCGAGCCCGCGCGGGACGTGCGAGCAGCGGCCGGCGGCCTGGCCGACGACCTGCGGGCCGGGGCCGACCGCGTCGACGGCGCGCCCCTCGTCGGCGACGCGCTGGCCGAGCCGCTGACGGGCGCGGCCTCGCGGGCGGACGCCGTCGCCACGGCCTCGGGCGACGGTGTGGCCCGCATCGAGCGGCTCGCCGACGTGCTGCGCGCCGCCGTGGTCGGCGTCCCGCTCGTCGGGGCCGTCGCGGCACGCGTTCTCCCCCGGCTGCGTCGTCGTCGGCAGCGGGCCGCCGTCGACGCGCTCGCGGCACGGCCGGGCGGCGACCGGCTGCTGGCGCTGCGGGCCCTCGTCGCCGGTGCGCCCGACGACGTCCTGGCCCTGCACCCCGACCCGGTCGGCGCCTGGGCCGCGGGCGACCCGGTCCTCGTGCGCGCGCTGGTCGACCTCGAGCGCTGCGCGCACGCCTGAAGCGTCGCGAAGCGGACGACGACCGGGACGCGGTCCCGCGACGACGACGACGGGGTGGCCGACCGGCTGCCCGGTGGACCACCCCGTCGGATGACGCTCGTCGAGGGCCTGATGGCCGCCGACGCGGTCAGGTGCCGGTCAGTTGACCTGGACCTGCATGAACGTGTCGCGGGCGCTGGTGCTCACGACGCGGATCGTCGTGCCGGTCTTCGGCACCTCGACCCCGCTCCAGCCGTCGGCGTCGGGCTGCTCGCCCTTCGCCACGTACCAGTCCTTGCGGACGTCGAAGACCGGGACGGCGGGCAGGCCGCCGTAGGTCTTCGCGACGCCCGTGTCCGGGTCGTGCAGCGTCACGACGTCCGTGCGCTGCGTGCCGAACGTGGAGTCGTAGGACTGCACCCGCGGGCGCCAGCTCTCGCCGTTCGTGCGGTTCGTGCCCTCGTCGTCGGTCGGCTCGTAGAGCAGGCCGGGGTGGGCGTCGACGGGCAGGACGAGGCCCGCGCCCGGGTGGGAGCCGACGTTGTTGTCCGCGTACTGCTCGTTCCAGTAGCTGATGAGCAGGCCGTCCTGGTACGGCAGGCGCTCGGCCCAGTCGGGGCGGGTCGGGTCGCCGAAGTTGTACGGCCCGGTGCGCAGACCGGCGTCGTACCCGGTGTAGGTGCGGTTCTCGGCGATGTAGGCGTTGAAGAACGACTCGGTCGCGGTACCCGTGGAGACGACGAAGCCCTTCAGCGTCCACGTCGTCACCGGTGCGCCGCCGATCGTCACGGCGTCGACCTGCAGGCCGGGCTCGGTCGCCGCGCCGTCGGTCCAGTAGCGGAACCCGACGAGGGCGCCGGCGGGGACGCCCGCGAGGCTCGCGGTCAGGTCGACCCACTGGCCGCCGGTCGTGCCCGTGATGCCGGCACCGAAGTTCTGGCCGTTCGGGTCCGTGCTCGTGGAGCGGTTCGTCGCCAGCGAGGTGAAGGTCTTCCCGCCGTCCGTGGAGTACACGGCGTACGCGTAGTCCCAGTCCTGCTCGATCTGGTACTTCACCTTCGCGGTGAGCGAGCTGGCACCCGCGGGCACCGGGGTCAGCATCGTGTGGTCCAGGTCGTCCCCGGAACCGGAGTACCAGAAGTCGGAGCCCTCGAAGGGCGTGCCGATCGTCGTCGTCACCTGGCGGTCGGGCAGGAGCGCGATCAGGGCCTGCGCCTGCTTCGTGTTCGCGGTGGCCGGGCCGAGCTTCGTGCTGGCCTTGGCGCCCGGGGCGACCGTCTCGTAGTTCAACCAGCCGAGCTGCAGCTTCTCCCACGCGCCCATGTGCGTCGGCCGCGTGCCGATGCCCTCCTCGGGACGCCCGTTGTTGCCGTAGGAGCCCGAGCTCATGAGCGACCAGAAGGCCGTGGAGTTGTCGGCACCGGTGCCGGACGTGTCGTACAGGTCGGGCAGGCCGAGGTCGTGGCCGAACTCGTGCGCGAAGACGCCGACGCCGCCGTTCTCGGGCTCGACCGTGTAGTCGCCGACCCAGTACTTCGACTCGCCGACCCGGGCGCCGCCGAGCGCGTTGGCCGTGCCGTTCACCGTCGGGCCCCCGGCGCCGATGCGCGTGGACTGGTTGTACCAGCGGTGCGACCAGATGGCGTCCTCGCCGAGCACGCCGCCACCGACCTCCTCGCCCATGCCGGAGTGCACGGCCTGGAAGTGGTCGATGTACCCGTCGGCCTCGTCGAAGTTCCCGTCGGCGTCGAAGTCGTACCGGTCCCACACGTCGAACTGCGAGAGGTACCGGTCGATCTCCGCGACGCTCTTCCCGGCCGCCCGCTGCTCCGCGTACCACGCCGTGAGGGTGTCGTTGAGGAACTTCCAGGTGACGGCGTCGCCGAGGGCGTTGTCGCCGTAGGACGCCCCCGTGCCGGGGACCTGCACCCAGTCCTCGACCTCGCCTGTCACCGTGTAGCGGCCCGACGACAGCTCGTCGTAGAAGTTGGCGACGGAGTTGACGCCGTCCGCCTGGGAGTAGAGCAGCGTGTCGAAGTGCGGCTGCGAGAAGTCCGGCGCCCAGATCGTCGTGTTGTCGACGGACCGGTCCGGCTCGGGGATGGTGTTGTGCGGCAGGTCGGAGAACTCGCCGAGGACCGTCCAGATCGCGTCGGTGTCCTGGCGCGCGAGCTCGACGTACTGGCCCTTGGCGACCTGCACGACCTTGTTGTCGCCGACCGGCTGGGCCTCCCCCGAGACGACCTTCTCGAGGGCCGCGGCCCGCAGCTCGCGCTGCTTGTCGCTGAGCGGGCTGGACAGGTCGTCCTCCCGCTGCGGGGTCGTGGTCGCCCCGACGGCCGGGGCGGCCGGTCGTGCCGCGCCGGCGGAGGCCGCGGTCGCGGCGACGGGGGTGACCACGACGAGGGTCGCGCCGAGGGTGAGCGCGAGGGTTCTTCTCACAGGCAGATCTCCTACTGATGAGGGACGTCGTCCGCCCGGGCACGATCTCCGGCGCGGCGGGTCACAGTAGGCACACACGAGCCGCCCAGCCCAGGGGTCCGGCCCCCTGAACCACACGGTTCATGCAGGTCAGCGCCTCGCCACCCCTGGCGTCGGGGCCCCGGGGCGGACGTCCCGGCCCGGACGGTCAGGCCCGGTTGGGGGGCGCGAGGTAGGCGTCGGCGGCGTGCCGGTCCTCGTCGCCCTCAGCCGGCGACCCGCGCAGGACGCCGCGCGAGGGGACACCCCTCGCGTCGGTCGGTGGCACCGGCGCCAGGGTCGACGCGCCCGCGGCGGCGAGCGTCCGGGCGACGTGCCCGCCTCCGGGCGCGCCGCGTCGCCCGCCACCGTGCAACGGCGCCAGGGCGAGCGCGAAGACCACCGTCGCCGCCAGCACGAGGAGGACCGCGACCAGCCACGGCGTCCGGTCGCCGACCGCCACGGTCGCGACCAGCACGACGGCGGGCATGAGGGTCAGCACGGCGGCACGCACCCAGCCGGGCAGGGGCGGCAGGACGGGCGGAACGGTCATACCGGGCACGCTAGGACCGCCGGCGGCCGCCCGTCGTGCCCGCGCGGTGGTTCTCCCCCGTCCGGCGCAGCGGCACCGACGCCGCGGGGGCCTCCGACCCCGGAGCCGGCGCCTCAGGGGCCGGCGCCTCCCGCTGCCCGCCAGCGCGCAGCACGTCGAGCTCCGCCGCGACGAGGCCGAGCACGAGCAGGTCCACGGCGAGCCCGAGCGTCGCGTCCCACTGCGAGATGCGGAAGAGGAAGACCTGCGTGACGGACAGGCTCAGCAGCACCGCCCGCCGGAACCACCGGTACCCGTCGACCCGGTCGGTGCGGCTGCGGACCAGGCCGACGGCGCACAGCGCGAAGGACACCAGGCCGGACACGATCATGCCGCCGACCACCCAGCCCGGCTCGTCCGCCCGCTCGCGCCACGCCAGCACCCCGCGCGTCACGGTCACCAGCGCCGCGACCGCGAAGACGGCCACCGCGAACGCCGGCACCGCCCGCGCCCGGACGAGGCGGCGCAGGGTCCGGTCGACGACGCGGCTCAGCGCCCCGACGGGGTCCGGCAGCTCGTCGTGGTCCTCCTCGAGCACGCCCAGCAGCGCGCGCGTCTCCGCCGCCCCGCGGACGTCGCCCGCGTCCTCCAGCGCCTCGTGGGCACGTCGTCGGGCGCGGGGCGTCATCCCGCCCGCGACCCCCGCGGTCGCCTGGTCGACGGCAGCGGCCAGCGCCTCGGTGCGGTGCGGCGCCCGTCGCGAGTGCACGGTGTCGGCGACGAGGGCCAGCCCGACCAGCGCGCCGTAGACCAGGGCGGCCGTCGGCTCGTAGAAGTAGTCGTTGTCGTCGGTGACGAACTTGCCGATCTCGTCGACGAAGAGCCCCAGCCCCACCCCGCCGACGAGCGCCGCGAGCGGCCGGACCGGGGGCCCGACGAAGGACAGCAGCAGCACGAACGACAGGGCCATGAGCAGCCCGCCCCAGAGCACGTGCGCGATGTGCAGCCCCGACCCGCCGAGCTGGGGGTAGCCGGTCAGCGCCAGCAGCCCGCGCGTCACCAGCACCGTCACCAGCGCCGCCGCGAGGAACGTGCCGATGTGCCGCTGCGCGCGGGGGTCCCGGGCGAGGCCGACCCTCAGGAGGGGCGGGCGGCGTCCCGGGTGCTGGGCGTCCATGCGCCCATCCTGCCGCGCCGGGCGGCACCGGCACCGCGGCCGCGGGCCCGTCCGGAGGGAACACGTGACCACCACCACAGCCGAGTCGGGAACCGGACCGGGAATTTTCACCGGGGCCTGCGACGCTGCCACGGCTGCGCCGCACCACGGCACCACCTCGTGACAGGACCCCCATGAGCACCTCGTCGAGCACCCCTGCCGACGCGCCCGCGTCCGCCCGCCAGCAGCGGGACCACCGCTGGCTGACCCTCGTCGTCATCGGCATCGCCCAGACGATGGTCGTCCTCGACGCCACCATCGTGAACATCGCGCTGCCGTCCGCCCAGGCGGACCTCGGCTTCGGCGACGACCAGCGCCAGTGGATGGTCACCGCCTACTCCCTCGCCTTCGGCAGCCTCCTGCTGCTCGGCGGGCGGCTGTCCGACCTCTTCGGCCGCCGGCGCACGTTCCTCGTCGGGCTCATCGGCTTCGCGGTGGCGTCCGCGCTCGGCGGCGCGGCCGGGAGCTTCGAGCTGCTGGTGGCGGCGCGCGCGCTGCAGGGCGTGTTCGGCGCGCTGCTGGCGCCCTCGGCGCTGTCGCTGCTGACGACGACGTTCACCGACCCGCGCGAGCGCGGCAAGGCCTTCGGCGTCTTCGGCGCGCTGTCCGGGTCCGGCGGCGCGATCGGCCTGCTGCTCGGCGGGGTGCTCACGGAGTACACGTCCTGGCGCTGGTGCCTCCTGGTCAACCTCGTCATCGCGGGCATCGCCGTCGTCGGCGCGCTCGTCTACGTGCCCGCCACCGCCCCGACGCACCGCCCGGCCATCGACTGGACCGGCGTCGTGACCGCGACAGCGGGCCTGTTCCTCGTCGTGTTCGGCTTCGCGCACGCGGAGACCGACGGCTGGGGCGACCCGCTCACGTGGGTGTACCTCGCCGCGGGCGCGGTGCTGCTGGCGGTGTTCGTCGTCGTCCAGCGCCGGGTGGCGCACCCGCTCCTGCCGCTGCGCGTCGTGCTCGACCGCGACCGCGGCGGCGCGTTCCTGGCGATCGCGCTCGTGGGCATCGGGATGTTCGGGATCTTCCTGTTCCTCACGTACTACCTCCAGCAGACGCTGGGCTACTCCTCGCTGCGCACCGGGTTCGCCTTCCTGGCCATGCCCGTGTCCATCTCGCTCGGCGCGGCGCTCGTCGGGGCGCGGCTGCTGCCGCGCGTCGGGCCGAAGGTGCAGATCTTCGTCGGCGGCCTCGTCGCCGCGACCGGCCTGCTCCTGCTGCAGCGCCTCGAGCTCGACTCGACGTACCTCGGGACGATCCTGCCCGCGCTCGCCGTCATCGGGTTCGGCATGGGCCTCGTCTTCTCCGCGGCGATGGCCACGGCGACGAGCGGCGTCGACCGCCAGGACGCCGGCGTCGCGTCGGCGACCGTCAACACGATGCAGCAGGTGGGCGGCTCGATCGGCACGGCCCTGCTGTCCTCGCTCTACGCCGGCGCCGTCACCCGTGCCCTCCCGGCGGGGCAGCCGTCGCCCGCCGACGTCGCCTCGGCGACGCTCTCGGGCTACCACACGGCCTTCGCCGTCTCCGCCGTCGCGCTCGTGGGCGTCGCGCTGGCCGGCGGCCTCGTCATCCGTCGCCGGCCCCGCGGTGCGGCGGCCGGGTCCGCCGCCGGCGTCGCCGGGCGGGACGACGAGGTGCCGACCGTCGCGCACTGAGACGGTCGGCCCGCGGCACCACGCCCGCGGGTCGGCACGGGGAACGGCGGAGGCCGGTCGGGACGTCCCGACCGGCCTCCGCCGTCTCGTGCTGCTGCCGCGGCGTGCCGCCTGCTGCGGGCGGGTGCGCCCGGCTACCCGCGGGCCGTCAGGACCGCCGGCGACGACGGGCAGTCGTCAGGCCGAGGCCCGCGGCGACGAGCCCACCTGCCAGCGCCAGGCCGGCGGCCACGGAGGCACCGGTCGCGGCGAGGACGCGGGTCGGTCGCACGACGGTGCCGGAGCCGCCCGTCGGGGGCGTCACCGGTGCGGGCGTGACGGACGGGCTCGGCGACGGGCTCGCGTCCGGCACGGGCGCGGGCACGTAGGTGATCGTCACGGTCGCCCGCACGGCCGCGCCCTCGGCGTCCGCCGCGACGTAGTCCACCGGCGTCGGGTTCCCGCCGAACCCGGCCTGCGGGGTGAAGGAGACGGCCCCGGTGCCGGGGTCGACGGTCCAGCTGCCCTCGCCGGGCACGACGAGGCTCGTCACCGGGTCACCCGTCGCCGGGTCGACCAGGCGCACGGTGGTCGGGTCGAGGCCCTCGGAGTCGTTGGCCAGCACGTCGACCGTCACGACCTCGCCGATCGTGTTGCCGAGGTCCTCGTCGTCGACCGCCGCCGGCGCGCCGGGCTCCACGTAGGTGATGGTGACGGTCGCCTGGGCCGGCTGGCCGTCCTCGTCCTCCGCGCGGTAGGTCACCGGCGTCGGGTCGCCCTCGAACCCGTCCTCGGGCGTGAAGGTCACGGCGCCCGTGGCGGGGTCGACCGTCCAGGTGCCCTCGCCCGGCACGACGAGGGTCGTCGTCGGGGTCCCGGTGCCCGGGGTCAGCAGCTCGACCGTGCCGGGCACCAGCGTGGTGGAGTCGTTCTCCAGGACGTCGACGGTCACCGGCGTGCCCGGCGCGTTGTCGAGGTCCTGGTCGTCGGCGGCGGTCGGGGCGTCCGGCAGCGGCGAGCCCGTCACGGGGACCGTCGTGGTCGCCGTGTCGTTGTCGTCGCCCTCGGTGCGGTCGGTGACCGTGGCCGTGTTCGTGACCTCGCCCGTCGCGGTCGCCGTCGTCGTGTAGGTGAGGGTGAGCGTCTCGCCGACGTCGAGCCCGCGCTCGCCGTCCGCCCCGCCCCCGCCGAGGACCTCGTACGGCCGGCTGCAGGTGAGCGTGTCCGGCAGGGCCTCGCCGACGGCGGCGTCGCACACGAGCGGGTCGCGGGCGAGCACCGCGTTGCTGCCGCCCGTCGTCGAGATGCCCGTGAGGGTCGCCTCCGCGTCGGGGCTGAGCGTGTCCGTCACGTCGACGAGGTCGCCGCGCGTCATGGCGTCGGGGCCGAGGTTCTCCACGACGACGGTCCACGTCACGGTGTCGCCGACGACGGCCGCCGTCGGGTCGGCGGACTTCGTCACCGCCAGGTCGTACGCGCAGGGCACCCAGTCGAGGGTCACGGCGCCGTCAGGACCGTCGCCCGGCCCCTGCCGGCGCTCGCCCGGCACCGCCGACAGCCCGGTCGGGGCGGTCGTCGAGGAGCCGAGCCGCACCGAGGGGGCGACGAACGACGAGCCACCACCACCACCGCCGCCGGTGATGCCCTGCGCGCCGTTGCGCCCGTTGAAGCCGACCGTGGAGGCGCCACCACCGCCGCCGAACAGCCCGCCGCCACCGCCGCCGCCGGCGTCGGGCGTCGCGTCGGTGCCCCCGGCGCCACCCGTCCCGCCGGACCCCGCGGAGCCGTTGCGCCCCGCGTCGGCGGCGTTCACGCCACCCGCGCCGGGTGCGTCCGTGCCGCCGCCCGCGCCGCCGCCGACGCTCGTCGCCGGCACGTCCTTGCCCGCCTGGCCGGCGGTGCCCGCCGCAGCGCCCGGCGCCGTCGGCAGGCCGCCGTCACCGCCGCGGCCCTCCGTCGTCTCCGAGTGCCAGCCACCCGCGCCGCCGCCGCCTCCCGCAAGGACCGCGAGGTCGCCGCCGAGCGAGAGGGAGCTGAGCCCGCCGCCGCCGGCGCCGTGGTGCCGCAGCAGCGTGTAGTTCGGGACGCTGTTGCCGCCCGCACCACCGCCGCCGGTGCCGCCGGCGCCGACCGTCGCGTCGGCGCCCTCCCCGACGGGGGCGCCGCCGCCACCGCCGACCGTGCCCGCGTAGTCCTGCCCGGGCAGGACCGCGAACGTCGCGGTGATCCGCGCGCCCGCCCCGCCGCTGCGCGACGCGTTGTCGGTGGCGACGCCGCCGGCACCGCCGAGGACCGTCGCCTCCACGGCGCAGACGCCGTCCGGCACGACGCCGGAGAAGGCGCCCGGCGTGGCGGCGGAGGTCGGGGACGCGTCGGGCGCCGGGGCGGCCACGGCTGCCGGCGCGGCCACCGGCAGGCCGACCCCGGCGGTGAGGAGGGCCAGCAGCGCGACCGGGGCCGCACGACGGGCGTCGCGGGGACGGGCGCCACGGCGGTCGTCGCCGCTGTGGGCGGGCGGGAAGGAGGGGGTGGGGTACGTGCGGTCCACGTGGACGACCTTGTCCTCAGCGCCCGGTGCGGTCCGACCGGACGGGCGGGTAGCGCTGGTAGCACTCACGCCGACGGGTGACGGCGCTCGACCGAGCATGGTCACGATGCGCGGATCGGGCAAACCGGGCGCACCCGGACGCGCTGGGCGATGCTGGGCCCGTGCCCCGACCCCCGCTCCCCGACGCCGTCCGCTCCCTGCTCGCCCGACCGAACCCCGCCGTCATGGCCACGCTGGCCGCCGACGGCCGTCCCGTCTCCGTCGCGACGTGGTACCTGCTCGAGGAGGACGGGACCGTCCTGCTGAACCTCGACGCCGGACGGGCGCGCCTCGCGCACCTGCGCCGCGACCCCCGCGTCTCGCTCACCGCGCTCGCCGACGACGACTGGTACACGCACGTCAGCCTCCAGGGCCGGGTGGACGCGCTGGTGGACGACGAGGGGCTCGTCGACATCGACCGGCTCTCGCGGCACTACACCGGACGTGACTACCCCGTGCGGGACCGGCCGCGGGTGAGCGCCCGCGTCGTCGTCGAGCGGTGGCACGGCTGGGGCGCGGCGCAGGCCGACTGAGCGGGCCGTGCCCGGCCTGCGCCCTCCCGGGCGGGGCCGGATCAGGGCGAGGTGACCGACCACCGCCCGGCCGCGAGGTCGACCAGCCGCGGCAGGACGACGTCCCCGGCGACCCGCAGCCCGTCGTGCAGGTGCTCGTTCGTGACCCAGACCTGCGTCGCCCCGACCCGGGCGGCCGTGCCCAGGGCGAGGTCGAGGTCGACGTAGGGGTCGTCGACGTACTGGACCGCCGCGACCGGCACGTCGTTGCGCGCCAACCGGTCGAGGTCGTACAGCGCCGGCCACTCCGTCCGCGCCGCCAGCAGCTCCGCCGCCCCGCGGAAGGGCCGCAGGGCGCGCACCTCGTCGAGCATCCACGGGAAGACCGCCTCCCCGGTGAGGCCCAGCGGCCGGGCGCCCTCGTCGAGACCGGGGTGGCGCTCCCGCTCGGCCTGCGCGGCCCAGCCCGGTGCGCGCGTGCCCTGGTGGTAGATGGTCTCCTGCAGGACCGCGTACAGCGGGTTCCCGACGAGGCCCGTCGCCGCCCCGACGGCCGCCAGGAACGCGTCGCCGGGCACGCCGTCGTCGTCGGCACCGATCGTGTCGAGCAGCCAGTGCAGCGCGTCGACCCCGGTGCTCATGCCCAGCCCCGACCCGAGCGTCTGCAGCCGGCGCACGGTGAGCACGTCGCCGTCCGGCAGCCGCACGTCGCCGACGGCCAACCGGTCCGCCAGTGCGTCCAGCATCGCCACGTCCTGCGGGTACCGGCGCGCGAACGCCCGCACCCGGGCGGCCTGCCGCGGGAAGGTCCGCGTGTAGACCTCCTCCGCTGTCGCCGTCAGGCCCGGCAGCCCGCCCGTGACGTAGCACGCGGTGAGGGCCTCGGGGTGCCGGGACAGGTAGGTGAGCGTGACGAACCCGCCGTACGACTGCCCGAGCGTGGCCCAGCGGCGCCCGCCGTAGACGCGGTGCCGCAGCGCCTCCGCGTCGGCGACGACCGCGTCGGCACGCAGGCACGCCAGGTGGTCCGCCAGCGCCTGCGCCGACGGGAACCGGGCCGCGACCCGGGCGTCCACCGGCGACGACCGACCGGTCCCGCGCTGGTCGAGCAGCACGACGCGGTGCGTGCGCAGCGCGGTCGTCCACCACCCCGTGCCGAGCGGCCGCGGGCTCGCCCCGCCCGGCCCGCCCTGCAGGAAGAGCAGCAGCGGCAGGTCCTCGGCGTCGCGGGCGGGGTCGACGAGCTCGCGCGCGAAGACCTCGAGCGTGCCGAGACGGTCCGGTGCGTCGTGGTCGACGGGCACCGTCAGCCGGTGCTCGCGCACCCGCACCGGCGGCACGTCGTACTCCTCCCCCGACGGCGTCATCCGCGGACGCCTTCGTCGGCGCCCGCACCTGGGGGTGTCTCCCGAGCAGCGCCACCCGCGCCCGCGGGGGCACCGCCCGTGCTCGTCGTGCTCGTCATGCACCCATCACACCCGCTGCGCCCGGCGCAGCGCACCCCGTCGAGTCCTGGCGCCGCCGGCGTTCCGCTCGTGAGGACCTCCGTCGTGCGCGCTAAACATTCCTCGAGAGTTCATCGGCGACGCACGAACAATGTCGTCCGGGCACGACGGAGAGCGCCCGGGGAAGAGGCGCTGAGCATTTCCGATAGACGTCGCGAGTGTCGGTCTCGGGTCGAGGATTCGCTCCCCGCGCTGGCGCCGGCGACGGGCGAGGCGCCGCGCCGCAGGGGGCCGGGCGCGGGGCGGGTCAGGACGCGGGTGGCCGCCCGTGGGATGGACGGCGTGAGGGCTCGGCTGAAGGTCGGCAGGTCGTGGCTCGGCTGGACGTCGTGCCTGCTCGCAGCGCTCCCGACGTGCTCGGGCGACCGTGTGGGTGGATGCACCAGGACTCTCCGTTCTCGACCAGCGTCGCACGTCACCGCCCCGGTGCAACTCGGGCGACGTCCCCACAGGAGCGCCGGCCGGACGTGTGGCCGGACATGTCGCCGCACGCGCGGCCCACGCGCACGGGTCCTCGACGGAACGGGACCGGCCGTCGGCGACGGTCGTCGGACCGCCGTGGCAGCCGGCGGTCGTGACATCTCGGGTCGCGGTGCCCGAAATGCCGTCGTAACGTCGTCGGCAAGCACCACCGCACCACGACCACGATCCCGAACCCGAGGAGCGACATGATTGCCACGAGCGAGATCCAGAACCTCATGACGTCCGGCGCCACCGTCGTCGGCACCGACGGGGACAAGATCGGCAAGCTGGGCCAGGTCTTCCTGGACGACCAGACCGGCGAGCCCCAGTGGATCACCGTCTCGACGGGCTTCTTCGGCACCAGCGAGTCCTTCATCCCGCTGGACCAGGCCACGGTCCGCGGTGACCAGATCGTCGTGCCGTTCGACAAGGACAAGGTCAAGGGCGCGCCGCGCATCGACGCGGACGGCCACCTGTCCGAGGCCGAGGAGGACGAGCTCTACACGTACTACGGCGTCGGCGGCACCTCGGCCGGCTACGGCACCGCGGACTACGCGACGACGGGCACCGCCGGCTACGGCACGACGGGGACCTCGGACCTCGACGCCGCCGGCACGGTGGGCCACGACACCAGCGGCCCGACGACGGACGACGCCATGACCCGTTCGGAGGAGCGCCTCAACGTGGGCACCGAGCGCGTCGCCACCGGCCGCGCCCGCCTGCGCAAGTACATCGTCTCGGAGCAGCAGAACGTCACCGTGCCGGTCTCGCGCGAGGAGGTCCGCCTCGAGCGCGAGCCGATCACCGACGCCAACGTCGGCGACGCGCTCGCCGGCCCGGACCTGTCGGAGGAGGAGCACGAGGTCGTCCTCACCGAGGAGCGTGCCGTCGTGACCAAGGAGACCGTCCCGGTCGAGCGCGTGCGCCTCGACAAGGACGTCGTCACCGACACCGAGACGGTGAACGAGACCACGCGCAAGGAGCAGATCGAGCTCGAGGGCGACGCGTCCACGGGCACCACGGGCACCCGCGGGATCTGATCCGCAGCACCCCTGCACCACCGACGGGGCCGCACCCACCCGGGTGCGGCCCCGTCGTCGTCCCACCTCCGGCCCGGTCCCCTCGGCGACAGCGCGACCCGGTGGTCTCGCCGCATCGCCGGCGCCGCCCTCCCTCGCCCTCTTGCCCCGGGCCCGACCGCGGTGC
Organism: Cellulomonas sp. plas2; assembly: GCF_057221735.1. Taxonomy (NCBI): domain Bacteria; kingdom Bacillati; phylum Actinomycetota; class Actinomycetes; order Micrococcales; family Cellulomonadaceae; genus Cellulomonas; species Cellulomonas sp. plas2. Next base: position 3,089,433 of record NZ_CM170155.1, read on the forward strand.
TGGGGTTGGCATGGCGGCTCGTGACCCGGGGTCGCCTCGACGAGGGGCGCTCTGGTGCGGTCGCTGCGGATCCTGCTGGCGCTGGTGCTGACCGCGGTCGGCGCCGTCGTCGTCCTGCGGCCGTCGGCACCCGACGACCGCACCGGCGTCGGCTCGGCGGTGCTCGCGTCCACGTTCCCGCCGCAGTACGCGATGGGCCGACCTCGCGCCGCGGACGGCGTGCCCATGGCCGCCACCGTGCGCGACAGCACCTGGGACCTCGCCGTGGGCGGTCCTGACCCATGGACCCTCTCGATCACGCCCCCGGTCGGCCGCGACGTCGAGGTCGGTCGGTACGCCGGTGTGGGCACCGTGCCGACCGCCGGTCGCGCGGGCGCTCGGCTCGTCGTCGACGACCAGGAGGTGCCGTTCGCGGGCGACCTCGACGTGCTCGCCTGGGACGTCGACCCGGCAGGACGCCTCGTGCGGTGGGACGTGGTCCTGCGCACCCCCGACACCACCACGGTCGGCGCGTTCTTCGGCCAGCAGCGCGCCGGCCCGGCGAGCCCGCAGGCGGAGCGCGCCGACGCCGAGGAGCACGCGGCGGCGTCCCCCGTGAGCCTGGCCGGCACGCACCTGCACTGGCCGTCGACCCCCGTCGGGTCGGTGCCCGTGGTCGCCCCCGAGCTCGTCCGCAACGTCTCGTCGGCACCCGTGGCCCTCGGCGCGGCGACCCTCACCGGACCGCACCGCGACGACTGGCAGGTCACCGAGGACGGGTGCTCCGGACGCGTCCTCCCGGCCGGCGGGACGTGCGTGCTCCTGCTCGGCTTCTCCCCGACCACGGCAGGCCCCCGCACCGCCGCGCTCACGGTCACGGCCCCGACGGGACCCGTCACGGCCGACCTGGCCGGCGAGGCCCCGCCCGGCGTCACGACCCTCGTCGTCACCCGGGACGACGGCCTGGGCCAGGGCCGCCTGCACCGCTGGGTCGAGGGCGGCACGACGGCCCTGGTCGCCCGGCGCCCCGCGCCCGGCGTGGTCGCCTTCAGCACCGGCTCCCCCTACCGGCTGTCGCCGGAGGCCGGTGCCGCGACGCTGACCGTCGGCGGCGGCCGCCCGCGCCTCGGGCCGTCGCACACCGGGACCGACCTCACCCAGCGGTGGGCCCGGGTGACGCTGGACGGCCGCGGCTGGCCGCTCGTCGTCGGGCGGCAGACGGTCCGGCGGTTCGACGTCGACCGTGCCGGGACGGTGCTCGCCGCGGACCTCGACGTCGTCCTGCACGACCCCGCCGCCCCGCACCGCACCCTGCACGCGCAGCTCCGGTTCCGGGACCGCGACGACCTGCGCGCGCCGGCGCCACCCACGGGCCTGACCCTCGTCGAGGTCGGCGGCACCCGCACGGTCACCTGGGCGCCCTCGGCGTCCGGCGACCTCGCCGCCACCGTCGCGCGGCTCGTCCCCGGCGACGGCGACGACGCCGCCCCGACGAGCGGCCTGCCCCTCGCGGCCGGTCGCACGCCGTCCACGGTGCTGCCCGCGCTCCCCGCCGACGAGCAGTGGACGGTCGTCGTCTTCGCCGTCGACACCGCCGGCAACGTCAGCCCCGGCTCCCGCCTCCCGGTCGGCTGACGACGCCTCCTGGCCCTCGGCCACCCACGCACGGGGTCGTGAGCCGGTCGTGGTGGCACCATCGACGCATGGCGCACGCGGCGGGATCCCCCACGGACTGGACCAGCGGCGAGCGCGTGTTCGCACCGCCGTCCGGCACGCTCGACCCCGCCTGGCTCGTGCCGGCCGTCCTCGAGCGGGTGCCCGCGGCGACGCCGCAGGACGCGCTGGCGGCGCTCACCTCGGCGTGGCGGTCGGCCCGCGCACGCCACCCCGGCACGACGACGAGCACGACGACGAGCACGGCGACGACGAGCACGACGACGACGAGCACGACGACCGGCGCCACCGCCGGCGACACCGCCGACGAACTCGCCCGGGCAGCGAGGGACGTGGTGGCGGCCGCGCTCGACCAGTTCGCCGTGCCACCGGGGCGTGGCTGATGCCGGAGGAGACCTCGGCCACCACCTCGTCGACCACCGCCGCCACCACCGCGTCCACCACCGTGGGACGACCGGTGACGACGACCACCGCGCGGATCGAGCAGCTGCTCGTCTCCCCCGTGCACCGGTACGAGGGCCGACCCTCCGACGGCCCGGCACCCGGCACGTCCGACGAGCTCGTCGACGCCGTGCAGGTCCGGGCCGGGCTGGGCCTCGTCGGGGACCGGTACTTCGGCCACCGCGCGCACCGCGACGCCGCCGTCACCCTCATCGCCGCCGAGCACCTCCCACCGGGGACCGGGCTGGCCGAGGTCCGGCGCAACGTCCTGGTGCGCGGCCTCGCCGTGGACGACCTCGTCGGCTCGGTCGTCGTCCTCGACTCCGGCGACGGCCCCGTCCGCCTCGACGTCCGTCGCCCGGCCCGTCCGTGCGCCTGGATGGACGTCGTCGTCGGCCCCGGGGCCTTCCGCGCGATGCGGCGCACGGGCGGCGTCCGCTGCGTCCCCCTCGACGACGGCGTCCTGCGCACCGGCCACGTCACCGTCACCGTCCTGACGCCCGCGCCCTCGGAGCCCTGACCCCCCGCCCCGGCACTGCGGTGCAGGGGCCACGGGGCCCGCCGACCCCCGGCACCCCGCCGCCCGACCTTGAGCCGGCACAGCCCTTTCACCCCGCCGTTCACCCGTTCGGCCGCAGCCACCCGCACGGACGGGCGACATGATCGTCGCGCACCACACGGACCGGTGACGGCCCGCGCGGTGCACGCACGACGCCCGGCCGACCAGGGCCGGGACGACGACGACGTCCAGGGGGCACACCATGACGACTCGTACGCACCTCCGCAGCAGCACCGGCGCCACCGCCGCCCGCCGCACCCGCCGCACCGCCCGCCGCACCGCCGCGGCCGGCCTCGCCGCCGGTCTCCTCCTCGGCCTCGCACCCGTCGCGGCGCAGGCGGCCCCGTCCGCGGGGACGTCCTCCGGATCGTCTGCGGCCGCCACGCCGCTGACGACGCACGGCTCGCTCGCCCAGGACGGCTTCGCCGGCCCGCGCCCGGTCACCTCCGTCACCATCCGACGCGACCTCACGGACGAGTACGACGTCGAGTGGAACGGCTACGTCGCCGACGCCAAGGTCCGCGTCCGCTGCACGCCCCAGGACGGCACGTTCGTCGCGGTCGACCTCCGCGTCGGCTCCGCCGCGGCCGTCGTGGACGCCCACACGTGGCCCGGCACGGTCGTCGCCTGCACCGGCCGCACCCAGACCGTCACCGTGCGCGTGTGGTCCCGCCTCCCCGGCGGGTACCACGGCGACGCCCTCGTCGCAGGCACCTACGCGGCCAGCGCCACGATGACCCGCTACGACGGCTACGACCCTTTCAGCGGCCCCTCCGAGGTCCTCGCGCAGGTGCGCACGACGGCGCGCATGTCCTGACGGCCTTGCGCGCGCGCCTCCTATGCTCGCCGCGTGGGCGAGGACTGGGTGGAGCACCGACGCACCGGCGACCGCGAGCTGCTCGGGTGGATCCGGCCCGAGGGCGACGAGGTCGTCGCCGTCGACCGGCTCGGCCGCGACCTCACCGCCCCCACGGGCTGGTCCGAGGCCGAGGAGGCCCTGGACGCCCGCGGGCTGGGGTGGCTCGCGGGGGTCTGGGAGCTCCGGCGCGACGACGGCCGCGTCGAGCGCGTGCGTCTGACCGAGGTGGGCAGCGACCGCGTCGTGGTCTCCACGGACGACCACGGCGCGGTCGACGTGCCGACGCGCCGCACCGTCCTGCCCCTCCCGGCGCCGCCGTCCCTGCGTCCCTTCACCGGCGACGCCCACGTCGTGGACGCGCTCGGCCGGCACGCCCATGACTGAGCGCGCGACCGTCGTCGCCGTCAGCCGGTCCGCCCGGCACGGCTTCAGCAAGCCCACGACGGGCAGCATCGACCTCGTCGAGGGCTGGGGCGTCGAGGGCGACGCGCACGCCGGCGTGACGGTCCAGCACCGGCACGACAAGCGTTACCACCCCGAGCGCCCCAACCTCCGCCAGGTGCACCTCCTGGCCCAGGAGCTGCTCGCCGAGGTCGCCGCCGAGCGCTGGGCCGTCGACCCGGGCGGGCTCGGCGAGAACGTGACCACCCGCGGCGTCGACCTCCTGGCCCTGCCCACGGGCACGGTGCTGCACCTCGGCGGCACGGCGGCGGTCCGGCTGACCGGTCTGCGGTCCCCCTGCCGGCAGATCGACGGCCTCGCGCCCGGCCTCATGGCGCGCCTCGTCGGACGCGACGCGGACGGGGGCGTGGTCCGCCGCGCCGGTGTGATGGCGGTGGTCGTCGCCGGCGGCCCCGTGCAGGCGGACGACACGATCGTCGTCGAGCGCCCGCCCGGGACCCCCGTGCCGCTCGGACCCGTCTGACAGCCGCGCCCGCCGCCCGACGAGCGCGACGCCGCGACGAGCGGGGTCCCCGACGAGCGCGGCGGCCCTCAGCCCCCCGCCGCCGCCTGCACCGGGTCGAGCTGCACCTGCAACGCCGTGAGGTCCGCGGCCAGCGCCTCGACGCGCGCCCGCTCGGCCGCCGTCGCCGCCTCCGCCGCCTCCAGGGCCGCGAGGCGCGGCGGCAGCGCGGCGTCGTCGCGTGCGAGCAGATCCGCCGCGGTGGCGAGCGTGTCCTCGGCCGGCGCCATCGGCAGCTCCGTGCCGTCCCACCACGTCCAGGACAGCAGCAGCCCGTCCCGCTCGGCCGCTCCCATCGCCGCCACCTCCGCGGACTTCGCGGTCCAGGCCTCGCGGTACACGTCGCGCGACGCCGCGTCCCGCTCGTACAGCGCCCGCGCCTGCGCGTCCGCGCCCTCCCGTGCGACGAGGGCGTCCGACGCCGAGCGGATCTCCGCGGCCGTCGCGTCCAACGCCCCGCGCCACGCCGCGTGCACCCCGACGAGCGCGGCCCGGTCCTCGACGAACCGCCCCCAGGCCGCCTCGAGCGCGGGGTCGAGGCCGCCCTCGCGCCACGCCTGCATGCCGAGGTAGGCGAACAGCTCCGTCGGCCGGCTCTCGGGACGGTCCCCGACCGAGCCGGCGAGCTGCGCGTGCAGGCGGTCCTCCGCCGGCACGGCGGCGAGCGCCGCCTCCAGCAGCGGCACCAGGCGCGCACGCTCCTCGTCGCCGAGCCGTTCCCAGCCCGCGTGCAGCGTCTCGTGGGCAGCGGTCTCGACGACGGACCCCCGCAGCCGCTCGTCCGCCGGCCGGTACAGCACGATCGAGTCCTGCGCGCCGCGCTGGTAGCAGCCGACCGCCACCCCGCTCGGGGCCCCGGGATCCGCGCCCGGATCCGTCCCGGTGCCGTCGCTGCGCCGCCCGACGAAGGTCGCCGCGTCCAGCAGCTCCGGTCGCGCGGCGACGAACAGCTCGCGCCCCTCGGTCGACAGGTGCGCCTCGTCGGCCAGCGCCGCGACCTCCGCGGAGGGCGCGGGGACCGCGACGGCCCCCGTCGGCACCAGGTCCTCGACGAGGTCCCGCACCGCGCCCGACGGCAGCGCCTGGACGAGCCCGTCCGTGCCGGCGCCACCCGCGCCGGTGAGCCACACCGCCGCCCCCAGCGCCCCCGCGGCGACGACGAGTCCCGCCATCGCGCCCGCCCCGCGACGCCGACGAGGCCGCCCGGGACCACCCGTGGCCGCGCCTGTGACGGGGTCTGCCGACCACACGTCGGCGCCCGTCGTGGGCGGGGACGACGGGTGGGGCGGCAGCACGGTCACCATCAGATCATCGGCCGGGTGCCGGAGGGTGTGACCGCAGCGGGTGAAGCCTGGCGCGGGACCACCCGTCCGCGCGCTGCGACGCGGGCCCACGAGCCCCACCGACGGCCGATGACTCCGGGCCCGTCTCCGGGTCTGCACCCCTGAAGCACCCGCACCCGGCGGACGCGACCGTCCGAGGAGGACCTGCGTGGCCACGATCGTCAGCACCCTGTTCAGCGCCCTCGACGGGGTCGTCGAGATCGACCCCGCCTGGCACTTCCCCTACTTCGACGACCGCATGGGCGCGGCGGTCGGCGAGGACTACGAGGACGTCGACGTCCTGCTCCTCGGCCGCGTCACCTACGACAGCTTCGCCGGCGCCTGGCCGGAACGGGAGGCCGCCGGCGGTGAGGACGCGGGGTTCGCCACCCAGCTCGGCGACACCCGGAAGGTCGTGGCGACCCGCGGCAGCGGCGACCTCGGCTGGCGCAACGTCGAGGCCGCCCCCGACGTCGTCGCCGCGGCCCGCGCGCTCAAGGACGACCCCGCGGTCGGCAAGGTCCTCGTCCCCGGGTCGATCTCCGTGGTCCGGCAGCTGCTCGCCGCCGGCCTGCTCGACGAGCTGCGCCTGCTCGTCCACCCCGTCGCCGCACGGCACGGTGAGCGCCTGTTCGACGAGGGCGAGGACATCCAGCCGCTCCGCCTGCTGCGGTCCGACGTCTTCCCCACCGGCGTCGTCCGTCTCTGCTACGCCCCCGCGGAGCTCCCCGGCGCGCAGGCCTACGAGGACGTGACCGACAAGGTGCCGGGCGCCGGCGACGACCCCCGCTGACGGGTCACGACCGCCCCACGGGGCGCCAGGGAGGAGCGGCAGTCCGCCGGGTCTGCCGCTCTGCTCACGAGCACCGGGGCGTGCGTTCGGCGGTGGCGATCCGCTACGGTCGGCGCACCCCCGGGGAGCGCTGAGGAGCGCTGAGAGTGCGGACGGTCCGCAGACCCGTGAACCTGATCCGGTTCGTACCGGCGTAGGGAGCAGGGCACCACCTCGACGCGCGTCGAGGTGGTCTCGACGTACCCACGGGCCCGAAGGGGACCGCCATGAGCACCACCACGACCGAGCGCCGGCCCGTGCCGGACGCCACGGGCGCGACCAGCACGACCACCGGCACCGCCAGCACCGACGCCACCCCGCAGACCCTCGGCATCGGGATGCGGTTCAGCCTGCACCCGCACACCGACCGGTTCGTCGAGGTCATCCTTGGCGCGCTCGACGACGCGGCCGCCGCCGGCCTCACCGACGGTCTCGTCCTGGAGACCGACGATGTCAGCACCTACGTCGGCGCCCGCGAGACGCCCGCCGAGGAGCGCCTCGTCGCCTACCTCGCCGGCATCCTCACCGCCGCTCACCGGCGCACCGGCGGCGGGCACGTCGTCGCGCACGCGCTGCTCTCTCGCGGCTGCCCCGGCGAGGTGACGTGCGACCTGACGGTCACCGGCCTGCCCACCACGCCGCCCGTGCGGCTCGCCCCGACCGGAGTGCCCGCCGTCGCGCAGTGGTCGCTCTACCCGCTGCTCGACGAGGGCGGCGTCCACAGCGGCAGCGCCGACGGACCCGTCGGCGACCACATGGTCCACATCGAGGCCGCCATCGCCGCCGCCCGCGACCGCGGCACCGCGACCGGGGCGGCGCACTACGCCACCCGCCTCTCGGGCGACCTCGCCGACGTCCTCGCCACCGCCGCCGACGCGTGGGCGCAGGTCGGCGCGCACGTCCCGCACGTCGTCACGCACCTCACGGTCTCCCTCGGCTCGCCGACGACGACCGCCGCCAGCACGACGGCCACCACCACGACGGGGGCCGACCGGTGACCGCCACCTCCGCCCCCACCCCGACCGGCGCCCGCCGCGGGTCCTGGTCGCTGCGCGAGCTCGTGCTCGTCGTCGTCCTCGGCGTCGTCTTCGGGTTCGCCTACTGGGCGCTCGTCCAGGGCTGGAACGGCCTGAGCATCGCCATGGGCCCGGCCGGCGACCTCGCGCAGCACCTGCTGCTCGGCGGCTGGCTGCTCGCGGCGCCGCTCGCCGTGGCGATCGTGCGGCGGCCCGGTGCCGGCGTCCTGGCCGAGGTGCTCGCCTCCGTCGTCGAGGTCGTCTTCCTCGGCTCGCCGGTCGGGCCGCTGCTCGTCGTGTCCGCGCTGCTGCAGGGCGTGGGCAGCGAGCTGCCGTTCGCGCTCACCCGCTACCGGCGGTTCGGCTGGGCCACCTTCGCGCTGTCGGGGCTGTGCGGCGCCGGGCTCGTGTTCTTCTTCTCGGCCTTCCGCGCCGGATGGTACGGGCAGGACCTGCTGCTCCTGCGGTTCGGCCTGCAGGTGGCCAGCGGCCTCGTGCTCGGCGGGCTGCTGGCCAAGGTGCTCGTCGACGCGCTCGCCCGCACCGGCGTCGTCGACAACTACGCCATCGGCCGGGACGCCCTGCGCCCCGGCGGCCGGTGAGCACGCCCGCGCTCGCGCTCGACGACGTCACGGTCCGGTTCGCACGCCGGCCCCGGCCCGCCCTGCAGGGGGTCGGCGTGCGGCTGGACCCCGGCGAGCACCTCGTCGTCCTCGGCCCGTCCGGGTCGGGCAAGTCGACGCTGCTCGGCGTGCTCACCGGCGCCGTCCCGCACGCCGTGCACGCCGAGCTCACGGGGCAGGTGGCCCTGGCCGGCGGGGCGACGGCGGCGACGGGCGTCGTCGAGCGCTCCCGTCACCTCGGCGTCGTCGCGCAGGACCCGGCCGCGGCGGTCTGCCTGCCGTCGGTCGAGGCCGAGCTCGCGCTGCCGCTGGAGAACCGGGCGGTCCCGCCCGCCGCGATCGGCCCGCGCGTGGCAGCGGCGCTCGCGCGGGCCGGCGTGGCGCACCTGCAGGACCGGGCGACGACGACGCTCTCCGGCGGGGAGCTGCAGCGCGTGGCGCTCGCCGCGGCGCTCGTCACCGACCCCGCGCTGCTCCTGCTCGACGAGCCGACGTCGATGCTCGACCCCGCCGCCCTCGCCGCCGTGCGCGGGGCGGTCCGGTCGGGCGCCGGCACGGGGGACGCCGCCCGGCCCGGCCCGGCCGTCGTCCTCGTCGAGCACCGGCTCGACGAGTGGGCCGGGCCCGAGGGCGTCGCGGGCCTGCCCGCCCGTGCCCTCGCGCTCGACGCCGGCGGCCGCGTCCTGGCCGACGGCCCGACCGCCACCGTCCTGCACGCCCACGCCGCGGAGCTGCACGCCGCCGGCTGCTGGCTGCCGCTCGAGGCGGAGCTGCTGGCCGTCACGGGCCACGCCGGCGGGCTGGGCAACCCCGCGGTCCAGGCCTGGCTCACCGCCGCGCCCGGCTCCGCGGCCCCTCACGGACGTCGGGGCTCCGGCGACGAGGTGCTCGTCGCCCGCGGTCTGGCCGTCGGTCGCGGCAACCCCAGGCGCCGCCGCCCGTGGCGCCACCGCCGCAAGGCCCCCGCCGGACCCTCGGGCCCCCCGCCCGGTGCCGTCCTCACCGACGTCGACCTCGTGCTGCGCCGCGGCGAGGTCGTCGCGGTCCTCGGCGCCAACGGCGTCGGCAAGTCGACGCTGCTCCTCACGCTCGCGGGCCTGCTGCCCCCGCTGGCCGGGACCCTCGACGCGGCGCCCGCGGGCCTCGTCCCGCAGGACCCCGAGCACGGGTTCGTCGCGCACACCGTCACACGCGAGCTCGCGCACGGCCTCCCGCCGGACCGCGCCGCGGTCGCCGTCCCCGAGCGCCTGCGGCGGCACCGGCTCGAGCACCTCGCCGACGCTGACCCGTTCCGCCTGTCCGGCGGCGAGAAGCGGCGCCTGGCCCTGGCCGCGATGCTCGCGCACGGGCGTCCGCTGCTCCTGGCCGACGAGCCCACCCTCGGCCTCGACCACCGCGACACCACCGCGACGCTGACCACCCTGCGCGCCGCGGCCGACGAGGGCACCGCCGTCGTGCTGACCAGCCACGACCTGCGCAGCGTCGTCGCCGTCGCCGACCGGGTGCTCGTCCTGGCCGACGGGCGCCTCCTGGCCGACGGCCCCACCGCCGCCGTGCTGCGCGACCGGTCCGTGCTCGCGCGCGCCGGCCTCGCGCTGCCGCCGCTCGTCGCCTGGCTGCTGGCGCACACCACGGACGGCGAGACCCCCGCCCGCACCCTGCGCCGCCTCGACGGGGAGCACCACGCATGACCGCGACCACCGTGCCGGCCGTGGACGGGACGGGCACCGGGGCCGCGACCGCCCCCTGGCGGCGCGACGTCACGCCGTCCGCGCTCGCGCGCCGCAACCCGACCGTCAAGCTCGCCCTGCTCACGGTCGTGTCGGCCGCGGTGCTCCTGGTGCTCGACCCGGTGACGCCGCTCGTGCTCTACGCGCTCGCGCTGGTGGGCGTCGCGGCGGCCGCACGCGTGCCGGCGCGCACGCTCCTCGTCGCGCACGGGCCGCTGCTGGCGTTCGCGGGCGGCGTGCTCGTCGTCAACGCGGTCTCGCGGCCGGGGCCGGTCGTCTGGTCCGGGCCCGGGCTCGAGGTGACGGCGCCCGGGCTGTCGGTGGGCACCGCCCTGGCCGCGCGGTCCCTGCTCATCGGCGTGCTGGCGCTGGGCTTCGTCCGGTCGACCGATGGCCCGACCCTGCTGGCCAGCCTCCAGGCCGACGCGCGCCTGCCCGCGCGCCCGGCGCACGCCCTCCTGGCCGGCTACCGGCTGCTGGAGGAGATGCCCCGCACGTGGGCCCAGGTCCGCCACGCGCACGCCGTGCGCGCTCCGCGCCGCCGCGACGGGCGGCCCGCGCTGGGCGTGCGCGCGCACGGCCGGATGGTGTTCGGGCTGCTCGTGTCGTCCCTGCGCACCGGCGAGCGGCTGGCCGCCACCCTCGAGCAGCGCGGGCTGGGGCTCGGTCCGCGGACCGTGTGGCGACCCGTCCGGCGCGACCGCGGCGACGTCGTGCTGGCGCTCGTCGTCCTCGGCACGCTGGCCGCCGTCCTGCTGGTCAGCGCTCGGCTGGGGCTGCTCGCCGGGCCCGGCGCCCTCACGGGCTGACCCCGGCCGGCCGGCGTGGCCCGCCGACAGGGCCGCTCAGACCAGCAGCTGGTGCTCCGCCAGCTCGCGGTAGAGCGGGCTGGTGCCCAGCAGCTCGGCGTGCGTGCCCGTGGCGACGACGCGGCCGGCCTCCATGACGACGATCTGGTCGGCGTCGGCGACCGTCGCCAGGCGGTGGGCGACGATGAGGACCGTGCGCTGCTCGGCGGCGGACCGGATGGCCTCGCGCATCGCCTGCTCGTTGCGGCCGTCGAGGCTGGCGGTCGGCTCGTCGAGCAGGAGCAGCGGTGCGCCGCCGATGAGGGCCCGCGCGATGGCCAGCCGCTGACGCTCCCCGCCCGACAGGCCGACGCCGTCGTCGCCGAGCACGGCGTCCAGGCCAGCCGGGTGCTGGTCGACGCGGTCGAGCAGGTTCACCGCGTCCAGGGCACGCCGGCACGCCGCGTCGTCGGCGCCGGGGGCCGCGAGCAGCAGGTTGTCGCGGATGCTGCCCGCGAGCGCCGGGGCGTCCTGCTCGACGTACCCGATCCGGCTGCGCAGCACCGCGCGCGGCAGGGCCCGCACGTCCGCACCCTCGAACCGGATGACGCCGGCGTCGGGCTCGTAGAAGCGCTCGAGCAGCGCCAGCAGCGTCGTCTTGCCGGCGCCCGACGGCCCGACGACCGCCGTGGTCGACCCCCGCGGCACCGTGAGGGTGACGTCCCGCAGCACGGGCTCGTCGCCGTAGGAGAAGGAGACGCCGGCGAGCTCCACGGCCGGCGCGTGCACGGTCGCCACCGGCGCGCGGACGCCGTCCAGGTCGCCCTCGTCGTCGTCCTCCGACGGGAGCGCGAGCACCTCCTGGATGCGCGCCAGCGCCCCGAGGGCGGAGCGGACCGTGACCACTGCGCTGAAGCCCTGCCCGAGCGGCATGAGCATCATGAACAGGAACAGGATGAACGTCACCAGGTCCGCGACGGTCAGCGTCCCCGCCGCGACCCGGTACCCGCCGACCCCGAGCACCGCCAGGAACGCGCCCTGCACGGCCAGCCCGCTGACCGGCCAGAGGATCGCGCCGATCCGCGCGACGCGGACGCCCAGCACGTAGGCCGCCTGCGCGTCCTCCTCGAGGCGCCGGCCCTCGCGCTGGGTGGCACCCGAGGCGCGGACGGTCCGGACGCCGGACAGCGCCCGCTCGACGCCCGCCGCGACGCGGCCCACCGCCTCCTGGGACTGCTTCGTCAACGTCTGGATGCGTCCGCTGGCGACGACGACCGCCGCCACCGCGACGAGGATGACGCCGAGCGTGATGCCGAGCAGCACCAGGTCGAGCAGCGCCATCGCCACGATCGCGCCGACGAAGACGATGGACCCGCCCAGCGCGTCGACGAGCCCGCCCGTCAGCGCCGAGCGCACGAGCGTGGTGTCCGACCCGACGCGGGAGACGAGGTCGCCGGTCCGCCGCACGTCGTACTCGCGCACGGGCAGCCGCAGGAGCTTGGCCAGCAGCCGTCGCCGCGCGCCGAGCACCACGCCCTCGGCCGTCCGCTCCAGCAGGTACTGCTGCACGGCCCCGACGAGCCCCGCGGCGACGACGAGCGCGACGAGCAGCCCCACCGCCGACCGGTCGAGCGCCCCCGAGCCGACGCTGCCGATGACCCGGTTGACCATGAGCGGCTGCGCGAGGCTCAGCCCGGCGCCGACGAACGACACCACGACGACGACGCCGAGCACGGCCCGGTGCTCGCCGAGGTAGGACAGCAGGTCCCGCAGCCGGGCCGGCGGCGTGGTGTCGGGCGCGGGCGACGAGGCGGCCGTCGGCGACGAGACCGACGCCTGCGAGGACGCCGACGCAGCGGCCGGCGCCTCAGCCACGGCCGAACCTCGATCCCCCGTAGCGCTTGTGCACGGCCTGCCGTGTGACGCCCAGGGCCGCGGCGATCTGCTCCCACGTCGCCCCGCCGACGCGCGCCCGTCGCACGACCGTCGCCTCCGTGCGGTGCACCTCGCGCTGCAGCTCGGCCACGGCGGCCAGGGCCCGCAGCGGGTCCTCGTCGCCGGCCTGCGCCACGAGTGCGCTCATGGTGTCCACCCCCATCGTCGCCTCCTCCGCTCGTCGTCAACGTAGGTTGCCGGAGGGCGGCTGTCAACGGTGGTTGACCGCTGCACCCGTAGCGCACCCGCCTTGCCCTCCCGCCCCGAGCGCGGTGAGGTGGCCCCATGACCGACGACGACCTGGTCCAGCGCCTGCTCACCACGCCCGGTCGGTGGGCCGTCGTCGGGCTGGGCGACAACCCCTCCCGGCCGGCGTACGGCGTCGCCCGGTACCTGCAGGAGCTGGGCCACGAGATCGTCCCGGTGCACCCGCGGGCAGAGACCGTGCACGGCGCGCAGGGCTACCCGACGCTGGCGGACGTACCGGGACGGATCGACGTCGTCGACGTCTTCGTCGCGAACGAGCGGGTGGGCGGCGTGGTGGACGCCGCGATCGAGGTCGGCGCACCGGCCGTGTGGCTGCAGCTCGACGTGCACGACGCGGAGGCCGAGGAGCGCGCCCGCGCGGCCGGCCTCGACCTCGTCACCGACCGCTGCCCGGCAATCGAGGGCCGCCGCCTGGGCCTGCCGCGCGCCTGACACCCACCGGTCGGCGCGCGGCGGGCCCGCTTCTGCCAGCCGTCGGCGTCCGCCTCGACGTCCTGATGTCGTCCTCGCCCATGCAGGAGGCGGATCGCGTCGCTCACGGCGCCCACCTGCCGGGTCCCCGCCGAGGTACCACGACACGCCGTCAGCACAGCCTCCGGTGCGGTATCTCGACGTAGCGCCGCGACCGAGGTCGCGCCCGCGACTGCTCGGAACCAATCGACGGCGGCCCGTCCCGCCACAGCAGGCCGCCACCCGCCGTGGGGAGGACGTCACTCCCGACGGCCCCCCAGCAGCACTGCCGTGCACTCCCGCTGCAGCTTCGCGTCGGCCCACATGGCGTGGTGCGGGGCCGCGTTGGAGCACACCACCGACCCCCAGGCCCCGACGCGGTCCGCGAGCGCGACGGCATCGCGGCACAGCTCCGCGCCGACCGGCCCCTCCTCGAACCGGCAGTCGCGCGGCGTGTAGCCGACCCAGCCCTCCCCCAGCACCAGCGGCACGCCGAGCCGGGCGGCGTGGTCCGCGGCGACGCCGATCCACTCGCGCAGCCGCTGCGCCATCGCCAGCCGGTGGGCGCCGTACCGCTCGTGGAGCCAGCGGTCGACGGCCTCCGGGTCGCACCAGTCGTGCACGTAGACCTCCGCGTGCCCGACGATCGACGCCTGCCGCTTCCACTCCTCGTCGGCGGGCGGCCGCCAGTCCGCCAGCCGGGGCGCCCCCGGACGCAGCAGCTCGGCGTCCGCGCGCGCCTGCGGGAAGTCCGCGGGGTCGCCGCGCAGCGCGAACTCGGCCACGAGGTCGTCGAGCACGCCGTAGACGTACGGGTGCACGACGAGCGCGGTCGCGTTGCGCGGGATCCCCCGCATCGCGGTGACCGGCACGGCCGCGTAGTTCGGCCCGCACAGCACGTCCGGGTGCCGGGCGGCGAACGCGGCGATGCCCTCCTCGTGGCGCTCGCGCAGCTCGACGACGGGGTCCTCGAGCCCCGGCAGCCCGGCCGTCAGGTGCCCGGCCTGGACCTCGTTGTGCAGCTCGACGAGAGCCAGCGTATGACCGAGCCCCTCCGCCACGAGCAGGTCGACGAGGTCGGCCATCGCCTCCCCCAGCTCGACGAGCCGCCGCTCTGGCGGGACGGCCTGCAGCGCGTCGTGCCACGCGCGGTCGGCCGCGAAGGCCGGGCTCTGCTGGTACTCCCACGACGAGGCGAGGACCACCATCCCGTGCCGGTCGGCCGCCCGGAAGAACGCCAGGAGGTGCGCGCGGACGTCGAGCGTCGTGGGCGCGGCCACGTCGTACCAGCGCACCCGGCCCGCGTAGCCCCCGCCGATCGGCCCCAGCCGCAGCGCGGACGTGTCGAGCCCGGAGCGGAACAGCAGGAACGGCATCGCGCAGATGCGCACGGCGTTGTAGCCGAGCTCCCGGGCGCGGGCGAAGGCGGCGTCGAGGTCCTCGAACGGCTCGCCCGGTCCCGTGCGCACGTACCAGGAGAAGTCCCACAGCGTGATCGCCAGCCGCGGCGGCAGGTGGGCGGGCACGCCGGGCGGGTGCGCGACGAGCCCGTGGCCGCGGCTGTCGTCACCCGTCGTCACCATCGTCGGCCTCATACGTCCGTCCCCTCGTCGTCACGGCCGTCTCCCACCTCGAGCACCACGCGGGCCACCCGCACGACGTCGACGCTCTCGACGTGCACCCCGTCCGGCACGTCCCGGACCGACCGGTGCACCCACACGCCGGTGGTGCGGCGCCACGGCAGGAGCTCCAGCGTGACCCCGCGCGCGGCGACGGCCTCCCGGTGCGGCGTGAGGTCGACGTCCCACGGGCGACCGTGCCAGAAGTGGTCGCCCACGACCTCGTCGTCGACGAGCGCCCGGCCGACGTCCCCGGTCCAGGCAACCCGCAGCAGGGCGCGGTCGACGCCGTCGAGCGCCTCCGGCGGGAGGGTGAGCGGCAGGCGCGCCGCGCCGGACAGGTCCTCCGGCGCCGCGAGGCGACCGGCGGGCCCGCCGCGGCGCGGCGCGGGTGCGGTGGCGTGCGGGTGCAGGTCCGCGGCGACCGGGCGGGTCCCGGCGGCGTCGGTCCGCAGGCGCCACGTCGTCCACGGCCCGTCCGTCGTCGGCTCGTCGAGGACCGCGACATCGCCTCCCGCGACCGCGAGCCCGCCCGGCGCCGGCAGGACCGCCAGACGCACCTCCGGCTCGGACGTGTGCACGACGAGCCGCCCGTCCTCGACCCGCACCGGCGCGTCGGCGAGGACCAGCCGCTCGCGACCCGCCAGGGGCAGCCGGTACAGCCCGTTCGCGGCGGTCTCGTCGAGCACGAGGACGCGGACCCCGGGCAGGCAGAGCAGCGTCCCGGTGCCGCCGGCGGGCAGCGGAGCGGTCCCGGGCTGCCGCACGCGCACGACCGTCACGCCGTCGCCGCGTTCGACGACAAGGCCCTCGTCGCCCGTCGCGGGCACCGGCCCGCGGGGGTCCACCCGCACGTCGCCCTCGAGGACGAGCTCGACCGGCACCCCCGCCACGGCGACGAGCACGACGAGCGGCCCCTCGTCGTCGACGAGGCGGGTGAGGAGCTCGGCGGTGGCCGACCGCAGGACGAGGTCGTCGGTGAGCGGCAGGCGCAGGGGCCAGACCGTCGAGACGCCGGCGGGCAGGTCGACGGGCCGCGTGGGCACGACGAGGTCGTCGCCGCCCACCACCGGCACCGTGAGCCGGACCCCGGGCTGCGCCGGCAGCGGGTCGACGGCGGGCGCGTACGTCGTGAGGAACAGGTACCCGCGGCCGCCGCCGGACCGGACCGACCAGCGCAGCTCCGTCGGCTCGGTGGACCCGCCGCCGATGCGCACGCCCATCGTCGCGAGCGCCTCGCCGTCGTCGGCCAGCCACAGGTGCTGCCGCCGCAGGAGGTGGTGGTGCTCGCGGACCTGACCGTGCTCGCCGACCGGGGCGTGGAAGTCGTAGGAGCGGGTCGGCACGTCGTTGGGGTAGCCGGTGGCCTGCGACTCCTGCTCGGTGCCGTGCGGGCCGGTGCGCTGCGTCCCGCCGGCGTACAGGTAGTAGCCCTGCCAGGCCGAGCCGCTGCCGAGCTTGGCCAGCGCGAGCGCGGCGACGTCGCGCGGGGCCACGAGCGGCCGCCGGTGGTAGGCCACGTGCATCCCGCCGCCGAGCTCGCAGGTGGCGAAGGGGGTCGTCGGGGAGGTGGCGCTCGCGCCCCCCGGCGAGCCGCCGCCGGCCGGGGCCTCGTCGTCGGCCCCCGTGCCGTCCAGGGCCGCGCGGACGTCGGCACCCACGCCGAGGTCGTCGCGGACGGTGCTGTAGCGGAAGTGCACGGGCGCGAACGCCGGCTGCTCGACGTCGTCCTCCTCCCAGAAGCCGTCGACGTAGGCGCTGTACACGGGCAGCACGGTCGACGGGAGCCGCGCCCCGCCCCAGCCCGTGGCGGTCCAGAGCGGCACCCGCAGGCCGAGGTCCTCGGCAATGCGGCGCAGCTCGGCGAGGTGCTCGGGCGCGTCGTAGAGCTCGTTGTCGACCTGCGCCGCGACGACCGGGCCGCCGTCGGGATGCGTCAGGCCGCGCACCTGCGCGACGACCTCCCCGTACAGCCGGCGGACCAGCGCGAGGTACGCGGGGTCGTTGGTGCGCGTCGGGACGCCGGAGTCGACGACCCAGTCCGGGAACCCGCCGTACCGGGCCTCGCCGTGCGCCCAGGGACCGAGCCGGAGCACGACGTCGAGCCCGTGCCGGCCCGCCAGCTCGACGAACGCCCGCAGGTCCCGGTCCCCGTCCCAGCGGAACCGGCCGGGCTCGGGCTCGTGCGCCTGCCAGAGCACGTAGGTCGCGACGGAGGTGAGGCCGCCGGCGCGCGCGTGCCCGAGCACCTCGGCCCACCGCTCGCGCGGCACCCGGCAGTAGTGCACCTCCCCGGTGACGGGGAACCACGGCCGCCCGCCCCGCGTGAACCAGCCCGCGGTGACCCCGATCGCGTCACCGCCCACGGCTGCCGACCTCCTCCTCGTCGAGGGCCGACAGGGCGGCCCGCAGGGCTGCCACGCGGCGGTCGTGGGTCGTCTGCGGGTCCTCGGCGAAGAGCAGCAGCTCCGGCAGGGACGTCGCGAAGTAGTCGACGCGTGCGACCACGCCCGCCTGCGCCTGGACGTACGCGGCGAGGGCGTCGCGGCGGTGCCGGGCCTCGTCGTGGCGGTCGAGCCGACGCAGGGCCGCGATCCCCGCCGCGGAGTCGGTCGACCAGGCCTGCACGGCCATGCCCTGGAAGTCGCCCTCCTGGTCGGCGGCGGTGCGCCAGGCCGCGCGCGCCTCCTCGTCGCGGCCCGCGGCGGCCAGCGCGTCGCCGAGCAGGAGGTGCAGCTCCGCCGTCGCCGCGAGCGGGTGCCGGGCCTCCCCCAACGAGGCGACGGGCTCGAGCGCCGCACGGGCGTGCGCCACCGCCGACGACGCGTCGCCCGCCGCCAGTGCCGCACGGGCCAGCGCCGCGTGCGCGTCCTCCCACGCCGCCAGCACCCGGCCCTCGCCGCCCTCCCAGGGCTGGAACGACCGCGACGCGAGCACCGCCAGCGCGTCGGCGGCCCGGCCGGTGGCGGTCAGCAGCTCGGCGAGACCGACGGACAGGTCGTCCCGCTGCTCGACGAGGTCCGGCCGGGCCTCCAGGGCCGCGACCCGCACCGCCGGGTCGGTGCCGCGGCGCCCCTCGAGCTGGTCGGCCTCGTACAGCAGGCGCGCGTCGTCGGGCGCGGCCCGGCGTGCCCGCGCGTAGAGGTCCGCGGCGCGGTCGGCGTCGCCCTGCACCTCCTGCGCCGCCAGGGCCAGGTTGCGCAGCACGACGGGGTCGTCGCCGTCTGCGACGAGCGCGGCCTCCCACGCCGCCACCGCCTCCGGGCGGCGGCCGGCCGCGTAGAGCCGGTGCCCGTGCAGCGCGGCGAGCAGCCCGTCGGCCGGACGCGCCGCCCGCAGCCGCGTGAGCGCGTCGTCCTCCAGGTGCGACGGGAAGCACCACGTGCGGTCGAGCGCCCGGGCGGCCGCGAGCGCGGCGTCGACGGCCGCCCCGTCCCCGCGGGCCAGCGCGAGGTCCGCGCGGTGCACCCACGCGAGCGGCGCGACGTTGCGCTGCCCCGACGGCGTCGGCAGCTCCGCGGCTCGCGCCAGCACCCGCTCCGCGGCCGCGACCTCGCCGGCCGAGGCGTGCTCGAGCGCGACGTCGAGGAGGATCGTGGCGTCCGTGCAGCGGGGCGGCCCGTCCGGCCCTGCGACCCCGAGCCGATCCGCCAGGTCCCGGGCCCACGCGTCGAGCGGGTCCCGCGCGAGCGTGCCGGCGACGAGGGCGCGGGCGCGGTCCTCGTCGCCCCGCCGGAGCGCCGCCACCGCCGCCAGGTCGCGGCCCTGGACGTGCCACGGGCTGCGGTCGAGCAGCGCCGCCAGCGCCTCGTCGGCCTCCGCGTCCCGCCCCTCGGCGAGGTCGAGGCGCGCGGTCGCCACCACGGACGCGTCCGCCCACCCGGCGTCCCACGACGCCGTGCCGAACGCCGCCCGCGCCTCGGCGGTCCGCCCGAGCCGGGCGAGCACGACGCCGAGCCGGTGGTGCGCCTCTCCGTCGCGGGGGTTCGGGTTGCGGGCGGTGAGGCGGGTGACGGCGGCCCGCAGGTGGGCCTCCGCCTCGTCGAGCCGGCCGTCGCGCTGCCGCCGGGCGGCCAGGGCGGTGCGGCAGCGGGCGTCCCCGGGGTCGCGGCGCAGGGCCTCCTCCCAGTACGGCTCCGGCGAGCGCGTCGCGTGCCGGTACTGCTCGAGGTGCAGGCCCGTCAGGTACAGCTCGTCGACGGAGGCGAGGTCGGCGGGTGCCGGCGGCTCGGTCGCGGCTGCGGGGAGGTTCGCGGCGTCGAGGACCTCCGCCGGGGCGGGACGGGGACGCCACCGCACCAGCACCTCGTCGCCGTGCTCGACGAGCACCTCGCACGCGGTCGGGTCGACGCGCCCCGGCAGCACCACCTCGGCGACGAGCGGGGCGCCCGGCGCCAGGTCGCGCACGAGCGTCTCCGCCACCGCGTCGCCGTGCCGCAGCGTCACGCGCGTGCCGGGCCGCTCGCCCGTGACGACCACGCCGATCCGCACCCGCGTCGTCGCCCCGGCGGCATCGGCGTCGTCGGTCGGGCCCGGCCCGCCCGGGCCGCCCGGCCCGTCCGGCCCGTCCGGCCCGTCCGGCTCGTCCGGCTCGTCCGGCTCCAGGTCCAGCCGGACCGCCGCCTCCCGCGTCGCCTGGTGCACCGGGCCCACGTCCTGGATCGGGTACCAGTACTGCGAGAACCGCCGCACCTCCCCCGGGCGCAGGAACGAGAAGTCGGGCTGGTTGTCGGTGAAGACCCCCGCCATGAGCTCGACGTACGGGCCATTGGTGTCGGTGAGGTGCGCGTCCCAGGCCTGCCCGAAGGGCGCGTCGCCCCACGTCCACTGCTTCTTGCCCGGTGCGATGCGGTGGTCCGCCCAGTGCACGAACCCCGCGCGGCGGCCGTGGTCGTACCCGCCGAAGAAGTCGTCCTGCGTGCCCACGCACATGTACGACGTCGGGACCGGGATGTTCCGGTAGCGGTCGAGGTGGTCGCCGTCGGGGCGGTCCGGCGTCCGACGGGCCGGGTAGTCGACGCCGTAGTACCGGCCACGCGCCGCGGGGAAGGTCGTCATCGCGCGCCTGGCGTGGTCGGCCACGACCGCGACGTCCGTCGGGAAGAACGACTGGTAGTCCGGCCCGACCGCCGCCGCCCCGTTCGCCCACCACAGGAACGTCTGCACGTCCGTCGAGCGGTTGACGAGCACGACCCGCAGCTCCACCAGCGCACTGCCCGGCCGCAGCCGCACGCCGTGCATGCCCTGCATCCGCGCGAAGGGGTCGTGGTCGGAGCACCAGACCGTCACGGCCCCGTCCGACTCCTCCTCCACGACCGTCTCCGTCGGCAGGGACGTCCCGGGCCGGTGGTGCTGCGGCCAGTTGAGCTCCACCCCGCCGGAGACCCAGGGGCCCGTGAGCCCGACGAGGGCCGGCTTGATGACGTCGTTGCGGTAGAAGACGTCGTACCCGCGGGTCCGGTCGAGGAGCACGTGGATCCGCCCACCGAGCTCGGGCAGCACCATGAGGCGGACGTAGGCGTTCTCCAGGTGCACCGCGTCCCACGTCCGCGGGGCCTTGGTGCGCGACACGCTCTCGACGAACGGCAGCGGGTACACCGCCCCCGACGAGCCCTGGTACACCCGGCGGTCGAGGTAGGCCGGGTAGCGGCCGGGCTCGCCGACCGCGTAGGTGTCGATGACGACGGGCTCGCGCCAGCCCCGCACCGGCCGGTCGGCCAGGGACGGCGGGGCAGGCGGCAGGTCGATCCGGGACTCCTCGGTGAGCACGCCCCTGACGTTAGGCCCGCTGGACAGCCGTGCCGATGGGCGTTTGGCTGACACGCATGGACGAAGCGACGGTGCATCAGGCCGACGGCACCGCCCGGCGCGACGGCTTCAACGGCCAGCGCATGCTCGTCGTCCCGCGCCCGGTCGTGCGCCGGGCGCTGGCCCGGCCGGTCACGCGGCGGCTCGTCGTCACGGACGCCGGGCTGTTCCCGCACGCAGCCCGGCACGGCCGCTCGCGACCCGGGGGCGCCGCTGAGCACGTCCTGCTCGTGTGCGCGGGCGGCGCGGGCTGGGTGGAGGCGGCCGGCGCCCGGCGCGCCGTCCCACGCGGCGGCGTGGTCGTCCTGCCGGCCGGTGCGCCGCACGCGTACGGCGCCGCCGACGACGACCCCTGGACGCTCTGGTGGCTGCACGTCACGGGCCCGGACGCCGACGAGCTCGTCGCCGCGGCCGTCGGCACGGCCGTCGGTACAGCAGGCGGTACAGCCGGCGACCGGCCGCTGACCCACCTGCGCGACCCCGCGCCCGTCGCCGGCCTCGTCGCGCAGGCCCTCGACGGGCTCGACGAGGGCACCAGCGCAGGTGCCGTGCGCGCCGCCGGGGCGGCCTGGCACGCGCTGGCCCTCGTCGCCGCCACGGGCCACCGCGGCCCGGGCACCGACGCCACCACCGACCCGGTCGAGCGGGCCGTGGCGCACCTGCGGGCGACGACGCCGCGGCGGACCTCGGTGGCGGCGCTCGCGGCCCTGGTCGCCCTCAGCCCCTCGCAGCTCACGGCGCGCTTCCGCCGCGACCTCGGCGTCTCCCCGCTGCGGTACCAGACCGACCTGCGCATGGCCCGCGCGCGGGAGCTGCTCGACACGACCGACCTGCCCGTCCTCGCGGTGGCGCGCGCCACCGGCTACGAGGACGCGCTGTACTTCTCGCGCCAGTTCACGCGGACCCACGGCCAGTCGCCGACCGCGTACCGGGCGCGGCCCCGCTGACGCCGGTCGTGCCGCCGACCGGCCGGAGGTGCGGGAGGGCCGGCACCCGCACGGGTGCCGGCCCTCCCGTCACGCGCCGTCCGGCCCGTGCCCGTCCTGCGACGCCGACGAGGACGACGACCCCGATCCTGATCCCGACCCGGACCCCACGCCGGCGGGCTGCGCCGACGAGCCACCGGCGGACTCGTTGCTCGACCCCCGGCCCTGCACGAGACCCATGAGGTCGATGCCGGTCTGCGCCTTCAGCATGGCCGTCAGCTCCTGCACGCCCGTCGACACCTGGTCGGTCACGCGGCTCGCGCCGTTCTTGTCGATGATCGTGATGCCGTCGATCGCGCCCAGGGCGTCGGCGTACGGCTGGGCGACCTTCGGCAGCGCGTCGAGCACCATCTGCAGCCGCGCCGACTCGGGGAAGGTCTGGTACGCGTCCGCCTCCGCCTTGATGGCGGCCGCCCGCGCCTCGCCCTTCGCCCGCTCGGCCGCCGCCTCGGCCTCACCGCGCGCGCGCACGCCGTCGGCCTCGGCCTTGGCCAGGGCCAGCGCACCCTCGGCCCGCCGCTGCTGCTCGACGAGCGCCGCCTCGGCCCGCGCCCGGGACGCCGCCGCCTCGGCCTCGGCCTGCGCGGTCGTGCGCTGCGCCTCCGCCTCGTACTTGCGGATGGCGGCCGTCTTGGCCGCCTCGGCCTCCTGCTCGGCGGCGTACTTGCGCGCCTCGGCCTCCTGCGCCTGCTCGTACTTGCGCGCCTCGGCGGGCTTGCGGACCTCGGTCTGCAGCTCCTGCTCGCGCAGGGCCGCGCGGCGCACGGCCACCTGCTCCTGCTGGATGAGGACCGCCTGCGCCGCCTCGGCCTCGGCCCGCTCCTTGGCCGCCTCGGCCTCCGCCCGCGCCGTGGCCGTCTCCTGCTCGATCTGGCTGTTGCGCAGCGCCAGCGCCTTGTTCGACTCCGCGATCTGCACCGCCGCCTCGTTGGAGCGCTGCGTGCTCTCCTGGCTGGCCAGGGCCTCGGCGATCTCGGCGTCGCGGGCGACCGCGGCCGCGCGCGGACGGCCGAGGTTCCGGATGTAGTTGCCCGAGTCCTCGACCGTCTGGATCTCGAAGTTCTCCAGGATGAGCCCGCGCTCGGCCAGCATCGGCACGGCGATGTCCTTGACCTCCTTGGAGAAGTCCTGGCGCTCGTAGAGGATCGACTCGACCGTCAGCGTGCCGGCGATCGTGCGCAGCACACCCACGAGGACCTCGCTGGTCTGCTGCTCGATGACCTGCTCCTGGTTGCGGCCCGCGAACCGCTGGGCGGCGGCGCGCACCATGCGCTCGGTGCCGCCGACCTTGACGACCGCGATCGAGCGCAGCGTCACGCCGACGCCGCTCTTCGTCGTCGCGTCCTCCGCCGTGACGGGGAAGCTCTGCGAGGCCAGCGACAGGCGGGCGACCTGCTCGAAGATCGGCTTGACGAACGTGCCGCCGCCGATGACCACGCGCTGGCCCGACAGGTCGGTGCTCTCGTCGCCCGTCTCGGGGTTGATGACCGGGGTGCCGCTCTTGCGGCCGGTGATGATGAGCGCCTCGTCGGGCGTCGCGATCTTGAAGCGGACCTTGGCGTAGGTGAACCCGACGATGGCCAGGACCACCACGGCCACGACCACCACCGTCACGACCAGGAGGGTGCCGGCGATCTCCATCGAACTCCTCGTGCTCGACCCCTGTCGTCGGGGGTGGTGCGGTACGGCGGCCCCCTGCGGACCGCACGCGACGACGACGAGCAGGACCGGGCACGCCCGCCCGCCCCTCGACGGCGTGCCTGCACCCTAGGGCCCGGCGGCTGCCCGTCGTAGGGCCTCGTGCACAGGCGATCCCCCACCTCGCCCGGATGCCCGTGCCTCCGGTCGCACCGTCGCGCGGGAGGGGGCCGCAGCACCCTTGACCCGGCTGTGCGACGGCTGAGAAATTCCTCGCAGACCGGTCGGCGGCAGGCGCCCCGCCGGCACACCGGGCGCAGGCGCCGCGATCGGGGTCCCCGTGGCCGACGACCGTCCTGCTCCGCGCCCGTACCCCTCGGACCACACGCTCCCCGCGCTCCCCGCGCACCGCCCTCGCCGTGGTCGCGC
The DNA here is from genome assembly GCF_057221735.1 of Cellulomonas sp. plas2. Classification (NCBI taxonomy): domain Bacteria; kingdom Bacillati; phylum Actinomycetota; class Actinomycetes; order Micrococcales; family Cellulomonadaceae; genus Cellulomonas; species Cellulomonas sp. plas2. The sequence continues at coordinate 3,113,352 of NZ_CM170155.1, forward strand.
TCGTCCTGGCTGCGCTCCTGCTGCTCGATGCAGTGCGGGATCGTCGCCTCGGCGTTGCGCCGCTGCCACACGCCGAGCGGGCTGCGCGGGTCGAGGCGCACCGACCGCAGGTCCAGCGGGCGGTGCCGGGCGACGGCCGCGAGCGGCACGGCGGGGGCTGCGGCCACGGTGGCGGCCATGAGGTCGGTCAACGCTGACTCCTTCACGGGGCGACGGCCACGATCCCGGCGGCGCGTGTTCAGCGTTGTCAAGCACCGAACAGCAGAGGGCGGCACGCGCTTTCCGCGCACCGTGCGACCCGTCGGCAGCTCCGCGCCCGCGGGGCGGGACGGCCGGCCTGAGCGCGGCGCCGTGGAGGCGCGCACGACGAGGTGCGCGTGCGTGCGCACGTGGCGCGCCGGCCCGTCGTCGCCCGCGAGCCGCCCGACGAGCATCCCGACGGCCGCCTCCACCATCGACCCCTGCTCCGGGCTCACCGACGTGAGCGCCGGCACGGTGAAGCCGGCCTCGTCGGTGTCGTCGAACCCCGAGACGGCCACGTCCTGCGGGACCCGCAGCCCGTGCGCGCGCAGCGCCCCGAGCACCCCGACCGCGATCGCGTCGTTCACGCACAGCGCCGCGTCGAAGGACCGGCCGGTGCGCAGCAAGCCCGTCATGGCCTCGTACCCCGAGGCCCGCCGGTCCCAGTCCGACCCCGCCACGACGAGGTCCGGGTCCACCGCGAGCCCGCGCTCGGCCAGCCCCTCGACGTAGCCCTCGTACCGGTCGCCCGACGGCGTCGTGCCGGGCGCGTGGTTCCAGACCAGCGCGATCCGCCGCCGGCCGCCGTCGAGCAGGTGCCGCGTCGTCGCGAGCGTGCCCTCCCGCTCGCCCATGGCCACGCCGTCGACCCCCGGTGTGGGGCTGCTGCCGAGCTGCACGAGCGGGCGCAGGGCCGCGGCGTCGGCGAGGGGCTGCCCGACGAGCGCGTGCGGGCAGAGGATGATCCCGTCGACGTCCCGGGTGCCCGGGCCGAGGACCGCGTCGCGCTCGGCGGCGCCGTCGTGGGCCACCCGCAGCGTCGCGGTCAGGCCGTGCGCCGCCAGGGCGTGGATGAGCCGCTCGGCGAGCTCGGCGAAGTACGGCTGGTAGAGGTTGGGCACGACGACGGCCACCCGCCCGGTACGGCCCGAGGCCAGGCCGCGGCCCGCGAGGTCGACGCTGTAGCCCACCTGCTCGACGGCGGCCAGGACGGCCTCGCGCGTGGCGGCGGACACCCCCGGCCGCCCGAGCAGCACGTTGGACACGCTCTTGGCCGACACCCCGGCGACCGCGCCGACGTCGGCGAGCGTCGGCCGCGTCACGTGGCCGCCTCCCCCAGCGTGGACCCGCGGCGCACGAGCTCCACGGGCAGCACGAGCGTCCGCGGCCCCGCCGGACCGGCGCCGGCGAGCCGGTCGTGCACGAGCTCGAGGGCCGCCCGGGCCAGCGCACGCGGCCCCGGGTCGACGGTGGTGAGCGTCGATGCCGAGAACCGCCCGTCGTCGAGGGCGTCGTAGCCCACGACCGCGACCTGCTGCGGGACCATGACGCCCGCCGCGGCGAGACCCGCGAGCGCCCCGAGCGCCACCTCGTCGTTCGTGCACAGCAGGACGTCCGTCCCGGGGTGCGCGGCCAGCGCCGCCACCGCGGCGCGGGCGCCGGCCGCCCGGTCCGCAGGCGCGTCGAGGGCGACGAGAGGCGGGCCGGGTGCGAGCTCGGCGCCGGCCGCCGCGGCCGCCAGCGCCGCCCGCAGAGCCGCCGACGGGCGCGCACGGTCCTCCGCCGGCCCGTGCGCGCGGTCCGGCCCCAGCAGCACCGGCCGTCGTCGCCCCATGACCGCCAGGTGCCGGGCGATGAGCACCACGGCCTGGACGACGTCCTCGTCGACGCGGTCGACGAGCGCCGCGGGGAGGGCCGGCGGCACCTCGTCGACGGCGACCGGCCCGCCCTGCACGACCACCAGCGGCCGGTCGGCGGCACCCTCGTCGAGCGGGGCGCCCGGGAGCAGCGGACCGACGTGCACGACCGCGTCCACCGACCGTCCCCGCGCGGCCAGCAGGGCGCGCAGCCGCCCGGGGTCCGCGTGCAGGGGCTCCACCGCGACGGGCATGCCCCGCCGCTCCGCCTCGATGACCAGCGCCTCGACCAGCGTCGCGAGGTACGGCCGGCGCAGCTCCGCGACGCCCACGCCGAGCATGCCGGTCCGGCCCGTGCGCAGGGTGCGGGCGGCGCCGCTGGCCACCCACCCCAGCTCCGCGATGGCGGCGTGCACCCGCGCGACGAGCTCCGGCCGGGTGTGGGGCTCGAGGTTCACCACGCGCGAGACGGTCTTGACAGACACGCCCGCCAGCGCGGCGACGTCGCGCATCGTGGCTGCCACGGGGCCCAGCGTAGGGTCGCGCCCCTCACCCCTCCCGCACGACGAGGACCGACTTGCCGCGGCTGCGACCGGCGACGAGGTCGGCCACCGCCTCGGCCGCCGCGGCCAGCGGGTACGTGCGCCCGACGGCCGGCGTCACGTCCCCGGCGACGACCCGCGCGACCAGCCGTCCCAGTGCCTCGCGCCGCTCGGTCGCGACCAGCATGACGAGGCGCTGCCGCACGAAGGGGGACGTCGCCGCGGCGGCGAGCTGCCGCCCGAGGCCACCCGTGAGCCGGCCACCGCCCTCCCCGCCGACGAGCACGAGGGTCCCCGCGGGCGTCAGCACCCGGCGCAGGCGGCGCACCGGCGTCCGGCCGCCGATGTCGACGACGGCGTCGTACCGCTCGTCGCCCGCCGTGGCGTCCTCGCGCGCGTGGTCGAGCACCCGGTGGGCGCCGAGCGCCCGGACGAGGTCCACCTTCCCCGCGCTGCACACGCCGGTCACCTCGGCCCCGGCGGCGACCGCGAGCTGCACCGCGTAGGTGCCGACGCCCCCGGACGCACCGAGCACGAGGACCCGGTGGCCGGCCCGGACCGCCGCCACGTCGTCGACCGCCCCCTGGGCGGTCAGCCCCGAGACCGGCAGCGCCGCGGCCGCCACGACGTCCAGGCCCGCCGGCCGGCGCACCAGCCGGTCGACCCGGGCCCGCGCGTAGGGGGCGAAGGAGCCCCTGCCGGTGCCCAGCACCTCGTCGCCCACGGCGAGGTCCGTCACCCCGGGCCCGAGCGCCACCACCCGGCCGGCCAGGTCCATCCCCGGCACGGGCTGACGCGGCGAGCGCAGGCCGGTGACGAGCCGCACCACCGCCGGGTCCCCCGCGACGAGGTGAGCGACGCCGCGGTCGACACCCGCGGCGTGCACCTCGACGAGCACCTCACCCGCCCGGGGCACCGGCGTCGGCACCTCCTCCACCCGGAAGCCCTCCGGCCCGCCGTAGCGCCGCTGCACGACGGCCTCCATCCGCGTCGGCACCGCGACCACGTCCATGCCCCGCTCCTCCCGTACAAAGTACGACCACTGATGTGGCGGACCGTACTCGTACTTAGTACGGTCGTCCAGGGCCGCGTGGGGACGACGAGCGACGGCGGCCGTCGGAGAGGGACGGGCATGGCGGCAGGCACCGGGGAGCCGAGGGGCACCGGTCGACGGCCTGCGCTCACGCGCGACCGGGTCCTCGCGGCCGCCCTCGCCCTGGCGGACGCGGACGGGATCGAGCCGCTGACGATCCGGCGGCTGGCGGCGGCCCTCGACGTGAAGCCGATGACGCTCTACCACCACGTGCCGGGCAAGGAGGCGATCCTCGACGGGCTCGTCGACCTCGTGTTCGCCGAGGTGGAGGACCCGCCGACGGACGTCGGGTGGCGCGAGGCGCTGCGGGTGCGCTGCCACGCGCTGCGGGCGGTGCTGCGCCGGCACCCCTGGGCGGTGCCCCTGCTGGAGACGCGGACGACGCCCGGCCCGGCGACGCTGCGGCACCACGACGCCGTGCTCGGCACGCTGCGGCGCGGCGGCCTGTCGCTGCCGCTGACGGCGCACGCCTACGCGGTCCTCGACAGCTACGTCTACGGCTTCGCGCTGCAGGAGGCGACGCTGCCCGTGCACGACGACGCGGACCTGCCCGCGCTGGCCGAGGCGATCGTCGGCGGGCTGCCGCCGGGGGCGTTCCCGCACCTCGTCGAGCTCACGACGCAGCACGTCCTGCAGCCGGGGTACGCGTTCGGCGACTCCTTCGCCTTCGGCCTGGACGTCCTGCTCGACGGCATCGAGGAGGCGGCGGCGCGGGAGGCCTGAGGCGGGACACGCGCGTTGGCGGCCCCCGCCGGGGGGACCGCCGTCGCGTCAGGAGTGGGAGACCGTGTCGGCCTCGCGTCAGGCCGTGCGGGCCGGGGTCGGCGCCTCGACGGCCACCGGCAGGGCACCCTCGCGCTCGAGCTCGCGCTCGAGGTCGAGCACCTGCTCGGCCTCCGACAGCCGCTCGCTCTCCGGCCGCGGCCGCAGGTACCCGACGAGCACGAACGTCCCGAACCCGATCACCCCGGCCACCAGGGTCGCCCACCCGTCGAACCCCGCGCCGACGAGGTCGTTGGGCACGTACAGCAGGTCGTTCGGGACGCCGTACAGCGTCGGGGTGAGGGCGAGGAGGACCAGCCGCACGACGAGGCCGACGCCCGCCGCGGTGAGCGCCGCGACCGCCCCGGGCCGCCGCCAGAACAGCCCGATGACGAAGGGCGCGGCGAGGCAGGCCAGCATGAGGTCGAACGCGAGCGTCAGCAGGATCCCCGTCTGGGACACCCGGATCGCCAGCACGCAGCCGAGCACGCAGATCGGCACCATGGCCAGGCGCGTCCACCGCAGCAGCGGGTCCGGCCCGCCGACGACGATGCGCCGCTGCTGGAAGAGGTTGCGCACGGCCACGGCCGAGGTCGCGAGGATCGCCCCGGAGGCGGTCGAGAAGGACGCGGCGACGATCCCGGACAGCACGAGGACGGCCAGCAGCGGCGGCGCGTAGTCCGCGAGCAGGGTGAACAGCACCGGCCCGTCGTCGACGGAGATGCCGAGCACCGCGCTGGCGGTCAGCGCGACGAGCGCGAACACCGTGCCGATCGCGGCGGTGAAGCCGGCGGCGACGAAGCACGAGCGGCGGGCCACCTCGGGGCTCTTCGCGCCGAAGATCCGCTGCATGAAGTCGATGGCGACGATGTCGCCGATGCCGAGCGCGACGAGCGTGGCCCAGTTGATGGGGGCGCCCTGCGCGCTGTCCGTGAGCTGCCCGACGTCGAACGGCCCCAGCCCGTCGGGCACGACGATCCCGTAGCTGACGGCGACCCAGCCGAGCAGCGCGACGGACGCGACGACGGTGATCGTCGTCTGGATCGCGGCGGTGTAGGCGTCGGAGAACAGCCCGCCCGCGACGGTGTACGCCAGGACCAGCGACACCGACAGCACCACGCCCCAGGCGTACGGGACGTTCGCGAACCGCTCGAGCAGGAACCCGCAGGCGACGAGGTTCCCGGCCAGCAGCGTCACGAACGACAGCAGCATGACCAGCGACGCGACGACCTCCGTGGGCCGCCCGTACCGGATGCGGAAGAAGTCGGCGAGCGTGAACAGCTTCATGCGGTTGACCGGCCGCGCGAGGAACAGCCCGGTCAGCAGCAGGCAGATCGCCAGCCCGATGGCCAGCGACGCCCCCGACCAGAAGCCGAACTGCGACGTGAGGTCGGTGTTGCCGACGGTGGCGTTCGAGTCGACGGCCGCCGCGGTGAGCGACACCGCCACGAGCGGCACGCCCAGCCGTCGGCCGGCGACGAGGAAGTGCGCGCTGTCCCCGTCGATCTTGCGCGCGACGGCGATGCCGACCGCGAGGACGACGAGGACGGTCAGTCCGACTCCGGCGATGATCATGCGGGCTCCAGCGGGTCGCGGCGCGAGGACGGGTCCGGCGACAGGGCGTGCGTGACGGCGATCCGTCACCACGTTTCTGTCGTTCGACCCGTATTCATCCGCGCCGACGTCACCGCGCTGGGTCCGCGACGAAACGATCGTGTTACGACCCCCTCACACCGCCTCCCCGCGCCTCCCCACCGGAACGCCGACGACCGCCAGGACCGCGTCGGCGACGAGCGCGGGGGTGCGCTCGTCGAGCGTGGCCGGGGCGCGGCGGCGCTGGAGGATGACGCTCTCGACGAGGCCGAGGACGAGGGCGGTGCGCCGGCCCAGGTCGTCCGGACCGGCCGTGGCGGTGGCGCCCGGGTCGTCGGCCGCCTCCGCCACGCACTGCGCGACCAGGGCCGCGTAGGCCTCCTCAAGCTCGCGGCGGCGGGCGTGGAAGGGCGCGAAGCGCTCGTCGTCGAGCTCGGGGAGCAGGTAGAGCGCACCGAGGTTGTCCTCGCCGCCGGACAGCAGCCGCACGTCCCCGGCCGCCAGCGCCCAGAGCCTCGCGGCGGCGGGCTCGTCGCGGGCCAGCAGGGCGCGGGCGGCGTCGAGCGAGGGCTGGACCGTGCCGAGCAGGAGCTCGAGGAGGACCTCGTGCTTGCCGGCGAAGTGGTGGTAGAGCGTGGCCTGCCGGACGCCGGCGACCTCGGCCAGCGCGTGCGTCGACGTGCTGCCGTAGCCGACCGTGCAGAACAGGCGCGCGCCGGCGTGGAGGATGTCCTCGCGCGTGCCGCGGCCGGTGGGCGAGACCCCGGCGGTCCGCGGTCGTCCGGTCGGGCGGGGCACGGTGGTCGACCGTAGCAGCGGCCGGCTCCGGCCCGGGCGGCCCCGGGCGGCGGCCCGCGGCCCCTCGTCGGGCCCGAGCCCGTCAGCCCACCAGGGTCTGCGTGCCCAGCACCGCGAGCAGCCGGAGCTTGCCCTCCGCCTCGCTGCGCGGCGCGGCGGTGAGGACGAGCAGCGCCTGCGACTCGTCCTCGGTGAACAGGGCCTGGCAGTCGACCTCGACGCGCCCGACCTCCGGGTGGACGAGCACCTTGTGGTCCTCGAACCGGCGCGCGACCTCGTGCGCCGCCCACAGCCGGACGAACTCCTCGCTGCGCGCGCTCAGCACCCGCACGAGCTCCGCGGCCTGCGAGCGCGGGCGCGCCGTCCCCAGCGCGGCCCGCAGCGAGGCGACTTGGGCGCGGCTCTGCCGGTCGCGGTCCTCCTCCGGGTAGCGCAGCCGCTCGGTGCCGGGGTGGACGAACCAGCGGTACACGGCGCTGCGCTCCCACCCGCGCAGCCCGGCGACGTCCCCGAGCAGCGCGCGGGCCAGGTCGTTCTGCACGAGCGTGCGGCCCAGCGGGTCGATGACGAGGGCCGGGGTGTCGGTGAGCCGGTCGAGCACGCGCTGCAGCGCGGGCGCGACGTAGTCGCTCACCTCCCCACGGTCCGGCGCGCTGTGCCCGGCGACGCGGAAGAGGTAGTCACGCTCGTCGGGGGTCAGACGCAGCGCCCGGGCGAGCGCGCCGAGCACGGGGACGCTGGGCTGCGGTCCGCGCCGCTGCTCCAGGCGCGTGTAGTAGTCGGCGGAGATGACGGCGAGCCCCGCCACCTCCTCGCGGCGCAGGCCGGCCGTCCGACGACGGGCGCCCGGGCTCAGGCCGACGTCCTCGGGACGCAGGGCCGAGCGGTGCGCGAGCAGGAAGTCGGCGAGGGCGTCGCGGTCCACGTCGGCATCATGACGCCGGTGGACGCCGCCCCGACAGGGCGCAGGCAGGGACCGCCGGTCCCCCGATCGTCCGGTCCTGGTGGCCCCCGTCGGCCCGGCGCAGGCTGGACGCCATGCAGATCACAGGGAAGACCGTCTTCATCCCCGGCGCGACGAGCGGCATCGGCCTGGCCCTCGCCCTCGCCCTCCACGAGCGCGGCAACGAGGTGATCATCGGCGGGCGGCGCACGGAGCTGCTCGAGCGCATCGTCGCCGAGCACCCCGGCCTGCACGCCGTCCGCGTCGACACCGCCGACGCGACGAGCGTGGCGGCGGCCTGCCGACGGGTCGTCGCCGAGCACCCCGGGCTCGACGCCCTCGTCGCCATGGCCGGGATCATGCGCGTCGAGGACTGGACCCATCCCGAGGGCTTCCTCGCCTCGGCCGAGGAGGTGGTCACGACGAACCTGCTCGGCCCGGTCCGGCTCGTGGCGGGGCTCGTCGAGCACCTGCGGACGCGACCCGACGCGACGATCATGACCGTCTCCTCGGGCCTGGCCTTCGTGCCGCTGGCCGCGACGCCGACGTACAACGCGACGAAGGCCGCGGTGCACATGCTCAGCGAGTCGATCCGCCTGCAGCTCGCACCCGCGGGCGTGCGGGTCGTCGAGATCGTCCCGCCGTCGGTGGCCACGGACCTGCTGCCGGGTCAGCGTGAGAGCGCGATCGCCATGCCGCTCGACGCGTTCGTCGCCGAGGTGATGGCGATCCTCGAGCGGGAGCCGGAGCCGCGCGAGGTCCTCGTCGAGCGCGTCGGCTTCCTCCGCCACGCGGAGGTCCGCGGGGACTACGACGAGGTCGTCGCCACCCTCAACGCGAGCGACCCGCACGGCCGTCCCGAGGCCTGACGAGCGGTGCGGACCAGCCGGTCGGAGCGGTAACGCCCCCGCAACACGGGGCACACCGCGGCGACACACCGATGGGGTTCCCTGCTTTCTGTCACCGGACAGAAAGCAGGGGACCGCCATGACGCAGACGACCACCGGCACCGGCACCACCGCTGGCGCCCGCGCCCACGCACGGGCGCAGGAGGGCTCGCCGGACGGCCTCGCCGTCGCCGACCGCCCCTGGCTGCCCGCGAGCACCGCCCCGCTCGACGGGCCGGAGGCACTGGTCGGTGGCCTGCCCGACGGCGTGGCACCCGACGACCTCGTGTGGGCCGAGCGCGTCGCCGCCGGCGGCTACACGCACCGCGAGGTGGCCCGAGGCACGCACGTCCGGCTCACCGACGTCACCGGCGACGCCTGCGCCTCGGTCCTGCTGTTCCACGCCGGCCACAGCCACGAGCGGCTCAACGTCGCCGACACCGTCAAGGTGCAGTGGCAGGTCTATCCCCGCGTCGGGTACCTGCTGCTGTCGGACCAGGGGCGCGTGCTGGCCAGCGTCGTCGACGACACCTCCGGCCGCCACGACGCCGTCTTCGGCACCTCGACCGCGGCCCGCAACACCGATCGCTACGGCGACGGCAGCCCCCAGGGCCGCTCCCCCGCCGGCCGCGAGCTGCTGGTCCTCGCCGCCGCCAAGCACGGGCTGACGCGCCGCGACGTCGCGCCGTGCGTCTCCTTCTTCCAGGGCGTGCGCGTCGACGACGAGGGCGTCGGCCGGTTCGAGGGCTCCGCCGGGGCCGGCGCAAGCCTCGTCCTGCGCGCCGAGCTGCCGCTGGTCCTCCTCGTCGCGAACACCGCGCACCCCCTCGACCCGCGACCCGCGTGGACGTGCGGCCCCCTGGAGGTCACCGCCTGGCGCGGAGACCCGACGACCCCCGACGACCCGCTGTGGCACGCCACCCCCGAGGGCCGCCGCGCCTTCGCGAACACCGCCGACCACCTCACCGCCCGGGGGATCGCATGAGCACGACGACGAGCACCACGACGAGCAGCCGGACGAGCACGGGCACCGCCCACCGCTTCGGCCGCGAGCTCCACCGCGAGACGGTCGCACCGCGCGCCCCCTGGTCCTGGACGCTCCGCGCCGGCCAGGTCCTCACCATCACCGACGTCGACGGCAACCAGGCCGTGGACTTCCTCGCCTACGACGCCCATGACACCGCGAACGCCTACAGCGCGCAGGCAACGCTGCAGGCGCAGGGCTCGGTCTTCCTCACGCTCGGGTCCGTCCTGCGCAGCGCGGAGGGCGACGCGCTGCTGACGGTCGTCGCCGACGACGTGGACCGCCACGACACCCTCGGCGGCGCGTGCTCGAAGGAGTCGAACACGCTGCGCTACGGCCACCACACCTGGGCCCAGCACGCCTGCGCGGACAACTTCCTCGCCGAGCTGTCCCGGTACGGCATGGGCAAGCGCGACCAGGTGAGCAACGTCAACTGGTTCATGAACGTCCCCGTCGACCCCGACGGCGCTCTCGGCATCGTCGACGGCATCTCGGCGCCCGGGTTGTCCGTGAGCATCCGGGCCGAGCGCGACGTGCTCGTCGTCGTGTCGAACTGCCCGCAGGTCAACAACCCGTGCAACGGCTTCGACCCGAGCCGCGCGGAGATGGCCGTGTGGTCAGGCCACGCCGGTACCGAGGCCGAGCAGGCCGACGCGTGACCCGCTTCGACACCCTCCTCGTCGCCAACCGCGGCGAGATCGCGGTCCGCATCCTGCGCTCCGCGCGCGAGCTCGGCCTCCGCACGGTCGCCGTCTTCTCCGAGGCCGACCGCGGCGCCCTGCACACCGAGCTCGCCGACGAGGCCGTCCTCCTCGGCCCCGCCCCCGCGGCGGAGAGCTACCTGCGCATCGACGCCGTCGTGCGGGCAGCGCTGGCCACCGGGGCCGGAGCGGTCCACCCCGGGTACGGCTTCCTGTCCGAGAACGCCGCCTTCGCGCGGGCCTGCGAGGCCGCCGGGCTCGTCTTCGTCGGCCCGACCCCCGAGCAGCTGGAGGTGTTCGGCGCCAAGCACACCGCGCGCGACGCCGCCCAGGCCGCGGGCGTCCCCCTGCTCCCCGGCACCGGTCTGCTGGAGACGCTCGACGAGGCCGTCGCCGCCGCGGAGGCCATCGGCTTCCCGGTCATGCTCAAGGCCACGGCCGGCGGCGGCGGCATCGGCATGCGCGCGTGCCACTCCGCCGACGAGCTCCGCGCCGCCTGGGACGACGTCCGGCGCCTGGCCGGCGCCGCCTTCTCCTCCAGCGGTGTCTTCCTCGAGCGGCTCGTCACGCGCGCCCGGCACGTCGAGGTGCAGGTCTTCGGCGACGGCGGCGGCCGCGTCGTCACCCTCGGCGACCGCGACTGCTCCCTCCAGCGCCGCAACCAGAAGGTCGTCGAGGAGACCCCGACGCCCGGTCTGCCGGACGCCGTCCGCCGCCGCATCACGGACGCCGCCCGGGACCTGTGCGCCTCCGTCGGCTACCGCTCCGCCGGCACGGTGGAGTACGTCTACGACCCCGACCGCCAGGAGGCCGCCTTCCTCGAGGTCAACACCCGCCTCCAGGTCGAGCACCCCGTCACCGAGGCCACGCACGGCGTCGACCTCGTCGCCTGGATGCTGCGCCTGGCCCAGGGCGAGACGGCCGTGCTCGACGAGGCCCCCGCCGCCCCGACCGGCGCCGCCGTCGAGGCGCGCGTCTACGCCGAGAACACCGACCTCGGCGGCGTGCCGAGCGCCGGCACGGTGACGCACCTCGCCCTGCCCGACGACGTGCGCGTCGACACCTGGCTCGAGGTCGGCGCCGAGGTCAGCACCCACTACGACCCGCTGCTGGCCAAGGTCGTCGCGCACGGCCCGGACCGCGCGACGGCGTGGGCCGCCCTCGCCGACGCGCTGGCCCGCACCCGCGTCGACGGCGTCGCGACGAACCTCGGCCTGCTGCGGACCGTCGCGCAGGACCCGGACGTCGCCGCCGCCGCGCACTCGACCCGCACCCTTGACGGCCTCACCGACGCCACCCCCCGGTTCGAGGTCCTGCGTCCGGGGATGCTCACCACGGTCCAGGACCTGCCCGGCCGCGTCGGGCTCTGGCCCGTCGGCATCCCGCCGTCGGGGCCGATGGACTCCCTGTCCTTCGCGGCCGGCAACCGCGCGCTCGGCAACGCGCCGGGCGCCCCGGGCCTGGAGTGCACGATGACCGGCCCGTCGCTGCGGTTCCACACCGCCGCGCGGGTCCTCGTCGCCGGCGCCCCCGCTCCGGTGGACGTCGACGGCACGCCCGTGCCGCAGTGGGAGCCCGTCCCGGTCCCCGCCGGCGGCGTGCTGACCATCGGCACGACGACGGCCGGCATGCGCACGTACCTGCTCGTCGAGGGCGGCCTGGACGTCGTGCCCGTGCTCGGCTCGGCCAGCACGTTCGACCTCGGCGGCATGGGCGGCGTCACCGGGCGCGCGCTGCGCCCTGGCGACCTCGTCCCGCTGGCCACCCCGGCCGTCCCCCAGGACGTGCGCGCGGTGCCCGACGAGGAGCGCCCGACGATCGGCAACCACTGGGAGGTCGCCGCCCTCGAGGGGCCGCACGCCGCCCCCGAGTTCTTCCTCCCCGAGGACGTCGAGGCGTTCTACGCCGCGGACTGGGAGGTGCACTTCAACTCGGCGCGCACGGGCGTCCGGCTCACCGGCCCGCGGCCGCGCTGGGCCCGCCCGGACGGCGGCGAGGCCGGCCTGCACCCCTCGAACATCCACGACACGCCCTACGCGGTCGGCGCGGTCGACTACACCGGCGACCTGCCGATCCTCCTGGGCCCCGACGGCCCCAGCCTGGGCGGCTTCACGTGCCCGGCCACGGTCGCCAGCGGGCACCTGTGGAAGCTCGGCCAGCTCCGCCCCGGCGACACCGTGCGCTTCGTTCCCGTGTCCGACGACGAGGCCGCGCGCCTGGCCGCCGACCGGCTGGCCCCCGCCGCCGCGACCCGGCCCGCGGTCGACGACGGCGGCATCCTCGGCGCGCGCCCGGCCCTCGAGGGCGCCCCCGAGCTCACCCTGCGCCGCAGCGGCGACGCGAACCTGCTCGTCGAGTACGGGCCGATGCGCCTGGACCTCGGCGTCCGGATGCGCGTGCACGCCCTCATGAAGGCGCTCGAGGCCCGGCGCGCGGCGGGCGACCTGCCCGGCGTCGTCGAGCTCACCCCCGGCATCCGCTCGCTGCAGGTGCATCTCGACCCGACGGTCACGAGCGTGGCCGCCCTCGTCGAGGTCGTGCGCGCCGCCGACGCCGCCCTGCCGTCCACGGCGGACCTGCGCGTCCCCAGCCGCACGGTGTGGCTGCCGCTGTCCTGGGACGACCCGTCGACGCGCGAGGCGATCGAGCGGTACATGAACGGCGTCCGCGACGACGCGCCCTGGTGCCCCTGGAACATCGAGTTCATCCGGCGCATCAACGGCCTGAGCAGCGTCGAGGACGTGCACCGCATCGTCTTCGACGCGGAGTACCTCGTGATGGGCCTCGGCGACGTGTACCTCGGGGCGCCGGTGGCCACGCCGCTCGACCCACGGCACCGCCTCGTGACGACGAAGTACAACCCCGCGCGCACGTGGACGCCGCAGAACGCCGTCGGCATCGGGGGTGCTTACCTGTGCATCTACGGCATGGAGGGGCCGGGCGGCTACCAGTTCGTCGGCCGGACCGTGCCCGTGTGGTCGACGCTGCGGCAGAAGGGCGCCTTCGAGCCGGGGACGCCCCAGCTCCTGCGCTTCTTCGACCGCATCCGCTGGTACCCGGTGAGCCCGGAGGAGCTGCTCGACCTGCGCGCCGACATGGCCGCCGGCCGCCTGCGCCTGCGCGTCGAGGAGGGCGAGTTCGCGCTCGCCGACCACGAGCGGTTCCTCGCGGAGAACGCGGACTCCATCGCGGCCTTCCGCGCGCAGCAGGCCGCGGCGTTCGGCGACGAGCGCGCCGCCTGGGAGGCCGCCGGCGAGTTCGACCGGGTGCACGACGAGCCTGCCGCCGTGGGAGGGACCGGCGCAACGGTCGAGGTCCCGGCCGGCTCGTTCGGGGTCGAGGCGGCCTTCGCCGCGAACGTGTTCCGCATCGACGTGGCCGTCGGCGACGACGTCCTGGAGGGCCAGACCCTGCTGGCCGTGGAGGCCATGAAGATGGAGGCACCCGTCGTCGCGCCGGTCGCCGGCCGGGTCCGCCAGGTCGTCACGACCCTCGGCGCCCAGGTCGGCCCCGGCAGCGTCCTCGTCGTCCTGGACGGCCCCGACACCGCCACCACCGACGAGCCCGCCCCCGCCGCCGGCACGACCGCCGAGGACGCCGCATGACCGCCGCGACCACCCCCACCACCACCAGCCCCACCACGACCACTCCCACCACCACCAGCCCCGCCACCACCGGCCCCCTCACGGCCGCTGCCACGCCCGCCCCGGCGGCGGCTCGGGGCGCGTCCCTCCCTGACGACCCCCGCGCGCACGTCGCCGAGCGCTACGCGCGGATGGCCGCAGCCGACCGCCCTGAGGTGTGGATCGCCCTGCGCCCCGAGGCCGAGGTCGCCGACGACCTCGCGGCCGTCGTCGACCGCGCCCGGGCCGGCGAGGACCTGCCGCTGGCCGGCGTCCTGCTCGCGGTGAAGAACAACATCGACGTCGCCGGTCTCCCGACGACCGCCGCCTGCCCGGCCTACGCCTACCAGCCGGATCGGGACGCCGTCGCGGTGGCCCGGCTGCGCGCCGCGGGCGCGGTCGTCGTCGGGACGACGAACCTCGACCAGTTCGCCACGGGCCTCGTCGGGACGCGCAGCCCGTACGGCGCGGTCCGGCACGCGACGCACCCCGAGCGCGTGGCCGGCGGGTCGAGCAGCGGCTCGGCCGTGGCCGTCGCGCTCGGGGTCGTCGATGCGGCACTCGGCACGGACACCGCGGGCTCGGGCCGCGTCCCCGCGGCCTTCCACGGCCTCGTCGGGGTCAAGCCGACGAAGGGCACGGTCCCCGCGACGGGCGTCGTCCCGGCCTGCCGCACCCAGGACGTGGTGACGTCCATGGCGGCGGACCTGAGCCTCGCCCGCCTCGTCGCGGCGACGATGACCGGCCCCGACGACGGCGACCCCTTGTCCCGGCCGTTCCCGACGGACCCCACGGTCGCCGCGCTCGCCGGTCGATCCACCGACACCCCCACCGCCTCGCGCCTCGGCGTCCCGGCGACCGCCGACCTCGGCGAGCTGGCCCCCGGCTGGGCCGAGGCGTACGAGCGGTCGGTCGCCGCGTTCGTCGCCGCAGGCGCGGTCACCGTCCCGGTCGACGTGACGCCGTTCCTCGCCGCGGCCCGCATGCTCTACGAGAGCGCCTTCGTCGCCGAGCGGTACGCGGCCGTCGGTGCCTTCGTCGACGCCCACCGCGACGAGGTCGACCCGACCGTCGGCCGCATCATCGCTGCCGCGCGCGACCTGCCGGCGTGGCGCCTCTACCAGGACCTCGAGCGCCTCGACGGGCTGAAGGTCGAGGCGCTGCGGACGTTCGAGGACGTCGACGCCCTGCTGCTGCCGACCACGACGCAGCACCCCACGATCGCGGTCGTGCAGGAGGACCCCATCGGCGTCAACGCGAGCCTCGGCCGCTTCACGAACGGTGCCAACCTCCTCGACCTCGCCGCCCTCGCCCTGCCGGCCGGCCTCGTGGACGGCCTGCCGTTCGGCGTCCAGCTCGTCGGGCCCGCGTTCAGCGACCACCGCCTGGCCGCCCTCGCCGCAACGGTCCTGCCGTGAGCGCGGGCCCGGCCGCCGAGCGACCCGCCGAGCCCTCTGCCGAGCCGCCTGCCGAGCCGCCTGCCGAGCCGCCTGCCGAGCCGCCTGCCGCCGACTACCCCGAAATCCTCCTCGCCGTCGCCGGCGCCCACCTGCAGGGCCAGCCCCTGCACACCCAGCTCGTCGAGCGCGGCGCCTCGCTGATGTCCACGACGACCACGGCCGCCACGTACCGCCTTTTCGCGTTGGCCACGGTGCCGCCGAAGCCCGGCGTCGTCCGCGTCACGTCCGGCGGCGCGGCGTTGGAGGTCGAGGTGTACCGCCTGGCAGCCGCGGCCTTCGGGGACTTCGTCGCCGCGCTCCCCCAGCCCATGGCGATCGGCCGGGTCGACCTCGCCGACGGCACGGCCGTCAGCGGCTTCCTCGTCGAGCCCGTCGCGGTCGAGGGCGCGCAGGACATCACCGCCCACGGCGGCTGGCGCGCCTATCTCGCCGCCCGCTGATCCGTCGCCCCTCCCTCCTGATCCGTCGCCCCTCCCTGCCTCTCTCCTGATTCGCCGCACCTCGCCTCCCTCCTCCGTCGTCCCTCGCCTCCCTCCTGCCCTCGCCCCCTGGTCCGGCGCACAGAGGTCGCGTGCGCGCGCTACGCCGAGATACCGCGCCCGGGCGGCCCTGGACGACGTGTCGTGGCATCTCGACGGGCCGGCAGCGGCACACGGCACGGCGACAGGAACGACGACCGCTGCCGGGCGCGCTGACGGGCCGCTGCTGGTGCCGTCGCCCCGCGCGGGGGCCGTCGTGCCGCTCGACGGCCCCCGTCGAGGTACCAGGACACGCCGATCGCCGGACGGCTCTGGTTGTATCTCGCCGTAGCGTCGGCGGCCCCGGCGGAGGAGACACACGACGGACGAGGCGTCCGTCGGGCGAGGGCGAGCAGACCCTG
This sequence comes from Cellulomonas sp. plas2, assembly GCF_057221735.1. Lineage (NCBI taxonomy): Bacteria > Bacillati > Actinomycetota > Actinomycetes > Micrococcales > Cellulomonadaceae > Cellulomonas > Cellulomonas sp. plas2. The sequence goes on from NZ_CM170155.1 coordinate 3,129,535, forward strand.
TCGCCCCGCCCGCTGCCTCCGCCGCCGTCCGGCGAGCGAGCGTCGACACCGTCATCACAGCCGTTCGACCAGGAGCGGCTACCGCTGTCCCTCCCGCCCGGCTCTCGCGACCGAGTGGCGTTCCCGCAGCGGCATCGGCAACCGGTGCTCGGTGGCGGGCGCAGGAACGGCGGGCTGGCCGTCGATCGTCGCCAGGAGCAGCTCCACCGCGCGGCGGCCGAGGGCCTCGTGCGGGATGGCGAAGGTCGTGAGCCCGGGCCGCAGCCAGCCGGCGAGGGGGTGGTCGTCGAAGGACACGATCGACACGTCCTCCGGCACCGACAGGCCCGCCTCCTGCACGGCCTGGTACGCACCGAAGGCCAGGCGATCGTTGAACGTGATGAGCGCCTGCCCGGGCCCGTGCTCGGCGAGCAGCCGGCTCACCGCGCGGTAGCCGTCCGGCGGCAGCCACTCCGTGCACAGGTGCCCGCTGACCGGCTCGACGCCCGCGGCCGCGAGCACCTCCAGGATGCCGACGAGCCGCTCGCGCCCCGCGACCGTGCCCGGGGGCGTCTGGCCCGGGTGCGCGCCCGCGCCGACGATGTGGATGGACCGGTGGCCGGCGTCGAGCAGCAGCCGGGCGGCGGCGCGGCCGGCCTCGAGCTCGTCGGGCACGACGGACGGGACGGGGGACGGGACGGGGGACGGGACGGGGGACGGCGTGACGGACGCGCCGGCGGGCAGCGGCAGCGCGTTGAGCAGGACCGTGGGCACGTGCTCGAGGGCGGCGGGCAGCGCCCGGTCGAGCGTGAACATCGAGCCGAGGACGATGCCGTCCACCTGACGGTCGAGCAGCGCGTCCGTGAGCTCGGCCTCGAGCTGCGGGTCGCCCTCGGATTCCCCGATGAAGAGCATGTAGCCGCGTTCGTGCGCCGCCTCGAGCGCGCCCTTGATGAGGTCGCCCGCGAGCTGGGAGGTGGCCACGGTGTCGGAGATGAAGCCCAGCGTCCGGCTCGACCCGCGGCGCAGCCCGACGGAGACGATGTTCGGCCGCCAGCCCAGGCGCTCGGAGACCTCCCGGACCCGCTCCTGCACGACGTCGGAGATCCGCAGCTCCACCCCGCGACCGGACAGGACGAGCGAGGCGGTGGTCGACGAGACACCGGCCTCGCGGGCCACGTCGGCAAGGGTGACTCTCCTGCGTCCCACGGGTGTCCTCCTGTCGGGCGAAGGCTAACCGGCGTCGTCGCCGGCAGCCGCGGAGCGCTTGACACGGCGGGTGGCCGCGCCCGAAGAAGAGGAGACGCTGGTGTCTCGACCTCGTGGATCCGCACGGCGCGCCGCGCTCACGGCGACGCTCCTGGCGGGCGCCCTGACCGCCGTCACGGCCTGCAGCAGCCCGGGCAGCGACGCCCCCGAGCCCGCCGCGGACGACGCCTCCACCGCCGCAGGCAGCGGCGGCAGCACCGACGGACCGCCGAGCTGCGGCGAGGAGCCCGTCACCCTCTCGGGCTACTTCGAGACCGGGTTCCCGCTCGCCAAGGAGCTCACCGACGAGTTCAGCGCGCAGTTCCCGAACGTCTCGTTCGACATCCGCGAGGACCAGTTCGCGGTGCTCACCCAAAACGCGCCGCGCGTCCTGGCGGACGACCCGCCGGACCTCATGCGCCTGCCGCAGGTCTCGGAGCTCGCCAGCGACGGCCTGCTCCTCGACCTGGACCCCTACGCCGAGGCCTTCGGCTGGGACCAGTGGCCGGCCTCGCAGCTCGAGCAGATGCGGGTCGACGACGAGGGCCGCCGCGGCGACGGCCCGCTGTACGCCATGGGCCTCAACTTCTCCATGACGGGCGTGTTCTACAACAAGGAGCTCGCGGCGCAGGCCGGCATGACCGAGCCCCCGGCGACGCTGGCCGAGCTCGACGGGTACCTCCAGGCGGCGAAGGACGCCGGCCTCACTCCCGTCGCTCAGTTCAACGGCGGCGCCACGGGCGGCCTGGCCTTCCCGCTGCAGGCGCTCATGGCGTCCTACGGCGACCCCGCGGCGATCAACGACTGGATCTACCAGCAGCCGGACGCCACGATCGACACCCCCGAGAACCTCGAGGCGGCCGAGCACCTGCAGCGCTGGATCGACGCCGGCTACTTCGCCGAGGACATCAACTCGATGGACTACGCCACGATGATGAGCCGGTTCATCGGCGGCGAGAGCGTCTTCATCTTCGACGGCGACTGGGAGTCCGGGAACCTCGACCAGCAGATGCCCGGCAACGTCGGCTTCTTCCTCATGCCCCCGCTCGAGGAGGGCGGCACGGTCGGCGCCATGTCGGCGCCGCTGACCTTCGGCATCTCGGCGCGGGCGGCCAACCCCGACTGCGCCGCGTTCTTCCTCGACTGGGTCGCGACGAACGAGGAGGCCCGCACGATCGCCGTCGAGACGGGCGGCTCGCACCCGATGGGTCCGGCCGACGCGTTCATGCCCGAGGTGGACCCGGACACCGTCACGGCGCAGACCCTGGCCGCCGGCGCGGAGATCGGCGAGCAGGACGGCGCCATGGACTTCATCGCCAACGCCACCGGCTCGATCTACGCCAAGAGCTGGACGCCCAACCTGCAGAGGATGGTCGCCGGCGAGCAGGACGCCGCCGGTCTCCTGGAGTCGGTGCAGGCCGACTACGCCGCGGAGATCGGCGGCTGACGCAGGTGGCACAGCGGCTCACGGGGCCCGTCCCCGCCGGCCGCCGCGAGCGGTCCTCCGCGGCCGCCCTCCCCCTCGAGGACAGGCGCCGCGCCCGCCGGGCGCGGCGCCTGCGCGAGGGCGGGGTGGCCCTGGCGCTCGTGGCACCGGCGGCACTGGCCTACGTCCTCTTCGTGCTGCGCCCCCTGGCGTACACGGTCCAGTACTCGTTCTACGAGTGGGACGGCGTCACGGCCTCGACCTGGGTCGGGCTGCGCAACTACACCGCGCTCGTCACCGATCCCGAGCTCGCGGGCCCCATCGTCAACGCCTTCCAGCTCATCGTGTTCTTCAGCTTCGTACCGGTGGCGCTCGGGCTGCTGACCGCGAACATGATCCGCGGGTTCGCGACGAGCCGGCTCGCGGTGGTCGCGCGCACGGTCCTGTTCCTGCCGCAGATCATCCCGCTGGTGGCCGCGGGCATCATGTGGAGCTGGCAGCTGTCCACGAACGGCCTCGTCAACCAGGCACTGCGCCTCGTCGGGCTCGACGGGGTGACCCGCGCCTGGCTGGGCGACTTCGGCACCGCGCTGCCCGCCGTCGGCGTCATCGGCGCGTGGGTGCTCTTCGGCCTGTGCATGCTGCTGCTGCTCGCGGGCATGACGAAGATCGACGTGTCCCTCTACGAGGCGGCACGCATCGACGGCGCCGGACCCGTGCGGGAGTTCTTCTCCATCACGCTGCCGAGCCTGCGGCAGGAGCTCGTCGTGTGCCTGACGGTGACGATCATCGCCGCGCTGGCCAGCTTCGACATCGTCTACATCGCGACGCAGGGCGGACCCGGCAACAGCACGCTCGTGCCGGGCCTGGAGATCTACTACCTCGCCTTCTTCGAGCGCGAGATCGGCATGGCGTCCGCCCTGGCGGTGGCGCTGGTGGTGCTGGTGCTGCTCGTCGTGCTGCCGCTGCAGTGGGTCAACCGGGAGCGTGACCGATGATCGTGTCGCAGCGGGAGCTGTGGACCGGGCGCCTGCTGCTCGTCGTCCTCATGGCCGTCACCGTCATGCCGTTCGTCAGCCTCTTCGTCACCGCCCTGCACCCGGCGGGCACCTACCCGAGCGGGCTGGAGTGGCCCGAGAGCCCGCAGTGGTCGAACTTCGCGCGGGCCTTCGAGGCCGCCGACATGGGCCGGCTGCTGGTCTCCAGCGTGCTCATCGAGCTCGGCGTCGTCCCGCTGGCCCTGCTCATCGCCACGCTGGCGGGCTTCGCGCTCGGGCACCTGCGGGCGCCGGGCGGTCGCGTCATCTTCATCGCGTTCGTCCTCGGCCTGACCCTGCCCTTCGAGGGCATCATCATCCCGCTCTACTACCAGATGCGGGACCTGGGGCTGCTCAACACCCGGTGGGCCATCATCCTGCCGCTGCTCGGGCTCTTCATGCCGTTCGCGGTCTTCTGGATGCGGGCGCACTTCGTCAACGTGCCCCCGGACATCTCCGAGGCGGCGCGCATCGACGGCGCCACCACCTGGCAGCTCTTCTGGCGCATCCACGTCCCGCTGTCGACGCCGGCCCTGTCGTCGCTGGCGATCCTGCTGTTCCTGTGGACCTGGAACCAGTTCCTGCTGGCCGTGGTGCTCGTCGACGACCCGTCGCAACGCACGATGGCCGGCGCGCTCGGCGCGTTCCAGGGCCAGTGGGGCACCGACATCCCGCTGCTGTGCGCCGGCTCGCTGCTCATCCTCACGCCGACGCTGCTGATCTTCCTCGCCTTCCAGCGGCGGTTCGTCACGGCGCTGCTGCAGGGCTCGGTCAAGGGATGACCGCGCCCGCCGGGCTCTCCCGGCTGCCGCGGCCCCCGTTCGACCCCGAGCTCGAGGCGGTCCTGCTCGCCCGGCGGGACGAGGTCGTCACGACGCTGACGGCCGAGGAGATCCCCGGGCTGCGGCGGCGCTCGGCCACGGCGGACGCGCTCGCGCCGCTGCTCGAGGACGGGACCTGGACGAGCAGCGTGCACGTGGTGCCCGGGGCCGCTCGCGGACCGGACGTGCGGCTCGTGCTGCTGCGGCCCGTCGACGCCCCGACGGCCGCGCCCTGCCTGTACCACCTGCACGGGGGCGGCCTGGTCACCGGCTCCGCCTACGACGACCTCGCCGTCGCCGCGCAACTCGGCGCCGGCGCCGGGTGCGCCGTGGCCTCGGTCGACTACCGCCTCGCGCCGGAGCACCCGTTCCCGGCGGCGGTCGAGGACGCGTACGCCGGTCTGGTGTGGCTGGCCGGCGCGGCGCCGGGACTGGGCCTCGACCCGACGAGGCTCGTCGTGGGGGGCATCAGCGCCGGCGGCGGCCTGGCCGCCGCGACCGCCCTCCTGGCCCGGGACCGCGGCGGCCCGCCGCTGCTCGGCCAGCTCCTCGTGTGCCCCATGCTCGACGACCGTGACGGCTCGCCCTCCGCCGAGCAGATGCGCGGCGCCGGGGCCTGGGACGCCGACGCCAACGCGACCGCGTGGCGGGCCTACCTCGGCGACCGGTACGGCGGCGAGGACGTCCCGGCCCACGCCGCCCCGGCACGCGCGACCGACCTCACGGGGCTGCCGCCGGCCTTCCTCGACGTCGGCTCCGCGGAGACCTTCCGCGACGAGGTCGTCGCCTACGCCGAGCGCCTCTGGCTGGCCGGCGGCCGGGCGGAGCTGCACGTCTGGCCGGGCGGCTTCCACGGCTTCGACGCGCTCGTCCCGGACGCGGCCGTCTCCCGGGACGCCCGCCGGGCCCGCCTCCGCTGGCTCGCACGCGTCCTGTCCTGAGGAGCCCCCGTCCGGCGGCCCGGGCGGGACACCCGTCACCGCTGGCTCGCACGCGTCCTGTCCTGAGGAGCGCCCGTCCCGCGGGCCGGGCGGGACACCCAGCACCGAGCCGGGTCGGGCCGTGGTCGCCGCCGGCGCCAGGCGTCAGGCCTCGTGCTCCGGATTACGCCGAGATGCCTGTCCCGGCGGCTGCGCGCGGCGTGTCGTGGCATCTCGACGGGGTGTCGCGTGCGCGAGCCGCTCTCGTGCCGTCGCCAGGCACGGGGTGGGGCGAACGCCGGAGCCGTGCACGACTCTGTCGAGATGCCGCGACACGCCGACGGCCGGGGACGTCGGGCGGTACCTCGGCGTAGCGTCCGCCACCCCGCTCGGCGCCCGCGCAGGACGCGCGAGCCGTTCGACGCAGCGGTGGGCGGTCTTCGATGAGGATGTGCGTGACGGTCGTCCCGTCGGTGCCGCGGCCGTTCAGTAGTAGACGGCGAGGCGGCCGCGGGGGCCGTCGACCACGTCGACCGGGGTGTCGAAGACGTCGGTGAGGACCTCGGCCCGGATGACCTCCGCCGGCGCCCCGGTGTACCGGACGAGGCCGTCCTTGAGCGCGACGACGTGGTCGGCGTAGTGCCCCGCGAAGTTCACGTCGTGCAGGACGACGACGACCGTGCGGCCGAGCTCGGTCGTCATGCGGCGCAGGAGCTGCATCATCTGCACCGAGTGCGCCATGTCGAGGTTGTTGAGGGGCTCGTCGAGCAGGACGACCTCCGTGTCCTGCGCCAGGACCATCGCCACGTAGGCGCGCTGGCGCTGGCCGCCGGACAGCTCGTCGAGGTAGCGGCCCTCGAGCGCGCCGAGGTCGAGGAAGTCGACCGACCGGCTGACCACCTCCTCGTCGTGCGCCGTCAGCCGGCCGCGCGAGTGGGGGAAACGGCCGAACCCGACGAGCTGGCGGACGGTCAGCCGCGTGACGAGGTGGTTCTCCTGACGCAGGACCGCGACGACGCGGGCGAGGTCGGCCGAGCGCGTGCGCGCCACGTCGAGGCCGGCGATCTCCACCGCGCCCGCGTCCATGCCGAGCAGCCGCCCGACGATGGTCAGCAGCGTCGACTTGCCCGCGCCGTTGGGCCCGATCAGCGCGGTGATGCCGCCGGCCGGGACCTCGAGGTCGACCGGACCGATCGCGACGTCGGAGGCGTACCGCTTGGTGACCGAGGAGAGGGTGATCACAGGCGCCCCTTGCGCAGCAGGTGGACGAGGAAGAACGTGCCGCCGACGATCTCGACGAGGACGCCGACGGACCCGGCCGCGTAGAAGACGTGCTTGAGCACGACGTACGCACCGCCGAGCACGACGACGCCGACCAGCCACGCGACGGGCAGCACCTGCCGGTGCCCGTACGTGCCGGTGACCTGGTAGGCGATCATCGCGGTGAGGAAGCCGAAGAAGGTCATGGGCCCGACGAGGGACGTCGACACCGCCATGAGCACCGACACGAGCAGCAGCACCACGAGGCTGCGCCGCCGGTGGTCGACCCCGAGGCCCACGGCCACGTCCCGCCCGAGCGCGAGGACGTCGAGGTCGCGCGCCCGCCACCACAGCACCCCGCCGGCGGCAGCCGCCAGGGGCACGGCGACGCCGAGGTACGTGGCGTCGGCGTTCGCCACGGACCCGATGAGCCGGGCCGTCAGCAGGTCGAACTCCGTCGGGCTCAGCAGCCGCTGCAGGTAGGACGCCAGGGCGCCCATCCCGCCTCCCAGGACGATGCCGACGAGCAGCATGACGTGCAGGTTCGCCAGCCGCCCCGTGAACAGCCAGCCGTAGAGAAGCCCGGCGAAGGCGACCATGAGCACCACCTGCAGCACGTACTGCCCGACGCCCTGCACCAGCGCCAGCCCGGCCACGCCGAGGACGGACACCGCCGCGGTCTGCACCAGCCGGTACAGCGCCTCGAAGCCCATGATCGACGGCGTGAGGATGCGGTTGGCCGTCACGGTCTGGAACGCCACGGTCCCCAGGGCCTGGCAGAAGGCCACGACCACGACGACGACGAGGCTCGTCACCCGCAGCTCGGCGATGCGCCAGAAGCCCTCGCTGCCGACCGGCATCGGGTTGTCCCAGCCGACCATCGCGGCGGCGACGAGCACGGCGGCGACCGCCAGCGCGCCGACGAGCACGACGTAGCGGCGGCGGTCCCGGGTCGTCGGCAGCGCGCCGGAGCGACGCTCGTCGGCCCCGGATACGCCGACGGGCGGGCGTGCCGGGCGCAGCGCCTCAGCCACGACGGCGCTGCCGGAGCAGGAGGGCGAGGAACACGACGCCGCCCACGACCGACAGGATCGTCGCGACGGGGATCTCGAACGGCATGACGACGACGCGCCCGAGCAGGTCGGCCGCCGTCACGAGCGCGACGCCGACCACGGCGACCCAGGGCAGGTTCGACCGCAGGTCGTCGCCGCGGGCCATCGACACGACGTTCGGCACGACCAGCCCCAGGTACGGCAGGTTCCCGACGACGACGGTGACGATGCCGGTCGCCGCCGCGATGAGGACCGTGCCGAGCAGGACCACACGGCGGTGGTCGAGGCCGAGACCCGTCGACACGTCGCGCCCGAGACCGGCGACGGTGAAGCGGTCGGCGGCGACCGCCACGGCGACGACCACGACGACCACGGCCCAGATCGGCTCGTACTGGCCCTGGATCACCGAGGTGAAGGAGCCGAGGAACCACGCGCCCATGCTCTGCAGCAGGTTCGTCGACAGGGCGACGTAGGTGGAGACCGCCCCGACGACGGCGCCGAGCATGAGCCCCACGATCGGCACCACCACCGACGAACGCAGCGCCACGCGCTGCAGGAACGCGAAGAACACGAGCGTCCCGACGAAGGCCGCGAGCACGGCTGCGACCATCTTCAGCAGCAGCGGCGCCCCCGGGGCGACGACCATCACCGCGAGCATCCCGAGCCCGGCCCACTCGGTGGTGCCCGTCGTCGTCGGCTCGACGAAGCGGTTCTGCGTGAGCTGCTGCATGACGAGCCCCGACATCGCCATGACGGCGCCGGCCAGCACGAGCGTGACCGTCCGCGGGACCCGCGTCACGAGGAACATGCGCCAGCCGTCGTCGGCCCTCAGCACGTCGTAGACCCCGACGAACAGGGAGGCGACGACGAGCGCGGCCGTGCCGACGACGGCCGCGACGAACGGCACGGTCACCAGGCGCGACCGGGACGACCGGCGGGACACGTTCCCGCCGGTCGTCGCGCCGGTCGGGCCGCCGGTCGTCGCGCCGGTCGTCGCACCCGTCGACGCCGAGCCGGCGAGGGCCACCGACGTCACGCCTGCTCGAGGGCGTCCGCGACCGACTCGAAGAACTCGGTGTAGGTCTGGATGCCCTCGTTCGTGTAGGTGTCCTGCGGCATGTACACGATCCGGCCCTCGCGGACGGCCGTGACGCCCTGCAGGGCGGCCGAGCCGGCGAGCAGCTCGTCGGCCGGGACGTACCCGCCCTCCGTGCTCGCGCTCGTCGCCGCGTCGCGGTCCATGACGAGGATCAGCCCGGGGTCGGAGGCGGCGATGGCCTCGACGGAGATGTCGTCGCCCTCGTGGTCGGTGCTGCCGTCGGCCTCGATCGCGGGCGTCAGGCCGAGGATGTCGTAGACCGGGCCGAGCGTGCGGCCGGACCCCGGGGCGGCGTAGTTGATCTCGCCGCCGGAGGTGATGACCGACATGACGGTCGTCGCGGGGTCGTAGGCGGCCTTCACGCGGGCCACCGCGGCGTCGAACTCGTCGACGAGCGCCTGCGCGTCGTCCTCGCGGTCGAAAATCTGACCGAGCACCTCGACCTGGCGCTTGAGCTCGGCGTCGAGGGGCTCGCCGTCGCGGGGTGTGGTGTCGACGATCGCCGCGTCGGGCACCAGCGTCGCCAGGTCGGCGCCGTACTGCTGGAAGCGCTGACCGTTGAGGACGAGGTCGGGCTGCGCGGCGACGACCGCCTCGAGGTCCGGCTCGTTGTGGGTCCCGAGGTTCACCACGGACGCGTCGGTGCGGTACGCGATCGTCGTCGGGATGAGGTCGACCGGGGCCGCGGCGAGCTCGACGCCCCAGTCCGCGAGGGTCTCGAAGAGCCGGTTGTCGGTGGCGACCACCCGCGACGGCGGCACGGTGACCGTCTGCGTCCCCGTGTTGTCCTCGACCTGGACCGTGCTCGCGGTGGCGCTCGTCGTCCCCCCGGCCGCCGGAGCGGCGCTGCTCGAGCAGCCGGCGAGGGCCAGCGCGAGGGTGCCGGCGACGGCGCCGAGGGTCAGGGACGAGGTGCGGCGGGGCATGCGTGCTCCTTCTCGGGGCGCCGTGCGGGCGCGACGGGTCGGGACGCGAACCTGCCGGGGAAGCGCTCACCCGTGGTCGTCGTCCAGGCGAGGTGAGGCTAACCTTACCGATGCCGCACGTGTCAACTCGCAGGTGAGGGCGCCGTGCACAGCACGGCGCCCTCGGCCGTCACCGCGGAGACCTGGACGCCCGTGGTGCCCAGCGGTCGCAGCCAGCCCGGACCGCCGGGGTGGGGTGTCGTCATCGTGCTGCCTCCCGGCTCGTCGTCGGGCAGGTGCGCCCGTGCGGGAGCAGTCTGCCCCGACGGCCATCCGGCGGCATGAGAGGGTCGCGCCCATGAGCAGCGACGTCACCGAGGACGGGCCCGCGACGGACGGGGCGGCGGTGCTGGGCGTCGCCGGCGTCCCCTGGGCGACCGCGCCGGCCGACCCCGCGCTCGTCGAGCGGCTGGGCGATGCCCTCACCACCGACGGCCCGCCGGACCCGGCCGGGCTCCCGCCGGCCCGCACGCTGGTGCCGGCGCTCGTCGCGCTCGTGCCGGACGCGCTCGAGCGGTTCGGCTCGCTCGGCCTGCCGTCCGGCGTGGCGCGCGCGACGCTGTCCGACGTGGGCCGCAAGGTCGCGGTGCACGACGACGACGTGCCGCCCTACTGGCTCCTCGGGCTGCTACGCGCCGACGTCGTCGCGCTCGGCCGGCTGCAGGTCGAGCGGGTGGCCGTCGACGGCGAGCGCCCGGTGCACGTCCCGCAGACCGGGCCGCTGCTGCCGGCGGAGGTCGACCGCTCGCTGGCGTGGGCGAGGGACCTCCTGGGCGACGAGCGGTTCGTCGTCACGTCCTGGCTCCTCGACCCGACGTTCACCGCCCTCGGCCCGACGAGCAACATCGTCCGCTTCGCCGCCCGCTTCGACGCCGAGCCGGTGCCCGACGACGCCCCCGTCGACGCGGCGGGCTTCACCGCCGAGGACCGGTCCGTCACGCGCTTCACCGTGCAGCGCAGCCCGGAGGAGGTGCTCGGCCCGGAGTTCGTCCCGCGCACGCGGCTGGAGCACCTGCTCGTCGACCACCTCGGCGCCGGCCGGCACTTCGTCGGGCCGCACGGCGTCCTGCGCGACCCCGCGCCGCGCTGACGCCGGCGCCCCTCAGGCCGACAGACCCCGCGTCTCCCCCGGACCGCCGTCACGGTCGTCGACGCTCGTGACAGTCGTGAGCAGGAAGACGGCGTCCTCCAGGGCGACGACCGCGTGCCGCTCGTGCGCGAGCGTGACGAGCCGCCCCTGCGCGAGCTCCTCGTCGCCCTGCCCGGTGACGCGCACGCGGCCGTGCAGCACCTGCACGGACGCGGCGGGCGGCGCGTTGTGCTCCCCCAGCTCGGCGCCGGCGGCCAGCGCGATGACGGTCTGCCGCAGGACGCCGTCGTGCACGACGAGCTCCGTGCTGCGCCGGTGCGTCGAGGCGCGCGCGGACTGGAGGTGGCTCTCGACGAGGGCGGTCAGGTCGGGCACGGCGGTCTCCTTCGGCCGGTGACAGCTCGGACGCCCCCAGCATGTCGCGCCTGGCGCGTCACCGCCGGTCGGAGCCCCGGTCGCGAGCTCCGGACGGGCGGCTCGTCGTCGGGAGCGCTGTGCCGACGGCCGTCAGCTCGACGACCAGTCGCCGCGGCGCGCGACCCGGCGCAGGACGACGCCGAACGCCAGCAGCGCCAGGGCCAGCAGCACGCCGCCGCCGGCGGTCGTCCCGCTGTCGGCGAGCTCGGTCCGCGCAGGGCGGGCGACGACGACGGCCGCCGACGACGGCCGCGTGGGCGCGCTCACCGCCGCAGGGGCGGGCGCGACCGGAGCCGCGGGCGGCGTCGTCGGGCTCGCGTCCGGTACCGGCGTCGGGGTGGGCGGCGGCGCGGGGACCACGGCCGGCTCCCCGACCGCCGCCCCCACGCGTGCGTCCAGCGCGTCGATCGTGCGGTACGGGCCGCCGGCGGCGACCACCACGTCGGACGCCGTCGCCACGCTCGTCCCGCCGCCGTACACCGTCAGCTCCTCGCGCTGCAGGCCGGGGGAGGAACGGAAGAAGGCCAGCCGGTACGTCCCCGGGACGACGAGCGGGCTCCGCCACGAACCGTCCGGACCGACCGCGAGGTCGAACAGGCGCTGCCCGTCGGCCGCCAGCACGTCGACGTAGGCGTCCCCCGCCGTGTAGCGCCCGCCGTCGGACGCGTACAGGGTGCCGGCCAGCCGTACCGCGTCGAGGGTCGGGTCCACGACGATCAGGCCGTCGTCCTCCAGCGTGAAGGGCCAGGTGGTCGTCATCGGCGCCGTGGAGAGGTACAGCTCGCAGTCGGCCACCCCCTGCTCGGGCAGGCCGCCCGGCAGCCAGAACGCGCCCGTCTCGTCGGTGCTGCCATGGATGAGGCCGCACGAGGTCCACATCGGCACGTCGGGCACAGGTCCACCCAGCGGGTCGCGCACGGTGCCGCTCATCTCGCCGATGAAGGGCACCGACCACGCGCCGAGGTCGAGCACCGGGGCGTCCGGCGTGAGCTCGAGGCGACGCGCGTCGAAGACGTCCCTCGAGACGTCGTCCCAGAAGCCGAAGACGGAGCTGAGGGTGTACCGGCCGAGCGGGAGGTCCGGCACGGTGAACCGACCGGTGAGATCGGTGGTGACCGTCACCGCACCGCAGGCGTCCAGGGGCTCGCACTCCCAGACCAGCCCGACGGCCTTCCCGGGCAGCGGCTGCCCGGACTCGTACTGCAGCACCCCGGTGACCGAGCCCGGGCCCGGCGGCATGTCCGGGCCTGCGGCCGCCGCCGCGGGCGCCGAGGTGACCCCCGCGACGAGCAGCAGCGCGGCTCCCAGGACCGTCCGCAGCACGCGCCCGCGCGGGGCGACCGGTCGGGGGCGTCGATCCTCGCGAGCGTCCATGACGGCAAGCGTGCCCGTGCGGCCGGCCAGGCGACAGGGTGCAGGCACCGGTCCTCGCAACCGACCAACGGCACCTGCCAGGATCGGCGGGCCCGACGAGCACCGCCCGCGACCCCGAGGAGCACCATGTCGTTCCAGGCCTACCTCGACACCATCGAGGACCGCACCGGCATGACGCCGCGCGCGCTGCTCGCCGTCGCGGCCGGCAAGGGCTTCGACCAGCCGACGACGAAGGCCGCCGACGTCGTCGCGTGGTTCAAGGACGACTACGGCCTCGGGCGCGGCCACGCGATGGCGTTCTGGCGCGTGCTGTCCCAGGGCGCGACCATCCCGGACACCCACGTCGGGACGTCCGGCGCCCACCGCGACGAGAGCACGGAGCTGTGGCTCGACGGCAGGGCGACACGACCGGGCGCCGCCGCCGGCTGACCCGCCGCCCCCGGCGGCCGGCGCGCGGCCGTCCGCGGTCGCAGGCGCAGGTGGCGTTGATCTCGACGACCTGCTCGCCCTCGTCGGGCCGCGCCCACGCCTCCGCCTCGGCACGGGAGACGAAGGACCGCGGCGCGAGCCGGCCGTTGGCCAGCAGCACGGTCACCTCGACCTGCTCGCGCGGGTCCTGCCAGGCGACATCGAGAGGCGTCACGCCGCCCATCCGATCACCCCATCTCGTCGCAGGCCAGTCCCGGCCCCGCGGTGTCGATCGGCAGCGCCGTCCTCGTCGAGGCCAGCACCTGCCAGTTCTCCCACCGCTCGCCGTCGGGCAGGACGCGCACCAGCTGGGCCTCCGCCGGGTAGATGCCGGGCAGCATGCGGCAGGGGTTGCCCCAGTAGTCGCCCCACACGTCGACCTGCACCACCTGTGGGCGCCCGGTGCACGTGACCGGCTGACCCGGGTTGTCGGCGTAGCGGCCGTAGTTGTCGTACCGAGCAGCCCTGGCACGCACCGCGTACTGCTCGGTGGTGCCCTTCGGGCAGACGACCTGCACGGAGAGCACGCCCTCGGGGATCCCCCACTCGTCGAGCCGCTGCTCGAGGCCCTTGATCGGCTTGCCGCTGTGGAAGCCGGTCTGGACCCCGGTCGCCTTGGGCCCGGGCGCCTTCGGCCCGGCCACCGCCGGCGCCACCGCGGCCGACACGAGCAGCGCCGCCGTGGCCCCGACGGTCAGCGCAGTCCTGAGCACGTTCATGGTGTCCCCCCGCAGGTCATCGGCCTCGTCGTCGACGCTGCCCCCACCGGCGAGGCTAGCCAGCCGTGACACGAACGGGTGACCCGGACGAGGGTGAAACCGACATCTCACCCGCCCCGGGACGAGGCGGCACCGTCGGGCGAAGCGATCAGCGGGCCTTCACGACCGTCGCAGCTCGAAGGCCATGAGCATCGCGGAGCTGGTCCGCTCGAGGGCGTGCGTCACCGTCAGCCGCCGCAGCCACGTCACGGCCCCGATGGCTACCGGCGCGAGCACCCTGCGGAGCAGCGGCACGGCCGGCACCGGGGACGGCGGCAGCGCGGGCAGGATGTCCGCCATGAGCGACACGGCTCCCGACTACCTCGACGTCAACCGCACCAACTGGGACGCCCGCGCCCGGGTCCACGTCCGCGGCTACGGCATCGATCGGCTGCTGGGCGACCCGACGGCGCTGTCGGACGTCGTCACCTTCGACCTCCCGCGCCTCGGGGACGTGGCCGGCCTGGACGGCGTGCACCTGCAGTGCCACCTCGGCACCGACACGCTCAGCCTCGCCCGCCTCGGCGCACGCATGACCGGGGTTGACCTGTCCGGCGGCTCCCTCGACGAGGCACGCGCGCTCGCCCGTCGCGCCGGCGCCGACATCGCCTACGTGCAGTCCGACGTCTACGCGGCGCCCGAGGCGTTGGGGGGGCGGCAGTTCGACCTCGTCTACACCGGCATCGGCGCGCTGTGCTGGCTGCCGAGCATCGAGCGCTGGGCCCGGACCGTGGCCGCCCTGCTGCGGCCGGGGGGCCGGCTCTTCATCCGCGACGGCCACCCCGTCCTCCTGTCGACCGTGGGTCTGACCGTGGGCGACGAGCACCCCGACCGCGCCCAGCAGCCGTGGATCAGCGGCCCGGGCACGCCGACGCCCGCGCTCGAGCTGCCCTACTTCGAGCAGGCGGAGCCCCTCGTCTGGTCCGACGAGCACAGCTACGCCGGCACCGACCACGTCGAGCAGCCGCGGTCGATGGAGTGGAACCACGGGCTGGGCGAGATCGTGACCGCCGTCCTCGGCGCGGGCCTGGAGCTGACGTCGCTCGTCGAGCACGACAGCGCGCCGTGGGACGCCCTCCCCGGCCTCATGACCCTCGACGAGGCGTCGGGCGAGTACCGCCTCCGTGACCGCCCCGAGCGCCTCCCGGCCACCTTCACGCTGACCGCCCGGCGTCGCTGAGCCGCGCAGACCGGGCAGCGACCTGTCGACGCGGACCCCGAGCCGGCGCGTCCGTGGCTACGGCGCCGTCGGTGCCGATGGGCGCAGGGCCTGCGCAGCTCGCTCGACCAGGCCGTCGACGGTGGTCCGGTCGAGGCCCGGCGCCCACCACGGCGTCACGGTGAACCGCGTGCCGGCAGCCGCGAGCTCGTCGGCGGTCGGCGAGGGCCGGAACCCGCGCGTCTGCGACTCCAGGGCGAAGGCGGCCTTCTCCAGCAGGTCGGTCACCTCGTCGGGCGCGTAGCCCGGGCGCATACGTCGGGGCCGCAGCCGCGCGAGCTCCACCCGCAGCTGCGCCGCGACGAGGGGCGCCGGGGCCTCCTCATCGGACACGTGGCCGTCGACGACCCGCAGGGCCGCGACGACCCGGTCGAGGAAGTCGTCGACCTCGTCCTGGTCGTATCCCTCGCGGAACTTCGTCGCCTGGAACTTCGCGCTCAGCACCTCGTCGGCGGTCAGGTCCGGCACCCCGCCGGCGGCGACCACGTCCAGCGCGGCGGCGGCACGGTCCAGGAGCTCGTCGACCTCGTCCTGGTCGTAGCCCTCGCGGAACTTCGTCGCGGCGAAACGGGCGGCGCGGACACCGGCGGCGTCGATGGTCATGGGAGTCCTCTCGTCGGCGCCTCCCGGCGCCCGTGACCCGGGGACCGGGCCCGTCCCGTACTCGGGCGAGGGTCCGTCGGGAGGCAGGGGCCGTCACCATGCTCGACCGCCGGCACCGTGCCTGGCCAGAGTCCTGGGGCTCGTTCACCGCATCGGCTCAGCGGCGGGCTCGTGCTCAGCCACCCCCGACGCCGTCGACCGCCCCGCGCCGCGGCCTCTGCACGCCGCCCCTGATCACCACGTCGGCGACGACGACGTCCCCCACCGGCTCGGCGAGCGGCTCCGCTCGCCGCAACCAGCCCGACGACGCCGGCGCCGACGGGACGCCCTGCAGGGCGCGGTCCTCGAGCCCGGTGCGCAGGGCCGCCTCGAGCACCACGACCGCCGGGGACGCGAGCCAGCGCAGGGCCGTGCTGTGACGTCGACGGGACCCGCGCGACGTCAGCCCGCGGTACCGGCGTCGCAGAGCTGGACCACCCGGTCGTGCAGCGTCTCGGCTGCTCCCGGGTCCGGCGCGGCGTCCTGGCCGGCGGCGTCCTCCCA
The DNA here is from genome assembly GCF_057221735.1 of Cellulomonas sp. plas2. Classification (NCBI taxonomy): domain Bacteria; kingdom Bacillati; phylum Actinomycetota; class Actinomycetes; order Micrococcales; family Cellulomonadaceae; genus Cellulomonas; species Cellulomonas sp. plas2. The sequence goes on from NZ_CM170155.1 coordinate 3,145,814, forward strand.
CGCGCGGGTCTCCTCGGCCAGAGCCGCGGCGAGGTCGGTGTGCTGGTCGTCGTCGGCCGCCGCTCGTGCCGCGAGGTCCGCGGCGGTGCGCACCTGCTCCGCGCGGGCGGCCAGCACCTCCTCGTCGAGCGCGGGCACGCCGTCCCAGGAGTCGTCGGCCGCGAGCGCACAGGCTTCCGCGACCTTGTCCGCGGTGGGGATGTCCCGCACGCACCCGGTCATCAGCGGCAGCGCCGCGATCGCGACGACGGCGAGGGCGAGGGGCCGGGGCAGACGGCGGCTGATCGAGGGCACGCGGCGAGTGTGCCCGCCCGGTGGTGCCCACCGACCTCGGGCAGCGCCTCCTCGCCGAGCGTTCACGCGACGTTCTCCCCGCGTCAGGACGGGCGTCCCGCGAGCGCCGTCGCGAGCCCGACGAGGTCGTCGTGCAGGCGGTGCCGTCCGGCGGGCGTCAGAGCAGCGACCATGGCGCCCTCCACGGTGGCGACGACCGCACTCGCCTCGGTCAAGAGCCGGGCACCCTCCTCGGTCAGCCGGGTCGGCAGGGCGCGCCCCTCCGGCGCGGTGGCGGCTCGTTCGAGCAGCCCGCGCTCGACGAGGCCCGCCAGCAGGGTCTGCATCGACTGGCGGGTGAGGAACGTGCCGCGGGCCAGGTCCGAGGCCGACAGGCCGGGCCGTTGCCCGAGCAGCTCGAGGCAGGAGTACTGCGACACCGACAGGTCGAGCGGGCGCAGGGCCGCGTCCATCGCGGCACGCAGGGCGGCGGCCGCCTGCTTGAGGGCGTACCCGACCGACGTGTCGAGCTGCACGCGGGGTTGCGACATGTCCGGAGTCTGACATACCGTCTTAATGTCAGTTTCCTGACACACACTACGCCCCGATCGACAGGGAGACCACCATGCCCACCGTCACCGGACCCGACTTCCTCGCCCTGCAGGTGCGCGACGTCGAGGCGTCGGCCGCCTTCTACGAGCAGCACCTGGGCCTGCGCCGCGCTCCCGTCAGCCCGCCGCACGCGGTCGTGTTCGCCACGTCGCCGATCGCCTTCGCCGTGCGCCACCCGCTGCCGGGGGTCGACCTCGACGCCGGTCCGCGCCCCGGCCTCGGCGTGGCGCTGTGGCTGCACGCCGACGACGCGCAGGGCCTGCACGACGCGCTCGTCGCCGCGGGCGTCGAGGTCCTCGCCCCGCCGGTCGACGGACCCTTCGGGCGGACCTTCACGTTCGCCGATCCCGACGGCTACGCGGTCACCGTTCACGACCGCGCCTGACCCGCCGGGCCGCGCCCCTCCTCGCGCGGCCCGGCAGGGCGGGTCACGCGCCGAACGGCGCCACGACGTCCAGCACCCACGTGATGCCGAAGCGGTCGGTGACCATGCCGTAGAGCGGGGCGTACCCGGCCGGCGCGAGCGGGGTCCGCACGGTGCCGCCGTCGGCCAGCCCGGCGAAGAGGCGGGTGACCTCCTCGGGGTCGTCGCCCCGCACGGAGACGAAGACGGGGTCCTGGCCGCGGTCGAACCCGCGGCCCGGCGGCACGTCGTAGGCCATGACCGCGAAGCCCGAGGGCGCGGTCACCTGGCCCCACTTGAGCTCCTCGGGCACAGCGCCGTCGGCGGCGTCGGTCTCGTCGCCCGCCTGGGCGAAGGTGAACGCGAGCACCTCGCCCCCGACGACGGCCGCGTAGTGGTCCAGCGCCGCGCGGGCCTCGCCGCGGAAGTTCAGGTGCGTGGTGGTGGTGACGCTCATGGAGTCCTCCTCTGCCACCGGCGGCCTGTCCGCCGGTGCAGCACCACACTCGTCGCCGTTGCGGACAGGTTCTGTCCTCCAGGGGCGGCAGGATCGGACCCATGAGCGGAACACCCGGACGGCTGCTGGCCCTGCTGTCGCTGCTGCAGGCGCGGCGCGACTGGCCCGGCGCCGTGCTGGCCGAGCGCCTCGAGGTCTCCGCCCGCACGGTCCGCCGGGACGTGGACCGCCTCCGCGAGCTCGGGTACCCCGTACGGGCGACCACGGGACCGGACGGCGGCTACCGGCTGGAGGCCGGCGCGCACGTGCCGCCGCTCCTGTTCGACGACGAGCAGGCCGTCGCCCTGGCGGTCGCGCTGCAGACGGTGACGGTCGGCGGCGCGGACACCTCCGACGCCGCCGTCCGGGCGCTCGCCACGGTGCGCCAGGTGCTCCCGGCCCGGCTGCGGGCGCAGGTCGACGCCGTGCACGTCACCGCGATGACCCCGCCGGGCGGCGCGGGCACCGCCGTGGACCCCGCCGTGCTGCTCGCGGTCTCGGCGGCCGCCCGGGACCGTCAGGTCCTGCGCTTCGGCTACGGCACCTCCCCGGACGACGAGGATCCCGACGTCCGCGAGCCGCGACCTCCGCGTCGCGTGGAGCCGCACCACGTCCTCGCCCGTGCAGGGCGGCTCTACCTCCTGTGCTGGGACCTCGACGCCGACGCCTGGCGGACCTTCCGGCTCGACCGGATGCGCCCGCGCGTCCCGGTCGGCACGCGCTTCGCCCCCCGGCCGGTGCCTGGCGGCGACCCGGCGGCCTTCGTCGCGGCGCTGTTCCGCGGCGCCGACGAGCCCGGTCGCGACGGCGGCTGGCCGTGCCGGGGCGAGGTGGTCCTGCACGCACCGGCCGCGGCCGTGGCGCCCTTCGTCGAGGACGGCGTCGTCGAGCCCCTGGACGGCGACCGGTGCCGGCTGCTCGTCGGGTCCTGGTCCTGGCCCGCGCTGGCGGCGTCGCTGCTGCGGTACGACGTCGACGTGGAGGTGCTAGCCCCGCCCGAGCTGGCAGGCGCCTTCGCGGACCTGGCCGGCCGCTGCGCCCGAGCGGCGAAGCTGGCGTAAGCGACCGGTCCTCGGCTGGCCCTCATCGTCGGGCGGCCCGTGCTCCCGCGTCCGACGGCGGCGGCCCGCCCGACCGCAGCGCGCGGACCTTCGCGCTCACGACCGACCACACGACGAGCCCGACCAGCGCACCGGCGATCGGCCACGCCTCGGAGACCCACCGGGGTGCGGCGCCTATGCCGGCCACGCCGGACACCACCACGCAGCCGAGCACGTTCGGCGCGAGGGCCAGCTCGGCGCCCACCGCCACGCCCGACCACGACGAGAGCGGGTGGGCGTGCTGCTGCTGCGGCTCGGCGGTCCGCTCCCGGGTGGTCGCGCGCCCGAACCACGCGACGGCGAACGGCACGGCCATCATCGCCAGGGTCAGCCCGACGGCACCGGCCGGTGCCAGGAGGACCTCGATCGGCCCGGCTCCGGTTCGGGTCGGCCACTGGATCCCGTACCGGTAGACGTCCGCCCCGGACAGCGAGACGACGACGACGACCACCACGGCGACGACCCAGAGCACGCCGGTCATCACGACCACGTCCGTCGCGAACCGAGCAGCCCACGCCGCCGCCGCCCGCTCGGCCGCCAGGGGTCGGCGTCGTCGCTCGCCGCGACGCGGCCGCCGCCGCCTGCTCATGCCTGCCCCTCCGGCCGCGCCGCCGACGGCACCACGTGCTCGCGCGCACCGGTGGCGTCCCAGCCGATCCAGCCGGGCGGTGGCGTCCGCCAGCCCGCGACGAACGCGACCAGCACCCGCGTCTCGGGCGCGGCGACGAGCGCACCCGCACGGCCCTCGTCGTCCACGAGGTCGACCACCCGCCAGTGCCCGGGCAGCACCACAGCCGACCCGAACCCGTCCCCCGCGACCGTCCGAGCAGCCACGGGCGTGAGGTGCGCCAGCGCGACGGGACGTGGCATCAACCCCTGCCGGTGGACGACCTCGTCGTCGCCCAGCCGCACGGTGCCGACGTCCGCGTGACGCGGGCACCACGCCGCGTGGCGTGACGTCCGCGCAGCGCGTGCCCGCTACCTACCCTTGCCGCATGGACGTCGACGTCCGCCCCGCGGTCGGGCGGTTCGAGGACCTGGCGACGATCGTCGGCACGCGGCGCGCCGACGCCGGCGCGTGCTGGTGCATGAGCTACCGCGACAGCCGCGTCCGCAGCCTCGAGCGCCCGGCCTACCTGCGCGCCGAGTGCGCCCAGGACCCCAGCCCCGGCGTCCTGGTCCACGTCGACGACGAGGTCGCCGGCTGGTGCTCCATCGCCCCCCGCAGCACCTACCGCCGGCTCGTCAACTCCCGCACCATCCCTGTGCTCGACGAGCGCGACGCCTGGAGCGCGGTCTGCTTCGTCGTCCGCACCGGCTACCGCCGGCGGGGCCTCATGCACCACCTGCTCGCGGGCGCCGTCGCCCACGCCGAGGCCCATGGCGCCGAGGTCGTCGAGGGGTACCCCGTCGAGGTCGGCCCCGACCGCGTCGACACCACCGCGGGCTACGTCGGCACCGCGTCCCTCTTCGAGCAGGCCGGCTTCACCCGCGCCGCCGCGACGACCGCCCACAGCGGTGGCCGTCGCCGCGTCCTCATGCGCCGCGAGCTGCGCTCGTCGTCGATCCGCTGCGCACAGTTGGCACGTCGAAACAGCACAGCAACTTTCGAGCTCCGAGCGCGAAACACGCGCCTGCGACATTCCGGTCGGGCGACAAGAAGCGGCGCCCGACCCGCTCGCAGACAAGAGGTGTCCTTTGCTCCACGCTGCACGCTCCCGCTGGTTCTCCCTCGGTGCGGGGGTCGCCGCGGGCGCCGTCGCCGCCACGCTCGCGGCGGCACCGTCCCTCGTCCCGTCCCTGCAGTCCTCCGCGCAGCTCCCGGCGGCGACGACGCTCGTCGCCGCCCCCGGCACCGGCAAGGGCGCGGTCCCGGCCCCCAAGCCCGTCGCTCTCGACCTGGCCCGGGCCGGCGTCCCCGAGGTCACCGCCGGCCTGCAGGCGGGCACGTTCTCGTCTGTGGACCTCGTCGCCGCGTACCTCGACCGGATCCAGAAGGTCAGCATCGGCGGCCCGCACCTCAACGCCGTCCGCGCCATCAATCCGAACGTGTACGAGGAGGCGCGCGCGCTCGACCGCGAGCGCAAGGTCGGCCAGGTGCGCGGCCCGCTGCACGGCGTGCCGGTCCTGCTCAAGGACAACATCGACGTGGCGGGCATGCCGACCACGGCGGGCTCGATCGCGCTGGAGAACTCCTACCCCGCCGCCGACGCCCCGCTCGTCGCCGAGCTGCGCGCCGCGGGTGCCGTCATCCTGGGCAAGACGAACCTCTCGGAGTTCGCCAACTTCATCACCGCGGGCATGCCGTCGGGGTACAGCTCGCTCGGTGGGCAGGTGCTCAACCCCTACGACGCGAGCGTGACGCCCAGCGGCTCCTCGTCGGGCTCCGGCGTGGCCGCCGCTGCGGGTCTCGCGCCCCTGACGATCGGCACGGAGACCTCCGGCTCGATCCTCAGCCCCGCGCAGGCCAACTCCGTCGTCGGCGTGAAGCCCACGGTCGGCCTCGTGAGCCGCACGGGCGTCATCCCCATCTCGGCGTCGCAGGACACCGCCGGCCCGATGGTCAAGACCGTCTACGACGCGGCTGCCCTGCTGTCGGCCCTGTCCGACGTGGACCCCGAGGACGCGGCGACGACGACGAACCCGCTGGCCGACGCGGACTTCACGGCCGCCCTGTCCGACACCGCGCTGCAGGGCACGCGCCTCGGCTACGTCCCGAGCAACACCAACGCCCTGTACACCGCCGCGCTCGACGCGCTGCGCGCCCAGGGCGCCACGCTCGTGCCGGTCACGGTCGGCGGCTCGACCGCGCCGAGCATCCTCGTCCAGGAGTTCAAGCGGGACATGAACGCCTACCTGGACCGCCTGCCCGACACCGCGCCGATCCAGACCTTCGACGAGATCCGCCAGTACAACATCGACCACCCCGAGGGCCAGAAGTTCGGCCAGGTCTACTTCGACCAGGGCGCCGCCGTGAACCTCGACGACCCCGCCCAGCTCGCGGCGTACGAGGCCGCCCGTGACCGTGGCATCGCCGAGTCGCGCGCCGCGATCGACACGGTCCTGCAGGCCAACGACCTGGACGCCATCGTCTCGGCCTCGGGCACCACCGGCACCGGTGCCCGCGCCGGCTACCCCTCGGTCAGCGTCCCGATGGGGTACACGCCGGGCAACCTGCGCCCGTCGTCGATCGTCTTCCTCGGCACCGCCTGGACCGAGCCGGCGCTGCTGGGCCTGGCGTTCGACTACGAGCAGGCCACCAAGCTGCGCCAGACCCCGGAGGAGATCAACCCCTCGCTGTTCCGCTGCGTCACGGTGTTCGACGAGTGGGCCGACGGCGGTTGCACCACCATCCCCACCTGGCAGCCGGGCAAGGGCCCGAAGGGCTGAGCTGAAGACCCCGCACGGTACCGACGGCCCTGCGCGCCCTCTGAGGGAGCGCGGGGCCGTCGGTCGCCGATGGCAACGGTCAAGCGACGAGGACGTCCGGTGCGACCTACTTGTGGGTCTTGCCGTTCGAGGCGAAGTAGCTCACGCAATCGCCCTGGTTGATGAACATGTCCGCGGGGAAGTTGGTCGCCCAACCGCCGTTGGTGCAATCGGCCTTCGAGAACACACGCGGCGCGAAGTCGTAGGTGGTGCCGTTCACCTCGAGCGTGTCGACGGCCGTGACCAGCCCGGGGTTGTACGAGCCGAGGTTGAGCCCGAGGCTGCCCTTGAAGCCCTTCGCCGTCTCGGGGGTCAGCGGGGCGTTACCGATGATCGCCTTCACCTGGTTCCAGGTGCAGCCCGCGGACGCTCCGCACCCGCCCGCGCCGGTGTTGATCCACCACGTGCTGCTGCCACCGGCGATGGCGTCCCACGTCTGCCAGGTGTTGGTCCGCACGGCGTCGTTGCCCTTGTCGAGGTACGGCTCGTACACCAGGTAGGTGTCGCCCGAGGCGTTGCCGTCGGTGTCCACCACCAGGTTCAGCGCCACGCTCCCCGCGACGAAGCCGGTGCTGGAGCCGTCGCGCCACGTGGTGTAGCTCAGCGACGTGATGTCGTTGAGCGTCCTGCCGTCGTAGATGCTGGTGAAGGTCTGCACCTTGGCGGCGTTCGTCTCGTCGGTGACCATCTGCAGGGCGGAGCGACCGCCGACCGCGGTGAACGCCCTCGTCCCGCCCAGGCGGGTGTCCGCGCTGTGCCAGTCGACGCCGAGGTTGGACTCGTTGACGACCACGGTGCCGGCCGCGACCGCAGGTCCGGCGACCAGCGTCACGGCGAGCGCGCCGACGAGGGAAAGGATGGACAGACGCTTGCGCATGTGGGCCCCCGGGGAATCATTCGTCAGGCCGGGAACCGGTCGCTCGCACCTCGACAGTGAGGTACTCGCCGGGTCTCCGTCGACCTTGCGCTGCTGCGCACCCCCACCGTCTCACGGGCCGCAGAGGCAACGCCAGTATTTCCTCATCACTCGCTGATTCTGTCTGTCGAAAAGGACGGGGTTCAGGACCGCGGCTCCGGCGAACGACGAGATCACAGGCGCCACCGACCGGACCGTCCGGCTGACGGTGGCGAAGGAGCGCTTGGTCGACTGAAGAGGCAGCCTGAGCGCAAAGGGGGCCGGCGTGTCGCCGGCCCCCTTCGTGCGCCCGAGGTGGCGCTGATCAGCGGCGGATCTCCACTCGCGTCGCCTGCTTCGTCAGCCACTGGGCGTCGTCCTTCGTCAGCCACCGGTCCTTCACCAGCTCGGTGATGCTGGCCCGGACCTCGCTGACGTAGCCGCCCTTGTTCCCGTACAGGTCGCGCAACTGCGCGGCGCTGAAGGGCACCTCGTAGCCGGCGATCCGGCAGAACGACGCCCCCGTCGCGGTGCCGAACCACGTGCTCGTCGGCACGTCGAGGTACGGCGAGCGCAGCCCGCCCTGGACGTTGCCGAACTCGTCGAGCACCGGCGCACCGTCCCGCACGAGGATCGGCTCGGCCCGCGGCGGCGCGATCCCCTCGCGGACCCACAGGTCGAGGTTGCGCAGCGCGGCGTCGAAGAAGATCGCGCTCGGGAAGCGGCTGCGTTCGCCCTCGTTGCACCGCAGCGGCGGGACGGGCTGCCCGGCGGCCAGGATGTCGTCCGGCTCGGCGGAGTAGTACAGCTCGTCGGGCGTTGCGTGCCCCGCACCGGCCATCTCGTAGTGGCGGTACTGGTCGCCCGGCTCGTCGCTGTCCGCCCGACGAGACCCGATGCCCGCCAAGTAGTCCGATTGGGACATCATGCGGATCACCGGCACGCCGACGTCCGCGATCTGCCGCCGCGGATCGGTCGGCGCGGGCGCCGGCTCGCACTGGTTGAGCGGGTAGGCGCCCGCGAAGGCGCCGCCGGCCACCGCGACGAGGTAGGCGTCGTACACCGGCGCCCCGTCGGTGGCGACCACGCGCGGGTGGATGGCATTGATGTAGTCGACGAGGTAGCCGCCGGTCTGCGAGTAGCCGAAGCCGTAGGCGTGCTCGACCTGGCTCGTCGTCGATCGGTAGCGCAGCGGGTTGCTCGCGTCGTCGCTTTTCAGCCACGTCCCGACCTGGCTGTAGATGTCCCAGGCGAGGCCGCGCTCGGTGGTGCGGGTGTCCGGGGCGACGACGGCGCAGTTGGCGGGGTCGTCGAGCGGGAGCGGGTTGGCGAAGGACAGCGCGGCGTACCGCTGCGGGTCGAACCGCTGCAGCGCCTCGACCGAGACGGGCTTGGCCGTGATGCCGACCCAGGCGTCGCCGTTGGCGATCATCTGCCGGTGCGCCACGGCCCAGCCGATGTTGAGATCGAACAGGTTGGACGGGTTCAGCATCTCGACGACGACGTTGCCGCTGAAGTGCTGGCCCTTGGCGGGACGCCGGACCAGCGCGCGCGTGGTGTACGGCGCGTCGGGTGTGCGCACCTGCGCCGGCCCCTCGGCCGGCCACGTGTAGACGTTGGCCGTGCCGCTGACGAGGAACTCCTCCTCGACGTACCCGTCGCGAGACAGATCCTGCGGGACGAGCTGGTGCTCGGCGGCGCCGAATGGATACGACGTCGCGGTGCGCGGCAGCAGGCTCACCTGCGGCACGGGCGTCGCATCGATGCCGTCTGCTACCGCGGCGGCCGCCGCCAGCCCGGGTGCGGCCGCGGGCGCCGGACGCGCCGCCGCGGCCGGCAGCGCGGCCAGGCCCAGGCCTGCCAGCGCGAGCGGCAGCACCGTCGCCGCACCGATCAGGCGGGTGGATCTCCTCATGCGTTCCTCCTCAACCGACCACCTCGTCGGTCTCTCCGCAGGCGCGGACGCCTGCCAAGGCCCGCGCCCAGAGGACGGGCACCCGGCGAACCGGGCGGAGCACTGCTCGGACACAGCGCACGACGAGCCGAGGCCCAGGTTGTGCAGGGGGCGCTGGTACCGGCAACCCGGCTGCACGAACGTGCGCGGACGTCTCACGCGACTCCGACGTGCGGCCGACGATTCCCGGGCCGCGGTTGCGCACGTCCAGCCGACGAGCACCACGACGAGTAGCGAAACCACCAGCAGGGCTGTGCCCGTCCCCCGGCACCAAACCGCCGTCGACACCCATCGCGCCGGTGCGCGGAGCGCATCTTGGCCGCGGTGCAAAGCCCTTGACCGACCATCAGGAGGTCACCTGCGCCGCCAACCTCAGTCCAGCAAGCGCGCCCTATCTCTCGAGGCGCCAAGTTGTTACAGTCTGCGCCCACGTACAACCGCGGTTCGCGGACGACTAGGAGCCCTGCTAGTCCGGGGCATACCCTGCGCCAATACAACAGCACAACTGAGGGGGAGCCCATGGAACAGCAGCCCCAATCGTTCGAACTCTTCAGCACACCAGTAGTGCTGGGCGGCTTCGTGAACGCATTGACGGCAGACCCCGATTCGACGACGGGTTTGCAGCCGCCACCTTTGATCCTTGTCAACATTGGGCATCGCACCTTTGCCGAAGCCGCGGAAAAGGGCTTCGCGTTTCCTATCGAGGAACTCGAGACGTTCTCCGCGGTGATCGTCGATCCGGGACTCGCCCGAAAGTGGGCGAAGGATCTCCTCGATGCAGCATCTCGTCTTGAGGGCATGATGCGCGAGTACCGGGCAAAGCACGGGTGACTTTCACAACAAGGTGCTCCGGCGGCTAGGGACGGACCGATCGACGGTTCAGTTGCGCCGCAACAGACCGGTCACCCCGGCGAGGAGCAGCGCGCTCAGCGCCCAGCCCGCCGTCTTTGCAACAATCACGAACATAGACGCCGCGCGGGTACTCGGCACCCAAGTCTGAGATATTGCTCCGTCTGCACCTGGCACGATCGACTGCATCGCGAACAGGATCGGGTCGAAATCGGGGTCTGCCGAGGATTGCTCCACAAGAGATCCGCCATCTATACCGCTAAAGTCGCTAGCCGCCCGCTCCGGCTGCCTAAACTGGTCCGCCTCGACAACCCCGAAGAAGGTCAGGGCCGCAATAGTGAGGGCCAGCCATAAAGCTGCAAGCATAGGGCGATGTCCGTGGCCCACAACCCCGCCGTACAGAAGCCTGATCGGACGCGAAATTATCGGCGCCAAGCGAGTGGTCCGCCTGGCTGCCGACACGCGCAAGCTGGTCGCCTTCTCAGGATGGCCGTTCTTGTCATAGATCGCCGCGAATGTCTCCCACTCCTCCGGCGAGAACGATGCACGAGGCGTCTTATCCAGAATTTCGCGTGCAAAGGCATGGTTGTCTCGAAGTGGACCTTCAAAATTCTCAACCTTCAGCAAAGACAAGAATATTGGGCCCCTGAGGCTCGTCTCTTCATCGACGAGCAACGTAGTAATTTCAGCTCGGTCAAGAACGACTCCACCGGCAATCGCGGCGTTGATCAACTGCAACTGATCAATCGAGGCGCCGTGCAAAAAGAGTGAAGGATCGTCGCCTGGATTTTCCAGGGTACAATCCTTCAGTACGAGTTGACCGTCTACTGTTGCAGCAGAGCCGCGAATTCGGCCCTGGACCGTGGCGCCTGTCAGGTGTAGCGCCTCTACGCGAGCGTGGTCAAGGCCGAGAGCCACCCTACCTGGATTGTTCAAGCGGCAACTCTTGAGAATTACTTGGCCCTTCACTTCAGTGCCGGAAGCATGAATCTCGCCTTCAAATGAGGCCGAAGGGGCGTAAAGGCGGCCCAAGATCGCGCGATCCAAAACGAGTGCAGGTGCTCCTGCGCTATGAAGGCGAGCGTTCGAGAGATCAAGGTCGACGGTGACGGTTGCCGCGAAGAGTTGGACTCTTCCCGCGAAGCGCGACGCCTTGGCACTCAGACTCGCACACTCGATCCCGTCCAAAATCAGCGCTGGCACTGAGTCCGGACAAGAAATCTGAGCGCCGTCCAAGACTATAGGTCCCGCCACCGCCGCATGGCTGGCGACGACCTGTCCCGTCATAATTGCTTCTCGCATGTCGAGCACCGAGCACGACAAGTGTGCGAAGTCGAGAGACTGAAGGTCCCCAGTTATCGCCGCTCGAGTCAAATCCACCTTTCCGGCGATCTTGCAATAGCGCAGACTCAGCGTTCGGCTTGTTTGCACCGCGGGAGCGAGAAATGACGCCGCCCTCGCATGATCGGCTCGGATTATTGATCCGCCGCCTGTACGCGTTGCCTGGAAGTCGGCACCGGCTAGCACTATGTCGCCCGCCACGGCGCAGTGGGAGACGTCAAAGGGGGCCTCTTGAGACATAGTGGAATTGCTGAAATCAAGACTTTCGTCGATAATCATATGCTTGCCAACGAAGCCACCGTGCAACTCGCAGTGAACTGCCCGGACGGAAGTTGCATGAAGGCCGCTAGCGTTCACTGTCGCTTCGAAGCGAATGTGATCGAATTCGAGGTGTCCAGTTCGTAGGCCAGCTAATCGCAGTTGCCCATGTACGGCCGCGTTGGCTATGCGTATGGCATCATGGGGCTCACCTGAAGCATTTCGTAGGGCGGCAACGATTGCCGTTGCTGGTATCGGTCCAGAGAGAGACGGGTGCGTCGCCGTTCCGTCAAAGACTTCCCCGGCTTCGAACGAGCGACTCAGTGTCGAAACCCAAGCATCGAGCAACCTAGGCCGCCTCCCCTCGCGCGAGAACAAGAACGGTGCGCCTGGGCAGATTCGAACTGCCGACACCCGCTTTAGGAGAGCGGTGCTCTATCCCCTGAGCTACAGGCGCGTAGCACCGGCACGGACGTGTCGTCCCTGCCGGCAGGACGTCGTCAGCCTAGCGGGGACAACCGCTTAGCCAGTGCGGGCCGGGACGCGCGCGATGGGCGGCGCCGTGTCGACCCGCATCGACGAGTCGCGGACCACCAGCGAGGGGACCAGTTGCACGCGCTGGACCGCCCGCTCGGCGCCCTGGTTCAGGCGCTCCAGCAGCAGGTCGACCGCACGGCGGCCCAGATCGCCGCGGGGTGGGTGGACCGCCGTGAGGGCCGGGGTCGCCGACGCCGCGACCTCGTCGTCGTAGGACACCAGCGCCAGGTCCGCCGGGACCGCCAGGCCGAGCGACCGACACGCCGCCAGCACCGCGAGCGCGCCCCAGTCCGACTGCACGAGCATCGCCGTGCACCCCAGCCCGCGCAGGCGCCGCAGCTCCTCCTCCAGCGGCGGCCACACCGAGTCAGGCGCGCTGATGGACGCCGCGTGCTCCTTCGGGTCGACAGGCAGGCGCAGAGCGCGAGTCGCGTCGCGCCAGCCGCGCAGCACCGGGAGGCTCGTCGGTGAGCGGTGGCTGACCAGGACGCCGATGGTGCGGTGGCCCTGGGCGGCCAGGTGGCGGACGGCGATGTCGGCGCCGAGGGCGTGGTCCGTGACCACCCAGCCGAGGCGGTGGCTGCCCGTGGCGGCCGGCGGGCGGCGCTCCATGAGGACCGTGGGTACCGGCAGGCTCTCCAGCCAGTGCGCCAGCCGCGCGCCCATCGGCCCGTCCGACGTCGGCGCCACCAGCAGCCCGTCGACCCCGCCGTGCAGCAGCCGCGAGATCTGGCTGCGGTCGTCCTCGCCCCCGTCGTACGACGAGCCGCGCAGCACGATCCGCACGCCCCGCTCCTCCGCGGCCGCCCGCGCCCCGGCGACGACGTCCGGCCAGTAGTACTCCAGCGACGGCACGACCATGCCGACCGTGCGCGTGCCGGCCTCGGCGCCCGACGACGAGCCCGCCGCCGCCAGGCCCGCCAGCTCCGGCAGGGTCGCGCCGCCGTGGACGCGGACCACCCGCCCGGCGGCCGCGAGCGCGGCGATGTCCCGGCGGACCGTCAGCTCGGCGACGCCGAACGTGCGCGCGATCGCGCTGACCCGGACGGCGCCGGTGCGGCGCAGCTCCGTCATGAGCCGTTCGCGGCGCTGGGCGGCCAGCGGTGCGGCGGCGGCGGCACCGGCGTCCGCGACCGCCGCGGCGGGGGCTCCGGAGATCCCGGCCCGTGGTGCCCGCTGCTCCAGTACGCGCGCCACCGTCAGCCTCCTCGTCGTCGAGCCTGCCCTGCCGCTCGCAGCGTAGGACCGTCGCGCTGCTGCGAGCAGCGACGGGCCGCGTGGTGACGGTCGTCGCCGGGTTCGGCAGGAGCCGGATTCGTCAGGACGGCTCGGCGCGGTGGTGCTGGATCCAGGTGTCGAGGTCCCGGGCGGGCACGCCGGTCAGGCGAGCGACCTCCGCGGTGACGTCGATGTCGACGTTGTGCCGCACCACGTCCGCGAACTGCGCGGCCAGCCCTGCCGCGGTGAAGTCGTCCTGACCGCCGGCCCGCACCGCCGCGCGGTAGACGGGACGCGGCAGGAACACGGCCCGCACGCGTCGATGCAGTGCGCGGGTCAGCCGCTCGGCGACCTGTCCGTACGACAGGCTCTCCGGGCCGGTCACGAAGTAGGTCGCGCGGTCGTGCGCGTCCGGTCCGTGCCGCAGGACGGCGGCGGCCACGGCGGCCACGTCGCGCGCGTCGACCCAGGACACCGCGCCGTGGCCGGCCTTGTGCGGCAGCAGGCCGCGGCGGATCGTCGGCGTCTGCCGGGCGATGTTCTGCATGAAGGCCGAGGGCCGCAGCACCGTCCAGGGCAGCTCGGTCGCGGCCAGCAGGTGGTCGGCGTGCGCGTGGGCGCGCGCCCACGGCACCGGCGAGCGCAGGTGGGAGTCGCTGGCGGAGATGCGGACGACGTGCTGCAGCCGCGCGCGGGACGCGAGGTCGATGAGCGCGCGGTCCAGGTCGAGCGCCGCCGCCACCTCCTCGCGCCGGTCGAGGTGTGCGAGCACCGGTGTCGCACCGGCGGCGGCGAGGGCCCCGGCCTGGCCGGAAGCCCGGTGCAGCGCGTGCACGTCCTCGCCGGCGGCGACCAGCAGGCGCACCACCTCGCCACCGACGTCGCCGGTGGCACCGACGACCAGCACAGGACCCGTAGGACTCGTCATGCGCGGCAGCCTGCCCGGGGGCGCGCGGCGCGACCTGGGCACGGGCTCAAGGCAGTGTCAGGTCGATGCTGTCCTCGGTCCGCGCCGCCACCACGTTGCCGACGGAACTCGTCGGGGACGTGCTGCAAGGACCGGCGACGATTCGACACAAGCACGACGAGCAGGTGCCGGGTGCCGCCGCGGACAGGCGGCGCACCGGGCGGCCGGGGTCCCGGTGGCGGTGGACGCGTTGGAGGGCGCGGTCGTCGCCCAGGGACCACCAGCGGCCGACGCCGTGCTCCTGCCCGGACCGGGGCGACGTCTGCAGGGGCGGCGTCGCCCCGGCCCGGGACCACTCCCCCGAGGATCGCCCGGCGAGGACCGTGTGCGGTTCTGTTCGGGTCGCTGGACCTGGACACGCCCTGTGCCTTGACTGGACCGGTCCGGGCCACCGCCGACCCGGCGGGCGTCACCACGACGCCGTCTCCCGACGACGAGAGGCGCCAGCCGTGCCCCCCACCTCCCACCGGTCCCCGACCGCCCGCCGCCGCCAGGCCGCCCTCGCCGCCGCCGTGGCCGCCACGGTCGGCGCGGGCCTCGTGCCCGGCGGGCCTGCGACGGCCGCCGACCCCTCGTCGGGCAGCGCCACTGCGGCCGCCGAGACCCGCGCCGTCACGCTGCGCCCGAACCCCGCCTACCAGGGCGAGCCGTTCCAGGGCTGGGGCACCAGCCTCGTGTGGTTCGCCAACGCCACCGGCGACTACCCCGCCGACGTGCGGCAGGACCTGTACGAGAAGGTCTTCGGGCCCGACGGGCTCAACCTCAACATCGCGCGCTACAACGTCGGCGGCGGCAACGCCTCCGACGTCGCGCCGTACCTCAACGACGGCAGCGCGGTGGAGGGCTGGTGGCAGCCGGTCACGGAGGCCACCGCCGACACCCCCGCCCTGTCGAACCTCTACGGCCCCGACGGCCGGCCCAGCATCGCGCAGAAGCTCGCGTTCCTCGAGCAGTGGGACCCCGAGGACCCCGCGTCGTACGACCTGACCGCCGACGCCACCCAGCGCTGGTGGGTCGACGAGCTAGCTGTACTGCCCAGGCAGGTTGGTCAACCTGGTGATCGGTGGGACCTTGCCGATCGCTGAGTGGGGCCGGTGGTGGTTGTACTGGTGGAGCCATCCTGGCAGGGCGGCGCGGCGGGCGGTCTCGGACTTGTAGTGCCGGGCGAAGGCCCAGCCGGCGGCCATGGTGCGGTGGAACCGTTCGATCTTGCCGTTGGTCTGCGGCCGGTACGGACGCGTCATCTTCACGGTGATCGCGAGCTCGGCGCAGGCGTCGCGCCATGCGTGGGACTTGTAGGCCGACCCGTTGTCGGAGAGCACCCGCTCGACGCGCACGCCGCGGGCGGCGAACCAGACCACCGCCCGGCGCAGCACACCCACGGCGGTGGCCGCGGTCTCGTCGTCGTGGATCTCGGCGTAGGCCACCCGGGAGTGGTCGTCGATGACCGTGTGAACGAACGCGGTGCCCATCTTGGGGTCGCGGTGCGCATTCTTCGGCTTCCCCGCAGTGGCAGCGCGGTGCCGCTTGCCCTGCTGGCGCCCGACGAAGCGCCACCCGCCGCCGTCGGGGATGTTGCCGAGCTTCTTGACGTCCACGTGCAGCATCGCCCCGGGGCGTTCGTGCTCGTAGCGGCGGATCGGCTCGCCGGTGCGGATGTCGACGTGCGAGAGCCGGTTCAGCCGGCACCGCACCAGCACCGCGTGCACGGTCGAGGCCGCCATGCCCACCCGGGCGCCGATCTCGATCGGTGACAGTCGCTTCTTCCACCGCAGGTGCACCACCCGGCGGACTTGGTGCGGCGGGGTCCGATTCGCGACCCGGTACGGGCGGCTCGAGCGGTCGCTCATGCCCTCGGCCCCGGCCTGCCGGTACCGGTCAGCCCACCTCTTGGCGGTCGGCCAGGACACGTCGTACCGGCGGGCGGCCACCGCGACCGGCCAATCCTCCTCGACGATCAGACGCGCCAACCGCAGACGCGCACGCGGAGTCAGAGCAGCGTTAGCGTGGGACACGAAGACCTCCTGGTCGTGGTGCGGAACGTCAGCAGCTCCACTCCACGACCGGAGGTCTTCGTCGTCCACGACCGCTACCGCGTGTCGTCACACCCGCTCAACCAACCTGCCTGGGCAGTACAGCTAGCCCGCCGCGACCAGATCACACACTGGGAGACGTTCTCCAACTCCCCGCCGTGGTTCATGACGCGCAGCGGCTACGTCTCCGGCGCGATCCGCCCGACGAACGGCAATCCCGGCGAGAACCTGATGCCCGAGGCGGAGGAGAAGTTCGCCGCGTACATGAAGCACGTGACGCAGTACCTGGAGGATGCGCACGGCATCGAGGTCAGCACGGTCGACCCGTTCAACGAGCCGAACACCACCTACTGGGGCACGGACATCGACCCCGCTACCGGCCGTCCGCCGACGACGTACACGCAGAAGCAGGAGGGCGCGATCATCGCGCCCCCCGCGCAGAACCGGCTCATCCAGGACCTCGCGGCGCAGCTCGCGCAGGAGGGAACGACGACGGACGCCGTCATCTCCGCCATGGACGAGACGAACCCCGGCCTGTTCATGACGAACTGGAACGCGTGGACCGACGAATCGCGCGCCACCGTCGGCCAGCTCAACGTGCACACCTACGGCACGAACGACCGCCGCCGCGTCCGCGACCTGGCCAAGTCCACCGGCCTGCCGTTGTGGATGAGCGAGGTCGAGGGGTCGTGGAGCGGCAACGTCGCGCTCGGCGATTCCCCCGGCGGCTGGGATCGCAGCAACATCGCCAACGGCCTGGGCATGGCCGGGCGCATCATCGACGACCTGCGCGAATTGGAACCCGGCGCGTGGGTGTTCTGGCAGCCCGTCGAGGACGCCTACAAGATGGAGAACGGGAACGGCGGCTGGGGGTCGATCTACATCGACTTCGACTGCAACTACCCCGGGCGTGAGGGTCTTTCCAACCGGCGGCTCAATGACGGGGATTCGCCCGACGAGGCGCGCTGCAAGGTCCTCACGAACCAGAAGTACAACACCGTCCGCAACTTCACCCACTACATCCGCCCCGGCGACCGGCTGGTGCCGACGGACGACACCAAGACGGTCACCGCGCTGCGGGCCGACGGCACCGGCGCGACGCTCGTGCACTACAACGACACCGCGACGGCCGAGACGGTAACGCTGGACCTGTCGCTCTTCGGCGACGTCGCTCCGGGCGCCACGGTGACCCCGGTGGTGACGACGAAGTCGCCGATCGAGGACGTCGAGCGCAACGCCCTCGTCGAGGGCACGCCCGTCGCGGTCGACGCCGCCACGCGGACCGCCACGCTGGCCGTGCCGGCCGGGTCCGTGGTGACGTTCCTCGTCGACGGGGTCACCGGCGTGGCCGAGGGCGCGCGCCCCGTGGTCGACGGCGGTGAGTACCTGCTGCGCGGCGACGCCTCGCGGCGGTTCCTCACGGCCGGTCCGGACGGCGCGCTGACGATCGAGGACCTGCGGGTCGACGCCGCGGGCTCCGGCGCGCCGGTCGCCGGGCAGCGCTGGACGGCGCACGCGGTGCCGGGTCCGGACGCGGGCGCGGACGCGGGCGCCGGTCAGAACGGGCATGCGCAGGCCTACGTGCTGCGGGACGGCGACGGGCGGGCGCTTGTCGGCGCCGGTGGCGTGGCCGCGCGCGGGCAGGGAGGCACGGTCACGGCGACGGCCCTGTCCGTCGACGAGGCCCTCGCCGACCCCGCCGCCCACTGGTTCCTCACCACCGAGGACGGCGTCCGCTGGCGCTGGGTGAACCGCGTCGCGGCGGTGTCGCTGGACGTGTCCTCGGCGCGGACCGCCGTCGGCTCCCCCGTCGCGCTGTGGTCCTCTAACGGGGCGACGAACCAGGTGTTCGCGCCGCTGCCGTCCGACGCGTTCGACGTCGTCGGCGTCGAGCCGCAGGAGGTCAGCACGCTCCGCAACCAGCCGGCCGTGCTGCCGACGACGGCGACCCTGCGGTACCGGATCGGCGAGACCGCGCAGGCGCCCGTGACCTGGCCGGCCGTCGACCCGGCGGTGTGGAAGAAGAACGGCACGCACACGCTGACCGGCTCGGGCACCGACCCCTTCGGCCGCCCGTACACCGGCGCGCCGCTGACCCTCGTCGTCGGGAAGATCACCGCCGCCGATCCCGTGTCCGTCACCGTGCCCGCGGGCACCACGGCCGCGGAGGTGCGGGCGCTGGCGCCGGCCGTCGTCCCCGTGCAGGTGGCGACGAGCACGCACCGGCTGACGCGTGCGGTGAGCTGGGACCTCGCGGGCCTCACCGACGCGGCGCTGGCGCAGCCCGGGACCGTCACGGTGACCGGGACCGTCACGACGCCGAACGACCCGGTGCCCGCGCGGCTGAGCGTGGTCGTCGTGAGGCAGGCGACGTCGTCGCACCTGTGCCGGGACCTGGCGGGCGCGTCGGTGACGGCGTCCTTCACCGAGGGCGGCTACGCGACGACGAGCACCTGCGACGGCAGCGCCGGCACGTCCTGGTCGAACTGGGTCAGCGCGGGCCGCACGGCCGACACGCTCACCTACGAGCTGGGCCAGCCGGCGGTGGTCAGCCGCGTCGCGGTGACGTTCGCGGAGAAGGCGCCCGTCACCGCGGCGGTCCGCTACCGGGACGCGGCCGGCCAGTGGGTGGCGGTGGGCACCCCGACGACGAACCCGGCGCTCGGCACGCCGCTGACCGTGGCGCTGCCGTCGGTGCGGACCACGGCGATCCAGGTCCAGCTGACCATGGCGCGCTCGTACACGAAGGTCGCGGAGGTGGCCATCACCGGCGCCGTCCCGGCGGCGTCGTCGGAGGCCGGTCTGGGCCGGCTGCTCGTCGACGGCAAGGACGTGGCGTCCTTCTCCCCGACGACGAGGACCTACACCGTCGACGCGCCGCCGTCCCGCACCCCCGTCGTCGCCGCCGTCCCGCTCGACGAGGACGCCACCGTCGTCGTCGAGCAGGCCACGGCAGCCAACGCCCGCACGGCGACGGTCACGGTCACGGCCCCCGACGGCACCACCCAGCGCTCCACGGTGACCTTCCGCTCGAGCTGACGCCGACCCCGTGGTGCCGGCCGGTCGCAGCGGCCGGCCCCACGGCACTCCCGATGGCCGGGCCGCTCCACCACCGCCCGGTCCGGGGCGCCCCGGCCCTCATCGCGCCCGCCGGGCCGCCTCGCCACCGCATAGCCCACCGCTACACCGCCCGCTCCGACTGCGGCTCTCTGAGCCTGATTCATGCGGCTCTCTGAGCCTGATTCACCGGTCCGATCTGCCGGCCACCCCTTCGCCGGTCCACGTCCCTACGCCCGTCTCACTCGTCAGGGCTGCGTGTCAGTGGTCGATGGTGGGATGGGCCCGTGGCCGATCGAGGTAAATCTGCGCAGGTGGGACGCGCGCAGCGAGCGAGCTCGTCGCACCGTGCGACGACGCAGCAGGTGCCGTCGTTCGCCGAGCAGCTCGCCGCGACCGACGCCTCGCGGTCGGAAGGCCAGCCGTGGTGGACCTCGCCGCTGCATCCCGCGGTCCTGGAGCTGCCGGCCGGTCGGGCGTGGCCGGCGTTGCCCGACGAGGCACCCGGCGCGCGGGAGGTGTCCGTGCAGGACGTGCTCTCCCTCCTGCCCGGCCGCGCCCACACCACGGGCACGGGCGGGTCCCGGGCCGTCCTGGGGCCGGAGGTCCCGGCCGCGCTGCTGCAGCTGGGTGTGCCCGTAGAGGTGGTCAAGCGTGTGCCTGGTGCGCGGGCGCGCCTGGAGGCGCAGGCCGAGTCGGTGCTGACCGCGCTGGAGAACGTCGAGCGGATGTGGCGCTCGGTGTCCGCCGCCCGGGCCGAGCTGATCGCGCAGGCCTTCGCCTGGCAGATGCTGCAGGGCCGCCTGGTCGAGGGGTCCCTGGCCGACGACGGCATGATGCACCGGCGCATCGCGCTGACCGAGATCGCCGGGGTCCTGGGCGTGTCCGAGCAGGGCGTGGCCGGGCTGGTCCCCGACGCGGTGGCCATGACGTTCGACCGCCCGATCCTGGCCGCCGCCGCCCACGAGGGCACCCTGTCGCAGGCGCACGTGCAGGTCCTGCTCGAGCACACCAGGGACCTGCCCCCGGCAGCCCAGCAGGACGCCGACCGGGCCCTGGTCCCCCGTGCTGCCGGGACCAACCGGGCCCGGTTCGGCGCCGCGGTACGACGCTGGCGCGAACGGCACCACCCCCGCCCGATCCAGGAACGCCACGAGCAGGCCCGCGCCAACCGGCACGTGCAGCTGTGCCCGGCCCCCGACGGCATGGCCTGGCTGAGCGCGTACCTGCCCGCGATCCAGGCCCACACCATCTACACCGGCCTGGACACCGCCGCCCGCGCCATCGCCGGCCCCGCCGCCAGGCGCGAGGCCTCCACCCTGGACCAGCTGCGCGCCGACGCCCTCGTCGACCGCCTCCTGTCACGCGTACCCGCCCAGCCCGACCCCGACGAGGACACCCCGTCCGCCACGGGCGTGCCGCGGTTCCCCTGGCCGCAGGTGCAGGTCCAGGTCGTGCTCACCGTGCCCGCCGCCACCGCCCTGGGCGGGTCCGCGCCCGGCCACCTGGCCGGGTACGGCGACCTCGACCCCGTCACCACCCGCCAGCTCCTGGCCGGCGCGACCTGCTTCACCCGCGTCCTGACCGACCCCGTCACCGGCGACGTGCGCGCCGTGGACGGCACGTCCTACCGGCCCCCGGCCGCCCTGCGACGGTTCCTGCAGACCCGCGACGGCACCTGCCGCTTCCCCGGCTGCGGACGCCTCGTCACCGGGTGCGACAACGACCACGTCCAGGACTGGGCCCGCCGCGGCCCCACCACCGCCGGCAACCTGCTGCACCTGTGCCGCCACCACCACCGCCTCAAGCACCTCGGCGGCTGGTCAGCCACCCTGCACCCCGACGGCCGCGCCACCTGGCACTCACCCCGAGCACGCACCTACACCACCGAACCAGCCTGGACACCACCACCCAACAAACCGGACACCACGAGCAGCACCCGGACGGCCGGATCAGACTTCCGGGACGGGGAGACGTCGGCGGACGGACCAGACGCGCTCGCACCCCTGCCGGGACGGGGCCTGCCCTCGTCCCGGCCCGGGCCGGACGACCCACCGCCCTTCTGACCAGCGCCGCCGCCGGGCCGCCGCGCCCGAGCGACGCCGCGCCATGCGGTCGTCATGACCAACCAGGTCGTCGGGACGCCCACGTTGCGTCAGCCGCGCCGTCGGCAAGCGGCGCGCTGATGAGGCACGCCGTCGGCATGCGGCGCGCTGATCAGGCACGCCGTCGGCATGCGGCGCGCTGATCAGGCACGCCGTCGGCATGCGGCGCGCTGATCAGCCATGCCGTCGTCATGCCGGCGCTCATCAGCCATGCCGTCGTCAAGGCAGCGTCCCGTCCGCGCGGGCCTTGCTGGCTACTCCACCGTCACCGAGACGGAGTGGTGGCCCGTCGACCCGTCCGGGACGGTGTCGACGCGGTCCGCCGTCTGGACCTCGCCGGTGCCGTCCGTCGCGCGGACCGTGAGCTGGTGCGTGCCCGGGGTGGCGTCCCAGACGAAGGACCACTGGCGCCAGGTGTCGACGTTCGCCTCGTCGGCCAGGGTCGCGGGCTGCCAGTCGCCGCCGTCCACCTTCACCTCGACGGCCGTGATGCCGCGCTGCTGCGCCCACGCCGTGCCGCCGACGGCGACCTGGCCGGCCGGGAGGCGGGCGAACGACCCCGGGACCTCGATGCGCGACGCCGTCTTGATCGGTGCCTTCTCCGACCAGCCGCGGTCCGTCCAGTACGCGCGGGCGTCGGCGTAGCGGGTGACCTCGAGGTCGACGACCCACTTCGTCGCCGAGACGAACCCGTACAGCCCGGGCACGACCATGCGCACGGGGTAGCCGTGGACGGCGGGGAGCGGCTCGTCGTTCATGCCGATCGCCAGGAGCGCGTCGCGGTCGTCGGTCAGCGCCTCCAGCGGGGTCGAGGCGGTGAAGCCGTCGATGCTCGTCGACAGCACCATGTCCGCGTCGCCGGTCGGCCGGGCGCGGGCCAGGAGCTCCCGCACCGGCAGGCCGAGCCACTTGGCGTTGCCCGCCAGGTCGCCGCCGACGACGTTCGACACGCAGGTCAGCGTCACCCAGGACTCGACGAGGTCCGCGTCGAGCAGGTCCTGGTAGGTGATCTCGACCTCCTCCTCGACCATCCCGTGCACCCGCAGGCTCCACGTCGCGGCGTCCACCTGCGGGATGTCCAGCGCCGTGTCGATCCGGTAGAAGCCGTCGTTGGGCGTCACGAAGGGCTCGGCGCCCTCGACGCCGGACTCCACCCCGGCGGGCAGTGCCGGCGCGCGTCGCGCGGGGGTCGGCAGCCGCAGGGCCCGACGAGCCGCCTCGACGCTCTGCGTCGCCTGGCTCAGCAGCTGCGCCCCGGCACCGGCCGCGGCGGCGAAGGCGGCCGTGAGCAGCGCCGTCGCCAGGAAGGTCCGGCGGGTCGAGCCGGTGCCGGCGGGCTGGGCCGTCATCGAGCCGTCCGTCGTGGCGTGCTCCTCGTCGGCGCCGTGCACGGCGCGCTCGTCCTGTCCCGTGAGCGGGCGGGGGCGGTCGGCAGCCGCCACACGGCGCTCATCCCGACCGCCAGGCAGCCGGGACAGCAGGAGACGCAGGGCGACGAGCCCGACGAGGCCGCCCACGAGGCTCGGGGCCACTGCGAAGGTGCCGGCGTTCGCGCGGGTGGCTCCCGCGGCCGCCCCCACGGCCGCCAGGACCACGACGACGGCGCCGCCGAGCCAGAAGCGCCGCCGCGCGAGCACCCCCGCGACGGCGGCCGCCACCGCGATGACCCCGCCCATGCCGATGAGCAGGACCAGCTTGTCGTTGGTCCCGAACGTCTCGATCGCGAAGTCCTTGAGCGCCGGCGGCGTCGCGTCGATGAACGCGCCACCGACGGCGACGAGCGGCGCCGCCCGGGGCGCGACGAGCACGGCGACGAGCTGCGCCACCGCGAGGGTCGTCGCCGCGGCCAGGACCCCCGACAGCGCCGCCCCCGCCCAGGAGCGGCGCCGCGGCTGACTCGTGGCGGTCACCGCCGACGCCCCTGGGGACGTCCGTCGCCGAGGACGGTGTCGGCGGTGCTGCTCGAGCCGACGAGAGCGGGGTGGTGCGTGCCCATCAGGACTCCATTCCGGGCGGGCGCCCCCGGCTCGCGCCGGGGTGCTGCTGACACCGGAGGTTCGGACCTGGGCACCGCCCGGACGGGTCGGCGATGAGCGCCAGCCGGCCAGGTCGCCTAGCCCGGGTCGGTCGCGAGGCCCGCCCACTCCCGGAGACGGGGCACGAGCACGGACGGCGGCTGGTCGAGATCCTTCAGCGCGAGCGTCGCGTCAGCGCTCTCGACGAGCGTCGCGTGGGACCACGTGAGCCTGCCGACGACGTCCCCGCGCACGTCCGTGACGTCCTCGCGCCGGACGACGAGCGGCCGCCGCCACCGCTTCTCCAGCCGCACCTCGTCGTCGGTCAGCCGCAGCACGGCCGGCGGTGCCCCGAGCTGGGCCGCGCCCGTCACGACCGCGCCCAGGCCGCACACGACGACGAGGAGCCAGCGCAGCGCCCCACCCTCCGCGAGCGCCTGCAGCAACCACGACGCGGTCTGCACCACGAAGATCACCACCAGCCACCACAGCCGGGGCGCGCGCGGCCTCGTCGCGAGCACCTCGCTCGCCTGCGCCGTGCCCCTCGCACCCCAGCCCATGCCGCCGATCCTCCCCCGGGTGGCTCCCACCTCTCGTCGAAGTGCCGGTTTCGGACGCGGGGCGAACGCTCAGGGCGACCCGGACCGGCATCTCGGCGGGGGGCGGTGCAAGGATCGGGGGCGCCGGGACAGAGACGGTGCGACGGGGCTCGATCGAGGAGGTGCGTCGTGCGGGTGCTGAGGGCGACGTCGTCGGTGGCGGCGCTCGTCGTGCTGGGGCCGCTCGTCGTCGGGTGCGCGGGCCGGGCGGGGTCGTCGCCCACCCCGCTGGCCACCGCGTCCGGCACCGGACCCGCCATCGCCGCGGCGTGCACGGGCGGCGCCCCGGTGCGGCAGACGGTGGACTTCGGTTCCGAGCCCGTGGTGGAGGACCTCTCGCCGGAGGGTCTCGCCGCCGCCGCGGCCCAGGACCTGGCCGTCGGCGAGGTCCAGCGGCTCGGCGGCGACCGGATCGGTGCGTTCTGGCTCGACGGCGACCCACCGAAGACCCTCGTCGTCGACCTCACCGTCGGGCCGCCGGTGCCGGAGCTCGAGGTCTACGCCGCGACGGCGCCGGTCCCCGTCGAGGTGCGCTACACCGCCGCCCTGTCGCGCGAGGAGCTGGCGACCGCGGCGGACCTGGCACGCGACGCCGTCGCGGGCGATCCGCAGGTCGCGGGCTCCTCGAACGACGAGGTGAACAACCGCGTCGTCTTCTTCGTCCCCGCGGGCGAGGACGGCGGCCGCACCACATGCACCCGCCTCGCCGCGGCCCTGGACCCCCTGGGCGTGCCCTACGCCTTCGACGTCTTCGACGGGCCCGACGAGAGCACGGTGCGCGGGCCGGTCCGGTTCTCCCCCGCGAACCCCTTCACCGCGGCCGGTTCCACCGAGATCCACGTGCACCCCTCCTCGTGCAACGGCGAGCCCGAGGTGACGCGGCTCGAGGAGAACCACGACGAGGTGCGCCTCGAGATCACCTCGACCACGGCGGCGCCGGGCTGGGGCAGCGACGAGTGCCTCGACGGCCTCGCCGTGACGCTGCAGGAGCCGCTGGGCGACCGCGCGCTCGTCGACCTGTCGTCCGGCGAGACCGTGCACGCCGCTCGCTGAGCGCAGGAGGATCAGACGGCGGGCGGGCGGTCCGTGTCGGCGGGGATCAGCGCGAGGGCCCCGGCGAGGAGACCAGCCAGGACGCCACCGCGGGTGTGGGCCCAGGCGACGCCGGCCGCCGCCCGGCGCTCGCCGCGGCGGTACATCCAGCGCTCCCCCGCGACGGTCAGGGCGACGGACCCGCCCAGCAGCAGGGCCGCGGCGCCGGCGCCCGCCGCCTTGCGGGAGGCCGGCACCTCCGCCAGGAGCTGGGCCGGCGTGCGGCTCTCCTCGCGCTCCCACCGCTCACGGGCGGCGGCACGCCCGCGGCGGAATTCGGGGATCGACGACGCCGTGAGGAGCGCCGCGATGCCGGCCTTCGTCAAACCGCGGGCCGTGCGTGAGCGGATGAGGTCGGGGGTGGCGTAGTAGGCGGTCGTCGCGACGCCCGTGAGCAGGGCGATCGCGACACGGGCGGGCGTGGGTGCTGCCGTCATGCCCCCACCCTGCCCAGGACACCCCGCCCAGGAGCAGCTGGCAGCGCCGTCCCGACGACCTGCTGCCGGCCCCCGCTCCCTGCGCCTCCGGCTCTGACCGCGTCGACATGCTCGCCACAGGTCCGGCCCAGGGACGGCCCGCACGGTGGGGGCTCGCTCGAGACCGCTCGAGCCCGACACCGAGGGACCGACATGAAGATCACGCGCACCATCGCCGCCGCCGGCGTCGCCGGCCTGCTGGGGCTCACCGGAGTCGTCGTCGCCGTGGCCCCCGCCGTGGCGGCGACCGACACCGCCACGGACAGCGGCCTCGGCGGCCGCGTCGCCGCCATCACCGAGGCCCTGGCCGGGCTCGTCACCGACGGCACGCTGACCCAGGACCAGGCCGACGCCGTGGCCACGACCCTGGAGGACTCCGACGCGCTCCGAGGGCCCGGCGGTCCCGGCGGTCACGGGCACGGGGGCGTAGACCTGGCGGCCGCCGCCACCGCGCTCGGGATGACCGAGGACGAGCTGCGCACCGCGCTGCAGGCCGATGGCACGACCCTGGCGGACGTCGCCGCGGCGCAGGGGGTGGAGACCTCGACCCTGGTCGACGCCCTCGTCGCCGCGCAGACGGAGCGCCTGGAGACCGCCGTCACCGACGGGCGCCTCACGCAGGAGGAGGCCGACGAGCGCATCGCCGCGCTGCCCGAGCGCGTCGCCGCCCTCGTCGAGGAGGAGCTGCGTCCGGGTGCCGGGCGCGGTCCTCGCGGCGAGCGTCCCGGCGACGGCGGCACGACTGACGACAGCACGACCGACGACGCCACGACCGACGACAGCACGACCGACGACGGCACGACCGCCGACGCCGCCTGACGCCGGGCGGCGCCGTCAGGCCCGGGTCACCGGTGCCGGCCGCCGGGGCGAGCCGAGAAGGCGTGCTCGTTCCGGCAGCTCAGCGCTGGTCGCCCTCGCCGACCACGGCCCGGACGGCGGCGAGCGTGACCGTGCGGTCGACCGGGTCCTCGTCGAGGGCGCGGTGCAGGGACATGCCCTCGATGAGGGCGTCGAGCCGGCGGGTGATGCGCGGGTCGAAGTGGCGCTCGAGCTCGCGGCGGCTGCGGGCCATCCACGCGGTCGTCAGTGCGCGGTACCGCGGGTCGCGGGCCGCGAGCGCGTAGAGCTCGTAGGACAGGACGTTGCCGCGCGTGCTCGTCGGGCCGCCGTCGGAGAGCTCGTGGATGAGGTCGACGACCGCCTCCACCGCCTCCTCGTGGTCGCGAGCCGCCCCCAGCCGCGCCTCGAAGCGCGCGGCCACCGTGTCCGCCAGGCGCGTGAACGCCTCGTGCAGCAGCTCGTCCATGCTGGCGAAGTGGTAGGTCATCGAGCCCAGGGGCACGTCCGCGCGTGCGGCGATCTTGCGGTGGGAGACGCCCGCGACGCCCACCTCGGCGACGAGGTCGAGCGTCGTGGCGAGGATGCGCTCGCGGCGGTCCGGGTCGGTGCGCCGGGTGCGCGCCGTGCCCGTCGCCGGGGCGCCCGGGGCGTGCGCCAGGTCGATCGGGACCTTGTCCGCGGCGGCCACGTCAGAGGCGGCCACGTCAGAGGCTGCGGACCACGCGCGCCGGGCTGCCGACGGCCAGGCTGTTCGGCGGCACGTCCCGCGTCACCACCGACCCCGCGCCGACCACGCTGTTCTCGCCGATCGTCACGCCCGGGCAGACGATGACGCCGCCCCCGAGCCAGACGTTGTCCTCGATCGTGATGGGCCGTGCCGCCTCGAGCTTGTCGCGCCGCGGGCCCGGCTCGAGCGGGTGCGTGGGCGTGAGGAGCTGGACGTTCGGGCCGATCTGGCAGTCGGCACCGATCCGGATCTCGGCGACGTCCAGCGCGGTCAGCCCCGCGTTGATGAACGTGCGGCGGCCGACGTGGATGCGGCTGCCGTAGTTGACCGTCACGGGCGCGCGGACGAAGGCGGTCTCGTCGAGGGTGCCGAACAGGGCGCGGGCGGCGTCCTGGCTGGTGAAGGGGTCCTCGTCGTAGGCGCGCCGGAAGGCGGCGGCCCGGCGGACGGCCTCCGCCTGCGCCGCGAAGATCGCGGGGTCGTCCGCGATGTACAGGTCCCCGGCGAGCATGCGCTCGGCGTTGGTGCGGGGGTCGCCGGCGAAGTGGTCGGGCGTCGGGCTGAGCGACGAGCTGGGCGACGAGGTGGGCGACGAGGTGTCGGACGACATGTGGACGAGCGTACGCGGCGATGTGTACGGTCGTCCACATCGCCGCGGCACCTCGCGCCGACACCGATCCTCGTCGCCACGGAGCACCCGCCCATGACCACCGCCGCCGGCACCGCTCCCGCGTCCGTGCCCGCCGTCGCCCGCCGCGCCCGCGCCGCGGTCTCGGGCCTCTTCCTCGTCAACGCCGTGCTCTACGCGAACCTCGTGCCGCGCCTGCCCGAGGTCAAGGACCGCCTGGACCTCAGCAACGCGGCCTTCGGCACCGGCATCGCCGCCATGCCGGTCGGCGCGCTGCTGGCGGGGCTCCTGGCACCGATGGCGATCCGGCGGTTCGGGTCGGGCGTCGTCGCCTCCGTCGGGCTCGTGCTCCTGTCCGTCGCCGTGCTCGCGGTGCCGTTCACCGGGTCGTGGTGGGCCTTCGCCGGCGCCCTGGCCGTCGCGGGGGCGCTCGACAGCCTCGTCGACGTCGGCCAGAACGCCCACGGCTTCCGCGTCCAGCGGCTCTACCGGCGCTCCATCGTCAACGCCTTCCACGGGCTGTGGAGCATCGGCGCGGTGCTCGGCGGTCTCATGGGCTCCCTCGCCGCCGGCGCGGACGTCCCCCTGGGCCTGCACCTGGCGGTCGTGGCGGCCGTGTTCAGCACGATGGCGCTCGTGGGGATGCGGTTCCTGCTGCGCGGGCCGGAGGACGCCGAGCGCGAGGTGGCGACGGAGGCGGCTGCCGGCTCCCTCGCCGCGGCCCCGACGGGCCCGCCCGACGAGGCCGGCGGCGCCGCGACGACCGGCACGAACGGCACGTCCTGCGCGTCCAACGCCGTCCGCGACCCGTCCCCCCGCGGCCGTCGCGGGTTCGGCGGCGCGAGCCGGGCGACCCTGCGCCTGCTCCTCGTCCTCGGCCTGCTGGCGGTCGCCGGCGCCTACGTCGAGGACGCGGGCGCGTCGTGGGGCGCGCTGTGGCTGCGCACCGAGGTCGGCGCGGCGGCGGCCGTCGGCGGGCTGGCCTTCGTCGCCCTCCAGGTCGCGATGACCGTCGGCCGGCTCACCGGCGACCGGGTCACGGACCGGCTGGGGCAGGCCCGCGTCGCCCGCATCGGCGGCGTCCTCGTCACGGTCGGGCTCGGCGCGATGCTGGCGTTCCCGTCCGTCGCGACGACCCTCGTCGGGTTCGCGCTCGCGGGCCTCGGCGTCGCGACCCTCATCCCCGCGGCCATGCACGCGGCCGACGAGCTGCCCGGCCTGCCGCACGGCGTCGGCCTGACGGTCGTGAGCTGGCTGCTGCGCGTCGGCTTCCTGGTGTCGCCGCCGCTCGTCGGCGTCATCGCGGATGCCGCGGGGCTGCGGGTGGGCCTGCTGGTGGTCGTCGTGTCCGGCGTCCTCGTCGTGCTGCTCGCACCGGCCCTGCGCGCGCACGGCACGCCGGGTGCCGCGGCCGCGGCTGCCCCTGCGACGACGAGCGGGTCCTCGCGCGGCTGAGGTCGCTCGCCCGGGCAGGCCCGCGGTGGTCGGGCCGCCGGTCGCGCCTCCGCTACCGGCCGCGCTCGAGCACCACCACCGCGACGAGGCACACCGCGGCCCCGACGGAGACGACGGCCGACAGCGCCGCCAGCAGGGCGCCGGCGGCGGGCAGCGCCCCGGACGGCCGCAGGCGCAGCGCGCTCTCGACCGCACGGGTGCGACGCGTCCCCAGCAGGGCCAGCAGCAGCCCGGCGGCCGTCCCGCCCAGGCCGGCGGCCAAGCCCCAGCCGCCCAGCGCCGGCGGCAGCACCCGCAGCGCGACGAGCCCGCCGACCGTGACGGCGAGCCCGGTCCGCCGCCACGCCAGCGCGGTGCGCTCGGGCTGCAGGCCGTCGTCGAGCACCGCGCCGCCGCGGCCTGGTTGCGCGCCCTCGTCGCCCGTCACCACCACCCTCCCCCGCCGCACCCCGGCCTCACGGCCGAGCTCACGGCCCGACGAGCAGCGCGAGGAGGACCAGCGCCGTCACCACCAGCAGCCCGCCGGCCAGCAGCCCCGAGATCCACGCGGACGGCAAAGGGTCGCCGGTGCGCATCGCCCGCTCGGTCTGCCCCCACCGCACCCACACCGCCACCGGCAGCACGAGCGCCAGCACGAGCAGCAGCACCGACGCCGCCAGCCGCAGCCGCGGCTCGAGCGGCAGGGCCAGCGCCTCCAGCGCGACCCCGGCCGCGACGAGGGCGAGCGCGGTCCGCACCCACGCGAGGAACGTGCGCTCGTTCGCCAGCGTGAACCGCGAGTCCGGCTCCTGGCCGTGGCGGTACACCCAGCGCGGGAACCGCCGGCGGTCCGTCGG
This sequence comes from Cellulomonas sp. plas2, assembly GCF_057221735.1. Taxonomy (NCBI): domain Bacteria; kingdom Bacillati; phylum Actinomycetota; class Actinomycetes; order Micrococcales; family Cellulomonadaceae; genus Cellulomonas; species Cellulomonas sp. plas2. The sequence continues at coordinate 3,176,009 of NZ_CM170155.1, forward strand.
CGGCGTGGACGGGGGCATGCCGTCAAGGTCTCACACGTCCGACCTGCGGCAGGGCACGGCTGCCTTCGGACGAGGAGCCGCCGTGCGGGTCGGAGGTGCACCGACGCGTCCTCGTCGCGAGGGCCAGGTGCTCGTCGACGTCCAGGTGCTCGTCGACGTCCAGGTGCTCGTCGACGTCCAGGTGCTCGTCGACGTCCGGGTGCTCGTCGTCGTCGGACGCCCTGCGCACGCCGCCCGGCCGAGCCGTGTAGGAGGCCCCCGCTACCGTGACGGCGTCGGTCGGGCTCGAGGAGGAGGAACGGTCATGGCAACGGCTTTCCAGGTGGTGCTCGACGCGGCGGACCCCTACGCGCTCGGGCAGTTCTGGCGTCAGGCGCTGGGGTACGTCGACGAGCCGCCGCCGCCAGGGTTCGACTCGTGGGAGAGGTTCCTCGAGGCGCAGGGGGTGCCCGAGGCCGAGCGCGACCGCGCCTGGGCGGTCGTCGACCCGGACGGTGTCGGGCCGCGGCTGTTCCTCCAACGGGTGCCCGAGGGCAAGACGGCGAAGAACCGCGTACACCTCGACCTCGACGCCTCCGGCGGACGCGGCGTGCCGGTCGAGGAGCGCCGCCGCCGCGTCGAGGCGCGGGTCGAGGAGCTCGTCGCCCTCGGCGCGACGCGCCACGACGCCCACGAGGAGCTGGGCACGTACTGGGTCGTGCTCACGGACCCCGAGGGCAACGAGCTCTGCGTGCACTGAAGCATGACCGCCGCGCCTCCGCGCCGTCCCGCGAACCGGTGACGGCGCCCGTTCCGCCCGGGCGGACGAGTGACGGGACGGCCGGTGCGGTCACCGGCGTCGGGGGCAGCCCGATGGGCGTGCTATGCGCATCGGCAGCCTCGTCGAGCCTCGGCACCCCGAGGCCGCGCTGCCGACCGCCGCGGTGCTGTTCCTCACCGGCTCGGTCATCGCCACGGTGCTCTCGCTGCTCGACCCGCCGCACGGCGGCGCGTGGCGAACCGCCGTCGTCGTGCTGGTGCCGGTGCTGCTGCTGGCCACGGGCCTGTTCCTGCTGACCGCGCGGGCGCGCCGGTCGACACGGGCGCTGGTGCTCGGTCCGCTCGTCGGGCTCGTCGCCATCGCCGCCACCGACCTGGCCACGCACGACGCGGGGATCACGGGCCAGGTGTTCTTCTGCCTGCCGGTGCTCTACGCCGCCGCCCAGCTGCGCGTCGGCGCGGCGGCGCTGGTGACCGCGGTCGCGGTCGCGCTGGACCTCGCGGTGTCGCTGGCCCTGCTGCCGACGGGGGAGGCGCTGGTCGCGGCCCTCGACGTCGGGACCGTGCTCGTCGCGCTCACGGTCGTCATCCTGCTCAAGAGCCGGCGGCACGAGATGGCGGTCGCCGAGCTCGAGCGGCACCGGCACCGGCTGCTCCACCAGGCGACGCACGACGCCCTCACCGGCCTGCCCAGCCGCACCCTGTTCCACGACCGGCTGCGGGAGTCGCTGGGCCCGGCGGTGCCACCGGTGCCGGCAGCCTCGTCGCCGAGCGGGGCCCCGACCGCCACTCCCTCCGTGCCGGGGAGCGCCGGACCGCGGCCGCGCCCGCGTCGATCGCCGTGCTGCTCTGCGACCTGGACGGCTTCAAGCAGGTGAACGACACGCTCGGGCACCGCGCCGGCGACGAGCTGCTCGTCGCCGTGGCGGCCCGGCTGCGGGCGGAGGTCCGCGCCGGCGACGTCGTGGCGCGGCTCGGCGGGGACGAGTTCGGCATCCTTCTGCTGCCCGGCGACGAGGGCGGCGCGTGCTTCGTCGCCGACCGCGTCCTGGCCGCCTTCGCGCAGCCCGTCGAGGTCGCCGGTCAGCGCGTGCACGTGGGCGCGAGCATCGGCATCACGCTGGCCGTCCCGTGCGCGGGCGACGTGCCGGCCACCGGCGGGGAGACCCTGCTGCGCGAGGCCGACGTCGCGATGTACGAGGCGAAGGCGGCGGGACGCGGCACCCGGGTCGTCTTCGCGCCGGCGATGCTCGCCGCCCAGGTCGCCGAGGCGTCGCTGACGCAGGACCTGCACGGCGCGGTGGGGCGGGGCGAGGTCGTCGTCGAGTACCAGCCGGTGGTGGACCTGACGACGGGCCGCGCCGACGGCGTCGAGGCCCTGTGCCGGTGGGAGCACCCCGTGCACGGCCGCATCAGCCCGGCGACCTTCGTCCCGCTGGCGGAGCGGTCGGGGCTCATCGACGAGATCGGCGCGTTCGTGCTGACCGCGGCGCTGCGCGACGCCGAGGTGTGGGCCGTGGCGGAGGGGCGGGACGTCAGCGTCGGGGTCAACGTGTCGGCCCACCAGCTGACCGGCGGCAAGATCCTCGCCGCCGTGCCGTCGGGGCGGCGCGGCCGGACACAGCTCCTCCTCGAGGTCACGGAGAGCACGCTCGTGCGCGCCGACGTGCTGCCCGTGCTCGACGAGCTGCGCCGTCGCGGCGTGCGGGTCGCCATGGACGACTTCGGCACCGGGCAGTCCTCCATCGCCGCGCTGCGCGTCATGCCCGTGGACGTCCTCAAGCTCGACCGGGCCTTCACCGTGGACATCGCCACCGACGCCCGGGCGGCCGGGATCGTGCGGGCCGTCGCGGCCATGGCGCACGAGCTCGGCCTGCCCATGGTCGCCGAGGGCATCGAGACGACCGCGCAGCACCACGCGCTGCGGGACGTCGGCTGCGGGCTCGGGCAGGGGTTCCTGCTGGCCCGGCCCATGGACGCCGCCGCCACCGGCGCGTTCCTGACGCGCTCGCCCCTGCTCGTCGGCGCCCGCTGAGCCGCCGGGCGGAGCGGGCGGACGCCCCCGTCCCCCCACGGTCGCAGACGGCGCACAGCGCGTTCCGTCCCCGTGCCGACGCGGGGCAGGGGTCCGGCTCCCTAGCGTCGTGCCATGTCCACCGGAGCCCACGCCCTGCCCCTGACCACCACCTCCTACGCCGCGACGGACCGCCGCCTCCTGCGCGTCATGTCGGTCGCCGCCGCCGCGGTCCTGGCCCTCACCGCCGTCGGCAGCACGGCCACCACCGGCCCGGGCACGGCGGAGCCGGTTGGCGGTCCGGTGCCGACCCAGGTCGCCGTCGACCGCTGATCAGCCGGGCGGCCGCTCGGGGTCCTCGGACCACCGTGACGCCTCCCCGACGTACCCCCGCCAGGGCACCGGCCGTGCTCCCGGCCGCGGGCGCAGGTGCCTCCGCGCGACCCCGTTGCCGTACGCCATTCCGGCCGCGCCCGCAGCGACGAGCGCGAGCGGACCGGCGGCCGCACGCGCCGGAGGATCCGGCAGCAGCAGGGCCGCCACCGCCACCAGACCTGCGACGACCGCGACCGCAGCCGCCGGCAGGACGGCCGGGACCGTGACCGACCAGCGGCGGGCGAGGTGCTGGTCCGCCTGGCGCAGCGCGGTCGACGCCGTGCGCAGCGCCCAGACGACGGCCAGCGCGACGGCCGCGGGGACCAGCAGGACGGTCGACGCGCCGCCCATCACGCCGCTCGGGACCACGAGGAGCACGGCCAGGACGACCAGCACGGCCGAGAGGACGTTCGCGGCGCGGCCGCTCACCCGGTCCGCACCCGGCACCCGCACGACGTCGTCCGCCTCGTACGTCGCCGACCGCCACTGCGGCTCGACCGTCACGATGCCCCCGGCCAGGCGCCCGTGCGGGCCGCGGCGGTGTGGGTGGCCTCGAGGAACGACAGCAGGTACGCGTCCGGGTCGTCGGCGCGGCGGACGTCGGCGTAGGGCAGGACGAACTCGCCGAGGCCCGCGTCGAACCGCGCCTGCGCCGGCACGACCGCGCTCGTCCGGTAGCCGTCCGGCTCGGGGTAGGCGTAGGCGTAGAACGCGCCCTCGTCGGCGCCGCCGGGCCAGTAGCCGCAGCTCGACACCTCGTCGCTGTAGGCCTCGAGCATCACGTGGTCGGGGCAGTGCGGGACGCCGCCGGGGTGCGGGGGTGCGCCCCGGCCGGAGAAGCGCGTGACCGCCAGGTCGAACGCGCCCCAGAAGAAGTGGACCGGGCTCGCCTTGCCGCGGAAGGCGCCGCGGAACGTGCTGAGCACCCGGTGCGCGCTGACCAGCGACGTCCAGAACCGGTGCACCGCCTCGGCGTCGTAGCTCGCGTGCTCGGTGTCCTCCGCGAAGGGGATCGCCACCTCCACCTCGACCGGCACGGGGTGGATCGGCGCGTCCACGCCGAGCTCGCGCAGGTGGGACAGCAGCTCGGCGGTGAAGTCGGCGACGCTGCGCGGCTCGAGCGCCATCCGTCGTCGCTCGCCGCGCGTGGTGAGCACGAGCAGCTCGTGCGCGGGTCCAGGACGATCTCCACGCCGGCGCCGCCCGTCGGCATGAGCGAGGTGGTGAGCCCCCGGGCGTCCACGTACAGCGGCACGTGCCACCAGTGGTTGACCGCCGGTGCGAGCGCCATCCGCACCTTCCCGACGACCTGCGTCCACAGGTGCAGCGTGTCCCGGGTGTCCTGCCAGGCGGCCACCGGCAGCGCCGGCCAGGGGTCGAACGTCGTCGCGTCGTTCACGCGCCCGATGCTGCTGCACGACCGCGCCCGCGCGCCAGGGTCGCGAGATCGGCGACGACCGTGGGCCGGTCGGGTGGTGCGGCGGCGTGCCCTGTTGTCGTCGTACCGCGCGCGCGAGACCGTGGGCGCGGGCGGGCCCGCCGCCCGTGATCGGAGGACCAGCGTGCGCACCCGGCGAGCTCCGTCCCTGCTGGCCCTCGGGGCTGCGACCGCGCTCGCCCTCACGGCGTGCGCCTCAGGTGGCTCGACGGCCGACCCCTCGGGCAGCAGCGGCTCCGGCCCCGCAAACGGCACGCCCACCGCGACCGCGAGCAGCGCGCCCCCGAGCAGCGCGTCCCCCAGCACCTCCCCGACCGCCGGCGGGGACGCCGACGGCGTCGAGCCGACCGCCAGCCCGCTGCCCGCCGACGATCCCACCGACGACCAGCCCTTCCCCGCGGACCTCGCCCCCGACCTCCAGGAGGCCGGCGGTGACGCGCGGCTCGGCCTGACCGGCATCCGGGTCGGGCTCGGCGAGGGGTACGAGCGGGTCGTGCTGGACCTCGAGGGCACCGGGCAGCCGGGCTGGGACGCGCAGTACCGGACGACGGGTCCGGCGCAGGAGGGCTCGGGCGACCCGGTCGAGGTCGACGGCGACGCCGTGCTGTGGGTGACCGTCACGGGCCTCGCCTACCCCGGCGACGGTGTCACCGACGTCACCGCCGCCCCGCGCACGGACCCGGAGGGCACCGAGGTGGTCGAGGAGGTCGTCTACGACGGCGTGTTCGAGGGCCAGGCCCAGGTGTGGATCGGCCTCGACGAGCAGCGGCCGTTCCGGGTGTTCCGGCTGGAGGACCCGGCCCGCATCGTCATCGACGTCGTCGGCACGGACGGCTGACGGGACCGGGCACGCGAGCCGGCACGCGAGCCGGCACCCGCAGCAGGCTCAGCGGGCGCTTCCCGCCGCGGACCGGGTCGGTCGGACCTGGTCGGCGGTGACGCGGAGCTCCTCGCCGCCCTCCAGCAGGACGTAGTAGACGACCTCCGCCAGTCGGTCGACGCGGGTCGTCACGAGGCCTGCCGCGTCCCCGGACGCCGTCCGCACGCGGACGGCCCGCCCCGGTGACAGGAACGGACGGCGGCGGACCGCGCGGGTCATCTCGGCGGACACCGACGCCGCGTCGTCGACGCGCACGCTCGACGACGCGACGCCCGGAGGCTTGACCGCTGTCGGGAGGTGGGCCGGGAGCACGTCGTGGGAGACACCGACGACCGGGTCGAGGAGCACGGCACACCTCCGGATGCTGGAAGGACGTGGTCATGCTAAGGGCACTCGCTGAGAGGCAGAAGACCGCGCTCCCTTCAGCGAACCGCGAGGATCACCCGACCGTGTGCTCGCCGGTGCCCGTCCGGCGGCCCCGCGTCCGCCCGGACGACCCCCGCTACCGGGTCCGGTCCGTCGCCAGCACCGACATGAGCAGCGCGTCGGTCCACTCCCCGTCCCACCACAGCGCGTCACGCCGGCGCCCCTCGACGACGAACCCGCAGCGCTCGTATGCCCGCTGCGCCCGCGGGTTGAACGCGTAGACCTCGAGCTCCACGCGGTGCAGCAGCACCAGCTCGAAGGCGTGGTCGAGCACCGCGCGGATGGCCTCCGGCCCGTAGCCGTGGCCCGTCGCGGCGTCGACGAGCCCGATGCGCAGGCTCATCGACCGGTTGTGAGCGTCGAGGTCGTTGAGCACGACCTCCCCCACGTGCCGCCCGTCATCACGGGTGACCACGGCCCAGTCGATCCGGTCGTCGGCGGCGTCCAGGCCCGCGAGCCACCGCTGCACCTGATCGTGCGTGAACGTCGCCGTCGTGCCCGTCAGGCGCCGGCTCGGCACGTCCTCGAGCAGCTCCCACGTCCCGGTCAGGTGCTCCTGCCCGAGGGGCTCGAGGTCGAGGCGGTCCGTGCGCAGGACCGGTCGCGGCCGCAGCGGCCCGAGGGGCGGCGGGGTCCCCGGCCCTCCGCCGTCGGTGGCGCCGGCGCTCACGACGGCGTCCCCACGCGCGTGGCGGCCAGCCAGGCGGCGGCGTCCTCGTCGAGCAGCGGACGCGCGTAGAGGAAGCCCTGGGCGCGGTCGATGCCGGCCCACCTGGCCCACTCCGCCTGGTCCTCGCGCTCGACGCCCTCCGCGATGAGCCGCAGGCCCAGGTCGAAGGTGAGCTGCCGCACGGCCCGCACGATGGCCTGCACACGCGGGTCGTCGATCTGCTGCAGGAAGCTGCGGTCCACCTTCACCTCGTCGAGCGGGAGGCCGGCCAGGTACGACAGGGAGGACCAGCCGCGCCCGAAGTCGTCGATGCTCGTGCCGAAGCCCTCCTCACGCAGCCCGGCCAGGGTGCGGGTCGCCTTCGCCTGGTCGCGGAGCAGCGCGTCCTCGGTCAGCTCCAGCACGACGGCCTCCGGCGGCAGGCCGTGCCGCTCGACGAGGGCGCACAGCCGCGACGTGAGGTCCGGGTCCAGCAGGGAAGCCGGCGCGAGGTTCACCGCGACGTCGAGGTCGTGGCCGTCCGCGCGCCACCGCGCGCACGCGGCGACCGCCTGCTCGAGCACCTCCTCGGTGAGGGCCGGCATGAGGCCGGCGCGCTCGGCCACCGCGAGGAAGTCCCCGGGCTGCAGCAGCCCGCGCTCGGGGTGCCGCCACCGCACGAGGGCCTCCATGCCCAGCGCCCGCGGCGGCCCGGCCAGCGTGACCTGCGGCTGGTAGGCGACGACGAGCTCGCCCGCGCCGATGCCGCGGCGCAGCGCCTCGACGAGGCCCAGCCGGTCCATCGCCTGGTGGTGGGTGGCGGCGTCGTAGGTGACCGTGGCGGAGGAGTCCTTCGAGTCGTACAGCGCGACGTCCGCCCGCCGCAGCAGCTCGTGCACGTCGTGCTCGCCGTCGGTGACCGCGATGCCGAAGCTGGCGCCGACGTGCACCTGCACCTCGTCGTCGAGCCGGACCGGCTCCTCCAGGCGTCCCCGCAGGCGCCGGACCACGTCGGCGGCGACGTGCTCGTCGGCGCCCACGCAGGCGACGGCGTACTCGTCGCCCCCGAGCCGCGCGAGCAGGTCACCCGTGCGCAGGACGCGCTGGAACCGGCGGCCGACGGCCGTCAGCAGCCGGTCCCCCGCGGGGTGCCCGAGCGAGTCGTTGACGTCCTTGAACCGGTCGAGGTCGATGAGCACCAGCGCGACGGGGCCGCGGGTGCGCGCCTCCTCGACCGCCTCGATGAAGGCGCGCCGGTTCGGCAGTTCCGTCAGCTCGTCCGTGCGGGCCTGCGCGCGGCTCTCGGCCAGGGCCTGCGCCTGCACCGCCAGCCCGATGGTGCGGAGCATGCCCAGCACGATGGCCGTGGAGGCGCAGAGGACGACGACGAAGGACTCCTCCCAGGACGTCGCGGCGATGAGGACGAGGCACACCGTCGTCGCGGCCAGCGGGACCGCGACGCCCCAGGTGCGCCCCGGCAGGCCGCGCGGCTCGCGCGAGGGGGCCGTGGCGCAGCCGGTCGCGATGAGCGCGGCGGCGAGCACCCAGCACAGGTCGACCCATGCCCCGCGCTCGAAGGTCTCCTGCGCGGAGGTGACGAGGTACGCGAGGTCCGCCACCACGAACGCCGCCATCCCGGCGCCGATGAGCGCCCACGACGGCGTCGGCCGCCACCCGCGCAGCCCCAGCGCGACGAGCACGAGCGCGACGAGCACGAGGTCGAGCACCGGGTAGAGGGCCAGCAGCGGGGGCAGGTCGACCCCGTCCAGGACGTGCTGCACGAAGCCGAGCACGAGGGCGACCGCGGTCAGGGTGGCGATGCCGCTGTCGAACAGGAAGCTGCGCGACGCGCCGCTGAAGAGCCGGCGCAGGTGCCGCAGCAGCGCGACGTACGCCAGCACGTAGAAGGCGAGGAAGAGCGGCTCCGTCAGCGGCACGCCCGCCACCTGCGGCAACGTCGACGACCGGGCGCCCAGGACCGTGACGACGAACCGGCCCGTTCCGTAGGCGGCGAGGCCGGCCCCGAGGCAGAGCCAGGAGACGCGGTCCGGCGGGTCGACGACCGCCCGGTGCAGGACGAGCGCGGCCGACAGGTACCAGGCACCGAGGTACAGCACGTCCTCGAGCGCCTGCGGCAGCTCGACCGTCGTCAGCGCGTGCACCGCGAAGAGGGCGACGACCACCCCGAGCACGCCGAGCGCCACGGCGGTGGCCGCGCGGCCCTGCTGCGGGCGCACCTCTGCGGAGGGTGCCTCCGGTGCGCTCGTCATGGCCCCATCCTCCCCGACGCGGGGGACCCCCGTCCCGGCGGAGGCCCCGAGCCCGTCGCTCAGCCCATCGTGCCGCGCAGCCGGCGCAGCGCGCGGCGGGCCGGCTCGACCGCGGCCTCCGCCGCCGCGGCCCGGTGGCCCTCCTCCGCGTGCAGCCGGCCCAGCGCGAACGCGGTGCCGCGCGGCGTCCGCGACCGGGAGGCCAGGGCAGCGAGGCGCTGCCGGGCGACGACGGCGTCGTGCTGGTCGCCGAGGACCCGCTGCAGCGCGTGAGCCCGCCGGGCGACGCGGCGTCCCGGCGCACCGAGCGCCGGCGCACCCGCCTCGGCCGCGTACCGCAGGCGCTTGGCGGCGCGGCGGGCGGCGTGCAGCGCGTCGTCGCGGGCGTCCCCGGGGGCGGCCCTGCGAGCGCGGTCGAGGCGGGCCATCGTCCTCCCGATCTCGGCCTCCACCAGCGGCGGCAGGGCGCGGTCCGCCCGGCGCCGGGCCCGGCCCCGCAACGGCGGCTCGGCCACGAGGGCGTCGAGGCGGTCCAGCAGCGCGCGGTACCGGTCGTCGTCCAACACCTCCGCCAGTGCCGCGCGGGCGTCGGCGGTCTCCTGCGCCAGGGCCGCGTCGAGGGCGGCCAGCGCGGGCGCGTCGGCGTCCTGGCCGCCGCCGGACGCGTCCGGCTCGACACGGCCGAACCGCTCGCGCAGCACCTCGGCGTCCCGCGCACCGCCCAGCGCGTCGCCGAGCCACGCCAGCTCGTCCTGCAGCCCCGCGACGGCGTCGTCGCGCAGCAGGCGGCGGTGCGTCCTGAGCGCGGACCTCAGGCGCCGCACGGCGACCCGGGCGTCGTGGACGGCACCGGGCGCGCCCAGGCGGACGTACGGGTCGTGGCCCCGCAGCGTCTCGAGCTGCTCCGCCAGGTGGGCGACGAGGACGTCGCCGGCCGGGGACCGCCGGCGCAGGCGACGGGGCCGGTCCCGCTCCACGCCGTCGCGGCGCTGCCCGGGCCCGCCGTCCGCGCGCCGCCGCAACGGCCGCAGGTCGAGTGCGCGCGCGAGCTTGCTCGGCTGCGCCGCGGGCAGCAGCCCGGCCGCCCGCAGGCGCACGTCGAGGGCGTCCGCGAGCGCGGGGTCGCCGTCGACGAGCTCCAGCTCGGCCTCCCGCCAGGCGCGCGGCTCGTCGGCGTCGCCCGGCTCGGCACCGCCGCGCACGGCCGCTACGCGGTCGTCGGCGAGCTCGACGAGGACGGTGCCGTCGGCGGCGACCAGCCGCCGCACGTGCCGGTCGACGGCCAGGCGCACGACGGGCCGGACGGGCGCGGTGCCGGTGCGGGCCCGCACGAGGCGCAGGAGCTCCGCCGGCGGGTCCTCGTCGTCGGTGAGCGGGCGGTGCACCTCGGTGCGGGTCTGCTCGTTCCCGTCGCCGCCGCCGCGGGAGCTCGAGTCCCTGCTCGCGCCCGTGCTCGCCGGCAGCTTCACGTGCCAGCCGTCGTCGGCGCCCCCCTCGCGCCGGCGCAGCGTGATGCCCGCCGTCGCCAGTCGCAGGTCCTCCGTGTCGAGGTAGACCGTGCGCAGGGCGTACCGGTCCGTCTCGACCCGCGCCCCCGTCACGACCTCGCGCAGCCGCTCCGGCAGGTCCGGGACCGCCTCCGCCGCGAGCGCGGCCAGGTCGGGCAGGTCACCCCCGTGGCCCACGTCGTAGGTGCGCTCGCGCTCGGTCTGGACGCCGTCGGTCATGCGTCCTTGTGTAGCCCAGCGGGCCGGTGCGCCGCTCCTCGTGGGCGCACCGGCCGTCGTCGTGCCCGGTGCCGGGTCGGTGCCGGGCTCGGTGCCGGATCGGTGCCGAGGTCAGCCCCGCGGCTGGGACGGGTTCGTCGGGTCGCCGTGGGACGGCGGGTTCTGCGGCGGGCCGACGGTCGCCGGCGACGCCGGGCTGCCGCCGGAGGGCGGCGGTGCCTGCTCGGGGGCGAGGCCCGCGGCGTCCCCGGCGGACGGCTCCGCGCCGTCGGCGAGCTCCTGGAGACGGGCGTCGAGGACCGCCAGGACGGGCACGCGCGCGCCGTGCTCCTGCTCGTAGGCGACGAGGACCGCGAGCTCGTCGGCCTCGAGCGACCGGATGCGGTGGCCGAGGCTGCCGACCGGCAGGTGGTCGTAGTCGGGGATCGGCAGGTCCTGCCCGGTGGTGACGGTCGGGGTGCTGGCGTCGGTGCTGGCGTCGGTGCTGACGTCGGTGCCGATGTCGTCGGTCACGCTGTCCTCCTCGTCGTGCGGGTGGTGGGACGGGCCGGGCGGCTCGTCGCGGCGGGCATCTCGGGGCGCGCCCGTCAGGGCGTGAAGACCGCCCGGACGCAGCCGTCCTGCTTGTCCTTGAACAGGCGGTAGCCCTCGGGGGCGTCCTCGAGGGGCATGACGTGGGTGGCGAGGTGGTCGGGGACCAGGTCCCCACGCTCCATGTGCTCCAGCACCCGCGGGATGTAGCGCGGGCCGTGCATCTGGGCGCCGCGGACGGTCAGACCCTTGTTCATCATCGCGCCGACCGGGAACTTGTCCGCGAGCGCCGCGAAGACGCCCAGCACGAACACCGTCCCGCCCTTGCGGCACTGGTGGATGGCCTCGCGCAGGGCGGTGGGCCGGTCGGTCTGGAGCCGGAGCTGCTGCTTGACCTGGTCGTAGAGGTAGTCCGGGCCGGGCGCGTGCGCCTCCATGCCGACCGCCTCGATGCACACGTCGGGGCCGCGCCCGCCGGTGGCCTCCAGCAGCTCGGACCCCACGTGCTGGGTGCTGTAGTCGATGGCCTCGGCACCGACCTGCGTGCGCACCTGCTCGAGCCGCTCGGGGACGCGGTCGATGACGAGCACCCGCTCGGCGCCCTGCAGCTGCGCGATGCGGGCGGCCATCTGCCCGACGCCACCGGCGCCCCACACGGCCACGGTGTCCCCAGGCCGGACGCCGCCGAGGTCGACCCCGGTCCACGCGGTGGAGCACGTGTCGGACGCGAACAGCGCGCGCTCGTAGGAGACGCCGTCGGGGATGCGGAACGCGCCGACGTCCGCCATCGGCACGCGCACGTACTCCGCGTGGCTGCCGGCGTTGCCACCCATCGCGTGCGAGTAGCCGAAGCAGCCGCCCGGTGCGAAGCCCCACAGCGCCTCGGTGATGTCGGGGTTCGTGTTCGTGTTGTCGCAGAGGGAGAACTCCTCGTGGCGGCAGTGCCAGCACCGCCCGCAGGCGATGAAGGAGGACACCACCACGCGGTCGCCGACCCGGTGCCGTCGCACGTCGGCCCCGACCTCGACGACCTCCCCGACGAACTCGTGCCCGATGACGTCACCGGCCCGCATGAAGGGGATGTACCCGCCGAGCAGGTGCAGGTCGGAGCCGCAGCTCACCGTGCGCACCACCCGGACCACGACGTCCGTCGGGCTCTGGATGCCCGGGTCGGGCACCGTCTCCACCGACAGCTCGTTCACGCCCTGCCACGTCAGCGCCCTCACAGCCGCCCCGCCTCCCGTCCGTGCCGGATCGCCAGCTCCAGCGGCAGCGACGTCAGCGTGCGCCGTGTCGTGCCGAGGTCGTCGGGCTGGGCGACCTCGCCGGTCTCCAGCAGCGACCGCGTGCGGCGCAGCGCCGCCCGGATGCGACCCTCGAGAGCCGGTCCGCCGCCGGCCTGCCCCGCGGTCCGCGCCCGCAGCTCGGTGCCGTGGTCCCCGGTGGCCTCCCGCAGGTCGACCCGCACCTCGTCGCCCAGCTCGACGAGCGGAGCGCCCAGCGTGCCGCTCGGCCGACCGGACGTGCCCCCGGACAGGGCGAGCGCCGCAGCGACCTCCTCCAGCGGGCGGTCGACCGTCACGGCGTGCCAGCGGTCGGGCCGCGGCGAGGGGCGCGCGGACCGCACGGCACGGGCGGTCGCGACGGCGGCGCCGCCGACGCCGACGAGGCCGACGAGCGCGGGCGCCCACCGACCGCCGGTCGAAGGGCTGGACCTGCGGGGGGACGGCACGGGGCGACCTCCAGGGCTCGGTGGGGGTGCTCGGGCAGGTGCTCGGGCAGGTGCTCGGGCAGGTGCTCGGGCGGGTGCTCGGACGGCGGGGCGCGAGGTCTGCACGCCTGCCCGTCCAGCATGGGCGCGCGTGCCGGGACCCGCACCCCGAGCACCTCGTCGCGGGCACCTCTCCCCCGCCGCCCCGCGTGGTGCGACGATGGCCGGCATGAGCCAGGACGCCGCGACGCAGGACGTGCAGGACCAGGACGGGCAGGACGTGGACGTGCAGGACGTGGACGTGCAGGACGTGGACGTGCAGGACGTGGACGTGCAGGACGTGGACGTGCAGGACGTGGACGGGCAGGACGTGGACGTGCAGGACCTCACGCGCGACCCGGGCAACGCCGAGAGCACCGCCCTGTGGGTCGAGCGCACCGGGACCCGCGCCTACACCGGCCGCAACAGCCGCGGCGCGGAGGTGTCCATCGCGTCGGTCGGCACCCCCGGGGCCTTCTCCCCGGGCGAGCTCATGAAGATCGCCCTCGCCTCGTGCTCCGGGCTCGCGTCGGACTTCGCGCTCTCCCGCCGCCTGGGCGACGACGTCGACGTCACCATCCGCGTCTCCGGCCCGACGGACGAGGCCGAGGACCGCTACCCGGCCCTGTCCGAACGGCTCGTCGTGGACCTGTCCGGGCTCGACGAGGCCGCCCGGGCCCGCCTCCTGCAGGTGGTCCAGCGGTCGATCGACGAGCACTGCACGGTCGGGCGCACGCTCGACCAGGGCGCGCGCGTCGACCTCGAGGTCGTCGACGCGGTCCCGCCGCACTCCTGAGCGCCGCCAGCACGCCCGAGCGCTCGTCCGCACCTCCGAGCGCTCGGTCGCGACGGCGGCGCCCGCCCCGGCGGGCGTCGGGCCCGCGTGCGACGATCGCGGCATGAGCTTGCTGGACCAGGCGCTGGACAAGGCCGTCGAGATCCCCTCGGCCCGGATCGACGCGCACGTGGCGGCGCTGCGGCGGCGCAACCCCGAGGCGGACCCGGCGCGCGTCGTCGAGCTGCTGGAGAAGGAGTACCTGCTCCTCGTGCAGGGCGCGGGCGGGGCCGTGGGCGCCGCCGCCGCGGTGCCGGGCGTCGGCACGGGCACCGCCATGGCGCTGACCGTGGGTGACGTGGGGACGTTCCTCGCCGCGTCGGCCGCCTTCAGCCTCGCGGTCGCGAGCGTGCACGGCATCGGCGTCGAGGACAAGGACCGCCGGCGCGCGCTGCTGCTCACGACCGTCCTGGGCGAGGAGGGCGCGAGCACCGTCGGGGACGCGCTCGGCGTCGGCGGGGCCAAGGCCGCCCGGCAGCTCCTCACCCGCATGCCGGCGTCCACGGTCCGCAACGTCAACACGCGACTCGCGAAGCGGCTGATCAAGCGCCAGGCGGCCAAGCAGGGCGGGCTCGTGCTGGGGCGGCTCGTGCCGTTCGGCGTGGGCGCGGCGGTCGGTGTCGCCGGGGCCCGAGCCCTGGGCAGGACGGTCGTCGAGGGGGCACGCGCCGCCTTCGGCCCGCCGCCGGCCCGCTTCCCGACGGTGCTGGAGGTGGTGCCCACCTCCACCGCGCGCCGGCTGGGCGGCGGCGCCGACGACGCGACGCCCGTGCAGCGACCCTCACCGCTCGCGACGTCCTCGTCGGACGAGCGGGACGGCGGCGTGCGCGGGCTGCTCTCGCGGCTGCGGGACCGCGACGGCCGCTGACCGACGCGGCGCCCGGGCGGGGTCGCCCCCGCCCGGGCGCCGCCGGGCCGTCACCAGCGGTCGTGCACGTGCTCCCGGATGCTGCGGTCGTAGACGTCGCGGAGCGCGTCGAGCGTCGCGGCGTCCAGCGGCGCCAGGGCGGCCGCGGCCGCGTTGGCCCGGGCCTGGTCCGGGGTGCGGGCGCCGGGGATGACCGTGTTCACGCCCGGCTGGTCGACGATCCAGCGCAGCGCGAGCGCCGCCGTGGTCGCGCCCGCCGGCGTCAGCGACGCGACCTCCCGCGCCGCCTCCACGCCGACCTCGAACGGCACGCCCGAGAACGTCTCACCCACGTCGAAGGCCTCGCCGCGGCGGTTGTAGGTGCGGTGGTCGTCCGCCGCGAAGGTCGTCGTCTCGTCGTACTTGCCCGACAGGAGGCCGCTGGCCAGGGGCACGCGCGCGATGATCCCGACGCCCGCCTCCGCCGCCGCCGGCAGCACCTGCTCCAGCGGCTTGCGCCGGAACACGTTGAGGATGATCTGCACGGAGGCCACGTGCGGGCGGGCGATGGCCGCCATCGCCTCGTCGACGGTCTCCACCGAGACGCCGTAGGCGGCGGTGCGCCCCTCCTCGACGAGGGTGTCCAGCGCGTCGTACACGGCGTCGGTGCTCAGCACGGCCGTCGGCGGGCAGTGCAGCTGCACGAGGTCGAGGGTGTCCACGCCGAGGTTCTCCCGCGAGCGGTCCGTCCACGCACGGAAGGCGTCGAGCGTGTAGGCCTCCGCCACGTGCGGGTCCGCACGCCGGCCCATCTTCGTCGCCACCGTGAGCCCGGCGTCCCCGCCGCGCTCGCGGGCCCGCTCCGCGACGAACGCGCCGACGAGCCGCTCCGAGCGCCCGTCGCCGTACACGTCCGCCGTGTCGAGGAACGTCACGCCGGCGTCGACCGCCGCCGCGAGCACCCCGTGCGCGGTCTCCTCCGTCACCTCGCCCCAGTCCGCGCCGAGCTGCCAGCAGCCCAGCCCCACGACGCCGACCGACCGTCCGGTCCGGCCCAGCGTCCTGCTCTCCATCGTCGTCGACATGGCGGCGACGCTAACCCAGCCGACGAGCCCTCGCGCACGTCCGTCCGCGGCGTCCGTCCGGGTGCTCGTCCCGGTCGCCGGGCCAGGGCGCCGTGCCTAGGCTCGGCGCGTGCCCGACGAGCCCACGACGCCCCTGCCCGCCCCCGTGCGCCGGAGCCGGTTCCTGCCCGTCCCCGTGGCGGACGCCTGGGAGCTGCTGGCCGACGGCCGCCACCACGACCGGCTCATCCCGCTGACGGTCGTCACGGGCGACGAGCCCGGGCTGGGCGGGCAGATCCGCGCCGTCTCCGGGCCCGGGGCCTCCCGCGGCTGGGGCCTGGTGGACACCATGCGGATCGACGCGTGGGACCCGCCGACGGACGGGTCCGGCGGGCGCGCGAGCTTCACGAAGCTGGGGCCGATCCTGCTCGGCACGGCCGACATCGAGGTCGTGCCCGCCGCGACGATCGACGGCCAGGAGCGCTGCCGGGCGACGTGGACGGAGCAGGTCTGGCTCGCCGGTCCGCTGCCGCCGGCGGTGACGGGTCCGCTGCTGCGGCCCGCGCTGGACGCGATGCTGCGGTTCGCGCTGGCCCGCGCGGAGACGTGGCTCGTCGGGCACCGCGGCCTCCCGCGCGGACGCTGACGCCCGTCGTACCGTGGGGCCACCCCCCGACCGAGGAGCCCCATGCCCCGCAGCGCGCCCGGCGCCACCCCCCGCCGGTACCTCATGTGCGAGCCGACCCACTACACCGTCTCCTACGAGATCAACCCGTGGATGGACCCGACCCGGGCGACCGACACCCAGCGGGCCGTCGACCAGTGGCGGCGGCTGCGGGACGTGTACCTCGAGCTCGGCCACGCCGTGGAGACGATCGAGCCGCTCGAGGGCCTGCCCGACATGGTCTACGCGGCCAACGGCGCGACCGTCTACGGGGGCGTCGTGTACTCGGCGCGGTTCCGCTACCCGCAGCGCGGCCCCGAGGGTCCCGCGTACGAGAAGTGGTTCGCCGACGCCGGCTTCGTCACGCACACCGCGGAGGAGGTCAACGAGGGCGAGGGCGACATGCTCGTCGTCGGGGACGTGCTGCTGGCCGGCACCGGCTTCCGCACCGACCGCGCGGCGCACGACGAGGCGGCCCGCGTCCTCGGCATCGAGGTCGTGCCCATGGAGCTCGTCGACCCGAGCTTCTACCACCTCGACACCGCGCTGACCGTGCTCTCGAGCGACCCCGCCGACCCGCAGGTCGCCTACTACCCGCCGGCCTTCTCCGACGCCTCGCGCGCAGAGCTCGAGCGGCGGTTCCCCGACGCGCTGCTGGCGACGTCCCGCGACGCCGCCGGCCTGGGGCTCAACGCCGTGTCCGACGGGGAGAACGTCGTCGTCGCCCCGGCGGCGGTCGACCTCGCGGAGGCGCTGCGCGAGCGCGGCTACCGGCCGATCCCGGTCGACACCACCGAGCTGCTCAAGGGCGGCGGCGGCGCGAAGTGCTGCACGCTGGAGATCCGCACGGCCTGACGGCCCGGCCCGACGGCCGGCTCGTGGGTCGGCCGGCTCGTCGGGTTCGCCGCCGGGCCGACCGGTCGGGGACGGCGCCCGTCAGAACGGCGGGACGTCGTCCGACCGGTCCGTGACGACCATGACGGGGCAGCGGGCGTGGTGCAGGACGGCCTGGCTCGTCGAGCCGAGCAGCAGGCCGCGGAAGCCGCCGCGCCCGCGGGAGCCCACGACGACGAGGTCCGTCGCGGTGGAGAACTCCGTGAGGAGCTGGGCGCCCGTGCCGTCCAGGACGATGCGCCGCACCGCGAGGCCGGGCCGGTCGCCCAGCACCCGGTCGACGACCGCGTCGAGCTGCGCTCGGCTGTCCGCGAGGATCTGCTCCTGGTCCACGACCGCGGGCAGCCAGGCGAGCACGCCGTTGGCGGCGGCCAGCGGCACCGCCGCCACGGCCGTGAGCTGCGCGCCCCACACCTCCGCCTCGCGCGCGGCGTACCGCAGCGCCCGCTCGGCCTGCCGGGACCCGTCGACGCCGACCACGACCGAGCGCACCGGCCGCAGCGCGCTCGCGGCGGCGCTCCGGCCGTCCGACCACGGCACGGAGAAGCCGGCCAGCGCCGACGCCCCGGCGGCCGCCGGACCGGCGCCGAGCGGGGCCGACGGCTCGTCGACGACCGGCGTCGCGCCGGACGTCGGCCGGAGCGTCCCCGCGGTGCCGACCGTGGGCGCCGGGGTCGTCGTCGGGGTCCGCACGGGGGCCGGGCCCGGGGCGGTCGGCCCGAACAGCCCGCCGACCGCGTCCTCCGGCTCGCGCGGCACCTCCCCGCGCAGGGGCACGACGACGGTCGGCGCGTGCGCGTGCGCCGGCAGGGCCGACGACACCGTGCCGAGCAGCCGGTCGGCGAACCCGCCGCGGCCGCGCGTCCCGACGACGGTGAGCGCGACCTCCTTGCTCAGCCCGACGAGGACGCCGGCGGCGTCGCCCGTGGCGAGCTCGCCGGTGACCTCGAGCCCCTCGTCCGCCACGTGCGCCAGCGCCTCGTCGAGAACGGCCCGGGCACCGTCGCGGATGGCGCTGTCGTCGACGTAGGCGTACCCGCCGTCGAGCGCCGCGGTCGCGAACGACGGCAGCGCGTACGTGCAGACCAGCCGCAGGCTCCAGCCGTGGCGGTGGGCCTGCTGCACCGCCCACCCCAGGGCGCGCCTGCTCGGCGCCGACCCGTCGACGCCCACGAGCACCGTGCTGTCGCGACCCATGGCACACCTCCACCCTCGGGCGACGGCGCACCGGTCCGTTCCGGCCGCCCCGTCGCAGCCCGCCGGACGCGCCGGCAGTCCCAGTGTGCCGTGCGGAGGGCCGGTTGCCCAGGGACGGAAGGCCCTAGGCGGCCAGGTAGGGGGACCAGGCGGGTTCCGCTCGGGCCGCCGCCTGGCCGAAGGCGAGCGACCAGCGCGGCGCGTGCGGGGTGAAGGGCAGGCTCCACCCGATCTCGTGCAGCAGCCGGTCCGCCTTGCGGTGGTTGCAGCGCATGCAGGCGGCGACGACGTTGCCCCACTCGTGCCGACCCCCGCGGGAGCGCGGGAGCACGTGGTCGACGGTGTCGGCGACGCCCCCGCAGTAGGCGCAGCGGTGGCCGTCGCGCTGCAGCACGGTGCGCCGCGTCGGGGGCACCGAGCGGCGCACCGGCACGTGCACGTACCGCGTGAGGGACAGCACCACGGGCAGCGGCAGGCTGAGGTGCTCGGCGTGCAGCACGCCGCCCTCCTCCACCACCGCGGCCTTGCCGCTCATGAGGAGCACCACCGCGCGGTGCACGGACACGATGCAGAGGGGTTCCATGCTCGCGTTGAGCAGGAGCACCCGGGGGGTCGCGGACACTTGCACGGCGGCACTCCTGACCTCGGTGCGCGGACCGGCTGGGTGCCGGCCGCCTCGGTAGGGCAACAACGTGGTGCCGTCGCGGCGACCGGGACCCGTCCGCCGCGGCGTGGTGCGGTGGTGCGAGGTCAGGGTATGCCACAGGGCCCCGGCGACCGGTGGTCGTCGGGGCCCTGTGGGTGTGGTGCGCGTCGCGGCGGCTCAGCGGCGGTGCAGCGACGGTGTGCTCAGCAGGTGTGCCGGCGGGTGTGCTCAGCCGATCCGGAGGTACACGGGCGAGCTCTGCCAGATGGACCGGAACTGGATCGTCTTGCCGGGGCGCGGCGCGTCGATCTGCTGGCCGCCACCGGCGTAGATGGAGATGTGGCCCGGGCTCCAGATGAGGTCGCCCGGCTGCGCCTCGGCCGCCGAGACGACCGTCCCGACCGACTTGATGCCCGACGACGTGCGCGGAAGCGAGATGCCGAGCTGGGCGTACACGTAGCCGATGAAGCCCGAGCAGTCGAAGCCGGCGGGCGTCGTGCCGCCGTAGACGTAGGGCACGCCCACGTACTGGGCGGCGATCTCGATGACCGAGGAGCCCGCGGCGGCGGCGGGGACGGCAGCGGCGGCGGCCTCCACGGGGGCGGCCTCCGCGGCGGCGGCCTCGGTGCTCGCGGCGGCGCTCTCCGTGGCGGCCGCGGCGGCGCGGGCGGCCGACCGCGACGTCGAGCTGGCGCGCTCGACGACGGGCTCCGGCTCGGGCTCCGGCTCCGGCGGGGGCGGCGGGGCGACGGCGGTCAGGGCCGGCGCGTCGAACGTCCAGGTCGCCTCCTGCGGCGCCGTGACGACCGGGGCGGCGGCGAGCACGGCCCGCGCGGACGCGGTCAGCACGTCCGTGTCGACCGCGCCGAGGGCGGGGGCGTCCCCGGAGGCGGGCGCCGCGGCGACCGCGGGGGCCGCCAGGGTGCTGACGACGAGGGCGGACGACGCCGCCACGACGGCGGTGCGCTTGCCGACGGTGCTCATCTGCCCGGTGGCGACGGTGGCGAGCTCGGACAGGGGCGTCGACGGACGACGCGCGGCCCGGTGACGGGCGCGGGTGGTGCTCACGGACACGCGGAAGCCTCTCCTGGATGCCTGCGAGGTGAGCTGTCGGGTTCGGGTGGGAGTGCACCCGGCCGGGGCCGCGGACTGACCGCTGCACCGGCTTCACCCCGAGGACGTCCGCGGACGCCCGGTGGTGGTTCCCCCGTCCCTGCCAAGGGTTCGGTCCGTTCCACGACCGGTGGCAGGGCTCGGCATGCCGGTCACGGGCTCCGGGAGGAGGGTTCCCGAGGCGGGACGACGGTACCCGAGCGCGGACGCGGAAGTCACGTTCCGGTCACGACGCGTTCGGGCGCCGGACGGGCGGCGTCGCCGGGCGCGGCGGACCGTTCGCCGTGACCTGCGACGACGAGCGGTGGTCGTGAGCAGGGTCACACCGCCGTCGGCGCGTCGGCGGGCGGCCGACCGGGGGACGCCGGGACGGGCGGTGCGGGACGCCGCGCCAGGCCGCGCGTCACGCCGTGCGCCGGGCGTGGGCCAGGCCGTGCGTCAGGCCGTGCGGGAGCCGACGAAGACGTGCCGCGCGACCTCGTCGTCGAGCTCGAGCACCTCGCCCGCACCCGGCGTGCCGGCGTCGTCGCCGGACGCCCCGGCCACCGTCACCTCGACGTAGCCGTCGACGTGCCGCACGTGCACCCGGGCGCCGGGCACGAGCCCGGCCTCGGCGAACCGCGCCAGCAGCTCGACGTCGACCTGGAGGGGCTCCGCGATGCGCGCCACGACCGCCTCGGCACCCTGCCGGCCGTCGGCGGCCCCGGCCGTCGACGCCTCGTCGTGCGCCGCGCTCGCGCCCGCCCCGGGTGCGCCCACGACGAGCGGGCGCCGCCCCGCGCCCACCGCGGCACCCCGCAGGGTGCCCGCGCCGCGCTGGGGAGCCGGCGCCGCGACCGCCGCGGCGGCGGGCCGCGCGAACTCCGACAGCGGCACGACCCCGTCGAGGAAGGCCTCCGGCGCCGCCTCCTCGCCGATCTCGTCGAGCCCCGGGATCGGGTTGCCGTAGGGGTCGTGGTGGGGGTGGTCGAGCAGGGCCGCCAGCCGGCGCTCCACCCGCTCGCTCATGACGTGCTCCCAGCGGCACGCCTCCTCGTGCACGTACGCCCACTCCAGGCCGATGACGTCGGTGAGGAGGCGCTCGGCGAGACGGTGCTTGCGCATGACCTGCACGGCCTTGTGCCGGCCCGCGTCCGTCAGCTCCAGGTGGCGGTCCCCGCTGACGACGAGGAGCCCGTCGCGCTCCATGCGCGCCACCGTCTGCGACACCGTCGGGCCGGAGTGCCCCAGCCGCTCGGCGATCCGTGCCCGCAGGGGGGTGCGGCCCTCCTCCGTCAGCTCGTAGATCGTCTTGAGGTACATCTCGGTGGTGTCGATCAGGTCGCTCACCGTTCCGCCTCCCGGGCCGTCCGTCGTCCGCCACCGCCGTCAGGGCGCAGGTCCACCCGCAGGGTAGTCGGCGGCCGCCCTATCCTCGCCGGGTGACCGCGCCCGACCCCGCGCCCTCCGCTGCGCCCACTTCTGCGCCCACTTCTGCGCCCACCCCTGCGCCCACTTCTGCGCCCACCCCTGCGCCCAGCCCTGCGCCCGACCGGGGGCCCTCCCGCGTGCCCGACATCGCCATCCCGCGCGACCTCCTGCCGCGCGACGGGCGGTTCGGCTCCGGGCCCTCCAAGGTGCGCGACGCGCAGGTGGAGGCCCTCGCGGGCGCCGGCCGGCACCTGCTGGGCACCTCGCACCGGCAGGCACCGGTGCGCGGGCTCGTCGGCCGGGTGCGCCGGGGGCTCGCGGAGCTCTTCGCGCTGCCCGACGGCTACGAGGTGGTGCTCGGCAACGGCGGCTCCACCTTCTTCTGGGAGGTCGCCGCCGCGTGCCTCGTCGAGCACCGGTCCCAGCACGCGTCGTTCGGGGAGTTCGGCGCGAAGTTCGCCGCCGCGGTCGCCCGCGCCCCGCACCTCGCCGAGCCGTCCGTGCGCACGGCGCCCGCGGGGTCCGTCGCGGTGCCGGAGGCCGAGGACGGCGTCGACGTCTACGCCTGGCCGCACAACGAGACGTCCACGGGCGCGATGGCGCCGGTCGTCCGACCGGCGGGAACGTCCGCGCGGGACGCGCTCGCCGTCGTCGACGCCACCTCCGGCGCCGGTGGGCTCGCGGTCGACGTCGCGCAGACGGACGTCTACTACTTCGCCCCGCAGAAGTCCTTCGCCGCCGACGGCGGGCTGTGGCTCGCGCTCGCGTCGCCGGCGGCGGTGGAGCGGGCCGCGCGGCTCGAGCGCGACCGCCCCGGCGGCCGGTGGGTGCCCGAGGCGCTGTCGTTCACGACGGCGCTGGCGAACTCGCGGCAGGACCAGACGCTCAACACGCCCGCGGTGGCGACCCTCGTGCTGCTGGCCGAGCAGGTGGAGTGGCTGCTGGCGCAGGGCGGCCTCGCGTGGGCCGCGGCGCGCACGGCCGAGTCCGCCGACGCGCTGTACGGGTGGGCGGACGCGCGCGCGTGGGCCGCGCCCTTCGTCGCCGACCCCACGCACCGGTCGACCGTGGTGGGCACGGTCGACCTCGACGAGGCCGTCCCCGCCGCGACGGTGCTCGCGGTCCTGCGCGCGCACGGGGTCGTCGACGTCGACCCCTACCGCCGCCTCGGCCGCAACCAGCTCCGGGTGGGGATGTTCCCCGCCGTCGAGCCCGACGACGTGCGCGCCCTCACCGCGTGCGTCGACCACGTGGTGGGGCGCCTGTAGCCGTCGGCGCCCGACGACGTCGGCGCGGGGCGTGACGTCAGCCCTGCTGCGCCCGGCGACGACGGCCGGTGACGACCGCGACCGTCCCGACGGCCACGAGCCCGGCGCCCGCGAGCGCCGCCGCGGCGACCTGGGCGCCCGTGCTGGCCAGCACCGTGGCGCGGACCTGGCGCACCCCGCCGGTCGGTTCGGACGCGCCGGTCGTCGTCGTGGTGGTCGTGGTGGTGGTCGTCGTGGTGGTCGTGCCGCCGCCGGTCATCGGGGTGCCGGGGTCGGTCGGGTCGCCCGGGTCCCCGGGGGTGCCGACGCACGTGCCGGCCGGGTCGGTGGTGGCCACCGTCGTCGAAAGGCCGCCCGCCGCCAGCTCGACGAGGACCGTCCGCGACGCGACGTCGCCACCCGGCAGCCACGGCGTCGACCACGGCGTCGACGCGACGAGCGGCTGGTCGGCCAGCGTCAGCAGCACTCCGCCGTCCTCACCGCGGACGGTCACGTCGACCGTCGGGTCCTCGACGCCCAGGAGGCGCACGTCCCACGCGAGCTCCGCAGGGCCGTCCCCCAGGCCGTCCTGCGAGCCGTCCTGCGCGCAGGCGATCGCCGTCACAGCCGCGATCTGGCACGGCTGGTCCGCCACGTAGCCGTCGCCCGGCGCGCAGGCCGCCGGCGAGGTCGGCACGCTCGTCGGGAGGCCCGCCGGGACGGGGCCCGCGACGGCGGCGGACGCGACGCCGGTCGTGGCGGCGGCCGCGAGGAGGAGGGTCGTGCAGGTCCGGGCGAGGGGCGACATGGGGTGCTCTCCGTTCGGGTGGGCGTGCCTCCACCCTGCAGGCGCGCGGCGGCCCGTGACGGCCGTCCACAGGGTGATTCGCCCGTCCCACCTGCGGTTTCACCCGATCGCCCCGCATGTCCCGGTCCGCCGCACCCGTCCGGGTCGTCCGGTTCGCGTCCGGCGTCCGGTTGCGCTCGGGGCCGGCGGCCGTCAGCCGGGGCAGGTCGCCCCTGACGTCCGGTCGCCCGTCAGCGTCGGCGTCGACCACACCTGCAGCGCGAGCGGCGCCGCGACCGTCTCGTCCGCCCCGCCTGCCCCGCCGGCCCTGTCCGCCCCGCCCGATGACGACGACACCGCCGGCCCTCCCCCGGTCGACGACGCCGCCAGGGGCACGGTGAACCGCACGGTGTGGCGCTCGCCCGGCGTGAAGGACAGCCCGACCGCCTGCACCTCCCGTCCCGCGTGCGTGAGCGGCGTGCCTGACGTCGTCGCCCCGTCCACCTCGACCGCCGGCAGTGCGGCGCCGACCGGGGCGTAGGCGCGGACCGTGAGCAGCGCCGTCGTCGGGTCGCGGTCGCCGGGCGGCCCGACGACGTACGGCGGCAGCGAGGCGACGTCCTCGCCCGGGTCGTAGGCGAGGTCGACGCGGACGGTGGCGGTCGGCTCCGCGGCGTCGCACCGCAGGTCCTCCACCGACACGTCGGCGCGCAGGTAGTAGTCGAGCTTGCCGCCCGTCGTGTCCTCGAGGAACACCCCCGCGGCGGCCCGCTCGTCGGGCCCGCCGCTGAGGAAGGCGCCACCGGCCGCGGTGCCCACGAGCGCCGTCTGCTCCTGCGCATCGGCGGACCAGACCTTCAGGTGCCCGTCGGCCACGGCGCGCCAGACGGCACGGGCCAGGTCCTCCCCCGTCCCCGCGCCGCCCGCGACCGCGGACAGCACGGTCGCGGTGACCTCGGCGAAGTACCCGTCCGACCCCGAGCCGTCCGGGAACCGGCGGTAGGCGTCGCGCAGGAGGAGCCGCGTGACGTCGGCGGCGGCGAGCGTGCCGCCGTCGGGCAGGGGCAGCGGCCCCGTCGCCTCGAGCAGCGCCGCGAGGGCCACGGGGTCGGCCGCCACGACGCCGTCCACGGTGTCGTCCGGCCGGGCGACCTGCCACCGCGCGGCGACGAGGGCCGCCGTGCGTGGGAAGTCCGGCGTGGCCGTCGCGTTCTGCACGAAGGTGCCCAGGCCCGTGCCGAGCACCGCGACCTCCTCCTCGGTCAGCTCCAGGACCGGCTCAGGGGTCCGGCGCAGGTCGACCGTGCTCAGCTGGTCGCCGACCCGCAGCGCGCCGCCGTCCACCCCAAGGGCACGCACGGCGCCGACGATCCCGCCGCCCGCCCGCAGCTCCGCGGGGTTGACGGACGCGACGAGGTACGTCCGCGGCCCGTCGGCGCCCAGCAGCCCGGGCAGGAGGTCCAGGACGTCGGCCGCCGAGCCGAGCGACGCGGCCAGCGTGGCCAGCCCCGGCGCGGCGGCGTCGACGCCCTCCGCCACCGGACCGACGAGGCCGTCCGGCGCCAGCGCGGACACCCGGCCCGACGCCGCGGCGGCCACGTCGGCGCCCGCGCGCAGCCCGGGCGCGACGTCCGCGAGGACCTGCGGGTCGACGAGCCGCGTGGTGCCGGGCCGGCGCGCCTGGGTCAGCGCGTCGACGGCGTCCAGCGCGGGCGGCAGCGCCCGGGCGGCCACGTCGTCGAGAGCGGTGGCGACGGTGCCGACGGCGGCGAGCTGCCGGCCCGCCCACGGCAGGTGCTCCGCGGCCCGCCAGACGCCGTCGCGGGCACCGGTCGCGCGCGCGGCGGACGCCTGCAGCGCGTCGACCGCGGTCCGTGCGGCGGCGACGTCCCGCCCCTCGACGGCCGCCTGCAGGTCCCGCACGTCCCCGCGCGCGTCCCGCAGCGCGTCCGCGGCGGTCAGGGCCTGCCGCGCCACCCAGGCGCCGGCCGCGAGGAGCAGCACGACGAGCACCACGACGAGGAGCGCGACCACGCGGCCGCGCCGGCGTCGGCGGACGGCGTCGGGGGCGGTCGCGCCCCTCGGGTCCGTCCTCGCGCCCGGATCAGCCGGCCCGGACGGACCGACCGGGCCGCCCGGTCCCCCGCGGCCGGCCGTCCCGGCGTCCCCGGTCGTCGCTGCGGTGCCGGCGTCGCTCACGGCGCCGATGGTCCCACGGCGGTCAGGCGGCGCGGGCCCCCGCCTCACCGGCGCCGACCCGGGCGCGGGCCTCGTCGGCGGGCACGGCCTCGTCGGACGGCACCTCGAAGGCGTGGGAGACCTCGAGGTGGGGCCGGGACCGCACGTGGTAGTGCACCTCGACGTGCCAGGCGCGCCGCGCCCAGAGGGCGGCACCCGTGGCGACGAGCAGCGCGGTCACCGACCCGATGCCCACGGCCCACCGCGCGCCGAAGGTCTCCCCCACCCAGCCGACCAGCGGCGAGCCGATGGGCGTCGCGCCGAGGAACACCATCATGTAGAGCGCCATCACGCGTCCCCGCATGGCGGGCGTCGTGCCGGTCTGGATCGTCGTGTTGGCGGCGGTCATCATCGTCAGGGAGGCGAGCCCGGTCGCGACGCCCGCCACCGCGTAGCTGAGGAACGTCGGCATGAGCGCCTGGACCCCGGTCGCGACCCCGAAGGCGAAGGCCGAGCCGATGACGAGCCGCACCCGCGGGCGGTCGCGCCGCGCGGCCAGCAGGGCGCCGGTCAGGGACCCCACCGCGAGCACCGTCCCGGCCAGCCCGTACTCCGTCGCGCCGAGGCCGAACTCGGTGCGCGCCATCATCGCGCTGGTGAGCTGGAAGTTCAGGCCGAAGGTCGACACGACGCCGACGACGACCATGATGACGACGATGTCCGAGCGGCCCCGCACGTAGGCCACACCCTCACGGATCTGCCCGCGGGCGCGGCCGGCGCTGGGCAGGGGACGCAGCTCGGAGGTCCGCATCGCCGACAGCGCCAGGAGCGTGGCGGCGAACGTGACGGCGTTGAGGACGAACACCCAGCCCGTGCCGATCGCCGCGATGAGCAGGCCGGCGACACCGGGCCCGATGAGCCGCGCCGCGTTGAACGACGCGCTGTTGAGGCCCACGGCGTTCGACAGCTGGCCCTCGGGGACGAGCTCCGCGACGAACGTCTGCCGCACCGGCCCGTCCACCGCCGACACGCAGCCGAGCAGCCCGGCGAACACGTACACGTGCCACAGCTCGGCGTGCCCGACGAGCACGAGCACCCCGAGCCCCGCCGCCAGCACGCCCTGCGCCGCCTGCGTCGCAGCGAGCAGCCGCCGGCGGTCGAGCCTGTCGGCCAGCAGCCCCGCCCACGCCGAGAGCAGCAGCGTCGGCCCGAACTGCAGGGCCGTGGTGATGCCGACCGCGAGGCCGGACTCGTCGGACAGGACGGTCAGCACCAGCCAGTCCTGCGCGACGCGCTGCATCCAGGTGCCGACGTTCGCGACGAGCGCGCCGGCGAACCACAGCCGGTAGTTGCGGTAGCGCAGGGACGAGAAGGTCTTGCTCACGAACGGGCGATCCTCCGCAGCAGGTCGGCGGCGCGGGCCAGGGTGTCCCGCTCCTCGGGCGCCAGCGCGTCGAGGCGCGCGCCGAGCCAGGCGTCACGCCGGCGGCGCGTCTGGCGGACCTCCGCGCGGCCGGCGTCGGTCAGGGTGACGACGACCTGGCGGCCGTCGGTCGGGTGGCCGGACTTGGCGACGAGGCCCAGGTCCGCCAGGCAGGACACCGTGCGCGTCATGGCCGGCGCGGCGATGTGCTCGAGGTCGGCCAGCCGGCCCGGTGTCATCGGGCCCTCGCGGTCGAGGATGGCCAGGACGTTGAACTGCGGGTCGGACAGGTCGGCGTCGCCGCGCTCGGCCTTGAGGCGCCGCGCGGCCCGGGACAGCGCGACGCGCACCTCCGCCGCGAGGGCGAGGGTGGGCGCGTCACCGGCGTGGCCGTCCGCCGCGGGGCCGGTCGTCGCGGGCACCACCGGGGCGGGGGGCTCGCCCAGGGAGGTCGTCGTCATGCTCCCAGGCTAGTCGTTGCCCGCGGTCATGACCTCCGGTCAGGACCGGCCCGCACAGGATCTCCACCGGGGACGCACGCGAGCGCGGCCTGCGGGGCCCCGCCGGTCCGTACCGTGGGCGGATGACCTCGCCGCACGCGTCCGCCGGCCGGGACGCCGCGTCGGCCGGTGGCCCGGTCGGCGCACGTCGCGGGGCACGGGGTCGCGCGGTCGACGGCCGCTCCACCCGTCCGGTGCTCGTGGGCCTGCTCGCCGCCTGGCTGGCGGCGGTGGCCTGGGTGACGCTGCGGCCGGCCCCGGCCGAGCCGGGCACCTTCGACGTGGTCCGCGCGGTCATCGCGCGGCTGGACGGCTGGGGGCTGCCGGTCACCTACGACGGCGTCGAGCGCGCCGCCAACGTCGTCATGTTCGTGCCCGGGGGGCTGCTGCTCGCGGCGCTGCTGCTGCCGGGGCGCGGCGCCGGGACCGCCCGCGGCACGACCCCCGAGGCGGACGCCGCCGCGCCCACCCGACGCCCGTCCCTGCGCGTCGTCGTGCCCGTGGTGCTCGCCGGTGCGGCGCTCTCGTCGGCGGTCGAGCTGTCCCAGGCGACGTTCCTGCCCACGCGCGTGCCGACGGTCGTCGACGTCGTCATGAACACGGCCGGCGCCGCGGTGGGTGCGCTGCTCGCGCCCGTGGCCGTCCGCCTCCTCGCACGCGTCGGCCCGCCCGGTGGGCGCCGCCGGTAGGTCCCGCGGCAGCACGCCCCGGGAACGGCACCGCCCGCCGCCGGAGGACCGGCGGCGGGCGGTGGGACGTCACGGGGCGTGCCGCAGGGGCGACGCGCGCGTCAGGGGCGGCCGAGCGCCCGGTAGGTCCAGCCGGCGGCGCGCCACCGGGCGGGGTCCAGGACGTTGCGCCCGTCGAGGATGCGGCGGTGCGCGACGACGCCGGCCAGCGCGGCCGGGTCGAGCTCGCGGTACTCGGCCCACTCCGTGGCGAGCAGGACGACGTCCGCGTCCCGCGCCGCCTCGACGGCCGAGTCGGCGAAGTGCAGGTCTGGCCACTTGGCGCGCGCGTTGGCGACGGCCTCGGGGTCGGTGACCGTCACGTGCGCGCCCTGGAGCTGCATCTGGGCGGCCACGGACAGCGCCGGCGAGTCGCGGACGTCGTCGGAGTCCGGCTTGAAGGCGGCACCGAGCACGGCGACCTTGCGCCCGACGATGGAGCCGTCGCAGACCTCGCGCGCCAGGTCCACCACGCGCACGCGGCGGCGCATGTTGATGGAGTCGACCTCCCGCAGGAAGGACAGCGCCTGGTCGACGCCGAGCTCCCCCGCGCGGGCCATGAAGGCGCGGATGTCCTTGGGCAGGCAGCCGCCGCCGAAGCCGAGACCGGCGTTGAGGAAGCGGCGACCGATGCGGGCGTCGTAGCCGATGGCGTCGGCGAGCCGGGTGACGTCGGCCCCCGTCGCCTCGCACAGCTCGGCCATCGCGTTGATGAAGGAGATCTTCGTCGCGAGGAACGAGTTCGCGGCGACCTTGACGAGCTGCGCCGTGGCGAAGTCCGTGGTGACGAGCGGGGTGCCCTCGGAGAGCGTGCGGGCGTAGACCTCGTCGAGCGCGGCCTTGGCCTTCTCGCCCTCGGCGGTCGGCACGCCCTCGTCGTCGGTCGGCAGGCCGTAGACCAGGCGGTCCGGGTACAGCGTGTCCTTGACCGCGAAGCCCTCGCGCAGGAACTCGGGGTTCCAGACGAGGACGGCGCCCGTGGGGGCCAGCTGCTCGGACAGGCCCTCCGCGGTGCCGACCGGGACGGTCGACTTACCGGCGACGACGTCGCCCGGCTGCACGTGCTTCACCAAATCCGCGAAGGCCATGTTGACGTACTTCATGTCCGCGGCGAACTCGCCCTGCTTCTGGGGGGTGCCCACGCAGAGGAAGTGCACCTGGGCGCCGGCGACGGCCGCCATGTCGGTCGAGAAGTGCAGGCGGCCCGTCTCTCGGGCCGAGGTCAGCAGCTCCGGCAGGCCGGGCTCGAAGAAGGGGGCCTGCCCGTTCTCGAGGGCCTCGACCTTGCGGGGGTCGACGTCGATGCCGATGACGTCGTGCCCCAGCTGGGCCATGCAGGCCGCGTGGACGGCGCCGAGGTAGCCGCAGCCGATCACAGAGATCCGCACGCTTCGCTCCAGTCAGTCGGGAGATGAGGGTCGGGAGGGCGTCCGGCGGGTGACCGGGGACCTCGTCCGTCCCGGAGGCTACCGGGACGCCCCCGGCGTCCGGACCCCTTCGTCCCTGTTCGTCCGGTCACCCTCGTCACACGCAGCGGCGGTGCGGCGCCGGTGTGACGAGGGCGACCCGTCCGGGTGACGGCCGGACGGGGGTGCGGACGGGTCTGCGGCAGGGCTGCGGGCGGGCGGGCCTAGATGCCGGCCCACGCCCGGATCGGCCCCAGCAGGAAGTACGCCGCGAAGAGCAGCGCGACGACCCACATGAGCGGGTGGACGGCGCGGGCCTTGCCGAGCGCGACCTTGAGGACGACGAAGGAGATGACGCCCGCGCCCATGCCGACGGTGATGGAGTACGCGAACGGCATGAGCACGATGGTGAGGAACGCCGGCACGGCGACCTCCAGGTTCTTCCAGTCGATGCCGGAGACCTGCATGACCATGAGGAACCCGACGACGACGAGCGCCGGCGTCGCGGCCTCGAACGGCACCACGTCGACGAGCGGCGACAGGAACGTGGCCAGGAGGAACGCGATGCCCGTGGTCACGGACGCCAGCCCCGTGCGCGCGCCGTCCCCGACGCCCGCGGCGGACTCGACGTAGGACGTGTTCGACGAGACGCCGCCGGCGCCGCCCGCGACGGCCGCGAGGGAGTCCACGACGAGGATCTGCCGGGTGCGCGGCGGGTTGCCCTCCTCGTCGAGCAGGCCGGCCTCCCCGCCGATCGCGACCATCGTGCCCATCGTGTCGAAGAAGTCCGCCAGCAGGAGGGTGAAGACCAGCAGCACGACGGCGACGACGCCGATCTTCTCCACCGACCCGAACAGGGAGAACTGCCCCAGCAGCGAGAAGTCCGGCGCCTGGACGAGGCTGTCCGGCAGCGCGGGCACGTTGAGCGCCCAGCCCTCGGGGTTGACGGTGGTGCCGTCGGTGCGCGGCCCGATCCGGCCCACGGCCTCGACGACGAGGGCGAGGACGGTGGCGGCGACGATGGCGATGAGGATGGCGCCCTTGACGCCGCGCGCGACGAGCACGACGGCCAGGAGCAGCCCCACGACGAACACGAGCAGCGGCCAGGACCCGAGCGAGCCGCCGATGCCCAGCTCGACCGGGGTGGCGAGGCTGGCGGGGATGCGGACGAACCCGGAGTCGACGAGGCCGATGAAGGCGATGAACAGGCCGATGCCGACGCTGATGGCCACCTTGAGCTCGGCCGGGACCGCGCGGAACACCGCCTCGCGGAACCCGGTGAGCACCAGCACGAGGATGATGAGCCCCTCGAGCACGACGATGCCCATCGCGTCCGGCCAGGTCATGCCCGGCAGGAACGCCACGGAGTAGGTCACCACGGCGTTCAGGCCGAGACCGGCGGCCAGCGCCAGCGGGAACCGGCCCACGACGCCCATGAGGATGCTCATGAGGCCGGCGACGAGGGCCGTCGCGGCGGCCACCGCCGGGAGGTCCGGGGCGTCGCCGCCGCCGAGGAAGGCGCCCTCGCCGCCGCTGCTCGCGACGGTCCCGATGATGAGCGGGTTGAGCACGATGATGTAGCTCATCGTGAAGAAGGTGACGAGCCCGCCGCGGATCTCCGTGGCGACCGTCGAGCCGCGCTCGGTGATCCGGAAGTAGCGGTCGAGGGCGCCGCCGGCCCCGCGCGGCGCGGGGCGTCCGGCGGCGGGTGCCGGGGCGGCCCCGGGGGTGCGGCCCGGGGTGGGCCCGGGGGTCTGCGAGGGCGTGCGTGCGGCCATGCGCGCAGTGTGGCGCACCTGTGGGGGTGCACGACGCCCCCGGTCACCGGTCGGTCCGGTGCCCGGGGGCGTGCGCGGGGTGCGCCGTGTGCAGCGGCGCGGGAAGGGCCGGGGGTCAGGACACCGGGACGCCGAGCGCGTAGTGGCGGGCCACGGCGGCGGCGTCGAGCGCCACCGGCCAGACCGTCACCTCGTCGATGGTCCCGGTGACCCAGGGCTGCGTGTCCCAGCTCGCGTCACCGCCGACCCGCCAGTAGCCCGTGCCGGCCTGCGCGCCGGTCACCGTGGAGGACGCGACGAGCGAGCCGTCGACGTAGAGGCGCTGCCCCGCCGACGACTGCGTGGCGACCACGTGGTGGGGCCGGCCGTCGTTGTAGGGCAGGCCGCTGGAGATGATCTGCCGCCCGCCGCTGTACGTCCCGAAGCTGATCCGGCCGTCGGCGCCGAGGATGAGGTGCCGGTCGTGCGACGTGGACAGCGACGTCGCGCTCGAGCCGAAGCCGAGGAGCGCGCCGCCCGTCCGCGAGGTGCTGGAGAACCACAGCTCCTCGGAATACGTCGAGGGCGCGGTGCGGGCGGCCGACGACGCCACGTACTGCGCGTCGCCGTTCAGCGCCACGCCCTTGCCGTCCGTGCCCTGCACCAGCCCGGCGACGCCGCGCGCGGGCGAGCCGTAGTAGGTGCCGGTGACGCCCGCCGGCGAGGAGTCGGCCGCCGTCGCCCCGGTGTCGCCCAGGCTCCAGTGGAAGGTCGGCTTCGCGGCCGCGAGCGCCGAGGTGTAGATCGTCGCCGCGCCCGAGCTGCGGACCGTCGTGGACACCGTGGACGACGTCTTCGTGTTGCCCTGCGGGTCGCTGACGACCACCTTGTACGACGCGGTGCTGCCGGCCGTCAGGCCCTTGTCGTCGAAGACGCGGGTGACGGGCTTCCAGAACGGCGTGGTGATCGTCGCGCTCCACACGGGCGTCGTCGACGAGCCGCGGTAGACCTTGTAGGTCAGCGTGCGGTTGTCGGGGTCCCGGGCCGTCGTGACGCCGACGCGGACCGTGCCCGCCGTCGTCGCCGTCGCCGTGACCGGGGCGGCGGCCAGGACCGGGCCCAGCTTGTCGGGCGCGACCGCGGAGGCGGCGAAGCGCACGAGGCCCTGCTGCGGGGTGCCGTTGACGCTGAGGAACTCCCCGGCGTAGACGACGTACTGGCCGGCCGCGGCGACGGCCCACGACGCCTGGTTCTGGCCCGAGGCCGTGCCCTTGGTCATGGTAGGGAACCACTCGAGCGAGGAGGGTGCCGGCTCCCCCGCGTGCGAACCGTGGCCGGTGGTGATCGCGGTGTTGACACCCGTGGCCGCGACGGAGAACGCGGTGGCCTGGCGCTCCACGCGCGGCGTCTCCTCGGGGAACCCGCCGATGTTCGCGCACGTGTGGGAGTGGCTGGAGACGTACACCGCCGAGCCGAGCCGGGCGATGCCGTAGGAGTCGCCGTAGCAGTCGGCGACCCAGAGGACCTTCCCCGTGGCCGGGTCGAGGCGGAACGTGCCCTCGACGTTGCCCGTGCCGCCGTTGCCGGCCTGGCTGTAGGCGCTGCCGTAGATGCCCGTGCTGTCGGCGGACAGCTGCGTGACGGCCGCCGACGACGTCGAGGTCCGGATCGTGCTCGACGCCGGGAGCGCGCGGGACGCGCCGGTGGCGGCGTCGACCCAGCCGAGGCCGGACGCGCCGACGCCCGACAGCCGGGTGAAGCGGCCCCCGACGACGAGCTTGGAGCCGTCGGCGGTGACGGCGACGGCCGTGACGGGCTGGTCGGTGTCCGCCCGGAAGGTCGAGACGGCGCCCGTCGACGCGTCGAGCGCGAGGAGGCGATTGCGCGTGACGGCGGTCCCGCCCGGCTTGTTCGCCGCCGTGGTGAACGCCCCGCCGACGTAGACGCGCGTCGCGCTGGCGGCGACCGCGTACGCCGCGCCGCCCAGCGACCCCGTGAAGGTGGTGACGAGCTTGCCCGTCGCCAGGTCGATCGCGGCGATGCGGCCCTTGTACGTGCCGTCGACGCTCGTGAAGTCGCCGGCGATGTAGAGCCGCTTGCCGTCCGGGGAGGCCGCCATGCTGCGGATCTGCGCGTTGACGGCCGGCTTGAACGTCGTCGACAGGGCGCCGGTCGTCAGGTCGTAGGCCAGGAGGTTCGAGCGCGGCGTCTCGTTGGTGCCGGCGGGCGAGCCGGCGGGGCGCGCCGAGGTGAACTTCCCGCCGACGTAGACGGTGTTGCCGACGACGACCTGCGTCCAGGCGACGCCGTTGATCTGCGCGGTCGGCAGGGCGTCGGCGCTGACCGTCACCGGCGTGGCCGGGTCCGTCGGTGCGAGCGGGGCGGTGTCCGCGTGCGCCGGGACCCCGAGGGGGCCGAGCGGGAGCGCGAGGGCGAGGGCGGCGAGGACGGCGACGACACCGGCCCGGCGACGGACGTGCATGCGGGGGGACCTCCCGGGCGCGACGGCCCTGGCCCCGGGGCGGGACCTCGTCGACCAGGGTGCCCCACGCGTCCGATTCGTCGGAAGTCACGGACGGGTGATCCCGCAGTGACGTCCGGCACGACGACGGCGCCCGTCACCCCGGAGCGGGGTGACGGGCGCCGGGCGGTCGGGCCGGGATATGCCGAACGGCTGCTAAAGGACGACGACCGACAGGTTGCCGGAGCCGTAGCCGGCGACGCTGACCTCGAGGTCCAGGCGCCGGACGTAGGCCAGGACCCACCCGGCCAGGTCGTTGGGCAGCCGCTCGCCCTTGCCGTGCACGCGGTCGAGCTTGAGGTGCGGCGCGTCGTCGTGGTTGAACAGCGACGCCGTCACGTTGAGCACCTCGCCGGCGTTCTCCGCGAGGTCGGCGGGCAGGTCGCCGTCGGCGACGGCCGCCTGCGCGGTGCGCGCCGGCACGAGGCCGATGGCCGCCCCGAGGTAGGCCGCGAGCCCGCCGTCGACGAGCACGAGCGCCTGCGCGGTCATCCGTGCGTCGACGTACACCCCGGTGAGGGCGCCGAGGGCGGCGTTGGGGTCGACCATGGCGGCGCCGGTGGCGACCTCCACGTCACGGCCGACGAGGGACTCCAGGAGGTCGCGGACCTCCTTGGCGTTGGGCAGCGGGTTCGCGTCGGACATCAGCGCACCCCTCAGGCCAGGACCGGCTCGATCACGTCGCGGAAGGACTCCGCCGTGAACGGCTTGGCGATGAGGAACAGGGCGCCGGCGGCGTCGGCGGTCTCGCGCATCTCGGCGGAGCCCTCCGACGTGACGAACCCGAACGGCGTCTCGAAGCCCTCCGCGCGCAGGGCGCGCAGGAGCTCGATGCCCGTCATCTCGGGCATGTTCCAGTCGGACAGGACGACGTCGGGCTCGTCCTCCCGCACGGCGGCCAGGGCCTGGGCGCCGTTCTCGGCCTCCCGGACCTGCCAGTCGTAGCCGGCCTGCCGGAGGGTGCGCACGACGATCTGGCGCATGACGCGGCTGTCGTCCGCGACGAGCACTCGGATCACGGTTCTTCTCCTGTTGAAGCGGTTCGGTCCCGGCTCGTCAGCCGACGAGCCAGATGGTCACGACGATGAGCTGCCCTCGCCAGGACAGCCGGAGCTCCTGCGCCACGTGCCCCTCGGCGGCCGGCGGGTGGCCGTGCGCCACCTCCGGCAGCCCGAGGGTGTCCTGCACGGGCAGGAGCGACTTCACGTTGCCGCCGACGACGTTGGCGATCTCGCCGAAGGCGTCGACCAGGTCCTGGTCGTCGACCTCCTCGTCCGCCTCCATCATGAGCAGCGCGCGGGTGAGGTCGTGGGCGGTCGCCGCCTCGCACACGAGCGCGGCCCGGCCGGGCAGCTCCCCGTGCAGGTCGACCCACGCGGAGAGGGGCTCCTCGACGAGGGGCAGCTCGCCGTACCAGGGCGTCAGCAGCCCCTCGTCGCCGTCGATCATCGCGGCGAAGACGGCCGCCGCGACGGCGTAGACCTGCTCGGTGTCCACCGCGGTGCTCATGCCGGCTCCTCCACGGTCCAGGCCGGCGCCGTCAGCCCGAGGAACTCGAGCTTGTCGCGCAGGGCGTCGGGGGTGAACGGCTTGATGAGGTACTCGTGCGCACCCGCCGCCAGGGCCCGCACGATCTGCCCCTGCTCGCTCTCGGTCGTGACCATCATGAGGGTCACCGAGCGCCAGCGGGGGTCCGCACGGACGCGGCTGACGAACGTCAGGCCGTCCATGACGGGCATGTTCCAGTCGATGCAGCAGAGGTCGACCTCGAGGCCGCCGTCCAGGAGGTCCAGGGCGTCCTGCCCGTGCTCCGCCTGGTAGGTCTCGAAGCCGAGCTGCTGCAGGTTGCCCGCGACGATGCGACGCATCGTGCGCGAGTCGTCGATCACGAGCGCTCTCATCGCTGTGCTCCTCGGGTGGGTGGCACCGGGGTGGCTGCCGGTGTGGGTCGGTCGTAGGTGGTCCGGTCGAACGGGCTCCGGCCCGGGGGGTTCCGGTCGGAGGCGTTCGGCAGGGGGCGCGCGCCGCGGGCGGCGCCCGACGCCGCGGCCGGGACCGGCCGCGGGGTCGTCGCGGGCCGGGACTGGCCCGGCACGAGCGGCTGGGCGGCGGCGGGGCGCGGGCGCGGCAGGAGCGACCCGGCCGTGCCCGCGGCGGCGACCGCCCGGCCGAGGGGCGCACGCGCCGCCAGCGAGGCGGCTCCCGGCGGTCCCCCGGCGAGGGCCGCGGCGGGTGTCGCGGCGGGGGCGACCCGCGGCGACGGCAGGCCGCCGGCCGGCAGTCCGCCAGCCGGTCCACCAGCCGGTCCACCGGCCGATCCACCAGCCGGTGCTCCGAAGGGCGCACCCCCGGCCGCACCCGCCCGCGACGGCGTGTAGACCGACCCGGTGCCGACGGGCACCCGCTGCCAGCTGTCGTCGATGCCGATCGTCGTCTCGGCCGCCCCCAGCACCAGCGCGCCGTCCGGCGCGAGCACCCGGCGGACCCGGTCGAGGATCGCCTTCTTCGTCGCGGCGTCGAAGTAGATGAGGACGTTGCGCAGGAAGACGATGTCGAACCGCGCACCCGCGGGGGGCGGGTCGAGCAGGTTGTGCGCCCGGAAGGTGATCGTCCGGCGCAGCCCGTCGGAGATCTGCCACTCCGCGCCCACGCGCGTCAGGTGCCGGACCATGAGGGGCGCCGGCAGGCCGCGGTTGATCTCGAGCTGGCTGTACCGGCCCGAGCGGGCGCGGGTGAGCACCTGCTCCGACAGGTCCGTGGCGAGGATCTCGAACGAGGCCCCGGGCGGGAGCGCGTCCGTGAGGGTCATCGCCAGGGAGTAGGGCTCCTGCCCCGTCGAGCAGGCCGCCGACCACACCTTGAGGTGGGCCACCGACCCGCGCGTCGAGAGCAGCTGCGGCAGCACGTGCGTGCGCAGCGACGTGAAGGGGCTCGAGTCGCGGAACCACGACGTCTCGTTCGTCGTCAGCGCCTCGACGATGCGGCCGTGCTCGCCGTCGTGGCCGCCGCCGCGCACGCGCTGGACGTAGGCGTCGACGTCACCGCCGGTGAGGTCGCGCGCGAGCGGCAGCAGCCGGCTCTCGACGAGGTACTCCTTGCCCCCGGCCAGCTGGATGGCGCTGCGGCGCCGCACCAGGTCGGCCACCCATGCGAACGACTCCTGGCTCAGCGCCACGACGCACCTCCGGCACGCACTCGGGTGGCACCGGCGCCGAGCACGCGCTCGACCGTCGGGGCCACGTCGTCGAGAGGGACCACGCGGTGGGCCAGGCCCGCGGTGGCCACGGCCCCCGGCATGCCCCACACGACGCTCGTCGCCTCGTCCTGCACGACGACCGTCCCGCCGGCCGTCACCACGTCCTCGCACCCCGTGCGGCCGTCCGCGCCCATGCCGGTGAGGACCACGGCGAGCAGCTGCCCGCCGTAGGCCTTCACGGCGGAGCGGAAGAGCACGTCCACGCTGGGGCGGCAGTAGGAGACGGGCGGGCCGTCGGTGAGCTGGGCGAAGGCCTGCACGCCGGACGTGCGGACCTCCAGGTGGTGGTCGCCC
Source organism: Cellulomonas sp. plas2 (assembly GCF_057221735.1). Lineage (NCBI taxonomy): Bacteria > Bacillati > Actinomycetota > Actinomycetes > Micrococcales > Cellulomonadaceae > Cellulomonas > Cellulomonas sp. plas2. Next base: position 3,213,595 of record NZ_CM170155.1, read on the forward strand.
GCGGCGACGTGGATGCGCCCGGGCAGGAGCTCCATGCCGTCCGCGGCCTCGACCACCGAGGCCACGCTCCCGCGGTCGAGGCGCGCGGCGAGCTGCTTGGTGAACACCGGCGGCATGTGCTGCACGACGAGGACGGGCACCGCCGGCGGCGCGGTGAGCGCGCCGAAGAACCGGGACAGCGCCTCCGGCCCGCCCGTGGAGGACCCGACGAGGAGCGCGCGCACGGGGTGCGGCGCCGGCTCGGGGCGCAGCGCGAAGCCGCGGGGGCCACGGGCGGAGGCACCGGCGGGGGCACCGGCGGAGGCACCAGCGGGGACGGCCCCCGGGGCGGCGGACGCCGTGCGCGGCGCGGGGAGGCCCGGGCGTGCCGCCGCGGCGCCCGCCGAGCCCGCGCGGGCGGGACCGGCACCGGGGCGGCCCGGGCCGCGAGGGTCGAGGCCGCGGGGGTCGGGGGCGGTGGGGCCGCCGGGACGAGCTGCCACGGGACGCCTGACGCGGCCGGCCGTCAGCGCGACGATCTTCGGGATGAGGTGGTCGGCCACCTGCCGCATCGACTCCTGGACGGAGCCGACGTTCGCGGGCTTGGTGACGTAGTCCGTCGCGCCCGACGAGAGCGCCTCGAGCGTGGCGACCGCGCCCCGCTCGGTGAGCGTCGAGAACATGATGATCGGCATGCGGTGGCCGGAGGCGCGCAGCGCCTTCACGGCGGCGATGCCGTCCATGTCCGGCATCTCGACGTCCATCGTCACCAGGTCGGGCGCGAGCTGCTCGACCTTCGACTGCGCGAGCCGCCCGTTGGAGGCGGTGCCGACGACCTCGATCTCCGGGCTGCCGGCCAGCACGTCGGTGACCAGCCGGCGGACGACGACCGAGTCGTCGACCACCAGGACGCGGATCCGGGTCACGGTGCCTCCGGGAGGTGGGTGGACGGGCCGCCCCGCGGGCGGTCCGGCGGCCGGGGCGCTGCCCTCTCGACCAGTCCACCTATCGGCGGCGGGGACCGGGTGCAGAGGGTTTCGGCGGTGGCGTTCGGGTGGGTCCGGAGCAGGTGGGCAGGTGACCCGGCGCCTCGGTGAGCAGGTGCGCAGGCGCATCGGTGCGCAGGTGCGCCGGCACGTGCGCACCGGACGCACGACGGCCCCGGGACGCGGGGTCCCGGGGCCGTCGTGGTCGTGCAGGTCGCGCAGGTCGTGCAGGTCGTCCTGGTCGAGCGTCAGGCGGCGGCCTCGTCGACGTCGAGGACGAGGAGCAGCCGGTTCTCGAGCTTGTGCGCGCCGAGGATGAGCTGGCGCACCTCGCCGGTGAGGGTGTCGGGCGGGGACTCGAAGGACCCGGGGCCCACCTCGACGACCTCGCCGATCTCGTCGACGAGCAGGCTGACGGGCTCGCCGTCGACCTGCACGACGACCATCATCGGCTCGACGTCGCCCTCACGGGGCGGCATCTCCAGCCGCGTCCGCAGGTCGATGGTGAGGACCACCTGACCGCGGAGGTTGACCAGGCCGGCGACGGTCGCCGGCGCCAGCGGCACCTGCGTGCGCGTGTGCGAGCGCAGGGCCTCCAGCACCCGGGTCACGTCGACGCCGTACAGGTTCGGCCCCAGCGTGAAGGTGACGTACTGGCTCATCGGAGGGCTCCCGCCATGGCGTAGGTCTCGTCGGAGATGGTGGCGTCGTAGAAGGCCGCGTCCGCGGCCAGGATCGCCTGGCGCACGTCGAGCAGCTCGGTCACGCGCCCGCCGAGGACGGTGGAGCCGACGAGGCCTGTGTCCTCGATGTCGGAGTGCCGGGCCACGACGTCGTCGACGATGTCGACGATCTCGTGCACCACCAGCCCGACGCTGCGGTTGCCGTGGCTGTAGACGACGACGAGCAGCTCGGCCGCCTCCTCCTCGCCGTAGGCGCCCAGCACCCGGTCGAGCCGGGCCAGCGGCAGGATGGTCCCGCGGTACTGGACCACCTCGCGCCCGCCGACGAGCTCCACGTCCTGCAGCTGCACGTGCTCCAGGCGGGCCACGGACGCGAGCGGCATGGCCACCCGGCGGCCGCCGCCGATGCCGGCGACGAGCACCTGCTCGACCTCGCTCGTCGCGGCCGCGTCGGCCAGCGCCCGGCGCTGCGCCTCGTCGGCCAGCGCGTCGGCCTCCCCCGCCAGGCTGCGCCGGGCGATGGACTGCACGTCGAGGATGAGCGCGACGCGCCCGTCGCCGAGGACGGTGGCGCCGGCGTAGATGCCGATGGACTTCAGGCGGGCCGACAGCGGCTTGACGACGATCTCCTCCGTGGAGAGGACCTTGTCGACGAGCAGGCCGAACCGCCGGCCGTCGGCCTGCATGACGGCGACGACCGCACCCTCGCCCTCGTCGTCGCCCGCACCACCCGTACCGCCGGCGGGGGCCGCCGGGAGCTGGAGGACGGACGCGAGCGAGACCAGCGGGAGCAGCTCCCCGCGCAGCCGGTAGACCGGCGAGGAGTGCACGAACTCGATGCCGGACTGGTCGCGCTGGCCGTCGATCGCCACGAGCTCGAGCAGGTTGACCTGCGGGACCGCGTAGACGTCGCCCGAGCAGACGACCGTGAGGGTCGGCATGATCGCCAGCGTCAGCGGGATGCGCAGACGCCAGACCGTGCCCTGGCCGACGGTCGACTCGACCTCGACGGTGCCGCCGGTCGCCTCGATCTTCGTCCGCACGACGTCCATGCCGACGCCGCGGCCGGAGACCTTCGTGACGGCCTCGGCCGTGGAGAAGCCGGGCAGGAACAGCAGCTGCAGCAGGTCGGCCTGGCCGAGGCCGGCCACCTGCTCCGGCGTGCGAAGGCCCTTGCGGACCGCGGCCGCCGCGACCTTGTCGGGGTCGATGCCGCGTCCGTCGTCGGCCACCTCGACGACCACCTGGCCACCGGCGTGGTAGGCCCGCAGCGCCAGCGTGCCGCGCGGGGTCTTGCCGGCGGCGACGCGGTCGGCGGGCGGCTCGATGCCGTGGTCGACCGCGTTGCGGACGAGGTGGGTCAGCGGGTCCTTGACGGCCTCGAGCAGCCCGCGGTCGAGCTCGGTGTCGCCACCGACCATCTCGAGCTGCACCTCGCGCTGGCAGGCGGCGGCGAGGTCGCGGACGATCCGCGGCATCTTCGACCACACGTGCTCGATGGGCTGCATGCGCGTCTTCATGACGCCCTCCTGCAGCTCCGCGGCGATGAGGTTGAGGCGCTGCGCGGACCGGGTGAGCTCCGGCTCGTCGGTGCCCTGCGCGAGGCGGCTGATCTGGTTGCGGGCCAGCACGAGCTCGCCGACCTGGCGCATGAGGGCGTCGAGGACCTCGACGTCCACCCGGATCGACGTCTCCGCGGCACCGCGCAGGCCGGGGCCGGCCTCCTCGGGAGCGGGCTCGGCCGCGGGTGCGGCCGGGGCCGGGGCCGGCACAGGGGCCGGCGCAGGGGCCGGCGCAGGAGCCGGCGCAGGAGCCGGGGCCGGCACGTCCTCGGCCGCGTGCCGCTGCGCGGGCACGGTCGGCACGCCGGGGCCGGCGGGGCCCCCGGTGGCCGGGGCCGGGGCGGCGACGGGCTCGTCGAGCAGCGTGGCCACGGCCGAGCCGCCCTCCTCGCCGTCGGGACCACCGGCCGGGCCGCCGTCGGCAGCACCCGCGGCACGGGCGGCGCCGACCTTGCGGGCGACGACCTTCCGGGCGGGCTTGCGCGCCGGCCCCGCCGCCTCGGCCTGCGCGGCCGGCTCGGCGACCGGCTCGGCCGGCTCGGCGACCGGCTCGGCGGCCTCCTCCGCGACCGGCGCGGCGGCGGGCGCCTCCGCGGCGGGCGCCGCAGCCGTGGCACCCGGGACGTCCGCGCGGACGGCCTCGATCGCGGCGATCGTCGCGTCGATCTCCACGGAGCCCTCGGACCCCGAGCCCTCGATCGCGCCGAGGATGTCGCGCACGGAGTCCGTCAGCGCCAGCAGCACGTCCGTGGTGCGCTGGTCCATGGACCGGCGCCCGTCCCGCAGCTCAACGAGGAGGTTCTCCCCCGCGTGCGTCACGCGCTCGAGCCGCGAGAAGGCCAGGAAGCCGCTCGTGCCCTTGATCGTGTGGATCGTGCGGAAGATGCTGCTCAGGAGCTGGCGCGACCCGGGCGACTCCTCGAGCGCGACGAGGTCGCGGTCGAGCTGGTCCAGGTTCTCGTAGCTCTCGACCAGGAACTCCCGGACGATGTCGTCGATGTCTCCCACCGGGTCCTCCCCCGTCGGGGTTCGTCCCCGACTGCCTCTCGTCCCATCGGTCGGCCGCCCGGCGCCGTGAGGCGTCCGTCGGCCGGCTGTCGTGCCGTCCCCCGTGCGGCCCTGGTGGGCCACGGGGCGGGGGACGGCACCGCGTCAGAAGGTGAACGCGCGCACCCGTGCGGTGAGGTCGGCGGCGAGCGTCGACAGCTCGCCGACCTGCACCTCGACCTCGTCGACGACGCGGCTGCTCGCGCCCGCGGCCTCCGCGACCGCGCCGACCGTCCGGGCGATCTCGCCCGAGCCCTCCGCGGCCTCCGCCACACCCCGCGACATCTCCGAGGTGGTGGCCGTCTGCTCCTCCACCGCCGCGGCGATCGTCGTCTGGTAGTCGTTGATCGAGGCGATGATGTGCTCGATCTCGCCGATCGCCACGACCGCGCCCGCGGTGTCCTGCTGGATGGCCTCGACGCGGCGGGCGATGTCGTCCGTCGCGCGCGCGGTCTCCTGCGCGAGCTCCTTGACCTCCCCGGCGACGACGGCGAAGCCCTTGCCGGCCTCGCCGGCACGCGCGGCCTCGATCGTGGCGTTGAGGGCGAGCAGGTTCGTCTGCTCGGCGATCTGCGTGATGGTGCGGACCACGACGCCGATCTCCTGGCTCGACACCCCGAGACGCGAGACCTGCTCGTTCGTCCGGTCGGCCACGTCCGTCGCCTGGGCGGCGACGGCCGCGGCGGCGGCGGCGTTCTGCGCGATCTCGCGGATGCTCGTTCCCATCTGCTCCGAGCCGGCCGCGACGGCCCCGACGTTGCGGGACACGGCCTCGGCGGTGCCGGCGACGAGGTCCGCCCGGCGGCTCGCCTCGTGGGTCGCGCCGGCCGCGCGAGCGTTGGCGCTCGTGAGCCGGTCGGCGGCGCCCGCCACGCCCTCGGACGTCCGCACGACGGCGGTCAGCGTGTCGCGCAGTGCGGCCTGGGCGCGGGTGAGGGCGCCCGCCATCCGGCCCGCCTCGTCGCCGGAGTCCACGGGCACCTCGCGGGTGAGGTCGCCGTCCGCGAGCGCGACGAGCGCGCCCTCGACGGTCCGCATCGCGGCCGTCACGCGCCGCACGACGAGCACCGCGACGACGACGGACGCCGACGCGCCCACGACGAACGCGGCGAGCAGCGCGAGGATCGTCACGCGCACCTCGGCCCGGCCGGCGGTGAGGATCGCCTCCACCTCGGCGTCGACCTGCCCCTGCGCGAGCTCGAGCGCCCGGCCCGCGCTGTCGGGGTCGGCCGCCACGTCCGCGCGCACGGCGGCCGCGAGGGCGTCGACGTCGCCGGCCTCGACCAGCGGCAGGAGCACCGCGTCGCGGTAGCCGGTCCACGCGTCCCACCGGATGAGGAAGTCCTGCCACTGCGGCGTCCCGGACTGGGGGAAGGCCGAGATCGTGCTGATCTGCTCGGCCACGTCCCCGTCGACCCACGCCAGGTCGGTGAGGAGCTGGGCGCGGACGGACTCGTCGGGGGCCGTGGCGGCGCGCTGCACGAGGAGGTGGCTGCGCGCCTGCGCGGACCGGAGCTCCGCCATCGCGGCCTGGAGCTCCGAGGTCAGGCGGGACATCTCCTGCAGGTGGCCGCCGGCGCGGGACAGCGCGAGGGCGCCGGACCCGCCGACGAGGGTGAAGACGAGCAGGAGCAGGCCCACCGCGGCGCCGAGCTTCGTGGCGACGGGCCGGTCCCAGAACCAGCGGGCGCGGCCGCGGGACCCCGTGCGCGGGGCGGCGGCCGGGCGCGGGGTCGGGGTCGTCGTCGTGGCGCTCACGCGCCCACCTCCTCGGCGGTGTGGTAGCCGCCGTCGACGAGGACGGCCAGCAGGTTGTCCGCCGTGACGAGCTGCGGCGTCAGCAGGTAGGCGGGGACGACGCCCGCGCCGTTGTCGTAGGAGGTCGTGTCGTTGACCTCGGGGTCGCGGTCCGCCAGGAGGTCGCGCGTCATCTGCACCGCGACCTCCGCGAGCTGCCGGGTGTCCTTGTAGACGGTCGAGTACTGCTCGCCGTCGAGGATGGCGCGCGCGCTGGCGACCTCCGCGTCCTGGCCGGTGACGACCGGCAGGGCCGGGCCGTCCCCGCCGTAGCCGAGCGTCGTCCGGACGGCGTCGAGCACCGCGACGGAGATGCCGTCGTAGGGCGACAGGACGCCGTCGAGGTGGCGGCCGCCCGTGTAGGCGGCGGCGAGGCTGCCGGTGAAGCGGTCGGCGGCCGTCTTCGCGTCCCAGGCCGGCGTCGCGGCCGCCTCGAAGGTCGTCTGCCCGGAGGGGACGACGAGCACGCCGGCGTCGAACCAGGGCTGCAGCACGCCCATCGCGCCGTCCCAGAAGACGCCCGCGTTGTTGTCGTCGGGCGACCCGGCGAACAGCTCGACGGCGAAGGGGCCGCGCGCGCCGGTGGGCTCGCCGGCCGCGTCGAGGACGCCGAGGCCCTGCAGCAGGGACGTCGCCTGCTGCACGCCCACGCGGTGGTTGTCGAAGGACGCGTAGGCGCTGATCGCGTCGGTGCCGCGGATGAGCCGGTCGTAGGAGACGACCTCGACGCCGGCGTCCGCCGCGTCGCCGAGGACGTCGGCCAGGACCGTGCCGTCCACGGCCCCGACGACGAGCGCGTCGGCGCCCGCCTCGAGCATGGCGGCGATCTGGTCGGCCTGCGCCGCCGGGTCGTTCTCCGCGTACTCCAGCGCCACGCGGTAGCCGAGCGACGTGAGCTGCGCGCGGAGGTTGTCGCCGTCCGCGATCCAGCGCTCCGACGTCGTGGTCGGCATCGCGACGCCGACGAGCGGCGCCTCGGGCGCCGGCTGGAGCACCGCGGGCAGCGCGCAGCCGCCCGTCGAGGCCGCCGTCCCCGCCAGCAGCAGCGCCACCAGGACCCGTCGCCGCCCCGGTCGTCGCCCCGGTCGTCGCGCGGCCGGCGCCGCGCCGCTCGGATCCCGTCCCGTCGTGCCGACGGGCACCCGTCGTCCCGTCCCCTGACCGTCCCGCACGCCGCACCCCTCTCAGTGGCGGGGCTCGCCCCCGCCGTCACCAGGGGATCGGCAGGCGCGGTGACGAGGTGAAGGTCCTGCTGGGGAACGTTCTCCCCGGTGTCAGCGGCCGTCCGCGGCGGGCGCCCCGGGGGCGGGTGCCGCGTCGGCTCCGCCGTCGTCGGCGACCGCGTCGTCAGCAGCCGTGCCGTCGGCCTCGGGCTGCGGGCGTCGCGCAGGGGCCAGGGCGCGCAGGGCGGCGGCGGTGGCGTCGTCGGCGGCACCGGCGTCGACGTTGGCGGCCGTCACCGCCTCGAGGACCTCGGCCCGGTGCACGCGCACCTCGCGCGGGGCGTCGATGCCCAGCCGGACCCCGTCCCCGCGCACCTCGATGACGGTCACGACGATGCCGTCTCCGATGAGGAGTCGCTCACCGACGCGGCGGCTGAGGACGAGCATGCGGTGACCCTACCTGCTCGTCCCCCGCCCGACCGGGGATCGCGCACGTCACGACGGCGGCGGCCCGTCCAGCACGGGCCCGAGGGCCTCGCCGAGCGCCGCCGCCCACGCCACCGGCGAGCACGGCACGCCGTCCATGAGCGCGATCGGCAGCCCCAGGTCGAGGACCGTCCCCGGGTCCCCCGTCTCGAAGACCCCGCGGGCGGCGACCGCGTCGAAGGCCCGCGGGTCGCCCGCCGCCACCTCCTCGATCCACCGGACGGAGTCGCGGGGCTTGCGCCGCGCGTCCACCACGGCCCACGTGGCGTCCGGACGCAGGGCGCGCAGCATGCGCGTCGTCTCGGCGCGCGCGCCGGGCTCCTCCCCCACGCCGAGCGCGACGACCCACGCGTGCCCGCGCGAGGTGGCCGAGCCGCGCCAGGCGGTCGCCGACGAGGGCGCCGCCAGGACGCGACCGCCCGCGCGCACGGGCCCCGACGCGGTCCGGCCCGCCAGGACGAGCGCCGACGGCCCCGCCCCCAGCCGCTCGACGAGCACGTGCGCGACGGCAAGCACGTCGTCGGGCGCACCGACGAGGACGTGCACCGCGCCGGGCGTGCGGGGCGCCGGCGGGGCGGCCGGGATGCGCGCGACCACCGCCGCGAGGCTCGCGTCGCCCTCGCCGACGAGCGCCGCCGGCACGCCGATCGCGCGCAGCCCGCGGCGCAGCGGCTCACCGCCGGCCACGACGCCGCCGGCGGCACCGGTGAGCAGGTCGTCGACCGGGGTCCGCGGCCCGGGCACGCCGGCTGCACCGGCGTCACCGCTGACGGGCATCACGGCCAGGCCCGGGGTGAAGAGCTCGGCCGGTCCGGTCGGCTCGGCGTCCGGCACCTCGTCGGCCAGAGCCTGCACCTGGGCGAGGACGGCGTCGAAACCGGTGGAGCCGGGCTCGGGACCGAGGTCGGGCCCCTCCGCTGCCGGAGCCAGGCCCTCACCCGCGAGGGCACCCGGCCCACCGACGCCCGTCGCCCCGCGGGGCGTCGGCACGCCGGCGGCGGGCTCGTCGCCCGCCCCGAACCCGAGGTCCGCGGCGTCCGCCGCCTCGAGCATCTGCTCCAGCGTGGCCGCGGCCGGGCGCGGGCGCGGCCGGCGCCGCGCGGGCCGCTCGGGCACGTCCACGGTGATCTCGAAGGACTCCTTGGCGAAGAAGCCCGCGAACCCGCCCGTGCGCACCCGCTCGGCGCGCACGATCCGTGCGTCGGGGCCGAACTCGGCGCGCACCTGCGCGATGAGGTCCGCGACGTCGGGGCCCTCACGCAGCAATCGCGTGGCCACTGCTCACCACCCCCACCGTCTCGATGGTCATGCCGGCGCCGGTCACCTCGGCGTAGGACAGCACGGGCAGGCGGGGCAGCCCCAGCTCGACGAGGCGGTGCAGCGCCGGGCGGATCGCCGGGGCGCAGACCAGTACCACGCTGCGGCCCTCTGCCTCCGCGCGCCCGGCCGCGTGCCGGAGCTGGCTGAGCAGGGAGTCCATGCGCTGCGGGTCCAGCAGGAGCTGCGTGCCCGCCTCGCCCGGGCGGAGCTGCTCGAGCAGGTGCTGCTCCAGCAGCGGCTCGAGCGTGAGCACCCGCAGGACGCCGTCCTGGGCGTGCGCCGCCGTCAGCGCGGGCCCGAGCGCGACGCGCGCCGCCTCGACGAGGCCCTCGACGTCCGTGCCGACCTTCGCGCGCAGCGACAGCGCCTCGTAGATGCGGGCGAGGTCGCGGATCGGCACCTCTTCGGCCAGCAGGCCCTGCAGGACGCGCTGCACCTCGCCCAGGGTGAGCACGCCCGGGACGAGCTCCTCCACCACCGAGGGGTTGACGCGCTTGAGCGCCTCCGTGAGCTGGCGGACGTCCTCACGGCCCAGCAGGCGGGCGGCGTTCTGCGTGACGAGCGAGCCGAGGTGCGTGATGAGGACGGACACGCGGTCGACGACGGTGGCGCCGTGCAGCTCGGCCGCGTGCCGCATCTCGGCCGGCACCCACTTGCCGGGCAGGCCGAAGACCGGCTCCGTGACCGCGGTGCCGGGCAGCGCCGCCAGGTCGTCGCCGAGCGCGAGGACCTGGCCCTGCGGCGCCTGGCCGCGGCCCACCTCGACCCCGGCGATCTTCACGACGTAGGTGGCCCGCGGCAGGTCCACGCTGTCGCGGGTGCGCACGGGCGGCACGACGATGCCGAGCTCGAGCGCGACCTTGCGGCGCAGGCCACGGACGCGGGCCAGCAGGTCCTGCTCGGGCCCGGTGCCGACGAGGTCGACGAGGTCCGGCGCCAGCAGGACCTCCAGCGTGTGCACGCGCATCTGCTCGATGAGCTGCTCGGGCGTGTCCGACGCAGGTGCGGCGGCGGGCACGACCGCCTCGGCGGCGGCCGCGGCGGCGGTGCGTGCCTCGGAGGCCTTGATCCGCTGGGAGGCGACGAGGAGCGACGCGCCGACGAGCACGAACGGCAGCTTCGGCATCGACGGCAGCAGCGCGAGGCCGATGGCCGCCACGCCCGCGATCTGCAGGGCCTGGCGGGACTGCCCGAGCTGCTTGGCGGCCACGGACCCCATGTCGCCCTCGGCGGTCGCGCGGGTGACGACGATGCCGGTGGACACCGACAGCAGCAGGGCGGGGATCTGCGTGACGAGGCCGTCGCCGACCGACAGGACGGAGAACTTCTGCACGGACTCCGAGGCCGACAGCCCCATCTGGGCCATGCCGATGACGAACCCGCCGAGCAGGTTGATCGCCGTGATGACGATGCCGGCGATGGCGTCGCCCTTGACGAACTTCGAGCCGCCGTCCATGGCGCCGTAGAAGTCGGCCTCCGCGGAGATGTCGGCGCGGCGGCGGCGGGCCGTCTCCTCGTCGATGAGGCCGGAGTTGAGGTCGGCGTCGATGGCCATCTGCTTGCCCGGCATGGCGTCCAGGGTGAAGCGCGCGCCCACCTCCGCCACGCGCCCGGCGCCGTTGGTGATGACGACGAACTGGATGACGACGAGGATGAGGAAGATCACCAGGCCGATGACGAGCGACCCGCCGACGACGAAGTGGCCGAACGCCTCGATGACGTGGCCGGCGAACCCGTCGCGCAGCACGAGCCGGGTCGAGGCGACGTTGAGCCCGAGCCGGAACAGCGTGAACACGAGGATCAGCGACGGGAAGACGGAGAAGTCCAGCGGCCGCTTGACGTACATGCTCGTGAGGAGGATGACGAGCGACGCCGTGATGTTCACGGCGATGAGCAGGTCGAGCAGCGGGTACGGCAGCGGCACGACCAGCAGCAGGACGATCGCGACGACCCCCGCGGGGACGGCCATCTGCGCGACGTTCCTGTTCTTCATCGGGTCTCCCTCACACGCTGCTCGCCCGCACGGCGACGGCGCCGGTGGGCCCGTCGTCCCCGGTTCTCTCGGCACCCGCGGCGCCCGGGTTGAGCCGATCGGGTGAGGTCGTCGCCGCAGCGCTCATACCGGTGCTCGTCGCGGGGCTCGTGTCGGGGGCCGTCACGGGGCTCGTCCCGGGGCTGGCGCCGGGGTCCGCCGCCGGACGTGCGGGGCGACGGGCCGTGCGGGCGCGGGCGCGGTGCGCGGCCGGCGTCTCCTCGGCGACGAGCGAGCCGCCCGGGACCCGGTGCTGCCCGGCGGCCGCACCGCGGCGCCGCAGTGTCATGACGAAGGCGAGCACGCGGGCCACGGCGGTGAACAGGTACTCGGGCACCTCGTGGCCCAGCTCGCAGGCGGCGTGCAGCGCGCGTGCCAGGGGCACGTCCTCGACCATCGGCACGCGGTGCTCGCCGGCGACCGCGCGCATGCGGGCCGCCACGGCGCCCGACCCCTTCGCGACGACGCGCGGCGCACCCTTGCCGGGCTCGTAGCGCAGCGCCACGGCCACGTGCGTGGGGTTGACCAGGACGACGTCGGCGTCGGCGACGGCCGCCATCATGCGGTTGCGGCTCATCGCCATCTGCCGCGAGCGGATGGCGTTCTTGATGAGCGGGTCGCCCTCGGCGGACTTGCTCTCCTCCTTGATCTCCTGCTTGCTCATCCGCGTCTGCTTGCGGTTGCGCCGCACGGTGACGACGACGTCGAGCGCCGCGAGGAGCAGGCCCGCGGCGACGCCGGTCCGCAGGAGGGTGCCCGTGCCCTCGCCGGCCAGGCGCAGGACCTCGGACATCGGCAGGGAGCCCGAGGCGACGAGCACCGGTGCGAGCCCCTTGATCGCCACGAACATGACGAGGCCGACGACCGCGGTCTTCAGCAGCGTCTTGAGCCCCTGCCACATCGTCTGCGGCCCGACGAGCCGCATGACGGCGGCCTTGGGCTTGAGGTGGTCGACGTGCAGCCGGAGCGGCGTGAAGCGCCAGCCGCCCTGCGCGACGCCGACGACGAGGGCGGTCAGCGCCACGACCGCCAGCAGCGGGGTGACGGTCGTGACGACGGACGCGAGGCCGTCCCCGAGCAGGCGCACGACGACCTGGGGGTCGGGGTCGGCGCCGACGGCGGTGACCTGCAGGAGCTGGTCGCGGGCGGCGTCACGCCCGCGCGTGACCACCGACGGCAGCACGACGAGGCCGGCGCCGAGCACGACCCAGGTGGAGACGTCCTGCGAGCGGCCGAGCTGCCCCTTGCGGCGCAGCTCCTTCATCCGCTTCGGGGTGGCCTTCTCGGTCTTCTCCCCGCTCACGGTGCGATCCCTCCCATGAGCCCGAGGCCGTCCTCGGTGAGCGACTCGACGACCCCGGGCAGCGCGAGGTACGCGAAGGAGCCGACGACGAGCGTGAGCAGCACCTTGAGCGGGAAGCCCATCGCGAAGGCGTTGAGCGCCGGCGCCACGCGGGTGAGCAGCCCGAGGCCGACGTCGGCGAGGAAGAGCACGACCACGAGCGGCCCGGCGATCTGCACGGCCGCGACGACCATCTGCGCGAGGCCGTCGGTGAGGGTGGAGGCGGTGCGCGCCCAGTCGAGGCCGGTGTCGAGGGGCAGGGCGTCGAAGGAGCGGACGAGCCCGCCGAGCACCAGCTGGTACCCGTCGCCGACGAAGAGCAGCGTCATCGCGGTGAGCTGGTAGAACCGCTGGATGGGACCCGCGAGGCTCGCGCTCAGCGGGTCGTAGGCCGCGGCGCCCTGGAAGCCGCCGAGCAGGTCGACCAGCGCGCCCGCGGACTGCACCGCCGCGAAGACGAGGGAGACGGCGAACCCGAGGGCCGCCCCGACGACGGCCTGCAGGACGAGGGCCAGCAGGAACGCGGCGGTCCCGTCGTCGCCCAGGGGCTCGAGCCGCGGCCGGAGCGCGAGCGCGACGCCGAGCGCGAGGGCCACCTTGACGGTCCCGGGCACGCCCTTCTGCGCGAAGGGCGGCGCGAGGACGAGGAAGGCCGCCACGCGCACGCTCGCCAGCAGCGTCGTCGTCAGCTCCGTCATCGCGACGGTGACGTCGATGCCGCCGGCGGGGTCCGTCACGGCCTCGACGCCCTTGGCCGCCGCGAGGGGCAGCTGGGCGGGCAGCGAGGCGGGCAGCTGGGCGGGCAGCGAGCCGGCGAGCACGAGGTCCGCGAGGACCGGCACGTCAGCCCCCGACGAGGGTCGGCACGGACGCCCAGAGCGCCTCCGTGAACGACACGAGCTCGGCGATCATCCAGTGCCCCGTGAGCACGAGCGCGAGGGCGCAGGCGACGGCCTTCGGGACGAAGCTCAGGGTGACCTCCTGGATCTGCGTCACCGACTGGACGAGCGAGATCGTGAAGCCCACGACGAGCGAGGTGATGAGCACGGGGGCGGCCAGCTTGGCGGTCACCCACAGGGCCTGGCTGCCCAGGTGCAGGACGGTGGCGGTGTCCACGTCAGCCTCCGCTTCCGGTGTAGGACCCGACGAGGGAGGTGATGACCAGCCCCCACCCGTCGACGAGGACGAACAGCAGGAGCTTGAACGGCAGGGAGACCGTCACCGGCGGCAGCATCATCATGCCGAGCGCCATCAGGGAGGAGCTCACGACCAGGTCGATGACCAGGAACGGGATGAAGACGACGAAGCCCATGATGAACGCCGCGCGCAGCTCGGAGAGCATGAAGGCGGGCACGAGCGTCGTGAACGGCACCGCTGCCGCGTTCTCCGGGTTCTCCAGGTCGGCGGCGCGGGTCATGAGGGCGATGTCGGCCTCCCGCGTGTGCTCGAGCATGAAGGCCTGCAGGGGCACCCGGCCCTGCTCGACCGCGGCCGAGAAGGTCAGCTGCCCGTCGAGGTAGGGCTGCAGGCCGGTGGTGTTGATGTCGCCGAGCACCGGCGCCATGACGAACAGCGACAGGAACAGCGCGAGGCCGGCGAGGACCTGGTTCGGCGGGACGCCCTGCAGGCCGAGCGCGTTCCGCGTCATGGCCAGGACGACGAAGATCTTCGTGAAGCTCGTCGTCATGAGCAGCAGCGCCGGCGCGACGGACAGCAGGGTGATCCCGAGCAGGACCACGATCGAGCTGCTCGGCGTCCCGTTGACGCCGTTCACGCCGACGGTGACCGAGTCCCCGAGCGAGGCGCCGTCGGGGGCGCCGGGCGCGGTGGGCGGCGTCGGGGCCGTCACGGCGGGCACGGTGACGGGCACGGTGGCGGGCACGGTGGCGGGCAGGGCGGCGGGCAGGGCGGCGGGCAGGGCGGCGGGCAGGATGGCGGGCAGGGCGGCGGGCAGCGCGGCGGGCACGGACGCGACGACCGGACCTGCAGCCGCGGGCGCCGCCTGGGCGCGCGGCGCGGCGGCCGCACCGAGCACCAGGAGGGCGAGGACCGCGAGGGCCAGCGCGACGAGCCGGCCGCTGGGGCGGTGCCGGCGCAGCCGACCCGTGAGGCGGTCCAGGCGGGCGGGCGTCACCGACGCCGAGGGCAGCAGCGCGCTCACCGGCGGACCGTCCGGTCCTGCAGCACGCGCACCGCGCGGCGCCACGTGTCGGGCGACAGGGCGGAGCCGGCGAGCGGCGAGGGCGTGAACGCGGCGCGCAGGTCGGCGCCGACGAGGTCCAGGTCGCCGACGGGCGTCCCGACGAGCGGCTCCTCGTCGCGCCGGACGGGCGCGCCGGGGGTGCTGCCCGCGCCGGCAGCCACGGGCGCGGTGGGGGCGCCGGCCAGGACGGGGAGGTCCAGGCCCGCCAGGTGGACCGGCAGCTCCGGCAGGACCTGCGTCGCCCGCGGCGACGCCGCCACGACCGCCGAGGCCGCCAGGGCGGAGGACGCGACGCGTGCGGAGGACAGCGGCCCCGGCACGACGCCCGTGGGCGCGGCGGCGGTCGTCGTCGTGCCCGACGGCGGGGCGACTGGCAGGCCGGCGCCCCCGGGGTGGGCGCTCCCGGACCCGGCGCCCGCGAGGGCGGCCGCCGCGACCGACGGACGGGGGGTCGGCACGGCGGGCGTGCCGGCGGCCCAGACCGCCGTGCCGACCGGTGCCAGGCCGGCGGCGACTGCGGCACCCGCGCCGAGGCCGGCGGCGCCGGGGACGGCCGCGGTCGTCGGGACGCTGCCCGGTACGCCGAGCGGGCCGAGGACGCCGGCCTGCGTGAGGCTGGCCCGCAGCGAGGCGAAGGAGTCCGAGACGGTCGCCGACGCGGCGGCGAACCCCGACCCGGCCGACCCGGCCGCGCGCACGGCGGCCGAGGGCCCGACCGCGGTCGGGGAGGCGGACGGGGTGAGGGCGTCGAGGCCGGCGGTCATCGGGCGCAGGCTCGCGGCGCCGACCGGCATGCCGGTCCGCACGCTCGCGCGCAGCGCCGCCGGGAAGCCGGGGGCGAGGAAGGGCGTGCTCGCGGCCGTGGGGCCGGGGACGACGTCCGAGCCGGGCACCGAGCCGGGCACCGAGCCGGGCACCGAGCCGGGTACAGAGCCGGGCACCGAGCCGGGGACGCAACCCTGGGCGTCGCCGAGGGGGACGAGCGCGAGCGCGGCCGCGGCCCGGGCCGCGGCGTCGGCGGCCCGGTGGTCGCCGACGCCGTACGCCCCGGCACCGACGAGCTCGCCGGCGGCGACCAGCGCCGCGGAGCCGCCGGCCGTGGCGGGGGCCGTGCCGGCGGCGCCGGCGGCCGCGGGGGCACCGGCAGGGCGCAGGCGGCGCCGACGGCGGGCCGGGGTGCCGACGCCTCCGTCGGCGTGCGAGCCGTCGGCGTCGTCCGAGGCGTCCCCGGTCGTCGTCGCGCCCGCCGTCGCGCCGGTGGTCGCACCCGTCGTCGTGCCGGTCGTCGTGCCGGTCGCCGTGCCCGTCGTCGTGCCCGTCGTCGTGCCCGTCGCGCCCGTGCTGGTGCCCGTCGAGCCCGTGCCGGCGCCCGCCGGGTCGAGCTCGGTGAGCATGGTGACCTGCTCGTCGCCGAAGCCGACGAGGAGGCGGCGGTCCCCCACCGCCACGACGGCGACGCCGCCGCGACGGCCGATCGACTGCTTGCCGACCACGCGCACCGTGGGCTCGGTGCGGGCGGCGGCGAGGCGGGAGCTCCCGGCCAGCCGGCGTCCCGCGAACCAGATCAGCCCGATGACGCACGCGAGCGCGAGGAGCACCCGGGCGGCGAGCAGGAGGGAGTCCATCAGGCGCCGGCCTCCGGTGCCGCGACGATCTCCGTGATGCGGATGCCGTAGTCCTCGTCGACGACGACGACCTCGCCGCGGGCGATGAGCCGGCCGTTGACCATGACGTCGGCGGGCGAGCCGGCCGTGCGGTCGAGCTCGAGGACCGCGCCGGGCGCGAGCTCGAGGACCTGGCGCATGGGCAGGCGCGTGCGGCCGATCTCGGCGGTGAGCGTCATCTCGACGTCGTAGAGCACCCGCATGCCGGCCTTGGGGTTGGCGCCGTCGCGCTGCGTGGGCAGGCCGTCGGCCGTCGGGGTCGTCACGCGCGGGCCGCGCTGGCGCAGCCCGAACCAGGCGACCGTCACGCCGTCGCGCTCGAGGGCGAACAGCTCGGTGTCCTCGCCGACCGCGGCGGCCACCGTCTCGGTGCGGGCGTCGTCGAGCACGCCGGCGCCCAGGGTGCGGGCCGCCGCCTCGAGGGCGGGACGCAGCGTGTCGACGAGCTCGAGACCCGCGCCGCCGGGCGCACCGGCCGTGCCGGACGCGGCCAGCGCCTCGGCGACCGCGCCCTGCGCGACGAGCAGCAGCTCGGCGCTCGGCGACCCGACGAACGAGGCGACGACCGCGACCTCGTCGGGCAGGGGGGCGGCGGGGCCGCCGGTCGCGACGGAGGCGGAGGACGCGGCGGGGACGGCGACGAGCGGGACCGTCGAGGGGACCAGGGCGGCAGCGGCGGCGGCGGCCTGCTGGCCCAGGGCGGTCGTGGTGGCGGTCATGAGAGGTTCTCCTCGACGGTGACGATCTGGCAGGCGAGACGCGAGCCCTGGCTGCCGGCGGCGGCCCTGGCGAGGACGACGCCGTCGACGACGACGTCCAGCGGCGTGGACACGGGGTGGTGGATCGGGAGCACGTCGCCGATGCGCAGCTCGACCACCTCGCGCGGGTGCACCGGCACGGGGGCGAAACGGACCGCGACCTCGAGCGGCGCGTCCTGCACGGTCTCGTGCAGGTGGACCGCGGCCTCGGCGGCGGCGCGGACCTCGTCCTCGGAGCGGTCGTCGGTCTCGCGGGAGGCGCGGATGACGCCGAGGGTCGGCTCGGCGGGGATCATGAGCGTCGCCGTGTCGACGCGCTCGCCCAGGCGCAGGGAGAAGGTCGCGACCAGCACGTTCTCCGCGGCGCTGACGGCCTGGACGAACTGCGGGTTGTACTGGACGGACCGGATGGTCACGTCCAGCGGGGTCACGGCCGCGAAGGCGTAGCCGAGGTCGTCGAGCGCGTGCTGCAAGGCGTCCTTGACGAGGACGAGCTCGATCTCCGACAGCTCGCGCTCGGCGCGGTCGTCGCCGAGGCCGGAGCCGCCGAGCAGGTAGTCGACCCAGACCATCGTCGCCTCGACGGGGACCTGCAGGATGCCCGTCTGGCGCGTCTGCTCCACGGTGCACAGCACCACGGCGGTGTGGGTGGGCAGGGAGTTGGCGTACTCGTCGTACACGCGCAGGGACAGGTCGTCGAGGGTGACCTGGGTCGTCACGCGCAGGCGCGCGGTGAACTGGGTGCCCCACTGGCGGGCGAACCGCTCGAAGGCCATCTCCAGCAGGCGCGAGGTCTCCCGCGCCATCGTCATGGGTCGGCGGAAGTCGTAGGGCTCCGGGACGCCGGTGCGGGCACGACGGCTCGTCGTCGCCGGGCGGGGGGTCTGGACCGTCACAGGGGCTGCATCGGCGTCCGGGTACGCCGACTGAAGCAAACGGGTGACACCTCTTCAGGACGGGCGTCGGCGTGTCGCGCCGGCGTGGCGCCGGGGCGGCTGCGGTCCGCCCGACGCGTCGCCCCCATGTCGGCGACCGTGGCGGCGCCGTCGCGCCCGGCCGTGCCCCCGGCAGGCGCGCGGCGCGACCCGAGGAGGTCGCGCCGCCGCTCCCCCGCTACTGGGTGACGTAGGTCGTCAGGTACACGGCCGCGATGCCGTCGGGGTAGGTCTCGGCGAGCTGCCGCGTGAGCTCGGCCTTCAGCTCCTCGCGCTTCGCGCCGTCGTTGACCTCGGCCATCGGGCGGCCCGAGTAGAGGGCGATCGCCTTGTCGAGCGCGACCGAGGGGTCCGGCAGCGGCTCCACGGCGGTCGCCGTCAGCTGCAGGGCCAGCCCGAGGCGCAGGTAGTGACCCTCGGCGAGGTTGATGGAGATGGGCTCGACCGTGAGGACCTCGCCCAGCTCCACGGGCTCCTCGACGACCTCGGCCGCCGCCTCGCCCTCGGCACCCTCCTCGCCGGACGGCGCGAAGAGGAAGAAGTAGGCGCCGGCGGCGAGCCCGAGCACCGCACCGATGACGACGAGGAGCAGGAGCTTCTTCTTGCCCTTCTTGGCGGGGGCCTCCGCCTCCTCGGCGGGAGCCGCGCCCCCGCCGCCGATCTTGCCGCCGCCGATCTTCTTGTCGGAGACGATCCTCTGCTCAGTGGGCATGTCACTGTCCGTTCGGTGCGTTCGCGATGGTGGGGACGAGGGCGCGCACGGAGTCGGGTGCGCTGGAGAGCACGACGATGTCGACGCGGCGGTTGGCCTCGAGGGCCTCCGGGGTGTCGCCGGGGACGAGCGGCCGGGTGTCGCCGTAGCCCGTCGCCTGGACACGCCGGCCGGGCATGCCGTCGTGCTCGACGAAGCGGCGCAGCACCTGGGTGGCGCGGTCGGTGGAGAGCTCCCAGTTCGTGGCGTAGCGGCCCGAGACGGGCAGGGTGTTGGCGTGCCCCTCGACCGCGATCTGCTCGCCGAGGCCGGCCAGGGTCGGGGCCACGGCGTCGAGCACGGCGATCGCCCGGCCCGTGAGCTCGGCGCTGGCGGCGCCGAAGTACACGTCGTTGGCGACCATGCCCATCACCAGGCCGCGGTCCGTGATGGAGAACCGCGCGGAGTCGGCCTCGCCCCGCTCGCTGAGGGCCGCCGCGAGCTGGTCGCGGATCTGCTCCAGGTGCTGCGCCTCGGCCTGCGCGGCCGCGACGGTGGCGGGGTCCTGGCCCTCGAGCGAGACCGGCGCCGTGCTGGCCGATGCCGCCGGGGGCGTGTAGGTCGGGTTGGAGGCCTGGGTGCCGTTGGAGGCGTCGGCGGTGATGAGGTTGGGGCTCGTCGTGCCGTTCTCGTTCGGCTCGTTGAGGTAGGCGCTCGAGTCGAGGACGCCGTCCGTGCCGTCGAGCACGCTGAGGGAGTCGGCGGCGCTGAAGCCCGTCGCCAGCGACCGCCGGAGCTCGTTGAACTTGATGGCGTCCACCTGGCTCATCGCGAAGAGCACGATGAAGAGCGCCATGAGGACGGTCATGAAGTCGGCGTAGGAGACCAGCCAGCGTTCGTGGTTGACGTGCTCCTCGTGCTCCTCGTGCTTCTTGCGGCGCCCGCCGGGAGCCCCGTGCCCGCCGCCGTGCCCGCCGCTCACGCGGCCGCCTTGTCCTTGCCCGCCGGGGCCGGGGGCAGCAGGCTGCGCAGCTTCTCACCGACCATGCGCGGGTTGGCGCCGGCCTGGACCGCCAGGAGGCCCTCGACGGAGAGCTCCATGTGGTGCCACTCCATCTCGGCGAACCGCTTGATGCGGGCGCCGAGCGGGAGCCAGAGGATGTTGGCCGAGAAGATGCCCCAGAAGGTGGCGACGAAGGCGCCGGCGATGGCGTGCCCGAGCGAGCTCGGGTCGTCGAGGTTCTCGAGCACGTGGACCAGCGAGATGACCGTCCCGATGATGCCGATCGTCGGGGCGTAGCCCCCGAGGTCGGCGAAGAACTTCGCGTTCTGCTTGTCGATGTTCTTCTTCGTCGTGATCCGGTCCTCGAGCAGCTGGCGCAGGTCCTCGGGGTCCGTGCCGTCGATCGCGGACTGCATGCCGCTGCGCAGGAACGGGTCCTCGATGTTGCGGGCCGCCTCCTCGAGGGCCAGCAGGCCCTCACGGCGCGCGCGCTCCGCCAGCTCGACGATCGTGTCGACGGTGCCCGAGGGGTCCGGCGCCTTGTTCGTGAGCGCCTTCGGCAGCGCCTGGAAGGCCCCGATGACGTCCTTGAGGCTGTTGCCGATGAAGCCGACCCCGATGGTGCCGCCCCAGACGAGGATCAGCGGCGGGACCAGCATGATCGAGGCCGGGTTGCCGCCCTCGAGGATCATGGCCAGGAAGATGGCGCCGACACCGACGCCCAGTCCGATGAAACCGGCGGGATCCATCAACGGCTCCTGGGGCGCAGCGGGACGGCGGGGGCAAGGTGGCCCTCGTCGCCCGGTTCGGACGAGGTGGAGGGGACGGGACCGGCGCCGCCGGCGTGCGCGGCCGGGCCGGACCCGTGGGAGCCGGCGTGCGAGCCGCTGCGGTGAGAGCCGCCGTGGGGTCCCGCGTGCGTGCCGTACGGGGAGCGGTCGTCGAGGTCGCGGCCGAGCAGGTCCGCGTGCGGGTCAGCCGCCAGCTCCTGGGCACGGGCCAGCAGCTGCGACCGGTGCTCGTTGATGCGGTCGATGACCTCGCCCATCGACTCCTCGACGATGTACTTGGTCCCGTCGATCAGCGTCAGGATGGTGTCCGGCGCGCTGTCGATGCGTTGGACCAGGTCGGGGTTGACCCCGAACTGGCCACCGTTGAGGCGCGTCACAACGATCACGGCACTTCCCGTCCCTGGTTCTTGCTGAGCGGGCGCGGCACGCGGGCCGGGCCCGGGCCCCTCCGTGGGCCAGATGACTGCACCATCGGTGCGCGCGGCCCTGTCGTGAGCCATTGGGATGCCTCGCGCGCCCCGTCCGGGTCACGTCACCCGGTCGGACGCCACTTCGTCCGGTCCCCGCCGACGACGGTCGCGGCGCAGGTCAGAGCGCGGCAGACCCCGCTCGGGTCGTCGCCTCCGGAGAGGCCCCGGAATCCGGGACCCGGCAACCGGGACCCGGGCTGGACCAGGCGACACCCGCTCGACAAGGCGGCCCGCACCGGGACCCGGGACCCGGGCTGGAGCATGCGACACCCGCTCGACGAGACGGCACGCACCGCCCGGCAGGCGTGCCAGGCGTACCGGGCACGAGCACGGGCAGCCCGCGAAGCCGACCACGTGCGCCTCATGAGGGGCCGTCCGTCCCGGTCGGGCTCAGGTCGTCGCCGTCGTCGTCCATCACGTCCTGCACGCCACCGACGTCCGCGCCGGGCAGGGGTCGGCCGTGGCGGTCGGTGAAGTGCCACCGGCTGCCGCGGCGGGTGATCTCGATCCCGAGGGCGTGTACGCGGGCGTGGTGGTGCCAGCACAGCAGGACCCCCTCGCCGGCGTCGGTGTCGCCGCCGTCGCGGGCCCAGTGCCGCACGTGGTGCACCTCGCACAGCGCGGGTGGGGCGTCGCACACCGGGAACCGGCACCGCCCGTCACGAGCCACGACCGCCCGGCGACGCGGCCCGGTGAACGTGCGCTGCGAGCGACCCACGTCCACGACCTCCGAGCGCGGCCCGAACACGATGCGCGAGACCACGCTGTCGCACGCCAGGCGCGCCAGCACCGAGGCCGGCACGGCCCCACCCCCGACCAGCTCGGCCACCCCGAACCGCTCGACGTCCGGTAGCCCGTCGTCCTCACCGTCACGCGGACCGCCACCCGGACCGCTACCCAGCCCGACGCCGGGCCCGTCGCCCGGCCCGAGATCCGGGGCCATGTCACCGCCGGAGCCGTGGTCGACGTCCGGCCCACCTGGGGGCGCGAGAGCGTGCACGCCGGCGCAGCCTGCAGGGGCGGCCGTCGGTGAGTCGCGCGGCCCATCCACGTGCTCGTGTGCCGCCGTGCACCGCGTCGAGGCCAGCTCAGCCCGTGCCGCCGGCGCGTGCTCGTCCAGCGGGCCCGTCGCGGACACGGCGCGGCGCAAGGTGTCGAAGTCCACGACCACCGACAGGTGCGGGCGCTGCTCACCGACCGACCCGGCCAACCCGTGATCCAACGTCAACCGCGCCAGATCCACCAGCCCCTGCGCCCGCCGCTGCGAAGTCGTCCGACCGTCCTCCGCGACCGGCACCCCCACCACCATCTCCAACGCCGCACGCACCGTCGCGCCCGACTCCTCGGTCAAGAACCCCGACAGGTGATACCCACCCGTCGTAGCCGCCAGATCCACGAACTGACGCTCCTGCGCCTCCCGGAACCCCCGCTCATCGGCCTCCGGGTCCGCCGCCGCCGACCACCGCGAGACCAACCGACGGAACGACCCCACCGGCTGCACCCGCGCCTGCGCCAGCAAGAACCCCTCCCCCGCCACCGACCCCGCCTCCTGCAACGCGGCCACCCGCGCCGGTGTCGTGGCCGCCGAGGCGATCACCCGCGCCGCCTCCACGCCGATGTCCCCGGCCACGGCCGCACGCCCCGTGGCCGGCACCACCTCCTGCCAGACCCGCCCGGTACGCACCAACGCCGCCGCCCGCGCATGCGGCACCCGCCCCACCTCACCGACCCACCCCGCCAACGACCGGGCACCGGCCACCGCCCACAACCCGTCAGCCTCCACCACCGGCAACAACGCCGCCGCCACCGCCTCCAACCGCCCCGCCAACCGCAACGCCGCAGCCACCGCCTCCACCGCGCCCTGCCCCTCCACCGCCCGACCACCCGGCCCCGCCGCCGCCAACACCGCCGCCACCGCATCGACCGCCACCTGCACAGCCGCCAACGCCGACCCCACCCCCACCACCCTGCTCAATCCTGCTCACCCCCGTCCCGACAATTTCCACCGCCCTCGACGACGAAGACGACAATGCCAGGCACCACCGACACGACACCGCGCCGGGAACAACGCTCAGGACCGGGACGAACAAGGGACAGGCGCGCCTACCATGTCTCTGACCAGTGGGGATGCCGCTCGGGCACCACATCGCACGACCCACTAGCTCACCCCCGCGGCCATGCGTCGAAAAGTTCGCCCGAAAGAGGGAAGAATGCGCCGAGCCGTCCACAGCCCTCATTCTCATGCCTTCATCCACAGAAGAGGCGCGCCTGGACGTCGACGCCGAGTGACAGGGGCTCGCCCTGGAGGTCGCTCGAGCGGTTGTCCCATGCCGAGCCGGCTCAGCGCGGCCGGGACGGGCGCGAGCGCAGAGGCCGCGGAGGAGTCGACGTGAGCTCACGCCGAGCAGGGCACCAGCCGTCAGCGGCGTCGCCCAGCCCGTCGGTGTGCGGCGGGCAGCGACCGGACGATCGGCACCGCCCCGGACGCGGACGAGCACGAAGGACCGCCGGCGCCACGGGCGACGGCGCGCTCGGGAGTGCGCCCGGCAGCGCCGCGGGAACCGACGCGCGACCGGACGACGACGCGCGGCTCGGGGCTCGCGGCTCGCGGCTCGCGGCTCGCGGCTCGCGGCTCGCGGCTCGCGGCTCGCGGCTCGCGGCTCGCGGCTCGCGGGCAGTCCACGGGAAGGACCGCGAGCACGGCCGACGACGACGTCGGACTCGCAGGCACGTCGAGACCGGCAGGAACGGGAGCACGGGCGCGAGGGCCTCCACGCGCGAGGGAAGCACGACGCGGAGGACTGCGAGCGCTACCACCCTGCCGGCACCGTGCCGCAGACCGCCGTCAGGGCTGGAAGGACCAGTGCCACGACTCGCGCGGGGTGTCGGCGACGAAGCCGTACCGGCCCGCGTTCTGCTGCATCCACGCCTGCGCCTTCGCGTCCAGGTCGAGGTCGACGGCCATGCCCCACCCGTGGTCGCTCGTGCCCGGCGCGGCGGCGAGGCCGCCCTGCGAGTACAGGCCCTTGCGGTTCGCGACGTCGACCTGCGCGGCGTAGGAGCGGTAGGAGTCGGTGATGCCGATGCCCACGCCGTCGGCCTTCGCGGCGGCGAGGAGCTGCTCGAGGCGCTGGGCCGCCGGCGCCCAGAGCCGGTGCCCGGTGCTGCCGACGCCCGCCAGCGCCGACTCCGGGATCTTGCCGTTGCCGTACGCCGCCAGCGCCGCCGGCACCTTGCCGCCCCCGAGGCGGGTGACGGAGCTGGACCAGGCGATGTCGCCCAGCCCCGCGCCGGCCGTCGTGGTGGCGCCGCCGCCGGGCACGACCCCGGCGAGACCCGCGAGGGAGGCCGTCGACCCCGTCGACCCGCCGGACGACGCACTCGTCGTGCTGCCGAGCGCAGCGGCGAGCTCGCCGGCGAACGCCGCGGACCCTGCCGAGGTGCCCCACGACGAGGCGCTCGTCGCCGCCGTCGGCACCGTCACGGGGGGCGCGGCCATCAACGACCGGATCTCCGCCAGCCGCCCCGCGATCGCCTCGATGCCGCTCATGCCGCCCCGTCCTCCCGTGCCCTGCCGTGCCCTGCCGTGCTCTGCCGTGCCCTGCCGTGCCCTGCCGTGCCCTGCCGTGCCGTGTCCGGACCGCCTGGTGCCCCGCGCGCGTGTGCCGACCGTCCGCCGCCGACCTCCTGTCCCGACCACCCGCCGGCCGTCGTGCGCGTGGCGGGACGAGCGGGTGCGGAGGCGCCGTCGTCGACCCCCGGGCCGACGACGGCGCCCCCCCTCGACGCCGCGCGGCCCGCCCCCGGGGTCACCGGGCGGCGGGCCGCGCGCGCGACGTCACCGCTTGAGGTTGATGAGCTCCTGCAGCACGTCGTCGGACGTGGTGATGACGCGGGAGTTCGCCTGGAAGCCGCGCTGGGCGACGATGAGCGAGGTGAACTCGCTGGACAGGTCCACGTTGGACATCTCGAGCGCGCCGCCCGTGAGCGTGCCGCGGCCGCCGGTGCCGGCGGTGCCGATCTGCGCGGCGCCGGAGTTGGCGGTCGTGGCGAACAGCGAGCCGCCGGCCTTCTCGAGGCCGCCCGGGTTGGTGAAGCTGCTCATCGCCATGCGGCCGATGACCTGCTTGAGGCTGTTGCTGAAGGTGCCGGTGATCGTGCCGTCGGCGCCGAGGCTGAAGGCCTGCAGCTCGCCCGCGTCGTAGCCGTCCTGGCTCGCGACGGCCACCGACGTGACACCCGCGAACGACGTCAGCCCGGTGACCGCGACGGTCACGGGCGTCGTCGAGCCCAGCGTGATCGGCGCGGTCGTCGTCAGCTCGCCGTCCGTGAACGCCAGGCTCGTCGTGGGGGAGGTCGCGGTGCCGTCGCTGGCGACGAGGTCCCAGCCGGCCGCGGTCCGCGTGAAGCCGAGGGTCAGCGTGCGCTCGTTGCCCTCGGTGTCGTAGGCCTTCGTGGTGCGCTCGATGAGCGTCCCCACGGTCGCGTCGGCGGGCAGGTTGCCGGCCAGCGCCGCGTTCTGCGTGGCCTTGGCCTGCATGAGCGTGCCGACCGGCACCTTGAGGTCCGACAGCGGGGCGTTGGTGTCGACGACCCCGTTCACGGCCATCCAGCCCTGGACCTTCGCGCCCTCGCCCGGCAGGACCATCTGCCCGGTCGAGTCGAAGTCGAAGTTGCCGGCGCGCGTGAAGAAGTCCGTGCCGCCCTTGCTGACGACGAAGAACCCGTCGCCCTGGATCATCATGTCGGTGCTCTTGCCGGTGAGCTGCGACGAGCCCTGCGTGAAGCTCGTGCTGATGCCGGCCAGCTTCACGCCGAGGCCGACCTGCGCCGGGTTGGAGCCGCCGATGCCGTCCTGCGCCGCGGCCCCGGACTTGACCATCTGGCTGAGCGTGTCCTGGAACGCCGTCTGCGAGGACTTGAAGCCCGTCGTGTTGACGTTGGCGATGTTGTTGCCGGTGACGTCGAGCATCGTCTGGTGGGCGCGCAGGCCGGAGATGCCGGAGAAGAGCGAGCGGAGCATGGGTGGGTCCCTTCGGGTGGTGGCCGCCGTGCCGCGCGGGGCGTGCGCGTCGGCGGCCGGGTCGGTGCAGGCTCGGGCGGCGGTCAGGCCGTCGTGGCGGTGGTGACGGTCGTGACCTCGTCGAGGCCGAGGGTGGCGGTGCCGACGGTGACCTTCGGCGTGCCCGCGCTGTAGGAGACGGCGGAGACCAGCCCGCTCGTCGTGGTGCCGTCCGCGGCGGTCCAGCTCACCTGGCGCCCGACGAGCGAGGCGCCCGCCATGCGCATCTGCAGCGCGTACTGCTCGGTGCTGGTCTTCCGGAGGGCCTCGAGGCTCTCCATGCTCGACAGCTGCGTGGTCTGGGTCATGAGGTTCGAGGAGTCCATGGGGCTGCTCGGGTCCTGGTTCTTCAGCTGTGCGACGAGCAGCTCGAGGAACGCCTGCTTGTCCAGCGTCCCGTTGTCGGCCCTGCTCGTGCCCGACGAGCCCGTCGTGCCGGCGGCCGCGGCCGTGCGCGGGGCCGTCAGCGACGAGACGGAGATCTCGGTGGTCATGCGCTCCTCCTGGTGAGGGGGTTCTCGGCGGGCCGGGTGCACGGGCGGGACGGGACGGCACGGGGGTCGCGGACCGCGACGCGTGCGCTCACAGGTCCACCTCCAGCCCGCCGCCGGGCCCGACGAGGGACCGGCGGACCGTCGGGCCCGCGGCGGTGCCCGGGCCGTCCACCGCGCGGTCCCCGTGGCCGGCGCGACCCGCACGCGCGGCCGCGAGGTCACCCGCGGAGGCGCCGCGCCCGTCGCCCGCACCGGTCCCCTGGCCGCTCGAGCCCTCGGTCCCGGTGCGGCCGCTGCCGGCACCCAGGTCCACATCGGCACGCAGACCGCTCTGCCCGAGGTCACGACGCAGGTCGTTCAAGGACTGGCGCAACGCGTCGCGGGTCGCGTCCGACGCCCCGAAGAGCTCGATCCGCACCCCCTCGGGCCCGATGTGGGCGACGATGCGCGCCTCCCCGAGGCTGATCGGGTCGAGCGGCACGGTCAGCACGTGCGTGCCGTTGCCCAGCCCGCCGACGTGCGCGAGCCGCGCGCCGAGCTGCTCGGCCACGGGCAGGGCGGTCCCCGCCGCGCCCGGGTGGGCCGGCACGGGGGTCGCGGGAGCGGCCGCGGCAGTGGTGGCGGAGGTCGCCCCCGAGGTGCCCGGGGCGCCCGCCCCGGCGCCGACGGCCTGCGCCACGAGGTCGAAGGCCGCACGTCCCGCGTCCGTGGCGACGCCACCTGCCTGCGCGCCGGCCGTGCCGGTGCCCGGTCCGGTCGTCGCCCCCGCGCCCGCGGTGCTCACGCCGCCGAGGGGGGCGGGCCCGCCGAGGCCGGTGCCGGCCGGCACGACGCCCGTCCCCGGTCCGCCCGTGGCGGTCGCGGCGGCGGCATGGGCGGCGTGGGTGGCGGTCGGGGAGCCCGCGGCGGGACCGCCGGCGGCGCTCCCCTGCCCTGCGGCGCCCGAGCCCTCGGCGCCGCGACCGGCCGGGTCGTCACGGTCGGTGCCGGTCCCCGTCCCGGCGGCGGTCGCGCCGCCCGCCGTGGCCGGGGCGGCGCTCGAACCGGACGCTGTGCCGGACGCTGTGCCGGACGCGGTGCCGGACGCGGTGCCGGACGCGGCGGTGCCCTCCGCGGCGGTGCCGGTCGCAGCGACGCCGGAAGGCGACGTGCCCGCCGTGGTCGCCGCGGCCCCGCCGGCCGAGGCCCCGGCGGTCGCCGTGGCAGCCGCACCGGCACCGGTGGTCGAGGTGGCGGTCGAGGCGGTGGTCGAGGGGCTCGGCAGGACGGCCGACGCGGTGGTCGCCGTGGTGGCCGACGCGGCGGCGCCGGGCGCGGTCGTCCCGGTCGCACCCGTGGCACCACCGGCCGCTGCGGCGACGGCCGCCGCGCCGGTCGTCGTGAGGGCGGCCGTGCTCGCGCCGGCGGGGTCGCCCGCACCGGCGACGAGCGCACCGGCCGCAGCCGTGCCGTCGACGGGGTGGTCGACGGACGCCGTGCCGCCCCGACCGGCGGCACCGTCGGCGGCGACCCCGGCGTCAGCACCGGTCCCCGCGCCGGGCGAGCCGGCCGAGCCGCCGGAGCCGGGACCCGAGGGGCGGTCCTCGGGGCTGGGGCGGTCGTGGGCAGGGCGGTCGTGGGCGGGGCGGTGGTGGGTGGGGGCGGTCGTCACGTCCTGCCCGGTGCCGGGCCCGGCCGGGTCACACCGGTCGGAGACCCGATCGGGAGCGCGATCGGGAGCGCGGTCGGGAGCGCTGTCGGAGACACGGTCGGAGGTGCGGTCCGTGGTGCGGTGCGTGGTGCGCTCCGTGGTGCGGTCCGTGCTGCGACCGGCAGAGCGCTCGGCGGGACGCCCGGCCCGGCCGCGGACCTCGTCGCCGCGCCCGTCCGTCCCGGCAGGGCCGCGGTGCGCGCGGCCCTCGTCGAGCCGCGCGGTCGACGCGCGCCGCGGACCGGCGCCGACGTCCGCCGGGTCCACCGGGGACGGTCGACGACCCGTGCCGGCGCGACCGGTCCCCCGGACCGTGCCGCGGTCCTCCGCAGCGGCGCCCAGCAGGTCGGCGAACACGTCGGCGCGCGCCGACGCGGCCGCGTCGGGACGGCCGCGATCGGCGGCGGCGCCGGCGGGTGCGCCGCCGCGCACGAGGGGCACGGTCGTGCTGCTCACGGTGTCCTCCTGTCGTCACCACGGTCGGTCCCGCCACCGGCCGGCGCCCGGCCGGCGATCTCGTCGAGCACGAGCTGCTCCGCGCGCAGGTCCTCCGCGCGCACCTGCTCCGCGTGCCGCTCCGCCAGCCGCTCCACGGCCCGCGTCTCGCGGCGTGCCAGCGTCCATGCCTCCTGGGCGACCGCGACCTCGTCGTCGGCCGCGACCAGCTGCACCCGGCGCTCCCCGAGCAGCGCGCCCAGCGCGGCCCGCCCGGCGACCCCCGCCTGCCACAGCCGCACGTCGGCACCGTCGGGCATGCCGGACGCGGCGAGGTCGGACTCGGCTCGCGCGAGCTGCGTCGCCGCCGCCCCGCGCACGGCGCGGGTCTGCGCGAGCCGGCCCGCTGCCCGGTCCTCGGCCATGCCGCGCAGCCGCAGCAGCCCGGCGAGGGAGAACGTGCGCGCGGCCATCACAGCTCCCCGAGCGCGGCGGCGAGGGCGCCGAGGCGCCCCCAGGAGTCGGCGGCGGGCGCGCGCTCGTCCATCCGCTGCTGGAGGAACGCGTCGATCGCGGCGCCGTGCTGCACGGCCGCGTCGACGAGCGGGTTCGACCCCGCGGCGTACGCGCCCACGTCGAGCAGGTCCTGCGCCTGGCGCCGGGCGGCCATGACGGCGCGCAGCCGGCGGGCGACCTCGCGCTGCTGCGGCGTCGTCACGCGGGACGCGACGCGGCTGATCGACCCCAGCGCGTCGACGCTCGGGAAGTGCCCGGAGGTCGCGAGGCGGCGGTCGAGCACGACGTGCCCGTCGAGGATCGACCGCGCGGCGTCGGCGATGGGCTCGTTGTGGTCGTCGCCGTCGACGAGGACCGTGTAGAGGCCGGTGACGGATCCCGTGGCACCCGTGCCGGCGCGCTCGAGCAGCCGCGCCAGCAGGGCGAACGTGCTCGGCGGGTACCCGCGGGTCGCCGGCGGCTCGCCGACGGACAGCCCGATCTCGCGCTGGGCCATGGCCACGCGCGTGAGCGAGTCCATCATGAGCACCGCGTGGCGCCCCTGGTCGCGCAGCGACTCGGCGATGCGGGTGGCGACGAACGCGGACCGCAGGCGGACCAGCGGCGGCTCGTCGGACGTGGCGACGACGACGACCGATCGGGCCAGGCCCTCGGGGCCGAGGTCGTCCTCGAGGAACTCGCGGACCTCGCGCCCGCGCTCGCCGACGAGGGCGATGACCGACACCTCGGCGTCGGTGCCGCGCGCGATCATCGACAGCAGCGACGACTTGCCGACGCCCGAACCGGCGAACAGGCCGAGGCGCTGCCCGCGGCCGACCGTGACGAGGGTGTCGAGCACCCGCACGCCGAGCTCGAGGGGCGTGTCGACCCGCGCGCGCTCCAGCGGGTGCGGCGCGTCGCCCTCCACGGGTAGCCAGGCCTCCGCGCGCAGCGGGCCCTTGCCGTCGATCGGCCGGCCGAGCCCGTCGAGCACGCGGCCCAGCAGCCCGGGGCCGACGGGCGCCCGCAGCGACCGGCCGGTCGCCCGCGCGGGCGTGCCGGCGCGCAGGCCGTGCACCGTGCCGAGCGGCATGCAGCGCGCGAGGGTCCCCGTGGTGGCGACGACCTCGGCCTGCACGGCGTCGGTCCCCTCCCCCACGACGACGACCTCGCCCACCGCCGCACCCGTCCCGGCCACCTCGATGCCGAGCCCGACCGCGCTGCGGACGGTGCCCGTCAGCTCGGGGCCGGCGGCGGTGACGGCACGCGCCCAGCGGGCGCGCGTCGCGACGGGGGGCAGCGGGAGCGGGCGCAGGGCGACGGCGGGAACCGTGGTGGCGGGCAGCGTCCCGGGCTGCGTCCCGGGCAGCGCCGCGCCGGCCGCGGGCTGCCCGTCGGCCGGTCCGGAGGCGAGGCCGGCGAGCGGGCCGGCCGGCGTCGGCAGGACGCCGGGCGCGGCGGGCACGCGGACGGCCGGGGCCGCCGCCTGCGCCGCGGCGACGAGCTCGGCCAGCGGCCCCGGGACGACCGGGGTCACGACAGGTCCTCCCCGCGCAGCGCGGCCAGCGCCCGGGCGAGGCCCTGCTCGATGCGCGCGTCCAGCAGCCCGTCGGCGTGCTGGCCGACGGCGTCGCCGGGCTGCAGCGAGGGGTCCGCGACGACCGTCACCCCGGCGTCCGCCGGCACGGCCCCGACGGCCTCCAGCGCCGCGACGTCCCGCGGGTGCAGGCGCACGAGCACCTCGGCCGGCCGCTGCGGGTGGTCGAGCACGCGCGCGAGCGCGGCCCGGGCGGAGTGCTCCGCGTCGTCGAGCTCACGGCCGAGCACGGCCTGCGCGAGCTCGACGGCGGCGCCGAGGAGCCCGTCCTCCGCCGACGCCAGCACCGGTGCGGCCGCCCCCTGCGCGGCAGCAGCGGCGCGGTGCAGGACGGCCAGCGCCGCCTGCACGGCCTCGTCGCGCAGCGCCTCGCGCTGCGCCGCCCGCGCACGGGCCAGCTCGGTCTCCGACGCGGCGACGCGCGCCGCCTCGCGGGCCCCGGCCGCGTACCCCGCCGCGAAGCCCTCGGCCCGGGAGCCGGCGTCGACGGGCACGACCGGGGTGACGGGCACGTGCCGGAAGGGCTTCGCCGGCGCGGCGCCGGGGGCGCCGGCCGCGGCGGCGAAGGCGGCCGCCTCGGCGACGGGCGTCCCGAAGGCCCCCGCCGCTCCCCCGGCCCGCTCCGGCCCGGGTGCGCCGGCCTGCTGCGGGACGGTCGAGGTCCCGGCGGGCACCGGCACCTGCACCGGCACCGGCACCGTCGCGACGAACGGTCGGTCAGACATACTCGTCGTCCCCCTCGCGGCTGATCACGATCTGCCCGCTCTCCTCCAGGCCTCGGATGGCCTGGACCACGCCGGCCCGGGCCTCCTCGACCTGCGACAGGCGCGTCGGGCCGAGCAGCTCGATCTCCTCCAGCAGGTTCTCGCGCGCCCGCTCGGACAGGTTGCGCAGGACCTTGTCCCGCACCTCGTCCGACGTGCCCTTGAGGGCGACGGACAGCGAGGACGTCTCGACCTGCCGCAGCACGAGCTGCATGGCGCGGTCGTCGAGCAGCGTGATGTCCGCGAAGACGAACATGAGGCTGCGCACCTGCTCGGCCAGGCCCTCGTCGCGGTTGCGCAGGCCCTCGAGGATGATCTTCTCGGCGCTGGGCCCGGCCCGGTTGATGATCTCGACGAGGGGCTGCACGCCGCCGACCGCCGCCATCTCCTTGGGCGTGAGCACGGCCGAGGCCTTGCGCTGCAGCACCTCGGCGATCGTCGCGACGACGTCCGGCATCGCCCGTTCCATGAGCGCGATGCGGTGCGCCACCTCCGCCTGCATGTCGGCGTCGAGCGCGCCCAGCACGCCCGAGGCCATCTCCGGGCGCAGGTGCGCGAGCACGAGCGCGACCGTCTGCGGGTGCTCCCCGTCGAGCAGGGACAGCACCTGACGGGCGTCGGCCTGCTGGAGGAACTCGAACGGCTGCGGCGCGAGCGTGGCCTGCAGGCGCTGGAGCACGTCCGCGGCCTGGTCCCGGCCGAGGGACGCCTCGAGCAGGTGCTGCGCGAGGCCCACGCCGCCGCCGATGCCCGGGCCGGCGGCCGTGACGTCGTAGAACTCCTCGAGCACCTGGTCCGCGAGCGCCTGGTCGACGTGCTGCAGGCGCAGGATCTCCGCCGTCAGCTCCTCGATCTCCGCGAGCTCCATCCGCGCCATGACCTTGCCGGCGCGCTCCTTGCCGAGCTGCAGCAGGAGCATCGCGGCCTTCTGCGGACCGGTCAGGGTCGCCACCGCGCTCATCGCCGGGCCCCCGGCTCGGACAGCCAGCCGCGGAGGAGCTCGGCCATCTCGGCCGGGTTCTCGTCGGCCATGGCGCTGATCTCCTCGCGGCGGCGGCGCGCGGGGTCGTCCTCGTCGTCCGCGCCGCTGCCGATGGCGCGGACCTCGCTGGCGTCCAGGGCCTCGAGCGCGGCGCGCTCGGCGTCCTGGCGGGCGGCGAGCTCGCCGAGGTCCAGCGCCTCGCGGCGGGCCTTCTTCGAGCGGCGCGCGCCGGCGATGACGAAGCCGATGACGAGCAGGAGCACGAGCCCGCCGGCGGCGGCCTGCGTGATGAGGGTCTTCTGCGCCTCCGCGGCGGCGGCCTCGTCGGCGGCGGCCAGCGCCTCCTGCGCGGCGGCAGCGGCCGTGGTGTCGAAGGGCAGCTGCTGCACCGCGAGGGTGTCCCCGCGGGCCGCGTCGACGCCCGCCGCGGCGGCCAGCGTCGTCTGGAGCTGGGCCATGTCGATCCCCGCCGCGACCGTGGAGTCGACCGCCACCGCGACGGACTGCCGCGCCACCGCGCCGGCGGGCGTCGAGGTGGTCTCCGTCGTCTTGTTGATGGCGTTCTGGACGTCCTCCGTGACGTTGGAGTAGTCGCCGGTGCCGGTCGTGCCGTCGCCGCCCGGGACCGCGATGTTGTCCGGCCCCAGGACGCCCGTGGCGCCGGCGCCGCCCGTGCCCGTGTAGGTCTCGTTCGTCGTCGACGAGGCCAGCGGCCCCACGTCCGGCGTCTGGGTGAAGGTCTCCGTCGTGGTCTCCGAGTTCGAGGAGTCGACCTCGGCCGTGACGGTCACCGCCGACTTGCCGGCGCCGAGCACCTGGTCGAGCAGGGACTGCAGGTTCGCGGCGACCTTCGTCTCGTAGTCCGACGCCTGGTCCGACGACGAGCCCGTCACGCCCGTGCCGATCGCCGAGAGCACCTTGCCGCCCGCGTCGACGACCGCGACGTCCGTCGGCTCCATGCCCTCGATGCCGGCGGAGACGAGGTGGACGATCGCCTGCACCTGGTCGTCGGTCAGCTCCGCGCCGGCGCGGGTGCGGACGAAGACGGACGCCGTCGGGTCGGCCTTCGTCGAGGCGAACACCGTCTCCTCGGGGATGGCGAGCTTCACGGACGCCGTCTCCACGCCGGACATGGCCTCGATCGTCTTGGCGAGCTCGCCCTGCAGCGCGCGCTGGTACGTCGTCTTCTGCTGGAAGTCCGAGGACGTCATGGGCATGCTCTCGAGGAGCGAGTACCCGTCGCCGCCGCTCTCCGCGGGCAGGCCCGCCGCGGCGACCTTGATGCGCTCCGCGTAGATCTTGTCGGTGGGGACGAGGATCGTCGTGCCGCCGTCGGCCAGCTCGTAGGTCACGCCGTCGGCGGTGAGCTGGTCGGTGATCGCGCTGGCGTCCGCGGGCGTGACGCCGCTGAACAGCGGCCCCATCGTCGGCGTTGACAGCCAGCCGTAGACGGCGAACCCGCCGAGCGCGAGCACGGCGACGCCGATGATCGCCAGCGTGCGCTGGGCCAGCGAGAACTGGGACACCGCCCCGCCCATGCGGCCGAGGACGGACTTCACGGCGGCCATCAGGCCTGCATCCGCAGGATCTCGGTGAACGCCTCGACGGCCTTGTTGCGCACGGCCGCGGTGAGCTCGAGAGCGGTGGCCGCACGGGCCGAGGCGATCGTGTAGTCGTGCACGTCGGAGAGGTCACCGGTGACGGCCTTGACGGCGAGGTCGTTCGACGTCGCCTGCAGGCCCTGCAGGCTCTCCACCGAGCCGAGCACGGAGGCGAAGCCGGCCCCGCTCGTCGAGGGGACGCCGGCCGCGCCGGCGGCGCCGGTCACGTCCGGGCCGTCGAGGTAGCCGGTGGGGGCGACCGGGGCGACGGCCCCGATGGCGCCGATCGCGGACAGGGGCGTGCTCATCAGCTGCGTCCGATCTGCAGGGCTGCCTGGTACTGCTCCTTGGCCCGGTCGATCACGGCGGCGCTGGCCTGGTAGCCGCGCTGGGCCATGATGAGCTGGGTCATCTGGCTGGAGAGGTCGATGTCGGGGTAGCGGACGTACCCGCCCTCGTCGGCGAGGGGGTTGTCGGGCTCGTACACGAGCCGGCCCTCCGGGTCGCCGAAGCGCGCGCCGGCCACCTGCACGCCGCCGTCGCCGGAGGTGATCTCCTGCGCCACGACGTAGCGGGCGCGGAACGCCTCCTCGGACGTCGCCGTGACGGTGTTGATGTTGGCGATGTTGTCCGACACGGCGTCGAGCCACTTGCGGTGCACCGTGAGGCCGGTGCCGGCGACGCCGATCGCCGCGAAGATGCCCATCAGGAGGTCCGCATGGCGGCGCGGATGGCGTTGAACTGCCCGCCGGCGGCCTGGGTCGCGAGCTGGTAGCGCAGCTGCGTGTCGATGTTCGACACCGTCTCGGTGTCGAGGTTGACGTTGTTGCCGTCCTCGCGCGTGGGCTCCAGGGAGCGCGCCACCGAGGCGGTGACGGCACCCGAGCCGTGGGCAACGGCGGTGCGGAGGCTGGCCTCGAACGCCACCCGGCGGGCGTGGTAGCCCGGGGTCTGCACGTTCGCGATGTTGTCCGCGATGACGCGCTGGCGGAGCGCCAGGCCGTCCAGCGCGCTGTCGAGCGCGACGGAGCTGACGGAGTCGAACAAGCCCATGGCCGGGAGTACCCCTCATCGACGGGTCGGTGCGGTGGATCTCGGCCGGTCCATGGCCTGTGCTGCTGCGAGCGATCCTTCGCTCACGTGCCCTATCGGCGCGCGCACCCGGGAGGGTTAGGCATTCGGGGGACCTGTCCTCGGCGGGCCCCGCACCACCCGTCCGGCCCAGCGCGGACCGGCGCACGACCGGGCGCCGGGGACGCACCTGGCGCAGCCGCGGGGACGGCGCGGGCCCGGGGACGGCGCGGGCCCGGCAACGGCGCGGGCCCGGCGCCCGTCACGGCCAGGTCGACCGTGACGCGCGCCGGGCCCGCCGCCCGACTGCCCGTGCGATCAGCCCCCGGGCAGCAGCACGACCTCGAGCTCGTCGGCGACGAGGGGCTCCGTCGAGCGGATCCGTACGCGCAGGGTGTGGTGCGCCTGCGCGAGGTCCGGCCCCAGCGTGAGCCGCACGGTCAGCACGTCGTCCCAGACGAACAGGTCGCGGACGGGGACGTCGACCGTGTTGACGGTGACCGCGACCACGCAGTCCGCGCCCGCCGCCGGTCCCAGGCGCAGCAGCAGCTCCAGGCCCGGCAGCCCGGCCACCTCGCCCGGCAGGGTGAGGCTGACCTCCGTGAGGAGCTGCGCCAGCGCGACCGCGCCCCCGCGGGTCCGGCCGCGGACGGCCGGGGGTGCGACGAGCAGCCCCGAGCCGTCGGCCCGGACGGGCACGGCCTCCCCCAGCGGCGCGCGCGGCGCGGGACGCAGGTCGACCTCGGTCCCCGTCGGCCGCCGCTCGAAGGCGGCCACCTGCGCCGGCCGCGTCACCACGGTCGTCGCCTGCACCGCGCGGGCCAGCCGCGGCACGAGGCCCCGGGCCTGGAACCGCCGCGTGAGCTCGACGTCCTCCGCCTCGTCCCAGAACAGCGCCTCGTTCCACGGCGTCGCGCGCAGCGCGTCCGTCCGGCCCAGCACGACCCCGCCGTTGGCGTACACCTGCGCGGAGTAGCCGTCGTACGGCATCTCGACGTTCGGGAAGAGCGTCGTGTCCGAGCCGATGGCCGTCCAGTCGGGGTACCGCGTGCCGTCCGTCGTCGTCTGCCGCGGCACGACGAGGTCGAGGTCCGTGCCGTACGCGGCCAGGCCGGCCAGGAACGTCGGCGCGACGGTGTAGCGGTCGTGGGCGACGAGCACGAGGGGGTGCTGCGCGACCTGCACGAGGAGGTTCTTCTTGCGGGTGATCCAGCCGCGGTCCGTGTGCTCCGCGGGCTGCTCGACGAGGCGCACGTCGCCCAGCACCTCGCTGGTGACGTGGTCGACGCAGCCCGCCGGGCCGCACACGAGGACCTCGTACGGGACGGTGCTCATGCCCTCCGCGGCGCGCACGCTCTCGACGAACGCCCGGACCCGCTCGGGCTGCCGCCCGTCGGTGATGACCGCGAAGCTCACGGCCAGGGGCGGCACCTCGACCGGCGTCTGCGGGACGGACAGGACGTCCACCTCGGCCCCGAGGCCGGGGACCGGCTGGCGCAGGAGGCTGCGGACGCGTCCGCCCGTGCGGGCGTGCAGCATCCCCGCCAGCTCGTGCCGGTGCACGACGAGTCCCCGCGAGAGCCGCAGCACGAGCGCACCGTCCGGCCGCAGCGCGCGCAGCAGCTCGTCGACGACGAGGGGCCAGCACGAGCCCGCGGCCGCCAGGTCCTCCTCGAGCAGCACGGCGACGTCGTAGCCCCGGTGGCGGGCGGGGTCGAGCCGGCGGTCGCGGGCGGGGTCCAGCGGGCCCGCGTCGGCGTCGAGGCCGCCGGGGGCCACGTGCCCGACCCACAGCACCCGCTCCGCCGCCGGGCACGCGGCCAGGGCGGCCGCGAGCACGTGGCCCGGCACGCCGCCGGGCAGGGCGGGCAGGTCCGGGACGCCGGGCAGGTCCGGGACGCCGGGCAGGTCCGGGATGCCGGGCAGGTCGGGCAGGTCGGCGACGAGGTCCCCCACGAGCGCGGTCATGCCGGCACCGTCCCCGCGCTGCGCGTGGTCGCCCGGCGGCGAGGAGCCGGGACGGCAGTGGCAGCCGGGACCGGCTCGACGACCGCCGCGTCCCGCACGGCGACCGCCGCGTCCCGCTCCGCCACGGCCGCGTCACGCTCCGCGACCGCCCTGTCACGCTCCGCGACCGCCGTGTCCCGCTCGGTGCGCATCCGCTGCGCGAGGGCGAGCATCTCCTCGGCCTGCTGCTCGAGCCGGCCGTACGCCGCCAGTGCCTCCTCGCGCCCCCGGTCGACGTCCAGGCGCTGCCGCTGCAGCGAGACCTGCTGCTCGACGAGGAGCGCGTGGTCGGACTCGGCGGCGTCGGCCCGCGCGCGCTCGGCACGGGCCGTGCGAAGCGCGGTCTCCAGCTCGCGGCGCAGCGCCGCGACGACGGTCCGCATCTCGTCGAGCAGGACGGCGCGGCCCTCCCGGAGCCGGTCACGCTCGGCGACCACGCCCTGCACCTGCTCCCCGAGGCGCGCCGCGGTGGCGAGGAGGTGCTGCGCGGACCGCGCCTCCTCGGCGGTGGCGCACGGGACCGCCCAGAAGTGCTTGCCGTCGTACATGTGCACGCCGCGCAGCCCCAGGATGCGCTCCACGTCGGCCAGGTCGACGTCCGGGGCGGTGAAGTAGACGTTGACCTCGTTCATCGCCTCGTCGTTGGCCTTGACGGAGGCCACGCGCAGGCCGAGCTCGTCGAGCACCCGGTGCGCCCGGCCCAGGTCCTGCGCCTCGCCGGCGTACACGCCGCGGTCCGGCACGGTCGGCACCTCGAGCATGCCGGCGCGCAGGTCGGCCACGCGCGCCCCGGCCGAGGCCAGCACGTCCAGGTCCAGGCCCTGCACGTCGATCTTGACGAAGTCCACGACGCCTACGCCGTGCCGCTCCAGGACCGTCTCGAGCCGCTCGACGCGCACGCGGACCTCGGAGGTGTACCGCAGGTCGGGCCGGCCGGCCCAGTACTCGTCCGCGGCGATCCGGTCGGCGTCGAGCTCGAGGAGGCTCGAGATGCCCCAGTCGCCCTGCTCGGCCACGTGCAGGACCACGTCGTCGCCCGGTGCGGAGGCGAGCGCGACCTGCTCGACGACGACGTTCGTCAGCCCCTCCTGCGCGGCGCGCGCGACGATGCGCCGCGCCAGCGCCGGCACGGGCTCGACGCACAGGACGAGGTGGTCGGGGTTGCGGCGGGCGAGCTCGATGCCGAAGTCGCCGACGTTGGCGCCGATGTCGAGCACGGTGCGCCGACCGGCGGTGGCCGCCGTGGTGACGGTGCGGGGGGTCTCAGGCACGGACGGGGGTCCTCTCGGAGGGGAGGGCGGCCGCGACGGCCGGCCCGGGGACGGACGGGCTGGTGCGGGCGGTGCCGTGCGGGCGCTGGGTCGGCAGCGCCGGCAGCGCCCTGGAGGACCTGCCGCTGCCGTCGAGCAGCGCGATCCGGCCGAGCACCGCGGGCAGGTTCACGTCGTCGACCGTGCGGACGACGAGGACGTGGGTGCCGGCGGCCCGGGCCGCGGCGATGCCGTTCTCGTTGTCCTCCACCACCAGGACCTCCTGGGGCCGCAGGGCGAGGCGGCGGACGGCCTCGAGGTAGACGGCGGGGTGGGGCTTGGGCGCGACCACGTCGGAGCTCGACAGGGTGAACGCGAGGTGCGGCACCAGCCCCGCCAGGCCGAGCATGAGGTCGACCGACTCGCGGACGGAGTTGGACGCCACGGCCGTCGGGTAGCCGAGCGCCGCGAGGCCGGTGACGAGGGCCAGGTGGTCGGCGTGCGGCGCGCAGCGGGCGCGGACCAGCTCGACCGTGTGGAGCTGCTTGAGGCGGGCGACCTCGTCGTGCGCGGAGCGCGGGAGCCCGGCGCACCGCGTGAGCCGCTCGAGCTTCGTCCGTGTGGGCAGGCCGTCGTAGTGCGCGAGGTGCTCCTCGCGGCCGATGCTCAGGCCGAACCCGGCGAGCGCGAGGTTCAGCGCCTCGTAGTGCCACTCCTTGGCGTCGATGAGGACGCCGTCCATGTCGAAGACGACCGCGCGGATCATCGTCACCCACCCTCCGACGGGGGACGCGTTCACCCGGATGGCGGAACGCGCCTGTCGGGAATCCCTATCGTCAGGTCTCGGAGTCGATGTAGACGGGAGCGGCCGCGGATCTCACGCGCATCGCGTCCGCGGCGGCGGCGTGCCGACGTCCGCTCGCGATGGACTCCGCGGTGCGCCGGGCGACGTCGAGCTGGCGGTCCAGCAGCGCCCGCGCGCGGACCTGCAGGCTGGCGGGCACGGGGCCCAGCCCCGTCGGGGGCACCCAGGACGCGCTCGCGCCCTGGTGGACGGTCGGCACGGCGGGCCCTGCGGACGGTGTGCCGCCGGGCACGACGGCCGGTGCCGCGTGCGCCTCCGCGAGGATCCGCTCGGCCGTCTCCACGTCGGTCTCGAGCTCGCCCAGCACCGCCTCCCAGCGCTGCCGCCAGAGGTCCTCGACACCGCCGCCGTCGGCGGGGCTCCCCGGCGCGGCCACGTCAGCCGACGCCGAGCAGACCGGAGCTGGGCGCGCGGTCCGGCGTGCTCTCGAACGCGGCCGCCGGCCGCTGGGCGGGGACGGACCCCCGCGCGATGATGGCCGCGGCCTCGTGCCACGCGGCCGCCAGCGGCGCCACGACGGCGCGGGTGCGCCGCACCCGGTCGGCGTCGGCGCGCACGTTGGCCTGCACCAGCTCGTCGACGACGAAGGCGTACACCGACATGAGCTGGGCGCCGCCCTCCCACTCACGGGTGTCCAGCGAGCCCATGAGCTCGGTGACGATGTCCTGCGCGTGGCACAGGTGGCGCGAGGCGGCGCCCCGGTCGGCGAGCCGCAGCGCGGCCTCCCCCCGGTCGAGGTCGAGCAGCAGACGGTCGTAGAGCATCGTCAGCAGCTTCGCCGGTCCGGCGGTGCTGACGGCGTCGGCGAGGTACCGCGACCGCGGGTCGTACATGGGTGCCGCCTCTCGGGGGTGCTGGTGGTGCAGGTGCGCCGACGGGTCGGGGCGCGCGCCGTCCTGGCCGCGCCGGCCAGGTGGTCACCCGGCCGTCAGACGGTGGTCAGCCGGTCGTCAGCCGTTCGTGCTGCTCATCGAGGCGAGCTGGGCGCTGAGCCAGCTCGACTGCGAGGAGGTCTTCTGCAGGGCGACCTCGAGCGCCGCGTACTGCTTCTGCAGGGCGGCCCTGCGGGTCGCGAGCCGGTCGTCCCAGTCGGCGATGCGCTGGCCGAGGTCCCGGACGAGCGCGTCCTGCCCCTTCACCTCGGAGGTGAGCGTCCCGCTCACGCTGTCGCCGGCGGCCTTCGTCACCCCGGCCACGGCCGTGGCGAGGCCCGACAGCACCGTCTGCACGGTGTCCGGCTCGGCGGCGAGGGCTGCGGTGAGGGCGTTCTCGTCGAGCGTGAACGTGCCGTCCCGGCCCAGGGTCAGCCCGATGCGGGCGATCGACGCGCCGCCGTACGTGCCCGAGGCGGTGCCCAGCAGCGACTGCTGCAGCGCACGCACGGCCGTGTTGCCCGACAGGACGCCGCCCGTCACCTTCGTCGCACCGTCGGTGCCCGTGGTCGACTTCACGGCCGTCTGGCTCGTGATCTCGCCCATGACGAGGTTGAGGTTGGACACGAGGTTCGTGGCGAGCTTCTTGCGGGCGTCGGTGTCGGGGGCGACCGAGACCGTCACCGGCTTCTCCTCGACCGCGCTGATGGTCACGTCGACGCCGGACATGAGCCCGGTGAAGGTGTTGGACGCCTGGGTCAGCGTCTGCTGCGCGCCCGTGCCCGGGAACAGCGTGATCGTCGCGTCGCCCGCGGCGCGGATGGGCTGGAGCGCGAGGGCGGCGCTCGTGCCGGCACCCGTCGTGTAGGACACGGAGAAGGACGACTGCGCCCCGGTCGTCGACCCGGTGAGCTGCAGCCGGTAGGACGGCGCGCTCGCGGTGCCCACGTTGACGGCGGAGGCGCGGACGCCCGAGGCGGGGTCGTTCAGCGCGTCGACGACGTCCAGGACGTCGGAGCTCACCGCGGTCACGGTGCTCGAGGTGCCGTCCGCGCGCGTGATGGTGAAGGAGGGGGTGGCCGACATGTCGGTCGGCGGCGCCGCCAGGGACGACTGCGCCGAGGCCAGGCCGGTGACCGAGAACGTGACCGAGGCCGGCACCGCGCGGGAGGCGCTGGCCGTCACGGAGGTGGCCGAGCTCGTCGCCTTCGTCGAGGTCCAGGACTCGGGCTTCGCCGCCGCCTCCGCCGCGCCCTGCAGGGAGAGGTTCTTCGCGTTGAGCGACTTCAGCGCCGTGGACAGCGCCGTGGCCGCCGACTGCTTGCGGGTGAGCAGCGTCTGCTGCCGGGCGTCGAGCGAGACCAGGCTGTTGATGAGGCCGTCGGTGTCCAGCCCCGAGACGAGGCCGGAGATGGCGAGGGTGGAGCCGCTGGTGCCGGACACGGTGCTCATGGGGTGGTCGCCCTCCGTCGCGGACGGGCCGGCGGACGGGCCGGCGGTCGTGGTGCGGACATGCCACCGGCGGTGGACGGACGGGTGTCCGCCCACCGCCGGTGAGGGGTGCTGTCACGGGCGGCCGGGATCGCCGGCCGCCCGCGGGGATCAGCCCTGCAGGAGCGAGAGGACGCCCTGCGGGAGCGACTTGGCCTGCGCCAGCATGGAGGTGCCGGCCTGCTGCAGGATCTGCGAGCGGGTGAAGTTCACCATCTCGAGAGCCATGTCGGTGTCCTGGATGCGGCTGTTCGAGGCGGCCAGGTTCTCGGCCGCGACGTTCAGGTTGTTGATGGTGTGGTCGAAGCGGTTCTGCACGGCACCGAGCTTGGAGCGGACGCTCGAGACCGTGGAGATGGCCGTGTCGATCGCGGAGATGGCGGCGGTGGCGCCGGCCAGCGTGGTGACGTTGACCGAGGCGACGCTCAGGCCCGACGCGCTGGCCGTGGTGCCCAGCGTGACGGTGATCTGGTTCGTCGTGCCGGCGTTCGCGCCCACCTGGAAGGTGCCGTTGTAGGAGCCGTCGAGCAGCTTCTTGCCGTTGAACTCCGTGGTGGAGGAGATGCGGTCCAGCTCGGTCGTGAGCTGCCCGATCTCGTCCTGGATGTTGCCCTTGGCGGCGGCGGAGAGGCCACCGTCGTTCGCGGCCTGCACCGACAGCGTGCGCATGCGCTGCAGGATGGAGTGCGTCTCGGTGAGCGCGCCCTCCGCGGTCTGGACGACGGAGATGCCGTCCTGGGCGTTGCGGACGGCCTGGTTCGTGCCGTTGATCTGCGACTGGAAGCCCTGCGAGATCGCGAGGCCGGCCGCGTCGTCCGCCGCGCGGTTGATCCGCAGGCCCGACGACAGCTTCTCGAGCGAGGAGCTCAGCGACTTGTTGGTCGCGTTGAGGTTGCCGTAGGCGTTGAGGGCGGCGACGTTCGTGTTGACAGAGAGACCCATGGTTCTCGTCCTCCTTGATTCGGGTCGGGCGGCCCATCCGTGGGCACACCCTGTCTATCGGGTTCCCCGCCCACCCCTTGAGGTGTTCGGGAGGTCTTTTCTTCAGGCGCTCGCCGCGCGGCTGACGAGGCCGGGCGCGACGACCGACAGCTCGGACAGCAGCGCGTCCTCCTCGTGCGGCGCGACGAGCTCGAGCACGTCCTCGAGCGCGTCTGCGCCCCGCACGTCCCGCCACACGTCGTAGGCCAGTGCCGCGGCGATCGCACGGTCGCGCGGCTCGCGCGCCTCGTCGCACGCCACCGCGACGAGCGTGCAGTCCTGCTCCAGGCCGGCGCCACGCAGGCGCGCGGCCCACCGGGCCGTCTCCTCCAGGTCCATGACGGGGTGCAGCCGGGACGCCGCCAGGAGCGCCGCACCGCTGTCGGGCCGCACGGCCACGAGCACGTCGAGGACCCGCAGGGCCTGCGTGCCGGGCTCCGTGAGGCAGCGGGCGACGAAGGGCGGCCACAGCGGCGCGGGCATCGCCCCCGCGACCTCGGCCAGGGCCTCCTCGCCGAGCAGCGCGAGCAGCACCATCGGCGGCCCGGGGGCGAAGCCGCGGGCCGCGGCGTCGACCGCCACCCTGCGCGCCCGGGCCGTCTTCCCGACCGTCGCCAGCGCCCACACCTCGGCCGCGGCGAGGGACCGGCGGTCGAGCCGCACGAGGTCCTCGTCCACGGAGGTGGTCGGCACGTGCTCGAGGGCCTCGAGGGTCGCGGGGGCGTCCCCGGCCGCCGCGGCGAGCGTGGCCCGGACCGCCCAGGGCTCGGCGGGGTTGGACCCCGTCTCCTCCCACCGCTCGAGCCAGCGCTCGCGCAGGTCCGGCCGGCCCGCCTCGTCGGCGGCCCCGACCATCGCCCGGGCCAGCGTCGTGGTCGTCCGGCGCGTCATGTGGCCCTCGGCGACGAGCCGCTCGGCGAGGTCGATCGCCTCCTGCGCCCGGCCGACCAGCACCCAGGACCGGGCGAGGTTCGCCTCACGCGTGGCGACCTCGACCGCCGGACGCCCCTCGGCGCGGGCCGCCTCGAGGTCCTTCTCCGCGATCTCGGCGTTGCGGCGGGCCTTGTCCCGCTCGGCGAACCGGTCGGTGTCGTAGCCGGAGTGCCGCAGGACGACGTCCGGCAGCGCGCGCACCAGCAGGGGCCCGCCGCCGTCGAGCACGAGCTGCTCGTGGAGCTCGCCGACCCAGTGCACGTCACCCCGGCGGTGCACGCGGATG
Organism: Cellulomonas sp. plas2; assembly: GCF_057221735.1. Classification (NCBI taxonomy): domain Bacteria; kingdom Bacillati; phylum Actinomycetota; class Actinomycetes; order Micrococcales; family Cellulomonadaceae; genus Cellulomonas; species Cellulomonas sp. plas2. Next base: position 3,257,383 of record NZ_CM170155.1, read on the forward strand.
ACGGAGGCGCCCACGGGGTGCTCTCCCGGCGCCGCCGTGCTGACCTGCAGGACCGAGTGCACCGGCGCGCCACCGGCGCCCAGGCGCCTGCGGAGCTGGTGCGGGTCGCCCTCGAACACCTCGTCGGCGTCGATGCTGAGCACCCAGTCGGCGGTCACGTGCTCCAGCGCGCGGTTGCGCGCCGCGCCGAAGTCGTCGTCCCAGTACCCCTCGACGACGCGCGCGCCGCACGCCCGCGCGACCTCGACCGTCGCGTCCGTCGAGCCGGTGTCGTAGACGACGACCTCGTCGGCCCAGCCGACGGACTCCAGGCAGGGCCGCAGCACGTCCTCCTCGTCCTTGACGATGAGGACGGCCGCGATGCTGAGCCGTGCGCGCGTTGCCATCGTTCCTCCAGGTCCCGGCCCGGTGGTCCGGGCCCTCCTGTGGCACGATCGTCCGGCCGGGGCGCGCGCTGAGCCGTTGCGGCGAACGCGACGCCTCAGACGGGTGACCTCGCCGCCGATCCCTCAGGCATGTGGTTCGCCGACCCCGCCGCCCGCCTGCACCTCGGCCTCGCGCCCGACGCGCCGCTGCGCGTGCGCTGGGAGGGGTACCTGCGCAACCCCTCGGGCTACGGGCACGAGGGGCGCCACCTCGCCCTCGGCCTCGCGCGGGCGGGGTGGGAGGTCGTCGTCCGCACGGTCCAGGACGTGCCCGGCTTCGAGGCGGCGCTCCCGGCCGGGGACCGCGCGCTGCTCGCGGAGCTCCTGGCCCGCGAGCCCGGTGACGAGGACGTCGTCGTGCAGAACGTCGTGCCGAACCTCGTGGGCCGGCGCGCCCAGGGCGGGTACCAGGTGGCCCGGACGATGTTCGAGTCGGACGGCCTGAACCCGGCATGGCTGGCCCAGCTCCGGCAGGTCGACGAGGTCTGGGTCCCGACCGCCTTCAACGCCCGCACGTTCCCCGCCGCCGGCCTCGACGTGCCCGTGCACGTCGTCCCGGGCGGCGTCGACACCGCCCTCTTCGCCCCGGGCGCCGCGCCGCTGCCGGCCCTCGCGGACGGCCCCGGCACGACCTTCCTCGCCGTCGCCGCGGACGCGGCCAACCGACGCAAGGGCTGGGACGTGCTGCTCACCGCCTGGGCGCTGGCCTTCGAGCCCGGCGACGACGTCCGTCTCGTCCTCAAGGTCGACGGTGCGGACACGGGCTCGCCCGACGCCTGGGGCGTCGGCGAGGTCGCCGCGCGCGTCGAGCGGGTCCGCGCACGCACGGAGCGCTGGGTCGACGCGACCCTCGCCGCGCTCGGCCGCAACCGCTCCGACGTCGCCCCGGTGGTGGTGCTCCCCGACCTGGTGCCCGAGGCCCTCATGCCCGCCCTCTACGCCGCGGCCGACGCCGTCGTCATGCCCAGCCGCGGCGAGGGCTACGGTCTGCCGGCGCTCGAGGCGATGGCGTGCGGCGTGCCACTGGTGGCCACGGACTGGAGCGGGCTGGGCGACCTCCTCGACGAGGGCGTCGCGCTCCCGGTCGACGTCGAGCGCCTCGTCGAGATCAGGCCCGACGAGATGGGCCCCGTCTACGCGGGCCAGCGCTGGGCGCAGCCGTCCGTCCCCTCCCTGGTCGCGCAGCTCCACCGCGTGGTCGACGACCGGGCGGCGATGGCGGCCGTCGGTGCCGCCGCCAGGGAGCATGCCGTGCGGGCGTGGGACTGGTCCGTCGGCGTCGCGGCGGCCGCCGCGCGCCTCGAGGCGATCGGCCGCCGGGTGCGCCGCCGCCCCGCCGCGCCGGACGCCGTGCGCGTGCGCTGGGAGGGCGAGCAGTACAGCACCCACAGCCTCGCGCACGTCAACCGCGGCATCTGCCGCGAGCTCGTCGCCGACCCGCGCGTGCACCTCGAGGTGGCGACGCGTGAGGTCGACCCGGTGCCGGACCTCGTCGCCGGGAGCCCCGACGCGCTGCTCGGTGCGACGGCCCCCGTGCACGACGTGCCCCAGGTGACCGTGCGCCACCAGTGGCCGCCGGACTGGACCCCGCCGGCGCGTGGCGCGTACGTCCTCGTGCAGCCGTGGGAGTTCGGCGGCCTGCCGCAGGAGTGGGCCGACGGCGCCCGGCTCGCGGACGAGATCTGGTGCTACTCCACGTGGGTGCGCGACTGCTACGAGCTGTCCGGCGTCCCGGCAGAGAAGCTGCGCGTCGTCCCTCTGGGTGTCGACACCGACGTGTTCTCCCCCGACGGCGACCGGCACCCGCTGGCGACGACGAAGGGCACCCGGCTGCTGTACTGCGGCGGGCCGCTGCCCCGCAAGGGCATCGACGTCCTCGTCGCCGCGTACCTCGACGCCTTCACCGCGGACGACGACGTCTGCCTGGTGGTGAAGGCGCACGGCACCCGCACCACCTACCCGGGCAGCCGGGACCACCTCGACGAGCTGCTCGAGCGCGCGGCGCTGCCCGGGGCGCCGGCCGTGGAGGTCATCGACGAGGACCTCACCACCGCCGGGCTGGCCGCGCTGTACCGCGCGTGCGACGCCCTGGTGCACCCGTACCGCGGCGAGGGGTTCGCCCTGCCGGTCGCCGAGGCGATGGCGTGCGGGCTGCCCGTGGTGGTCACCGCCGTCGGCGCGACCGCGGACTTCTGCGACGAGGCGACGGGCTGGCTCGTGCCCGCCGAGGTCCGCCGGCTGCGGACGCACACGTTCGGCCCCGGGGCCGCGAAGTACTTCTGGGCCGAGCCCGACGCGGCCGCGCTGGGAGCCCTCCTCCGCGAGGTCGTCGACCGGCCCGACGAGCGCGTCCGCCGTGGGGCCGCCGCGCGCCGCCGCATCGCGGAGGGGTTCACCTGGCGGGCCACCGCCCGGGCGGTCGCGGACCGGCTCGCGGAGCTGGCGCACGTCGTGCCGCTCGCGGAGCGTCCGGTGCCGGCACTGGCCACCCGGTCGCGTCGGACCGTGCTGCACGTGCCGGGCCAGCACGAGCCGGGACGACCCGGCGGGGGCCTCGTGACCCAGCGCTCGGCCGGCGCCCAGGCGACCGACGCCCTCGTCACCTACCTGGCGACCTACCGCGCCGGCGACGACATCTGCCTCGTGCTGCCCGTCGCGCCCGACCCCGCGGCCGTGGCCGAGGCCGTCGAGGACGTGCGGGCGCGCATCGCCGCAGCCTGCCTGCCCGAGCACGAGGTCCCCGAGATCCTCCTGGTCCCGGCCGGTCCCGACGAGCTGCCGGCCCTGCGCGCGATGACCGCGTGGAGCACCGACGACCCCGGCGTCGACCTGCCCGCGCTCGGTCGCCGCACCCCCGTCGCGCGCTGAGCGGTCCTCCGCGTCGTCCCCGGTCCGCGCGTGCGTGGGCCGAGGACGACGTCGTCCCCGGCTCGTCACACCCTGCGCCACCCTGCGCCACCCTGCGCCGCCCTGGGCCACCCTGCGCGGGACGCACGACGGCCCCGGGGCGTGAGCCCCGGGGCCGTGCGGTGAGCTGGGTCGTGCGGGTGAGCGGTGCGTGAGCGGCGCGTGGTGCCGCGGTCAGGCGGAGACGCTGGCCAGGCCGGCACCCTCGTCGTACAGGGTGACGCCCGAGGTGCGCGGCGAGGGCAGCACGCCGGCGGGGGCCATCGCGGCGCGGGCCGCGACGGAGGCGAAGTACTGCTGGCGGCGGCGCTCGGCGACGCCGTCCGGACGGGCGGCGGCCGGGACGAGGTCCGGGTCGAGCGCGGCGTTCATGCCGTCGCGCAGGAGGGTGAGCGCCTCCGTGCGCAGCTGGCTGATGCGCGACTGCGTGACGCCCAGCTCCTCGGCCAGGTCGACGACGGACCGGTCCTCGAGGAACAGGCCGGACACGACGAGGCGCAGCCGGTCCGGGAGCGTGTCGACGGCGGCGCGCAGCCAGTGCAGGCGCTCGTCGGCGAGGAGGGCCTCCTCGGGGTTCGGGGCGTCGTCCGGCATGATGTCGGCGACCGGGCGCTCGGTGGCGTCGATGCTCAGCACCCGGCGCTCGGCGTCCTGGCGGGCCTTGTCGACCGTCTCCACGTCCGAGCCCAGCGCGCTGGCCAGCTCGTGCCGCGTGGGCGTGCGGCCGAGCGAGGCGGTGAGCCGCTCGGAGGTGCTCGCGAGCTCGCGGACGCGGTGCCGCGCCCCGCGGGTGGCCCAGTCCATCGAGCGCAGCTCGTCGACGAGCGCCCCCCGGATCCGCAGCGCCGCGTAGCGCGCGAAGGGCACCCCGGTGGTGGGGTCGTAGGCGCGGGACGCCAGGACGAGCGCGAGCTGGCCGGCGGAGGTCAGCTCGTCGCGGGAGACGGTCGGGGGCACCCGGTGCAGCAGCTCGCTGACGTGGTACCCGACGAGGGGCAGGTGGGCCAGGACCAGCTCGTCCGGGCTCTGGGGGAGGTCGCTCACGCAGAGGGTGTCGGCCTCCGCAGGGTCCGCCTTGAGGGGTGCCGCCGGGTGAGTGAGCACGTGCGGTCGTCGACCCGCTCCGAGGGTCGGGCGAACCGGGCGCACCGGGCGGCGCGAACCGCCCGGACCGGACGACTCACCCCCGCCCGGTCACGACGCTGTGATGCACGTCACCGCGCGGTCCTCTCCCGAGCGCCCGCCCGTTGCCGACCGTGCGCCCATTCCGCGCATCGACGACCGGGTCGGCCCGGTCCGGCCCGGCTCGGTCCAGGAGGGAGCCGCGCGACCGCCGTCCCGGTCGCACCCGGGCATCCCGGGAGCCCGTCCACGGCGGCCCCGAGCCGGGTGCCCGCCGTCACGGGCGCGGCTCGGCCGGCGCGGACCACCGTGACGCGCCGCGCCTCACCCGCCGGCGCTGGTCCCCCCGGGTGACGTGCGGTCGGTCCGGGACGCCGGCGGCGGTGCCACCGAGGACGTCGCGGCGCCGGGCACCAGGGGCGCGGACCGGGACCACCCGATCGGACCAGACGTCTCACCCGCCCGGACCCCGTGCCGATGAGGTGCGTGACAGGGCACGGCGCGACCGGCGCCGCCCGCGAGCGGGACGAGGTCGGACCCCATGGCGCTGAACCGGCTCTCCGAGGTGCTGTGGCGTGAGCGCCACCTCCTCGAGACGCTGCTCTTCAAGCTCGAGGAGGAGCAGCTGCTGCTCAGCAGCGGCCGCACGCGCTGGCTGGCCCTCGCGACCGCCGAGGTCGAGCACGCCCTCGACGCCATCCGCGAGGCCGAGCTGGCCCGCGCGGTCGAGGCCGAGGCCGTCGCCGTCGAGCTCGGCGTCGTGCCGGGCTCCAGCCTCGCGGTCCTCGCCGCGCACGCGCCGGCCCCGTGGGACGAGCTGCTGCGCGCGCACCGCGACGCCTTCGCGTCCCTCACCGCGGAGATCGGGCACCTGGCGGACGGCAACCGGGAGCTGCTGGCCCTGTCGCACCGCGCGACGCAGGAGACCCTCGCGGCGCTCCAGGACGACGTGCGCACCTACGACGGGTCGGGCCACGCGGCGGCGACCTCGCCGCTGGCGCACCTCATCGACCGCTCCATCTGACCGATCGGACGGCCGGGACGACCCGTCCCGCGACCGTCCGCCCGCCCCGCGCGCGGCCCCGGCCACGCACCACCAGGAGGACACCGGACCGTGAGCACCTTCTCCGGGATCTCGACGGCGCTGAGCTCGCTCGTCGCCCAGCGCCAGGCGCTGGACGTGACGAGCCAGAACGTGGCCAACGCCAACACCGTCGGCTACACCCGCCAGCGGGCCACGCTCGTCGCGTCCCCGACGGCGATCAACCCCTCCATGTTCTCGACGGCGTCCGGCGTGGGCGACGGCGTGCGCGTCACCGGCGTGGCCCGCCTGGCCGACGCCTTCCTCGACGCGCAGGTGCGCTCGACGACGAGCGGGGCCGCGTTCCACGCCGTCCGCGCGACCGCCTACGACACCCTCGAGACGTCGCTCGGGGAGCTCGACACCGACAGCTCCCTGTCCGCCGGCATGAACGACATGTGGGCCGCGTGGGGCGACCTGTCCAACCACACGGACCAGGCCGCGACGCGGACGTCGGTCCTCGACCGCTCCGCCGCCGTCGTCGACCGCATCGGCGCGCTGTACCAGGGCGTGCGGACCCAGTGGACGCAGGCGCGCGACCAGACCGTGGCCCTCGTCGACCAGGTGAACTCCACCGCGGCGACCGTCGCCGACCTCAACCGGCGCATCCTGTCCGTGCAGAGCCTCGACGGGAACGCCAACGAGCTCATGGACCAGCGCGACCAGGCGGTCACGACGCTCGCGGGCCTCGTCGGCGCCACCGCGCAGACGGGCCAGAACGGCACCCTGTCGGTGCTCGTCGGCGGCAACGCGATCGTCGAGGGCTCCTCGGCGCGGCCCGTGCGGCTCGCCGGCGCCACCTCCTTCGCCGCTGCGACCGGGGCCGCGGCCGCCGTGCCCCCCGTGGCCGGCGACCCCGTCCGGCTCGTGTGGGCCGACCGCCCGACCTCGACCGTGGGCGTCACCGGCGGCTCCGTCGCCGGGCAGCTCTCCGTGCTCGCGCCGCCGGACCCCGCGGGCGGCGGCGGCGTCCTCACGGAGGCCGCCGCCCGGCTCGACGCCGTGGCCGCCACGCTCGCGGGCCAGGTGAACGCGGTGCACCGCACGGGCTTCACGCGCACGGGCGCGGCCGGCGGCGACGTCTTCACGTTCGCCGCCGGTCAGCCCCCGGCCCTCGGCCTGCGCGTGGCGATCACCGACGGTGCGCTGCTCGCGGCCTCCGGGTCCGCCGACCCGGCCGCGGCGCTCGACGGCCGGGTGGCCGACGCGGTCGCCGCCCTCAGCACGTCCACGACGGGCCCCCAGGCCCGGTGGACCTCCGCGGTCGTCGAGCTGGGCAACCGGTCGGCGAGCGCGAGCGCCCGCGCGACGGTCTCGGAGGACGCGCGCGCCGCGGCCGCCGGGCAGCAGACGTCGAACGCGGCCGTCGACACCGACGAGGAGACCGTGAACCTCATGGCGTACCAGCGGGGCTACCAGGCCGCCGCGCGGGTGCTGTCGACCATCGACAGCGTCCTGGACTCCCTCATGAACATGGCGAGGTGACGAAGTGATCGGCCGCGTGACCCACCAGACCGTCCAGCGCTCCAGCCTGGCCAACCTCCAGGTGAACCTGGGGCGGATGGCCGAGCTGCAGGCGAAGCTCAGCTCCGGGAAGAACGTCCAGAAGCCGTCGGACGACCCGGCGGCGACGTCGGACATCCTCCTGCTCGACCGCCAGGCCGCCCGCGTCGCGCAGTACGAGCGCAACGCCCAGGACGCCACGACGTGGCTCAACGTGGCCGACACGACCCTGCAGACCTCGGTGAAGAGCCTCACCGCCGCCCGCACCCTGCTCGTCCAGGCCGGCAACGGCGGGTACGGGCAGTCCGAGCGGGAGGCGATCGCCCTCGAGCTCGAGGGCATCCGCGACGACCTGCTGCGCCAGGCCAACACGAGCGTCAACGGGCGCACGGTGTTCGCCGGCACCTCCGACGCGGGCGAGGGCTGGACCCTCGGCACCGACGGGTCCGGGGCCCGCACCTACACCCACACCGCGTCGGTCGCGGGCGCCACGACCCCGGTCCTGCGCCGGGTCGGCGACGCGGTGACCGTCCGCGTCGACGCCGACGGGGCCGCCGCGTACGGCGACGGCGCCACCTCGGTGTTCGCCGTCCTCGACGCCGCCGCGACGGCGCTGCGCACCGGCGGCGCCAACGGCCCCGACGTCACGCCGCTCCTCCAGAGCGTCGACGGCCGCCTCGAGGCGCTGAAGGCCGCCAACGCGGCCGTCGGCAGCCGCCAGAACCTCGTCCAGAACGCCCAGTCGGACCTCGCCTCCGCCTCGCTCACGGTCAAGGACCAGCGCGCCCGGGTGCAGGACATCGACCTCGCCGCCGTGACCATCGACCTGCAGGCCCAGGAGATCGTGTACAAGAGCGCCCTCGCCGCCACCGCCAAGACCCTCCAGCCCTCCCTGCTGGACTTCCTCCGGTGAGCGCGGCGACCGTGACCCCGCACCCCCTCGACCTCGACCTCGACCCGGCCGACGCGCCCGGGACCGTCGCGGTCCTCGGTCCCGACGGCCGCACCGTGCCCGTCCCGGACCGGCTCGCGCTCGTCGAGCCGCTGCCCGGGCTCCCCGGCTACGACGTCCTCTCGCTCGAGGCGCTGGACGACACCGCGACCCTCTTCGCCGCCCGGTCCCTGCCGGGCGCGGAGGTGCCGCTGCGGCTGTTCCTCGTCGCCCCGGGCGCCTTCTTCCCCGCCTACCGGCCGGGTACCGCCGCCGCCGTGCGCCTGCTCGACGAGGGCGCCGGCACGGCTACGGGCACGGGCACGGGCGGCGCCACCGTGCTCCTCGCCGTGGTGCACCCCGTCGACGAGGACCACGAGGCGCCGACCGCCAACCTGCTGGCACCGGTCGTCGTGGACGTCGCCTCCGGGCGTGCCGTGCAGACGGTGCTCGAGGGCGACTGGCCGCTGCGGGCACGGCTCGCATGAGCTGGGCCGACACGCTGCGCGGCGCGCGGGGCACCGCCTCCGCCGGCGCGGACCGGACCTCGTCAGCAGCACCCGGAGCACCGTCCGTGGCACCGCAAGACGTCGCGGCCCTCCGGCCGGGACCGGGAGGGGGCAGGGTGGACCCGCGTCGGCACGCCGGCGTCGGGCGGCCGGCCGTCGGCTCGACCATCCAGCGTCAGCCCGTCGTGCACCCGGACCGCAGCGTCTTCGGCTACGCGCTGCGCGCGAAGGTCGTGGGGCGCGCCTCGGGCACGGTCGACGACCGCGCGGACCGCGTGCGCGACGACGAGTACGGCCTGCTCGACCTCGACGCCCTCGGCGGGGACCGGCCCGTGGTGCTGCGCGCCACCGCCGGCATCCTGGCCGGGACCACGCCCGTCCCGCCGTGCTCCTACGGCGTGGTGCTGGAGGTCCCGCACGCCCTCGCGGTGCGTCCGGACACGGCGGAGCGGATGGGTGCGCTGCGCGCCGCCGGCTACGCGCTGGCCCTCGGCGACTTCGCGGGGACGACGTCGCAGGAGGTGCTGCTGCCGCTCGTCGACTACGTGAAGGTCGACCTCGGCCTGGACCCCTCGCTCGTGCGGACGCTCGCCGACCGCGCGCACGACGCGGAGGCCGTCGTCGTCGCCGAGCGCGCGGACACCGCCGCGCGGCTCGAGCTGGCCGCGCAGATCGGCGCCGAGCTGCTGCAGGGGCCGATGTTCCACCGGGACCCCGCGGTCGAGCCGCGCCGGTTCACCGCCGGGCAGCTGCAGTGCCTCGAGCTCATGCAGATGCTGTCCTCGCCGCAGGTCGACCACGCGGCCGTCGTGCGCGTCGTCAGTGCCGACCCCGAGCTGTCGATCCGGGTGCTGCACCTCATCAACTCCTCGGCGTACGGCCTGCGCCGGCAGATCGACTCCGTGCACCAGGCCGTCGTGCTCGTCGGGCCGAACCAGCTCGCCGCCCTGGCGACCGCCTCGCTCGTCGACGCCCGCCCGACGAACGTCGGCCCGCTGTGGTCGATGCTCACCCGCGCGCGCACCATGCACACCCTGTCCGGGTCCGACGCGGGCTACACCGTCGGGCTGCTGTCCGCGCTCGCGGCGCAGCAGAAGGTCGCCGTCGCGGAGATCGTGCAGCGCACGGGCGTGTCCGCCGAGGTGGCCGCCGCCCTGACCGACCGGTCCGGCCCCTGGGGCGCGATGCTCGAGGCCGTCATCAGCCACGAGGAGAACGACACCGACGCCGTCGCGCGGACGGGCCTGGAGCCGCTCACCGTGGCGCAGGCGTTCCTCGCCGCGGTGCCGGAGGCGCTCGCGATCGCCTCGGCCCTGGCCGTCGTCACCCGCGGCTGACGGACGGGTCGACGGCCGGGCCCGGCTGACGGCTGGCCCGGCTGACGGCGGGGCCCGGTCGGCCGGGCGCTAGGCTCGGGCCGTGCGCGCGCTCATCGGGGTCCTCCTGCACCCGCGGCGCACCGCCCCGCCCCCGCTCGCCATCGACCTGCGGGTCGTGGCGCTCGCGGGGGCGCTGCTGTGGACGGTCGCCGGCGTCGTGTGCGTCGTCCTGGCCTCGTCGGGGTCCATCACGTGGCGCCCGGTCGAGACCTGCGCGGCCGGCGTGGTGCTCGGGCTCGTCGGCGCCGCGTGGGCCCGACGTCAGGGCCCGGACGGGCAGGTCGGCCGGCAGGGTGTCCACCAGGGCGCGCCGCACGACGAGGACCTCGACGGCCCCGTCGACGGGAGCCTGCCCCCGCGCTGAGGTCCCCGAGCGGGACCGTCCTGCCGCGGACGTCACCGCTCAGGCGACCGGCGGCTCCTCGGCGGCGTCCGCGAGTCCCTCGGCAACGGGCTCGTCGGCGGCAGGCTCGTCGGCAGCGGGCTCGTCAGGGACGGCCTCGGCGACCGGGGCCTCCGGGGCGGCGGCGATGCGCACGAGCTCGAGCCGCGTCTCGTCGACGAGCGGGTCCGGTGCGGGCCAGTCGGACGGCACGGGCGGGACGTCGGTCTCCGAGTGCGCGCCGCACCCGTGGTCGAGGCTCACGACGCGGCCGTCGTCCGACGACCACTCGTTGGCGCAGACCCCGAACACGGTGCCGAGCGAGCCCTGCAGCGGCACGAGGAAGCCACAGCCCGAGCACGGCGCCGCCGACGCGACGGCGCCCGGCGTCGTCGGGCCGTGGCTGCCGCGGTACCAGCGGGTGGCGGCCTCGTCGCGGCCGGCCGGCGACAGGACGCGGGCCCGGGCCAGCGCGAGCTCCTCGATGGCGACGTCGTCGAGCTCGGGGTCGCCCGACGGCGTCCAGCCCGGCTCCAGCCGGGGGTCGTCGGCGCGGAAGGGCAGCACGTCGCCGGGGCCGATGTCCCCGGGACGCAGGCGCTCCGCCCACGGCACCCACGGGGCGCCCAGCAGGGCGTCGGGCCCGGGCAGCAGCACGGACTCGCACACCGTGGCGGCCCGGCCGCGCGGGACGCGCGCGAGCGTGACGGTGAACTCCCAGCCGCGGTACCCGGGCGCCAGGCAGGCGAACCGGTGCGAGACGAGCCGCTCGGCGTCGACCACCGTGCCGAGGTGCTCGCCGACGTGCCCCGGCTCCTCGGCCGTCTCGACCGCGGCGGCCCGGGCCACCTCGACCGCGCCGACGAGCAGCGCCTCCTTGACCGCCACGCTCAGGCCTCGTCGAGGTCGTCGGCGACGGCCCGCAGGAGGGTGGCGTACTGCCCGGCGCGCGCCTTCTCGGGGTAGCGGCCGCGGCGCAGGTCGTTGCCGACGCGGTCGAGCACCTTGATGAGGTCCTCGACGATGACCGCCATGTCCTCCGCGGGCTTGCGCGCCGCCCGCACGACGGACGGCAGCGGCTCCAGCATCGTCACCGAGAGCGCCGACGGGCCGCGCCGCCCGTCCGCGACCCCGAAGTCGACCTTGGCGCCCGGCTTGGGCGCCGTCACGCCCGCCGGCAGCGCGGAGGCGTGCAGGAACACCTCACCGCCGTCGTCGCTGGCGATGAACCCGAAGCCGCGCTCGGTGTCGAACCACTTGACCTTGCCCGTGGGCACCGCACACCCCTGTCCTGCGTCCGCAGATCTCCTCGCGCCGGCAGGGCACCCGCCCGAGCACCCGCCCGAGCACCCGCCCGCGCACCCGCCCCGCGGGCGCGCGCCGTCGCGCCGGTCACCGACCGACCCCTGAGGTTACCCTCCGCCGTCAGTCCCCGAGCGCGCCGAGCACGCTGCGGGCACGCCGCACGCCGGCCAGGTAGGCGGTCGAGACGCGCAGGGCCGTGTGCGGCGGCGCGATGTCCGGCACCTCGTCGGCCTCCTCGGCGCGCAGGTAGGCGTCGAGCGCGTCGCAGGCCGCCGTGACGTCCGCCTCCGGGGCCGACCAGGCGAACCAGCCCTCGACGACCGTGCGGTCCTCCCCCAGCAGCTCCGAGACGAGGCGGACCACCTGCTCCGTCGCCGCGGCACGCGGGTCCTCCGGGGCCAGCAGCTCCGCGGCCGCCGTGCGCGCCAGGCACCGCACCGCGAGGTCGTCGTCGGCGTGGCCGCTGGACCCCACGAGCTCGAGGACGAGCATGGCGCTCAGCCGCTCGCGCCCGAGCATGACGAGCGCCTGGTGCAGCGTGCGCACGCCGTGCCGGGCCCCCGCGACCGAGTTGCACGCGCGCAGCGCCTTGAGCGCCAGCGCCGGGTCGGCCGAGACGAGCTCGGTGATCTGCGGGAAGGACACGCGCGGGTCCGCGAGCTGGGCCAGCAGGCGCAGCGCGGTCGTCGCGCTGTGGTGCAGCGAGGTGCGGGCGACGACGGACGGGCGCCGCAGGTGGTAGCCCTGGAAGAGGTCGAAGCCCGCCGCGACGGCGTCGGCCAGGTCCTGCTCGGCCTCGATCCGCTCGGCGACGAGCTCGACGGGCCGTCCTGCCCCCGCCCGCAGCCAGTCGACCATCGCGGGCAGCCCGCCCGGCGGCACGTCGCGCAGGTCCACCTTCGCGAAGTCCGCCAGCGGCAGCAGCCCCGCCCGGCGGTCGCCGGGCACGACGTCGTCGATGGCGATGCGGAAGCCCACCGCCCGCAGCGCCTCGATCCCCCGCACCACGGCCTCGTCGGGCTCCACGCGCTCGAGCACCTCCAGCACCACCTGGGCCGGGTCGAGCGGGACGGGCAGCTCCAGGGTGAGGAAGCGGCGGGGCAGGTTGACGAACAGCGGCACGTCGCCGGCCAGGTCGCGCGGGTCGAACTCCGTCGTCACGGCGGAGATGACGCGCGCGGTCGCCACGTCGTCGTCGAAGGCCGCGCCCTCGCCGGCGACGACGGCACGCGGGTCGGGGCGGAAGAGCAGCTCCTGCGCGCGCACCCGGCGGCGGGCGTCGTAGATCGCCTGCCGCGCCACGCAGACCACCTGGCTGCCGACGGGCAGCGCGGCGACGTCGAGCTCCATGCGCGCCCCCGTCCGGCCCGTCCCTGCGTCCCGCGGCGCACGCGCGCCACCCCCCTCCCTTCGGCAGCGGGGGGCGAGGCTTGAAGGAAGCGCCGCCGGGGCGTGCGGCGCGCGGCCCTCGTAGGGTGGTGCGGATGGCCACGTTCCTGGACGACCTGCGGGCGCGGGACGACAGCGCGCTCGCGGCGCTCCTGCGCGCCCGGCCGGACCTGGCCAGCCCGTCCCCCGTGACCCTCGCGAGCCTCGCGGTGCGCGCCACGGGCCGGACGAGCACCGACCGGGCGCTGGCCGAGCTCGACGCCACGACGCTGCAGGTGCTCGAGTCCGTGGTCGTGCTCGACGGCGCCGGCACGCCGCCGACCCGCGCCCGGCTGCACGACGCCCTCGGGGCCGACGACGACGTCGCGCGGGCGGCGGTCGACGCCGCGGTGGGGGCGGCGCTCGAGCGCGCGCTGGTGCTGGAGGGACCCGGGGGTGAGGACGCCGGGGGCGGCGCCCCGGGCGTCGACCGCGTCCTGCGCGCCGCGCCCGGCCTGGCCGACGCGCTCGGCCCCTACCCCGCCGGCCTCGCGCCCGCGACCGTCCCCGACCCGGCCGGCACCGCCCCGGGGGACGACGACCCCGCCGGCGCCGTCGCGGCGCTGCTGGCCCAGGCGCCGACGGGCGCCGCGGCGCTGCTCGACGCGCTCGTCTGGGGCCCCCCGGTCGGGGTCGCCCCCGCGCCCCGGACGCCGGCCGCCGCGGCCGTCGCGGCCCTCCTGCGCGCGGGCCTGCTCGCCCCCGGCACGGGGTCGCACGTCGTCCTGCCGCGCGGGGTCGCGCTGGCGCTGCGCGGCGGGCGGACGCACGCCGCGCCGGCCCTGCCGCCCGCGCCCGGCGCCCCCGCCCCGGGGCTCACCGACGCCGGCGTCGCGACGGAGTCGGCGGCCGCGGCCGAGCGGGCCGTGCGCCTCGTCGAGGCCCTGCTGCGGCTGTGGGAGCGCACACCGCCCCGGGTGCTGCGGGGTGGCGGGCTCGGCGTGCGGGACCTGCGGCGGACCGCGGCGGCGCTGGACGCGGCGGAGGACGAGGTGGCCGTGCTCGTCGAGGTCGCGGGGGCGGCGGGGCTCGTCGCGGACGACGGCGAGGAGCTGCCCGCGTTCCTGCCGACGGCGTCCTCGGACACCTGGGCGGCGGGCGACCTGCCGCAGCGGTGGTCCGCCCTCGTCCGCGCGTGGGTGGGGACCGTGCGGGCGCCCTGGCTCGTGGGCACGCGCGACGAGCACGGCAGCCCGCGCGCCGCCCTCGACCCGACGGTGCAGCGCACGTGGGCGCCCCGCCTGCGCCGGGAGGTGCTCGTCGCGCTCGCGGCGCTGCCGCCCGCGGTCGTCGCCCCGCCGGAGGGGGTCCTCGCCGCGCTGCGGCACCGCGCCCCCCGGTCGGTGCCGCCCGAGCCGGCCGTCCGCGCGGTGCTGGCCGAGGCGGCGCTGCTGGGCGTCCTCGGCGCGGGCGCGCTCGGGGCGCCGGGGCGCGCGCTGCTCGCGGAGGTGGTCCGGACGGGACCCGTGACGCCCGGCGACGAGGACCCGGTCGCCGCCGCGCTGGCGGCCGCCCTGCCCGAGCCCGTCGACGTGCTGCTGCTGCAGGCCGACCTCACCGGCGTCGTGCCCGGCCGGCCGGCCGACGAGCTGGCCGACCTGCTGGAGGCGGTGTCGGTCGTCGAGTCGCGCGGCGGGGCCCTCGCCGTGCGGTTCACCGCCGGGAGCGTGCGCGAAGGGCTCGACGCCGGCCGCACCGCCGACGACGTGCTGGCCGCGCTGGCCCGGCACGTCCCCGGCGGGCGCGTGCCGCAGCCGCTGGAGTACCTCGTGCGCGACGTGGCCCGCCAGCACGGGCGCCTGCGAGCCGGCACGGCGGACGGCTACCTGCGCTCCGACGACCCCGCGGTGCTGGCCGGGCTCGTCGAGGACCCGCGCCTCGCGTCCCTGGGGCTGTTCCGGCTGGCCCCGACCGTGCTCGGCGCCCGGGCCACGGCCGGCGAGCTCCTGGCGGCGCTGCGGGCGGCGGGCCGGGCGCCGGTCGCCGAGGGGCCCGACGGGCAGGTCGTGCACGCCGGCCCGGCCACGCGGCGCGCCCGTGGCCGTGGTCCCCGGGCGTCCGTGCCGCCGCCGCCCGCCCCGCCCGCGCGCGTGGAGGCGCTCGTCGCCCGCCTGCGGGCGGCGGACGAGCACGAGCGTGCGCTGGAGGCCGCCGGGGCCACGGCCGGGACCGGCCCGCAGGCGGGGGTCCCCACGGGCGACGGCGGCCCCGACCGCCCGGGCGACGCGGTCGCGCGCGTCGTCGAGCGCGCGGCGGGGGCCGTCCGGGGCACGTCGCCGCGGGCCGGGCGCGACGGGAAGGGCGACGTCAGCGGCGGGGCCTCAGGTGCCGCCGGCGCGGGGGGAACAGCCGACCCGGCGTCGGCGTTGCTGGTCCTGCGGCAGGCGGCGGCCGACCGGACCGCCGTGCGCGTCGAGCTCGTCGGGCCCGACGGGCGGCTGCAGGAGCGGGTGCTGCGGCCCCTGCGGGTGGACGCGGGCCGGCTGCGCGCCGTCGACCCGGCCCGTGCGGCGGAGCTGACCATCGCGGTGCACCACATCGCCGGCGTCCGCCCGGTCGACCCGCCCGACGCCCCGTGACCCGCCCGTCCCGGTCTGCCTTCCCGCCCGCCCGTCCCCCACTCCCTCCCACCGCTACTCCCTCCCACCGCTGGAGCCCCGCGTGCCTGACGGCCCCCTCATCGTCCAGAGCGACAAGACCCTCCTGCTCGAGGTCGACCACGAGCAGGCGGCGGCGTGCCGCCGCGCCATCGCGCCGTTCGCCGAGCTCGAGCGCGCGCCGGAGCACGTGCACACGTACCGGCTGACCCCGCTCGGTCTGTGGAACGCGCGCGCCGCCGGGCACGACGCCGAGCAGGTGGTCGACACGCTGCTGGAGTACTCGCGCTACCCCGTGCCGCACGCGCTGCTCGTCGACGTGGCGGAGACGATGTCGCGCTACGGCCGGCTGCAGCTCGTCGCGCACCCCGTGCACGGGCTCGTGCTGCACGCGCTGGACCCCGCCGTCCTGGCCGAGGTGCTGCGCTCGAAGCGGACCTCCGGCCTGCTGGGCGAGCGGATCGACGCCACGGACGTCGTCGTGCACCCCTCCCAGCGCGGCCACCTCAAGCAGGTGCTCGTGAAGCTCGGCTGGCCGGCGGAGGACCTCGCCGGGTACGTCGACGGGGAGGCGCACGCCATCTCCCTCGCGCAGGACGGCTGGACGATGCGGCCGTACCAGGAGCAGGCGGTCGACAGCTTCTTCCACGGCGGGTCGGGCGTCGTGGTGCTGCCCTGCGGCGCCGGCAAGACGATCGTCGGCGCAGGGGCGATGGCGCGGTCCTCGACGACGACGCTCATCCTCGTGACCAACACCGTCAGCGCCCGGCAGTGGCGCGACGAGCTGATCAGGCGGACCTCGCTGACCGAGGACGAGATCGGGGAGTACTCCGGCGCCCGCAAGGAGATCCGGCCGGTCACCATCGCGACGTACCAGGTCCTCACGCTCAAGCGGAAGGGCATGTACCCGCACCTGGAGCTGCTCGACGCGCGCGACTGGGGCCTCGTCGTCTACGACGAGGTGCACCTGCTGCCCGCCCCCGTGTTCCGCATGACGGCGGACCTGCAGGCCCGACGACGCCTCGGCCTGACGGCCACGCTCGTGCGCGAGGACGGGCGCGAGGACGAGGTCTTCAGCCTCATCGGGCCCAAGCGGTTCGACGCGCCGTGGAAGGACATCGAGGCGCAGGGGTACGTCGCGCCCGCCGAGTGCGTCGAGGTGCGGCTCACGCTGCCGGACACCGCCCGCATGACCTACGCGACGGCCGAGCCGGAGGAGCGCTACCGCCTCGCGGCGACCGCGCCGGGCAAGAACCGCGTCGTCGAGAGTCTCGTGGCGCGCCACCGGGGCGAGCCGACGCTCGTCATCGGCCAGTACCTCGACCAGCTGCACGAGCTGTCGGAGCACCTGGGGGCGGACCTCATCACCGGGGAGACGCCCGTCCGCGAGCGCCAGCGGCTCTTCGACGCCTTCCGCACGGGCGAGATCTCGACGCTGGTGGTCTCGAAGGTGGCGAACTTCTCCATCGACCTGCCGGAGGCGGCCGTCGCGATCCAGGTCTCGGGGTCCTTCGGGTCCCGGCAGGAGGAGGCCCAGCGGCTCGGGCGCATCATGCGGCCGAAGGCCGACGGGCGGACCGCGCACTTCTACACGGTCGTCGCGCGCGACACGGTGGACCAGGACTTCGCGGCGCACCGGCAGCGGTTCCTGGCCGAGCAGGGGTACGCCTACACGATCGTCGACGCGGAGGACCTCGAGCAGGGGTCGACCGGTCAGCGCGTGTAGGTCCAGGCCCCCGACAGGCGCGTCCACGGGCCCGGCGTGCCGTCCGGCTGGACCGTGCGCACGGTGACGTCGACGACGCCGGGGGCGCGCGGCGGGGACACGACGGAGACCAGCGCCGGCGCGAGGCGCGTCAGCGCGGTGCCGTAGGTGTACCCGACCTTCACCCCGACGACCGTCAGCGGGCTGCGGGCGGCGACGGCCTCGTCGCGCGAGGTCGTCGTGCCGTCCGCGAGCTGGCCGGCACCGTTGGCGCCCCAGCCCGACAGCGACCCGTCCGCCCCGACGACGAGGGACAGGTGCAGCCCGCCGTCCACCGCGACGGCGGCCGCACCGGGGGTCAGCGCGACGGGCTGCCGGACGGGCACGAGGTTGCTCGTGCCGCCCTCGTCGTCGGAGCCGCAGAAGTCCCCGCCGTCGTACCGGCAGTCGATCCGTCCCCACCACCACACGCCCCCACCGGCGTCCACGCCCAGCGCGTGGTCGAACCCGGCGCCGAGCCGGGTCAGCCGCACGCCGGCCGGCAGCGCGACCCGCACGGGCGCGAGCCGGTCGGTCCGCGAGCCGTCGCCCACCTGGCCGGCCACGTTGTAGCCCCAGCCGTAGGCGGACCCGTCGGAGGACAGGGCGTGGCCGTACCCCGCCCCGGCCGCGACCGCGACGACGCGCGCGCCGGCCGCCACGGGCACCGGGACGCGCACCGGTGAGCGGCGGTCGACGCCGGTCCCGTCGCCCAGGGCCCCCGCGACGTTCACGCCCCAGCCGACGACGGCGCCGTCCGCGCCGAGCACGAACGTCGTGTTCGTGCCGACGTCCACCGCCGCCGCCCGGACGCCCGCGGGCAGGGCGACGCGCACGGGACGCGTCCGCGCGGTGGCCGTGCCGTCGCCGAGCTGGCCGAGCGCGTTCTCGCCCCAGGTCCACACCGCGCCGTCCGTGGTGACGACGACCACGTGGTACGGCCCGGCGTCGAGCCCGGCGACCCGCACCCCGGCCGGCAGCGTCAGCCCGGCCCGCGTCGGCACGCCGAGCTCGCGCGGGGCCTGGCCGTCGCCGGCCGAGCCGTACCCCCACACCCACACCGACCCGTCGGAGGCGGCGGCGAGGCTGAGGTTGGCGCCGGCGGCCACGGCCGTCACCCGCACCCCGGCGGGCAGCGGCAGGGGGACCCGCACGGGCACGGTCGACGCGCTCGTCCCCGTGCCGAGGCCCGACCAGCGCGCCCCCCACGTCCACACGGAGCCGTCGTCGGCCAGCCCGAGGACGGCGTCGCCGCCCACCTGCACCTGCGTCCACGCGGCACCCGGCACCGGCACCCGCAGGGTCGTCCCGCCGGCCGCCGGGCCCGACGAGGGCGTCACCGCCGCGGGTGCCCCCGCGGCGGCCCGGACCGGCACCGAGTAACCGGTGGTCGCGCTGCCGGAGGCGTTCGTGGCCCGCAGGACGACCGTCGCGGTGCCGGCCGTCGTCGGGGTGCCGGACAGCACGCCCGACGGGTCGAGCACGAGGCCGGCCGGCAGGGAGCCCGAGACGACGGCCCAGCGCGTGGGGCCCGTGCCGCTCGCGGCCAGGACGTAGCGGTACGGCACGCCGACCGTGCCCGTCGTCGGCGCCTGCGACGTGACGGTGACGGGTGCGGTGGCGGCGGCGGTGGCGGCGGCGGTGCTGGCGGCTGAGGCCGCGGTGGCGGCAGCCGCGGTCGTGGCAGCGGCCGGGGCGGCGGCACCCGCGGCGCCCGCGCCCGTCACGAGGAGGCCCGCGGCGAGCGCCGTCGCGGTCAGCGGGCCGACGAGGGCACGCCGTCGCCGGTGCGAAGCCGCACCGGTCCGTGCCGTGCGCGGCGCGCCCCGCGCGCCCGTCGCTGTGGTCGTCCCGTCCTCGCGCACGGCGCCTCCCTCGGCCCGGCCGCGGCCCCCGCTGCGGCACCGGGGAGAGGCTCGCAGCCCCCACGGGTGAGCGGGAGGGACCGAGCGGGTGAGAAGCACACCCGGACGGGTGAAACCGCGGCGCACGTCTCAGCGCCGGGCCCGCAGGCCCGACGCCGCGGGAGCCGGAGGGCGAGCGCAGGACGCGAGCAGAGGACGCGAGCCGAGGACTGCGTCAGGGGGCGGTGACGGTGAAGGCCCGCAGCGACCGGCTCGTCGGGCCCGGGGTGCCGTCGGCGTAGGCGGTGGTCACCCGGACGTCCACCGTGCCGGCCGGCAGCGCGGGCGTCAGCACGGACACCCGTGCGGGGCCCGCCGCGGTCAGCCCGGTAGCCGCCACCGTCCCCAGGACGACGCCGGTCACCGTGACGGGCTGCGCGGCCCGGACCGGGGTGGAGAACTCGACGGGGCCGCCGATCGCCCCCTCCGGCGGCCCGTCCGGCGGCCAGTCCCAGCGGACCCCGTCGGCCGTCACGCCCGTGGCCTCCGTGCCGTCACCGCGCCCGCCCACGGTGACCCACGTCAGCCGGGGCGGCACGACCTCGCGGATCGGCGCGGGTCGGGCCGTGCCCCAGGCCCACAGCACCCCGTCGGTGCCGAGGGCCCGCACGGACGTCCGCCCGCCGGGGACGGGGGTCGTCAGCGCGATCACCCGGACGCCGACGCCGTCGGGCAGGTCCAGGGCGGACCGGACCGGCACGGTGCTGTCCCCCAGCACCTCGTCCCGGCCGAGCCGGCCGTCGTCGCGCCCCCAGCCCCACACGGACCCGTCCGACGCGACGAGGAGGGTGTAGCCGTCGCCCGCCTCCACCGCGAGCGCCCGCACACCCGCCGCCAGCGCTGGCCGCACCCGCACGGGGACAGGCTGGTCCCCGGCGTCGCCGCCGTCGCCGAGCTGCCCGACGTCGTCGGCGCCCCAGGTCCACACGGACCCGTCCGTGGCGACGACCGCGCCGGCGTCCGTGCCGGCCGTCACGTCGCGGATGCGCACACCGGTGGGCAGGGCGAGCGCCAGCCGGACGGGCGTCCGGACGGTGGCGGACTCGACGACCGACCCCAGCCGGGACCGCGTCTGGGTGCCCCACGCCCAGAGGCTGCCGTCGCCCGCGGCCACCGCCACCCAGGTGTAGCCCGCGCTGATCCCCGTCGCCCGCCGACCTCCCGGCAGCGGCACGGCCGTCGGCACGGCGTCGACGTCCAGCACGGACGTGCCGAAGCCGGGTTCCGCGCCGGTCAGGCCCCACCGCCACACCGTCCCGTCCGACGCGAGCGCCACCGACCCGTAGGGACCGGCCTCGAGGGCGGTCACGCGGACACCGGCGGGCAGGGCCAGCCGCACGGGACGCGGCACGTCCCGCGAGGGCGTGGAGCACGCGCCGATCTCGAACCGCTCGTCGCCCGGCACCCAGACGCCGCCGTCGCCGAGCTGGCAGTACTGGTTGTCGCCCCAGGCGTAGACGGTGCCGTCGCCCGCGAGCGCGAGGGTGTGGTCCGGGCCGGCGACGACCGTGCGCCAGGCGCCGCCCGGGACGTCGACCGTGACCCGGGTGCCGCCCGTCGGCGGGCCGCTGCGGGGCGACACCCCCGGGGCAGCGGCCCCGGCGGCCACGACGACGACCGAGAAGGAGGCCTCCGAGGAGCCGAACGGCGAGGTGACCCGCAGCGTGTACGCCCACGTGCCGGCGCCCGTCGGCGTCCCCGCCACCGTCCGCGCGGCCGTGTCCAGCCGCAGGCCGGGCGGCAGGGCCCCGGCGACCAGCGCGAACGTCGTCGCGCCCTGGCCGCTCGTCGTCAGCGCGTGCCGGTAGGCCGTGCCGACCGTGCCCGACGCGGGCACGGAGGTGATCCGCGGGACGTCGCCGGCCGTGAACGTCCAGGTCGTGGTGGCCGAGCCCCAGTCGTCGACGACGCGCACCGTCGCGGTGCTGGTGCCCGCGGCGGTGGCGGTGCCCGTGACCGCGCCGGTCCGCGCGTCGAGGACCAGGCCCGGCGGCAGCGCGCCCGCCACGACGGCGAAGGCGGGCGCACCGGTCGCGGTCACCGCCGGCACCCAGGCGTAGGGCGTCCCGACCGTGACCAGCGACGGCTGCCCCGAGGTCCAGACGGGGTTCGTCCCGCGGTAGGTGTACGCGCCCGCGTGCCGGGTCACCGGGCCCGGGGAGCCGTCGGCCAGGGTCGTCCGCAGCACCACGTCGACCGTCCCGGCGGCGTGCTCCGGCGTCACGGCGACGGCGCGCGCGACGTCGACCGGGCGCACCCCGGTCGCCGGCACGCCGCCGAGCTCCACCGCCGCCGGCACCACGGGTACCCGGGTGCGCACGGGCGTCGCGCGGTCCGTCGTCGTCCCGTCCCCGAGCGCGCCCGACCGGTTGCCGCCCCAGCCCCACGCCTCCCCCGCCGGCGTGCGGACGAGCACGGTGTCGAACCCGGCCGCGACGGCGCCCGCGGCCACTCCGGCCGGCAGCGGGACCGGGGCCGGCGTCGCGGCCGCCACGTCGCCACCCGGCCGCCACCGACGCACGGCGCCGTCCGAGGAGAGCGCGAGCACCTCCCCGGTGCCGAGCACCTCGGTGGCGGTCAGCGCGACCCCGGGCGGCAGGGCCGGCACGGTCCGGACCGCCGGTGCGCTGCCGAGCGACCACACCGCGCCGTCCGTGCCGCGCACGACGAGCAGCGGGGCGTCGCGGTACCCGAGGGGGAGGTCGACCTCGGCCGCGGCCACGGGCAGCGGCACGCGCACGGGCCCGCGGGACAGGTCCAGCACGGTCCCGTCCGGGGCCAGGAGCGGGGTGCTGCCGCCCCACGCCCAGACCGACCCGTCCGCGGCGCGGACGGCCGTGCGGTCCTCCGTCGTCGCGACCTGCGTGACCCGCACCCCGCCCGGCAGCGGCAGCGGTGCCGGGACGGGCCGCCTGCCGTCGCCGGGGACACCCGTCTCCCCGGCGTAGCCGTAGCCCCACGTCCACAGGCCGCCGTCGGACGTGCGGACGACGGACGAGGTGCGACCGCCGTCGACCTCCACCGCCCGCACGCCGGCCGCCAGGCCCGGCAGGTCGACCCGCACGGGCCGGAAGAGGATGAGGTCGCCGTCGGGCACGAGGGCACCGCTGTCGTTCCAGCCCCAGACCCAGACGGAGCCGTCCGTGGCCACGGCGCGGGCGGCTCCCGTGCTGCCCTGCACCTCGACCGGCGTGACGCCCGGGGGCAGCGCGAGCGGCACCACGCCGGGCGTCGTCGTGACCCCCTCGGAGGAGACGATGTCGTTGTAGGGGTACTCGTCGCCGAACCGCCAGGTGCCGCCGGCGCCCCGCTCGCCGCGGCTGCCGTCCCCCCAGGACCACAGCGTGCCGTCCTCCGTGAGGCCGTACCCGGTGCCGACGCCGAGGGACACCTGCATGAAGCGGGCGCCGGGGACGTCGACGAGGACGGACGCCCCGCCGCCGATCCGGCCCGCCGCCGGCTCCACGCCGCCCGGGGCGCGGCCCGCGTCCGCCACGCGCAGCGTGACGCGCAGGTCGGCCGAGGCGGCCGCCGCCGCCGACGTGGCCGTGACCGTGACCGTCCGGGCCCCCGCGGCCCTCGGCACGCCCGAGACCACGCCGGTCGCCGCATCGAGGACGAGGCCCGCGGGCAGGGAGCCCGCCGTCACCGCGAAGCGCTCGTCGGCGGCGCCGGCGGCGTCCAGGTCCACGCGGTAGGGCTCGCCGACGCGGCCCGTCCCGGGCAGCGGGGTCGTCGCGTCGAAGCGGAGGCCGGCCGGGGGGTCGGCCGCGACCGCGCCCGGGGCGCCGGTCGTCAGCGCGAGCGTCGCGACGAAGGCGGCGACGACCCCGCCGACGAGGACCGGAGCCGGCCGGGCGAGCGCCGGGCGTCGCCGGGGTCCCCCGTCGCGCCACCGGCCGCCCGTCGCCCCGCCCCTGCGCGTGCGCCCGCCCGCCACCCCGGGGACCCCGTGACCCGTGCCGACACCCATGTCGCCCGCCCCCGCCCGCTCGGCCCTGAGCGGACCGTAGCGCTCCGGTGTGACCCACGTCACCCCTTCGGGTGGTCGAGCGCGCGCGACGGCTCGCGCTCGCGTCCGCTCCCGGCGGAACCGGGCGCCGTCCCTTTCCGTTGTGCGGGTGCCCGGTCTGAGAAAGGATCGACCCGTGTCACCCGCCCGTCGTCGCACGTCCCGCCCGTTCCTCCTCCTGACGACGAGCGCGCTCGCGCTCGCGCTGCTCGGACCGGCGGGGGCCGCGACGGCGGCGCCTGCGCCCGCCGCCCTGCCGGCCGCGGACCCGGTCGCCGTCTCGGCCGACCTCACCGACGAGGCGGGCGTGGTCGCCGACCCCGCCGCCGTGCAGGACGCCCTGGACCAGCTCGCGGCGGACACGCCGTACCAGCTCTACGCCGTGTTCGTCGACGACTTCGGCGGGGCCGACCCCGTCGCGTGGGCGCAGGAGACGGCCGCGCTGTCGACCCTGGGCGAGGACGACCTCCTGCTCGTCGTCGCGACGGAAACCCGGCGGTACGCGCTGGCCCCGCAGGAGCCGGCGGGCGAGATCGAGCGGGCCGAGATCGACGTCGTGCAGGCCCAGGTCGAGGACCAGCTGTCGGTCGAGGACTGGGACGCCGCGGTCATCACCGCCGCCACGCGGCTCGACGAGGCGGCGCAGGGGGACATCGCCGGGGGCGGTGGGCTCGGCTTCGGCGGGCTGCTGGTCGGCGGCCTCGTCGTCATCGGCGGGATCTACGCGGTGACCCGGCTGGGCTCGCGCCGCAGGGCCGGCGCGGGTGCCGGCGCGGGTGCCGACGCAGGTGCCGGCGCGGGCACGGGTGCGCCGCCGGCCCCTGCGGCCGCCCCGGGCGGCGACGGGCTGGACGCCCTGCCGACGGAGGACCTCGACGCGCGCTCGTCGTCGGCGCTGGTCCGGATCGACGACGCGCTGCGGACCTCCGAGCAGGAGCTCGGGTTCGCGCAGGCGCAGTTCGGCCCCGACGCGACGCGGGAGTTCGAGACGACTCTGGCGCGCGCCAAGGAGCGGGTGACCGAGGCGTTCCGCCTGCGGCAGACGCTGGACGACGACATCCCGGACACCCCCGAGGAGGTCCGCAGCCGGGCGCTGGCCATCCTGCGGACCTGCCGCGGCGTCGCGGCGGACCTCGACGCGCAGAAGGAGGGCTTCGACCGGCTCCGGGACGTGCAGTCCCGCGTCGGCGACGCGCTGGACGCGCACGAGCGGACGGTGCGGGCCCTGCACGGCCGGGTCGACCCGGCCCGCGCGACCCTGGCGGCCCTGTCCGCCCGCCACCCCGCCACCGCGCTGGCGTCCGTGGCGCACAACCCGGACCAGGCGCGCCTGCTGCTCGACGAGACGGCGACGACGATCGCCTCCGGGCGGGAGGCCGTCGCCCGCGAGGACCGGGCCGCCGCGGTGGCGTACGCGCAGGCCGCCGAGGAGGCCCTCGACCAGGTCACCACGCTGCTCGACGCCGTCGACCGGGCGGGCGCCGACCTCGCCGCGGCCGGCTCGCGCCTCGAGGCGGGCATCGCGAGCATCCGCGCGGACCTGGCCGACGCCGAGCGCCTCGCCGGTCCGCGCGACACCGCGGTCGGCGCCCGCGCCGCCGACGCGCGCGCCGCGGTGGAGGTCGCGGAGGCCGCGCGGCGCGGGTCGGGCGACCCCATCGCCGCCCTCCAGGGCCTGACCGACGCGGAGGCCGCGCTCGACGAGGCGCTGGCGCCCCGGCGGGAGGCGCGCGAGACGTCCGCCCGCGCCCGGGCGCAGGCCGTCGAGACGCTCACCCGGCTCGACGCCGCGCTGCAGGGCGTCGGCGACTACGTGCAGACCCGCCGTGGGGTCGTCGGGCCCGAGGCGCGCACCCGCCTCGCGGAGGCCCAGCGCCTGCGCCGGCGCGCCGCGGACGGCCTGGACACGGACCCCGCCGCCGCCCTGTCGGCCGCGCGCGCCGCGGAGGAGCGGGTGCACCAGGCGGCCACGCTCGCCCAGGAGGACGTGCGCCGCGCGGAGGAGCGCGAGGACGAGATGGCGATGGGTGGTGGGTACGGCGGCGGCTACGGCGGCTACGGCCGGCCCCGCGGCCGCGGGCGCGGCTACGGCGGTGGCGGGGGCTTCGGCGGCGTCGGCGGCATGGTCCTCGGCGGCATCCTGCTCGACTCGATCCTGCGCGGGGGCGGCGGGTTCGGAGGCGGGGGCGGCTGGGGCGGCGGCGACGGCGGCGGATTCGACGGCGGGGGCGGCTTCGGCGACGGGGGCGTCGGCGGAGGCTTCTGACCCCGCGGCCCGCAGCATGAGGCAGCACCCGGCGGCGCCGGCCGGCACGGGCACCACGAGGCACGACCACGCACCACCTGGCACGGGCCGGCACCGACCGGCGACGACGGGCGACCCGCGACCGCGGGCGCACGGCACGAGGAGGAGACGCAGGGATGACCGAGAAGCAGAGCATCTTCGGGCGCATCGCCCAGCTCGGGCGCGCCAACATCAACGCGCTGATCGACCAGGCCGAGGACCCGCAGAAGATGCTCGACCAGCTCGTGCGGGACTTCACGAACTCCATCGCGGAGGCCGAGAAGGCGGTCGCACAGACGATCGGCAACCTGCGCCTGGCGGAGCAGGACCACGCCGAGGACGTGCGGGCCTCGCGCGAGTGGGGCCAGAAGGCCCTCGCCGCCTCACAGCGTGCCGACCAGTACCGCGCTCAGGGCGACGCCGGCAACGCCGACAAGTTCGACAACCTCGCCAAGGTGGCCCTCGGCAAGCAGATCACCGCCGAGAGCGAGGCCCGCGAGGCCGAGCCCGTCATCGCCGCGCAGCGCGAGACGGTGGACAAGCTCAAGACCGGCCTGGCCACGATGAAGGACAAGCTGGGCCAGCTCAAGACCCGTCGCGACACCCTCGTCGCCCGGCAGCGCTCCGCCCAGGCCCAGCAGACCGTCCAGACGGCCATCTCCTCCATCAACGTCCTGGACCCGACGAGCGAGCTGGCGCGCTTCGAGGACAAGGTCCGCCGCGAGGAGGCCCTCGCGCTCGGCCAGTCCGAGGTCGCCGCGTCGTCGCTGGACGCGCAGTTCGCCGAGCTCGAGACGTCCTCGGAGCAGATCGAGATCGAGGCCCGGCTCGCCGCGCTCAAGCAGGGCCAGCTCGGCGCGGGCCCGTCGGCCCAGCCGGCGCAGATCGAGCAGTACTGAGCGCCCAGTACTGAGGGACGCGGACGCGCCGCCCGCACGGGCGGCGCGTCCGCAGGCTGCTCCCAGGCGGCTCCCAGACACCCCTCGCACACTGGGGGCATGAGCACCAGCGCCGCCCCGTCCGAGGCCCGTCTCCTCGTCGTGGACGACGAGCCCAACATCCGCGAGCTGCTGGCGACGTCGCTGCGGTTCGCCGGCTTCGAGGTGCACGCGGCGGCCGACGGCGGCGCCGCGCTGCGCCTGGCGCGCGAGACCGAGCCGGACCTCGTCGTCCTCGACGTCATGCTGCCCGACATGGACGGCTTCACCGTCACCCGGCGCATGCGGGAGAAGGGCCAGCACGTCCCCGTCCTGTTCCTCACGGCCCGCGACGACACGGCGGACAAGGTGCAGGGCCTGACGGTGGGCGGCGACGACTACGTCACCAAGCCGTTCAGCCTCGAGGAGGTCGTGGCCCGCATCCGCGCCATCCTGCGCCGCACGCGCCCCGGGGGCGACGAGGGCCAGGACGTCCTGCGCTACGCGGACCTCGAGCTCGACGACGACTCGCACGAGGTGCGCCGCGCGGGCGTGCCCGTCGAGCTGTCGCCGACGGAGTTCAAGCTGCTGCGGTACCTCATGCTCAACCCGGGCCGCGTGCTCTCCAAGGCGCAGATCCTCGACCACGTCTGGCAGTACGACTGGGGCGGGGACGCCAACATCGTCGAGTCCTACATCTCCTACCTGCGCCGCAAGATCGACCAGGTGACCGACCCCGCCGGCCACCGGCTCCCGCCGCTCATCCACACCCGGCGCGGGGTCGGGTACCTGCTGCGCGAGCAGCCGTGACGCAGGTCCTCCCCCGGCTGCGCGCGCGCTGGGACGAGGTCCCGCTGCGCGTGCGGCTCGTGGCGCTCGTCGTCGTCCTGCTGCTGGTCGGCCTGTCGTTGGCCGGTGCCGTGAGCTCCTTCCTGCTGGCGCGCACGCTGGCGGGGCAGGTCGACGACAAGCTGCAGTCCGAGGGCGGCCGGCTGGCCGAGACGGCCTGGCGCAACGCCGTGGCGAGCTCGTCGGGTATCGGGGGCAGCACGGGCCTGCCGACGGACTACTGCGTGTGGGTGTCGGTGCCCGGGTACCTGCCGGTCTACTTCCGCTCCTCGTCGGCGGAGGAGTACGGCACGCCGGACCTGCCGACGCTGACGGCCGAGCAGGCGACCGCCCGCGCGGGCGAGCCCTTCACCATCCGCTCGGACCACGCCGGGTCGACGTGGCGCGCGGTGGCCTACCCCGTCGTCTCCGGCGGGGCGGACGTCGGCACGGTCGTCGTCGCCCTGCCGCTCGGGGAGGCCAAGGCGACGGCCGACACGATGCTGCTGGCGGTGCTGCTCAGCGGCGTGTCGATCGTCGTGCTGGGCGCGCTCGTCGGGGGCTGGGCCGTCCAGCGGTCGCTGCGGCCCCTGCGCGACATCGAGGCGACCGCCGCCGCCATCGCCGCGGGTGACCTGTCCCGCCGCGTGCCGACCGCGCCCCCGGGCACCGAGGTGGGGCGGCTCGGCGGCGCGCTGAACGGCATGCTCGGCCAGATCGAGCGCGCCTTCGACGCCCGGACGGCCTCCGAGGCCCGGATGCGGCGGTTCGTCGCCGACGCCTCCCACGAGCTGCGCACCCCGCTGGCCGCGATCCGCGGCTACGGCGAGCTGTACCGGATGGGCGCCATCACGCGGCCCGAGCAGCTCGAGGACACGATGCGCCGCATCGAGGGGTCGGCCACGCGGATGGGCACGCTGGTGGAGGACCTGCTGTCGCTCGCCCGGCTCGACGAGCAGCGTGAGCTGGCGCGCGCGCCCGTGGACCTCACGGTGCTGGCCGCGGACGCGCTCGCGGACCTGCACGCCCTCGACCCCGCCCGGCCGGTGCGCATCCTCGCGCTGCCGGAGGGCGCCCCGTCGGGCCCCTGCGTGGTGCTGGGCGACGAGGTGCGGCTGCGCCAGGTGCTGGCCAACCTCGTCGGGAACGTCGTGCAGCACACGCCGGCCGGCGTCCCGGTCGAGCTCGCCGTGGGCACCGACCCGGCGCTCCCCGGGGCCGGGGTGCTCGAGGTGCGCGACCACGGGCCGGGCATCCCGCCCGAGCACGCGGCCCGCGTCTTCGAGCGGTTCTACCGCGTCGACGCCTCCCGCGGCCGGGCGTCGGGCGGGGCGGGGCTCGGGATGGCCATCGTCGCCGCGATCGTCGAGGCGCACGGTGGCACGGTCGGCCTGCAGCCGACGCCCGGCGGCGGCACGACCGTCCGGGTGGTCCTGCCCACGCCTCCCCCCGGCGAGGCGGCCGGCTGAGGCTACGATGGCACGTCCGAAGATCGACCGCCGTCCTGCAGAGGTTGCTCCACCATGGGCGTCCACGACGCACCCGCCTGGCTGCTGACCGCCTTCGTCCGCAGCACCCAGGAGGCCGGAGCCACCGCCCCGGTCGAGGAGGTCCGCCGCCGGGGCGAGGAGCTCCTGGCCCGCTGGTCCGACCCGGAGCGCACCTTCCACAACCTGCGCCACCTGGCCGACGTGCTCATGCGGGTCGACGAGCTGGCGGAGGAGACGCACGAGCCCGACCTCGTGCGCCTGGCCGCCTGGTACCACGGCGCCGTCTTCGACGCGGGCTGGAAGCGCGACGCGCAGCGCCGCGGCGGCGAGGACGAGCACGCCAGCGCGCTGCTGGCGCAGCAGGAGCTGCTCGCGCTCGGCGTGCCCGAGAAGCGGGCGCAGCGCGTCCACGACCTCGTGGCGACGCTGTGGCGGCACGCGCCCGACCCCGCCGACGTCGACTGCTCGGTGCTGTGCGACGCAGACCTGGCGATGCTCGCCGCCGAGCCGCAGCGGTACAAGACGTACGTGCAGGCGCTGCGGGCGGAGTACGCCCACGTGCCCACGGAGGACTTCCTGCGCGCCCGCCTGCGCATCGTGCACAAGCTGCTCGAGCGGCCGCGCCTGTTCGCGAGCCCGCTCGGCGCCGGGTGGGAGGAGCCCGCGCGGCAGAACCTCGCCGCCGAGGAGCAGCGCCTGCGCAAGGAGCTCGACGCGCTCCTCGCGCAGCCCGCGCAGGCCTGAGCCGTCCCCAGCCCGCGCCGGGCGCCCGGCGCACACCCGTTCCCCGGCGTCCCGACCGACGGCAGCCCTGCCCGCCTAGCGTCCGGCGGTGCGCGGCCGCCCGGCCGTGCGACGGACGAGGGGACGGAGCACGGCATGAGCCGGTACGAGGTGGACAGCGAGGCGCTGGCGGCGTCGGCGGCGCGGGTCGCGGGGATCACGGAGGGGTTGCGCGCGCAGGCCGAGGCGCTGCGGCGGGAGCTGGCGACGCTGGAGGGGTCGTGGCGCGGGGCCGCGGCCGCCGCCTGCGCCGAGGCCGTCACCACCTGGGCCGGGGCGCACGCGGCGCTGCAGGACAGCCTGGCACGGATCGAGGCGGCGCTGGGCAGCGCCGCCCGCACCTACGGCGACGCGGACGCCTACGCCGCGCGCCTCTTCGCGGGCTGACGAGTCCGCCGGCCGGGTCGACCCGCCCGCCGACCGCGGCGCCGGCACACCCGCTGATCGGCGCGCCGGCGGGCGGGCGACCTGCCTACGCTGCCGGGATGAGCGTGCTCGTCGACCCGCCGCTGTGGCCGCGGCACGGCACGCTCTGGTCGCACGTCGTCAGCGACGCGTCGCTGGCGGAGCTGCACGCCTTCGCGGAGCGCGCCGGGCTGCCGCGGCGGGCCTTCGACCGCGACCACTACGACGTCCCCGCCGAGCGCTGGGACGAGCTCGTCGGGTTGGGAGCCCTGCCGGTCGGGACGCGCGAGCTCGTGCGGCGCCTGCGGGCCTCCGGCCTGCGCGTGCCGGCGCGTGACCGCCGGCCGCTCGAGCGTCCCGGGTCGGGGCGCTAGCCCTCCACCTCCGTCGCGTCGTCGTCGCCCCGCGCCCGCGCCACCCGCTCGCCCCAGGCCGTCTCCAGGCTCTCGAGCACCAGGTAGACGATGCCCGCCACGAACGGCGCAACCAGCCACACCGTGACGTGCGACGTCGCGCGGGCGAGCAGCCAGGCCGCACCGAGACCGCCGAGCACCGACAGGACGTTCATGCTCGTCCCGAGCGCCAGGACGCGCGTGCGGTGCTGCGGCATGGCGGTCCGGAAGCCGCGGGAGAGCACGGCCTCGAGCACCGTGAAGGACAGGGACGCCCCCACGGCGTACAGCACGATCCGGATGGTGTCCGGCGAGCCCTCCTCGGCCTGCAGCAGGCCGAACGTCACGGTCACCAGGATCGAGAAGCCGAAGGTGGTGCTCTCGCGTCCCACGGTGCTCCGCAGCGCCCGCCCGACAGGGCCGCCGCTGGGAGCTCGGCTGCCGTCGCCCATGGCCTCCCCGCCCGTCGTCCCGCGCTCGTCGACCCACGCCCCCCGACCGGTGCCGCCTCCTCATCCCACCACCGACGACGACGGGCCGCCCACCCGGAGGTGGACGGCCCGTCGTGCTGGTCGTGCTGGTGTCAGGCGCCGCCACCGGCGCCCGTCACCGCGGGGACCGGTCGGCTCAGAAGCCGCCGCCGAAGTCCTCGCCACCGCCGGGCGCGGCCGGGGCGGCCTTCTCCGGCTTGTCGGCCACGACGGCCTCGGTGGTGAGGAAGAGCGCGGCGATCGAGGCCGCGTTCTGCAGCGCGGAGCGCGTGACCTTGACCGGGTCGTTGACGCCCGCGGCCAGCAGGTCCTCGTACTCGTTGGTCGCGGCGTTGAGGCCGTGGCCGGTCGGCAGGTTGCGGACCTTCTCCGCCACGACGCCGCCCTCGAGCCCGGCGTTGATCGCGATCTGCTTGAGCGGCGCCTCGATGCCGAGCTTGACGATCGCGGCACCGGTGGCCTCGTCACCCTCGAGCTCGAGCTTCTCGAACGCGAGCTTGCCGGCCTGGATGAGGGCCACGCCACCACCGGCGACGATGCCCTCCTCGACGGCGGCCTTCGCGTTGCGGACGGCGTCCTCGATGCGGTGCTTGCGCTCCTTGAGCTCCACCTCGGTGGCCGCACCCGCCTTGATGACGGCCACGCCGCCGGCGAGCTTGGCGAGGCGCTCCTGCAGCTTCTCGCGGTCGTAGTCCGAGTCGGAGTTCTCGATCTCGGCACGGATCTGGTTGACGCGGCCGGCGATCTGCGCCGCGTCGCCCGCACCCTCGACGATCGTCGTCTCGTCCTTCGTCACGACGATCTTGCGCGCCGTGCCGAGGACCTCGAGGCCCACCGTGTCGAGCTTGAGGCCGACGGTCTCGGAGACGACCTGGCCGCCCGTGAGGATGGCCATGTCCTGCAGCATCGCCTTGCGGCGGTCGCCGAAGCCCGGGGCCTTGACGGACACGGACTTGAAGGTGCCGCGGATCTTGTTGACGACGAGCGTGGCCAGGGCCTCGCCCTCGACGTCCTCGGCGACGATGAACAGCGGCTTGCCGGCCTGGATGACCTTCTCCAGCAGCGGCAGCAGGTCCTTGACGTTCGAGATCTTGGACTCGACGAGCAGGACGTACGCGTCCTCGAGGACCGCCTCCTGGCGCTCCGGGTCGGTCACGAAGTACGCCGACAGGAAGCCCTTGTCGAAGCGCATGCCCTCCGTGAGCTCGAGCTCCAGGCCGAGGGCGTTGGACTCCTCGACCGTGATGACGCCCTCCTTGCCCACCTTGTCGAGGGCCTCGGCGATGAGGTCGCCGATCGCCTGGTCGCCGGCGGAGATGGCGGCCGTGGCGGCGATCTCCTCCTTCGTCTCGACCTCCTTGGCCTGCGCCAGGAGCTGCGTCGTGACGGCCTCGACGGCCTTCTCGATGCCCTTCTTCAGGGCGATGGGGTTGGCGCCGGCCGCGACGTTACGCAGCCCCTCGCGCACGAGCGCCTGGGCGAGCACGGTGGCGGTGGTGGTGCCGTCACCCGCGACGTCGTCCGTCTTCTTGGCGACCTCCTTGACGAGCTCCGCACCGATCTTCTCGTACGGGTCCTCGAGGTCGATCTCCTTGGCGATGGAGACGCCGTCGTTGGTGATCGTCGGCGCGCCCCACTTCTTGTCGAGCACGACGTTGCGGCCCTTCGGGCCGAGGGTGACCTTCACGGTGTCGGCCAGGGTGTTCAGACCCCGCTCGATGCCGCGACGGGCCTCCTCGTTGAAGGCAATGATCTTGGCCATGGGGCTATCGATCCTTCGCTGGGTTCCTGGGTCGGCCGGTCGGTGCCCGCGACGGACGGACCCCCGCCCGCGGTCACGTCCCGCGGCCGGGCGCCCTCACCTGGCGGCCGGTGGTTCTGTCACTCTCCACCGGAGAGTGCTAGGTCAATGGTTAGCACTCGACCCCTGCGAGTGCAAGCGACCGACCCACCACCGGACGCGCCACGGGCCGCGACCCGTGGGGTCGCGGCCCGTGTCTCACGCGTAGGGTGCCCGTCGTCCCGGCCGGAAGACCGGAGGTCGGCCGGGGTCAGACGGGGCGCACCTGCTCCGCCTGCGGGCCCTTCGTGCCCTGCCCGACCTCGAAGTCGACCTCCTGGCCCTCCTCGAGCGACCGGTAGCCGTCCACCTGGATGGCGCTGTAGTGGACGAACAGGTCCTGCCCCCCGCCGGCCGGGGTGATGAAGCCGTACCCCTTCTCGGCGTTGAACCACTTCACCGTGCCTTGCGCCATGCCCGTGCTCCTCGCGTCGTGCTCGCGTCGTCCCTCCGACGCTCCCGCCGCGCCGGTGCCCAGACAGTAGTGGGACATATCGCCCGCGCGACAGACCCCGGACGGACCCCGTGAGCGGGTCCCGGCGAGGGCTGCGTCACGTCCGTCAGGACGGGTCGGACAGCAGCACCACGACGACGTCGCCGCCGGCCGTGGCCGCGTCGAGCGCCACCGCGTCGACGCCGAGCGTCGAGGCGACGAGGGCCGCCGTCGCCGCCTGGTCGTCCGTGGAGTAGAGGACCGTGCTCGCGGACAGCCCGCCGCGCGAGCGGTTGCCCGAGGTGACGTCCGTGAAGCCCGCGTCCTCCAGGCGGTCCGCCTGCCGGCCGGCCAGCCCGGTGATGCCGGTGGCGTTGAGGACCTGCACGGTCGTCGACAGGTCGGGCTGCGGCGCGGGCGGCTCCGTCGGTGTCGGCGAGGGCGCCGGCTCCGTCGGCACCGCCTCCGTCGGCGTGGCCGCGGGGTCCGCTGCCGGCTCGGACGCGGCGGGGTCGGCGGCGCCGTCGGTAGCACCGTCGGTAGCACCGTCGGTGCCCTCGTCGGCGCTCCCTCCCGTGGCGCCCTCGTCGGTCGCACCCTCGTCGGCCGTCGAGGTGACGCCCGGGACGAGGCCGGGCAGCGCCGTCGGCGTGCCGGAGCTGAACTGCCAGGACACGAGCGCGACCGCCAGCGCCGCGAGCACGAGGGCCGTCACGAGGAAGGGCGCCCATCGGACGAGCGCCGGGCGAGGGGCGCGGTGGGCGCCGCGGGGGCCGTCGGGGTCCGGCGCGGCGTCGAACTCGTCCTCGGGGTACGGGTAGCCGGCCGTGCTCACGGCGGACAACCTAACCGCTCGCCCCCCGCCGCCCGCGCAGGCGCCGCCGGTGCGGCCGACCCCCGTCGCTGCCGAGTCGCTGCCGAGATCGCCGCCTGGTCCGATGCCCGGGGCGGCGCCCGTCAGCCCTCGGTGCCGAGCCGCCGCGCGGTGCGCGCGCGCTGCCGCGACGAGCGCATCCGTCGCAGGCGCTTGACGAGCATGGGGTCGTACGCGAGCGCCGCGGGGTCGTCGAGCAGGGTGTTGAGCACCTGGTAGTACCGCGTCGAGGACATGTCGAACAGCTCGCGGACGGCCTGCTCCTTGGCACCGGCGTACTTCCACCACTGCCGCTCGAACGCGAGGACCTGCTGGTCGCGCTCCGACAGGCCCGACGCCTCCGCCCCCGGCAGCCGTCCGCCGTCGAGCTCGTCGGCCAGTGCCGTCGCGCCCGCGGTCGTCGGGGCGTCCCCTGCCGTGCCGGCGTCCGTGCCCTGCGTCGCGTCCATCCCTCGCCCTCCCTCACGTCCGCCGTGCCCTGCGTGCCGCGGTCGTGGTCGCGGACCCGGCCGGGGGATCGCTCTTCCCGTGCTACGGGCCGGAGATCCTCCCACGCGTGGCAGCGGTCTCGTCGTCCCGCTCGACTGTAGGAGTGAACCACACGGGTGTCATTCGACAGGCCCGGCCCGGGCGCGACGGCTACCGTGCCGGGCGTGGAGCTGGACGCGCTCGTCGCACCCGACTGGGCCGCCGCCCTCGCCCCCGTCGAGGAGCACGTGCACGCGGCCGGCCGCTTCCTGCGCACCGAGCTCGCCGCGGGGCGCACGTACCTGCCCGCGGGCCCGGACGTGCTGCGGGCGTTCCACCGGCCCCTCGCCGACGTGCGGGTGCTCGTCGTCGGCCAGGACCCGTACCCGACGCCGGGCCACGCCGTCGGGCTGTCCTTCTCCGTGCGGCACGACGTGCGACCCCTGCCGCGGTCGCTCGCCAACGTGTTCCGTGAGCTCGTCGACGACCTCGGCGTGCCGGCGCCCGCCACCGGCGACCTCACGCCCTGGGCGGACCAGGGCGTCATGCTGCTCAACAGGGTGCTCACCGTCCGACCGGGCGCGCCCGCCTCGCACCGCGGCCGCGGGTGGGAGGCCGTCACGGACCGCGCGATCGCCGCGCTCGTCGAACGCGGCGGGCCGCTCGTGGCGGTGCTGTGGGGGCGCGACGCCCAGGCGCTCGGCCCAGCGCTGGCCGGGGTGCCGCAGGTGCGCAGCGTCCACCCCAGCCCCCTCTCGGCCTCCCGCGGGTTCTTCGGCTCCCGGCCGTTCTCGACGGTCAACCGCCTCCTCGCCGAGCAGGGCGCCCCGCCGGTCGACTGGACCCTCCCGTCCTGACCGGGCCCGCCTCCTGCCGGGTCCCGCGGCACCCGCCCCGTCGCACGCACCCCGCCGCACTCATCGCCGCGCCCACCCCGCCGCGCTCGCTCGAGCCCCTGTGGCGGGCCGGTGCGGAGGGTCGACGGGACACCGGCGTGCCGAGGGCGACACGCCGTCCCCGACGGCCCGGACCCAAGCGCTCCGCACCGGGCCGCCACCAGCGGCCGGTCCGACCGACCGAGCCGCGGGCCATGATGGGGGCGTGAGCCCGACCGGACCCGTCCCCCGCTGGCAGCGCTACGTCGCCCTCGGCGACTCGTTCTCCGAGGGGTTGTGGGACCTGGCCCCGACGGCCGAGGACCCGGCTCCGCGCCCACCCGCCGCGGGCGAGCCGCTGCCGGGCACCGGCAGCTGCCGCGGCTGGGCGGACCTCCTGGCCGGCGCCCTGTCGCAGCGCCGGACCGCCGCGGGGCTCGAGCCGCTGCTCTACGCCAACCTCGCCGTCCGCGGGCGTCTGCTGGGCCGCATCCTCGACGAGCAGGTGCCGGCCGCCCTCGAGCTCGGCGCCGACCTCGTCAGCCTCGTCGGCGGCGGCAACGACATCCTGCGCCCGGGCGCGGACGTCGGCGCGCTGGCCCGGGGCCTCGAGGACGC
This sequence comes from Cellulomonas sp. plas2, assembly GCF_057221735.1. NCBI lineage: Bacteria > Bacillati > Actinomycetota > Actinomycetes > Micrococcales > Cellulomonadaceae > Cellulomonas > Cellulomonas sp. plas2. The sequence continues at coordinate 3,293,310 of NZ_CM170155.1, forward strand.
GGTCGTCCGGCTGCGGGCTGCCGGTGCCGACGTCCTGCTCGGCACGGGCGTGGACACCCGCGAGAGCCCGCTCGTGCGGGCCACCCGCGGCCGGGTGGCGATCTACAGCACGACGATCTGGTCGATCGCCCGGCGGCACGGCGCGCACGTCGTCGACCTGTGGGGCATGCGGTCCCTGGCGGACTGGCGCATGTGGGCCGACGACCGCATCCACCTCACGACCGACGGGCACGTCCGCGTCGCGCAGGCGGCGCTCGTCGGCCTCGGCCTGGACCCGGACCGCGCCGACTGGGACGACCCGCTGGCGCCCCTGCCGCCCGCGCCCCGCCTCGAGCGCGCCCGCGCCGACGCCCGCTGGGTGCGGGCGCACGTCTACCCGTGGGCGACGCGGCGGCTGCGCGGCCGGTCCTCGGGCGACGTCGTCTCGGCCAAGCGACCCGTCCTCGAGCCCCTCGTCGTCGACGGGGCCCCGCTCGGACGCTGAGCCCCTACGCCCCGCGCAGGTGGTCCACGGGCAGGTGCGCCTCCAGCCGGGTCCCCTGCCCGGGGGTGGGGACGAGGTCGAGGCGTCCCCCGACGAGGCCGAGGCGCTCCCGCAGCCGCGCGGTCCCGGAGGCCTGCACGCGGGTCGGGTCGAACCCGCCGCCGTCGTCCGTCACCGCCACGAGCAGGGCGCCGTCGCGCCGCCCGACGACGACCTCCACCCGTTGCGGCCGCGCGTGCCGCAGGGCGTTCTGCACGCCCTCCTCGACCACGCGCACGGCCAGCAGCCGCTCGGCGGAGGTGAGCCGCGGCGCCGAGGGGTCGTCGAGCGCGCGCACCTCGTCGTCCACCCGCAGGTCCACGGCGATGGAGGTCGGCACCCGGCGCAGCATCGCCCGCAGGGCCGGCAGCAGGCCGATCTCCAGCGACTCGGGGTAGAGCAGGCGGCTCGTCTCGCGGACGTCCCGGGCGCGCACCTGCTCCAGGTCGTCGCGGGCGCTGCGCAGCGAGGCCAGCTCGTCGCGCGTGAGGGGACGGGCGGTGGCGGCCGCGAGCACCCGGTCCAGCCGTGCGACCACCAGCACGAGGCGCTGCTGCAGGCTCGCGTGCAGCCCCTCGGCGACCTCGCGCCGCACCCGGACCTCCTCGGCCTGCAGCGCACGCACCGCCTGCTCGACCCGGACCGTCTCGCGCTCCGCCGCGCGCGTGCGCTCGCGCAGCCGCCGCCGGCGACGCGTGTGCTCCAGCCCGAGCACCGCGGCGACGGCGGCGACGACCGCGCCGGTGCCGGCCTCGACGAGGGGCGCGCCACCGCCCGTGACGCCGAGCGCGTGCAGCAGCCCCCACCGCGCCAGCCCCGAGACGAGCGCGAGCCCGAGCACCGCCGCCGCGGCGGGCCAGCGCCGGCGCGAGCGGTGCACCCCCAGCACCACCAGACCGGCGACGAGGAGCCCGAGCGCCCCCGCGTCGGCGACGAGCCGCGCCAGGAGGACGCCCGCGTCGGGGCGGGCGGGGCCGGCGGTCTCGAGCGCCAGGGCCACCTCGTGCAGGGTCCCGGCGGCGAGCAGGGCCGCGGCCACGGCACCGGTGCCGGTGAGCAGCGCCCGCCGGTCCGCACGCGACGACGCCTCCATGCCCCCGCCCTCCCGCCGGACGCCGGCCGGCGGTGCGCCACCGCCGGACAGGACGTTCCGCTGCGCCCCGCGGCCGACCATACTCACCTGCGATGACGACGACCGAGGTGGGCCTCCTGCGCGTGGCGGTGGTGGAGGACCAGCCCCTCTTCCGCGCCATGCTCCAGCACACCCTCGACGGGACGCCCGGGCTCGCGGTGGTCGCGGCCGCGGGGTCGGTCGCGGAGGCCGAGGCGGCGCTGCCTCCGGGCGCGGCCGACGTCGTGGTGCTCGACATCGACCTGCCGGACGGCAACGGCATCGCGCTCGGCGTCGGGCTGCGGCGCCGGCAGCCCGGGCTCGGGATCCTCCTGCTGTCGGCGCACGACGCGATGGACCTGCTGCTCGACGTGCCGCGGGACGTGGCGGTCGGCTGGGGCTACCTGTCCAAGACGTCCGGCACGTCGGAGGAGCTGCTGGTGCAGGCCGTCCGGGCCGCGGCCAGGGGCGTGACGGTGCTGGACCCGGCGCTGCTGGAGGGGGCGGCGCCGCGGGCCGGCTCGACCGTCTCGCGGCTCACCGACCGGCAGCTCGGCGTGCTCCGGCTGCTCGCGCAGGGATTGTCGAACGCGGGCATCGGGCTGCGGCTGGGCATCACGGAGAAGTCCGTGCAGAACCACGTCAACGCCATCTACGCGACCCTCGGCATCGACGCCGACCCCGCGCGGAACCCCCGCGTGAGCGCGGCGCTGCGGCTGCTGGAGGAGACGGGCGACCGCTGACGGCCCGCGCCCTGCGTCCTGCACGAGGGGCCGGCTCAGCTCCCCGACGTCGCCCCCGTGCGCTCGGCGGCCGTCGAGCCGGCGGCCTCCACGTCGGGCACCTCGACGGGCGCGCGACCCGTGGCGTCCCACACCGCGATGGCGGCCTGCACGAGCGCGAGGTGGCTGAGCGCCTGGGGCAGGTTGCCGAGGAACTCGTCGGTGTCCACGTCGACCATCTCGGTCCAGAGCCCGACGTCGTTGGACGCGGCGACGAGCTCGTCCATCCACGTCCGCGCCTCGTCGACCCGCCCCACCTCCGCGAGCGCGGCCACGCCCCAGAACGAGCACGCGACGAAGGCGCCCTCCTCCTCGCGCATGCCCGTGTAGCGGTGCAGCCACGGCCCCGTGCCGAGCTCGGCGCGCAGGGTGTCGACCGTGCGGCTCATGCGGTCGGAGGTGTCGAAGCCCGACATCGCGTGCAGCAGGATCGAGGCGTCGAGGTCGTCGCTGCCCGACGCCATGACGTAGGTGCCACGCGCCTCGTCCCAGCAGTGCTCCTCGACCCAGTCCCGGATGCGGCGCGCCTCAGCCCGCCAGCGGTCGGGCGTGCCCGGGATCTGGCCGGCGTCGGCCAGGTGGGCCGCGCACTCCAGGGCCTGCCAGCAGCCGAGCTTCGACGTCGTGAAGTGGCGCTCGTCGTGCAGCTCCCAGATGCCGGCGTCGGGGCGGTGCCACGCGTCGGCGGCCTCGTCGGCGAGCGCGGCCAGGACGCGGCCGGTGTCGGCGTCGAGGAGGTTGCCCGCGTCCACGTACCCGCGCACGACGCCGAGCACGTCCCCGTACACGCCGAGCTGCCGCTGGGCGCCGGCGTGGTTGCCGACGGCGACCGGTCCGATGCCGCGCCAGCCCGGCACGTCGGGCTCGTCGTGGTGGTCGTGCACCTCGCCCGCCAGCGTGTAGAAGACGCGCGGCTCCTCCGACCGGATGGTCCGCACCACCCAGGAGATGGCGGCGTGCGTCTCCTCCCGCAGCCCGAAGTCGATGAGCGCGTCGACCGCGTAGGCCGTGTCGCGCAGCCAGGAGTAGCGGTAGTCCCAGTTCTTGCCGCCGGCCCAGCTCTCCGGCACCGACGTCGTCGCGGCGGCCGCGATGGAGCCCGTGGGCGCGTGCAGCAGCAGCTTGAGCTGCAGGGCGCTGCGCTGCACGGCCAGCGGCCACGGGCCCTGGTAGCGGAACGCGTCGGTCCAGGTCTGCCAGTTGGCCACCGTGCGGCTGATCCGGTCGTCGACCTCCTCGGCCCGGGGGACCTGCACCGGCTCGCGCTCGGTGCCCACCAGGGCGACGAGGTGCCGGGAACCGGGGCTCGTCGTGAACGCCCCCGCGATCTCCTGCTCGGCGACGAGGGGGGTCAGGTCGTCGGAGAGCACCGGCACCATCGTCGCGCCGTTCACGCGCAGCACGGCGCCGTGCACCGTCCCCTGCACCCAGGGCGAGGCCGACGCCAGCGCCGTGCCCGGGGCGATGCGCCACGCGAAGGGGACGTCGCCGGACAGCCCCTCCACGCGGCGGCCCAGCTCGCACCAGGGCAGGCGCCCGGCGACGCCGGTGCAGAGGGCGTCGGTGACCCGGGCCGTCCCGGTCGCGGTCTCGTACTCCGTGCTCAGGACGTTCGAGCCGGGCAGGTAGCGGCGGCGCAGGCGGTAGGGCTGGGTGGGCGCCAGCTCGACGACCCCGCCGCTCTCGGCGTCGAGCAGGGCGGCGAACGCCGGGGCGCAGTCCAGGTCGGGGATCGGCAGCCAATCGACGCGCCCGTCGTCGGCGACGAGGGCCACCGTCCGGCCGTCGCCGAGGGCGGCGTAGGCGCGCAGCGCGGCATAGCCGTCCGTCCGCGGGGTCGGCTCCCGCAGCACCTCCGCCGCTCCCCGGCCGGAGCCGACGACGACGTCGAGGTCGCTCGTGGGTCCGCTGCCCTCGGCCGCCGCCTCCAGGGCGTCCTCGCCCAGCGCACGCCGCAGCTCGTCGACCCGCGGGCCGGGGGAGGTCGGGGGACGGGTGGGGCTCACGCTGCTCCGGGGGTCGCGGGCGGGTCGCTGGCTGCTCGTGCGTCTCGACGGTCGTCACCTCCGGCCGACGAGCGACGCGCGCCTCCGGCCGGACGACCGTCGCCGTGATCGTCCGGCTCCGCGGGCGGACCCGCAACCGGCCCGGTGCCCGGCCGCCGCGCTGCTCAGGGCGGGCACAGCGCCGCGGTCGCCGGGGTCGGCACCCCGGCGCGGCGGGCTGCCGCCGTCCACCGGGCAGGGGGGGCCGCGTGCGTCCGGACGGGTGACGCTGCGCCCGGACGCCCCCGCGGGGCCGCGCCGGGCAGTAGGTTCGTCCCGGTTCGTCCGGTCGTGGTCACCCCCCTGCGGCTGCGGCCGGGCGGACCCCTGATCGCCCCCTCCTCGCCCACTGCCCCCGGGTGGGGAGGGGGCACCTCCGCGTGCCCTCATGGCGACGAGCCCCGCCGCTGGCCGTGCCGACGAGCGTGCTGCCGGCCCCTCGCGGGTCGGGCGACCGCGGTCAGGCCGTCGCGAGGAGGACGGCGTCGCCCTCGACGCGCACGCCGTAGGTGCGCAGGTCCTGCGGCTCGCGGCCGACCGGGTCGAGGCACGCCCCCGTCGTCAGGTCCCAGACCTGCTTGAGCATGGGCGAGGTGAGCACGGGCGCCTCGCCCCGGCTCCCGACGATGCCCCGCGCCAGCACGTTCGCCCCCGAGAAGGGGTCGCGGTGCTGCACGCCGAGCACGCGGTCGTCGGCCAGCCGGAACAGCGCCACCTGCTGCCCGTCGACGAGGACGGCCGCGCCGCGCTCGGGCACGAGGTCGGACAGCGCGCAGACGCGCACCCAGCCGGCCGCGGTGCCGGCGGACACGCTGGTGCCGGTCTCGGCGGTGCCGGCCGCGGTGGTGCCGGCACGACTCGGCGCGCCGACGGGGGCGACGCCGGCGGCGGGACCGCCACCGCAGCGGCACGAGCCGCAGCAAGCCGCGCCCTCGGCGGCATCGGTGACGGCGGCGACGGTGGTGGCGGTGCTCACGGGACGACCTCCAGGGTGCGGGCGACGCGCGGGTCGTGGTGCTGGACGTCGCCGGTGCGGGCCGGGCGGACCTGGCCGCGCAGGGACGTGTAGGACAGGTCCGGGTCGTGCTGGTCCGGCGCGTTGACGAAGGCCACGAAGTGCCGGAGCTTCTCGGGGTCCTCGAGCGTCGCGCGCCACTCGTCGACGTACGCGTCCACGTGCCGGGCGATCTCCGCCTCGAGCTCGGCCCCGAGGCCCCGGGAGTCCTCGACGACGACCCGCCGCAGCTCGGCGATGCCGCCCTCGAACCCGGCGACCCACGGCGCGGTGCGCTGCAGGCGGTCGGCCGAGCGGATGTACAGCGCCAGGAAGCGGTCGACCACCTGCACGACGCGCTCGTCGTCCAGGTCCTCCGCCAGCAGCTCGGCGTGCCGGGGCGTGAAGCCGCCGTTGCCGCCGACGTAGACGTTCCAGCCCTTCTCGGTGGCGATGACGCCGACGTCCTTGCCGCGCGCCTCCGCGCACTCCCGGGCGCAGCCGGAGACGCCGACCTTGAACTTGTGCGGGCTGCGCAGGCCGCGGTACCGCAGCTCCAGCCGCGTGGCCATGCTGACGGAGTCCTGCACCCCGAACCGGCACCAGGCGGAGCCGATGCAGCTCTTCACCGCGCGCAGCGACTTGCCGTACGCCTGCCCGGACTCGAAGCCGGCGTCGACGAGGCGTCGCCAGATCGTCGGGAGCTGGTCGAGGCGCGCGCCGAACAGCCCGATCCGCTGCGCGCCCGTGATGCGGGTGTAGAGGCCGAAGTCCTGCGCCACCTGCGCGAGGACCGCGAGCTTCTCCGGCGTGATCTCCCCCGCCGGCACGCGCGGCACCACGGAGTACGTGCCGTCCTTCTGCAGGTTGGCCAGGACGTGGTCGTTCGTGTCCTGCAGCGAGGACTGGTCCGGCTGGAGGACGTGACCGACGCCGAGCACCGACAGGATCGAGGCCACGACCGGCTTGCAGACGGCGCAGCCGCGCCCGGTGCCGTGCTTCGCGACGACCTCGGAGAACGTGCGCAGCCCGTCCTGCCGCACGAGCGCCAGCAGCTCGGCGCGCGGCATCGCGAAGTGCTCGCACATGGCCCGGCTGACCTCGACGCCCGCCTTCTCCAGCGCGGTGTTGACCAGCGTCGTCACCAGCGGGACGCACGAGCCGCAGACCGTCCCGGCCTTCGTGCAGGCCTTGACCTCGCCGACGCTCGTGCAGCCGTGCTCGCTGACCGCGCCCCGGATGGTGCCGGCGGTGACGTTCGCGCAGGAGCAGACGACGACGTCGTCGGGCAGCTCCGTCTGCGGCGCGCCGCCCGCGCCCTCGGGCGCGAGGAACGCGGCCGGGTCCGCGCCGAGCGGGCGCCCGAGCAGGGGGCGCAGCCGGGAGTACAGGTCGATGTCGCCGACGAAGACCCCGCCCAGCAGGGTCCGGGCGTCGTCGGACACGACGAGCTTCTTGTACGTCTTCGCCACGGGGTCGGCGAAGGTCACCTCGAGCGCGCCGGGCGTCAGGCCCAGCACGTCGCCGAAGCTCGCGGCGTCGATGCCGACGCCCTTGAGCTTCGTGCCCTCGGCGGAGCGGCTGTGCACGGCCGTCCCCCCGAGCAGCCGGTCGACGACGACGTCGGCCATGGCGTTGCCCGGCGCGACGAGGCCCGCGCACTCGCCCTCGAAGGACGCGCACTCCCCGATCGCCCACACGGCGGGGTCGGACGTGCGGCACGTGGGGCCGACGACGACGCCGCCGCGCTCCCCCACCGCCAGGCCGCTCTCGCGGGCGAGCCGGTCGCGCGGCCGCACGCCGGTGGAGAAGACCACGACGTCCGCGTCGAGCACGTCCCCCGTCGACAGCTCCGCGCGCGCCACGGCCCCGTCCGGCCCGGCGACGAGGCGCTGGGCCGCCGCGCCCGTGCGCACCTCCATGCCGAGGTCGTCGACGAGCACCCGCAGGGCCTCGCCGCCCCCCGCGTCGAGCTGCACGGCCATGAGCCGGTCCGCGAACTCGACGACGGCCGCCCGGGCACCGAGCGTCTGCAGCGCCGCCGCCGCCTCGAGCCCCAGCACGCCGCCGCCCACGACGACGCCGCGGACCGGCCGCCCGAGCGCCGCTCCCCGCTCGCCCACCCAGGCCATGAGCCCGCGCAGGTCGTCGAGCGTGCGGTAGGAGAACACGCCCGGCAGATCGGTCCCCTCAGCCCGGGGCGTCCAGGCCCAGGAGCCCGTGGCCAGCACGAGGGTGTCGTAGGGGTGCACGGAGCCCGACGCGGTCCGCACGGTGCGGGCCTCGCGGTCGACCGCCGCCACGGCGTCCCCGGTGCGCAGCACGACGCGGGGGTCGTCCCAGACGGCCGGCGCCATCGCCAGGTCCTCGACGGTGCGGCCGCCGACGTGCTCCGACAGGTGCACCCGGTCGTAGGGGAGGTAGGGCTCGTCGCCCAGCACCGTCAGGCTCCAGCCGTCCTCCGGCGCACGGCGCAGCCAGGACTCCACGAACCGGTGGGCCACCATGCCGGCACCCACCACCACCACGCGGCCGGGGGCGCCGCCGTCTCCGTCACTCGTCACGGGGACGAGTCTTCGTCGTCCCCCGGGCGAGGTCCTGGGACCGAGGGCCCAGGACATCCCGGGCACGGGGGACGGAGGGGGACGTCCCGGGCGGTCCCGGGGCGCACGCCCGACGAGGCACGGGGTGCGAGCGGGATCGAGGACGGGCCGTGGAGCCCCCTGTCGGATTCGAACCGACGACCCCCTGTTTACAAGACAGAAGGCGCTAGGCTGTCATCGTGCAGGAAAGCCGCGCTGACCTGCGTCGTTGTGTCCCGCAAGACGCCATGAAGTCTAATGGGATCACTACACGCTTCACTACACCCGGGGACGTCATGGCGGAGGCCAAGAAGCGGCGCACGTACGGCACCGGCAGCGTCTACCAGCGCTCCTCGGACGGCCGCTGGATCGGCGCCATCGCAGCCGGGTGGACCGAGCGCGGCACCCGGCGCACCGTCACCGTCTCCGCCACGACGGAGGCCGAGGCGAAGCGGCGGCTGCGCAAGGCCGCGGCGGAGATCGAGCTGCACGGAGCCGGGCGCGCGGCCGGTCCCCGGACCGTGAAGTCCTGGGCCGAGGAGTGGCTGCCCGAGCACGCGACGAAGGTCCGCCCCAGCACGTACACGACCGACGCCGGCGCGGTCCGGAAGTGGATCGTCCCGACGCTGGGCGCCCGACGGATCGACACCCTCACCCCCGCGCACGTGCGCTCCCTGCGGGACGCCGTGCTCGCCGCCGGCCGCTCGTCGACGACGGCCCGGCACGCGCACTCCGTCCTCATGAAGTGCCTGCGCGACGCGCGCGCCGAGGGCGTGCGCGTGCCGCCGGCGATCTTCGACCTCACCGCGCCGGCGCTCGCGGACAACGACCGCGACGCGATCCCCCTCGACGGCGCGCTGCGGATCCTCGACGTCGCGCTCGGCGAGCCCGACGCCGCACGCTGGGTCGCCGCACTCCTGCAGGGCATGCGCCAGGGCGAGGTGCTCGGGCTGACGTGGGACCGCATCGACTTCGAGCGCCGCGTCATCGACGTGTCCCGGCAGCTGTCGACCCTCCCCTACGCCGACCGAGCCGCCGGGACGTTCCTCGTGCCGCACGGGATGCGTGTGCAGCGGCTCGAGGGCGCCTGGCACCTCACGCCGGTCAAGACGCGCTCGGGCGTGCGGCTGATCCCCCTCGTGCCGTGGATGCACGCCGCGCTGACCCGGTGGCGCGAGGTCGCGCCGGCGTCTCCGCACGGGCTGGTCTGGCCGCGTGAGGACGGCCGCCCGCGCGACGAGCGCGCCGACCGCGAGGCCTGGCGCGCCCTGCAGGAGGCCGCAGGCGTGCGGCACCCGTCGGGGCGGCCGTACACGCTGCACGAGGGCCGTCACACCGCGGCGACCCTGCTGCTCGAGGCCGGCGTCTCCGAGGCCGTCGTCATCGCGATCATGGGCCACTCGAAGATCGCCACCACCCGCGGGTACCAGCACGTCTCCCAGACCCTCGCACGGCAGGCGCTCGACGGCGTCGCCGCGCGCCTCGGGCTCGACGACGCGCACGCGCCGGCGCTCGTGACGGGGCGCGCCGACACCACGGAGTGAACTTCGGTCACGCGTTCGCTTGACCGAGTGGGTGACGCCACCCGGGAGCGTGAACGGGTGTGGGTGTCCCCGGACAGCGTTGTACGGTAACGGGACACGATGTCGCGCTCACGGACGCAGGGGTGGGGAGTCATCGTGCAGGAGCTCGCGAAGGCGCTGGGCGTGCAGGTGGTCGAGGTCGACTGGTTGGCCGACGACGCAGAGGTCGAATGGTCGCCGGCGTCGAGGGTCGCGATCCTGCTGCGAGGGCTCAGCGTGGATCGTCGTCGCGCTGCCGTGGCGTGGGCTGTCGAGCAGGCTTGCGAGGTCCCACTGCCCGTGGGGCACCCCCGAGCAGGTGTGGGCGACCATCGCCCGCAACTTCACGCCCGCCGAGGTGCTCGCGCTCGAGCTGCCCAACGAGGTCGACGTGAAGTGGTCCGGGCAGTGGGTCGAGCCGACCCGCCGGCACGCCGAGCGGATCGTCCGACTCGTGCGCGCCACCCCCGGGTGGCAGGACACGCCCATCCTCGCGCCGTCGTTCATCGCGGCCGGCGCCCCCGCACGCCTCATGGCCGGGTGGACCAACCCCGGCATCACGCACGGCAACGCGCACAACTACGCCGGACCCGGCGGGGAGACCCTCGCGCACGTCGCGGCCGAGACCAGCAACCGCGGCATCACCGGCACCAGCGGCGTCGTCGTCTCCACCGAGTGCACGTCGAACACCGCCGTCGACAACACCGACAGCCAACCCGGCATCTCCGAGGCGGCGCAGGCGACCTACCTGCTGCGGCAGTACGCCACCGCGTTCCTCGGCGGCATCCCCGCGACCATGACCTACGAGCTCGTCGACCAGCGCGGCCCCGACACGGCGCGCACCGACGCCGAAGGGCATTGGGGGGTCCTGCACTCGGACCTGGCGTACAAGCCTGCCGCAACCCGGCTGCGGGCGCTCCTGGCGCTCCTGGGCGACGACGATAGCGGCGACCACGCACCCGTCCCCCCACCGCGCATCATCGGCGGGGACGCGGCCACCCGGCACCTGACGCTCACCGCAGCCGACGGGTCCTGCTGGGTCCTGCTCTGGCAGGAGGTCCCCGTGTGGGACGCGCGCACCCGGCGAGACCTCGCGCCCGCGCCAGTCGACGTCGCACTCGTCACGGGCCGGCCGACGACCGCCACCGTGCACGACCTCACCAGGCCGTCCGCTCTCAGCGTCGGCACCGGGCACGTCGTCACATCCGGCGCCGACCTGACCGCCGTGCACATGCGCGCCGCCCCCGCCAGCCTCACCGACGACGAGCGCGCCGACCTGCTCGCCCGCGTCGCCAAGGCGCAGTCCGTCGGCGCGACCATCCTGTCGAACATGACCGCCGCACGTCGCCTCGTCGAGCGGATGCCGACCGGCACCTAACGCGCCCTGTCCGCCGTACGGTGAGCACGGCCGCCTGGCCGCCCGCACGCCCCCGCGGACGTCCAGGCGCGTCACGACCAACGCCCCCTCCTCGAGCCTCCGGGCCCGGGGAGGGGGCGCTTTCATCGTCGCTCTAAATCAGGTCGTGGTACGAGGCCATGCTTACCCGCACCTGCTCCAGGAGGGCCGGATCGATGACGCCTAGGGACGCCCCGAGCTCGGCCTTCTCGAACGGCTGAGCGTGGGTCACGCGTGCCCAGCTGTTCTTGGTGAGACCCCCCTGTCCGGCTGGCAGGAGGACGCAGAAGGCACTGGCAAAGCGCGAACTCCCGGAGACCGGCACCGCGGAGACGAACGGCCACGAGGCGTCTCCAGCGGTGGTTGCGCTGCTGACCACGAGTATCGGATGCCGATTTCGGGAGCGTTGGAGCGCCCGAGGCAGCCACGTGATCAGCCCCTCGGGCATCCAGTAGATGCCACCGGGGATCGGCTGTCCGTTCACCGTTCGAGCGCGCGCCGCGTGGCCCTACGCCGAGGCTGCTTCAGTGCCTTGCTCGTGACGCGCATCTCGTCGAAGAAGCCGTGGTCGGTGGCACCGGGTACGTAGGTAACGCCGCGACCGGCGTACTTCTCACGAAGCGCGGCGGCCATCGACGGCGTGGAGCGCGGTCGCCGGTCTGGTTCCGCCACGTTGCCTCCTCCCACGGTGATGAGCACTTCGATGACAGTAGGTGCGATCGACAGCGTCTGAGTCACACCAAGCCCTTCAAGCGGAACGTTCACTCGAACGCGAGCGGTGGTTGGCGACAGCCGAGGACGAGGGGCGAGAACGGTGTCGCTCACGCCTCCCCCGATCCGTCGACCGCCTGCAGGTGCAGGGACAACATGCCGTGTAGCTGGCGCATCCGCTCGGTCGTGAGGAACAGGGCGGAGCGAACCTGCACGGGCACGTCGACGAGCTGCGCGCCGGCCGCCACCATCTCCTCGCTGGAAGCGAGGACAGGCGGCGCAGCGTGTCCGAACAAGAGGTACGCCCCGGCATCTTCGCTGTGCAGTGCGCCCACGATCGACATCTGGTTGACGATGACGGCTTCACGCGCGGCCTCCTCTGGCCACCTCAGCCGCACCTGCAACTGCACCGAACCCGAGAACCCGCCTGCCTCAGTCACGGCCTCACTGTGTCACGCGCGGCTGGGAAAGTGCAGGGGATGGCTCCAACAGATCCACGGGCGGAGGCGGGGACTTCCATGTCAGACCCCGACGGCACCCTGCAGCCCGTGCCAGACGTTCTCCCCGACCACCGCTCCCACCCGGGCTCAGCCGACATCACGGAGCGGCACCGCGAGCTGCTCAACGCCCACCCCGTCCCGCCGGGCGTGCACCACGACGTTGACCACCCCATCCCCGTGCTGGCGACGCTGCGGTGGGAGAACGACCCGACGGAGACCGTGCGGACCGTCGCGGTGGAGTGGACACGGGGGCTCGTGCGCGTGCGGCTGACCGACCCGCGGCGGCACACCGGGGCGGCGTGGTTGCCGGTGGAGGACGTGCGGAGGATCTAGGCGGAGCGCTCACCGCTCGGCGGCGGAGGCGTATCGCTCCACGAGCGGTGCAGGACGTGAAGGTTCTTCGACTCGGCGAGGACACTCGCCCAGTCGCTGCGGGCGTACTGCTCTGAGGCGACGATCACCCACTCGACGGCATCCTCAAAGGTGATCCGGCCCACGGGAAGGTGGCCCTTCTCGCCGCCCGCGCCGAAGCCCGGCAGGTGCACGTGCGGCTGCGTGTAGGGGCTCTTGCCGCTGGGGTGCCAGTGCAGGCGCACCCTGTCCTGACCCGCTTGCGCGATGCGGTAGCGGTAGGCACGGGTCGTGACGCGCCATGGGCCGCGGCCCGGCCGGTCGTCGAGGACGATCTCGTAGTGCATCTCGGCCTCGAAGTGCCAGCCGTCCTTCAGCACCAAGCCGCTGCCTGTGTTGATCGACCAGAGGCGCACGGCCCCTGGCGCCCGAGCGCCAGGGGACGTCGTGATCTTCGCTGAGCCGACGCATGACAGCGCCCGCTTGATCGGGCCGATGAAGGCTTCGAACGCCTCGACCGGCGTGGAGCCAGGCATGCGAGCTGTGCGCTCGTGTCAGGCGGCGCGCGCGAACGGCGCGAGCATCACCAGTCGGAAGACGTTCTCGTCATCCACGTCGTCGTACTCCCCTGCGTCGAGCCGGCCGAGAAACTCGTCCAGCCCGATGCCCAACCTGTCCGAGACCTGCATGCGCAGGTACTCGCGGCCCTCCGCCTCGGAGAGCTCAACGACGTCGACATCGTTCGTCGCACCGCTCTCGGCCATCGTCGTCCCCTTCATTCTCGTCACGGTAGTCGACTCAACCATCGGCCACTGACACGCGCCGGGTGAGACGCCGGCGATCACGTCACGCTCATCGTTCGCCCTGCGCAGGAAGGCTGACGGGATCACTACACGCACCGCCTGATCCGCGCAGAACGACGAGCGGCCCGCACCAGCATCCCTGCTGGTGCGGGCCGCTTTCCGCCGTGGAGCCCCCTGTCGGATTCGAACCGACGACCCCCTGTTTACAAGACAGGTGCTCTGGCCGACTGAGCTAAGGAGGCGAGGCGCCCAGGGTAGCGCCGGCGGCCGGACGCGCCGACGGCGGCACCCCCGTCCGGGTGGTGCCGCCGTCGTCGTCGGTCGTCCGCCGTGCGCCGCCCGCCAGGTGCAGGACCCGGCCGGGGTGTCAGCCCGCGAGCGCCAGGTCGATCTGCTCCTCGAGCGGGCCCGGCGTCGTCGGGTCGCCGGAGAACGGCTGGCCGTCGATGAGGATCGTCGGGGTGCTCAGGCGCGGCAGGTCCGCCTCGGCCTGGCCGGTGACCGCGACGACCCACGGCGCGTACGTGCGCCACGTGCCCTCCTGCTCGCCGTCGCCGTCGGTGAAGGAGCCGGAGACCGTGTCGGTGAAGGTGTCCGTGACGGCGGCCGGGACGCCGACGCCCTGCGCGATCTCGGCGATCTCGGCGTCCGTCAGGCCCTCCGTGCCCTCGGCCGGCTGGTTGTCGAACAGCGCGGTGGAGAAGGCGATGAAGTTGTCCGGGTCCTGGTCCGCCACCGTCGCGGCGGCGTTGGCGGCGCGCGTGGAGTAGAAGGTGCCGTTGGAGGCGCGGTCCAGGAAGGACAGGAGGTGGTAGGTGACGGAGATGTCGCCCGCCTCGGTCCGCTCGGCGAGCATCTGCGCGTTGGCCGCCTCGAACTGCGCGCAGAACGGGCACTGGTAGTCGAGGTAGACGGTCAGCTCGACGGGGGCGTCGCCGGTGGTGCCGACGCCGTCCGCGCTGACGGGGATGCCGCCCTTGTCGTCGGTCCCGGCGGGCGACGTGACGTCCGTCAGCGCCGGGGCCTCGACCGTGTCCGACGTACCGCCGTAGACGACCTGGCCGTAGGCCTCACGGTTGGCGGTGCTGTTGGTGATGATGAGCGTGACGACGACGGCCAGCGCGATGACGGCCGCGGCCAGGCCGCTGATGGCGATGATGCGGGTGCGCTTGGCCTTGCGGGCCTGCTCCGCGCGCAGGCGGGCGGCCTCCGCGCGGGCCGCCTCGCGGCGGTCGGCCTTCGACGGCCGGGGGTCGTTGCTGGGCATGGTGGGTCTCTCCGGTGGCTCGGTGCTGCACGCGCTCGTCGGCGCGGGGGTCAGGGACGGGCGGCGGTCGGCCCGACGAGGGCCGCGAGCACGGCCGGGGGCCCGCGGTGCGAGCGGACGGTGCCCAGCCCGCGCTGCGCGGGCGGACCGTCGACGGCGGGCGCGGCGCGTCCGCGCGGCACGCGGCCGACGGGGTCCGCGGCGAGCACCGGCCGGCGGCCGCGCACGACGACGCGCACGACCGCGTCCCACAGCGCACCGGCCGTCCGCACCAGCGCCGCGGCGACGCCGAGCAGCCCGGCCCCGCAGGCGGCGAGGACGACGTGCGCCCCCGTGAGCGACAGCGCGAGCTGGGCGACGACGAGCGCGGCGCGCCCGAGCTCGCCGAGCCCCAGGGTCCCCTCGGGACAGCCCGGTGCGCCCGCGAGCAGGTCCAGCCGCAGCGCGAGCGGTGCCAGCCCGCCGGCGGCGACGCACCGGTGCCACAGGACCGTCACGGCCCCGAGCGCCAGCAGCACGACCAGCGTCCCCGCGGCAGCCGCGAGCACGGCCCCGGCGGACCGGGGCAGGCGCGGGCGGGGGGCGGACGACGGCACGTGCCCAGGGTACGGGCCGCCCCTGAGGCGCCCGACGCCCGCCCGGGTGAGGAGCGTCCGGACGCGGCTCGTCCGACGTCCGCCCCGAGCGCTGGGCCGGCTCAGGGCAGCGTCGGCGTGGGCAGCGGGGTCCAGTCGACGGCCTGGCCCTGCAGCACCTGGGCGACGAGCAGCCCGGCCACGACCAGGGCGACGAGCACGAGCGCGACCGCCCCGCCGCGGCCCGGCGCCAGCGCCGCCAGGGTCCAGCGCGCCCCGAGCCGTGTGGTCCGCGACGCGGGCCCCCACCAGGCGGCGAGCACCCCGACGAGCACGCCGCCGCCGAGCAGGGCCTGCACGGTCCGGCCGCCCGGCGGCTCGCCCGGGACGAGGTCGGCACCCGTCGGCGCCCACGTCCCGCTGCCCAGCAGCCACCACAGGACGCCCAGGACGATGACGGCCACGCTCGCCCCGACGACGAGCGACGGCAGCAGCCCCACGAGCGCGCGCAGCAGGTGCCACGGCGTCGTCCCCACCGCCGCCGCGACGTCCGCCCGCCCCGGGCCGCCGCGCCGCTCGCGCCGGCCGTGCATCGCCTCGACCGTCGAGCCGACGGTCCTCACGAGCAGCAGCAGCACCGCCACGACCGCGAGCGTCCAGACGGGCACGAGCGCGCCCGCCGCCCCGACGACGAGCGCCAGCGCGAGCAGCGACCCCCAGCGGCGCCGCGGGACCGGGCGTCGCCAGCCGGGCCCGGGCGGGTCGACGTCCGTGTCGCCGCCCGGACCGGGCGCGCCCGGCGAGGTGGGCACGCCGGGCGCGCCGGGCCCGACGAGCGGGCTGACGTCCCCGGACCCGACCGGGGGCACGGCGACCGGCGCCGCCGCGGCCGCGCGGGGCGGCTGGACGGGCAGGAGCTGCGTGCTGCCGTCCTGCGCACGGTCGGAGGGGGTCGCCACGACCGCGGGCGTCCGCCCTGTCACCGGCGTGTGGACCGGCGCCGGGGCCGGCGGGGGCGCCGTAGGCAAGACCTGCGTGGCCCCGGTCGGCGGCGGCGGCGCAGGGGGCAGCACCTGCGTGGCCCC
Organism: Cellulomonas sp. plas2; assembly: GCF_057221735.1. NCBI lineage: Bacteria > Bacillati > Actinomycetota > Actinomycetes > Micrococcales > Cellulomonadaceae > Cellulomonas > Cellulomonas sp. plas2. The sequence continues at coordinate 3,309,597 of NZ_CM170155.1, forward strand.
CGCCGGCGGCGGGACGGCGGGCAGCACGTGCGTATCGCCGTCGTCGCCGCTCGGCCCGCCGGCACCGGCAGCGCCGAGGTGAGCCACGTCGTCGGCCACGTCCTCGTCGTCGCCGACGCCCAGGGCCGCGTCGTGCAGCACCTCGAGCAGGACGTCAGGCCGGGGTCGTCGCGCGGGGTCCGGGTCGAGCGCCGCACGCAGCGCCGCCCGCACCCGCCCCCCGACGCCCTCGAGCGCCGTCTCCCCCGCCATCGTCCGCGCGAGCACGGCGTCCGCCGGCCCGCGGCCGAACGGCGGGCGGCCCGTGGCGGCCCAGGCGACGACCGCCGCCCAGCCCCACAGGTCGGACGCCGGGGTCGGCTCCTGCCCGGCGACGAGCTCCGGCGCGAGGTAGCCCGGCGTCCCCACGACGAGCCCCGCCGAGGTGACCCGCGTGTCGTCGGCGGACTGCGCGATGCCGAAGTCGATGAGCACGGGCCCGGCCGGCGTGACCATGACGTTCGACGGCTTGAGGTCCCGGTGGACGACGCCGGCCGCGTGCACGGCGCGCAGGGCGTCGAGCAGGCCGTCGGCCAGCAGCGCGAGGTCCGGGCCGTCCAGCGGGCCCTCCCGGCGCACGCGCGCCTCCAGGTCCTCGCCGGGGACGAGCTCCGTGACGAGGAAGGCCTCGGAGGAGTCGGCCTCCGCGTCGAGCACCGCGGCGACCCCGGGGTGCCGCAGCCGCTGCAGGGCCAGGACCTCGCGGCGCAGGCGGTCGCGGGCCTCGGGGTCCGCGCCGACGTGGGGGTGCAGCAGCTTGAGCGCCACGGCGTGCCCGCCGCCGTCCACCGCCCGGTAGACGGCGCCCATCCCGCCCGCGCCGAGCGGGGCGACCACGGTGTAGCCGCCGACCTCGGTGCCCGGGGCAGGGCCGATGCGCTCCATGCCCCCGCACGCTAGCGCCCGGTCCCGCCCCTGGCCGGGAGCGGACAGGTGCGTCCGCGGCGCCGGGCGGGGCCGCGGTTCGCCCGTTAGGGTCGACGCAGCCCGCCGCCGGGCTGCGTTGCGCGCGCCCTCGCGGCCCTCTGCACGACCACTCCCAGGAGGTGTCCTCGTGCCCGCAGCCGGCACCCCCGACGACCGCACCGCCGACGACCGCACCGCCGACGACCGCACCGCCGAGAACCGCACCGACGGCACGACCGACGGCCCCGACGGCAGCACGGCCGACCTGGCTCCCGGGGACGGCTACGAGCTCGTCGTCGTCGCCAACCGCCTGCCCGTCGACGTCACGCTCGGCGAGGACGGCGAGCCGAGCTGGACGCGGTCCCCGGGCGGGCTCGTCACGGCCCTGTCCCCCGTCATGGCCAAGGCCGACGGCGCCTGGGTGGGCTGGGGCGGGTCCCCGGACCTGGCGCTGGACCCCTTCGACGTCGACGGGACCCGGCTGGTCCCGGTCGCGCTGAGCGCCGACGACGTCGCCACGTTCTACGAGGGCTTCTCCAACGACACGTTGTGGCCGCTCTACCACGACGTCATCGCGCCGCCCGCGTTCCACCGCAACTGGTGGGACTCCTACGTGACGGTGAACCGGCGCTTCGCGGCGGCCGCCGCCGAGCAGGCCGCGCCGGGTGCGACGGTGTGGGTGCAGGACTACCAGCTCCAGCTCGTCCCGGCGATGCTCCGCGAGCAGCGCCCCGACCTGCGGATCGGGTACTTCCACCACATCCCGTTCCCGCCGCTGGAGATCTTCGCGCAGCTGCCGTGGCGGCGGCAGGTCGTCGACGGCCTGCTCGGCGCGGACCTCATCGGCTTCCAGCGCGCCGGCGACGCGAGCAACTTCGCGCGGGTGGTGCGCCGGTACACGGACCTGCCGACACGCGGTCAGGTCATCACGGTGCCGCGGCCGGGGGCGGTGGACCGCCAGGTGCGCGCCTCGGCGTTCCCCATCTCCATCGACAGCGGCGCGTTCGACGAGCTGGCCCGCACGCCCGAGGTGCAGCAGCGGGCGCGGGAGATCCGCCACGACCTGGGCGACCCGAAGGTGCTCCTGCTCGGCGTCGACCGGCTCGACTACACCAAGGGGATCATCCACCGCATCAAGGCCTTCGGCGAGGTCCTCGAGGACGGCACCCTCGACCCGCAGGACGTGCGCCTCGTGCAGGTGGCCAGCCCCAGCCGCGAGAACGTCGAGGCGTACCAGCAGCTGCGCGACGAGGTGGAGCTGCTCGTCGGGCGCATCAACGGCGACCACGGCACCGTCGGCCACACGCCGATCCAGTACCTGCACCAGTCCTTCCCCATGGCCGAGATGGCGGCGCTCTACCTCGCGGCGGACGTCATGCTCGTCACGGCCCTGCGCGACGGCATGAACCTCGTCGCCAAGGAGTACGTGGCGGCGCGCAACGACGAGCGGGGCACGCTCGTGCTCTCGGAGTTCACGGGTGCGGCCGACGAGCTGGCCGGCGCCGTGCTCATCAACCCGCACGACATCGACGGCCTCAAGGACGCCATCGTGCGGGCGGCGACGATGGAGCCGCGGCAGGCGCGCACCCGCATGCGCCGCCTGCGCCGTCGGGTGCTGGAGCACGACGTGACGGCGTGGTCGGAGCAGTTCCTCGGCGCCCTGCAGGCCGAGCCCGCGGCGCCGGGCCGGGCGCTGCCCGACCCGGGGGCGACGGAGGGACGGGACCTGGTGGTGGGACGTGGCTGAGACGGGGACGACGACGGGCGTGACGACGGGCACGACGACGGGCCCGTCAACCGGAGCCACGGCCGACGCCGCCGCGGTCGCGGCCCTGACGGCGCTCGCGGGCGACGCCGACGCGCGCCCGCTTCTGGTGGCGCTCGACTTCGACGGCGTCCTGGCCCCCCTGCAGGACGACCCGTCGGCGTCGCGCGCGCTCCCGGCCTCCGTGGCCGCCCTCGCGCGGCTCGGGCAGGTGCGCGGCGTGCACCTCGCGCTGGTCAGCGGCCGGGCGATGGCCGACCTGCAGGCCCTCGCGGAGGTGCCGGTCGGGACGGTGCTCGTCGGGAGCCACGGCTCCGAGCGCGCCCGGACGACGTCCTTCGGCCTCGACCGGGCCGTCGTGCGCCTCACCGACGTGCAGCAGGACGCGCTGGCCGACCTCGGGGCGCAGGCGGCCGCCGTCGCGCGCGGCCGCGACGGGGTGTGGGTGGAGACGAAGCCGGCGGCCGTCGTCGTGCACACGCGCCTGGCCCCGCGCGAGGTGGCGGCCGTGGCCGAGGGCGAGGCGCTCGACCTCGGGGCGCGGCTCGGCGTGCACGTGCTGCACGGCAAGGACGTCGTGGAGATGAGCGTGCTCGACGCGGACAAGGGGCAGGCCGTCCTCGCCCTGGTGCGCGAGCTGGGCGCCCGCGCCGCCGTTTACGCCGGCGACGACGTCACGGACGAGAACGCGTTCCGGGCGCTCGCCGGGGCCGCCGACGAGGTGCGCGGGCTCACCGTCAAGGTCGGCCCGGGCAGCACCGTCGCCGCTCACCGGCTCGCCGACCCCGAGGCCGTCGCGACGGCCCTCACCGCGCTGGCCGACGCGCTCGGCGCCTGACGCCCGCCCCTTCCGGGTCGGCGTGGAACCGGCCGGTCAGGAGCGGGCACGGTGCACGTCGGCGGCGGGCGTCGGAAAGCGCTCGCCGCGCTGCTGTCCGTCTCACCCGCTCGTGTGCCATGATGGCGCCACGTCCGCGGCTCCCTTGCCGCGGTCGGTGTCAGAGCAGACACGCTGACACTCTTCACGACGGATCGTCCGGCACGTACCTGCCGGTGGAGGGATGTACCAGTCATGGCTACGGTCACCTACGACCACGCGACCCGGCTCTACCCGGGCTCGGAGCGCCCCGCGGTCGACGCGCTCAACCTGCACATCGAGGACGGCGAGTTCCTCGTCCTCGTCGGCCCCTCGGGCTGCGGCAAGTCGACCTCCCTGCGCATGCTCGCGGGCCTCGAGGACGTCAACGCCGGCCGCATCCTCATCGGCGACCGCGACGTCACGGACGTCCAGCCGAAGGACCGGGACATCGCGATGGTGTTCCAGAACTACGCGCTGTACCCGCACATGACGGTCGCCGACAACATGGGCTTCGCCCTGAAGATCGCCGGCACGCCGAAGGCGGAGATCCGCACCCGCGTCGAGGAGGCCGCCAAGATCCTCGACCTCACGCAGTACCTCGACCGCAAGCCGAAGGCGCTCTCCGGCGGTCAGCGCCAGCGTGTCGCCATGGGCCGCGCCATCGTGCGTCAGCCCCAGGTGTTCCTCATGGACGAGCCGCTGTCGAACCTCGACGCCAAGCTCCGCGTCCAGACGCGCACGCAGATCGCCTCGCTGCAGCGCCGCCTCGGCGTCACGACGGTCTACGTCACGCACGACCAGACCGAGGCCCTCACCATGGGCGACCGCATCGCGGTCCTCAAGGACGGCCTGCTGCAGCAGGTCGGCACCCCGCGCGACATGTACGACACCCCGGCCAACGTGTTCGTCGCCGGCTTCATCGGCTCCCCGGCCATGAACATCGGCACGTTCCCGGTCCAGGGCGACGCGGCGGACCTCGGGCAGGCGCACGTCGTGCTCCCGCGCGAGGCGGTCTCGGCGATCTCCTCGGAGGACAAGGGCCAGATCACCGTCGGCTTCCGTCCCGAGGCGCTCGACGTCGTGCCGCAGGGCACGGCGGACGCCATCCCGGTCGTCGTCAACATCGTCGAGGAGCTCGGCTCCGACGCGTTCGTCTACGGCAGCCTCGGCCGGGGCGTCGCGGGCGAGGTGCGCTCCGGCGCCGGCGACTCGCAGGTCATCGTGCGCGTCGACCCGCGCCAGGTCCCCGGCAAGGGCGAGACGATCCACGTCCGCATCCGCCAGGGCGAGCAGCACCTGTTCCACGCGGGCAGCGGCGAGCGCATCAGCGCCTGACGTCAGCGTGTGCGGAGGGGCGGGACCGGGTCGCCGGTCCCGCCCCTCCGTCGTCCCCGCGCGCCCACCCACGGCGTGGGACGCTGGTGCCACCCCCGCCCGACCCGAGGACGTCATGAGCCCCACGCCCCCGCGCCTGCAGATCACCGCGGCGACCACCGACCCCGCGCTCCTCGACCTGCCCTGGCACGTCCCGCTCGAGCAGTGGCCGTCGGAGGTCCTGGCCGCGCTCCCCCGCGGCATCTCCCGGCACATCGTGCGGTTCGCGCGCCTGTCGGGCGGCGTCGTCGCCATCAAGGAGATCGGGGAGACGGTCGCCTACCGCGAGTACGAGCTGCTGCGCCAGCTGCGCAAGCTCGACATCCCGGGCGTCGAGCCGCTCGGCGTCGTCACCGGCCGGCACGCCCCGGACGGCGAGCCGCTCGAGGCGTGCCTGCTGACCCGGCACCTGAGCTTCTCGCTGCCGTACCGCGCGCTGTTCAGCCAGTCCCTGCAGCCCGACACGGCGACGCGGCTCATCGACGCCCTCGCGGTGCTGCTCGTGCGGCTGCACCTCGTCGGCTTCTACTGGGGCGACGTCTCGCTGTCGAACACGCTGTTCCGCCGGGACGCGGAGACGTTCGCGGCGTACCTCGTCGACGCCGAGACGGGCGACCTGCACGACAAGCTCTCGCCCGGGCAGCGGTCCTACGACCTCGAGGTCGCCCGCGTGAACATCATCGGCGAGCTCATGGACCTGCAGGCGGGCGCGTTCCTGTCGGAGGACGTCGACGCGGTGGAGATCGGCGACGCCATCGTCGTGCGCTACCAGGAGCTGTGGCGCGCCCTCACCGAGCGCGAGTCGTTCTCCTACGGCGACCGGTGGCGCGTGCAGCAGCGCATCGACCGCCTCAACGACCTGGGCTTCGACGTCGGCGAGCTCGACATCACCACCGACATCGACGGCACGACCGTGCGCATCCAGCCCAAGGTCGTCGACGCCGGCCACCACTCCCGGCGCCTCATGCGCCTGACCGGCCTGGACGTGCAGGAGAACCAGGCGCGGCGGCTGCTCAACGACCTCGACGAGTACCGCGCCGCGACGGACCGGCAGATGGAGGACGAGTCCTTCGTCGCCCACGACTGGCTCACGGACGTCTTCGAGCCGGCCGTGCGGAAGGTCCCGCGGGAGTTCCGCAAGAAGCTCGAGCCGGCGCAGGTCTACCACGAGCTGCTCGACCACCGGTGGTTCCTGTCCCAGCAGCAGAACCGGGACGTGCCCATGAAGGAGGTCGTCAAGAGCTACGTGAAGACCGTCCTGCCCACCCGGCCCGACGAGCAGGCCGTCCTCGGCGTCAGCGCCGAGGACCTGCGCGAGACGGAGACGGGCTCGATGCCCCGTGTGCACCCCGACGAGGTCGACGGGGACATGCTCATCGGCTGACGCGGGTGGCCGCAGCGGGGGTGGCGTGCACGGCGGCACACCACCCCCGCGACGGGCTCAGCCCAGCGGCACGCGCACGACGGAACCGGCCGGCGTGGAGCCCGGCTCGAGGCCGCTCAGCACGTCGGTCGTGACCCACAGGTCCTTCCCGACGACCTCGACGGCCCCGGGGAACGGCACCTCGACGGCGGTCGTCGGGGTGCTCGTCCCGCGAGCCACCACCGAGACGCGTCCGCCGAACAGCTCGGCCACGTAGACGTCCCCGGAGCCCGACACGGCGAGGTTCGTCGCCCCGGCGAAGCCGGTCGCCACCAGCCGCAGCTCACCCGTCGCCGGGTGCACCCGCCACACGGACCCGCGGGCACCGAGGCTCGGGTCCTCGGGACCGCCGGGCAGCGTCGACACGTAGAGCCAGCCGTCCGGGCCGAGCTCGACGTCCGTGGGCACCGCCTCGAAGGAGTACGGCGTGCCGAAGGCGCAGCTCGGGAAGCCGAAGGCGGCGTAGGCCTCGTCGGGCAGGACCGCGGGCTGCGGGGGCAGCGCGGCGAGCGGCGTGACCTGGCCGCCCTGCACCTTCCAGATCGTGTTCGCGCCCGCGTCGGCGACGTAGAGCACGTCGCGGACGGTCGTCGTGGCGTACGGGTGCGAGTACGTCTCCCCGGTGTAGGTGGCGCCGCCCACCTCGGCGGGCACCTGCGCCGCGCACGCCTCGTCGACCTCGAGCAGGCCGTACTCGGTGTCGCCGTCGGGGTCGAAGGCGACCTCGGCCGCCCAGGTGTCCGCCACCGTCTTCGTCCCGCCCCAGACGTTGCGCTCCTTGACCACGGCCGAGGTCTCCCGACTCTCGGCGTACGTGACGCGGCCGGACGGCGTGACGGAGAGCGCGCCCAGCTCCGCGCCCGGCTCGAGCTGGGTGCCGACGCGCGTGACCGTGCCGGCGGCGGCACCCTGCGTCTTCACCGAGGACATCAGGCCGGCGAAGTTCTGCGACACGAGCACCGTGCCGTTGGGGCGGACCGCGAGGGACAGGGGGCTGAGCAGGCCCTGGGCCTCGACGTCGGGGGCGGCCGTCGGCGGTGCGGCCACGGCGGGCAGGGCGAGCGACCCGCCGAGCGCGAGCGCGGCGCAGGCGCCGATCGCGGCGGCCAGGGTGCGGGTGCGGGTGCGGGTGCTGGTCCTGGTGCGGGTGCTCGTGCGAGTGCTGGTGCTGGTGCTGGTGCGGGTGCTGGTGCGGGCGGTCGGCAGCGCCGACCGGCGGGTGGTGCGCGTCATCGCGGGTCTCCCGTGCGGTAGCAGCAGCGTCCCCGGCACGCCAGGGGCGCTCGGACGCGCGCACCGTACAGCCGGCGTCCAGGCGGCTGCCAGGGTGCTAGCCCCGCCCCTCGCCCCGCCCCCGTCGCAGCGCCTGCCGCAGCGGCGGCACCACCGTCCCCTGCTCCGCCAGCAGCGCGCGCGTGCGTCGTCGGGCGCGCAGGAGCGCCACCACCCCGACCGCCCACATCGGGTACTGCACCGCCATCGCCCAGCGGAACGCGTCCAGCGTGTAGGTGTCGGGCGTCCCCGCGCCCTGCAGGTCCAGCGCGACCCCGACCAGCGCCAGCGCCACGAGCGCCGACACGAACCCGCCGCTGTTGACGATGCCCTGGGCGCTGCTGATCCGCTCGGGCGGGTTGAACGAGCGCGCGTAGTCCAGCCCGACGAGCGACCCCGGCCCGCCGGAGGCGAGCGCCAGCACGAGGACGACGAGCAGCCAGGACGGCGCCGGCCCCGGCCGCAGCAGCACCGTCGTCCAGGCGGCCGCCTGGACCGCGACCACCGCGAGCACCGCCCACGACCGCCGCAGCGGGTGCCGTCCCGTGAACCGGCCGATGAGCAGCCCGGCCACGATCCCGGCCAGCACGAACAGGACGAGCAGCCCCTGCGCGGCCCCGTCCGTCAGGCCCTCCCCCGCCGTCAGGTACGGGAAGCCCCACAGCAGGGCGAACGTGTGCGCCGGGAAGGGCGCCACGGCGTGCGTCCACAGGCCCAGCCGCGTCCCCGGGTGCGACCAGGCCGCGGCGAGCCGGCCCCGCACGTGCCCGCCCGGGTCGGTGGCGGCGGCCGCGGCCACGCTTCGCGGCCCCTCGCGCACGGCCAGGGCGACGAGCAGCGCCCCCAGCGCCAGCGCCGCCCCGAGCCCGAGGAAGGCGGGCTCCCAGCCGGCCTCGTCGAGCACCGCGCGCAGCGGCACGACGCTGACGACCTGCCCCAGCTGCCCGACGATGCCGGTCACCTGCACCATGAGCGCCGTCCGGTGCACCGGGAACCAGGCGACGACGAGGCGCAGGACGGCCACGAACACCGTCGCGTCGCCCGCCCCCACCAGCGCGCGCGCCGCGATGGCGGCCGGGACGGCGGTCGCGGTGGCCAGCACCACCTGCCCCACGGCCATGGTGACCACGCCGACGAGCAGCACCCGCCGGGTCCCGAACCGGTCGAGCAGCACCCCCACCGGCACCTGCAGGGCGCCGTAGACCGCGAGCTGCAGCACCGCGAACAGCGACAGGGTGCCGGCGGAGACGCCGAACCGGTCCGACGCCTCGATCCCGGCCGCCGACAGCGACGTGCGGCTCGTCACCGCCAGCCCGTAGACGAGCAGGCCGACGCCCCAGACGAGCCACGCCTGCCCCGGGACGGCGCGTGCGGCGCCCGCGGGGGTGCTCACGGGTGCGTCAGCACCGCCCAGCCGTGCGGCGGCAGCACGACCGTGCGGCCGCCGTCGGCGAGCGACCCGGTCCCGGCGGCGAGCGCGGCCGGCCCGGCGGCGAGGGCTCCCGGCAGGTCGGCCGGCAGGCCCCAGCGCACCTCGGCGTCGTCGGTGCTCAGCACGAGCAGGACGCCCTCGTCGGGCCCGGCGTCCGGCGCCCCCGCCCGCGGCGCGAGCGCGACGACGAGCAGCGGGTTGGACACGTGCCGTACCGACAGCTCCGCGTCGTGCAGCCACGGGTGGCGCCGCCGGAGACCGACGAGCTCCTGGTGGCGGTGCAGCACGGGCAGGCCCACGGGGCTGAGCTCCGACGGCGTGGCGGGGAACGCCGGCCGGACCGCGTCGTCGCCGCCCGCGCGGTCCTCCTTCACACCGGTGAACCCGTGCTCGTCGCCGGCGTAGACGCACGGCGTGCCGGGCACGGTCAGCAGGAGCGCGAGCGCGTGGTCCAGGTGGCGCGGGTCGCTCAGGCGGCTGGCGATGCGGGTGACGTCGTGGTTCCCGACGAAGGTCAGCGGGACGAACGCCTCGGTGAACTCCGCGTGCCGGCGCAGCGCGTGCGCGAGCTCCCACGCGTTGCCGTCCTCGAGCGAGCTCCAGGTCGCCTTCCACAGCTCGTACTGCGTGACGGCGTCCATCTCGGACGCCGCGACGATCCCCGCGTAGTCGCCGTGGATCACCTCGCCCACGACGTAGACGTCGGGGTGGGCCGCCCGGACCGCGGTCAGCACCGGCGCCCAGAACGCCGGCGGCACGGCGTAGGCGGCGTCCAGGCGCCACCCGTCGGCGCCTCGCTCGAGCCAGTACCGCATGACGTGCTCGACGTGCGCCGCGACGGCGGGCTCGTCGTGCGCGAGGGCGACGAGCGCGCCGTGCCCCTCGAAGTCGTCGTGGGCGGGGTGGCCGCCACCGTCCGCGGCGGACGGGTCCGGCCAGCGCAGCCGGAACCAGCGGGCGGCCGGCGACGACGGGCCCTCCGCGAGGGCCTGCCGGTACTCGCCGAAGTCCTCGCCGACGTGGTTGAAGACGCCGTCGAGCACGACCCGCAGGCCCCGGGCGTGCGCGGCGGCGAACAGCGCGACGAGGTCCGCCTCGTCGCCGAGCCGCCGGTCGACGGCGAGGTGGTCCGTCGTGTCGTACCCGTGCGTGCGTGAGGCGAACACCGGCCCGAGGAGGATCCCGGACGCCCCGAGCGACACGGCGTGGTCGAGCCACGGCTCGAGCGCGGACAGCCGGTGACGCACCTCGCCCTCGGGGACCTCGTCGGCCGTCCGCTCCGCGCCGAGGAAGCCCAGCGGGTACAGGTGGTAGAGGACCGCGTGCCGGACCCAGCCCGGCTCGGGGCTCACGCGGGGACCGGCCCGCGCTGGCGGGCCACCTCGTACAGCGCGATGCCCGCGGCGACCCCGGCGTTGAGCGACTCGACCGCGGACGCGATCGGGATGGAGGCGACCGCGTCGCACTGCGCCCGCACGAGCCGGCTCAGGCCCTTGCCCTCCGACCCGACGACGAGCACGACGGGGTCCCCCGCGTAGGGCATCTCCGCCAGCTCCGTGTCGCCGCCGGCGTCGAGCCCGACGACGAACAGCCCCGCGCTGCGGTAGTCCTGCAGGGTCCGCGCGAGGTTGGTCACGCGGGCCACGGGCACGCGCGCGGCGGCCCCCGCCGACACCTTCCACGCCGCGGCCGTCACGCCGGCCGCGCGCCGCTCGGGCACGAGCACGCCGTGGGCCCCGAAGGCGCCGGCCGACCGCAGCACCGCACCGAGGTTGCGCGGGTCCGTGACCTGGTCGAGGGCGACGAGCAGGGGCGGCCGGCCCGAGGCCTCGGCGGCGTCGAGCAGGTCGTCGACGTCGGCGTAGTCGTAGGGCGGCACGACGAGCGCCACGCCCTGGTGCACCGAGCCATCGGTGAGCCGGTCGAGCTCCGTGCGCGACACCTCGAGCAGCGGACGGCCGGAGTCCGCCGCGATGGCGATGATCTCGCGGGTGCGGTCGTCGGCCTCGAGCTTGGCGGCGAGGTACACCGTGGTCACGGGGATGCCCGCGCGCAGCGCCTCGAGCACGGAGTTGCGACCGGAGATGGTCTCCGTCGCCCCCGCGCCGCGCGCCGACCCCCGGGCCTTGCCGCCGCCCGCACGGCCGCCTGCACGGCCGCCGGCCACACGCGCGCCGCCGGCACCCGCACCCGGCCGCGCGCCCGCCGCGGCGGCGCGCTCGGCGGCCACCTTGCGCTGGTGCGCCACGTGGTAGACGCGGTCCTCCGCCTTCGGCGTGGGGCCGCGCCCCTCGAGGGACCGGCGGTTCTTGCCGCCGGTGCCCGTCGTGGCGCCCTTCTTCGAGCCCGCCTTGCGGGTGGCCCCGCGCCGCTGGGAGTTGCCGGCCATCAGTCCTCCGTCGTCGTGGTGTCGGCGGCGCCGGCCGGGGCCGCGAGGCTCCAGCGGGCGCCGGCCGGTGAGTCCTCCACCGCGATGCCGGCGGCGGTGAGGCGGTCGCGGATCGCGTCCGCGGTGGCCCAGTCCCGGGCGGCGCGCGCCTGGGCGCGCGCCTCGAGCTCGGCGCCGACGACCGCGTCCAGCGCGCGGGCGGCCCGGTCGTCGCCCGCGCCCCGGCCGGCGGCCCACTGCGGGGACGCCGGGTCCAGGCCGAGCACGTCGAGCATGCCGCGCACGGCGACGACGGCGGTGCGCGTGGCCGCGGCGTCGCCGGCCGCGAGCGCGGTGTTGCCGGCCTTGAGGTGCTCGTGCACCACCGCCAGCGCGGCGGGCACGTTGAGGTCGTCGTCCATCGCGGCGGTGAAGGCCTCCGGCAGCGCGGCGAGCAGCACCTCGTCGTCGTCCACCGCCCCGACCGCCTCCGTGGCCCGCGCGACGAACCCGGCGAGCCGCTCCCACGTCGCCCCGGCCTCGCGCAGGGTGTCGTCGGTCCACTCGAGCATGGACCGCAGCTGCACCGCCGTCAGCGCCAGTCGGACCACCGGCGCGGGGGTCGTCCGCAGCACGGCGTCGACGAGCAGCCCGTTGCCCAGGGACTTGCTCATCTTCGCGCCGCCCTGCGTGACCCAGCCGTTGTGCACCCAGTACCGCGCGAACCCGAAGCCGGCCGCCCGGCTCTGCGCCTGCTCGTTCTCGTGGTGCGGGAAGCGCAGGTCGAGGCCGCCGCCGTGGATGTCGAACGTCTCCCCGAGGTAGCGGTGCGCCATGGCGGAGCACTCGAGGTGCCAGCCCGGCCGCCCCCGGCCGAACGGGGTGTCCCACGCCGCCGTCGCCGGCTCGCCCGGGCGCGGCGACTTCCACAGCGCGAAGTCGTGCGGGTCGCGCTTGCCGGGCGTCGCGCGCTCGTCGAGCGGCTCGTCGTCGGGAGCCGGCTCCCCCGCCGCCGGGCCTTCGTCGTCGGGCGAGGGGACCATGTCCTCCAGCCGCTGGTGCGTCAGCTCCCCGTAGGCGGGCCAGGAGCGCACGTCGAACCACACGTCGCCCGGCGCGGTGGCGTAGGCGTGCCCGCCCTCGACCAGCCGCTGCATGAGCGCCACCATGTCGGGCACGTGCCCGGTGGCCCGCGGCTCGTACGTCGGCGGCAGGACGCCGAGCGCGTCGTACGCGCGCGTGAAGGCGCGCTCGTTCGTCAGCGCCCACGCCCACCACGGCTCCCCCGCGGCGGCCGAGCGGGCCAGGATCTTGTCGTCGACGTCCGTGACGTTGCGGACGAGGGTCACGCGGTAGCCGGAGCGGCGCAGCCAGCGCACGAGCACGTCGAACGCGACCGCCGAGCGCACGTGCCCCACGTGGGGCGGCGCCTGCACGGTCGCGCCGCAGAGGTAGACGCCCACCTGTCCCGGCACGACGGGTTCGAACGGCCGCACGCTGCGCGTGGCGGAGTCGAAGAGGTGGAGGGTCACCGCCCCAGGCTACCGACGTCCACGCCCCGGGCCGTCTCGACGAGCGCCGCCAGCACGAGGGCGACCACGCGGCGCTGGGCGCGGTCCGGCCGCTGCAGCGCGTCGACCCGGCGCGCGGCACGCACCCCGACGAGCGGCACGAGGGCGAACCGGCCCGCCGCGGCCAGCCCGGAGGTGTACCGCGGCAGCAGGGAGACGCCGTGCCCGGCGGCGACGAGGGCCTCGACCACGTGGAAGTCGTTGGACCGCTGCACCACGCGCACCGGCGCCCCGGCCGCGGCCTCCACCGCCGCCAGCACCCCGGCCACCGGGAAGCCCTCCTGCACGGCCACCCACGCCTCGTCCACGAGATCGGCCGGCGTCAGGGCCGTGCGCCCGGCCAGGGGGTGGTCCAGGGGCAGCGCGACGTCCATCGGCTCCCGCAGCAGGGGGGTGACGACGAGCCCGGCCGGCCAGGCTGCGCCGTCCTCGGGCCGGTGCGCCACGACGACGTCCGCCTCGGCCGTCAGCGCGGGGTACGCCGCCTGGCTGACGTCCTCGTCGGCCAGCTCGACCCGCACCCCCGGCCACGTCGCCGCCCGCGTGAGCAGGCCCGGCGCGAGCATCTGCGCGGCGGAGGCGAACAGGGCGACGCGGACGGTGCCGGTGGGCCGCTCGGCGAAGGCGTCGACGGCGGCCCGCGCGCGAGCCAGGGCCGTCAGGACGTCCGCCCCCGCGTCCGCCAGCGCGTGCCCGGCCGGGGTGAGCCGCAGGCCCCGGCCGTGGCGCTCGGTCAGCGGGGTCGGGCCGACGGACCGCTGCAGCGCGGCCAGGGACTGCGACACCGCCGAGGGCGTCAGGTGCACGGCGGCCGCGGCGGCGGTCACCCCGCCGCGGTCGCGCACGGCCCGCAGGACCTCCAGGTGCCGGGTCTCCACGCCGCGCACCCTAGCGGCGCGACGTGTCACCGTGCAGCGACGCTGCACGATCCGTTCACCACCTCGTGATGGTGCTGCACGCTCCTCGCGGCGCAGGATGACGCCCGTGCCGCCCCGTGACCGCCTCACCGCCCTGCTCGTCGCCCTGTGCTGGGGCGTGAACTTCCCCGCCATCCACCTGACCCTGGAGCAGTTCCCGCCGTTCCTGGCCGGGTCGCTGCGGTTCGCGGTGCTGGCCGTGCCGGCGGTCCTCCTCGTCCCGCGGCCGCAGGTGCCCCTGCGGTGGCTGCTCGGGTACGGGCTCGGGTTCGGCACGCTGCAGTTCGCGTTCCTGTACCTGGCGATGGACGGCGGCATGCCGACCGGCCTGGCGTCGCTCGTGCTGCAGTCGAGCGCGCCGTTCACCGTCGTCCTCGGCGCGCTGCTGCTGCGCGAGCGCGTCACCCGGCGGCAGGCCGTCGGCATCGCCGTCGCCGTGCTCGGCCTGACGGGCATCGCGGTGCTCCGCGCCGGCGCGCACGGTGCCGGCGGGCTCGTCCCCGTGCTGCTGACCCTGTGCGGCGGGCTGGGCTGGGCGCTGGGCAACCTCGCCAGCCGCCGCGCGCAGGCCCCCGACCCCGTGCGCTTCACGCTGTGGATGTCGACGGTCCCCGTGCTGCCCCTGCTCGCGCTGGCGCTCGTCGTCGACGGGCGGGACGCCGTCGTGCGGTCCTTCACCACGCTGGGCACGGCGACGGGTGCGTGGGCGCTGGCCGGGCTGGCGTTCACCGTGCTGGTCGCGACGCTGCTGGGGACCGGACGCTGGACGGCGCTCATGGCCCGGCACCCGTCGTCCGTCGTCGCGCCCTGGTCGCTGCTCGTGCCGGTGGTCGGCATCGGCACGAGCTGGTGGTGGTTCGGCGAGCGGCCGGCCGGCGGCGAGCTCGCGCTGGCGGCTCTCGTCGTCGGCGGGGTGCTGCTGGGCTCGACCGCCCGACCGGCGCCGCCGCCCCAGCCCGTGCCGCCGTCTCTGTCCGCGGCGCCGTCCCGCGATGCGGCGCGGTCTCAGCCCGCGGTCGCCGTGCCGGCGGGCGCCACGGGCACGACGAGGGCCGTGGCGATCCCCGCCACCCCCTCGCCCCTGCCGGTGAGACCGAGGCCGTCGGTCGTCGTCGCCGAGACCGAGACCGGCGCGCCGACGGCCGCCGACAGCGCCGCCTCCGCCTCCGCCCGCCGGGGTCCCAGCCGCGGCCGGTTGCCCACCACCTGCACGACGACGTTGCCGACCGCGTAGCCGGCCGCCCGGACCTGCCGGGCCGCCTCCGCCAGCAGCGTCGTGCCCGCCGCCCCCGCCCAGCGCGGGTCGGAGGTGCCGAAGACCGAGCCGAGGTCACCGATCCCCGCCGCCGTCAGCAGGGCGTCCGCCGCCGCGTGCGCCGCCACGTCGGCGTCGGAGTGGCCGGCGAGCGGTCGCTCCCCCGGCCACGCCAGCCCGGCCAGGTGCAGCACGGCGTTGGGCGCGGGGTCCGGGTCGTAGGCGTGCACGTCCACGCCGATCCCCGTGCGCGGCAGCCCCGCCGGCACCCCCGCCGCCATCCTGCCCGGCACCTCGTCGGGCACCCCTCCCGCGCCTGCGACGTCGGTCATCCCTGATCCCCCTCGTCGAGCAGCAGTCGCGCGACCGCGAGGTCGTGCGCCGTGGTCACCTTCATCGCCCGCTCCTCGCCGGGCACCACCCAGACCTCGGCGCCCAGCGCCTCGACGAGACCGGCGTCGTCGGTGAGGGCGGTCGCCTCGTCGCCCGCGAGGTGCGCGGCCGCCGCGTGCGCGCGGTCGAGGAGCGCGCGGTCGAACCCCTGCGGGGTCTGCACCGCGCGCAGCTCGCCGCGGTCGACGGTCGCCAGCACGGGCCACGCCGGGGGCGCGCCCGCCGGCCCGGGTACGGGACCGCCGGCGGCCCCGTGCACCGTCGTCGTGCCCGGTGCCACCTGCGGCCGTCCGACCCGCTTGAGCGTGTCCGTCACGGGCAGCCCCGGCACGACGGCGGCGCGACCGGCGCGCACCTCGGCCTCCACCGCGCGCACGAGGCCGGGACCCGCGAGCGCGCGCGCCGCGTCGTGCACGAGGACGACGTCGACGTCGGGCCCGAGCACGGCCAGCCCCGCCGCCACCGACGCCTGCCGCGAGGCGCCGCCGGCGACCAGCCGCACCGGCACGCCGTCCAGCTCGGCCGGCAGGACCGACGCGAAGGCCGCCTCGCCCCCCGGCGGCACCGTCACGACCACGGAGACGACGACGCCCGACGCGGCGAGGCGTCGGGCGGCGTGGAGGACCAGGGGCTCGCCCGCCAGCGGCACGAGGGCCTTGGGGCCGGCGGCACCCAGACGACGACCGTTGCCGGCGGCGGTCAGCACGGCAGCGGTCGTCATGGCGGAGCGGGGGACACGCGGTCTCCGGGGCAGGCGACGGGATCCGTCCGGGCCGCCGCGGTGCGTCAGGAGGCCAGGACCTCGTCGAGGATGGCCTCGGCCTTGTCCTCCTCGGTGTGCTCGGCCAGCGCGAGCTCCGAGACGAGGATCTGCCGGGCGCGGGCGAGCATGCGCTTCTCCCCGGCGGACAGGCCGCGGTCGGCGTCGCGGCGGGAGAGGTCGCGGACGACCTCGGCCACCTTGATGACGTCACCCGAGGCGATCTTCTCGAGGTTCGCCTTGTAGCGGCGCGACCAGTTGGTCGGCTCCTCGGTGTAGGGGGCGCGCAGGACCTCGAAGACCCGGTCCAGCCCCTCCTGCCCGACGACGTCGCGGACGCCGACGAGGTCGACGTTCTCGGCCGGCACCTCGATGGTCAGGTCGCCTTGCGCGACCTTGAGCTTGAGGTAGATCTTGTCCTCGCCCCGGATGGTCCGGGTCTTGATCTCCTCGATGAGTGCGGCCCCGTGGTGCGGGTAGACAACAGTCTCCCCAACCGTGAAAGTCATCTGCAGGTGTCCCCTTTCGCAATGGCCGAGTCTAGCACGCGACCCCTTCGCGACGGCCGTCCCCGTGGTCTGCGTCACACCACCGTGGCGCGCGAATCCGCAGGTCAGCGGCCGGACCTGCGGCGGGACCGCCCGAGGGGCCGCACGCGTCCCCCGACCGATAGGCTCGGGGCCGCACGTCGAGGACCAGACACGACCCCAGGAGCACCCGTGACCGCGTTGCCCGCGTCCCTGCCCGCGCGCCCGTCGCGCCGCCCCGCGCGCCCCCGTGCACAGGCACGCACCGGGGCCCGCGCCGATGCACGCACGGTGGCGCGGGCCCTGCCCGCCGCCGGGTTCGCGGTGCTCGCCCTGGCCGGCTGCACGGCGACGAACCCCGTCACCACCAACGTGAGCTACGACCCCTCGGACGGCATCGGCGTCACCGTCGGGACCGTCTACGCCCAGAACCTCCTGGTCCTCACGACGGCGGAGGGCGAGCCGGGGGTGCTCGTCGGCGCGTTCACCAACGAGAGCTCGGACGCGGTCGACGTGTCCCTCGAGCTGCCGGGCGGCGAGAGCGACAGCCTCGACCTGGCGGCGGCCGAGGCCGTCTACCTCGGCACGGAGGACGACGAGGGGATCGCCATCGACACGGTGCCCGCGGCACCGGGGGGCCTCGTCGACGTCACGGTGTCCACGCCGGAGGGCGGGTCGCAGACGGTCCGCGTCCCCGTGCTCGACGGCACGCTGCCGGAGTACGCCACGCTCGTCCCCACCCCGCCCGGCTCCACCGTCTCCCCGAGCGCGACGCCCGCCCCCAGCGGCTCCGCCGGCGCCGGGAACGAGGAGGGCGAGGAGGAGGGCTGACGCGCCCCCTCCGGGCCCGGCCCGGCGGCCCGGTCGGGCCACCCGGCCCCCACCCGCGCACGGCGACGGAGGCCCGCACCCCGAGGGGTGCGGGCCTCCGTGGCATCGCGGGCACGGCCGGGGCCGCGCGCGCCGGTCAGCCGAAGCGGCCGGAGATGTAGTCCTCCGTGGCCTGCTCGTGCGGGGAGGAGAAGATCGTCGAGGTGTCGTCGATCTCGATGAGGCGACCGGGCTTGCCGGTGCCGGCGATGTTGAAGAACCCCGTGCGGTCGCTCACGCGCGCGGCCTGCTGCATGTTGTGCGTGACGATGACGATCGTGTAGTCGTCCTTGAGCTCGGCGATGAGGTCCTCGATCGCGAGCGTCGAGATGGGGTCCAGCGCCGAGCACGGCTCGTCCATGAGGAGCACCTGCGGCTTCACCGCGATGGCGCGCGCGATGCACAGGCGCTGCTGCTGGCCGCCCGACAGGCCCGACCCGGGCCGGTCGAGGCGGTCCTTGACCTCGTTCCAGAGGTTGGCGCCCTGCAGGGACTGCTCGACGAGGTCCTGCGCGTCGCCCTTGGAGATGCGCTTGTTGTTCAGCCTCACCCCGGCCAGCACGTTCTCGGCGATGGACATCGTCGGGAACGGGTTGGGGCGCTGGAAGACCATGCCGACGTGCCGGCGGACCGCGACGGGGTCGACGTCGGAGCCGTACATGTCCACGCCGTCCATGACGACCTTGCCCTCGGCCCGGGCGCCGGGGATGACCTCGTGCATGCGGTTGAGCGTCCGCAGGAAGGTCGACTTGCCGCAGCCCGACGGGCCGATGAGCGCCGTGACCGTGCGGGGCTCGATCGTCATGGAGACGTCGGCCACGGCCAGGAAGCTGCCGTAGTAGATGTTCAGGTCGCTGACGTCGATGCGCTTGGCCATCGGTGTCCTTCGGGGTGTGGTGTCGGCCGGCCGGAGAGGTGCTCCGCCGGGGCGGTCAGCGACCGGCCTTGGGGGCGAAGAAGCGGGCGATGAGGCGCGCGATCAGGTTGAGCGCCATGACGATGAGGATGAGCGTCAGGGCGGCGGCCCAGGCGCGGTCGAAGTTGATCGTCGGGATGCAGTCGGTCGCCCCCGCCACGCAGGACACGTTGCCCTGACGGTACTGCCCGAAGATGTACACGGGCAGGGTCATCATGCGGCCGTCGAAGACGTTGGTGTTGATGCTGTCGACCGTGCCCGCCACGATGAGCAGCGGGGCCGTCTCGCCGATGACGCGGGCGATGGCCAGCATGACGCCCGTCGCGATGCCCGCGATCGCGGTGCGGAGCACGACCTTGAGGATCGTCAGGTACTTCGGCACGCCCAGCGCGTAGGAGGCCTCCCGCAGCTCGTTCGGCACGAGCCGGAGCATCTCCTCGCAGGACCGCACGACGACCGGGATCATGAGGACCGAGAGCGCCACCGACCCGGCGATGCCCAGGCGGACGCCCGGCCCGAAGAACAGCGCGAACAGGGCGTAGGCGAACAGGCCCGCGACGATCGACGGGATGCCCGTCATGACGTCGACGAAGAAGGTGACGGACTTCGCCAGCCGCCCGCGGCCGTACTCGACGAGGTAGATCGCGCACAGCAGCCCGATCGGCACGCTGATGAGCGCGGCGAAGAGGGTGATGAGGAGCGTGCCGAGGATGGCGTGGTAGATGCCGCCGGCGTCCATCCCGCCGAACACGCCGCGCATCGACACCGTGAGGAAGTAGAGGTCGAACCGCTCGAGGCCGCGGCTGATGACGGTCCACGACACCGACACCAGGGGCACGAGGGCCACGGCGAAGGCGAGCGTCACGACCACGGTCATGAGGCGGTCGGCCCGCTTGCGGCTCGGCTCCAGGCCGGCGCCGGTGAGCTGGCGGCGCAGCTCGTCGTCGGCGGCGGGTCGCGTGGGGGCGCTCTGCACGGTGGCCATCAGTTCGCTCCGGAGAACTCGGCCCGGCGCGAGACGATCCAGCGCGCGAGCATGTTGACGGCGAGGGTGATCACGAACAGCACGAGGCCCGTGGCGATGAGCGTGCTGACGCCATAGGTGTTGGCCTCGGGGAACTGGTTGGCGATGTTCGCCGCGATCGTCTGGTGCTGCCCGGCCTGCAGGAGCGCGAAGCTGTAGGCGAAGCCCGGCGACAGGATCATGAGGACGGCCATCGTCTCCCCCAGGGCGCGGCCGAGACCGAGCATCGCGGCGGAGATGATCCCCGAGCGGGCGAAGGGCAGGACCGCCGTGCGGATCACCTCCAGGCGGGTCGCGCCGAGGGCCAGCGCGGCCTCCTCGTGCAGGCGCGGCGTCTGGAGGAAGACCTCCCGGCAGACCGCGGTGATGATCGGCAGGATCATCACCGCGAGCACGACGCCGACGGTGAAGACCGTGCGGGCGGGGTGGGCCGCGGGACCGTCGAACAGCGGGATCCAGCCCAGGTACTGGGCGAGGAAGTCCTGCACCGGCACGATCCGCGGCGCCAGCACCAGCGAACCCCACAGCCCGTAGACCACGGAGGGGATCGCGGCGAGCAGGTCCACGAGGTAGCCGAGGCCCTGCGCGAGCCGCCGCGGCGCGTAGTGCGAGATGAACAGCGCGATGCCGATCGCCAGCGGCGTGCCGATGAGCAGCGCGAGGACCGCGGCCAGCAGGGTGCCGAACACGAGCGGCCCGACGTAGCCGAGGATCCCGCCGGACTCGGGGAACCAGGAGATGCGCTCGGCCAGCTCGGCCGGGCTCGTCGTCACGGCCGGCATCGCCTCGAGCACGAGGAACACCGTCACCGCCGCGAGCAGCGCGAGGATGGTGACGCCCGAGGCGGTGCTCAGGCGGGCGAACGCGCGGTTGGCCAGGCTCGCGCGGCCGTGGGTCATGGACTCCGCCGGGGTCAGCGACGGCTCGGCGCCCTCGGGGCGTCGCGTCGGGGTGGTGCTCATCGGTCCTCCGGGGGTCCGGTGGTCGTTCCGGGGGCGGCGCGCCGGTGGCCGGTCCCGAGCGGGACCGGCCACCAGCGTGACGTGCGTGGCGTCAGGACGCCAGGGTGATGGCGTCGATCGCCGCCGTGACCTGCTCGCGCAGGGTCTCGGAGATCGGGGCGTTGCCCGCGGCGCCCGCCGCGGCCTGCTGGCCGTCCTCCGACGCGAGGTAGGTCAGCCACGCCTTGACGAGGTCGACCTGCTCCTGCTCCTCGTACGCGAGGCAGGCGATCGTGTAGGAGACGAGGACCATCGGGTAGGCGCCCGCCTCCGTGGTGTCGCGCTCGAGCTCGAGCGCCAGGTCGTGCTCCGCGCGCCCCTCGGCGACCGGGGAGGCGTCGACGACCGCCGCGGCGGCCTCCGGCGAGAACGGCACGTACTCCTCGCCGACCTTCACCGCGACGGTGCCGAGCGAGCCGGCGCGCGAGGCGTCGGCGTAGCCGATGGTGCCCTCGGCGCCCTCGACCGTCTGGACCACGCCGGACGTGCCCTGCGCGGACTGCGTCCCGCTGAAGGGCCAGTCGCCCGACGGCTCCTCCGTCCACACCTCGGGGGCGGCCGCGGCGAGGTACTCCGTGAAGTTCTCCGTCGTGCCGGACTCGTCGGAGCGGTTGACCGGCGTGATGGCCAGGTCGGGCAGCGTCACGCCCTCGTTCTCCGCGGCGATGGCCGGGTCGTTCCAGTTCGTGATCGCGCCGGAGAAGATGCCGGCGATCGTCGCGGCGCTCATCTGGAGCTGCTCCGTGACCTCGGGCAGGTTGTAGATGACCGCGATGGGGCTGATGTACAGCGGGAGCTCGGTGACGCCGGCGCCGAAGCAGCGCTCCTCGGCCGTCGCCAGCTCCTCCTCGTCCAGCGCCGCGTCGGAGCCGGCGAAGTCCGTGCCGCCCTCGAGGAACTGCGTGCGACCCGCGCCGGAGCCGGCCGGGTCGTAGGAGACCGACACATCGGGGTTCGCGCTCTGGAAGCCGGCGCGCCACGCCTCCATCGCCGACTCCTGCGAGCTCGCGCCCGCACCGACGAGCTCGCCCGACAGCTCCGAGCCGCCCGCCGCGGGGGCGGAGCTCTCGCCACCGGCGGCACCGGGCACGGCGTTGTCCGACCCGCAGGCGGCCAGCGTCAGGGCGAGGGCGCCCACCACCACACCGGCACGAGCCCCACGGCTGGTTCGGTTCAGCTTCACGTCATTCCGTCCGTTCGTCGCACGTCCGCGCACGTCCTGCGCGCCGTGACCCGACGGTAGGCAGGGCAGGTGACCGGGTGGTCGGGCTCGGGTGAACCGCGGGTGAACGACGGGCGACGACTCGTCCGGGTGACGCCCTGCCCCCTTGACGGCGCGCCCGCGGCGCGGCATAGGTGTGGCCGGGGTCACGCCCGTCCTCGCCGGCCCGGCGACCGGTCAGGCCGTGGCGGGGTCGTCGAGCTTGTAGCCCAGGCCGCGGACGGTGACGAGCAGCCGGGGGTCGGCGGGGTCGTCCTCGATCTTGGCCCGCACCCGCTTGACGTGGACGTCGAGGGTCTTGGTGTCCCCCACGTAGTTCGCGCCCCACACCCGGTCGATGAGCTGGCCGCGCGTGAGCACCCGGCCCGCGTTGCGCATGAGCAGCTCGAGCAGCTCGAACTCCTTGAGCGGGAACGCGACGGCGCTGCCGCGCACGTGCACCGTGTGCCGCTCGACGTCGAGGAGCACGGGCCCCACCTCCAGCACGTCGCCGTCCTCGCCCCCGGCGGCGGCACCGGCCCCGCCGGCGCGCGGCCGCCGCAGCACGGCCCGCACGCGGGCGACGAGCTCGCGGCCCGAGTACGGCTTCGTCACGTAGTCGTCGGCCCCGAGCTCCAGGCCGACGACCTTGTCGATCTCGTCGTCCTTGGCCGTCAGCATGACGACCGGCACGTCGGAGGTGAGCCGGATGCGCCGGCAGACCTCCGTGCCCGGCATGCCGGGCAGCATGAGGTCGAGCAGCACGAGGTCGACGGGCGGCTCGGTGGCCGCCTCGAACGCGGCGAGCCCGTCGGGCCCCGTCTCGGCGACCCGCACGTCGTAGCCCTCGCGCCGCAGCAGGAAGGCGAGCGGCTCGGAGTACGAGGGCTCGTCCTCGACGACGAGGATCAGGGTCACGGCACGCTCCGGGTGGTCTCGGGGTCGGGGTCTCGGCCGGGGCCGGTGGCCGCCGGCGCCGCCGCCCGCTCCGGGGCGAGCGGCAGCCGCAGGGTGAAGGTGGAGCCGCGGCCCGGGCGCGACCAGACAGCCACGTCGCCCCCGTGGTCCAGGGCGACGTGCTTGACGATGGACAGGCCGAGGCCCGTCCCGCCGGTGTCGCGGGAGCGGGCCGGGTCCACGCGGTAGAACCGCTCGAAGACGCGCTCGAGGTCGTCGGCGCCGATCCCGATGCCCTGGTCGACCACCGCGATCTCCACGACGTCGTCGAGCCGCCGCACCCCGACGCCCACGCGGGTGCCCGGGTTGGAGTAGGCCACGGCGTTGTCGAGCAGGTTCCGCACGGCGGTCACGAGGAGGTTGTGGTCGCCGACGACCTCGCACCCCGCGTCCTCGCCCACGACGATCTCGATCTCCTTGGCCGCCGCCACGGTCCGCGCGCGGTCCGCCGCCTCCCCGAGGACGTCCGCGACCCGCACCCGCTGCGCGTCCCCGGGCACCGCCGTGCTCTGCAGCCGCGACAGCTCGATGATCTCCTGCACGAGCTGGCCCAGCCGCGCCGCCTCCGAGCGCATGCGGGTCCCGAACCGGCGCACCGCCTCCGGGTCCTCCGCCGCCTCGACCGTCGCCTCGGCCAGGAGGGACAGCGCGCCCACGGGCGTCTTCAGCTCGTGCGAGACGTTGACGACGAAGTCCCGGCGCACGGCCTCGAGCCGGCGGGCGCCCGTGAGGTCCTCGGCGAGGACGAGCACGTGGCGGTGCGTCACCTGCGCGACCCGGACCTGCAGGAGCAGCAGCCCCGGCCCGTGGGGACCTCGCGGCACCTCGAGCTCCTCGTCGGCGATGACGCCGTCGCGCCGCACGCGCGCGACGAGCTCGCGGACCGCGACCGGGGCCAGCCGGCCCTCGCGGACGAGCCCGAGGGCCAGCGCCGGGGCGCTCGCCCGCACGACGCGGTCCGACTCGTCCAGCACGACGGCGGCCGAGCGCAGGACGGCCAGGACGCGCACGATCCCCTCGTCCACCGGCGGCGCCGGCAGGGCCGGGACCCGGCGCTGGGCGCGCTCGCTGAGCCGGAACGCCAGCACGGACACGACGCCGACGAGCACGCCGAGCAGCCCTGCGCCCAGCGTGACGACCCCGGTCAGCCCCTCCACAGCGCTCACTGTAGGGGCGGCCCGGCGGCGCCCCGGACGCCG
Source organism: Cellulomonas sp. plas2 (assembly GCF_057221735.1). Taxonomy (NCBI): domain Bacteria; kingdom Bacillati; phylum Actinomycetota; class Actinomycetes; order Micrococcales; family Cellulomonadaceae; genus Cellulomonas; species Cellulomonas sp. plas2. Next base: position 3,333,626 of record NZ_CM170155.1, read on the forward strand.
GCCGACCCTGCGCGCAGGGCCCCGCGCCGAGCCGTGCGGGGCGTGACCCTGGTGTTCACCCGACGGGGACGCGGTGTTCACCTCGACGTGCCAGGCTTGTCCCCAGACCCTGCACGTCGCCGTGCCCGCGCACCGCGCGCACGCCAGGAAAGGACCCGCATGCGGCAGATCTTCGAGGCCGAGCTCAAGGCGCTCGGCGAGGGGCTCGAGAACATGAGCACCCTCGTCCAGCGCGCGATCACGCAGGCCGGCGTGTCGCTGACCAGCACCGACCTGGCGGTCGCCGAGGCGGTGATCGCGGACGACATGGCCATCGACGCCCTCGAGAACGAGCTCGACGAGCGGTGCGTGCGCCTGCTCGCGCAGCAGCAGCCCGTCGCCACGGACCTGCGCGTCGTCGTCACCGCGCTGCGCATCAGCGCGTCCCTGGAGCGCATGGGCGACCTCGCGCGGCACATCGCGCAGGTCGCGCGCGGCCGGTACCCCCGCCACGCCGTGCCCCAGCACCTCACGGAGACCTTCGCGGAGATGGACGCGGCGGCCGTCCGCCTGGCGCACCGGATCTCGGAGCTGCTCGTCACGCGCGACCTCGCGCTCGCCGCGGCCATCGAGGCCGACGACGACCTGCTCGACTCCCTGCACGAGGACACCTTCACGGCCCTGCTCGGCGGGTCGTGGGCGGGCACCGCGCAGGAGACCATCGACGTCACGCTGCTCGGCCGCTACTACGAGCGCTTCGGCGACCACGGGGTCTCGGTGGCCCGGCGCATCGCCTACCTCGTCACCGGCGAGGCCGCGGAGTCGGTCGTCGCGCACTGACGACCGCACCGACGTTCGCGCCCCGACGGGCAGGAGCACAGGAGCCCGGCACCTCGCTCGAGGTGCCGGGCTCCTGCATTCGTCCGGGGTGCGTCAGCGGCCCTGGTTGGCGACCGCGGCGATGGCGGCGGCCGCGGCCTCGGGGTCGAGGTACTGACCGCCCGCGGTGACGGGCTTCAGGTCGTCGTCGAGCGTGTAGAGGAGCGGGATGCCGGTGGGGACGTTGAGGCCCGCGATGGTGGCGTCGTCGATGCCGTCGAGGTGCTTGATGAGCGCGCGGATGGAGTTGCCGTGCGCGGCGACGAGGACGACCTTGTCCGCCCGCAGGTCGGGGACGATCTCCTCCTCCCAGTACGGCAGCATCCGGACGAGGACGTTCGCGAGGGCCTCCGTGCGCGGGATGGGCTCGCCGGCGTAGCGCGGGTCGGCGTCCTGGGAGAACTCGGAGCCGAGCTCGATCTCGGGCGGCGGGACGTCGTAGGACCGGCGCCAGAGCATGAACTGCTCCTCGCCGTACGTGTCGAGCGTCTGCTTCTTGTCCTTGCCCTGCAGGGCGCCGTAGTGACGCTCGTTGAGGCGCCACGTCCGCTTCACCGGGATCCAGTGGCGGTCGGCGGCGTCGAGCGCGAGGTTCGCCGTCGTGATCGCGCGGCGCAGGAGCGAGGTGTGCACCACGTCGGGCAGCACGCCCGCGTCCGTGAGCAGCGCGCCGCCGCGCTTCGCCTCCGCGACGCCCTTCTCCGACAGGGCCACGTCCACCCAGCCGGTGAAGAGGTTCTTGGCGTTCCACTCGCTCTCGCCGTGGCGGAGCAGCACGAGGGTGTAGGTCATGGGCGTCATCCTGCCGCAGGCGCCCGGGGGACGCAGGGACGTCCGTCCCCGGGGACGGACGGCGGACCGGGTAGCGCGCCGGGGCGGCGCCGAGGACGGCTCAGCGCCGCCCGGCCCCCTCACGGGCGACGGCGTACACCTTGAGCACCTGGTCGGCGGCGGCGTCCCAGCCGAACCGCTCGGCGGCCGGCCGCGCCCCCGCGGCGAGCCGCGCCCGCAGCGCGTCGTCGTCGAGCACCTCCTGCAGCGCCTCCGCCCAGCGGTGCGGGTCGTGCCCGCGCACGAGGCGGCCGGACACCCCGTCCTCGACGATGCTGCGCAGCCCGCCGACGGCCGCGGCGACGACGGGGACGCCGCACGCCTGCGCCTCGGCGGCGACGAGGCCGAAGGACTCGCTGCGCGAGGGCATCGCGACGACGTCGGCCGCGCGGAACCACAGCGGCAGGCGCTCCCGGTCCGCCGGCGGCCGCACGAGGACGTCGTCGCCCACGCCGAGGGTCGCCGCCAGCGCGGTCAGCTCCCGCACGGCGGTGGAGCTGCCGCTGGGTCCGCCGAGGACGACGAGCAGCGGCCGCGGCCCCGGCCCGTCGGCCAGCACGCCGAGCGCGCGGACCAGCACGTCCGGGGCCTTGAGCGCCTGCACGCGCCCCGCGAAGAGCACGACGGGCCGGTCCACGGGCAGGCCCACGGCCTCCCGCGCCGCCCGCCGGTCCCCCGGCGTGAACCGGTCGAGGTCGACCCCCGGCTCGACCACGTGCACGCGGTGCGGGTCGGCGCCGTACAGCTCGACGAGCTCGCGCGCCTCGTCGCCCGTGCTGGCGACGAGGGCGTCCGCCGCCCGCACGACGTCCTCCTCGCCGACGACGCGCGCGGGCGGCTCGGGCCGGTCCCCGGGCGCGAGCGCGGCGTTCTTCACCAGCGCGAGGGTGTGCGAGGTGTGCACGAGCGGGACGTCCCAGCGGTGCGCGGCCAGCAGGCCGACCTGCCCCGACAGCCAGTAGTGCGAGTGCACGACGTCGTACCAGCCGGGCAGGCGCGCCGCCTCGGAGCGCAGGACGCCCGCGGCCATGCTGCACAGCACGGCGGGCAGGTCGTTCTTGTCGAGGGCCTCGAAGGGACCGGCCGGGACGTGGTGCACGAGCACCGGCGGCACGGTCCCGGCCGGCACCTCGTCGGCCAGCAGGAGCGCCCGGGCCGGCTCGCCGCGCAGGGGCCGGCCCTCCGCGTCGCGGCCGTCGAGGACCACCGTGTCGGGCTGCTCGGAGGACGTGGCGCGCGTGAAGATCTCGACGCGGGCGCCGCGGACGGCGAGCGCCCGCGCGAGCTCCAGGACGTACACGTTCATGCCGCCCGCGTCCCCGGTGCCGGGCTGCTCGAGCGGCGAGGTGTGCACGGACAGCATCGCGACGCGCGGTGCGTGCGGTCCCTTCACGCGGTGTCCTCCGGGCGGGGTGGGCGGGGCCCGCGGGCCCCCGGCGAGGCAGCATCCTGCCGCTGCCGATCCTCCCCCGACCGCGACGTCCGCGCCCGCCCGTCTCGCGGTGCCCTCAGCGGCCGACGACCACGCAGGCGGGTGCGGGGACCGCGAGCCGCCCGCCGACGACCGCCGGCGTGTCGGCGGCGGATGCGTCGGTGCCCGGTGCGTCGGCGCCACCCGCTCCGCCCGGCCGCACGGCCACGACGGCGTCCGCGTGCTGCAGCGCGACCACGGTCCAGCCCGCGAGGACCGCGTGGTGCCGCGGCCAGGCGCCGGGCAGCGCCGTCGTCCACGCGGGCGCCGCCAGGAGCGCGGCCGCCGCGGCGTCGCCGGCGGCGTCGACCCGGCGGTGGACGAGGACGTCGTCAGGGCCGCGGCCGAGGGCCGGTCCGGCGCCGCGCACCCCGACCGTCAGCGTGCCGTCGACGAGGGTCACGTGCGAGGGCAGCGGGTCGGGCGCGGCGCCTCCCGGCGCACCACCCGGCACACCTGTCGGCACGGCGTCGCCGACGAGCGGCACGTCGCCCAGGAGCCTTCCCGTCGACGTCGCCGCGTCCCAGGCGAGGACGTGCAGGCGGCCGTCGAGCTCGCCGACGACGAGCAGGCACGCGCCGTCGGGGGTGACGGCGAGGTGCCGCGGACCGGTGCCGGGAGGCAGGACGGCGGCGGTGCCGTCGGGGTCGACGACGAGCCCCTCCGCGCCGCGACGCACGCGGAAGCGGCGCAGCGTGTCCGTCCCGAGGTCGACGGCCAGCACGGCACCGCCCGGCGCGCGGGCGACGAAGTGGGCGTGGGGCGCCTCCTGCCGGTCGGCGCGCGGGCCGGACCCGGTGGTGCCGTGCACCTGGGTGGGGCCGCCCGCCGCGAGGACCGCGGGTGCGAACCGGCCGTCGTCGGCCAGGGGCAGGACGGCCAGCGTCCCGCCGGTGTAGGTCGCCACCAGGAGCGCGTGCGCACCCTCGTGCTCGACGACGAGCAGGTGGCAGGGGTCCGCGCCGCCGGCGGCCACGGTGGACAGGGGGCGCAGGGCGTGCCCCTCGACCGCGAACGCCGTCACCGTGCCCTCCGCCGCCTCCCCCACGGCGTAGAGCACGTCGACCCCCGGGTGCAGGGCCAGGAACGACGGGGCCGGGGTTGCCACCACGGGCCCCTCGGCCCCGGGGACGCCGTCGGCGCCGAGCGCGGTCAGCGACCCGTCCGCAGGGTCGAGCACCGCCCGCCAGATCCCCTCGCCCCGGCCGACCGGCGTGCCCGCCCCGGCCGCGGGATACGACCCGAGCCAGAGGGGCACGCCACCGGCTGGCACGCCGTCGGAGGGCACGCCGTCGGAGGGCACGCCGTCGAGGGGCACGCCGTCGAGGGGCACGGCGTCGAGGGGCACGGCGGACGTGCTCAGTGCGCGGCCTCGTACGCGGCCTTCACCTCGGCCGAGATGCGGCCCCGCTCGGAGACCTCCATGCCGTTCTCCTTGGCCCACTCGCGGATGGCCTGCGCCTCGTTGGACGAGGAGCGCTTCGGCCGGTTCGCGGCGGAGCCCGCCGAGCCGGAGGACCGGCCCTGGCTGCGGCCGCTGCCGACGCGGCGCGCGTGGCCGACCCAGCTCGAGAGCTCGTCACGGAGCTTGGCGGCGTTGTCGGTGGTGAGGTCGATCTCGTAGCTCACGCCGTCGAGCGCGAACGTCACCGTCTCGTCGGCGGTGCCGCCGTCGATGTCGTCCACGAGCAGGACCTGGACCTTCTGTGCCATGGCTTTCTCCGTCATTCGTCGAATTGCACGGGGGGGGTGCGTCGACATCATGTCCGCAGCAAGAGTCGGGCGTCAAACGAAACGCCGTGACATTTCCACGCCAGCTCTTCCGACCAGTCGATGGTGACCTCTCTCACAGAACCATTGCGGACATCTGTGACCGTTTTCGGGACACCGCGTCGCAAGCACCGCGCGGCGCCGGATACGTTGTGCGGTGCGTTGTCCGGCGTTGACGCGGCCCGTGCACAGGAATGTCCATGAGTCCGCATGGACCGCGCTATTCCTGCGCGCGCGGGCCTTCCGCGACGTCGTCGTCGCCGGTGCGGGGCTCGTCCTGCGGGCGTCCCTCGTCGAGCACGGTGCGCCGCTCGGCCTCGCGGCGCGCGCGGTCCTCGGCGTCCAGGCGGGCGAGCGCGAGCCGCTCGCGCCGGTCCGCCTGGACGAGGGCGCGCACGACGAACCAGAAGACGAGCCCCACCCCGATCGACGGCAGCACCGCCGCCAGGACCGCACCCAGCTCACCCACCGTGACCACCCACCCTCGTCGCCCTGCCCACCGCGCCCGTCCGCCCGCCCGTCCGCCCGCCCGTCCGCCCGTCCCCCCGCCGGTCAGGAGGGCTTGACCAGCGGGAAGAGGATCGTCTCGCGGATCCCCAACCCCGTCAGCGCCATGAGCAGCCGGTCGATGCCCATGCCCATGCCACCGGCCGGCGGGAGCGCGTACTCCACGGCGGTGAGGAAGTCCTCGTCGAGGCGCATCGCCTCGTCGTCGCCCGCCGCCGCGAGCAGGGCCTGCGCCTCGAACCGCTGCCGCTGCACCACGGGGTCGACGAGCTCGGAGTACGCCGTGGCCAGCTCGAAGCCGCGCACGTACAGGTCCCACTTCTCCACGACGCCGGGGATGCTGCGGTGGTCGCGGGTGAGCGGGCTCGTCTCGACGGGGAAGTCGCGGACGAACGTCGGCGCGTGCAGCGCGTCCCCGACCGTGTGCTCCCACAGCCGCTCGACGAGCTTGCCGTGCGAGAGGCGCCGCGGGTCGACCTCGACCTCGAGCCGCCCGGCGGTGCGCGTGAGCGCCTCGACGGACGTGCCCGGCGTGACCTCCTCCCCGAGCGCCGACGACAGCGAGTCGTACATCGACAGCTGCGGCCAGGTCCCGCCGAGGTCGTACTCCTCGCCGTCGGGGAGCGTCACCACGGTGGTGCCGAGCACGTCCTGCGCCGCCGTCTGGACGAGGTCCTGGGTGAGCGCCGCCATGGTGTCGTAGTCACCGTAGGCCTCGTACGCCTCGAGCATCGCGAACTCCGGGGAGTGCGTGGAGTCCGCGCCCTCGTTGCGGAAGTTCCGGTTGATCTCGAAGACCTTCTCGATGCCGCCGACGACCGCGCGCTTGAGGAACAGCTCCGGCGCGATCCGCAGGTACAGGTCGATGTCGAACGCGTTCATGTGCGTGACGAACGGGCGCGCCGTGGCACCGCCCGGCTGCGTCTGCAGCATGGGCGTCTCGACCTCGAGGAAGGAGCGCCGGTGGAAGTTCTCGCGCAGGGAACGCACGACGCCGGCCCGCAGCCGGACGGTGTCGCGTGCGGGCTGCCGCACGATGAGGTCGACGTAGCGCTGGCGGACGCGCGCCTCCTCGCTGAGCTCGGTGCCCTCGTAGAGGTTCGGCAGCGGACGGATGGCCTTGGCGGCCAGCGTCCAGGCGTCGGCCATGACCGACAGCTCCCCCCGGCGGGAGCTGATGACGCGCCCGTGCACGAACAGGTGGTCGCCGAGGTCGACGTCGGACTTGAAGGCGGTCAGCCGCTCCTCGCCGACCTCCGCGAGGCTGAGCATGGCCTGCAGGCGACCGCCCTCCCCGTCCTGCAGCGTGGCGAAGCAGAGCTTGCCCGTGTTGCGGAGGAACACCACGCGCCCGGCGACGCCGACGACCTCGTCCGTCTCCTGCCCGGCCTCGAGATCGGCGTGCGCGGCCCGCACCTGCGCGATCGTGTGGGTCCGCGGGACGCCGACGGGGTAGGGCGCGACGCCCTCGGCGAGCATCCGGGCCCGCTTCTCGCGCCGGACCCGCAGCTGCTCGGGCAGGTCGTCGGCGGCGGGGGCGGGGGTGGGGGCGGGGCCGTCGGTCACGCCCCGATCGTAGTTGGCCGACCCGCGCCCTCCGTCCGGCCCTCGCGTCCGACCCTCCCGTCCGGCCCTCCCGTCCGGCCCTCCCGTCCGGCCCTCCCGTCCGGCCCTGCGTCCGGCCCGTCAGGCGGGGCGCAGGTCGAGCGCGAGGTCCAGCACCGGCGAGGAGTGCGTGAGCGCGCCCACGGAGAGCAGGTCCACCCCCGTCGCGGCGACCTCGGCCGCCCGGTCGAGCGTGAGCGCGCCGGTGGCCTCGAGCTCCACGCGCCGGCCGCCCGCACCACCGCCGTGGGCCGCCTCCCAGTCCCGCACGGCGCGCACGGTGGCGGCCAGGACCGGCGTGGGCATGTTGTCCAGCAGCAGGAAGGTCGCCCCCGCCCCGAGCGCCTCGAGCGCCTGCGCGGTGGTGTCCGCCTCGACCTGGACCTCGACGTCGGGGAAGCGCGCCCGCACGGCCGCGACGGCCGCCGCCACCCCGCCCGCCGCCACCACGTGGTTGTCCTTCACCATGGCGACGTCGTGCAGGCCCATGCGCTTGTTCGTCCCGCCGCCGCAGCGCACGGCGTACTTCTCCAGCGCGCGCAGGCCCGGGGTCGTCTTGCGGGTGTCGAGGACGCGGGCGCCCGCGCCGGCCAGCGCGTCCGCCCAGCGGCGCGTGTGCGTGGCGACGCCGGAGGCCCGGCACACGACGTTGAGCAGCGTCCGCTCGGCGACGAGGAGCACCTGCACCGGTCCCACGAGCTCGGCGACGACGTCGCCGGGGGCGATCGTGGCACCGTCCCCGAGGCGCCACCGGACCTCCGGCCCCGGCAGGCCCAGCCGCTCGGCGACCGCCGCCAGCACCACCGGCACCGCGACGAGCCCGGCCACGACGCCCGGGGCGCGCGCCACGAGGCCGGCGGTGCCGCGGGCGTCGGCGGGCACGGTGGCCTGGGTCGTGACGTCGCGGCCGGGGGCCGGCCCGAGGTCCTCGTCGAGCGCCGCGGCCACGAGCCGGTCCAGCGCCGCCGGGTCGGGCCCGGGGTCGCCCGGCAGGAGGGGAGACAGGACGCGCGGTGCGGTCGGGGGCGTGGTCACGGCGTCAACCTAGCCCGCGGCCGTCCCCGACCACGTCGGTGCGGCGCGAGGTCAGCACGCCGTCGCCGTCCAGGCCGAGCTCGATGTGCACGCGCCACCGCGCGTCGTCCCGGTCGGGGTGGTCCCCGCGCACGTGCCCGCCGCGCGTCTCCTCGCGCTCGAGCGCCGCCGCCGCCAGGACCGTGGCGACCTGGTGGACGTTCGTCGTCTCCCACTCCGCGGTCTGCGGGGCCGCCAGGGCGCGGCCCTCGTCGCGCCGGACGTGCGCGTCCATCGGCACGGCCGCGAGCGCGGCGGCGGCGCGGCGCAGCCCGTCGCCCGTGCGCAGGACGCCGACGCCGTCCGTGGCGACCCGCTGCACCCGGGCCCGGGCGGCGGCGGCGACGAGCGCGTCGGGTCCCGGTCGCGGCCGGGGCTCGAGCTCCAGCGCGCGACGGTCGGGCGCGCGCTCGGCCACGTGCCGGGCGGCCCGGGCGGCGAACACGAGGCCCTCGAGCAGCGAGTTGGACGCCAGACGGTTCGCGCCGTGCACGCCGGTGCACGCGACCTCGCCGATCGCGTACAGGCCCGGGACCGACGAGAGCCCGACCGTGTCGGTGCGGACGCCGCCCGAGTGGTAGTGCTGCGCCGGCGCGACCGGCACGAGGTCGGTGGCGGGGTCGATGCCGTGCTCGGCCAGGCGGGCGCAGATCGTCGGGAAGCGGGCGCGCAGGCGGTCCGCGCCGAGGTGCCGCGCGTCGAGCCAGACGTGGTCGGCGCCCGTGGCCGCCGTGCGGGCCACGATGGCGCGCGCGACGACGTCGCGGGGCGCCAGCTCGGCCAGCGGGTGCACGTCGGGCATGAACCGCGTGCCGTCGGTGTCGAGCAGGAGGGCGCCCTCGCCGCGCACGGCCTCGGAGACGAGCGTGAGCTGACCCTTCACGCCCGCGCCCAGCCACAGCACCGTGGGGTGGAACTGGACGAACTCCACGTCCGCCAGGCGCGCGCCGGCGCGCAGGGCCGCCGCGGTGCCGTCCCCCGTGGCGCCCGCCGGGTTCGTCGAGGACCGGTAGACCTGGCCGATCCCGCCCGTGGCGAGCACGACGGCGCGGCCGAGGGCGGCACCGACGCCGTCCCGGCTGCCCTCACCGATGACGTGCAGCGTGACGCCGCAGGCGCGGCCGGGCGCGCCGTCCGGACCCGGGGGGCCGGTGAGGACGTCGAGGACGAGCGCGTGCTCGACCACCTCGATGCCCGGGTCGTCCCGCACCGCCTCGAGCTGGGCGACGAGGGCGCGGCTGATCTCGGCCCCCGTGGCGTCGCCGCCCGCGTGCGCGATGCGGTCGGCCAGGTGGCCGCCCTCGCGGGTGAGCGCGAGGTCCCCGTCCGCGGCCCGGTCGAACACGGCCCCGCGGGCGACGAGCTCGCGGACACGGGCGGGGCCCTCGGTGACGAGCACGTCGACGGCGTCCTCGTCGCACAGGCCGACGCCGGCCACGAGGGTGTCCGTGCGGTGCGCCGCCGGGGAGTCGGCGGGGTCCAGCGCCGCCGCGATGCCGCCCTGCGCCCACACCGTGGACCCCGAGGCGAGCACGTCCTTCGTCACGAGCAGCACGCGCGGGACGCGGGTGCGCAGCTCGAGCGCGGCGGTCAGGCCGGCGATCCCCGACCCGACGACGACGGCGTCGGCGTGCACGGTCCAGCCGGGCTCGGGCGCGGCCAGCCGGCGGGCGAGCCGGGGCGCGGCGGGTGCGCTCACGCCGGCCCGTCGCCCGCTGCCGTCGCCGTCGCCGCGCCCGCCACGGCACCCGCGAGCACCAGCTCCTGGTTGTCGATGAGCCGGGTGCCGCCGACCCGCGCGGCGACCAGGAGCAGGCCGGGACCGGCGGCGGCCGCGTCGACGGGGTCGAACGAGGTCGGGTCGACGAGCGCGACGTAGCCCACCTCGTCGGCCACCGGGTCGAGCGCGCGGTCGAGGACCGCCCGCGCGGCGGCGACGACGGCCGGGCCGTCCGCTCCCGCCGTGGCGGCGGCCGCGCCCGCCGCGAGCGCCGCCGGGAGGGCGCGCGCGCGGACGCGCTCGTCCGGCGCGAGGTAGGCGTTGCGGCTGGAGCGGGCCAGGCCGTCGTCCTCGCGCTGGGTGTCGACGGCCAGCACCTCGACGGGGACGTCGAGGTCGCGGACCATCGCGCGCACGGCGGCGAGCTGCTGGGCGTCCTTGCGGCCGAAGAGGGCGACGTCCGGGGCCGTGAGGTGCATGAGCTTGAGGACGACGGTGAGGACGCCGTCCAGGTGACCCGGCCGCGCGGCGCCCTCGAGGACCTCACCGACCGGCCCGGCGGACACGCGGACCGCCGGGTCGCCGCCGGGGTAGACGACGTCGGGGGTCGGTGCGAGGACGACGTCGCCGGGGCCGAGCAGGCCGTCCCCCGACAGCAGCGCCAGGTCGCCCTCGAGGTCGCGCGGGTACCGGTCGAGGTCCTCGCCGGCGCCGAACTGCAGGGGGTTGACGAAGATCGTGACGACGACGGCGTCGGCCACCCGCCGGGCCTCGCGGACGAGGGCCAGGTGGCCCGCGTGCAGCGCCCCCATCGTCATGACGACCGCCCGCCGTCGGCCCGACGGCGCCGCGGGCCCGGCGTCCTGCGCGCGCAGGGCCGTGGCGAGCTGCTCGCGCGTGCGGACCAGCAGGGGGCCGGGTCCGGCCGCCGGCCTCGATGTGCCGGTGGCGGTCGACGTGCTCGCGGTGGTCGTGGTGCTCATGGTGGTGCCTGTCCTCGTGGTGGTGCCTGGTCGTGCGGGGGAGGTGCCGGTCGCGCGTCACGCCGCGCAGGCGTGCGCCGGGGCCGCAGCGGTGCCGGTGGCGGCGGCGCAGGTGCCGTGTCAGCCCGCCGGGGGTGCGCCGCCGGCCGCCTCCGGGCCGGGTGCGTCCAGGACGTCGAGCAGCCGCTGCGCCGCGGACGGGTCGATCATGCCCGCCCCGAGCGCCCGCTGCGTCGCCGCCCGCGACAGCGCCGCGTAGCCGGCGACCACGTCGACGGTCCCCGATCGCGCGGCCAGCGCGCGCAGGGCGGCGAGGTGCTCGGCGACGGTCCCCGCGTCGCCGCGCCGCACGGGTCCCGTGAGCGCGGCGAGGGCGCCCGGGCCGCGGTCGCCCGAGGCGTCGGGCTGCTCCGACCGGACGGCGCCGTCGAGCGCGGCGCCCAGCAGCGGCGCCAGGACGCGGCCCGGCTCGTGCACCCCGGCCGCGGCCAGGGCGTCGGCGGCCTGCGCGACGAGCACGACGAGGTGGTTGGCACCGTGGGCGAGCGCCGCGTGGTAGAGCCCGCGCGCCTCCTCGTCGACGACGACGGGCTCACCGCCGACCTCGACGACGAGCGCCTGCCCGATGGGGAGCACCGCCGCCGGCGCCGTGACCGCGAACCCGCACCCGACGAGCCGGGACAGGTCCAGCGACGTGCCGGTGAAGGTCATCGCCGGGTGCAGCGCCAGAGGGATGACGCCCGCGGGCCGTGCGGGCGCGAGGACGTCCACGCCGTACCGGCCGGCGGTGTGCACGACGATCTGCCCCGCCTGCCACAGGCCCAGCTCGGCCAGGCCGCCGACGAGCGGGGCGAGCGCGTCGTCGGGCACGGCCAGCAGGACGAGCTCCGCGCGGCGCACGACCTCCGGCACGTCGACGACGGGCACGCCCGGCAGCAGCGCCGCGGCGCGCTCGCGCGACTCCTCGGACACCGCGCTGACCGCCACGACGGGATGCCCGGCGGCCCGTAGCGCGCTGCCGAGCACGGCCCCGACCCTGCCGGCCCCGACGACGCCCACGCCGAGCCGCCCCGGGCGGCGCGAGGCGTCGGCGGTCGCCGTCACGGGGCCGTCCGGACGTCGCGCAGCCACTGCTCCGGCGCGGCGCCCGCGCGGGCGGCCCGGGCACGCACCGACAGCTCGTCGAGCAGCGCGGCTGCGTCGGCCGCGGCGAGGTGGTCCACGCGAGGGCTGACCGGCCCCGGGGTGGAGTGCAGCACCACGGAGGCCAGTCCCAGGCGGCGCTGCAACGGCCCCTGCTCGACGCCGAGCGACTGCGTGCGCTCGTGCGGCACGACCTCGAGGACGCGCGTGAACCGGCCGCGGCGGGCGAGCAGGGCCCGGTCGGTGACGACCGCGGCCCGCCGGCGCCACGCGACGGGGTCGAGGCGGCGGGCCGGGCGCGGCGAGGTGATGGCGCCCTCGCGGGCCGTGGGGTCGGCGGACAGCAGCGTGTCGAGCAGGGCCCGCGGGTCGGCGACGCCGAGGTCCGGCAGCACGAGCCAGACGGCGGTGACGGCCTCGTCGCGCGGGCCGACGGGCAGCAGGACGGTCTCCGACGAGGTCGACTCCCCGCCGCCCCCTCCGCCGTAGCCGGCCACGTTCATCTCGACGCGCCACCAGTCCGGCCCCCGCCACAGGGGGGTCTGGGTGAGGCGCACGGCCTGGACGCGACCCGGCGGCACGGTCTGCGCGCGCTGCTCGGTGAGACCGTGGCGCAGGCGGATGCCGTCGGGGGACGTCGCCGCGCGGAACCCGATGCCGTTGTTGACCCGGCTCCACACGAAGCCCAGGGCCCCGAACACCGCGGGGAAGAGCACGAAGAACCCGCCCGGCTCGCCGAACAGGACCGCCGGCACGGTCACGCCGGCCACGGCGACGAGCGGCCAGAACAGCGCGGAGGAGCGCACCACCGACAGCAGCACACGGCTCGCGGGGACCTCGTAGACCTGCTGCTCCGGGGAGGCGGTGAAGCGGCCGTCGCCGACGCCGACCGGCGCGGCGGCGGGCACGGCCGGCGCAGGGGCGTCCGTCCCGTCGTGGGCGCCGTGGGGGGTACCGCCGTGCGGGCCGTCCTGCGTGCCGGCCGGCCCCACGGCCGGGGGCGCGCCCTCGTCGCCGCCCGTGAGGGTGCGGGCGAGCGGGGCGTCCGCCGGGAGGGGGCCGGTGCCGGGGCGCTGACGGCCAGCGGCCAGCGCGAGCAGCTCCACGCGCAGGTCCTCCGCCTCCGCCTCGCGCAGGAACGCGAGCGCGACCGACGACCCGGTGCCGCCGGCGACGTCGAGGCGCAGCTCCGCCAGCCCCAGCAGCCGCGCGAGCAGGGGCTGCACGAGGTCGACGGCCTGCAGGCGGTCCAGCCGCGCCTGCCGCTGCTGCCGGAAGACCACGCCCTGCCGCAGGTGGACGGCCTCGTCGGTCACGGCGAACCGCGTCATGCGCCACGCCAGCACCGAGGAGGCGAACCCGATCACGCCGACGACGAGCAGCAGCCCCAGCCCCACGAGCCACGCGCGGGCGCCGAGCTCGACGACGAGGTCCACGAAGGAGTCGAGCTGGAACACCGCCACCGCGAGCACGCCGACGACCACGCGCCACCCCCGCACGACCGGCGTCACGGGGTGCATGCGTCGCCAGGCGTAGGCCTCCTCCCCGACGGCCTCGGGCGTGACGGGCGCGACGGGACCATCAGGGGCCGGCGACGGGAGGTCCGGCGTCGCGAGGTCCGAGGTCACGGAGTCCGGCGTGGTGGAGTCCGGCGTCGTCGGGTCCGGCGCGACGCTCACAGGCCCGCCAGCCGGGCCTCACCGCGCGAGGCCAGGCGGTCCCGCAGCCGCGCCGCCTCCTGCGGCGGCAGCCCGTCGATCGACGCGTTCGTCCCGACGGACGCGGTGTGCAGCTGCACCGACGCGATGCCGAAGCGCCGCGCGAGCGGGCCGGCGGACACGTCGACGTACTGCATCCGCCCGTACGGCACGACGACGAGCTGCCGGAAGAGGATGCCGCGGCGGATGAGCAGGTCGTCGTCCCGCTCGGCGTACTGCAGCGCCCGCACCTGCCGCGGGACCAGCCACAGCGCCCACAGGAGCAGCGCGACCAGCGCGGCGGGGAACGCCCAGACCCACGGCGCGGTGAGGACGGCGAGGAGCACGGTCACCGCCAGCGGCACGAGCAGCGTCAGGGCGATCGCCGTGCAGCGGGCGCCGGCGAGCCGCGGGGACACCGGGGTCCAGGTCACCGCCGCGGGGTCGAACGGGCCGGCGGGCTGCGCGTACCGGACGGCGCCCTCGTCGGTGGTCATGCGGTCATCCTCGCACCGAGCGGCGCCCGTCCGGCGGGACCTGTGGGGCCGGCCCCGTCACGGCGCGACGGGCGGGGGTTCCGGCACGGCCCGCGCGCCGGGGCCGTGGTCCTCGTCGTCGTCCTGCGGCGGGACGCGGCAGAACCACTCCCCCAGGAGCCCGGCGACGACGAGCAGCAGCGCGCCGCCGGCCGCCCCGCCGGCGGACGCGGCGCGCGCGGCGTTCGTGCCCAGCTCGACCTCGGCCAGCGCGCGGGCCGCCTGGCCGCCGTACCAGCCCAGCAGCAGCGACCCCGACCAGGCCGCGGCCTTGGCCAGCACGAGCGTCCGCGCCGCGCGCAGCCCCGACAGCCCCGGCCGCTTGCCGCGCACGTACTGCCGCACGCCCCACGCCTGCCCGAGCACGAGGGCGGCGAGCACCGCCTCCAGGACCGCGACGAGCCAGGGGACCTCGGGCATCGTGCCGCCGCGCCCCTCGACGCCGCGCACGACGAACCACGCGAGCAGCCCGGTGCCGACGGCGGCGCCCAGCAGGGCCGTCCACCGCGTGCGCTGCATCAGCCCTCCCCGGGTGCGGGCGGCGGGACCACCGTGACGGGCGAGGTGAGCCAGTCCAGCGCCATCCAACGCACGCCGGCGCGGTCGGGCGCCGTCGCGGCCAGGGCGGCGACGGGTCCGCCGCCCAGCCCCGGCAGCACCGCGTGCGGGTCCACCTGCGCCCAGGGGGCCAGCACGAACGCGCGCTGGTGGGCCCGGGGGTGCGGGAGCTCCAGGTCGTCGGTGGCGGCGACGACGGTGCCGTAGGCGACGACGTCGACGTCGAGGGTGCGGGGCCCCCAGCGCTCGAGCCGGACGCGGCCGTGGCCCTGCTCGACGCGCTGGACGGCGTGCAGCAGCTCGCGCGGGGCCAGCGTGGTGCGGCCCAGCAGCACCGCGTTGAGGTAGTCCGGCTGCTCCGGGCCGCCGACGGCCGCGGTCCGCGCGAGGGGCGACACCTCCAGGACCTCCAGGCCCGGCACGGCGTCGAGGTCCGCGACCGCCTGGCGCAGCGTCTCCTGGGCCGCGCCGAGGTTGGCGCCGATGGCGAGCACGACGTCCACGGGCTCCGCCGGCCGCCGGTCCAGGGCGTCCTCGACGACCTCCGCCTCGACGACGGCGTCGTCGTCCGCGTCGTCGGCGCGCAGGGGACCGTCGTCGGGCCGGTCGGGGTGGTCGACGGCGTGCACGTCGGTCGCCACGAGCGTGACGGGCTCCGGCAGCAGCGGATCCGGCAGCGCGTCCGGCAGCGGGTCCGGCAGCGGGTCCGGCACCGTCTGCGGCGCCGCGTCCGGCACGGGCTCCGGCAGGGGGTCCGCCTCGGGCGGGGGCACCAGGTCACCCGCCGGGACGACCGGGGGCGCGAGCACGCGGTCGCGACGTACCGCGACGACGACGTCGTCGAACGGCACGGGGATCGGGGCGGAGGGCTTGTGCACCGCGACGTCGACCGCGACGGCCGCCGGGTGCGCGAGCGCCACGGCGGCGATGCGCTCCGCCACGGTCTCGATGAGGTCCGCCGGCGAGCCCGTGAGCACGTCGGAGACGGCCTGCGCGAGCTCGCCGTAGTGCACGGTGGCGGCCAGGGCGTCGCCGCGGGCGGCCGGCCGCGTGTCGAGGTGGACGACGACGTCGGCGACGAACGTCTGGCCGTCGCGCCGCTCGTGGTCGAACACGCCGTGGTGGCCCGTCGCGGACACGCCCGTGAGGCGGATCTGGTCGAGCGGGCGGCCCGCGGGGTCCAGCACCGGCCCGTGCGTCACGGCTCCTCCCTCCGCCGCGCACCCGTGAGGGCGGCGGCCACGCGGACGGCGTCGGCCGACGCCCGCACGTCGTGGACCCGGACCGCCCACGCGCCGGCCGCGGCGGCCAGGGCGCTGACGGCGGCGGTCGCGGCGTCGCGGTGCAGCGGCGGCGCGGGCACGCCGTCCGGCCCCGCCAGCAGGTGCCCCAGGAACCGCTTGCGGCTGGCGCCGACGAGCACCGGCAGGCCGTCGGCGACGAACGACGGCAGCGCCGCCAGCAGCGGCCAGTTCGCGCTGCCCGGCTTGGCGAAGCCCAGCCCGGGGTCCATGACGAGCTGCTCGCGTCGCACGCCCGCGGCCGTCAGCGCGGCGACGCGCTCCCCGAGCTCGGCGCGGACGTCGGCGACGACGTCGTCGTACCGGGCGCGCGCGTCCATGACGTCCGCGTGCCCGCGCCAGTGCATGACGACGTAGGCGCACCCCGCGGAGGCGACGAGGCCCGCCATCGCGGGGTCGGCCAGCCCGCCGGACACGTCGTTGACCAGCGTCGCGCCCCGCTCGAGGGCCGCCGCCGCGACCGCGGCCCGCGTCGTGTCGACCGACACCGTCGCCCCGCGCCCGGCCAGCGCCTCGACGACCGGCAGGACCCGGGCGAGCTCCTCGGCCTCGCTCACCCGGGCCGCCCCGGGGCGGGTGGACTCCCCGCCGACGTCCAGCAGGTCGGCGCCCTCGTCGAGCAGCCGGAGCCCGTGCGAGACGGCCTCCTGCGGGCGCAGCCACAGCCCGCCGTCGGAGAACGAGTCGGGGGTGACGTTCACGACGCCCATGACCAGCGTGCGGCCCGCGGCGCGCAGCGGCTCGGGCAGGGGGTCGGTCACGGGCCAGAGCCTACGGTCAGCGCCCCACGACCAGGCTCATCGCCTCCGCGCGGGTGGCCGGGTCGCGGAGCTGACCGCGCACCGCCGACGTCACCGTCCGGGAGCCCGGCTTGCGCACCCCCCGCATCGACATGCACAGGTGCTCGCACTCGACGACCACGATGACGCCGCTGGGGTCGAGGATGTCCACCAGCGCGTCCGCGACCTGCGCCGTCAGCCGCTCCTGCACCTGCGGGCGCCGCGCGTACACGTCGACGAGGCGGGCCAGCTTCGACAGCCCGGTCACCCGCCCGTCCTGACCGGGGATGTAGCCGACGTGCGCGACGCCGTGGAAGGGCACGAGGTGGTGCTCGCAGGTGGAGTACACCTCGATGTCGCGCACGAGCACCATCTCCTGGTGCCCGATGTCGAACGTCGTGGTGAGCGCCTCGCGCGGGTCCATGTAGAGCCCCGCGAAGATCTCCCGGTACGCCCGGGCGACCCGCGCCGGGGTGTCCCGCAGCCCCTCGCGGTCCGGGTCCTCGCCCACCGCGGCCAGCAGCTCGCGGACGGCCGCCTCCGCGCGTGCCGCGTCGTACTCCCCCGTCGCGCGGCCCGAGGCCACCAGCGGCGTGAGGGCGTGCGCAGCGCCCGCGCCGGGGACGTCCAGCCCGTCGAGGTGCGTGTCCGCGTCCGTCGTCACGTCCGTGCCCGTGCTCGTACCCGTGCCCGTGCCCGTGTCGGTGCCCGTGCTCATCGGCCCGGCGCCTGGTCCGGCGGGAGCTCCAGCGCCCCGACGGCGGGGTGCTCGGGCTTGGCGGCCGCGGCCTCGTCCTGGGGGATGACCGCGTGGCCGTTGAGCGCGGCGGTCTCGGCCGGCGTCATGACCGGGGGGCGGTCGGACACGTGCCGCAGCTCGCTGGACAGCCAGACCTCGCGCGGCGGGCGCTTGGTGATCGGCCGGAACACCTCGACGAGCTGCTCGGCGTTGAGGGTCTCCTTCTCGAGCAGCTCGAGCACGAGGTGGTCGAGCACGTCGCGGTACTCCGTGAGGATCTCCCACGCCTCGTCGTGCGCGTGCTCGATGAGCTGGCGCACCTCGGCGTCGATCGTGGCGGCGACGGACTCCGAGTACTCCCGGCCGTGGCCCATGTCGCGGCCCATGAAGACCTCGCCGGACGCCTGGCCGAGCTGGATGGCCCCGACGCGGGCGCTCATGCCGAACTGCGTGACCATCTTGCGGGCGGTGCTCGTCGCCTTCTCGATGTCGTTGCTCGCGCCCGTCGTCGGGTCGTGGAAGACGAGCTCCTCCGCGACGCGCCCGCCCATGGCGTACGCGAGCTGGTCCAGCAGCTCGTTGCGCGTCGTCGAGTACTTGTCCTCCGTCGGCATGACCATCGTGTAGCCGAGGGCCCGGCCGCGCGGCAGGATCGTCACCTTCGTGACGGGGTCGGTGTACCGCAGGGCGGCGGCGACCAGCGCGTGCCCACCCTCGTGGTACGCGGTGATCTTCACCTCCTTGGGGTTCATCACCCGCGTGCGCTTCTGCGGTCCGGCGATGACGCGGTCGATCGCCTCGTCCAGCGCCTCGTCCGTGATCTGCGTGGCGCCGCGGCGCGCGGTGAGCAGGGCCGCCTCGTTGAGGACGTTGGCCAGGTCCGCCCCGGAGAACCCGGGGGTGCGACGCGCGACGGTCGCCAGGTCGACACCCGGCGCCATCGGCTTGCCCTGGGAGTGCACGGCCAGGATCCGCTCGCGGCCCTTGAGGTCCGGCGGCTCCACCGCGACCTGGCGGTCGAACCGCCCGGGCCGCAGCAGGGCCGGGTCGAGGATGTCGGGCCGGTTCGTGGCGGCGATGAGGATGACGTTCGTCTTGACGTCGAACCCGTCCATCTCGACGAGCATCTGGTTGAGCGTCTGCTCCCGCTCGTCGTGCCCGCCGCCCATGCCGGCGCCGCGGTGGCGGCCGACCGCGTCGATCTCGTCGACGAAGATGATCGCCGGGGCGTTCTCCTTGGCCTGGTTGAACAGGTCGCGCACGCGGCTGGCGCCGACGCCGACGAACATCTCGACGAAGTCCGAGCCCGAGATGGAGTAGAACGGCACGCCCGCCTCCCCCGCGACCGCGCGGGCGAGCAGGGTCTTGCCGGTGCCGGGCGGGCCGTACAGCAGCACGCCCTTGGGGATCTTGGCGCCCACGGCCTGGAACTTCGCGGGCTCGGAGAGGAACTCCTTGATCTCCTGGAGCTCCTCCAGCGCCTCGTCGACGCCGGCGACGTCGGCGAAGGTGACCTGCGGCGACTCCTTGCTCACGAGCTTGGCGCGCGACTTGCCGAAGCTCATGACACGGCTGCCGCCGCCCTGCATGTTCGACATGATCAGCCAGAAGAAGCCGACCAGGAGCAGCACGGGCAGCAGGATCCCGAGCAGGCTGCCCCACCAGGAGGACTGCGGGACCGAGGAGTCGTACCCGTCCTCGAGGTCGGCGGCGACGAGCGCGTCCCGCACGTCCTCCCCGAGGGGCGTCACGTAGTAGAACTGCACGGACTCGCCGTAGTCCTGCTCGCCCTTGACGAACGGCTCGGACAGCGTGAGGTCCACGCGCTGGGCGCCCTCGGTGACGCGGGCGGCCGTGACCGTGTCACCGCCGAGCAGCGCCAGGCCGTCCGACGTGTCGATGCGCTGGACCGTCGGCTGGTTGAGCAGGCTGACCCCGATGAGGATCGCCACGACGGCGAGGACGACCCAGAGCACGGGTCCGCGGGCGAGCTTCTTGACATTCATGGGCGTCGGGGCGGTGCCCCTCGTTCCCTCCCCGGTGCTGGGACGTCGTCGCCTGCGGCTGCGGTGCTGTCGCTGCTGCTCACGGGTGCGCGCGTCGGACGTGTGGCGATCTCAGCCGAAGGTACACGGCGACGCTGGTGGTTCCCTGGGTGTTCGCCGAGGGCACAGCGGCCGGCGCCGGCCCGGCGGACCGCGGTCCCGCCGGGCGCGTCAGCCGCCGTAGACGTGCGGCGCGAGCGTGCCGACGCAGGGCAGGTTGCGGTAGCGCTCGGCGTAGTCCAGCCCGTACCCGACGACGAACTCGTTGGGGATGTCGAACCCGACGTACCGCACGTCGACCTCGACCTTCGCCGCGTCGGGCTTGCGCAGCATCGTCGCGATCTCGACGCTGGCCGCCCCGCGCGAGCGCAGGTTCGACAGGAGCCAGGACAGCGTCAGGCCCGAGTCGATGATGTCCTCGACGATGAGCACGTCGCGCCCGTGCAGGTCCGTGTCGAGGTCCTTGAGGATCCGGACGACCCCCGACGACTTCGTGCCCGACCCGTAGGACGAGACGGCCATCCAGTCCATCTGCACCGGCAGCGAGATCCGCCGGGCCAGGTCCGCCATGACCATGACGGCCCCCTTGAGGACGCCGACGAGCAGCAGGTCGCGGCCCGCGTAGTCCGCGTCGATCCGGGCGGCCATCTCGGCCAGGCGACCGTGCAGCTGCTCCTCCGTGAGCAGGACCTCCTGCAGGTCCTCCCCCATCTGCTCCGGTGTCACCCGACGACTCCCCTCCCGGTCGGCACGCCCGTCCCCGAGGGGGGCGACGGGTCGAGGAAGAGCCTGCCACAGCGGCGGGCGGCCACCACGCGGCCCGGCAGCGCGACCGGCCCCTGGCCTTGCCAGGCGACGACGAGGTCGTCGAGCGCGAGCACGTGCGCGCGGGTGAGGGCGCCGGCGGGGCAGCCCGCGCCCAGCGCCGCCACCCGCAGCGCCGCCCGCCGGACCCCGGCGTGGGCCGCGGCCAGGACGTCGACGTCGAGCCCGCCCGTCGGCGCGGTCGCCGGGGCTGTCGCGTCGGGTCCCGACGAGGCGCCGGCCGGGGCGGCCGGGGCGGCTGCGGCGACGAGCAGGTCCGCCGCCAGGGCGTCCAGCGCGTCGGCCTGCTCCCGCGCGAGGTCGGCCCCGCGGGCCAGCGCGGCGGCGACCCCCGGGCCCAGCACCTCCTCGAGCAGCGGCAGGACCTCGCCGCGCACCCGGGACCGCAGCGGCGCCGCGGGGCCAGGCGCGTTCGTCGGGTCGTGCCACGGCACCAGCCCGAGCGCGTCGCAGGCCGCGAGCGTCGTCGCACGCGGGAGGTCCAGGAGCGGGCGCCGCAGAGCCCCGCGCCGCGCGGCCATCCCGGCGGCCGACCGCGGCCCCGACCCCCGGGCCAGGGCGAGCAGCACCGACTCGGCCTGGTCGTCCCGGGTGTGCCCGAGGAGCACGGCCGCGGCGCCGTGCCGCCGGGCGGCGTCCGCCAGGGCGGCGTACCGCGCCGCGCGCGCCGCGCCCTCGGGCCCGCCCGGCCCGCGCGCGTCCACGGCGACGACCTCGACGGGGTCCAGCCCGAGCCCCTGGCAGGCCGCCGCCGCCGCGGCGGCCACGTCGGCCGACCCCTGCTGCAGCCCGTGGTCGACGACGACCGCGCCCGCCCGCCAGCCCGCCCGCGGCCCGACGAACGCCGCTCCCGCTGCGAGCGCGAGGGAGTCGGGCCCGCCGGAGCACGCGACGAGCACGGTGGCCCCCGCCGGGACGTCGGCCGTCGCGGCGCGCACCGCGCGGCGGACGGCGGCCACCGCCGGTGCCGGACCTGCCACCCGGTCCCCGCCCGACCCGTGCCGACCCGCCCGTGCCCGGCCGCGTCAGCCGTGGACCCGGCGCACCCAGGCGCGCGGGTCGGCCAGCTCGGCGGGCGTGGGCAGGTGGGCGGCGTCGGCCCAGACCGGGTCGAGCCCGCGGGCACCGGCACGCCGGCGCACGCCGCGGACGAAGCGGGCCCCGTCCCGGTACTGCGCGAGCTTGGCGTCGAGGCCGAGCAGGCGCCGCAGGAGCCCGGCCGGGCCGCCCGCGGACGCGGCGGCGTCGCGGCGCGCCTCGAAGCGCCGGCGGATGGTGCGCACGGTCGGCACCACGTCGGCGCCCACCTGGTCCATCGTGACGTCAGCGTGCCCTTCGAGCAGGGACATCACCGCCGTCACCTCCTCCGCGGCCCGGCGCTGCGGCGCCGGCAGGAGCTCCAGCAGGCCCGCCGACCCCGGCCCGCCGCGGGCGGCCCGCACGGCGCCGCGCAGCAGGTCCGCGAGGCCGCCCTCGTCGTCGTCGTCGGGCACGGCGCCGCGCGCGCCCCCGTGGCCGGATCCGTCGCCGCCCTCGTCGACGCCCTCGTCGCCGGTCTCGTCACCGGCGGGACGCAGCCGCCCCGCGAGCCCCGTGCCCAGCTCGACCACCCGCTCCCGCAGGTGCCCGGCCAGCCACGGCGCGGCGGCGAACTGCAGGGCGTGCGTCTGCTCGTGGAGGCTCACCCACAGCCGGAAGTCCGCGGCGTGCACGCGCAGCGCCCGCTCGGTGGCCAGGACGTTGGGGGCGACGAGGAGCAGCCGGCCCGGGGCGCCCGCGGGCGCGCCGAACGGGTCGAACTGGCCCAGGACCTTGCTCGAGAGCAGCGCCAGCAGGCCACCGAGCTGCGCGG
The DNA here is from genome assembly GCF_057221735.1 of Cellulomonas sp. plas2. Taxonomy (NCBI): domain Bacteria; kingdom Bacillati; phylum Actinomycetota; class Actinomycetes; order Micrococcales; family Cellulomonadaceae; genus Cellulomonas; species Cellulomonas sp. plas2. The sequence continues at coordinate 3,355,920 of NZ_CM170155.1, forward strand.
CCCCGGCCGCGCGCGCCGCGGCGGTCACCCGCGGCGTCCGGCGACCCCGGTCCTGCGCGGACCGCACGAGGGCGTCCGTGAGCGGCGCGCTCAGGGCCGCGAAGGTGCCGACGTTCGCCTCCGCCCACCGGGGCCGGTCGACGACGTGCACGGTCGCCGCGGCGCGCGGGGGCCGGCCGTCCGCGGGCTGCAGGTGCGCCAGGAGCGCGACGTGCCCGGCCGCCCGGGCGGCGGCGTCCCGCAGCTCGGCCACGAGGTCGACGAGCTCCGCCCGTCCCGCGGCGGGGCCCCGCGGCGCGAGCCGGCCCGCCAGGCGCGCGGCGGCGTCCCAGTCCACGGGGTCGCGGGTGTCCGGCACGCGCCCACGCTAGTGCCCGGGCCGCAGGGCACGACCGCCGGGGAGCGGCGGACGGGGGCGCGCAGGTCTCAGGAGCAGCCGCAGCCGGCGAGGCCGCCGACGAACGCGTCGATCGCCGCGCGCGGCGGCAGCTGGCCCGCCCCGGGCGTGCGGTCCGCGAGGACGGCGAACACGAGCAGGCGGCCGTCGTCGTCCACCACCGTCCCGGCCAGGGCGGTCACGTCGGGCAGGCTGCCGGTCTTCGCGCGCACGAGGCCGCGCGCCTCCGACGTCCGGTACCGGTCCGCCAGCGTCCCCGTGAGGCCCGCCACCGGCATGCCGGTGGCGACCTCCCGCAGGTCGGGGCTGCCCAGGACGTGCAGGAGCAGGTCCGACAGGAGCCGCGCCGACAGCGCCGAGCCCGCCGCCAGGCCGCTCGCGTCGACGAGCCGCGCGGTGCCCACGTCGACGCCGAGCCCCGCCAGCACGCGCAGCACGGCCTGCGTGGACCCCTCGAACGACGCCGGCAGCCCCTGCTGGAGGGCCACCTGCCGCGCCACGACCTCGGTGATCGTGTTGTCCGAGGTGTCGAGGAAGTGGTGCACGACGTCGGCGAGCGGCGCGGACGCCACCTCCCCCAGGACGGGTGCGCCGTCGGGAGCGGCCGCCCGCGTGGGCGGGCCCGTCACGGTGATGCCGCGCTCGGCCAGGCGCTCGGCCAGGACGCGGCCGGCCGCCAGCGACGGGTCGGGCGAGCGGGGCGCGTACTCGGCGTCGGTGAGGCGGGCGGTGTCCACCGCCAGCGCGGTCACCGGCGCGGCGTACCCGGCGGCCACGTCCGCGGGGTCCCAGGCGGCGTTGACGGTCGGGCCGGCGAAGAGGTCGTCGTCGACGGCCAGGCGCACGGTCGTCGTGCCGGCCAGGGTGAGGGCGCGGGCCACCTGGTCGGCCAGGTCGCCGAGGCCCGCGTGCCCCTCGACGGCCGTGGGGTCGCCCGCACCGGCGGCGAGCATCATGTCGCCGCCGCCGACGAGCACGAGGGTGTCGCCGTCGCCGCGGACGACGGACGTGGTCGTCGTCGAGGCGGGGTCGAGCACGGACAGCGCCGCCACGGCGGTCAGCAGCTTCTGCGTCGAGGCGGGGATGCGTGCCGTCCCCGGGTCGGCGACGGCGAGGTCCTGGCCCGTGGCCGCGTCCGCGACGACCACGCCGACGGACGGACCCAGGCGCGGGTCGGCGACGAGCGCGTCGACCTGCGCCTGGAGCGCCGCGACCGCGGGAACGGGCGCGGCGGCGTCGAGGTCGGGCAGGACCGCGGGCAGCGCGTCGGGGACCACCGCGCCAGGTGCGGTGGGGTCCGGCGGCGGGGGCGACGGCACCGGCGCGAGCGTGAGCACCCCGGGCACGACGTCGACCGCGTCGGCGACCCCGTAGGCACCCGCGGCCAGCACGACGACGAGCACGCCGCCGCCGAGCGCCCGCGCCCGTCGTCCCACCGCCACCTCCCGCACGTCCTCGTGCATGTCGAGGACACCTCACCCCACCGGTCGCTGCACCCGGACGCCCGATGAGACTACTGTCGGGCCCGGTGCGCACCCGACCCGTGCGCCGCGACGAGACGACGCGCCGCCCCAGGGGCGGGTGCGCCAGCGACAGGAGAGCCCGTGGAGTTCGACGTCACGATCGAGATCCCCAAGGGTCAGCGCAACAAGTACGAGGTCGACCACGCGACCGGGCGGATCCGTCTGGACCGGATGCTGTTCACCTCGACGCGCTACCCCGACGACTACGGGTTCATCGAGGGGACCCTCGGCGAGGACGGCGACCCGCTGGACGCCCTGGTCCTGCTGGAGGAGCCGACCTTCCCCGGCTGCCTCATCCGGTGCCGCGCGCTGGGCATGTTCCGCATGCGCGACGAGGCGGGCGGCGACGACAAGGTCCTCTGCGTCCCCACCGGTGACCAGCGGGCGGCGTGGCGGCAGGACATCGACGACGTGTCCGACTTCCACCGCCTGGAGATCCAGCACTTCTTCGAGGTCTACAAGGACCTGGAGCCGGGCAAGTCCGTCGAGGGCGCCTACTGGACCGGCCGCACCGAGGCGGAGGCCGAGATCGAGCGCTCCCGCCAGCGGGCCATCGACGCGGGGTACGAGGGGCACTGAGGGGCACTGAGGGGCATTGAGGGGCACTGACGCCCCGGCTCGCCCCGCTCCGAGCACCACGCAGGCCCGGTCCCTCCGCACGGAGGGGCCGGGCCTGCGTCGTCCCCGCGGTCGTCAGGGCCGGCCGGCGTAGGGCATCGTCCCCGACCAGCGCATGGAGACGATGCGCACGAGCGTGCCGGGACGGGCGGCCTCGATGATCTGGCCACCCCCGGCGTACATGGCGACGTGGTGGATGGACTGCGGGTCGTCCGGGTTGGTGCCCCAGAAGACGAGGTCGCCGGGCCGCATGTCGGCGTAGGAGATCTTCTTCACCTGCAGGTACTGCTGCCGCGACGTGCGGGAGAGCCCCAGCCCCGCCGACGACCACGCGAAGCCGGTGAGACCCGAGCAGTCGTACCCGCTCGGACCCGTGCCGCCCCAGAGGTACGGGACGCCGATCTTGGTCTTCGCGGCCTCGACCGCGGCCTGGCCCTGGGCGGCCGACCCGCGGGCGCTGCCGGTCCCGAGGAGACCCGTACCGGGCGACGGGGCGGGTGCGGGTGCGGGCGCGGGAGCCGGCGCGGGAGCAGGCGCCGGCGCGGGAGCAGGCGCCGGGGCAGGCGCAGGTGCCGGTGCCGGCGCGGGAGCCGGTGCGGCGGCCGCGGGCGGCGCTGCTGCCGGCGCTGCTGCCGGTGCCGGTGCCGGTGCTGCCGCCGGTGCTGCCGCTGCCGGCGCGGCGGCAGGGCGGGGCGCGGACGCGGCAGGTGCCGCGGCGGCGGCGGCCTGACGGGCGGCCTCCTGCTGGGCGGCGGCGAGCCGCTGGGCCTGCGCGGCCGCCTCGGCGCGCGCCTGGCGCTCGGCCTCGATCTGCGCCTGGCGCTCCCGCTGGACCTCGACGCTGGTCTGCTGCGCGGCGGCGAGCTGGACGAGCAGCGCGTCGCGCTCGGTGTCCGCGGCGGCGACGGCCCGCTCGGCGTCCCGCTGCGCGTCCTCGGCCGCCGCCAGCGCGTCCTGCGCGGCGACCGTCGCCTCCTCGGCCTGACGTGCCGCGGCCTCCGCGCGGGTCTGCAGGGTGCCGGCGACGAGACCCGCCGCCCGGTACTCCTGCACCGCCTCGTCGGCCTTGCCGCTCACGTGCGTGAGGGCCGAGCTCTTGGCCGCGACCTCGGCGAAGTCCTCCGCGGACACGAGCGCCTGGAGCAGCTCGGTCCCGCCGCCGGACCGCGACATCTCGCGGGCGATGGCGACCAGCGCCCGGCGCGACTCCTCAGCCCGGGCCGACGCCGTGGCCGACCGCTCCTGCGCGGCGGCCGCACCGGCGACCGCGGCGTCGCGCGCCGCCGTCGCGCCGGCGTAGTCCTCGGCAGCGGTCTCGACCTGCCGGCCGGCGGTCTCGCTCACCTGGGAGAGCTCCGCGAGCCGGACCTCCATGGCCGCCACGGAGCCGGCCGCCGCCTGCACGGCCCGCTGCGCCGCGCGCACGTCGTCGTCCGTCACGGGGCCGGGGCTGGGTGCGGCGACCGCGGGCGCCACCCCCGCGGCGAGTCCGGCGGTGAGCGCCGTGGTGAGCGCGGCGACGAGCACCGCAGCCCCCCTCGGGCGCGGACCCGTCCCGGTCCCGCGTCGTCGTGCCGTCATCCCTGCTCCCCGTCCTCGCACCGCTGCCGGACCCGCCGCCCGTCGCCGGCGCCCCGGCGACCGTACCTGCTCGTCGCCCCAGGGGGAACACCAGTCACACGAGTCCCAGAAGTCACGCCGTTGTGCTTCCCATCGGCGGGCGGGTGCCCCGTCGTGAGCGTTCGGGACGCGACGGGCATCCCCGCGCCATCTCACGCAGCGGACAGGCGTCCGGATGGCGGACCGGCTCTCGTCGTCCGAGCGCGCCGCCCCTAGCCTCGCCGCATGACCTGTCGAATGTGCCGCTGACCCTGCGCACGTTCGGCACGCCCGGACCCCGCCACCCCGCCGGCACGGCCGCCGAGAGGGACCGGGGCCCGACGGCCCCACCGTGCGCCCCACCCGAGCCTGACCGGGTGACCGCGGCGCGAGCAGCCCTCGGCACCCGTCGACCCCCGAGCGACGTACGAGGAGACACCCCATGAGCGACAGCTGGAGCTTCGAGACCCGTCAGATCCACGCCGGCCAGGTGCCGGACGCCGCCACCGGCGCCCGCGCCCTGCCGATCTACCAGACGACGTCCTTCGTCTTCGACAGCGCGCAGCAGGCGGCGGACCGGTTCGCGCTGAAGGAGCTCGGGCCGATCTACACGCGCATCACCAACCCGACGCAGGCGGTCGTCGAGGACCGCATCGCCTCGCTCGAGGGCGGCGTCGGCGGCCTGCTCGTCGCCTCCGGCCAGGCGGCGGAGACGCTCGCGATCCTCACGATCGCCGAGGCGGGCGACCACCTCGTCGCCTCCTCCTCCCTGTACGGCGGCACGTACAACCTGCTCAAGCACTCGCTGCCGAAGCTCGGCATCACGACCACGTTCGTCGAGGACCCCCACGACCCGCAGCAGTGGCGCGACGCGGTCCGCCCGACCACGAAGCTCTTCTTCGCCGAGACCATCCCCAACCCGAAGTCCGACGTGCTCGACATCGAGACGGTCGCGGGCATCGCCCACGCCGCCGGGGTCCCGCTCGTCGTCGACAACACGGTGGCGACGCCCTACCTCGTCAACCCGCTCGCGTGGGGCGCGGACATCGTCGTGCACTCGGCGACGAAGTACCTCGGCGGGCACGGCTCGGCGATCGGCGGGGTGCTCGTCGACGGCGGGACCTTCGACTTCGCGCAGGACCCCGAGAAGTTCCCCGGGTTCAACCAGCCGGACCCCTCGTACAACGGGCTCGTGTTCGCCCGTGACCTCGGCGTCGGCGGGGCCTTCGGCGTCAACCTCTCCTTCATCCTCAAGGCCCGCGTGCAGGGGCTGCGCGACTACGGCGCCGCCATTAGCCCGTTCAACGCGTTCCTCATCGCGCAGGGCGTCGAGACGCTGTCGCTGCGCGTGGAGCGCCACGTCGCGAACGCGCAGAAGGTCGCGGAGTGGCTCGAGGCGCGCGACGAGGTGCGGCACGTCTTCTACTCGGGCCTCGAGTCCTCCCCCTGGCACGCCAACCAGCTCAAGTACGCCCCCCGCGGCGCCGGTGCGGTGCTGGCCTTCGAGCTCGACGGCGGCGCGGAGGCCGGGAAGGCCTTCGTCTCCGCGCTCGAGCTGCACTCGAACGTCGCCAACATCGGGGACGTGCGCTCGCTCGTCATCCACCCCGCCTCGACGACGCACTCCCAGCTCACGCCGGAGCAGCAGGCGCTGTCCGGCGTGACGCCCGGCCTCGTGCGCCTGGCCGTGGGCCTGGAGGGCATCGACGACATCCTGGCCGACCTCGACGCCGGCTTCCGCGCGGCCAAGGGCGCCTGAGCCCGTGCCCGATCCGGTGCCTGATCTGGTGCAGCACCAGCACCCCGACGTCGCCGCCGCCCTGCCCCGGGCGGCGGCGCCCGCGGCGAGCCGGACGCCCCTGCCCGAGCGCCCGCCCGTGCCCGCGAGCGCGGCGTGGCGGGACGGCGACCCGGTGGGCCGGCGGCGGTTCGCGGACCTCGGCCCCTTCCGGCTCGAGGCGGGCGGGCGGCTGCCGGCCGTGCGCCTGGCCTACGAGACGTGGGGGACGCTGAACGAGGCGCGCGACAACGCGGTGCTGGTGCTGCACGCCCTGACTGGCGACTCCCACGTGACGGGGCCCGCCGGTCCCGGGCACCCGACGCCGGGCTGGTGGCAGTCGATGGTGGGCCCCGGCGCGCCCATCGACACGGACCGGTACTTCGTCGTCGCCCCCAACGCCCTGGGCGGGTGCCAGGGGTCGACGGGTCCGGCGTCCACGGCGCCCGACGGCCGGCCGTGGGGCGGCCGCTTCCCGCAGCTGACGGTCCGCGACCAGGTCGAGGCCGAGGTCCGGCTCGCCGACCTGCTGGGGATCGACACCTGGCACCTCGTCGTGGGGGCGTCGATGGGCGGGCTGCGGGTGCTCGAGTGGGCCGTGACGGCCCCGGCGCGGGTGCGGGCGCTGGCCGCGATCGCGACGAGCGCGCAGACCTCCGGCGACCAGATCGCGTCGTTCCACACCCAGCTCGCGGCCATCCGCGCCGACCCGCGCTTCCGCGGCGGGGACTACTACGACGCGCCCGACGGCGAGGGCCCGCACGTGGGTCTCGGCATCGCCCGGCAGATCGCGCACCAGACCTACCGCAGCGCCCGCGAGCTCGACGAGCGCTTCGGCCGCATCCCCCAGGGCGCCGAGGAGCCGCTGGCCGGCGGCCGCTACGCCGTGCAGTCCTACCTGGACCACCACGGCGACAAGCTGGCCCGCCGGTTCGACGCCAACACCTACGTGCGCTTCACCGAGACGATGGTGACGCACGACCTCGGCCGCGACCGCGGTGGCGTCGAGGCGGCGCTGGCGTCGGTCACCGCGCGGGCCCTCGTCGTCGCCGTCGACACCGACCGGCTCTTCCTGCCGGCGCAGTCCGAGCGGATCGCGGCGGGCATCCCCGGGGCCGGGCCGGTCCGGACCATCCGCTCGGAGTTCGGGCACGACGGCTTCCTCATCGAGGAGGACCAGGTCGGCGCGATGGTCCGGGAGTTCCTGCTCGAGACGGCCACGGACGACGCCATCACCGGCTGAGCAGTGCCGCCCGCACGAGCCGGGTGACCTGCTCCGCCGTCGTGCGCAGGTGCGCGAGGGTCGTCGCCGGGTCGAGGGCCTCGACGAGCGCGAGCGGGCGGGGGTGGACCGGCAGGACGGCGTCGAACAGCGCGCCGGTCGGTCCGAGGGGGTGCACGACGAGGCCCGCGAGCCCGACGACGAGCGCCCCCGCCGCGCGTGCCCGCCGGGCCACCCCGGCCGGCGCCTTGCCGGCGGCCGTCTGCGCGTCGAGGCTGCCCTCGCCGGTGAGGACGAGGTCGGCACCCGCGAGGGCCCCGTCGAGCCCGCCGAGGTCGGCGAGGGCCGCGAAGCCGGGCTCAAGCCGTCCGCCGAGGGCCAGCACCGCCGCGCCCAGACCTCCGGCCGCCCCGGCTCCCGGGACGTCCAGCGCCCGGCCCGCCGCGGCCTCGAGCTCGGCGCACCAGGCGGCCAGGGCACCGTCGAGGACGGCGACCTGCTCGGGTGTGGCCCCCTTCTGCGGCCCGAACACCGCGGCGGCGCCCGTGGGGCCGAGCAGCGGGTTGGTCACGTCGGTGAGGGCGACGAGCTCCGCACCGCCGAGACCGGGCAGGTCCCGGTCCAGCAGCAGCGCGGCGCCGGCGCGGTCGTCGGGCCACAGCGGGTTGCGGCCCGGGGACGCGTCACGTGCCAGCCGCACGCCCAGAGCGGCGAGCATGCCCGCGCCGCCGTCGGTGCTGGCCGTGCCCCCGAGGCCCAGCAGCACGCGCCGCGCCCCCGCCGCGACAGCGTGCGCCACCTGGACGCCGACGCCCCACGACGACGCCCGCGGCGGCACGGTCGCGTCGACCGGACCGACGCGCGGCAGACCGATCGTGGCGGCGGCCTCGACGACGGCCGTCCCGTCGTCGAGCAGGAGCAGGGGCGCGCGCAGCGGGCGGCCGACGGCGTCGACGGTCTCGACGGGGACGCGTCGTCCACCGCGCGCTGCGGCCACGGCCTCGAGCGTGCCCTCACCGCCGTCGGCCACGACGACGACGTGCACGTCCGCCTCGGGGTCGGCGGCCAGGACGCCCGCCCGCACCGCCGCTCCGGCCTCCGCGCTGCCGACGCTGCCCTTGAACGCGTCGACCGCGACGACGACGCTCAGCCCGCCGCCGATCACGTCGTGGCCGTGGGCGCGGACGCGACGGGGGCGGACGGCCGCGTCCACGCCGACGGCCGGGCGACGACCTGCGCCAGCACGGCGAGCGCCCCACCCGTGAGGGCCGCGTACCGGCCGGCGCGCGCGGCGGAGACCCGGACGGGCGACCACGCGTCGAAGACGACGAGCTCGGCCAGCGTGGCGGTCACCTCGGCCGCGAGGACGTCGAAGAGCGCGGCGAACGTCCCGCCGAGCACCACCTCGTCGACGTCGGCGACGTGCGCGACGGCCGCGAGCGCGACGCCCAGCGCCCGGCCCGCGCCGCGCAGGGCGGACGCCACCTCGGTCACCGTCCCGGCGGCACCCTGCGCCGCGACGCGCTCGAGCTCCGACAGGCCCGCGCTCGTCGGGAGACCGGCCGCGCGCAGCAGGGCGTGCTGGCCCGCCACCTGCTCCAGCACCTGCAGCCGGCCGTCCGGTGCGGTGCCGACGACGACGTGGCCCACCTCCCCCGCCCAGCCGTGCCGGCCCGCCTGCAGCTCGCCGTCGATGACGGTGGCGCCGCCGATGCCGATCTCGCCCGAGACGTAGAAGAAGCTGGGCGGCCGGTCGCCGCGGCGCTCGTGCGCCTCCGCCCGCGCGGCCAGGTCCGCCTCGTTCGCGACGAGCGGTGCCAGCGCCGCGAGCGGCGACGACGGGCCGAGGTCGACGTCGCGCCAGCCGAGGTTCGGGGCGACGCGCAAGGGGCCGCCGGCGCCGGCGCCGCGGTCGACGAGGCCCGGCAGCGCGAGCGCGGCACCGGCGACGCGCGTCCCGGTGGCGACGAGGCCGTCGCGCACGTCCGTGGCCATCGCGGCCAGCCGTCCCAGCACCTGCGCCGGGTCGGAGCCCGACAGGTCCGCGTGCTCGACGTGCTCCGCGAGCACCGAGCCGGCCAGGTCGACCGCGCGCACGCCGAGGTAGTCGACGTTCACCTCCAGGCCGAGCCCGGCGACCGCGCCCGGCGCGGGGACCAGCGGGGTCGCGGGCCGGCCCGCCCGGGGCAGGGCGACGGGGGCGAGCTCGCGCACGAGCCCGGCGGCGACGAGCACGTCGACGAGGCCGCTGACGGCCGCGCGCGACAGCCCCGTCCGGGCGGCGACCTGCGCCCGGGAGACGGGTTCGCGGGCCCCGACGACCTCCGCCAGCGCGAGCGAGAGGTTGTGCTCGCGCATGCGGTCCTGGCGGGCGACGCGGCCGGCGTCGAGCGCCGGGCGCCCGGCGTGGTCCGACGCGTCCCCGAGCCCCGTCGCGCCCGCCGGCAGCGGTGCGGGGACGGGTGACGGGGCGGCGACCACGGGTTGACCCTATCGGCTCCGAGCGCTTATGTTCATCGCGCCAACAAAATGCCGTCGCAGCCCCGCGTCGGCCCGCACCAGCTCGACGGAGACATCGCGATGACGCGCACACCCACCCGTGAGGACAAGTTCTCGTTCGGCCTCTGGACCGTGGGCTGGCCGGCCCAGGACCAGTTCGGCTCGGCCTCCCGCCCCGACCTCGACCCGGTCGAGTCCGTGCACAAGCTGGCCGAGCTCGGCGCCGCGCACGTGACCTTCCACGACGACGACGTGGTGCCCTTCGGCTCCAGCGACGCCGAGCGCGAGAAGATCCTCGACCGCTTCCAGGCGGCCCTGAAGGAGACCGGCATCACGGTCGAGATGGTCACGACCAACACCTTCAGCCACCCCATCTTCAAGGACGGCGCGTTCACCTCCAACGACCGCCGCGTCCGCCGCTACGGCCTGCGCAAGGTCCTGCGGAACGTCGACCTGGCCGCGCAGCTCGGCGCCGACACGTTCGTCATGTGGGGCGGCCGCGAGGGTGCGGAGTACGACTCCGCCAAGGACCTCAACGCCGCGCACGACCGCTACGCCGAGGGCATCGACACCGTCGCCGCCTACATCAAGGACAAGGGCTACGGCCTGCGGATCGCCATCGAGCCCAAGCCGAACGAGCCCCGCGGCGACATCCTGCTCCCGACGATCGGCCACGCCCTGGCCCTCATCGCCAAGCTCGAGCACGGCGACATCGTCGGCCTCAACCCCGAGACGGGCCACGAGCAGATGGCCGGCCTCAACTACACGCAGGGCATCGGCCTGGCGCTGTGGGCGGGCAAGCTCTTCCACATCGACCTCAACGGCCAGCGGTCCATCAAGTACGACCAGGACCTCGTCTTCGGTCACGGCGACCTGTTCTCCGCGTTCGCCACCGTCGACCTCATCGAGAACGGCTTCCCCGCCGGCGGCCCCCGCTACGACGGCCCGCGCCACTTCGACTACAAGCCCTCGCGCACCGAGGACATGGACGGCGTGTGGGAGTCCGCGCGCGCCAACATGGCGACGTACCTCATCCTCAAGGAGCGCGCGCAGGCCTTCCGCGCCGACCCCGAGGTGCAGGCGGCCTTCGAGGAGTCCGGGGTGCTCGAGCTGTCGCAGCCGACGCTGGCGGAGGGCGAGTCCCTCGCCGACCTGCTGGCCGACCGCTCCGCGTTCGAGGACTTCGACGTCGACGCCGTCGCCGCCCGCGGCTTCGGCTTCGTCCGTCTCAACCAGCTGGCCCTCGAGCACGCGCTCGGCGCCCGCTGACCCTCGGCCCACCCGCCGAGCACCGGCCGTCGGCCCGTCGCGCGCCCCGAGCGCGCGGCGGGCCGTCGCCGTCCCCCCTCCCGCCGTACCCCTCCCTGCACCCCCTCCCTGCACCCCCGCCCCTCCCCTCGGGGCGACGAGAGGTCGCCCGCGCCGACGCGGCCGACCGGACGAGGAACGTCATGACGCTGGTCGCCGGGGTGGACTCCTCCACCCAGTCCTGCAAGGTCGTCGTGCGCGACGCCGAGACGGGCGCCCTCGTGCGCTCCGGCCGCGCGAGCCACCCCGACGGCACGTCCGTCCACCCCCGCCACTGGTGGGACGCGCTGCGCACCGCCGTCGACGACGCCGGCGGCCTGGCGGACGTCGACGCCGTGAGCGTCGGCGGCCAGCAGCACGGCATGGTCGCGCTCGACGCCGACGGCGAGGTCGTCCGTGACGCGCTGCTGTGGAACGACACGCGCTCGGCGGGCGCCGCCGAGGACCTCGTCGCCGAGCTGGGCGCGCAGGAGTGGGCCGACTCCGTCGGCTCGGTGCTCGTCGCCTCCCTCACGGTGACGAAGCTGCGCTGGCTGCGTGACGCCGAGCCGGAGAACGCGGCCCGCACGGCGGCCGTGGCGCTGCCGCACGACTGGCTGACGTGGCAGCTCGCGGGCGGGATGGCGGGGGTCGGGTTCGAGGGCCTGGTGACCGACCGCTCCGACGTGTCCGGCACCGGGTACTGGTCCCCCCGCACCGGCGACTACCGCACGGACCTCGTCGAGCGCGCGCTGGGGCACGTGCCCGCGCTGCCCCGGGTGCTCGGCCCGTCCGACCGTGCGGGCACCGGTACCGCGGAGGTCCTCGGCGGCGGCTCCCCCGCGCTGGGCCCCGGCGCCGGCGACAACGCCGCCGCGGCCCTCGCGCTCGGCCTGCGCACGGGTGACGTCGCCGTGTCCATCGGCACCTCCGGCGTCGTCTCGGCCATCGCCGACGCGCCCACCGCCGACGGCTCCGGCCTCGTCACCGGCTTCGCCGACGCCACGGGTCGCTTCCTGCCGTTGGCCTGCACGCTCAACGCGGCGCGCATCCTCGACTGGGCCGCCCGCCTGCTCGGCGTCGACCACGCGCGCCTGGCGGAGCTGGCCCTGTCCGCCCCGGCCGGCGCCGACGGCCTCGTCCTCGTCCCCTACTTCGAGGGCGAGCGCACGCCGAACCTGCCGCACGCGGCGGCGGCCCTCCACGGCATGCGCCTGACGAACACGACGCCCGCGCACATCGCCCGGGCGGCGTTCGAGGGGCTGCTGTGCTCGCTGGCCGACGGGATCGACGCCCTGCGCGCGGCCGGCGTGCCGGTGCAGCGCGCGCACCTCGTCGGGGGCGCCGCCCAGTCCGCGGCCGTGCAGGCGCTCGCGCCGGACGTCCTCGGTCTCGAGGTGCACGTCCCGACCCCGGGCGAGTACGTCGCGGACGGGGCCGCACGCCAGGCCGCCTGGGTGCTCGCCGGTGGTGCCGAGGCACCCGCCTGGGTCCCCGCGCAGCCGCCGCTCGTGCTCAACCCCGGCTCCGCCGCCGACGGCACCCGCGTCCGCGAGCAGTACGCCGCGGCCCGAGGGCTCGTCCTCGGCCGGGGCTAGCCTCGGGGCGTGCACCGCAGCCGCTTGTCCACCCTGCTCGTCGACGCCCGGACCCAGGACGCCGCCGCCAGCGCGGCGTTCTGGTCCGGCGCCCTCGGCACCGGCGGGGTCGACTCGCCGCCCGGCGAGCCGCAGTTCCTCTCGCTCCACGGCGCCGTGCACGGCCTGGTCATGGCGGTGCAGGCCGTCGACGACGAGCCGCGCTACCACGTGGACCTCGAGACGGACGACGTGCCGGCGGAGGTCGAGCGGCTCCTGGCCCTCGGTGCGGTCGAGGTCGGGCGGTGGCTGGGCTGCGTCACGCTGCGCGCACCGGGCGGGCACCTGCTCTGCGTCATCCCCGTGCACAGCGACCCGGAGGAGTTCGCGGCCCGCTCGCGCGTCTGGCCCTAGTGCCGGCGCGCACGGGGCCCCCGCCGGCGCACCCGGGCGGGCCCGGCGGCTAGCGTGGCGGGCATGCTCGCCGCGACCGTCGTGCGCCCCTCCCCCGACGACCCGCTGGCCGGTCTCGCGGTGGGCGACCGGCCGGCGCCCGCGTCCCGGCCCGGCTGGACGACGGTCACCGTGCGCGCCGCCTCGCTCAACCACCACGACCTGTGGTCGCTGCGCGGCGTCGGGCTGCCCGCCGACCGGATGCCGATGGTCCTCGGCACCGACGCGGCGGGCGTCACGGACGACGGCCGGGAGGTCGTCGTCCACGCGGTGGTCGGCGGGCCGGGTGCCCGCGCCGTGCCGGCCGACGAGCCGCGCTCGCTGCTGTCCGAGCGCTACGACGGCACGCTGGCGGAGCGGGTGGCCGTGCCCGACGAGAACCTCGTCGCCAAGCCCGCGGCGCTGTCGTTCGTCGAGGCCGCCTGCCTGCCCACCGCGTGGCTCACCGCCTACCGCGCGCTCTTCGTCGCGGGCGGGGCGACGCCCGGCACGCGCGTCCTCGTGCAGGGGGCCGGCGGCGGGTTCGCCACGGCGGCGGTCCTGCTGGGGGCCGCCGCCGGCCTGGACGTCACCGTCACCGGCCGGGACGCGGGCCGCCGCGACCGGGCGCTGGCCCTCGGGGCGTCCGCGGCGGTCGAGCCCGGGGCCCGGGTGCCGCGCGTGGACCTCGTGCTGGAGAGCGTCGGCCGGGCGACGTGGTCGCACTCGCTGCGCAGCCTGCGGCCGGGCGGCACGGTCGTCGTCGTCGGGCTGACGACGGGCGAGCCGGAGGACCCCGGCCTCACGCGGGTCTTCTTCCAGGACCTGCGGGTCGTCGGCTCGACGATGGGCACGCGCGAGGACCTCGAGCGCCTGCTGCACCTGTGCGCGACGAGTGGCCTGCGCGCACAGGTCGACAGCACGTGGGCGCTGGCGGACGCGCGGTCGGCGCTGGCCCGGCTCGCCACGGGCGACGCGTTCGGGAAGGTCGTCGTGGTTCCCGACGCCGACGAGGCCGGTCCCGCCGCCGGCTGACGCGTGGATCGGTGCCGGCGGGGACGGTGCCGGCGGGGATAGGTGCCGGCGGTGGTCAGTGCCGGCGGTGCGGGCGCTGCTGCGCCGCCTCGGCGAGGGCGTCCGCCAGGGACGGGCCGTCGTCGCCGAGGTGCCACGTGTGCCGCCCGTCGGGGACGTGCTCGGTCCGGGCGGCGGCCGCCGCGGCGCGACCGGGGTCGGCGTGCACCGACCCGTCCGCGAGCACGACCAGCCCGTCGACGCGCAGCGTCGCCTCGTGCCGTTGCCCCCGCCGCGCGCGCACCCACACGAGCGCCTGGTCGGCGCCCAGCCCGCGGGCCAGCGCGACGAGCGCGGGGTCGGGCTCGGGAGCGGACTCGGGGGCGGGCTCGGCGTCGCGCTCGGGCTCGGGTCCTCGATCGGTACCGAGCTCCGCCGTCACCGGGACGGCACCCGTGAGCCGGGCGGGCTCGACGGGGCGGCGACCGCGCTCGTCGGCGGCGAGGGGCGCCACCTCCAGGAGCCGCCGGTCGTCGCCGCCGTGGACGACGCCGACCTGGAGGACCTGCACGTCCCGCCCGGAGCCGCGCAGGAAGTGCAGGCTGTCCGCGGCGCCCTCGGTGACCTCGGCGGTGAGGACCACGACGCGCACGCCGCGCTCGCCCGACGCGCGGTCGACGTAGGGGACCCGCTCCCGGAACCGGGCGTACTCGGCGGAGAAGCGGCTCGGGTCCCCGTCGAACGACCGGGACAGGTCGGCGGCGGACAGGCGGCCCGTGCGGCCCGCGTGGCGCAGCGCCCCGACGAGGGCGGCCTCGTCGAGCACCTGCGCGACGACCACGACGAGCGGGCGGCCCGCCGCGTCGAGGCCGAGCAGCTCCGGGGCGTCCTCGCCCGGCGCGGCCCGCCGGACCGCGAACACCGGCTCGCCCAGCACCGCGGGCAGGCGGCGGTCCACCAGCGTGGCGCACTCGGCGAGGAAGGACCCCGCGACGGGCTGCATCGGCTGGACGGGACGCGCGTCGCCCTCGTCGAGCTCGAAGATCGGCATGCCCGCCAGCCCCTCCCGGGCGCGTCCGCCCGCCGTGCCCCTCGCCTCGTCCGCGGCGTGACCTGCCCGGACCTGCCTACTCTCGCACAGCCCCGCGGGGCCTCAGGCCGGTGCGCCGGCCGCGGGTGCTGCGCCGGTCGCGGACCCGGGTACGGCGCCGGGCTCGTCGCCGGGCTCGTCGTCGGGCTCGTCGCCCCCGCGCAGGAGCGCCTCGACCCGCTCGACCTTCGCGTCCAGCTCCCCGGTCCAGCCGGGCCGGATGTCCGCCTTGAGCACGAGCGAGACCCGGTGCCCGTGCCGGCCCACCGCCTCGGTCGCGCGCCGGACGACGTCCATCACCTCGTCCCACTCCCCCTCGAGGGTCGTGAACATCGCGTCGGTGCGGTGCGGCAGCCCGGACGACCGGACGACGCGCAGGGCGTCGGCGACGGCCTCCGACACGGACTCGCCGGCACCCAGCGGCGCGACGGAGAAGGCGACGAGCATGTCCACCAGCCTCTCAGAGGGTGGGCGCCGCGGCGCCCGGGGTCGGTGCGTGGGTCGATGCGCCGGCCGGTGCGTCGGTGGTAGCGCCGGTCGTCGAGGCGGTCAGCCGCGCCGCGAGGAGCTGCGCGAGGTGCAGGCCCTGCGCCCCCGCGAGCTGCTCGCCCTGCGTGCGGCAGGAGAAGCCGTCGGCCAGGTACAGGTCCCCGGGCGCCCGGTCCCGCAGCGCCGGCAGCAGCATGTGCTCGCCGACCGCGACGGAGACCTCGTAGTGGCCGCGCTGCATGCCGAAGTTCCCGGCCAGCCCGCAGCACCCGGCCATGACGTCGATCCGCGCGCCGGCCGCCGTGAGCAGCGACCGGTCGGCCGTCCACGTCATGACCGAGTGGTGGTGGCAGTGCGGCTGGACGACCGCCGTCACGTCCGACAGGTCCGGCACCGACCACCGGTCGCCCGGCCCGACGGGCGCCGGCGCGGTCAGCAGCTCCGCCAGGGTGTGGGTCGCGCGTGCGACGGCGATGGCCCGGGGGTCGTCGGGCAGCAGGTCCCGCAGGTCGGAGCGCAGGACCGCGGTGCACGAGGGCTCGAGCCCGACGATCGGGATGCCGTTCACCGCGAACGGCCCGAGCACCTCCAGGAGGTGCCGGAGCTGCCGCTTGGCGCCGTCGAGCTGGCCGGTGCTGATCCACGTCAGGCCGCAGCACGCGTCGTGCTCCGGGACGAGCACCTGGTAGCCCGCGTCCCGCAGCACCGCCACGGCGGCGTGCGCCACCTCCGGCGCGAGCGCGTCGGAGAAGGAGTCCGTCCACAGCACGACCGGCGGCCGGCCACCGCCGTCACCGCCGTCACCGGCGTCCGCCGGCGGCGGCGCCGCGGCACGACGGACGTCCACCGCGCCCGACCGCACGGCACGCCGGAACGGCCGTGGCGCGAAGCGGACCATCTGCCGGCGCGGGTCCATCCCCCCGGCGCGCAGCACCGCCCTCGCCACCGGCCGCACGCCGAGCACGGCGTTGGCGGCCCGTGCCAGGCCCGGCACGCCCGTGACGAGCCGCGCCCAGCGCGGGAGCCAGCCCAGCGCGTAGTGGTCGACCGGCCGCAGCCGCCCCCGGTACGTGCGGTGCAGCACCTCGGACTTGTACTGCGCCATGTCGACGCCCGCCGGGCAGTCCGAGGAGCAGGCCTTGCAGCTCAGGCACAGGTCGAGCGACTCGTGCACCTCCGGCGAGGACCAGCCGCGGGAGACGAGGGTGCCGTTGGCCATCTCCTGCAGGACGCGGGCCCGGCCCCGGGTGACGTCCTTCTCGTCCTTCGTCGCCAGGTAGGACGGGCACATGAACCCGCCGGACGCGGAGGTGTCGGCCCGGCACTTGCCCACCCCGACGCACCGGTGCACGGCCGTCGTGAGGTCGCCGCCGTCGTGCGGGAAGGCGAAGCCCGACGCCATCGGCAGCGGGCGCGCGGCGGGCCGTCGCAGGTCCGCGTCGAGCGGCCGCGGCCGCACGAGGACACCGGGGTTGAGCAGGTCCCGCGGGTCGAACAGGTCCTTCACGGCGCCGAACAGCGCCACCGCGCGCTCGGAGTACATGACGGGCAGCAGCTCCGAGCGCGCGCGCCCGTCGCCGTGCTCGCCCGACAGGGAACCACCGTGGGCGGCGACGAGGTGCGCCGCGTCCGTCATGAACGCCCGCAGCGGGTCCCCGGAGCGCGCCATCGGCACGTCGATGCGCAGGTGGACGCAGCCGTCGCCGAAGTGGCCGTAGGCCAGCCCGTCCACGCCGTGCGCGGCCATGAGCGCCTCGAGCTCGCGCAGGTAGGCGCCGAGGCGCTCCGGCGGGACGGCCGAGTCCTCGAACCCGGGCCACGCCTGCGCCCCTGACGGCGTCCGCCCGCCGAGCCCGGCGCCGTCGGCACGGATGCGCCACAGCGCCGACGCCTCCGGTCCCGGCGGGAAGACGCCGACCGACGAGGTCCCCGCGTCGGCGGCCAGCGCCCGGCCGCGGGCCAGCGCCTCCTCGACGGACGCGCCGCCCACCTCGACCATGAGCCAGCCGCCCCCGGGCGGCAGCGGCGGCACGGCGGCCGCCCCCTTCACGCGGCGCACCACGTCGACCAGGCGCGCGTCCATCCCCTCCACCGCCAGCGGCGCGTGCGCCAGCAGGGCGGGGACGGCGTCCGCGGCGCTCGGCATGTCGGGGTACCCCAGCACGACGAGGACCGGCGCGGCGGCCACCGGCACGAGCCGGACCGTCGCCGCCAGCGTGGTGGTCAACGTGCCCTCGGTCCCGACGAGCGCCTTGGCCAGGTCCGTCCCCCGCTCGGGCAGGAGGTGCTCGAGGGAGTAGCCCGACACCTGCCGCCCGAACCGCCCGAGCTCCGTGCGCAGCAGGTCGAGGTTGCCCCGGACCAGGGCGTCGAGCCCCGGCACGGCGTCGAGGGCGCCCGCGCCGGCACCGGCCTCGAACCGGCGGCCCGTCCCGTCGACGACGTCGAGCGAGAGGACGTTGTCCGCGGTCCGGCCGTAGGCCACGGCGTGCGGACCGCAGGCGTTGTTGCCGATCATCCCGCCGAGGGTCGCGCGGTTCATGGTCGAGGGGTCCGGGCCGAACCGCAGGCCGTGCGGCGCCGCCGCGGCCTGCAGGGACGACATGACGACGCCCGGCTCCACGCGCGCCGTCGCCGCCTCCGGGTCGACCTCGAGGATGCGGTCCAGGTGCACCGACAGGTCGAGGACGACGCCCGTGCCGACGCTGTTGCCGGCCACGGACGTGCCGCCGCCGCGCGCGGTGAGCGGCGTGCCCGTGGACCGCGCCACCTCGAGCGCCGCGAGCACGTCGTCCGTGTCCCGCGGGGCGACGACGACCTGGGGGACGACGCGGTAGTTCGACGCGTCGGTGGAGTACTCCGCACGGCGGCGGGAGGAGTCGTCGACCGACCCGCGGACCGCGGCACGCAGCCGGCGCACGAGGTCCGCCCGTGCGAGGTCCGCGGTCCTGTCGTCCCCGCCGGCGGCCGGGCCGGGGGGTCGGGTCGTCGTGCTGGACGTCACGGGCGGCAGTCTCGCACCCGGCACCGACACGGGTCCCCGGCGTCCGCCCCCCGGCCACAGGCGGGCGGCGGACGCCGGGCCACAGGGCGCCGGGCGAGGACGCCCGGCGACGGGACGCCGGCCGGCGCCCGTCACCCCCCTGTCAGGACTCGAGCGACGCGTGCAGCGTGATCTCCGTGCCGGTCAGCGCCTTGCTCACGGGGCAGGTGGCCTTCGCCGCGTCCGCGGCCTGCTGGAACCCGGCCTCGTCGAGCCCCTCCACCTCGCCCTTCACCGTGAGGACGATCGACGGGATGCGGAAGCCGCCGGCGGGGTCCGGGCCCAGCTCGACCTCGGCCGTGACCTCGAGCGCGACGGGCGTGCCGCCGGCCTCGGCGATGAGCGCGGAGAGCTGCATGGCGTAGCACGAGGAGTGCGCGGCCGCGATGAGCTCCTCGGGGCTGGTGGTGCCGCCGGCCTCGTCGGCCGCGCGCTTCGGGAACGAGACGTCGTAGGTGCCGACCTTCGAGCTCGACAGCTCGACCTGACCGCCGCCCTCCTGCAGGGTGCCGTTCCAGGCCGTGCGAGCGGTACGTGTGGGCATCGGGTGCTCCTCCTCCTCGACGCCGCACGGTGCGGCGCCGCGGTCAGGCTAGGAGCGGCGGCCGCCCCCCGCACCCGCCCACGGCGGGTGCAGGGGCACGGCGGCCGGGCACCCCTCGCGCCCGGTGCACCCCGTTTCGCCCGAAGGGGTGACGAACCGGGTGACTGGTCAGTACGGTGCGACCACCTGTGGCGCCGACGTGCGTCACCGGTGCGGCAGCACCCGCTCCACCTGCAATGCACGCGACCCACCCACTCCCGCACGCCTGAACCGCAGGGATGCCCATCACATGACGCGTCGCCCCGTGATCGCCTCGGTCACCGCCCTGTCCGTCTCCCTCGCCACGGCGCTGCTCGGCGCCTCGGGCGCCGCCGGCGCCGCCCCACCTCCCGACGGACCCTCGTCGGGACTCGTCGCCGCCGCCCAGCGTGCCAAGGCCCTGGCCGCGGCCCTCCCGGCGGACGCCAAGCTCGACTCCGACCTGCGCGGCGCCACCGGGCCCGTCACGGCGCTCGTCGAGTACGCCCAGCCGTCCGGGGTCGACGTCGCGGAGGCCGGCGGCACGCCCGCCGACGTGCGCGCCGCCGCCGCCCGCACCGAGCAGGTCGCCGCCGCGGTGGTCCCGGCCGAGGGTGCCGCCGCCACCGCCCGCAGCGCCACCGCGGCGCCCACCCGGGTGGCGACGCTGACCAACCTCGTCGCGGGCTCCATCGTCACCGGCGACGCGGCGGCGCTCCGCGCCCTGGCGGGCAGCCCGGACGTCGTGTCCGTGCGGCGCCTGGCCACGAAGCACCTGGCGAACGCCAACGCGGTGTCGTTCACCGACACCCTGGCCGCCTGGCAGCAGACCGGGCAGACGGGCGAGGACGTCACCATCGGCGTCATCGACACGGGCCTGGACTACACGCACGCCGACTTCGGCGGGCCCGGCACGGAGGAGGCGTACGCCACCGCCTACGGCGAGGACGGCACCGGGCCGGTCCCCGAGGGCACGTTCGACGGCGCCAAGTACCTCGGCGGCGTCGACCTGGCCGGGTACGACTACAACGCCGACCCGACGAGCGACGCCTACCAGCCCGTCCCCGCCCCCGACGAGAACCCCATCGACTCGCCCACCGAGGTCGGCAGCGGTCACGGCACGCACGTGGCCGGCACGGCCGCCGGCTACGGGGTCCTCCCCGACGGCACGACGTTCGACGGCGACTACGGCACCCTCGACGCCGAGACCGTCGCGGACTGGCGGGTCGGTCCGGGCACGGCCCCCGAGGCCGGCATCTACGCCATCAAGGTCTTCGGCGACACGGGGGGCTCCACCGACCTCACCGCGCTGGCCTACGACGTGGCGGCGGACCCGAACGGCGACGGCGACTACAACGACCGCCTCGACGTCATCAACCTGTCGCTCGGCTCGGACTACAGCCCCCTCGACGACGTCGAGAACGAGATCGTCCAGACCCTGACGGACCTCGGCACCGTCGCGGTCTTCGCGGCCGGCAACGCGGGCGACACCGAGGACGCGGCGGGCACGCCGGGCAACGCGCCCGCCGGCATCGCCGTGGCCAACTCCGTGGCCTCGCCGCAGACCTTCGACGCCATGACCGTCGTCGAGGCGTCGGACGAGTCCCTGGTCGGGCAGCACCCCGGGCAGAACTCGATCGCCTACACCGGCGCGGACGTCACGGCCCCCGTGTCGTTCCTCGGTGCCGACGTGAGCGGCTGCGAGCCCTACACGCCGGAGCAGGCGGAGGCCGTCGCCGGCACGATCGTCTACCAGTGGTGGGACGACGACGACGCCACGCGCGAGTGCGGCTCCGCCGCCCGCGCGGGCAACGCCGCAGCCGCCGGCGCGGCCGGCGTGCTCATCCCGACCGAGGTCCCGGTGTTCGTCGCCGGCATCTCCGGCGTCGCGGCCATCCCCATGTTCCAGATGACGGCGCCGGTCACCGACGCGCTGCTGCCCGAGATCGAGGCCGGCACGCTCGTCGTGCGCATCGGCCCGGAGCAGAACGCGAGCCTGCAGGCCGACATCGGCCAGGGCGACCTGCTCAACGCCGGCTCCTCCCGCGGCGTGCACGGCTCGCTCGGCTTCGTGAAGCCGGACGTGGCCGCGCCGGGCTCGAGCATCCTGTCCGCCGCCTCCGGCGCCGGTACGGCGGCCTCGAACAAGTCGGGCACGTCCATGGCGTCCCCTCACGTGGCGGGTATCGCCGCGCTCGTCCGCCAGGCGCACCCGGGCTGGCAGCCGTACCAGGTCAAGGCGACCATCGTGAACACCGCGACGCACGACCTCTACACGCAGCTCGACCAGCAGGGCGAGGTCTACGGCCCGCAGCGCGTCGGCTCCGGCCGCGTCGACGGCCTCGACGCCGTGCAGAACTCCGTGCTGGCCTACGGCTCGTCCGAGCGTGACGTCACCTCGGTGTCCTTCGGCGTGGTCGACGTGGGCGCGGACGTCGTCACGCAGCAGCGCACGGTGACGGTGGAGAACACCGGCACGAGCGCCGTCTCGTACGCGACCTCCGTCAGCTCCGCGACGACGAGCGGCGGCGCCACCATCACGGCGACGCCCGCCCGCCTCACGGTCCCGGCCGGTGGCACCGGCGTGGTCACGCTGACGTTCACGGCCGACCCCGCCACGCTGGAGCGCGAGATCGACCCGACGATGGCCGTCGAGCAGGCGGGCCTTCCCCGCGAGTTCGTCTCCACCGTCTCCGGGCGCCTCGTCCTCACGTCGGGCGACAGGGAGCTGCGGGTGCCGGTCCAGGCCGCCCCGCGCCTCGTCTCCGACCTCACCGCCGGCGACGTCGTCATCGAGGACGCCGCGGACACGGTCGGCACCCTGCCGCTGACGGGCCGGGGCGTCGCCGACGGCGGCTGGTTCTCCCTCACCACGCCGCTCGTGCTCGGGGCGACGAGCCCCAAGCTCGAGGACGACCCGGACGACGCGCAGTCGCCGAGCACGCGCGCGGCGGCGGACATCCGCTACGTCGGGTGGGCGTCCGACGCCCCCGCGGTCGCGGCGGCCGGCGGCGACCCCGAGGACGCGTACCTCGGCATCGGCGTGGCCGTCGACGGCGAGTGGTCGACGATCGGCCTGTACCAGGGCGACGTCGAGGCCTACCTCGACGTGGACCAGGACGGCACGGACGACCTCGTCACCTACGTCACGAAGTTCACCGAGACGGACGTGACCGTGGTCGCCACCGACGACCTCGCCACGGGCGAGAACGTCGGGCTCGAGTTCCTCAACGGGCTGCCGGGTGACGTCGAGAGCGGCCAGTTCGACAACAGCGTGCTGGTCCTGCCGATCAACCTGGCGGCGGCCGGCATCGAGCCCGGCCAGACCCCGTCCGTCCGCGTGGAGTCGTACACCTACGACGTCGACGAGCCGACGGGCCTGCAGGACGTCACGGAGCCCTTCACGGTCGACCCGTACGACCCGCCGGTGTGGTTCGAGTCGAACATCGGCCTCCCCGGGATCCTGGCCAGCCAGGGCTTCGAGGGCGCCGAGCTCCCGGTGCACCGTCGCGCGGACGTCACCTCCGCCGACCTCCTGGTGCTCCAGCACCTGAACGCCGACCCGGTCTCCCGGGCGCAGGTCGTGTCCCTGACGGCCCCGGCCGCCACCGCCACGACGACGACGCTGACCGCCTCGCCGAAGCAGTACGCCGGCCAGGACGTCCAGCTCGTCGCGAAGACGTCGCCCGGCAGCGGCGCGACGGGCACCGTCACGTTCAGCGACGGGGCCACCGTGCTCGGCACCGCCGAGGTCGGCGGCGGCGGCGTGGCGAAGCTGACCGTCACCCTCGGGGCCGGCGACCACGCGCTCACGGCGTCCTTCGCGCCCGACACCGCGGCGTTCGGGGCCTCCAGCGGGACGGCGTCGCTGACGCTCGCGAAGTCCCCGGCGACGCTGTCGGCGTCGACCGTCCGCCGGACGGTCACCACGGGCACCGCGCCCCAGGTGAAGGTGGTCCTCGTCGGCCGGTACGCCGCGCCGGCCGGTGACGTCACCGTCTCGCTCGGTGACACGGTGCTCGGCACGGCCGCGCTGGCCGTCGACGGCCGCCGCGGCACGGCGACGGTCACCCTGCCGGCGGACCTGCCCGTGGGCACGCACGTCCTGGAGGTGGCCAACGCCGGCACGGCCGACGTGGCCGCCACGACGGACACCGTCACGGTCGTCGTGCGGCCGGCCACGGCCGGCGCCTCGCGCGGCTGACCGACCCGCACCACCAGCAGGACCCGCAGGGCCGCACCACCAGCACGACGCGAGGGCCGTCGGACGTCACCCGTCCGGCGGCCCTCGTCGTCCCCGGCGGAGGGAGCCGCCGGGGGTGCGGGCCGCCGACCGGGTGCGTCCGCGCCCCTGCGCTCAGCGACCCCGGGGTCCCGGTCGACAGGGGGCCATGCCCGCGTCCCGCCGTCGTCCGTCCCCGCCCGTGCCGGACGTGCGGCGGATCGGCGCCGACGAGCGCGTGGCGCTGCTGGACCGGGACGACGAGCGCGCCCTCGTCGCCCACCGCGCCGTCGTCGCAGACCTCGCGGACGGCGCCGACGACCCCGCCGCCGCCGGGCGGCTCTACGACGCCGTCCGCCGCGCCTGGTCCGCGCAGAGCCCGCCGGCGGACCCCGAGCCCCTCGTCGAGGCGTTCACCACGGCCCTGGGCGACCTCGTGCTGCGGCTGGTCGCGCGCGGCGGTGTGCCGCTGCGGCACGGGCGGCTCGTGCCGCAGCCGCACGGGCCGGTCCCGGGTCCCCTCGTGCTCACCGATCCCGCCGGCACGCTCGTCGTCGCCCTGGAGGGCACGGTGCGCCGCGGGTGGCAGGAGCCGGGCAGCGGGTGGTTCACGGAGCGGGCGGTCGACCTCGCGGACGCGGCCCTCGTCCTCGGCGGCGTCAGCGGCCCGCGGCCGTCGCGGCGCCGACCTCGCTGAGGGCGTCGACGACCCGCCGGACCGCGGACGTCAGGCCCCAGCGCTGCGCGAGCTCCACGAGCCGCTCCGGGTCCGCGGGCGTGGAGGGCAGCGCGTCGTCCGCGGCGGCGACGGGGGCGTCGGCGGCGACGCGCACCACGGTCGGGGCGACGGCGAGGTAGTCCGCCGCGTCGAGCAGCCGCCGGCGCTGGGTGGCCGTCAGGCCCGGGTCCGCGCGGTCCCGCGCGGCCAGCACGCCCGCGAGGTCGCCGTAGCGCCGGACCAGCGTCGCCGCCGTCTTCTCGCCGATGCCGGGCACGCCCGGCAGCCCGTCGCTGGGGTCCCCGCGCAGCACGGCGAGGTCGGCGTAGGCCGAGCCGGGACGCACGGCGTACCGCTCGGCGAGCCGCTCCTCGTCGACGACCTCGAGGTCCTTGATGCCCCGCTGCGTGTAGAGCACGCGGACGGGGACGGCGTCGTCGACGAGCTGGAACAGGTCCCGGTCGCCCGTGACGACGTCGACGGGCCCGCGGGCGGCGGCCGACCGGGCGGTCTCGCGGGCGACGAGGGTGCCGATGACGTCGTCGGCCTCGTACCCCGGCGCCCCCAGCCGCGCGATGCCGAGCGCCTCGAGCACCTCGGCGATGACGGGCACCTGCGGCACGATGCCCGCCGGCACCTCCTCCACGTCCCCGCCGGGGCCGCCGCCCGGCGCGCTCCCCGGTGCCGCCAGCCGGTGCGCCTTGTAGGACGGGATCGCCGCCACCCGGAAGGCCGGCCGCCAGTCGTCGTCCCAGCAGGCCACGAGCCGGGCCGGCCGCCGGTCGAGGACGAGGCGCGCGACGATGTCGAGCAGCCCGCGCACCGCGTTGACCGGCGTGCCGTCGGGTGCCTTGACGGACTCAGGCACGCCGTAGAACGCGCGGAAGTACAGCGAGGCCGTGTCGAGCAGCAGCAGCCGGCCGGGCGTCGTCGCCATGCGGTCCTGTCCTTCGGGGGCGTGGCGCCGACCCGGGCGCGACGCGAGGTCGCGGGCCCGGGCCGGCGTCGGGTCGGACCGTCAGGCTACCGGCGCAGCGGTCCGCCCGGACGGGCCTGCCGGCTCAGGGTGCCGTGAGGTCCAGGCCCTCGTCGACGACCGCGACCACGGTCCACACGGTCCCGTCCTCCGCCGTCAGCGCCCAGGTGGGCACCAGCAGGGACGAGCCGTCCGGCGTCCAGGCCGTCGCCACCGTGAGCTCCGCGGACACGAGGGTCACGGTCGTGACGGGCCACGGCAGCGGCTCGCCGGGGGCCGGGACCGGGACCGCCGTCGGCGTGGCGCCCGGGTCCGGCGCCGGCAGGGCGAGCTCGCTCGTCGCGGCGTCGCCGGCGGCACGCGGGGCCGGCTCGGCCGCCGTGGTCCCGGCCGTGTCCGCGAGCGCGACGACCCCGCCGCTCGCGCCGAAGCGCGGGTCGTTCAGCCGGTCGACGGCCTCCTGCGCGCTGACCACCTCGTAGGTGCCGAGGTCGACGAGCGAGGCGAGGTTCGCCGAGAACGACACGAGGCCGTCGGCGGTGACGTACGCCGTCCAGGCGTCGCCCGCGGCGCGCCCGTCGACGACGCGCGACGCCGTCGCGCTCACGCCGACGCCGTCGCTCGTGGTGCCGACGGCCCAGCCCGACAGGTCCGTCCCGAGGTCGCGGGCGACCTGCGTGAGGCGGTCCACGGCGTCCTGCGTGGGCGGGACCGTGCAGGCACCCGGCCCCCCGGCCCCGCCCGCCGAGCCCTCCACCGCGCCCGACGACCCCGCCCCCGACGACCCCGCCCCCGACGTCCCCGTGCCCGACGACCCCGCCCCCGGTCCCGCCTCGTCGAGCGGTGCGGGCTGCGGCTCCA
Organism: Cellulomonas sp. plas2; assembly: GCF_057221735.1. NCBI lineage: Bacteria > Bacillati > Actinomycetota > Actinomycetes > Micrococcales > Cellulomonadaceae > Cellulomonas > Cellulomonas sp. plas2. The sequence goes on from NZ_CM170155.1 coordinate 3,381,826, forward strand.
CCACCGCACCGACCGGCTCGCAGACCGTGGTCGTCGGCGTCCAGTACGACACCTGCCCGCCCGTGCCCAGCATCACCGAGGGGCCGCTCCCGTCCGTGCTGCCGACGACCCACGAGCCCCACTGCGCGACGGGCTCCCCCGTCACGCCGAGCGCGGCGGCGACGCGCCGCGCCGTCCCGGCGTCGATGACGGCGGACGCGTCGAGGGCCCACGCCCGCGCCGACGACCGCTCGTCGCCAAGCCCCGTACCGGTGAAGACGGTCCGGCCGCCACCCCAGAGGCCGATGGACGAGGCGCCCGCGGCCGTGTCCCCCGCGACGCGCGGTGCGGCGGCCTCCGCCTGGGTGCCGACGGCGGCCGACGCCCCGCCCGCCCCACCGGACAGCGAGAGCGCGGGCAGCGCCGTCACGGTCGACGTCCCCGCGTCGCCGCCGGACGCCGCGACCCCGATGCCGTACCCGCCGCCCCCGACGACGAGGGCGCCCGCGACGGCCGCCGCCGCGGTCCACGCCGTGCGACGACGACGTCGCGGGGCCAGCGGCACGACCTGCGCCCCGGGCTCCCGGGCACCACCGACGGCACCGTCTCCGGCACCGTCGCCAGCACCGTCCAGGGTGTCCCCCTCGAGGTCGGCGCCGTCGGCACCGGCCAGCGGCACCCCCGTGCGCCGGCTCACGTCCGCGCGGATCCGCGCCTCCGGCACCGCCACCCCGCGCGCCGGGTCGCCGGCGCGCAGCCGATCCAGCGCCCCCTCGTCGTGCACACCCTCGTCGTGCAGGCCCTCGTCGTGCAGGCCCTCGTCGTGCGGCCCCTCGTCGTGCCCGCGGTCCCTGTCCACGTTCCGCCTCCGCTCCCCTGCCGGGGTCCCTGCGATCCGTCCCGGTCGTCGCCGGCTCCACCCCCTCTGTGTCCGCAGGCGGCCGTCCCTTGCAGGGGTCGGCGGCGGAGCGACCCTCGGGCCCGGTCACCGCCGCATCACGGTCCGGCCACGACCTGCACCGCGTCGTCCCGTGCGCCTGCAAGGAACGACCCCGCCGCGACACAGTGCAGGTGTGGCACACGACCGCCCCGCACCCGCAGCGCCCGACGCCCCCGACCGGGCGCCGCAGCACGACGCCGCCTGGTACGAGGACCTCGTCCGCGCCCACCTGCGCGACGTGCACCGCTACCTCGTGCGCCGGGCCGGCGCCGGCGACGCGGAGGACCTCACCGCCGAGGTGCTGACGGTCGCCTGGCGCCGCCGCGCGGACGTGCCCGCGGGCGCCGCGGGCGCCGAGCTGCCGTGGCTGTACCGGACGGCGAGCTTCGTGCTCGCCAACCACCGCCGCAAGGTCGTGCCGCTGCCCGTGGCCGACGTCCCGGAGCGGCCCGACGACGACGACCCCGCGTGGCGCGCCGTGCAGGACGACGCCGTCCGCCGCGCCCTGTCCGGGCTCTCCCCGCGGGACCGCGAGGTGCTGCTGCTGCACGCCTGGGAGGGCCTGACGGGCGCCTCGCTCGGCGCGGTCCTCGGCGTCTCCACGGGGGGTGCGGACGCCGCGCTCAGCCGCGCGCGGTCCCGGTTGCGCGCCGCGTGGGCGGACCTGGAGGGCACCGCCTGACGACGCCGGGGAGCGCGGACCTCAGTCCGCGTCGACCTCGAGCTCGAACCACACCGTGGTGCCGCCCGTGGGCGAGGTGTGCGTGCCCCAGGCGCTCGACAGCGCCTCGACGATCGCCAGGCCGCGCCCGGACAGGGCGGTCGGCTCCGGGTGGCGGGGCCGGGGATGGCCGTGGCCGTCGTCGCTGACGGAGACCCACACGACAGCCGCGTCCATGCTGAGCTCGATCCGCACCTCGCCCGTCGCCGGGCCGTGCACCACGGCGTTTGCCACCACCTCACCGGTGAGCAGCTCGGCGTACTGGTTGGTGCAGCCGCCGATGCCCGCGGCCGCGACCCGGTTCATCACCCAGTGGCGGGCACGGCGGGGCGTCGACGTCGCGGGTGGCAGGACCACCGCGTCGACCGCGGCCGGCCCGCGCGCTCGGCGGAGGCTGGCGGCGCTCCGGAGGTCCCTGACGTCTCCCACACCGACAGGGTGCCGGATGGTCGGCCGGGGCGCCCGGCGGGCAGGGCGTCCCCGACCGGTGCCCTCAGCGGCGGTAGGGCCGCGGCGCGGGCCGCCACACCGCGGACTCGGCGGGCATGAGCACCCACAGCAGCGGGTACACGAGGATCTGGCTGCCGGGGATGAGGAACAGCGTGGCGACGAAGATCACCCGCATGAGGACCGGGCTGAGCCCGAACCGCAGCGCGAGCCCGGCGCACACCCCGGCGAGCAGCCGTCCCCGGAACGGCCGGATGAGCCCCTGCCGTCCGAGCGGGTCCTGGAATCCCATGTCGTGCCTCTCCTCCCGTGGCGGCCCGCGCGTCGCGTGCCACCACCACCGGTCCCGGCCGCGTGCCGGCACCACGTCCCACTGTGCCGCGCCCGGCCCGCCGGCGACATGGGGAGGGCCCCTGACCTCACCCCGGCTCCGCCCGGACCTGTCCCCGGACCTGTCCCCCGACCCGCCCCGACCTGCCCCCGGGGCACGCGCCGCCGGCCCCACCCCTGGTCGGGCGGCCCCCGTCGTGGGACGGTGGCGCCCATGGCGACGAAGGCACCGGCCGTGGAGCTCGACGTGCGCGGGCGGACCGTCCGCGTCACCAGCGCCGAACGGGTCGTCTTCCCGCAGCGGGGCCTGACGAAGCTCGACGTCGTCCAGTACCTCGTCGCGGTCGGCGACGGCGTCCTCGGCGCCCTCGTCGAGCGGCCGACGACGCTCGAGCGCTGGCCGAAGGGGGTGTTCGAGGGCGCCCGGCTCAGCACGCGCTCCGACAGCAGCGGCGACGCGTTCTACCAGAAGCGGCTGCCGCAGGGTGCGCCGCCCTACGTCGAGACCGCGCACATCACCTTCCCGTCCGGGCGCACGGCCGACGAGGTCGCTCCCACGGAGCTCGCCGTCGTGGCGTGGGCCGCCAACCTCGGCACGCTCACCTTCCACCCCTGGCCCGTCACGCGCGCCGACGTCGACCGCCCCGACCAGCTCCGCATCGACCTCGACCCCCAGCCCGGCACGGACTTCGCCGACGCCGCGCGCGTGGCCCCGCACCTGCGCGAGCTGCTGGCCGAGCACGGCCTCGAGGGCTGGCCCAAGACCTCTGGCGGGCGGGGCCTGCACGTCTTCGTGCCGATCGAGCCCGCGTGGACCTTCGTCGAGGCGCGGCGGGCGACGATCGCGCTCGGCCGCGAGCTGGAGCGCCGCCTGCCCGACGCGGTGACGATGAAGTGGTGGAAGGAGGAGCGCGGGCAGCGCATCTTCGTCGACTACAACCAGATGGCGCGCGACCGCACCATCGCGTCCGCCTACTCCATCCGCGCCAACCCCCGCGCGACGGTGTCGACGCCGCTGCGCTGGGACGAGGTCGCGGACGTGACGCCCGACGACGTCGACGTCACGACCGTGCCGGCGCGGTTCGACGAGGTCGGCGACCTGTTCGCGCCGCTGGCCGCCGGGGTGCCGGGCCGCTTCCGCCTCGACTCCCTGCTCGAGCTGGCCGACCGCCAGGCCCGCGACGACGGCGCCGGCGACCTGCCGTACCCGCCGGAGTACCCCAAGATGCCGGGCGAGCCGCCCCGCGTGCAGCCGAGCCGCGCCCGCAGGCCCGCCGCGGAGGAGCCGGCCACGCCCTGAGCGGCCGGCCCTGCCGCCGTCGTCGCCCCGGACCTTCCGTCGCCGACGACCCGGGGCCAGGATCGCCTCATGGCCGACCACGTCGTCAAGCCGCTGACGCCGGAGACGTTCCCCGCCTGGCTGGCGCTCGCGGAGAAGCACAACGGGGTGTGGGGCGGCTGCTACTGCAGCTACTTCCACGGCGACACCCCGACCACGCGCAAGGACGACCACGACCGCGCCACCTTCAAGCGCCGGCTCGTCGACGAGGGGGTCGCCCACGCCGCGCTGGTCTTCGACGGCGAGACGGCGATCGCGTGGTGCCAGTACGGCAGCCCCGACGAGCTGCCCGGGATCTACCACCGCAAGCAGTACGACGCCGGCGAGACGCGACCGGCGCCGTGGCGGATCACCTGCTTCTTCGTCGACCGCGACCACCGCCGCCGCGGCGTCGCGCTGGAGGCGCTGCGGGGCGCGCTGGCGCTCATCGCGCAGGCCGGCGGTGGCGAGGTCGTCTCGTTCCCGAACGAGCTCGTGCCCGGGAAGCGGACCTCGTCCTCGTTCCTGCACAACGTCACGCGGAGCATGTTCGAGGAGGCGGGCTTCGTCCTCGAGCGGCACATCGGCAAGAGCAAGACGGTCATGCGCACGACCGTGCTGCCCGCGTAGGCGCCTCCGCCACCGGCACGACGGACCTCGACGGCAGCTCGACGGCGACCCGACGGCAGCCCTGCTCCCTTCGGTTGCATGGTGCAACCATGCGACGTACCTTAGGTGCAGTCCTCAACTGTTGCGTTCTGCAACGACTGCCCTCCGGAGATGCCCAGTGGCCACTGCCTCGGCCTGTGCCGCGCTCGTCGACGTCATGCCCGACGTGCTGCGCCTGCGGCGCACCCTGGCCGCCGCGCCCCAGGTCCCTGGGACGGCCGTGCTGGCGGCGGTGCTGCAGCTCGGTCACCCCCGGGTGTCCGAGCTGGCCGACCACCTCCACCTCGACCTGTCGACGGTGAGCCGGAAGGTCGCGCACCTGCGCGACCTCCACCTCGTCGAGGCCGCACCGCACCCGCTCGACGGACGGGCGCAGCAGCTGACCGTGACGCCCGCCGGGCTCGACGAGCTGCGCCGCGTGCGCCGCTCCCTCGTCGACGACCTCGTCCGCCGCCTCGCCGGCTGGGACGACGCGGACGTCGCCACCCTCACCACGCTCCTCGGCCGGCTGGCCGACGACGCGGCCCCGCCCCCGGCCCGTGCGGCCTGCCCGGCCGCACCCCCGCCCCCCGCCGGCACCACCCGCTCCCCCCACCTGCAGGAGACCGCATGAGCAGCACCACGGTCGCGCCCCACCGGCGCGAGGCCGTCCACCGCACGCCCCCGCGGGGGCACGCGGGCGACGAGCCCATGTCGCACCGCCAGATCATGGAGGCGCTCTCGGGCCTCCTCCTCGGCATGTTCGTGGCGATCCTGTCCTCGACCGTCGTCTCCAACGCCCTGCCGACGATCGTCAGCGACCTGGACGGGTCCGAGGCCGGGTACACGTGGGTCGTCACCGCGACCCTGCTGGCGACCACCGTGTCGACCCCCATCTGGGGCAAGCTCGCCGACCTGTTCTCCAAGAAGCTGCTCATCCAGCTCGCGCTGGTCGTCTTCACCGTCGCGTCGGCGGTGGCCGGGCTGAGCGAGAACATGTCCACGCTCATCGCGATGCGTGCGGTGCAGGGCATCGGCGCCGGCGGCCTGACGGCGCTGGCGCAGGTCGCCATGGCCGCGATGATCTCCCCGCGCGAGCGCGGCCGGTACTCCGGCTACCTCGGCGCGACCTTCGCGCTGGCCACGGTGTCCGGGCCGCTCATCGGCGGCGCGCTGACCGAGCACCTGTCCTGGCACTGGTGCTTCTACGTCGGCGTGCCGTTCGCGGTCGCAGCGATCCTCGTCCTGCAGAGGACGCTGCACCTGCCGGTCGTGCGCCGCGAGGGCGTGAGCATCGACTACCTCGGCGCCACCCTGCTCGCGGCCGGCGTCTCCTCCCTGCTCATCTGGGTGTCCCTGGCCGGGCAGCAGTTCGACTGGGCCTCGTGGCAGACCGCCGCGATGGTCGGCGGCGGCGTCGTCCTGCTGGCGCTGACGGTCCTCGTCGAGAGCCGCGCGAAGGAGCCGATCATCCCGCTGCGGTTCTTCCGCAACCCGACCGTCGTCCTGTCGGCCCTCGCCAGCGTCTTCGTCGGCGTGGCCATGTTCGGCGCGACGGTGTTCCTCAGCCAGTACTTCCAGCTCGCCCGCGGCGAGTCCCCGACCGCGTCCGGCCTGCTCACCATGCCGATGATCCTCGGGCTGTTCCTGTCCTCGATGATCGCGGGCCAGATCATCACGCGCACCGGCCGCTGGAAGGTCTTCGTCGTCTCCGGCGGCGTGCTGCTCACCGCGGGGCTGGGCCTCATGGGCACCGTCGCGTACGACACGGAGTACTGGGTCGTCGCCGCGTGGATGTTCCTCGTGGGCGTGGGCGTCGGCCTCATGATGCAGAACCTCATCCTCGCGGTGCAGAACGTCATCGCCCCCCAGGACCTCGGGTCGGCGAGCTCCTTCGTCGCCTTCGCCCGCAGCCTCGGCGGCGCGATCGGCGTGTCCGCGCTGGGCGCCGTCCTGGGGCACCGCGTCGAGTCGCACCTCACCGAGGGCCTCTCGACGGCGGGCATCGACCCCGCCGCGCTCGGCAGCGCCGCGAGCGGCGGCGTGCCGAACCTGGCCGAGATCCCCGAGCCCGTGCGCGGCATCCTCCAGGCCGCCTACGGCTCCTCGATCGCCGACATCTTCCTCGTCGCCGCGCCCTTCGCGTTCGTCGCCCTCGTCGTCACGCTCTTCTTCAAGGAGATCGCGCTGCGCGGCCAGAACAGCGATCCGGGCCGCGTGGAGACGGTGGCCGACGAGCCCGCCGCCGACGCCTCCCCCGCCGAGCGGGACCAGGCCGAGGCGCAGCGGGACCAGCAGTGGTCGGGCAGCGCCGTGGCCGACCGCACCGACGACGAGCCGGTCGACGCCCCCGGGCCCGGCCTGCAGGTCGAGCCGGTCGGGACGACCTCCGTGCCGGTCCAGGTGCCAGTCCAGGTGCCGGTCCAGGTGCCGGTGCAGGTGCCGGTGCAGGTGCCGGTGCAGGTGCAGGTGCCGGCAAACGCGCCCGCCGCCCTGGCGGTGTCCGGGACGGTGCGCCGGCACGGCGGGCTGCCGCTCGTCGACGCGGTGGTCACCCTCGCCGACCAGGCCGGCGGGCAGGTGGCGCGCACCCGGTCCGACGAGAGGGGCCACTACGCCCTGGCCGTCCCGACCGGCGGCACGTACCTGCTCATCGTCGCGGCCCCGCACCTGACGCCGGCCGCGAGCCTCGTGGCCGTCGACGACGCGGCGGTCGTGCGGGACGTCACCCTCACGGGTCGCTCCGCCATCACCGGCCGCGTCCTCGTGCAGGACGACCCGGCGAGCGCCGAGAGCGGCCGCGACCGGTTCGCCGGCGTGAGCGGCGCCCTCGTCACCCTGACCGACGTCACGGGCGAGGTCGTCGGGTCGGCCCGCACCGACGCCGACGGCGGCTACAGCTTCGGCACGCTCATGTCGGGCGCCTACGTGCTCACCGCGCAGAGCGACGCGCACCGGCCCCTGGCCCGGTCCGTCGAGGTCGGCGAGGCCGAGGCCCTGGCCGTCGACCTCACGCTGTCCGGCGGCGGCCGCCTCGTGGGGACCGTCGTCGCCGCCTCCGACGGCCGCCCCCTGCGCGACGCGACCGTCACGCTGGTGGATGCGCACGGCACGGTCGTCGGCAGCACCGTGACGGCCGGTGACGGCGCCTACGCCTTCGCCGACCTCGCGCCCGGCGGCTACACGCTGACCGGTGCGGGCTACGCGCCCGTGGCGGTGCCCGTCCACGTCGCCGACGACAGCGCGTCGTCGGTGCAGCTGGCGCTCGGCACCCCGCCCCCCGCGGTGCCGGTGGACCTCGACGGCGCCGGGCGGCCCGAGGCGGCCGTGGGCGGCGAGGGCCGGTGAGCCAGGACCCCCTCGCCGCGGCACCGCCGGCCGGCGGCCGCCACCGCGCGGGCACGGCCGCCCCGGCCCCGTCGCCGGTCGTGCCGCCGGTCGCGCCGCCGGTCGTGCCGCCGGTCGTGCCGCCGGTCGTGCCGCCGGTCGTGCCGCCGGTCGCCGGCGCGGGCCGCGTGGTCAGCCGCGACGGGTGGCCCGTGTCCGGCGCCTCGGTGACGCTGCTCGGCGCGGACGGCACCCAGCGCGCCCGCGCGACGACCGCCGGCGACGGCCGCTTCGCGCTGGGCGACGTGCCGGCCGGGGCCGCGACGCTCGTCGTCGCCGCGCCGGCGCACGAACCGCGCGCGACGGGCGTCGTCGTCCCCGCCGCCGGCACCTGGCGCGTCGGGGACGTCACCCTGGAGCGCACCGGCGGGCAGGAGACCCCGCCGCCCGGCGTGTGGGTCGTCGACCCGGCGCACTCCGCGGTCCTGGCCACGGCCCACCACCTCGGCCTGTCCTCCGTGCACGGCCGGTTCACGCGGTTCGCGGGCGTCGTCACCGTGCCGGAGGGCGACCCGGCGGCGAGCCGCGTCGAGATCGAGATCGACGCGTCGTCCATCGACACGGGCAACGAGCAGCGCGACGGGCACCTGCGCTCGGCGGACCTGCTGGACGTCGAGCACCATCCGCGGGTGCGCTTCGTCGCCGACGAGGTCCGGCGCGACGGGGCCGGCTGGGTGCTCCCCGGCCGGCTGACGCTGCTCGACGTGACCCGGCCCGTCGAGCTGGCGCTGACGTACCTGGGCAGCGGCCGGGACGCCGAGGGGCTCACGCGGGCCGCCTTCAGCGCGACGACCGAGCTGCACCGCGACGACTTCCGGCTGAGCTGGAACCGGGCGGTGGGCGTCGGCGTTGCCATCTTCGGGACGACGCTCAAGGTCGCGATCGACGTCCAGGCCGTGCGCCAGGACGACCCTGCGTGACGCCCGCCTGACGGCGGCGGAGCGGACGTTCCCGGGCGGCGAGCGAGGAGGCACGGATGACCAGCACGATGGAGCCCACGGTCGGGCGTGCCGTGCTCGGCCAGGGCACGGCGGGGCGCGAGACCGCCGACGGCGCGCCCCTGGGCGCCCTCGAGGCCGAGGTCTCGGCCCTCTGGCAGCTGCGCCGCGCGCAGGGCCGGGCGCTGGCCCGCCTGCTGCACCCGCGCCTCGACCCGAGCGCCGTGCCGCTGCTCGCCGCGCTGGGCACCCAGGGGGCCGTGCGATCCACGGAGCTGGTCCGCCGGCTGCGGCTGGACCCCTCGACGCTGAGCCGGCAGATCAGCGCCGCCGAGCGCCTCGGCCTCGTCGAGCGGCTCCCCGACCCCACCGACGCCCGCGCGCGCCTCGTCGACCTCACCCCGGCCGCGCGGGAGAAGTACACGGCGTTCCGGGCGGAGCAGCTCGAGCACTGGCAGCGGTCGGTCCACGACTGGTCGGCCGCGGACGTCGAGACCCTCACCACCCTGCTGCGCCGCCTGCGCGCCGACTGGGCGCACACGGCCACGGACGGGGCCGACGAGGCGTGACCGCGTGCCCGACCCGGCGGGCGGCGGCTCTCAGCGAAGGCCGTGCACCCACAGGTCGCGCAGCAGGCTGATCTCCGCGCCGTGGTGGATCACCTCGCGGTGGACGTGCAGGACCAGCGCCGCCATCGACTGGTCCTCGAACCCCGGCTCACGGCACGCGGCCCCGAGGTCCTCCGCACCCAGCGCAGCGACGCCGGCCACCCAGCGCGCGTAGGCGTCGTCGAGCGCCGCGAGCGCGTCCACCGCGTGCCCGTCGTACGGGTAGGTGCGCCCGGACACCGGCGGCCCGCCGAAGTACCGGGCGTTGCGGTCGGCCAGCACGGCCACGACCACGTGTCCCAGCCGCCAGGCGATCGTCGTCACCGGCGCGGGGTCGAGGTCCTCGCGCGCGTAGTCCAGCCGGAAGGGGCCGGTGCCGAGCGCCAGCGGCGCCGTCGACGTCCCCTCCGGCCGCACGGACCAGCAGCCGGGCACGGGCTCCCACAGGTACTCCTCGTCCCCGAGCCCGTCGAGCCGCGGGCGCAGCTGGGCCTCCCAGTGCCACGTGAGCTGCTCGAGCAGCTCGGCGGTGCGGTCCCGTGCCGTCATGCGCCCTCCCCCGTCCGCGGCGGCCTCGTCCGGCCACCGCGTCGTGCCACCGCGTCATGCCACCGCGTCCGGCCACCGCGTCCGGCCACCGCGTCCGGCCACCGCGTCCGGCCACCGCGTCCGGCCACCGCGTCCAGCCACCACGTCCGACGGTAGGGCCACGGCCCGCGATCACGACACCCCTGCTGGACCGCACCGGGAGCGCACGCCCGGGCACCGGTCGCCCCTCGCCGCCGTGGGACCAGGATGCAGCGGCGCGCGGCCGGTGACACGGTAGGCCCGGACGTCGGAGGGCCAGCAGCGAGCCCTCCGCACCGGCACGGGTGGAGAGCTGGGTGACGACGGTGCCGCGGCCGGTCGCCGTGCAGGCGCTCGCGGCTCTGGCGTACCTGGTCGCCGGCGTGCTGGGCGGCCTGACGCGGCTGCCCTCCCCACCGGTCGCGTTCGTCTGGCCCGCGGCGGGGGTCGCGCTGCTGTGGTTCCTCCTCACGCCCGTGCGCCTGCGGTACCGCGTCGCGATGCCGGCGCTCCTCGTCCTCGCCTTCGTCGCCAACGTGCTCACCCACGCCCCGGTGCTCACGTCGGCGGCGTTCGCCCTGGCCAACGTGGCGCACGCGGTGGTGGGCGGCGCGGTCTTCGAACGGCTGGCGTGGCACACGCCCCGCTCGCTGCGTGACGGCCGCGGGCTGCTGGCGATCGGCGTCGCGAGCACGGCCGGCGCCCTCGCCGGGGCCCCGGTCCTCCTGGCCGTGCTGGGGCCGCAGGACCTGGCCGCCGCCTGGTCGATCGTCGTGCTGTGGGTGCCGCGCTTCACCGCCAGCACCGCCGTCGTGGTGGCGCTGGTCCTCGCCTGGCGAGCGGCGTCGGAGGACCGGGCGGCAGGACGGCGGGCGGCGGCACGCAGCCGCTCGGAGGTCGCGGTGGTGCTCCTCGGGGCGCTCGCCGTGGACGTGTGGCTGTACGCGCTGGGCCGGGGCGAGGCCTACGCCTTCCTCACGCTGCCGGTCACCGTCCTGGTGGCGTGGCGGCTCACCCCGGCCTGGACCTCCACCTACGGAGCGGCCGCCGCCGCCCTGGGCGTGGTGGCGACGCTGCTCGGGCAGGGCCCCTTCGCCGACGTCGAACCGGTCGCCGCGCGGACGGTCGTCGTGCAGGTGTTCATCGGTGTCACGGGACTCGTGGGGCTCGCGCTGAGCCTGGAGGTCCGGCAGCGCCGTCTCGCGCTCGAGTCGGCGCACCGCCGCGGCGACGCCCTCGAGCGCACGCGGCAGTCCGCGGTCGTCCCGAACGCCCTCGTCTCGCTCGAGGCGCGCTCCCGCGGGGTGGTGCGGTACGCCAACCCCGCCCTGCGGCGCTGGTGGGGGCAGGACGAGCCGCCGGACGACGCACCGGGCGCCGCGCACGACGGCGCACCGGGCGACGAGCACGACGCCGCGCCGCGCGGCGGGCTCGTCGGGCGGGCGTGGCCCGACCTCCTCGAGCCCGCCGAACGCGGGCGGCTGGCCGCCGTCCTCGACGAGCTGGCCGCCGGGACCCGGGACGCGTGGGAGGGGCAGCTGGAGCACCGGACGGCATCCGGTGAGCGGCGCGCGTGCCTCGTGGTCGCCGGTGTGCTCCTGCACGAGGAGCAGGGGGACGGGCGGACGGAGCGCATGGCCAACCTGCAGCTGGTCGACGTCACCGACCGCACGCAGCTCGAGGCCCGGCTGTCCCACCAGGCGCTGCACGACCAGCTCACGGGCCTGCCCAACCGCGTCCTGCTCGCGGAGCGCATCGCGCAGGCGCTGGCGGCCCCCGCCCGCGCGGACGCCACCGTCGCCGTGCTGTTCCTCGACCTCGACCACTTCAAGCGCGTCAACGACTCCCTCGGCCACGCCGCCGGCGACGTCGTGCTCCAGCAGGTGGCCGAGCGCCTCGTGGCCGCCGTCCGGCCCGGGGACACGGTCGCCCGGATCGGGGGCGACGAGTTCGTCGTCTGCTGCCCCGACGTCGCCGACCCGAAGGCCGGAGCGGCGCTGGCCGCCCGCATCGCACGGCACGTGTGCCGCCCGGTCACCGTCGAGGGCCGCGACATCCCGGTGGGCGCGAGCATCGGCCTCACGCTCGCCCGCCCGGGCACCGACGCCGGGGCGCTGCTGCGCGAGGCCGACACGGCGATGTACGAGGCCAAGGCCGACGGGCGCGGGCGGACCGCCGTCTTCGCCGACGTCCTCTTCGACCGGGCACGCCAGGACCTCCAGCTCGACGACGAGCTGCGCCGCGCCGTGGAGCGGCAGCAGTTCGTGCTGCACTTCCAGCCCATCGTCGAGATCGCGTCCACCCGGGTCACCGCCGTCGAGGCCCTGCTGCGGTGGCAGCACCCGGAGCGCGGGCTGCTGCTGCCGGGGCAGTGGCTGGCCGTCGCGGAGCAGTCCGGGGTCATGCCGGCGCTGGGGCGGTGGGCGCTCGTCGAGGCGTTCACCCAGTGGCCCCGCATCGCGCGGACCTTCGGCGCCGACGTCGACGTGCACGTGAACGTCAGCGCGGCGCAGCTCGGGGACGGCGGGTTCGCGACGGTGGTGACCGACGCCCTGACGGGCACCGGCATGGACCCGGGCCGGGTCGTGCTGGAGCTGACCGAGACCCACCTGCTGACCATCGACCGGCCCCTGGTGGAGGACCTCGAGCGGCTGCGCGCCCTGGGCGTACGGCTCTCGGTCGACGACTTCGGCACCGGCTACTCGTCCCTGACGCAGCTCACGGCGCTGCCGGTCGACGAGGTGAAGATCGACCGCAGCTTCGTCGCCGCCATGCGCACCGACGCCCGTAGCCGGGCGGTCGTCGAGGGCGTGGTGGCGATGGCGCGGGCGATGTCGCTGGACCTCGTCGCGGAGGGCGTCGAGACCGACGAGGTCGCGGCCGTGCTCTCCGCCTCAGGCTGCCGCGTGGCGCAGGGCTACCTGTGGGGACGCCCCGCCGCCCTGGCCGCCTGAGCCGACGACCCCGCGACGGGCGGTGTCCCCACGTCCAGGCGGGCGTCGCGGGCGAGCGCGTCGGGCGTGCCGAACCGGTGCGCCGTGAGGCTCACCGCCTGCTCGAGGACGAACGGGCGGGTCTCGACCCGGCCGGACTCGGTCACCGGGTCGGACCACACCGCCACGTCAGGGCGCCCGGCCGTCGCGTCGCGGAGCGCCGCCGCCGCCGCGGCCGTGCCCCCTTCCCTGGACCGGTCGCCGTCCGCGCCCGTGCCGGCTTCCCAGTGCCCGACGAGGCGCACCCGCAGCGGCCAGGCCGCACCCGTCGGCGCGACCCGCCGCCGGGCCAGCCGGGCCGCCCACGCGGCGTCGTCCTCCACCCGCACGTCCCCGGCCGCGGCCAGCGCGGTCGCCAGGTCGAGCCCGGGGTCGTCGGCGAGGGACACGGCCACGTCCGCCCCGACCGCGAGCGCCGCGGCGACCACGCGCACCACGTCCACGACCGGCGCCCCGGCGACCGCGCGCACCTCGACGGGGCCGCCGCGGCCCGCGACGACCGGCAGGTGCCGCAGCACGTCCCGCTCGCACGCCAACCCGGCCAGGTCGGTGGCGGCCAGGTGCGTCGCCAGGGCGTCGGCGTCGGAGCCGGTCGCGCGGGCCAGGCGCGCGCGGGCGGCCTCGTCGAGCAGGCCGGGCACGGCGTCGGCCGCGTCGACGAGCGCCCGTACGGCCGGGTCGGTCACCGGCCGGCCGCGCGTCGCGGGCGCGTCCGCCCAGCCCACGAGCGGCAGCAGGTGGTCCGGCCCGCCGACCTTCGCGCCCGGACCCACGGCCGACCGCTTCCAGCCGCCGAACGGCTGCCGACGGACGATCGCGCCCGTGGTGCCGCGGTTGACGTAGAGGTTCCCCGCCTCGACGCCGTCGAGCCAGCGCGCCAGGTCGTCCGCGTCCCGGGTCTGCAGCCCGGCGGTGAGGCCGAGGTCGACGTCGTCCACCACCTCCAGCGCCTCCTCCAGCGTCGCGACCGTCATGACGCCGAGCACCGGACCGAAGTACTCCGTGCGGTGGAAGGCCGACCCGCGCCGCACGCCGACCCGCACCCCCGGCGACCAGAGGCGCCCCTCCGCGTCCAGCCGCTCCGGCCGCAGCGCCCACCGCTCGCCGTCGCCGAGGTCCGTGAGCCCCGCGAGCAGCTTGCCCCCGGCCGGCTCGACGAGCGGGCCCATCCGCGTGCGCGGGTCCCACACCTCGCCGACCGGCAGCGACGCCACCGCGTCGAGGAGCTGGTCCCGGAACCGCCGGGACCGCCCGACCGACCCGACGAGCACGACGAGCGACGCCGCCGAGCACTTCTGCCCCGCGTGCCCGAAGGCGCTGGCGACCACGTCCCGCGCGGCGGCGTCCAGGTCCGCGCTCGGCGCGACCACCACGGCGTTCTTGCCGCTCGTCTCCGCCAGCAGCGGCAGGTCCGGCCGCAGGCGGCGGAAGAGCTCGGCGGTCTCGTAGGACCCCGTGAGCAGCACGCGGTCCACGGCGGGGTGGGCGACGAGGGCCGGCCCCAGCGGCTCGTCGTCGACGACCACCAGCCGCAGCACCGACTCCGGCACCCCCGCGGCCCACAGCGCCTCCGCGACGACCGCCGCGCAGCGCCGGGCCGGCGGCGCGGGCTTGAGCACCACCGCGCTGCCGGCCGCGAGCGCGGCGAGCACCCCGCCGGCCGGGATCGCGACCGGGAAGTTCCACGGCGGCACGACGAGGGTCAGCGGGACGGGCACCGGGCGGGCGCCGTCGACGGCCTCGAGGTCGAGCGCGAGCTCCGCCGTGTGGTGCGCGAAGTCCACTGCTTCCGACACCTCGGGGTCGCCCTGGTCGACGGTCTTGCCGGCCTCGGCGGCCATGACCTCCAGCAGGGCAGCCCGCCGCTCCTCCAGCGCGTGCCCGGCGCGGTGCAGCACCGCCGCGCGCTCGCCCGCGGGTCGCGCGCCCCAGGCGCGTCCGGCCGCGGCCGTCGCGCGGAGCAGCGCGTCGAGCGCGTCCTCGTCGTCCACGCGCGCCGCCGCCACCTCCGCGACGCCGAGCACCGAGCCGGCCGCGCGCGCGAGGATCCCGTCGACCCACGCGCGGTTCTCCGCGACGGCCGGGTCCGTGTCCGGGGTGCTCACCCAGCGGGCGCGCCGGCCGCCCGTCCCCGGCCGTCCGACGGCCGCATACCGGTCCGCGGTGCGGTGCGGCGCCGGCACCTCCGGCGTCAGGGCCTCCACCGAGGCGACGTACCGGTCGCGCTCGCGCCGCAGGAGGTCCTCGTCGTCGTGCAGGGAGAACACGGCCGACATGAAGTTGTCGGCGGACGCCCCCTCCTCCAGCCGTCGGACGAGGTAGGCGATCGCCACGTCGAGCTCCGCCGGTGCGACGACGGGCGTGTACAGCAGCAGCTCCCCGACCTCGCGTCGGACGGCCGCGGCCTGCCCCGGCGCCATGCCGAGCAGCATCTCGACGTCCATCGCGTCGCGGACGCCGCGCCGTCCCGCCAGCAGCCAGGCGTGCGCGACGTCGAAGAGGTTGTGCCCCGCCACGCCCACCCGGACGGCGTCGGTGTGCGCCGGCCGCAGCGCCAGGTCCAGCACGCGCTTGTACTGCGTGTCCGTCGCGACCTTGCTGCCCCAGGTGGCGAGCGGCCACCCGTGCAGCTCCGCCTCGACGCGCTCCATCGGCAGGTTCGCGCCCTTGACCACCCGCACCTTGACGGGCGCCCCGCCCCGGGCCCGACGGGCGGCCGCCCACGCCTGCACCCGCGCGAGCGCCGCGACCGCGTCGGGCAGGTAGGCCTGCAGCACGACCCCGGCCTCCAGGTGCAGCAGCTCCGGCCGGTCGAGCAGGCGCTCGAACACCGCGAGCGTCACGTCGAGGTCGCGGTACTCCTCCATGTCGAGGTTGACGAACGTCGGCGGATCGGTGGCGGCGGCGGTCGCGTAGAGCGGGGCCAGCCGCTCGACGACGTCCTCGACCGTGGCGTCGAAGGCCCAGGGAGCGTGCGGCTCCACCGCCGCGGACACCTTGACCGACACGTAGGTGACGTCCGGCCGCTCGACGAGGCGCCGCAGCCCCGCCAGCCTCCGGTCCGCCTCGCGCCGGCCGAGGACCGCCTCCCCGAGCAGGTTGACGTTGAGCCGCGTCCCCGGCTCGGACCGCAACGCCGCGATCGCCCGCCCCAGGCGCGCGTCGGTCGCGTCGACGACGAGGTGCCCGACCATCGAGCGCAGCACCCGCCGCGCCACCGGCACGACCGCCCAGGGCAGCACCGGCGCGAGAACCCCGCCGAGCCGCACCGCCGCCCGCAGGTGCGCGGGCAGGAACCGCGGCACCCCCGGCGCCAGCCGCGCCAACGCCCGTGCCGCGACGCCGAGGTCCTCCGGCCGCACGACGTCGTCGACGAACCCGACGGCGAAGGCGAGCCCGTCCGGGTCGGTCAGCAGCCCGGCCAGCCGCGCCGCCGCCGGGTCCGCGGGATGCGCCGACGCCTCGTCGAGCCACCGCCGGACCAGCGCCTCGACCTCCGGCACGAGCGCGAGGTGCTCGTCCCGGTCGAGTCCCGTGCCGGGGACCGGGACCGGCGAGGGCGGCGCGGGCAGGGGTAGCAGGTCGGTCATCGGTCCTCCGGTCCCGCCGCGACCCCCGCGGCGCGTCCCGCCAGTCTGCGGCGGACGCCTCGGCGGCACCAGCGGCACCGGTCGCCCGGAGACGGCTCTCGGCCTGGTCCGACTTAGTCCTGAGCCTCCTGCTCGACACGCACGTCCTGCTCTGGTGGTTGCCCGACGACGCGCGGCTGCCATCGGGGATGCGCACCCGCATCGCCGACCCCGTGGCCGAGGTCCTCGTGTCCGCCGTGTCGGCATGGGAGATCTCGATGGAGGCGGCGCTCGGCAGGCTCGAGGTCCCCGACGGGCTCGCGCAGCAGCTCGAGGAGCAGGGCTTCACCCCGCTCACGATCTCGGTCGAGGACGGGTTGGCAGCGGGTGCGCTCCCGCGCCACCACGACGACCCGTTCGACCGGATGCTCATCGCGCAGGCCGCACGGCGGGATCTCCTCCTCCTCACCGTCGACGCACGCTTCCGCGCCTCCGACGTCCGGCTGCTCTGAGGCCTCACAGCAGGCGGACCATGCCCGGGCCGGCGGCACGGAGCCAGCGGTAGCCGTAGCCCTCCAGCGTCAGCTCCACGCGGCCGTCGTCACCGACCGGGGTGGACGCGTCCTGCAGCAGGTCCACCAGCAGGCGGCGGTCCTGCGGCAGGTCCGACAGGTCCAGCGGCACGGTCACCGGCTCGTCGCCGAGGTTGTGCAGCGTCACCACCGTGTCGTCGTCCACGGTGCTGCGCAGGGCGAGCACGGCCGCGTGCGGCTGCTCCAGGACGCACAGCGGCGCCCAGCCCAGCTCGGGGCACTCGCGGTAGCGCTGCACGAGGCGCGTGACGTGGGACATCAGCGAGTCCGGGTCGCGGCGCTGGGCGCGGACGTTGACGAACTCCGGCCCGAACCCGCCCTGCGTCACCGGCGCGCACAGGTCCGCCGCGTCGGCGGTCGAGAAGCCGCCGTTCGGCTCGTCCGTCCACTGCATGGGCGAGCGGACGGCCAGGCGACCCTCCAGCTCGAGGTTCTCCCCCATGCCGATCTCCTCGCCGTAGAACAGCGTCGGCGTGCCGGGCAGGGCGAAGAGCAGGGAGTACACGCACCGGATCCGGCGCGGGTCGCCGCCGAGCATCGTCGGCAGGCGTCGCCGCAGCCCCCGTCCGAAGAGCTGCAGGTCCTCGTCGGGGCCGAAGGCCGCGAAGACCTCCTGGCGCTCGTCCTCGGTGAGCTTGTCCAGGGTCAGCTCGTCGTGGTTGCGGACGAAGGTCGCCCAGTGCGCGTCGATGGGGATCTCCGGCCGCGCCCGCAGCGCGTCGGCCAGCGGCGTGGCGTCCTGCCGGGCCAGCGACAGGTACATCGCCTGGTTGCCGACGAAGTCGAAGAGCATCGTCAGCTCGTCGCCGTGCCCGTCGCCGAAGAACGTGCGCGCCTCGGGGTAGGGCAGGTTCACCTCGCCGAGGAGGATCGCGCTGCCCTGCCGACGGGCCAGGAGCTGGCGCAGCGAGGCCAGGTAGACGTGCGGGTCGCCGTAGCGGGCCTCCTCGCCCTCGTCGAGCCCGACCGTCTCGATCATGTACGGCACCGCGTCGACCCGGAACCCGGACAGGCCGAGCTGGAGCCAGTACCCGATGACCTTGGCGATCTCGTCGCGGACCAGCGGGTTGGCGATGTTGAGGTCCGGCTGGTGCTTGTAGAAGCGGTGCAGGTACCACTCGCCCGTGGCCTCGTCGAGCTCCCAGATGCTGTCCTCCTGGTCGGGGAAGACGACCTGGTCCGAGGTGTCCGGCGGCGGGTCGGAGCGCCACACGTAGTAGTCGCGGTACGGGTTGTCCTTCGCCTTCCGCGCCTCGACGAACCAGGGGTGCTGGTCGGAGGTGTGGTTGACGACGAGGTCGGCGATGACGCGGATCCCGCGGTCCGCCGCCGTGCGGATCAGCTCGACGACGTCGCCGGCGTTGCCCAGCCGGGGGTCGACACCGTACTGGTCGGTGATGTCGTAGCCGTCGTCCTTCTCCGCCGTCGGGTAGAACGGCATGAGCCACAGGCACGTGACGCCCAGCTCGGCGAGGTGGTCGATGCGCTGGGCGAGCCCCGCGAGGTCCCCGACGCCGTCCCCGTCGCTGTCGAAGAACGTCTCGGGGTCCAGGCAGTAGACGACCGCGTTCTTCCACCACAGGTCGGCGGTCTGCGTGATCCTCATGCGCTCGCCACCGACGCGTCCTGCTCGGCGTCGATGCGCGTGCGCCCCACGCGGGCGCCCGACGAGGGGTCCGCGCCGGCGCCGGCCCGCACCCGCGGCAGCACGTGCTCGCCGAACGCGTCGACGAAGGCGTCGAGCTCCGGGCCGACGTGGTGGAGGTAGATCTCGTCGAAGCCGAGGGAGGCGTACTCCAGGAGCTGGTCGACGTGCTCGTCGAGGTCCTGGGAGATCACCACGCCGCCGCGCACGTCCTCGGGGCGCACGAACGCGGTCGCCTGCTCGAAGGCCTCCGGGCCGTCGAGGTCCCAGCACAGCGGCGGCTGCAGCACGTTGGAGCCCCACTGCTCGTGCGCGACCCGCACCGCCGTCTCCTCGTCGGGCCCCCACTGCAGGTGCACCTGCAGCACGACGGGCCCCCGCCCGCCGTTGCCGCGGTAGGCGGCGACGACGTCCTGCAGCACCTCGACCGGCTGGTTGATGGTGACCAGCCCGTCGGCCCATTCCGCGGCACGCTCGGCGGTCCGGACCGTGACGGCCGGCGCGATGAGCGGCGGCGTGACGTCGGGCAGCGTCCAGACCCGCGCGCGGTCGACCGTGACGAGGCCGTCGTGGCTCACCTCCTCCCCCGCGAGCAGTCGGCGGATCACGTCGATGCACTCGCGCAGCCGCGCGTCGCGGACGTCCTTCGGCGGCCACGGGTCGCCGGTGACGTGCTCGTTCATGTTCTCGCCCGAGCCCAGCGCGGCCCAGAACCGGCCGGGGAACATGGCCCCGAGCGTGCCGATCGCCTGCGCGACGATCGCCGGGTGGTACCGCTGGCCCGGGGCGTTGACGACGCCGAACCGGAGGTCGGTCGTCGCGAGGGCCGCCCCGAGCCACGCCCACGCGAAGCCCGAGTGGGCCTGCCGCGTGTTCCAGGGCGCGAGGTGGTCGGAGCACATCGCGGCGTCGAAGCCTGCCTTCTCCGCGCGCTGCACCGCGCGCAGGAGGACGGAGGGGTGCAGCTGCTCGTGGGAGGCGTGGAAGCCGAGGGTCGTCAGGGGCACGGCGTCATCCAACCGGCCCGGTCCTCGGTCCGCATCGTGGGACGTGGACCCGCTGGTCGGGGGCTCGTCAGCGGCGGTCCGCAGGAGGACGGTGGGCCCGTGCCCGACGAGAGACCCGTCCCCTACCGGTCCGCGCGCGGGCGGTGGGTGCTCACCGCGACCGTCCTGGGGTCGGCGCTGGCGTTCGTCGACGCGACGGTCGTGATCGTCGCGCTGCCCCACCTGGCCGCCGACCTCGGGGCCGGCACGGCGCAGCTGCAGTGGACCGTGAACGGCTACGGCCTCACGCTCGCGGCGTTCCTGCTGCTCGGCGGCTCGCTGGGCGACCGGTGGGGCCGGCGGCGGGTGTTCCTCGTCGGCGTCGTGTGGTTCGCCGTCGCGTCGCTGGCGTGCGCGCTCGCCCCCAGCGCCGAGGCGCTCGTCGCGGCCCGCGTCGTCCAGGGCGTCGGCGGGGCGCTGCTGACGCCGGGCTCGCTGGCGATCCTGCAGTCCACCTTCGCCGGCGAGGACCGGGCCCGCGCCATCGGGGCGTGGTCGGGGCTGGGGGCGATCGCCGGCGCGCTCGCCCCCTTCCTCGGCGGGTGGATCGTCGACTCGGTCTCCTGGCGGTGGATCTTCGCGATCAACCTGCCGCTGGCCGCGCTCGTCGTGGTCGCGGCGCTGCGGCACGTGCCCGAGACGCGGCAGCCGGGTGGCGGCCGGCTCGACGTGGCGGGCACGGTGGTCGGGGCCGGGGGCCTGGCCGCCGTCACGTGGGGCTTCACGCGGTGGGCCGACGAGGGCGCGGCCGGGCCCGACGTCGTCGTCGCCCTGGCCCTGGGTGCGGCGACGCTGGTGGCGTTCGTGCTCGTCGAGCGGCGGGCGACCGCCCCGCTCGTGCCGGTCGGGCTGTTCCGCTGGCGACCGTTCGCCGCGACGAACGCCTCCACCTTCGTCGTCTACGCCGCCCTGTCGGGCCTCGGGCTGTTCCTCACCACGACCCTGCAGGTCGTCGCGGGCTGGAGCGCCCTGGCGGCCGGCATCGCGTCGCTGCCCATGACCCTGCTGCTCCTGCTCGGGTCGCCGACGGCCGGGGCGCTCGGGGCGCGTCTCGGCCCCCGCCTGCCCATGACGGTCGGGCCCGTGGTCGCCGCCGGCGGACTCGTCCTCCTGGCCGGGGTCGGTGCCGACGCGGACTACCTCACGGACGTGCTGCCCGGCGTCGTGCTCGTCGGCCTGGGGCTGACCACCCTCGTCGCCCCGCTGACGACCACCGCCCTCGCGGCCGCCCCCGACGCGCTGGCCGGCACCGCCAGCGGCGTCAACAACGCCGTGGCACGGGTCGCGGGTCTGCTGGCCGTCGCGGTCCTGCCGCTGGTGGCGGGGGTCGGGTCGGGTCTCACGAACCCGACCGTCCTCGCCCCGGCCCACCGCACGGCGATGCTCGTCTGCGCGGCCCTCATGCTCGCGGGCGCGGCCCTCGCCGCCGGTGGCATCCCCGGCACCACCGCCGCCGTCCGCCCCCCGCCCGACCACGCACCCACCGACATCCCGACCGACCAGGCACCCACCGACCACGCACCCGCGGCCGGCACGACCGACGTCCACCCATCGGCGAGCCGCCCCAGCACGACCAACCCCTGAACGACGAGGCCGACGCGGCTCCCGCGTGCTCGCGCCCGGTCTGCCGGGCCTCCCGCCGCGCTACGCCGAGGTACCACGGGGAGGACCGCCACCGCGGCGCGTCGTGGCATCTCGGCGTCGCCCGAGGTCCCGTCGTGGCAACTCGGCGTCACCCGAGGTCCCTGAGCTGGCCCCGATGCGTCGAGCAGCCGAGCGCCCCCCGGAGACACCCGTCGAGATGCCACGACACGCCGCGCCCGGGCCCCCGAGCGTGGTACCTCGCCGTAGCGCGGCGGCTGTTGCCCCCGGGGGACGACGGCGACGTCGGCACGACCCCGGCAGCACGACCCCGCCAGCGCGACCATCGGGGCCCGAGCTCCGGCCGCCCGGCCCGCGGCAGCACGGTCGCTCACCCGCCGCGGTCAGCCGAGGGTGGCTGCCACCACCAGGAGCACGGGGACGGCCAGGACCGTCGTGACGAGGCCGGCGTCGCGGGCCAGGGGCTGGCCGCGGCCGTACTGCACCGCGTAGACCAGCACGTTCTGCGCCGTCGGCAGCGACGCCATGGCGGTGACCGCCAGCAGGTCCCGCCCCTCCAGCCCGACGAGCGTCCCCAGCCCGCACGCCAGCAGGGGATGCACCACCGAGCGCAGCACGACGGCCAGGGCGAGGTCGGCCCGCGGCGTCCCCTCGCCGGCACCGCGCGGGGCGGACAGCGTCATGCCGAAGGTCAGCAGGGCGACGGGCGCGGCGGCCTGGCCGACGAGCGCGAAGGGGGCCAGCACCTCGTCGGGCAGGTCCCACGGCAGCACCGCCAGCACGAGCCCCGTCAGCGTGCCGACGATGATCGGGTTGCTCAGCGTGCGGCGCAGGAGCACGAGCGGCCCGGTCCGCGGCGGGACCGCGCCGTCGGCGGCGAGAGCCCGGGCACGGGCGCCGTCGAGCACCGCGAAGCCGACGGGCGCCAGCACGAGGAGCTGGAAGAGCAGCGTCGGCACGACGGCGAGCGGCGTCCCCAGCAGGTACACCGCCAGCGGCAGCCCGAGGTTGCCGGCGTTGACGTAGGAGGACGCGAGCGTCCCGACCGTCACGTCGGCCGCGGACCGACGCAGCGCGAACCGCAGGACGAGCGCCGCCACCAGCGCCACGAGGGCCGTGCTGCCCCAGACGGCCACGGCGGACCGGGACAGCAGGGCGTGCAGGTCGGCCCGCGCGAGCGTCGAGACCATGAGGCACGGGGTCGCCACCGCGAACACGACCCACGCCAGCACGCGGGGGGCGTGCGGCCCCAGCACGTCGAGCCGCCCGACGAGCGCGCCGACGCCGATGACCGCCGCGATCGTCCCGAGCGCCGCGAGGACCGCCCCCATCAGCCGCTCCCCGTCCGCACGGCGTCAGCCTCCCACGGCCCGGCCCGGCGCCCGTGGGACGCCGGGCCCGACCCCGTGGACGGCTCGGCCTCAGCCGCGGCGGCGCAGGACGAGGGCCTCCCACGGACGCAGGGCCAGGGCACCGGCCGCGAGCGCGGCGTCCGCGTCGGGGGCCGACCCCTCGTCCGGACGGTAGGTGCAGCCCTCGAGGCGCTCGGCGTCGGCCCAGGCGGCCGCGTCGGGAACGGCCGCGCGCGCCGGCGACGAGGAGACGTTGGCGACCACGAGCACGGTCTCGTCCCCCGCGTCCGTCGTCAGCGTGCGGGTGAAGGCGTACACCTGCTCGTCGTCGAGGAGGAGCATCGTGAAGTCCCCGAGGGCGACGACGGGCTCCGCGTGCCGCTGGGCGATGAGTCGGCGGTAGTGGTGGAAGACCGAGTGCTCGTCGGCGCGGGCGGCCTCGGCGTTGACGGCGTCGTGGTTCGGCTGGACCGCGATCCAGGGCTCGCCCGTGGTGAAGCCCGCGTGGTCCGAGCCGTCCCAGTGCATCGGGGTGCGGGCGTTGTCGCGGCCCATGGCACGCAGGCCGACGAGCACGTCGTCGGGGTCCGCACCGGCGTCGACCGCCTGCCGGAAGTGGTTGAGCGACTCGATGTCGCGGAAGTCCTCGATCCGCTCGAGGGGCGCGTTCGTCATCCCGAGCTCCTCGCCCTGGTAGACGTACGGCGTGCCGCGGTGCAGGTGCAGCAGGGTCGCCAGGCAGGCGGCCGAGCGCTCGCGGTGCTCGGGCGAGTCGTCGCCGAACCGGCTCACCGCGCGGGGCTGGTCGTGGTTGTCCCAGTAGAGGCTGTTCCACCCCACGTCGGCCAGGCCCGCCTGCCAGCGCCCGAAGGACGCCTTGAGGTCGGTCAGCCGCAGCGGTCGGACGTCGAACTTGCCGCCGGGGCCGTGGTCGAGGCCGACGTGCTCGAACTGGAACACCATGTCGACCTCGGCCCGGGCCGGGTCGGTGAACAGCCGCGCGTCGTCGACGGTCACGCCCGGCATCTCGCCGACGGTGATGAGGTCGGCCTCGCGGCCGGCGAAGACCTCGCGGTGCATCTCCGCCAGGAACTCGTGGATGCGCGGGCCGCACACGTACTCCGCGCTGCCGTCGCCGTAGGGCCCGTTGCCGCCCACGGGCCCGTCCGTGAGCGACCCGTCGTCGCCCACCCGCTTGGAGATGAGGTTGATGACGTCCATGCGGAAGCCGTCGACCCCGCGGTCGAGCCACCAGCGCATCATGTCGTAGACGGCCTCGCGGACCTGCGGGTTCTCCCAGTTGAGGTCCGGCTGCTTGCGGGAGAACAGGTGCAGGTAGTACTCGCCGGTGGCCTGGTCGAGCTCCCAGGCGGGGCCGGAGAAGAAGGAGCCCCAGTTCGTCGGCTCGGCGCCGGGTGCGCCGGCCTCCATGCCGGCGCGCGCCGGCCGCCACCAGTACCAGTCCCGCTTCGGGTTGTCCGACGAGGAGCGGGACTCGACGAACCACGCGTGCTCGTCGGAGGTGTGGTTGACGACGAGGTCCATGACGAGCTTGATGCCGCGGTCGTGCAGGTCGGCGATGAGCCCGTCGAGGTCCTCGAGCGTGCCGAAGGTCGGGTCGACGGCGCGGTAGTCGCTGATGTCGTAGCCGTTGTCGTCCTGCGGCGTGGCGTACACGGGCGACAGCCACACGACGTCCACGCCGAGCGCCGCCAGGTGGTCCACGTGCGCGCGGATGCCGGGGACGTCGCCGACGCCGTCACCGTCGGAGTCCGCGAACGAGCGCGGGTACACCTGGTAGACGGTGGCGGACGTCCACCAGGCAGGGGCCGCGGCGGTCGCGGACGGGCCAGCGGACGTCGAGGGGGTGCTCGTCGCGGAGGTGCTCGTCGTCATGGTCGTGATCCTCACTTCACCGAGCCGCGCGTGACACCGGAGATGACCCAGCGCTGGGCGATCACGTAGACCACGACCATGGGGATCATCGCCATGAGGTACGAGGCGAAGGCGACGGGGTAGTTGGTGGAGAACTGGCTCTGGAACACGTACTGCTGCAGCGGCAGGGTGGCGGCGCCGGGATCGGAGACGATGACGAGCGGGAGCAGGAAGTCGTTCCACGCCCACAGGCACGTGAGGATGCCGACCGTGGCGTTCATCGGCCCCAGCAGCGGGAACACGATCCGCCAGAAGACGGTCCACGTCGACGCGCCGTCCATCCGGGCGGCCTCCTCCAGCTCCACCGGGATGGAGCGGATGTAGGCGACGTAGACGAACACGTTGAAGCTCAGCCCGTACACCGTGTACAGCAGGATCAGGCCGAGCTGGTTGTCCAGCCCCATGAGCGCCGTCTGCTTCGCGACGGGCAGCATGAGGATGGGGAAGGGCACGAACAGCGCGGAGATGAAGTAGAAGAAGAGGGCCCTGTACCGGCGGCGGTGCATGTTCCGCGCGATGGCGTAGGCGACGAGCGAGTTCGTCAGCAGCGTCAGCACGACGGCGCCGACGGTGATGACCGCGCTGTTCAGCGCCGCTCGTGGGAAGTCGGTCAGGCGCCACGCGTCGGAGAAGTTCGCCCAGCGGACCGACGTCGGCAGCTCGAACCCGGTGCCGCCGAGCTGCGCCGGCGTCTTCAGCGCCGTGACGACGGTGAAGTACAGCGGCACGGCGACGGTCAGCGCGAGGGCGATGAGCAGGCCGGTCAGCCAGGGATTCGTGCGGCCGGTCTCCTCGTCGCCGCCGGGGCGGCGGCGCAGACGACGGCGGGGCCCCGCCGGCCCCTCGGGCGGCAGACCGGCCCCGGGGCGGGGTCCGGCGGCGACGGTCTGGGTGCTCATGCGGTCTCCTCCCGGGACTGCAGCACGCGGATCTGGAACACCGCGAAGGCGACGATGACGACCATGAAGAGCACGGCGTTGGCGAGCTGGTAGCCGTACTCGCCGCCCTGGAACCCGCCTCGGTAGATGAGCACGCCCACGGACTCCGTCGACGTGCCCGGCCCGCCGCCCGTCATCGCGATGATGTGGTCGAAGACCTGCAGGAAGCCCTTGAGGGACAGCACCATGTTGATGGTGAAGAACCCGAGGATCATCGGGAACGTGATGCTGCGGAAGCGGCGCCAGGCCCCGGCGCCGTCGAGGGACGCGGCCTCGTAGAGCTCGCCGGGCACGGTCTGCAGTCCGGCGAGGTAGATGATGATGTTGAAGGCGGTGCCCTGCCAGACGGCCAGGACGACGATCGCGACCCACGCCCAGGTCGCGTCGGCGAGGATCGACTCGCCGAGGGCGTCGACGCCGAGCGCGGTGGCGATGGCCGGGATCGAGAACGTGAACAGGTACTGGAACACGTACCCCACGACGAGGATCGCCAGCACGTTGGGCAGGAAGTACACGGCCCGCAGCGTCGTGCGGAACCTGATCCTCGCGTTCAGGCCCACGGCGATGGCGAGCGCGATGACGTTGGTGAGGACCGTCGCGACGACGGCGAACTGCGCCGTGAACAGGTACGCGTGCCCCACCCGCGGATCGGTGAACAGCGCGAGGTAGTTGCGCAGCCCGACGAAGTCCCACGTCCCGTACCCGGGCGAGTCGGTGAAGCTGAAGAAGATGCCCTGCAGCACCGGGACCGTGTGGAACAGCGCGAAGAGCACGGCTGCCGGCACGACCATCCACGCGAAGGCCCGGGCGGTGCCGCGGGAGGCGCTGCCGCCGCTGCCGCCGGCCGGCGCGCCCGGCGCGGGCGCGGCCGGGCGCTCGTCGACGGCGGTCATCCCTGCACCGCCCCGAGGCCCCAGGTGCGCCGGGAGGCGACCTGGTCCCAGCTGTCGTCGAGCCCGCGGAGGAACCCGTCGAGGTCGCGGTCCAGCAGGTACTCCTGCAGGAGGTTCGGCAGCGGAATCGCCGGGATGAACTGGTGGTCGGTGAAGCCCACGATGCGCCCTTCGTCGATGTACTCCTGCACGCCCGCGAGCGCCGGGTCGGGGTTGGACGAGCCCTCGAGCGTCGGGATCGCGACCTGCTCGGCCGCGTAGTCGGCGATGACGTCGGGCTGGACGAGGAAGTCGACGAACCGCTGCGCCTCCTCGGGGTGCTCGGCGTCGGCCCCGACGGTGACGAGCACGTCGACGCCGGACACGAGCGTCGTGCGCTCCGGGTCGTCTGTGGCAGGCAGCGCGAAGCTGCCGACGGTGAAGGCCGGCTCGAAGGACCGGATCTGCGGCACGGCGTAGGAGCCGAGCAGGAGCATGGCGGACTGCCCCTCCGCGAACGCCCGCGTCCCGTCCTGGTAGCCGACCGCCCCGGCGTTGGCCTGCGTGTAGTCGTAGAGCGTCGCGAGCTTCTCCGACGCGCTGCGCCAGCCTTCCGCGAAGGTGGTCTCGTCGGCGAAACGCCGCTCGAAGAAGTCCTCGGGCGCGTCCTGCGCCGTCAGCGGCGCCAGGGGTGACTGCGCGGTCCACGCATCCCCGAGCATCCCGTAGAACGGGGTGATGCCGGCGGCCTCGAAGGTCTCGGCGGCGGCGAGGAGCTCGTCCCAGGTGGTGGGGACCTCGACGCCCTGCTGCGCGAAGAGCTCCTCGTTGTAGAGGACCCCGCTCGCGTTGGCCGCGAACGGGACGCCGTTGACCGCTCCCGGCTCGCTGGCACCGAGCGCCTCGACGACCTCGACGTACGCGGGGTTGACCCGGTCCAGCACCTCGGTGCCGGCGAAGTCGGCGAAGATGCCCGCCGAGGCGAGCTCCCCGTAGGTGCCGTTGCCGTTGAGGGTGAGCACGTCGGGGACGTCGTCCTTCACCAGGCGCGTGCGCAGCGCGGTCTCCGGGTCCGGGACGTTCTGCACCACGACGCGGACGTCCGGGTTCTCGGCCTCGAACTGCCGGGCCAGCGCCTCGAACTGGGCGACGGCCTCGCCCTTGAACTGGAAGAACGTGAGCGTGGTGCGGCCGTCGCCGGCGCCGGAGCACCCGGCCAGCGCCACGAGGGAGGCGGTGAGGGTCCCGACGACGAGGGCGCGTCGACGCGCCCCTCGTCGTCGGGGGCGGGGAGGACGGGTCACGAGGGCTCCTCGGTGGCGGGGGTGACGCGGGTGACGTGCAGCAGGACCATCTGCTCGGGGTGGAGGCCGGGCGCCTGGACGCCGACGCGGGCCAGGACGGACCCGGGCAGCGTGACCCCGCGGGTCCACCAGGGGGGCGTGGCCCCGGCCTGGGACGTGCGGCCGCCGACGACGTCGCCGGGCGGCAGCGGGCGGACGTCGTAGAGCGCGTCCGGGTCGAGTCCCGGCAGGCGGAACTGCCCGGGCGGGTAGACGGGCGAGGTGGTGAGGGCGACGACGGTGTAGACCGCCTCGGACCGGTCGGGGGCGACGACACCCCGCAGCCAGGCAGAGCCGTCGGGGCGCTCGTCGTGCACGACCGTGCCGGTGTGCAGCAGGTCGCGGTGCCGCTGGTGGGCGGCGACCCACAGGCGGAGGCGGTCCAGCTCCTCGGGCGACGCGCTCGTGAGGTCCCACTCGATGCCCAGGTGGGAGAACAAGGCGGTGCCCGCGCGGAGGTCGAGGCTGTGGCCGCGACCGGTGGAGTGGCTGATAGGGGAGGCGATGTGCGAGCCCATGAGCTCGGGCGGCAGGAGCAGCGAGGTGTACGCCTCGATCTGCTGGCGCTCCAACGGGTCGATGTCGTCGCTGGTCCAGATGCGGTCGGTCAGCTCGAGGATGCCGAGGTCCGCGCGGCCGCCGCCGCCGGAGCAGGACTCGATCTCCAGGTGCGGGTGCGCGGCGCGGATCTCGGCGAGGAGCCGCAGCACGGCCCCGGCCTGGGCGTGCGCGACCGGGCGACCCGTCGGGCGGTGGCCGGGCTCGACGAGGTCGCGGTTGTGGTCCCACTTGACGTAGTCGATCCGGTAGGCGTCGAGGACCGCCAGGAGCTGGTCGCGGACGTGGGCGTACGCCCCCGGGTGAGTCAGGTCGAGGACCTGCTGGTGCCGGGCCGGCACGGGCAGCCGCTCCCCCGCGGCGAGCATCCACTCGGGGTGCGCGCGGGCGACGTCCGAGTCCGGGTTGACCATCTCCGGCTCGAACCAGAGGCCGAACTGCATGCCGAGCCCGTGCACGTGGTCGACGAGCGGGCCGAGGCCGTCGGGCCACACCTCGTCGGACACCGTCCAGTCCCCGAGGCCGGAGGTGTCGTCCCGCCGCGAGGAGAACCAGCCGTCGTCGAGCACGTAGCGCTCGACGCCGACGGACGCGGCCAGGTCGGCGAGCGCGACGAGCCGGTCGAGGCGGTGGTCGAAGTACACCGCCTCCCACACGTTGATGAGCACCGGCCGCGGGGAGCGGGGGTGGTGGGGGCGCGAGCGCAGGTAGCCGTGGAAGCGCGCGGACATCGCGTCGAGGCCGTCGGCCGCCGAGCCGTAGACCCAGGGCCCCCGGTAGGCGTCGCCCGTGGCGAGCCGGACCTCGCCCGCGAGCAGCAGCTCCCCACCGGCCAGCAGGCCCGTGCCGAGGTTGGTGCGCTCGGCGTAGGTGCGCGTGTTGCCGTGCCAGGCGACGTGCACGGCACGCACCTCGCCGCCGCGCCAGCCGAAGCCGCGCTCGCCGGCGGCCAGCAGCAGGCTCGCGTCGTGACCCCGGGAGCGGCGGCTCTCGCGCAGGTGCGTGCCGAGCGTGAAGGCGTGCCGCTGCGGGGTGCGCTCGCGCAGGTGGCGGCCCGTGAGGTCGAGGATCTCGTCGGAGGTCAGCGGTACGGGCAGGTTGACGTCGAGCGTGGCGAGGTCGAACAGGCCTTCACCGACGTTGGTGACCTCGGCGCGCAGCCGGACGAGCCCCGGGTGCAGCAGCTCGACGTCGAGACCGAGCGCGAGGCCGGCGGTCTCGTCGCGGGCGTCCACGCGGACCCGGTGGGCGACGGACGGGTCGCCGGCGGGCCGCTCGTGCGTCAGGGCGGTGACGAGGAAGGCCGTGGAGAAGTCGCGCCCCTCGCGGTGCCCGGACAGCCCGGGCGTGCCCATCCAGCCGGCCGACTGCTCGGCGACGAGGGACAAGGGCACGACGACGTCGGCCTGGCCCGAGGCGAGGCCGGGCTCGGCAGCCAGGCGCAGGTCGGCGAGGGCGGCGTCGTCCAGGTCGCCGAGGTCCTCGCCCCAGTGCAGGACGCGCGGCAGGCGGTCGCCGGTGCAGTCCAGCAGCAGGGCGGTGCCGCCGGCGCGCAGGGCGAGCACCCCGGACGGCCCGAGGGGCGACCCGGGGGTCGCACCGGCGGCACCCGCGCGGGCGGTGTCGGGCGGGGACGGCAGGATGCTCACCGGTGGGCCTCTCGGTCGGGCGGACGGCACGGTCGGCCGGAGGGCCACCACGGCGGGAGGGCGGGGTGCGGCAGCGCTGACGGCCCTCCTAGTTTTGCGCCGGAAGGAATTGTCGTCAAGAAGCGCGATCCGCGTCACGCGGCGCGCGGTCCTGCGGCAGGATGACGCGAGGCTTCGTTGCTCGACGGAAGGAAGTGCGCGCATGACCGACTGGGCGCCGCTCGACGGGTCGACCCAGGCGGTCGCGCTCGAGGTCCTTCTGCACGGACCGCTGGGCCGGGCGGAGCTGTCCCGCCGCACGGGCCTGTCGCAGGCGAGCCTGAGCCGCCTCACCCGGCCGCTCGTCGACGCAGGCCTGCTCGTCGAGGTCGAACCCGCCGACGTGCCCGCGGGCAGGGGCCGGCCGGCGCAGCCGCTCGACGTCGCAGCGTCGGCCCACGCGTTCGTCGGGGTGAACCTCACCGGCGACGACGCCGTCGCCGTCCTCACCGACCTGCGCGCGACCGTGCTGGCGCACCGCCGCGTCCCGCTGGCCGACCACGCACCCGACGCCGTGCTGGAGGTCGTCGCCGGGCTCGTCCGCGAGCTGGCTGCCGAGGCGCCGGGCGCCGCACCGCTCGAGGGCGTCGGCGTCAGCCTCGGCGGCCAGACCACCCCCGACGGGACCGTCCGGCGCGCCCCCTTCCTGGGGTGGCGGGACGTCCCCGCGGGACCGGCCCTGCGGTCCGCGCTCGACCGGGCGGTCACGGTGGACAACGACCTCGTCGCGCGGACGGAGGCCGAGCACTGGTTCGGCGCGGGCCGGGAGCACCCGCACTTCGCGCTGCTCACGGTCGGGGCCGGGGTCGGGCTCGGCCTCGTCGTGCACGACCGGCTCGTCCAGGGGCCGGACGCCGGCCTGGGGCTCGTCGGGCACCACCGTCTCGCGCTCGACGGCCCGCGCTGCAGCGACGGGCACCGGGGGTGCGCGTCGGCGTTCGTCACTCAGCACGGGGTGCAGGGCGCGGTCGCGGCCGCCGTCGGCCGGTGGGTCGACTACGACGAGGCGCTGGACCTCGCGGTGGCGGGGCATCCCGGCGCGCGCCGGGCGGTGGACGACGCCGGCCGCGCGCTCGGCCGCCTGGTCGCGGCCGTCGCCAACGTCGCCGGGACGCCGACGGTCGTCCTGGGCGGCGAGGGCGTGCGCCTGGCGTCGGTCGCGTCGGAGGCGCTGGCGTCGGGCCTGGCGGAGGACCGCGACCCGGAGGCGACGCCGGTCGGCCTCGTCGTCCGCCCCGAGGACCGCACGCAGTGGCCCCGCGGCGCAGCCGTCCGCGCCATCCAGGCGTTCGTCACCGGCGCGGGCCGCTGACCCCCTCGTCGCCCGCAGCGTGAGGGCCTTCCGCTGCTGCGTGCCGCCGGTCGACGAGCGCGGCGACGCGCAGCACGACCGCGGTCGAGACGGTGAACGCCGCCAGCGCCAGGCCCGCGACGAGCGCGGCCGTGCCGCGGCCGCCGGGGTCCGGACCGCGACCGCCGCCGGCGCTGCGGGGTCCCGTCATGCCGTCACCTCCGTGGGAGACGAGGACGGCCCCCGCCGAGGGCGGGGGCCGTCCGATGAGCCGCCTAAGAGAATCGAACTCTTGACCTTCTCATTACGAGTGAGACGCTCTGCCGACTGAGCTAAGGCGGCGTCGCCGGACCCGGGGGCGCGGCGAGCGGGTCCACCATACCCGGCGCCGGACGAGCGCCCAAACCGGCCCGGCCCACCCGCGTGGACGCGCCCCGTCAGCAGCGGGTGCCGTCGGCCGGCACGGTCCCCTCGACGAGGTAGGCGTCGACCACGTCCGCGATGCAGGTGTTGCTCGCGCGGTAGGCCGTGTGACCCTCCCCCTCGAAGGTGAGCAGGACGCCCGACGAGAGCGTCGTCGCCAGCTTCTCGGCCCACGCGTAGGGCGTCGCGGGGTCGTTCGTCGTGCCGACGACGAGGATCGGCGCCGCACCCTCGGCCGCGTAGGAGGGCAGCGGCTCGGCGACGGGCGTGGGCCACTGCGCGCACGTGACGCCGCCGTAGGAGAACCACGGGCCCACGGTGGGCGCCGCCGCCTCGACCTCGGCCGCCGCCGCGCGCATCTCGGCGACGTCCGCGGGGGCGCGGGAGTCCGCGCACCCGATCGACCAGAAGGCCTCGAACATGTTGCTCGTGTACCGGCCCTCGGCGTCGCGCTGGTAGTACGCGTCGGACAGCGCGAGCAGCACCGACCCGTCCCCGCGCGTGATCGCGGCCGTCAGCCCCTGGGTCAGCAGGTCCCAGGACGCCTGGGAGTAGAGCGTCGCGGCGATCCCCGAGAACGCCAGAGCGCTGGTCAGCCGCCGGTCCTGCCCGGTGGTCAGAGGGGCGGCGGTGGCCTTGTCCAGCAGGGTGCGGACCTGCGCGAGACCGTCCTCGACGTCCCCGTCGAGCGGGCAGGTGTCCTGCCCCTGGCAGTACGCGACGTACGCCCGCAGCGCCCCCTCGAAGCCGGCCGCCTGCCCCGCGGAGACCTCCGTCGACGTCAGGGTCGGGTCGAGGGCGCCGTCGAGCACGAGACGGCCGACGCGCTCGGGGAAGAGCGCGGCGTAGGTCGCTCCGAGCTGCGTGCCGTAGGAGAACCCCAGGTAGGTGAGGGTCTCGTCGCCGACGAGCGTGCGCAGCAGGTCGAGGTCGCGCGCCGCGGAGACCGTGTCCACGTGCTCCAGCAGGGGGCCGGTCCGCTCCAGGCACTGCGCACCCACCGCACCCCACGTCGCCGCGGCCTCGGTGAGACCGGCGTCGGAGGTGTCGAGGTCGGTGGCCGTCAGCACGTCGAGCTCGGCGTCGTCGACGCAGTCGACGGGCGTGCTCAGGCCGACGCCCCGCGGGTCGAACCCGACGACGTCGTAGGAGGCCAGCAGCGTGTCGGAGAACTCCGCCAGGGCCGCCGGGACGTAGTCGACGCCGGAGGCACCGGGCCCGCCCGGGTTGATGAACAGCGTCCCGAGGCGCTCACCGGTCGCGGCGTGCCGGGTGAGCGCGACGCCGATCGTCTCGCCCTCGGGCTCCGCCCAGTCGAGCGGCACGCGCGCCGTCGCGCACTCGAGGTCTGCGCAGTCCGTCCACACCAGCTCCTGCGCCGCCACGTCACCGTCGGCGGGGGCCGCCGCGGCGGTGCTCGGGCCCGGCGTCACCGTCTCCTGCTGGACGGCGGGCGTGCACCCCGCGACGGCGAGCAGACCCGCCAGGAGGGCGACGAGGGCCGCGGGCCCGGCAGGTCGGCGGGCGGGGCGGGGGCGCATGCGCCCCACGGTAACCGGCCCTGCCGACGCGTCCGGCCGCCGTCCCGGCGACGAGCACCCGGCTCTCAGCCCTGCGGACGCCGTGCTCTCAGCCCTGCGGGCGCAGCGCGACGGCCATCGCCTCGACCGCGAGCAGCGGGGCCACGTTGCCGGCCAGGCGGGTGCGCGCCTGGCCGACCGCGTCCATCCGGCGCAGCGTCTGCTCCGGCGTGCTCGCCGCCCCGAGGGCGCGCACGTCCTCGTCGTGGTCGAGGTTGACGAGGTCCACCCCGGCGTCGAGCTGGACCACGAGGACGTCGCGGTAGAGCGAGAGCAGGTCGACCATCGCGCGGTCCAGCACGTCCCGCAGCGCGCGGGTGGCGCGGCGCTTCTGCTCCTCCTCCAGCGCGCGCACCTGGGCGCGGACGGCCGGCGGCAGCGTCGGCGCGCCGGGGTCCACGCCCAGCACGCGCAGCAGCTCGGCGCGCTCGGCGGCGTCACGCTCACCCGTCGCCGCGGTGGCGTCGGCCTGCGCCGTCTCGACGAGCTCCCCCGCCAGGAGGACGGCGTCCCCCACGCCGCGGATGCGCGCGGCCACGCCGAGGACGGCGGCGCGGCGCGCGCGGGCCTCGGCGTCCCGGGCGAGCCGTCGGGCGACGCCGACGTGGCTCTGCGCGGCGCGGGCCGCCGTGACGGCCAGGTCCGGGTCGACGCCGTCCCGCTGCACGAGCAACCCGGCCACGGCGTCGACCGGCGGCACCCGCAGCGCCACGTGCCGCGTGCGCGACCGGAGCGTGACGAGCACGTCCTGCGGGCTCGGCGCGCAGAGCACCCACACCGTCCGCGGGGGCGGCTCCTCGATCGCCTTGAGCAGCACGTTGCCGCTGGAGTCGTTGAGCCGGTCCGCGTCCTCGACGACGATCACGCGCCACCGCCCCTGCGCCGGCGCGCGCTGCGCCAGGGCGACGAGCGGCCGCACCGTGTCGACCCGGATGACGACGCCCTCGGTGGACACGACCTCCAGGTCGGGGTGCGCGCCGGACAGCGTCGTCGTGCAGTCGTGGCAGACGCCGCAGCCGCCGCGGGGGCACTGCAGCGCCGCCGCGAACGCCCGCGCGGCGTTCGACCGTCCCGACCCCGGCGGCCCGGTCAGCAGCCACCCGTGCGTCATCCGGGCGGGGTCCGCCGCGGCCTCCGACAGCACCGCGACGGCCGGCTCCTGCCCGACGAGCTCGTCCCAGACGCTCACACCGGCTCCGACGGCGTGCCCACGCCCGTGCCGACACCCGTGCCGACGCCCGTGCCGACGCCCGTGCCCGTGCCCTCGGCCGCGTCCGCCCCCAGCCCGGTCCGCTCGACGACGCCGGCGCGGACGCGGTCCGCCACCTCCTCGACGGCCGCGGACGCGTCGACGACGAGCCAGCGCCCCGGCTCGGCCGCCGCGCGCTCGAGGAACGCCGCCCGCGTGCGGCGGTGGAACTCCTCCCCGGCGCTCTCCAGCCGGTCCGGCGCGTCGGTGAGCCGGCCGCGGCCGACCTCCGGGTCGACGTCGAGCAGCACGGTGACGTGCGGGAGCAGCCCGTCGACGGCCCACAGCGACAGACGCTCCACCTCCTCCGCGCCCAGGTCGCGGCCGGACCCCTGGTAGGCGACCGACGAGTCGAGGTACCGGTCGGTGATGACGACCGCGCCCCGCTCGAGCGCGGGCCGCACGAGGCTGGCGACGTGGTGCGCCCGGTCGGTCGCGTAGAGCAGGGCCTCGGTGCGCGCGTCGACGTGGTCGCCGTGCAGCACCGCCTCGCGCAGCGTGAGGCCGAGCGTCGTGCCGCCCGGCTCGCGCGTGAGCACCACCTCGCGGCCGAGCGCCGCGCACCACTCGCCGAGGAGCCGGACCTGCGTCGACTTGCCGGCCCCGTCCCCGCCCTCGAAGGAGACGAAGACGCCCGCGGCCGTCTTCACTCCCCGCCGGTCGTCTCGCCGGGGTAGACGACCCCGACCTGCCGGCGCACCTCGTCGAGCACCTCCATGACCTCGAGCGTGTCCTGCCACGTGTTGAGCGGGCTCTCCGTCGCGCCGGCCGCCACCTGCCGTGCGACCTCGGCCGCCTCGTACTGCAGGCCGCGGGCCGACGGCTGGTCGAAGGTCCACACGCGCCCGTCGCGGCGCCGCACCTCGAAGGAGGTGGGCGCGTAGAACGGGCCGCGGACGGCCACGTGGCCCTCGGTCCCGGAGACGAAGGCGGTGGTGGGCGTCCGTGCCCACAGCGTGGTGGCCAGCGTCGCCTGCACCCGCTCGCCGTAGGACAGCACCATCGAGACCTGGCCGTCGACGCCCGTGTCGGTCAGCGCCCCGACGGCCGTGATCGCGTCGGGCTTGCCGAGCATCATGTGCGCGAACGACACCGGGTAGACGCCCAGGTCGAGCAGGGCGCCGCCGGCCAGCGCCGGGTCGTACAGCCGGTGCTGCGGGTCGTACGCGAACCACTGGCCGTGGTCGGCCTGGACGTGGACGACCTCGCCGATCTCCCCCGCCTCGATGACCTGGTGCAGCGCGGCCACGTGCGGCAGGAACCGCGTCCACATGGCCTCCATGACGAAGACGCCGGCCTCGCGCGCCGCGTCGAGCACCTCGCGCGCCTCCGCCGCGTTGCGCGTGAACGCCTTCTCCACCAGGACGTGCTTGCCGGCCCGGATGGCCAGCAGGGCGTGCTCCCGGTGCTCGGAGTGCGGGGTGGCCACGTAGACGACGTCGACCTGCGGGTCCTCGACGAGGGCCCGGTAGCTGGTGTGGGTGGTCGGGATGCCGTGCGCCGTGGCGAACCGCGTCGCCCGGTCGCGGTGCCGCGACCCGACGGCCACGAGCTGGCTGCGGGTGTGCTCCCGGACCGCGCCGGCGAAGGCCGCCGCGATCCCTCCGGTGCCGATGATGCCCCAGCGGACGGACGGGGCGGTGCGCGGGTCCTCGGTGCGTGCCATGCGCGTCAACCTAGCGGTCAGGACCGACTCGTCGCCTTCGTCCGGGTGCCGGTGGACCTCCTGGCCGCGGGCTTCTTCTTCGCCGGGGCCGACGCCCGCTTCTCCGCCAGGAGCTCGATCGCCTGCTCCCGCGTCAGCGACTCGGGGCTCGCGTCGCGCGGCAGCGTGCGGTTCGTGACGCCGTCCGTCACGTAGGGGCCGAACCGGCCGTCCTTGACGACGATGGGCTTGCCGCTCGTCGGGTCCTCCCCCAGCTCCTTCAGCGGCGGTGCGGCGGTGGCGCCCCGCCCGCGCTTGGGCTGGGCGTAGACCGCGAGCGCCTCCTCGAGCGTGATGTCGAGCAGCTGCTCCTCCGACGTCAGCGTGCGCGAGTCCGTGCCGCGCTTGAGGTAGGGCCCGTAGCGGCCGTTCTGCGCGGTGATCTCCGCGCCCGTCTCCGGGTCCGTGCCGACGACGCGCGGCAGCGAGAGCAGACGCAGCGCGTCCTCGAGCGTCACGGTCTGCAGGTTCATCGACTTGAACAGCGAGGCCGTGCGCGGCTTGGGAGCCGCGGCCAGCGCCCGCTTGCGCGCGGCCGCCGACAGGCCCGGGTCCAGCTCGGGCTCGGGCAGCAGCTCGGTGACGTACGGGCCGTAGCGGCCGTTCTTGGCGACGATCGTCGTGCCCGTCGTCGGGTCCTGGCCGAGCACGAGGTCGCCCTCGGGCTCCGTGCGCAGCAGGTCCAGCGCCTTCTCGAGGGTCAGCTCGTCGGGGGCCAGCTCCTCCGGCACCGACGCGCGCCGGGGCGACCCGTCCTCCGCCGTGCCGGTGACGCCGGCGGTGTCCTCGAGGTAGGGGCCGTAACGGCCCACCCGCAGCACGACCCCGTCGCCGATCTCGATGGAGTTCACCTCGCGGGCGTCGATGTCGCCCAGGTTCTCGACGAGGCCGCGCAGGCCGCCGGCCTCCACCGTCCCCGACCGGTCCCCGAAGTAGAAGCTCGTGAGCCAGTCGCGCCGGTCGCGGCCGCCCGCCGCGATCTCGTCGAGGTCCTGCTCCATCGTCGCCGTGAAGTCGTAGTCGACGAGGCGGTCGAAGTTCTCCTCGAGCAGCCGCACGACCGCGAACGCCAGCCACGACGGCACGAGCGCCTGCCCGCGGGAGGTGACGTAGCCACGGTCCTGGATGACGGAGATGGTCGCGGCGTACGTCGAGGGCCGGCCGATGCCGCGCTCCTCGAGCGCCTTGACCAGGCTCGCCTCCGTGTAGCGCGGCGGCGGGGAGGTCCGGTGGCCGTCGGCGGTGAGGTCCGCAGCCGTCAGGGCGTCGCCCTGCGCCATCTGCGGCAGGCGCGCGTCGCCCTTGCCCTCGGCCCGCGCCGCGTCGCCCTCGGCGGCGGCCGCGTCGTAGCGGTCGACGTCGCGGCTCTCCTCGTACGCGGCGAGGAAGCCGCGGAAGGTGATGACCGTCCCGGAGGCGGAGAACACGACGGGGGTGGCGCCGTCCGGCAGCGCGGCGTCGGCGGCGAGGCGCACGGAGGCCGTCTGCCCCCGGGCGTCGGCCATCTGCGAGGCGACGGTCCGCTTCCAGATGAGCTCGTACAGGCGGAACTGGTCCCCCGACAGCTCCCGCGCGACCTGCGCCGGCGTGCGGAAGGAGTCACCGGCGGGGCGGATGGCCTCGTGCGCCTCCTGGGCGCCCTTGGCCTTGCTCGCGTAGACGCGGGCCGCGTCGGGCACGTACTCCGGCCCGTACAGCTCCGCCGCCTGGCGCCGCGCGGCGTCGATCGCCTGCGAGGACAGCACGGGCGAGTCGGTCCGCATGTAGGTGATGTAGCCGTTCTCGTACAGGCCCTGCGCCGTGCGCATGGTCTGCCGGGCGCTCATGCGCAGCTTGCGGCCCGCCTCCTGCTGGAGGGAGGACGTGGTGAAGGGTGCGGCCGGGCGGCGCGTGTACGGCTTGGTCTCGAGGCTCTGGACCCGGACGTCGGCGTCAGCCAGGCCGGTGACGACGGCACGCGCGGCACCCTCGTCGAGCGCCACGGCCTCCGCGGAGCGCAGCCGGCCCCGGTCGTCGAAGTCCCGGCCGGACGCGACGCGGCGGCCGCCCACCTGCGTGAGGCGGGCGGAGAAGGTCGGCTCCGCCTCGTCCGCCACGGCGAACGTGCCGGTGACGTCCCAGTAGTCCGCGGCGACGAACGCCATCCGCTCGCGCTCGCGCTCCACGACCATCCGCGTGGCGACGGACTGCACGCGGCCGGCGGACAGGCCCTTGCCGACCTTGCGCCAGAGGACCGGGCTCACCTCGTACCCGTAGAGGCGGTCGAGGATGCGTCGCGTCTCCTGCGCGTCCACGAGCCGCTCGTCCAGCGAGCGCGTGGCGCCGAGCGCGCGCTGGATGGCCTCGCGCGTGATCTCGTGGAAGACCATCCGGTGCACGGGCACCTTGGGCTTGAGCTCCTGCAGCAGGTGCCACGCGATGGCCTCGCCCTCGCGGTCCTCGTCGGTGGCGAGGTAGAGCTCGTCGGACTCCTTGAGCGCCCGCTTGAGCTCGGCGACCTTCTTCTTCTTGTCCGCGTCGACGACGTAGTACGGCTCGAAGCCGTGCTCGACGTCGACGGCGAACTTGCCGAAGGGGCCCTTCTTCATGTCGGCGGGCAGCTCGGACGGCTGCGGCAGGTCACGGATGTGCCCCACGCTCGCCTCCACCTCGAAGTCGTCCCCGAGGTAGCCGGCGATCGTGCGCGCCTTCGCCGGTGACTCGACGATGACGAGCTTGCGTCCTGCGGCCATGTCTCCCAGTCCTGTCCGCCGGCGCGCGGCGCGCCGACCCCTCGTCCCCCTGCCGCCGCCCGCCCCCTGGGGCCGCGACGCGCCGACCTTACGCCGCCGCCCCGCGGGCCCGCGCCGCCGGACCACCCGTCCCGACGACCCCGGCGCCCGTCCCCGGGGCTGGGGACGGCCCGCGGGCGGCTCGCCACGACGGGCGGCCCGCCGCCTCGCGCAGCAGGAGCAGCAGGCCGAAGACCAGCGCGGTCGCGGCCACCGAGGCCGCGGCGCCCCCGGCGTAGACCGTGAGCAGCCCCGTGCGGTCCTCGACGACCTCCCCCGCCCGCACCTGCGCCGCCGTCCAGCCCAGCGCCAGCGCACCGGCGACCCCCGCCGCCAGCGCGCCGACCAGCAGCGTCGCGCCGGTCACGCCGGCCGCCGTCCGCCGCGGCGCACGCCCCGTGCCCGGTCGTCCCACCACCGGCTGGACAGTCGGCCCGACCGTCGGCCGGACCGCCGGCCGCAGCGCGACGAGCGCGCACACCACCGCACCCCACGCGAGCACCACCAGCAGCGCCGCGACGACGTCCGAGGGCCGGTGCCACTGCCCGACGAGGGTCGACACGCCGGTCGCCGCCGTGTAGCCCGCACCGAGCACCGCCACGACGGGCCGCACCCGCGGCGGCACGACGAGCAGCAGCGCCGCCGACACGGACGCGGCCGCGGTGGTGTGCCCGCTGGGCAGGGTGTTCTCGTCGTACGAGCCGATGCCCAGATCCGGGCGCTCGAGCAGGTGGTGCTTGAGCACCCGCGTCGTGACGTTCGCCCCGCCCATGAGCAGCGCGACCTGCACGGCGAGCCACGGCCGCCGGCGCGCCACCGCGATCGTCGCCGCGGCCAGCAGCACGGCGGCGATGAACCCGACGGACACCACCTCGAGCACGGTCGTCGCCGGTCCCCACAGCCGGCTCTGCCCGTGCAGGGCGCCCTCCCACGCGAGCTGGTCGACGCCCTGGCCCGTGGCGGTCCCGACGAGCAGCCGGTGCAGCGCCAGCACGCCCGCGGCGGCCGCGGCGGCGACGAGCAGGCACAGCGCCGCCAGCCCGGGCCGCGTCCCGCGGGCCGGGCCTGCCGGGCGGTCGCCGGGGGCGATCACGCTGGTGGGGGCCGTCACCCGACGAGCGTACGGCGGGCTGCGCCGGGCGGGTGGGGCGCGGCGTGCGGTGGCCGTGAGGCGTGCGTGCAGGGTCCGTGGGCCGGACGTGGCGGACCGGTGAAGCCCCTGGTGAGGACTCACCGGTCCGCGGAGGGTGCCGATGGGTCGTCGCGGAGGGCCGTGCGGGCGCGGGCCCCTCGTCGGCGGCCCCGGTCTTCCCCAGCAACCTCACAGGGTCCGACCAGCAGCGCTACAGGTCGTGCGCCCAGAGTGAGAGGCATGACGACGATGACCGCCCGGCGCCCCGATGTCCTGACCCGCCCCGACGGCTCGCCCGTGCGCGCCCTCGTCGTCGACGACGAGCCCACGCTGGCCGAGCTGCTGGCCACGGCCCTGCGCTACGAGGGCTGGCAGGTCGAGCACGCGCTCAACGGCCAGTCCGCGATCCGGCACGCGAAGACGCTCGAGCCGGACGTCATCCTGCTCGACGTCATGCTCCCCGACCTGTCGGGGCTGGACGTGCTGCGCCGCATCCGCGCGACGCAGCCGAACGTCCCGGTGCTGTTCCTCACCGCCAAGGACGCGGTGGAGGACCGGATCGCCGGCCTGACGGCCGGGGGCGACGACTACGTCACGAAGCCGTTCAGCCTCGAGGAGGTCGTGGCGCGCCTCCGCGCGCTGCTGCGCCGTGCGGGCGCGACGGCCGTCGAGGAGGACTCGGTCCTCGTCGTCGGCGACCTGCGGCTCGACGAGGACTCCCACGAGGTGTCCCGCGGCGGCGACGACATCCACCTGACGGCCACGGAGTTCGAGCTGCTGCGCTACTTCATGCGCAACCCGCGCCGGGTGCTGTCCAAGGCGCAGATCCTCGACCGCGTGTGGCAGTACGACTTCGGCGGCCAGGCCAACATCGTCGAGCTGTACGTGTCCTACCTGCGGCGCAAGATCGACAAGGGGCGCACCCCGATGCTGCACACGCTGCGCGGCGTCGGCTACGTGCTCAAGCCGGGCGCCTGAGCGTCGTGGCGTCGCGGCCCGCCCGCGTGCCGGGGCGCTGGACGCTGCGGCGCCGGCTCGTCGCCGTGCTCGTGCTGCTCCTCGTCGCCAGCGCGGCGACGACGGGCGTCGTCTCGACGATCGCGCTGCGGGGCTCGCTCGTCGACCAGCTCGACGAGCGGCTCGTGCAGGCGAGCGACCGCGCCGGCCGGTTCGGGCCGGGTGGTGAGCGCGGCCCGGTCGGGGACGGCGTCGTCGGGGACGGCGTCGTCGGGGACGGCGTCGTCGGCCCCGGCGGCCCACCGCCCCAGGACGTCGGCACGCTGGCGCTGTACGCGGACGACGGCGTCGTGGAGCAGGCCGGCTACTACTCCGCCGAGAGCGGCACGTTCGTCGCCCTCACGGACGCCCAGGCGGACCGGCTCCTCGCGGTGCCGGCCGGGGGCGGGCCGGTCACCGTGGACGTGGCCGGGCTGGGCGGCTACCGCGTCCTGGCGACGTCGACGGACGACGGCCGGCTCGTCGTCACGGGCCTGTCCCTGTCGGACGTCGGCACGACCGTCGAGGGCTACGTGCTCGTCCAGGTCCTCGTCGCGCTCGTCGTCCTCGGCGTCGGCGTCGTCGTGGGGCTGCTGCTCGTGCGGCGGGAGCTGCGGCCGCTCGACCGCGTCGCGGCCACCGCCCGGCGCGTGGCCGCGCTGCCGCTCTCGCGCGGGGAGGTGGCGATCCCCGAGCGCGTCGCCGCGGCCGACACCGACCCCGCGACGGAGGTGGGCCAGGTCGGGGCGGCGCTCAACGGCCTGCTGCACCACGTGGAGCGGGCGCTGGCCGACCGGCAGGCCTCCGAGACGCAGGTGCGGCAGTTCGTCGCCGACGCCTCGCACGAGCTGCGCACCCCGCTGGCCTCGATCCGCGGGTACGCGGAGCTCGTGCGCCGCTCACCCGAGACCCTGCCCGCCGACGCCCGCCAGGCCCTGGCGCGCGTGGAGTCCGAGTCCCGGCGCATGACCGCGCTGGTCGAGGACCTCCTGCTGCTGGCGCGCCTCGACGCGGGCCGGCCGCTCGCGGAGGGGAGCGTGGACCTCGTCGCGCTCGCGGTGGACGCCGTCGCCGACGCGCACGCGGCCGGCCGCGACCACGTCTGGCGGCTCGACCTCGGGACCGGCGACGACGAGGAGCCGCTCGACGTGCTCGCGCGGGGCGACGAGGACCGCCTGCGGCAGGTGCTCGCGAACCTCCTGTCCAACGCGCGCCTGCACACGCCGCCGGGCACGGTCGTCACCGTGGGCGCCCGCGCGGACGGCGCGCGCGTGCGCCTCGTGGTGGCCGACGACGGGCCGGGCATCGACCCCGCCCTGCGCGACCGGCTGTTCCAGCGCTTCACGCGCGGCGACGCCTCGCGCAACCGCGCGTCGGGCACCACGGGGCTCGGGCTGGCCATCGTCGACGCGGTCGTCGGCGCGCACGGCGGCGCCATCGCCGTCGAGAGCGCGGTGGCGGGCGAGCGGCCCGACGGCCGGCACGGCACGACCTTCACGGTCACGCTCCCGGCGCACGGGGTGCCGCGGCCCGCCCCGGTCGCGGCCGGTCAGAGCGGGTAGGCCGCCCAGAGCGCGTCGACCTCGGCCGTGGGGGCGACGAGGACGACGACGACCGTGCCGTTCCACCACGCCGCGCTGGACACGCCCTCCGTCGGCACCGGGGTGCCCGCCGCGTCCACGGCCACGCCGTCCGCGACCGCCCAGCGCCCGGCGGCCGCGTCCGCGACGGGGACGTCGCCGGAACGGGCGCCGTCACCCCCGGCGCCGACGAGGGCGCCGACGAGCGGGTCGCCGACGGCGGCGGCCTCCTCGGGGGTGGCCCACTGCCCCACCCGCACGGCCACCCCGCCGTCGTAGGTGTCCGCCCACGCCTCCACGGCGCCCTGGCCCGGCCAGGTCGTGTCGGCGACCGACCCGACGAGGGCGTGCGCACGCAGCGTGCCGGGCAGCACGGCGGTGAGCGCGGTCGCGGCGGGGCGCTCCGCGGGCACCCCGGTGGACGTCGGCACGGGAGCGGTCACCGTCACCGTCGGTGCCGGGGCCGCGCCGACGACCTCCCGCCCCGGGCCGAGCAGCAGCCACGCGGCGAGCCCCGCGGCCACGAGCGCGAGCAGGCCGCCCACGACCCACGGCAGCCGCCGGCGCCGTCCCGTGCCGGTCGCCGTGCCGGTCGACGTGCCGGTCGACGTGCCGGCCGTCGCGCCCGTGCCGTCAGCCGTCCCCGTGCTCATCGCGTCCCCCGCTCGTCCTGGCACCGCTGATCCGGCCGCGCCGCCCGGCCGGTGCCGCTCGGCGGCCCGCAGCCTACCGACGGCGGCACCGTCCGCCGGGCCGGCGGGAGGGTCGCGCCCGGCCGTGTCGGAGGGTCCGTCTACGGTCGCCGCCATGACATCGACGAGCGTCCGCCGCGGCGACCGGACCGGCCGCCCCGCCTTCCGGTGCACGGAGTGCGGCTGGGGCGCGTCCAAGTGGGTCGGGCGCTGCGGCGAGTGCCAGGCGTGGGGCACCGTGCAGGAGGATGCCGGGCCGGGCGGCGGCGCCCCGCGGACGGTGGCGGCGGCGCCCACGCGCTCCCCGGCCCGGCCGATCGACCAGATCGACGTGGAGACCGCCCGGGCGCGCCCCACGGGCGTGGACGAGCTGGACCGCGTGCTCGGCGGCGGCCTCGTGCCCGGGGCGGTCGTGCTGCTCGCGGGCGAGCCGGGGGTGGGCAAGTCGACCCTCCTGCTCGACGTCGCGGCCCGGGCCGCGCGCGGCGGACGTCGCGTCCTCTACGTCACGGGCGAGGAGTCGTCGGGCCAGGTGCGCCTGCGCGCCGGTCGGATCCGGGCGCTGGACCCGTCGCTGCTCCTGGCCGACGAGACCGACCTGGCCACGGTGCTCGGCCACGTCGAGCAGGTCGCGCCGGACCTGCTCGTCGTGGACTCCGTCCAGACCGTGGCCTCCGACCGGGTGGAGGGCGCGCCGGGCGGCGTGGCGCAGGTGCGGGAGGTGGCGGCCGCCCTCATCGGCGCGGCCAAGCAGCGGGACATGCCCGTGGTGCTCGTCGGGCACGTGACGAAGGACGGGTCCGTGGCGGGGCCGCGGACGCTCGAGCACCTCGTCGACGTGGTCTGCCAGTTCGAGGGGGACCGGCACTCGCGGCTGCGGCTGCTGCGGGCGACGAAGAACCGGTACGGGCCGACGGACGAGGTCGGCTGCTTCGACCTGTCGGAGCAGGGCATCGTCGGGCTGTCGGACCCGAGCGGCCTGTTCGTCAGCCAGGCGCTGCACCACGTGCCCGGCACGTGCCTGACGGTCAGCCTCGAGGGACGCCGCCCGTTGGCCACGGAGGTGCAGGCGCTCGTCGCGCCGGGCC
This sequence comes from Cellulomonas sp. plas2, assembly GCF_057221735.1. Lineage (NCBI taxonomy): Bacteria > Bacillati > Actinomycetota > Actinomycetes > Micrococcales > Cellulomonadaceae > Cellulomonas > Cellulomonas sp. plas2. The sequence continues at coordinate 3,426,350 of NZ_CM170155.1, forward strand.
TGGCCCCCAACCCCCGCCGCACGACGAGCGGGGTGGACGGCAGCCGGCTGGCCATGGTGCTGGCCGTCCTGCAGCGCCGGCTCGGGACGCGGCTGGCGGACCAGGACGTGTACCTGTCGACGGTCGGCGGTGCCCGTGCGGTGGAGCCGGCGGCGGACCTCGCGCTGGCGCTGGCGGCCCTGTCCAGCCGCGAGGACCTCGCGCTGCCGCGCGGGCTCGTCGCCGTCGGGGAGGTGGGGCTGGCGGGCGAGGTGCGGACGGTGTCGGGGCTCGGGCGGCGGCTGGCGGAGGCGGCGCGGCTGGGCTTCACCCGTGCGGTGGTCCCGGCGCACGGCGTCGAGGGGCTCACCGCGCCGGACACGCTGCAGGTGCACGCGGTCGCGGACCTGGCCGGCGCCGTGGGCGCGCTCGGGCTCGCCGGCGGCGGCCGGTGAGGAGCGCGGCGCCGCCGGCACCGCTCGGCACGGCGGTCGGCGACCGCCCGCCGCCGACCGCGGCCCGTCCGCTTGCGGACAGCACGCCCCCGTCGCGGGGCGGCGCTGCCGTGCCGCGGGGTGCCGCCCGTACCATGCTCCCCGTGGCAGCCCCCGGCACCGACGACCTCCTGCGCTCGACGCTGGCCGCCGTCGCGCCCGGGTCCGAGCTGCGGGACGGCCTCGAGCGGATCCTGCGCGGCCGCACGGGTGCCCTCATCGTCCTGGGCATGGACCGGACGGTCGAGGCGATGTGCTCCGGCGGCTTCGTCCTCGACGTCGAGTTCTCGGCCACCCGCCTGCGCGAGCTGTGCAAGATGGACGGCGCCGTCGTCGTCGACAAGGACATCAGCCGCATCGTGCGCGCCAACGTCCAGCTCGTGCCCGACTCCTCCATCGAGACGTCCGAGTCCGGCACCCGGCACCGCACCGCGGAGCGCGTGTCGAAGCAGAGCGGCTTCCCCGTGGTGTCCGTGTCCGCGTCCATGCGGATCGTCGCCCTCTACGTGCACGGTCAGCGCTACCCGCTCGAGGACACGACGACGGTCCTGTCCCGCGCGAACCAGGCGCTGGCCACCCTGGAGCGCTACAAGTCCCGCCTCGACGAGGTCAGCGGCACGCTCTCGGCGCTCGAGATCGAGGACCTCGTGACGGTCCGCGACGTGTCCGCCGTGCTGCAGCGCCTCGAGATGGTCCGCCGCATCTCGGAGGAGATCGAGGGCTACGTCGTCGAGCTCGGGACGGACGGTCGCCTGCTCACGCTGCAGCTCGACGAGCTCGTCGGCGGCCTGGGCGCCGACCGGGAGCTCGTCGCCCGCGACTACCTCGACCCGCAGCGCGCCGACGCCACGGACGCCGGCGCCGCGCTCGACGCGCTGGCCTCGCTCACCTCGACCGAGCTGCTCGACATCGCCCTCATCGCGCGCGTGCTCGGGCTGCCGGGCGGCGGGGACACCCCGGACGCGGCGGTCGGCCCCCGCGGGTACCGCCTGCTGTCGAAGGTGCCCCGGCTCCCGGGGGCGATCGTCGAGCGGCTGGTCACCCACTTCGGCGGCCTGCAGAAGCTCCTGGCGGCCGGCATCGACGACCTCATGGCCGTCGACGGCGTCGGGGAGCAGCGGGCGCGGGCCGTCCGCGAGGGCCTGTCCCGGCTGGCCGAGTCCAGCATCCTCGAGCGCTACGTCTGACCGGTTCCAGCATCCTCGAGCGGTCCGTCTGACCGTCCCGCCTGCCGATCCAGGCCCCCGGTCGGCCTCAGCCGAGGGTGAAGACCGCCGGCTGGGCCGTCGCACCCGCGACCGAGAACGTCAGGGCGTAGGTCCCCGACCCCGCGGTCGCCTGCCCGCCGGGGCAGCCCGGTGCCGACCGGACCCGGTCCCACGCCAGGCTCTGCTCGTCGCCCGAGCCGCCCGCGAGCAGCAGCAGGCGGGAGCCCTCCCCCTCCGGCACGCAGTCCCGCGGCGACCACACGCGGTCGTCGCCCGAGGTGAGCACGACCTCCCGGTGCGCGTCCCCCGCGTCGACGAGGCACGGGTCGTCCCCGGTGTTCTCGATGCGCAGGGTGAACGTCGGGTCGGTGCCCGCGGGGAAGGCCGTCGTCGTCGGCACGGCCGCCACGCGCAGCGCGTCGGCCGTGCACAGCGGCACGCCGGAGATCTCGCTGGGGCTGGGGCTCGGTGCCGCCGCCGGCGCCCCCTCCGCACCGGAGGCGTCGCCCGTCGCCCCCTGCGCCGAGGCCTGCCCGCCGGCCACCCCGGCGACGAGCGCCCCGGCCGCCGGGCCGTCCGTCGCGGCCGCCCCCTCGTCGGGCGACAGGAGCCTCACCACCGCCACGACGGCGACGACCACCGCCGCGACCAGCGCCAGCAGCACGACCAGCGCGACAGCGCGACGCCGGCGGTAGACGTGCGCGGGCAGGGGCCGGGCGGCCCCGGTCCCCGGGCGCGCGCCGCCGGGCGAGGGCCGCCCCGACGGGGCACGGGTGGACGCGGGCACGCGGCTCTCCTCGGGACGGGTCCGCACGGGGACGGGTGCGACGGGTCGGTCGGGCGCCGGGCGCGGCACCCGGTCGTCGTCACCCTAGGCACGACCGCCGGCGGCCCGGGGAGGCCCGGCGGCGCGTCGTCGGGGCGGCGTCGGAGCGGCGTCGGGGCGTGCGGTACGCCGGCGAGGGCCTTCCGGCGCGCCCGCGCCCGCGCGTAGCATCCCGAGCGGGGCAGGGGTGCCCGGCCCAAGTGGCGCGGACCGAGGGGGCCGCATGACGACGGCAGCTCGACCACTGGTGCTCGTCCGCGGCTTCGGCGGCGTGGACGTCGGCGACGAGACCGCCAGCCCCTACCAGGGCTTCAACGACGGCTCGGTCTACCCCACCCGGCGCGGCGAGAACTACATCTACGAGGGCTTCGTGCTGCGCGCGCTGAAGTCCGAGCGCTACCCGTACCGCGACGCGACGAACGTCGTCGGGTTCTACGCCCGGGACGTCGACCCCCCGCACGACCCGCGGCACCTCGACGAGGACTCCGTGCGCGGCAGCGTCGTGCTCGACCCGACGACCGAGGCGCGCGTGCTGCGGACGGGTGTGGCCGGGACGATCTGGGTCTACCGCTACTACGACCTGCGGCCACGCGCCCTCGAGCGCTACGGCGAGGGGCTGCACCGGCTCGTGCGGCTGATCGAGCGGTCCGCGGCCCGCCACGGCGAGGACTTCGACGGCGTCGACGTCGTCGCCCACAGCATGGGCGGCCTCGTCGTGCGCGAGGGCCTGGCGAGCATGCACCGCGAGGAGGCCGGCGCGGCCCTGCGGCTCGTGCACCGCGTCGTCACGCTCGGCACCCCGCACCGGGGCATCGCCTTCCAGCGGGCGCCCGGGTGGCTGTTGCGCATGCTGCCGCTGGTCGAACGGGCCGAGCGGGAGCTGTCGTCGTTCGACCCGACGAGCACGCGGTTCACCGAGTGGGCCGAGTGCTTCGACGTCCGACGGGTCCTCACCGTCGTGGGCACGAACCACCGCGCCTACGGCGTCGCGGTCGCGTCGGCGGCCAACCGCCTGGCCACGCTGCTCGACGAGGGCACCCTCGCGCACCACCGCAGCGACGGGCTCGTCCTGCACTCCTCCGCCCAGCTGCCGGGGGCGCCGCGGACCTTCGTGCACAAGTGCCACGGCGGTCCGGACTCGCTCGTAACCTCGCGGGAGACGTACGAGATCGCCATGCGGTTCTTCCACGGCACGCATCGCGTGACGCTCCGGCTCGACGAGGCCGACGTCAGCCGGGGCGGGGACCTCTTCGGGCGCAGCGAGTTCTACCTCGGGGTGTCGGTGAAGCCGCGGTTCGTCGACTTCGAGCTGGTGCACCACAGCGCCGAGGCGCAGAACTGCTACGGCCCGTTCCACCGTCCTGACCTGACCGACCCCCTCCCCGACCTGCAGGAGGAGCTGTCCCGACCGCTCGCCGAGCGCGGCGACCGCACGACGGGCTGGGCGGGGCCGGACCGCCTGCTGTGGGAGGGGTGGGTCGACGCGGGGGCGGTGCCGGAGGGCGCCCAGGGGCTGGTGCTGCGCCTCGACGTCTACCTCGGCGAGCGCGACAGCACGGGCCTCGGCTTCTCCGACAACGTGGTCTTCCACAAGCAGTACTACGTGCAGGTCTTCCCCGGCTCGCCGTGGGAGCTGTACGTCCACACCGGCGAGCGGTACCTCGTCGACGACCCCGCCCACGACCGGGCGAACGACCAGGACGGCATCCGGGCGGTCGCGCGCCCGGGGGCCGCGGCCGAGGTCCAGTCCTCCCGCGAGGTGCCCGGCCACCCCGACGAGCGCACGTTCGACGTCGCCGGCACGGGCTTCTCGGCCCGATTCCGCGTCGGCGTCGGGCCCGCGTAGGCCGGCCGCCACCGCCCTGAGGACCAGCCCGGCACCGGCACCGGGGTGACGACGCGGTGGGGCAGGATGCCGCGGTGCCCCCCGCCGCGCCGTCCGACGTCCCCCCGACCGTGCCGGCGAACATACGGCTGGGCGGCCCCGCCGACGTGCCCGCCGACGTGCCCGTCGACGCGCCGGCCGACGCGCGGGCCGACGCCTCGCCCGCGGACGTCCGCGAGCGCGTCGTCGCCTGGTTCGACGAGCACCGCCGCGACCTGCCCTGGCGCGCGCCCGACCGCACCGCGTGGGGCGTGCTGGTCAGCGAGGTGATGCTGCAGCAGACGCCCGTCGTCCGCGTCGAGCCGGCGTGGCGGGCGTGGATGGCGCGCTGGCCGACCCCGGCCGACCTCGCGGCGGCGGGCACCGACGAGGTGCTGCGGGCCTGGGACCGGCTGGGCTACCCGCGTCGGGCGCTGCGGCTGCAGGAGTGCGCGCGGGCGGTCGTCGAGCGGCACGGCGGCACCGTGCCGGCGACGGCCGACGAGCTGCTGGCGCTGCCCGGCGTCGGCTCCTACACCGCGGGGGCCGTGCTGTCCTTCGCGTACGGCCGGCGGGCCGTGGTGCTCGACACGAACGTCCGGCGGGTGCTGGCGCGGCTCGCGGTCGGCGAGGCGCTGCCCGGGCCGGCCGTCACGGCGGTCGAGACGCGGCTGGCGGAGGCCTGGCTGCCCGACGACGACCTCGGTGCCGCCCGCTGGGCCGCCGCCTCGATGGAGCTCGGCGCGCTCGTGTGCACCGCCCGGTCGCCGCGCTGCGCGGCCTGCCCGGTCGAGGACGCCTGTCGGTGGCGTCGCGCCGGCAGCCCGCCCGACGCGCACGCGCACCGCCGGCGCACGCAGGCCTGGACGGGGACCGACCGCCAGGTCCGCGGACGTGTCATGGCCCTCCTGCGCGAGGCCCCGGGCCCCGTGCCGGCGCACGTCGTGGCGGGCACGTGGCCCGACCGCGTCCAGCGCGAGCGGTGCCTGGCGGCGCTCGTCGCGGACGGCCTCGTCGTCGAGCAGGCGGGCGCCGGCGAGGACGACGAGGTCGCCTACGCCCTGCCGCGCTGAGACCCCGCCGCAGGACTCCCGCCGCAGAACACCCGCCGCCGGGTATCAGGACGCGGCGGCCCGGCTCCTGACCCCCGACAGGAGGGGGCCGACGATGCCGACCGCACCACCCTTGTGGGCGACACCGCCGCGGGGCCAGCATGTCGCCGTGGACGACCGCACGCGGGCGCACGGCGCGTCCGTCGTGGCGCCCGCGGCCGAGGCGCCGGTCTGGGAGGTCGCGGCCGAGGCCTTCACGGCCTGGCGTGACGGCGACGCGGCCGCCGTCGGCACCCTCGTCCGCGCGCTGACGCCCACCCTGTGGCACGTGGTGCGGGCCTACCGGCTCGACGAGGAGACGGCCCGCGACGTCCTGCAGGTGGTGTGGGGCCGGCTCGTCACGCACGCCGCCACCGTGCAGGACCCCCGCGCCGTGACCGCGTGGCTCATGACGACGGCCCGCCGGGAGGCCTGGCGCGCGGCCGGCCGCGAGACCCGGGCGCACGCCGCCCCCGACGAGCTGCTCGAGCGGGCCGCGCCGCCCGTCCCCGGCGCCGACGAGCTCGTCGGCACCCGGGTGCGGGACCGGGTCCTGTGGCAGGCGGTGGCCGCGCTGCCCGAGCGGTGCCGCCGCCTCCTGCGCGTCGTCGCGTTCGACGAGCGGCCCGACTACCGGCGCATCGCCGAGGACCTCGGCATGCCCGTCGGCAGCATCGGCCCGACCCGCGGCCGGTGCCTCGTCCGGCTGCGGGCGCTGCTGGCGGGGACCGAGGCCGGTCCGCCGGCGGAGGGCGACGCCCTGCCCGGGACGGGGGCGGGGACGTGAGCGCCACCGACGACGCCGCGCTGCTGCGCCGGCTGCGCGCGCTGTGGGAGGAGGCCGACCCCGTCCCCGCCGACCTGGCCGACGAGGCGCTCGCCGCCGTCGAGGCCGCCGGGCTCGAGGCGGAGTGGGCCCTGCTCGACGCGGTCGGCCTGCCGGGCGGGCTCGTCGGCGCCCGCGGGGACGACGACGTGCGCACCCTGCAGTTCTCCGACGGCGTCCACGACGTGCTCCTGCGCGTCGCCGCCCTGGCCCCGGGCGCGACCGGTGCCGTGGGTGCCGTGGGCGTCGCGGGACCCGCCCCCGCCCCGCGGCGGGTCGACGGCTGGGTCGCGCCGGCCCGGCCGGGGCAGGTCGTGCTGCGTCGCGGGGACGACGAGCTGCGCGCGGAGGTGGACCGCCACGGCCGCTTCGCCCTCGCCCGCGTCCCGGCCGGGCCGGCCAGCCTCTGGTTCGAGCCGGCCGACACGCCGGCACCGGAGGACGCGGACGCCGCCCGTCCCCTCGGCTGGCGCACCCCGGCCTTCGAGGTCTGAGCCGCACCCACCCGCAACCCGAGCAGAGGAGTGCACCGTGACACCGCAGCGACGCCGGCGTCCCGCGGACCCGAGGGCGGCCGCGGGGCCGCGCTGGTCCCCGGAGGTCCCCAGCACGCGGTGGGCGGCGCTGCCGGCCGCCGCCGACCGCGTCGTCCTCGACGAGCGCACGGCCGTCCCCGTCCACCCGACCGTCCGCGCGCCGGACCGGCTGCTCGTCTCCACGCTGCGCGACCCCGAGGCCGCCGTCGCGCTGCTGCAGGAGGCCGCGGACGACCTCGGGTGGGTCGTCGAGCGCGACCCGGACGGCGCCCGCACCTCCTTCACCGAGGACGAGCGCCGCACCCGCGAGCGCGCCGAGCGGCTCCCCTGGGCCACGGGACCCCTGGGCCTCGTCGTCCTCGTCGTGCGGGCCGGTCCGCAGGCCCTGCTCCCGCCCGACGCGTGGGCCCTGCTGCAGCGGGCCCGGCGGCGCGCGCGCTCACCGCTGGACCTCGTCGGCGTCGGGCTGGACCACGCGGTGCTGCTCACGGGCCGGCTCTCGTCGAGCCCCTTCCACCAGAGCAACCCGTTCCACCAGTCGAACCCGTTCCACCAGAGCAACCCCTTCCACCAGTCCAACCCGTTCCACCAGAGCAACCCCTTCCTCGGCGAGGGCACGGCGACGTCGGCTTACGCCCTGCCCGGCTCCGGCGGGCTGCAGCCCGTCGCGTGGGCGGGCGTCCGGCCGTCGCGCGACCCCTCCCCCGACCGCCCCCGCACGGCGGTCGGCGTGCTGGACACCGGCTGCGGCCCGCACCCCTGGTTCGACGAGGCGCCGGTGCCCGTCGTGGAGCGCGCGGTCACCGTCGACGGCCGGCCGGTCGGGCTCGACGACCCCCTCGCCGACCCGGAGGTGCACCCCGACCAGACCGGGCCCCTCGACGGGGTGCGCGACCCCCTATCCGGGCACGGCACCTTCATCGCCGGCCTCGTGCACGCGGCCGCCCCCGACGCCCAGGTGCTCGCGTGGCGGGTCGTCGGCTCGGACGGCGCCATCGCGGAGAGCGACCTCGTCGCGGCCCTGGACTCCCTGGCCGAGCTCGTCACGCGCGAGGCCGACGCCCCCGGGACGGGTCGTGCCCTGGACGTGCTCAACCTGTCCCTGGGCTACTACCACGAGACCCCCGTCGACGCCCTCCTCGACCCCACGCTGTACGAGTACCTGGCGGCCATCGGCCGGACGGGGACGGTCGTCGTGTGCTCGGCGGGCAACGACGCGACGGCCCGGCCGCTGTTCCCGGCGGCGTTCGGGCCGTGGAGCACCGGGGCGCCGCCGGTGGTCGTGGACCCGCAGGCCGCGCCGCTCCTCGCCGTGGGGGCGCTCAACCCGGACGGCACCGACGCGCTCTTCTCCAACGCGGGCCCCTGGGTCGGCACGTGGGCGCCTGGCGCGGCCCTGGTCTCGACGCTGCCGACGGGGTTCGACGGCGGCTGGGGCGCGCTCGCGGCGACGACCGCCGGCGGCCGGCGGCGCTCCACGGTCGACCCCGACGCGTTCGGCGGCGGGTTCGCCGTCTGGAGCGGCACGTCCTTCGCCGCCCCCGTCGTCGCCGGGCGCATCGCGGCCGTGCTCGACGAGAGGCTGCGCGCGGAGGGCCCCGCACCGGACTCGGCCGCCCGCGTGCAGCGCGCCCGTGCCGCCGTCGAGCGGGTCCTGGCCCGCGGCGAGGCCGCGCGGCGGGTGCTCCTCGCCGCCCGCGCGCCCGGCGGGTGAGGGCCACGCGCACCGGTACGACCACCCGCACGGCCACCCGTACGGCCACCCGCACAGCCCCGGCCGACGCCGCCGCGCTGCACGCCCGCGCCCTCGCGCTGGTCAACCGCGGGCGCCCGGCAGCCGCCCGCCCCCTGCTGGACCGAGCCGCGACCGCGGCGACCACCGCCGGAGACGGCGACCTGCTGGCGCGGGTGCTCGGCACGCGCGCGTACGTCGAGGCCGAGACGGGGGACGCGCCGGCGGCCGTGGCGCTGTGCGAGCGGGCGCTGGCCGTGCCGGGCGTGGACGGGCAGGTGCGGGCGACGATCGCGGGGCAGCTGGGCCTCGTCGAGCTGCGGCGCGGGGACGCGCGGCGCGCGCTGACCCACCTCGACCGGGCCCTGCCGGGCCTGCACGAGCCCGCCCTGCGCGCCCGCGTCCTGCTCAACCGCGGGAACGCGCACCTCGAGCTCGGCCACGGCGCCGCCGCCGAGCGCGACTACGCCGCCGCGCACGACGCCTACCTCGCCGCCGGCCGGCGCACCGACGCGGCGCTCGCCCGGCACAACCAGGGGTACGCCGCCGGCCGCGCGGGGGACCTGGCGCTCGCCCTCGACCTCATGGCCGGCGCGCGCGACGACGCGGTCGCGGGGTCGCCCGTCGCGACGGCGGTGTCGGACGCCGACCGCGCCGAGGTCCTCCTGGCCGCCGGGATGCCCGCGGAGGCAGCCCCGCTGCTCGCCCGCGCGGCCGCCGTGCACGGGGCCCACGGCCTGCGCCGGCCCCAGGCCGAGGCCGAGGTGCTCCTGGCCCGGACGCTGCTGACCTCCGACCCCGCGCGGTCGGCCGTCGTGGCCCGGCGTGCCGCGCGGCGGCTGCGCGCCCACGGCGCCCCCGTGCCGGCGCTGCGGGCGGAGGTCGTCGCGGCGGCGGCCGCGACCGCGGCCGGCCGTCCTCCGGCGGCGGCGGACCTCGACGACCTGGAGGCCCGCGCCCGCGCCGCCGGCCTGCCCGACGAGGCGACCCTCGTCGCGCACCTCGCGGCGCGCGCCGTCCTGGCCCGCGAGGGCGCGGCCGCGGCGTGTGCGCGGCTGAGGCGGGGTCGGCTCCCGGCCCGCGCGGGGGCGACCGTGTCCACGACGACGCTCGTCGCCGCGCTGGAGGTGCGGGCGACCGTCGCGCTGGCCGCCGGACGGCGGGCCGAGGCGCTCGCCGCCGCGCGACGCGGCACGGACCTGCTGCGCCGGTGGGAGGCGCGGCTCGGGTCGCCGGACCTGCAGGGCGGGGTCGCCGGTCACGGGCGCGGGCTCGCCCTGGTGGGGACCGCGGCCGCGCTGGCGGGGGGCCGGGCCGAGACCGTGCTGGCGTGGTCCGAGCGCGCGCGCGGGCTGGCGTCGGTCGCGGTGGGCCCCCGGGCGCCCGGGACCGACCCGCCGACGCCCCTCGCCGCCGCCGGCGACACCCTCGGCGCCCCCGTGACCGACCCCGCCCGCCACCCCGCGCCCGACCCCGCCGCCGAGGCGGAGCTGACCGAGCTGCGCGCGCTCGGCGCGGACGCGACGGGTCCGGACCGGGCGCGCGCGGAGGCCCTGCAGCGCCGGCTACGGGAGCGGCGCTGGGTGGCCGCCGCCGGCCCCGAGGAGTCGCGCGGCGACGGCGGCGGCGGTGACGGTGACGATGAAGGCGGCGGCGACCGTGACGGCCCCGTGCCGCCGGTACGCCTCGCGGCGCTGCAGGCGGCGCTGGCGGCCACCGCGACGACCGCGCTCGTCTGGGTCCGGACGGCGGACGGCCTGCACGCGCTCGTCGTCGGGCCGGCGTCCGCGCGGCTGGTCGCGCTCGACGCGACGGGTCTCGGGCCGGACCTCTTCGCCGGTCTCCGGGCCGACCTCGACGTCGTCGCGGCCCGGCTGCCCGCCGCGCTGCGCGCCCCCGCGCGGGCGGCGCTCGACGAGCGGCTGGCCCTCCTCGCGGCTCGGGTCGTCGCGCCGGCGCTCGCCGCCGTGCCGACGTCGCGGGTGGTCCTGTCCGTGCCGGGCATGCTGGCGGGCGTCCCGTGGACGCTCGTCCCCGGGCTCGACGACCGCGCGGTGACCGTCGCCCCGTCGCTCACGCGCTGGGTCCGGCAGGTGGGAGGGCCACGGCCGGCGGCGCACCCGCCGGGCCCCGCGTCGGCGCTCCTCGTCGCCGGCCCGGACGTGCCCCGGGCGGAGGAGGAGGTGCGCGCGGTGGCGGCCGTCCGGGCGGCGACCGGGCTGGCGAGCACGCTGCTCGTCGGGCCGGACGCCACGACCGCCGCCGTCGCCGGTCCCGCGGCCCGTGCCGACCTCCTGCACCTCGTCGGGCACGGGCGGCACGCGCCCGAGAACCCGTGGTTCTCCGCGGTCCGACTCGCCGACGGGCCCTGGTGGGGCTACGACGTCGGCCGGCTGGCGGCGGTGCCGACGACGGTGGTGCTGTCCGCGTGCGAGCTCGGCCAGGCGTCGGGCCCGTGGGGCGACGAGTCGCTCGGCATGGCACGCGCCTGGTTGCACGCCGGTGCACGCTGCGTGCTCGCGTCCCCCGCCGCCGTGGCCGACGACGAGGCCTGCGTCCTGCTGCCGGCCGTGCACGCGGGACTGGCCGCCGGGCGCTCGCCCGCGGAGGCGCTCGCCGACGCCACCGCGAGCACCGGTGCCCGCACGCCCGTGCAGGCGTACGGCGCCGGCTGGTAGGGCGCTACAGCTCCAGCAGCATCCGCGTGTTGCCCAGGGTGTTGGGCTTCACGCGTGCGAGGTCGAGGAACTCGGCGACGCCGTCGTCGTGGGAGCGCAGCAGCTCGGCGTACACCGCGGGCGTGACCGGCGTGCCCTCGATCTCGCGGAAGCCGTGGGACCGGAAGAACGCGACCTCGAAGGTCAGGCAGAACACCCGCTGCAGCCCGATCGACCGCGCCCGCGCCACCAGCCCGTCGACGAGCGCGTGCCCCACGCCCTGGTGCCGCGCGCGCGGCGAGACCGCCAGCGTGCGGATCTCCGCCAGGTCCGACCACATGACGTGCAGCGCCCCGCAGCCCAGGACCTCGGGCCGCCCGCCGCCCGTCGTGCCGCCCGTCGTGCTGGACGGTCCCGTGCTCTCGGCGACGAGGAACTCCTGCACCGACTCGTAGTAGCCCACCCACTCCTTGGCCAGCAGGATGCGCTCCGCGGCGTAGGGCTCGACGAGGTCGTGGATCGCGTGGACGTCGGCCGGGAGCGCGGGCCGCACGTGGAACGAGGTCACGGGCGCAGGCTAGCCCGCACGCCGTCCGCGCCCCCGTCGCGCCGGCCCGCCGCCGGCGTGCTCGAGCAGGCGCGTGGCCGTCAGCTCGTCGATGACCAGGTCCGTGACCACCCCCGCACGCAGCGCCGCCAGCAGGGGGGCGATCTTGTTGTCCCCCGCCACGACGCACACGCGCCGCGGGACGCGCACGAGCTCCTCCGGCGTCGGCCCCGTCGCGCGGGCGTTGAGGCCCACGTCGCGCCAGGAGCCGTCGGCGCGCAGGAACACCGTGCACACGTCCCCGACGACGCCCTCGGCGTGCAGGGTCGCCACGTCCTCGTCGTCGAGGTAGCCCGCGGCGTAGACGTGGCTGGGCACCGCACCCGCCACGGCGCCGACGCTGAACAGCGCGATGTCCGCGCGCCGCTGCATGTCGAGCACGCGCAGCACCGACCGCTCGCGCCACATCGCCGCCTTCGTCTCCGGGAAGTCGAAGAACGCGGGCACCGAGAAGTGGTGCACGGCGGCCCCGAAGGCGGTGCCGAAGCTCGAGATGAGGTCGGAGGCGTACTCGATGCCCGACGTGCGCATGTTGGCCGCGCCGTTGAGCTGCACCACGGCGGACCCGCGGGTCGGCTTGGGGGCCAGGAAGCGCGAGACGGTCGCCAGCGTCGTCCCCCAGGCCACCCCGAGCACCATGTCCGAGTCGAACCACGACGACAGCAGCCGCGCCGCCGTCATGGCGACCTGGTCCAGCCGCTCGACCTGGCCGGCGGAGTCGGGGACGGGCACGACGTACGCGTCGAGCCCGTAGGCCGCCGCGACCGTCCGCCCGAGGCCCGGGGCCCGCGTGCTGGCCGGCCGCAGCGTGATCTCGACCAGGCCCGTCTCGCGCGCACGTTTGATCAGCCGCGACACCGTGGACCGCGAGGTGCCCAGGTGCCGCGCGATCACCTCCATCTTGAGGTCCTGGAGGTAGTACATCGACGCCGCACGCAGGACGTCCTGCTCCCGTTCCGCCACCTCCATGCCGACCTCCTCGTCGCCCAGGGGCATCGTGGCCCGCCGACTCGCGGCCGCGCCAGGGGCCTGCGTGCACGTCCGTCCGCCCTCGAGACCACCCCTCCGGGGGACGGGGAGGCCATTGTGCACATCCGTTCAGCGGTGTTGCGCGAACGTTCGTCCCCTGGGAACGATGTCGGGGCAGGAGGCCCGGTGGGCCGCGGGGACGCGCCCGGCCCTGCCGGGCCGCACGACGGACCACCGGTGCGACGAGGCACGACGAGAGGACCTGGCCCATGAGAACCGCTCCGCTGACCGCGGCGGCCCGCCGCGACGCGCTCGACCGGATGCGCCGCAGCACCGAGAGGGACGCCGAGCTCGACGTCCTCGTCGTCGGCGGTGGCGTCACCGGTGCCGGCATCGCGCTCGACGCCGTGAGTCGCGGGCTGTCGACGGCGATCGTCGAGGGGCAGGACTGGGCGTCGGGGACGTCGTCGCGCTCCTCGAAGCTCGTCCACGGCGGCCTCCGCTACCTGCAGATGCTCGACTTCCACCTCGTCCGCGAGGCCCTCACGGAGCGCGACCTGCTCATCACGCGGCTGGCGCCGCACCTGGTCAAGCCGGTGTCGTTCCTCTACCCGCTGGAGAACCGCGTCTGGGAGCGGGCCTACGTGGGGGCGGGCGTCGCGCTGTACGACACGCTGGCCTCCGTCTCCGGCAGCCGCCGCGCGATGCCGATCCACCGGCACCTGACGCGCAAGGGCATGGAGCGCCTGTTCCCGGACCTGCGCCACGACGCCGCCATCGGCGCGGTGCGCTACTGGGACGCGTCCGTCGACGACGCGCGGCTCGTCGAGACGCTGGTGCGCACGGCCGTGTCCTACGGCGCCCACGCCGCCAGCCGCACGCAGGTCGTCGACCTGCACACGACGCAGGCCGGGGCGGTCACGGGCGCCGAGCTCGTCGACCTGGGGACCGGCGAGCACCTGGACGTGCGCGCCCGCTCGGTCATCAACGCCACGGGCGTGTGGACCGAGCAGACCGAGTCGCTGGCCGGCTCCGACGGCGGCCTGCGGGTGCTGGCCTCCAAGGGCATCCACATCGTCGTGCCGCGCTCGCGCATCGCCGGCGACACCGGGCTGATCCTGCAGACCGAGAAGTCGGTCCTCTTCATCATCCCGTGGTCGCGGTACTGGGTCATCGGCACCACGGACACCCCGTGGGAGCAGGAGCTGACGCACCCGGTCGCGACGAGCGAGGACATCGACTACGTCATCGACCACGCGAACACGGTCCTGGCACGGCCGATCACGCGCGAGGACGTCATCGGCACCTGGGCCGGCCTGCGCCCGCTGCTGCAGCCGGGCACGAAGGAGGGGACCTCGTCGGCCAAGGTGTCGCGCGAGCACACCGTCGCCTCGCCGGTCCCGGGCCTCACGGTCATCGCCGGCGGCAAGCTGACGACGTACCGCGTCATGGCCAAGGACGCCGTCGACTTCGCGATCGGCTCCCGCGCGACGACGCTGCCCTCGCTCACGCACGACCTGCCGCTGGCCGGCGCCGAGGGCCTGTCGGTCTTCCAGCGCCAGGCCAAGAGCATCGGCGACCGCTGGGGCTGGGACCGCTTCCGGATGGACCACCTGCTGCACCGGTACGGCTCGCTGCTGTCCGAGCTCGTCGAGCTGTGCGAGGCGGACCCCGGCCTGGCCCTGCCGCTGGAGCACGCGCCGGCGTACATCGGCGCGGAGATCGTCTACGCCGCCAGCCACGAGGGCGCGCTGCACCTGGACGACGTCCTCATGCACCGCACCCGGCTCAACTACGAGCAGGCGGACAAGGGCGTCGGCGCCCTCGAACAGATCGCCGACCTCCTGGCCCCCGTCCTCGGCTGGGACGACGAGACCCGTCGTCGCGAGATCGCGGCGTACGTCGCCCGGGCCGAGGCGGAGGACCGCGCCGCCCAGCAGCCCGACGACCGGTCGGCCGAGGCGGCCCGCCTCGCCGCCGAGGACGTCGTGTCGCTCCTGCCCCTCGACGGCACGGGGCACAAGGGTGGGAACCCGGGGGCGGGGCTCAAGCCCGGCTCCCCCGCCGGCATGGGGACCGCGGCCCCCTACGGCACCTGAGCTCGACCGGCGGCACCCACCCCGCGGGTGCCGCCGCCTGCTGGACCGCACCGGGACCTGCCCCCGGTACGGAGTGACGACGACGTCAAGAGAAAGGGTCTTCCGTGGACTCCATCAGCATCGGAGAAGCGTTCGGCTCCGAATTCCTGGGCACCGCGATGCTCATCCTGCTCGGTGCCGGTGTGGTGGCCAACGTCATCCTGCCGAAGACCAAGGGCTTCGGCGGCGGCTGGCTCCTCATCAACTTCGGCTGGGGCCTCGCGGTCTTCGCCGGCGTGTACGTGTCCTTCAAGTCCGGCGCGCACCTCAACCCGGCCGTCACGCTCGGCCTGTGGTCGTCCGGCGCGGAGGAGTTCGCCCCGGGCGTGCCGGTCTCGGTCGTCAACGGCTTCCTCTACGTGGTCGCCCAGGTCGGCGGCGCCATGCTCGGCGCGGTCCTGGCCTACCTCGCGTACAAGAAGCACTTCGACGAGCAGGCCGACCCGGGCGTGAAGCTGGGCGTGTTCTCCACCGGCCCGGAGCTGCGCGCGTACTCCTGGAACTTCCTCACCGAGGTCATCGGCACCTTCGTCCTCGTGTTCGTCGTGCTGCTGTTCGGCAACACCCCTGCGGAGATCGGCCCGCTCGCCGTCGCGCTGCTCGTCGTCGGCATCGGCGCCAGCCTCGGCGGCCCGACGGGCTACGCCATCAACCCGGCCCGTGACTTCGGCCCGCGCCTCGTCCACGCGCTGCTGCCCATCCGCGGCAAGGGCTCGTCCGACTGGGCCTACTCCTGGGTGCCGGTCGCCGGTCCCGCGGTCGGCGGCATCCTCGCCGGCCTCGTCGCCCGCTGGTACCTGGGCTGACGCCCGCCACCGTCCCACCCCTCCCCGCTGCACGCCCGGGCACCGACGCCCGGACCGACGACGAAGGAAGACAGCACATGGCCGAGCAGTACGTCATCGCGATCGACCAGGGCACCACCAGCAGCCGCGCGATCCTCTTCGACCACGGCGGCAGCATCGTCTCCGTCGGCCAGAAGGAGCACGCGCAGATCTTCCCGCGCGCCGGCTGGGTCGAGCACGACCCCGAGGAGATCTGGAACAACGTCCGCGAGGTCGTCGCGCTGGCGCTCACCCGCGCCAACAAGACCCACCACGACATCGCGGCCGTCGGCATCACCAACCAGCGCGAGACGGCCGTCGTGTGGGACCGCACCACCGGCAAGCCCGTCTACAACGCCATCGTCTGGCAGGACACCCGGACCCAGAAGATCGCCGACGAGCTGGCCGCCCTCGGCGGCGGCAACGACCGGTACAAGGACCGCGTCGGCCTGCCGCTGGCCACCTACTTCTCCGGCCCGAAGATCCGCTGGATCCTCGACAACGTCGAGGGCGCCCGGGAGAAGGCCGAGAAGGGCCAGCTGGCGTTCGGCAACACCGACTCCTGGGTGCTGTGGAACATGACCGGCGGGGTCGAGGGCGGCATCCACGTCACCGACGTCACCAACGCCTCGCGCACGATGCTCATGAACGTCGACTCGCTCACCTGGAACGAGGAGATCGCGGCGGAGATGGGCGTCCCGCTGTCGATGCTGCCCGAGATCCGCTCGTCGTCCGAGGTCTACGGCCACGGCCGCCAGGGCGGTATGGTCCCGGGCGTGCCGATCGCCGGCATCCTCGGCGACCAGCAGGCCGCGACGTTCGGCCAGGCCTGCTTCGAGGTCGGCACCGCCAAGAACACGTACGGCACGGGCAACTTCATGCTGCTCAACACCGGCACGGAGCCGGTACCGTCGAAGAACGGCCTGCTGACCACGGTCGCCTACAAGATCGGCGACGCCCCGCAGGTGTACGCCCTCGAGGGCTCCATCGCCGTCACCGGGTCGCTCGTGCAGTGGCTGCGCGACAACCTCGGCTTCTTCATGGAGGCCCAGGACGTGGAGTACCTGGCCTCGAAGGTGGAGGACAACGGCGGCGCCTACATCGTCCCGGCGTTCTCGGGCCTGTTCGCCCCGTACTGGCGCTCGGACGCCCGCGGCGCGATCGTCGGCCTCACGCGCTACGTCAACCGCAACCACCTGGCCCGCGCGGCGCTGGAGGCCACCGCCTTCCAGACGCGCGAGGTCCTCGACGCCATGAACGCGGACTCCGGCGTCGCGCTGACGGAGCTCAAGGTCGACGGCGGCATGACGAAGAACGACCTGCTCATGCAGTTCCAGGCCGACATCCTCGACGTGCCCGTCGTCCGCCCGAAGGTCGCCGAGACGACCGCCCTCGGCGCCGCCTATGCCGCGGGCATCGCCGTCGGCTTCTGGAAGGGCGAGCAGGACGTCATCGACAACTGGGCCGAGGACAAGCGCTGGACCCCCGACCTGGAGTCCTCCGAGCGCGACCGCCAGTACCGCCTGTGGAAGAAGGCCGTCCAGAAGACCCTCGACTGGGTCGACGACGACGTCCAGTGACGTCGTGACCCGGTGACCGTGGTGCTCGGCCGCCCGTCGAGCACCACGGCCCGCCGATCGCAGGATCCGCCGACACCCGACGGCCCCGGCACCTCTGCCGGGGCCGTCGGCACGTCCCCAGACCCGCCGTCCGCCGCGACCGTCCACCGCCGGAGTCCGCGCGCGGTCCCGCCGCCCTCAGGACCGTTGTCCTGTGCCCGTGCTCCCGGACGTCCCACTGCCACCACTGGCCACCTCCTGCGCGCTGCTCCTACCCCACCTCCCACTAGATGCCGCGTTCTCCCGGTGGACCGCCCTCCGCCTCCGAGGGGCGGCCCTTCCCGAGCGGTGGAGCGACGACTGCGCCCTCCACGTCGCCGTCCCGCCCGGCACCCGCATCCCGCGCCGCCGGGGAGTCGCAGCACACACGTCCAGCGCACTCCTGGAACCCGACGCCGCCGCCACTCACCTCGGCCTGCCGGTCGTCACCGCCGCGCACGCCTGGGCCCAGCTCGCGCCCGTGCTCGGCGAGCGCGACCTCCTCGAGCTCGCCGACGCGCTCACCGCGCACCGCGTCGCCGTCACGACCCGTGACGAGCTCGGCGGCGCCGTGGCGTCCATGCCGACCGGCAGCCGCGGCCGCAGGACAGCGGCCGCGGTGGCGCGCAGCGTCCTGCCCGGGACGTGCTGCCCCCTCCAGGCGGCCACGCACCGCGCCCTGCACCTCGGCACGCTGCCGCGGCTCCGGGACCTCACGCACCGAGCGGCGTTCGGCCGACAGGCGGGCCCCCTCCTCGGCTACCCCGAGCACCGTCTCGTGCTGGACTGCGACGCCCCGCAGCACGCGCTGGAGGGCCGGTCGGCCCTGCACGTGCGCACCCGGCGCGAGCGGCTCGTCGAGGAGGACTGGGTCGTCCTGACGGTCCTCCCCGAGGACCTCCACCACCACGCCCTCCGCCTGCGCCACCGCGTCAGACGCGCCCTCGCCCTCGCCACGCGGGCGACGCCCGGCAGCTGACCCGCCGACCTCCTCGGCGCGACCACGCGGACCACCGACGAGCCGCGTGGCCCTCGGCGTCGGGGCACCACGGCGAGCCTCGTCGCGCCCACCCACCACGGCGAGCCTCGGCCACGCCGGCCCGCCCGCCGCGCCAGGGCGAGCCTCGTCGCGCCCGCGCATACGGCGAGCCTCGACGACGCCGGCCCGCCCGTCGCGCCAGGGCGAGCCCCGTCGCGCCCCGCGCACCACGGCGAGCCTCGGCGACGCCAGCCAGCCCGTCGCGCCACGCCAGGATCTGCCCCTCACCGCTGTCCTCGCGGCACTACGTCGAGGTACCAGCAGAACACCCCCGTCGTCGGCGTGTCGTGGCATGTCGACGGACCTCGACGACGAGAACGCCCGCAGGTGCGGCACCGACGCGGTCGGTGCGGGCCACCTGCTGCAGTGCATCCGGCGTCGTGGCGCCTGGCCCGCCTCGCTCGTGCGACCGACGAGGCAGGTGACCCCGCCGATCGCGCGAAGGTGCGGACCCACCCCCGGGGGCCCCAGCGGCTGCATCGCGCAGTCGTCCACCGTCGACACGTTCCCTCATCGGCCCCCGCGCCCGGTCGGGATGCCACGACACGCCGTCGACAGGGTGCCGACTGCGGTATCTCGACGTAGCAGCGCGAGAGATGTCGTGGTCGGCGACGGTCACCAGCCGCGGCTCTCCGGTGCGGCACTCCGGTTCGGCACTCCGGTGCGGCACTCCGGTGCGGCACTCCGGTGCGGCACTCCGGTGCGGCGCTGCTGTGGACGGCGGCGGGGGGCGAGGAGGGGGCTCGTAGGCTGGGCGGGTGACGGTGGAGCGGGGCGTGCAGGTGCCGGGCGACGAGGACTGGTACCCGCCGGTGACCGAACCCCCGGCATGGGACGACGAGCCCGACGCATGGGCTCCCTCACCCGTCCACGCCGGCCGGGCATCCGCTGGAGAGTTGTCGCGGTTGCGGACGACGTCCGAGCGGACTGGCTCCGAGCGGACGATGTCGGAGCGGACGACGTCCGAGCGGACGATGTCGGAGCGGACGACGTCCGAGCGGGCGTCGGCACGGCGGGGGGACCGCGAGGGCGGTGGCCGGCCGTCGACCCCGTCCCCCGCGGGCACGGAGATGCGGGCGGAGGAGGTGCGGGCGGCGGCGCGGTTCGCCGGGCGGGATCCCGTGGAGGTGCTGCGGGAGGTCTGGGGGTACGAGGGGTTCCGCGGCGACCAGGCCGCGGTGGTGCAGCACGTCGTCGACGGCGGGGACGCCCTGGTGCTCATGCCGACCGGCGCCGGGAAGTCGCTGTGCTACCAGGTGCCGGCCCTCGTGCGGCCCGGGACCGGCGTCGTGGTGTCGCCGCTCATCGCGCTCATGCAGGACCAGGTGGACGCGCTGTCGGCGCTGGGCGTACGTGCCGGGTTCCTCAACTCGAGCCAGGACGCCGGGGCCCGACGCGCGACGGAGGAGGCGTTCCTCGCCGGGGAGCTGGACCTGCTCTACCTGGCCCCCGAGCGGCTGGTCGTGCGGGAGACGGTCGCGCTGCTCGACCGCGGGACGGTGGCGCTCTTCGCCATCGACGAGGCGCACTGCGTGTCCCAGTGGGGGCACGACTTCCGACCGGAGTACCTGCAGCTCGCGCTGCTGGAGGAGCGGTGGCCCGATGTGCCGCGCATCGCCCTCACGGCCACGGCGACCGAGCACACCCTCGCCGAGATCGCCACGCGCCTGCAGCTCGAGGACGCGTTGCAGGTCGTCGCCAGCTTCGACCGACCCAACATCCGCTACCGGATCGAGCCCAAGGACAACCCGCGCGCGCAACTGCTCCGCCTGATCCGCACGGAGCACGACGGGGACTGCGGGATCGTCTACTGCCTGTCCCGGAACTCGGTGGAGCAGACGGCGGCGTTCCTCGTCGGGGAGGACATCCCCGCGCTGCCGTACCACGCGGGTCTCGACCGGCGGGTGCGGCAGGAGAACCAGGCCCGGTTCCTGCGCGAGGACGGCCTCGTCATGGTCGCGACCATCGCGTTCGGCATGGGCATCGACAAGCCGGACGTGCGGTTCGTCGCGCACCTCGACCTGCCCAAGTCCGTCGAGGGCTACTACCAGGAGACGGGCCGGGCGGGCCGGGACGGGTTGCCGTCGACGGCCTGGCTGGCCTACGGACTGGCCGACGTCGTGCAGCAGCGGCGGCTCATCGACACCTCGGACGGCGACGCCGCGCACCGGCGGCGGCTCACCGCGCACCTCGACGCGATGCTCGCGCTCTGCGAGACGGTGACGTGCCGGCGCCAGGGGCTCCTCGCGTACTTCGGGCAGCCGTCCGAGCCGTGCGGCAACTGCGACACCTGCCTCACCCCGCCGCAGACGTGGGACGGGACCGTCGCGGCGCAGAAGCTGCTGTCCACGGTCGTGCGGCTGGACCAGCGGGGGCAGCGCTACGGCGTCGGGCACGTCGTCGACGTGCTGCGGGGGAAGACGACCCCCCGCGTGACGCAGCTCGGGCACACCGCGCTGAGCACGTTCGGGATCGGCGCCGACACCAGCGAGGCGGAGTGGCGCGGGGTCGTCCGCCAGCTCCTGGCCCGTGAGCTGCTCGCGGTGGACACCGACGGCTACGGCACGCTGCGCCTCACGGAGGGCAGCGCCGGGGTGCTGCGGGGGGCGACGCCCGTCCCGCTGCGGCGGGAGGAACCGCGCCGGCCCTCGTCGCGCGGGGACCGGCGCGGCGGCGGGAGTGGCTCCGCCGGGAAGGCCGCGGCCGACCTCGACGGGGACGCGGCGGCGCGGTTCGAGGCGCTGCGCGCCTGGCGGGCGACGACCGCGCGGGAGCAGGGCGTGCCGGCCTACGTCGTCTTCCACGACGCGACCCTGCGCGACATCGCGGCGCGCCGGCCGGCGACGACGGGCGAGCTGGCCGGCGTGAGCGGCGTCGGCGCGGCGAAGCTCGAGCGGTACGGCGCGGGCGTCCTCGCGGCGCTGGGCGCAGGGCCGGGCACGGGCGACGGCACGGGCGACGGCAGGGGCGACGACGCGGGTGGCGACGCGGGTGCCACCGACCCCAGGTCCCGCGTGGCCGACGACGAGGGCCTGGCCCTGGGGGTCTGACCCGTGCTGCACGTCGTCTTCCACGAGCCGCGCATCCCCGGCAACACGGGCAACGCCATCCGCATGGCGGCCGGGACGGGGGCCACGCTGCACCTCGTCGAGCCGCTGGGGTTCGACCTGTCGGAGGCCCGCCTGCGACGGGCCGGCCTGGACTACCACGACCTGGCGCACGTCGTGGTGCACGGCGACCTGGACGCACTGCTCGCGACGCTGCCCGACGCGCGGGTGCTGGCGTTCACGACGCAGGCGACGCGGTGGCACACGGACGTGGACTGGCGCGACGGCGACGTCCTGCTCTTCGGGGCCGAGCCGACGGGGCTTCCCGCCGAGGTCGTGGCGCACCCGCGTGTGACGGACCGCGTCCGCATCCCGATGCTGCCGGGGCGGCGCTCGATGAACCTGTCGAACGCGGCCGCGGTGGCGACCTACGAGGCGTGGCGCGTGCTCGGCCACCCGGGCGGGGTCTAGGTGCCGGGGCGCGAGGCCCGGACGGGCTTCGACCCGCGCGTGCACGGGTTCCGGTTCCCCAACGCCTTCGTCAACGTCGTGCTGCCGCTGCCCGGCGGCCGGCGGGTGGCCACGGCGGGCCGGTGCGGCGGCATGGCGGCGCTGGCGCTGGACCACCACCACGCCGGCGTCCCCGCACCCCGGCTCGACGCCGGCCTCTGGGCGCCGCGTCGCGTCCCGCCCGACGGGCACTGGCTCGCCGACGCCCTGCTGCGCCGGCAGCTGCGCACCTTCGCGCAGCCGCGCGTGCTGCGGTTCCTCACCTGGTCGCTGCGGCCCGACGAGGACCGTCCGCCCGTCATCGGCGTCGGGACGCTGACCCGCCGGGACGGGCTGCCGGCGGTCCTGGCGGAGCTCGACGCCGGGCGGCCGGTGCTCGTCGGGCTCGTCGTGGCGCGCCGGCTGCCCGCCGCCGGGGACAACCACCAGGTCGTCGCCCACGCGTACCGGACCGACGGCGTGACCACCGAGCTGGACGTCTACGACCCCAACCACCCCGGACGTACGACGCGGCTCACCGCCCGCGCGGGCGGGACCGGGTGGAGCTCGAGCACGGGCCGGACCTGGCGCGGCCTGTTCGCGCTGCGGTACGCGCCGCGGCCGCTGCCGCTGGTGCTCACGCGGCAGCCCGCCGAACCCGGTCGGACCGTCCGCCCCGGGGACCGCGTCGTCCTCGCCTCGCTGCGCACGGGCCGGACGCTCGCCACCGACGGCGGGCCCGACAGCCGGCCCGCCGGCCTGCCGGACGGCCCGCCCAGCGGCCGGCCCGACGGCCGCGCCGAGGACGCCCACGCCGCGCGCTGGCTCGTCGGGCAGGACCGGTACGGCCGCCCGCTGCTGACACCCGTCACCGCCACGGGCTGCTCCCCCTGGTCGCCCGCGGTGGTCCTGCCCGCGGGGACGTCCCGCTGGCGCGCCGGCACCCCCGTGCGCCTGGCGGGCACGGACGACGAGCGCTGGTCCGTCGTCGAGGCGCTGCCGCCCGACCGGTGGGACACCCCTGTCGTGACGCGCTGAGAAAGCGTTATCTTGGCGAGGCGCACCGCTGGGGCGCGCACGGACCGGAGCGAGGACCTGCCCGCATGACCACGACCGCCACCCCGCTCGCGCTCGCCGACGTCGCGCTCCGCCTGCGCCCCGGCGACCACGTCGCCGTCGCCACCCGCGAGCTGCGCCGGGGCACGCAGGTGGCGCTGCCGGCCGCGGACGGCGGCCTCGTCGTCACCCTGCCGCTCACCGTCCCGCGCGGGCACAAGCTCGCGGTCCGGGCAGCCGGCGCCGGAGAGCCGGTCCTCAAGTACGGCCAGTCGATCGGCCGCGCCACCCGGGACATCGCCCCCGGCGACCACGTGCACAGCCACAACCTCGGCATGGACGACGCGGACCGGGCCTACGAGTTCGGCACGGCCCGCGTCGCGCTGCCCCCGGCGGCCGTCGAGCGGACCTTCCGGGGCTACCGTCGCGCCGACGGCCGCTGGGGCACGCGCAACTACATCGGCATCGTCACGAGCGTGAACTGCTCGGCCTCCACCGCCCGGCTCATCGCGGACCAGTTCCGCGGGCGCGTGCTCGACGCCTACCCGCACGTCGACGGCGTCGTCGCCCTCACGCACGACACCGGCTGCGGCCTGGTCCCCACGAGCGAGGGTGCGCAGGTCACGCGCCGCACGCTGCGCGGGTACGCGTCCCACCCCAACATGGCGGGCCTGCTCGTCGTGGGACTGGGGTGCGAGATGCTGCCCGTCGACGGCCTGCTCGACGGGCTCGCGCTCGCCCCGGGCACGCCGGTCCGGCGGCTGGTCATCCAGGACACCGGCGGCATCCGCGCCACGGTGCGCGCGGGCGTGGCCGCCATCGAGGAGATGCTCCCCGCGATCGACGCCCTGCGCCGCGAGGAGGCACCGGCCTCGGCGCTGGTGCTCGGCCTCAACTGCGGCGGCTCCGACGGGTACTCCGGCATCACCGCCAACCCGGCGCTGGGCCGGGCGAGCGACCTGCTCGTCGCACAGGGCGGCACGTCGGTCCTCGCCGAGACGCCGGAGGTCTTCGGCGCCGAGCACCTGCTGCTGCGGCGGGCCGTCAGCCGGGAGGTCGGCCAGCGGCTGCTCGACCGGCTGGACTGGTGGAAGGGCTACACCGCGGCCGGCGGCGGCACCATGGACAACAATCCCTCCCCCGGCAACAAGGCCGGCGGCCTCACGACCATCCTCGAGAAGTCGCTCGGCGCGGTGGCCAAGGCGGGCACGGCCGAGCTCGTCGCCGTCAAGGAGTACGCCGAACCCGTCACGGAGCGCGGGCTCGTCTTCATGGACACGCCCGGCTACGACCCGGTGTCCGTCACGGGCATCGTGGCCGGCGGCGCGACGGTCGTCGTCTTCACCACCGGCCGGGGCTCCGTGCTCGGGTGCAAGCCGTCGCCGTCCATCAAGGTCGCGACCAACACCGAGACCTACGAGCGCATGCGCGAGGACATGGACCTCGACGCGGGGCGCATCGTCACGGGCACCGCCACCGTCGAGGAGATCGGCGAGGAGCTCTTCGAGCGCGTCCTCGCCGTGGCCTCCGGTGAGCAGACGGTGTCCGAGGAGCTGGACCTCGGGTCCGACGAGTTCGTGCCCTGGCAGCTGGGCGCCGTCACCTGACGGTGCCCCGCCGGCGTGCCCAGCCCGCCTGCCCGGCCGGCGTGCTCGGTCGGCACGCCCGGCCGGGCCGGGCGATCAGCCCAGCAACGGCGGGTAGGCCGCCTGCGGCAGGCGGTACGCGAGGTCGACCGCCGTCTCGACCGCCTCGTCGAGGTCCAGCCGGTGCTCGGCGACGAGCCGCGCGAGGTACCCGGCGTCGACGCGCCGGGCCATGTCGTGCCGCGCGGGGATCGACAGGAATGCCCGCGTGTCGTCGACGAACCCGGTCGTGTTGAAGAAGCCGGCGGTGTCGGTGACCGCCTCCCGGAACCGCCGCATGCCGTCGAGCGTGTCGAGGAACCACCACGGCGCACCCAGCCGCACCGCCGGGTAGACGCCGGCCAGCGGCGCCAGCTCGCGGCTGAACGCGTCCTCGTCGACGGTGAACAGCACGAGCCGCAGCCGCGGGTGGTGCCCGTACCGCTCGAGCAGCGGCCGCAGCGCGCGCGTGTACTCCGTGACGACGGGGATGTCGTAGCCGACGTCGGGTCCGCGCTGCACGTGCACCCGCGGGTCGTGGTTGCGCAGCACACCCGGGTGCAGCTGCATGACGAGGCCGTCCTCCGTGGACATCCGCGCCATCTCGAGCAGCAGGTGCCCGGACAGGGCCTGCGCGGCGGCCGGCTCGACCTCGCCGCGCAGCGCCGCGACGACGACGCGGTCCGCCTCGGCCGGGTCGAGCGGCGTGGTGTCCGCGGACAGGTGCCCGTGGTCGGTGGCGCGCGCGCCGGCGGCGACGAAGGCGCGGCGGCGCTCCTCCAGCGCGGCCAGGAGGGTGGGCAGCCCCGTGACCTCGATCCCGGCACGCTCCCCGAGCCGCGCGACGTCGGTCCGCCAGGTCGGCCGGTCGACGTGCAGCACGGCGTCCGGCCGGAACGTGGGCACCACCCGCGACCACCCGCGGGCGGCCAGCGCCGCGTGGCTGCCGAGGTCGGCGTCGGCGGCGTCCGTCGTCGCCAGGATCTCGATGCCGAGCCTGTCCAGCAGCGCCAGGGGGCGGAAGCCGGGCTCGGCCAGCCGCGTCGCGACCTGGTCGTACGTCGCGTCCGCGCTGGCCGCCGACGGACGGTCCTGCACGCCGAGCACCTCGACGAGCACGTGCTCGAGCCAGAACCGGGTCGGCGTCCCGCGGAAGAGGTGCCAGTGCGAGGCGAACGTCCGCCAGATCTCCCGCGGGTCGGTCTCGACCGCACCCCCGTCGCGCCGCGGCACGCCCAGCGCGTCGTGCGGCACCCCCTGGGAGACGAGCATCCGGACGAGGTAGTGGTCGGGCACGACGAGCAGCGAGGCCGGGTCCCCGAACGCCTCGTCGCGCTCGAGCAGGCCGACGTCGACGTGCCCGTGCATGGAGACGATCGGGAGGTGCTGGATCGCCTCGAGCACCTGACGGGCCAGCGACCGCAGCACGGGGTCGGCGGGCAGGCCCCGGTCGGGGTGCAGCGTCCAGCCGGTGCCGGTACCGGCACCGGTGCGGGCGCCCGGACCCGACGTCGTCGTGGCGGTCATGGCCGTCCCTCCGGCCCTTGTGGGCCCGGTGCTCGTCGTGGTGAAATCGCTTTCTAGCCTAGCCCGCCCGACGAGACGGCGGTCAAGCCCGGCCGCACGGCCCGACGAGCAGGAGCCCCCGCGTGAGCACCACCACCGAGCCGGCTGCGCCGCCGACCGACGGCACGACCCGCTCGACGACCGGCTCCACCGCCGGCTCGACGGCCGACGCGTCGACCGATCCGTCGCTCGCCACGCCCCCCCGGCTCTCCCTGCAGACGTGGGCGGACCGCGCCGCGGCCGGGCTGCCGGCGGGCGTCAGGGGCCCGGCGGTCGACCCGCGCGGCCTGCGGACGGGCGTCGTGCACCTCGGCCTCGGTGCCTTCACCCGCGCCCACCAGGCCGTCTGCACGGAGGACGCGGCCGCCGCGACGGGCGACGACCGCTGGGGCGTCCACGGCGTCACGCAGCGCAGCGCCCGCGTCGCCGAGCAGCTCGCCCCGCAGGACGGCCTCTACGGCGTCCTCACGCTCGGCCAGGACGGGGCGGGCGCCGAGACGGCGTCGCTGCGCCTCGTCGGGTCGCTGCGCGAGGTGTCGTTCCCCGGCCGCGACACCGCACGCGTGCTCGCGGCGCTGGCGGCCCCGACGACGCACGTCGTCACGCTCACCGTCACGGAGAAGGGCTACCGCCGCCGCCCCGACGGGACCCCCGACGTCACCGACCCCGACCTGGCGGCGGACCTCGCCGCGCTGGTCGACGAGCTCGACGCACCCGCGTCCCGCCCCCTCGACGACGCACCCGCGGCGCGCTCGCCGCTGGGGATGCTCCTGCGCGGGCTGGCCCGGCGCCGGCGGGCGGACGCCGGTCCGCTCACCGTGGTGTCCTGCGACAACCTCAGCGACAACGGCCACGTGCTGGGCGGACTCGTGCACGCCGCGCTGACGTCGCCGCCGGTCGCCGGCCGCGCCGGGGCGGACGCCCTCGCCGCCTGGGTCGCGGCGCACGTGCGCTTCCCCTCGACGATGGTCGACCGCATCGTGCCCGCCACGACGCCGGCCCACCGCGACCGCGCGGCGGCCCTGCTCGGTCTGCGCGACGAGGGCCTCGTCGTCGCCGAGCCCTTCCTGCAGTGGGTCGTCGAGGACGACTTCGCCGGCCCGCGGCCGGCCTGGGAGCGGGCCGGTGCGACGCTGACGCACGACGTCGCCCCCTACGAGCGCGCGAAGCTGCGCGTCCTCAACGCGTCGCACTCCGCGCTCGCCTACGCCGGCGCGCTGCGCGGCCACGCGACGATCGCGGAGGCCGTCGCGGACCCGGACCTGCACGCGCTGGTCCGCGCGCTCGTCGACGAGGACGTGCTGCCGACGCTCGTCGCACCGGACGGCATGGACCTGCCCGCCTACCGCGACGAGGTCCTGGCCCGCTTCGCCAACCCCGCGACCGGGCACACCACGGTGCAGGTCGGCATGGACGGGTCGCAGAAGCTGCCGCAGCGGCTGCTCGGCACGGTGGCGGACAGGCTCGCGGCCGGCGCGGTCCCGGCCGCGAGCGCGGCGGTGCTCGCGGCGTGGGTGCGCTGGGTCCGCGCGACGAGCGCGGGCACGGCCGTCGTCGCCGGCCGGGTCGTCCCGCTCGACGACCCGCTGGCCCCCGTCCTGGCCGAGGCGCTGACCGGACCCGAGGAGGGGCTGGCCGACCGGGTGCTGGGCCTGCGGCAGGTGGTGCCGCCGGCGCTCGCGGGCGACGACCGCCTGCGCGACGCCCTGCGCGCGGCGCTGGCGGCGCTGCCGGACCGCCGCTGAGCGACCGCGCAGCAGAGCCGTCCCGTGCTCAGGGGGACGGGACGGCCCCGCCCAGCGCGGCCCGCAGCAGCGGTGTCGCTCGCTCGCCGATGAGCACGTGCGCCGGGCCGTCGGGGTGCAGCCGGTTGCGCATCGGCAGGCGCTCGGCGTCCTCCGGGCCGTACAGGTCGCGCCCGTCGACGTAGGTGAGCGCCGCGTCGCCGGCCGCCCGCCGCGCGGCGACCACGTCCGCGAGCACGTCGCGGATGGCCGACAGCGTCAGCCGCCCGTCGACGGCGTCCGCGGGGGTGCACCGGGTGGCGAACACGGGCGCGTCGGGCGGCGACGCCGGGTCGATGAAGGTCGGGCCGGGGGTGTCCTCGACGAGCGGGCACAGCAGCGGCGACATGACGACCAGCGGCGTCGTCGGGTGCCCCTCGCGCACGGTGTCGAGGAACCCGTGCACCGCCGGGACGAACGCCCGCAGCCGGAAGCAGTCCTTGTTCACCAGGTTGATGCCGACCTTGACGCTCAGCAGGTCGGCGGGCGCGTCCCGCATCGCCCGGGCGGTGAAGGGGTCGAGCACCGCGTTGCCCGAGAAGCCGAGGCTGACCAGGTCCAGCCCCGCGCGGCGCGCCGCGACGGCCGGCCACGTCGTCGCCGGGCTCGCCGCGGCCGCCCCGTGGCTGATCGACGAGCCGTGGTGCACCCACCGCGGCGCGGCCGGCGCCACGGGCGCCGGCGGCTCCACCGGCGCGTCGGCCCGCAACGCGTGCAGCACGACGGTCTCCCCCGTCGGCAGCCACACCTCGACGTCGGCCGGCTCGTCGCCCCGCCCGTCGGTCGGCCCCACGCCCGTCCGCAGCGCGAGCGTCACGGTCGTGCGCGGTCCCGGCCGGGCGGTCGTCGCCCCCGTGAGCGGGTCCAGCGCCACCGTCCCGGACGGGCCGGCCGCGCCGCACCCCTCCGGCTGCGCGACGAGCGCCCCGCCGACGAGCACGTCCCACGGCCCGGGCGCCGCCGGCGGCAGGGGGTGCGTCACGGTCCGCAGCACGGACACGTCGAGGGTGACGCGGTCGGCGGCGGTGCGGAAGCGCAGCCGCACCCCCGACGGCTGCTCGTCGCACAGCGCGACGAACCCGTCCGGGAACTGCGCGCGTGCCGCGGCGGGCAGCCGGTGCGGCAGCACGCCGCTGCCCGGCACGTCCTCCAGCCAGGCGGCGCCCCGGACCTCGACGCGGGGATCGGGGAACGGGACGACGGACGCGCTCACCGCGGCTGCGGCGTCGTCGGCAGCCCGGCCGCCCGGAGCTGGTCCTCGAGGTGGAAGACCTCCTCGAGGACCTGGAACCCCTCGTCCGGGTTGCCGGGGTCGACGAAGAACGCGCTCATCTCCGCCTGCCAGCGCGGGTTGACGGCCGTGCGCGTCATGGCCTCCTGGGCCGCCGCGTAGTCGTCCGTCTCGAGGTGCCCGACGAGCAGCCCGTCGGACGACAGGTGCAGGGAGTAGTCCCGCCACCCCGTGTCCCGCAGCGCCTCGAGCATCTCCGGCCACACCGCCGCGTGCCGGGCCCGGTACTCCTCGAGCCGGTCCGGCCGGACCCGGGAGATGAAGCAGACGCGCGCCATCGGTGCTCCTCGTCGCTGGGGCGACCCGCCCTCGGGCCGCCGGTCCCGGCGCACGCTAGGAACGCCGTCCCACCCCGTCAAGCCGCCGCGCCACCCCGGCAGCCCTGGAGAGGCAAGCGCTTACCGATAGGCTTGCGATCGCACCCCGTCCCGCCCGGACCGACCGGCCGGGACCTCCGCGAAGGAGCGGCCGTGACCCAGGAGCCCCCCACCCGCCCGCTGCGCGTCGCGCTCGTCGGCACCGGTGCCATCGCGCACGCGCACGCGGCCGCCGTCGCGGCCGACCCGGGGGCGGAGGTCGTCGCCGTCGCCGACCCGGCCGCGGAGGTGCGCGCGACCTTCGCCGAGCGGTTCGGCGCCCCGCGGACCTACCCCGACCTGGCTGCGCTGCTCGCCGGCGAGGCCGGCGTCGACGTCGTGCACCTGTGCACCCCGCCCGGCCTGCACCGCGACCAGGCCGTGCAGGCGCTGAGCGCGGGCGCGCACGTCGTCTGCGAGAAGCCCCCCGTCCTGTCCCTCACCGAGCTCGACGACGTGCTCGCCGCCGCGCGGGCGGCGGACCGGCAGTACGCCGTCGTCTTCCAGCAGCGCACCGGCACCGCCGTCGGGCACGTGCAGCGGCTGCTGGCGTCCGGCGAGCTCGGCCGTCCGCTCGTCGGGATCTGCCACACGCTCTGGTACCGCAAGCAGGAGGACTACTACGCCGTGCCGTGGCGCGGGCGGTGGGCCACCGAGGGCGGTGGCCCCCTGCTGGGGCTCGGGATCCACCAGCTCGACCTGCTGGCCTTCCTGCTCGGCGACTGGGCGGAGGTCGACGCGCGCGCGTTCCGGCTCGACCGCGACGTGGAGACGGAGGACACCTCGGTGGCGACCGTCCGGTTCGCGAACGGTGCCGTGGTCTCCGTCGTGACGACCGCCCTCGCCCCGCGGCAGACGAGCTACGTGCGCGTCGACACCACGACGGCGACGGTCGAGGTCGAGCACCTGTACGGGCACGACGCCTCCTCCTGGCGGCTCACCCCCGCACCGGGGCGGACCGGTGGCGAGCACCCCGAGGCGCCCGCGTCCTGGGCGCTGCCCGCCGACGACGAGCCGAGCGGCCACGTCCCGCTCCTGCGCGCGGTGTACGACGCGCTGCGCAGCGGCGGGCCGCTGCCGCCCGTCGCGGCCGAGCCGTACCGGTCGCTGGAGCTGGTGACGGCGATCTACGCCTCCGCCGCGCTGGGCCGGCCGGTGACGCCCGCGGACCTGGCGCCCGGGTCCCCGCTGCGCGACGGGTTCGCGCACGACGGCGTCGAGGACCTGCGCGCGCTGTCCACGCACCGGTCCTGACGCCGAGCCGGCGTCGGCATCAGGACGCCGGCGCCCAGACATCAGGACGCCGGCGCCCAGCCCGGGTCACGACCGGCGAAGCCGAGCAGGCGGTCCAGCGGGGATGCCCCGTCGGGCACCGGCACCTCCGGGCCGAAGAACCCGTCGGGCCCCCCGCGGTACTCCGGCGCGATCATCCCGCCGAAGAAGGCGTGCGCGGTGCTCGCGGCGTCCGCGGGCGGTGACCACGGGCGCCCCAGGGCCGTCGCGAGGTCCCACCCGTGCACCACGTACTCCCCGAGCACCATGCCGGTGGCGCCGGGACCGGCCATCCGGGACTGCGACACGACGACCTCGCCGGCCAGGACCCCGCCGGCCAGGGCGTCGTCGAGCCGGGCCGCGGCCGTCCGCGCCACCTCCACCGGCTCCCGCCCGTCGGCTGCGGCGCGGAAGGCCGCCGGGTCGGGGCGCGGCCCGCGCCGCGCCGGGTCGGCGAAGGCCACCCCGAAGAAGTCGAGCCACCCGAGCACGTGGTCCTGCAGGGCGGCGACGTCGTAGTCGCGGCACGGCGTCGGCCGGGCCAGGTCCTCGGGCCGCACGGCGGCGACGACGTCGGCCAGGGCGGCGAGCACCGGCGTCAGCAGCGCGCGGGCGGTGGTCGGGTCGTGCAGCGCCGGGGGCGCCTCGGCGGGGAACAGCGGCGGCAGGTCGTCGTCGACGGCGGGAGGGGCGGCAGGGGGCGTGTCGGTCGTCATGCCCGCGACGCTAGGCCCGCCCGCCGACACGGCGATTGAAGGAACGCGACAGGCGCGCGCGGGCCCGCCCTACGGTGGCCCCGTGCCGGCCGACCCGCCCCTGCCGCCCGTGCCGTCCCGCGACGACACGCGCGGCATCGTCGACCCGCCTTCCATGCGCGCCGTGGCGACCCTCGAGCGCTACCCGCCGGGTCCGGTCCTGGAGGGGCTCGTCGACTGGTTCTGGGCCGTCCGCTGGGAGCTGCCGCCCGGCGGGGTGCACGTGCAGCGCGTCCTCACGCACCCCGCCTCGCACCTCAGCGTCGGGACCGTCGACCGGGCCGGACGCGTCCTCGACCCGGCCGGCGCCCGCGTGTACGGGGTGCGCAGCCGGCTCGACGAGCGGCGGCTCGTCGGGACGGGCTGGACCGTCGCCGCGAAGACCTCCGGCGGACTGGCGGCCCTCACCGGCCGGCCCGCGCACACCCTCCGCGACGCGGAGGTGCCGCTCGACGAGGTGCTGGGGCCGGTCCTGGGGCCGATCCTGGGGCCGGCCCCCGGGCCGGACCTGCACGAGGCCGTCGCAGCCGTGGCCGGACCCGACGCACCCGACGGCTCGGCGGTCGGTCGCCTCGTCGCGGACGCCGGCGACGAGGCCGCCCGCGTGGACGCCCTGCGGACCCTGCTCGAGCGGGTCGTCGCGGCCCGCCCCGCGGCGGTCCTGGCGCAGGCCCGGGCCGTCACCGCCGTCGCCGCCCTGGCCGAGCGCGACCGGGAGGTGCTGCGGGTCGAGACGCTCGCGGCCGCGGCCGGCACGGGCGTGCGGACCCTGCAGCGCCTCTTCGCCGAGCACCTGGGCGTCAGCCCGGCCTGGGTGGTGCGGCGCTGGCGGATCGTCGAGGCGGCGGACCGGGCCGGCCGGGGAGAGGTCGTGGCGTGGGCGGACCTGGCCGCCGAGCTCGGCTACGCGGACCAGGCGCACCTCGTGCGCGACTTCCGGGCGCACCTCGGCACGACGCCCGCGGCCTACGCCCGCTCGGTGGCGGCCCCGGCGACGACCTGACGCCGGCGGACCTCCGCGAGGATGGGCCACGTGCCCTACGTCGTCCTCGCCCCCGCGCCCGGCGGCCCGGGAGGCGGCTGGGACCTCGTCGACGTGGACGACGAGGGGACCACCGGCGCGAGGGCTCGCGTCGCGGCGTCGGGCCTGGCCGCCGCCGTGGCGGCGCGGGAGGCGCGAGAGGATCGCGACCGTCCCCGCTGGGTGTGGGACCGCACGGCGCTGCGCTACCCGCCCCTGCTCGCCGCCGGCGTCCGCGTCGAGCGCTGCCACGACCTGGCCCTCGCGGACGCCGTGCTGCGCGCCAGCACCCGGTGCACGCCCCCGCCGCACGACGGGGCGATCCTGCCCGCGGCCACGCCGCCGGCGACGACGGCGCCGGCCGACGCCGCCCCCACGCTGTTCGACGCGGTCGCCACGGAGGACCCCGGCCCCGGCGTCGCCCCCGCCCCGGGCGACGGGCCCGGCGCCGACGCGCTCGTCGCCGTCCTGCGCCACCAGCTCGCGGCGCTCGCCACCGACGCGGAGCCCGGCCGGCTGCGCCTGCTCCTAGCGGCGGAGTCGTCCGGCGCCCTCGTCGCCGCCGAGATGGAGCACGACGGCCTGCCGTGGGACGTGGCCGAGCACGACCGGCTCCTCACCGGGCTGCTGGGGCCCCGACCACCGGCCGGCCGGCGCCCGGCAGGGCTGGAGGCCCTGGCCGACGAGGTGCGCGAGGCACTGTCCCAGCCCGCGCTGAACCCCGACTCGCAGCCGGAGCTCCTCGCGGCCCTGCGGCGGGCGGGCTGCCCGGTGGCCTCGACGAGCCGGTGGGAGGTCCGGCGGCTCGAGCACCCCGTCCGCGAGCCGCTGCTGGCGTACAAGAAGCTGTCCCGCCTGCTCGGGGCCAACGGCTGGGCGTGGATGGACCGCTGGGTCCGCGAGGGGCGGTTCCGCGCCGGGTACGTCGTCGCGGGCGTGGTCAGCGGCCGGTGGGCCACGAGCGGCGGCGGCGCCCTGCAGCTGCCGAAGGAGGTCCGCGGGGCCGTGCGCGCCGACCCGGGCTGGCGTCTCGTCGTCGCCGACGCCGCGCAGCTCGAGCCGCGCGTGCTCGCCGCGATGAGCGGCGACCGGGCGATGGCGGCCGCGGGGCGCCACCGCGACCTGTACCAGGGCGTCGTCGACGCCGGCACCGTCGCCACCCGCGACGAGGCCAAGTACGCGATGCTCGGCGCGATCTACGGGGCGACCTCGGGGGCCGGCGGCGCACTCATGCCGCGGCTGACCCGCGCCTACCCGCAGGCGGTCGCGCTCGTCGAGGACGCCGCCCGCGCGGGTGAGCGCGGCGAGGTCGTCACCACCTGGCTCGGCCGGTCCTCCCCGCCCCCGGGGCCCCGGTGGCGCGACGAGGTGGCCGCCGCGACCGACGAGGGCTCGTCGGCCGACGAGGTGCGCGCGGCGCGCCGCCGGGCGCGCGACCAGGGCCGCTTCACGCGCAACTTCGTGGTCCAGGGCACCGCCGCGGAGTGGGCGCTGTGCTGGCTGGCGTCCCTGCGCCGCCGCCTGCGCGCGCTGCCGGTCGACGGGCCCGGGCGCGCACCGCACCTGGTCTTCTTCCTGCACGACGAGGTGCTGGTGCACACGCCGGCACCGCTCGCGGACGCCGTGGCCGACGCGGTGCGGGCCGCCGCCGACGAGGCCGGGCGGCTGCTCTTCGGCGCCGTCGGCGTCGAGTTCGCCCTCGACGTCGCGGTGGTGGGCTCCTACGACGAGGCCCCGTGACGCGCCACGACGCCCCTCCTCGACCAGGTGCCGGGGAGGGGCGTCGCGGCCGGTCGCAGGACCGGTGCGGGGGTCGGCGCAGTCGGTCGGCGCGGGCGATCGGCGCAGGCGGTCAGCGCAGGCGGAACAGCGCGCCCAGCGTCGAGCCGTCCTGCGTCGTCACCGTGAGCCGGTAGGTGCCCGGGGTGCTCGGCGTCCGCCACGTGTGGACGAAGTGCCCGGCCGCCGCGTCGTACCGCAGGCCCGTGGCCCCGGTACCGACCGCCTCGACCTCGTCCGTCGGCGTCCCGCCCGGCACGGCGGCCCGGGCCACCGTCACCGAGGCGACGACCGCCGGGTCCATGAGCTCGAGGTCGCCCTGGAGGACCTCGAACCTCACCGGCACCGTGCTGCCGGCACGGGCGGTGTTCACCACGCCGCCCATGTCGACGGGGGCCGCGAACCCGACGAGCGTCCACGGCCGGACCTCGAACGACCGCGAGACCGGGGCGGCGGCCAGCCACCCGTGGTCGCCGGCCTGCGTCGCGGTGACGGTGCACGTCCCGGCCCGCGTCGGGGTGACGGTGGTCCCCTCGACCGTGCACGCGCCCTCCGCCGTCAGCGTCACCGGCAGGCCGGACGACGACGAGGCCACCGCCTCGACCGACGCCGTCTCGCCGAAGAGCACGTCGCCCAGCGGCTCGAGCGACACCGTCTGCGCCTGCGGCACCTGCTCGACGGTCAGCCAGCTCACCTGGATGTCGGGCGAGCGGGTGGGGGCGACCGTCACGGTGATCGTGCCGTCCGCGCCCACGACGACGCCCGGGTAGGCGTCCGCGACGGGCGTGGCGGTGAAGAGCTGCTGCTCGTCGACGACCTTGCCGTTGATGCTCACGCGGGCGGCGCGGTTGGCCTGCGGCCACGGGTCGTACCAGCCGGCGCGCACGGTGTAGGTGCCGGCGTCCAGGCCCGTGAACGTGTAGACGAGCGGCTGCTTGTCCCTCGCCCACCGCAGCGTCGTGTCGATCGTGCCCAGGGCGGTGCCCTCGGTGCCGCTCGCGCCGGTGAAGCCCCAGCGGGCGCCGGTCACGGGGTCGGTGCCGAGCGGCTGCTCCGGCGCGCTGTTGAGCAGCGGCCGGTCCGCCTGCGCGACGCCGACGAGCGCCGTCCAGTCCGCCGTCGCCGTCCCGCCCGCGTTCACCGCGTACCGCAGCCCCACCGGCACGACGAGCACCGACCGGGAGAAGGTCCGGCCGTCGGGCAGCGTGCCCCGCGCGGTGCGGACGCCGGGGGCGCCGATGCTCGCGGCGTCCCAGCGGACGGCCTGCGTCGTCGTCGCCCCGCCGCTGGTCACCCGCACCTGCGCCGGCAGCCCGGCCGTGTCGCCGAGCGCCACGTGGTCCGGCATCGTCACGGCGACGTCCCACGGCTCGTACGTCGGCAGGTCGCCGAGGTCCCACTCCGCGGGGTTCGTCAGCGACAGGTCGCCGGCCTCGCCCGACAGGGTCACCGGCAGCCACACGTAGGGCGCGTTCGACAGGTCGTCGGGCGTCCAGCGGTCGCCCATGTAGACGAACCTCCCGCGGGCGGGGTCGATCGGGATGATCGACGTGCTCTGCGAGCGGAACGTGTTCTCCGCGCCGGCCCCGGTGATGGGGTTCCCGCGGTCGGTCCACGTGCCGAGGATGCTCGTCGCCGTCGCGTACCGCGCCGGGTTGGGGTCCCAGCCCGTCGCACCGGACGTCACGAGGTAGTACGTGCCGTCCTGCTTCATCATCGCCGGCGCCTCGCGCTGGCTGCACGGCAGCGTGCGGACGAAGTCGACGCCCTGGACCGCGGTCTCCGCGGAGGCCGACAGGTACGTGTAGTCGCTGTTCAGCCGCGAGATGTACATCGTCCGGTTCTCCTCGGACGAGTAGATGATGTAGCCCGTGCCGTCGGTGTCGACGAAGAGGTTCATGTCGCGGGCCATGCCGCCGGCCGGGTCGAAGGCCGAGCCGGTACCGCACCACGGGACGGAGCCGCTGGGCACGCGGTTGAGCCGGTAGGAGTCGATCCACCGGAACGGGCCCGTGGGCGAGTCGGCGATCGCCACGCCCGCCTCGGCGCGCGCGTAGGTGGACGTCTGGTCCTTCGTCGCCGGGCCGTCGGAGTGGACCCACATGACCCACTTCTTGCTGACCTCGTTGTAGATGACCTTCGGCCGCTCGAGGATCGAGGGCGCGGCCCAGCCGTCGGTGCGCACGCGGTTCGTCGACAGGTCACGCCAGACGACCTCGCGCTGCGCG
Source organism: Cellulomonas sp. plas2 (assembly GCF_057221735.1). Lineage (NCBI taxonomy): Bacteria > Bacillati > Actinomycetota > Actinomycetes > Micrococcales > Cellulomonadaceae > Cellulomonas > Cellulomonas sp. plas2. The sequence continues at coordinate 3,463,007 of NZ_CM170155.1, forward strand.
TCGCTGTAGCCGCCGTAGAGCGCCGAGAAGTAGGGGTCGGACGCGAACTGGTCCTGCGAGCTCATCGCGCGCAGCGCCAGGCCCTCGTCGGTCCAGTTGTAGAGGTCGCGCGAGGAGTAGACGTGCACGCCGGGGCTGTCGTAGTAGCCCTTGCTGCGGTCCTCGCCGTACCAGTACCAGATGCGCTCGCCGGCGGCGTCGGTCGCGGGGACCACCTGGCCCCCGTGGGCGTTGATGACGCGGCCCTGGTCGTCGAGCCAGGGCTGGCCGGGGCGGAAGGAGTCGTAGGTGACCACGGGTCGCAGGGCGGCGGTCGCACGCACGACGGCGTCGGAGGCGGCGGCCAGGGCGACGGCGTCGGTCGACCCGGCGTCGAGCAGCCGCTGCGCGGCGGCCAGCGCGGCGTCGAGGTCCGCCACGGAGTCGTCCGCGTACCCCGCGCGCTCGGTGGCGGTGAGCGTCGCGTCGGCCACGCGGGCGGCCAGCAGCTCCGGCGTCCACGTCGGCTTCGCCTTCACCACGACCCAGCTCACCAGCGGGTCGGCGTCGCGGCCGGTGCGGTTCGCGGGGCTGCCGACGGCCACGTCGAGCGTGCCGTCGCTGACGTCCACGGCGTACGTCTTGGCCAGCGGCGTGGTGCCGGTGGCGAACTGCTCGCGCACCGCGCCCTCGGTCACGGCGGTGACCGTGCGGCTGCCCCAGGCGCTGGGCACGGCGAACCCGAAGGTCACGTCGTAGGACCCGGCGGGCACGTCGAAGGCGTAGGCCACCCGCCGCGACGGCAGCGAGGAGCCGGCGGGCTCGTCGTCGTAGAGCAGCGTGGCGGTCTTCTCGAGGCCGGCCGCGGTGCGCGGCACGGGGTTGGACGTCGCGTCGACGACGTAGCCCCAGCGGGTCCGGGTGCCCGGATCCTCGCCGAGCCGCTGGTCGGTCCGCGACTGGTACAGGCCCAGGTGGTCCCCGGCGGCCACGCCCCCGGTGTCTGTCGCGCCGGCGTTGGCGAAGTAGAGCGTGAAGTCGGCGGCGACGAGCGCCTCCGGCGTCAGCGCGGGGAAGGTGCTCGCGGCCACGGCGGGCGGCGCGGCGGCGGTGGTGAGGGCCAGGGCGGCCCCGAGCCCGGCGGCGACGAGGCCGGCGCGGCCCCGTCCTCGTCGTCCGGGCTGCGCCCCGGCGGGCGCGGCGTGCGGGGGTAGGACGTGCATGTGCGGTGGTGCTCCCTGTCGTCGTCGACGGTCCGGGGCTCACACAAGCACCGCCGGCGAGCGGTTCCCACCGATCCGAACAGAGTCGAACACCCGACCCCCGCCGCCCGGCTCAGGGCAGCAGCGGCAGCCGCCCGACGATCCTGTCGACGCGGTTGCGCGGCCCCACGACGCCGACCGCGAGAAGACCCAGATCCTCGCCCGTCGCGCCGGCCACCGCCGCGAGGTACTCGTCGTAGACGCGGGTCGTCTGCGCCGCCTCGGGCATGTCCGCGACGAAGACGTCCGCCGCGGCCGCGGCCTTCGCGCGCAGGGCGACGAGCGCCGCCGCCGGGGCCACCAGCACCGTGCACCCCGCCCATGGCAGCCCCGGGTGCATCGACCCGTCGGCGTCGCGGGCGTCCGGCCCCAGCAGCCCGGTCACGGCCCGGGAGGTGGCCGCCGCGACGCAGACGGCCGCGTTGACGGCGCGCCCGGGCGGCAGCTCCTCGGCGACCACGACGACCCACTTCAGGCGCGCGGACCGGGTCGGCTCCGCCGTCCGGATCTCGTCCGGGGCGAAGCCGACCGGGGTCCCGGTGATCGCCTGCTGATCTTCTGCGGTGACGTTCGTGCGTTCCATGGTCCGGACGCTAGCGATGTCCTCGCCCCGCTCGCCGTCGGGGCGAACGAACGACGCCTAGAGTGCCCGGATGGCCCACCTCGACGAGATTGATGCGGCGATCCTGCGGGAGCTGCAGGCGGATGCTCGCCGGACCAACCGGGACGTCGCCGCCGCGGTCGGCATCGCACCCACCACCGCGCTCGAGCGCACGCGGTCGCTGCGGGACCGCGGCGTGATCCGCGGCGCCACGCTCGACGTCGACCTCGCGAGCATCGGCCGCCCCGTGCAGGCCCTCGTGGCCGTGCGCATCCGGCCGCCCTCCCGCGCGCGGATCGAGGGCTTCCGGACCTGGGTCGCCGCCCTGCCCGAGGTCGTCGGCGTCTTCGTCACCAGCGGCACCGAGGACTTCCTCGTCCACGTCGCGGTCCCGGACAACCAGCACCTCTACGCGTTCGTCATCGACCGCCTCACCGAGCGCCCGGAGATCGCCGACGTGCGCACGTCCGTCGTCTACGAGCACCTCCGCACGGCGGCGGTCGCACCGGCGCCGGATCCCGAGCGGGCGCCGCGCGGGCCGCAGGCGCGCCGGCGGCGCTAGGACGGGAGCCCGGCCTCAGACCGGCCGGCGCTCCGCCCGGCGGGGCGGCCGGAGCCCGTCGAGGAGGACCTGCACGTGCCGCTCGACCCTCCCGTCGTCGTCCGCGACCGGCGCCAGCCCGGCCGCCAGGCCGAGCACGAGCAGCCGGATGTCGTCGGCGTCCACGTCCGGCCGGACGGCTCCCGCCGCACGGGCCCGGCGCAGCAGCAGCCCGACGGCCTCGTCCAGCTCGGCGGCCGGCCCCGGGTCGCGGGCGGCGCCGGGACCGCCCCCGGTCAGGGCGGCCCGGACGGCGTCGTCGTGCAGCACCCCCCGCACGACCACGCCCACCACGCGAGCGAACCCCGCTGCCGGGTCGGGGTCGGCGCCACCCGCCCGGACGTCGGCCACCAGACGCCGGGTGCCCTCCTCCCCGAGCGCCGCCAGGAGCGCGTGCTGCGTCGGGAAGTGGCGGTAGGCGGTGCCGGTGCCGACGCCGGCCAGCCGGGCCAGGTCCTTCAGCGCCGGCAGCGGCGACCCGTCGCACACCTGCCGGCGGGCGACCTCGAGCAGGTGCGCCCGGTTGCGGGCGGCGTCGGACCGACGCGTGGCGCCGCCCGGCGCCACGCCCTCGCCGGCCGCGCCCTGGTGACCGGTGCGTCCAGCGGGCTCGGGGAGCTGCTCGCCGGCGCCCTCGCCGCCGCCGGTGCCCGCGTCGTCATGGCCGTCCGGTCCCCGGAGGAGGGGGCGGCCGTGCGCGACCGTCTGGCCCGCAGGGCCCCGCGCGACGCCCTCGAGCTGGCCCCGCTGGACGTCGCCGACCTCGACAGCGTCCGCCGTCTCGCCGCCGCGCTCGCCGGCCGCCGCATCGACGTCCTCGTCAACAACGCCGGGGTAGGGAACATCGACCGCAGCACGACGCCCCAGGGGTACGAGACCCAGCTGGCCACGAACCACCTCGGCCCGGCGCTGCTGGCGCGGCTGCTGCACGACGGGCTCGCCGCCTCGCCGGACCCCCGGGTCGTCACCACGGGGTCGAACATGTACCGGCACGTGCCGGTCCGGCTGGGCCCGGAGGACCTGGACGGGCGTCGGCGCTACTCGCGCGGTGGCACCTACGCCCGGACGAAGACCCTGCACATGGTGTGGGCGGTCGAGCACGGGCGGCGGCTCGAGGCCGTCGGCTCTCCGGTGCGGTCGGTCGTCGCGCATCCCGGGATGGTGCGGACGCCGATGAACACCCGTCTCGAGCGCCGCCGTGACCGGGCCCTCGGGGCGGTGCTCGCCCGGCTGTGGCAGGCGCGCGAGCCCGAGGAGGGCGTCGTGCCGCTGCTGTGGGCCGCCACGTCGCCGGACGTCGACCCCTCACGCTTCGCCGGCCCGGGCACCACCGCGGACGGCACCGCCGTGCGCTCCGACCCGTTCCGGGCACCCGTCACGGACCGCTCGCTGGCATCGTGGGTGTGGGACCGCACGGAGCAGCTGGTCGCCTGACCGGTGCGGGGGCACGCCCGCTGGCCGACGCTCAGCCGCCGACGCGCCAGGTCTGCAGCCGGCCGCACATGCCGTAGCGGCGCGGGCCGGGTACGGGGGCCAGGGCGCGCGCACCGGCGACGGCCAGGTGCGACGCCGCCCCGGCGACGAGGTCCGTCAGCGCGACGTCCGTCGCGCGGGCCCCGGCGCCGACGGAGGCCTCCCACACCTCGCGCCAGCGCGGCACCCGCGCGCGGACCAGCGCGGCGGCGGCCGCGTGCAGGGGCGCCAGCGCCTCGGCCGCCCCTCGCCGGTCCACCGCGTCGAGCAGCTCGGCGTACCCCTCGAGGGCGAGGTCCCGCCGCCGGCGGGCCGCCGCCGCACGGCTCTCGTCGGGCGCGTCCGGCCCGGGCAGCGCCACCGCCGCGGCGTAGGCCGCCGGGTCGGCGAGCACGGCCGCCGGGAACGTCAGGACCGCGTCCCCCGCCTCCGGCAGCCCGGCGTTCGACATGAGCACCAGCACGTCGAGGTCCCCGTCGTTGACCGCCCGGTGGACGGTCCCCGGCGTGAAGGACACCACCGCCCCGGGGGCGAGCGGGTGCTCCCGGAACCCGTTCGCGCCGACGGTGTGCACCGCACCGGCACCTCCGAGCACGACGTACGCCTCCGTCGAGGCGAGGTGCAGGTGCGGCGACCCGCTGCCGACGAGCCCGACGCCGTCCGGCGCCGGCCAGTCGTACACGGCGAGCCGGCTCAGCGAGACGCCGCCGGGCAGCAGGGGCCCGACCCCCGTCGGGCCCGCCGTCACAGCACCGACCGCCCGAGGTCGGCGAGGGCCTCCGCGCCCGCGGCGTCCACCTCGCCGTCGGCCACGACGACCGCGTACGTGAAGCGCAGCGTGTCCCCGGGCCGGAACGGCATCTCCTCGGAGAAGAACGGGGCCGGGTTGAGGCAAGCGAACCACTCGGTGCGCGCGAACCACTGCGGCGGATGCGAGGGGTTGCCCGCCCCGTCCACCACCACGACGCTCGACGAGCGGCCGACGTCGTCGTGCCGCCCGGTGAAGCCCATCCACGGCGCGCGGGTCCCGCGGACCTCCTCGCCGCCCGCGAAGCCCGGCGCGAGCACGGTCCCGCCGGTGAACGACCGCGGCCCGCGCCAGAACAGCCCGCCGTAGCCCGCGTTCTCCCGGCCGCGGGTGGTGGGCGAGCCGATCGTCAGGTCCTCGGCGGACACGTTGGTCATCGCGGTGGTGAAGGTGAGCACCCAGGCGTCGGTCCGGTCGGCGGGGACGACGACGCGCAGCGCGCGCTCCTCGTCGACGACGTGCTGCCCCGCCTGCGTGTGCCAGGCCAGCCGGTGCGCCAGCGCGGCGGTGTCCCCCGACGACCCCAGCGACACGAGCTCCTGGTGGTCCATCGACCCGTCGTTGTCGAGCTGCCGGTAGCCCTCGCCGTGCACGTACGTCGGGCCGCCCCAGAAGTTGTGCTCCCCGACGACGGGCAGCGACCACGCGATGCCCTTGTGCCACACGTGGTCGTGCGGGCGGAACGCCGTGACGAGGTCGCCGCCGCGCGTGCGCACGGGGTGCAGGTAGGGCCGCGGGCTCTCGAGCTGCACGTCGTCGGGCACGTACACGTACCGCGCCAGCGTCACGTCCCCGGCGACGAAGGACACCGCCTCGCCCACCTCGTGCAGCACCCGGACCGGACCGCGCGGCTCCAGCCGGGGCAGCGCCCTCGTCGTGCCCGTCGTCGTCACGCCAGCTCCTCCCCGAGCTCGAGGTCCTCCACGAGCACGGCCTGGCCGGTGACGAGCGAGCGGTTGCCCGCGATCCCCACCGCCACGGCCTTGAGCCCGTCGCGGTACCCGGCCGCGCGGCCGAGGGGGTCGTCGCCCAGCCGCAGGTCCCGGCGGAAGACGTCCTTGAGCAGGATCGCGTCACCACCGCCGTGCCCGCCGATGCCGGCCGGGATCGGCACGTCCTGGGTGCGGTGCCAGTGCGTCTGCACCGTCAGCCGCTCGCCCTCGGGCCGCAGCGGGTCGGTGGTGGCCGCCCCCGGCGTGGCCGAGGGGTCGAGGACCGCGTTGCCGTCCTCGTCGAGCTCGACGAACCCGCGCTCGACGACCTCGAGCTCCGCGCGCCCGGCGGTGCCGTTGACGGTGACGCGATAGCCCTCCCACGGGGAGTGGGCGTTGAGCGAGTACGTCAGCGTCGTCCCGGACCGGTAGTCCACGACGAGGGAGAGGTTGTCCTCGATGGTGATGCCCGGACCGAACGGGTCCTGGTCGCGGCGGTACCCGTCGTGCGCCTCGGCGTCGAGGTAGAGCGCCTGCAGCCGCGGGTCGGTGCGCAGGTCGAGCGAGAACGGGTCGCCCTCCGCGCCCGTCCCGCGCTCGGGCCGGTCGACGAGGCCGCGGGCGGCGGCGTTCTTGTCGCCGTAGAACCGCAGGGCCCCGGAGGCGAAGACCCGCTCGGGCACGTCGTCGATCCACCAGTTGACGAGGTCGAAGTGGTGGCTGGACTTGTGCACGAGCAGGCCGCCGGAGTTGGCCTTGTCGCGGTGCCAGCGGCGGAAGTAGTCCGCACCGTGCACGGTGTCCAGCGCCCACTCGAAGTGCACGCCCGTGACCTGCCCGATCGCACCCGAGGCGATGACCTGCCGCAGCGTCGAGTTCCGGGGCGCGTACCGGTAGTTGAACGTCATGACGACGTCCCGGCCCGTGTCCGCGACGGCCCGCGTGATGCGGCGGCACCCGTCGGCGTCGGTGGTCAGCGGCTTCTCGACGACGACGTCGGCGCCCGCGCGCAGCGCCCGGTCGACGAGCTCGGCGTGCGTGCGGTCCAGGCTCGTGACCACGACGACGTCCACCGCCTGCTCGGCCACCATCGCCTCGAGGCCCTCGGGGGTGTACCGCGGCAGCCCGGCGGGCCCGCCCAGGCCGAGCGCGCGACCGACCTCGGCGTCGTAGAACGCGATCCGCCCGGGGTTCGGGTCGAGCCACGCGACGATCTCGCCGACGTCGGCGTGCTCGCCTGTCAGCGCGCCGACGTACATGCCGGCGCGGTGGCCGGTGCCGGCGACGGCGTAGCGCCGCCGCGGCCGGCCGGCCGGGACCGGCGCGAACTGCGGGACCACGCCCTCGTCGGCCGTGCGGCTGGTGCTCGACGCGGGCGCCGGCGCGGTGGGGTTCTGGTCCAGGGGGCTGCGGTCGCTCAACGTGTCCTCGTCCTGCGCGTGGTGTCAGGTCGGGATCGGTCAGGTCGGGATCGGTCGGGTCGGGTCAGCTGCGGGCGGCGCGTCGGTGCTCGACCGCGACGACGGCCAGCGCCAGCAGGCCCGGCACCAGCACCGCGAGCGGCGCCAGCATCCAGGTGAACAGGGCGCACATCGCGAGCGCGAGGACGAGGAGCGCGGACCCCGTCAGGTCGTCCCCGGCTCGACGCGCCCCGGCGCGCAGCACGTCGGCCCAGCGCTCCCCGTGCCGCCACGCCCCGGCGGCGCGCAGCAGGACGACGAGCAGGGCGACCGCGACGAGCGCGCTCACGGCGAGCACCGCCGCGCCGCCGGGCACCGCGCCAGACGCGGCCAGCCGCAGGTCCACCCACAGCAGCCCGAGCAGCACCGTCACGCCGAGGGCGACGGCCCAGACGCCGCGCACTGCCCGCAGGAAGAGCCGGCCCAGGTCCGCCACGGCATCGGGCTCGTCGCCGAGATGCCGGCGCACGTGCGCCACCCCCGCCGCCATCGCCGGCAGCAGCGTCACCACCGGCAGGCTCAGCACCGACACGCCGAGCCCCACCACCAGCACCTCGCCGAACAGCCCGAACGCACCGCCACCGAGGAGCGGCCGCCGCTCGGGTGCCGTGGGGTCGACGGGCCGGCGACGGCTCACGGCAGCGTCAGCTCCGCCTCGGCGAACCACTCGGTGGCGAACTGCTCGGGCGTGAGGCTGCCGTACCCGAGCTCCTCGCCGAGGGACTTCCACTTCGCCTCGAGCGTCCCGAAACCCTCCACGGGCAGCGGCGCCGGCTCGGTGACGAGGTCGGCGACCTGCTCCTCGTAGGCCACCACCTTCGCGTCCACCCCGGCGAGCTCCATGGCGTCGCGCTGGGCGGCCGTCGCCGGCACGCCCTTCGAGGTGCCGAAGATGCGGCCCACCTCGGGCTCGTTGAGGAAGAAGTCGAGCAGCTCGGCGACCTCCTGCGGGTGCTCGGTGTTCGCGCCCGCCGCCATCATGAACGTGCGGCTGAAGAGGGCCGGTCCGTCCTCGCCGGAGGGCATCGGCAGCATGGAGATGTTCTCGGTGCCCGAGTCCGCCACGTAGCCGGCCAGGAAGTTGTCCCAGCTCATCTCCGAGGCGACCTCGTTGACGGTGAAGCCGCCGAGCGGCGCCAGCGCCACGGTGCGCTCCGTCGGGAAGAGCGCACCTTCCGCGCGCAGGTCGTCCGTGAGCGACAGGAACTCCACGACGTCGTCCTCGTCGAACCCGATCCCGCCGTCCTCGGTGAAGGGCGTGACGCCCTGCTGGACGAGCCACTGGAGGAAGAACCAGAACGTGGCGGTGTAGTCGGCGGAGCCGTACAGCGCCGCGCCCTCGTCCGTCGTCGCCCCGGACGCCCGCACGTCGGCGATGAAGGCGTTCAGGTCCTCCCAGGTGTACCCCTCCGGGGGGGCCGCGACGCCCGTGCGCGCCAGCACGTCCTCGTTGACGAACATGGCCAACGTGTTCGTCGCCGTCGGCATCGCGTACGTGCGCCCGTCGAGCGTGGCCTCCGTCAGCAGCGTGTCCTGCAGGCCGGAGGTGTCGATGTCGTCGCCGAGCAGGTCGGTCAGGTCGAGGAGCTGGCCCGTGGCCACGTACTGCCGCAGGTAGGTGGAGTCGAACTGCATGACGTCCGGCAGCGCGCGGGCCGCCGACTCGGTGGAGCGTGCGGTCCAGTAGTCCGAGAACGCCGCGAAGCTCGTGTTCACCGTGATGTCCGGGTGCTGCTCCTCGAAGAGCGCGACGGCCTCCTCGTAGCGGGCCGCCCGGTCGTCGTTGCCCCACCAGACGAGGTCGAGCGTCACCGGGCCCGCGCTCGTCGCCCCCTCCCCGGCTCCACCCGCCGACGGGGACGACCCGTCGGCCGACGAGGTGCCGCCGCAGGCGGCGAGGGCGAGCACGAGACCTGCCGCGACGGCGCCGGCGCGGACGGTGGTGCGGGACACGGGGACCTCCGGGTGGGGTGGGGGCGGGCGCGCCGGGGCGGAAGGGCTCAGCCCTTGAGGCCCTGGGTGGCCACGCCCTCGACGAGGTAGCGCTGGAAGACGAGGAAGAACAGGAGCACCGGCACCAGCGCGAGCACCGCCATGGCCATCTGGGCGCCGTAGTCCGAGGTGGTGGTCTGGTCCACGAACAGCCGCAGCGCGATGGGCATGGAGTACAGGTCCGGGTTCTTCAGGTACAACAACGGCCCGAAGAAGTCGTTCCAGGACCAGATGAACGCGAAGATCGAGCTCGTCACGAGCGCGGGCTTCATGAGCGGCAGCATGATCGCGGTGAAGATCCGCACGTGCCCGGCCCCGTCGATGCGCGCCGCCTCGTCCAGCTCGCGCGGCAGGTTGCGCATGAACTGCACCATGAGGAACACGAAGAAGGCCTCGGCGGCCAGGAACTTGCCGATGAGCAGCGGGATGAAGGTGTTCACCAGGCCGAGGTTGTTGAACACGATGTACTGCGGGATGATCACGACGTGGAACGGCAGGAGCAGCGTTCCGATCATCAACGAGAAGAAGATCTTCCGCCCCGGGAACTCGATCCGCGCGAACGCGTAGGCGGACACCGAGCAGGAGATCACGATCCCGACCACCGACAGCACGGCCAGGATCAGGGAGTTCTTGAAGAACGTCCAGAACGAGACCCCGCCGATGCCCTGCAGGGCCTTGGTGAAGTTGTCGAACGAGGCGTCGGTGGGGATGATCCCCACGTTCCCGACGATCTGGTTGGACGGCTTGAACGCCGAGACGACCATCCACACCGCGGGGTAGAGGATGACGGCCACGATCAGCAGCGTCACGACGTGGAAGACGATCTCCCGGGCGCCGCGCCGGTTGCGCGCGGTGCGTCGCAGCCGTGCGGAGTGCTCGTCGCTGACGGTCGAACGCGCCGTCGCGACCGGACCGGCCGGCTGGGTCGAGGTGCTGGTGCTCACTTGGACTCCCCCGAGTAGTGCACCCAGCGGTTCTGGGTCTGGAACAGGACCAGGCTGATGGCGCCGACCACCAGGACCAGCACCCAGGCCATCGCCGAGGCGTAGCCCATCTGGAAGTCCTGGAAACCGCGGATGTAGAGGTAGAACGTGTAGAACAACGTCGAGCGGGCCGGGCCGCCGGTGCCGTTGGAGATGATGAACGCGCTGTTGAAGATCTGGAACGCGTGGATCGTCTCCAGCAGCAGGTTGAAGAACAGCACGGGGGAGAGCATCGGCAGCGTGATCCGGAAGAACTTGCGCACCGGACCGGCGCCGTCGACCGCGGCGGCCTCGTACAGCTCGGTGGGCACCTGCTTCAGGCCCGCCAGGAAGATGACCATCGGGGCACCGAACTGCCACACCGTCAGCAGGATGAGCATCGGCACCGTGCGGTTGGGGTCGCCGACCCACCCACCGGCGGAGAACCCCAGCAGCTGCTGGCCCCGGTCGACCACGCCGCCGTCGATGAACATCGCCTTCCACACGATGGCGATCGACACCGACGCACCCACCAGCGAGGGCAGGTAGAACGCCGAGCGGTAGAACCCCTTGCCGCGGAAGGCGTTGTTCAGCAGCATCGCCACCAGCAACGACGCCAGCAGCTTCACCGGCGTGCCGACGACCACGTACAGCGCCGTGACCTTCCACGCATGCGTGTAGTTGGGGTCGGAGAACAACCGCGTGAAGTTCTCCGTCCCCACCCACTGCGGCGGCGCGAACAGGTTGTAGTCGGTGAACGCCAGGTACAGCGACGCGGCCATCGGCCCGGCCGTCAGCAGCAGGAAGCCCAGCAGCCACGGCGTCAGGAACGCGTACCCCGCGCCGGCCTCGCGCAGGGATCGTCGACGGCTGGAGGGCCGTCGAGCAGGACGTGCCGCCCGCGTGGGGGGCGCCTCGGCGGTGAGGGTCACGGTCGGGTTCCGATCGTCGCAGGATCGAGGGTGGTGGGGCGGGCCGGGGTCACCGGCCCGCCCGGTCGGCCTCAGGTCAGCTGATGGCCATCTCGGCCTCGGCGAACCACTCGGTCACGAAGCCCTCGGGGTCAAGGTTGCCGTACGCGAGCTCCTCCGCGAGCGTGCGCCACTTCGCCTCGATGGTGCCGAAGCCCTTGACGGGAATCGGGGTGGCCTCCGTGACCTGCTCCGCGACCTCCTCCTCGTACGCGATCACCTTCGCGTCGACGCTGCCCTCGGTGACGTCGACCGCCGCGCGCTGCTCCTCGTCGGCGGGGACGCCCTTCGAGGTGCCGAAGATCGTCCCGACCTCGGGGTCGGTCAGCAGGAAGTTGATGAACAGCGCGGCCTCGACCGGGTGCTCGGTGTTCGCGCCGGCCGACAGCAGCATCGACGGCTTGTAGAACAGCGCCTTCTCGCCCGGCTCGATCGACGGGAGCTGGTGCATCTCGAGGTTGTCGGTGCCCGAGTCGGTCGTGTACTGGGCCAGGAAGTTGTCCCAGCTCATCTCCGAGGCGACCTCGTTGACGGTGAAGCCGCCCTTGGGCAGCAGCGACGTCGCGCGCTCGACGGGGTAGAGCTGGTCGGCCTCGCGCAGGTCCGCGGTCAGGCCGAGGAACTCGACGACGTCGGCCTCGTCGAACCCGAGCGTCCCGTCCTCGTTGAACGGCGTCACGCCGTTCTGCAGCAGCCACTGGATGAAGAACCAGAGGGTGCCGGTGTAGTCGCCGGACCCGTAGAGCTGGTACCCGTCGGCCGTGCTCGTCCCGGAGGCGGACACGTCCTCGATGAAGCCGTTGAGGTCCTCCCAGCTGTAGTCCGCGTCGTCGGGGAAGGTGGCCCCGGCGGCCTGGGTGACGTTCGGGTTCTCGAACATGGCCAGGGTGTTCGTCGAGGTGGGGATGCCGATCGTCTTGCCGTCGAGCACACCCGCCTCGAGCAGCGTCTCGTCGTAGCCGGACAGGTCGATCGTCTCGTTCTCGACGTAGGGCGCGAGGTCGAGGAGCTGGCCGTTCTCGCTGAACTCCCGCAGGGAGGACAGGTCGAACTGCATGACGTCCGGCAGCGCACGCCCGGCGGCCTCCGTGGTCCGGGCGGGCCAGTAGTCCGCGAAGGCGGCGAAGCTGCTGGTGATCGAGATGTCCGGGTACTCCTCGTTGAACAGGTCGATCGCCTGCTGGTACCGGGACGCGCGGTCGTCGTTGCCCCAGAACGTGAAGTTGAGCGTCACGGGGCCGGACGCGGTGGTCTGGGCGGCCGAGGGTGCGGCCGCCTCGTTCCCGCCGCTGCCGCAGGCCGACAGGGCCAGCGCGACGCCGGCCGTCAGTGCGGCTGTGCGGACGATGTATCGCTTCATCGCGATGAGCCTCCTCGCTCGGATGTGTGCCTGAAAGCGCATTCCGCACGCTAGGTGGCGGCCGGTTCCTCTGTCAACGGGTGCGACTGAATCGTTGCAAACGGGATCCGGGAGCGGGGCTGGGGACGGCTCAGGACCGCCCGGCCAGCCCCTCGAGCAGCCCGAGCGTGCGGTCCCACGCGGCGGTGCGGGGGTCGACGAGGTCCATGTGCCCCCCGGGGACGGCGACGAGCGCCGCGTCGCCGCCGAGCCTCCCGGAGCGGGCGACGTACGCCTCGGACTGCGCCGGAGGCACGACGTCGTCGGCGACCCCGTGCACGCACCGCACCGGGACGGCGAGCGGCGCCTCCGCCATCGGGTCGACGGGCTCGTCGTCCCGTCGCGGCGGCCGCCCCAGGAAGTCGGCCACCGCCCCGCCCCCCAGGCCCTGCACGTGCGCGGTCGCGAGGTCGAGCACGCCCGCCTGGCTGACGACCCCGGTCACGGCCACCCGTGCGGTGCCGGTCGTCCCGCCGTCCGGCAGCCGCCGGGCGCCCGCCACCCACGCGGCCAGGTGCCCGCCCGCGGAGTGCCCGAGCACGACGACGGGCCGACCCTCCGCGTGCAGCGCCGCCAGTCCGGGCACGTCCGCGAGCGCGTCGACCCCGGCTGCCACGTCGGCCAGCGTGGCGGCCGAGCCACGCTCCCGCCGGTACTCCAGGTTCCAGGCCGCCCACCCGTGCGCGACGAGGGAGGCCGCCGGCGGCCGGCCGAGCGAGAGGTCGTACCGCGCCCGCCAGAAACCGCCGTGCACCACCACGACGATCCCGCGCGGCGTCCCGCCGTCCGCGGGCAGCCACAGCTCGGCGTGCTGGTCGGGGTCGGGGCCGTACCGGTGGACGGCGGGGCCCGTCACAGGGCGTCGTACTCCGTCACCAGCGTGCGCCAGTACTCGGCCCCGTCGCGCGTCCGGCGGAGGAGACCCGCGTCGACCAGCTCGCGGCGGATCCCGACCGGGTCGCGCACGAGCCCGGCGAGCCGGTCGGTGAGGGTCCGCTCGTCGACGGGGTCGTGCACGGGCACGAGCTGCGCGACGACCCAGCTCAGCACCTGGTCCTTGTCCGCCCGCCGCCGCGGCAGGGCCTCGACCCGGCCCTTGACGAGGAAGCGCACCGGCGGTCGCGCCGGGGCGAGGGGGTCGGCGATGATCTCGTCGCGGTCCCGGGGCACCCGACGAGCGTACGTCGACGGGCACGCCGCGGGCCCGGGCACCACCGCCGCAGCGGCAGCACCCGGGCCCGGGCCGGCGTCACCCCGTCCGGGTGACCGGTCGGGTCACCTCTTGACCTTGACCGTCACCGCCTTGCTCGTCGTCGACCCGTGCTGGTTGCTCAGCACCGCGGTGTAGACGTGGTCACCCTTCGACCGGCCCGTGAGCGCGAAGCGCACCACCTGTGCCGCCGGCGTCGCATCCACGACGTCCCGCCGCGCGACCTCGCGGCCGTCCTCGAGGAGGACGACGGTCTGGGCGTTCTGCCCGCCGCGGCCCACGTCCACCGTGACGGTGTAGCTGCCGTCCTGGTCCGCCGCGTTGTCGTGGGACAGCTTGGCCACGGCGGGCGCACGTGTCGCCGGACCGGGCACCCGCTCGGCCGCCGGGGCGTCAGCCGTGAAGGCCAGCCGCGGCGGCGCAGGCGTCTCCATGCCCTCGCCCAGGAAGTAGGACGTGTGCGGGGGCTGGTTGTAGCCCGTGTTCTGCCAGGCGACGCCGAGCCGGTAGACCGGGTCGGACACGAGCGTCCGCAGCCGGTGCTCCGTCACGTCCACGGTGGTGGCGATGCGCAGCGCGGTCGAGTCGTCCGTGCGCGTCACGAGCTCCTCGCGCCAGTCGCCGAGCAGGTCCGCCTGCAGTGCGGGCGTGCCCTTCGTGCCGTTGGCGGACAGGGTCCCGGTGGCGCGGTAGACCTCGTCGGTCGCACCGGCCCCCGTGTCCCACTTGCCGATGGTCGGCACACCGGCGCCGAGGGCGTCGCTGTAGTCGTGGTCGCCGATCTCCCGCAGGAGGTCGCCGTCCCACCAGGTGAGGAAGTTCGCGGCCGGGATGCTCGTCGAGAGCACGGTCCCGTCCGCCGCCCGCAGCTCCCCGACGCGCGAGTTCCACGCCGCGTCGCCTCCGATCGCCCAGCCCTCGGCGCCGGGGTGGGCGCCGTCGACGTCCGCCATCGCGGCGCGCCCGGTGTCGCGGGTGGCCGGGATGCTCCACAGCACCTCGCCCGTGGCGGCGTCGCGGTAGGTGGCCCCGCGGTTGCCCGACGAGCCCATGTCCTCGTGCGCGGCGAACACCTCGAGGCCCGGGCGCGCCGGGTCGAAGTCGGACACGTGCAGCGCGTCGCCGTGGCCGAGCCCGGTGCTGTACCGGACCTCGCCGTCGTCGTCGATCGTGAGCGAGCCGTAGACGACCTCGTCCTTCTGGTCGCCGTCCACGTCCGCCACGGACAGGTTGTGGTTGCCCTGGTGCTCGTACTCCTCGCCCGCCTCGTCGGTGTCGAACACCCACCGGCGCGTCAGCTCCCTCCCGTCCCAGTCGTAGGCCGCCACGACCATCCGGGTGTAGTACCCGCGGGCCGCCAGGACGCTGGGGTGCTCCCCGTCGAGGTATGCGGTGCCGGCCAGGAAGCGGTCGACGCGGTTGCCGTACGTGTCGCCCCAGGCGCCCACGTCACCGCGGGCCGGGGTGTAGTCGACCGTGTCGAGCGCGGCGCCCGTCGCACCGTCGAAGACCGTGAGGAACTCCGGCCCGGTGAGGACGTAGCCCGAGGAGTTGCGGTGGTCGGCGCGCGGGTCGCCGATCACCGTGCCGGTGCCGTCCACCGTGCCGTCGGCGGTCTTCATGACCACCTCCGCCCGGCCGTCGCCGTCGTAGTCGAAGACCTGCACCTGCGTGTAGTGCGCGCCCGCGCGGATGTTGTCCCCGAGGTCGATCCGCCACAGGCGCGTCCCGTCCAGCCGGTAGGCGTCGACGTAGACCGTGCCGGTGTACCCCGCCTGGGAGTTGTCCCTGCTGTTCGTCGGGTCCCACTTCAGGACGAGCTCGTACTGCCCGTCACCGTCCAGGTCCCCGACGCTCGCGTCGTTGGCCCGGTAGGAGTAGGGCTGGCCGTCCTTCGTGACGGCGTCGGCAGGCTTGTCGAGCGGCACGTCGAGCGTCTGCGCGTCCTGCACGACGAACGGCGCGGTCGCCCACCGCTCGATCCCGTCCACGACGGTCGCGACGCGGTAGGTCGACGCCGCGGTGCCGTCGGCGTCCAGCAGGTTCGTCGACGCGGTCACGGGTGCCGCCGTGATGCGGCGGCCGTCCCGGTAGACGTGGAACCCGAGGGCCTGCGGGTCGTCGCCCAGCAGTCGCCAGCCCACGTAGACCCCGTCCGCCGTGTCGACGGCCACGGGCGCGCGGTCCAGCCGCTCCGCCTGCCGGGACAGCCGCGTCGGCGCGTCGGACGTCACGGACACCGAGCGCGCGGAGGCGCCGCCGGCGTTGACCGCCGTCACCGCATAGGTGAAACCGACCGTGGTGAGCACCTCGGTGTCGGTCCAGCGGGCCTCGGTGGCGCGGCCGACCTGCTCCCACACGTCGTCCTCACCCACCCGCTCGTCGAGCCTGTGGACGAGGTAGAAGAGCGCGTCCTCGACCGGGTCCCACGTCAGCGGGACCTCGTTCTTGCCCACGGCGCCGACCGCGAGCCCCTGGGGGACCGCGGGCACGGCGACGTCGGGGTCGACGGTGACGACCTCGAGCGCCGCGGACGGGACCGACTGCGTCCCGACGGGGTCGAGCGCGACGACGGTGTAGGTGTACGTCTGGCCGACGTCGGCGGTCGTGTCGACGAACGTCGTCCCGGCCACCTCCCCGACGGCCTGGGCGGCCCCGCCGGCGGCGGTCCGCAGCACGCGGTAGCCCTGCGCGTCCGGGCTGCCGGTCCAGGACAGGCCCACGGACACCGCGGTGCCGTCGATGGTCAGGTCCGACAGCGTGAGCGCACCCGGCGCCAGCAGCAGGGGCGTCACCTCCACGCCGTTGAGGCGGGACGACGAGCCCGTCATCACGAGGTTGATCTGCCCGTCGGTGACCATCACCGGCTGGCTCGTCTTCTGCGCCACCGACGCGCGGCCCGCGTTGGCGGCGCCGAAGTCGCGCCCCTCGATCTGCACGTTGGACCGGCTGGTGCCGATCCAGTCGCCGTTCCAGGTCTTCACGGCGTACGTGCCGTTGGGCACGTCGACGAGCAGCTCGTGACCCGGCCCCGGCAGGAGGAAGTCGCGCTCGAGGGCGGTGGGCGGCGGGGTGAAGCCGATCCCGCGGTCGCGGCCGCCGAGACCCGTGACGTCCTTCCAGCCCCAGCCGCGCTCCTCCGTGTAGACGGTCCTCTCGCTCAGCTCGGCGTAGCCGGGCATGAGCACGTTGCCGGCCAGCTGCACGTCGAGCCGCAGCACCGGCGCCTTCGTCGTGATCCGCACGGCCGCCGACGGGGCCGACGGCCCGCGCCCGTTGACCGCGACGACGCGCAGGTCGTAGGTGCCGCCCTCGGTCAGCCCCGTGACGGCGGCCTGGGGCAGCGTCGACGTGGTGACCAGGGCCCAGGCCTCGTCGCCGGCCGCGGCCGGCTTGCTGAACACCTTGTAGATGTCCGCGCCCTCCACCGCCGGCCAGGTGAGGCTCGCGCCGGAGCTCGAGACGGCCCCGGCCACGACGCCCGTCGGCGTGGCCGGCACCTCGTCGGGCAGCTGCGCGCCTGCGACGTGCGCCGCCAGCGGGTCGTCGAGCGCCTGCACGCCACCGGCGACGAGACGCGCCATCTGGATGGCGCCGTACTCCTGGAAGTGCGTGTCGTCCTGCGTCCCCGTCGGGCGGTTCGAGTAGACGCCCGCCGGCACCCAGAGGAAGACCGACTTCGCCTCCTCCGGCCCGATCTGCGTGAGGTACTCGCGGCTGGAGGCCGACAGGTCCACCAGCGGGGTGCCGGTCTCCGCCGCCAGTGCCTTCGCGGCGTCGACGTACGCGGGGAACGAGACGTTCGCCGTCCCGTCGGCCGCGAAGCTCCGGCGGGAGACGGGCGTGACGAGCACCGGGGTCGCGCCGCGCTGGCGTGCGCCCTCGACGAAGGTCCGCAGGTAGTTCGCGTAGTCGGCGGGCGCGGCGAAGCGGTCGTCGACGCCGTAGCTGTTGTCGTTGTGGCCGAACTGGGCGAACAGGTAGTCGCCGGGCCGCACCTGCCGCAGCACCTCGTCCAGGCGGCCCTGGGAGATGAAGTTCTTCGACGAGCGGCCGCCGATCGCGCGGTTCTCGACGCCCACGCCGTCGTCGAGGAAGCGGCTGATCATCTGGCCCCAGCCCGCCTGCGGGACGTAGTCGGCGGTGTACGTCTGGACCGTGGAGTCGCCCGTGATCCACAGGGTCGGCTCCTGGCCTGCCGTGCGGGGGGTCGTCGGGGTGATCGACAGCGCGGCTAGCCGGGGCGCCGTCCCGCCGAGGTCGAGGTTGAGCTGCCCGTCGACGAGCGCGATGTCGAAGGACATCTCCAGGTACTGGCCCGCCGGTCTCGCCGTGGGCTGGACCTTGACGACCTGCTCGGCCGTGAGCGAGACGTCCGTCGCGGCCTGCGGGTCCCCGGCGACGAGGTCGACGCGGTAGTCCCCGGGCGGCAGGTCGACGACGAGCTCGGTGTCGCCGACGAGGACGTGGTCACCGCGCAGCTGGTCCGCGCCCCCGCGGTCCACGTCGGTGACGGCCGCGGTGTCGACGAACCCGTAGCGGCGCTCCGCGGTCCAGACCGTGCGGGCGCCGAGGCCGACGAACCCCGGTGCAACGGGACCGGGGCCGAGGTCGAAGCGCAGACCTTCCGCCGGCACCGGGGGCGCCGGCACGGACAGGCTGCTCACCGCGATGGCGGACGATGCGCCGGCACCCGCGGCGTCCCGCGCCTGCACGCGGTACCAGTGCGGGACCGCCGTGCTGACGACGTCGGTGACGAACACGTCGCCGGAGGTCGTGGCGACGTCCACGAAGGGCCCCTCGGGGCTCTCCGCCCGGCTCAGCACGTAGCCCGTGGCGTCGGGTACCTCGTCCCAGCGCAGGTGGACCGCGTCGGCTGTCACGTGCGCCATGCGCAGGGCTGTCGGCGCGACGAGGGTGGACGTGGTCGTGGCGGCGGCCACCGGCGCCGCCCGCAGCGCCGGTGCCGCCATCGCGGGCGTGCAGGTCGTCGCCACCAGCGCTGCCGCCAGCGCCGCCGTCCAGCGCGATCGGCGACGCCGCACGTCCGGCGGGGTCGGGTGGGGGTGGGTCATGGTCACCTTCGTCTCGTCGTCGAGGGGTCCCGACGGGCGCTCGGCGCTGGACGTGCCCCGTGCGGCGATGCGCGGGTTGCAACGTTTCAGACGTCCGGGCGACCGCCTCGTCGGGATCGGGGACGTCTCTTCCTAGGCGTCGGCTGTGCCGCACGTCAACACCCGTGCCACATGGTGGAAAGCGCTCGCCCGCCCGTTGGAGGGGATCCGTCACCACCGCGTGCCGCACCCCAGGTCCCGAAGGGTGAGACACGAGCCGCACCGCTCACGCGGGGCGGTCGACCTGCCGACGACCAGGACGTGACCGGTCCCCCTGCGCGCCCGCGGCCCGTGGCGGTACCGCCACGCCTGCCGTCGCGTGGCGTGTCGCTGGTGCTGCTCACCCTGCTCGTGCTCGTCGCGATGTCCGCCGTGCCGGACCCCGCCGGGGACCTCGCCTCGACGCTGTACCTGCTGCCGGTGGTCGGCGCCACGGCGCTCCTCGCCGCCGGCGTCCGGCGCGTCCCGCCCGCCCGCCGGGGGCCGTGGCGGGCGATCCTCGTCGCCCAGGTCATGCTGCTGGCCGGCGAGCTGCTGCAGTGGGGTCTCGGCCTGGCCGGGTCCGTCGCGTGGCCGACGCCAGCCGACGTCCTCTACCTGCTCGCCTTCCTGCCCCTGGCCGCCGGGTACGTCGGCTTCTCGCGGCCGCGCGGGGCCGGCCACCGCTCGGGGCTGCTCGACGCCACGATCGTGACCGTCAGCGCGGCGACCGTGTGGGGCGTGGTGCTCATCGTGCCGCTCGCCTCCGACGGCACGGCCGTCCTCCGGGACCGGGTGCTCGCGTGCGCGTACCCGACCATCGACATCCTGCTCGTGCACCTGCTGGCCCGGATGCTCACGGGTCCGGCCAAGCGGACCGCGGCGTTCTGGCTGCTCGTCGCCGCGACGGCCGCCGAGCTGGGCGCCGACGTCGTCATGAACGTGGTGCAGCTGACCACGGGCGACGACGCCTCGCCGCGCGGCGCCAACGTCCTGTGGCAGCTCTTCTACGTCCTGCTCGCGGCGGCGGCCTGGAGTGCCTCGGCGCCGTCCCTGGCCGAGAAGAAGCCGCGCAGCACGCTCGGCCTGACCGTCCCGCGCCTGGCCACGCTGGCGCTGGCGGCGATGCTGCCGTCCGTGCTCCTCCTGGTGGAGGCGGCGCGGTCGGAGATGTCGACGGTCGCGCTCCTGGCCGCGGGCTCGCTCGTCCTGGTCGCCCTCGTCGTCGCCCGGATCTGGACGCTCCTGCAGCAGAACCGGTCGCAGGCCGTGCAGCTCGCGGCGCTGGCCCGGACCGACCCGCTCACCGGGATCGCGAACCGTCGCACGTGGGACCACGAGCTGTCGCGCGCGTGCGCTACCGCCCTGCGGGACGGCACCTCGCTCGTCGTCGGGCTGCTCGACCTCGACCACTTCAAGGCCTACAACGACTCCCGCGGCCACCAGGCCGGCGACGCCCTGCTCAAGGCGGTCACGGCCGCGTGGGGCGACGCCCTCGGGAACCGCGGCGTGCTCGCGCGGTGGGGTGGCGAGGAGTTCGCCGTCCTCCTGCCGGGCCCGTGCGCGGAGGAGGCCGTCGCCGTCCTCGACGGCCTCCGGACGCTCGTCCCCGACGACCAGACGTGCTCGGTGGGCGTGGCCCGCTGGGACGGGACCGAGGACCCCTCCACCCTGCTGCGCCGCGCCGACGAGGCGCTCTACGCCGCCAAGACCGGCGGCCGCAACCGGCTGGTCGTGGCCGTCCAGCCGGCCGGGCGGGCGCCGGGCACCGCAGTCAGCGGCGCCCGCCCGGCGGCCGGTCCCGCGTCCGCCGACGCCGACGGACCAGGAGCGTTGCCCCGACCCCGGCCAGCGCGAGCACCGTCACCGTCCAGTTGAGCCCGGTGCCCTCACCCTTGAGGGCGTCCAGGCCCGGCCCGCCCGGCGGGGCGTTGACGACGTGCACCCCCGGCAGCCCTCCACCGAACGCCAGCAGGACGGCCGCGGGCAGCGCGAGCAGGACCAGGCCCCAGCGGGACCCGTGCAGCAGCGCGAGGACGGCCATGGCGGCCAGCGCCAACAGGCCCGTCAGGCACGTCGCGCTCGCCCGCAGCGCGTCCTGCGGTGTGGGCGTCGAGCCCAGGAACGAGGCCGTGCCGATGAAGGCGGCGTAGCCGTCGACGAGCGCGAGCAGGCCACCGAGCACGAGCACCGCGAACGTGACCGGCCACGCCCGCGCCGGGGCGGCCAGGTCCCGCTGCCGCCCGCGCGTCCAGCCGTCACCAGGTCGCGGAGCCGCCGCCCGCGACGCAGCCTCCGCACGCTCCACGGCGTCAGCATGCCCGACCCCACCTCTCGCGGCAGCGACCCACCGCACGGTGGGTGCCCGCCGGACGACGGACGCCCCGCCCTCCGTGAGGAGGACGGAGCGTCCGTCGTGCCGCGAGGGCCTCAGCCGAGCTGCGGGAGCGTGCCCGTGCCGCCGTCGCCGGCCTGCGAGATCGGCGGGGCCGCCGGCAGGTCGGTGCCGGAGCCCGGCGTGCCGATGCTCGCGCCGACGCCGACCGGCTCCTTCACGAGCGAGCCGCGGGGCTCGGACCGGAAGATGAACTCCCCGAGGAGGCCCTCCCCCTGCGCGTCCACGACGACCATCTCGCCGGCCTTGATCTCGCCGAACAGGATCTTCTCGGACAGGACGTCCTCGATCTCCCGCTGGATCGCGCGGCGCAGCGGCCGGGCGCCGAGGACCGGGTCGTAGCCCTTCTCCGACAGCAGGCGCTTGGCCTCGTCGGTGAGCGTGATGCCCATGTCCTTGTCGCGCAGGCGCTTGTCGAGCTTGGCGATCATGAGGTCGACGATCTGGAAGATCTCCGGCTGCGAGAGCTGCGGGAAGACCACCACGTCGTCGACGCGGTTGAGGAACTCGGGGCGGAAGTGCTGCTTGAGCTCCTCGTTGACCTTGACCTTCATCCGGTCGTAGGACGTCGACAGGTCGCCGCCGGCCTGGAAGCCGGTCATGACGCCCTTGGCGATGTCCCGCGTGCCGAGGTTCGTGGTCATGATGATGACGGTGTTCTTGAAGTCGACCACCCGGCCCTGCGAGTCGGTCAGGCGACCGTCCTCGAGGATCTGCAGCAGCGAGTTGAAGATGTCCGCGTGCGCCTTCTCGACCTCGTCGAACAGGACGACGGAGAACGGCCGGCGGCGCACCTTCTCGGTGAGCTGGCCACCCTCGTCGTACCCGACGTAGCCGGGGGGCGAGCCGAAGAGCCGCGAGACCGTGTGCTTCTCGCTGAACTCCGACATGTCGAGCTGGATGAGGGCGTCCTCGTCGCCGAACAGGAACTCCGCGAGGGCCTTGGCCAGCTCGGTCTTCCCGACACCGGTGGGGCCGGCGAAGATGAACGAGCCGCCGGGGCGCTTGGGGTCCTTGAGGCCGGCACGCGTGCGGCGGATGGCCTGCGAGAGCGACTTGATGGCCGCGTCCTGGCCCACCACGCGCTTGTGCAGGTTGTCCTCCATGTGGAGCAGCCGGCTGGACTCCTCCTCGGTGAGCTTGAAGACCGGGATGCCCGTGGCGTTGGCCAGCACCTCGGCGATGAGCTCCTCGTCGACCTCGGCGACGGCGTCCAGGTCGCCGTTCTTCCAGGCCTTCTCCTTCTCGGCGCGCTTGAGGCCGAGCTGCTTCTCCTGGTCGCGCAGGCGCGCGGCCTTCTCGAAGTCCTGCTCGTCGATCGCCGACTCCTTGTCGCGGCGCGTCTCGGCGATCTGCTCGTCGAGCTCGCGCAGCTCCGGCGGGGCCGTCATGCGACGGATGCGCAGGCGCGCGCCCGCCTCGTCGACGAGGTCGATCGCCTTGTCCGGCAGGTACCGGTCGTTGACGTACCGGTCGGCCAGCGTGGCGGCGGCGACGAGCGCGGCGTCGGTGATGGAGACGCGGTGGTGCGCCTCGTACCGGTCGCGCAGGCCCTTGAGGATCTCGATCGCGTGCGTCAGCGACGGCTCCGAGACCTGGATCGGCTGGAAGCGCCGCTCGAGGGCCGGGTCCTTCTCGACGTACTTGCGGTACTCGTCGAGCGTCGTGGCGCCGACCGTCTGCAGCTCGCCGCGGGCCAGCATCGGCTTGAGGATGCTGGCGGCGTCGATGGCGCCCTCCGCGGCACCCGCCCCGACGAGCGTGTGGATCTCGTCGATGAACAGGATGATGTCGCCGCGGGTGCGGATCTCCTTGAGCACCTTCTTCAGGCGCTCCTCGAAGTCGCCGCGGTAGCGGGAGCCGGCGACGAGCGCGCCGAGGTCCAGCGTGTAGAGCTGCTTGTCCTTCAGCGTCTCCGGCACGTCGCCGCGGACGATGTCCTGCGCCAGGCCCTCGACGACGGCGGTCTTGCCGACGCCGGGCTCGCCGATGAGGACGGGGTTGTTCTTCGTCCGGCGCGACAGGACCTGCATGACGCGCTCGATCTCCTTGGCGCGCCCGATGACCGGGTCGAGCTTGCCGTCGCGCGCGGCCTGCGTGAGGTTGCGCCCGAACTGGTCGAGCACGGCCGAGCCCGAGGGCTGGCCCTCCGCGGGGCCGCCGGCCGCCACGGGCTCCTTGCCCTGGTAGCCCGACAGCAGCTGGATGACGGTCTGGCGCACGCGGTTGAGGTCGGCGCCGAGCTTGTTGAGGACCTGGGCGGCGACGCCCTCACCCTCGCGGATGAGGCCGAGCAGGATGTGCTCGGTCCCGATGTAGTTGTGGCCGAGCTGCAGCGCCTCGCGCAGGGACAGCTCGAGGACCTTCTTCGCGCGCGGCGTGAAGGGGATGTGCCCCGACGGCGCCTGCGTGCCCTCACCGATGATCTCCTGGACCTGGGCGCGGACCGCGTCGAGCGAGATGCCGAGCGACTCCAGGGCCTTGGCCGCGACACCCTCGCCCTCGTGGATCAGGCCCAGGAGGATGTGCTCGGTCCCGATGTAGTTGTGGTTGAGCATCCGCGCCTCTTCCTGGGCGAGGACGACCACGCGGCGGGCTCGGTCCGTGAATCTCTCGAACATGCAGCACTCCTCACGAGCGACGGCGTGCCCCGTGGCGGATCCCCCGACGAGAGCCCGGCAGGGCCCGGTCCGCGAGGTACGAGGCGGCGTTGTTCGAGACTAACGGCGGGACCCCCACCCCCATGCCGTTGTTCGCCGCAGGCGGATCGGCCCCTTCTGGCGTCGTCGACGTCGTCAGCGGGCCGGCGCACGCTCCGCACGTCCCCGCGGCGCCCGCGCGGGGGCCGGTCCCGACGGCCGCAGCGGCGGCAGGAGCGTGAGGGGGGCGCGGGCGGCCTCGTCGCCCAGCTGCACGGGCGCGACGAGCCCCGCGTCCCGCAGCCCGCGCAGCGCCCCGACGACGCGCTCGCGCACCGTCCAGGGGTCGACCGTGCTCACGTGGATGCCGGTCCCGCCCTCGACCCCGGCGGGGGTCGACACCCGCCACGCGAGGACGACGCGCCAGCGGAGGGGCGCGTCGACGCCCGGGGGCCGGTGGTGCCACTCCTCGTTCGTCGGCACGGTCGGGCCCGTGGCGGCGTGCAGCGCGTGCAGCAGGTCGGAGACGCCGCGCAGCTCGTCGGCGGAGTGCTCCCACGGCTGCCGCGGGCGGCCCACGGGGTACACCTCGAGCGACGGGAAGGGGTGCCCGACGCCCGCCACCGCGACGGCGTGCAGGTTGCGGGCGACGACGAGCCCCTCGGCGCGCGCGTGGTCGACGAGGCGCTGGTAGACGTCCGGGTCGCGGCGTACGAGGCGCGTCTCGTGGGCCACCTGCGGACCGGGCTCGTCGACGGCGACGAGCTGCTTGTGCAGGTGGTCGAAGGAGGCCCCCGCAGGGCGCAGCCAGTTCTGGAAGGCGACGACGTAGCGGGCGTGCGGCTGCCGCTCGTAGACGTCGCGCAGCCCCTCGACCGTCATCGCCACGTAGGCGTGGTGCTCGTCGGGCGTGAGGGTGCCCGCGCCCGCGAGCTCGTCCTCGAACCGGGCGCCGTCGACGACGTGCCGCCGGGCGACGACGAGGTCGTGCGCCCCCGCGAACAGCTCGAGCGCCGCCGCCCGGCGCTGGTCCGCCGGCGAGCGCAGCCAGGAGTCCTGCCGTCCCGCCGACGCCTCGCGCCGGGCCAGCACCGCCATCACGTGCATCCGGCCCTCGGGCTCGGCCAGGTAGGCGTCCACCCGCTCGAGGACCTCGGGACCCGGCACGTAGCCGTGGTTGGTGCGCCAGTAGTCCGTGGGCAGCACCGCGTACAGGTTGGGGATGCGGCGCACCTCGGCCACCGTGGCGGTCAGGCGCGACGCCGGCAGGCCCGTGAGGACCCGCGGCCCCTCCGGCCCGGCGACGAGGCGCGCGCGCTCCGGCGGCGTCTCGGCGTAGCGGCCGGCGCAGAAGGCGCACAGCCGGTCCCGCCGCGCCGGGTCGAGATGGCGCCGCTCGACGGGGGCGGTCGGCACCGGACGCTCCGCGCGCCCCGGCACCGTCCACACCACCGTCCCGGTCAGCGGGGACACCTGCTTCACCGTGCCGTCCGGCAGCCGGACGAGCGGGGCGGGCGCCGCGGCGCGGGCGTCGGGCACGCCCCGGGGCCCGGGCACCGGCGCGGGGGCCGGGTCCACGGGCGGCTCGGGGGCGGGCACGGCCACGCGGCCATGCTAGGTGAGCAGGCGTCCCGAGGACGGGAGGGCCCACCGGGCGACGTGGCAGGCTCGGGCCGTGGAGCAGAGGTCGCCGCGGCCCGACGAGGGCGTCGTCCCGACGGCCGGACCGGCACCGGACGCCGCGGGCCTGCTGCTGCTGCCGGGTGCCGGGGCGGACCGCGACCACCGCACGCTCGTCGCCCTCGAGGCCGCGCTCGCGCCGCTGCCCGTGCTGCGCGTCGACTTCCCCGGCCGCGCGGCCGGTCGTCGGGGGCCCGAGCGGGCGGCCGTCGCCGTCCCGCACGTGCGCGAGGTCGCCGACCGGTGGGCCGCCGAGCTGGGCGTGGGTCCGGAGCGGCTGGTGCTCGGCGGGCGGTCCTTCGGCGGTCGGATGGCGTCGATGGCCGTCGCCGAGGGGCAGCCAGCCGCGGGCCTGGTGCTCCTGTCCTACCCGCTGCACCCGCCCGGGCGGCCGGACCGGCTGCGCGTCGAGCACCTGCCGGCCCTGGACCTGCCGGTGCTGGCGGTGATCGGCGAGCGCGACCCCTTCGGCCGGCCGGACGAGCAGGCCGCGCACCTGGCCGCGGTCCCCGGGCCGCTGACGCTCGTCGCGGTGCCCGGCGGGCACGAACCGGCGGACGGGCCCGTCGTGGCGGCGGTGACGTCCTGGTGGCACGGGGGGGCGGAGGCCTGAGGACCTCGGACCGCCTCCAGTGGCCACCACCGCGGGGGCGGGGTCTACTGCCCCGGACGGCCCGCACGCGTCCGACGTCGAGGCCGAGAGGAGCACCGATGCCGCCCGCCACCCCGTCCGACCACCGCGGCCCTGCCGGTGAGGTCACGACCCGGACGGGGACGTCCGACGGCATCGTCGTCGTGCTGACCGGCGAGGTCGACGCCGGTCTCCAGACGCAGATGGACGCCGCGCTCGACGCCGTGGTGCGCAGCGGCGGCGCGGGCGGCCTCGTCGTCGACGCCGAGGAGCTCACCTACATCGACTCCGTCGGTGTCTCCTTCCTGCTGCGGCTGCGCGAGCACACCGGCGGTGGGCGCCTCACGGTCCTGGGCACACCGCCCCGGGTCCGCACGCTCCTGGACCTCATCGGGGTCACGAGCCGCTTCGACCTGCACGACCGGATCTAGCCGGGCGTCAGCCCTCCGACGCGAGGGCGTCCCTGATCGCTCGCGCCTCGCCGTCGAGGAGTGAACGGTCCCGTTCCACCTCGTCCGGCAGGATCGTCCAGCCGTCGCCCGTGTAGCGCGGGATGACGTGCAGGTGGAGGTGGAACACCGTCTGGAAGGCGACCTCGCCGTCGCAGAGGAAGACATTGATGCCCTCGCAGCGCAGGCGGGATCGCCGGAGCGCGCGGGCCATGCGGTGGCCCACCGACCACACGTGGGCGCCCGTGACGACGTCCATGTCCTCGAGACCCACGACGTGCTGGCGCGGCACGACGAGGAGGTGCCCCGGCACCACGGGGTGCAGCGACATGAACGCCACCACCGTCGCGTCCTCGTGGACGACGCTCGCCTCCGCACGGCCCGCCGCGATGGCGCAGAAGACGCAGGCGTGCTGGGGCGCGACCCCCGGTCCGACCATGAGCTGGATGCTGCCAGACGTCCTGCCGGTCAGCCGCCCTCCGCCCCCCGGCTGCTGCCGCGGCCTCCGGTGCCCTCGCCGATCAGGTCGCCGACCAGCGCCCGCAGGCACCGCTCGACCGCCGAGGGTGTCGACAGGTGCACCGCGGCGTCGCGCATGCCCGGACGTGGACCGGGGCACCCTCGACGCCGCCCGACGCGGCCCGTGGGCCGTCGGCGACGGTGAGCACGCACCACCGACGCCTCCAACGCGCCGCGGCCCCGTGCCGGGGCACCGGGCAGCACGGACGCGGGCAGCAGCGGCACGGGCGGTGCGCTCCTAGGCAGCACGAGCGCAGGACCTGGCTCGGGCGGCAAGGGCTCGGGCAGGAGGGACGGCGGTAGCGCAGGACGGGCCGCGACGATCGGCGGCTCGCCCCACGTCGGCTGCTCGACCGCGGCGGGCAGCGCCTCGGGGAGCAGGGCGCGTGGCGCGGTGCTGGTGGCGCTCATGCCCCAGGGCGTGGTCGTGGTGACGGTGTGCCCGGTGGCGGTGGGGACCAGGTGCTGGGACCAGCCGGGGGTCTGCTTGGCGTGGTTGCAGGCCACGCACAGCCCCTGCGCGTTGGGCAGGTCGGTCGGTCCGCCGTCGGCGGCGGGGATGACGTGGTCGGTGTGCCGGACCGGCGCGTCGCACCAGGGGGTCCGGCAGATCCCGCCGTCCCGGGCCCGCACGAGCGTGGCCAGGGCGTCGGGGTGCAGGCGTGAGCTGCTGGTCGAGGCGATCAGCGTCCCGCCGGGATCGGCGTACAACCGCCGCACCCACGCCGATGCCGGATCACCCTCGGCCGTGGCGCCGGCGGCCTGCTGGTCGGTGCTGGTGCCGCTGCCGGCGGCGGTCAGGACCAGGTCGTGGGCCAGGGGGGCGGGCAGGACCGTGCCGCCCTCCAGCAGCAGGCCGGCCTCGGCCCCGCCGGTCAGGGCGGTCGCGGGCAGGACCACGTTCAGGCACACCGGTACCCGCTCGGCGGTGACCTGCCCGGTGAGGCGTTCGACGAGGGTGTCGGCCATGACCTGCCCCCGTCCCCGCGTGTCCCCGCCCGCGCGCAGGCCGTCGGCGTGGCGTTGCAGCGCCGCCAGCGCGGCCACGCCCTGCGCGACCGGCAGCAGCGCGGTCAGGTACGTCATCGTGTCCGGCGCCGGCCGCAACGTCACCGTCCGGTCGCCCGCTGCCCGCCGCGCCCGCCGCACCAGCGCACCCGGGTCGATCCCCGCCGCGTGCCGCCGGGCGGCGGCGACCAGCCGCCGCGGGCCCTGCCCCTCCAGCCCTGTCAGGTCCCCGCAGACCAGCTCGTCGACCCGCGCCCGGTCCATCACCTGCAGGCACGCCGTCTCCCGGGCCAGCAGCACCGCCGACCACTCGTCCACCGCGCCGGCCGCCAACGCCCGCGACGTCGCGGGCATCTCCGTCCACGCCGTGGCCGCACCGAGCAGGACCTGCCCCTGGTGCGGCGAGCACCGCCGCGCCAACCCCACCTGCGCCGCCACACCCCGCCCACGCCGCGCCGCCGGGACCCCGGCGTCGGCCTGCCGGGCCCGTTCCTGGGCGTCCAGCCGCACCGCCAGGACCGCCTGCCTCGCGCGCACCGCCGACTTCAGCTCCTCCAACGAGCAGCAACGCCCACCCCTCCGCGCCGCCGGGCAGCACCACCGCCGCCCCGGTCCGAGCGCCTCCGGGCCCGGCTCCCTCCGGCGATGCCGGCGGCACCAGGACGTCTGCAGGCACCGGCATCCCTACCGGCGTCGCCACCCCTGCCAGGACCGCCCGCAACGCGGCGACCTGACCGGCCACCCCCTCGTCGGGCACGGCCGTCAGAGCCGCCGGCACGGCAGCGTCAGGAGCAGCAATACCGCTCCTGACCTGCGCCTTCGCGCCGTTCTCCGCCATGCCGCCCACCGTAGACCGAGCCACCGACACGGCCGGGGCTCCCGATGGGGGCGGCTGTGGACAGGGGCGGGCGGATCACGTCAGGGGCAGGCCCGGCCACCGGCTCCGAGCGGCATGGACCGTCGCGGCAGATGATCGCGACCGGCCAACGCTCCGAGGTCCTCCGCCGGCCCTGCCCGCCGAACCCGCGTCAGACCCGGAACTGCTGCACGACGCCCCGCAGGTCGGCGGACATGCGCGCCAGCTCGGCCACGGCCGTGCTCGCCTGCCCCACGGCCGTCGAGGTCATCTCCGCCGCGCCCGAGACGCTGAGGATGTTGCGCGCGATGTCCTGCGCACCCGTGGAGGACTCGGAGACGTTCCGGTTCATCTCGTTCGTCGTCGCGGTCTGCTCCTCGACGGCGGCGGCGATCGTCGACTGGTAGCCGCTGATGGAGTAGATGACCTCGGAGATGCCCTCGATGGCGTGCACCGCCGAGCCGGTGTCCGACTGGATGGCCTCGACGCGCCGGGCGATGTCCTCCGTCGCCTTCGCCGTCTCCTGCGCGAGCTCCTTGACCTCCCCCGCGACGACCGCGAAGCCCTTGCCGGCCTCGCCCGCGCGCGCGGCCTCGATCGTGGCGTTGAGGGCCAGCAGGTTCGTCTGCTCGGCGATGGAGGTGATGACCTTGACGACGTCCGCGATCTCGCGGCTCGACTCGCCGAGGCGGGCGACGGTCGTCGTCGTCTCCTGCGCGGCCTCGACGGCCTGCGTCGCGACCTTCGTCGCGTCCGTCGCGTTGCGGGCGATCTCGCGGATGGAGCTGCCCATCTCCTCCGAGCCCGTGCTGACGGTCTGGATGTTGCGGCTGATCTGCTCGGCGGCGGCGGAGACGAGGCCGGCCTGCGCGGAGGTCTCCTGCGCGGAGGCGGCGATCTGCGTCGTCGTCGCGGAGAACTCCTCCACGGCCCCGGCCAGCGAGACGGCGGAGGTCTCGATGCGCCCGACGAGACCCTTCAGGCTCTCGGCCGCGCGGTCCAGGCCGCGACCCATCACACCGACCTCGTCGCCCGTGGTCAGGCCGGACCTGACGGTGAGGTCGTTCGCCTCGAGCGCGTCGGTCACCTCGCGGACCCGCCGCAGGTTGCCGGTGATCGCGCGGGCGACGACGACCGCGAGGCCCGCCGCCAGCAGCAGCCCGGCGACGAGCGTCACCAGGACCACCGTGCGGGACGTGGTCGCGGTGGCCTGGGCGCCCACGGCGAGGGCGTCGCCCTCGTCGACCTGGGACTGCACGAGGCCCTCGAGGTCCGCGATCGCCTTCTTGACGACGGGGGTGCCCTGGAACTCACGCACCTCCATCCAGGTGGGGATGTCGTTCGCCCGGCCCAGGGGCAGGAGCTCCTCCGTCGCGACGTCGCGGTAGGCCGCGAACTGCACAGCGAAGTCGTCGAGCAGGGCCTGCTGCTCGCCGGTCAGCGGGAGCGCGTCGTAGTCGGCCAGCGCCTCCTCGACCTCCCCTGCCTGCGACGCGAAGTCGGCCTCGTACTTGTCCATCAGCTCGTCGGTCTGGGCCAGCGCCTGGCTCGCGATGGAGGTGCGCATGAGGTAGAGCGACGCCCGCAGGTCCCCGAGCGCCGCGAGGCCGGTGAAACCCTTGCCGTACAGCTCCTCCGTCGAGGTGCGCGTCCGGTCGACGCTGGCCATGCCCACGACGCCGACGACGACGGCGACGAGGGCCGCCACGGCGACGGCGGACAGGATCTTCAGGGCGACAGGGAGGTCGCGCACCGAACGGCGGCGGACGGTGTCGGTGCTCATCGCGGGGCTCCTCGGGGGTGGACGTCGTGCTGCTGCTCAGGAGGGCCCATCGGCCGGACAGGGGGCACCGTGAGCGCGGTGGCGCCCCGTCACCCGGTCGGGTCGCGCCACATGGCACCAGCACACAGGTCCAGGCCCTACAGTTCCTCTCGCCCCCGGTCGCACGCCCCCCCTGCGCGACCGGGGGCACCTGCGTCCCCGCCCGGTCCGACCGCCCGTCCGGCTGCGGGGTCCGACTGCCCGACGAGAGCCGCGTCTCACCACGCCGCCCCGAGGTGCGCACGTCCCCGCGACGGGTTCTCCTTGCCGCATGCAGACACGACGCATCGGGGACGCGCAGGTCAGCGCCATCGGCCTGGGCGGCATGCCCCTGTCCATCGAGGGGCGCCCGGACCGCGAGCGCGCCCTCGCCACCGTGCACGCCGCGCTCGACGCGGGCGTCACGCTCATCGACACCGCCGACGCCTACCACCTGCACGCCGACGAGGTCGGCCACAACGAGGAGCTCGTCGCGGAGGCCCTGCGCACGTACGGCGGCAGCACCGACGGCGTCCTCGTCGCCACGAAGGGCGGCCACCTGCGCCCCGGCGACGGCTCCTGGACGCAGGACGGCAGCCCCGAGCACCTGCGCCGCGCGGTGCAGGACAGCGCCCGCCGCCTCGGCGTCGAGGCCATCGGCCTCTACCAGTTCCACCGGCCCGACCCGGCCGTGCCCTACGCGGACTCCGTCGGCGTGCTGGCCGAGCTGCTCGACGCCGGCACCATCCGCATGGCCGGCATCTCCAACGCCGACCCCGCGCAGATCGCCGAGGCGCAGGAGGTGCTGGGCGGCCGGCTCGTGTCGGTGCAGAACCAGTACTCCCCGGCCTTCACGTCCTCGCACCCGGAGCTCGAGCTGTGCGCACAGCTCGGCATCGCCTTCCTCCCGTGGAGCCCGCTCGGCGGCATCTCCAAGGCCGGGGACCTCGGCGGGCAGCACTCCGCCTTCGCGGAGGTGGCGCAGGAGCACGGCGTCAGCCCTCAGCAGGTCGCCCTCGCCTGGGAGCTCGCGCAGTCCGAGGTCGTCGTGCCGATCCCGGGCTCCAGCCGGCCCGAGACGATCCAGGACTCGGTGCGCGCCGCCGACCTCGTCCTCACGCCCGCCGAGCTCTCGCGGCTGGACGCGGCGGTCCGCTGACGCCGGGCGGGCCGGATCGTCCGGGGACGGCTGGGAGGATGGGCACGTGACCCCCTCCCCGGCCGTCCCCGGCACCGCCCTGCCCGACGGGGCCGTCCCCGCCGCGGCGCTGCCCGACGAGGCCGTCCCCGCCGCGGCGCTGCCCGACGAGGGCGCCGCCCCGGCGATCCCCCTGACGACCCCGGTCCGCCTCGTCGTCACCGACATGGACGGCTCGCTGCTCGACCCCGCGAAGCGGCTGCCCGCCGCGACGGCCGCCGTCGTGGCCGCCCTGGCCGAGCGAGGGATCGCCTTCTGCCCCGCCAGCGGCCGCCAGCTCGCCAACCTCCGGGTGCTGCTCGGGCCGACGGGCGACGGCCTGCCGTTCATCGCCGAGAACGGCAGCCTCGTCGTGCGCGGGGACACCGTGCTCGGCACGCAGCCGCTGCCGGACGGCAGCGGCGCCGCGGTGGTCGACGCCGTGCGTGCGCTCGCCGCCGCGGGCCGCGACGTCGGGGTGGTCGTCTGCGGCGCCCGGTCCGCCTGGGTGGAGGGCGGCAGCGCCGCGTTCCTCGGCTCGGTGCACGCGCACTACGCGCTCGTCGAGCACGTGGACGACGTGCTCGCGGTCGACGACGTCGTGCTCAAGCTGGCGGTCTTCGACGCGGGCGACGTCGAGGACGGCACGTCGGCGGCGGTTGCGGACGTGGCCGGCGGGCTGCGCGTCCTCGTCTCCGGGCAGCACTGGGTCGACCTCATGCACCCCGACGCGGACAAGGAGGTCGGCCTGCGCCACGTGCAGGACGCCCTCGGGGTGACCGCGGCGCAGACGATGGCCTTCGGCGACTACCTCAACGACCTGCGCATGCTCCGCGCGGTCGGGTACGGCGTCGCGATGGACAACGCGCACCCGGACGTGCGCGCGGCGGCGCGGTTCATCGCCCCGGGCAACCACGTCAACGGCGTGCTGCGCACCCTGGCCGCCACCTTCGACCTCGACGTCCCCGGGCTCTGACGCCGCCGGCCGTGCTCATCGCCTGACGCTCACCAGCCCCGCAGCACCGGCCCCGGCCCGGACCACGCACCCAGCAGCCCGCGCTGCTCCTCGTCGAAGGCGCGGGGCGCCTGCGTGAGCGCCTCGACCTGCACCATCCGCGACAGCGCCCGCACGTAGGTGGCCGGCGCGTCGCCCGTCGCGTCGAGGACCTCGTAGGCGATGTCCACCGAGGTCCGCCCGATCCGCGGCACCCACAGCTCGACCGCCAGCGGCTCGGGCCGGAAGGGCGCCGGCGCCACGTAGTCGATCTCGTGCTTGACGACGACGAGCATCGTGTCCGTCAGCCGGCCAGTGGCGTCCACGCCCATCGTCGGCAGCACCGCGAAGCGCGCGTCGTCGAGGTAGCGCAGGAACGCCCCGTTGTTGACGTGCCCGAACAGGTCGACGTCCGACCAGCGCACGCGCAGCTCGAAGCGCCCGCGTGCGGCCCGTCCGGCACCCTCGTCCACGTCGCCCCTCCCCCGGGTCGCGCGCGGCTCCCGCGCCGACGGCACGCTACCGGGCACGACGGCCGGCGGTCAGCGCGGGACCCGTCCCAGCCCGGTCAGCAGGTCGGCCTCCGACGCGCCCAACGAGATCCGGACCCACCCCTCGCCGCCGGAGCCGAACGCTGTGCCCGGCGCGAGCGCGACCCCGTGCTCGTCGACGAGGCGCAGGCACCAGCCCAGCACGTCACCGCCCGCGCGGTCGCCGACGTCGGCCCAGACGTACATGCCGCCGGCGGCGGGCAGGGCCCGGATGCCACCGGAGGCCAGGACGCCGGTGACGACGTCGCGCAGGCGCCGGTACGTCGCACGCGCCTCCTCCACCCCGTCCTGCGGCCCGGTCAGCGCCGCGAGGGCGGCGTGCTGGGCCGGCGTGTTGACGCAGGAGACGACCGACTCCTGCACCGACCCCAGGACGGGCAGCGCGGTGGCGGGCACGACGAGGGCCCCCACCCGCATCCCCGTCATGCCGTACGTCTTCGAGAACGAGTGCAGGGTCAGCACGCGGTCGTCCTCGTCGAGGGCGGCCGGCGGGACGTGCGGGACGTCGAACGTCAGGCGCGCGTAGCACTCGTCGGACAGCACCCACAGGTCGTGCCGCCGGGCGACGTCCAGGAGGGCGGCCGTCCGGTCCGCGGGCAGCACCGTGCCGAGCGGGTTCGACGGCGAGTTGAGCAGCAGCACCCGCGTCCGGGACGTGACCGCGGCCTCGACGACCGCCGGGTCGGGCAGGAAGCCGTCGCCCGGGTCGAGGCGGTACCGCACGGGCCGGGCGTCGAGCAGGTGCGCGGTCATGGCGAACGGCGGGTAGCCCGGGTCGGGGACGAGCACCTCGTCGCCCGGGGAGAGCGTCAGGGTCAGCCCGAGGTGCAGCGCCTGCGCACCGCCGGCCGTGATCCACACACGGTCCGCCTCGACCGGACGGCCGTGCGACGACGACAGGTCGGCGGCCAGGGCCTCGCGCAGCGGGCGGATGCCGGCGTTGGGCGTGTACCCCGTGTCGTCGCGGGCGAGGGCGTCCGCCGCCGCCGCCAGGACGTGCGGTGCCGTGGGCGCCGACGGCTCCCCCACGCTGAGCACCACGGCGCCCGGCGTGCGCCAGGCGCGCTCCGTGACGAGGCGGATCTGCGAGCCGGGGATGGTCGCGGCGTGCGGGGCGAGGCGTGGCACGCCCGGCAGGCTACGCGCGCCGGTCCTCGGCCCGGGCGCCGGGGGCCGCGGTGACCAGGAGCGTCACCCGCACGTCGCCCTGCGCGGGCAGGGTGCGCCGCCACCCGCCGGCGGGCACCACGGCCTGCGTCACCTGGCCGGCCGCCGCGTCGTCGCCCAGCACCCGCACGTCCCCGGGCTGCGGTGACGACCCCGTCCCCCCGGCCTGCAGCGCCACGGGCGTCGGCCCCTGCCACAGCCAGACCTCCTCGGCGGCGGCGGCGCCCCAGCCGGAGCACTCGCCGGCGCCCAGCACCAGCTCGACGAGAGTGGCGTGGGCCGAGGTCCACGTCGTGCGGACCCGGCCGCCGTCGACGTGGTCGCGTCTCGGAGCAGGCCGTGCCGGACTCCCGGTCGGCACGCGGGCCCGGCGCAGGGCCCCGGCGACGACGGGGGTGGCCGCCACGCTGCTCGAGCGGTTCCCCGCGGCGCCGGTGGCACCCACCCGCGCGGCGGACGGTGCGGACGTGCCGCCCGGGTCAGGGGGTCCGGACGGCGCGTCCGCGCCGAGCACCATTGAACCGGTCGGTTCATACGTCGCGCTACTTCTCAGCGCATATGTGACCCAGTTCACATCCAGAGCCGTCGTCGTCGGGCCCCACGACCCGACGAGCTCCGCCACGGACGTGGCCAGCGAGTGCGCCGACATGTCCGCACGTCGCGCGTCCCCACCGGCGAGCAGGGTGACGAGCAGCCCGCGCCAGCCGCTCACCACCGCCAGCCCCAGGGTGGCCGCGTCGTCGCGCGGCAGGCCCTCCGCCTCGAAGGCGTCCGACGCGGCCTCCACCCAATGGTCGGCGCGCACCAGCACCGCCGAACCCACCTCAGTCGGCTCGTACTCCAGCCGCCCGAGCACCTCGAAGAAGAGCCGGATGACGGGCCGGTTCTCCGGGTCGCCGAGCATCGTCCACGCCGTCAGGAGCCGCTCCTCGAGCGGGACGGACGCGTCGCGCAGACGTCCGAGCGCCGTGCGGACGCCGGGGAAGCGCGCGACCGCCACCGGGTAGGCCGCCGCGAGCATCGCCTCCCGGCTGCCGAAGTAGTAGAGGAGCATGCGGTTGTTCGAGCCCGTCGCCGCGGCGACGCTGCGCAGCGAGGCCCCGCCCATGCCGACGGCCAGGACGTGGTCCGCCACCCGCTCCAGCAACTCCCGGCGGCGCAGGTCGCGGCGTTCGGCGAGGGTGCCCACCGGCCCGTGCCCGGACGCGTCCACCGTCCCGTCCACCATGCCGTCCACCGTGCCGTCGGGGGGTGTTCCCGGCGCGTTCATGGCCCCGACCGTAGGGCCTCGTCGCCGTCGCGCGCAGCCGCGGACGCCCCACCCGCCGGACGGACCACCTGATCAGCGCACCCTGGTCACCACACCCTGTCCAACGCACCCTGTTCGGCACGTCCTGTTCGGCGCGTCCTGCTCACCGCACCCTGACCGGCAGCCCGAACCGCGTCCGCACGCCCGGCGACCACAGGGCCCGCAGCGCCGCCCCCTCGGGACGGACGCCGGCCGCGGCGACGAGGTCGTCGTCCAGCGCCAGCACCTCCGCCGCGTGCAGCGGCCACGCGTCGTGCTCGTTGGGCACCCACCAGGTGCGCCCGCGCAGACGCGAGTGCAGGCCCCACCGCGCGGTCAGCCACACCTCGAGGTCCGTGGGCTCCACGACCGACCCGACCCGCAGCACGAGGCGCGACCGCGCCGGCGGGCCGGGGAACCGACGCCGTGTGGTGTACGTGAGCACGTCCCCGGACCGCGTCAGGTCCATGGCCGCCCACAGGTAGGGCGTGCCGAACACCCCACGGGCGAACGGCAGGACCGCCAGCCGCTCGGTGTCCAGCGACCGGAACACGACGCCGTGCCGACCGGCGTCGTCGACGGAGTACAGCCGGACGTTCGTCTCGAGGAACGACCCGAAGAACGGCACCGGCCGCCCCCGCCCGAAACCCGCCCCGGCCATGCGGAACGGCACGTAGCCGACCCACGTCCGGCCGTCGGCGTCGATGTCCGGCCGCGTGCCCGGCGGGAAGAACCGCGCCACCGCCGCCGGCGCCACCGGCCGGTGCACGAACGCCAGATCCTCCCAGCGCTGGTCCAGCAGCACGGGCCCGGTCAGCCGGGGGGCGTCGACGGGGTAGCCGTCGAGCAGGCGGGTGGTCTCCACGGGCGTGATCCTCACGCGTGCGGCGGGCGGACGCGCCACCGCTCACCCGTCCGCGCGCAGCCGCCTCTCAGGCGTCCGGGGCGCTCTCGAGGAGGATCGTCACGGGCCCGTCGTTGACGAGCTCGACGGCCATGTCCGCGCCGAAGCGGCCCGTCGCCACCTCGAGCCCGCGCCCGCGCAGGTCGTCGACGACCGCCTGCACCAGCGGCTCGGCCACCGGCCCGGGAGCCGCCGCGTTCCAGGTCGGCCGCCGGCCCTTGCGGGTGTCGGCGTAGAGCGTGAACTGGCTGACGACGAGGACGGGCGCACCGGCCTCGAGCGCCGACCGCTCGTCGCGCAGGATGCGCAGCTCCGCCACCTTGCGGGCCACGTGCGCGACCTGCGCCGGCCCGTCCCCCGGGGTGACGCCGACGAGGACGAGCAGGCCGGGCCGGTCGACCGCGCCGACGACCTCGTCGCCCACCGTGACCGAGGCGCGCAGCACCCGCTGGACGACGGCGCGCACGCGGGCCTACCAGCCCCCGGGCCGACCGCCCCCGCCGCCGCGGCCCCGGTAGGGGGACACGGCGGGCTTGACGTCGACGAGGTAGACGATGGCCGCCACCGCCGCCCCGATGGCGAGGAACCCGAGCAGCCCGAGGCCCAGCGGCGCCGGCAGCGCCATGAACGCCACGGCGGTCGCGACCCCGAGGATCGCGCCCCACTTGCCCTTCGTCAGCTTCCCGGCCGAGACGAACGCGGTCGCCGGGCGGCGCAGCAGGTCCAGGAGCGCGACGACGGACAGCACGAAGATGGCCAGGTAGAACACGAAGAACAGAGCCGTCTGGGCCCAGGCGATCAGCTGCACGTCCCCGAGGGTACGGGTCGAGGGGCGGCTAGAGCGGGGGGAGCGCCGCGCGCGCCTCCACGGGCCCCTCCCCGGCGGCCTCCAGCAGGTCCACGACGAGCGAGCGCGCCAGCAGCACCAGCCCCTGGACCTGCCAGTCCTCGGCGCCGAGCCGGTAGGGGTCCAGGCGCTCCGCCGCGGCGTGCAGCGTGCGGCGCGGGCCCTCGGGGTCGCGGCCGGACGCGCGGTCGTGCGCGAGCTCGCCCACGGCGGCGCCCACCTGCGCGACGACGTCCGCCAGCTCCCCCACGTCGTGCACCTGCTCGGCGGTGAGCGTGGCCGACGAGCGCCGCGCCAGGACGCGCGTGTTGCGCATCGCCCGGTCGACGAGCACGGCGTCGGCGGCGAGCGCGCGCAGCTCGTCGCGGTGCCGGCGCCCGGCCGGCGAGAGGCGGGCGAGCTCGTGCGCGCTGCCCGCGGTCTCCTGCCACCCGTCGAGCGCGGGCTGCGAGGTGCGGCCCAGCACGAGGGCGTCCTCGACGTCGTCCACGTCCCGGTGGTCGAGGCCGCGCGCGAGCACCCGCAGGACGTCGGCCAGCGCGAGCAGGGCGTCGCGGGCGTGCCGCCGGGGGTGCGTGCGCGGGTCCGTCGGCGTCAGGACCGCCACCGCGAGCGCGACGAGCCCGCCCGCGAGCGCGTCCGTCCAGCGCCCCAGCGGACCACCCGTCGCCGTGCCCACCGGCAGCCCGACGATGACGATCGCCTGCACGCCGGCCTGCGTCGTGAAGAGCACGCCCCGGTCGAGGAACCGCCCGACGAGGGCCGCCACGAACAGCGTCACCGCGATCTGCCAGGCGCCCGTGCCGATGAGGTGCACGACGAGGTCGCCGAGCGCCACGCCGACCGCCACGCCGACGGCCAGCTCGGACACGCGCCGCACGGACCGGTCCCGCGTGAAGCCGAGGCAGACCCACGCCGACACGGGCGCGAAGAACGGCGCGGGGTGGCCCAGCACGTACAGCCCGACGGCGTAGGACACGCCGCCGGCCACCGCGGCCTGCAGCACGGGGACCCAGGAGGACCGGACGCGCGCGACCCCCTGCCGGCCCCGCGCCCGGGCCGCCGTGAGCGAGGCCGCGCTGCGCCCGGGTCGGCGCTCTGCCGCGGCCCGCGAGCTCACCGGGTGGGCGGCAGGCCGAGACCGCGCGCGACGGGACCGCGGGCCGGCGGACGGTCGACGGACACGCCCTCCCCCGCCACGACGACCTCCTGCGCGGCGGCGACGGGGCCGCCGTCCGCGTCGACGAGGACCTCGACGTCGGTGGGCAGCGAGCGCTTGATCACCGCGAGCGCGACGGGGCCCAGCTCGTGGTGGCGGGCGACCGTCGTGACCTGGCCGACCTCGCGGCCGTCGGCGGTGCGGACGGCCGCGCCGGTCTCGGGCACGAGGTGACCGGAGCCGTCGAGGTGGAGCTGCACGAGCCGCCGCGGCGGACGGCCCAGGTTGTGCACGCGCGCGACCGTCTCCTGCCCGCGGTAGCAGCCCTTGTGCAGGTGCACGGCGGTGCGCAGCCAGTCCAGCTCGTGCGGGATGGTGCGGTGGTCGACCTCGTGGCTCGCGCGCGGGCGCCAGGCCGCCACCCGCAGCGCCTCGGCCGCCCAGGTGCCGGCCAGCGTCCAGCCGGCGGCCTCGCGACGGGCGACGGCCTCGTCGAGCGACGCGCGCGGGACCAGCACGAGCCGCCACGGGCGGTCCGCGCCGGGGTGCGCGTCGTCGTCGGCGCCGTAGCGCGTGCCGCCGGGGGCCGTGCGCGGCCAGGGGTCGCGCCACGTGAGGGGCTCGTCGGCGGCGCCCTCGGCGTCGACCGGCTCACCGAGGACGGCCCAGTCGGCCGTCACGTCGACGACCTCGACGCGCAGCGTGAACCGCATGCGGTCCAGCCAGGCGGCGAGCGCGGGCGCCGTCTCGGTGAGCAGCCACGTGGCCTCGCCGTCGTCGACCACGCCCGCCGCGTGCTCCACGTGCCCGTGCGGGTCGAGGACCAGCAGCTCCGTGGAGGTGCGCGGCGCCAGGGCGGTGAGGTCCTGCGAGGTGATGGAGTGCAGCCAGGTCAGCCGGTCGGGCCCGGCCACACGCACGACGCCGAGGTGCGACTGGTCGACGACGGCGCCGCCGCGCTCGAGCGCGCGCTGCTCGGCCACCGGGTCCCCGTAGTGCCAGGCGACCCCGGCGTCGGGGCCCGCGGCGGGCACGGCGCCGTGACGGGCGAGCAGGGGGCTGGGTGCCCGGACGTCCGCCGGGGCGCTCACGCCGCGGCCTCGTCGCCGACGCGCGCGAGCCGCGCCGACGCGTAGGACTGCATCGGCTGCCCGAACGCCGCCAGGTCGTTGGCCCACATGAGCTCGCCCTGGACGAGGCCGTACAGCCGCTTGCTGGCGGTGATCTCGGCGCCCGTCGCGGACCGCGCGATGACGTCGCTGACGAGCTCGACCCGGCCGTTGCCGACCGCGCCGACGTAGAGGCCCACGTGGCCCGAGGCGTCGGCAAGCAGCACCTCGACCGGGTGCTGGTCGGCACCCAGGCCGTCGGGGCGCTCCGGCGGCACGCGCCAGTAGCCCGTCTCCGTGGTCCACACGGGCGCCTCGGGCTCGTCGGAGGTGAGGCCGGCGACGTCGTCGGGCGCGACGACGAGGCGGATGGTCGAGCGGTAGCGCAGGTAGGGACCGCCGTCGTGGTCGAACTCGACCTCCTGCGTGAAGGCCGCCTCCTCGATGCCGGGGTAGCCGACGACCCCGGGCCCGCGCCACCGGCCGACGAGCCAGGCGAGCGGGTACACCTCGGGCGCGAGCCCCTCGGGCAGCACGAACGTCATGGCCGTGCGTCCCGGATCAGCGCTGGCCCTTGTAGAGCCGCCACAGGACGAGCCCCGCGATCCACCCGATCGCGAGCGTCGCCAGCACCAGCAGTCCGACGTAGAAGAGTTCGAGGGCGCCCATGGGTCCACACTAACGACCGGGCGGCCGTCCGACGCCCCCGCCGTCCGCGGTCCGCGCCACCCGCCCTACGCTGCGGGCGTGACCCGTGGCCTCGTCGTGAAGTGCACCGCCGGACCCGAGCGCGCGGAGGCCGCCAACCAGGCGCTGACGGTGGCGGCGACCGCCGTCGCGGCCGGCGCCCGCGTGAGCCTGTGGCTGACCGGGGAGGCCGTGTGGTTCGCCGTCCCGGGGCGCGACGCGCAGCTCGTCCTGCCGCACGCGGCCCCGGTGCCGGACCTCGTCGCCGCCGTGCTCGCCGGGGGCACGGTGACGGTCTGCACGCAGTGCGCGGCGCGGCGGGACCTGGTGCAGGACGACCTGCGGCCGGGCGCGCGGATCGCGGGGGCGGCGGCGCTGGTCGAGGAGGTGCTCGCCGACGGCGTGCAGGCGCTCGTCTACTGACCGGTCCGGTGACCGGTCAGCCCAGCAGGCGGCTGACGACGTAGACGAGCGTGCCGGTCACCACGACGGGCAGGACCGCCGCGGCGACACCCGCCCGGGCGCCCGCGACGGCCGGGACGCGCGCGGTCAGCGCGTGCAGCGCCCCGACGAGCAGCCCGACCGCCGTGCCGAGCACGACGCCGGCGACGAGGTCCGTGCCCGTGCCCGTGCTCACGCCCGAGGCCACCACCGCCCCCGCCGCCGCACCGAGCCCCGTGGTGAGGACCGCCGTCAGCCAGGCCGGCACCCGCACGACGGTGACGGCGGCCGCGACGGCCAGGGCCGCGGCCCCGACGACGACCACCTCCTCGCCGCCCGCGGAGCGCTGCGTCGCCACCCAGCCCGCCGCCGTGACGGCCAGCAGCGCCCCCGCGACCGTCGCGGCGAGGGACTCCACCAGCCGGCGCCGCCCGTCCCGCCGCAGCATCTGCGCGACGAAGGCCAGCAGCATCGCGCCCGCGAGGACCACCGGCACCGGCTGCAGGTAGGGCCCGGCGCCCACCAGCGCGGCCGCCACGACGGCGCCGACGCCCGCCAGGCCCGCCACCACCACGGCGCCGGGACCGGCACCGCGCGGGACGTCCAGCAGGACCGGCCACCCCAGCGCGAGGGCCACCACGAGGACCACCGCCACGACCGCGACGGGCCACGCGCCGCCCAGGCCCGCGAGCGCGACCAGCGCCCCACCCGCGGCGGTGACGAGCGCCCGCACGGGGAGCGTCATCGCGTCCGCGGCGCCCCCGGCGCCGTCGGCCGGGCGCGCGGGAGGAGGTGGGCGCGCAGGCGGGTCACGGGCAGGATTCTCGCAGATGAACGGCAGGTGACGAGCGGCACGCGGACGTGACGGCCGTGCTGCGCACGGCGGGCGGTAGCCTGTGCCCACTCGTCCGCAGGAGGTGCCTGACGGTGGCAGATCTGCTGCTCCTCACCCCCGCGTCCGGCGGCTCCGCCCAGGTGCTGCCCGCCCTGGGTCTGCTCTCGCACCGCGTCCGGGT
Organism: Cellulomonas sp. plas2; assembly: GCF_057221735.1. Lineage (NCBI taxonomy): Bacteria > Bacillati > Actinomycetota > Actinomycetes > Micrococcales > Cellulomonadaceae > Cellulomonas > Cellulomonas sp. plas2. Next base: position 3,505,068 of record NZ_CM170155.1, read on the forward strand.
CCTGCCCGTGGAGCCGTCGGCGCTCGTCGACGCGCCCGACGCGGACATCGTGGTGCTCGACGCCCGGCGCGACCTCGTGACCGCCCGCACCACGTGCCGCCTCCTGCGCGCCACCGGCCTGACCGTCCCGCTCGTGCTCGTCCTCACCGAGGGCGGCCTGACGGTCGTCACCGCGGAGTGGGGCGCCGACGACATCGTCCTGGAGACCGCCAACCCGGCCGAGGTCGAGACCCGGTTCCGGCTCGTCATGGAGCGCGCGGCGGCCTCGGTGTTCGAGGAGGCCCCGCAGGAGATCAGCTCCGGGGAGCTCACCATCGACGCGGGCGGCTACACGGCCCGCCTCCGGGGGCGCGCCCTGGACCTCACCTACAAGGAGTTCGAGCTCCTCAAGTACCTCGTCCAGCACCCGGGGCGCGTGTTCACGCGCGCCCAGCTGCTGCAGGAGGTCTGGGGCTACGACTACTACGGGGGCACCCGCACGGTCGACGTCCACGTGCGGCGCCTGCGCGCGAAGCTCGGCCCCGAGCACGAGCAGCTCATCGGCACCGTCCGCAACGTCGGCTACCGCTTCGACCCGCCGAAGGACCGCCGGGGCGCCGCCCTCGAGGAGCGCCCCGAGCTGGCGGAGGCATGAGCGTCGGTACGGTCGAGCCCGTGACGGCGGTGGACTCGGCCACGCTCCTCGTCGAGGGTCCCTGGCGCCACCGGTTCGTGCCGGCGAACGGCTCGCGCTTCCACGTGGCGCTCGCCGGGCCCGAGGACCACGACGCGCCGCTCGTCGTCCTCCTGCACGGCGTGCCGCAGTACTGGTGGGCGTGGCGGCACCAGCTCCCGGCGCTCGCCGCGGCCGGCTACCGCGTCGCGGCGATGGACGTGCGCGGCACCGGCGGCTCGGACAAGCCGCCGCAGGGCTACGACGTGCCCACGCTCGCCACCGACGTCGCCGGGGTCGTCGGGTCGCTGGGTGCCGACCGCGCGGTCGTCGTCGGAGCGGGCACGGGCGGGGAGATCGCCTGGGGCATGACCGCGTTCCAGCCGGGGGTCCTGCGCGGCGTGGCCGTGCTGGGCGCACCGCACCCGCTGGACTCGCGGCGGACGCCCGGCGCCTCGCTGCGCCCGTCCGCCGTGGGCCGCCTCGCCTTCGTGCAGCTCCCGAGCCTGCCCGAGCGGGCGATGACGTCGGGGGACCTCGTCGCCCGACTGCTCGACGAGTGGGGCGGCGTGCCCGGCTGGCCCGACGCCGCGACGCTCGAGGCCTACCGGCGGGCGGCGCGCGTGCCCTTCGCCGCGCACAGCCAGCTCGAGCAGCTGCGCTGGCTGCTGCGCTCGGGCGTACGGCCCGACGGCGCGCGGTACGTGGCCCGGCTGCGCGAGGCGGCGCCGCTGCCCGTGCTGCAGCTCCACGGGACCCGGGACGGGCTGCGCTCCTCGGCGCGCGCCCCGCTCTCGTCCGCGGCGGCCGCCGTGGTCGGCGGGCGCTACCGGTACGAGGTGCTGCCCGGCGTCGGGCACTTCCTCGCCGAGCAGGCGCCGGCCCGCGTCACCGCGCTGCTGCTCGAGTGGCTGCGCGACGTCAGCCCCGTCGGCTAGTCGCGGTCACGCACGGTCGGACGTACGCCCGGACGCACGGTCAGACGTCCTCGGCGCGGCTCTCGGGGCCGCTGCGGACCAGGGCCGCCGCGCGGTCGGGGTCCATCTCCCCGATGCCGGCGGACGGGCAGTCCGTCAGCAGCGGGCACGCCCCGCAGGCGGGCCGCCGGGCGTGGCAGGTCCGCCGCCCGTGCACGATGAGCCGGTGGGACAGCATCGTCCAGTCCCGCTTCTCGACGAGGCCGCACAGGTCCTGCTCGACGACGAGCGGGTCCTCGCTCGTCGAGAGCCCGAGGCGGCCCGACAGCCGCAGGACGTGCGTGTCGACGGGCAGGCCCGGGATGCCGAACGCGTTCCCCAGCACCACGTTCGCCGTCTTGCGCCCGACCCCCGGCAGCGTGACGAGGTCCGCCATCCGCGGCGGCACCTCCCCCGCGAACCGCTCGACGAGGGCCGCGCTGAGCCCGATCACCGCCCGGGTCTTGGCGCGGAAGAAGCCCGTGGGGCGCAGCACCTCCTCCACCTGCTCGGGGTCGGCGGCCGCCAGGGCGGTGGCGTCCGGCCACCGCGCGAAGAGCGCCGGCGTCGTGAGGTTGACCCGCACGTCCGTCGTCTGGGCCGACAGGACCGTGGCCACCAGCAGCTCGAAGGGCGTGCGGAAGTCCAGCTCGCAGCGCGCGTCGGGGTAGCGCTCCGCCAGCGCCCGGTCGATGCGACGGGCCCGCCTCGTGCGGCCCAGCGGGGTCTCGCGCGCGAGGGCGCGTGCGCGGTCGGCGGTCAGCGCCGGGCCGCGGCGCACCGGCGCGGACCCGCCGTCCCCCGCGGTGCCGGCGGCGCCGGCCGCAGCGCCCGTCGCGCCCGTCGCGCCCGTCGCGCCGGTCGCGCTCGCCGCCCTCGCCCCGCCCCTCGTCGCCACCCGGGCAGCGTACGGCGGACCACCCGCACGGGCGTCCTGCCAGGCGACCCGCCGGGTGACGTGCGGCCGGCGCCCTCAGCCGGCACGCGGGGGGCGCCGAGGCCCTGCGTGACGGCCGTGCCCGGCGGCCGGGGACGGGGGACCCATGGCACGGACGGGTGCGGAGCCGGTGCTGGACCTGCGGCTGGACCGCAGGACGCTGCAGGTGGAGCTCGTGCGCGTCGCCTGGTGGCGGCGGCTCGTGCGCGCACGGATCGACGTCGCCCTGTCGGCCGTCGCCCAGCCGGACACGCTGGGGGCGGCCGCCTTCGCGCTGCCGCCGGCCGTCGCGGTCGGGGTGCCGCGCGCCGAGGAGCTGCTCGCCGTGCTGGGCGGTCCGCGCGCCGCGGCCGGGCGGCACCTCGACGGGCTGCCGGACCCGGGGACGCAGGGTGCGGGGCGGACCGCGGCCGGGCCCCCGGCGTCGGGCTCCGCCGCCGGGGCCGGCAGCCCCTCGTCGCCGGAGGACCAGGACCGTCCCCCCACCTCCCCCGGCGCGCGGCTCGCGGGCCTGCGGGACCTCGACGCCCGGCTCGCGGCGTACGAGGCCGGCGTGGAGGGCGCGCTCCGCGAGGCCACCGCCGCGCTGGTGGAGCGGCTCGGGGCGGCCCCGGCGGAGGTGCTGTCCGCGCTGGCCGACCCGCTGCCGCCCGCCTGACGACCACCCGGAGGAGTGACGGCGGACGGACCGGGTGCCCGTGGTGCCCCTGTCGCGGACGTGTCATGCGGCACACTGGGGCCGGGGTCACAGGACCCCACGGCGGACCCGGACCCGCGGGGGCACGTCCGGTCCGCCGCGAGCTGCCCTGGGTCACCAGGAGAGGGTGGGGTGTCCGTTGCAGGACGACGTGGTGCTGACCGCACCGATGTTCGCCGGCCTGGACCGTGAGTCGTCGTCGGCGCTCGTCGAGCGCATGAAGACCCACGACTTCGTGCGCGGGCAGGTGCTCTTCCACGAGGGTGAGCCCGGGGACCGGCTCTACGTCGTGCGCTCCGGCAAGATCAAGCTGGGCCGCCGCTCGAACGACGGCCGCGAGAACCTCCTCGCCGTCCTCGGCCCGGGCGAGATGTTCGGCGAGCTCTCGCTGTTCGACCCGGGCCCCCGCACCGCGACCGCGACGGTCGTGGCGGACGCCGTCATCCTCGAGCTGGGGCACGCGGAGCTCATCGCGTGGCTCGAGGCGAACCCCGGCGTCGCGCAGCACCTGCTGCAGGCGCTGGCCCGGCGCCTGCGCCGGACGAACGAGGCGCTCGCCGACCTCGTCTTCAGCGACGTGCCGGGTCGCGTGGCCAAGGCGCTGCTCGACCTGTCGACGCGCTTCGGGGAGAAGACGGACGAGGGCGTGCGGGTGGCCCACGACCTCACGCAGGAGGAGCTGGCGCAGCTCGTGGGCGCGTCGCGGGAGACGGTGAACAAGGCGCTGGCCGACTTCGCCGCGCGCCGGTGGGTGCGCCGCGAGGGCCGGGCCGTCGTCCTGCTGGACCTCGACCGGCTGGAGCGCCGCGCGCGCTGAGGTCGCCCTGCTCGGACGGTCAGGAGGGGACGGTCAGGCGGGGACGGTCAGGCGGGGTGGAGCTCGACGACGAGCTCGACCTCGACCGGGGAGTCGAGCGGGAGGACCGCGACGCCCACGGCCGAGCGCGCGTGCACGCCCGCCTCGCCCAGCACCTCGTGCAGCAGCGTGCTCGCGCCGTTGACGACGGCGGGCTGCCCGGCGAAGGCCGGGTCGCTGGCGACGAAGCCGACCACCTTCACCACGCGCGCGACCCGGTCGAGCGCCGCCGCCCCGCCGGGGCCGCCCTCCTGCTCGACGAGCGCGGCCACGGCGGCCAGCGCGTTGAGCGCCGCGGTGCGGGCGAGGTCCGCCGCCACCGCCGGCTCGACGAGCCCCGCGCCCTCGCCGACCTTGCCCGTGCGCGGCAGCGCACCGTCGACGAAGGGCAGCTGCCCCGACGTGTGGACGTGGAGCCCGGTGCGCACCGCGGGCACGTAGGCGGCGACGGGCGCCGCGACCGCCGGCAGGACGAGCCCGGTCGCGGCCAGGCGCTCGGCCGCCGTGGGCATCAGGCCTCCCGCGGGCGCTTGAGGTAGGCGACGAGACCCGTCCCGCCCTCGAGCACCTGGACCAGCTCCCAGCCGTCCTCGCCCCACTGGTCGAGGATCTGCTTCGTCGCGTGGACGATGAGCGGGACGGTCGCGTACTCCCAGCGGGTGGTGGCCATGGGGCCCACCCTAGTCAGCGGGCGCCGACGCGCTCCAGGGCGGGGGCGCCGTCGGCGAGCAGCTCCGACCGCCAGGAGCGCACCTCGGGCCGGCGCCGCAGGAGCGCGCGGCGCTCCCGCTCGGTCATCCCGCCCCACACGCCGAAGTCCATGCGGTTGTCGAGCGCGTCCGCCAGGCACTGCATCCGCACCGGGCACCCCTCGCACACCGCCCGCGCCTCGCGCTGCGCGGGCCCCTCGACGAACAGGGCGTCGGCCGGGTACCCCCGTCCGCACGCCGCCAGCGCGGTCCAGTGGCCGTCGCCCCCCACGTTCGTCACGTGCGCCTCCTCGGTGACCTGCCGCGCACACGACGGTGCGGGTCCTCCCGCCCCCGGGAGGCTCGGCCAGGTCTGTTCTGTCCGGTTCGGACCGTAGCGGCTGAGGTCCTCCCTGGGGAGAGGCCGGATCGGGCGAACCTCGTCGCGGACCTGTCGGGTCGGTCACACCCGCAGCGTCGTCACAGCGGGGAGGTCGCCGGACGTGCAGGTCCGGTGGAGGTCCGGCGGGGGCGACCCGGGCGCGTGGGTGCCCCCGTCTACCCTGGACGACATGCCCAACCCCCCGCGCGCGCGGCGCCGCGTCACCGGCTTCCAGGCGCTGGCGCTGCTGCTGAGCCTGGTGCTCGTCGCCGGCGTCGGCGGTCTGCTGACCGCCGGTCTCCTGCTGCCCGCCGTCGCCGTCGCCAGCACCGCCACCCAGGTGGGCACGACCGCGTTCGACGAGCTGCCGGGCGAGCTGAACGAGACCGCGCTGCCGGAGAAGTCGACCATCCGCGCCGAGGACGGCACGGTGCTCGCGACGTTCTTCGACCAGAACCGCGTGGTCGTCGGGCTCGACCAGATCGCCCAGCCCATGCGGGACGCGGTGGTCGCGACGGAGGACCGGCGCTTCTACGAGCACGCGGGCATCGACCCCGAGGGCATGATGCGCGCGCTCGTGCGCAACAACCTCACGGACTCCCAGGAGGGCGCGTCCACGCTCACGCAGCAGTACGTGAAGAACGTGCTGGTGGAGCAGGCGCTCGAGCAGGACACGGACGCCGAGCGCAACGCGGCGCTCGACGCGGCCCGCGGCGCCGAGGGCGTCGAGGGCTACGCCCGCAAGCTGCGCGAGGCGAAGCTGGCGATCACGCTCGAGCAGACGCAGACGAAGGACCAGATCCTCGAGAAGTACCTCAACATCGCGCAGTTCGGGACCTCGGTCTACGGGGTGGAGTCGGCGGCGCAGTACTACTTCAGCAAGTCCGCCGCGGACCTCACGTACCTCGAGGCGGCGACGATCGCCGGCGTCACCCAGAGCCCCACGCGCTACGACCCGGTGCGCAACCCGGAGAGCTCGCAGGGCCGCCGCAACACCGTGCTCACGCTCATGCGCAACCAGGGCTACATCACCGACGAGGAGTACGCGGCCGGGGTGGCCACGCCGCTCGGTGACACCCTGCGGGTGCAGGAGATCAAGAACGGCTGCATGACCGCGGGCGACGTCGTCGCGGGCTCGGGGTTCTTCTGCCAGTACGTCACGCAGGTCATCCGCAACGACCCGGCCTTCGGGGAGACGGAGTCCGACCGGATCTCGCTGCTGTACAAGGGCGGCCTCGACATCACCACGACGCTGGTGCCGACCGAGCAGGTGGCGGCGGACGAGTCCGTGAAGGCCGGCGTGCCGGTCGACGACCCGTCGGGCATCGCGAGCTCGATCGTCGTGGTCGAGCCCGGCACCGGGAACATCAAGGCGATGGCGCAGAACCGCGTCTTCAACAGCACGGCCGAGCTCGTCGACCGCCAGACCTCGGTCAACTACAACACCGGCTTCGATCTCGGCGGCAGCGGCGGGTTCCCGCCCGGCTCGACCTTCAAGCCCTTCACGCTGCTGGAGTGGCTCAAGCAGGGCCGGTCGCTCAGCGACCAGGTCAACGGCACCGTGCGACCGCTGAACAACAACATGTTCCGCGCCTGCGGCCAGCGCATGACGAGCTCGCCCTACACCCCGGGCAACGCCGAGGGCGGCGCCGGGACGATGAGCGTGCTCAACGCGACGAAGAACTCCGTCAACCTCGCCTACCTGACCATGGCGACGCAGCTCGACCTCTGCAACATCATGCAGGGCGCGGCGGACCTCGGCGTCGAGAAGGCAGGCGGCCCCCGCTCGGGCACCGGCACCTTCGACGCCCTGCCCGCGAACGTCATCGGCTCGAACTCCACCACCCCGCTCGACATGGCCGGCGCCTTCGCCGCCTTCGCCTCGGGCGGCGTGTACTGCACGCCGGTCGCGATCACGCGGGTCGTCGACGCGGACGGCACCGAGCTGCCCGTGCCGGACGCCGGCTGCCACCAGCAGATCGAGCCGAAGTACGCCAACGCCATCAACTACACGCTGAGCAACGTCTGGACCGGCACCGCGAAGTCGATGCGCGCCCCCACCTACACCTCCGCCGGCAAGACGGGGACGACGTCGGAGAACGAGCACACCTGGTTCGTCGGCTACACGCCGTTGCGTGCCGCGGCGGTCTGGGTCGGCTACTCCGAGGGCATGCGCGCCATGCAGGGCGTGAACGTCGCCGGGCGGTACATCCGCAACATGTACGGCGCCACCGTCGCCGGACCGACGTGGAAGCGGTACATGGACGCGACCATGGCCGGCATCCCCGTGCCCGCGTTCGCGGCCCCCGAGCAGGAGCAGGTCGTCGGCCGCCGCGTGAGCGTGCCGTCAGTGCTCGGCCGGTCCGCGACCTCGGCCCGCGCGGTGCTCGAGGGCGCCGGCTTCACGGTCCGCGTGGCCGAGGAGCAGGTGTCGTCCACCTACCCTGCCGGCACCGTCGCCCAGCAGTCCGCCCGGAGCGCCACGGCGGGCGCGACCATCACGCTCACGCTGTCCAACGGGCAGTCGCCGACGCCCACGGCGCCCCCGGCTCCGGCGGACGCCGGCGCGGGTGCCCCTCCGGGTCAGCAGCCCGCGCCCGGGCAGCAGGGGTGAGCGGGCCGGTCGACCCGCTCCTGCGCGGCGCGCTGGCGCTCGGCGCCCTCGGCGCCGGGGCGCTGGGGTGGGCGACGCTCGTCGAGCGCGACCTGTACGCGCTGCGCGAGGTCGCCGTGCCCATGCTGCCCGCCGGCCAGGCGCCGCTGCGGGTCCTCCACCTGGCCGACCTGCACCTGCTGCCGGGTCAGCGGCGCAAGGTGGACTGGGTGCGCGACCTGGCGTCGCTCGACCCGCACCTCGTCGTCGACACCGGTGACAACTGGTCGCACACGGAGGCGGGGCCGGCGCTGCTGCGGGCGCTCGAGCCGCACCTCGCCCGGCCGGGCGCCTTCGTCCTGGGGTCGAACGACTACGTGGCCCCCGTCCCCCGCAACCCCGCGCGCTACCTGCGGTCGGACTCCCGGGGCGCGCCCGCCCAGTCGACGCCGCTCCCGTGGCGCGAGCTCGTCGCCACCCTCGAGGACGCGGGCTGGACGAACCTCGAGAACCGCCGCGGCGTCGTCACGCTCGACGGGCGCCGCGTGGCCCTCGTCGGGACGTCGGACGCCCACCTCGACGCCGACCGGTACCCGCCCGCCGGCGGTCCCGACGACGCGCGCACCGGCGGCGACACGGGCGGTGACACGGTCGGTGGCACGAGCGGTGGCACGGGCGGTGGCACGGACGGTGGCACGGACGGTGGCACGGCCGGTGACGTCAACCTGCTCCTCGGGGTCACGCACGCGCCCTACCGGCGGGTCCTGGACGCCTTCCACGCCGACGGTGCCGACCTGGTCCTCGCCGGGCACACGCACGGTGGGCAGCTCTGCGTCCCGGGGTACGGCGCGCTGGTGACCAACTGCGACCTCGACCGCCGTCGGGCCAAGGGGCTGCACGGCTGGCCCGGGCCGCGCCCCGACCGCCCGGGCGGGCACCGGTCGACCTGGTTGCACGTCTCGGCGGGGCTGGGGACCTCCCCGTACGCGCCGGCGCGGTTCGCCTGCCGACCCGAGGCGACGCTGCTCACGCTGCTGCCCGCCTGACCGTCCGTCCGGCCGCCCGCCCGACCGTCCGCTCGACCGTCCGACCGCTGGGCGGGCGCGTGGTCCGGGCGGCGCGCGCGGTCCGGTATGCTGATCCGGCTCCCCGGGGTGTGGCGCAGCTTGGTAGCGCGCCTCGTTCGGGACGAGGAGGTCGTGGGTTCGAATCCCGCCACCCCGACCCAGGGATCCTCCGTCAGGAGGGCAGGAGGGGCCGGACCACCAGGTCCGGCCCCTTCGTCGTCCCTGGGGCCGCGCCCCGGTCACCGGACAGGCGCGGCAGGATGGGGCCGTGAGCTCCACCCTCCTCACCCATGCCCTCCGCGTCGACGCGGACGGTGAGGTGCCCGACGGCTGGCTCCTCGTCGAGGACGGCCGCATCGCCGCGACGGGTGCCGGGGGGACGCCCGACGGGCACGTCCGCGTCGAGAGGGTCCTCGACCTCGGCGGCGCGCTGCTCGTGCCCGGGTTCGTCGACCTGCACGGGCACGGCGGGGGCGGCGCGTCGTACGACGAGGGTCCCGACGCGGCGCGGGCGGCGCTGGACGCGCACCGCGCCCACGGGACGACGCGGGCGGTGCTGAGCCTCGTCGCCCGGCCGGTGGAGGAGCTGGCGAGGACCCTGCGGATGGTCGCCGCCCTGGCCGACGAGGACCCGCTCGTCCTCGGCAGCCACCTCGAGGGGCCGTGGCTGTCGCCGGAGCGGCACGGTGCGCACGAGGTGCGGCACCTGCGCGCCCCGCTCGCCGAGGACGTCGACGCGCTCCTCGACGCCGCGGCCGGCACGCTGCGCCAGGTGACGCTCGCGCCGGAGCTGCCGGGTGCCGCGGCGGCAGTCGATCGGCTCGTCCGGGCCGGCGTGCGCGTGGCCGTCGGGCACACGGAGACCGACGCCGCGGGCGCGGCCGCCGCCTTCGACGCCGGCGCGACGCTGCTCACGCACGCCTTCAACGCGATGCCGGGGATCCACCACCGCGCCCCCGGGCCGGTCGTCGCCGCGCTGCGCGACCCGCGCGTCACCCTCGAGGTCGTGCTCGACGGCCACCACGTCGACCCGGCGCTGGTCGCCGTGCTGGCGGCGGCGGCCCCGGGGCGGCTCGCGCTCGTGTCCGACGCGATGGCGGGCGCGGGCGCGCCGGACGGCGGCTACCGCCTCGGCGGCCTCGACGTGGGCGTGCGCGGCGGCGTGGCGACCCTCGTCGGGGGCACGACGATCGCCGGGTCGACGCTCACGCTGGACACCGCGCTGCGGCTGGCCGTCACGGAGGTCGGGCTCGACCTCGTCACCGCGGTGACGTCGCTGACGGCGACGCCCGCGCGGGTCCTCGGGCTCGACGACCGGCTCGGCCGGCTGCGGCCCGGCCTGGCGGCGGACCTCGTCGTGCTGGGTCCTGCGCTCGCCGTAGAGGGCGTGTGGGCGGACGGCCGCCGCCTCCGGTGAGGCGACGGCCGTCCGTCCGTGGCGAGGCGAGCGGCCGCTAGGCGGGCGTGCTCGCGAGGCGCGAGGCCAGCAGCTCGGCGATCTGCACCGCGTTGAGCGCCGCGCCCTTCCGCAGGTTGTCGTTGGAGACGAAGAGGGCCAGGCCGCGGCCCTCGGGCGCGCCCTCGTCCGCGCGGATGCGCCCGACGAACGACGGGTCCTGCCCGGCGGCGACGAGCGGCGTCGGGACGTCGGCGAGCTGCACGCCGGGCGCGGACGCGAGCAGCTCCGTGGCCCGCTCCGGCGACAGCGGCCGCTCGAACTCGGCGTTGATCGACAGCGAGTGCCCCGTGAACACCGGCACGCGCACGCACGTCCCGGAGACCAGCAGGTCGGGGAGGCCGAGGATCTTGCGCGACTCGTGGCGCAGCTTCTGCTCCTCGTCGGTCTCCGCGCGCCCGTCCTCGACGATGGAGCCGGCCAGCGGGATGACGTCGAACGCGATGGGGGCGACGTACTTCTGCGGCGCCGGGAAGTCGACCGCACCCCCGTCGTGCACGAGCGCGAGGGTGTCCTGCCCGACGGCGGCCCGGACCTGCTCGTCGAGCTCACGGGCGCCCGCGAGGCCGGAGCCGGAGACCGCCTGGTACGTGGAGACGACGAGGCGGCGCAGCCCCGCCTCCTCGTGCAGGACCTTGAGGACCGGCATCGCGGCCATCGTCGTGCAGTTGGGGTTGGCGACGATGCCGAGCGGGATCTCGTCGAGCGCCCCGGGGTTCACCTCGGAGACGACGAGCGGCACCTGCGGGTCGCGCCGCCACGCGGAGGAGTTGTCGACCACGGTCGCGCCGGCGGCCGCGAAGCGGGGCGCGTGCTCGCGCGACCCGGTCGCGCCGGCGGAGAACAGCGCCAGGTCGATGCCGGACAGGTCCGCGGTGGCGACGTCCTCGACGACGACGTCCTGGCCCTTCCACGGCAGCGTGGTGCCCGCCGACCGCGCGGAGGCGAAGTACCGGATGCTCGCGACGGGGAAGTCGCGCTCCTCCAGCAGCCGGCGCATGACCGCGCCGACCTGACCGGTCGCGCCGACGACCGCGACGCGCACGCCGCCGGCCCCGGCGCCCTCGAGCCCGCTCATCGTCCGGTCCCTCCGTACACGACCGCCTCGGCGGTCTCCGCGTCCAGGTCGAAGGCCGTGTGGACGGCCCGCACCGCCTCGTCGAGCGAGTCGGCGCGCGTGACGACGGAGATGCGGATCTCCGACGTCGTGATCATCTCGATGTTGATGCCCGCGTCCGACAGCGCGCCGAACAGCTTGGCCGACACCCCCGGGTGCGACTTCATGCCGGCCCCGACGAGCGAGAGCTTGCCGATGGTGTCGTCGTACTGCAGCGAGTCGAAGCCGATGTCCGGCTGGCGCGCGTCGAGGGCGGCGAGGGCCGCCGCGCCGTCCGCCGCGGGGAGCGTGAAGGAGATGTCCGTCAGGCCCGTGCGGGCGGCGGAGACGTTCTGGACGATCATGTCGATGTTGACGCCGGCGCTGGCGACGACGCCGAAGATGCGGGCGGCCTTGCCCGGCACGTCCGGGACGCCGACGACCGTGATCTTGGCCTCCGACCGGTCGTGCGCGACGCCGGCGATCATGGGCTGCTCCACCGGAGCCTCCTCGGGGGTCGGGGCGGGCTGGTCCGTCACCAGCGTGCCGGTGTGGGTGGAGAACGACGAGCGGACGTGCACGGGCACGCCGTAGCGGCGCGCGTACTCCACGCAGCGCAGCATGAGGACCTTGGCGCCGCTGGCCGCCAGCTCGAGCATCTCGTCGTAGCCGACGCGCTCGAGCTTGCGGGCCGTCGGGACGATGCGCGGGTCGGCGGTGAAGACGCCGTCCACGTCGGTGTAGATCTCGCAGACGTCGGCGTGCAGCGCGGCCGCGAGGGCGACGGCGGTGGTGTCCGAGCCGCCGCGGCCCAGCGTCGTGACGTCGTTCGTCTCGAGGTTGACGCCCTGGAACCCGGCGACGATGGCCACCGCGCCGTCGGCCAGCGTGGCGGAGATGCGGCTCGGCGTGACGTCGATGATGCGGGCCTTGCCGTGCACCTCGTCGGTGATGACGCCGGCCTGCTGGCCGGTGAACGACCGGGCCTCGACGCCGAGGCTCGTGATGGCGATGGCCAGCAGCGACATGGAGATGCGCTCGCCCGCCGTGAGGAGGATGTCCATCTCGCGCTGCGGCGGCAGCGGGGTCATCTGGTGGGCGAGGTCGATGAGCTCGTCCGTCGTGTCCCCCATGGCCGAGACGACGACGGCGACGTCGTGCCCCGCGCGCCGGGCCTCGGCCACGCGCTTGGCGACGCGCTTGATGCTGTCGGCGTCGGCCACGGACGAGCCGCCGTACTTCTGCACGATGAGGGCCACGGGAGTGCTTTCACGCGGGGGCGGGGACGTGCCGGAGTGTAGGCGGGGACCCCTCGGCGTCCGCGGGCGCTCCCGTCATGCGGACGCGCAGCCGCTGCCGGCGGGAGCAGCGGCTCCTGACGGCCGCCGCGGGTGGCGGAGGCGGTCAGCGCTGCAGCGCGTCGTACTCCGCCTCGGCGGCGACGTCGTCGTCCACGTCGAGCCGCAGGTGGGCGAGCATCGTCTGGAGGGCGCGCAGCACGCTCGAGGCGCGGTCGCCCCAGTCGGACAGGTAGGAGAACTGCCACCACCACAGCGCCTCGACCGGCCGGCCCTCGGCGTGGTGCGCCAGCCCGGTGGCCAGCGCCTGCGCGACCGACGCGAGCGCGCCGGACACCGTCGCCGCCGCGACCTCCGGCGCGAGCAGCGGGTCCACCACCTCGAGGTACTCGTCCACGCCCTCGAAGACGTTCGCCAGGCCGGTGCGCAGCGGGTCCACGTCGGGGTCGGGGCCGGCGTCGGGCTCGAAGCGCGACGGGGGCACGACGTCGGTCGTCGCCCCGAGGCGCGCCCCGATGGCCAGCACGTCCGAGACGGCCAGCAGCAGCAGCGGCAGCGCCTGCTCGGGGTTGGACCCGGCCGCGACCTCTGTCACGGTGCTGAGGAAGGCGCGGGCCTCCTCGGCGGTGACGTCTGCGAGCTCGCCGAGCTCCTCGCCGTCCCCCGCCGTCGTCCCTGCCCCAGCCGTCACGTCGCTCACGCCGTCCTCCTGCCCCTCGTCGTGCGGTGTCGTCGTCGGGTGTCGTCGCCGGATGTGTCGTGTCAGGTGTCGCGTCGGGCGCCGGTCTCAGGCGCTCAGCCGGCGCCGCCCCTCGAAGGCGCGGCCGAGCGTGACCTCGTCGGCGTACTCCAGGTCCCCGCCCACCGGCAGGCCCGACGCGAGCCGGCTCACGGTCAGCCCCATGGGGACGAGGAGCCGCCCGAGGTAGGCGGCCGTCGCCTCGCCCTCGACGTTGGGGTCGGTGGCGAGGATGACCTCGGTGACCGTGCCGTCCGCCAGCCGCGTCATGAGCTCGCGGATGCGCAGGTCGTCCGGGCCGATGCCGGCGATGGGGCTGATCGCGCCGCCCAGCACGTGGTACCGGCCGCGGAACTCGCGCGTGCGCTCGATGGCGACGACGTCCTTCGGCTCCTCGACGACGCAGATGGCCGCCGGGCTGCGGCGCGGGTCCCGGCAGATGCGGCACTGCGGCTCCTGCGCGACGTTGCCGCAGATCTCGCAGAACTGGACGCGCGCCTTGACCTCGGTCAGCGCCGTCGCCAGGCGCGCGACGTCCTGCGGGTCCGCGGCCAGCACGTGGAAGGCGATCCGCTGGGCGCTCTTCGGACCGACGCCGGGCAGCCGCCCGAGCTCGTCGATCAGGTCCTGGACCGCGCCCTCGTACACCCCGTCAGCGTACGGCGTGGCCGGCCCGTCGCCGCGGCGCCGGGCCGCAGGACCGTGCGGTAGCACCGTGCCCCGGACGGTCCGCCCGCCTCGCCGGACGCCCGTCAGCCGCCGAGGCCGTCGTCCACCTCCTCGTCGATGACGCGACCGCCCAGGAGCTGGGCGACGAGGGGTGCGCCGACGAGGCCCGCCTGCCCGACGTCCGGGTCGTCGGGGCTCATCTCGTCGAGCTCGGCCGCCCACCGGTCCTCCGGGCGTCCGCGCGTCGCCGCCGCGGCTCCGCCGGTGGGCTGGTCACCGGCGGCGGCGGTCGTCGGACCACCGGGCGCACGGGTGGCGGCGGACGTCGCAGGCCCCGACGGGGCCGGCGCGCCGGGTCGGGAGACGGGGGGAGGCGTCGTCAGCCGCGTGATCGAGGGGGCGGACGAGCGCACCGCCCGGGGTGCGTGGTCGGCCGTCCGGTCGTCGGCTGCAGGTCCCGGAGGTGCAGGCTGGCGGCGCCACCCGGTGTCCTCCGGCGGGGGCGGCCCGTCGTCCTCGGGCGGCTCCTCGTCGGCGAAGGGGATGTCGTCGAGGTGCGACCCCGGCTGCGGGTCCCGCGCACCCGGAGCCGCCGGCCCTGCCGGGGCGGGGCGAGGGGTGCGTCCCGATCCTGCCGCCGTCCGGTCCGACCCCGGCTCGGGGCGGTCGGTCGGTCCGTCCTGTCGCGTGCGGTCCGCCGGCCCGGCCCCCTCCGGGCGCGAGTCGTCCGCGCTCCCCGCCCTGCGCGGTGCCAACGGCGGGGTCGCAGCGGGGGCGTCCGAGGCCGACCCGCTCGAGGCCGGAGCGGCCCGGACGGGCGCGGACGGTGCCGTCGGTGTGGAGGCGGCCGACGTCCGCGGAGCCGGCGGGGACGAGGTGACCGGCGCGACGGTGAAGCCCCAGGACGCCTCGGCCTCCTCGCGCGAGAGGACACCCGGTGCGCGCACGACAGCGGTCGGACCAGGGCGCTCCGGAGCGGCGCCCGGATCGGGGTCGCCCTCGGCGGCACGCCGTCCGGCGTCGTCGCCGCGGGCGTCGGCAGCTGGACCGGCGGCGACCTCCTCCGGGTGTGGGCCCTCGTCCGGGTGGGGGTCCTCGTCCGGGGCGTCCTCGGGCTCGCCGCCGGTGCGGGACGCGTCCTGCCGACCGCGCGGCATGGGCGGCGTCGACGCCGCGGTCATCGCGGGCGGCGTCGACGCGGGGCTCGTCGCGGGCGGCGGCGTCGCCGGCGCGGCGGTCGCGCCGAGCGGTGCGGCACCGGGAGCCGGCGGCATCGCACCGGACCTCGCGGTCGTGGCTGCCGCCGCGGGCGGCGCTGTCGACGGACGTGCCGCGGCCGGTCCCGCACCGGCTGCGCCTCCGGCCGCCCCGTCGACGCGGACGTCGAAGCCGAGCGTCTCCCGCACCGCGCGGGCGACGACGTCCGCGTGCCCCCCGACGCGCAGGGTGTCCGCGAGGGCGGCGGTCGGGAACGACAGGCGCAGCGTCGTCGCGTCGAGGTCCTGGACCTGCGCGTTCTGGCTCACGAGGATCCAGGTGGCCCGGCGCAGGCCGCGCATCGTCTCGAGCACCTCCGGCCACCGCCGGCGCAGCATCTCCGTGTCCTGCCCGACCGGCCCGCTCACCGCCGCCGCGGGGTCGGCGACGACGGGCTCGACGGCCTCGGCACCGGCGGCAGGGGCGTCGTCGACGGGCCGGTCGGCGGCCCGGTCGTCGGTCCGGTCGTCGGCCCTGTCAGCGTCTCCGGCACGAGCCGATGCCCGCTCGGGCTCCTCGCTCGTGGTCGGCCCGCTCGTCCTCGGCGCGGTCGTCGCCGGCTCGCTCGTCGTCGGCTCGCTCGTCCTCGGCGCGCTCGTCGCCGCCTCGCTCGTCGCCGCCTCGCTCGTCGCCGCCTCGCTCGTCGCCGGCTCGGGCGTCGCCGGCTCGGGCGTCGCCGGCTCGGGCGTCGCCGGCTCGGGCGTCGCCGGTACCGAGGTCCTCCCGGGGACGACCGGCACGGGCAGCGGGCGTAGCGACGGCGCCGCCGCCGGGCGGGTGGCCTGTGCGGGCGAGGCCTCCTCCGGCACGCGCACGCGTCCCAGCGGCACCGCACCGGCGGCCCCCGGGGGCGCAGCGGTGGCGGTCGGGCCCGCCGGCACGCGCGCGCCGGGTCGGGCCGGGGCCGACCCCTCGTCGGGCCAGGGCGCCGGGTCCGTCGTGGCGCGCACGCGCTCGAGGCGGTCGAGCCGCGCACCCAGGCCGACGTGCGTGTCGTCGGCGGCGGGCAGCAGGAGCCGGGCCATGAGCAGCTCGAGGTGCAGGCGCGGCGAGGTCGCCCCGACCATCTCTGTCAGCGCGGCGTTGGCCAGGTCCGCGGACCGCGACAGCTCCGACATCCCCAGGTGCTGCGCCTGCGCCCGCATGCGCGCGAGCTGGTCCGCCGGCAGGTCACCGAGGGCGGCGGCGGCCGCGTCCCCCGACGCCGCGATGACGATGAGGTCCCGCAGCCGCTCCAGCACGTCCTCGACGAAGCGCCGCGGCTCGTGCCCGGTCGCGATGACGCGCTCGACCACGCGGAAGGCCGCCCCGCCGTCGCGCGCGGCCACGGCGTCGACGAGGTCGTCGAGCAGGGAGGCGTGCGTGTAGCCCAGGAGCGAGACCGCCCCCTCGTACTGCAGCCCGCGCTCGTCGGACCCCGCGATGAGCTGGTCGAGCACGGACAGCGTGTCCCGGACGGACCCTCCGCCGGCGCGCACGACGAGCGGCAGCACGCCCGGACCGACCGTCACGCCCTCCTGCCCGCACACGGTCTCGAGGAACGGCACGAGCACGTCCGGCGGGACGAGACGGAAGGGGTAGTGGTGGGTCCGCGAGCGGATGGTCCCGATGACCTTGTCCGGCTCCGTGGTGGCGAAGATGAAGCGGACGTGGGGCGGCGGCTCCTCGACGATCTTCAGCAGCGCGTTGAAGCCCTGCGGCGAGACCATGTGCGCCTCGTCGAGGATGAAGACCTTGAACCGGTCCCGGGCGGGCGCGAAGGTCGCGCGCTCGCGCAGCTCCCGCGCGTCGTCGACGCCGCCGTGGCTCGCCGCGTCGATCTCCACCACGTCGAGGCTGCCGGGGCCGCCGCGGGCCAGCTCGACGCAGGACTCGCAGACGCCGCAGGGGGTGTCCGTCGGGTGCTCGGCGGTGTTGCACGCGCAGTTGAGGATGCGCGCGAGGATGCGCGCCGACGACGTCTTCCCGCACCCGCGCGGGCCCGAGAACAGGTACGCGTGGTTGACCTGGCCGGTGCGCAGCGCCTGCCGCAGCGGGGCCGTCACGTGGTCCTGCCCGATGACCTCCGCAAAGGTCTCGGGGCGGTACCGCCGGTACAGGGCTGTCGTCACGCCCGCACCCTACGTGCCGCCCCTGACATCCGGCAGGGCCCCTCCGCCGCCTGTGCAACGCTGCGGTCGGGGGCCGCGACGAGGCCGCGCGTCGTCGTCGCCCCCGGACGTGCGAGGACCCCCCGCACACCCGCCAGAGCCCACCTGCCCTTGCTGCCTTCCGGCCCTGGGGGGGTTCAGCGGGATGACGCCGCACGAGGGGTCGGCACGAGGATAGCCCAGGCCCGGAGCCGCCCGGCACCCGGTGCTACAGCCCCCCGCGCTCCCGCTGCTCGCGCTGCTTCTGGGTCATGCGTACCCGCAGCGTGTCGACGGCGGCGAACAGCGCACCGAAGACGAGCGCGACGGGCACGTCCTGCCAGGCCAGCACCCTCGACAGCAGGCGCAGCCCGACGAGGAACACCGCCGCCACCAGCCCGGCGACGAGGACCGCACGCAGCAGCACGACGTCCCCTACTTCTGGCTGTCGCCGGAGAAGTGGAACGACGCCGCGGGCGCGGGAGCGGTCCGGTGCGGCCAGCGCTGCGTGACGACCTTCGCCCGTGTGTAGAACTGCACGCCCTCGGGCCCGTACACGTGCGACTGCCCGAACAGCGAGTCCTTCCACCCGCCGAAGGAGTGCCACGCGACGGGGACGGGGATCGGCACGTTGACGCCGACCATGCCCACCTTCACCCGGCGGCGGAACGTCCGGGCCGCCTCGCCCGAGGACGTGAACACCGCCGTGCCGTTGCCGTACGGGTTGGCGTTGATGACATCGATCGCCTCGTCGAGGTCCGCGACGCGCACCACGTCGATGACGGGGCCGAACACCTCCCGGCGGTAGACCTCGTGCTCGGGCCGCACGTGGTCGACCACCGTCGGCCCGACGAAGAACCCGTCCTCGTACCCCTCGACGACGAGGCCCCGCCCGTCGACGACGAGCGTCGCCCCCTGCTCCTCGGCGGAGGTGATGAGCCCCTCGATGCGCTCCTTGGCCGCCGCCGTGATGACGGGGCCCATGTCGGCGCCGGGCTGGTCCCCGGCGGTGACGCGCACGGCCCGCGCCCGGTCCGCGAGCCGCTCGACGAACGCGTCCGCGACGGCCTCCTCCACCACGGCCACCGACAGCGCCATGCACCGCTCCCCAGCGGCGCCGAACGCGGCGGCGGTGAGCTGGTCGGCGGCGTCGTCGAGGTCGGCGTCGGCCAGGACCACCCCGTGGTTCTTCGCCCCGCCGAGCGCCTGGACGCGCTTGCCCGCCGCGGTCGCCGTGGCGTGGACGTGCCGTGCCACGGGCGTGGAGCCGACGAAGGACACAGCGGCGACGTCCGGGTGGCGCAGGAGGGCGTCCACCACCGTGCGGTCGCCCTGGACGACGGAGAAGACGCCGTCCGGCAGGCCGGCCTGCGCCCAGAGGTCCGCGAGGAGCAGCGAGGCGGAGGGGTCCCGCTCCGACGGCTTGAGGACGAAGGCGTTGCCCGTCGCGATCGCCACCGGGCTCATCCACAGCGGCACCATGACCGGGAAGTTGAACGGTGTGATGCCGGCGACGACACCGAGCGGCTCCCGCACGGAGAACACGTCGATGCCCGTGGCGGCCTGCTCCGAGTGCTCGCCCTTGAGCAGCTGAGGGATCCCGGCGGCGAACTCGACGACCTCCAGCCCGCGCGCGATCTCCCCCCGCGCATCGGTGAGGACCTTGCCGTGCTCGCGCGAGACCACCGCCGCCAGCTCGTCCGTCGCGGCGACGAGCAGCTCCCGGAACCGGAAGAGCACCGACGCCCGGCGGCCCAGGGGGACGTCGGCCCAGGTCTCGGCCGCGGCCGACGCGCTCGCCACCGCGCGGTCGACGTCCTCGGTCGTGCCCAGGCCCACCTCGGCGACGACGCGGCCGGTCGACGGGTCGAGGACCGGCTGCGTGGCCGGGCCGGACGGCTGCGCGGGCTTGCCGTCGATCCAGTGCGTGACGAGGGGCATCGCGGTTCCTCCTGCCGGCGGCGGTCGAGGCCGACCGTAGCGCCTGGCGCGTCGCACCGGGGGCGGCAGCGCGAGGTGACCGTGGCGAGGGCGGGTCCGCGCGCCAGCCCGCAGGATGGACCGACAGGTTCGTCGACCCGGCGCCGACACCACCGGCGCCGCACGGGAGGAGAAGGCATGGCCGGCATCTACACCGCCGTCGCGACGTCGACCGGGGAGGGCCGCCGCGGCGGCCGCGCCACGAGCGACGACGGCGCCCTCGACGTCACCCTCGCGGTCCCCGCGGCCATGGGGGGTGCGGGCGGCGGCACCAACCCCGAGCAGCTCTTCGCCGCGGGCTGGGCCGCCTGCTTCCACTCCGCCCTGAAGTCGGTCGCCGCGGAGCGCAGGGTCGCCATCAGCGACTCGGCGGTCGTCGCCGAGGTGACGCTGCAGCGCGAGGACGGCGCGGTCGGCTACGGGCTGGGCGCCGCCCTGCACGTCGAGATCGGCGGGGTCGACCAGGCCACCGCCGAGTCGCTCGTCGAGCAGGCGCACCAGGTCTGCCCGTACTCCAACGCCACGCGGGGCAACGTCGAGGTCGCGCTGGACGTGACCGTCGGCTGACGCCTGCCCTGCCGCAGGCCCGTCGGGCCGCGGGTTCGGCGTGCAGCGCGCGCCCGCACCTCGGCTAGACTCCTGCCCGCGGTACGTCCGGCGACGGACGTGCGCGCGGCCTGGAGGATTCGCCTAGTGGCCTATGGCGCACGCTTGGAAAGCGTGTTGGTGTAACAGCCTCGGGGGTTCGAATCCCCCATCCTCCGCCGACGAGAGCCCGCCCGCGCAGGGATGCGCGCGGCGGGCTCTCGTGCGTCCGCGGTCGGGCGCCCTCCACACGACCTGCACAGACGTCCGCGATCCTCCCCACAGGTGCACAGGACCTGTGCGGGGACCGGGCCCACCGGGCGTCCCCGCCGTCCTAGCGTCCCGGGCATGGGAACCGCGCCGTCCTCGCCACCCGCCCGCCCGTCCGGCACCGCCTCCGGCTGGCAGCACGGACCATCGCCGGCGCTGGCGCCGGTGCCCGGGCCGTGGGGACGGGCCGTCGCCGACTTCTGGCAGAGGCACCGGCAGGCCCTGCCCGGACCGGTGCTGGGCGCCGCGGCGCTCGTCGGGACCGTCGGCGGTGCGGCCCTCGTCGACACGGAGGCGGGGCTCGGGCTGAGCCTGGTCGGGCTCGGTGTCCTCGCGTGCGGCGCGGGGGTGCTGCGGCGGCGCGGGCGGCCGGCGGACCGCGCCCTGCTCGGGCTCGCCGCGCTGCTCCTGGTCGTGCCGACCGTGCGGGACGCGGAGTGGGTCGTCGCGCTGAGCGTGCTCGCGGCGGTCGGGACCACGGCCGTGGCGCTGACCGGCGCGCGGACCGCCGCTGCGGCGGTGCTCGCCGTCCCCGCGGCCGCCCTGGGCACCCTGCGCGCCGGCCTCGCGGTGCGGCACACGGTCGGCGCCCTGGCCGGAGGGCGACGAGATGCGCTCCGCGCCGGGCTGCGCACCGCCGCCGTCACCGCCGTGCTGCTGGGCGTGTTCGGCGCACTGCTCGCGAGCGCCGACGCCGTGTTCGCCGCGCTCCTGCCGCGCGCCGACCTCGGGCTCCTGCCGGCGCGCGTCGTCGTGGGCGTGCTCGTGGGGCTCGTCGCGCTCGCGGCCGGCCACCTCGTCCTGTCGCCGCCGTCCTGGCCGGCGACGCACGCGAGCCCACCCCGGCGGGCCACCGCCGGGTGGCTGGTCCCGGTCGTCGCCCTCGACGCGCTGCTCGTGGCGTTCGGGCTCGTCCAGGTGGCGACGGCGATCGGCGGCCGGTCGTTCGTCGAGCGGACCGCAGGCCTGACCTACGCGGAGCACGCGCGCTCCGGCTTCTTCCAGCTCGTCGCCGTCACCGCGCTGACGCTCGTGGTCGTGGCCGTCGCCGCGCAGCGGGCGCCTCGCGCGACGGCCCGGGACCGCCTCGTCAGCCGTGCGGCGCTCGGCCTGCTCTGCGTCGCGACCCTCGGCGTCGTCGCCGTGGCGCTGCAGCGGATGGGCCTGTACGTCGACGCCTTCGGGCTCACGCGGCTGCGTCTGCTCGTGCTGGTGGCCGAGGTCGCGCTGGCGGTGGTCCTCGCGCTCGTGCTCGTCGCCGGCGTCCGGTGGCGGGGGGCGTGGCTGCCGCGGGCGGCGGTGGCCGTCGCGGGGGCGGCCGTGCTGTCGTTGGGGGCGCTCGACGCCGACGCCCTGGTGCTGCGCCACGACGCCCGCGCCGACGCCCCCCTGGACGCGGTCTACCTGCAGGACCTGTCCGACGACGCGGTCGTCGCGGCGGACGGCCTGGCGGAGCCGCTGCGGACCTGCCTGCTGGTGTCGGCCGCCCGGGCCCGGGATCTCGACGGGGCCGGACGGACGCTGACGACGAGCGACGACGGCTGGGCCGCCTGGAACCTCGGGCGGGCACGGGCGGCCGAGGTGCTCGGCGACATCGTGCCCCCGGCCTCCGCCGCCGTGTGCCGCCAGGTGCTCGGCGGCGACGACTGAGGGGCGCCGCCGCGTCGCCCACCATCGTTCCTATTGACTTCCGATAGATCAGCACTGATCCTCGATGCATGATCGTCACGCAGCGGGCCGTCGTCGCCCTCCTCCGCGCCGCCCTGGTGGTCCTGTTCGGGGTGCTCGTGCTGTTCCAGGTGATGTCGCTGCCCGGACAGTTCCGCTACATGGCCGAGCAGGACCCCGAGATGGCCTACCTGCGGTGGCCCGCGACCGCGGTGACCGTCTTCTGGGTGCTGTGCGTGCAGGTGGTGCTGGTGGCGACCTGGCAGCTCCTGACCCGGGTGCAGGCGGACCGCATCTTCACCGAGTCCTCGATGCGGTGGGTGGACGTCATCGTCTGGGCGGTGGCGGCCGCATGGGTCGTGCTCGTGCTCGTGCTCGGGTACGTCGGGTTCAACGCCGACGACCCCGGCCTGCCGCTCCTGCTGTTCCTCCTCACGGTCGGGGTGGCCGTGCTCGGGCTGGTGCTCGTGGTCATGCGCGCGCTGCTGCGCCAGGCCACCGCGTTGCGCACCGACATGGAGGCGGTGATCTGATGCCGATCGTCGTGCGCATCGACGTCGAGCTCGCCAAGCGGAAGATGAGCGTGGGCGAGTTCTCCGAGCGCGTGGGCCTGACGCCGGCCAACGTCGCCGTGCTGAAGAACGGGCGCGCCAAGGCGGTCCGGTTCAGCACGCTCGAGGCCATGTGCCGCGTGCTCGGCTGCCAGCCCGGGGACCTGCTCGAGTGGGTGGACGACGAGGAGGCGTGAGCACGCCCCGGCCCCCCAGGCCCCGGCGGCGACCACCACCGGACGGCCTCACCCGCCGGGCGTCCTCACTCCCGCGGGGACAGCACGCAGAACTCGTTGCCCTCGGGGTCGGCCAGCACCTCCCACGGGGCGTCCCCCTGCCCGATGTCCACGCGCCGAGCACCGAGGGCCAGGAGCCGGGCGATCTCGGCGTCGCGGTCGTCGGAGGTGTGCGGCGCCAGGTCGAGGTGGAGCCGGTTCTTGCCGGACTTCGCGTGCTCGACCGGCACGAAGACGAGGCCCGGCGGCACCCGCTCGAAGGGCAGCTGCTCGGTGAGCTCCCGCGCCCAGGGCGGGACGACGACGCTCTGGGTGTCGTCCTCGAACATCACCTCCCACCCGAGCACCTGCCGCCAGAAGTCGGCGAGCGCCCGGTGGTCCTGGGACTCGACGACGGTGGTGTACCAGCGCAGCGCCATGCGTCCTCCTCCGGGCCCTCAGCCGGCCGCGACCGGCAGCGGGCGCTGCATCGTCCTGAGGTCGAGCTGACCCAGGGGCTTCGTGTGCCAGGTGGTGCTGAACCGGCCGGTGGCACGGTCGGCCTCGACGCGCAGCCGGTGCGGCGTCTCCAGCAGCGCGACCTCCAGGACGACGCGCCCCTCGTCGGGCGTCCCGAGGGCCACCGCGACCGCCGGCCGGTCCGCCACGGGTTCGGTCACGGCCCAGGCCCCGATCCCGGCCTCCGCCACCCAGGAGTCGCCGTCGAGGGTCGCCTCGACCGCCCAGCGCTCCCCCGCCCGGCGCAGCTCCAGCCGCTCGAGGCGCCCCGGGGCCGCCGCGGTGAAGACGCCCTCGTCGGGCTCCGCGGTGACCTCCGGGACGGGCAGCGCCAGGCCGGCGAGCCGCTCCGCCAGCGCGGCGGCCGCGGCGGACGGCTCCGCGGCCACCGCACGGTCCTCGGGCGCCTCGCCGAAGGACGGCAGCAGGTGCGTCCACACCGCGTCGAGCACGCCCTGCATGTCCTCGGTCGCCGCCGTCGTCACGACGACCGCGTCGTGCTCCGGCAGCACGAGGCAGAACTGCCCGAAGGCGCCGTCGCCGCGGAAGCCGTGCCGGGAGCGCCAGAACTGGAAGCCGTAGCCGCGGGCCCAGTCGCCGTCGCCCTCCTGCGCACCCTCCTGGGCGCCCTCCGGCGCGCGCCCCTCGACCGTGGCCACGTGCGGTCGGCTCGCGAGCGCGACCCAGCCCTCCGGCAGCAGCCGGCGCCCGTCGTGCAGCACGCCCTCGCGCAGCAGCAGCTGCCCGAACGCGGCGACCGACTCCGTCGTCAGGTGCAGCCCGCTGTAGCCGAGGTCCTGGCCCGCGGGCCGCTGCTGCCACGCCCCGACCGTGATGCCCAGCGGGGCGAACAGCCGCGGGACCAGGTACTCGGTGAGCGTGACCCCGGCGGCGCGTTGGACGATCGCCGCGAGGGCGTAGGTGCACGGCTGGTTGTACGTGAAGAGCGTGCCGGGGTCCCGCTCCGGCGGGAGCAGCAGGAACCCCCGGACGAGGTCCTCCGGGCTCGCCTCCCACGCCCGGTCCACCGTCTCCGCCTCGTGGCCGCTGGCCATCGCGGCGACGTCGCGTACCCGCATCGCGCGGCTGCGCGGGTCCGTCACCTCGGCGTCGAGCTCCGGGAAGAAGGACAGCACCGTGGCGTCCAGGTCGACGAGGCCCTCGTCGACCGCGAGGCCCAGCGCGGTGGAGGTGAAGGACTTGCCGAGCGAGTACAGGAGGTGCACGCGGTCCGGCGAGTAGGGCGCCCACCAGCCCTGGGCCGCAACCTGCCCGTGCCGCAGCACGACGAGCGAGTGCAGCTCGACACCGCGCGCGGCGACGTCGTCGAGGAAGGCGGCCACGCCCGCGGGGTCGACCCCGACGGCCTCCGGGGTGCCCGCACGTGGGAGCCCCGGCGCGCCCGCCGGACCGCCCGGAGCCGGCCCGCTCGTCGTCCTCGTCGTGCTCGTCGTGCTCGTCGTCGCCGCTGCGTCCGTCCCCGTCGTCGTCACCTGCCCATCCGACCACCCGGCACCGACACGGTCCAGCGCCGAGGGTCCGGCGGTCACCGCCGGACGGCGCGTCCCCCGACGACGACCAGCGCGAGCAGGGCGGCGACCGCGACGGCGAACCCGGTGACGACCGCGGGCAGCGGGACGACGAGCGTCGCCAGGCCCATGGCCAGCGCGGGCACGACGAGCCCGAGGTAGGCCGACAGGAACAGCGCGGCCGGCGCCTCCCCGCGGTGGGCGGCGTCCGCCGCGGCGGAGACCGTCGCGACGGCGGCCGAGAACACGGCGCCCGCCCCGGCGCCGGCGGGCACCGCGGCGACGACGAGCACGCCGACCGAGCCGGTCTGCACGGCGAGCACGAGCAGCGCCAGGCCCACGGCCTCCACGAGCGCGCCCGCCACGGTCCGCCGCGTCGGGACGAGCCGCACCGCCAGGACCTGCGCGGTCGCGGCCGCGACGAAGACGACGGCCACGACGACGCCGGCGACCCCGGGCGCCGCGTGCCCCAGCGCCGCCGCCACGAGGCCCGGCGCCAGCGAGGTCGACAGGCCGAACACCGCGAACGCCGCGAAGGCGCCCCCGGCCACGAGCGCGAACACCGCCCGGCCGCCGTGGTCCGCGCGCACGCGCTGGGGCCGGTACGCGGGCCGCGGCCGGACGACGCGCACGGTCTCGGGCGTCGCGAGCACCGCCACCAGGGCCGCGACCAGCAGCACCGCGAACACCGCGTACGGCGTCCGCAGCGGCGAGGGCGCCCACGTCGCCAGGGCGCCGCTGACCAGCGTCCCCAGCCCCAGGCCGCCGAGGTTCGCGGCGGTGGAGACCAGCTCGAAGCGCCGCCGGGAGGCGCCAGGCCGGTGGGCCGCGTGCAGCTCGGCCAGGTGCGCGGTGGCCGCCGCGGTCAGCGCCCCGACGCCGAGCCCCGTCAGCGCACGGGCGACGAGGAGCACCGGCAGGGACGGCGGCAGCAGGAACAGCCCGGCGGCGACGAGCTCCAGCGCGAGCGCCGGGACCAGCAGCGTCCGGCGGCCCCACGTGTCCGACAGGTGCCCGACGAGCACGAGCCCGACCGCCACCCCGACCGCGTACACGGCGAACACCACCGTGACGGTGAGCGTCGAGAAGCCCACGGCCGCCTGCAGCAGCGGGTACAGCGGGGTGGGGACGGTGGAGAAGGCCAGCGCGACGGCGAAGGCGGCGGCGACGACCCAGAAGCCGCGCCCGTGCCGTGTCGAGCCGGCGGCAGGGCCCGGGGGCAGCGGGGCGGCGTGCCGGCGGGCGGACGCCGGCGCCGGTGCGGTTCGGGGGTGCAGGTCGACGGTCATGGCGGTTCCCCTTCCGGACGTCCCGCGGCAGTCCCCGTCGCGGTGGTCTCGAGCGTGCGCCGAGGAGCACCATCGCGTCCAACGACCGTTCGCGCTCGACCTCATCGCGACGCGCGATGATGAGCCCGTGGAGCTACGACAGCTGGGGTACTTCGTCGCCGTCGCAGAGGAGCGGCACTTCACGCGCGCGGCCCAGCGGCTGCACGTCGTGCAGTCGGCCGTCTCCGCCGGCGTGCGCGCGCTGGAGCGCGAGCTGGGTGCGTCCCTCGTCGACCGCGCGACGAGCCCCGTCTCCCTCACCGAGGCCGGCACCGCGCTGCTGCCGCACGCCCGGGCCGCCCTCGATGCGGCCGCCGAGGCGCGCGACGCCGTGCACGAGATCCGCGGCGGGCTGCGCGGGACCCTTCGCGTGGGCACGCTGACGTCGGTGGCCCTCGTCGACCTGCCCGCGGCCCTCGGCGCGTTCCACCGGCGGCACCCCGGGGTGGAGCTGCGGCTGACCGCCTCCGCGGCCGGGTCGCGCGGGCTCGTCGAGGCGCTGGCCGAGCGGCGCCTGGACCTGGCGCTCGTCTCCATCCCGGGGCCGCCGCCGCCCGGCCTGCGGCTGCTGCCGCTGGCGGGCGCGCCGCTGGAGCTCGTCGTGCCGGTCGACCACCCGCTGGCGGGGCGGGCGTCGGTGACGCTCGACGACCTCGACGGCGCCGACGTCGTCGACTTCCCCCTCGGGTACGGCAACCGCGCCGTGACCGACCGCGCCTTCGACGCGGCCGGGCTGCACCGGCACGTCGTCGTGGAGATCAGCGACCTGCGCACGGGTGCCGCGTACATCCGGCAGGGCCTGGGGGTGGGGCTGCTGCCGGCCTTCGTGCTCGACGACGTCGAGGGCCTGCACCGGGTGCCCGTCACCGGCGCCGACCTCGTCTGGCCGCTGCAGCTGGCGGTGCCCGTGGACCGGCCGGTCGGCCGCGCGGCCCGGGCGCTCGTCGAGCTGCTGGTCACGGCCGCGGCGTCGACCTCCTGACGGGTGCCCGTCCAGCACGTGGGACCGCCCGGACGGACGTCACCCGTTCGGCTCAAGGTCCCCCGGACGGGTGCCGATGGAGCGCGCATGGACGTGAACACGCACCCGGACTTCGTCCGGACCTACGCGGACATCAAGAACCGCTTCGGTGAGGACTGGGCCAAGCGCTACGTGCTCGTGGCGCCGCTCATCACGGACGACCCGCACAGCGCGCTGCGCCGGGCGTTCCTCAAGGGCCTCGCGGCGAACGCCGCCGCCCAGCCCCGGCTCGAGGCCCACTGGTGGGCCACGTGCGAGCGCATGCTCACGGACCTCGCCGTCTCGGTGGTCGCCGAGGCCGAGGCCCTGCTCGCCCCGCGCACCTGACCCTCGGGGCCCACCTCCCCGGTCCCCCGGCCGCCCCGCCGTGTCGGCGGTCCGTGGCAGGCTGTCGGCCGCCGCACGAGCGGCGCGGGCAGCGAGGGAGTGCACGTGGACCGGGGTCGATCGGACAGGTCGCGCACGGGGGCCGGTCACCGGCACGGCCGTCGGTGGCACGGCCGCCGGTGGGCGCCGGCCGGCGTGGCCGCGGCCCTGGTCGTCGCCGCCCTGACCGCCTGCTCTCCCGACCGCCCGGCGCCCGACGCGGCCGTGGAGGCGCTCGCGGACGCGCTGCGCACCGGTGAGTTCGACGAGGTCGTCCTCGCCGACGGCGTCACCACGACGGCCGCGGCCGAGCAGCGCGAGGCCGTCTCCGCCGGTCTGGGCGACCGGGACCCGCAGGTCGAGGTGACGGACGTGACCACGTCCGACGAGGACGAGGACGCCGCGACAGCCGCCCTCACCCTCACCTGGGACCTCGGCACGGCCGAGCCCTGGACGTACACGAGCACGGCCCGCCTCACGCGCGGCCCCGGCGACGAGGACCCGTGGCAGGTCCGGTGGTCGCCGTCGCTCCTCGTGCCCGACCTCGTCGAGGGCGAGGCGGTGTCCCTCCAGCGCGAGACGCCGGAGCGCGCCGACGTGCTCGGCGCCGACGACGCGGTCATCGTCGAGGACCGGCCGGTCGAGCGCGTGGGCATCGACAAGACGCTCGGCGACGCGGCCGCCGTCGACGCCGACGCCCGCACCCTGGCGGCTGCCCTCGGGCTGGACCCGGAGGCCTACGCGGCCCAGGTGGCGGCCGCGGGGCCGAAGGCGTTCGTGCAGGCCATCGTCGTGCGGCAGGGGGACCCGGCCTACGACGTCGCCGCCCTCACCACGCCGACGACCGCCCGCGCGGTCGCCGACACCCTGCCCCTCGCGCCGACGCGGGCCTTCGCGCGGCCCGTGCTCGGGACGGTCGGGGAGGCGACGGCCGAGGTCGTCGAGGCGTCGGACGGCGCGGTCGTCGCCGGGGACACGGCCGGCCTGTCCGGGCTGCAGGAGCGCTACGACGCCCAGCTGCGCGGCACGCCGGGCCTCGTCGTGCAGGTGACGTCCGCGGACGGGGCCGCCGTCCGCGAGCTGTACCGCACCGACCCCGTCCCGGGGGAGCCGCTGCGCACGACGCTCGACGTCGACCTGCAGACGCTGGCGGAGGGGCTGCTCGCGGACGTGGAGCCGGCCAGCGCCCTCGTGGCGCTGCGACCCTCGACGGGTGACGTGCTCGTGGCCGCGTCCGGGCCGGGCTCGGGCGGGCTGTCGACGGCGACGCTCGGCCAGTACCCGCCGGGGTCGACCTTCAAGGTGGCCTCGGCGCTGGCGCTGCTGCGCACGGGTGCCACGCCGGAGACCGTCCTGGCGTGCCCGGCCACGACGACCGTCGAGGGGCGCGAGTTCCGCAACTACCCCGACTACCCGGCGTCCGCCCTCGGCGACGTGCCGTTGCGGACGGCCTTCGCGCAGTCCTGCAACACCGCCTTCATCGGCGCGGCGGCCCAGGTCCCGCAGGCCGCGCTCGCGGAGGCAGCCGACGCGCTCGGCCTGGGCACCTCCGGCGACCTCGGGTTCGACGCGTTCCTGGGGGACGTCCCGTCGGAGGCGTCCGGCACCGACCACGCCGCGTCGCTCATCGGGCAGGGCCGCGTCCTGGCCTCGCCGCTGGGCATGGCGACGGTGGCCGCCTCGGTCGCGGCGGGCCGGACCGTCGTGCCGCGGCTGGTGGTGCCGGCCGAGGGGCAGACGGAGGGGCAGACGGAGGGGAAGACCGCGAACGCGACGCCAGCGGCGGGCGCCGCGCTCACCGCGGCGGAGGCCGCCACGCTCGCCGACCTCATGCACGCGGTCGTCACCGAGGGCGGCGGGGGCGTGCTGGCCGCGGTCCCGGGCGCACCGGTCGCCGCCAAGACGGGCACCGCGCAGTTCGGCACCGGTCCGGAGCTCCAGAACCACGCGTGGATGATCGCCACCCAGGGCGACCTCGCCGTGGCCGCGTTCGTCGAGGTCGGCGAGTACGGCTCCACGACCGCAGGGCCGCTCGTCGCCTCCTTCCTCACCGCCGCGGGCTCCTGACGGTCCCCGCCGGCAGCCGGGGACGACCGTGGTGACGATGCAGGACGTGGCGCGCGCCGCCGGCGTCTCCGTCATGACGGTGTCGAACGTCGTCAACCGCCGGCCGGGCGTGCGCACCGAGACGCGCGAGCGCGTGCTCGAGGCCGTCGGCCGCCTGGGCTACGGCGTCAACCTCGCCGCGCGGAGCCTGCGCCAGGGCCGGACGAACCTCGTCGGCCTGGCGGTCCCCGAGCTCGACGTCCCGTACTTCGGGCACCTCGCCGCGCTGCTCGTGCGGAGGGCCGCGAGCCAGGGGTACGAGGTGGTCGTCGAGCAGACCGGCGCGACCCGCGAGGAGGAGCTGGCCGCGCTCGTCAGCTCCCGCGTGCGGCGCTACGACGGCCTCGTGCTGTCGGCGGTGCAGCTGTCGGAGGCGGACTCCGAGCTGCTGCACGGGGACATGCCGGTCGTGGTGCTCGGCGAGCGGCGCTACGACCGACCCGTCGACCACGTGACGATGGCCAACGTCGAGGGCGCGCGGGACGCGGTGGCGCACCTCGTCGGGCGGGGCTGCCGGCGGGTGGCCGTGCTCGGGGCGTCACGCGGGGACGTCGTGGACGCCTCCGGGCAGCGCACGCAGGGCTACCGCGAGGCGCTCGCGGCCGCGGGGATCGCGCCCGACCCGGCGCTCGAGCGGCCGGCGGCATACAGCCTCCAGGGCGGCCGCGAGGCGGTCCACCGGCTGCTCGACGAGGGGGTCGCCGTCGACGGGCTCTTCGCGCACACGGACCTGCTCGCCCTCGGCGCGGTGCGCGGCCTGGCCGACCGCGGGCTGCGCGTGCCGCAGGACGTGCGCGTCGTCGGGTTCGACGACGTGCCGTGGGCCGCGCACGCCGTGCCCTCGCTGACGACCGTCGCCCCGGGGCACGACGAGATGGTCGACGCCACGCTGCGGCTGCTCCTCGGCCGCATCACCGGGCAGCGCGGCCCGGAGGAGCACGAGCGCGTGGTCGCCCGGCACCGCCTCGTCGTCCGGGAGTCCACGGCCTGACACTGCCCGCTCCTTGCGGGGCGACCGGGCGGTCTGTAACGATAAAAGAACAGGGCGACGACGAGGCCGCGAGGGCCCGTGTCGTCGCCGGACGGACCCGACGCCGAGGAGCACCGCCGCATGACGAGCACCACCCCCACCCCCGCGGGTACGAACGCCGGGCCCGGCACGGGCGCGGCGGTCGCGCTCCGCGCCGTCGTCGACCTCGACGTCGCCGGGCCGACGATCTCCCGGCACCTGTACGGGCACTTCGCCGAGCACCTGGGCCGGTGCATCTACGGCGGCTTCTGGGTGGGCGAGGACGCGGAGGTCCCGCACGAGGGCGGCATCCGCACGGACGTCGTCGAGGCGCTGCGCGCCCTGGACATCCCCAACCTCCGCTGGCCGGGCGGCTGCTTCGCCGACGAGTACCACTGGGAGGACGGGATCGGCCCGCGCGAGCAGCGCCCGCGCATGGTGAACACGCACTGGGGCGACGTCGTCGAGAACAACCACTTCGGCACCCACGAGTTCATGGCGCTGTGCGAGCTGCTGGGCACCGAGCCCTACGTCTCGAGCAACGTCGGCTCCGGCTCGGTGCAGGAGATGAGCGACTGGGTCGAGTACCTCACGCGCGGCGACGACTCCCCCATGGCCCGCCGCCGCCGGGAGAACGGCCGCGACGAGCCATGGCGGGTGCGGTTCTGGGGCATCGGCAACGAGCCGTGGGGCTGCGGCGGCAACCTGCGCGCCCCGCAGTTCGCGTCGCTGGCCCGCCAGTACGCCACCTACGCCCGCAACCACAACGGCAACGAGCTCTACCGCATCGCGGCCGGCGCGAACGCCGAGGACTACGCCTGGACCGAGACGCTCATGCAGCAGGTGACGACGGGCCTGGGCGACCGGCAGCCGTCCGACCTGTTCCAGGCCGTCTCGTTCCACTACTACACGATGTCCGGCGACTGGGGGCACAAGGGCTCCGCGACGGAGTTCTCCCCCGACGAGTACTGGACGACGATGCGCAAGGCGTACCGCGTGCAGGAGCTCGTCGCCGGGCACGTCGCCGTGATGGACGCGTATGACCCGACGAAGAAGGTCGGCCTCGTGCTCGACGAGTGGGGCACGTGGTGGGACGTCGAGCCCGGCACGAACCCCGGCTTCCTGTACCAGCAGAACACCATGCGCGACGCCCTCGTCGCGGGCCTGCACTTCGACGTCTTCCACGCCTTCGCCGACCGCCTGCACATGGCGAACATCGCGCAGACCGTCAACGTGCTGCAGGCGATGCTGCTCACCGACGGCGAGGCGATGGTGCGGACGCCGACGTACCACGTGTTCGAGATGAACAAGGGGCACCACGACGCCACGGCGCTGCCGGTGCACACGGTCGGCGAGCGCGCCCGGCACGCCGCCGACGAGGGCGAGGTCGACACCGTCTCGGTCTCCGCCTCGACGAAGGACGGGCACGCCCTGGTCTCGCTCACGCACCTGGACCCGACGACGAGCGCGCGGGTCGAGCTGTCGCTGCGCGGTGCGGCGGTCGGCACGCCGGAGGCGCGCGTGCTGGCGGCGGACGACGTCGCGGCGCACAACACGGCCGAGGCCCCGGACGCCGTCGCGCCGCGGACGCTCGAGGGCGTGCGGGTGGAGGACGGCGTGCTCGTCGTCGAGCTGCCGCCGGCCTCGTTCGCGACGGTCCGGCTGCGGCTGGTCTGAGCAACCCGTCGCGACGACCGGTCGACCCGACCGACCGGCGGGCGACGATCGTCAGCCGGTGACGAGGCGGTCCTGCGGTGCCGGGAGGCGTCGCAGGGCCGCCTCGACCGCGTCGTGGGCGTGCGCGTCCGGCAGGCCGAGCTGGCGGACGACGACCGCCAGCCGGTCGGCGGCGTCCGTGAGGTCCCGGTCGGACAGGCCGGCGGGCGCCGTGCCGGGCGGCGGCGCCTGCACGACCGTCCCGTGGCGGCCGGCGGCCCGGACCCAGCCGTCGCGCGCGAGCACCTCGTAGACCTTGCCGACGGTCCCCCGGGCGAGGTCGAGGTCGGCGGCGAGGTGGCGGATCGGCGGCAGGGCCGTCCCGGGCGCGAGCTGCCCGGAGACGATGAGCCGCTCGATCTGCGCCCGGAGCTGCTCGGAGACCGGCAGCGGCAGGTCCGGGTCGACGCGGACGATCACGCCGGGGCCGCGGGGGCCGGTGCGCCCGCGGCGCGGGCGGACGGCGGCTGCCACGACCGCGGCGGTCGCGGCGCCGCGCGGTGCAGCAGCACCACGGCGCCGACGAGGCCGCCGAGGCTGAGCAGGCCGAGGACGACGTCGGCGACCCCGTCGTCGGGCGCCCCCACCGCGCCCGGGAGGACGAACAGCACCCACGTGAGGGTCAGCACGGCCGCCGCGAGCTCCAGCCGGGCGACCGAGCCGGCCGCGAAGGCGCGCAGCCGGTCGTCGAGCCGGGCGACGTCCGGCGCCAGCACGGGCCGGCGCCGCCCGACCACCCGCGCGCGCGTCAGCTCCGCCACGGCGACGACGACCGCCCCGACCAGGCCCGTGAGCAGTGCCGACACGCCTCGCCCGGTCGCGAGCACGACCACGCCGGCGACGAGGGCGAGACCGACCAGGACCCGCGCGGCGGTGACGAGCCGCGGGTGCGGCGGGGCCGCCCGGGGGGCGAGGGAGGCGGTCACCGCGCCGCCGGCCCGGGTCCGCGGCAGCCGCGTCCCCTCGGCGACGAGCGCGCCGACGAGGACCCCCGCCACCCCGCAGAAGAGCACGTCCGCGAGCGGCGAGTGCTGCCCGACGCCGAACCCCACGCTCGCGTACCAGCGGACGCCGACGACCACGGCGAACGCGACGCCCACGAGCCCGCCGAGGCGCCGGTGCCGCCGGTGCCGCTCGAGGTGCCGCGCCAGCACCGCGGCCTCCGCCGGCGGCAGCGCGCCCACGCGCGTCCCCGCGAGCCAGGCGACGTCCCGGTCTGACGCGTGCACCCGTGCCACGCCGAGCGCAGCCGCCGCGAGCACGGCCACCACCACCAGCACCGCGAGCACCGCCACCGCGCCCCACCTCCCCTTCGTCGCGACGCCGGTCTTCCGGTTGTCCCATTGGCACAGTACGTTGTGCCAATGACGACGACAAGCCCCGACCGACCCGGGCGCGAGGGCACCGACGCCGCGCTCGACGCGCTGGTCCCCCGCTCGCGCCCCTGGCACCGCGTGGTCGGCGGGCTCGCCGCCGTCGGGCTGCTGGCTGCCGCGTGGGTGTCGCCCGCGGTGCTGCGGCCCTCCCTCGACGGCCGCGACGGCGCCGGCGGCGTCACCGTCCCGCTGCCCGGCGACGAGGTCCTCCAGCTGACGCTCGTCACGCCCGAGGCCCTGACGCCCTTCACCGTCGAGGCGGTCGGGGACGTGCCGGGCGCGCACGTCGTGGATGCCTGGCTCGTCACGGGCGAGGCCGTCTCCGCCCTCTCCGCCCGGGTCGGCGCCGGTCGGCCGGCGGACGCGGAGGAAGCCCTCGCGGCGGTCCCCGGCCTGGCCGACGCAGCGCTGCCGCAGCGTGTCCCCGCGCGCTCCGGCGAGGTGGGGCTGCTCGTGCACTGGGCGGTGGACGACTGCGCGCTGGCGCTCGCCGAGGACGTCCCGACGCCTCCGCTGGTCCACGTACGCACCGTCGTCGGGGCCACGCTGCAACGTCCGCTCCCGGGCCTGGCGGGTCTCGACCCGACGGTGCTCGAAGCCGCCGAGGGCCCGGCCGCATGCGGGCGGTGACGACCGTCACCGCGCCCGAGGCCCCGCCGATGAGCTATCGCCTCGACGCGTGTCGGTAGCGGGGACGAGACTGGCGGCGGACCCGAGGAGCACCCCATGCACGAGCACGCCCCGACCACGCCCGCCGGCGCCCCCGACGCCGCGGCCACCGGCCTCAGCCCGCGCGACCGCCTCGCCGTCGCCCTGCTGCTGGTCTCGACCTTCGTCGTCATCCTCAACGAGACGATCATGGGCGTGGCGCTGCCGCGCCTCATGTCCGACCTGGGCATCGACGCGTCGACCGGGCAGTGGCTGACCACCGCCTTCCTGCTGACGATGGCCGTGGTCATCCCCGTGACGGGGTTCCTGCTCAAGCGGCTGCCGACGCGGACGGTGTTCCTCGTCGCCATGTCCCTGTTCTCGCTCGGCACGGCCGTGTGCGCGCTGGCGCCCGGCTACCCGGCGCTCCTCGTCGGGCGGGTGGTGCAGGCCGGCGGCACCGCGATCATGCTGCCGCTGCTCATGACGACGGTCCTCACCGTCACGCCGCCGGCGGCGCGCGGCCGGACGATGGGCAACATCTCCGTCGTCATCTCCGTGGCGCCCGCGCTCGGCCCGACGATCTCCGGGCTCATCCTGTCGGTGCTCGACTGGCGGTGGATGTTCGGCCTCGTGCTACCCATCGCAGTGGCCTCGCTCGTGCTGGGCGCGCTGCGCATGCCGAACGTCTCCGAGACCGGGCACGCGCGGGTGGACGTCCTGTCCGTCGTGCTGTCGGCGCTGGCCTTCGGGCCGCTCGTCTACTGGCTGTCGAGCCTCGGCGAGGGTGGCGGCGCCGGCGCGTGGACGGCCTTCGGCGTCGGCGCCGTGGCGATGGTCGCGTTCGTCGCCCGGCAGCTGCGGCTGCAGCGGACCGGCGAGCCGCTGCT
This sequence comes from Cellulomonas sp. plas2, assembly GCF_057221735.1. Taxonomy (NCBI): domain Bacteria; kingdom Bacillati; phylum Actinomycetota; class Actinomycetes; order Micrococcales; family Cellulomonadaceae; genus Cellulomonas; species Cellulomonas sp. plas2. The sequence continues at coordinate 3,540,318 of NZ_CM170155.1, forward strand.
GGACCTGCGGGTCCTGGCGGTGCCCAACTTCCGCATCGGCGCGCTGCTCATGGCCGTCATGATGATGTGCCTGTTCGGGACCATCATCCTGTTCCCGATCTACGCCCAGCAGGTGCTCGGCGCCACCACGCTGACCACCGGCCTGGTGCTCCTGCCCGGCGGCCTCCTCATGGGCCTGCTCGCGCCGACCGTCGGGCGCCTGCACGACCGCCTCGGCCCGCGACCGCTCCTCGTGCCGGGCGCGCTCGTCGTCAGCGCCGCCCTGTGGGGGACGACGCTGCTGGGCGAGGGCGGTGCGTTGTGGCAGATGCTCGTCGTGCACGTCCTGCTCTCGGCCGGCCTGGCGCTGGTGTTCACGCCGCTGTTCACGGCCTCGCTCGGGGCGCTGCCGGCGCCGCGCTACGCGTCCGGCTCGGCCGTCGTGTCCACGGTGCAGCAGGTCGCGGGGGCGGCCGGCACGGCGCTGTTCGTCAGCGTGCTCGCGGCACGGTCCGCGGCGCTCGCCGGGGACGGCAGCACCGAGGTCGGTGCGCTGGCCGGGGGCATCCACGCGGCGCTCCTCGTGGGCGCGGTCATCTCCCTGCTCGCCGCGCCGGTGGCGTTCTTCGTCCGCCCGGTCCCGTCGGGGCCCGGCCCGGACGCGCACGCGCTCGACCAGGCGCCCACGGCCGAGGGCGAGCCCGCACGCGCCGCAGCGCCCCTGCACTGAGCCGGGTCGGGACGACCACCGCGACGACCGACCGCCGCGGCCGCCGGGCCCGGCTCAGGCCGGGGCGCCCCGGCCGCCGTGCGGACGCCTGCGCAGGCGGGCGATCAGCAGGTACAGCTCGCACCCGAGGCACAGGTCGAAGGCGGCGTTGAGGAACGCGGCAGCGAGCGCGCACCCGACCGCGACCAGGCCGACGACCGGCGCACCGAGCAGCAGCGCGAGCAGCCCGACCAGCGCGAAGACCAGGCCCACGGCCTGCGCGAAGCGCGGGGGCCGGGGGTCCTCCAGCTCCGCCGGCGGGCCGAGCCGGGCCCGCACGGCGCGGCGGAACAGCCAGGAGTACGGCGTGCGCGTGACGCCGCCGATCGCGCCGACGGCGAACACCACCGTCTGCAGGGCGAGCAGCCAGACCCAGCCCGTCACGAGCACCAGCGCCAGGACCACGGCCGTCAGCGCCGCGGCGAACCGCGGCCCGCGCGGGTCGACGCCACCGACCGACCCCGCCGTCACGCCGCCACCTCCAGCGCGTCGAGGCCCGCCCGCAGCTCGGGCAGGCGCGGCACCCCCGACACCCGGTGGACCACGCGACCGGCGGCGTCGAGGACGAGCACGGTCGGGGTGCGCATGACGGACAGCCGCCGGGTGAGGTCGAGGTGCTCCTCGGCGTCCAGCTCGACGACGCGCACGTCGTCGTCGTGCAGCGGGGCGAGCAGGCGGCGCGTGGCACGGCACGGGGAGCACGCGACGGACGAGAACTGCACGACCGTGGCGCGGCGCCCGAGCCCGCCGACCTCGTGGGCGGCGAGCGCGTCCGCACCCACGACGTCCCGCACCCGGCCCGAGCGGCGCGCCCGCACGACCCCGGCGACGGTGGCCATCGCGAGCACGACCACGACGACCGCCAGTCCCACGAGCGGGTCGCCGGTCACGAGGCCCTCCGGGTGAGCGAGACGCGCGCACCGCGGACCCACGGCGCCAGCTCCTGCGCCATCTCGCGCAGCACCTCGCCCAGCTCGACGAGCTCGTGGTCCTGCGGGTAGCCGGCACCCTCGGGCACGTCGAGGACGACCGACACCGCGCGCTCACCGCCGCCCGATGGGGCCACACGGCGCAGGCGGGCGTCGTCGGGGACGACCGCCGCGGGCGGGACGGACGCGACCCGACGGGGCGACGGCACGGGGGTGCCGGCGGGCCGGGGGACGGGGGTGCTGCTCATGGCGGGCTCCGGGGCGGGGCGAGGGGTGCCGCGAGGGCGGCGGGGACGACGGGCTGTGCGGGTCTGCGAGTGCTCAGCGAGACCGATGACAGCGCGTGCGGCGGGCCGTGCGGCGATAGGCCCCCGTCGTCGCGGGCGCACGGAGGCCGGCCATGACGGCGGCGATCGGCGTGCGCATGCCGCCGATCATGCCGTCACAGCCGGCCCCGTACCACCCCGATATCACGTGATGGGCACGTGACGGGCACCACGACGGCGTCCTCGACCGCCGTGGTGCCCGTCACCGCGGGATCAGGCCCGCGACACGAGGTGCTGCGCGTACGCCGCCACGGTGAGGAAGGTCGGGAACTCCTCCCCGAGGGCGACCTCCCGGAACAGCTCCGCGGCCTCCTCCACGCGGTCCCCGGCGCTGCGGGGCAGGCCGGCGACGACGTCGGCGAGCACGCCCTCCACGTGGGCGCGGGTGATGCGGTGCCCCTCCGCCGTCGCCACGCCCGCGTGCAGCCACTGCCACACCTGGGAGCGCGAGATCTCCGCCGTCGCCGCGTCCTCCATGAGGTCGTCGATCGCCACGGCGCCGAGCCCGCGCAGCCACGCCTCGAGGTACCGCACGCCGACGCTGACGTTCGCGCGCAGGCCCGCGTCCGTCACGGCCCCCGGCTCGCACCCGCCGGCGCCCCGCACGTCGAGCAGGTCGCGCGGCCGCACGTCGACGTCCTCCCGCAGCCGGTGCCGCTGGTCGGTGCGGCCGCCGAGCGCCTCGTCGAACACGGCCCGCGCGACGGGCACGAGGTCGGGGTGCGCCACCCACGTGCCATCGAAGCCCTGCCCGGCCTCGCGCTGCTTGTCGGCGCGCACCTGCGTCATGGCCCGCTCGGTCACCTCCGGGTCCCGGCGGTTGGGGATGAAGGCGCTCATCCCGCCGATGGCCTGCGCGCCGCGCCGGTGGCACGTGGCGACGAGCAGCTCGGAGTACGCCTGCATGAAGGGCACCGTCATCGTCACCCGCGACCGGTCGGGCAGCGTGAACCGGCCACCGCGGTCGCGGAACGTCTTGATGATGCTGAACAGGTAGTCCCAGCGGCCGGCGTTCAGCCCCGCGCAGTGGTCGCGCAGCTCCCAGAGGATCTCCTCCATCTCGAACGCGGCCGTGATGGTCTCGATGAGGACGGTCGCGCGGATGGTCCCGTGCCGCAGCCCCAGGTACGCCTCGGTGAACCGGAAGACGTCGTCCCAGAGCCGCGCCTCGCGGTGGCTCTCGAGCTTCGGCAGGTACAGGTACGGTCCCCGGCCGCGCTCGACGAGCTCGCGCGCGTTGTGGAAGAGGTACAGCCCGGCGTCGACGAGGCTCGCGGAGGCCGCCCGGTCGTGCCCGGCGCGGTCCGTGACGACGAGGTGCTTCTCCGTCAGGTGCAGCCCGCGGGGGCGGAAGACGATCGTCGGCGTCGTCGGGCCGACGCGGTACTCCTTGCCCTCGGGGCTGGTGAAGTCGACCTGGCCGCGGATGGCGTCGTACAGGTTGCCCTGACCCGTCACGACGTTGGCCCACGTCGGGCTCATCGCGTCCTCGTGGTCGGCGAGCCAGACCTGCGCGCCGGAGTTGAGCGCGTTGACCGTCATCTTGCGGTCGGTGGGCCCCGTGATCTCGACGCGCCGGTCCTCCAGCCCGGGGCCGGGGCCGGCCACGCGCCACGTGCGGTCGGCGCGGATGTGCGCCGTGAGCGGCAGGAAGGCCAGGTCCTCCCCGTTGGAGACCGCGTCCCGCCGGCGCTGGCGGGCCGCGAGCAGCTCGTGACGGGTCGTCGCGAACCGGGCGTGCAGGTCGCCGAGGAACGACAGCGCCTCGTCGGTGAGGATGCGCGGCGTGTCCGGCAGGGCGGGCCCGACGACGGCGAGGGCCGCGTGCGGAAGGAACCGCGTGCGGCTGGGCGAGGCGGTGGACGTCGGTCGGGGCGTGGTGGTGGTCATCTCGGGGCTCCTCAGCATCACGGGGCATCACGGGGGCACCACGGGCGCGGACGAACCGCGGCGCGGGTGCGGGACGGGTGGACGTCGGGGTACGAGGGACGGCACGACGGGGGTCAGTGGGCGAACTGCGCCGTCTCGGTGGAGCCCGCGAGCGCGAGGGTGGCGCTGGCGGGGTTGAGGGCGGTGGCCACGCGGTCGAAGTAGCCGGTGCCGACCTCGCGCTGGTGCCGCGTGGCGGTGTAGCCGCGCGCCTCGGAGGCGAACTCGGCCTCCTGCAGCGCGACGTAGGCGGTCATGCCCTCACGGGCGTACCCGTGCGCCAGGTCGAACATCGAGTGGTTGAGGGCGTGGAAGCCGGCCAGGGTGATGAACTGGAAGGCGTACCCGTGGCCGGCCAGCTCCCGCTGGAACCGCGCGATCTGCTCGTCGTCGACCGCCGCGCGCCAGTTGAAGGACGGCGAGCAGTTGTAGGCGAGGAGCTTGCCGGGGAACCGCTCGTGGATCCGCTCGGCGAACTCGACCGCGAGCGCGACGTCCGGCGTGGCGGTCTCCACCCACAGCAGATCGGCGACCTCGGCGTACGCCATGGCGCGGGAGACGACCGCGTCGAGCCCGGGCCGCACGCGGTAGAAGCCCTCCACCGTCCGCTCGCCCGTGCAGAACTCGGCGTCGCGCGGGTCGACGTCGCTGGTCAGCAGGTCGGCGCCGAGAGCGTCCGTGCGGGCGATGACGACCGTCGGCACGTCGGCGACGTCCGCTGCCAGCCGCGCCGCGTTCAGCGTGCGCACGTGCTGCGACGTCGGGACCAGCACCTTGCCGCCCAGGTGCCCGCACTTCTTCTCCGACGAGAGCTGGTCCTCCCAGTGCACGCCCGCCGCTCCGGCCGCGATCATCGCGTGCATGAGCTCGTAGGCGTTGAGCGGGCCGCCGAATCCGGCCTCCGCGTCCGCCACGATCGGCGCCATCCACTCCCGCGTCGGGCGACCGTTCTCCGCGACGTCGATCTGGTCAGCCCGCAGCAGCGCGTTGTTGATGCGCCGCACGACGGCCGGCACGGAGTTCACGGGGTACAGGGACTGGTCGGGGTACGTCTGGCCCGACGAGTTGGCGTCGGCGGCGACCTGCCAGCCCGACAGGTAGATCGCCTCCAGACCCGCCTTCACCTGCTGCACGGCCTGGTTGCCCGTGAGGGCGCCGAGGGCCGGCACGTGCGTGCGGCTGTGCAGGAGCTCCCACAGGCGCTCGGCCCCGCGGCGGGCCAGCGTGTGCTCCTCGCCGACCGACCCGCGCAGCGCGACGACGTCCTCCGCGGTGTGGGCGCGGGTGATGCCGGCCCAGCGGGGGTCGGTGTCCCACTGCGCGGCCAGCTCGAGCGCGGTCTGGGTCCGGTCACCGGTCTGCGTGCTCATCGGGTGCCTCCGTCGGCTGCCCCGGCGTCCGCCGGGTGGTTCGGGGTGGTGCACCGGCGTCGGTGCCGGCACAGCAAGAGTGGGGTCGCCGCGCCGCTTCTTCCCGGCCCGGGACGGCGGAAGATCGGCCGTCCTTCTCCTCGACAGAAGGGGTGGGCGCTGCCACCGTTCTGCCATGCCGACGACGACGACGCGCATGCCCGGCCCCGTGCCCACCACCCGGCCCACTCCTGCGCAGCCCACCGCTGGACCCACCCCGACCCGTGCCACGCGCGCCGCGCGGCCCGCGACCCTCCTCCCGGCGGCGCCGGTGCCGCCGGGTCGCCTGACCACCCCGACGCGGGGTCGCCCCGCCCCCGCACCCGACCGTGCACCCGATCGCACGACGAACCGTCCGCCCGACGAGCCCGCCGCAGGTCCAGGGCTCGACACGCTGGTCCTGGGTCGGCGCGTGCGGCACCTGCGCACCGCGCGCGGCATGACGCTCGAGGACCTCGGTACCGCCATCGGGCGCGCGCCGTCGCAGGTGTCGATGCTCGAGAACGGCCACCGCGAGCCGAAGCTGTCCCTGCTGCAGACCATCGCCGAGGCCCTCGGCGTGCCCCTGGCCGAGCTGCTCCGGCCGGAACCGCCGAGCCGACGGGCTGCCCTCGAGGTCGAGCTCGAGCGCGCCCAACGGGGTCCGCTGCTGTCCTCGCTCGGCGTGCCCGCCGTGAAGATCGGCCGTTCCGTGCCGTCCGACGCGCTGGAGGCCCTCGTCGCCCTCCAGGCCCAGGTGCGGCGCCTGCTGACCGAGCGCGCCGCCACGCCGGAGGAGGCCCGGCGCGCGAACGCCGAGCTGCGGCGGCAGATGCGCGCCCGCGACAACCACTTCCCCGAGCTGGAGGAGCACGCCCGCCGGCTGCTGGCGGCCGTCGGCCACGAGGGCGGGCCGCTGAGCCAGCGCGCCACCGCCGACATCGCCGCGCACCTGGGCTTCACGCTCCACCACGTGAGCGACCTGCCCCACTCGACCCGGACGGTGACGGACCTCGCGCACGGCCGCATCTACCTGCCGCAGCACGGCCTCGGCGCGTCGGACTCACGATCCCCGCTGCTCCAGGCCCTGGCGAGTCACGTGCTCGGCCACGGCGAGCCGGACGGGTACGCCGACTTCCTCCGCCAGCGCGTCGAGGCCAACTACATGGCGGCCGCGCTCATGCTCCCCGAGGCCGGCGCCGTGCGGCTGCTCAAGGAGCAGAAGGCCGAGCGACGGGTGTCGGTGGAGGACCTGCGCGACGCCTTCGCGGTGCCGTACGAGACGGCGGCCCACCGGTTCACCAACCTCGCGACGCGGCACCTGGACATCCCGGTGCACTTCATGAAGGTCCACGAGGGCGGCACGCTGCACAAGGCGTACGAGAACGACGGCGTGCGGTTCCCCAGCGACCCCCTCGGCGCCATCGAGGGCCAGCCCGTCTGCCGGCAGTGGACGGCGCGCGTGGTGTTCACCCGCGAGGACCGGTTCAGCCCGTACTACCAGTACACCGACACCTCGTCGGGCACGTTCTGGTGCACCTCACGCGTGCAGCCGTCGTCGCAGGGCGCGTTCTCGGTCAGCGTCGGCGTGCCGTTCGCGCACGTGCGCTGGTTCCGCGGGCGGGAGACCCCGGAGCGCTCGGCCTCGCGCTGCCCGGACCCCACGTGCTGCCGCACCCCGCCCGACGAGCTCGCCGCCCGCTGGTCGGACCGCGCGTGGCCCAGCGCCCGCCCGCACTCCTCCCTGCTGGCCGCCCTGCCCGTCGGCGTCTTCCCGGGCGTGGACACCACGGAGGTGTACGAGTTCCTCGACCGCCACGCACCGCGGCACCAGGGGTGAGCCGCCGAGCGGGGACGCGACGGGCGGCGTCGGGTCAGAGGTAGCCGCCGGGCAGGGGCCGGCCGTCGTCGACCGGCGCGCCGGCCCCTGCGGTCGCCGTCGCGGCCGGCACGTCCTCGGCGGGCGCGCGCGGCGCCGGCACCGCACGCGCCGCTGGCACGGGCACGGGCACGGACACGCGTGCGGACACAGACGCGGGGGCGGCCGGCTCCGACGGCGGACCGTCGAGGAGCAGGCGGACCGGCTCACCGTCGCGGGCGACCGCGAGCCAGAGCCGCGCCGTGACCGGGCACCGCACGGCCCGCACGACGAGGCCCGCCAGCGCCGCGGCGCCCTCCACGGCAGGGCCGAGCGCCACACGGGCGGGCCGCAGGTGCCGCGTGGCGTACACCTGCGCGGACACGCCGTCGAGGACCGAGCGCTCCCAGCACGCGCAGGCGATGGCGTCGTCGTCGCCCGTGACGAGCGCGACGGCGTCCGGCGCCGGGACGCGGACGGCCCGCACGCGGCGCCGCAGCCGGCCGAGGACGCGCTCGTCGGCGTCGCCGCGCGGGGCGAGGGGCCCCAGCACGACGGTCCAGGGCAGGGCGGGCACCCAGCGCGCGACCACCGCGGCCCACGCCGCGCGGTCAGGGACCCGGCGGGCGCAGGCCGCCACCAGCAGGGCCGCACCCGCGGCGTCGTCCCGGCCGCCGAGCCGGGCCGCCGCGTCGGCGACCATCCGCACGCGCTCGCCCGTCGTCAGGTCCGTCTCGGCGACGACCTCCGCGGCGACGCGCGCCGACTCCGCGACGCCCGGAACGTCAGCCGCCGGCCGGCCGGACAGGACGGCGACGAGCAGCCGCACCAGGACGGGCGTCGACCGCACGCCGTGCTCCCGCACGAGGGCGCGCCACGCCTGGTCAGCCAGCTCGTGCTCGCGGCGCTGCTCGGCCGCCGCACCGACGAGCCACACCCACTCCCGCGCCGCCTGCCCGTGCAGGGCCGACCCTGCGGCCAGCAGCCGCGGCAGGGCGGAGGCGTCCGTGCCGAGCGCCGCGACCGCGGCGAGGTCCACGAGGCCCGCCCAGTCGACCGGCGCCTGCGCAGGCCCGTGGCCGGCCTCGCGCAAGGCCGCCCGCGCCGCCCCCGGCCGCCCGCCGAGCAGCTCCGCCCGCGCGCGCAGCACGGCCGCGTCGGCCTCCGCCGCCCGCAGCACGGCGACGAGCTCGTGGTCACCCGCGGTCACCGCGCCCGCCGACCAGGCGTCGAGCTGAGGCGCGCCGGCGACGAGGGCCGCCGAGACCGGTCCGCCCACCGAGCCGTCCACGGGCACGCCGTCGTGCGCAGCGGGCGCGGCAGCGGGGCCGGGGAGCAGCACGTCGGTCACGTGCCTGCTCATCGGCCCCGAGGCCGTCCGAGTGAGGTGCCAGCACCCAGACCACCCGCTCTGTGCAGACCGGGGCGACCGACCAGCCGGGCCGGTCTGGACGGTGGGCAGGGTCACGAGCCGGTCACGATCGGTGGTGATCGTGTGCAGACGCGTCGCCTGCCGGGCGGACCGGTCCCGCGGGCGCGGGGCGTTCCCTACACTCGGCCCGTGATCTTCAAGGCGGTGGGCGACGGACGCCCGTACCCGGACCACGGCCTGGAGACGGTCAAGCAGTGGGCGGCGGTCCCGCCGCGGCAGGTGCGGCTCGACGAGCTCGTCACCACCAAGCGCACGCTCGACCTCGACGCGCTGCTGTCGGAGGACTCGACCTTCTACGGGGACCTGTTCGCGCACGTCGTGCAGTACGAGGGCGTGCTGTACCTCGAGGACGGGCTGCACCGGGCCGTCCGGGCCGCCCTGCAGCAGCGGCCCGTGCTGCACGCCCGCGTCCTGGTGGTCGGGTGAGCACGCCGGAACGCGCGCGCCAGCTGCGCCGCCGCCACATGCACGAGCGGCAGGCCGTCGTCTTCGGCGTGCTGCTCGCGGCGCTGGCCGTCGCGGGGCTGGGGTCGGCCGCCGTCTACACCGGCACGCTCTCGCTGGGCTGGCTCGACCGGCCCTTCAGCACGCCCTCCCCGACGGCCACCTCCGCGGCTGCGGTCTACTGCCCGCCCGCCGGCGCGCTGCCGGTGCCCTACGGCCAGGTGACCGTCAACGTCTACAACGGCGCGGGCCGCACCGGCCTGGCCGCCACGACGGCGCAGGAGCTCACCGCCCGCGGCTTCGTCATCGCGACCACCGGCAACTCCGACACGGTCAGCAACGCCGCGCGCATCACCTACGGCGCCGCCGGCTCCGCCGCCGCGTACACGCTGGCCGCCCAGCTCGAGGGCGAGGCGATGGTCCTCGACGCCCGCGCCGACGGGACCGTGGACCTGGCGCTCGGGCGGGAGTTCGAGACGCTCGCCGACCCGGCGACGATCACGCTCGACCCGGCCGCCCCGCTCGTCGGGCCCGAGGGGTGCGTGCCGCTCGAGCAGGCGCTGGTCGGCACGACGCCCGCCGCGACCCCCTCCGCGCCCCCCGCCCCGACCGCCTGACGGGTGGCCGCGCTCCTCGCCTCCCGACGCGCCCTCTGGGCGGCCTTCGGCCTCGTGCACGGCTGGCTGCTCGTGCTCGGTGTCGTCCTCGTGCCCGAGCGGGCGTTCTGGGACCTGTCGCTCTACCGGTACTGGGTCGGGGTCGGGCTCGCGGGCGGCCCGTGGCCCGTGCTCGACGACCCCTGGGTCTACCCCGCCGGCGCGCTGGCGCCGATGCTGGTCGCCGCGCTCGGGGGGACCAGCGAGGGGCCGGGCTACGGCCTGGCGTGGGCCCTGATGATCACGGCGGCGGACGCCGTCGCGCTGCTCGCCCTGCTGCGGGTCGGTCGCGGGCCGGCCGGAGCCCGGGGCGCGTGGTGGTGGGTCGCGTTCCTGGCGCTGCTCGGACCCGTGGCGATGGGGCGGCTCGACGCCGTCGTCGCCCCGCTGACCGTGGTCGCGCTCGTCGGCGCCGGGCGGGCGCCCGGCCTCGCGTCGGTCCTGCTGACGGTCGGGGCGTGGGTCAAGGTGACCCCGGGCGCCCTGCTGCTGCCGCTCGTGCTGACCGTGCGGCGGCCCGTGCGGCAGGTGGTCCTGCCGGCGCTGGCGGTGTGCGCGGTCGTCGTTGGTGCCGTCGCCGCCGGTGGTGGACTGCCGCGGGTGGCCACGTTCCTGTCGGCGCAGGACGGCCGCGGCCTGCAGCTCGAGGCCGTCGGCGCGACCCCGTGGGTCCTCGCCGGGCTCGTCACCGACGCGGTCCACCGGTACATGGACCAGGGCCTCGTGACGTGGCAGCTCGAGGGGGCCGGGGCGGAGACCGCCGCGGCGGCGCTCGGCCTCGTCATGCTCGTGGCGGTCGTGGCCGCGGCCGCCCTCCTGCTGTGGGCCCGCCGGCGGACGGGAGCGGCCTTCGCGCACGCCCGGGTGCGGCTGGCCTTCGTCGTCCGCGGGTCGATGCTGCTCACGCTGCTGCTCATCGTCACGAACAAGGTGGGCTCGCCGCAGTACGTGGGCTGGCTCGCGGCGCCCGTCGCGGTGGCGCTGACCGTCGGCCTGCCGCGGTGGGGGCGGACCGCGGCGGTGCTGCTGGGCACCGCCGCGGCCACGCAGGTCGTCTTCCCGTGGGTCTACACGTCCATCACGCAGGGCGCGGTGGCCGGCACCGTCGTGCTCGCCGCGCGCAACGTCGCCCTCGTGTGGCTGACGGCGGAGACCGTCGTCGAGCTCGTCGCGGACGTGCACCGGGCGCGCACCGGCCCGGTCACCGCAGGTGCGGCGCCACCTCCGCGGCGACGAGCTCCAGGTGCTCCCGGTCCGTCAGGTCCAGCACCTGCAGGTACGCCCGGCTGATCCCCTGCTCGCGCAGGCCGGCCAGCCGGTCGACGACCTCCGCCGGCGTGCCGGCCAGGCCGTGCTCGCGCAGCTCGTCGGGCTCCCGGCCGATCGCGGCGGCCCGGCGCGTGAACTCGGCCTCGTCGGACCCGACGCACAGGACGAGCGCGATGGACTCCACGAGCGTGCCGGGGTCGCGGCCGATCTCCTCGCACGCGGCCCGGACCGTGCGCAGCTTCTCCTCGACGACGCCCAGCTCCGGGAAGGACAGGTTGAACTCGGCCGCGAACCGCGCCGCGAGCGCGGCGTCCGCCGCGGGCCCAGGCCGCCGACGATGACCGGCACGCCGGCGCGGGACGGGTCGAGCGGGGAGGTCTGCACCGGCTTGGGCAGCGCCGGGGAGTCCTCGAGCGTGTAGTGCGCGCCGCTGAACGAGTAGCGCTCGCCGATCGGCGTGCCCCACAGGCCGGTGACGAGCTCGAGCTGCTCCGTGAGCAGGCCGAAGCGCTTCTCGGGGAACGGGATGCCGTACGCCGCGTGCTCGGCGGCGAACCAGCCCGCACCGAGCCCCAGCTCGACGCGCCCGCCCGACATCTGGTCCACCTGCGCCACCTGGATGGCCAGCACCCCGGGGTGCCGGAACGTGGCGGAGGAGACGAGCGTGCCGAGGCGGATGCGGGAGGTGTCGCGCGCCAGGCCGGCGAGCGTCGTCCACGCGTCCGTCGGGCCGGGCAGGCCGTCGCCGCCCATCGTCAGGTAGTGGTCGGAGCGGAAGAACGCGTCGAAGCCGAGGTCCTCGGTGGCCCGGGCCACCGCGAGGAGGTCGTCGTACGTCGCGCCCTGCTGGGGCTCGGTGAAGATGCGCAGCTGCATGCGACCAGCCTGCCAGGTGCGGCTCGGCCGGCCGGCCGCGCTCCCGCTCGAGCGGCCGGATCACCAGGGCACGAAGGAGAAGCCGCTCGGGTCCCACTCCTCCTCGGGCAGCTGCAGCAGCGTCGCGCGGAAGTGGATCGAGCCCACGGCCGCGGACGCGCCGTCGCACTCGTCGGAGAAGAAGGTCAGGGACTTCTCGGGCACGCCGTCGTTGCTGCGCCGCTTCAGCGTGAGGCTCGCCGTGCCGCCGCTGCCGACGAAGGGCGTGCTGTCGATCGTCACGTCGACCGGCGCCGCGTGCAGGTCCTCGAAGGGCAGCTCGTCCTCGAGGTCCGTCATGACGAACTCCACGACCGGCGACTCGATGACCGCCGCCCCGAGCAGGCCCTCGTTCGACGCGGTGGTGTAGCCGCGCCACGTGCCGCCCGTGGGGCGCAGGAACACCTTGAACAGGGTGAAGGACAGGCCCAGGTCCGTCCCCGGGATCTTCGCGCCCTCGCCGCCGAACACGAACTTGCCGTCCATGACGTGCTCCTCGCCGCCACCTGCGTGGCCGTCGTGCCGGCGGCCCTGCGCCACCGGCTCACGACCCCCAGGAGCCGGCGGCGGCGATCCTGATACGTCCGGCGTCCGGATGCGTCTCGAGACGCCTCAGCGCAGGTGGGGCACCCGCAGGTCGCCGTGGGCGTCCTCAGCGGCGCGCAGCACGTCCGTGATCTCGCGCCCGACGAGCTCGTGCCGGTCCAGCAGGGCGTCGCGCAGCGCCTCGACGAGGTGGCGGTGCTCGGCCAGCAGCCGGCGCACGGCGGTGCGGGCGTCCTGGAGGACCGTCTCGAGCTGCTCGCGCGCCTGCGGGTCGGCGAGCACGGCCGGCACGAGGTCCTGCCCGGTCGCGGCGAAGGAGACGAGCGTGCCCGCCATCCCGGCGGCGCCGACCATCTCCGCGGCGGTCCGCGTGGCCGCCGCGAGGTCGGAGGCCGGCCCCGTCGTCGTCTCGCCGAAGAACAGCTCCTCGGCCACCCAGCCGCCCATCGCGATCTGCACGAGCGCGCGCAGGTCCGTCCGCGAGCGCGTCCACACCTCCTCGCAGTCGTCGTGCGCGAGCAAGCCGAGGGCGCGGCCGCGCTTGACGATGGTGAGGACCTCGAGCGTGCGGTTGGGGGCGACGAGCCAGGCGACCGCGGCGTGCCCGGCCTCGTGGGTGGCGATGAGCCGCTGCTCCGCGAGCGTGTAGCCGACGGGCTGGCCGAGGCCGACGAGCTCCGTCAGGCGGGCGGACTCCACGTCGGCCGCCGACATCGCGCGGGCGCCGCGGCGCAGGGCGGCGACGAGCGCCTCGTCGAGCAGGTGCTCGACCATGACCGGCGTCCAGCCGTTGGTGGCCGCCGCCACGCGGTCGCGCGCGCGGGGGTCGTCGAGCGTCGCGTCGTGCGCGCGCCGGGCCAGGAAGTGGTCGACGAGCGCGCGCCGCCCGGCCGCGTCCGGCGGGTCGAAGGTGAGGCGCCGGTCGAAGCGGCCGGGGCGCAGCAGCGCCGGGTCGAGGTGGTCGGCGCGGTTGGTCGCCGCGATGAGCAGGACCGGCACGCGCGGCGGGCGGCGCAGCGGGACGCGCCGGTGCGTTGGCAGGAACCGGTTGAGCACGCCGAGCCCGGCGTTGGCGACGCGGTCCGCGCCGGTGGGCTCGTCGAACGACTGGAGCTGCACGAGCAGCTCGTTGACCACGCCGCCCGTGCCCTCGCTGATGGCGCGCGCGACGACCGCCCCGCGGGAGGTGCCCGTCGCGGACGCGAGCAGGCCGCCGCGCGCCATGGCGATCGCGTCGATCTCCTCGATGAACCCGATGGCGCCGCCCTCGGCGCGCGCGGTGCGGCGCAGGGCGCGGAAGTACGCCCGGATCTTCTTCGCGGTGGCGCCGTAGTACATGGACTGGAACGACGTGGCGGACACGAACAGGAACGGCACCCCGGCCTCGGCGGCCATCGCCTTGGCCGTCAGCGTCTTGCCCGTGCCGGGCGGCCCCTCGAAGAGCAGCCCCCGCCGCGGCGTCCCGCCCATCTCCGCGGCGAACTGCCGGTGTGCGTGGAACAGGTCGAGCGAGCGCCGCACGTCCTCGACGACCGGGTCGATGCCGATGACGTCGTCGAGCCGGACGTCCACCTGGTCGGGGCGGTACACCACGTGCGGCGAGCGCGAGGTGCCGACCTGCGTGAGGACGAGGACGCCCAGCAGCGCGACGAAGAACAGGACCGGCACGGCCACCAGCGGGTCGACGGTCGGCAGCGCGGGCAGCACCGGCCGACCCGTGAGCTGGCGGCTGACCACCCACGCCTCGGCCGCGACGACGGCCAGCAGCAGGCGCACCACGCGGCGCCGGCGCAGCCGCTCGCGCTCGAGCGCGACGTCCTGCCCCCCGAGCAGCCCGACGAGGGCCGGCACCACGGGTGCCGCGAGGCTTTGCGCACGGGCGCCCGCGCCGCGCAGGGCGGTCACGGCGGGCGGGTCGGCGGGGGGCGGGCCGAGGTGCGGGTCGGTGGGCACCCGTCGATGCTCGTCGGCACCGGACGACCCGGACAACGCGGGAGGACCCGGACCACCCGTTCGGCCCTGGTCCGTCGGCGGCCTGCTCGCCGCGCAGCAGCCCGCGGCCGTAGGTCATCGCGTCGTCCATCGACCAGGGACCGGGGGGCGTGCTCACGCAGCGATCCTCGTCGTGCCGCGTCCCGCCCGCGCGTCGGAGGGGATGGCGGGGGGCCCAGCGCCCCGACCTCTACCTCGTCGACCTGGGCATGCCGCGGCTCGGGCTCATCCGGTCCCTGCGGGGGTGGACGCAGGCGCCGGTCCTCGTCGTGTCCGGGCGCGCCGGGTCGGACGACAAGGTGGAGGCCCTCGACGCCGGGGCCGACGACTACGTCACCAAGCCCTTCGACCTCGACGAGCTCCTGGCCCGCCTGCGCGCGCTGGCCCGCCGCTCGGCACCGGCCGAGGGCGACGCCCCCGTGGTGACGTTCGGCGACGTCGCGGTCGACCTGGCGCTGCGGCTCGTGACGCGGGCGGGCGTCGGCGCGGTGCACCTGACGCCGACGGAGTGGCAGGTCCTGGAGATCCTCGTCCGCAACCCCGGCCGGCTCGTCACCCGGCAGACGATCCTCACCGAGATCTGGGGCACCCAGCACCAGACGAGCTCGGGGTACCTGCGGCTGTACCTGTCGCAGCTGCGCAAGAAGCTCGAGCCCGAGCCGTCCGCGCCGCGCTACCTGCTGACGGAGCAGGGCACGGGCTACCGGTTCCGGCCCGACCCGGCCTGACGGCCACGCGGACGGCCACGCGGTCGGCGCGCGTCAGGGCACCGGCGGGGGCGCCGTGCTGCTGCCCGGACGCAGGTGAACCTCGACGTAGGTCCCGGCGGTCGCGTCCGGCAGACCCTCCACCGCGCGCAGGCAGGCGTCCACCGCGGTGCGGGCCATGAGGTCGTGGTCGACGGTGAGCGTGGTGAGGGCCGGGTCGAGCATCCACAGGAGCGGGTCGAACCCCGTCACCGACAGGTCGGGGCCGACCACCAGGCCGGCGCGCGCGCAGGCCCGGTAGACCGGCACGGCCGCCGCGTCGCCCGGCGTCACGACCGCGGTCGGCCGGTCCGGCCGTGCCAGCAGGTGCGTCGCGACCGCCTGCAGCTCGTCGTCGTCCCCGGAGGCCACCCAGCCCGGCGGGACGGGCAGGCCGTGGCGCGCCATCGCCGCGCGGAAGCCGTCGACGCGCTCCGCCCACCAGTAGTGCGACCGACCCGGCCCGAGGTAGGCGATGCGGCGGTGCCCCAGGGCGACGAGGTGATCGACGGCGAGGCCGATGGCCGCGGCGTTGTCGATGTCGACCCACCGCTGTGGGAGCGCTCCCGACGTGCGGCCGATGGAGGAGAAGGGCATGCCCACCGAGTCGAGGTAGCGCGCGCGGGGGTCGTCGACGGCGGAGTCCGTGAGCACGAAGCCGTCGACGGCGTGCGCCGCGACGAGGTCGGCGTAGCGGCCCACGGGGTCGGTGCCGCCCGTGAACGTGACGACCTGGCACCCCCGTTCCTCCGCCGCGTGCAGCAGCGGCTGGAGGTAGGCCAGCCCCACGGGGAAGTGCGCGTCGAGGTTCTCGTCGGGGACGTACAGGCCCAAGGAGCCCGTGCGCTGCAGCCGCAGGTTCCGGGCGAGGCGGTTGGGACGGTACCCCAGGGAGGCGGCCGCCTCGAGCACCCGCGCGCGCGTGCCCTCCGGGATGCCCGAGTTGGGGCGGTCGTTGAGCACGAAGGAGACCGTGGTGCGCGAGACGCCGGTGCTGCGCGCGACGTCGTCGAGCGTCGTGCGGCCTCTCGTGGCGCCCGCCCGAGGTGGCAGACCTGCTCCCATGGGGCGAGGGTACCGCCGGGCCTGCTGGCGTTACCAAAACGATATAGCGCCGGCTTGACGCGCTTGACCAGGCGCGCGAGGGTGGGACTAAATCGGTGTAGTCGCAGGCCGGCGCGCAGGGACGCGCGCCGCGGCGGGCAGCCCACCGAGCCGGCACCACCACGAGCACGGACCCGTCCCGCGCGACGCAGCGCCCGACGGGATCTCCTCAGCGACGATCGGAGATGCACGATGCGGTTCCGCACACCCTTCCTGGCCACGACGACGGTCCTGGCCGTCGCCGCCCTGACGACCGGATGCCTCGCGTCCGAGGGGGACGGCGGCGGCGGTGGCGGGGGGAACGCCGGCGGTGACGGCGGTGACAACACCGTCGAGATCATGCTCGGCTTCACCGGCGCCCAGCTCGAGAACTTCCAGGCGTCCGTGGACCCGTGGGCCGAGGAGAACGGCATCACCATCGAGTGGTCGCCCTCGGACAACTTCAACCAGCTCATCAACACGCGCGTGCAGGGCAACGACCTGCCCGACATCGCGATGTTCCCGCAGCCCGGCGTGCTGATGGACCTCGTCGACCGCGGCTCGGTGCTGCCGCTCGACGACGTCGTCGACGTGCCGGCGCTCGAGGAGGTCTACACAGCCGGCACGCTCGACGTGGGCACCCGCGACGGCAGCCTCTACGGCCTGCTGGTCTCCATGAACGTCAAGAGCCTCGTGTTCTACCCCAAGGGCCCGTTCGAGGAGGCCGGCTACACCGCGCCGGAGTCCATCGACGACCTGCTGGCTCTCACCGACACCATCCGCGAGTCCGGCACCGCCCCCTGGTGCCTGGGCATCGAGTCCGGCACGGCCACGGGCTGGCCCGCCACGGACTGGATGGAGGAGCTCGTGCTCAAGTACGGCGGGGTCGAGCAGTACAACCAGTGGCTGACGAACGAGATCAAGTTCGACTCCGACCTCGTCCGGCAGGCCGCCGCGACCTTCGAGCAGATCGCCTTCACCGAGGGCAACGTGCTCGGCGGGCGCCAGTCCATCGCCTCGAACAACTTCGGCACCGCCGGCAACCCCATGTTCGAGACGCCCCCCGGCTGCATGATGTACAAGCAGGGCAACTTCATCGCCGCCTCGGGCTTCTTCCCCGACGACGTGCTGGCCGACATCGACAACCGTGTCGGCGTCTTCGGCTTCCCGCCGGCCGAGGCCGGCGGCGACAACCCCGTCGAGGGTGGTGGCGACCTCGCCGCGATGCTCGTCGAGTCCGACGCGGCGAAGCAGGTCATCGAGTACATGAGCTCCGAGGGCTTCGGCGCCGAGGCGGCGCAGGCCGGGTCGTTCATCTCCCCCCGCACCGACTTCGACCCGAGCAACTACCCCTCGCAGACGGTCGCGGACATCGCGCAGGTCGCCTACGACGCGACGGCGTTCGCCTTCGACGGCTCCGACTCCATGCCGGGCGCGGTCGGGTCCGGCTCGTTCTGGCGGGACATGACGTCCTGGATCAGCGGGCAGCAGGACCTCGACACCACGCTGACCAACATCGACCAGAGCTGGCCCACCAGCTGACGGCACCCGCCGGGGCCCGGCGCGGCGCGCACGCAGACGCCGCCGCGCCGGGTCCCGGCGTCCGTCCGTCCCCACGTCCGAAGGGAGGCGCCCTGTGACCATCAAGATCATCAACGCCCTGCTCACCGTGATCTACGGCATCGGTGGCGCGCTGGTCCTGTACTACGTCCTCAACAAGATCGCGGAGCTGCTCCCCGGGAAGTGGGAGCACCGCGTCAAGCCGTACCTGTACATCCTGCCCGCGTTCGCCGCGATCGGGCTGTACCTCATCTACCCGACGGTCCAGACCATCGTGTACAGCTTCGCCAACGCGAGCTCGACGCAGTTCGTCGGGCTCGACAACTACACGAACCTGCTGAGCAGCAACGCGTTCCGCAGCACCCTGCTCAACACGCTGCTGTGGATCGCCTTCGCACCCGTCATCACGATCATCGCCGGCCTGCTCATCGCGGTGCTCACCGACCGGTTCCGACCGCGGGCCGAGAAGAGCGCCAAGACGATCTTCTTCCTGCCGATGGCCATCAGCGCCGTCGGCGCCGGCACCATCTGGCGGCTCATGTACGCCGCCAACCCGCCCACCCAGGACCAGGTCGGCCTGCTCAACGGCGTGGTGACCGCCTTCGGCGGCACGCCGGTGGCCTGGCTGCAGCTGTCCCAGGGCCGGCTCAACAGCTTCCTGCTCATGGTGATCTTCCTCTGGGCGCAGGTCGGCTTCTCCATGGTCCTGCTGTCGGCGGCCATCAAGGGGGTCCCGGGCGACACCCTGGAGGCGGCGCGCATCGACGGTGCGAGCGAGGTGCAGGTGTTCTTCCGCGTCGTGGTGCCGCAGATCTGGGGCACCGTCATCACCGTCTACATCACGGTCCTCATCGGCGTCATGAAGATCTTCGACATCGTCTACGTGATGACGAACGGCAACTACAACACGAACATCATCGGCACACAGTTCTTCAACGAGCTGTTCACGAACTTCAACAACGGTCATGCGGCGGCGATCGTCGTCATGCTGCTCGTGGCGATCCTGCCCGTGCTCGTGTTCCAGATCCGCCACGCCCGCAGCGAAGGAGCGACCCGATGAGCACGACCGTGCAGGTCCCCCCGCGGCTGCCCGACCAGGTCCGGCGCGGCGGCACCGCCCGCCGGCAGCGCCGCTCGAAGGGCGGGGACGAGCAGGGCCGCGCCAACCCGCTCGCCAAGCTCGCGGTGCTGGTGCTGGCCCTCGCGTGGTTCGTCCCCGTCCTCGGGCTGCTCATCACCTCGTTCCGCACGCGGGACGCGGCCAACAGCAGCGGCTGGTGGACGGTCTTCCTCGACCCGTCGACGTGGGGCGCGTTCACGCTCGACAACTACGCCCAGGTGCTCGACCAGGCGAACCTGGCGCGGGCGTTCACGAACAGCTTCGCCATCGCGCTGCCCGCGACGATCATCCCCATCCTCATCGCCGCGTTCGCCGCCTACGCCTTCGCGTTCATGGAGTTCCCGGGCCGGGACGTGCTGTTCTTCGTCATCATCAGCCTGCTGGTGGTGCCGAACTTCGTCGCCTTCGTGCCGCTGCTGCGCCTGTACGGGGAGCTCGGCATCAACGGCACGTTCCCCGCCGCGTGGCTCGCGCACATCGGGTTCGGCATGTCGTTGGCGGTCTACATCCTGCGCAACTACATGGCCACGCTGCCGCGGGAGGTCATCGAGTCGGCGAAGATCGACGGGGCCAGCCACTTCTCCACGTTCTGGCGGCTCATCCTGCCGATGTCGGTGCCGGCGCTGGCGTCCTTCGCGATCTTCCAGTTCCTCTGGGTCTGGAACGACCTGCTCGTCGCCCTCGTGTTCCTCGGCTCCGGGGAGAACGCGCCGATCACGATCGCGGTGAACAGCCTCATCGGGCAGCAGGGCCAGGGGTGGCAGCTCGTCACCGCGGGCGGCTTCCTGTCGATGATCGTGCCGATCCTCATCTTCCTCACGATGCAGCGGTTCTTCGTCCGCGGCCTCACCGCCGGCGCGGTCAAGGGCTGACGCCCCGGTCGCCGCCGCACCCACGACGGCGCCGGTCCCCGCGGGGGCCGGCGCCGTCGGCGCGTCGGGGGGTCAGCCGCGCAGGAGCGCCCGCAGCGCGGCGACCTCGTCGTCGGACAGCCCGAGCCCCTCGGTGAGGTACCCGTCCGCCGTGCCGTACTGCTCGGCGCGCACGGCACGCGCCGTGTCCAGGTACTCCTCGCGCACCTCGACCATGGGGGCGACGAGCGCCGGGTCGAGCCCGGCCGCCGCCACGCGCTCCAGCAGCGGCGCGAACATCGTCGCGACGGCGGGCCGCACCGCGAGGTACTCCTCGAGCACGCCGGCCTCGTCGACGCCCGCGAGCTCGAGCACGAGCGTCACCGCCCACCCCGTGCGGTCCTTGCCGGCGGTGCAGTGCACCAGCACCGGCCGCCCGTCCGCGCCGAGCAGCGTCCGCAGGAACGCCGCGTAGCCCCGGCGCGCCGAGCCGGACAGGACGAGGTCGCGGTAGGTCTCGCGCATGTGCGCGGCGGCGTCGAGCACGACCGGCTCGGCGGGTGCGGCGCCCGGGGCGCCCAGGAGGTGCGCGATCTGCGCGGCCGCGTCGCCCGGCTGGTCCGCCAGCACGTCGAGGTGCGTGCGGGCGACGCCGGCGGGCACGTGGTCCGGGCGCTGCGCCACCTCGGCGGCCGTCCGCAGGTCGACGACGGCCGCCAGCCGCAGCGCCGCGACGGCCTCGTCGGCGGCCACGCCGGGGTCCGCGAGGTCGCCCGACCGGAACAGCAGACCGGTCGGGACCGCGCCGCCCTCCGCCGTCGCGCGGCCGCCGACGTCGCGGAGGTTCGGCACGGTGGCGCTGGTGCGGACGTGCGGGTCGATCGGGGCGTCGGTCGTCATGCCGACCACACTCGCACGGCCCGCGCGTCCGTCACCGACGTCGCCGCGTGCTCACGGGTCCGGCTCACGGTCCGGGTCACGGTGACAGGGACCAAGGACTCAGGTGCGGGCGACGGCGGGCGATGGGCAGGTGGCCGAGCACCGGTCCCCGAGGCCGTGCGCCGACCGAGAGGGGACCACCGTGGGTCGCAGCCGCTCCGCCCTGCCCGTGCGGGCGCTCCAGGACCTGCCGCTGGGCCGCAAGCTCGCGGTCGTCGTGCTCATCGGGCTCGTGGCGATGGCGGTGCTCGGCACCGTCGGGCTGACCACCCTCGCCTCCACGCGGGCGGACCAGCGCGCCCTGCTCGCCGCCGACGCCGGCGTGCGCGCGGCCACGACGGCCGACATGTTCCACGACGCCATCCGCGCCGACGTCCTGCAGTCGTTCCTCGACGACCCCGCCCAGCGGTCCTCGGCGGCCGACGAGCTCGAGGGCCACGCGGCAGAGCTGCGGGGCACCCTCGCCGACGTGCTCGACCAGCACCTGACGCCCGAGGTCGACGCCGCGGTCGAGGCGGTGCTCCCCGAGGTCGACGCCTACGTCGCGGCCGCGACGGCCGTGGTCGACGCCGCGGTCGCCGACCCGGCAGGCGCGCAGGAGGGTCTGCCCGTCTTCGCCGCCGCGTTCGACTCGTTGGAGGCGGGACTGCCGTCGATCGGCGACCGGCTGACCGAGCACGCCGAGGCCGTCAACGAGCGCGCCGACCGCGCCCGGGCCGTGGCGGTGGCGCTCATCGCGCTCGGCACGGTCGCCGGCGTCGCGGCCCAGGTCGTCGCCGGCGTCCTCATCACCCGCTCGGTCACGGGGCGGCTGCGCCGGACCGTGGAGGTGCTGGACGGGCTGGCGGAGGGACGGCTCGACGCGCGGCTGCGCACCGAGGGTGGTGACGAGGTCGGGCGCATGGGGACAGCGCTCGACCGGGCGATGGACCGGCTGTCGGAGGCGATCGGCGCGATGGGTCGCAGCGCCGACCGCCTGGGCGACTCCTCGGCGCAGCTGTCCACGGTCTCCGCACAGATGCGCACGGCGGCGGAGTCGTCGGCCTCGCGCGCCGAGCACGTCGCCGCCACGGCGACGCAGGTGTCCGCGCACGTCGCCACCGTCGCCGGGGGGACCGACGAGATGAGCAGCTCCATCGCCGACATCGCGCGGAGCACCTCCTCCGCCGCCGCCGTGGCCGGGGAGGCCGTGCGCGTCGCCGAGCAGGCGCGGACGGCGGTCGCCCAGCTCGGCGACTCCTCGGCCGAGGTCGGCGAGGTGCTGCGGACGATCTCGCAGATCGCGGAGCAGACGAACCTGCTGGCGCTCAACGCCACCATCGAGGCGGCCCGCGCCGGGGAGGCCGGCAAGGGCTTCGCGGTCGTCGCCGGCGAGGTCAAGGCGCTCGCGGGCCAGACCGCGGCGGCGACGGACGACATCGCCCGGCGGATCGACGCCATCCGCTCGGACACGCGGTCCGCCGTGGAGGCCATCACGACCATCGCCGCGATCATCGAGCAGGTCGACGAGTCGCAGGCGACCATCGCGGCGGCCGCCGAGCAGCAGACCGCGACGACGGCCGCGATCGGCCGGTCCGTCACCGAGGCCGCCGACGGTTCCCGCGACATCGCCACCACGATCGGCGAGGTGGCGACCACGGCCGCCCTGACGACCGAGGTCGCGCAGCAGACGACGACGGCCGCCCGCGAGCTGGAGGACCTGTCGGGCGAGCTCTCCCGCCTGGTGGACCGCTTCGTGCTCTGACCGGTGGTCCCGTCACGGGTGGGGGCGGGTCGAGGCCAGCACCGGTCCGACGAGGCGAACGAGGACGGCGGCGGACACCGCCTCGGCCGCGAGCATCCCGACGAGGACGAGCACCTGCAGCTCCGCCGCCTGCCACGGGCTCGCGCCGCCGAGCAGCAGCCCGACGAACGCGCCCGGCAGGGTGACGAGGCCGGCGCTGCGGGTCTGGTCGACGGCGGGCACGAGCGCGCGCGCCGCGGCCCGGCGGGCGAGCGGGGCCACCGCCTGCCCGGTCTGCGCCCCCAGCGCCAGCCAGCCCTCGACCTCGTCCCACCGGTCACGGACGTCGTCGCGCAGCCGCTGCCCCGCCAGCGCCGCGGCGACCATCGCACCGCCGATCACCTGCGCCGCGTAGGGCAGCAGCGTCGGGGCGTCCAGCGGCACCTCGCCGGTGCCCACGGCGACGACCACCACCACCGCGGCTCCCGACGCCACCGCCGCCGCGACGTGCGGCGCCAGGGCGGGACCGTGCCCGATGCGCCGCGTGGCCGTGGCCGTCGCGACGACCACCATGACGAGCAGGTACGGCGCCACCGCACCCGGGTGGCGGAACACCCAGCCGATGACCGCCGCGACGAGTGCGAGCTGCGCCGCCCCTCGCACCACCGCCACGACGAGGTCGCGGACACCGCCCGTACGGGCCCAGGTCGCCGCGGCCACCGCCACGAGCAGCAGCAGTGCCGTCGTCCCGGCCAGCCGCAGGACCTCCGGAGCGGGCACACGCCCATCCTGCCGCGCCCGGGGTGGCGCCGGCTCGGCGGCCTCCTGTGCGCCGATCCCCCGAGGGCCTGACGCCCTGCCCGGTCTCGCGTGTCGGATCGCGTGCGCGGATCGCCCGATCGGGCGATCCCGGCACGCGGTCGTGGTGGCGCCCGCCCCTCCCCTCAAGTCCCGACGGCCCGGCGGTCGATAGGTGGTCGCAGGGGGTGCGACGGGTGCGCGGTACGGGACGGCGGTGGCGCCGGGGACCTGTGACGGGGGTGGCGGCTGCGGCCGTGGCCCTCGTCTGCCTGTGCCTGCTGCGCTGGCGCGTCGGCGCCGGGCCGGCCGGGCTCGCCCTCGACGCCGGCGCCGCCGTCGTCGCGGTGCTCGCCGCGCTCGTGGCGTCCCGCCGCGCCGGTGGGCCGCGCAGCCGCAGCGCCTGGCGCGCCAACGCGGTCGCGAGCGCGGCGTGGCTGCTCGTCCCGGTCGTGGCGGCCGCCGGGTGGCCGGCCGCCCTGGCCGCCGTCGGCGCGGTCGCCTTCCCCGTCGGTCACGCGGCGGCGTGGTGGCTCGCCTCGCACGCCAGCAGCACGCTCACGCGGGTGCGCCTGGCGGTCGACGGCGTCGTCGGGGCGGCCAGCGTGTTCGTCGTCGCCTGGGCCGCCGTGCTCGGCGGGGTGTGGCCGACGCCGGACCACGGGATCCCTGGTCTGCCGGCGCTCCTGGGGGCCGCCTTCGGGACCGTCGCCGCGGCGTCGATGTGCGCCGGCGTGGCGCTGAGCGAGATGCCGCCGGACCGGCGCCTCATGCCCGCCCTGACGGCCGCGGGCATCCTCCTCGTCGGGGCGGCCGGCGTCGCAGGGCTCGTCGGGGCCCCCGCGCTCGGGGCGGCGCCCGGGTTCGCCCTGCTGGCGCTGGCGACCGTCGTGTACGACGGCACGAGCACGCGCCACACCGTCGGCACGACCCGGTCGACCGTCCTCTACACGCCCTACGTCCTCATCGGGCCCGCCGCGGTGACGCTCGCGCTCCAGGAATGGCGCGGCGCGGTGGCCCTCCCCGAGGCCGTGACCGCCGGCGTCGTCGTCGTCCTCGTCCTGCTGCGGCAGAGCCTGACCCTCGCCGAGAACCGGGCGCTCGTCCGCCGCCTGGCCGCGACGGAGGCCCGGCTCCGGGAGCAGGCGTGGCACGACGCCCTGACCGGGCTGGCCAACCGCGAGCGCCTGCGCGAGCGCCTGGCGGCCGCCCTGGAGGCGCACGGGACCGACGGACGCGCCCTGGCCGTGGTCTTCCTCGACCTCGACGACTTCAAGGACGTCAACGACTCGCTGGGCCACGCCGCAGGCGACGAGGTGCTCGTCGACATCGCCGGACGCCTCCGCGCGGTGCTCGCCCCGCACCGGGGCGACGCGACCCCCGTGCGGCTGGGCGGCGACGAGTTCGCCGTCCTGCTCCTCGGGTCCGCCGCCCGCGACGCCGTCCGCACGGCCCAGCGCGTGCGCGAGTCCCTCGCCGCGCCGTTCTGCGTCGGCGGCCGGCGCCTCGCCCTCGGCGCCAGCGTGGGCGTCGCCCTGCTCACCGGCGACGAGGCCACGCCCACGACGACGGAGCTGCTGCGCGCGGCGGACGTCGCGATGTACGCGGTGAAGCAGCACGGCAAGAACGGCGTCGAGGTCTTCAGCCCGGCGCTCCGGCAGTCGACGTCGGCGGACCTCGAGCTCCGCGCGGCCCTCGTCGTGGCGCTCGACGAGGGCCAGGTCGAGCTGGCGTACCAGCCCATCGTGCGCGTCGCGGACGGTGCGCTCATGGCCTTCGAGGCGCTGGCGCGGTGGGACCGGCCGGGCGTCGGGCCGGTGCCGCCGTCGGTCTTCGTGCCCGCGGCCGAGGCGGCGGGGCTGTCGAGGCGCCTGACGGACGCGGTGCTGGAGCGCGCGTGCGCCGACCTGGCGGGTTGGGTCGCCGCGGGACCCGTGCCCGAGCGCATCCGGGTCGGCGTCAACGTCGCGGCCTCCGAGCTCGCGGACGAGGGCCTGGCGGGCCGGGTCGGGGCCGCCCTGCGCCGGCACGGCCTGCGCGGCGACCGCCTGGCGGTCGAGGTCACGGAGACCGCGCTGGCGCAGGACGAGGGGCCGGCGGCGCGGGAGGTGGGACGGCTGGGCGCGCTCGGCTGCCGGATCGCCGTCGACGACTTCGGGACGGGGTACTCCTCCCTGTCCCGGCTCGGCGCGCTGCCCGTCGACACGGTCAAGATCGACATGCTCTTCGTGCGCGCCGCGGTCACGCCCCAGGGCCGGGAGGTGCTGGACGCGGTCGTCGCCCTCGCCCGTGCCTTCGGGCTCGTCACCATCGCCGAGGGGGTGGAGACCGAGGCGGAGCTCGCCGCCGTCCGCGCCGCAGGGTGCGACTTCGCGCAGGGCTACGGCCTCGGCCGCCCGACCGACGGGGCCGGAGCGGTCCGTCGCCTGCGGGCCGAGGTGCTCGCAGACCTCCCCACGACCTGACGGACCGCTATCCTGGTGTGTCTCACCCGTGATACGTCCGGCTGGTGACGACGACAGCCAGCGTCTCCGTGCGTGACCTGCGCAACCGAGGCGGCCAGGTCCTGGAGGACGTGCTCCGCGGGCACTCCGTGACCGTCACGCGGGATGGCGAGCCGGTCGCGCTCCTGACGCCGCTCCCACGCCGGCGCGACTCGACGGACGAGCTCATCGCCCGTCGGCGCCACCTGCCCACCATGGACGCAGAGGCCCTCCGCGCCGACCTGGACAACGCCCTGGACCAGTCCTGGTGACGCGGCTGCGCGAGGGCATCATCGACACGAACGTGGTCATCAACCTCGCTCTCGCGGATTCGGACTCCCTGCCCGGCGCCGCGATGATCAGCGCGGTCACTCTCGCGGAACTCGCGGCCGGTCCGCTCGTCGCCGCCGACGAGCGCTCCCGGGCCGTACGGCAGGCGCATCTGCAGCAGGCCGAGTCGGACTTCGAGCCGTTGCCCTTCGACGCCGCCTGCGCGCGCGCGTTCGCACGGGTCGCCGCCGACCTCCGACGCGCGGGGCGCAAGCCGCGGGCCCGTACCCTCGATGCGCTCATCGCCGCCACCGCGGTCGCCCACGACCTGCCCCTCTGCACCGAGAACGTCGCCGATTTCGACGGGGTCGCCGACCTCCGGCTGCAGGCGGTCACGGTCCGTCGTCCTGCTCGGCGCCGGGACGACGACGCCCCGTCCGGATGAGCCGGACGGGGCGTCGGTGGCGGTAGCGGTGGGATTTGAACCCACGGTGGACTTTCACCCACACACGCTTTCGAGGCGTGCTCCTTAGGCCGCTCGGACACGCTACCTCGGCGCGCGATGCTACCCGCTCGTCGACGCCGGGCCGAATCGGACCTGTGGGCCAGGTGCGCGACCTGCCCGTCGACGTCGCTCCGACATCGTGCCGGGGTCCGTGAGCGTTGCTACGGTCCGTCCTGCGACGTACAGTCGCGAGCAGCGTGGCAACGATGCCACACGTCGGCGTCGACCGGGCCACCATCCCGGGCCCGCTGGACGCGGCGACCCGTGCGAGGAGGCCCGATGACCGAGCTGAAGGCCGACGCCACCACGACGTCGGCGACGGACCGAGGGCGGGGGGCGGCCGGCGCGACCCGGGCGGCACCGCTGCCGGAGCGCGGACGGCGCAAGGGGCGCTGGGGGCGCCACGGGCAGTACGACCGCCGCGAGGCGATGGCGGGCTACCTGTTCATCTCGCCCTGGATCGTCGGGTTCCTCGTCTTCACGGCCGGGGCGATGATCTACAGCCTCGTCATCTCCTTCAGCCGCTACAACCTCGCGACGAACGTCGCCACGCCGATCGGCACGCAGAACTACGAGAACCTGTTCACCGACCCGCGCATCGCGACGTCGCTGGCCAACACGTTGTTCTACGCGGTGCTGGCCGTGCCGCTGGAGATCGCCTTCGCGCTGTTCCTCGCGTCCCTGCTGAACCGGGCGACGAAGGGCGCGGGCTTCTTCCGGACCCTGTACTACCTGCCGAAGATGACCCCGGCGGTGGCCACCGCGGCGGTGTTCTTCCTGCTGCTCAACGGCAACACCGGCGCCATCAACCAGGGGCTGGGGCTCATCGGCATCCGCGGGCCGCAGTGGCTCGTGGACCCCGACTGGGTCAAGCCGTCCATCGTCCTCATGACGCTGTGGGGCGTGTCCGGCACGATGGTCATCTTCCTGGCGGCGCTGAAGAACGTGCCGCGCGAGCTCTACGAGGTGGCCGAGCTCGACGGCGCCGGCACGTGGCGCAAGTTCCGGTCGATCACGCTGCCGATGATCTCCTCCGCGATGTTCTTCAACGTCATCATCCTCACCATCGCGGCGTTCCAGATCTTCGACCAGGCCTACCTGCTGTTCTGGCGCGACCAGTCCAACGCCTCCCCCGAGGCGTCGCTGTTCTACGCCATCTACCTGTTCCAGCAGGCGTTCCGGCAGTTCAACTTCGGCTTCGCGGCGGCGATGGCCTGGCTGCTGTTCGTCATCATCATGATCATCACGTTCATCCAGATGAAGTTCGGCAACCGCTTCGTCTACTACGAGGGGGACAGGGACTGATGGCCGTCATCGGCAGCACCACCCCGCTCCAGCCCGTCCCGGGCACCACGAAGGACACGCGTGGCCGCACCGCGCGGGACCGCACCCGCGGCTCGGCCTCGCGTCGCCGCGCGGGCCAGGTCGTCGTCTACGTCCTGCTCGGCCTGTTCTCCCTGCTCTTCCTCTACCCGTTCGTCTGGCTGCTGGCCGCGAGCCTCAAGGGCCGCGGGCAGGTGTTCGACAACAGGCTGTGGCCGGAGACGTTCAACTGGAGCAACTACGTCCAGGTCTTCGACGAGCTGCCCGTCACGAGCTGGATGGTCAACAGCGTCCTCATCGCGGTGCTCGCGGCGGTGACGGTGGCGGTGTCGAGCTCGCTGGTCGCCTTCGGCTTCGCGTACTTCCGCTTCCCGGGGCGCAACATCCTGTTCGGCCTGGTGCTGGCGACGATGATGCTGCCCGGCGCGGTCACGATGATCCCGATCTACCTCATCTGGAAGGAGCTCGGGTTCCTCGGCACGTGGGTGCCGCTGTTCGGCGCGAACCTCTTCGGGTCGGCCTTCTACATCTTCCTGCAGCGGCAGTTCTTCCTCGGCCTGCCGCGCGAGCTGTTCGAGGCGGCGCGGATCGACGGCGCCTCCTACTGGCGGCTCTTCTGGAAGATCGCGATGCCGCTGTCGGTCCCCTCGTTCATCATCGTCCTGCTCTTCGAGTTCCAGGCGTCGTGGAACAACCTGCAGGCCGCGCTCATCTACCTCAACGCCGGTCAGCCGAGCGACTTCACCGCGCCGCTGGGCATCGCGTACGCGATGACGCGGTACAGCCCGACGGCCGGCGGGCAGGGCGACTACCAGTTCGTCATGGTGGCCTCCCTGCTGGTGACCCTGCCGATGCTGGCGCTGTTCGCCTTCGGGCAGCGCTACTTCATCGAGGGCGTCGCGACGCAGGGCCGCAAGGGCTGATCGGGTCGTGACGGCGACGCCCGGTCGTCGCCGTCACGACGCCGGTGGCGGCGCGGTGGACCCGCGCTCGGCCACCCGTGCGGCGAGCATGACGGTGCGCGCCGGCGCGTCGGCCTGGTCGATGCGCTCGAACAGCGCGGAGACGGCCGCCTCGCCCAGCGCCACGACGTCCTGCGCGACGGCCGTCACGCCCGGGCGGACCATGCTCATCCAGGCCGCGTCGTCGAACGAGACGAGGCTGAGGTCCTCGGGGATGCGCCGGCCGAGGTCCTGCGCGGCGCGCCACGCCCCCTCCGCCAGGACGTTGTTCGCGGCGAACAGCGCGGTGGGCGCCGACGGGCCCTCCAGCAGCGCGCGCACCCGCTCGCGCGCCTCCTCCACGTGCCAGCCCGCGCGCACCACGGAGGCCTCGACGGGCCGGCCGGCGTCGTCGACCGCGCCCGCGAAGCCGGCGGCGCGGTCGCGGCCCGTCGTCCAGTCGGCCTCGTCGATGAGCAGCGCGATCCGCACGTGCCCCTGGGCCAGGAGCCCCTCGGTCAGGCGGCGGGCCGCGCCGTGGTTGTCGACGAAGACCGCGTCGCAGCGGCCGGGGCAGAACTGGCGGTCCACCTCCACGACGGGCACGCGGTGCCGGTGCAGGTACTCCGACACCTCGGCCGACAGCGGGGTGAGGATGACGCCGGCCACGCGCAGCGCGACGAAGGCCTCGGCCGCCTCGAGCTCCCGCTCCGGCGACCCGTTGTCGTCGCTGAGCATCATCGCGTAGCCCCGGCGGCGGGACTGCTGCCCGACGCCCGCGGCGAGGTCCGCGTAGAAGGAGTTGCGCAGGTCGGAGACCAGCACGCCGACGGACCGGCTCACCTGCTGGCGCAGGTTCCGGGCGCCCGCGTCGGGCACGTACCCCAGCGCCTGCGCCGTCCGGCGGACACGCTCGCGTACGCCCGGCGCGACGTAGCCGCGACCGGTCAGCGCGCGCGAGGCGGTGGAGCGGGAGACGGCGGCGCCCTCGGCGACGTCCTTGATGGTGGCCCGACGGCCGGGCGGCAGGGCCGGCAGGTCGGGCGCGACGGTGAGGGGTTCCATGTCCGCGCCTCTCAGTTCCCGTCCTCGCCGGCGACGACGTCGACGAGGGCCTCCGCGTGCTGGCCGAGCCGCAGCGGCCCGACGGTGACGTCGACCGCGAGCCGCTGCCGACGGGCGGGCGGCCCCGCCGGGACGACCTCGAGGACGACGTCGCACCGCCCCCGGGCCGGGACGTCCACGACGACCTCCCCCCCGGGCGCGCGCCAGCCTAGCGGCAGCACGGGGACCACCCGCGCGGGGCTCACCTGGTCGAACGGGTTGTGCACGGCCGCGGTGAACCGGACGGGCGCACCGGCGCTCGCCCGGGAGAGGTAGGGCGTCAGCCGCACGAGCTGGGTGTCGGCCGGCAGGTCCAGCGCGTCCAGCGGCAGGAGCTCGCGGTGCAGCCGGGCGACCTCCTCGCCCGCGTCGGCGACCATGTCCAGCCACGCCTCGTCGACCCAGCGGGGCTCCCAGTGCCCGGTCACCACGACGCCCGGCGCGACGCGGCGGATCAGCGCGGCGCTCGCGCGGTAGTCGTCGACCCGGAAGAGGTTGCGGTACTGGTAGTTGAGCACCTCGCGCCGGACGCCGGGGATGCCCTTGCCGTCCTCGAGGTCGCCCGTGACCAGCACCGTCACACCGTCCACGTGCAGCTCGTACCCCGCGTGGTAGAGCGTGTGCCCCGGCAGGTCGTGCACCGTGATCTCGTGCTCGCGCCACCGGAACGACTCCCCCAGGGGCAGCACGCGGTCCACCGGGACGGGGTCGTACCACTGGCAGGGCAGGTCCTGGTCCATCGGCGCCTCGAGCACCGGCGCGACGTTCGCCGGCGCCCACACCTGCGTCCCCTCCACCTCCCGCAGCAGGTTCAGGCCGGCCACGTGGTCGTCGTGGTAGTGCGTCGGCAGGGCCACCTCGACGTCCGTGACGCCGAACTGCTCCCGCAGCGCCGGCAGCGACGCCAGCCACGGCCGCCGCGCCGCGCGCCCGCCGCCCGGGGGGACGCCCGTGGTCATGTCGTAGCCGTAGTCGATGACGAGGGCCGGGCCGTCGTCGCTCAGCAGCACGTAGCTCGTCGCCAGGCTGGAGAGGTTGATCAGGAGGTGATCCGTGATGCGGGCGTAGGGCTCGGTGAGGCGGGTGCGCAGGTCCCAGGGCTGCGGTCGGCGGGAGTCGACGTAGGCGCGCATGCGCGTGGCCAGCAGGCCCAGCGCGTGCTGCGGGTCGTCCATGGGCTCGCCGTGCGAGGGCAGCAGGAGGTCGAGGTGCTCGGCCATGAGCAGGTAGCAGGACAGGACCGTCATGGCCGGCCCCTCGTTCTCCGTGTAGCTCCACTGCGTGGCGGCCAGCGACCACACCTTGCCCGGCGAGTGGACGAGGTCGCCCGTGAACGCCAGGCGCCGCCCCTCCCGCTCGACGAGGTACGTCACCGACCCGACGGTGTGCCCGGGCGTGGGCAGCGTCCGCACGTCCACGCCGCCGTACGTGCGCGTGCGGTACTCGGCGACGACGTCGTCGACCGGCACGGGCTCCAGCAGGGAGAACCGGTCCTGGCGCAGGTCGTAGTCGTTGACGACCGTGCGGGTGCGCCACATCTCCCCCACGTCCTCGACGAGCTCGCGCTCCACCGGCGGCACGTGGACGCGCACGCCGGCGGCCACCGCGCGCGGCAGGCCCTGCGCCTGGTCGCGGTGGTGGTGGGTGAGCAGCACGTCGGTGAGGACGTCGACGCCCATCGCCGGCAGCGCGTCCAGCACGTCGCCGGAGCCGAAGTCGATGGCGACGCCCGTCCGGCGGCCCTCGTCGTCCGGGGCCTGGGCGCGCACCACGTAGACCGCGCACGTGTCGTCGACGCGGAAGACCCCGGGCGCGACCTCGACGACGGCGCTCACGCGGCCCGTCCCCGCCCGGCCAGCGTCGCCTGCAGGGCGACGACGTCCACGGCCTGCACGTCCCGGCCGTCGGCGGCCGCGAGCGCGGCCGCCACCCCCGCCGCCTCGCCGAGCATCTGGTACTGCGGCTCCATGCGGACCGAGGAGAACGCGACGTGCGAGGCGGACAGGCACACGGGCACGACGAGGTTGGTCGCGTCCTCCGCCCGGGGCGCGAGCGCCCGGTAGGGGATGGGGTACGGCGGGACGGCGACGCTGTAGTAGCCCTCGGTGACCACCTCGGCGACGGGGCGCGGGTGCTCGGGCAGCCAGCGCCAGGTGCGCTGCACCTCCCGGACGTCCAGGTGGTAGGAGCCGTGCGCGACCGTGTCGTGCTGGTGCGTGGGCGCGCGCAGGTCGTGCTCGGTGAGCACGTGCGCGCCCACCATGCGGCGCCCCTCGCGCACGTAGAGCTGGTGGGGCAGGTGCCCGGTGTCGGCGAACTCGTCGCGCGGCAGGCCCCAGCGCCGCAGGTCGCGGCGGACGGACGCGGGCACGAGCGGGTCCGTGGCCAGCCAGCGCAGGAACCCGGCCGCGTGGTGGCGGTGGTGGGCGCGCAGGGCCTCGCGCTCGTCGAGCCCGGCGCCCGGGAAGGCCCACGCGGACCCGTCGAGGACGCTGAGGGAGAAGGGGCCGAGGGAGTTCGCGTCGCACTTGCCGCCGGGCAGGTTCGGCTCGAGGCCGAGCAGCTCGCCGGCCGTGGGCGTGGTGCCGGTCCGGGCCCAGTGGTGCAGCAGGCGCCGGCCGAGCTCCCACGCGGGGCCGTCGCTCGCGTACGACGCCGGCACCTCGAGGTCGGCCAGGTCGGGGCGGTCGGCGGCGGTGGTGAGGCACACGCGGTAGCCGTAGGACATGACGCCGCCGTCCCCGGTGCCGACCTCGGCGAGCGGCACGTCGCGCACGCCTGCGAGCACCGGCCCGGGGACGAGGCCGGCGGGGTCGTCGACGAACGGGGAGAGGCCCGCGGGCATCGCGTGCCGCCCGGGCAGGACCTCGCGACGCCCGGCGAGGGTCTCGCCGTGCAGCGCGCGGTCCTCGCGGCCGGTGCGGGACGGCACCCCGGCGGCGGCCAGGAGGTCGCCCTCGTAGGTGGCGTCGACGACGACGGCCGCCTCGAGGGCGGAGGGTCCCGCGCCCGCGGCCGGCCCGACGCCCGGGACGGGTTCGGCTCCCGTGCCCGTGCGGCCCGCGGACGGCTCGACGAGCAGCGCCGTCACCCGACCGTCCTGCCGCCGCACGCCGACGAGGCGCTCGCCGAGGCGCACCTCGATGCGGGGGTGATCCAGCCACGAGCGCAGGATCTCCTCGGCCACGTGCGGCTCGGGGCCGGCCCACCGCCTGACGGCCACGCCGTACCGGTCGGCGACGGCCCGGCGGAAGCGGGCGGCCGCCCCGCGGACGACGCGCTCGTCGCCCAGGTCGGTGTACCCCAGCCCGCCGGACGTCATCCCGCCGACCTGACCGCCCGGCTCGACGAGGACGACGCGCGCGCCCGCCTCCGCCGCCGCGACGGCCGCGCAGACGCCGGCGGCGGTGGCGCCGAGGACGGCGACGTCGGCCGCGCCGCTCACCAGGCACCACCGGCGGGAGCCGCTGCTCGTGGTGGTCGTGCTGCTCGTCGCGACGCCCGGTACTCCGCCCAGGTCCGGGCGACGAGCGCGAGGTCGTCCGCCGTGAGCGGCTCGCCCGAGCGGTCGATGCGCTCGGCGTAGTAGAGCGCGGGCACACCGAGGCCCGCCTGCGCGGCGACGTACGCCCGCCACTGCGCGCGGTCGAGCATCGGCCACTGGTCGGTGTCGACGAGGTGGTGCGGCAGCACCGCGGCGACGACCGCGGCGCGCGCGCGGAGCTGGTCGGCCAGCGGCGCGACCGCCCCCGCGGGGTCCCGCTCGAGCACGTCGTTGAGCCGGACCATGTCGGTGACGTCGGCGAACGCCGGGTGCGGGGTGTGCGTGACGAGCAGGGCGTCGGGCTTGGCGGCCTTCGCCGCGTCGTGCAGGAGCGCCAGCAGCGCGTGCAGCCCGGCGACGCCCCACGGCGCACCGGGGCCGACCCCGGGCGCGCGGCGCAGCCCGTGCCCGGCCGGCGACCGCTGCGTGAAGTCGACCTTGAAGCCGTCGGCGTCGACGCCGTCGGGGCCGAGCAGCGCGGCGACGGTGGCGCGGACGCGCGCGGCGTAGGCCGGCGACGAGGGATCGGCGGCGACGGCCCGGCCGCGGGCGTCGGTGACGCACTCGTCGACGGGCAGCCCCTCGGGGTCCCATGCCTTCCACCACAGCAGCACCCGGCGGCCGGCGGCGTGCTGCCCGGCGACCCAGCCCCGCAGGTCGGGCCACCGGTCGGGGTCCGGCTCGGCGGTGCCGTAGGCGGCCTGCCACCGGTCGTCGACGACGACCGTGCCGGGGTCGACGTCGTGCGCGGCCAGGTGCCCGAGGAGCTCGTCGTACACGTCCTGGCGGGCCAGGTCCGGCGCGACGACAGCCCCGGGCGGGACCACCTCCGGGCCGAGGGCGTCGAGCGTCGTCGGGTGGAGGGCGGGCGCGCCGGGCAGCGGGGCCCGGGCGCACTGGGCGCCCCATCCGCAGAACAGCGGCTCGGACCACCAGTCCACCGGGGGCGACGAGGGTCCGGCGGGCGCCCATCCGCGCACCACGTGGTCCTCGCGGTGCTGCCGCAGCGCCGCGACGGGGTCGGGCACCGGCCGCAGGTGCAGCTCGGGGCTCGTCCACGTCCCGTCGACGTGCGTGTGCCCGTCGTGGTCGAGGACGAGGTGGAAGCCGTCGTCGAGCGGCTCGTAGCGCAGCTCCGTGAGGCGCAGGTCGACGACGGGGGCGACGAGGCCGACCGACAGCCACTCCTGCCCAGACGTGGCGACCGGCACCTGCGTCGGTCCGGCCGGCACCGCGCGCCCGAGGACGAGGCACAGCGGCGGCGGGGAGAACACGGCGTGCAGGCGCCCGGCGGTGGCGTCCCCGACGACCCCGAGGCTCGCGGCCGCGGTGGCAGCGCGCACCACCTGCACCGGTTCCGTCGGGGTCGGGACGTAGACGCAGCGGTGCTCCCCCAGAGACCGGAAGGACCCGCACGCACCGGTGTCGAGGACCGCCCGCCCGCCGAGCAGGCGGACGTCGGCGAGCGTGCCGCGTCCCTCGACGGTCACCGTGAGGACGAGGTGGTCCTCGTGGCAGCGCAGCCGCACGCGCGTGCGCTCCCAGGCGGTCGTCGCGACGACGAGCTCGACGTCGACGACGTCCTCGTCGCCCGGCCCGCCCGCGGCCGCCGCGACGGCGTGCTGCCGCACGGTCGGGGCGCCGACGGCGAGCGACTCGTCGACGAGGTCCGTCCGGTCGACCGACGCGAGCAGGCTCAGGTGCGCCCAGATGCGCCCGTCCGTGCCGGCCAGGACCGCGCGCGGCGGGTGCGCGCGCACCTCGAGGAGGTACGCGGCGGCGGTGACACGGTGGACGTCACGGTGGACGTCACGGTGGACGTCACGGTGGACGTCACGGTGGACGTCACGGTGGATGACACCGTGGGTGCCGGAGCCGGGCTGCACGTGCACGGGGGCCTCGTTCAGATGTCGGGCGGAGCGTCTGGCATCGATGCCACACGCTCACGCTGTCATCTTCTCCGGGTGCGCGTCCACCGATCAGCGGGGCGTCGGCCACGGGGCTGCACGGGCCCTCTCGCCGTCCGGCGCCGACGGGTCAGTCCGCGCCGCGTCCCACGGCCGCGACGAGATCGGCGACCCCGCCCGCCGGCGACGTCAGGACGGGCACGTCGCCCTCCACGCGAGCGGCCGCCCGCGCCATGGACGCCTGCGCGAGGACGACGACGTCCGCCTCCCGCGCGGCCTCCCCCAGGGCGCCGGCGACGAGCGCGTCGGCGCGGTCCTCGTCGCCCGCGGCCCGGGCCTGCGCCGCACCGGCGACGACCCGCGCGTCGACGACGACGGCCGCGCCGGCGGCCTCGCGTTCGACGAGGCGGCCCGTCGGCCCCAGCGTCGAGGCCAGTGTGGCGAGCACCGCCACCCGCCCGCGCGCGCCCGGCGCCGCCGCGAGCGCGACCGCCTCGCGCGCCATCGCCGCGTCGACGCGGACCACCGGGACGTCGACCGCCCCGGCCGCCTCCTCCGCGGCCTCGCCGATCGACGAGCAGGTGACCAGCACCGCCGCCGCTCCCCGCGCGACGAGGTGCGCCACGTGCGCCCGCACCGCCGACCGGACCGCCGGGGTGACGCCGCTCGCGACGGCGGTCGCCAGGAGGTCCGCGTCGACGACGTGCACGCGCGGGGTGCCGGGCAGCGCCCGCTCGAGGTCCGCGTCGAAGCGGGCCGCGAGCGCGGGCACGGTGTGGAGCAGACCGACGGTCACCCGGTCGATGGGCACCCTCACCGTCGTGCCCACGGCGTCGCCTCCGCGTCCACGACCTCGACGAGCCGCTCCAGCCGGGGCACGGACACCGCACGCAGCGCGCCCGGCACGTCGGGCCGCCCGACGACGTCCGACCACAGCGCGCGCCCGGCGAGGAAGCCGCTCGCCCCTCCGCGGCACGC
Organism: Cellulomonas sp. plas2; assembly: GCF_057221735.1. Taxonomy (NCBI): domain Bacteria; kingdom Bacillati; phylum Actinomycetota; class Actinomycetes; order Micrococcales; family Cellulomonadaceae; genus Cellulomonas; species Cellulomonas sp. plas2. Next base: position 3,576,625 of record NZ_CM170155.1, read on the forward strand.
CGCCCGGACCGCACCGAGGAAGTCCTCGTGCCGCACGCCCTGGGACAGCACGACCCACGGCCCGGTCACCGCCTCCCCCAGCGCAGCGCACGCGCGCTCGAGGTCCGCGACCTCCCCCCGGCCCTGGCTCGGCACCTGCGCCTTGTACAGGCTCGGCCGCAGCGGGGACAGCTCCCGCGCGGCCTCGCGGATCGCCGCGTCGAGGTCCCACGTGCCGGCGGCCGTCTCCTCGGGCGTCGCCCGGACGACCGGCTCGAGGACCGACAGCACGCCGCGCCGCGCCGCCACCTCGACGAACCGTCGCGCGAGCTCCACGCGGGCCTCGCGCCGGTCGTCGCGTCGCCACACGACGAGCAGCTTGAGCGCGACCGCCCCGGCCAGGTCCGCGTCGGGGGCGACGACGAGCTCGTCGAGCCCCGTGTCCTCCACCGGGCCGCCCGGCTCCTGCTCGAGCGCGTCCGCCGCGAGCACCAGCCCGCACGTCGCGGGCAGCAGGTCCCGGAACCGCCCCGGCTCGTGCTCGCGGTCGACGAGGAAGCCGCTGGCGAGCGGGCCCAGCGCGCGGGCGACCTCCGTCTTGAACGCCACCATCCCGGCGTGGTCGACGTCGGTCCCGGCCTCCACGAACATCGTGCGCAGGCTCTCGCGCTGGTCCATCGCGACCATCGCGAGGGTGCCGCCGGGGCGGGCCAGGGCGTCGAGGGTGGGAGCGGGAGCGGGCGCGGTGCCGGGCGCGGGCGTGGTCATCGGACCTCCATCGGTCGGTCGAGCACGGTCGTCGGGTCGTCGTCGGGCACGGGCGCCTGCGCCACGGCCACGAAGCGATCGAACGCCGCGTCCTGCACGGCGCGGGGCAGGGGCGGGCCCACCGGGCGCGTGGGCACCGCGGGGACGGGCCCGCCGACGCCGGCCCGGTGCAGCGCGAGCAGGGCGGCGCCGACGGCCACGGGCTCGGCGACGTCGGCGACGCGCAGCGCGGCGGGCGTCAGCCGCGCCTTCGCGTCGAGCCAGGCCGCGTTCGACGCACCCGCGCCGCCGAGGACGACGACCTCGGCGGCCGGCGCACCCGCGAGCCGCCCCTGCTCGCGCAGCATCCACGCGGCGTGCAGCGCGAGCCCCTCGAGGACGGCCCGCGGCAGGTCGGGTCCGGGGTCGCCGACGACCCGCACGCGCGCGGCGGGGTCGCCCGCCGGGCCCTGCCGCCCGGCGGGGTAGGGCAGGACGACGGCGTCCACCGGACGGGCCGGACCGCCGTCGGACGTGGCGGCGACGCCAGGCGTCGTGAGGTCCACGCCGCGCTCCTGCGCCCACCACCGCACGACGGCCCCGCCGGCCGCGCCGGCGACGAGGCCCGGGAGCCCCTCGACCGTGCGGACGGCGCTCATGCCCGCGGCCGCCGCGGCCAGCGGGTCGACGGGTGCCGCAAGGACCGCGCACACCGCCTCGGCGGTGCCGAGGGAGTCGGCCGTCGTCCCCGGCGTGCGCACGCCGGCACCCCACGCCCCGACCGGGTGGTCGTGCCCGGCGACGACGACGGGCGTGCCGGCCCGCAGCCGGGGCACGGGTCCGCCGGCGCGCACGGTGCCGGCGACCTGCCCGGGCCCGGCCACGCGTGGCAGCGCCTCCGGCCGCAGCCCCACCTCCGCCAGCAGCGCGACGTCGAAGCCGGCGGGCAGGACCCCCCCGGCGCCGGGCAGGAGGTACGCGCCGGTGCGTCCCGCGAGCGTGTGGTCGGTGACGAGGGTGCCGGTGAGGAGCAGGGCGACGAGGTCCGCCACCCCTGACCAGCGGTGCAGGGCGGCCCACCGCGCGGGGTCCTGCGCCCGCAGCCGCTCGAGGGCGACGAGGGGCACCTTCGCCGCGAGCCGCACACCGGTGGCGGCCGCGAGCGCCGGCGCGCCGACGCGCAGGGCGAGGCTGCCCACGGGCGCCGCCGCCCCGGCCCGGTGCCCGTCCCACCGCACCCACCCGCCGACGGGCCGGTCGTCCGCGTCCAGCGGCACGCCGGTCTCCGCCATGGAGGCCATGCCCACCACGTCCGGGTCCGCACGGCGGCCGCTGAGCGGCCCCTCCGGCACCTCGGCCGCGTCGAGCACACGGTCTACGAGGTCGCGCAGCGTCGCCGCGAGCCCGGCCGGGTCGGGCGTCGGCGCACCGGCGCCGGCGAGCACGACGACGCGCCGCCCCGCGCCCGGGGCGCCGGACGCCGTCGCGTCGAGAGGGGCGGCGCGGGGGGCGTGGTCGGGCGCGTCGTCGACGACCGCGACGAGCACCGCCTTCGTGTTCGTCGTCCCCACGTCCAGGCCCAGCGCGAGCGGGGTCCCCGGCGGCAGGGGCGGCGTCGTCGATGGCGGCGTCGTCGGTGGCGGCGTCGGATGCACCCCCCAACTGTGTGCGACGTCGCGCACTTTTTCTACGGACTGCGGCCCCTGTGTGCGACCCGGCACAGCCCTGGTTGACTACGGCCCGTGCGCTACTCCGCCGCCCCGGCCCGCCGCGAGGCCCTCTTGCGTCAGCTCGCGGAGAGCGGCTACGTCTCCTCCAGCGGCGCGGCGGCGGCCATGGGCGTGTCCGAGATGACCATCCGGCGGGACCTGTCGCAGCTCGCGGCGGAGGGCCGCGTCCGGCGCGTGGTCGGCGGCGCGAGCCTGGCGACCGGCCCCGAGGGCGGGCCTGGCGACGAGGCCGGCAGGGGCACGGGCGATGACGTCCCCGGCGTGCCCTTCGACGAGCGCCGCACACGGGCGACCGAGGAGAAGAGGGCGGTGGCCGCGGCGGCGGTGCCCCTCGTCGCCGGCGACGCGGTCCTCGCGCTCGACGCGGGGACGACGGTGGCCGCCCTCGCGCGCGCCCTGCCCGCCGGCGTCACCGTCGTCACGCACTCCCTGCCCGTCCTCACCGCCTGCGCGGCGCGCGAGGACCTCGACGTCATCGCCCTCGGCGGCGCCTACCACCGCCAGACCCGCTCGCTGACCGGGCCGCTCACGCGCGCCGCGCTCGGTGACCTGGCGGTCGAGGTGGCCGTGCTGTCCGCGACCGCCGCCGGACGCGCCGGGGTCTTCTCCGCCGACCCGTGGGACGCGGACACCAAGCGCGCGATGGCGGCGATCGCCGCGCGCGTCGTGCTGCTCCTGGACCACTCGAAGCTCGAGGCCCGTGCGCCGATGCGGGTGCTCGGGCTCGACGAGGTGCACACCGTCGTCGTCGACGACCGGGCCAGCGCCGAGCAGCTCGCCCTGCTGCACGACCTGGTGGCGCACGTCGTCGTCGCCCCCACGCCCGGCACGGCGACGAAGGCCGGGTAGCGGGAGGTTCGGTAGCGGCGCCGGCAGGGGTCAGCCTGGGGTGATGTCCGGGTCAGCCCGCGGCGACGGCTCGCAGCGTCGGGACCTGACCGGCGGCGCCGGCCCCGCCCTCCACCCCGGTGCGCGGCAGCACGAGCGAGCCGCCGAACTCGCGGCAGTGCCGGGCGACGGCGTCGAGCGCCGCGCGCCCCGCCTCGTCCGCCACCTCGAGCTCCGTGGCGTCGACGACCACGCCGCCGCCCGCCGCCACGACGAGCGAGCGCAGGGTCTCGCGCAGCGTCGGGCAGGAGTGCACGTCGAGCACCCCGCGGACGGCCACCGCGGTGGGCCGGTCGCCCCGCCCGAGCCCGATGACCACGTCCACGCCCCGCAGGAGGGGGTCGACAGCGGTGTCGCTCACCCCTCGCACGCTAGACCGCTTCTCCGGGGGTGCCCACCCGTGCCGGCCGCCCGTCACCGACCGCCGCGCCCCCTGGTGTTCGGCGACGAGCAGAAGTTAGCGTTCCGCAGCCGAGGACGTGCGGAGTCGAACACCGGCGGTGCGCCACGGCCCATCCCGAGGAGCCCCCGTGCACCGCACCCTGTCCGACGCGTCGGCCCGTACCACCCGCGTCCTGACGCAACGGATCGTCCCCGCCACCTGGTCGCACCGCACCCCGGTCGAGGTGACGGTCGCGCACCTGCCCGGCGAGCCCGAGCCCTTCGCCGAGGCCGTCCGGCACCCGTTCGCGCCCACCGCGGTCGGCGAGCCGTGGGGCCGCCCGTGGGGGACGTCGTGGTTCCGCCTGCGCGGCCGGGTACCGCAGGAGATGGCGGGGCGGCGTGTAGAGCTGCTCGTCGACCTCGGGTTCACCCACGGCGGGCCGGGGTTCCAGTGCGAGGGCCTCGTCTGGACGGCCGGCGGCGTCCCGGTCAAGGGCGTCGAGCCGCGCAACGCCTGGGTGCTCGTCGCCCGCGAGGCGCAGGGCGGCGAGGAGGTCGACCTCTACGTCGAGGCGGCGGCCAACCCGCACATCCCCGGGCCGGCGCCCACCGACCTCGGCGACCCCGCGACCCTCCCGACGGAGCCGCTGTACCGCCTCGCCCGCGCGGAGCTCGCGGTGCTCGAGGAGGACGTCCAGGGCCTCGCGCTCGACGTGCAGGTGCTGCACGGGCTCGCCGCGACCCTGCCCGAGCACGACCCGCGGCGCGCGGCGCTCGAGCGCGGTCTCGGGCACGCGATCGACGAGCTCGACGTCGCCGACGTCGTCGGCACGGCCGGCAAGGCCCGCGCGCACCTGGCCGACCTGCTCGCGCAGCCGGCCACCGCCAGCGCCCACCGCGTCTCCGCCGTCGGCCACGCGCACATCGACTCGGCGTGGATGTGGCCGGTGCGCGAGACCGTGCGCAAGTGCGCCCGCACGTTCTCCAACGTCGTGTCCCTCGCGCAGGACTACCCCGAGCTCGTCTTCGCGTGCTCGTCGGCGCAGCAGTACGCGTGGATGGCCGAGCACCATCCGGCCGTGATGGACGGGATCCGCCGCACGGTCGCGACCGGGCAGTGGGTCCCGGTCGGCGGCATGTGGGTGGAGTCGGACACGAACCTGCCCGGCGGGGAGTCGATGGTCCGCCAGCTCGTGCAGGGCACCCGGTGGTTCGAGCGCGAGCTCGGCGTGCGGCCGCGCGAGGTATGGCTGCCGGACTCCTTCGGGTACTCCGGCGCCCTGCCGCAGCTGTTCCGGCTCGCGGGGGCCGAGGCCTTCCTGTCGCAGAAGATGTCGTGGAACGCGACGAACCGGTTCCCGCACCACACCTTCTGGTGGGAGGGCATCGACGGGACGCGCGTCTTCACGCACTTCCCGCCGGCCGAGACCTAGTGGCGTCCCGCAGAGTGGTGTGCGAGCCCGGCCCTGGTGAGGGCGTCGTCGTAGACGTGTAGGCGGTCACCGCGTGATTCTTCGAGAGACCTACCAAGTCGACTCGAGAGAAGGACCCGCGATGACCGCTGGACCCAGTCTGGACCCTGCCCGCTTCTTGCACGAGCACCTGGCCACCGCCAGCCCCGATCTGCTGCGTGAGCTGCTCGGCGTCTTCATCGACACTCTGATGGGTGCTGAGGCGGACGCGATCTGCGGCGCCGAGTACGGTGCCCGCAGCACCGAGCGGGTCAACACCCGCAACGGCTACCGGCATCGGGACTTCGACACCCGGGTCGGCACGATCGACGTGGCGATCCCCAAGCTGCGCGCCGGGACCTACTTCCCGGACTGGCTGCTGGAGCGCCGACGCCGGGCCGAGGCGGCCCTGACCTCGGTGGTCGCGACCTGCTACCTCCTGGGCGTCTCGACCCGGCGGATGGACAAGTTGGTCGAGTCCCTCGGGATCACCCGGCTGAGCAAGTCGCAGGTCTCACGCATGGCCGCCGACCTCGACGAGCAGGTCGCCGCGTTCCGCACCCGCCCACTGGACGCCGGCCCCTACACGTTCGTTGCCGCCGACGCCCTGAGCGTGAAGGTCCGTGAGGGCGGACGCGTCGTCAACATCGCGGTCATGGTCGCCACCGGTGTCAACAACGACGGGCACCGGGAGATCCTCGGCATCGACGTCTCGACCGCCGAGGACGGCGCCGGGTGGCTGGCGTTCTTCCGGGACCTGACCGCCCGGGGCCTGACCGGCGTGAAGCTGGTGACCTCCGACGCGCACTCCGGGCTGGTCGCCGCGATCGGTGCGACCCTGCCCGGGGCGACCTGGCAGCGGTGCCGCACCCACTACGCCGCGAACCTCATGAGCACCTGCCCTAAGAGCTCCTGGCCGTGGGTCAAGACCATGCTGCACTCCGTCTACGACCAGCCCGACACCGACGCGGTACACGCCCAGTTCGACCGGCTCCTGGACGCCGTCGCCGACAAGCTCCCGGCCGTCGCGGACCACCTCGAGGCCGCCCGGGCCGACGTCCTGGCGTTCACGTCCTTCCCCAAGGAGGTCTGGCGCCAGATCTGGTCCAACAACCCCAACGAGAGGCTGAACAGGGAGATCCGCCGGCGCACCGACGTCGTGGGAATCTTCCCCGACCGCACCTCGATCATCCGCCTGCTCGGCGCCGTCCTGGCCGAGCAGCACGACGAATGGGCCGAGGGACGCCGCTACCTCGCACTGGACGTCCTTGGCCGCGCCCGCCTGACCGCCGTCCCCGACCCGCAGGAGGTCACCCCGCCCCAACTCCCGGCGCTCAGCGCCTAACCAATGAAGGTCACGCGGCAGCCGTCACACACCACGACCGGGGACTTGACCCGAGACCTACGGCTCGACGCTGTCCGCCGCGGAGCTGGCGCACGGGGTCCGCACCTTCGCCGACCACGGCGGCGCGACCCGCAGCCTTCTGCCGTTCGGCTACGGCGACGGCGGCGGCGGGCCGACGCGCGAGATGCTCGAGGTGGCCCGCCGCGTCGCGGACCTTGAGGGCTCTCCGCGCGTGCGGATCGAGAGCCCGGCCGCCTTCTTCGCCGCGGCGCGCGAGGAGTACGCCGACGCCCCCGTGTGGTCCGGGGAGCTGTACCTCGAGTTCCACCGCGGGACGTACACGAGCCAGCACGCGATGAAGGAGGGCAACCGCCGCACGGAGCACCTGCTGCGGGAGGCGGAGCTGTGGTGCGCCACCGCGGCCGTCCGCACCGGCGCGCCGTACCCGCACGCGGCGCTCGACCGGGCGTGGCAGGACGCCCTCCTGCTGCAGTTCCACGACATCCTGCCCGGCTCGTCCATCGCCTGGGTGCACGCCGAGGCCCGCGCCACGTACGCGCGCCTGGCCGCGGAGCTCGAGGCCCTGGTCGACGCCGCCCAGACCGCGCTCGCGGGGACCGGGGACCTGCCGCTCGCCTTCAACGCCGCCCCGCACGCGCTCGACGAGGTGCCGGCGCTCGGAGCCGCCCCCGCGCACCCCGTCACCGCCCCCGTGGCGGTCCGGGCGCTCGACGACGGCGGGTTCGAGCTCGACGACGGCCTGCTGCGAGTGCGCGTCGACGGCGACGGCACGATCGGCGCAGTGCGCGACCTCGTCGCCGGCAGGGAGGTCCTGCCCCCGGGCACGGCCGCCAACGTCCTGCAGCTGCACCCCGACCAGCCCGTGCGGTTCGACGCGTGGGACGTCGACGAGCACTACCGGCACCGGGTGCGCGAGCTGCGCGCCCTCGAGTAGGTCCGCCTCGACGCCGCCGACCCTGCCTGTCCGCGCGTCGTCGTCGAGCGGCGCGACGGCGCCTCCCGGTACGTGCAGACCGTGGCGCTGCCGGCCGGGCGGCGCCGCGTCGACCTCACCCTCGAGGTGGACTGGCACGAGCGCGAGCACCTGCTGAAGGCGGCGTTCCCGCTGGCCGTCCACGCCGACCGCTCGACGGCCGAGACCCAGTTCGGCCATGTCCACCGCGACGCGCGCACGAACACCTCGTGGGACGCCGCCCGCTTCGAGGTCTGCGCCCACCGGTGGCTGCACGTCGGCGAGCCGGGATACGGGGTCGCGCTCGTGAACGCCGCCACCTACGGCCACGAGGTCGTCCGGCCCGGGCCCGGCGACGCCCGCGGCCCCGGCGCGACGACGGTCCGGCTGTCGCTGCTGCGCGCGCCCCTGTTCCCCGACCCGGGCACGGACCAGGGCCGGCACGTGCTGCGCTACGCGCTCGTGCCCGGCGCCGGCATCGACGACGCCGTCGTCGAGGGCTACCGCGCGAACCTGCCGGTGCGGACCCGGCGCGGTGCCGCGCCGGTGGCGCCGCTCGTCGTCGTCGAGGGCGGCGGCGCGGTGGTGGAGGCCGTGAAGCTGGCCGACGACGGTTCGGGCGACGTCGTCGTGCGGCTGTACGAGTCCCTGGGCGGCCGCGGCCGGGTCGTGGTGCGTCCCGGCTTCCCGACGAGCGGCGCCCGCGTGGTGGACCTGCACGAGCGCGACGAGCCTGCCGTGGCGGCGCTGTCCCCGCTGGAGCCGGTGGACCCCGCAGACCCGGCCCGCCGGGCGGACGAGGGGGCGGTCGCGCTGACGATGCGGCCGTTCCAGGTCGTCACGCTGCGGCTGGCGCGCGCCTGAGGGCTGGGCTGGACGGGCGCCGAGGCGTCAGGCGGGGTCGACCCGCTCGCGCCGCTCGAGCCGGGTGGCCCCGGTACCCGGTGCGGCGGGCGACCACGTGCTCGGCGTCCCGCGCGCCGAGCGCAGCGTGACGACGGTCGTCGTCGCCAGCACCAGACCCGTCACGACGAGGATCGTGCCCGTCACCGGGCTCCACACGGTGTCGAGCGGGCCCTCGAGCAGGGGCCACGCGACGTCCTCGACGAGCACCATGAGCGTGCCGACGACGACCATGCCGAGCGCGAACACGAGGCTCGCCCCGGTGCGCACCGGCGAGGCGACCGCGGCCCGCTGGGCCTCCTCCGCCTTGTCCTTCGCGCGCACGAGCAGCCGCCGCGCCCACACGTACTCCGAGGCGAGCACCGCCAGACCGGCGACGATGCCGAGGATGCCCGGGCCGGGCAGCACCATCATGGCCAGCCCGAGGAGGAGGAGGGCGGCACCCACCAGGGTCACCGCGAGGCGTCGCACCATCTGCACGCACGGAGCGTAGGAGGCGCCGCGACCGGGCGCGCGCGCTGGGCCCCGGGGGTGGCGGAGCCCACGCGGCGGGTCTACCGCCGACGCCCGCCGGGGAGGACAGTGGCGGCGTGGACGCCACCGGGCCGGACCGCCGCAACGCCGAGGCGGTCGCGCTCTTCGACCGGGTCGCCGGCACCTACGACGCCGTCGGCGTGCCGTGGTTCACGCCCATCGCGCGGGCGCTGGTCGCTCTCGCGGCGCCGCGCCCCGGGCAGCACGCGGTCGACCTCGGCACGGGGCGCGGGGCGGCGCTCGGACCGCTCGCGGAGGCCGTCGGGCCGACGGGGACCGTGCTCGGGATCGAGCTGGCGGCCGGGATGGTGGCGGCGACCGCGCGGGACGTCGAGCGCCGGGGGGTGCACCACGTCCGGGTGGTGCAGGCCGACGCGACGGACCCGCCGGTGGCCCCCGGCACGGCGGACGTCGTCGTCGCCTCGCTCGTCCTGTTCTTCCTGCCGGACCCCGCCGCCGCCGTCCGGCGCTGGGCGGCGCTGCTGGGCCCCGGCGGCACGCTGGCGGTCTCGACGTTCGGTCCTCGCGACGCCGCGTGGGAGCGGCTCGACGACGTCTTCACGCCGTGGCTGCCGCAGGGGCTCCTCGACGCGCGCACGGCCGGGACGCGCGGTCCCTTCGCGACCGACGACGGCGTCGCCGGGCTCCTGGCGGACGCGGGCCTCGTCGACGTCCGCACGGAGCACCACGCGCAGGCGCTCGACCTGCCCGACCTGGCGACCTGGGAGCGCTGGACCCGCTCGCACGGGCAGCGGCGCATGTGGGACCTCGTACCCGCGGACGAGCGCGACGGCGTCCGCGCGGCGGCCGCCGCGCGCCTCGAGGACGCGCGCACCCCCGACGGCGGCTACCGGCTGGTGCAGGACGTGCGGCTCACGCGGGGTCGTCGGGCCGCGCGTCGGTCGCGTCCGGCGTCAGGGGCGGCGTCACGCCCGGCAGCGTGAACAGCGCCCACACCGTCTTCGACGACCTCTCGCGGTACCAGCCGACGTCGGCGGCGAGGCGCTGCGCCAGCAGCAGCCCGTAGCCGCCCTGCCCGGGTGCGCGCGTGTCGGGGATCGCCGGCGCCTCGTCGAGGTCGTGGTCGAGCACCTCGAGAACGAAGGTGGACCCGTCGGTCCGCAGCCGCACGAGCGTCGGCGGCAGGGCGTGCGCGAGCGCGTTCGTCGCCAGCTCCGTCGCGACGAGCGCGAGGTGCTCCGGCACGTCGTCGAGCGGGACCTCCTCGTCGCGCCCCGCGGCCTCGTTGATGGCCGACCGCAGCCCGGCCCGCAGACCGCTCAGCCCGCCGAGGGAGTCAAGCCGCCACTGCGCCGCGGTCGGCAGCTCCGCCGCCGGGGTCGAGGGCGCCGCGCCCTGCTCCAGCCCCGTGCCCATCCGCCGCCCCCGCCTGCCGTGCCCGCGTACCGGCGCCCTACCGCACCCGCATCCCTCCTGCCCGAGGGTGGCACCACCGTAGGCGGCGGTGCCCCCGGGCCGCGACCGATGGACAGGTTGTCCCCGGTCGCACAACCGTCGTGCTCGATGTGCAGGGACGGACATTCGGTGCCCGGCGGACTTGCGCTCTCCCGCACAACCTGGGAACGATTGCACCTGAGCGGACCGGTCCCGCGCGAGGGCGCACAGGGCGACGCACGAGGAGCGACATGGGCAGCGCAGCGGTGGCGTCGGCATGACCGGCCCCGACGACCGACCGGTGGGCGGCACCCGTCGTCCGAGGGATGGGACCCGGCGCGGGCCGGTCGGCGGCGCACCGCGGAGCGCGCCGGTGGCCAACGCGCCGGCGGGCCGCCAGCCGGCCGACCTCGGCGACGCGCCGCGCCCCGTCGCGACGCCGGACCGGACCATCCACATGATCGGCAACTCCCACATCGACCCCGTGTGGCTCTGGCCGTGGCAGGAGGGCTACCAGGAGGCCCGCGCGACCTTCTGGTCCGCCATCCAGCGGATGGACGAGTACCCGGACTTCGTCTTCACGTGCGACCAGGTGGTGCTGCTCGCGTGGGTCGAGGAGTCCGACCCCGACCTCTTCGCGCGCATCCGGCAGCGGGTGGCCGAGGGGCGCTGGGTGAACGTCGGCGGCTGGTGGGTCGAGCCGGACTGCAACATGCCCATGGGCGAGTCCTTCGTCCGGCAGGGGCTCGTCGGGCAGCGGTGGCTGCAGTCCCGCTTCGGCCGGCCCGCCACCGTCGGCATGAACGTCGACCCCTTCGGCCACAGCGCGTCGCTGCCGACCGTGCTGCGCGGCCAGGGCATGGACTCCTACCTGTTCCTGCGCCCGGGGCCGCACGAGTCCGACCTCGACGGGACGCTCTTCTGGTGGCAGGCGCCCGACGGCTCGCGCGTCCTGGCCTACCGCATCCCCTTCGAGTACGGCAGCGCGCCCGGACCGGTCGACTTCCAGGTCGACAAGTCGCTCGGCCAGCTCGACCGCTCGCTGGGCGACGTCATGGTGCTCTACGGCGTCGGCAACCACGGCGGCGGCCCCACCATCGCGAACATCGAGTCCATCCACCGGTTCGACCGGATGGGCTCCTTCGGCCGCCTGCGGATGTCGGACCCCCGCACCTACCTCGACACGGTCCTCGCGCGCGGCCCGGAGGCGCTCGACGCCCTGCCCGTGCGCGCCGACGACCTGCAGCACCACGCGCCGGGCTGCTATTCGGCGCACTCGGGCATCAAGGCCTGGCAGCGCCGCGCCCAGCACGCCCTGCTCACCGCCGAGCGCTGGGCGGCCGTCGTCGCGGTGCACGACGAGGTGCCCTACCCGCGCGCCGAGCTCGAGGGCGCGTGGAAGCAGGTCCTGTTCAACCAGTTCCACGACGTGCTGCCCGGCTCGGCGATCGAGTCGGCGTACGACGACGCCCGGGACCAGCTGGGCGCGGCGGTGGCGGTGGCCAAGCGCGTCGTCGTCCGCGCCCACAACGTGCTCGCCCGGCAGGTCGACGTGCCGTTCGAGGAGGCGTCGCAGCCCGTCCTCGTGCTCAACCCGCACCCCTGGCCCGTGTCCGCGGACGTGGAGCTGCACCACGGCTCCGTCACCGGCGCGGTGCACGTCGTCGACGACGAGGGCGCCGCCGTCGTCTCCCAGCCCGTGCAGTCGCGGGCGACGACGAACCAGACGGGCCGTGGCGCGCTCGTCTTCCGCGCCGAGGTGCCCGCGCTGGGCTACCGGCTGCACCGGGTCCGGTTCGCGCCGGAGCCGGCCGCCGGCCCGTGGAGCGCCGGTCCGCCGCAGCCCCTGCACGTCGACGAGGGCGTGCTGGAGAACGACCTCGTGCGCGTCGAGCTCGACCCCGTCACGGGCTGGCTGCGCTCGTACCTCGTCAAGGCGACGGGCCTGGACGTCGTGGCCGGCACGGCCGGCGCCCCGCACACCCAGGTCTGCGCCGACCCCACCGACACCTGGGGGCACCGGGTCGTGTCGTACGCCTGGCCCGGGGAGGACATGGCGACGACGCGCGTCGTCGTCCGCGAGCGCGGCCCCCTGCGGGCCCGGCTCCGCGTGGAGCGCGCCTGGGGCGGGTCCACGCTCGTCGAGGAGCTCGTGCTCGACCACGACTCCGCGGTGCTGCGCGTGGACGCCACCCTGGACTGGCACGAGCCCGCGCACCTGCTCAAGCTCCGCTTCCCCACCGCGCTGGCGTCCCCGCGGGCCCGGTTCGGCATCCCGTTCGCGGAGGTCGAGCGTCCCGTCGACGGCGCGGAGGAGCCCGCGCAGGGCTGGGTGGACCTGACGGGGACGCTCGACGGCCGACCCGCGGGGCTCACCGTCGTGATGCGGGACAAGCACGGCTGGGACGTCTCCCCCGGGGAGCAGCCGAGCATCGGCGTCACGGCCGTCCGCAGCCCCGTCTACGCCTGGCACGACCCCCGCCTCCTGCAGGGGGAGGACGTGTACACCTACCAGGACCAGGGCGTGCAGCGGTTCGCCTACGAGCTCGTCCCGCACGACGGGGACCGGCACGCGGGCGACCCCGCCCGCCGGGCCGAGGAGCTCGGCCAGTCCGTGCGCGCGCAGCTCGAGTCCTTCCACCCCGGTCCGCTGCCGCGGCGGCGCTCGTTCGCCTCCGACGGCGGCGGCGCCGTCATGGTGACGGCGCTCAAGGGCACCGAGGACGCCACGGACGGCCCCGGCGGCACGGACCTCGTCGTGCGCGCGCTGGAGACCCGCGGCACGACCGCGCACGCGCGGCTGGAGCTGCCCCTCGTCGGGCGGACGATCGAGGCGGACCTGACGCCGTACGCGGTGCGGACGTGGCTCGTGCCCGCCGACCGGTCGCGGGACGTCGTCGAGGTGGACCTCGTCGAGCGGCCGCTGGGCACGGCGCCGGGACCGGACGGCGACGACCCCGCCGGTGACCGCGCCGCCGCCCGGCGGGACGCGGCGCCGCCCGGGGAGGTCCCCGACGACGCGGGCGCGCTGAGCCTGTCCGAGCGGGTGCTCTCGGGCGGCGTCACGGACCCGGCGGACCGCCGCGACGGCGAGCCGGCCCCCGTGCCCGACGCGCCCCTCGCCTGAGGCGGGCGCGTCGGGCACGGCCGCCAGCCTCAGGGCGTGTACTGGCCGACGACCTGGACGACGACCCCGGCGCGCACGTCGACCCAGAACCACGACGACCCGAGGCGGCTGCTGCCGCCCTCGCCGCACCCGTCCGCGGCGTCGAGTCCGTCGGCCAGGGCGGGCAGGGAGGTCGCGACGAGCTCCATGCCGCCGCCCCCGGGCTCGCACACGCCGGTGACCACCACGTCGGGCGCGAGCGGCAGCGTCCGGACGCGCTCGACGTCGTTCACGATCTCGAGCCCGTTCGGCGCGTACACCTCGGCCGGGTCCGCGCCGGGCGACGCGGCGCGGGCCCGGTCGTCGGCGTCCTGCCCGGCGTACAGGATCGCGATGTCGACGTCGATCGTCCCGGCGGCCTCGTCGAAGGACCTCACCATGGCGAAGAAGTCGCCGTCCTCGAGCACGTCGCCGGACGCGGACGCGTCGGAGGTCAGCGCGGTCCTCCCGTCGGTGCGCATGACGAACGGGTCCTGCAGCGGCCGCGCGGCGATCGCCTCCTCGACGGTGGGCGGCGGCGGGGCCGCAGCCGTGGTGGCCGGCGCCGCGGGAGCCGCCGCCGTGAGCTCGACCGGCACCGGCGCGCTCACGAGCGTCCCGGCCGGGTCCGCCACCACGAGCACGAGGTCGTACCGACCGGCCGGCAGCGGGTCGGCCCCGGCCGGCGCCCCTGACGAGGCGCAGGCACCGAGCCGGACCTCCGACCCGGACCTCGCCGCCGTCCCCGAGCCGGCTGCCCCGAGCGCGCCCCGCGCGTCGCCGGTCCCGACCACGGCGCCCCCCTGCAGCGCCACGAGCGTGACCGACGACGGCGCGGGCACCCCGGTCCCGGACGCGGGCGTGCCCGCCACCCGGACGGGCTCCCCGGCGACCGCGGTGCCGGGTGCGTCGAGGACGAGCGCACCCCCGGGCGTGGCCGTCGGCGCGGCGTCACCGCACACCGGCGCCCCCGTGGCCGCGCTCGCCGTCGGGGTCGGGTCCGCCGGCGCGACGGTGCTGGGCCGCCCCGCGAACGCCAGACCCGTGACGACCATCGCGCCCACGGCGACGCCCGTCACGGCCGTCACGGCGGCGGCCCGCCCGGCCCGTCGCCGCCGGCGCCGCGCGAGGACCCGGTCGACCGGCAGGGGTGCTGCGGCCGCGGACGCGTCGTCGGCCAGCTCGCGCAGCGCCCGGCCCAGGTCGCGGCTCATGCGCGGCTCCTCTCGTCGTCGTCGTCCTGGGCCGTGGGCGCCAGGGCGCCGAGCTGCTCCTCCAGCCGCCGGGTCCCCGTGTGCAGGTACCGCTTCACCGCACCCTCGCTGACGCCCAGCTCCCCGGCGATCTCCGGCACGGACAGGTCCTCGTAGAACCGCAGGACGACGCACGCGCGCTCACGCCGCGGCAGCGTGGCCAGCGCGGCGCGGACCGCCACCTGGGCGGTGACGCGGTCCGCCGCGTCCGGGGCGGGCCGGTCGCTTTCGGCGCCGAGCCGCGGCAGGAGGTCCTGCCACCGCCGCCGGCGCCGGTGCCCGTCGACGAAGGTCGTGAGGATCGCGCGCCGGACGTACGCCTCGGCGAGGTCGAGGTCCACGCCGTCGCGCGCGCGGACCACCGTCTTGACGAGCGCGTCCTGCACCACGTCCTCCGCCTCGCCCATGCGGCCCGTGAGCAGGTAGGCGTACGCCACCAGCCCGCGGCCGCGCTCGCGCACGAGCGCGGCCACCACCTCGTCCCCCGCGTGCACCCGTCCCCCTGCTCCCGACCGCTCGCCCGTAAAACCACCCACGTGCGCGCCGCTCCGCGCGCGGACCCTACGACGCCGACGTGCTCAGCAGCCGCAGTAGCGGCCCTCCACCACGACGGAGGAGAAGTTCGCCGTGTCGTCGAACAGCACGAGCCAGCCGCCCCCCTCGAGCACGAGGAGCATCTCGTGACCCGAGGGCACCGAGGTCGCCGACTGCCACAGGGGCGTGCGCCCCGCGGCGTCGTAGACGACGACGTTGCCGTCGCGCTGCAGCACGGCGTAGGCGCCGGGGTGCCCGGCGGTACCGGACTGCCAGTACGGGCGTCCGTCGAGCGTGAGGACGAGGTTGCCGTCGCCCTGCATCGTCAGGGACGAGTCGTGCGCCTGGGGATCCGTCGCGTCCGCCACGTCGACGAGCGCCTGCCCCGGCAGGAGCGCCGGGTCGGTCGTCGTGAGCACCGTGCGGCCGAAGGACGTCCCCGACTGCCACCGCGCCGTCCCGCTCGTGTCGTAGACCACCACGTTGCCGTCCGTCTGCAGGACGAGGGCGGCACCGGGCCCCCCGGCGGTCCCCGACTGCCACAGGGCGTGCGTTCCCGCGGCGTCGTAGACCACGGCGTTGCCGTCACGCTGCACCGCGAGGTAGGCCCCCGGGCTGCCTGCCGTGCCCGACTGCCACACGGGCCACTCGTCGAAGGGCTCACCGGCCTTCGAGCCCGCGAAGGTCGCGTACGCGACGAGGTTCCCGTCCCTCTGCATCTCCAGGCGCAGGCCGGTGACCCCGAACCCGACGGTGCTCGTCACCGCCTGCGACAACCCCTGCCCGGCCGTCAGGGTCTCGCCGGCGACCAGGCCGGCGGTGCCCGCGGCGCCGGCCGCGGCGGGGGCGACGGCGGCGGCCAGGCCGGCGGCGAGGGCGAGGATGGTCAGGGCGGACAGGGTGCGGCGCAGGGCCATGGTGTCTCCGGGTCGGGCGGTGGGCCGGACCGTCCGACCTCGACGCCAGGACGACCACCGGACGCGGATCGTTGTACGGCCCGGCCCGCCGGCGCCGCGGTTCACCCGGTCGGCTCAGCGGGGTGGGGTCAGCACCACGTCCGCGAGGCCGTGACCCGGCACCTCCACCGCGTGGGCCGGGCCGTCGGCCCACCGCACCGTCGCCGCGACGGGCGCGTCGCCCGGCGCCCGCAGCCGCACGCGCACGGACCCGTCGGGCAGCGGGCGCAGCTCCGTGTGCACCTCGTCGGCGGGCGCCACGACGAGCCCCGTCGGCCCGACGAGGGCCGGCGCGGCGTCGACCGCCCGGGCCTGCAGCGGCAGCGCCAGGTCCCGTCCGTGGTCGGCCACGTCCACTGCCGTGAGCCCGTCCTCCGCGACGGTGAACCGGTAGCGGTAGGCGCGCGTGGCGTCCTGCGTCGCCTGGAAGTTCGTGAAGTGGAGGTTGTTCAGCAGCCAGGAGTACAGGTGGCCCGGGCCCCGGTCGAGGTCCGCCACCCATTCCCCCGTGCGGATCCGCCCCAGCTGCACGAGCGGCGCGTCGACCGTGCCCCACAGCACCGCCGGCCCGGCGCCCGCGCGGGGCACCACGCCCACCGCGTGCTGCACGGAGTACCAGTCGCGGCTCGTCGCCGGCAGCTGCTCGTCGCCCGCGGTGAACACGGCCCCGGCCGTCTCGCAGCGGAACGCGGCGTCGGGCACCGCGAACGGGAACGCGACGTGCAGGCTCTCCGGCCCGGTCACGGGCGGCTTGGTCAGGGCGACCTCGAGGTCGACGAGGTCCGTGCCCTCGTGCAGCACGAGGCGCACGCGGGTCGGCGGCAGCCCCGCCGGCAGCCCGGGCGCCACCGCCGCGAGGTCGAGCGCCCAGGCGATCGCGGCCCAGCCGTCGCCGCGCGTCACCTCGGGCTCGCCGGTGCAGGGGACGACCACGCGGTCGAAGGCCGGTCCGGGGTCCTCCGGGCGGAACCGCTTCGGCTCGCGTGGGAACGGGTGCGCGGACCCCACCGGCAGCCGCTCGACGACGAGCGCGCCGAGCGGGGCGGGCGCGGTGTCGTCGACGAGCTCCGTGCCCGTCGGCCCGTGCCGCAGCGACACGACCCCGCCGCGGCCGGGGTCGACCTGCGCGTGCCAGGAGCCCAGCGCGACCGCCCGCGCCGGCCCGACGACGACGGGGTCGGCGGGCACGGGCAGCGCCGCGACGCCGAACGCCGGGACCGTGACGACGGCCCGCACGCGCCGCGCGCCCGCCACCTCGACCTCCACGGGCGCGGTCCGCTCCCGCTCCACGGGGTTGACGACGACGAGCCGTGCGGCGTCGCCGGCGGCCTCGGGCGCGGCCGGGGTTCCGTCGACGTCCCCGGGCTCCGCGGGCGCGGCGGCCAGCAGCCGGCCCAGGCCCTCGACCGCCAGGTCGCGCGCCAGGTCCCACGCCTCGTAGACGAACGCCTGCTTCGCGGTCCACGCGGAGTGGCTCAGCGTCGAGGCGGGCTTCGAGAAGGACTCCCACGAGCCCCACGTGTGCTCGTCGAACAGGAGCAGGTCCTCCTCCACCAGCGCGAGGTCCCGCTCCACGTGCGCGGCGTCGCGCAGCCGCCACGGCAGCCGCCGGTAGCCGACGACCTCCGCCGGCACGGGCGCCGGGCCGCCCCGCAGCCTCGCCAGCCCGTGGCTCGCCCCCGCCGCGAGCGCGAAGGTGCGCGCCTCCCGGTGGACGCTCAGCTCCCGCGCGGTCGACCCGTGGCCGTGCGCCCACCAGTCCGACCACTCCCCGTGCAGCACGGGGACCGCGTCGCCCGCCGCCCGCGCCTGGGCCTCGAGCACGTCGAGCGCCTCGTCGACGGTCGCGGTGCGCATGGGCACGTCCGGGTGCCGCGCGTTCCAGTGCCGCACGACGTCCGTGAAGCGCGCGGTGGGCCACCGGTTGTCGTTGCCCGCGTGCACGAGCGCGGTGGTGAAGGGGTGGTCCCCGCGGGCCTCGAGCCCGGCGACGAAGGCCGTCACCGCCGCCTCCGCCTGCTCCACGCGCCCGTCGACGATCCCCCACTCCTCCCCGACGCCGTAGTGCGTCGACAGCCAGACGAGCACACGCGCGCCGGAGACGCCCTCCCACCAGAACGCGGACGGCTGCGGCAGCGGCGGCCGTCCGTGGTCGGGGTTGAGGGCCATGAGCAGACGGGTCAGCCCCGCCCGGCGCATGCCCTCGACCACGCCCCACGCGATGCCGTTGACGTCGCCGTGCTGCTCGGTGCGCACGTCGATCCCCGCGGCGCGCAGGGTGCCGAGGGCCTCGTAGCCGGCGTCGAGCTCGGCCGCCGACGGCAGCGTCGTGGCGTTGAGGTAGCCGCCGGTCACGCCGACGCGACCCGCCCGGACCAGGCGCCGCAGCCGCGCCACGTCGCGCTCGTCGGCACCGGCGACGAACCGCAGCACGGGCCGCGCCACCTCGAACGTCCAGCGGAACGCGTCGGGCGCGCCGGGTCGGGCGGGGAGGTCGTGCCCGGCAGGGAGGTCCGTCTCGGCGAGGTCGAGCACGACGCCGACCTGCTCGAGGTGCGCGGCGTCGACGAGACGAGGACTGTGGGTGTAGCCGACGTCGTGATGGGTGTGCGGGAGCAGCAGGACCTCGCGGACGCGCATGCGGTCGACCTCCGTCGGGACCGTCGTCGGGCATCCCAGCAGTGCGGGTGCAGCATCGGCGAGGAGCGCGGATGCGGCCGGGGTGTGGCATCGATGCCACACCCACGCTAGCCCCTGCTCGCCGCCCGCCGCAGGGGCGAAAGGCGACATGGCAGGCGTGACCGAGCCGTGACCGCTAGCGTCTTGTCGGGCCCGGGACCGGGCACTAGCGTCGAGCGATGTGGGATGGTTACCACCCTCCCGGCCTCGACGACGACCGCGGGGCCGGCCGGTGACGGCGACGACGCCGGCCGCCTGACCGTTCGAAGGAGAACGCTGATGAGGAAGAGCGCACGCGCCGCGATCGTGCTCCTGCCCGTGACCGCCCTCGTGCTGACCGCCTGCGGCGGCGGCGACGCGGGTGAGGGCGGCGGAGGCGGGGGCGGCGGCTCGGCCGAGTTCACCGACGCCGCGCCCAGCGGAGCGCTGAACGCCTGGGGCTTCGAGAACGCGGACGACGTGGGCCAGTCCCGCCTCGACCACGCCGAGGAGCAGCTCTCCGACGTGGACATCCAGCTCGACGCCACCGCCTTCGACGCGCAGAAGTTCACCACCCGCATCGCCAGCGGCGACGTGCCGGACGTGGTCCAGATGGACCGCCGCTACGTCACCACGTACGCCGCGCAGGACCTCATCGTCCCGCTGGACCAGTGCTACGAGGCGCGCGGCGTCGACCCGCGGGAGCAGTACTACCCCTCCGTCGTCGACGACGTGACCTTCGAGGACCAGGTCTGGGCGGTGCCGCAGTTCTACCAGCCGCCGGCGATCATCTTGAACAAGCGCGTCATGGACGCCGCGGGGGTCACCAACGAGGAGATCGACACCTCGCAGCCGGAGGTCCTGCTGGGCGCGATCGAGAAGATGTACGAGGAGTCGGGCGGGGTCCCCACGACGCTGGGCTTCGACCCCGTCGCCACCGGCCAGGGCGGCCTGTGGGTGCTGGGGCAGGGCGGGCGGCTGAACGACGAGGCGGGCGTGCCCACGCTGGACGACCCGGCGAACGTCGCGGCGCTGGAGTACCTCAAGCAGATCACCGACGCCCAGGGCGGGTTCGCCCAGGTGAAGAGCTTCACGGACTCCTTCGACACCTTCGGCGACAACAACCAGTTCGTCACCGACCAGGTGGGCGCCCAGGTGAACGCGCAGTGGTACCCGAACGTCCTCGGCCCGTACGCCGACCAGATCCAGATCGAGGCCGTGCCCTTCCGGGACAAGGACGGCAACCCGTTCTCCGTCGCCTCCGGCACCGCCTTCGTCATCCCCGCCGGCGCGCAGAACCCCGACGCCGCGTGCGCGTGGATGATCAACCTGACGTCCCAGGACGCCTGGCTGGCCGCCGGCGAGGCGCGCGCCGCGACGCTGGAGGAGAACGGCGGCATCAACACCGGCCTCTTCACCGGCTCCCCCGCCGCCGACCAGGCGATCCGCGAGCAGTACGTCGGCGAGAGCGGCAACGCGAACTTCGACCAGGTCATTGGCACCTACTACGAGGTCGTCGGCGACGGCAAGACGTTCGGGTCCTCCCCCGCCGGGCAGGACATCCAGAACGAGCTGAACAACGCCATCACCGCGACGCTGCTCGGTGACAAGACCGCCGAGGAGGCGCTGGCCGACGCGCAGGAGGCCGCGCAGCGCGCCTTCGACAACGTGGGCGGCGGGTCCTGACCGGAGCCTGACCCGTCGGGGCACCGGCCGCCCGGTGTTCCGCGCGACGACGAGGGGCGGAACCGTGCGCACGGCGCGCGGGTCCGCCCCTCGTCGCGTCCGGTCCCTCGTCGCGTCCGGTCCCTCGTCGCGTCCCGGCCCTCGTCGCGTCCGGGTCCGGCGGCCGACGTACGGTGGTCGGGTGCGACAGGTGCGGACGAGCGCGGGGCGGCCGGTGCCGGACGTGCCGTCGCCCGCCGCGGGTACGTTCGACGACGTCGTGGAGGTGCTGACGGGGCGGCGGATCGCGGTGCTCACGGGCGCCGGCGTCTCCACCGACTCGGGCATCCCCGACTACCGCGGCCCCGGGTCGCCGCCGCGCAACCCGATGACCTTCCAGGACTTCGTCGGGGACCCGGCCTACCGGCGGCACTACTGGGCGCGCAACCACGTGGGCTGGCAGCACGTGGGCCGCACCGCGCCGAACGCCGGGCACCGCGCCCTGGCCCGCCTCGAGGCGCGCGGCGTGGTCACGGGCATCGTCACGCAGAACGTCGACACGCTGCACGAGGTGGCCGGGTCGCGGCGGGTGATCGACCTGCACGGCCGCTACGACCAGGTGCTGTGCCTGCGCTGCGGCACCCGGTACGCGCGCAGCGAGGTCGCCGAGCGGCTCGAGGCGCTCAACCCCGGCTTCGCCGCCCGCGTCGCGCCGTCCGACCCGGAGATCGCCCCCGACGCCGACGCCGTCATCGAGCAGACGGAGGGCTTCCGCGTCCAGGACTGCTGGGCGGCGGACCCGGACGGCGGCCCGGGACCCTGCGGCGGCATGCTCAAGCCGGACATCGTCTACTTCGGCGAGACGGTCCCCCGCCCACGGGTGGACGCCGCCTACGCGCTCGTCGACGCCTCGGACGCGCTGCTCGTCGCCGGGTCGTCCCTCGCGGTGCAGTCGGGGCTGCGGTTCGTCCGGCACGCGGTGGCCGGAGGGCTGCCCGTCGTCGTCGTCAACCGCGGGGCGACGCGCGGCGACGCCCTGGCGACCGTGACGCTGCACGCCGGGACGAGCGAGACGCTGGCCGGGCTCGACGCGGTGCTGCCGACGCCGACCTGACGCCCGACGACCACCGGGGCCGCCGCTCCCGCCCGGGCCGGGAACACGTGCGGGCCCGGCCGGTGTTCGCCCGGGCATGAGCCTGCTGTTCGAGCCCCTGACCCTGCGCGGCACCACCCTGCGCAACCGCGTGCTGCTGCCCCCCATGTGCCAGTACTGCGCCACGGACGGCGTGCCCGGCGACTGGCACCTCGTGCATCTCGGCGCGCGCGCCGCGGGCGGCTTCGGCCTCGTCATCGCCGAGGCCACGGCCGTGGTCCCCGAGGGCCGCATCAGCCCGCAGGACACGGGCCTGTGGGACGAGCGGCAGGTCGAGGCGTGGGCGCGGATCACGCGGTTCGTCGCCGACCGCGGCGCTCGGTCCGGCGTCCAGCTCGCGCACGCCGGCCGCAAGGCCTCGACCTACCGCCCGTTCGGCGAGGGCGACGGCAGCGTTCCGGCGTCCGCCGGCGGCTGGCCGACGGTGGGCCCGTCGGAGGACCCGTTCCCCGGCTACGCGGCACCGGCCGCCATGACCGCCGACGAGGTGCGGGCCGTCCCCGCCGCGTTCGCCGCCGCGGCCCGGCGCGCCGACGCGGCCGGCTTCGACGTCGTCGAGCTGCACGCCGCGCACGGGTACCTGCTGCACGAGTTCCTCTCGCCCCTGTCCAACCACCGCACGGACGCGTGGGGCGGCAGCCTCGAGAACCGCGCCCGCCTCGTCGTCGAGACGGTGGACGCCGTGCGCGACGCGTGGCCCGACGCCAAGCCGCTGCTGCTGCGCGTGTCCGCGACGGACTGGGTGGAGGGCGGGCTGACGCTCGACGAGGTCGCCGAGACCGTGCGCGTGCTGGCCGACCACGGCGTCGACCTGGTCGACGTCTCGACCGGCGGCAACGCGCCGGCGAGCATCCCGGTCGGCCCGGGCTACCAGGTCGAGCACGCGCGGGTGATCCGCGAGCGGTCCGGCCTGTCCACCGCCGCCGTCGGCCTCATCACGACGGCGGAGCAGGCCGAGAAGGTGCTGGCGGAGGGCGCGGCGGACGCGGTCCTCGTCGGGCGGGCGGCGCTGCAGGATCCGTCGTGGGCGCTGCGGGCCGCGCACACGCTCGGCGTCCGCCTGGGCACACTGCCCCACACGGGCGACGCGGCCGTCGTGACCGACGGCAGCCGGACCGGGTGGCCCGTGCAGTACGAGCGCGCCGCCTGGCGCTGACGGGCGCCGCGGCCCCCGCGTGACCGGGCCGGGTGGCGCTACCCCGCGCTACCCGGTCTCCGGTCGCCCGGCCCCTCGTCGACCGGCACCTCGTCGACCGGCACCTCGTCGACCGGCACCTCGTCGACCGGCACCTCGTCGACCAGCACCTCGTCGACCGGCCGGTCCGGCTCCTCGGGCCCCGCACCGCGGTGCGCGTCGAAGAACGCGCGCAGCAGCTCCGCGGACGCCGCCTCGCGCACCCCGCCGACGACCTCCGGCCGGTGGTTGAGCCGCCGGTCCCGCACGACGTCCCACTGCGACCCGCACGCCCCGGCCTTCGGGTCCCACGCCCCCAGGACGACCCGGCCCACGCGCGCCAGGACCGCCGCGCCCGCGCACATGAGGCACGGCTCGAGCGTCACCACGAGCGAGCACCCCGCCAGCCGCCACTCACCGACCGCGGCGGCCGCCGCGCGCAGCGCCAGCACCTCGGCGTGGGCGGTCGGGTCGGCGTCGGCCTCCCGCCGGTTGCGCCCGCGGCCGAGGACCGTGCCGTCCGCCGCGACGACGACCGCGCCGACCGGCACGTCCCCGGTCTCCAGGGCGGCCCGGGCCTCGTCGAGGGCCAGCGCCATCGCGGCCTCGTCGGCAGCCGTGGCGAACGGCGGGCGCGCGACGGCTCCGGCGCCGGCGGGCACGGGCCCGGGGTCCGGCGCGGGCACGGGCACGGGCACTGTCACGGCGACGAGCATGCCACCGGGACCGCTCAGCACCGTCCCGCACAGCCGCCCCGCACCGGCCCGCCCCGCCTCGCCCCGACGGAGCCCTAGGGTGGGCGCATGCGCCTGCACGTCGCGGACCACCCGCTCGTCGCCCACAAGCTCACGGTCCTGCGGGACGCGTCGACGTCCTCGCCGACCTTCCGCCAGCTCGTCGACGAGCTGGTGACGCTCCTGGCCTACGAGGCCACGCGGGACGTCCGCGTCGAGCCGGTCGACATCGTGACGCCCGTGGCCCCGACCACCGGGGTCCGCATCGCCGACCCGAGCCCCATCGTCGTGCCGATCCTGCGCGCCGGGCTCGGGATGCTCGACGGGATGACGCGCCTGCTGCCCACGGCGGAGGTCGGGTTCCTCGGGCTGCGGCGCGACGAGGAGACGCTCGAGGCGATCACCTACGCCAACCGCCTGCCCGACGACCTCTCGGGCCGCCAGGTCTTCCTCCTCGACCCGATGCTGGCCACCGGCGGGACGCTCGTCGCCAGCATCGACTACATGCTCGACCGCGGCGCCCGCGAGGTGACGGTGGTCTGCCTGCTGGCCGCGCCGGAGGGGCTGGCGACGCTGGAGGCGGCCGTCGGCGACCGGGCCGAGGTGTCGGTCGTCGTGGCCGCCGTGGACGAGCGGCTGAACGAGAAGGCCTACATCGTGCCGGGCCTCGGCGACGCCGGCGACCGGCTGTACGGCATCGTCTGACGGCGGGGCTGCCGGGGTCCGCCGAGGGACGTCCGGCGGACCCGGGGCGCCCCGACCTGCCGCGTCCCTGCCGGGATCAGCCCCAGGTGGTGACGGTGACGACGCCGAGCAGCACGCCGTCGTCCCCGCCCTGCGCGACGAGCGTCGCGGTCGCGTCCCGGAGCGGGACGTCGGCGAAGGTCCGCACGTCGACGCCGAGGCTGTCGCGCTCCGGCCGCCCGAGCACCGTGCCGTCGAACACGTCCTGCGCGGAGCCCGGCCCGGCGGGGCCGAGCGGCACCAGCGGCGTCCCGGCCAGCGACAGCCCGTCGCCGCGCCCGCGGTCGCCCTCCCAGGCGACGACGCCGACCCGCGCCGCTCCGCCGCGGGTCCCCGCGAGGGCGAGCACCGGCTCGCTCGCGCCGCGCCCGACCCACGCGCCGCCGTCCTCGACCGTGACGGTGCCGCGCGCGTCGGGGTCCGCGTGCACGACGACGAGCGCCCAGCCGCCGTAGTAGGACGGCGAGGGGTCGGTGCGCATGCCGGACAGCGCCGCGTCGGCCAGCGACCACGTGCCGCCACCGCCCGCCCGGACGAGCTCCGTCACGTCGACGAAGCTCTGGTACAGCCGGCGGCCGTCCTCGTCCCGCACCGTCCGCAGGTCGGCCTCGTCGGCGGTCACGCGCGTCCAGTCGCCGGAGGGACCGCGCAGGGAGGCCGTCCGCAGGCTCCCGGAGAACTTGTCCTCCGGGCCGGCACCCGCCGACCAGTACAGGCCGGCGAAGGCGATCTCGCGGCCGGCGGGCACGTCGATCGTCGTGCTCGACGAGGGCGTCCGGCCCGCCTCGGCCAGCGGGACCAGGCCCAGGCCGTCGTTGGTGCGTCGGTCCCCGGAGGCGCCGGTCGCGCTGATCTCGCGGCACACGGCGTCGTCCGCAGCGCAGCCGAGCAGCGGCGCGCCCGCCTGCAGCACGGACCAGCCCGGCCCGGCGCTGAACCGCGGCGCCAGCCGGGAGGCGGAGACGGTGCCCGTCCCGCTCGCCACGGCCGGTGCGGCGCCCGCCGCCCGCAGCTGTGCGCGCACGGGGCCCGCGTCACCCGTGCGCACGACGTGCACGAGGGCCTCGACCCGGCCGCCGGCGGCCACGGTGCCCACCGCGCACGTCACGTCCTGCGTGCCGTCGGCGGGCGGCGTGCCCGCCGTGCAGCCCGGCGTGTCGGGACCGGCCCCCGGGGCGGCGCGCAGCCCGGCCGGGAGCGTCAGGACGGCGGTCGTGCCGGCGGCCGCGGACCCGCTGCCGACGCGGCCGGACACCGTCACGGTGCCGCGCCCGCGGTCGTCGAGCAGGACCGCCGGCGCCGAGGCGTCGAGGCCGAGGACGGGCGGGAGCACGGTCAGCGGCGCGGAGCGGGCGGCGCCGGCGGCACCGTCCGCACCGGCCCGGACGTCGAGGGCGGGCAGGTCGCCCACGACGCCGACCTCCGGCGTCAGGGAGGCCACCAGCACGGCCGCCTCCCCGGGCGCCAACGTGCCGCCGGTGGAGCAGGTCACGACCGTCCCGGCGGGACCGCCGGCCGAGCACGCCCACCCGTCGGGCACCCGCGCCCACGCGAGCGCGACGGGAGCGGTCAGCCGGACGGACGCCCCGGTGGCCGGCACGCTGCCGCTGTTGCGGACGGTGATCGCCACGTCGGTGGCGGCACCCGCGCGCAGCGCGTCCGCGGCGACGGCGACCGACACCTGCGGGGCGGGCTGCACCACGACGGGCACGGTCGTCGTCGTGCTGCGGGCGCCGGCCGAGGCGGTCACGGACAGCTGCGGCGGCACCCCGGTCGCGGCGTCGCGGGTGGCCGTGAGGCCCAGCACGAGCGGCGACGAGAAGCCCCCGGCGAGGACGTCCTGCGTGCACAGCAGCTCGCTCGCGCCCGAGCCGTCCCCCGCGGCCGCGGGCGGGCCGCAGGTCCACGCACCGGCGTCCGCCACGTCCACGACGAGCCCGTCGGGCACCCGGACGAGCACCGCCGCCGGCTCCGCCGCGGAGGTCGTCGACCGCCCCCGGTTGGCGGGCACGATCGTGACCGTCCCGCGCTGCCCGCTGACGAGCTGGACGGGACCGACGTCGGCGACGACGAGCCGCGGCGGCGAGAAGATGCCGAAGGCGACGCTCGGCCGCTGCGACGCCAGCCCGTCCCCGCGCACGTCGAAGTCGACGACGCCGGCGTCGACCTGCACCTCGTCGGAGACGGTCAGGCTCAGCACGAGGACCGCGGAGCCGCCCGCGACGAGCTCGTCGAGGGAGCAGCGCAGCCCGTCGGTCGCGCCCTCGCAGGTCCACGCCTGCCCGCCGGAGGGGGCGAACGTCCCGCTCACGACGGAGCCGGCGAACGCCGTGAAGTCGCCCAGCGTCACGCCGTCCGGCAGCGCCATCGTCACCACGACGTCCGTGGCGGACCGCGTCCCGACGTTGCGCACGACGAAGGTCGCGCTCTGCTCCGGCTCGCCCGCGGTGAGGACCCAGCCCTGCGACGGCCCCTCGACGACGATCTGGGGCGCCCCCGCGAGCGGTGAGGTAGCCGCTCCGGCGGGCGGCAGCGTCGGGTCCTCGACCGGCAGCGCCGCCGGGTCCGCGCCGAGCGGAGGCAGCGCGGAAGCGGGGTCGAACGAGCCGATGCCGCCGCCCCCGGTCTGGGACGGCACCTCCGGCTGCGTGATCTCCGTCGGGGGCGGCGCGGTCGCCGCCTCGGTCGGGGCCGTCGCCGCCAGGACGCCGGCGACCGTCACCGCGCCGACCACCACGGTCAGCGCCCCGGTCGCCACGGCGGCCACCGGCACGGCCGCCACGGCAGCCAGCGCCCCGGCGGCGGCCGTGCCCGCCGCCGCGGTCGCCCCGACGGCACCCGCCGTCGCCGCCGCCGTGCCCGCCGCGGCCGCCGCGCCGGCGGCGGTGGTCCCGGCCGCCGCGGCACCCACGGTGGTCGCCGCGGCGGTGGTGGCCGCGGTGGTGGCCGCGGTGGTCGCCGCCGTCGTTGCTGCCGTCGTCGCACCCGCCGTCATGCCGGCGGTCACGCCCGCCGCGGCCGCGCCCGTGCCACCCGCGGCTGCGGTGCCGGCTGCTGTCCCGGCTGCCGTGCCAGCCGCCGTGCCGGTCGCCGACCCGAGCAGACCCGTCCCGGCTCCGGCCTGCGCCGTCGCGCCGAGCGCCCCGGCAGCGCCCACGGCCTTCGCCGCACCCGCCGCGCCGGCCGCACCGGCGCCCACGGTCCCCATGCCGGCGCTCGACGCCCCGGCACCCGTCCCGACGAGGGCGCCGGCGCCCCCGGCACCGCCCGCACCTGCTCCGAGCCCGGCGCCCGTGGCCCCGGCCGCGCCCGCCGTCCCCGCGGCACCGGCGGTCGACGCACCCGCCACCCCCGCACCCGCGGTCCCTGCACCGGCCGCGCCCGCACCCGCCGTGCCGGCACCAGCGGCACCCGCGCCCGCCGTCCCGGCACCAGCCGCGCCCGCGCCCGCCGTCCCGGCACCAGCCGCGCCCGCCGTCCCGGCACCAGCCGCACCCGCCGTCCCCGCACCGGCACCAGCCGCACCTGCCGTGCCCGCACCGGCCGTCCCGGCACCGGCGCCAGCCGTCCCGGCACCAGCCGCGCCGGCGCCGCCAGCAGCCCCGGCCCCGCCCGCACCCGCCCCGGCGCCCGCACCTCCGGCGGCCCCGGCACCACTCGCGCCCGCCGAGCCGGCACCGGCAGCAACCGCGCCGCCTGCGCCGGCAGCACCTGCGGCGGACCCGGACAGGGCCGCGACGCCGGCTGCCAGACCACCGCCGAGCGGGAGCACGTGCGCGAGGGCCCCGACGCCGAGGGCACCCAGGACCAGCGGCGCCACGACGGCGCGCATGCCGTGGCTGACGTCCCCGAGCTCGAGGGCGAGCGCGCGGCAGCGGTCGCACGTCTCGAGGTGCGCCTCGATCGTCGCGTTCTCGCGCTTGCCCAGCCCGCCGCGCACGAAGGCGCCGAGCTTGCCCGCGATCCCCCGGCACGCCGCGTCCGTCTCCCCCTGCAGGTGCTCCTGCAGGTAGGCCTGCCGCAGCCCCTCCCGGGCCCGGTAGGCGAGGGCGGCCACACCGTTCGCGGACAGCCCGAGCACCGGCGCGACCTGCGCGG
The DNA here is from genome assembly GCF_057221735.1 of Cellulomonas sp. plas2. NCBI lineage: Bacteria > Bacillati > Actinomycetota > Actinomycetes > Micrococcales > Cellulomonadaceae > Cellulomonas > Cellulomonas sp. plas2. The sequence goes on from NZ_CM170155.1 coordinate 3,605,068, forward strand.
GGCTCATGCGCTCGACCTCGGTGTGCCACAGGACGGCCTGCCACCGCTCGGGCAGCGACCGGAAGGCGCGGGCGACCATGCCGCGCTCGGCGCCGGCCATCGCCCCCTCGTCGACGCCGGGCACGGACGGCGCCGCCGCCTCGAGCACCGCGGCGTCGTCGGTCGGCTGGGTGCGCAGCTGCGCCTTGCGCCGGGTGTTCGCCGTGTTCCGGACCGCCGTGAAGAGGTAGGCGCGGAAGGCGGCCTCGGGCCCGGCCCCGTTGGTCAGTGCGTTCCAGACCGCCGCGAAGGCGTCCGACACCAGGTCGTCGGCGTCGGCCTCGGACCGGCTGTACTGCCGCGCCACGACCCAGGCGGCGCCCGCGTGCCGCTCGTAGAGCGCGCCGAAGGCCGCCGCGTCCCCTGTTCGGGTCGCAGCGATGAGCTCGGCGTCACTCAGGACACCGTCGAGCTCCACCCCGTCCACGCACGTACCCCCCGTTCCGCTACAGCGTCCCATAGTGGGACGACACGGAGGATCGAACCGAAGCGGAACGGGTGAATTGTGTCAGGTGGCGTCACGATGCCGCGACGGAGCACTCTCTTCCCCGTGACGACCACCCGTGCCCGCGATGCAGCCGCCGTGCTGCTGCGCGAGCGGTGGCGTCAGGCGAGCCTCGGCACGGTGTGGCGCCGGGTCGCCGACTGGTCCGGTCCGGAGGTCGAGGAGCTGGCGGCGGCGGTCTCGTCGGGGGCGTGCCCGGTGGGGGCGGCGGAGGACCTGGGCCGCGCGCGGGGGTACGACGGCGTCGGCATCGGGGAGGCTCTCGACGATCTGACCTGCCTCTTCGTCGCCGCCGGGCAGGTCGCCACGCCCCCTGCGGTCGTCCGCGCGTTCTGCGTCGCCTGGTCCGACGCCCAGGCCGACGCCCTGGCGGTTGGCGCGAGCACCGACCCCGAGACGGGCCTGCCCCGCCAGGAGTACCTCGCGGTCCGCCTGGAGGAGACGTACCTGACGGCGGCACGTCGGGGCCGGTCGGTGACCGAGGAGCACTGCCTCGTGCTCGTCGACGTCGCGGCCGGGGACCTGCCGCCACTGGCCCGCGCGGCCCGGTCCGCGGTGGCCGGTGACGCCCTCGCCCGTGTCTACGGTCACGGTCATCCGATGGCCACCCTCGGCGGAGGGCTGTTCGCCGTCCTCGACGACCGCGACGGCGTCGAGGACCGCGTGCACCGCACCCACGACGCGGTCTCGGCGCTCTGCGCCGGGCTGGAGGCGGCCGTCGGCGTCCGCGTCCCGCCGCACGTGTGGTCGGTGCCGTTGCCCGCGACGCACGACGAGGCCGTCCGCCTGCTCGGCCGGCACGCCCGCCAGCCCTGACATGCCGACGGCCCCGCAGCGAGGGCTGCAGGGCCGTCCGAGGCGCGCTCACGCGTCGTGCGCGTGCGCGCTCAGCGCGGGGCGTACGTGAGGCAGTCCGCGGTGCTCATGCCGGCGCCGACGCGCACGGAGTCAGCGGTGCACTCAAGGCTCGCGTTGTGCGTGCACTCGGCACGCTGGCAGGCGCCGACGTGCGAGACGACCTTGTCGAGGCCGCCCTTGACCCCGAGGGGGATGAACGTGCCGCACGCCGACCCGGTGATGGTCACCGCGGCGGCATGGCAGTGGTCGTGGGTGTTGTACGAGCAGCCGGCCACGGAACAGGTGGCGACCTCGGGCAGATCCATCAGGGTGCTCATGACGCGTCCTTCCGCAGGCGGTCCCCGGCCGGCGGGACGACCCACCGGCTGGGCTCGACCGTTCCGACGGTAGCCCTGCCGCCGGTGCCGCGCCAGACCTGGCTCGGACGAAACCGCAGGTCAGCGGGGTGTTGAGGTAAGGCTGCCCTCACCAGGGCCCCGTCGCTCCCCGCCCTTGGACGGCACGAGGGCCCGGCCGTGGCGCACCACGACCGGGCCCTCGTCGAGCGGCACCGGGGTCAGAACTCCCAGTCCTCGTCCTCGGTCACGACGGCCTTGCCGATGACGTAGGACGAGCCCGAGCCGGAGAAGAAGTCGTGGTTCTCGTCGGCGTTCGGGGACAGCGCGGCGAGGATCGACGGGTTGACGTCGGTCTCGTCGCGCGGGAACAGCGCCTCGTACCCGAGGTTCATCAGCGCCTTGTTGGCGTTGTAGCGCAGGAACTTCTTGACGTCCTCGGTGAGACCGAGGTCGTCGTAGAGGTCCTGGGTGTACTCCACCTCGTTGTCGTACAGCTCGAAGAGCAGGTCGAAGGTGTAGTCCTTCAGCTCCTGCCGCTCGGCCGTCGTCAGCTGCTCGAGGCCCTTCTGGTACTTGTAGCCGATGTAGTACCCGTGCACGGCCTCGTCGCGGATGATGAGGCGGATGAGGTCGGCCGTGTTCGTGAGCTTGGCCCGGCTGGCCCAGTACATGGGCGCGTAGAAGCCCGAGTAGAAGAGGAACGACTCGAGCATGGTCGAGGCGACCTTGCGCTTGAGCGGCTCGTCGCCCCGGTAGTAGTCGAGGACGATCGCGGCCTTGCGCTGCAGGTTCGGGTTCTCCTCCGACCAGCGGAACGCGTCGTCGATCTCCCGCGTGCTGATGAGCGTGGAGAAGATCGAGGAGTACGACTTGGCGTGCACCGACTCCATGAACGCGATGTTCGTGTAGACGGCCTCCTCGTGCGGCGTGAGCGCGTCGGGGATGAGGCTGACCGCGCCGACCGTGCCCTGGATGGTGTCCAGCAGCGTCAGGCCCGTGAAGACCCGCGTCGTCATCGTCTTCTCGACGTCGGTCAACGTGGCCCACGACTGGATGTCGTTCGAGACCGGGACCTTCTCGGGCAGCCAGAAGTTGCCGGTCAGGCGGTCCCAGACCTCGGAGTCCTTCTCGTCCTCGACGCGGTTCCAGTTGATCGCCGAGACCCGGTCGATCAGCTTCAGCTTGGGCGACGGGCTCATGTCGTCTCCGTACCTCTCACGAATGGTGCAGCAGGTGGTGCAGCAGGGCGGTGCACGACTAGTTCACAGGCTCCTCACAGCATGCAGCTGACGCAGCCGTCCACCTCGGTGCCCTCGAGGGCCATCTGGCGCAGGCGGATGTAGTAGATCGTCTTGATGCCCTTGCGCCAGGCGTAGATCTGCGCCTTGTTGAGGTCGCGCGTGGTGGCGGTGTCCTTGAAGAACAGCGTCAGCGACAGGCCCTGGTCGACGTGCTGCGTCGCCTCGGCGTACGTGTCGATGATCTTCTCGTAGCCGATCTCGTACGCGTCCTGGTAGTACTCCAGGTTGTCGTTCGTCATGAAGGGCGCCGGGTAGTAGACCCGGCCGATCTTGCCCTCCTTGCGGATCTCGATCTTGCTCGCGATCGGGTGGATCGAGCTCGTCGAGTGGTTGATGTACGAGATGGAGCCCGTCGGCGGGACGGCCTGCAGGTTCTGGTTGTAGATGCCGTGCAGGCGCACGGACTCGGCCAGCGCGGCCCAGTCCTGCTGCGTCGGGACGACCACGCCCGCCTCGTCGAACAGCCGACGGACGCGCTCGGTGCGGGGCTCCCACGCCTTCTCGACGTACTTGCGGAAGTACTCCCCCGACGCGTACGTCGAGTCCTCGAAGCCGTCGAACGCCCGCCCGCGCTCCTGCGCCAGCAGGTTCGAGGCGCGGATCGCGTGGTACGCGACCGTCATGAAGTAGATGTTGGTGAAGTCCAGGCCCTCGTCGGACCCGTAGAAGATCCGCTCGCGCGCCAGGTAGCCGTGCAGGTTCATCTGGCCGAGGCCGATGGCGTGGCCGCCGGCGTTGGCCTTCTTCACCGAGGGCACCGACTCGATGCTTGTCTGGTCCGACACCGCCGTCAGGGCGCGGATGGCCGTCTCGACCGTGCGGCCGAGGTCCGGGGAGTCCATGGACAGCGCGATGTTCATCGAGCCGAGGTTGCAGGAGATGTCCCGGCCCACCGTGTCGTAGGACAGGTCCTCGTTGAAGGTCGACGGCGTGGAGACCTGGAGGATCTCCGAGCAGAGGTTCGAGTGCGTGATCTTGCCCTTGATGGGGTTGGCACGGTTGACCGTGTCCTCGAACATCACGTACGGGTACCCGGACTCGAACTGCAACTCCGCGAGCGTCTGGAAGAACTCGCGCGCGTTGATCTTGGTCTTGCGGATCCGCGGGTCGTCGACCATCTCGTGGTAGGTCTCCGACACGTTCACGTCCGCGAACGGCTTGCCGTACACGCGCTTCACGTCGTACGGGGAGAACAGGTACATCGGCTCGTTCTTGCGGGCCAGCTCGAACGTGATGTCCGGGATGACGACGCCGAGCGAGAGCGTCTTGATGCGGATCTTCTCGTCCGCGTTCTCGCGCTTCGTGTCGAGGAAGCGGTAGATGTCCGGGTGGTGCGCGTGCAGGTACACCGCACCGGCACCTTGGCGGGCGCCGAGCTGGTTGGCGTAGGAGAAGGAGTCCTCGAGCAGCTTCATCACGGGGATGACGCCGCTGGACTGGTTCTCGATGTGCTTGATGGGCGCGCCGTGCTCGCGGATGTTCGACAGCAGCAGGGCGACGCCTCCGCCGCGCTTGGACAGCTGCAGGGCGGAGTTGATGCCGCGCGCGATGGACTCCATGTTGTCCTCGATGCGCAGCAGGAAGCAGGACACGGGCTCGCCGCGCTGCGCCTTGCCGAGGTTGAGGAACGTCGGCGTGGCGGGCTGGAAGCGACCCGAGACGATCTCGTCGACGAGGCGGCGCGCGAACTCCTGGTCGCCCTCGGCCAGCGCGAGCGCCACCATCGTCACGCGGTCCTCGAACCGCTCGAGGTACCGCTTGCCGTCGAACGTCTTGAGCGTGTACGAGGTGTAGTACTTGAACGCGCCGAGGAACGTCTGGAACCGGAACTTCTTGGAGTACGCGTACTGGAACAGCTCGCGCAGGAACGCCCGGTCGTACTGCTCCAGCACCGCCGGGTCGTAGTACTTGTTCTCGACGAGGTAGTCGAGCTTCTCGTCGAGGTCGTGGAAGAAGACCGTGTTCTGGTTGACGTGCTGCAGGAAGTACTGGCGTGCCGCCTCGCGGTCCTTGTCGAACTGGATCTCGCCGGACGGCCCGTACAGGTTCAGCATCGCGTTGAGGGCGTGGTAGTCCAGGCCCGCCGTCGGCGTCTCGATCACGCCGGGGTCAGTGATGACCGTTGCCACAATCGTCCCAATCCGTCACGGACGCGGGTGACGTCCTCGCTGGTTCCCATGAGCTCGAACGCGTACAGGTAGGGCACGCCGCACTTGGCGGCCACGATGTCCCCGGCGATCCCGTACGCCGCTCCGAAGTTGGTGTTGCCAGCCGCGATCACCCCGCGGATGAGCGACCGGTTGTGCGGGTCGTTGAGGAACGCCACGACCTGGCGCGGCACCGCCCCGCCCTCGTTGCCCCCGCCGTACGTGGGCACGACGAGGACGTAGGGCTCCTCCACCTGCAGGGGCGGGTCGGTCCGGCGCAGCGGGATCCGGTGCGCCGGCAGGCCCAGCTTCTCGACGAAGCGGTGCGTGTTCTCGGACGCGGAGGAGAAGTACACGAGGGCGGCCACGACGCACCCCTCCCCGCGGTCCGGTCCGGTCGGAGCCGCCGTCAGGCGACGGCGGTGGCCAGGCGCTCGGCCAGCGCCTTGATGCGGTCGGGGCGGTAGCCCGACCAGTGGTCGCCGTCGACGACGACGACGGGCGCCTGGAGGTGCCCGAGCGACATGACGTAGTCACGCGCGTCGGCGTCCTCGCTGATGTCCACCACGGTGTACTCCGCGTCCAGCTTGTCCAGCGCGCGGTACGTCGCCGTGCACTGCACGCAGGACGGCTTGCTGTAGACCGTGATCGTCATCGTCGCTCCCATGACTGGTGTGCCGCTGCCGCGTGCGTGGTGGTGTCCCGAGGGGGCCGGACGGGGTCCGACCGGGGCTGGACGGGACCGGCGGGCGTCCGCCGAACTCGTCGAGTCGACACTACACCTAGTGGTGCTATCCGCAAGCAGCCACTAGGTCTGGTGTTACACGGATGTGCTTCGCGGTCACGAGGCCCGCCGCCGGCAGCGTAGACCTGTGCACCGACACGGCCCCTCACCTGGGCTCCCACGAGGCGGCCCACCGCCCGTCCACAGACGCCGGGGACGCCGTCGACAGCGCCGTGCGCGGCGTCAACATCGGCCGCGCGAGCCGTCCCCGGACCCGCACCCGACGTCCACAGCCGGAGGGCCGTCGGCCCCGTACGACGAACAGGGCTGTCCACACCTCTGTGGACAGCCCTGTTGACGACCGGCGACGACGTCGGCGCGAGAGGGTCTCAGCGGTCGCGCGCACCCGGGCGCCACAGCACGAGGGCGCCCTCCTCGGACCGGCCGACCGACAGGTCCGTCGCGGACCTCGTCCGCCGTGACCCCCGCCGCACCGCGACGACGTCACCCGTCGGGTGCGCGGTGAACACGCGCCGCCCGGGCTCGGTCAGGCCCCGCAGGAAGTCGACCTGCGCCTGCAGCCGCTCGACCTCACCCTGCAGCGCCAGGATGCGCTTGATGCCCGCGAGGTTGATGCCCTCCTCCTGGGAGAGCCGCTGCACCTCGCGCAGCGTGGCGATGTCCCGCAGCGAGTACCGCCGGCCGCGCCCGCGCGTGCGGCCGGGCTGCACGAGGCCGAGCCGGTCGTACTGACGCAGCGTCTGCGGGTGCATGCCGGCCAGCTCGGCCGCGACCGAGATGACGAAGACCCGCGCGTTCTCGTCCACGTGCCGTCCTCCCTCCGTCGCCCTCACCGCTCACGTCGTGCGGCGCGTCGGCTCAGGTGCGCGCCTGCGCCCGCAGGTCGGCTCGCGGGTCCTCCCCCGCCGTCGCCTCCGCGAACGCCTCCACGGCGTCGCGCGCCGCGCCCGACAGCCGCTGCGGCACGACGACCTGCACCTGCACGAGCAGGTCGCCCGTGCCCTGCGCGGTCGTGATGCCCCTGCCCTTGACCCGCAGCGTCCGGCCCGAGGGCGTGCCCTCGGGGACCTTCACCCGGACGGTCCCGCCGTCCAGCGTCGGCACCTCGACCTGGGCGCCGAGGGCGGCCTCGTCGAAGGACACCGGCACGGTCACGCGCACGTTCGTCCCGTCGAGGGCGAAGACCGGGTGCGCGCCGACCTTCACCGTGATGACGAGGTCGCCGGGCGGGCCGCCGTTCTCGCCCGGGCGGCCCTTGCCGCGCAGGCGGATCTTCTGGCCGTCGCGGACACCGGCCGGCACGCGGGCCGTGATCGTCCGCCCCTCGACGGTCAGCGTGACCGGCGCACCTTCGGCCGCCGCACGGAAGGGCAGCGTCGTCGTGGCCGCCAGGTCCTGGCCCTGCTGGGGCCCGCGCGCGCCGAAGCCCGCACCGCCCCCGCCGAACAGCCCGCCCAGCAGGTCCTCGAACCCGCCGGCGCCGCCCGCGTTCGTCGAGTAGCGCACCCGCCCGCCGCCGGGGCCGGGACCGCCCGCGCCGAACATGCCGCCGAAGACGTCCTCGAAGCCGGCGCTCCCGCCGGCACCCGGACGCCCGCCGGCGGTGAACCGCGGGCCGCCCGCCATGGCGCGCAGGCCGTCGTACTGCCGGCGCTGCTCGGGGTCGGACAGGACCGCGTAGGCCTCGCCGATGTCCTTGAACCGCGCCTCCGCCTGCGCGTCCCCGGGGTTCTGGTCGGGGTGCAGCTGGCGGGCCATCTTGCGGTACGCCTTCTTGATGGCGGCCGCGTCGGCGTCCTTGGGGACGCCGAGCGCGGCGTAGAAGTCCTTCTCGAGCCAGTCCTGGCCGGTCACGACGCCTCCTCCCGGTGCGCGTGGCGCCCCCGCGGCGCCGGGACGCCGCGGGGGCTGCCGCCCGGGGTGCGGGCGGCGGTGGATCGGTGGTCGGGCACCCGGGGCGTCAGGCCTCGGGGTCGGCCACGGCCACCCTGGCCGCGCGCAGGATGCGCTCGGCCGTGCGGTAGCCGGGCTGGAGCACCATCTGGACGGTGGGCTCGGTGACCTCCGTCGAGTGCTGGTGCATGAGCGCCTCGTGCACGGCGGGGTCGAAGACCTCCCCGACGGCGCCGTAGCGCTCGACGCCGAACCGTCCGAGCGTGGACTCGAGCTTCTCCGCGATGGAGGCGAACGGCCCCGACAGGTCGCCGTGCTGGCGGGCCAGCTCGACGTCGTCGAGCACGGGGACCAGGGCCTCGGCGACCGCCGCGACGCCACGGCCGTGGGCCGCCGACGCCTCGGTCCGCGAGCGCTTCACGAACGAGGAGTACTGCTGCTCGAGGTTGTACAGGTCGGCCTTGGCCCGGGCCAGCTCCTCGGTCAGGCGCTGGACCTGCTCGCTCTCGCGCCCCAGCTCCTCCTCGGCGCCGGAGGCGATGGCCTCGGCGTCGGCGAGGACCTGCTCCTCGGGCGTGCGGACCTCGTACGTCTCGGGGTCGATGCGTCGCTTGTCGGTGAAGCGCGGCGTCTCGTCCTCGCCGCGGCCCTCGGGCCGGCCGCCCTGGGGGCGGCCGGCGTCCTCGGACGTCACTTCTTCTCGCTCTCGTCGTCGACGATCTCGGCGTCGACGACGTCGTCGTCGGCCGCCTGGCCGCCGGCGGAGGCCGTCGGCTGCTCGCCCGTCGTCGGCGCCTCGGACTGGCCCGAGGCGTAGAGCGCCTCGCCGATGCGCTGGCTCACCGTGAGGAGCGCGGAGTGCTTGGCCTTGACGGCCTCGGCGTCCGTGCCCTCGAGGGCGGTGCGGAGCTCGGCGACCGCGGCGCGCACCTCGGTCGTGACGTCCTCCGGGAGCTTCTCCGCGTTGTCCGTGAGCAGCTTCTCCGTGGAGTAGACGAGCTGCTCAGCCGAGTTGCGCGTCTCGGCCTCCTCGCGGCGCTTCTTGTCCTCGGCGGCGTGCTCCTCGGCCTCGCGGACCATGCGCTCGATGTCGTCCTTCGGCAGCGACGAGCCGCCGGTGATCGTCATCGACTGCTCCTTGCCCGTGCCGCGGTCCTTGGCGGACACGTGCACGATGCCGTTCGCGTCGATGTCGAAGGTGACCTCGATCTGCGGCACGCCACGCGGCGCCGGCGCGATGCCGGTCAGCTCGAACGTGCCCAGCGGCTTGTTGTCCCGCGCGAACTCGCGCTCGCCCTGGAACACCTGGATGAGGACGGACGGCTGGTTGTCCTCGGCCGTGGAGAAGATCTCGCTGCGCTTCGTCGGGATGGCCGTGTTGCGCTCGATGAGCTTGGTCATCACGCCGCCCTTGGTCTCGATGCCGAGGGACAGCGGGGTCACGTCGATGAGCAGGACGTCCTTACGGTCGCCCTTCATGACGCCGGCCTGCAGCGCGGCACCGACGGCCACGACCTCGTCCGGGTTGACGCCCTTGTTGGGCTCCTTGCCGCCCGTGAGCTCCTTGACGACCTCGGTCACCGCGGGCATCCGGGTGGAGCCGCCGACGAGCACGATGTGGTCGATGTCGCCGACAGAGATGCCGGCGTCACGGATGACGGACTGGAACGGCGCCTTCGTCCGGTCGAGCAGGTCCTGCGTCATCTGCTGGAACTGCGCGCGCGTGAGCTTGGAGTCCAGGTGGACCGGGCCGTTCTCGCCCATGCTCAGGTACTGCATGGAGATGTTGGTGCTCGTCGCGGACGAGAGCTCCTTCTTGGCCTGCTCCGCCGCCTCGCGCAGGCGCTGCAGGGCGATCTTGTCCTTGCTCAGGTCGACACCCGTGGTGTTCTTCACCTCGGTCACCAGGTGCTCGACGATCCGGTTGTCCCAGTCGTCGCCCCCGAGGTGGTTGTCGCCGGAGGTCGCGCGGACCTCGATCGTCGAGAACCCGTCGTCGTCCTTGCCCACCTCGAGCAGGGAGACGTCGAACGTGCCGCCACCGAGGTCGAAGACGAGGATGAGCTCGTCCTCCTTGCCGCGCTCGAGCCCGTAGGCGAGGGCGGCCGCGGTGGGCTCGTTGATGATGCGCAGGACGTTGAGGCCGGCGATGGTGCCGGCGTCCTTCGTCGCCTGGCGCTGGGCGTCGTTGAAGTACGCGGGGACCGTGATGACGGCCTCGGTCACCGGCTCGCCCAGGTACGCCTCGGCGTCGCGCTTGAGCTTGCCGAGGATGCGGGCGCTGATCTCCTGCGCGGTGTACTTCTTGTCGTCGACGGACTGCGACCAGTTCGTGCCGATGTGCCGCTTGACCGACGAGATCGTCCGGTCGACGTTGGTGACGGCCTGGCGCTTGGCGATCTCGCCGACGAGCACCTCGCCCGTCTTGGAGAACGCGACGACCGACGGGGTCGTGCGGGCGCCCTCGGCGTTGGCGATGACGGTCGGCTCGCCGCCCTCGAGGGTGGCGACGACCGAGTTGGTGGTGCCGAGGTCGATGCCGACTGCTCGTGCCATGTCTGTTCCTCTTCTTCCCTGTGGTGCCTGAGCCTGCCCGGGCCGAGGTCTTGAGCCCGCTGCGCTCAAGTCTGCTGACCGGTTGCGGATCGCGCAACCCGGCGTCACCGTTCTTGAGCCTGCCACGCTCAACCTCTGCCTCGTACGGCTCATTCCCGGAAGCGGGAACGGCGGACGGCGGCCGCAGCGCTCACCCCACGGGCTGTGCCCCCACGACGGCGAGCAGCTGCAGCCGTTCGTGGCTCTCGCTGCCCGGGACGGCGGTGTAGACGAGCAGGCGGTGCGACTGCTCGGGGTCCAGGAGCGTCTGGTACCGCAGCTCGAGCGGGCCGACCTGCGGGTGCACGAAGTGCTTGACGTCGTCGGGCCGGACCCCGACCTCGTGCCGCTCCCACAGGGTGCGCAGCTCCTCGCTGCGGGCCAGGGCCAGGTCCGCCAGCTGCGCCGCCCGTGAGCCGGGGCCGCGCAGCGTGACCAGCTGGCGCAGGTGGGAGGCGTAGAGCCGCGACAGCGACGCGTGGTCCTGGGGGCGGTACAACGACCGGGCGGCGGGGTCGGTGAACCACCGGTAGCCCAGGCTGCGGTCGGGTCCCGTGAACCGGGACTGGTCGCCGGTGAGGGCGACGCCGAGCGGCGTCTGGCGCAGCGTCTCGCCCAGCTCGGTGACGACCTCGGGGGGCGTGTCGACGAGCCGGTCGAGGATCCGCAGCAGCCCCGGGCCGACGTGCTCGCCGAGCGACCCCCGGACGGGCGGCCGGTGCCCCGCGAGGCGGAAGAGGTGGTCGCGCTCGTCGAGCGTCAGGTGCAGACCCTGCGCGATCGAGGCCACCATCTGCTCCGACGGCTGCGGGCCGCGCTCGCGCTCGAGGCGCGCGTAGTAGTCGGTCGACAGGTGGCACAGCGCCGCCACCTCCTCGCGGCGCAGCCCCTCCGTCCGGCGTCGGGCGCCGCGCGGCAGCCCGACGTCCTGCGGCTGCAGCGCGTGCCTGCGGCTGCGCAGGAACCCCGCCAGCCCTGGTCGGTCGATCATCGCCTCGCGCCTCTGCCTCGTCGGGGCCGGTCCTCGTGCGGGGACGGGCCGTCGCGCCCTTTCGTACCGCGCCGCCGACGAGCGAGCCACGGCCTGACGATCCCCCGCTGCGGTGCGCCCGCCGCCAGGACCCGGGCGGGCGTCCGCGGCCCAGGGGCGGATCGGCAGGCCCTGGTTGCCCCTCCCGGGCCGCCGGAGGGTGGTGGCACCGCAGGCACCCCGACCGAGGAGGACGCATGAGCCACCCACCTGCCACCGCACACCGGCCCGCGAGCGCGCCGGGGGCGACCGCCGCTCCCGGGATTACCCCTGGCACCGGCGACGGCACCGGCGACGGCACCGGCAACAGCACCGGCAACAGCACCGGCACCACGCACGGCGCCGGCACCAGCGCGCTGGTCCGCCAGCTCCTCGGGCTGCCCGAGCCCGTCGTGCTGTCGACCGTCGGGCTCGCCCGCCGGCGGGCCCTCGAGCGCCTCGGCGGACCCGTCGGCCTCGTCGCCGGGACCGCCCCCACCGTCGCCTTCGTCGCGGCCGACGCCGCGGCCGGCCTCGGGCCGGCCCTCGCCGCCCTGGGGGTGACGGCCGTGCTCGCCGCCGGCCTGCGCCTGGCCCGCCGCGAGTCGCCGGGCGCGGCCGTGGCGGGGCTCCTCGTCGCCGGCGCGTGCGCGGGCGTCGCGGCGCTGGCGGGCGAGGCGCGGGCCTTCTTCCTGCCGACGATGGCGCTGCCCGTCGTGTTCGTCCTGGCGTACCTCGTCGCGTTCGCCGCCGGTCGGCCGCTGACCGGGCTCATGGTCGGGAGGCTGTCCGGCAGCCCGCGCGACTGGTACCGGCACCGCGCCTTGCGCCGGGTCCACACGGTCGCCTCGCTCGTCGGGCTGACGATGGCGGTCGGCAACCTCGTCGCCCGGGTCGCCCTGTACCTGGCCGACGAGCCCGCGGCCCTCGCGGCGCTGCAGGTCGTCGCGACCAGCGCGTTCGCCGTCCACTTCGCCGTGACCCTCGTCGCCGCCCGCCGCGTCGTCGGGACGCTGCCGGGCGCGCCCGTCGCCGTCCCCGTCCCCGCCCCCGTCCCCGTCCGTGCCTGACGCCGTCCCGACGAGGACGACACCCGCCACGCACGGCACCACCACCCGCCCCAGCACACCGAGAGGTACCGCCATGACCCGCACGTCCCGCCACACCCCGTTCACCGTCCCCGACCTGTCCGGCCGCCGCGCCGTCCTCACCGGCGGGAGCGACGGGATCGGCCTCGTCATCGCCCGACGCCTCGCCGCCGCGGGGGCCGAGCTGGTCCTGCCCGTCCGCAACCGCGCGAAGGGGGAGGCCGCAGCGGCCGCCATCCGCCGCGAGCACCCCGGCGCGCGGGTGACGCTGCACGACCTCGAGCTGTCGTCGCTGCGGTCGGTGGCCGCTCTTGGCGCGGCGCTGCGGGCGGACGGCCGCCCGGTCCACCTGCTCGTCAACAACGCCGGCGTCATGACCCCGCCGGAGCGCTCGACGACCGCCGACGGCTTCGAGCTGCAGCTCGGCACGAACCACCTGGGGCACGTCGCGCTCGTCGCGCACCTGCTGCCGCTGCTCGTCGCGGGGCGCGCCCGCGTGACCTCCCAGATCAGCGTCGCCGCGCACAGCGGGGCGATGGGCGGGGACGACCTCAACGAGGAGGGCACCTACGACGGCCGGCGCGCGTACGGGCGCTCCAAGGTCGCGATGGGCCTGTTCGGGCTGGAGCTCGACCGCCGCAGCCGGGCGGGGGGCTGGGGGATCACGAGCAACCTGTCGCACCCGGGCGTCGCGCCGACGAGCCTGCTCACCGCGCGGCCGGAGATCGGACGGGACCGGGACACGCCGCAGATCGCGGTCATCCGCCGGCTGTCCCGCGCCGGCATCCTGCTCGGCACCCCCGAGACCGCGGCGGAGCCCGCGCTGCTCGCCGCGACCTCGCCGCAGGCGCAGGGTGGCCGCCTCTACGGCCCGTCGGGTCCCGGTCACCTGGGTGGCCCCGCCGCCGAGCAGGCGCTGTACCGACCCCTGCGGGACCCGCAGGACGCCGAGCGTGTGTGGCGGGTGTCGGAGCGGCTCGTCGGGGTGCCGCTGTCGCCCGACGGGGCCGTCCTCGCGGCCTGACCTCCGGCGCCCCTCCGGCCGCGGCGGTCGCGCGGCGGGAGGGGCGTCGGCGTGCGTCCGGTCAGGCGTCCCGTGCACCGGCCGGCGCGGGGGCGGGCTCGTCGTCGGGCGTGGGCGCGCCCTCCTGCAGGAGGCGGCGCCCGGATGGCGCGGCCGTCGCCAGCCCGACGACGACGAGCAGCGCCAGACCCGCCGCGACGAGGAGCACCTCGACGCTCACGCGGTCGGCCAGGGGGCCGAACACGGCCATGCCGACCGGCATCGCGACCGCCATGACGATCCCGACGAAGCCGAAGACCCGTCCCTGCTTCTCGGGCGGGACCGTCTCCTGCAGCACGGTCATCGTCGGCGTGGAGAAGAACGGCACGCCGAGCCCGATGAGGAACATGAAGGCGAAGAACAGCCACAGGGTGGGCGACAGGCCCAGGCCGACGTTGAGGACGCCGAACACCGCCGTCGTGCCCATGACGAGGGCGACGCGGTCCCGCGGCCCCCGGTTCGCGAACCGGCCTCCACCGCCCTCGCTGCCGCCCCACCACGAGATGACGATCCCGCCGAGCAGCATGCCGATGCTGAAGGCGAGCTCGTTGACGGTCAGCTTCCACACCTCGTCGCCGAAGGTGCGGACGATCATCAGCGGCGTGAGGAACGACGGGGCCACGATGAGCAGGAAGACCACGCCCCAGAGCCCGAGCACCCAGCGCACGAACGGTGTCCGCGCGACGTAGCGCACGCCGCCGACGAGGTCGTCGACGTAGCCGCGCACGCCCGCGACCTGGTCGGTGCGCACGATCCGCGGCACGGGGACGAGCAGCAGCAGGCCGATCCCGACGAGGGCGGTGACGACGTCGACGAAGAAGATCGCCTCGATGGACGCGCTCGCGTAGATCCCGGCCGCCGCGGCGGGGGCGACGAGCATCATCGCGGACTGGATCGTGCCGTTGATGCCGTTGACGCGCAGCAGGTGGCGCGCCGGCGTGATCTGCGGCAGGAGGGCGCCGACCGCCGGCGTCTGGATCCCGGCGCCCGCCGAGCGGACCGCCGAGACGAGGTAGAGCAGCCACAGCTCGCGGTAGCCGGACAGCATGAGCAGCGCGAGGGCCAGCGTCGTCGCCGCGATGGTGGCGTCCGCGGCGACGATCAGCAGCTTGCGGTCCAGCCGGTCCGCCCAGACGCCGCCGAACACGGACACCACGGCCTGCGGCAGGAAGCCGACGACGGCGTACACCGCCATGACCGTGCCCGAGCGCGTCTCCAGCGTCAGGTGCCACATGATCGCGTACTGCACGAGCATCGAGCCGAGCAGCGACGCGGTCTGCCCGGACAGGAAGAGCGTGACGTCGCGCCTCCAGCCGGGCCGGTCGGCGGGGCCGGCAGGATCGGCGGGGTCGGCGGGGCCGGCGGGATCGGCCGGGCCGGCGAGGTCGGCAGGGCCGACGGCGGGGTCGCGCCCGTCGGCGGGCGGGTGGGCGTCGGTCATGCGGGGCCTCCTGGGTCGAGCGGCCGCGGCGGCCCCCTGCCGCCGCGCCCACACCTGCCGACCGGCGCAGGGGCCGGGACTCATCGGGCGAGCCCGGACGAGCCGGGCGCCCGTCGCTGAACACGTCGTGCCGTGTCGGCGGCGGCTGCCACCATGGCAGGACCGCTCCCCCGCTCGACGACAGAGGTCCCATGCGCCCCGCCCCCCACCCGTCCCCCTGGCGCCGGCTCGCCGGCCCGACGACGACGCTGGCCGTGCTGGCCGCGGCCGTCGCCGCGGCGGCCGAGACCGTCGGCACGGTGGTGGCCGGGCGGCTGGCGGAGAGACCGACCGCCGGGGCGTTGACCGTGCTGGCCGTGCTCGTCGGGAGCGCGGTCCTGCTGGACACGGCGGGGCGGACGGTCTTCGCGGGCGTCATCGCGCGGGCGGAGGGCGGGCTGCGCCGGGACCTGCTGGCCGCGGCGCTCCGGCAGCCGCTTCCCGTGCTCGACGAGCAGGCGGTCGGCGAGGTGCTCGACCGCGTCGACGACGACCCCCGCCAGCTCGGCGCCCTGGCCCGGCGGACGGGGTGGGAGGTCGGGCGGGCCTGCCTGCGGGCCGTGCTCGCCTGGGTCGTCGCGGGGCTGACGTGGGCACCGGCGTGGGTGGCCTTCCCGCTGGTCGCCGCGGCGGCGCTGGCGGTGGCCCGGCCGCTGACGCGGGTGGTCGCCGCGCGCAAGGTGGCCGAGGAGGTGGCGTGGTCCGCGCACTCGGCGCAGCTCGAGGAGGCCGTGGCCGCGCGGGACGACGTGCGGTCCTCGCTGGGGCAGCCGCACGTCGTGCGGCAGTACGCCCAGCGCGCGTCCGAGGTGCTGGCCCGGGTGCGGTCGGTGTCGTCGGCGTCGGCGCTCGTCGCCGGGCTGACGGGGACCGTGCTGCACGCGCTGGTCGCGGCGCTCGCGATCGGCGGCGTGGCGCTGGTGGCGCAGGGTCGCCTCGGCGTGGCCGAGCTCGTGACGCTGTGGTTGCTCGTGACCTCGTTCGTCGGGCAGCTCGGGCGCGTGGCGGACCAGCTCCCCGAGGTGCAGGCGGGGCTCGGCGCCCTGCAGCGCATCGACACGCTGCTGACCGCGGAGCCCGAGCCCACGGGCGGCGCGCCGGTCCCGGCCGGGCCCGTGGACCTCGAGCTGCGGGACCTCACGTTCACGTACCCCGGCGGTTTCGCGCTGCGCGGGGTGGACCTGCACGTGCCGGCGGGGACGAGCTGCGCGCTCGTCGGGCGGACGGGTGCGGGCAAGTCGACGCTCGTGCGCCTGCTCTCGCGCGCGGTGGAGCCGCCCGTCGGCACCGTCTTCGTCGGCGGGCAGGACGTCGCAGCCACCGACGTGGAGGACCTGCGGCGCGCCGTCGGCGTCGTCACCCAGCGCACGGAGATCCTGGCCGCCTCGCTGGCCAAGAACATCACGCTCCTGGCCGACGTGGCTCCCGGCGTGGTCGAGGGGGCGGTCGAGGCCCTCGGGCTGTCCGACTGGGTCACGTCGCTACCGGACGGGCTCGCGACGCCGCTGGGACCGGGTGGCACCACCCTCTCCGCCGGCGAGGAGCAGCTGGTCGCGTTCGCCCGGCTGCTGGTCCGCGACGTGCAGGTCGTCGTGCTCGACGAGGCGACGGCGCGCATGGACCCGCAGACCGAGGAGCTCGTCACCCGCGCGGCCGACCGGCTCCTGCACGGACGGACGGGTGTGGTCGTCGCGCACCGGCTGTCGACGACGCGGCGCTGCGACGCCGTCGCGGTGATGGACGCCGGCCGGGTGGTGCAGCACGGGCCGCGCGCAGACCTGGCCACCACGCCCGGGCCCTTCCGCGACCTCCTCGTCGCGGCCGGGGCGACGGGCCAGGCCCAGCCGCCGGCCCCGCTGACGGCCCGCGTGGAGCGTCGCGAGCCGCGTCCCGCGCCGGCCGTGCCGCGGCCGTCGCTGGCGCGGACCGTCCTGCGGATGATCGGCGCCTACAAGCGGTGGGGCGTGCTGGGGGACGTCGGGTTCCTCGGGATCATGCTGCTCGGCGTCTCGGGCGCGGTGACGGGCTGGCTCTGGGGGCGGCTCGCGGCGTCGCTGCAGGACGGCGGCGAGCCGTGGGGGGTCGCCTGGGCGCTGGCGGTCGGTGTCCTGCTGGCGCCGCTGGCGCTGGCCTTCGCCGTCAAGCGGTACTTCGTGTGGTGGCAGGCCGTCACGCTGCAGTCGCGGCTGTCGGTGCTGCTCGGCCAGACCCGCCAGCACCGCCTGCCGCGCGTGCCGCCGGGCGAGGCGGTGGCGCGCGTGCTCGACAGCGAGCGGATGGTCCTCTACGTCGACCGTTGGGTGGACGTCGTCAACGGCCTGCTCGTCGTGCTGGTCACGGGCCTGCTCAGCGGCAGCGTGCTCGCGGCGGCCGTCGTCGGCGGGGTGCTCGTGCTCTCCGCCGCGATCTCCGCGGCCGGTGCACCGGTGGCGGGGCGCACGGCGCGGCTGGCGGGCGACGAGCGCGCGCGCTTCGGGCACGCCCTGGCCTCCGTCCTGGACTGCGCGCGCACGCTCAAGCTCGCCGCCGCCGTCGGGCCGGCCGAGGCGCACCTGCACCGGGTCGACGCCCGCCGCGTCGCCGCGTCGGTGCGCGAGCTGCGGGTGCGCGCCGCGCTCGAGGGGATCCCGCCGCTCCTGGTGCAGACCGGGATCGTCGTGGGCTGGGGGCTGCACCTCGTCGGCACCTGGGACCTCGCCACGGCGCTGCTGGTCACCACTGCGGTGAGCGGCTCGGGCTGGTTCGGGACCGTCGCGGCCGCCGCGATCACGGAGGCCCCGGTCGCGCGTCGCTGGCTGGGCGCGACCGCCGAGCTCGCGGGTTCCGCAGACCTCATGCGCCTCCCGACGGGTGTCGACCTGGTGACCGGCACGGCGCCGGGGCCCGACGCGCCACCGCGCGTCCCGCTGCGGCGGCTCGAGCTCGAGGGCCTGACCGCCGTGCACGACGACGGCACCGTTGGGGTCACGGACGTCGACCTCACCGTCGACGCCGGGGAGCTCGTGCTGCTCGTCGGCCGGGTCGGCTCCGGCAAGTCGAGCCTGCTGGCGGCCCTGGCCGGGCTCGTCGACCACGAGGGGTCGATCCGGTGGAACGACCGGCCGGTCGAGGACCCGCAGACGTTCCTGCGTCCCGGTCAGGTCGCCTACGTCGGCCAGGTGCCGCGGGTCCTCTCGGGGTCCTTCGCCGCCAACGTCCACCTCGACCACGACCGGCCGTGGCGGGAGGCGCTCGACGACGCGCGGCTGGGCGGCGACGTCGCGGCGGCCGGCGGGCACGAGGCCCTCGT
The DNA here is from genome assembly GCF_057221735.1 of Cellulomonas sp. plas2. Taxonomy (NCBI): domain Bacteria; kingdom Bacillati; phylum Actinomycetota; class Actinomycetes; order Micrococcales; family Cellulomonadaceae; genus Cellulomonas; species Cellulomonas sp. plas2. The sequence goes on from NZ_CM170155.1 coordinate 3,623,418, forward strand.
CGGGCACCGCGGCGTGCGGCTGTCGGGCGGGCAGGTGCAGCGCCTCGCGCTGGCCCGGGCGCGCGCGACGGGCGCCGAGCTGCTCGTCGCCGACGACGTGTCCTCGGCGCTGGACGCGCGCACGGAGCTCGAGCTGTGGGACGGGCTGCGGGCCCGTGGCCTGACGGTCGTGGGCGCCTCGACCAAGGGGGCGGCGCTGGCCCGCGCCGACCGGGTGGTCGTGCTCGACGAGGGCCGCGTGGCGGCCAGCGGCCCGTGGGACGAGCTGCGGGAGAGCTGGGGCCACCTGGCCGGCTGAGTCAGGCCGGCGCGGGCACCGTCGCCGGCTCGAGCCGGACCAGCACCGACTTCGACGTGGGCGTGCGCGAGACGGCGGCGTAGGACGACAGCGGCACCAGGACGTTCGTCTCCGGGTAGTAGGCCGCCGCGTTGCCGCGCGGCGTGTCGTAGGCGACCGCGCGGAAGCCGGCGGCCCGGCGCTCGCGGCCGTCGTCGTGCACGCCGACGAGGTCCACGAGGTCACCCGCCGCGAGGCCGAGGTCGGCCAGGTCCGCGGGGTGCACGAAGACCACCCGGCGCCCGCCCCGGATGCCCCGGTAGCGGTCGTCGGGGCCGTAGACCGTGGTGTTGAACTGGTCGTGCGAGCGGATCGTCTGCAGCAGCAGCGTCCCCGGCGGGATGCGCGGGTACGTCAGCGCGTTGACGGTGAACCGCGCGCGGCCGCTCGGGGTCGCGAAGGTCCGGGTGTCACGTGGCGGGTGCGGCAGGACGAAACCGCCGGGCTCGTCGAGGCGCGCCTCGTAGTCCTCGAACCCGGGCACGACGCGGCTGATCGCCGCCCGGATGCGCCGGTAGTCCTCCCGCCACCCGCGCCAGTCCACGCGCGGCGCGCCCGGGCGCCCGGCCAGCAGCCGCTCGGCCAGCTCGGTGATGATCGCGACCTCGCTGCGCAGCAGCGGCCCGGCGGGTTCGAGGCGCCCGGTCGAGGCGTGCACCGCGCTCATGGAGTCCTCGACGGACACCCGCTGACGGCCCGACGCCTGCACGTCGCGGTCTGTGCGGCCCAGCGTCGGCAGGATCAGGGCCCGCCGACCCGTGACCACGTGCGAGCGGTTGAGCTTCGTGGACACCTGCACCGTCAGCCGCGCCCGCTGCAGCGCCTCCTCGGTCACCGCCGTGTCCGGCGTGGCCCGGGCGAAGTTGCCGCCCATCCCGACGAACACCTGCGCACGTCCGTCGCGCAGCGCCTCGATGGCCGCCACGGTGTCCAGCCCGTGCGCGCGCGGCGAGGTGAAGCCGAACTCCCGGTCGATGGCGTCGTGGTACGCCGCGGGCATCCGCTCGAAGATGCCCATGGTCCGGTCGCCCTGCACGTTCGAGTGCCCGCGCACCGGGCACAGCCCGGCCCCGGGCCGGCCGATGTCCCCGCGCAGGAGCAGCAGGCTCACCACGTCCTTGAGCGTGGCCACCGCGTGCGGGTGCTGGGTGAGGCCCATCGCCCAGCAGACGATCGTCGCCCGGGAGGCGGCGAAGCGGTCGCCCAGCGCCCGGACGTCCGCCTCGGTCAGCCCCGTCGCCTCCTCGACCTGCGCCCAGGGCAGCGCCCGCAGAGCCGCGGCGTACTCCTCGACCCCCTCGGTGCTCGCGGCGAGGAACGCCGGGTCGAGGACCGTCCCCGGGCGGGCCGCCTCGAGCTCGAGCAGGTGCTTGGCCACGCCCTGGAACAGCCCCTGGTCCCCGCCGAGCCGCACCTGCAGGTAGTCGTCGGCCAGGTCGGTGCCGCGCCCGAGGACGCCGGACGGCCGCTGCGGGTCGTCGAAGTGCAGCAGCCCGACCTCGCGCAGCGGGTTGACGGCGACGATCGTCGCCCCCGCCGCCTTCGCGCGCTGCAGCGCGGTGAGCATCCGCGGGTGGTTGGTGCCGGGGTTCTGCCCGGCGACGACGACGAGGTCGGCGCGCTCGAGGTCGGCCAGGTGCACGCTGCCCTTGCCGATGCCGATCGTCTCCGTCAGCGCGGACCCGCTCGACTCGTGGCACATGTTCGAGCAGTCGGGCAGGTTGTTCGTGCCGAACCCCCGGACCATGAGCGCGTAGGCGAAGGCGGCCTCGTTGGACGTGCGGCCCGAGGTGTAGAAGACCGCCTCGTCGGGCGAGGCCAGGGACCGCAGCTCCCCGACGAGGACGTCGTAGGCCTCGTCCCACGTGACGGGCCGGTAGTGCGTCGCGCCCTCGTCGAGCAGGACGGGGTGCGTGAGGCGGCCCTGCTGGCCGAGGGAGTGGTCGTCCCAACCCGCCAGCTCGGCCACGGGGTGGTGGGCGAAGAAGGCCGGGCCCACCGTGCGGGTCGTCGCCTCCTCCGCCACGGCCTTGGCGCCGTTCTCGCAGAACTCCGCCGGCGAGCGGTGGGCGGCCTCCGGCCACGCGCAGCCGGGGCAGTCGAAGCCGTGGGTCTGGTTGACGCGGGTCAGGGTGCGGGCCGTGCGCACGGGTCCCATCTGCCGCAGCGCGACGTCGAGCGCGTGCGCCACACCGGGCAGGCCCGCGGCGTGCGTGGCGGGCGGGCCGACGCGCAGGCCGCTGAGCGTCGCGTCGTCGACGTCCTGGGCCCGGCGGAGCGCGCCGGCCGGCACCCGCTCCTCGTCGTGCTGCGCACCGGCGCGACCGCCCGTGGGGTCGCCCGTGATCCGTCCGGTCATCGTCGCTCCGTCCGCCAGGTCCGACGATCGTAGGCCCGACCCTCTCCCCGACCCCGCGCCCGGGCCCGCGACCTACGATGGCCGCGGTCGACGACGACGCCGGGAGGCCCGATGAGCGCACACGTGCCCGAGCACGCGAGCACCCCATGAGCCGGGTGGTCGCGCGGCGGAGGGCCGTCGTCGTGCGCCTGGCCGGTGACGGCACCGGTGCCGCCACCGCGCACGAGCGCGAGCAGGCCCTGGCGGGCGAGGAGCCGCTGGAGATCCGGGCGGCCGGGCGCCCGCACAGCGTCACCATGCGCACGCCCGGCGACGACTTCGACCTCGTCGCGGGGTTCCTGCTGTCCGAGGGCGTGCTGCGGGAGCGCGACGACCTCGTCGCCCTGCGGTACTGCACCGGCACGGACGCCGAGGGCCGGCAGACCTACAACGTCGTCGAGGCGTCCCTGGCCACCGACGCGGCGCTGCGCGCCCTGGGTCGCGAGCGCCGCACCTACACGACGAGCGCGTGCGGGGTGTGCGGGCTGACGGCGATCGACGACGTCGAGGTCACCTCCGCGTTCGACGTTCTGGCCGACGAGGTCGTCGTCGAGGCGGAGGTGCTGGCCGGGCTGCCCGAGGCGCTGCGCGCGGCGCAGCCGCTGTTCGCGCGCACGGGCGGCGTGCACGCGGCCGGGCTGTTCACGGCCGGCGGCGACGCGCTCGTCGTGCGGGAGGACGTGGGCCGCCACAACGCGGTGGACAAGGTGCTGGGCCGGGCGCTGCGCGACGGGCTGCTGCCGCTGCGCGAGACGGTGCTGCAGGTGTCGGGCCGGGCGTCCTTCGAGCTCGTGCAGAAGGCGGTGATGGCCGGGGTGCCGGTGCTGGCCGCGGTCGGGGCGCCGTCCGACCTGGCGGTCGCGCTGGCGGAGCGCGCGGGGCTGACCCTCGTCGGGTTCTCGCGCGGGGACCGGCTCACGCTCTACACCCGGCCGGGGCGGGTGCGCGTGGGTAGCGTGCCCGTGTGACCGTCACCCGGATCGCCGTCCTGTCCGACGTGCACGGCAACCTGACGGCGTACGACGCGGTGCTCGCGGACATCGACCGGCGCGGTATCACGACTGTGCTCAACCTCGGGGACGTGGCGGGCAAGGGCCCGCGGGGGTCGGCGGCGATCGCGCGGACGCGCGAGCGCTGCGCCGTGACCGTCCGCGGGAACTGGGACGACTTCCTGCCGACGGGCGCGCCGTTCGCGGACCCGGCGGTGCAGTGGTGGCACGACGAGCTGTCGGCCGACGACCGCGCCTGGCTGACGTCGCTGCCGCTCGTGCACCACCTGGACCTCAGCGGCCGGCGCATCCGGCTGGTGCACGCCTCCGCGACGAGCGTCTACACACGCGTGCACTTCCACCACACCGACGCGGAGTTCGACGCGATGTTCGCCACGACGGAGCTGACCAGGCCGGGACCGGAGCCTGCCGTCGTCGGCTACGGCGACGTGCACGACGCCTACGTCCGCACCGTCGACGGGCGCACCCTGTTCAACTGCGGCAGCGCCGGGAACCCGCTCGACGGGCCGGTGCCGTCGTACGCGGTCCTCGAGGGCGTGCCCGGCGGGACGCTCGACGACCCGTTCGTCCTCACGCTCGTGCGGGTGCCCTACGACGTCGAGGCGGAGCTCGACGTCGCGCGGGCGGTGGGCATGCCGGCCCTGCGCGAGTGGGAGATCGAGCTGCGCACGGGCATCTTCCGCGGGCGGCACGCGGGGCTCGGCCTGGTCTGACGCGCGCCGGGCGGCCGTGGGACGTCGTTGCCCGTGTCGGTGCTCGCCCCTACGGTCGTGCCAGGACGACCGTCCTCCCCACCGCACCCCTCCCACCCAGGAGCGCGCATGACCGCCGCAGCAGGACCCTCCGGACCGTCGGGTGCGACGGCCGCGAACCCCTCGGGCGGTGCGCTGCAGGTCGAGAGCCACGGCATCGACGTCATCGCCGACGCGGACCGCAAGGGCCGCCCGCGGGACCTGTTCTGGCCGTGGTTCGCCGCGAACGTCTCGGTCCTGGGGCTGTCGTACGGCGCGTGGGTGCTCGACTTCGGCATCTCCTTCGGCCAGGCCACCGCGGCGGCCGTCGTCGGGATCCTCTTCTCGTTCGTGCTGTGCGGGCTGGTCTCGCTGGCCGGCAAGCGCGGTTCCGCGCCGACGATGGTGCTCAGCCGGGCGGCGCTCGGCGTGCGCGGCAACCGCGTCGCCTCGGGGCTGTCGTGGTTGCTCACCGTCGGGTGGGAGACCGTGCTGGTCTCGTTGGCCACGTTGGCGACGGGCACCGTGCTCGGGCGGCTGGGCTGGGGCGGCGGGACGACGACGCAGGTCGTGGCGCTGCTGGTGGTGGCCGGGCTCGTCGTCGCCGGAGGCGTGTTCGGCTTCGACCTCATCATGCGGCTGCAGACGGTCATCACCGTGGTGACCGCGGTGCTCACGGTCGGCTACGTGCTGCTGGTGCTCGACGAGGTGGACCTCGACGCCGTGGCGGCGGTGCCGGCGGGCAGCGGGCAGGCCTTCGTCGGCGCGCTGGTGTTCATGATGACCGGCTTCGGGCTGGGCTGGGTGAACATGGCCGCCGACTACTCGCGCTACCTGCCGCGGACGAGCTCGTCGCGCGGGGTCGTGGGCTGGACGACGGTCGGCGCCTCGCTCGCGCCGCTGCTCCTGGTGGGCTTCGGCCTGCTGCTGGCGGCGTCCGACGACGAGCTGCGCGCCGCCATCTCGGCCGACCCGGTCGGGGCGCTCACCACGCTGCTGCCCCCCTGGTACCTCCTGCCGTTCGCGGTCGTCGCGGTGCTGGGCCTCGTCGGCGGGGCGGTGCTGGACCTGTACTCCTCCGGCCTCGCGCTCGTGGCGACCGGGCTGCCCGTGAAGCGACCCGTCGCGGCGGGCATCGACGGGGTCGTCATGGTCCTGGGCACGATCTACGTGGTGTTCGGCTCCGACGAGTTCTTCGGGGTGTTCCAGGGCTTCCTCATCACCCTCGGCGTGCCGATCGCCGCGTGGTGCGGGATCTTCCTGGCCGACATCGCGCTGCGCCGCCGCCCCTACGCCGAGCGCGACCTGTTCACCCCGGCCGGGCGCTACGGCGACGTCGTGGGCCCGACGCTGGCGGTCCTGGCCGTCGCCTCCTTCCTCGGATGGGGCCTCGTGGTCAACACCTACGCCGGCTGGCTGGCGTGGCAGGGCTACCTGCTCGGGCCGCTGGGTGGTCGCGAGGGCGCCTGGGCCTTCGCCAACCTCGGCGTGCTCGTCGCCCTGGCCGTCGGGTTCGTCGCCACGCTCGTGCTGCGCGCGGGTGCCGTGCGACGCCAGGAGAGCCTGCCGGCCGAGGCCGCCGTACCGACCCGCGAGGTGGAGGCGTCGCTGCAGCCGGACGGCCGGCTGTGACGCCCGTCGGGTCGCGGACCGCGCTCGTCGTCGTCGACGCGCAGCGCGTCTTCACCGAGCCCGGTCAGCCCTGGGCGGCCCCGGCCTTCGCCGCGACGGTGGAGCCCGTGCGCTCCCTCGCCGCCGCCCACCCCGGCCGGACGCTGTTCACCCGGTTCCTGGCCCCGGCCGAGCCGCGCGGCGCCTGGCAGGCGTACTACGACGAGTGGCCCTTCGCGCTGCAGCCGGCCGACGCCCCGCTGTGGGAGGTCGTGCCGGCGCTCGCGGACCTCGTCGAGCGGCCGACGGTCGACGCGACGACGTTCGGCAAGTGGGACGCCCTCGTCCCCCGGCTGGCCACGATGGCGGACGAGGGGGGTGAGGTGCCGGTCCCGGTGGAGCGCGTCGTGCTGTGCGGGGTGAGCACGGACTGCTGCGTGCTGTCGACGGCCCTGGCCGCCGCCGAGTCCGGCGTGGAGGTCGTGGTGGCCGCGGACGCGTGCGCCGGCGCGAGCGACGCCGACCACGAGCGCGCGCTGGACGCCATGCGCCTGTACGCGCCGCTGATCCGCGTGACCACGACGGCGGCGGTGCTCGACGGGGTGACCGCCGAGGCCGCGGCGGCCCGGGGCTGATCGTGGCCGCCCGCACGCCGCGCCCGGAGCAGCCCGAGCTCCTCGTCCCGGACGTGGCGGCCTGGCGCGCGTGGCTCGACGAGCACGAGGACACCTCCGACGGCGTGTGGCTGGTCCTGGCGAAGAAGGGCGCGGCCGCCCCGACGACCCTCGTCTACGCGACGGCGCTCGACGAGGCGCTGTGCAGCGGCTGGATCGACGGCCAGGCCCGCAGCGTCGACGACCGGATCTACCGGCAGCGCTTCACCCCGCGCCGGCAGCGCAGCCTGTGGTCGGCCCGGAACGTCACGTACGTCGCGCGGCTGACCACCGAGGGCCGCATGCGCCCGCGCGGGATCGCCGAGGTCGAGCGCGCCCAGGCCGACGGCCGGTGGGACGCCGCCTACGCCGGCCCCGCCACCGCGGTCGTCCCGCCGGACCTGGAGGCGGCCCTCGACGCGACCCCCGCCGCGCGCGCGGCCTTCGACGCCCTCGACGCGACGAACCGCTACGCGATCCTCCACCGCGTCGGCGTCCCCCGGACGGAGAAGGGCCGAGCAGCAGCCGTCGAGCGCCTCGTCGGCCGCCTGGCGGAGGGCTGGCTGCCCCACCCCAAGCCCTGACCCCGACGGCGTTACTCTCCCCCGATGGGAGACGACCTCGCGCATCGGACGCGGGATGGCGACAGCTCGCCCCTCGCCGCGACCGGTGACAGCGACGGCGGGAGCACGACCGTCACGGGAGAGACCGGCACGCCGCGCGACTCCGTCGGTAGGCAGCGGCGGTTCGTCGACGCGAACGCCCTCAGGGCGCTCTACGAGAGCTCGCCGCTCACGGAAGACCAGGCCGAGGCCTGGAAGCGGGACATCCGTGCCGCCTTTGACGACGAGCTCGAGGACCCCTACGAGCGGGAGCGACGGCGCCGGGGCTGATCACCGCAACGACTCCACGGGGGAAGCACACCCTGACCCGTGACGAGCGCACGACGTCGGCTTCTGGCCATCAGCCTGGATAGCAGGGCGCTACCCGCCCGCGAGGAGCACCAGCAGGGCGACGTTCAGCGCGCCGACGAGGGCCGTGACGACCACGAGCAGGGCGTGCACGACGCCGCGGGTCCGGTCCTCCCCCATGACCGACCGGCTGCGGGCCAGCAGCACGAGCGGGACCAGCACGAACGGCAGCCCGAAGCTCAGCACGACCTGGCTGAGCACGAGCGTCCACGTCGGATCCGCCCCGAGCGCGAGCAGCACGAGCGCCGGGAGGAGCGTCACCAGCCGGCGGACCAGCAGCGGGATCCGCCGGTGCAGCAGCCCGGCCATGATCGTCGCGCCGGCGTAGGCGCCCACCGACGTCGACGCGAGCCCGGAGGCCAGCAGTCCGATGCCGAAGGCGATCGCCACCACCGGTCCGAGGGCGGACTCGATCGCCGCGTGCGCACCCTCGATGGTGTCCGTGCCCTCGACACCCTGCAGGCCGGACGCCGCGAGGAGCAGCAGCGCGATGTTGACGATCCCGGCCACCGCGAGCGCGACGCCGACGTCCCACCGCGTCGCCCGCAGCAGCAGCCGACGCCCCTCCCCCGGCGCCGCCCGCCCGTGCCGGTCCCGCACGAGCGCGGAGTGCGCGTAGATCGCGTGCGGCATGACGGTGGCGCCCAGCATGCTCGCGGCCAGCAGCACCGCGTCCCCGTCGGGGAACCGCGGCACGATCCCGCCCAGCATCCCGCCGGCCGACGGCGGCGCCACCAGCAGCCCCAGGCAGAACCCCACGGTGATGACCACGAGCAGCGCGACGACGACCTGCTCGAACCGCCGCGCGCCGTACCGGTCCTGCGTCAGGAGCAGCACCAGCGACACGACCCCGACGAGCGCGCCGCCGAGCGGCAGGGGCAGCCCGAACAGCAGCTGCAGCGCGAGCGCTCCCCCGACGACCTCGGCGACGTCGGTGGCCGCCGCGACGAGCTCCGCCTGCAGCCAGTACGCCCGCCGGGGCCACGGCCGCAGCCGCGTCCCCAGCAGGTCCGGCAGGGACTGCCCGGTGACGAGGCCGACCTTCGCCGAGTGGTACTGCACGAGCACGGCCATGAGGTTCGCGGCCACGAGCACCCAGAGCAGCGCGTAGCCGTACCGGGCGCCGGCGGTGAGGTTGGCGGCGACGTTGCCGGGGTCGACGTAGGCCACGGCGGCGACGAAGGCCGGCCCGAGCAGCACCGGCACGCCCCCACCGACCGCCCGCCGGCCGGCTCCCGCGCGCTCCTGCACCGCTGTCACGACCCCTCCTCGTCCTCCGGGTTTCGGACGACCGAAACCTGCGCTCGGCAGCGTACGACCGCAGCAGCCGACCCGCGAGGGAGGACGGGGGCCGAAATGCCGGTGACAGCGGCACGCCCTCGGCGGCACGCTCACCGGGTGACCGACACCGACGTCCCGTTCCCGCTCACCGCCGTCGCGGCGGACGCCCCGGACGGCGTCCGCGTGGTGCCGGTGCCGACGCCGGCCTCCCTCGACGCGCCGGACGCCTGGCTGCTGCACGGCCTGACCGCGGCGATGAACGAGGTCGTCGAGCACGAGACGGGGCTGCGCGACCACGCCGTGTCCGCGCTCGAGGTCCTCGCCCGCCTGCAGCAGGTGGTGCACCACCGGCGGGTCCGGCTCGTCGCTCTCGCCGACGACCCGGCCGACCGCCCCGACCCGGCCCGCGTCCTCGGCTACGCCACCGCCGAGCTCCCGCTGACGGACAACACGACGGCCGCGGCGCTGGACCTCGGTGTCCGACCCGGTCACCGCGGGCGCGGCATCGGTGAGGCGCTGCACGTCGCGCTCCTCGAGGCGGTCGTCGCCGAGGGCCGGACGGTGCTCATGGTCTCCACCGACCACCGCGACGATCCCGGCGACGGCCCCGACGCCCTCGCCCCGCCGACCGGCAGCGGCCACGTCCGGCGCAGCAGCCCCGGCGTCCGGTTCGCGCTGGCGCACGGCTACGTGCTGGAGCAGGTCGCCCGCTACTCCGCGCTGGACCTGCCCGTGCCTGACGAGCTGCTCGCCCGCCTCCACGACGAGGCCCGCGCGGCGGCCGGTCCCGGCTACCGGGTGGTCGCCTGGGACGGGCCCTGTCCCGACCCGTGGCTGGACGACCTGGCGGTGCTCTACAGCCGGATGAGCACCGACGACCCCTCCGCCGGGCTGCAGATCGAGGAGGAGCGCTGGGACCGGGCTCGCATCCGCGTCGCGGAGGCGCAGTGGGAGCGGGCCGGGCGGCTCGCCCGCACGGTGGCGGCCGAGCACGTGCCGACCGGGCGGCTCGTCGCCTTCACGACCGTCATCACGCGCGGCGAGGAGCCGGTCGCCGAGCAGGAGGACACGCTGGTCCTGGCGGAGCACCGCGGGCGTCGGCTCGGGATGCTCGTCAAGACCGAGCAGCTCCTGGGGCTGGCCCGGGAGCGGCCGTCCGTCCGGCGGATCGGCACGTGGAACGCCGAGGAGAACCGGTTCATGCTCGGGATCAACGTCGCGCTCGGCTTCCGCCCGGCCGGCGGCAGCGGCGAGTGGCAGCGGATCCTGCCGTCCTGAACGAGCTGCCGAGTTGCGCCGTCGCGCGGTGCCGTCAGGCGCCGAGCGCGGCAGCGAGCCCGACGAGGGACGGCACGGTCGAGGTCGGCCGCCGGAACACATCCGGGTACGGGGTCCCGGTGCGGTCGATCCACGCCGTCCGCAGACCGGCGCGCGACGCCCCGTCGACGTCCCACGGGTGCACGGCCGCGAGCATCATCTGCTCCGGCTCGGTGCCGCACCGCCGCGCCGCGTACGCGTAGGCGTTGCGCGCGGGCTTCCAGGCGCCGGCGTCGTCGACCGAGAGCACGTCGTCGACGAGGTGCGCGACCCCGCCCCGGTCGAGCAGCCCCCGCGTGGAGGCCACCGAGCCGTTGCTCAGGGTCACGCACCGGACGCCGAGGCCGGCCAGCCCCTCGAGCCCCTCCCGGACGTCCGGGTGCAGGCCCAGGTCGGACAGCCCCGCCAGCACGTGGTCGACCGACTCGTCGAGCGGGCGCGTGAGCGGCTGCGCCGCGAGCTGGACCCGCAGCGCTGCCCCGGCCACGTCGGTGAAGGCCGCCGGAGCACCCGCGGCCGTCAGCGCGAAGCCGTCCCGCAGGACGGTCGCGAACCAGGTCGTCACCAGGTGCTCGGGTGCGCCGACCTCCACGAGCCGGCCGCCCAGCGGCGCCATGTCCGAGAGCGTCTCGTTGACGTCGAGGACGACGACGTCGGGCCGGTCGTGCGTGTCGCTGCCGGCGGTGCTCTCGTCCACGGTGCTCCTCAGCCTGTCGCGCTCCTGGCGCCGACGGGGACGACCCGGTCGGGGTCCACCACCAGCGGCACGCTCGAGCCGACGGAGCCCGTCCAGCCGACGGGCGCCGCGGCGGTCACCACCCCGAGGCCCTGCACCGAGACGAGGACCTCCGTCCGGCCCCGGCGGGCACGGACCCGCACGACGCGGCCGTCGGTGGTCCCCGCGCCGGACGACGCGACGACGAGGGCGCCGGGGGCCAGCGCCACGGTCGCGGCGTCGCCCGCCCCCAGCACGGCCCGGGGCACGACCGCCTCGAACCCCAGGAACGCCGCCACCTCCGGGCCCGCCGGGGACCGCCACAGCTCCGTCGGCGTCCCCACCTGCAGCAGCCGCCCGGCGGACATCACGGCGACCCGGTCCGCCACCGCCGCGGCCTCGTCCTGGTCGTGCGTGACGAGGACCGCCGCGGTGCCCGTCGCCGCCAGGGCCGCGCGCAGGTCCTCGGCGAGCCGCTCCCGCAGGCCCTGGTCCAGCGCGGACAGGGGCTCGTCGAGCAGCAGGAGCCGGGGACGCGGCGCCAGCGCCCGGGCCAGCGCGACCCGCTGACGCTCCCCGCCCGACAGGGTGGCCACGGACCGGTCCGCGAAGCCCGCGAGCCCGACCAGCTCCAGCAGCTCGGCCACCCGAGCGCGACGGGTCGCGCGGGACGGGCGCGCGTCGCCCGGCCCCTCCAGCCCGTACGCGACGTTGCCCCCGACGTCGCGGTGCGGGAAGAGCTGCCCGTCCTGGAACAGCAGGCCGAACCCCCGCCGGTGCACGGGGACCTCGACCACCGACGCGCCGTCCCAGCGCACGTCCCCGCCCGCCACGGGCTCGAGCCCCGCGACGGCCCGCAGCAGCGAGGACTTGCCGCAGCCCGACGGCCCGAGCAGCGCCAGCACGCCGTCGGCCACCGCGAGGCTCACGCCGTCGACCGCAGCCGGTCCCGTGGCCGCGTACCGCACGACGAGGTCCCGCACCTCGAGCCCGCGCGCGGCACCCGGCCCCGCCGACGCCGTCTCGCTCACCAGTCGCTCACCGTCCCCGGCGCCCGCAGCCGCTCGCACGCGGCGATGACCACCGCCGTCAGCACCGCCAGCAGCACCGACGCCGCCAGCGCCTGCCCGTAGCTCTCCGCCCCCGGCCGCCCGATCAGCCGGTAGACCATGACGGGCAGCGTCGGCGCGTCGGCCCGGGCGACGAACGACGTCGCCCCGAACTCCCCGAGGGAGGCCGCGAGCGCGAACCCGACCGCCAGCCCGCCGGCCCGCGCGGCCAGCGCGCCGTCCACGGTCCGCAGCACCCGTCCGGGACCGGCCCCCAGCGTCGCCGCGACCTGCGGCAGCCGCGGGTCCACCGACCGCAGCACCGGCAGCACCGTCCGCACGACGAGCGGCACCGCCACCACGGCCTGCGCGACCGGCACGAGCAGCGGGCTCGTCCGCAGGTCGAGGTCCAGCCCGAACGGCCGGTGGAGCGCCAGCAGGAACCCCAGCCCGACGGTCACCGCCGACACCCCCAGCGGCAGCATGACCACCGCGTCGAGCACGGACACCGCCCGCCGCCCCACCGCCGCGCGCGGCCGCCGCGACAGCACGAGCGCGACGAGCACCCCCACCACCAGCGCCAGCACGGTCGCGTCGAGCGCCGCCCGCACGGAGGTCACGGTCGCGTCGAGCACGCTCACCGGCATCCCGTCGGCGCGTCGTGCCAGCGCCCGGTAATGGGCGAGCCCCCAGCCCTCGCCCACCCGCAGGGACCGCACGACGAGGTTGACCAGCGGGACGGCCAGCGCCACGACGGTCAGCGCCGTCACGACGAAGGCCGCCAGGTCCCCCCCGCGTCCCTCGCCGCGCGGCGTCCCCGGCACCCGCCGCAGCCGCAGCACCCGCTCCGACGCCCGCCGCGTCCCCAGCGGCAGCGCCCGCTCCCGCCGCGCCCGCAGCCGCCCGGCGACGAGCAGCACCGACGCCACGAGCACGAGCTGCACCACCGACAGGACCGCCGCGGCCCGCAGGTCCAGCAGCTGCACGGTCTGGATCCAGATCTCGGTCTCCACCGTCCCGTGCCGCAGCCCCCCGAGCACCAGCACGGTCCCGAAGGACGTGGCGCAGAACAGGAACACGAGCGACGCCGCGGACGCGATCGCGGGCGCCAGCGCCGGCAGCGTCACCGTCCGCAGCACCCGCCCGGGCGAGGCGCCCAGCGAGCGCGCCGCCTGCGCGGGCCGCTCGTCGAGCTGCGCCCACGTCCCGCCCACGGTCCGCACGACCACCGCGTAGTTGAAGAACACGAGCGCCGCGACGATCCCCGCCAGCGACCCGTCCCACCCGAGGAACCCCAGCGGCCCGCCCTCGACGAGCAGCGACCGGAACGCCACGCCGACCACGACCGTGGGCAGCACGAACGGCACGGTCACCAGCGCCCGGACCAGGTCCCGCCCGGGGAACCGGCACCGGTGCAGCACGTACGCGCCCGGCACGCCGAGCCCCACGGCGACCACGGTGGCCAGCGACGCCTGCAGCAGCGTCTGCCCGACGACCCGCCAGGTGCGGGGCCGGGCGAAGACGTCGCCGAAGCCCGACAGGTCCAGGGCGCCGTCGGCGACGAACCCGCGGGTCACCGTCGCGACCACGGGCCACGCGAAGAACAGCCCGAGCACGACGAGCGGCACGAGCACCGCCACCGTCCAGCCGAGCACCTGCGCGGGGGACGGCCGCGGCCCGCGCCCCTGCGCCGACCTCCCGCGCGCGGCGCCCGCCGGCACGGGACGGAGCCCGGCCGGCGGGGTCGCCGAGGGGACGCCGGCCGGCAGCGGCGGGGCGGCGGTCTCCTCGCGCAGGGTCACCGGACGCGTCCGCTCAGCCGGTCACGACGTCGGTCCAGCGCTGCAGCCACTCCTCGCGGTGCGCCTCGACGTCCGCGGCGGGCACCTCGAACGGCTGCTCGGCCAGGGGCGCCCAGCGCGCCCACTCCTCCGGCAGCTCCACGGCGGTGCTCACCGGGTACACGTACATCGACGTGGGCACGTCGGCCTGCACCTCGTCGGAGAGCAGGAAGTCGAGGAGCTGCGCGGCGCCCTCGGGGTTCTCGGCCCCGGCCAGCACGCCGGCGTACTCGACCTGGCGGAAGCAGGTGTCCAGCAGGGCGGCGGTCGTCGGCTCGTCGCCGCCCTCGGGCACCGTGAAGGGGATGGACGAGGCGTACGAGAGCACGATCGGCCGCTCGCCCCCGCCGCCGCCCCCGCTGAAGTCGGTGTAGTACGCGTCGGACCAGCCGTCGACGACCCGCAGGCCGTTGTCGGTCAGGGCCTGCCAGTAGTCCGCCCAGCCGTCCTCTCCGAACGCCGCGACCGTCGTCAGCAGGAACGCCAGCCCGGGCGACGAGGAGACCGCGCTCGGGACCACGGTGAGGTCCCGGTACTCGGGCTTCGTGAGGTCCTCCAGGGTCGTCGGCTCAGCCAGGCTCTTCTCCGTGAACCAGGCGCGGTCGACGTTGAGGCACACGTCGCTGTAGTCGACCGCCGTCAGGGCGCCCTCGTCGTCGCCCTCCACCGCGTACTCCTGCGCGTCCGCGAGCGCCGCCGCGGACAGCTCCGCGGGCTCGACGACCCCCTCGTCCAGCGCGCGGGAGGCGAACGTGTTGTCGATGCCGAAGACGAGGTCGCCCAGCGGCGCGTCCTTGGTCAGCACCAGCTGGTTCGTCAGCGCACCGGCGTCGCCCTGCTGCAGGACCTCGACCTCCAGCCCGGTCTGCGCGGTGAAGTCCTCGAGCAACCCCTCGGACAGGGCGAAGGACTCGTGGGTGACGAGGGTGACGGTGCCGGTGGCCCCGCCGGACGCGTCAGCGGTGGCGGAACCCTCGTCGGACGACGAGGATCCGGCACCCACGGCCGAGCACGCGGCCAGGGCGGAGACGGACAGGGCGGCCGCCGACAGGCCGGCGACGACGCGCCGGCTGCCGCGCCTGCTGGTCCATGCGGTCAGGGTGGTGCTCACGTGGTGCTCCTCCTCGAGGGTGCAGGAGGGGGTCGCCGCGGCGCGCCGGCCGCGCACGTCCCGTGGACCACGGGCCGGACGACGCCGACGACCACGAGGACTGAGAAGCCCGACTCCCTACGCCGGTGCGAACCGGATCAGGTGCGAGGGTCTGCGGAGATCCGCACTCTCAGCGTCCCGCACACCGGCCGGAGGGCCGGGGGGCGGACGCTCCCCTGTCGTTCGGGGCGAGCATAGACCGCGCCCGACCCGGCCCGCGCACGCCGTCCTCGCACGGGCGGGCGGGCGCGCGCCCCGCTAGGTTGACCGGCGAGATCTCTCGACGAGCACCCGACGAGCACGAGGAGACGTGATGGCGGACGACGAGTCCGAGTCGACGACCGCGAAGGTCATCGGGATGGTGACGGCCCTCGGCACCGCCTGGGTCGCGCGCAAGGTGCTGGCCGCCGTCTGGACGAAGGCGACCGGCCACGCGCCGCCCGACCCGGCCACGAAGGACCCGGACATCAAGCTGTCGGAGGCGTTGCTCGCCGCCGCCGTCACGGGTGCGGTCGCCTACCTCTCGCGCGCTGTCGCGACGCGCGGCACCGCCCGCATCTCGGGCCGTGTGCGCGCCGCCCGCCCGCCACTGCCCAAGCGCTGAGGACCGGCCCGACGGCCCGGACCCCGACCGGGTGCGGGCCGTCGCCGTGCCCGCTCGGGCGCCACCACCCGGTCAGCGATCCGGTCGGCCGTCCGCCCAGAGCTCCGGCCGCGCCCGCAGGCGCAGGGACGAGCGCAGGAACAGCACGCCGAGGACGCCGTTCGTCGTGGCGGTCAGCAGGCGCACCGCGGCGCCGGTCCCGTCGGGTCCTGGCGCCGTGACGGCGAGCTGGACGGCCTGGGCGAGCAGCAGCGCCCCCCACACGAGGCCGGACAGCGGTCGGCCCGTCAGCCACCACGGTCGCGGCGGCGCGACCGCCTCCGCCGCCGGGTCCCGGAAGGTACGCACGGCCACCCCGACGACGAGGAGCTGCAGCGCGACGACGGCCGGAGCCGACGCACCCTGGCCGGACGTCGTCAGCAGCACCGCCAGGAGCAGCGCCGCCGCGAGGCCGGCCAGCAGGAAGTAGAAGAACTTCCCGGAGGGCGTGGTGATGCGCACGCGGGCACGCTAGCGGGCCGCCCCGCCTGCGACCCCGGACCTCGTGCCCGTGACGGCGTGCGGCGGTCAGAAGCAGTCGCGCACGAGGCCCGGCTACCCGCGCCGGGCAGCCGGGCGCGGGTCGTCGTGGGGGTCGTCGTCCTGGCGGTCGCGGGTGCGGCGGGCGTCGCCGCGCTCGTCCTGGTCGTCGAGGGCCTGCGCCTCGCGCTCGGCCTCGTCGAGGTCGGCCGTGAGCTCGTCGACGACGAGGGTGTCGTGGGGGACCTTGCCCGTGCGGTAGCCGGCGCGGCCGAGCAGGTGCGCGGCCACGGGGGCCGTGAGCATCTGGAAGACCGCGACCAGGACGAGGGCCCAGACGACGAGACCCGTCCGCAGCCGCAGGGCCAGGCCGAGCAGCACGAGGACCATGCCGAGCGTCTGCGGCTTGGTCGCGGCGTGCATGCGGGACAGCAGGTCGGGGAAGCGCACGGCGCCGACGCCCGCGACGAGCGCGAGCAGCGCGCCCGCGAGGAGCAGCACCGCCGAGGCGACGTCCGCCGTCGTCTCCCAGGCGCTCACCGGACCTCCCCCTCGGCGCCGCCGCCGTGCTCCTCCGGTGCGGCGTGCGCGCCGTGCTCGTCGGCGTGCTCGTCGGCGTGCTCGTCGGCGTGCTCGTCGGCGTGGCGGGTCTCGTCCGACGGGCCCTCGTCGGACGCGTCGCGGTCCTCGCGGCTCCTCGCGCCCGAGCGCTCGCGCTCGAGGGCCAGCGCCTCCTGGTGCTCCCGCTCCAGCGCCTCCGCGGCGATCTCCTCCTTCGTGCGCACACGCCCCTCGCCCTCGGGCTCGAGGTACGCGAAGCGCGCGATCGTCACCGAGCCGATGAACCCGACGAGGGACAGCGCGACGAGCACCGGCACGACGTCCGTCCGTCGCTCGACGGCGGCGAACACCGCGATCCCCGCGACCAGCACGGTGACGAGGATGTCGAGCGCGACGGTCCGGTCGAGCATCGAGGGACCGCGCTCGGCGCGGGTCAGCGCGAGCGCGGCGGCGACGACGAGCACCACCGCGCACACCACGGCGACCGCCGTCATGCGCGCACCTCCGCCCGGCCCGGCAGCAGGCCCGCCGCCCGCAGCTCCTCGTCGGAGGCGAAGGCGCGCAGCACGCGCTCCTCCTGGTCCAGCGCCTGCTGCCGCGCGCCCTCGACCCCGCCCGTGAGCCCGACGTCGAGGACGTGGATGTACAGCCGCCCCGTCAGCCGGTGCGCCTCCACGACGACCGACCCCGGCACGAGCGACAGCAGCTCGGCGGTCACCGTCATGTAGAGGTCGGAGTGCGAGCGCAGCTCCACCCGCACGACGGCGCTCCGCGGGCGCCGACCGGGCCGCAGCGCGACCCACGACACCTCGGCGCTGGCCCGGACCAGGTCGACGACGAACACCGCGACGAGGCGCACCAGCGCCAGCGGCCGCACCCGCCCGTGGAAGACCACCGGGGCCATCCGCAGCCCGCCGGTCACGAGGACCCCGAGCAGCGCGCCGGCCAGCACGTTCGCCACCGACAGGTCGCCCCAGAGCAGGACCCAGACGACCGTCAGCCACACGACGGTCAGCCACTGCGGCCGCCAGCGGCGGCGCGGGTGCAGGCTCATCCGCCACCCCCGCCCGTGGCGACCTCGTCCGACTCCCCGGTGCCGCGCAGCCCGTCGGGCAGGACGGCCTCGATGTACGGCGCGCGCTCGACGAGGGCCGTCGCCGCGCGCTCGGTGTACGCGTACAGCGGCCCGGCCGCGACCGTGAGCCCCAGGCCGACGACGACGAGCGCCGCGGCCGGCAGCACCATGCCCAGCGGCAGGTGGACCGGCCGGATCTCCTCCGGCGGCACCTGCCAGAACGCCTTGTTCCACGCCTTCACCAGCGCGTAGAGCGTGAGCAGCGACGTCACGACGGACCCGACGACGAGGACCATGGGCAGCCACGCGTCCTCCCGGACCCCGGCCTGCAGCAGCCCGAGCTTGCCCAGGAAGCCGGACAGCGGCGGGATGCCCGCGAGGTTCATCGCGGGCACGAAGAACAGGATCGCCAGCACGGGCGCGATGCGCGCCAGGCCGCCCAGCCGGTTCAGGGACGTCGTCCCACCGACGCGCTCGACGAGCCCCACGACGAGGAACAGCGCCGTCTGCACGGTGATGTGGTGCACGACGTAGTAGACCGCCGCGGTCCACCCCGCCGCCGACGACAGCGCGATGCCGAACACCATGTACCCGATGTGGCTGACGAGGGTGAACGACAGCAGCCGCTTCACGTCGTCCTGCGCGACGGCACCGAGGATCGCGATGACCATCGTCGCCAGCGCCGCCCACAGCAGGACGTCGTCGATGCGGCCCTCGGGGAACAGCAGCGACTGCGTGCGGATGATGGCGTAGACGCCGACCTTGGTCAGCAGGCCCGCGAACACGGCCGTCACGGGCGCGGGCGCCGTCGGGTAGGAGTCCGGCAGCCACGCCGACAGCGGGAAGATCGCCGCCTTGATGGCGAAGGCCGTCACGAGCATGACCTGCAGCACCAGCCGCACGCCGTCGTCGATCTCCGGCAGCCGCAGCGCGAGCTGGGCGAAGTTGAGGGTGCCCGTCGCGGCGTAGACGCCCGCGATGGCGACGAGGAACAGGACGGACGACAGCAGCGCCACGACCACGTAGATCGTCCCCGCGCGGATCCGCTCGGCCGAGCCGGACAGCGTGATGAGCACGTAGGACGCGACGAGCAGCACCTCGAACCCGACGTACAGGTTGAACAGGTCCCCGGACAGGAACGCGTTGTTCACGCCGGCCGCGAGCACGAGGAACGTCGGGTGGTAGATGGAGACGGGGGCCGACTCCTCCCCCTCGGTCTGGCCCTGGGCCAGCGAGTAGAGGAGGACGCAGAGGGTCACGGCGGCCGAGACGGTCAGCATGAGCGCTGCGAGGCGGTCCGCGACGAGCGAGATGCCGACGGGGGCGGCCCACCCGCCGACGTCCACCACCAGCGGGCCCCCGTCGGCGAGCACCGCGAGCGCGACGGCCACGACGAGGACGAGCGTGAGCACCACGACGCTGGTGAGCCGCTGCAGCCGTGGCCGCCGGTACAGCGCGAGCGCCAGGCCGGCGCCGGCCAGCGGCAGCACCACGGGGATGGGCACGAGCCAGGTGGCGTCGGTGGTGAGGGCCCAGCCGTCGAGCGGTCCCATCAGCGCGCACCTCCCCTGGTTCCCTCGTCCGTGTCGTCGTGCAGCTCGGCGGCCTCCTCGTCGAGCGACGAGCGGCCGCGCCCCGTGTCGGCCTCGGTGTCCGCATCGGTGAAGGCGCGTTCGTCGCGGGCGGCGAGGCGCGCGATGCGCCGGTCCTCCACGTCGTCCTGCACCTCGTCGTGGCGGTGCAGCTGCCAGGACCGGTACGCCATGGCCAGCAAGAACGCCGTCAGGCCCAGCGTGATGACGATGGCGGTGAGGGTCAGGGCCTGCGGCAGCGGGTCGCTGCTGGGACCCGGTCCCTCGTCGCCGGTCAGGGGCGGACGTCCGGCCGCACCGCCCGCGACGAGCAGCAGGAGGTTCACGCCGTTGCTCAGGAGCACGGCCCCGACGAGGACGCGGGTCAGGCTGCGCTCGAGCAGCAGGTAGACCCCGGTGCCGACGAGCACCGCGATGACCAGCACGAGGACGAGGCTGGGGCGCATGTCGATCACGGGCCCACCTCCGGACGGTCGCGCGGGGCGGGCGTCGCGACGGGCGTGGCGGCGGTCGGCACCGCGGCGCCCGCCCCGTCGTCGGAAACGTCGGCGAACGAGCCACGCAGCTCGCTGCCGGCCGCCCCGACGAACGACCCGACGGCACCGACGGCGTGCGACCCGTCGGCGACCTCGTCCTCGCCCGCCTCGGCGCGGCGGTCCAGCTCCGCGCCGAGGCTGCGCAGCACGTCCAGCACCACGCCGATCACCAGGAGGAACACGCCGACGTCGAACACGAGGCTCGTGACGACCTTGACGTGGCCGAGCAGCGGCACGTCCGTCTCGAGGATCCAGGACTGCAGCACGGTCCCCCCGGCCAGCAGCGCGGCCAGCCCCACACCGGCGGACAGGAACAGGCCGAGCCCGAGCAGCACACCGGGCTGCACGGGAGCCGTCTCGCCGAGCTCGTACCGCCCGCCCGCCAGGTAGCGCACGACCAGCGCCGTCCCGACGACGAGCCCGGCCGCGAACCCGCCCCCGGGCTGGTTGTGACCGCTGAACAGCAGGAACAGCCCGAAGACGACCATGGTGTGGAACAGCAGCCGCACGACGACCTCGAAGATCACCGAGCGCCGCTGCGGCGCGAGCGTCCGGGCCGACCGCAGCCACTCCGTCCGGCGCTCGAGGCCGGCGGCCGCGGCCGCGGCGCGCGGTCCGACCCGCCGCAGGGCCGCCGTCGGGTCGGGCGACCCGCCCCACACGGCCCGGTCGGCGGGCGCCTCGTCGGCACGGAAGATCTGGCCGGAGCGGCGCTGGAGGAACACCAGGGACGCGACGCCGGTGGCGGCCACGAGCAGCACCGCGATCTCGCCCACGGTGTCCCAGGCGCGGATGTCGACGAGCGTCACGTTGACGACGTTCCTGCCGCCGCCGAACTCGTAGGCCTCCTCGGCGAAGTTCTCCGAGACCGGCGCGTGCACGCGGGCGGACGGCGCGACGAGCGCGACGCCCGCCACCGTCACCCCGGCCGCGACGCCGAGCGCCACGCGCACCCACCGGCTGGCCGCCAGCGGTCGATCGGAGAAGTACGCGGGCAGGCGGCGCAGCACCAGGACGAACACCACCAGGGTCACCGTCTCGACCAGGACCTGCGTCAGCGCGAGGTCCGGCGCCCCCTGGACGACGAACAGGCCGGCGATCGCGTAGCCGCACACGCCCAGCAGCACGACCGCCTTCAGCCGCCGCCGGGCCCGGGCGACGAGCAGCGCCGACAGCCCGGCGGCGACGGCGAACGGCAGCTGTGCGGGGTGGTCCCACGGGCGGGTGGCCACGTCCAGCGAGGTCCCGGTCAGGAGGGCGACGCCCGTGCCGGCGACGAACACGACGAGCACCACGCCGAGGTACACGGGCAGGGACCCGCGCTGGGTGATGGCCGTGACGTCGGCGGCGAGGTCGTCGAGCCGACGCATGGTGCGGCGGTAGACGAGGTCGGCGTCGGGCCCGCGGGACACGCGCGCGCCGAACGCCTCGAACGGTCCGCGGGCGACGAAGAGCAGGACGCCGACGGTCAGCACGGCGGCGGTGATGCCGAGCGCGGGGGTCAGGCCGGCCCAGAGGACCAGGTGGCCCGCCTCCCCCGTCGGCAGCGTGTCCGCGTAGGGGCTGAGGAGGTGCTCGCCGAGCGCGGGCAGCAGCGCCGTGGCCAGGCCGAGGACGGCGAGCACGAGCGCGGGCCACAGCAGGGTCAGCGACGGCCGCGTGACCTCGGCGGCGGCGTGCCGGTGGTGCGAGGCGTCCGGGACCGGTGCGGCGTCGGGGGTCCGTGCCAGCGGCGAGGCCGGGGCGGTGGCGGCGTGGGCCGGCGTCCCCTCGGGCACGACGGGCTTGGACGCGAAGGCGCCCCACCAGAACCGCAGGCCGTAGGCGACCGTGAACGCCGAGCCCACCGCGACGGCGACGACGAGCAGCGGCCCCTCCCAGCCGCCCTCGAGGTGCAGCAGCGCCTCGAGCCCGGCCTCCTTGGCGACGAACCCGGCGAACGGCGGCAGCCCGATCATCGAGGCGGTCGCGAGCGCGCCGGCGGTCGCCGTCCACGGCAGGGCCCGGCCCACCCCGGACAGCCGGCGCAGGTCCCGCGTGCCGGTGGCCGCGTCGACGATGCCGGTGACGAGGAACAGGGAGGCCTTGAACATCGCGTGCGCCCCGAGCAGGGCGACCCCCGCGAGCGCGGCGGCGCGCGTCCCGAGCCCGACGAGCAGGACGAGCAGCCCGAGCTGGCTGACCGTGCCGAAGGCCAGCACGAGCTTCAGGTCGTGCTGCCGCATGGCCCGGTACCCGCCGACGAGCAGCGTCGCCGACCCGAGCACCGCGACCGACCAGCGCCAGACCGGGTCGGCCGCGAACGCCGGCGCGAACCGCGCGACGAGGTAGACGCCGGCCTTGACCATCGCCGCGGCGTGCAGGTACGCGGACACCGGCGTCGGCGCCGCCATCGCCGCGGGCAGCCAGAAGTGGAACGGCACGAGCGCGGACTTCGTCACCGCGCCGAACAGCAGGCACGCGATCGCCGCGGTGGTGAGCGCCCCCGGCGGCGGGGGGTCGGCGATCACCGCGCTCATCCGGTACGTCCCCGCGGCCTCGCCGAGCAGCACGACGCCGACGAGCAGCGCCAGCCCGCCGGCGGTCGTGATGACGATGGCCTGCATCGCCGCCCGCCGGCTGGCCTTCTTGTCCGCGTTGTGGCCGATGAGCAGGTACGACGTCACCGTCGTCAGCTCCCACATGACGAACAGCAGGATCATGTCGTCGGCCAGGACCAGCCCGAGCATCGACCCGGCGAAGGCGAGGAACACCCCGGCGAA
Source organism: Cellulomonas sp. plas2 (assembly GCF_057221735.1). Taxonomy (NCBI): domain Bacteria; kingdom Bacillati; phylum Actinomycetota; class Actinomycetes; order Micrococcales; family Cellulomonadaceae; genus Cellulomonas; species Cellulomonas sp. plas2. Next base: position 3,646,131 of record NZ_CM170155.1, read on the forward strand.
CCGCCCGAGCCCGGCGGCCGAGGACTTGAAGTACGCCGAGCAGTAGGCGAGCACCAGGGCGCCCACGCCGCCGACCACGACGGTCATCAGCCACGCCAGCGTGTCGAGCCGGAAGGTCAGCTCGAGCCCCAGCGCCGGCACGTACCGCACCTGCTCGAGCGGCAGCTCGCCGCCCTGCACGCGCTCGCTCCAGGTCAACGCCCACACCGCGGCGGAGGCGGGCACGAGGGCGAGCACGAGGAAGGCCCGCCGCCCCAGACGACCGACGAGTGCGGGCGCGACGAGGGCTGCGGCCAGGTGCAGGGCGAGCAGCATCAGCACGCGTCCGGCTCCGTCCTGTGGCTGGGCGGGTGGTCGGTCGTGGGTGGGACGTTGTGTTGTGGCGGACCGTATCGACGAAGCCCGGCGGGTCATGCCGGGGTCAAGGAGGTGCGGGCAGCCTACCAAGGGGCGCTCGGACGAGCCCGGCGAGAGGGTCCGGGTCCACGGGCCGCGCAGCGCCGGGGGCGGGCTGGGGACGGCTCGGTGGCGGGCCGGTGGACGAGCCGGTGGACGAGCCGGTGGACGAGCCGGTGGGGGCGTCGGCGGCCCGTCGTACCGTGTGCCCGTGAGCGTGCTGCAGGGGGTCTGCCTGGCGGTCGTCGCGGTGGCGACGGTGGTCGGCGTGGTGGTGTTCGCGCGGGGCGTCGCGACGATCGTGCGCACGGTCCGCGTCGGGGCGCCGCTGCCGGGACGGTGGCGTCCGGTCGGGCCGCGGCTGGCCGGGCTGGTCCGCGAGGTGCTGGGGCACGGGCGCTTCCAGCAGCGGCCGTTCGTCCGGTGGGCGCACTGGTGCGTGATGCTGTCGTTCCCCGTGCTGGTGCTGACGCTGGCGACCGGGTACGGCCAGCTCCTCGACCCCTCCTACGGGCTCCCGCTCGTCGGGCACCTGTGGCCGCTGGAGTGGGTGACCGAGGCGTTCGCCTGGGCGGGGCTCGTCTCGATCGTGTACCTCATGGCGCTACGGGCGCGGCTGCAGCCGAAGGCCGGGGACGACGAGGCGTCACGCCGCCGGTCCCGCTTCTTCGGCTCGAACGCCGCCGGTGCGTGGTTCGTCGAGGGCACGGTGCTCGTCGTCGTGCTGGCCGTGGTGGTGCTGCGCGGGCTGGAGTACGCGCTGGCGACGACGCAGGACCCCGAGATCGCCACCGCGCTGCACTTCCCGCTCACCGCGTGGCTGGGCGAGCTGTGGGCCGGTGCGTCCGTCGGGGCGCTCGGGACCGCGGTGCTGCTGGTCGCGACCGTGAAGATCCTCGTGTCGATGGCGTGGTTCGTCGTCGTCGGGCTGCAGCCGACGCTCGGGGTGGCGTGGCACCGGTTCCTGGCGATAGTGAACGTCTACGCACGGCGGGAGGTCGGCGGGGCGCCGGCACTCGGGCCGCTGCCGGCGCTGCGCGGCCCCGACGGGACGCCCCTGACCCTCGACGACCTGGCCGAGCTGCCCGACGACGTCCGGCTCGGCGCGGGCACGGTCGAGGACCTGCCCTGGAAGGGCCTGCTCGACGTCGCGACGTGCACGGAGTGCGGGCGCTGCCAGGACCAGTGCCCGGCGTGGGCGACGGGCAAGCCGCTCAGCCCGAAGCTGCTCGTCACGGCGCTGCGGGACCACGCCGCGGCGACGGCGCCCTACCTCGCGGCGTCGCGGGCGGCGGCGGGCGCGGCGGCCACCTCGTCCGGCACGGTGGACGGCGGGCCGGTGCCCGTGGAGGACCCGCACGCGCGCCTGGACCTGGTGCCCGACGTCATCGACCCCGACGTCCTGTGGGCCTGCACGACCTGCGGGGCCTGCGTGCAGCAGTGCCCGGTCGACATCGAGCACGTCGACACCATCGTCGACATCCGGCGGTACCAGGTCCTCATGGAGTCCGCGTTCCCCGCCGAGCTGGGCAAGACGTTCACGAAGCTCGAGCGGCAGGGCAACCCCTGGGGGCTGCCGGCCCGGCAGCGGCTGGCGTGGGCGAAGGACCTGCCGTTCGACGTGCCGGTGGTGGGCGTCGACGTGGAGTCCGCGGCGGAGGTCGAGTACCTGTTCTGGGTGGGCTGCGCGGGGGCCTACGAGGACCGCGCGAAGCGGACGACGAGGGCGGTGGCGGAGCTGCTCGACACGGCGGGCGTGTCCTTCGCGGTGCTGGGCGACGGCGAGACCTGCACGGGTGACCCGGCCCGGCGCTCGGGCAACGAGCTGCTGTTCCAGACGCTCGCGGCGCAGAACGTCGAGACCCTGACGGAGGCCGGAGCGCAGCGCATCGTCGTCACCTGCGCGCACTGCTTCAACACCATCGCGCGCGAGTACCCGCAGCTCGGCGGCCGGTTCGAGGTGCTGCACCACACGGAGCTCCTCGACCGGCTCGTGGCGGACGGCCGGCTGGTGCCCGCACCGCTCCCGGAGGACGACACGCAGAGCGTCACGTTCCACGACCCCTGCTACCTGGGCCGGCACAACGGCGTCTACACGCCGCCACGCGAGCTGCTCGCGGCGCTGCCCGGCGTGCAGCCGGTGGAGATGCCACGCTCGGGCTCCACCGCCTTCTGCTGCGGCGCCGGCGGGGCCCGCATGTGGATGGAGGAGTCCATCGGCACCCGCATCTCGACGACCCGCGCCGCCGAGGCGATGGCCACGGGCGCGGACGTCGTCGCGACGGCCTGCCCCTACTGCACGGTCATGCTGAGCGACGGCGTCGCCGCCAACGCGCGCGCGACCAGCTCCGCCACCGCGTCGGACGCGACCGGCACCACGGCCGGCGCGCCGACCGCCCGGGTCCCGGCGGGCGCGGTAGCCGGCAACCGCTCGGCCACCGGCACCGCGGCCCCCTCCGCCCCGGACCGCGCCGCGATCGGCGTCCCGGAGGTCACGGACATCTCCCTGCTCCTCCTCGACCGCGTCCGCGCCGGCCGCCCCGCCGACCGCTGAGCCGTCCGGGGCGCCGGGATCGTCACGTCGGGGGGCGACGTCAGCCGGCGTGGTCCGGCTTGACGAAGGTCTCGTGGACGGCGGCCTTGGCCCTGTCGGGCAGCACGGCGGCGATCGCGCTCTGCATCTTGGTGCGGAGGCTCTTCACCTCGACCTTGTCCTTGCCGGCCAGGGCTGCCTCGATGCCCTCGTGGGCGACCTTCGCCGGGTCGTCCTTGCCGCCGCGGCCCGCCGTGGAGTCCTCGAGCTCGCCCTCGGCGAAGAAGTCGGTGTCCGTCGGTCCGGGGAGCAGCGTCGTGATGGTGACGCCCGAGTCCTTGACCTCGCGCCGCAGGGCCTCGAAGAAGGACTGCACGAAGGACTTCGACGCCGCGTAGGTGGCGTCGTACGGCCCCGGTTGCAGCGCGGCGACGCTGCTCGTCGCCAGCACGCGGCCCGTGCCGCGCGCGACCATCGCCGGCAGGAGCGCGTGGGTCAGCCGCACGTTGGCGAGGACGTCCAGCGCGATGGTCTTGAGGTTGTCCTCGAGCGGCCGCTCGAGGAACGCCCCGCCGGCCGCGGCGCCCGCGTTGAGGCAGAGGACGTCGACGGGACGCTCGACCGCCTTCACCGCGGCGACGAGCTCGTCGACGCCCGCGGTCGTCGTCAGGTCCGCACGCGTGGACCGGACCGCCCCGCCACCCGCTGACAGCGCGTCGGCCGCGAGGGTGATCTCCGCGTCCTCCGCGGTGACCAGCAGGTCGAACCCGCGCTCGGCGAGCTCGCGGGCCAGCTCGAGCCCGATCCCGCTCGAGGCGCCGGTCACGACGGCGAAGGGACGGGCCGCGTTCTCGATCAGGGTCTCCATGCCCTCGACGCTACGGCCGGGTGCTGCGACCGGCACCTGGGGCCGGTCCTGACCGGCCGCCGTCACGATCGGGCAACGATCCCCGTCGCCGAGCACACCACGTCGTCCGCGCGCCGCCCGATCCGCGAGGCTTGCCCCTCGACCCGGTCGGCCTCGAGGCGCCGGGCAGCAGCAGGCGAGCAGCACGACAGCAGCAGGGGGAGCGATGACGGCGGGGACGGGCGACGGGCACGGCCGGGGCTCACGGCGGCGCGGGCCGGTGGCGGCCGTGCGGGCCGCGACGGCAGCGCTGCTGGGGATCACGCTGCTGGCCGGGTGCACCACCGGCACGGACGCGGACCCCGGCGCGGCGGGTCCGGCCCCGACGGCCACCCCGTCCGCCCGGCCGTCGTCGGCCCCGCCGGGCGACCGGCCCACCGGCGGCCCGTCCCCTGACGCCTCCGCCGCGCCGTCCGGATCACCGAGCACGTCACCGGTGCCGTCCCCGAGCGCGACGCCGAGCCTGACGCCCGCGCCGTCCCCGAGCGGGACGCCCACCCCGTCCGCGACGCCGTCCCCCGAGCCGACCGCACCCGCCGAGCCCGCCCCGCTGCGGCGCGGCGACGAGGGCGACGCCGTGCGGGTGCTGCAGGCACGCCTCGTCGAGCTCGGCTACGCGGTGGCCGAGCCCGACGGCCGGTTCGGGTCCGCGACGCAGCAGGCCGTGTGGGCGCTGCAGAAGGCGGCGGGGATCAGCCGCGACGGCCTCGTCGGGCCGCAGACGCAGGCTGCGCTCGACGCGGGGACCCGCCCCACGGCCCGCACCACGAGCGGTCGGGTCATCGAGGTCGACCTCGACCGGCAGCTCGTGCTGGCGGTGGACGGCGGTGTGGTGACCCGGGTCATCAACGCCTCGTCGGGCAACGGCGAGAGCTACGAGGCCGCGGGCCGGCCGCAGCGCGCGTACACACCGACGGGCGAGTACACGGTGGTCCGCGAGGTCGACGGGCTGCGCGAGTCCTCGCTCGAGCTGGGCACGCTGTACCGGCCGAAGTACTTCCGCGCGGGCTGGGCCGTGCACGGCTCGGACTCCGTGCCGCCGTGGCCGGCCTCCCACGGCTGCGTCCGCGTCGCCAACAGCGCGATGGACTGGATCTGGGACACCTGGGGCGCGCCGATCGGCACGCCGGTCGTCGTCTACTGAGGTCCTGTCTACTGGGCCCATGACGACGCCGTCCCCCGGCCGCACGCTCGCGGAGTTCTGGACCCACGACCCCTTCGTCCTCCCGCACGCGGCCAGCGGCACCTACCACCTGTACACGACCGACCCGGTGCTCGGCGCGGTCGTCACGTACACGAGCACCGACCTGCTCCTCTGGCACGGCCCGACCGAGGTGTTCCGTCTCCCGGAGGGTGCGTGGGCGTCGCCCGACGAGGCGCCCTGGGCGCCGGAGGTGCACGAGCACGCCGGCCGCTTCCACCTGTTCACGACGCTGCACGACTCGTCGACGCGGCTGCCGGACGCGGTCGTCGGCGGCACGCGGCTGCGGGCCTGGGGACCGGACGGCCGGGAGATGGTGCCGACGGCCCGCGGCACGGTCGTCGCGGTGGCCGACGACCCCGCGGGGCCGTTCCGGCTCGTGGACGCCGCCGCGTCCGTCGCCCCGGCGGCGTTCATGACGCTCGACGGCACGCTGTTCGTCGACGACGACGGCCGGCCCTGGATGGTCTACGCGCACGAGTGGGTGCAGACGGTCGACGGCACGATCGAGGCGGTGCCGCTGCGCCCCGACCTGTCGGGTGCCGACGGCGACCCCGTCCTGCTGCTGCGCGGCTCGTCGGCCTCCTGGCTCGACGAGGCCGTCCCCGGCCCGGCCGCCCTGCCGCCCTACGTCACGGACGGCCCACAGCTGCGCCGGTTGCCGGGCGGCGCGCTGCTCATGCTCTGGTCCTCCTACCAGCGCCGCCCCGCTGACGACCCCCGTGGTGCCGGCGACGACTACGTCCAGACCTGGGCCGTGTCGGACTCGGGTGCCCTGCGCGGGCCCTGGCGGCAGGGCGACGTCCTCGTCGGCGGCAACGCGGGTCACGGCATGACCTTCGACGCGTTCGACGGCACCTCGTTCCTCGTCCTGCACCGCGGCATGGGTACGCCGCACGTGCGCGCCGAGCTGCACGAGCTCGCGTTCACCCCGGACGGTGTCCGCGTGGTCGCCCACCGCACCGACCTGGACGGCAGCGCTCCGGGCTGACCTCCTCACCGGGTAGACGCACCCTGCCGCAGCGGTCGCCGCAGCCGCGGATGACGGGGCGTCAGCGGCGGCCCGCCGGCTCGCGGCGTTCGCTGCGCTCCCAGCCGGGGCGCGTGCCGCGCGAGCCGAGGCGGTCGCCACCGCCGCGCGAGCGGTAGACGACGTACGGCCGCCACAGGTACCCGACGGGTGCGCTGAACACGTGCACCAGGCGCGTGAACGGCCACAGCGCGAACAGCAGCATGGCGGTCATGCCGTGCAGCTGGAACCCCAGGGGCGCCGCCGCCATGAGCTCGGGGTGCAGGTCGAACCGGAAGATGCCGCGGAACCACACGGACACGCCCTCGCGGTAGTCGTAGTGCCCGCCCAGGTTGAGCACGGACCCGGCGACGGTGTTCCACAGCCCCAGGACGATGACCACGGTCAGGAACAGGTACATGACCTTGTCCATCCGGGTCGTCGCGCGGAACACCGGTCCGACGGTCCGCCGCCGGTAGATGAGCAGCGCGAGCCCCACGACCGTGCAGAACCCCGCAACCGCCCCGATCGACACCGCCAGGACGTGGTAGACCTCCTCGCTCATCCCCACCGCCTCGGTCCACGACTTCGGGATGCCCAGCCCCATGACGTGCCCCAGGAACACCGCGAGGATGCCGAAGTGGAACATCGGGCTGGCCCAGCGCAGCAACCGGCGCTCGTAGAGCTGCGAGGAGCGCGTGGTCCAGCCGAACCTGTCGTACCGGTAGCGCCACACGTGCCCGAGCACGAAGACGGCCAGGCAGACGTAGGGGACGACGACCCACAGGACGACGTCGGCGGTGCTGGTCATCGGCGTGCTCTCCTCTTGGTCGAGGGCTGGGTCGAGGGCTGCCTCGAGGGCTGGCTCGAGGGTCGCGGGAAGGGGTGCGACGTGCTGTCCGGCATGTACGACGGCGGCGCGAACGGCTGCAGCCCGACCTCCTCGCCCGGCGGCCCCTCGGCGGCCAGCCGCGCGACGGCCGCGCGCTCGTCGCCGTCCAGGGGCGGCAGGGTGGCGCACACGGCGACGAGTGGGCCGGCCCAGGGCGAGCCCGCCTCGAGCAGCCCGAGCCGCAGCAGCTCCAGCCCCGCGCGGTGGGCCAGCAGCAGTCGCAGGGCCGCCTCCTGCGCGCGCTCGTCCCCCGACGAGCCGAACTCGAGCACGACGCACAGGTGGTCGGGCAGCTCGCCGTCGGGCAGGTCCTCCGACGTCGCCATGGTGAAGCCGGCGGCCCGGTACGCCTGCTTGAACTCGACCAGCGCCACGCCGCGCTTCCGGGTGTCGCCGTAGGCGTAGTAGGTCAGGTACAGCGACCGCCGCCGGGCCAGGTCGAAGGTGGTGACGTAAGCGGCCTCGAGCTCGCCGAGGTCGTGGGTGCGCAGGTGGTCCAGGGTTCCCTCGAGGGGTACCCGCAGGTGCGCCGGCAGCCCCTCGGCGGCGGCCGTCATCGTCGGGAGCAGGTCCAGCAGGTCGCGGGTCGGGTACTCCAGGAGCAGGGCGGCCAGACGCTGGACCACCGCGCTCTCGCGGCTCGCGACCCGGCGGGCGGCCGCGGCGCGGGCGACGCGGTTCACCGGTGGTCCCCCGAGCGCTCGCCGTCGTGCGTGCCCGTGGACCCCGGCGGGATGAGCGCCGCGGAGTCGTCGCCCTCGGGCTCGCGCAGGTCAGCGCCGTCCGGGCCCGGCCTGGGGGGGAACAGGCCCGCCGGTGCCCCCTTGCCGTCCCAGCTCAGCAGGTTCACGCGGGCCTTGCGGGTCGCCGGATCGGCGACCGTGTCCGTGGTCTGCCGCTCCTTGAGCATGTGGAAGTTCTCCACCGCGACGGGGTCGTTGCGGAACGCGCCCCCCGAGCCCTCGCCGAACGGCCCCGAGCCGCCCATGCCCGGTCCGCCGTCGTAGTCGAGCGAGCACTCCGTGGCCAGCTCCTCCAGGCGGTGCGCCTGCTCCGCGTGCGCGGTGGGGATGACGTAGCGCTCGTCGTACTTGGCCAGGGCGAGCAGGCGGTACATCTCCTGCATCGTCGCCTCGTCCAGGCCGACGGCCTCGGGGATCGCCGCCTTCCCGGGGCGGCCCATGTTCAGGTCGCGCATGTATGAGCGCATGGCCGCGAGCCGCTTGAGGACGGCCGTCACGGGCGCGGTGTCCCCGGCCGTGAACAGCTCCGCGAGGTACTCCACCGGGATGCGCAGGGCCTCCACGGCGGCGAACAGGTTGCCCGCGTCCTCCCCGTCCTCGCCCGTCTCGGCGACGACGTCGACGACCGGCGACAGCGGCGGGATGTACCAGACCATCGGCATCGTGCGGTACTCGGGGTGCAGCGGCAGGGCCACCTCGTACCGGTTGATCAGCGCCCACACCGGCGACCGCTGCGCGGCCAGCACCCAGTCGCGCGCGATGCCCGCCCGCTCGGCCTCTGCCTGCACCACGGGGTCGTCGGGGTCGAGGAAGACGCGGCGCTGGGCCGCCAGCAGCTCGCGCTCGTCGGTCACCGAGGCCGCCTCCAGCACGCGATCGGCGTCGTAGAGGACCAGGCCGATGTAGCGCAGCCGCCCCACGCACGTCTCGGAGCACACGGTCGGCAGCCCGACCTCCACGCGCGGGAAGCAGAACGTGCACTTCTCGGCCTTGCCCGTGCGGTGGTTGAAGTAGACCTTCTTGTACGGGCAGCCCGTGACGCACTTGCGCCAGCCGCGGCACCGGTCCTGGTCCACCAGGACGATGCCGTCCTCCTCGCGCTTGTAGATCGCCCCCGACGGGCACGACGCCGCGCACGACGGGTTCAGGCAGTGCTCGCAGATCCGCGGCAGGTAGAACATGAACGTCTGCTCGAACTGGAGCTTGACCGTGTCGGAGACCTTCGCCAGTACGGGGTCGTCGGCCAGGAGTGCCGGCGCACCGCCCAGGTCGTCGTCCCAGTTGGCGCTCCACCGCACCTGCATGTCCTCGCCCGAGATGAGGGACTTCGGGCGGGCGACGGGGGTGTGCTCCTGCAGGGGCGCGTCGGTGAGGTTCTCGTAGTCGTACGTCCACGGCTCGTAGTACTCGTCGATGGACGGCATCTTCGGGCTCGCGAACACCGTGAGCAGGTTCTTCAGCCGGCCGCCGGCCTTGAGCTGCAGGCGGCCGCGGCGGTTGAGGGTCCAGCCGCCCTCCCACCTCTCCTGGTCCTCGTAGGTCCGCGGGTAGCCCTGCCCGGGCCGCGTCTCGACGTTGTTGAACCAGACGTACTCCGTGCCGGTGCGGTTGGTCCACGCCTGCTTGCAGGTGACCGAGCACGTGTGGCACCCGATGCACTTGTCGAGGTTCATCACCATCGCCATCTGGGCCATGACGCGCATCAGTACCGCACCTCCTGGGAGCGACGGCGCACGACCGTCACCTCGTCGCGCTGGTTGCCGGTCGGCCCCAGGTAGTTGAACGCGTAGGACAGCTGGGCGTACCCGCCGATGAGGTGGCTGGGCTTGACCAGCAGCCGCGTCAGGGAGTTGTGGATGCCGCCGCGCCGGCCCGTCGTCTCCGTCAGCGGCACGTCGATGAGCCGGTCCTGCGCGTGGTGCATGTAGACCGTCCCCTCCGGCATCCGGTGGGAGACGATCGCGCGGGCGACGACGACGCCGTTGCGGTTCACCGCCTCGATCCAGTCGTTGTCGGCGATGCCGACCTTGGCCGCGTCGACGTCGCTCATCCAGATGAGCGGCCCGCCGCGGGACAGCGACAGCATGAAGAGGTTGTCCTGGTACTCCGAGTGGATGGACCACTTGTTGTGCGGGGTCAGGTACCGCACGGTCACGCCGAGCCCCTCCAGGCCGTCCACCGGGCCGGTGTGCCCTACCGTCCGTTCGCCGAACAGCGCTCCCATGTCCAGCGGCGGCCGGAACACCGGCAGCCCCTCCCCCAGCTCGGCCATCCAGTCGTGGTCGAGGTAGAAGTGCTGGCGGCCGGTGAGGGTGTGCCAGGGCTTGAGCCGCTCGACGTTGACGGTGAACGGCGAGTACCGCCGGCCGCCGTGCTCGGTCCCGGACCACTCGGGTGAGGTGATGACGGTCGTCGGCGCCGCCTGCGTGTCCGCGAAGGTGATCCGCTTGCCCTCGTGCTCGGCCGCCAGGTCCGCCATGCGCGTGCCCGTGCGGCGCTCGAGGGTGTGGAAGCCCTGGGTCGCGAGCCGACCGTTCGTCGTGCCGGACAGGGTGAGGACCGCCTCGCAGACGTGCACGTCGCGGCTGAGCAGCGGCCGGCCGTCCGCGACCGCGCCCGGCGCCCCCGGCCGTACGCGGGCGACGCCGTTCACCCGCCGCAGCAGGTCGATCTCCGGCCCGACGTCGTAGGTCACGCCCTTCGTCGTCAGGCCCTGGGTGTCGGGGACGGGCCCGAGGGTGGCGAGCTTCGCGGCGACCGCCGCGTAGTCGCGCTCGATCACAACGAGCTTCGGCATCGTCCGCCCTGGGACGGGCGCGCAGTCGCCGGCCTTCCAGTCCTGCACGCGACCGTGCGGGTTGGCCATCTCGTCGGGGGTGTCGTGCAGCAGCGGGACCGCGACGACGTCCTTCCGCACCCCGAGGTGCCGCTCCGCGAGCCGGCTGAAGGCCTGCGCGATGGTGTGGAAGGCGTCGAAGTCCGTGCGCGTCTGCCACGGCGGCGCGATGGCCGGGGTGAAGGAGTTGACGAACGGGTGCATGTCCGTGGTGTTGAGGTCGTGCTTCTCGTACCACGTGGCTGCCGGCAGGACGACGTCGGAGTAGACCGTCGTGCTCGTCATGCGGAAGTCCAGGGACAGCAGCAGGTCGAGCTTGCCGCTGGGGGCCTCGTCGCGCCAGACCACGTCCCGCGGCCGCGAGCCGGGCGGCGCCTCCTGCGCGCGGAGGTTGGTGTCCGTGCCGAGCAGGTGGTGCAGGAAGTACTCGTTGCCCTTGCTCGACGAGCCCAGCAGGTTCGCGCGCCAGACGGTGAGCACGCGCGGGAAGTTCTCCGGGGCGTCGGGGTCCTCGGCCGCGAACCGCAGGCGGCCCGCCGCGAGCTCGGCCGGGACGTACTGCTCGACGGGCTGCCCCGCGGCGGCGGCGTCGTCGGCCACCTGCAGCGGGCTGCGGTCGAAGGTGGGGTAGGACGGCATCCAGCCCATGCGCGCGCTCTGGGCGATGACGTCGGCGGTCGCCTTCCCCGCGAGGCCGCCGGTGCCCGGCGTGGCGGCGGCGAGGGTGTCGGCGCCGAACGCGTCGTAGCGGAACTGGTCCGTGTGCAGGTACCAGTAGGCCGTCTGGATCATCGTGCGCGGCGGCCGGTGCCAGTCCGTGCCCATGGCGTACATCTGCTGGCCGGTGACCGGGCGGACCTTCTCCTGGCCGACGTAGTGCGCCCAGCCGCCGCCGTTGACGCCCTGGCATCCCGTCAGCGTGGTGAGCGTGAGGAACGCCCGGTAGATGGTGTCGGAGTGGAACCAGTGATTGGTGCCGGCGCCCATGAGGATCATCGACCGGCCGCGGGACTCCTCGGCGTTGGCGGCGAACTCCCGGCCGATCCGCTCGGCCTTCGCCGCCGGCACACCCGTGAACTGCTCCTGCCACGCCGGCGTGCAGGGCTGCGACGGGTCGTCGTACCCGGTGGGCCACTCCCCCGGCAGACCGGGCCGGCCCACGCCGTACTGCGCGAGCAGCAGGTCCATGACCGTCGTGACGAGGTGCCCGCCGACGCGCCGCACGGGCACGCCCCGGCGGACGACCGCCGCCGTCCCGTCGAGCGTGTCGAACCGCGGCAGGTCGACGAGCACGGCGCCCTCGACACCCTCGCCCCCGGCGGTGAGCTGCGGGTCGACCTCCCCCAGGTCGAGGTTCCACCGGCCCTCGCCCTCCGGGCCGAACCGGTGGCCCAGCGACCCGCCCGGCACCACCGGCCGACCCGTGGCCGCGTCCAGCAGGACGGTCTTGAAGGCCGCGTGCTCGCTGCGGGCCTCCGCGCCCGGCAGGTCCTCCGCGGTGAGGAACTTGCCCGGCACGTACGCGCCGTCGTGCTCGTCGAGCCGGACGAGGAACGGCAGGTCCGTGAACCGCTTGACGTAGTCGGTGAAGTACGGGACCTCCCGCTCGACGAAGAACTCGCGCAGCGTCACGTGCCCCATCGCCATGGCCAGCGCGCCGTCGGTGCCGGGCGCCACCGCGAGCCACTCGTCGGCGAACTTCACGTTGTCCGCGTAGTCCGGGGCCACCGCGACGACCTTCTGGCCGCGGTAGCGGGCCTCCGCCATCCAGTGGGCGTCGGGCGTGCGGGTCACGGGCAGGTTGGAGCCCCACATGATGAGGTACCCGGCGTCCCACCAGTCCCCCGACTCCGGGACGTCGGTCTGGTCGCCGAACACCTGCGGCGAGGCCACGGGTAGGTCGGCGTACCAGTCGTAGAACGAGAGCATCGGGGCGCCGATCAGCGCGTGGTACCGGGCGCCGACGCCATGGGACACGATGGACATGGCCGGGATCGGCGAGAAGCCGGCGATCCGGTCGGGGCCGTAGCGGCGGATGGTGTGCACCTGGGCGGCCGCGACCATCTCGGTGGCCTCGTCCCACGTGGCGCGCACGAGCCCGCCCTTCCCGCGCGCCCGCTTGTACTGCCGGGCCGTGGCCGGGTCCTCGACGATGCTCGCCCACGCCTCGACGGGGTCGCCGAGCCGGGCCTTCGCCGCGCGGTAGAGGTCGAGAAGGACGCCGCGCACGTAGGGGTAGCGGATCCGCGTGGGCGAGTACGTGTACCAGGAGAAGGCGGCGCCGCGGGGGCAGCCGCGGGGCTCGTACTCCGGGCTGTCCGGGCCGACCGACGGGTAGTCGGTCTGCTGGGTCTCCCAGGTGATGATCCCGTCCTTGACGTAGACCTTCCACGAGCAGGACCCCGTGCAGTTCACGCCGTGCGTGGAGCGGACCACCTTGTCGTGGCTCCAGCGGTCCCGGTAGAACGTGTCGGCGTCGCGTCCGCCGATCTGGTGCAGCGTCCGCAGGTCGTCCGAGGTCTCGCCGCGGCGCAGGTGGCGGCTCAGGCGCAGCAGCGTGTCCGTGACGCCGCCGTCCATGCCGGGGGCGGCGCCCGTCCTCGCGCGGGTCCGCGCGTCGTCCTGCAGGGTCACGGGAGGGTCCTCTCGGTCGACGGTGCGTCGGGGGCTGGGGGCGGGGCGGCCGGTCCCGCGGTCGTCGGGGGCGGCCGGTCAGCGGCCCCGCGCGGCGGAGCGGCGGACCACCGTGTGCGTGAAGACGGCCGTCAGCAGGCAGACGACCGCCAGCAGACCCAGGCCCAGGCCGTAGTCGCCGAGCGCGTCGTAGACCGCGCCCATGACGAGCGGCGGCACGAACCCGCCGAGCCCGCCGGCGGCCCCGACGAGGCCCGTGACCGCCCCGACCTTCTCCGCCGGGGCGAGCCGGGCGACGAGCGCGAACGTCGCCGCGGAGGACGCGCCCAGCAGCGCCGCGAGCCCGAGGAAGGCGACCGTCCCCGTGGGCCCGAGCGGCAGCTCCAGCGCCGCGAGGCCCGCGAGCACGGCCGCGCCGAGGAAGCACACGACGCACACACTCACGGGGTCCACCCGGTCGGACAGCCACCCCCCGACGGGCCGCATGACCACCGCGAGCACGACGAACCCGGCGGTGCGCAGCGCCGCGTCGCCGGGCGTGAGCTCGAACGCGTTCCGCAGGTAGGCCGGCAGGTAGACGCTGAAGGCCACGAAGCCGCCGAACCCGACGGCGTAGAGCACCGACAGCTGGGCCGTGGCCGGCAGCTTCGCCGTGGCCCAGGTCCGGCCGAGGAACGAGCCCGTCGGCACCGGGCGGCCCGGCGCGTCGCGGACCAGCGCCGCCGCCAGCAGCGCGTACACGGTGAGCACACCCGCGACGATGAGGAACGGCGCCGATCGGCCGAGGGCGTCGGCCAGCCGGACCGTGGTGAAGGCGGCCACCGCGGCCCCGCCCATCCCGACGCCGAAGACGCCCAGCGCCGTGCCCCGCCGCGTCGGCGGGTACCAGGAGCTGACGAGCGGCACCCCGGCGGCGAAGGCCGTGCCGCCGATACCGAGGAAGAACCCGCCGACGATGAGCTCGCCGAAGCTGTCGGCGACGAGCCCGATGTACAGCACGGGCAGCACCGTCAGCAGGCTGACCGCCGGGAACATGACGCGGGCGCCGACCCGGTCCGTCAGCGCGCCGACCGGGATGCGGCCCAGCGACCCGACGACCACGGGGACCGCGACGAGCACCGCCTGCTGGAGGGCGGTCAGCCCCAGGCTCTCCCGGTAGCCGGCGCCCAGCGGCCCGAGGAGCGCCCACGCCCAGAAGTTGACGAGGAACCGGCGGTCGCCAGCGCCAGGTTGCGCGGCGACCCCTGGGCGGCGGCGCCGGTGCCGGGCGCAGGGGGCCGTGCGGAGGGGTCCGTCGATCGCGTCGTCGCCATCGGTGCCTCGCGTGGGTCGTGCGACCGCGCCGGACGCCCGTGGGGCACGCCGGCGGCGGCGACGAGCACCCCCGGGTGGCTCCGGCGGGTGACGCCTGCGATCGACCGTAGTGCTTCACCCGTTCGGGGACCAGCCTCGTGGACGACCTGGTCAGAGGTGTGCGGCGATCGGCGTCACCCGCATCTACGGGGCGGGGGACACCGCCTGCGGGCGGGCTGCGGCGCCCGCGGGCCCATCGGCGTCGCCCGGGCCCGCGACCACCCGCAGGAGCCGCAGGAGCTCGGCACGATCGGCCTCCGGCAGGCGGGCGAGGCGCTCCTGCGCTCCCAGGTGCCGCCGGTGCGAGAGCCGCCGGAGGACCTCGCGCCCCGCCGGCGTCAGCTCGACGAGGGTCGCGCGGCGGTCGGTCGGGTCCGGCAGCCGGGCGACCAGCCCGTCGGCCTCGGCCTGGTCCACCTTCGACGTCATGGACCGCGGCGCGACGTCGAGCTCGGCCGCCAGCTCCCCCGGCCGCCGCGCGCAGCCGCAGCGCTCGAGGTGGCGCAGGAACCGCACCTGGCCCGGCGTCACGCCGTCGGGCTCACCGCTGGCTGAGGCCTCCCGGCGGAGCGCGTGCAGCAGCGTGTGCAGGAGCTCCAGGAACTCGGCACTCTCGTCAGGGCTCTCCGGCACGGGCCGAGCGTACCCTGGTGGTGCGCCTAGCACATAGTGAGTTAGACTCAGCACCGGCCCGGCTCCCCGCCGCGACGACACCCGCCGCCGGACGCCCCGGACCAGGGAGGAGGCATCCGTGTCGATGCCCCACATGCCCGGTGGCGGCGGACCCATGTCGCGCACCTTCGGCCAGGACCGCAGCGTCGCCCGACGCAAGCTCTCGCGCGCCACGCTGCGCCGCATCCTCGCCTTCGCCCGGCCCTACCGCGCCCGGCTGTCGGTCTTCCTCGTGCTCATCGCCGTCGAGGCCGGGCTGGGCGCGCTGACGCCGCTGCTGTTCCGGCACCTCATCGACGACGGCATCACGCCCGGCCGCACCGACGTCGTCGTCACCATCGCCGGGGTCGTCGCGCTCGTCGCCGTCGTCGGCGCCGCGCTGTCCGTCGCCGACCGGTGGGTCTCCGCCCAGGTCGGTGAGGGCCTCATCCAGGACCTGCGCACCGCCGTGTTCGACCACGTGCAGCGCATGCCGCTCGCCTTCTTCTCGCGCGCGAAGACCGGCGCGCTCGTCCAGCGCCTCAACGGCGACGTGCTGGGCGCGCAGCAGGCCTTCACCTCCACGCTGCAGAACGTCGTGTCCAACGCGCTGACCGTGGTGTTCGTCCTGGCGGCGATGCTGTCGATGTCGTGGCAGCTCACGCTCGTCTCGCTGGTGCTCGTGCCCGTCTTCGTGCTGCCCGCCCGCTGGTTCGGGCGCAAGATCGCCGCCATCACCCGCGAGAGCTACGAGCTCAACGCCGAGGCGGCGCAGACCATGACCGAGCGCTTCAACGTCGCCGGCGCACACCTCGTCAAGGTCTTCGGCGAGCCGGAGCGGGAGGCGGCCTCCTACGCCGGCCAGGTCGAGCGCGTGCGCGACATCGGCGTCAAGCGGGCCCTGTACTCCACGTGGTTCCGCGTCGGCCTGACGACGGTGGCGTCCGTCGCGGTCGCCATCGTCTACGGCCTCGGCGGTGTGCTCGCCATCCGCGGGGAGCTCACGGTCGGCGTCGTCGTCGCCCTCACCGCCTACCTCACGCGGCTCTACGGGCCGCTGACCGCGATGTCCAACGTCCAGGTCGACGTCATGACCGCGCTGGTGAGCTTCGAGCGCGTGCTCGAGGTGCTGGACCTGAAGCCGACGGTGACGGACCGCCCCGACGCCCGGGATCTCCGCGCGGCCGTGGCCCGGCGCGGCGCGGACGTCGAGCTCGTCGGCGTCGGCTTCCGCTACCCCGGCGGCGACGAGGTCTCGCTCGCCTCGCTGGAGTCCGTCGCGGTCCCGCAGCACGACGCGGCCGCGGACACCCTGCTCGACGTGTCGTTCCACGTACCGGCCGGGCGCATGGTGGCCCTCGTCGGGCCGTCCGGCGCCGGCAAGACCACCATCTCCGCGCTGGTCACGCGCATGTACGACCCCACCCGCGGCGCCGTCCGGGTGGCGGGCGAGGACCTGCGCGACGTGACGCAGGCGTCGCTGCGCGCCACGGTCGGCATCGTGAGCCAGGAGGCGCACCTCTTCCACGACACCATCGCCGGCAACCTGCGCTACGCCCGTCCCGACGCCACCGACGAGGAGCTGTGGGCCGCGCTGCGCCAGGCGCACGTCGCCGACCTCGTCGCGGGGCTGCCCGACGGGATCGGCACGGTCGTCGGCGACCGCGGGTACCGGCTCTCGGGCGGCGAGCGCCAGCGGCTGGCCATCGCGCGGCTGCTGCTCAAGGCGCCGGACGTCGTCGTGCTCGACGAGGCGACGGCGCACCTCGACTCCGAGTCGGAGGCCGCCGTGCAGGCCGCGCTCGACCAGGCCCTCGCCGGCCGGACCAGCGTCGTCATCGCCCACCGGCTCTCGACCATCCGCCAGGCGGACCTCATCGTCGTCGTCGACCGCGGGCGCGTCGTGCAGCAGGGCACGCACGCCGAGCTGCTGGCCGCGGGCGGCCTCTACGCCGAGCTCTACCGCACCCAGTTCGCCCCCGCCGCGGCCGCCTGACGGCTACCCGTCACCGTCCGGACGCCAGCCGCGGCCCGGGTCGCGGTCGTCGCGCCGCCACGTGCGTGGCGCGCCCTGCTCGACGAGGGCCGCCCGCAGCCACAGCGTCGCGTCGGGGTCCCACCCGCCGAGGAAGGTCCGCGTGCCGGGCCGGCCGGGCACGGGCAGCGCACGGCCGGAGGTCTCGAGCCAGGCGAGCACGGTCAGGTGCACGCCGTCGGCGCCGTCCGCGAGCGCGTCGACGTCCGGGACGACCCAGCGGTCGTCGGCGCGGGATCGACCCGCCCCGGCCTCGCCGGGCAGCCCGCCGGTCGCCATCGACCAGAGGTACCCGCGCGACGAGGTCACCTCGAGCGGGTGCGCAGCCGTCAGCGCCGCCCAGCCGGCGGCCGACCGGACCTCGACGACGCGCGCCTCCGGGTCGACGACGGCCGCACCGACGTGCAGCGCCTCGTCGCCCGGGTGGTCCTCGACGAGGTCCAGCGCCCAAGGGACGCCGTCGGGCCCGTCGCCGGCGGTCGCCAGCGCCCCGTCCGCCGCCGTCGGGCGGCACCACCACGCCCCCGAGACCGGGGCCGGCGGCCGCCCCGCCGCCGCGCTCTCGGCGGCCCGCAGGTCCGCGCACCACCGGGCGACGACCTCGCGCGGGTCGGCGCGGTCGCGCAGGGAAGGCTGCGGCGGCGGCTCGTCGGCCTATCCGTGCTGCACCAGCCGCTGCGCACCGCGCTGCACCGGCGCATCCCAGGACGCGGCGGCGGGGTGGGCCAGCACCGCCGCGAGCGCCGGGGCCAGCGCATCGCGGACCGCGGGCTGCGCGAGCAGGCGGTCGAGCCCTTCAGGAGGCTGCCAGGAGCGGGCCGTGTCGACGACGGCGGCGAGCGTGGGCCGGGGGTCCGGCCCGCTGGCGAGCGCCTCGACCTCGACGCGGGCCAGTGCCGCGACGACGCCCGCCGGCCCCGGCGGCAGGCCCGCGGGGCGCAGGTCGTCGAGCGAGGGCACGCCGCCGCCGGACGCGCCGCGAACGGCGACCAGGGTCACGGTCGACCCGTCGTCGAGCGCCGTCGCCGGTGCGAGGGCCGCGAGCCGGAGGTCCTCGCCGCCGGGCGCGGTGGCGGCCGCCTCGAACGCCAACCGCCGCCCCCGCGGCCCGGCGAGCAGCCGGGCGACGAGGTCCTCGCCGCTCACCGGAACCGCCCGAGGTGGATCCCGGCGATCGCGAGCGCCGCGATGGTCTCGCCGTCGCGAATCGTCCCGTCGGCGACCAGGGCCAGCACCTGCGCGAACGGCACGCGTCGGACGGTGCTGATCCCCTCGGAGGCCTGCTCGGCGGCCGTCCCGGCGGCGCCGGCGGCCGGCAGCGGCTCGACGCCCTGCGCCAGCACGACGTGCTCCGGCGCGCGGGCGACGCCGTTGAGCGCCTCCATCCCGCCGAGCCGCGTCCACTCCCGCGCCGTCAGCCCGGTCTCCTCCGCGAGCTCGCGCCGCGCGGCGACGAGCGGGTCCTCGCCGTCGGTGCCGCCGCCGGGCAGCTCCACCGACCCCGGGCCGGTGGTGTACCGGTCCACGGTGACCAGCACGACGCGGTCCTCGTCGTCGAGCGCCACGACGAACACCGACGGCCGCCGCACCTCCACGACCCCGTACAGGCCGGCGCCGCCGTCCGGGCGGCGCACGCGATCCTCGCGGACGACGAGCCACGGGTTCTCGTAGGCGACACGGCTGTCGAGGGTCCCCCAGCCACCCGTGGACCCGCGCTCCTCGTCGTCCGCCATGGCCCGACCGTAGCGAGGGCCTCCGACAGGGGTGGAGAGGCACCTCACCACCTCCCGGCTGGACCCCCCGCACCGGCGTTGCGACCATGGCAGAGGCCCCGACGGTGGGGCGCCGGACGAGGGAGCCGTACCCGGAGCGCGACAAGACGGCCGGCGGAGGTCGTCATGTCGTGGGTCGTGCTCGTGCTGTCCGGGGTGCTCGAGGCCGTGTGGGCCACCGCCCTGGGCCGGTCGGAGGGGTTCAGCCGCCTCGGGCCGTCGGTGGTGTTCGGCGTTGCGCTCGTGCTGAGCATGGGCGGGCTCGCGTACGCGTTGCGGGAGATCCCGGTCGGCACGGGCTACGCGGTGTGGGTCGGCATCGGCGCGGTGCTCACCGTCGCGTGGGCGATGGCGACCGGCGCCGAGCCCGTGTCCGTGGTGCGCGTGCTCCTGCTGGCGGGGATCGTCGGCTGCGTCGTCGGCCTCAAGCTCGTGCACTGAGCCGGACGAGCGGGCCGGACGAGCGGGCCGGCGAGCGGGCCGGCGCACCCGCGCGTCAGATGGTCTGCACCGACCCGGCGTCGACGCGGTAGTTCGAGCCGTTGACGAACGACGCACGCTCGCTGACGAGGAAGCCGATGACGGCGGCGACCTCCTCGGGTCGGCCGCGGCGGCCGAGCTCCATGCCCGGCCGCTCCTCGGCGAGGAACGAGCGAATCGCCTCGTCGACCGAGGTGCCGTTCTCGTCCGCGCGCTCGTCCATCATCGCGTCCGTCATCGGCGTCTCGATGAACGCCGGCGAGACGGCGTTGACCAGCACGCCCTCCGACGCGTACGTCTTCGACAGGCCCTTGACCAGCGCGAGGACGCCCGCCTTCGCGACGCAGTACGGCAGCTCGTCGGGGTAGGGCTGCACCGCGTCCTCGGAGGCGACGAGCACGACCCGTCCCCAGCCCCGCGCACGCATCCCGTCGATGACGGCCCGCACCGCCCGCACGGCGGCGAACAGGTCCGTCTCGAGCGTCTGCCGCCAGCCGTCCTCGTCGATCTCGTGGAAGAGGCCCTGCGCGCCGGTGATCCCGGCGGCGTGGACCAGCACGTCGACCGCGCCGAACCGCTCGGTCGCCGCGGCGACGACCCGCTCGGCGCTGCCCGCCTCCGTGAGGTCGGCGGCGACGGTGAGCACGCGGTCCGCCGGGGCGTCCAGCGTCGCCGCGGCCTTCTCCAGGCGCTCGGCGTCGACGTCGGTGAGCACCACGCGGGCGCCCTCGTCGAGCAGCAGCGCCGCGGTGTGCAGGCCGATCCCGGAGTCGGCGCCGGTCACCAGCGCCACGCGTCCGTCGATGCCCAGGTCCATGCGAGGTCCTCTCTCCAGCGGGGGTTGCGGAGGGTGGTGTGGGTCGTGCACACCCGGACGATGCCGGGCGAGGTGCGCTCAGGGCCGGCGGTACGCCAGCTCGACGACGGGCGTGCGGCCGGCCGGCCGGCGTGCGGGGGCGGAGCCGGTGAGCGGTGCCGTGGGGCGCGGGGCGTACCGGTCGTCGTGCGCGGCGTTCCGGGGCGAGGACACGACGAGCGTCTTGGCGGTGTCGAGGACGACGAGGTCCTCGACCAGCGCGGCCCGCACGTCGGGCTGGAGCCACTCGCAGGAGGAGTCGGCGGCCCACTGCCGCCACGTGGCACCGGCGACGGAGCCGACGTACCCGCCCACCGCACCGCCCAGGAGGGCGACGAGGTGCGCGCCGCCACGGCGGTGCTCGAGGACCGACAGCGCCACGGCGCCGCCGGCGCCCGCGGCCACCCGCGCCGGCAGCATCGGCCACGCGAGCCGGCTGGGCGTCGTGGGCAGCTTGTCCGCCACCGCCTCCCCCACGAGCGCGGCACCCGCGGCGAGGCGCACGAGGGCCGCCCCCCGCCCGCGGCGGCCCTTGACGGCCACCAGTGCGGGGACCGCGAACCCCGTGGACGAACGACCACCGGCCGCGAGGCCCAGCGTCACCGATCGCGTCAGCACACCCATGGGGCGTGTCTACCGGGCACGGGGGGTGGCGGCATCTCGGCGGCGGCTCTCGCCCGGGGTCTCGGCCTCAGGTGGCGCCGGGAGGTGCGGCCCTCGTCGCCCCGGGTCCCGCGGCGGTACCGTCCACCCGTGGGACCAGGGGGCCAGGACCTCCCCGGGTGGCGGCGCGGCCCCCGGTGGGACGCGGTGCGCACCGGCGCGCTGGCCCGGCTGCGCGCGGGCGCGATCGCGGGCGGTGCCCGTCCGGCGCGCGTGCTGGCGGCCGTGCTCGTCGGCGCCACCGCCGTGGCGGCGCTCGTCGCCGACCCCGTCGTGACCCGCGCCGTCACCGAGCGGGCGCCCGCGACGAGCGGGGCCTACGACCTGCTGGTCACGGCGCCGGGGACGGAGGCCGTGCTCGACGGCTACGTCCCGCCGGCCCTGCTGGCCAACCTCCCGGAGCGCCTCGGGCTCGACGACGTCGCCCGCGTCCGGGCCGTCGACGGGGTGGGGGTCGCGGCGCCGCTGGGCGAGGTGTTGCTCGACGTGGCCGACGCGGACCAGGTGTCGTTCGTCGTGCCGGTCGACCGGTCCAACACGACGACCCCGAACCCGCAGGCGTACCGCCTCGAGCTGACGTGGACGACCGACGACGGGCTGGGCGAGCGCGTCGTGGACCACCGGCGGCCGGTGGCCGTGATCGACGACGCGGACCTCCCGCCCGTGGTGGACGACGACGTCGCCGCGCTGCCCGACGGGTGGTCCTGCACGGTCGACCGGCAGGTCTACTCCGCCGACGACCCGGAGTCCGCGCCGTGCCGCACGTACCCGCGCACGGCCGTGCAGGTCTCGGCGCTGGGCACGAGCTCGAGCTTCACGCAGGCGACCGCCGAGGAGGGCCTCATCTCCTTCGCGCTGGGCTTCACGCCGCGCGAGCGGTCGCGCGTGACCCTGGTCGACCCCGCCGCGGAGCGGGCCCTGCTGGGCGAGGCCGGCGCGTTCCTCGACCCGCTGGTCTCGGTGGCCGCCGCGGGGGCGGACGACGTGCCGTCGCTCGCCGCCTGGGCGGCCGAGCAGCCCGCGACCCCCTTCGTCGACGCCCTGCGGGCGATGTGGGAGCGGCAGGAGGCGGCCCGGACCGAGGGGCCGTGGGTGTCCTACGACTCCGAGGAGGAGCCGCCGTGGCCGGAGCCGCCGGTCGCGCCCGTCCTGGTCGCCGCCGGACGGTCCCCGCAGCTGCGGCTCACGGCGGAGGTCACGGCCGGCTTCGGCGAGGTGGGCGTCATCGGCGGACCCGGGATGGAGACGTTCCTGCCGCCGGCCGGGGTGCAGGACGGCGTCGGTGAGCCCGTCGGCACCGCCGTCGTGGACGTCTCCCAGGCCGCCGACCCGCTGCTGTCCCGGGCGCAGCGCGTCGTGTGGCCGGGTGAGCAGGTGCCGAGCACCGACCGGCTGGCTTCTGCGCAGGACACCTGGGGGCTGCCCGCGGTGCTGGCGGCGACGACGACCAGCCCGGTGCCGGCCCTGCGCGAGAGCGACGGCGACCGCGTCCTGCGGCCCGAGGGGTTCGTCGCGCCGGACCGCGACGACTTCTGGGACGGCGGCGTCGGGATCACGACGGCGTCGGACGGCACCCCGGTGGGGCGCGAGGCCGCGTTCCAGGGCGCGGTGGGCACGGGCTTCGCCGCGGCCGACGAGGACGGGTTCTTCGCGGGGACGTTCCTCGCGCCCGTCGCGCGCTACGACCCGGCGGACCTGCCCGGGCTGCTCGACGACGGCACCGGCGGCGCGGCGCCCCTGGGGCTGACGGTGCCGGCACCGGCCCACGTCGCCGACGCCGCGGGGCGGCCGCTGCGGGGAGCGGCGCTGCGCCCGACGCTGTCCGGGGTCGGGCTGGCCGACGCGGGGGCGACCGCGATCGCGGACGTGGCGTGGGGTGAGGCGTGGGGGGCCGACGCGGCGGTCAGCAGCGTGCGGGTGCGGGTGGCACCGGCCGCGGACGTCGACGCGGTGGCCGCCGCGCTGCGCGCGGAGGGCTTCGTGGTGACGGCGGTCGCGGGGTCGGCGACCCGCACGGTGGACGTCGTCGTCGAGCGGTACGCGCGCGGGACGGACGACCCGTCGGGCGCGCAGGCCGTCGGTGCCCTCGGCACCGTCCGGCAGGAGTGGGTGCGCGTCGGGCCGACGCACGTGGTCGCGGCGCCCGTGGTCGGGGCGACGGCGACGCTGCAGCTCGTGGCGGTCGCGGCCCTGCTCCTGCTGCTCGCACCGGCCGCGGCCGGACTCCTGGCGCGACGCCGTGCCGCCGCCGTCGCGGTCGGCGGGGACAGCCTTCCCGCTCCCGCCGACGAGCCCCTCGGCGAGGAGCTCGCGCCGGCAGGCCGTCCTGGTCGGGGCGCGGCCCTCGTGCGGGTGCGCGACGCGTGGCGGGACCGCGTGCGGGAGCGGCGCGCGCGGGCCGAGAGCGGCGTCGTCGACCTGACGGCCTGGGACGGCGACGGGTGGGACGACGACCGCTGGGACGACGACCGCTGGGCCGGCGACGGCTGGGGGCCGGGCGGTCCGGGAGCGGCGGGCTGGGCGACGTCCGACGCCTCGTCGTGGGAGGGGGAGCCGGTCCGCGGGCGTGCCGGCGCCGCAGCCGGGACCGCCCGGACCCGCAGCGGCTGGGCCGCGGTGGAGGACGAGGACGAGGGCGAGGGCGACGGCGACGGGCTGGCCGACGGTGGCGAGCCTTCCCGGGACGCCGGCGTGCCGCCCGTGGTCGCCGCCACCTGGGCCGCCCTGCGTCGGCGGGGCGCGACGTCGCAGGTGCTCGCGCCGCTGCTGGCCGCGCTCGCGGGCGGGGCAGCGACGGTGGTGGCGGCGCGGGCCGTCGTCGCGGCGGACGGGTCACTCGTCGCCGGAGCCGTGCTCGCCGGCGCGCTGCTGCCGCAGCTGGTGCTGGTCGCGGTGGTGCTCGTCGCCGCGGTGGCAGTCCTGCGCCGGGCGGCACGGCGGGTGCCCGTGGTCGCCGGGGCCGTCCTGGGCGCGGCGCTGGTCGGGGTGGGTGCCGCCGCCTGGACGCCCGTGGTCCTCGCCCTGGTGGCCGGGGTGCTGGTCGGCGTGCTCGCCGGGACGACGGTGCGGGCCGCCGCGTCGGACGGGGACGGGCACGAGGTCGGGCACGAGCCCGGTGACCTGTCCGACGACGTCGGGAACGACGGTGGCGCGGGGCAGGCCGACGGCGACGCCGCGGACGCGCCGGGTGACGGGGACCCCCACGACCCCCGCACCGCCGAGCCCGCACCCGCGCGCGGCTGAGCAGCACGACCGCCTGGCAGACCTCCCCCGGGCGCCGCGGCCGGTCCCCTACGCGCCGGCGGAGACCACCCAGATGTGGTTCCCGTCCGGGTCGCGCAGGGAGAACGTGAGCGGCGACCCGGGCACCTGCTGCGGCGCGGGGTCCAGGTCGAGGCCGCCCACGGCGGTCAGCCGGGCGTGCTCGGCGAGGACGTCCGCCACCTCGATGCCGATGGAGGACCCGCCGGGTGCGCCGCCCATGGGCGGGTTCAGCGCCAGGCGCGCGACGGAGCCGGCGGGGGCCACCTCGACCCACCGGCCCTCGCCGTCGGCGCCGAAGCGGGTGTCGCCCCGGAGCTCCCACCCCAGGCGCCGGGTGTAGAAGGCGAGCGCGGCGTCCTGGTCGGCGACGGTGAACATGGCGGTGGTGAGGGAGGCGGTCACGGCCGGTGCGGTGGTGGTCATGGGCGTGCAGACCGGCCCGCCGTCGGGAACTCATCGGGCCGGGCGGCACGTCGTCCGCGTCCGCCGTCCGTCGCGTCGGCCGGGCCGGCACGGGCCCGCGGGCGCGGCCCCTCAGGGCACGGCGACGACGTCCGCGGGGTCGACGACGAAGTCCGCCTCGTCGACGATCTCCCCGCCGACGACGTCGAGCACGGCCAGCGCCAGCGCGCCGACCGCGCCGGTCGCCCGACTGCGCGAGCCGCGGTGCTCGCGGGAGGTCCGCTCGAGGCCCAGCTCGGCGACGTCCGGCGGCTCCCACCGGACCCGGTACGCGACGACCTCGCCCTGCGCCCACGGCAGGTCGCGCACGAGCAGCGGGGGGTCCTCCCGCACGGACACCTCCACCGCGACGACGCCGTCCACGTCGAGGTCCACGACCACGCCGTGACCGGTGGGCGGCGGCGGGTCGGCGAGCACCGCCGCGTCGAGGTCGCGCGCGTCCGCCAGGAGCCGGTGCCGCCGCTCGGCGTCCGTGACGCCGTGCTCCTCCAGCGCGGCCCGCAGCGCGGCGAGGTCGGGCACGGCGGATGCCGCGACGCGCCGCCCGCGGCGGCCCGCCCGCTCGGCGACCGGGGAGGGCGGCGGCGGGCCGGTCGGCGGCTCGACGAGCGGGGCCGTGACCGTCGCGTCGACGAGGCGGCGCAGGTCGTCGGGCTCCACCCAGACGGACGTCAGCACGGTCAGGTCGACGGCGGCGTCCGGGTCGGGGACCAGCACGACTCCGCCGGCGTCCTCCTCCTCCGCGGTCCGGACAGCGCCGGTCAGGCGGCGGGCGGCGTCGACGAGCCAGCGCAGCACGCGCTCCTCCTCGCGTACCGGCGCGGCCGTGGGGAACGCGCGCCGCAGGCCCTCGCGATCCCCGCCGGGGCCCGGCGGCCCGCCGCGCTCGCGCGGGGCGTGCACCACCCACGCCACCGTCATGTCCTCCGGCAGGCCGAGGATGACGCCGGCGGCCGGCTCCAGCCGGTACGGCCCGACGAGACGCGACGACCGCCCCAGCCGCAGCGCCCGCACGGGCAGCGTGCGCGGCCCGACGACGCGCAGCGCCGTGGTCAGCGGCCGCCGCCCCCGCGCGGGCTCCGGCTCGGCGGACCACCCGCTGCCGACGAAGCGGCTGGCCGCGAGCGTCTCGACCTCGTCGATGCCGACGCCGTCCGGAACCGCCAGCAGGTGCCGGGAGCGCACCTCGGGGTCGTCGGCGGGCAGGCGGGGCAGCAGCGACTCGGGCACGGGCAGGACCTGGCTCACACGTCGGTGCGGTGGAAGCCCTGCCAGGAGCGGGACGCCGTGGGCCCGCGCTGGCCCTGGTACCGGGACCCGTACGCGGCGGACCCGTACGGGTTCTCCGCCGCCGACGAGAGCCGGAAGAAGCAGAGCTGACCGATCTTCATGCCCGGCCACAGGAGGATCGGCAGGGTCGCCACGTTGGACAGCTCCAGCGTCACGTGCCCCGTGAAGCCCGGGTCGATGAAGCCGGCCGTGGAGTGCGTGAGCAGGCCGAGCCGGCCGAGCGAGGACTTGCCCTCGAGGCGGGCCGCGATGTCGTCGGGCAGCGTCACCTGCTCGAACGTCGAGCCCAGCACGAACTCGCCGGGGTGCAGCACGAAGGGTTCGCCGCCGTCGACCTCGACGAGCCGGGTCAGCTCCGGCTGCTCCGCCGCCGGGTCGATGACCGGGTACTTGTGGTTGTCGAAGAGCCGGAAGAACCGGTCGAGGCGCACGTCGATGCTCGACGGCTGCAGCATCGCCGGGTCGAGGGGCTCGAGGGCGATGCGCCCGGCGTCGAGCTCGGCCCGGATGTCGCGGTCGGAGAGCAGCACGGGGTCACGGTAGCCGGGCCGGGACCGACGCCGCGGACGCGCGGACCGGGCCGTCCGGGCGCAGGATGGCGGGCATGAACGAGACCACACCTCTCCCCGGCCAGGACCCCGAGCTCGAGCAGCTCTCCGCCGAGCTCGACGCGCAGCCCGGCCCCGGCGACGACGACCCCACGCCCGACGCCGACGGCCAGGTCGGCGCGCTCGACCTCGTCGACGAGGAGGGCTCGACGTTCGAGCCGGAGGAGGACACCGACGCCGTCGAGCCGCCGGACTGACCCTGCCGACCCGACCTGCTGGACCCGACCTGCCGGCACCCCCGCCCGGCGCCGCCGCGCAGGACGGCGCCGTCAGAACAGCGTCGGCTGCGCCGCACCGGCAGGCGCACCCACCGCGGCCTCGAGGGCGTGCGCGTCGACCGCGCCCTCGGCGCCGGTGGTGGGCGTGCGCGCCGGGTTCCACGGCCGGTCGTCGTCGAAGCCGTGCCTCCGGCGGAGCGGCGCGACCCGCTCGCGGAGCCAGGTCCGGTACCCCTCGGGCACGTACGCGCCCCGCCCGTAGAGCTCCTCGTACCGCCCGACGAGGACCGGGTGCTCACGGCCGAGCCACTGCAGGAACCATGGCCGCACGGACCCGCGCAGGTGCAGCGGCATGATCGAGACGCTCGTGGCGCCGGCGTCGGCGAGCGCGCCGAGCAGGGCGTCGAGGTGCTCCTGCGAGTCGGTGAGCCATGGCAGGACGGGCGCCACGAGGACGCTGCAGTCCAGGCCTGCGTCGCGCACGGCCCGGACGAGGCGGAGGCGGGCCCGCGCGTCCGGCGTGCCGGGCTCGACCGACTGCTGCAGCACCGGGTCGAGGACCGCGAGCGACACCGAGACCCCCACGGGGACGTCCTGCGCGGCGGCCCGCAGGAGGGGCAGGTCCCGCGCGAGCAGGGGGCCCTTGGTGAGCACCGACAGCGGCGTGCCGGACCGGGCCAGCGCCGCGAGGATCCCGGGCATGAGCCGGTACCGGCCCTCGGCGCGCTGGTAGGGGTCGGTGTTGGTGCCGAGGGCCACGTGCTCGCGCCGCCAGGAGGGCCGCGCCAGCTCGGCCTGCAGCACCTCGACGACGTTGGTCTTCACGACGATCTGCGTCTCGAAGTCGCGGCCCGCGTCGAGCTCGAGGTACTCGTGCGTGGGCCGGGCGAAGCAGTACGTGCACGCGTGCAGGCACCCGCGCATGGGGTTCACCGTCCAGCGGAACGGCATGCGGGAGGCCGCCGGCACCTTGTTCAGCGCGCTGCGGGCCGCCACCTCGTGGAACGTGACGCCGGCGAACTCCGGCGTGCGCACGCTGCGGACCAGCCCCTGCAGGGCCAGCCCGGGCAGGGCGTCGCCGTCGGTCCCTCCGTCACCGCCGACCCGCTGCCCGTCCCACCGCATGCCGTCATTCGAACACGCGTACGAGTCCCGCCGCAAGCCCTCGCTCAGACGAGGCCGTGCCGCTCCAACCACGCGTTGTGGAACCGGCCCTGCGGGTCGTACCGGGCGAAGAGGGCGCGCGCGTCGTCGAACCGGGGGTAGACCGCCGCGAGCGCGGCGGGCGAGCCGGCGACCTCCGCCGTGAAGACCTTGCCCCAGTGCGGCCGCGCCCCCAGGGGCACGAGCGCCTCCTCGACGGCGGGCAGCACCGCCTCGACCTCCTCCTGGCGCCGCTGCCACGTGAAGTGCAGGGCGACGGAGTCCTGGCGGTAGGCCGTGCTGAGCCACAGGTCGTCGGCGGCCACGGTGCGCACCTCGCTGACGTGCAGCAGCGGCGTGATCCGCGACGACAGGTCCCGCAGCCGCTGCATCGCCTCGGCGGCGTGCGCGCGCGGGAGCAGGTACTCCGACTGGATCTCCTCCCCCGCGCTGGGCGTGAACTCCATGCGGAAGTGGGGCAGCCGCTCGTGCCACGGCCCGGCGACACCGAGCTGCTCGGTCGGGCTCTGCGGGTCCCCGCCCGGGACGGGGTGCAGGGCGACGGTCGACGGGACGGCACCGGCCGGCGCCCGCCGCGGGTCCTCCGTGCCGTCCGCCCGCACGCGGCGCTTGCGCCAGAGCTGCCCGACGGCGTCGCCCGACCAGTCGGTGAAGAGGCTGACGGAGTCGGCGGTGGCGGTGACCGCGTCGTAGTCGGCGAGGACGAGGTCCCAGGGCAGACCGGTGGCGACCTCCTGGGCGACGTCGTAGGTCGGCTCGACGTCGAGCGTCAGCGCCGTGACGACGCCGATGGCCCCCAGGTGCACGACCGCCCCCGCGAGGTCGGCGTCGGCGCGGGTCAGCGTCCGGCGCTCGCCCGTCCCGTCGACGAGCTCGAGCCCGGCCACGGCCGCCGACAGGTTCTGCACGCCGTCGCCGGACCCGTGCGTGGCCGTGGCGGTCGAGCCCGCGACGGTGATGTGCGGCAGGGACGCCATCGTCGCCAGCGCCCAGCCCTGCGCGTGCAGCGCCGCGGCCACCTCGCCGTAGCGCAGGGGCCCGACGACGCGCACCTGCCGCGCGGCGGTGTCGACCTCGACGGACGTGGGCAGCGCGTCGAGCACGACGAGCTCGTCGGAGTCCGCGATGGCGTTGAAGCAGTGCCGGCTGCCGAGCGCCCGCAGCCGCGGCGTGCGCGCCACGAGGTGGGCCAGCTCCTCGACGCTGCGCGGCCGGTGCACGGCGCGGGCGGAGTAGGTGAGGTTGCCCGCCCAGTTGGTGAGGGTCGGTCCGTCCACGGCGGCGTCAGCGAGGGTCACCGGCTCAGACTAGGTCGGGCGCCGTAGACGGCCGCGTAGGCGGCGCACTCGTCGTACGCCACGCACTCCTCCGCGACCACGAGGTCGAACCCGGCCTCGTCCCGGCCGCGGGCGCCGAGGTCGGCTGCGTTCTTCTGGGCGACGGCCAGGCCCAGGCCGTGGGAGCGGGCGACGAGGAGCCGGGCGAGCGCGAGCGCGTCGTCGGCCGTCAGTCGCCCGCCGGACCGCGTCCAGGAGTCGAGGTTGTCGAGCTCCACGGCGTCGAAGCCGGCGTCGGCGCAGCGCCGGAGGACGGGGTCGAGCCTGTCGGCGACGGCCGCGCGCCGAGTGGCGGTGGAGGTGTCGAGGAGCAGCTCGTCGGGCCAGCCGGGGTCGGCGACGGGGTTGCCGTGGTCGTCGTGCAGGACGAGGTCGGGGTGGTCGGCCAGCCAGGTGTCGCTCTCCTGCTGCTGGGTCTGGAAGGCGTTGACGTAGCACGCGGACCAGAGCCCGGGGGCGGGGACGTCGGTGGCGTCGCGGACCACCCCGTCGATCCCGGGGGCCGGCGGGTAGGCGCCGCCGAGCTGGTAGTCGACGACGGCGTCGACGGGCGGCAGACGCCGTGCGGACGCGGCCTCGTCGCCGGCCGGGGTGCAGCCCACGAGCGGGACGAGCGCCACCAGCCCGAGCAGCACGCCCACGAGCCGTCGTGCACCGCCCCGGGCGCGCGCACGGGCACGGTCGACCATCGGCGGTCCTCCCACGGTCGGCGCGGCCGTCCTGCACCACCCGCCGGGCGACCCCAGGAACCGGCGCAGCCGTACCGGCGGAGCAGGTAGGATCGTCGGCGCACAGCCCCCCGGGGCCGTCGCGCGGGTGTAGTTCAATGGTAGAACTTCAGCTTCCCAAGCTGAGAGCGCGGGTTCGATTCCCGTCACCCGCTCCCTCGGACTCACGACCGCGCCCCCGCTCCACCGGAGCGGGGGCGCTGTCGTCGTCCCGGCCCTCAGATCACGGCAGGCTCTCGCACGCGACGCCGTCGTTGTTCCCGTCGAGGCGCGCGACGTCGCCGTAGTAGGGGTAGTACGTGTCGAACCACTGCTGCGCCTGCGCCTGGGTGCGGAAGTCCGAGCAGTTCTTGGAGTCGCCCGGGTTGCCCGGGACCGACGGCGGCGTCGGCGGCTGCGGGGCCGGCGGCTGGGGCGCCGGGGGCTGCGGGGCCGGCGGACGGAGGCCGCCCGTCTGCCACACCGGCACGTCGCCAGCGGTGTACAGGACGAGGTTGCCGTCGGGCTGCATCGCCAGGTGGTGACCGCCGCGGTCGGCCGTCCCGGACTGCCACAGGGCACGGCCGGAGCCGTACACGACGAGGTTGCCGTCCCGCTGCAGGACGAGGTAGGCACCGGGGTGGCCGGCGGACCCGCTGCTCCAGAGGGCCCCGGAAGGGCCGTAGACGACGGTGTTGCCGTCACCCTGGACCACGAGCCGGTGGTCGCCGGCGGAGAGCTGCCCGCCCGACCGGAGCACCTGCTCGACCGTCATGGTGCCGCCGGACGCCTCGACGGGGTCCGGTGCCGCCGGTGGCGTCGACGGGGCGGCGGTGCCCGACTGCCACACCGGCCGCGACCCCACGTACTCGACGAGGTTGCCGTCGTCCTGCATGACCAGCCGGGCACCCTCGCCGCGCTGGCCGGACAGCCACAGCGGCCACCCCGCGGTCGAGTAGAGGACGACGTTGCCGTCGGTCTGCACGGCCAGGTGCGACGCGTCCCGGTCCGCGGTCCCCGACTGCCACAGCGCCCGCGTGGTCGAGTAGACGACCGCGTTCCCGTCACCCTGCAGGACGAACCGGTACTGCCCGTTGGCGGAGGTCAGCGACTCGCCGACGGCCAGCTGCGCGCCTGCCGCGACGGATGCGCCGCCCGTCGTCGGGGGAACAGGGGTGGTCACGACGGACGCCTTCTCGACCTCCAGGACCTCGTCGGGGCACGAGGACAGCACCGCGGTGACCTGCTGCCTCTCCGCCGGGTCCATGCCGAGGCCCCAGCGCCACTTCACCGCCACCCAGTCCCCCAGGTACCGGCAGACGGCCTCACCGGCCGGCGGCAGCCAGGACGCGGGGTCGCGGTCGCTCTTCGAGGAGTTGAGCTCGTCCGTGAGGGCGACGAGCGCCCCGGCGTAGCCCAGGTCGTTCGCGAAGGCGCGCCGGGTCCCGCGGTCCCAGCGGTCCGCGCCGGAGCGCCAGGCCTCCGCGAGCGCGACCGTGTGGTCGACGTCGACGTCCGAAGCCTGCGCCCAGGTGACGAGGTCGTAGGGGGACAGCCACTCCCCCGTGGCCACCGTGCAGCCCGACGAGAACGTCACCGGCGCCAGGCTCTCCTCCTGCAGCACCTCCGCCCGGGTGTCGCAGCCGTCGCGGTCGGCGTCGACCCAGTCGCCGAACAGGTCGCGGTCGTAACCCGTCCCGACCTCCGCGGCGACGGGCACGTCGGCGAGCACCGCCTGGACGGTCCTGGGAGCTGCGGAGGCGGGTGCCGCCCCGATGAAGGTCGCTGCTGCGAGGGCGACGACAGCCGCGCCCGCTCCGATGCGTCGTCGCACGACGTCCCTTTCGTCCGATCGGGTGAGGTGCTCACGCTACGGAGGGACGGCGCGGCTGTAGCCCCCCGAGCGGGTGAAAGGGGGCTCGAGGGACGAGGCGCGAATATCGCGTGACCGGTGGCGGCTCCCCGTCCTACCGTCCTCCCGCTCCGGGTGCAGCAGCCGGACGGCGTCGCCGTCGCAGGTCCTGCGCACACCCGCGAGCGCCTGCCAGAGGAGCAGCGCCTGTCACGCGCCCGGGTTCGACTCCCGACAGCCGGGCGGCGCGCGGCCACCACGGCCGGGTGAGGTCTGCGACGCCGGTCCGCCGGGACGTCCCCCGCACCCGTCCGGCCGCGCGCCGTCCGGTTTGCGCGCGCCGCTCGTGTTCGGGCGAGGCAGGGCTGAGCGGGGCAGGGCGGGAACGGTGACGACCGACGGACGGTGCACCGGATGACGGAAGGAGGGCAGAGCGATGCGGGTCGTCGTGCAGGAGTGGGAGCGGGTGCTGGTGTACCGCGACGGGCGGTTCGAGGCCGAGCTCGGCCCCGGCCGTCACCGGCTGCGGCCGTGGGTCGCGTGGAGCCGGCGGCGGACCGTGCGCGTGGCGGTCCGGCCGCGGCTCCTCGTCGTGCCCGCGCAGGAGGTCCTCACCGCCGACGGGCTGGGGGTGAAGGTCGGCCTGGCCGCCACGACGCGGGTCGTCGACGCGCGCGCGTGGCACGAGGCGGTGGAGGCCCCGGACGCGTTCGTGCGCACGGCGCTGCAGCTCGCGCTGCGGGAGGTCGTGGCGGCGCGCACCCTCGAGGGGCTGCTGGCCGACCGGTCCGCCGGCGCCCAGGTCCCGGCGGAACTGCTCGCCGTCGCGACGCCGGCCGTCGCGGGTCTCGGGCTCGTCGTCGAGCGCCTCGCCGTGCGGGACGTCGTCGTGCCGGTCGAGCTCCGGCGGGCCGCGGCCGACCTCGCGACGGCCCGCGCGCAGGGTGCCGCCGCGCTCGAGCGGGCACGGTCGGAGGTGGCCGCCGTCCGGGCGCTGGCGAACGCCGCACGGCTGGTCGAGTCCCAGCCGGGCCTGCTGCGGCTGCGGACGCTGCAGGCCGTCGAGACCGGCGGCGCGACGGTCGTCCTGGCGCCCTGACCGGCGCGGACGCCCTGCTGGTCACCCGATCGGGTGGACAGCAGGGCGTCGCGGTCGGAACGCGTACGGGTGCGGCCCGGACCGGCCGATGAGGGCGGCATGGCGGCGACACTCTCGGCAGCGGCGTGGGGCCGCGCCCTGCGTGGCGCGTCGCGGTGGGGCGTCCGGCACCCCGTCGTCGCCCACGTCCTGTTAGCGCTCACGTACGCGCTCGCCGTCGTCGCCGGCCGGGCGACGCGGCTGCCCGGGTCGGGCCTCGCGCT
Organism: Cellulomonas sp. plas2; assembly: GCF_057221735.1. Taxonomy (NCBI): domain Bacteria; kingdom Bacillati; phylum Actinomycetota; class Actinomycetes; order Micrococcales; family Cellulomonadaceae; genus Cellulomonas; species Cellulomonas sp. plas2. Next base: position 3,679,356 of record NZ_CM170155.1, read on the forward strand.
CGTCTGGCCCGCGGCGGCGGTCGGCTTCGTCTGGCTCGCCTGGGCCTGGTCGCGACGGGTGGACCGCGCGGTCGCGGTGGTCGCGCTCGCGGTGATCGCCGGGGCGACGAACGCGCTGACCGGCACGGGCGGCGCGCTGGGGACGGCCTTCGCCGCGGCGAACGCGGCACAGGCCGTCGTGGCGTGCGCGGTGACGCGCGGCCTCCAGCGCCGGCACGGGCGCGAGGCGTGGCGGCTGCGGGACCTCGCCGACCTGGCCGCGCTCGTCGCCGGGGCGGTCGCGGGGTCGGTGGCGGCGGCCGGGATCGGACCGGTGGCGCTGCACCTGCTGCGGGACGAGCCCCTGCTGCCCGCCGCCGGTGCGTGGGTCCTGCGGAACGCGGCGAGCACCTTCGTGCTCACCGCGGTGCTGCTGCGCGTGGCCGACCGCGCGGGCGACCGCTCGCGCTTGGCCGGGCCGCTGCGCGCGCGGCCGGCCGAGCTGCTCGCGGCCTGCGGCGTCGTCGTCGTCGGGTACGGCGTCGTCTTCGCCCAGCCCGTGCAGCTGCCGGTCGCCTTCCTGGTGCTGCCGCTGAGCATGTGGCTCGCGCTGCGGTTCGACACGACCGTGGCGGCGCTGCACCTCGTGCCGGTCGGGGTGCTCGTCGTCGTGGCCACCACGGCCGGGCTCGGCCCGTTCGCCGTGCACGGCCCCGCCGCGCGGGTGCTGCTCGCGCAGGCGTTCGTCGCGGTGGGCGCCCTGGTCACGCTCGTGCTGGCGCTGCAGCGCGACGAGCGGCACGCCGCGACGGAGCACCTCGTCGCCAGCGAGCGGCGGGCCGACCGCCACGCCGCCCTCATGGAGACGGTGTTCGCGACGACGGCCGACGCGCTGTCCGTGTACGACGAGCGCGGCGTCGCGGTGCTGCGCAACCCCGCGGCGCAGGAGATGTTCCCCGACCTGCCCGACGGCGTGGACCGGGAGGGGTGGGGCTCGTACTTCGGGCTGTCGCACGTCGACGGGGCGCCCGTGGACCCCGAGGAGCTCCCGGTCGTGCGCGCCCTGCGCGGCCAGGTCGTCGACGACGTGGACCTGCTCGTGCGCACGCCCGGCGAGCCCGACGGACGCGTCCTCAACCTGCGCGCGCACCCGATGCCGGGGTCGTCGCGCGCGGGGTGGAGCGGCGGCGCGGTGCTCGCGGCGCGCGACGTGACGGCGGTGCGGCGCGCGACGGAGCAGATCACGCACGCGCGGGACCGCTACGCCGCGCTGCTCGCCGCGGCGACGGAGCAGGCCATCGTCGCGTGCGACACCGACGGCGCCATCACCGTCTTCAACGCCGGCGCCGAGCGCATGCTCGGGTACCGCGCGGAGGAGGTCGTCGGGCGGCCGATCGCGCTGCTGCACGACCCGCGGGAGCTCGTCGAGCGGGGCGCGGAGCTCGGCGTGCCCGCCACCGCGGTCGTCGCCACGATGGCCGCCCGGCGTGACTCGACCGCCCGGCGCTGGACGTACCGCCGCCGGGACGGCGCGACGCTGCCCGTCTCGCTGACGATCAGCCCGACGAGCGACGAGTACGGGGACCGCGACGGGGCCATCTGCGTCGCCTCCGACATCACGGCGCAGGTCGCCACCGAGGCGCGCCTGCACGACTCCGAGCGGCTGTTCCGGCTGGCCTTCGACGAGGCACCGATCGCCATGATGATCGTCGGCCTGCAGGGCGACGACGCCGGGCTCGTCCTGCGGACCAACGCCACCACCAGCGTCTTCACGGGGCTGACGGAGGCCGAGCTGCGGCGACGGGACGTCCACTCGCTCACGCACCCGGACGACCGCGACGCGTGCCGCGCCTCGTTCCGGCCGTTCCTCGACGGCGGGTGCGGGGAGGCGTGCGTCGAGAAGCGGTACCAGCACGCCGACGGCACCGTGCGCCGGGGGATGCTGACGGCGACGGTGGTGGCGCCGGCCGACGGGGGCGGCACGACGACCGCGGAGCCGTACCTGCTGTGCCTCGTCGAGGACGTCACCGCGCGCCGGCAGGCGGAGGAGGCGCTGCGCCACCAGGCGCTGCACGACGCCCTGACGGGTCTGCCCAACCGCACCCTGCTCGTCGAGCGGCTGGCCGCCGCGCTCGCGGACGGGCGAGCGGCGGACGGGCGGGCGCCGGCGGCGGGGCTGCTGTTCTGCGACCTCGACGGGTTCAAGGCGGTCAACGACTCCGCCGGGCACGCCGCGGGCGACGGGGTGCTGCGGGAGGTCGCGTCGCGCTTCGCCGCCTGCGTGGGGCCGGCGGCCACGCTCGCCCGGCTCGGCGGTGACGATTTCGCCGTCGTGCTGCCCGGTGCCGTCGACGAGGCGGCCCTGCGGCGCGCGGCCGAGCGTCTCGTCGCCGCGCTGCGCACGCCGGTGCGCGCCGGCAGCGCGGAGCACGTCCTGGGGGTGAGCGTGGGGACCGCCCTGGGGCTGCCCGACGAGAGCGCCGACGCCGTGATCGCCCGGGCCGACGCGGCGATGTACGCCGCGAAGCGGGCCGGCAAGAACCGCGTGCACGCGGCCGGGCTCCTGCCGCGGCCGCGTCCGGGCCCCGACGCCGAGCGGCTGGCGGGCGTCGCCGGCCGAGGGGCGGCCGAGGGGGTCGTCGCGCCGCCCGCCCGCGCATAGCACCATGCGGGCGTGAGCAGCAGCCCCGCCCCCGCCCGCGCAGGTGACCCGGTCCGGATCACCGCCATGACCGGTGCCCACGCCGAGGGCGTCCTGGACGTGTACGCCACCGGCATCGTCTCGGGGCACGCGACCTTCACCGCGTCGCCGCCCTCGTGGCCGGAGTTCGACGCCGGCCACCGGTCCGACCTGCGGCTGGTGGCGCTCGGCGACGACGACGAGGTGCTCGGGTGGGTGGCCGTCGCGGCGGTGTCGAGCCGGCCCGTGTACGCCGGGGTCGTCGAGGAGTCGGTCTACGTGGCGCCGCGGGCCGCGCGGCGGGGCGTCGGGGCGGCGCTGCTCGGGGCGCTGGTCGCGGCCGCGCCCGCCGCGGGCGTCTGGACGCTGCAGGCCGGCGTGTTCCCCGAGAACGCGGGCAGCCTCGCGCTGCACGCGGCGTGCGGGTTCCGGGTCGTCGGGCGGCGCGAGCGGCTGGGGCTCATGACGCACGGGCCGCTGGCGGGGACCCGGCGGGACGTGCTGCTGCTCGAGCGCCGCCTGGGCGGCTGACGAGCACCGCGGCCGGTCTACCGGGCGCGGCTCCGACGCCGGCCCGCCGGGACCGGCGCTCCCCCCAACGACGACGGAGGCCGGGGGAGCAGCTGCTCCCCCGGCCTCCGTGGTGCGCGGCCCCGAGGGGCACGCGAGAGGTCAGATGCGCACCCGGATGGGGTTGCTCACGCTCGTCCACCGCTCGGACTCGAGCTCGGTCGTGACGTCGGTGCTCTGCTCGGACGTGGGCTTCATGGCCGGCCTCCCTGCGGTTGGTGGACGAGGTGTCGTACGCCGTGCTGGAACGCGAGTCTGCCGGTGATTCGTCCCATGTGCACCCCTTTCCACCCGAACAGTGGGTGACGTCACAACCAACGGGTGACGACCGCCAGGGACCTCGGTCCCGGGTCTTCGAGGCCGCCGCGAGGTGGGCGACGTGGCGGTCGAACGGTCGGTGGTCGTCGGTCGAGGGGTCGCCCGCTGGAGGCGGTCGGCCTCAGGACGAACGGTCCGGAGCCGGCATGTCAGTGGTCCGGTGCATGCTGGTCGTGTCACCTCTGCGCAAGGTGGCGACGCAGCAGTTTCTGACGCGTGACCTGCAAGAACACCCGATCGTGGCATGGTGTCCTGGGAGTCCTCCTCCTAGACTTTGGCACAGACGTTCTACTGCTGCTGCCGCCGCCAGAGGAGGTGCCCGCGCCGTGTACCAGGACCTGCTGTCGTCCTTCGAGTCCGTGCGCGCTGCCCTGGGAGCGGTGGGTGCGCAGGCCGGGCAGGCCGGGATGTTGAGCGGGCCGCAGCGGGCGCACGTGCTCTCGTTGTTCCAAGCGGCGTCAGGGGCGGTGGCGGGGGCGCGGTCGGCATGGATCGCCGCGGACAGCAGGCTGCGCATCCCGCGTGACGGGGACAAGGGTCCGGCGGAGGGCATCGCCGGGCGTGACGGGATCGGGCTGCCCGAGGCACGCCGGCAGGTGCGGCAGGCCGAGGCCGTCGAGGTGGTGCCCTCCTTCGCCGAGGCGGTGGCGGCGGGGTCACGGTCCGAGGCACACCTCGACGCGCTGGCCGGTGTGCTGGCCGAGGCCTCGCAGAAGGTGCGGAGCGAGTTCGGGTCGCCTCTGGTGCAGGCGGAGCTGACGGACCTGGCGGGCCGGGTCGACCCGGGCACGTTCCGGACCACGCTGCGGCAGAAGGCCGCCGAGATCGATCCACCGGCCCTGGAGTCCCGGTTCGAGGCCCAGCGCCGGGGCCGGCACCTGCACCTGACCGACACCGAGATGGGCACGCGGATCCAGGGGTGCCTGGACCCCTCGGCGGGGGTGGCGCTGCGGCGGGCATTGGAGCTGACCCGGCAGATCCCGGGCGAGGACCGCACGCCCGGCCAGGCGCAGGCCGACGCGTTGGAAGCCCTCGCGCGGGGCGCGCTGGCGGAGAAGAAGGGCGGGGTGACCGGCGCGTCGGTGCGCCCGCACCTGACCCTGGTGACGGACCTGAGCACCTACACCTCCATCGCCGAGGCCCTGCGCGAGCACGAGACGGCGCGCCACGGCGCCGAGGCTGGTGGCGACGACCACGACCAGACCTCGCACGTGGCGTGCACCGAGGACCTGCCCGACGTGGACGTCCTCGGCGCCGCGCTGACCGGGCGCACACCGGTCGTCGACGAGGACGGCAACGTGCTCGCGGTGACCGCGGTGGCACGGACGCTGTGCGACGTGGACACCGCCGCACTCGTGCTCGGGCCGGACGGGCAGCCCACCGACCTGGGGCGCGAGGAGCGGCTGTTCACCGGGCACCAGCGCCGCGCGGTCATCCTGCGCGACCAGGGGTGCGCGTTCCCGGGGTGCGAGACACCGGCCCGCTGGTCCGAGGTCCACCACATCCGCTGGTGGGCCAGGGACGACGGGGAGACCAGCATCGACAACGGCGTGGTCCTGTGCGGACGGCACCACCACGAGGTGCACCGCGCCGACCTGACCATCCGACGACTCGTCGACCCGGGACGACCACCACGGTCAGGACGGGTCAAGGCAACCGAGCTGCATCCGGCCCGGTACGAGTTCCGCGCACCCGACGGCAGGATCGTCGGCCACCGGAGGAACGAGGTCGGGAGGGTCGCGCCGGCAGTGTCCTCCCTCGCGCTGGGCGTGGGACAGCGCGATCACGGCGTCGTGTCGTCGACGCACCATGACGTCCGCGCGTCCCTGGAGGGCGCGCTGGTGCCGCTCGCCTCCGGACATCGGTGAGCTCGATCGCCTCGTACCCGTTCCAGCCTCGTATCGAGGCGTGGGTGCGGTGCCGGTGGGTGCGGTGCCGGTGGGTGCGGTGCCGGTGGGTGCGGTGCCAGTGAGTGCGATGGCCGGGGGGTGGCGGCGAGGTCGGTGGCGGGAGGAGTTGCTGTCGGCGCGGGTCGTGGCGGCGGCAGACTGGTGGGGTGGAGCAGAGCGCCGAGGAGTCCTTGTCCGCGCGGCTGCGACGGGCGACGCGCGTCGCGCACGAGCGCGCGGAGGGGACGGCGTTCGTCGACGACCTGCTGGGCGGGCGGTTGGGGATCGACGCGCACACGGCGCTGATGCGGCAGCTGGTCCCGGTGTACGAGTCGCTGGAGGCGGCGTCGGGTGCGGGGAGCGCAGTCGTGGGCGACCTGCTGCCGGCCGTGGCGCGCGCAGCGGCGCTGCGGGCGGACCTGGAGGCAGCCGTCGGACCCGCGTGGCCGGAGCTGCCGCTCGTGCCGGGCGCGCACGACTACGCCGCCCGGGTGGGCGAAGTGGCCGGCTCAACAGGTGGTTGGGTGGCGCACGCCTACACGCGGTACCTCGGGGACCTCGCCGGGGGGCAGGTCGTGGCGACCGCCGTGCGACGGCACCACGGCGTCCCGGCCGACGCGCTGTCCTTATACCGCTTCGACGCGGCGCCGGCGCCGGTCCTGCGGGCGCGCTTCCGGGAGCGGGTCGACGCGCTCGACCTGGCCGACGACGAGGTGGAGCAGGTGCTGGCGGAGGCGGTGACCGCCTTCGTGCTGAACGCCCGGGTGCTCGAGGACCTCGCCGCGGCGGGGCACGTGCCGGGAGCGGCGGCGCCCGACGCCCAGGTCGTCGGGGAGACCGAGGCAGCACCGGCACGGTGAGGGCACGCCGCGCAGGGCCGGGGACCCGCTGCACCAGGAGGGCGGATCCCGGCAGAGCGCGGTGCCGCTGGCGCCGACGTGCTCCGGCTCAGGGGACGCGCTGGAGCACCAGGACGGTGAGGTCGTCGCCGGTGCCGGGGGCGGAGCGCGGCAGGCCGGCGACGAGGGCGTCGCGGTCGGGGCCGATGCCGGCCGCGCGGCGGCGCATGTCCTCCAGGCCGTCGGCGAGGAGCGAGCCCCGCGCCTCGACCAGCCCGTCCGTGAAGAGCACCAGGCAGTCGCCCGGCGCCAGGGTCGCGGTGGCCTGGACGTAGCCCCGGCCCTCGCGGTCCGGCACGCCGAGCGGCGCACCCCGCGCGCCCTCGACGAACGCCGCACCGTCGGCGCGCACGTGCAGCGGGGGCAGGTGGCCGGCGCGGGTGACGACGACGCCGCCGGTGACGGGGTCGAGCTCGGCGGCGACGACCGTCGCGAGCTCCCCCGGCACGAGGTCGGCGATGACCTCGTTGAGACGCGTGAGGGCTCGGTCCGCGGCCCCCTCGTCGACGAGGTAGGCACGCAGGGCGTGCCGGACCTGGGCCGTGATGGCCGCCACCGACATGCCGTGCCCGGCGACGTCGCCGACGAGGAAGGCCGTCCGGCCGTCGGGCAGCGTCGTGATGTCGTACCAATCACCGCCGAGCACGCTGGCGCCGCTGGGCTGGTAATGCTGCGCGAGCGCGTACCCGTCCGGCAGCGGCGGCCGCTCGGTGAGCACGATGCGCTGCAGGGTCGCGGCGACGCGCTCGTCCTCGGCCCGCTGCCGGGCAACCGCCTCGTCGAGGTCCCGGACGAGCGCCTCCGCCGCCGCGACCTGGGCGGGCGTCCAGGGCTCCGACGTGCCGCGCACCTGCTCGACCCACGCCGCGAAGGACGCGCGCGGGGTCAGGCGCAGGCCGGCAGGCGTCGCCTCCAGCCCCTTGGCGTAGGGGTCGCCGGCCCAGTGCACCTCCTTGAGGACCTCGGGCCGGAACCACAGCACGACGTCCCGCGAGCCGCTCGCGGACGGCCGCACGCCGAGCACGCCGCTGGCCACGTCCGTCAGACGCCCGACGAGGTCGCTGCCCGGGAACTCGCGCAGCAGCGCGGAGACGGCCACCGTGCCGGTCCGACGCGTCCACAGCAGGTCCACCAGGGCGTCGACGTCGGCCGGTCCGGGCGTCCGGCCCAGGAGCCGCAGCTGCCCGTCGACCCGCACCGCGCAGCCCGTGGCCCCCTCGACGAGCTCGAGCAGGGCGTCGTCGGCGGTGAGGGCCCCGAGGGGGTCGCGCGGCGAGGCCGACAGCGCGCGCGTGAGCTCCGCGGACGACACCGCGAGCGCCATGCTGTCGACGTACCGCGCCTCGTCCTCCTTGCCCTGCAGGAGCAGGGAGCCCGTCCGCGCGAGGAACTCCGCCGCGGACCGCTGCGTGGGCGTGGGGTAGTGCGGCCCGGCGTAGTGGTGGCACGCGACGAGGCCCCACAGCCGCCCGTGCACCAGCAGCGAGACCGACATGGACGCCCGGACGCCCATGTTGGCGAGGTACTCCAGGTGCACCGGCGAGACGCTGCGCAGGGCGGCGTTCGACAGGTCCAGCGGCCGACCCGTCGACGGGACGACCGGGGGCACGAGCGGGCTGGCCGTGTACCGCGCGTCGGGGATGGACCGCAGCCACTGCGCCGCGTACAGGGCGCGGGCCTGCGCGGGGATGTCCGACGCGGGGTAGTGCAGGCCCAGGAAGGGCTCGAGCCCCGGTGCCGCCTCCTCGGCGACGACCTCGCCGTTCCAGTCCGCGTCGAAGCGGTAGACCATGACGCGGTCGAACCCCGTGATGGCCCGGACCTCGGCCGCCAGGATGCCGACGACCTGCTCCGGCGTGCCGGCGCGCTGCATCTGGCGCAGCGCGGGGCGGGCGCCGCGCAGGCTGCCGTCGCCCGTGGCGGGCATGCGCGGCTCGAGCTCGACGACGAGCAGGTCGTCGCTGCGGTGCACGAGCGCCTCGAAGGACCGCAGCCGGCCGGCCACCGCCACCTCCAAGGGCTGCGGGTCGACGGCCTCCTCGTCGAGCCGCAGCTCCCCGAGGGCGTCACCCAGCGCGTCGCCGAGGGGGCGGCCGAGGACGGCCTCCGTCGGCAGGCCGAGGTGCTCGGCCGTCGTGCCGGAGGCGACGACGACGCGCAGCGACCCCGGGTCGACGGCGAGCAGGACGCCGTGCGGCTGCACCGAGCCCGGCACGCGGATGGGCTCGTCGGCGCAGTCGACGACGGGGGTGCCCTCGGGCACGAGGGGCACGGTCAGGTCCGTCACGGCTCCATCATCCCCGACGCCCCGGCTCCGCTGCCTTGACCGCACGTCGGAGCGGCCGATGGGAGGGAGGGGCGGCCCGCCCCGCCGCGCCCCGCGACCGCCGCCGGGTGCCCGGTGCGAGACGATGGAGGTGCGCGCATGGGCTCGCCGTCGCCCGTGGTGCCGGGCGCACCGGGCTGCGACCGAGGGGCGTACCGGTGAGCGCCTCGACCTCGGCCGGGTCCCTGCCGTTGCTGAGGCACGCGGTCTCGGCCCTCGTGCTGGCGGCGGCGGTGCTCCTGGGCCGGTCGACCGTCGTCGAGGGCGGGACCTTCGCGCTCGTGTGGCCCGCGGCGGCCGTGGGATCCGCGTGGGTCGTCGTCGACCGGGCCCGCGGGGCGCGCGGCGTGACGGCGCTGGTGGGCGTCACGCTCATCACCGGCGTACTCAACGCGCTGACGGGCGCACCGCCCGCGCTCGCGGCCGTGATGGCCGTCGCCAACGGGCTCCAGTCGCTGGTCACGGCGCTGCTGCTCGACGCCCTGCCGCTCCCCCGGGGCGCGTCCCGCCGGCGGTTGCGCACGCCGGCCGACCTGCGCGTGCTCGTGCTCGCGGCGCTGCTCGGGGCGGCGACCGGTGCCGCGGTGTCGGCCGTCGGCGTCGCCGCGCTCGGCACGGGCGACCCCCTGGCGGTCCTGGGCGCGTGGACCCTGCGCAGCGGGTCGGCGACCCTCGTGCTGGGGGCGGCGGCGCTGCGGCTCGCGGACCCCGCGCGCTGGCCCTGGAGGGGCCTGCCGCGCCGCACCTTCGTCGTCCGGAGCGCGGAGGTCGCGGCCGTCGCGGGGGCCGTCGGTGCCGCCTACGCCGTGGTGTTCGGCTACCCGCAGGAGCTGCCCCTGCCGTTCCTGCTCGTCCCCTTCAGCGTCTGGGTCGCGCTGCGCCTGGACACCACCGCCGTCGCGCTGCACGGCGTCGCGGTGGGCGTGGTCGTCGTGGTGACCACCCTCGCCGGGCACGGGCCCCTCGTCGTCGTCGACCCGGACCTGCAGCCCGTCCTGGCCCAGGCGTTCGTCACGGTGGTGAGCGTCGTCGCGCTGCCGCTGGCCCTGGCCCGCGACGAGCGCGCCACCCTCATCTCCGAGCTCAGCGAGGCGCAGGCCACCGCGTCCGAGCAGGCCCTCCTCCTGCGGACGGTCTTCGAGGCGTCGACCGAGGCGCTCAGCGTCCACGCCGCCGACGGCACCCGCGTGCTGCGCAACGCGGCCGCGACCCGCCTGCTCGCGGACCTCCCGGCGGACGACCTCCCCCTGGGCCGCGCGCTGGGCGGCGAGACGGTCGAGGGCGTCGACGTCGTCGTCGACGCGCCGGACGCACCCGGGCGCGTGCTGGACGTCAGCGCGCGCCGGGTGCCGGGCGAGGGCGGGCCCTGGGAGGGCGCGGTCGTGCTCGCCGCCCGCGACGTGACCGACGAGCGCCGGGCGAGCGCGCGCGTCGCCGCCGCCCGGGACCTGTACTCCGGCATCCTCGACGCGGCGACCGAGCAGGCGATCATCCGCTGCGACCCCGACGGCACCATCACCGTGTTCAGCACGGGCGCGCAGCGGATGACGGGATGGGGCGCGGAGGAGGTCGCGGGTCTGCCGCTGACGATCCTGCACGACCCCGCGGAGCTGTCCGCCGTGGCGGCCGCCCGCGGCCTGTCGCCGACGGACGTCCTGCTGCACGACGCCCGCAGCGGCTACCCCGTCACGCTGCGGTGGACGTGGCTGCGCGCCGACGCCTCGCGCCTGCACGCCATGGTCACGGTGAGCCCGCTCGTCGACGCGGCCGGCCGGTGCACCGGCGTCATCGCTCTCGCCACGGACGTCACCGAGCAGGTCGTCGTGGAGCAGCGCCTGGCGGGGTCGGAGAGCCGGTTCCGCCGCGCCTTCGACACCGCCCCGGTCGCGATGGCGATCGTCGGCCTCGGCGGGCCGCAGGGGTCCGCGGTGCTGCAGGTCAACGCGACGATGTCCGAGCTGACCGGCCTGGCCGCGGAGGAGCTCCTGGCCCGCGACCTGCCGTCGCTGCTGCACCCCGACGACCGCCCCGCCTTCCTCGCGGCCCTGGGGCCGCTGGTGCACGGTGCCCTCGACGAGGTGCGCGTCGAGCAGCGCTTCCTGCACGCGGACGGCTCGGTGCGCCGCGGCCTCGTGCACGCGACGCTGTTCACGCCGGACGGCGAGGGGGGTGGAGGCGCCGGCGGGGGCGTCGGCGGCGGCGGCGTCGGCGGGGGCGGGCAGGCGGGCGGGGGCGAGCGGCACCTGCTGTGCCTCGTCGAGGACGTGACCGCCCGCCGGGAGGCCGAGGAGGAGCTCGTCCGGCTCGCGCTGCACGACCCGCTGACCGGCCTGCCGAACCGGGCGCTGCTGCGCGAGCGCCTCGGCGAGGCGCTGCGGGAGGCGGAGCACGAGGGCGCCCCCGGCTCGGGGGTCGGCGTGCTGTTCTGCGACCTCGACGGGTTCAAGGCGGTCAACGACGCCGCCGGGCACGCGGCCGGCGACGACGTCCTGCGCGCCGTGGCCGAGCGCTTCTGGCGGCTGCTGCGACCCGTGGACACGCTGGCACGGCTCGGGGGCGACGAGTTCGCGGTGGTGCTCCCGGGGGTGCCGTCGCCCGACGAGCTCGCCGCCGTCGCCGACGCGCTGCTCGCCGCGGTGGCCGCGCCCGTCGTGCTGCCAGCCGGCGCCTTCCGCATCGGGGTGAGCATCGGCACGGCCTGGGTGGGCGCCGACGAGCGGCATCGTGACGGGCTCGAGGACGCGCTCGAGGACGGGCTCGAGGACGGGCTCGAGGACGGGCTCGAGGACCGGCTCGACGCCCTCGTCGACGCCGCCGACGCCGCCATGTACGAGGCCAAGCGCGCCGGCAAGAACCGCGTGCGCCGGTACCGACCGGCACCCTCCTCGGTCGCCTGACAAGGGCACGTCCGCGGGTTTCACCCGGACGGGTGACCAACCGGCTCCCCCGCCGCCCCGAACCACGGGCATCGGAGGGCCGCACCGGTCCTCCCGCAGCACCACCGAGGGAGATCACGATGCGCACCACGACCCGCACCCGTCTGGCGGCCGCGTTCCTGCTGGCCTCCGGCCTCACGCTGACCGCCTGCAGCAGCTCCGACACCGCCGAGGCCGGCGCCGCCGCCTCCTCCGCCGCGGAGGACGTCACGGGCTCGGAGGGCACGGGCGACGACATGGCGAGCGAGTCCGCCGCCCCGAGCCCGTCCGAGGAGGAGGACATGACGACGGCCGACCCGGCCGCGATGCTCGTCGGCCCCGGCTGCGCCGACTACGCCGCGATGGTGCCCGAGGGCGCCGGCTCGGTCGAGGGCATGAGCGCCGACCCCGTCGCCACGGCCGCCTCGAACAACCCGCTGCTGAAGACCCTCGTCCAGGCCGTCTCCGGGCAGCTCAATTCCGAGGTGAACCTCGTCGACACGCTGAACGGCGGCGAGTTCACGGTGTTCGCGCCCGTCGACGACGCCTTCGCCAAGATCGACCCGGCGACGATCGAGTCCCTCAAGACCGACGCCGCGACGCTGTCGAGCATCCTCACCTACCACGTGGTCGAGGGCCAGGTGGCCCCGGACGAGATCGTCGGCGACCACGCGACCGTCCAGGGCGGCACGGTCACCGTCAGCGGCGAGGGCGACGCCCTCAAGGTGAACGACGCCAACGTCATCTGCGGTGGCGTGCAGACCGCCAACGCGACGGTCTACCTCATCGACTCGGTGCTCATGCCCACCATGTGACGCACCTGCCCGGACCCGCACGCGCCCCGGCGCACGCGGGTCCGCGGCGGTCCGGCCCCCTCCCTGCAGCAGCGCGGGGAGGGGGCCGCGCTGCGTCACGCCCGGGACGGCCGCCCGCCGCCGCGGGTCCGCCGTCCGGCGTCCCCCCTCCGTGTCCGCCGTCCGGGGTCCCCCGTCCGTGTCCCCCGCTCGTGTCCCCCGCTCGTGTCCCCCGTCCGTGTCCAGCGCTCGCGGCGCCTCCGCCCGCGGGGCAGCATCGCGGCATGTCGCAGACGACCTCGACCGCCTCCCCCGACGACGTCGGCGAGCGCCCCGCCGACCTCACCGCCCTCGTGCTCGTGGGCACGCTGACCCCCTCGCCGGCGCCGTCCAGCAGCGAGCTCCTGGGCCGCCAGCTCCTCGAGGCGCTGCGCCCGCACGGCGTCACCGGCACGGTCGTGCGCCTCGTCGACCACGACGTGAAGCCCGGCGTGCAGGTGGACATGGGCGAGGGCGACGCCTGGCCGGCGATCCGGCAGCAGGTGCTCGCCGCGGACGTCCTCGTCCTCGCGACGCCCATCTGGATGGGGCAGCCGTCGAGCGTCATCAAGCGTGCGCTCGAGCGCCTGGACGCGGAGCTGTCGGAGACCGACGACGAGGGACGGCTGCTCACCTACGGCAAGGTCGCCGCGGTGGCCGTGGTCGGCAACGAGGACGGCGCGCACCACGTGAGCGCGGAGCTGTTCCAGGCGCTCGACGACGTCGGCTTCACGATCCCTGCGCAGGCCGTCACCTACTGGGTCGGCGAGGCGATGGGCGGCGTCGACTACCAGGACCTCGACCCGACGCCCGAGACCGTCACCAGCACGACGGCCACGGTCGCCGCGCACACCGCGCACCTGGCGCGGCTGCTCAAGGGCTCGCCCTACCCGCCCTCCTGAGACGACGAGGGCCGGCGCCGAGCTCGCGCGGCCGCCCGGACGGCGTGCGCGACGGGCGGGTCCGGCACGGACCCGCCCGTCGGCTCAGGCCTGGGTGAGGAGGACGACGGGAGTCGTCGTCGGCTGCTGCGACCCGCCCTCGGGCTCGACGGAGACGGCCAGCGAGCCGACCCCGCCCGTGTCGACGAGCCGCACGAGCGACCCGCCCTCGTCGGTGAGCACCCCGGCGGACGTGATGACGCCCTCGTCGACCAGCCAGAGCTGGTAGACGCTGCCCGCCTCGGGCTCGGGGACGCCGGTCGCGCTGAAGAGCGAGCGGTCGTCGGTGAAGACGGCGGTCGCCGTTCCGCCACCGGTGACGGAGCCGCGCACGAGCACGGCCGACGGGTCGGTGAGCAGGTCGGCGATCTGCTGCGCCGTGCGCCGCTGCACCTCCTCGACCTGCGCCTGCGCGAGCTCCGCCCGCTCGGCGCGCTGCGCCTGCTGCAGGGCCAGGGCCCCGGGCACCCCGGCGGCGACGACGAGCGCCGCCGCGACGCCGGCCCAGCGCACCGCCCGCGGCCGCCGCAACGGCACCACGGGGGCGAGCGGGCGCTCGTCGGGCGCGGGGTGGCTGTCAGCAGGGGCCGGCGGGGGCACGACGACCGGTGCGATCGGGACGTCGGCCGGGACGTCGGCCGGGACGTCGGCCCGGACGTCGGCCCGGGTATCGGCCTGGACGTCGACCCGCGCGCCACCCGGCGCGCGACCCCCCGGTCGCTCCTGCGCCTGACCGGCCACGGCGGCGAGCACGGCGGCACGCAGGGCGGCGGGCGGCTCGCCGGCGACGGCACCCCCCAGCTCGGCCGCGACGGCCCGCAGGTCCGCCAGCTCCGCGGCGGCCCCGGCGTCGGCGGCGACGAGCCGCTCGACGGCCCGGCGCTCGACGTCGTCCACCGCGTCGAGGGCGTAGGCGCCCAGCAGCGTGCGGACGTCGTCCGTGCCGTCCACGCCGGTCGTCCCCGTCACACCGCTCACCGGTCCACCTCCAGGCAGTCGCGCAGGCGCAGCAGGCCGTCGCGGATCCGGGTCTTCACCGTGGGCAGCGGCACCTCCAGCTCGTCGGCGACCTCCCGGTAGGAGCGGCCGCCGTAGTAGGCCAGCACGATCGCGCCGCGCTGGCGCGGGGTCAGGGCGTCGAGGCAGCGACGCACGCCCTCCACCTCCAGGCCCTGCTCCACCTCCTCGACGACGACGTCGACCTCCACCTCGGCGCTGGCGTCGAGCACGCGCTGGTCGCGGTCGCGCTGGGCCTGCGTGGCGCGGACGCGGTCGACGGCGCGACGGTGGGCGAGCGTGACGGTCCAGGTGCGGGCGGACCCGAGCGCCGGGTCGAAGCGCGCCGCGGTCCGCCACACCTCGAGCCAGACCTCCTGCGTCACCTCCGCCGCGTGGTCAGGGTCGCGGAGGACGCCCAGGCAGGTGCCGTAGACGGACCGCCCGATCTCGTCGTAGAGCCGGGCGAAGGCGTCCTGGTCCCCGTCGGCGCACGCCAGCAGGAGGGCGTCGGCCGCCCGAGGCCCCGCCGTGCGCTGGGAGGTGGCGTCCACGCGCGACAGTGTGGCCGACGCACCCCTGCCCCGCCCGGCGGTGCACCCGGCGCGGCGCGGACCTGCACCCGGGTGCGTCCCGGCGGGCGTGACGAGGCCCGTGGTCCCCCGGGGTGCGCCCCCTGACGCGCCCCGGGGGGCCGGCCGGGGGTGCACCGGGCCGTGCGGACCGGCGGACCGGCCGACGAGGGCGCGCGCCCGGTGGCGGGTGCGTGCACGTCTCACGCCCATGGCGGCCCTCCCCGTCCGGCCGCGTCGCGGCACGTCGTGCAGCGCCCGGTCCGTGCGCCGGGCTGCCCTGCACCCGGTGTTCGGAGCCCGCCGCTGCCCGGACGGGTCCTGTGCGGCAGACTTCCCGGCGTGACCGACCTGCTGTCCTCCGTCCCCCTCGCGGGCGCCGACGGGCCGGACGGCCGGCGGGGTGGCCGGCGGGGTGGGGGCGTCGCGCACCGGCCGGACTGGGGCTGGCTCGAGGACCCGGCGGACGCCCCGACGCCCGAGGTGCTGGCGCGCGCCCGGGAGGCGGCGGACCGGCTCCTCGCCGACCACGGCGTCACCTACGGCGGCGACCGCAGGGACGGCGACGACGCCTGGCGCCTCGACCCCGAGCCCGTCATCGTCGACGAGGGCGAGTGGCAGCGCCTCGACCGCGGCCTCGCCCAGCGCGCGCTCCTGCTCGACGCCGTGCTCCAGGACCTGTACGGGCCCCGTCGCCTGCTCTCGGACCGGCTGCTGCCGCCGCACGTGGTGCTGGCCCACCCCGGCTTCCTGCGGGAGGTCGACGGGGTGCGGCTGCCGGGCCGCCGCGAGCTCGTGCTGACGGCCACGGACCTCGTGCGCGACGCGTCGGGCGGCTGGTGCGCGGTGGCGGACCGGACGCAGGCGCCGTCGGGCGCGGGCTACGCCATGGAGGACCGGCGGGTCGTCTCGCAGGTGATGGCCGGGGTGTACCGGCAGGCGTCGATCGCGCGCCTCGGCCCCTTCTTCCGCGCCCTGCGCACGGCCCTGCACGCCGTGCGGCCGGCCTCCTCCGACGGCGCGGGCGCGATCGTCCTGCTCACGAGCGGCGAGGCCAGCGAGACCGCCTTCGACCAGGCCTACCTGGCGTCCATGCTCGGCCTGCCGCTGGTGGAGGGCTCCGACCTCGTCGTGCGCGGCGGGCGGGTGTGGCTGCACGGGCTCGACGGGCTCGAGCGGGTGGACGTCGTCCTGCGCCGCCTCGACGCCGACTGGTGCGACCCGCTGGACCTGCGGGCGGGCTCCCGCCTCGGCGTCCCCGGCCTCGTGCGGGCGGTGCGCGGCGGCGCCGTCAGCGTCGTCAACCCGCTGGGCTCGTCCGTGCTGGAGAGCCCCGCCCTGCTGCGCTACCTGCCGCGGCTGGCCCGTGTCGTGCTCGACGAGGACCTGCTGCTGCCGTCCGCGCCGACCTGGTGGTGCGGGGAGGAGGCCGCGCGAACCCACGTGCTCACGCGGCTGGACCGCCTCACCCTCCTGCCGACGACGCACGGCCCGGGCTCGGGCGCCGTCCTCGGCTGGCAGCTCGACGCCGCCGGCCGCGCCGCCCTGCGCGCCCGGATCGAGGCCGAGCCGTGGGCGTGGGTGGCGCAGGAGCCGGTGGGGCCGTCGGGGCCGGTCGTCGACCTGGCGGCGGCGGAGCCCGAGGGGCCGGACGCGCTCGTCCCGCCCCCGACGAGCGACCTCCTCCCGGCACCGGGAGCACCGGGGACCCCGGGGGCGCGCGCGGCCGACGCGGCCGGCGGCCCGGCGGCGGCGGTCCTGCGCACCTTCGCCGTCGCGCACCACGAGGGCTACACCGTCATGGCCGGCGGTCTCGCCCGGGTCTCGGCGGGGCCGGTCGTCTCGTCGGCGCTGGGGGCGGCCGCCAAGGACGTGTGGGTGCTGGCGAACCCGGACGCCGCGCGGCCGCCGACGCAGGAGATGCCGGTCGTCACGGTGACGGGGGTCGCGCGACGCGACGGCACCGGGGACGACCGCGGCGGCACGGTCGAGATGTCGGTCGAGATGTCGGTCGAGATGTTCGACGAGGGCCCGCAGCGCGTCACGGGCCTGTCGCCGCGCACGGCGGAGAACCTGTGGTGGCTCGGCCGGTACGCCGAGCGCGCGGAGGACACCGTGCGCGTGCTGCGGGCCGTCGGCGACCGCTGGGACGACTACCACCGCACGCCGTGGTCGCCGGGGGGCCGGGCGCTCGCCGCCCTGCTGGCCAGCCTCGTGCCGGCGGCGGTACCGGCGGGTGCCTCGGCCGGCACGTCGGACGGCACCTCCGTCGTCCCCGTGGCCGGTCCCCCGCCGGGCACCGTCGACGCGGACGGCCGCCTCGTCGCCCCGCGCCTGCGCGACCTCATGCTCGACGACCGCACGCCCGGGACGGTGGCCGCGTCGGTGCGCCGCAGCGCGCGCGCCGCGGGGGCCGTCCGCGACCAGCTCTCCCCCGACGCCTTCGGGCCGCTGGCCCGCATCGAGCGCGCCCTGCGCGACGAGCGGCTGCGCGTGCGCCCGGGCTCCCCGGGCCAGGGGCCGGCCGTGACCGCCGGCCTGCGCGGGACGCTCGACCGCGTGCTCGAGGGGCTGCTGGCCCTGGCGGGGGTGTCGTCCGAGGGGCTCGTGCGCGACTCGGGGTGGCGGTTCCTCGACGCGGGCCGGCGCATCGAGCGGGCCCAGCACCTCGTGACCACGCTGCTGGGCACCGTCGTGCAGGCCCGGCCGCCGCAGGTGGACGACCTCGTCCTCGAGAGCGTCCTGCTCGTGCACGAGTCGGCCATGACCTACCGCCGGCGGCAGCAGGGCCGCGGCGTCGAGGCGGGCGGGCTGCTCGAGCTGCTCGTCCAGGACCGCACCAACCCCCGGTCGCTGGCCTACCAGCTGCACCGCCTGCGCGACGACCTCACCGCGGTGCCCGGCACCGGCCGGGCGCCGGACCAGCGCGACCACCTGCTGGCGGACGTCGTCGACCTCGTCGAGGAGCTCGAGGCCGTCCCGGTCGCCGCCGCCGTCGAGGACGACGGGCGGCGCGGGCGGCTCGCGGAGCAGCTCGAGTCCATGCGCTGGCGGCTGCTGGCGCTCGCCGACGAGGTCGAGCGCGTGCACATGGCCCGGCCGCTGCCGGTGCGCAGCCTCGAGGACCCGTGGGACGCCGGCGACCTGCGCGGCCCCCTGGACGGGCGGGGCACCCCGTGAGCCGCACCTACGACCTCGTCCACCGCACCCGGTACGTCTACACGGCCCCCGTGACCGGCTCCTACGGCCGCACGACGACGACCCCCCGCGACCTGCCGGACCAGCGATGCCTGACCACGGCGCTCGTCGTCGACCCCGAGCCGGCCGACACCGCCGCCCACACCGACTGGTTCGGCAACCGGACCACCTACTACGCCGTCACCACGCCGCACACCGAGCTCGTCGTCACCGCGCGCTCCCGCGTCGAGGTCACGCGCGTGGCGCCCGATCCGGCGACGCTGCCGGACCACGCCTGGGAGACGGTGGCCGAGCGGGTGGCGACGGGGGCCGTGGGCACGGACCTGCTCGCCGTCCGGGAGGCGGTGCTGCCCTCCGCGCACGTGGCCACGACCGACGCCGTCCGCGCCTGGGCGGCCCCGACGTTCACCGCCGGCCGCCCGCTGGCCGAGGTGCTCGTCGAGCTGGCGCACCGCATCCGCACGGAGCTGGCCTACCGCTCGGGCTCGACGACGGTGCGCACCACCCAGGACGAGCTCCTGGCCCAGGGCGCGGGCGTCTGCCAGGACTTCGCGCACCTCATGATCGCCGCGCTGCGTGCCCACGGGCTGCCCGCGCGGTACGTCAGCGGGTACATCGAGACGCGTCCGCGGCCCGGTCGGGAGAAGCTGCGCGGCGCCGACGCCTCCCACGCCTGGGTGGCCGCCTGGCTGCCCGGGGCCGGCTGGGTGGACGTCGACCCGACGAACGACCGGTTCGTCGACGACCAGTACGTCGTCCTGGGCTGGGGCCGCGACTACGACGACGTGCCGCCGCTGCGCGGGGTCATCTTCACCGAGCGGTCCGGCTCGAGCCTCACCGTCGAGGTCGACCTCGTGCCCGCCGGCAGCGACCCGTTCCTCTAGGCCGCGCCGCGCGCGGGGCCGTGGCGCCCGGGGCCGTGGCGCGCAGGTCCCCGCGTGGACAGGCGCGCGGGCGCCGGGGACGATGGGCCCGACGCGGGCGTCACCAGCACCGGGCCGCCCGCCGGCGACGGGGGCGGGTGTGCGGGCGCAGGGGCGACGGACGGTGCTGCTGGCGGCGCTGCTGGCGGCGCTTCTGGCGGGGGTGCTGGCCGTGCTGTGCGCGACGTCGGCGGTCGCCGTGGCCCGCGACCGGGACCGCGCCGACCGGTCGCAGCGGGTCTCGGCGGCCGCCGACGCGCTGCTCGTCGCGCTCCTCGATGCCGAGACGGGCCAGCGCGGCTACCTGCTGACCGGCGACGACGCGTTCCTGCAGCCCTACGAGGAGGGCCGGCAGCGCGTGCCCGCCGCCCTCGAGCGCCTGCAGGCCGAGGCCGCGGAGGTCCCGGCGGCCCCGGCCCCCGCCCAGCGGCTCGCCGCCGCGGTCGCGGCGAAGGACCGGCTCGTGCAGCGGATCGTCGCGCTGGCCCGCGCCGGGCAGACCGACGCGGCGGTGCGGGTCGTCACGGGCGGCACGGGCAAGGCCGCCATGGACGAGGTGCGCGTGCAGGTGGACGAGGTGCGCGCGGCCGCCGGTGCCGCCGCCGGCCGGGCACGGCCGGCGGCGGACCGGTGGCTCGTCGCCGCGCTGGCCGCCGCGGTCGCCCTCGCCGGTCTGGTGCTGACCCTCGCGCTGCGCCGCGCGGGGGCTGCCGCGCACCGGTGGCGGGTGGCGCACGGGCGGGGCGAGGACCGCTTCCGGCGGCTGTTCGAGGGCTCGGTGGTCGCGATGGCGGTCCTCGCGGTCCCGCCGGCGGGCCCGGCCCGCGTGGTGGCCGTCAACCCCGTGCTCGCCGACCTCGTCCGCGTCCCGCGCGAGGGCCTGGTGGGCGCCGACCCGCTCGCGTTCGTCGGGCCGCAGGACGGCGCCGAGGTGCCCGAGGGCGTGCGGCGCTGCGCCTCCGACGGGGTCGAGGAGTACCTCGGCGAGCGCACGCTGCAGCGCCCGGACGGCACCACCGCGTTCGTCGTCGTCAGCGTCCGGCCGCTGCCCGAGGTCGACGGGGACACCGGCTGCCTGCTGGAGGTGCTGGACGTCACCGAGCGCCGCGTGACCGAGGCCGCGCTCGCGCACCAGGCGCTGCACGACCCGCTGACCGACCTGCCGAACCGCGTGCTGGCGCTGGACCACCTCGAGCTCGCCGTGACGCGGCTGACCCGGGTCGGCGGGCTCGTGGCGGTGGTCTACGTCGACCTCGACGGGTTCAAGGACGTCAACGACCGCCGCGGGCACGCCGTCGGCGACCGCGTCCTCGTCGAGCGGGCCGCGCGGCTGCGGTCCGTCGTGCGGGACGCGGACACGGCGGCGCGCATGGGCGGCGACGAGTTCCTCGTCGTGTCGCCCGACCTCGCGTCCGCCGACGACGCCCTGCGGCTGGCGCGGCGGGTCGTGGACGCGCTGGGCCGACCCCTGTCGCTGGGCGGGCACGCGGGCGGCGGTGAGGAGGTCGTCGTCACCGCGAGCGCCGGCGTGGCCGTGGGCGGGGCCGGCACGCCGCCGCTCGCGCTCGTCCGTGCGGCCGACAGCGCGCTGTACGACGCCAAGCGCCGCGGCCGGGCCCGGGCGGTACTGGCCGGCGACCCGACGGACCCGCGCCCGCCGGTCCCGGGCCAGCAGGCTTCACCCGCGCGCTGACGTGCGACGACGCCCCTGCGGGCGCATCCTGGTCCGCGCCCCGCGGGACGTGCGGCGGCGGGTCGGGCGTACCGTGCGGAGGTGGTGGTCGGCAGAGGGCGTCGGGACGCGTTGCTGACGGTCCTCGACGCCTTCACCACCGCGGCCGGTCCCCCGGGCGACGACGTCGACGCCGACGACGTGCTCGCGCGCCTCGCCGCGCGGGCCCCCGAGGTCCTCGGCCTGCCGCCCGGCACGGCCACCGCCCGGGTCCTCCTCCCCGGCGATCCCGCGGGACCCCGGGTCGAGGGGCCCGCCGACGCCCCTGCCGACGAGCTCGTGGCCCGCCTGCCCCTCGAGGCACGCGGACGCACGTGGGCCGTGCTCGAGGTGCGCGCCGCTCCGGGGACGCCCCCGCCCGACGACGACGGCCGCCGCGCGCTGGACCGCCTCGTCGGGCTGGCGACCGCCCTGCTCGTCGTCGACGCCGACCGCGGTGCGGCGCGCGCGGCGCGGGACGACCTCGCGCGGCGGGCCGGCCACGACCCGCTGACCGGGCTGCCCGTGCGGCGGGTCCTCCTCGAGCACGTCGACCGGGCGCTCGCCCGCCGTGCGCGCGGCGGGGAGGAGGTGGCGCTGCTGTTCCTCGACGTCGACGGCCTCAAGTACGTCAACGACACCTGGGGGCACGCCGCGGGCGACCGGCTGCTGCAGGCGTGCGCCGCGCGCCTGCGGGCCGGGCTGCGGGCCACGGACGTGGCGGCCCGCATGGGCGGCGACGAGCTGGCCGTGCTGCTCGCGGACGCCGGCGGGCCCGAGGCCGCCGTCGAGGTGGCCCGGCGGCTGACCGCGGCGGTCGGCGCACCGCTCGTCCTCGACCTGCCCTGGGGCGGCACGGTCACGCTGCACCCCTCGACGAGCACCGGCGTGGCCCTGGCCGACGAGCCGGGCGCCACCGCGGACGCCCTCGTCGCGCACGCCGACGCCGCCATGTACCGGGCCAAGCGGACCGGCCGCGGCTGCGTGGAGCTGTTCGAGCCGGCCCGCTACGCCGCGGACCGCGAGGCGACGGGCGAGGCCCGGCTGCTGGGGCAGCTGCGCGAGGCGCTCGACGAGGGCCGCCTCGAGCTGCACTACCAGCCCATCCACGCGCTGCCGGTGCCCGGGACGACGAAGGGGCCGACGAACGGGCCGGCGGACGCGCCGGTGACAGAGCAGGACGGGCCCGGGGGCGACGGGCCGGCGGTGCCCTGGGCCGTCGAGGCCCTGCTGCGGTGGCGCCATCCCGAGCGCGGCCTGCTGACGGCGGGCGCGTTCGTCGACGTCGCGGAGGCCGGCGGCCTGCTCGTCGACATCGGCGCGTGGGCCCTGCGGGAGGCGGTCACCCAGCTCGCGCGGTGGGACGCCGCCCTCGGCGCGCGCAGCCCGCAGCGGGTGTTCGTCAACGTCTCGGCGGCCGAGCTCGCGCAGCCCGACCTGCCGCGGCGGGTCGCGCAGGTCCTCGCGGACGTCGGGGTGCCGCCGCGCCGGCTCACGCTCGAGCTCACGGAGACAGGCCTGCTCAGCGAGCACGGCACGGCGGCGGTGCGCGCGCTGGAGGAGCTGGAGTGCGGCGTGGCGATCGACGACCTGGGCGTCGGGTACTCCTCGCTGTCGCGCGTGGTGGACATCCCCGACGCCGCGCTGAAGATCGACGGGTCGCTCACCCGCGAGCTGACGACGCGCCCGGAGGCGTCGGCGCTGGTCAAGGCCGTGCTGCTGATGGGTCGCACGCTCGGGCGGACCGTCGTGCTCGAGGGCGTGGAGGACGCCGCCACCCTCGACCTGGCCGCGGCCCTGGGCTGCACGCACGCGCAGGGCTACCACCTGGGCCGGCCGCAGCCCGCCGACGCGATCACCGCCGCGCTGCGGCCGCCGGCGCCGTGCGGGGGGCGGCCGGCATGACCGACCTCGACGCGCTCGAGCGCGTGCTCGCCACCTTCACCGGCGCCGTCCTCGGCGAGGTCGACGCCCACGAGGTGCTCCGGCTGCTCGCCGAGGGCGTGGCCGAGGTGCTCGCCCTGCCGGCGGCCGGCGTCCTCGTCGCCGACGAGGGGGGACGGCTGTCGGTGGTGCACACCACGGACCCCGCCAGCGCGGACGTGGAGGCCGTCCAGGCCGAGCAGCAGAGCGGGCCGGGCGTCGAGGCCCGCGCGTCGGGCGAGGTCCTCGACGTCGGTGACCTGGCCGCGGAGGGCCGGTGGCCCGCGTTCATGGCACGGGCCGCCGAGCGCGGGCTGGCCGCCGTGACGACCGTCCCGCTCGTCGCGCGCGGGCGGACGTGGGGCACGCTCGACGTCTTCCGCGCCGAGCCGGGTCGGCTGCCGGGCGAGGACCTAGCCGTCCTGGAAGGGCTGGCGCGGCTCGCCACGCTCTGGGTGGTGCTCGCCTCCGACCGCGACGAGGCGCGCACGGCCCGTGCCGAGCTGGCCGACCACGCCATGCACGACGCGCTGACGGGCCTGCCCCTGCGCTGGGTGCTGCTCGAGCTGCTGGAGCGGGCGCTGGCCCGGGCGGCGCGGGCCGGTGCGCGCGCGGGCAGCGGGGCGGGCGGCGGGACGAGCAGCGCGACGGGCGGCGGCACGGGCGGCGGGACGGGCAGCGGGACAGGCAGCGGGACGGGCACGGTGGCGCTGCTGTTCCTCGACGTCGACGGCCTCAAGTACGTCAACGACGTCGACGGGCACGCGGCGGGCGACGCGCTGCTGCGGGCGTGCGCCCGGCGCGCGCGGGCCCGGCTGCGGCCGCCGGACGTGCTGGCGCGGATCGGCGGCGACGAGCTCGTCGTCCTGCTCGAGGACGTGCGCTCCCCGGCCGAGGCGGTCGCGGTCGCCCAGCGGGTGGTCTCCGCCGTGGCCGAGCCGCTCGTGCTGCCCGGTCGGACGGTGACGCCGTCCGTCAGCGTGGGCGTCGCGGTGGCCGACGACCCCGCGGTCCGGCCCGAGACGCTCCTCGCGCGCGCCGACGCGGCGATGTACCGCGCCAAGCGCGCCGGGCGGGGCGGCGTCGCCGTCGAGGACCCGGAGGGCTACGCCCGCGACCTGGCCGCGCACGCCACGCCGTCCCTCGTCGCGGACCTGCGCGCCGCGCTGGACGCCGACGCGCTGGAGGTGCACTACCAGCCGGTGCAGGACGTCGGCCCGGACCCGTCGCGCGCGCCGACGGGCGCGGCCTGGGGCGTGGAGGCCCTCGTGCGGTGGCGGCACCCGGTGCGCGGGCTGCTCTCCGGCGGCCAGGTGCTCGACGTCGCCGGCGCGGGCGGCCTGGAGCGCCGGCTGGGGCGGTTCGTCGTCGCCCGCGCGGTCGCGCAGCTCGCGGACTGGGACCGGGGCCTGGGCGCCCGGTCGCCGCAGCGGCTCTTCGTCAACCTGTCGGCCGCGGAGCTCGCGGACCCGGCCCTGCCCGCGACCGTGCGGGCGCTGCTCGACGCCGGTGGCGTGGCGCCCGAGCGGCTGCTGCTCGACGTGACCGAGGGGAGCCTCCTGGGCGAGGAGGCCGAGCGGGGCGCGCGGGCCCTGGTCGCGGAAGGGTGCGGGCTGTCCCTCGACGACCTCGGCGGGGGGTGGTCGTCGCTGCGCCGCGTGCTCGACGTGCCGGCGCGGGTGCTCAAGGTCGACCGGTCCCTCACCCGGCGGCTGCGCCGGCGCGAGGCGGCCGCGGTCGTCGGCGCGCTGCTCGAGATGGGACGGGCGCTGGGCCGCGACGTCGTGCTCGAGGGCGTGGAGGACGAGGCGACCCTGGCCGTCGCGCGCGAGCTGGGCTGCGCCCACGTGCAGGGCTTCCACCTCGGCGCGCCGCAGACCGCCGACGAGCTGTCGGCCCGCCTGGGCGCCGCCGCGCGCTGAACCGCCGCACCCCGGTCGCCGCGCGCCGGCCGTCGCACGCTCGTCCGGGTGAATCCGCTGGTCCGGGCCCCGAGGTCCCGACGGGCGCCCCTCCTCGTCGCCCATGATCGGCGCATGCGTGCGGTGCTGACGGCCCTCGAGCCACGTGACCGGCTCTCCGCCGCCCGCGCCTGGTGGGTGGTCGTGCTGTTCGGCGGCGCCGCGACGCTCGCGTGGGAGCTGCTGGCCCAGCTCCAGGACCGGCCGGGCGCGACGGCCGCCAGCGCGCTGTCGGCCGTCGCCGTCGTCGCCGTCTACGTGCTGGTCGCGGTCGCGCAGCGCTGGTGGACCGACCGGGTGCCGGTGCTCGTGTGGCCGGCGGTCGCGGTGCTGGCGCCCGTGGTGACCGTGCTCGTGGCGGTGTCCGTCGACGACCCGTCGGCGGCCGGGCAGCTGGGCCTCGTCTACGCCGTGGTGTACGGCGCCTCGCAGTTCCGCCGCGGCTTCGCCTGGGGTATCACGGTCTTCGCGGTGCTGTGCGACGCGGTGATCGTGCTGACGCTGCTGCCGGTCGGCGACGCGCTGCGCGACCTGCTGCTGGCGGCCACGACGCTGCCCGTCATCACGGCCGTGCTCATGACCGCCGGCCGCGAGCGCGAGCGTCTCATCGACGAGCAGCGCCGGCTCATCGCCAGCCTCGACGAGCTGGCCTCCACCGACGACCTCACCGGCCTGCTGACCCGGCGGAGCCTCTCCGCCGCCGCGGAGGCCGCGCTCGTCACGGGCCGGCCGGGCGACGTCCGGCCGCACGTCGGCCTCGTGCTCCTCGACGTCGACGGGTTCAAGCAGGTCAACGACGTGCACGGGCACCCCGCCGGGGACGCCGCGCTCGTCGAGCTGGCGGCCGCGCTCCGGGCGGTCGCCGGTCCGTCCGACGTCCTGGCCCGGATCGGCGGCGACGAGCTGGCCGTGCTCGTCCGCGGCACGGGGCCGACGGTCGACGAGCGGGCCCGCGCGCTGCACACCGCCGCGCGCTCGTCCGGAGCGGGCACGGCCGGGGCGGGCACGGCCGGCAGCCCGCTGCGGCTGACGGTGTCCGTCGGCTACGCCGTCGCGCGTCCCGGCTGGTCGTTCGACGACCTGTACGCCGCCGCCGACCGCGCCCTCTACGCGGCCAAGGGCTCCGGTCGGGACCGCGTGGCCGCCGCCCGGCCCGAGCCGGACCCCGACCCCCAGCCGGACCCCGAGCTGGACCTGGTGTAGCGGTCAGCCCCGCACGTCGTGCAGGTGGTGGCGCACGTCGTGCAGGAAGTACGCGCCGAGGGTCGCCAGGGTGAAGACCGAGCCGTTCGACCGCCGCCCGGGGCGCTCCCACGCGTCGTCGGGCACGGCATCGAACAGCGCGGCGGTCGTCGCCGCCCGCCGGGCGAGCGCGCGGGCCACGTCGTCCGGGTGCTGCAGGTCGTAGCGCTCCGCCAGGGCGGTGGCGTCCTGGTCCCAGTTCGGGAACAGCGGGTCGTCCTCGTCGAGCACCAGCCGGACGCGCCCGGAGAAGACGTCCAGCACGTCGCGCACGTGCGCGGCGTACTCCGTCGGCGACCAGACGCCCGGGGCCGGCCGGCGCCGGGCGTCGGGCCGGGCCAGCACCGCCTGCCAGCGCGGCACGTCCGCGCGCACGGCGGCGCCGATCCCGCGGACGTCCACCGTGCGGGCGTCGAACCCGCAGTCGGGGCACGGGCGCTCGAGCACCCACGTCCAGTCCTTCGTGTCGGGCGCGGGTGCCTGCGGCTCGTCGGTGGCGGTCATGGCCGCACCGTAGCGGCAGCCGGCCCGGTCAGGGATGCCGGCCTCACATCGGGCAGCTCGTGCGCCAGTCGGACAGCGCACCGCCGGTCCCGGGCCCCGGGCAGAGGAAGGCCGTGTAGCGGGTGTCGTCGTCCACGAACCGCTTGAGCCACGCGATGCTGGTGGCGGCGATCGACGTGTTCGGGGAGTTCGGCGCGAAGTGGCTGGCCCCGTCGAGCTCGAGGTAGGCCCGCTCGCGCGCGTTGCCGAGGCTCTCGTAGAACGGGATCGCGTGCGACGCGACGGACGCCGTGGAGTCGTTCTCCGCCCCGATGATCAGCGTCGGGCTCGTCACCTCGGGCCGCGTCTTGTCGGTGTTCCACGGCGTCAGGGGGATGACGGCGCGGATCGAGGGCCGGTCCTTGGCGGCCTCGAGCGAGCCGCCGCCGCCCATGGAGTGGCCCATGACGGCCAGGCGGGTGGCGTCCACGCGGGTGCGCACGCTGCTCGCCGTCGTCAGGTGGTCCAGGGCGGCCAGGAGCTGGTCACCGCGCGAGGCGGGCTGGTCCGAGGTCGTCAAGGTGTCGATGGTGAAGACGACGAACCCCTGCGACGCCAGGCGCGGGCCCAGCCACGAGATGCTCGACTGCCGCGCGGTGTACCCGGGCGCGATCGCGACGGCTCCGAAGGTGCCGGCGGTCGTCGTCGGGTAGTAGATCGTGCCGCCCCCGAAGCCGCGGACCGACGTCGACGACACCGTGGTGGTGGACACCGCGAACGGGCCCGTCGTCGCCTGGATCGAGGCCGTGGCGGCGGGCAGCTGCGTGCCGTAGGACGACGCGGTCCGCACGCCGACGACCTTGTCGGTCACCGTGGCGCCCTGGGAGTACCCGCCGAGGACGAACCGCGTGCCCGGGCAGGCGGCGGCGACGGCCTCGACGTGCGCGACCATGTCGGCCGAGCCGGGGACCGCGCTGGTCTGCGAGCTGTTCGCCTCGTAGTCCACCGCGTACGACGAGACGCTCGAGCCCGCCAGCTCCGCGGTGACGGCCCGGACGAACGACGTGCCGACGACGCCGAGCCCCGGCGTCTCGCCCGTGCCGCGCGCGAACGCCACGTCGACGTCGGCACAGGTGGCCGACTGGGCGCCGCCGGCGGTGGCCGTGACGACCACCCCCGCGAGCAGCGTGCTGAGCAGAGCGGTGACGGCGGTGGCCCGGGCGGGCCGGAGCGGACACTCCCGTGAACGCGCTCCCACGCGGTCAAGGGTCGGTGTGGAAAACGTTCGACACCAGCAGCGGCGTCGGCGCCGCGACCCGCTCAGCGGCACCACGGCCCGGCCGTCCGGCGCCCGTCAGACCAGGTGCGCGTCCTGCAGGGCCAGCCACTCCTCGTCGGAGAAGATCCGCGAGCGGATGAGGAACCGCCGGCCCTCCGGCGCCTCCAGCGAGAAGCCCGCGCCGCGCCCGTCGACGACGTCGATGGTCAGGTGCGTGTGCTTCCAGTACGCGTACTGCGCCCGCGTCATCCAGACCGGCACGACGCCGCCCCCACCGATGTCGAGGTCGCCCAGGTGGACGTCCACGTCGCCCGTGAGGAACTCGCCGGCGGGGTAGCACATGGGCGACGAGCCGTCGCAGCACCCCCCCGACTGGTGGAACATCAGCTCGCCGTGCTGCCCCCGCAGGTCGCGCAGCAGTGCCGCGGCCTCCTCCGTGACGTCGACCCGCGACGGCACGGGTGCCGCTCCTGCCTCGGTCATGACCGCTCCCTCGCCGTGCGTGCACCTGCGGACCGGGGGCCGCCGCCGGGCCCGGGTCTGGACCCGACGGCGACCCGGCCCGGTCAGAAGAAGCCGAGCTTCTGGCCGGAGTAGCTGACCAGCAGGTTCTTCGTCTGCTGGTAGTGGTCGAGCATCATCTTGTGGTTCTCGCGGCCGACGCCCGAGCCCTTGTAGCCGCCGAACGCCGCGGCCGCGGGGTACGCGTGGTAGCAGTTCGTCCACACGCGGCCGGCCTCGATGTCCCGGCCCGCGCGGTAGGCGATGGACCCCTCGCGGGTCCAGACGCCGGCACCCAGGCCGTACAGCGTGTCGTTGGCGACGCCGATGGCGTCGGAGTAGTCGGAGAACGACGTCACAGCGACGACCGGGCCGAAGATCTCCTCCTGGAAGATCCGCATGGAGTTCTTGCCCTCGAAGATCGTCGGGCTGACGTAGTAGCCGCCGGCCAGGTCCCCGTCGAGGTGGGCCCGGCCCCCACCGGTGCGGACCTTCGCGCCCTCGCCCTTGCCGATCTCGATGTAGGACAGGATCTTCTCGAGCTGGTCGTTGGACGCCTGCGCGCCGATCATCGTCGCGGTGTCCAGCGGGTTGCCCTGGACGATGGCCTCCGTGCGCTTCACCGCGTCGGCGAGGAAGGAGTCGTAGATCGACTCCTGGATGAGCGCCCGCGACGGGCAGGTGCAGACCTCGCCCTGGTTGAGCGCGAACATCGCGAAGCCCTCGAGTGCCTTGTCGTAGAACGCGTCGTCGGCGCGCGCGACGTCCTCGAAGAAGATGTTCGGGCTCTTGCCGCCGAGCTCGAGGGTCACCGGGATGATGTTCTGCGCGGCGTACTGCATGATCAGCCGCCCGGTCGTCGTCTCCCCCGTGAAGGCGATCTTGCGGATGCGCGGGGAGGACGCCAGCGGCTTGCCCGCCTCGACGCCGAAGCCGTTGACGACGTTGACGACGCCCGGCGGCAGCAGGTCCGCGATGAGCTCCATGAGCACGAGGATCGACACCGGCGTCTGCTCGGCCGGCTTGATGACGACGGCGTTGCCCGCCGCCAGCGCCGGCGCCAGCTTCCACACCGCCATGAGGATGGGGAAGTTCCACGGGATGATCTGCCCGACGACACCCAGCGGCTCGTGGAAGTGGTACGCGATCGTGTCCTCGTCGATCTCGGAGATCGACCCCTCCTGCGCGCGCACCGCCCCCGCGAAGTAGCGGAAGTGGTCGATGGCCAGCGGCATGTCCGCCGCCAGCGTCTCGCGCACCGGCTTGCCGTTCTCCCACGTCTCGGCGACCGCGAGGAGCTCGAGGTTCTGCTCCATCCGGTCGGCGATCCTGTTGAGGATGGTCGCGCGCTCCGTGGCGGACGTCTTGCGCCACGTGCGGGCCGCGCCGTGCGCCGCGTCGAGGGCGCGCTCGATGTCGTCCGCGTCGCCGCGGGCCACCTGGCAGAACACCTGGCCGGTGACGGGCGTGCGGTTCTCGAAGTAGCGACCGTTGGCCGGGGCGACGTACTCGCCGCCGATCCAGTGGTCGTAGCGCTCGCGGAAGGTGGCCTTGCTGTCGGACTGGCCGGGTGCTGCGTAGACGGTCATGCCTGCTCCACCGATCTGCACGGTCGGGGGCTGCGGCCCGCCCTCGGCGGAGGGCCGCGCCCGGGTCGCGGCCTCCTCGCCGCGCTCCGGGGCCGACGTTAGGAGCGGGGGCGTTGCAGCGACGTTGCAGCTGCGGCGCGCGGGTGAGGGGCACCGCCCGTCCGGGTCCCGACGAGGGCCGACCCGACGAGGGCCGGTCCGACGAGGGCCGGTCCGACGAGGGCGGGCCCGACGAGGGCCGGTCCGGCGACGGCCAGCTCGTCGGACAGGCGGGCCAGCCGGGCGTGCGCCCGCAGGTGCACGGCCGAGCCGGGGGCCGTGAGGGCGGCCAGCCGGCACCAGGCGTCCCAGTCGTCGAGACCCTCGTCGGACGCCGTCCACCGCTGCAGCGCGCCGACGTCCCGGCCCGCGAGCACCGCGGCGCGCACGCACGCGGACAGGTCCTCCCGGACCCGCACGACCCCCGGCGCCACCGAGCGCGGCAGCACCGGCCCGGGGTACGCCGCGAGCGCCACGGCCAGGTCCTCGACGCCCAGCGCCGCCCGCACCGCGGCGAGGTCCGTCGTCACGGGCAGCGCCAGCCGGTAGGGCGACGAGGACGCCAGCAGGTCCCCCACCGCCCGCCGCAGCCGCGACACCTCCGCGCGGACCGTCACCGCCGACAGCTCGTCCTCGCACAGCAGGACCGCGAGCTCCTCCCCCGTGAGCCCGGCGGGGTGCTCCGCCAGCAGCAGGAGGATCTCCGCGTGCCGCCGCGACAGCCGGACGTCACCGCCCCGCCCCTGCAGCGTCGGGGCCCCGGCACCCAGCACGGCCAGCCGGGGCACGTCGGTCGACGCATCGGCACCCGCACCGGCACCCGCATCGGCACCGGCACCCGCACCCGCACCGGCACGGGCGCCCACCCCCGCCACCGCGGCCTCGAGCGCCGCGGCCGTCGCGCGCACGAGCGAGCGCGCCATCGGGCTGGCCACCTCGCGCCCGCCCGTCACGTCGAGCACCCCGAGGACGGACCCGTCCGGCCCGTGCACCGGCGCGGCCACGCAGTTGTACGCCTGCACGGGCCGCGCCCAGTGCTCCGCGCCCAGCACCTGCACCACCTGGCCGGTGGCCAGGGCCGTGCCGGGGGCGTTGGTGCCGGCGCAGTCCTCGCGCCACACGGCGCCCTCGACGAACCCGACGGCACCCACCCGCCGGCGCACGGCGGCGTCGCCCTCGACCCACAGCAGCCGGCCCTCGGTGTCCGTCAGCGCGGCCACCCAGCCCAGCCCCGGCTCGACGAGGAGCCCCCGCCAGGCCGGCAGCGCTGCAGCGAGCGGGTGCCGCGCGCGGGCGGCCCGGAGGTCGGCGTCGGTGAGGTCCACCAGGGGCTCGGCGCGGTCGGGGTCGACGCCGCTGCGCACGCTGCGGGTCCAGGAGTCGGCCACGACCGGGCGGACGGCCTGCCGCGGCACCTCGCCCGTCGCCGCCGCGCGCTCGTGCGCCGCGCGCAGGGCCGGCCCGCGTCGGGCCGCCGGCGCGGGAGCAGCCGCGCGCGCCGTCGCGGCCTGGGACGCGGCGCGGGGTGCTCGCGCGGCGGGGGGAGCGGTCACCGTCGTCCTCTCGGTCCCGGTGCACGCCCACGGGCCCCGGTGCCGAGGAGTCTACGAGCGGCCCCGGACGGGTGGCATCGTCCGACCGGTTGGAGTTTTCCTGACACTCCGTGCGACGATGTCACCATGCCGAAGATCATCGGGGGCTCCCTGCACGAGCACCGCGAGCAGACCCGCCTGCGCCTCTTCGGCGCCCTGGCCCGCCTCATGGCCGAGCGCGGGTTCGACGCGGTGACGCTCGCCGAGATCGCGGCCGAGGCCGGGGTCGGGCGCACCGCCGTCTACAACCACTTCACGGACAAGGAGTCGCTGCTCGTCGGGTTCATCACCCACGAGACGGAGCTCTTCGTCGCGGACCTGCGCGCCGCGCTCGCGGGGCTCGAGGACCCCACCGAGCGGTTGCGCGTGTACGTGCGGCAGCAGGTGCAGCTCACGCGCGAGTACCACCTCGCGCCCGGGCCGGAGCTGCGCTCGGTGCTCTCCCGCGAGACGCAGGCCCGCGTGCGCGAGCACGTCGTCATGGTGGAGCGCATCCTGCGGGACGTCCTGGCCGAGGGGATCGCGAGCGGCGCCTTCCCGGACCAGGACCTCGACGTCACCGTCCCCCTGGTCAACGCCTGCCTGTCGGGCCGCGGCGTGCCGGCGCAGGACGGGCCGGAGCGGCGCCGGGCGGTCGCGGAGACCGAGGCCTTCGTCCTGCGCGCCGTCGGCGCCGCGCCCGCCCTGGTCCCCGCCTGAGCGCCCGACGACCGGCCGGGCGGGCTCGGCCCGCACCCCGCCGGGACGCGCCCGCCCGAGGGCGCCGCTCGGAGGCCCCGCGCGTGCCCACCACGCGGCTGGAGCTGACGTTCCTGCCCGGGCTCGGCGGCGTGGTGCACGACGAGGTCGTCGAGCGGCTCGCGCCGGCGCGTCCGCCGCGGCCGGTGCCAGGGCGGGAGGACGCGCTCGTCGTCGACGTCACCGGTCCGCTGCGGCCGGCGCTGGCGCTGCGCACGCCCGTCGCGGCCTGGGTCGCGCTGCACCTGGACGTGCCGCGGCCGCGCAGCCTCGTCAGCGGCGACCACCTGGCGCGCGTCGTGGGGGCCGTCCGGTCCGCGCAGCTCGCCGCCGCCGCGTCGAGCCTCCGCCTCGAGGCGGCGGGCAAGGACTCGCCCGTGCTGCAGCGGCTGGCGGCCGAGCTGTCGGCGGCGACGGGCCTGCCGCACGACCCGCGCGACGGCGAGCTCGTCGTGCGGCTGCGGCGGGGTGTGCCACCGGAGGGTGGCGCCGCACGCACCGAGGACCCCGGCTGGGACGTGCTCGTGCGGATCGGGCGGCGGCCGCTGTCCGCGCGGCCGTGGCGGGTCGTCGACTACCCGGGTGCCGCCAACGCGACCATCGCCGCGGCGCTCGTGCGGCTGGCCGGGGTGCGGCCGCAGGACCGCGTGCTGAACCTCATGGGCGGGTCGGGGACGCTGCTGGTGGAGCGCCTGCTGGCGGGGCCGGCGGCGGCCGCCGCGCTCGTCGACACGGCCGCCGGTGCCCGCGACGCCGCGCGCGCCAACCTCGCGGCGGCGGGGCTCGTCGTCGCCGGGGCGCCCGCACCGCCGCGCCGCATCGCGGGGGCGCCCGTCGTCGCCGTCGTGGACGCCGACGCCACGGACTCTGTTGCGCTGGCGGCCGCACTGGCGGCCGCACTGACGGGCGCACTGACGGGCGCACCGACGGGGACCCCCGCGGGCGCCCCGCCGGGCGGCGCCGCCGCCTGGGACCTCGTGCTCGCGGACCCGCCCTGGGGGACGCTGCACGGCACCCACGCGACGGCGGCCGACGTGCACGCCGGCCTCCTGCGCGGCGCCGCCGCCCTCACCGTGCCCGGCGGTCGGCTCGCGGTTCTCACGCACGAGGTCCGCGTCATGGAACGCTGCGTCGCGGCCGCCGCCGCCGACTGGCGCCCGGCCGCCGAACCCCTGCGCGTCTTCGCCAAGGGCCACCACCCCCGGATCTGGGTCCTGGAGCGGCGCGGCGGCACCGGTCAGCCGCGCCGGTAGTACTCCTCCGACCCGGCCAGGAACGCGGCGAGCTGCAGGTCGCCCTGGTCCCGGACGACCGGCGTCCACACCGCCATCGCCCCCGGCTCCGCCGACCGGCCGAGCAGCCGCTGGTAGAGCGCCTCGACGCGCACCTGGAGCGTCTCCTGGGACTGGTAGAAGCCGTACGCCAGCGTGGTGCGCGACATGCCGGCGCCCAGCGCGCGCACCCAGCCGTCGAGACCCGCGGCGTCGGGCTCGCGCAGGAGCAGGACGCGGTAGAGGTCGGTGACCCAGGCGGCGTCGTCGCCGCCGGCGACGGTCCGGTAGTACTCCTCCGAGGCGTAGAACGAGGCGGCGATCTCCGCGACCGGCAGCCCCGCGCGCGCCGCGGCCGTCCAGCCGGCGAGCCCGCCGGCGTCGGGGGCGCGGTGCAGCGTGTCCTCGTAGAAGCCCGTGACGACGACCGAGATCCACTCGTCGGAGCGCGACAGCTCGGCGGCGAGGTCGAAGCGGTTGGCCGTGCCGGCCTCGAGGCGCGCCACCTGGCCGGCGAGCTCGGCCGGCGCCGGGTCCCGGTCGAGGAAGTCCTGGTACAGCCGCACGACGACGGCCTGGTCCGCGCTGTCCGCCGGCGGTGCGGCGGGCTCGCACTCCACGGTCACCGACGTCGTCACCGACCGCTCGGCGTGCGCCACCGTGAGCGCGACGACCTGCCCCGTCACGAGGGCCAGGGGCGCCGCGCCGGGCGCACCGCCCGACGTGAGCACCTCCGTGGTCGCGGTGGCCACCGCGGCGTGGGCGTCGGGCCGGCTCAGGACGGTCGCGCCGTCCACCGTCACCGTGACGTCGCCGAGCCGCGCCTGCTCCACGCCGTCGACCGTGCGGGTCGGCCACCCGGCGTTGACCGCCGGCTGGAGGGTGACGACCGCGGTGCCGACAGGTCCGGCGCACTGCACGTCGACGCCCGCCGTGCTCGGCAGCCGGAACGCGTCCGACGGCTCGGCCAGCACGCGGTCGACCGGCAGGTCCTCCGCGGCCGACGCCCCCGCCAGCAGCGCGGGCAGCGTCACCGGCACCACGCCCAGCACCACCGCGGCGGGCAGCGCCACCCCGAGGGCGCGCCGTCCGCGCCTCCTGGCCTCGACCACGCGCACCGCCCCGTTCGTCCCGGTCGGTGCCGTTCGCACCGCCCGGGCACTGTACGCACGGCGCGCCACGGACCGGCACCCCCCGGAGGGAGGACGCGCGGCGCGGGCGGTCCCGAGGAGCGGGGGACGTGGTGAAGGCCACGTCCCCCGCCCCGGCGTGCACGCTCCGCCGGGCCGGGGCAGCGTGAGGGCATGCAGACGCCCGTCCACCCCTACCGGCTCGGCTTCGCGGTGAAGATCGTCGGCGACGGCGGCATCCCGACCTCCGACGGGCGGCGCTGGCAGAGCGGGCCGCACCTCTCCCGCTCGCTGGAGCTCCTCGGGCCGGCCATCGACTACCTGGAGAAGATCGACGTCCGGGTGTTCCGGCTCTCGTCG
Source organism: Cellulomonas sp. plas2 (assembly GCF_057221735.1). Taxonomy (NCBI): domain Bacteria; kingdom Bacillati; phylum Actinomycetota; class Actinomycetes; order Micrococcales; family Cellulomonadaceae; genus Cellulomonas; species Cellulomonas sp. plas2. The sequence continues at coordinate 3,714,214 of NZ_CM170155.1, forward strand.
AGCACCATCCCCTACGGCACGCACCCCGACCTGCCCGAGCTGGACTACCGCCGGCAGATCGACCAGTGCGCCGACCAGCTCGCGGAGCTCGGCGCGCGCATCCGCGCGGCCGGCATCCGCCTGTCGACGCACCCGGGCCAGTACACGGTCGTCAACGGCCCCGAGCCGGAGCTGTCCCGCAAGTCCTCGCTCGACCTCGAGCAGGACGCCGCGCTGCTCGACGCCCTGGGCCAGGGGCCGGAGGGGACGGTCGTCGTGCACGTCGGCGGGCTGTACAACGACCGGCCCTCGGCGCTGGACCGCTGGGCCGCCGCGTACGAGCGGCTGTCGGACCGGGCGCAGGCCCGCCTCGGCCTCGAGAACGACGACGGCCCCTTCGGCGTCGACGACGTCCTCGAGCTGAGCCGCCGCACCGGCGTCCGGGTCGTCTACGACCAGCACCACCACCGCACGCACGTGACGTCCGTCGGCATCCCGCCGGAGGAGGCGCTGGCCGCCGCGTACGCGACGTGGGCGCCGGGGGTCCGCCCGAAGGTGCACCTGTCCTCCGCGCGGCTCGACGTCGAGACCGTGGCGAAGAAGGTGCCCGGGACACGGAGGACCCAGCAGGTGCCCGTGCTCCCGCGGCTGACCCCGCACGCCGACCTCGTCTCGCCGTGGGACCTCGTCGAGCTGCTGCGGATCGCGCCCGGGCCGCTCGACGTCGTCTTGGAGGCCAAGGCCAAGGACCTCGCCCTGCTGCACGCGCGGGCCGCGCTGGAGAAGCTGTTCCCCGACGTGGCGGCGCGCGAGGAGCGGCGGCGGCCGGGCGACGACGCCGCCGCCGCGGAGGTGGTCGACACGGACGACCTGCTGGCGCCGGAGCGGGCCGTCGTGCCCTGAGGAGCCGGTGGGTCGTCGCGTCGCGGCCCTGGCCGGGCGTCGACGCGAGCAGGGTCACGTCCGGGGCCGCCGGACGACGCCCGCGGGCGCGCTAGCGTCGAGGGATGACCGCCGCCACCCCCGCCGGGCCGCCGCCCGGGCCCTCGACGCCCGACACGCCCGCCCCCCTCGCGTCCGTGGTCATCCCCGTCCGCAACGGGGCGGCGACGCTCCCGGCGCAGCTCGAGTCCCTGGCCCGCCAGCGCACCGCGCGGTCCTTCGAGGTGGTCGTGGCCGACAACGGGTCCACGGACGGCACGGCGGACGTCGTGCGGTCCTTCGAGGGCCGGGTCCCGGGGCTGCGCCTCGTCGACGCGAGCGGGCGCGCCGGCGCCAACCACGCCCGCAACGTCGGCACCGCGGCCGCGCGCGGCACGCAGGTGCTCATGTGCGACGCGGACGACGAGACGGACGAGGACTGGGTGGAGGTCATGTCGGCCGCGCTCGACACGGCGGACGCCGTCGCCGGCCGGGTCGACCGCACGCGGCTCAACGCCGACGTCGCCGCGCTCGGCCTGCGGGTCGACGGCATGAGCGGACTGTCGACGCAGCACGACTTCCTGCCCTGGCCCATCGGCGCCAACGCCGGCTACCGGCGGGCGGCGTGGGAGCAGGTCGGCGGCTTCGACGAGGACTACGTGCGCGGCGGCACGGAGACCGAGTTCTTCTGGCGGCTGCAGCTCGCGGGGTTCACGCTCGTCGACGTGCCGGGCTCGCTCGTCCACTACCGGATGCGGCCGGACGTGCAGAAGTCGGTCAAGCAGATGTACATCTGGGGCCGTCAGGCACCCATGCTGTACCGCGACTTCCGCCGCCACGGGATGCCGTGGAAGCCCGTCCGCAGCCTGCGCTACTGGCTGTGGGTGCTGAGCCTGGCGCCGCGGTCGGTCCGGGACCGCACCCGGCGGATCGAGCTGCGCCGCCACGCGGCCTACCTCGCCGGCCGGGTCGTCGGCAGCATCAAGTACCGCGTGCTCTACCTCTGACCCCGCCCGGCGGCGGGTCTACCGGCCGTGCACCGTCCGGTAGTCGTCGTACGTCGCGCCGACGAGGCCGAGGACCAGGCCCGCGCCCAGCGCCACCTCCTGCAGGCCTTTCGTCCGGCCGATCCGACCGCGTCCGACGACGACGAGCACGAGCCCCCGCAGGACGGTGAGCAACCCGTTGACGACCCGGCGCGCGTAGCGCAGGGGCGTGCCGCCGAGCAGGCGCAGCGACGCGCTGCGCGTCAGCCCGTAGCGGTAGGACCGTGCGACGAGCCACCGGACGCTGATGCGCGAGGCCGGCACGGTCTCGCGCACCACCGCCTCGTCGGCCCAGACGATCCGGCGCCCGCGGGCCACGGCCTGCGCGAAGAAGTGCGTGTCCTCCCCGCCCTGGCTGCCCGTGTGCTCGAACCGCAGCCCGTCCTGGGTGAACAGCCGCGTGTCGATGAGCACGTTGCTCGTGCGCGCGTACCCGATCTCCGTGCCCGTGGCGAAGCGCGGCCGCTCGTAGAACCCGCCCTGCACCGCCCAGGCGGGGGCGCCCGGCTCGAACTCCGGCTCGACCGTCGCGGTGACGACCTCGGCGCCCGTCGTGCGCCGGACCTCCAGCATCGTGCGCAGCCAGGCGGGGTCGGCGCGCTCGTCGTCGTCGAGGAAGAGCAGGACGTCGCACGGCTGCGAGAGCGCCGCGGCGACCGCCGCGTTGCGCGCGGCCGGGATGCCGGGCACCGGCTCGTGCACGTAGACGACCGGCCAGCGGTCCCCCGTGCGCGCCTCGACGCCCGCGCGGGCCGACGGCTCGGCGTCGTTGTCCACGACGACCACGCGCACGTCGACCGGCTCGTGGTCCGGGCCGACCGGGTCCTCCTGACGGGACAGGGAGTCCAGGAGCGCCGCCAGCCCCTGCGGCCTCAGCTTGGTGCACACGCAGACGGCGACGGAGAGCATGGGCGGGACACTACCGACCCAGGTCACCCGCCCGGGGGGCCGCCGCCCGTGACGCTCGACTCCTGCGGCCCCGGGCGATGATGGGGTCGTGCCGCCGACCGTGCCTCCCGCCGCCCGCCCCGCTCGCCCCGCCCGCCTGCCGCGCGTCCGTGCGTCGGAGCTCGTCGGGCGCGGGTGGCTCAACACCGGCGGGCGCGACCTGCGGCTGGCGGACCTGCGCGGCAAGGTCGTCGTGCTCGACTTCTGGACGTTCTGCTGCATCAACTGCCTGCACGTGCTCGACGAGCTGCGCGAGCTCGAGGAGAGCCACCGCGACGTGCTGGTCATCGTCGGGGTGCACTCCCCGAAGTTCGTGCACGAGGCGGACCCGGCGGCGCTGGCGGCGGCCGTCGAGCGGTACGACGTGCGCCACCCCGTGCTCGACGACCCGTCGCTGGTGACGTGGGGCGCCTACACGGCCCGGGCGTGGCCGACGCTCGTCGTCGTCGACCCCGAGGGGTACGTCGTGGCCCAGATGGCCGGGGAGGGGCACGGCCACAACCTCGCCGTGCTGGTCGACGAGCTCGTCGCCGAGCACGAGGCGAAGGGGACGCTGCACCGCGGCGACGGCCCCTACGTGCCGCCCGCGCCGACCGCGGGCACGCTGCGGTTCCCGGCGAAGGCCGTCGCGCTGCCGGACGGGCACCTGCTCGTGGCGGACGCCGGCCACCACTCCCTGGCCGAGCTCGCCGCCGACGGGGAGACGCTCGTGCGGCGGATCGGGTCCGGCGAGCGCGGGCTCGTCGACGGCGGGCCGGGCGCGGCGCGGTTCAGCGAGCCGAACGGCCTGTGCCTCGTGCCCGACGAGCTGCGGTCGTGGCTCGGCTACGACGTGCTGGTGGCGGACACGGTCAACCACGCGCTGCGCGGCGTGCGGCTGGCCGACGGGCACGTGACCACCGTGGCCGGGACCGGCGAGCAGTACATGGTGGGCGGCCCGGACAACCTCGTCGTGCGCGACGGGGTCCGCGTCGAGGAGGTGCGCGGGCTGCTGGACGACGCCCCCGGCTCCTACGCACCGCTCGACATCCGACTGTCCTCGCCCTGGGACGTCGTGTGGTCCCCGGACCTGGCCGCGTTCGTCGTCGCGATGGCCGGCAACCACACCCTGTGGGTGTTCGACGGCGAGCAGGGGTCGATCGGGCTGCTCGCGGGGACCATGAACGAGGGGCTCGTCGACGGCGACCCACTCGGGGCCTGGTTCGCACAGCCGTCGGGGCTGGCGCTCGGGCCGGACCGGCGGGTGTGGGTGGCGGACTCGGAGACCTCCGCGCTGCGCTGGCTCGACCCTCGGGCCGGCGGCACGTCGGCGGCCGTGCACACCGCCGTCGGCGAGGGCCTGTTCGACTTCGGGCACCGGGACGGCCCCGCCGACGAGGCGCGCCTGCAGCACCCGCTCGGCGTCGCCGTGCTGCCCGACGGGTCCGTCCTCGTCGCCGACACCTACAACGGCGCGCTGCGGCGCCTCGTCCCGCCTGCCGAGGGGACGCCGGACGGCACGCCGGGGACGGTCACCACCCTCGCCACCGGCCTGGCCGAGCCCAGCGGCGTCGTCGTCCTGCCCGGCGACGAGGGCGCCGCCCCGACGGTCCTCGTCGTGGAGTCGGCCGCCCACCGGCTGACCCGTGTGGCGCTGCCGGCGGACGTGGCCGGCGGACTCGTCGGGGACGTGCTCGACCACGGCGCCCACCGCACCCGCCGCCCCCCGACGGACGTCCCGCCCGGCGAGGTCCTGCTCGACGTGGTGTTCACGCCGGCCGCCGGGCAGAAGCTCGACGACCGCTGGGGGCCGTCGACGCGGCTGAGCGTGTCGGCCACGCCGCCCGGCCTGCTCCGGGCCGGGGCCGGCGACGGCACCGACCTCGTCCGCACCCTCGAGCTCGACCCCGCGGTGGCCGAGGGGGTCCTGCACGTGACCGCGCAGGCGGCCTCGTGCGATGCCGCCGACGAGGTCGAGTTCCCCGCCTGCCACCTGCACCAGCAGGACTGGGGGTTCCCGGTGCGGGTCGTGCCGGGCACCGACGCGCGACTGGTGCTCCCGCTGCACGGCTGAGCCCTGCGGCGCGGTGCTCAGCCCTGCCGCGCGCCGACGGGCCGCTCGACGACGACGACGCTCCCGCCGACCGTCCCCTCCCGCGCGGCGAGCACGAGCACCGCCTCCACCGCGGTGAGCACGGCGGGCCCCGTGGAGGCGGTGCGCGAGGCCCCGATCTCGACCGCCCAGTCCCCGCGCTCGGCGACGACCGTGCGGGTGCCGGCGCTGCGGTCGGCGGCCACCCCGCCGCGGGCGACGACGACGAGGTCCGCCGGCGCGTTGGCAGCCTCCGCGCCCCCGTCGTCGGTCGTGCCCCCGACCCGCGCCAGCACCGCCCACTCCGCGCCGCCCAGCACCTCCGTGGCGGACGCCGCGAGCGCGCACAGCCGCGGCAGCGCCCCCTGCCGGGAGGCGGCGAGCGCCGTGCTGGCCGCGACCAGGACGCGCTCGGCGGTGACCGTCGGGTCGGCCAGCGGCACCGCCGCCGACCGGCGGGCCCGGGCCCGGGCCCGTTTGGCGCGGTACTGGGCCGCGTCGGCGCGCCGGAACAGGTGGCGGGCGGAGACCGCACCCGACACGGCGGTCGAGGCCACGCCGTAGGAGATGGACGCGCCGTGGGCGAGCGGGAAGGCGGCCACCGTCCGCTCCATCGCCTCCGCGACCGCGACGCGCGGCTGCCCGACGACGACGAGGCAGAACTCGTCGCCGCCGATGCGGGCGGGCGTGCAGCCGGGCAGCGCGTCGGCGACCCGGCGCAGCACGTCGGCGACCGAGCGCAGCAGGTCGTCGCCCACGTCGTGGCCCAGCTCGTCGTTGACGCGCTTGAGCCCGTCGACGTCGCACATGACGATGACCGTCTCCTCGCCGGAGGCGAGCGCGGAGGCCGCGGCCGTGTCCGCCACGCGGCGGTTGCCGAGCCCGGTCAGCGGGTCGTCGGCGACGAGGTGCGCGACCTGCTCCTCGAGGTCGACGCGGGCCACCGCACCGGTGAGCATCGCGGCGACGACCTCCGCCCGCGCGAGGTCCTCGGCCGTGAAGGGGCCGGAGCCGGCGCGCCGCCCGGCGATGACGTGCCCCCAGGTCGAGCCGTTCACCAGCAGCGGGACGTCGACGGCGCTGGCCATGCCGAAGTCGCGCAGGACCCCGACGTCCCCGCTGCCCCCCGGTGCGGCGGGGTGCACCGCCGGGTCGTGCCAGAAGTGCCCGGTCTGCTCGGCGATGAGCCGCGCGAGGTACGGGCGGTCCTCCGTGCGCACCTGCCGCGTCGCGAGCCACGTGTCGCGCGCGCCCGTCGGCACGGGGTCCACGGCGATCAAGGTGCTCGTGTGCTGCTCGATCCGCCGGACGCCGACGAGGTCCGCCCGCAGCACCTGCCGCGCGCCGGCGGCCCCGATGCGGGCCACCTCCTCCAGCGTGCCCCCGGCCTGCAGGCGGCGGGCGACGAGCGCGAGCCGGGACGCGTCGCCGAGCGGCGGCTCCGGCGTCGCGCCGGGCAGCCTCTGCGTCGTCACCGCGTCCTCCACGCGGCCATCATGCTGTCCCCCGGGGACGGGCACGAGGGCACGGCCCTGTCCGGGCGCACGCGTCACCCGTCCGGCAGACCCCGTGGCCTCGTCGAGGGGGGGTGAGGACGGGGGGCTACTGCGCGTGCAGCGCCCCGACCACGCGGACGTGCACGCCGACGCCGCGGACGGCCGCAGGCACGTCGTTGGTCGGCACGCCGTCGGCGGGCACGCCGTCGGTGGGCACGCCGTCCGTGGCGCCGGTCGCCGCACCGGCGCCGCGCTCGCCCGACAGGTTGACCTGGAGCTCGTAGTCGTCGCCCGGCGCGAGCCGCCGGATGCCGATGCCGCGCACGTCGTCCCGTCCCGCGAGCGCGGACGCCAGCTGCGCCTTCGCGACGCGGGCCTCCTCGATGCCGGCCATGGTCCCTGCCTCCCCCGGTCCCGCGGGGGCTGCGGGGACCGGTCAGACGAGCGTGGCGTCGAGCGCCGAGAGCACGGCGTCGATGGGGTTGACGTACGTCAGCCCGGTGCCATTCTCGCCCCCCGACTCCGACCCCGCAAAGAGCAGGCCCACGGCCACACCGTCCTGGGTGTACACGAGCGACCCGGAGTCACCACCACGGCTGAACGGGCCCGTGCCGGTGGACTCGACCTCGATCTGGTCGTCGAAGGCCAGGTCCCCCAGACCCTCGCCGTAGCCGACGACGACGTCGTCGAGCTCGATGGCGGTGATGCGACCGGCCGTGACCGCGGTGGTGCGGCCCGTCTTGCCGACCGCCTCCCCGCCCAGGACGGCCGCCGTCGTGGTGATGCGGCCCACGGGGTACGTCGGGTCGACGGCCTCGGGGTCGTCGAGCAGGGCGACCGCCGCGTCGACGAGCGCGGTCCGTCCGGGGGCGAGCGGGACGGTCGCCGCGAGGGTCCCGATCCGGTCCCGGGAGGCGGTGCCGCCGTCCGCCGGGCCGGGCTGCACGACGACGTCGCCCACCTGCGCCGCGGGCGACCCGGCGAGGACATGGTAGTTCGACAGCACGTGCAGCGCGCCGCCCACGGTGACGAACGCGCCCAGGGTGCCCGCGGAGACGTCCACGTGCGCCACCGAGATGCCCGGCCGCAGCGGCCGGGTGCGGTCGGTGGGGCCGAGCGCCAGGGCCGTGGCCACCGGTGGCCTCGGCCCGACCGTCCCCGCGAGCGGGCGGATGCGTCCGGTGCGCCGCACGTCCACCGCGCTCCCGCCCTCCTGCGCGAGCCGCCGGGCCACCGCGCGCACCTGCGGCAGCCCCAGCCGGTAGCGCACCGCCACGCCGAAGGACCCGTCGTGCCGGGGCGCCAGGCCCACGGCGACGGCCGGCCGCGCCTCCTCCGCCCCGGACGCGCGCACCCGCGTGCCCTCGAGCTCACGGGCCAGCGCCAGCAGGTCCCCCTTCCGCCGGCGCGCCTCCTCGTGGCCGAGACCCGTGCCACCCGTCGTGCCACCCGTCGTGCCCTGCCGTGCTGCCCCCGTGCCGTTCATCCTCGTCCCCTCCGGCTCAACTCGTCCGACTCACCCGTCCGGCTCACTCGTCCGCGTGCCTGCAGTGTGCCGGGGACCACTGACACGCGGCCCGTGGACCCGGCGACCTCAGCCCAGCACCTCCGGGTACGCCACCGCGTCCTCGTCCGTGCGCCCCAGCACGTGCTCGGCGAGGAACGCCTCGACCGTCCCGTACCAGACGGCCGCGTGCTGCGGGGTGAGCACCCAGTGGTTCTCGTCGGGGAAGTAGAGGAACCGGTGGGGGCTGCGCCCCTCGTCGTCGGCGGGCAGGCCGGAGCGGGACTGCAGCTCCCACCACAGGCGCAGGCCCTCCCCGATCGGTACGCGGTAGTCCTTGTCCCCGTGCACGACGAGCACCGGCGTCACGATCCGCTCGACCGAGCGGTGCGGGGAGTAGGCGGCCTCCATCTCCGGCGTCATCTCCTCGCGCCAGTAGAAGGCGGCGTCCGTGGTGGGGCCGAACTGGTCGAGGGCCCAGAGGCTGGCGTGCGTGACGATCGCGCGGAAGCGGTCCGTGTGCCCGGCGACCCAGTTGGCCATGTACCCGCCGAAGGACCCGCCCATGGCGGCCGTGCGGGTCTCGTCGACGTCAGGCCGGGCGACGGCGACGTCCGTGACCGCCATGAGGTCCGTGTACGGCTCGGCGCCCCACCGGCCCCAGCCCGCCTGCACGAAGTCCTGCCCGTACCCGGTGGACAGCGCGGGGTCCGGCAGGAGCACCGCGTAGCCGCGGGCGGCCATGATCCAGGGGTTCCAGCGCCAGGACCAGGCATTCCAGGAGCTCAGCGGGCCGCCGTGGATCCACAGCAGCAGCGGGGCGGGGGCGTCGGCACCCGCCCCCTCGGGCAGGACGAGCCACGCCCGCACGGTCCGCCCGTCCTCGACGGTGGTCGAGACCTCGGTCAGCGTCCCGGGCAGCGGCGGCAGCGGGGCCGGCGCCCGCAGGGGCTCGGCGGCCACGGGCGCGCCGCCGTCGGCGACCGCCGCCAGGTCGAGGCGCACGGGGTGCGCGGGCGCGGCGTAGGACGTGCGCAGCGCGTAGGCGGTCCGCCCGTCGGGCGACACCCGCACGTCGGTGAACGCGGCGTCGTCGGCCGTGACGCGGACGGGCTCGCCGCCGTCGAGGTCGAGGCGGAAGACGGGCGCGCGGCCCTCGTCGTCGGCCACGACGAGCACGCCGGAGGAGTCCGGGAGCCACACGGGGCCGTGCGGCCAGCGGTCCCAGTCGGGCGCGAGGACGCGGACCTCGGGCAGCCCGCCGCCCTCCACGGGCGCGAGCGGGACCACGGCGACGTGCGTGGACGGGGCCGTCGTCGGGCTCGACCGCCGCTCCGCCGCGAACGCCACCCAGCGGCCGTCGGGGGAGACCTCCGGGTGGCCGGCGTCCGTCGTCGGGTCGTCGACGAGGGTGCGGCGCTCGCCCGTCGCGACGTCCACCGCGACGAGCAGGCTGCGCTGGCCGCCGCCGGCCGTCGGCCGCATCCAGCCCGTGACGAGCGTGCGCCCGTCCGGGCTGAGCGCGACGGGCTGCTCGCGCAGGGCGCCGCGGGCGTCGGGGGTGACGTCGGCCAGGGCGACCCGGGCGTCGCTCTCCGCGGCCGCCGCCGGCGTGGTGTCGAGGCTCCCGACGAAGGCGTGCGGCGTGCCCGGGCCCAGGTCGTGGTCCCAGTACCGCACGGGGTAGGACTCGTGCAGGACGGCCGTCACCTTGCGCTCGGTGCGCAGGTCGCGCAGGCGGTCGTCGTCGGCGTCGTCCGTGGCGTGCGGCAGGACCTCGCTGGTGACGGCGACGACGGGGGCCGCCGTCGCGACGCGCAGCCCGCCGACCCCGGCGCCACGCCGGGCGACGAGGCGCGCCTCCCCGCCGTCGCGCGGCAGGAGCCACAGCGCCGGGCGGGGGTCGTCCTCGCCCTCGGCCTCCGGGTCGGGCCGGGCGGCCGTGACGAGCAGGTCGCCGTCGGGGGTGAAGGCGGCCCCGGACTCGCCGGTCGTGCCGCGGGTGAGGCGGCGCGCGGGCCGCTCACCGGCGGGGTCCACCTCCCACAGCGCCGTCACGTACGCGGTGCGCTTGCGGTCGAGCGTCGCGACGGAGGTCACGAGACGCGTGCCGTCGGGCGAGAGCACGAGGCCCGCGGTCCGCGGCAGGGCGACGTAGGCGTCGAGGTCGTGGAAGGGCGTGGGCGCGTCGTCGGAGGTCACCGAAGAGGTCACCGAGGAGGTCACGGAGGAGGTCACGCCTCGTCCTACCACGCGGGTCCGCGGGCGGTCCTGGTGGACCCGCCGCGTCCGGCCGTCACCGGCCGGCGTCGCCCCCCGAGCGGCCCGACAGCCGCGCGAGCATCGCGTTGTAGTCCTCGAGCTCGGTGTCCCCCGTGCGGGCCACGGTCCGGTCGCGGCGCCGGGCCACGCGCTCGTCGTCGCGCGCCCAGGCGAACACGAGTCCGACCGCGAGCGCCAGCGTCGGCAGCTCGCCGATGCCCCACGTGATCGCGCCACCTGCCTGCTGGTCGGCGAGCGCCGACGGGCCCCACGGCCGGCCCATGAGGCCGAACCAGTCGGCGACGAGGAGCGAGCGCCCGGACACGAGCGCGACGCCGAAGAACGCGTGGAACGCCATCGTCGAGAACAGCAGGAGCAGCCGCTGCGGGAACCCCAGCCGCGTCGGACCCGGGTCGAGCCCGACCATCGCGTTGACGAACAGGTACCCCGCCACGGAGAAGTGCAGGATCATCGCGACGTGCCCGACGTGGCTCTCCAGGGCCCACCGGAAGGCGTCGGTGTAGTAGAAGGCGATCATCGAGCCGACGAAGTTCACCGCCGCGATGACGGGGTGCGCGAGGAACGACCCCACCCGGCTGTGCACGAGCACGAGGATCCACTCGCGCGGCCCGCGGGACGCGTCGCCGGGGGTGCGCGCGGCCCGCACGGGCAGCGCCCGCAGCGCGAGCGTCACGGGCGCGGACAGCGCGACGAGCACCGGCACCACCATGACGAGCACCATGTGCTCGAGCATGTGGGCGCTGAACAGCACCTTGCCGTAGGCGGCGGGGCCGCCGGAGGTGGTCCAGAAGAACACGGCCATGCCGGTGAGGAACGAGACCGTGCGCAGCACCGGCCACCGGTCCCCGCGGGCGCGCAGCCGCCGCACCCACCGCACGTAGACGACCGCCCCGCTGACGGCCGCCGTCGCGGCGAGGAGGTCCCAGCGCCACTCGGTCAGCCAGCGCAGCGCGGTGGGCTCGGGCGGGAGCGGCGCGCCGGTGAGGATCTCGGCCGGCGTGGGGTCGGTCGGCGCGTCGTCGGGCACGGGCGGCGCGGTGGACCCGAGCGCTACCGCGACCCCCGAGACGGCCCCCATGACCGCGAGCTCGACCGCGACGAGCCGCCACAGCAGCCCCCGGACGGTGCCGACCCCCGGCCCGGCGGCGAGGCGGCCGACGACGCGGCGCCGGTGCGCCAGCCCCAGCAGCCCCAGCACCGCCAGCAGCCCGACCTTCGCCAGCAGCAGCAGGCCCCACGGCGTCGTGAGCCCGTCGAGCCCCGTCCGCAGGGCGCCGTTCACCGTGCCCGACACCGCGACGAGCACGAGGCACCACCCGGCGACGACCGAGAACCGCGACACCGCGGGTGCCACGTCGTCGCCCAGGCGGGGCCGCAGCACCGCGAGCGCCAGCAGGGCGCCCACCCAGATCGCGGCGCCGACGAGGTGCAGGAACATCGAGGAGACGGCGAGCTCGTGGCTGGCGGCCGCGGCGGAGTGGCCCGTCTGCGCCTGCTGCCACAGGGCCGCGAGCGCCACGAGGGACGTCCAGGCCGCCCCCGTCGGCGTCTGGACCAGCAGCGCCAGGACGGTGACGACGGCGGCGAGCGCGACCACCGACAGCGTCGTGCGGCCGAGCTCGATCTGCGTGACGTAGACGCCGAGCTGCGCCCCGAAGCCCGGGTCGGACGGCGGCTGACCGGCCACCTGCGCGTACCGCAGCACCAGCCCGACGAGGGCCAGCACCGTCCACGCGCCGGCCGCGCCGGCGGCCAGCACACCGGCGACCGGCCACGCCGTGCCGTCGACGACGGAGGAACCCGGTCCGCGGCGGGACCCGTCGCCCACCGCTGCCCGCCGGGGCAGGACGCCGACGGCGAGGACGAGCGCCCCCACGGTGAGCGCCGCCGCCAGCTCGGACAGCGTCGTGACGGCCGGCAGCCCCCAGCGGACGAGGGCGCCGGGGTCGACGAGCTCGGGGGCGTCGGCGGCCCCCGACAGCACGAGCCCGACGAGGACCGCGACGAGCCCGGCCGCGACCGTCAGGGCGAGCAGCGCCACGGGACCGGGCGCACGGCGCGCCGGCCGCGCCGGGGCTGCCGGGGCGGCGGTCGTGCTCACCGGCGCGTCCACGCGTCCAGGGTAGGTGGCCCTCGCCGCGCGGCGGTCGCGCCGCCCGTCCCCTCTCAGGGGCGGCCCGGTGCACGACGACGCCGGTCACGACCCGGGGGCGACCCCGGTGAACGGAGGTGCTGGCGGGAATACGCGCCGCCCGGCCGGCCGTTGGCGCCGGCATGCCCCTCACCGGTGAGTACGCCCCGTCCGACTCCGACTGGGCCCGGCAGCAGGCCGAACGCTTCGAGGCGTCGGGCGGCTCCGAGGCGAACGAGCTGCGGGGGGTGCCGATCGTCGTCATGACGAGCGTCGGCGCGCGCTCCGGCAAGCTGCGCAAGACGCCGGTCATGCGCGTGGAGCACGGCGGCGAGTACGCGGTCGTGGCCTCGAAGGGCGGCGCCCCCGAGCACCCGACCTGGTACCACAACGTCGTCGCGCAGCCGCACGTGGAGCTGCAGGACGGCCCGGTGCGCAAGGACTACGACGCCCGCGTCGTCACGGGCGACGAGCGCGCCGCCTGGTGGGAGCGGGCCGTGGCCGTGTGGCCGGACTACGCCGACTACCAGACGAAGACCGACCGCGAGATCCCGGTCTTCGTCCTCACCCCGCGCGACTGAGGCCGGCCCCGGCGACCCGGCTCAGTAGCCCCAGACGAGGGCCTGGGCCGGGTCGTGCAGGACCGCGGCCACGTCGGCCAGGACCCGCGAGCCGAGCTCGCCGTCGACGAGCCGGTGGTCGAAGCTCAGCGCGAGCTGCGTGACGTGCCGCGGCTTGACCTTGCCCTTGTGCACCCAGGGCTGCTGCCGGATCGCCCCGAACGCGAGGATGGCGGACTCGCCCGGGTTGAGGATGGGCGTGCCCGTGTCGATGCCGAAGACGCCGACGTTCGTGATGGTGATCGTGCCGTCCGCCATGTCGGTGGGCGACGTGCGGCCGGCGCGGGCGGTGGCCGTCAGGGCCGCGATCGACTCCGCCAGGTCGTGCAGGCTCTGGCGGTGCGCGTCCTTGATGTTGGGCACGACCAGGCCCCGCGGCGTCGCGGCGGCGATGCCGAGGTTGACGTAGTGCTTGTAGACGATCTCCTGCGCCGCCTCGTCCCACGCCGCGTTGATCTCGGGGTGCCGGCGCACGGCCAGCGTGAGGGCCTTGGCGGCGACGAGCAGCGGCGTCACGCGCACGTCCGCGAACTCCCGGTCGCCGCGCAGCCGCTCGACGAGGCGCATCGTCGCCGTGACGTCGACCGTCTGGAACACCGTGACGTGGGGCGCCGTGAACGCGCTGCTCACCATCGCCTCCGCCGTCCGCTTGCGCACGGACCGCACGGGCACGCGCGTCTGACGGCCGTCGGGGGACACGGTGCCGCTGGCGAGCCACGGCGTGTCGTCGGCGGCGTAGGTGGCCAGGGCCCTGGGCTCGGCGCGACGGCTGTGGCCGAGGACGTCCTCGCGCGTGACGATCCCGCCCGGGCCGGTCGGCGTGACGGTGTCGAGGTCGATGCCGAGCTCCCGGGCGAGCTTGCGCACGGGCGGCTTGGCCAGCGCGTGGCGGGGCGTGCCCGGCGCCCGCGGTGCCGGGGGTGCCGGCGGCTCGGGCGCCGCGACGACGGTCGGCGCGCCCACGGCGACCGGCGCGGCCTCGAGGCGGGCCGGCGTCGCGGTGGCGGAGACAGGGGCTGAGACCGGGGCTGGGACAGGGACAGGGGCTGAGACCGGGGCTGGGACAGGGACAGGGGCTGGGGCAGGTGCCGGGGCAGGGGCAGGGGCGTCCGCTGCCGCCGGGGCGGAGGCCGCGGGGGTCACCGACGCCGGCTGCGCCTCCGCGGCGACCGGCGCGCCCGCGCCACGTCGGCGACGGCTGCCGCCGCCCTCCCCCAGCCCGTAGCCGACGAGCACCGCGCCCGACGTCTCGTCGCCGCCGGTGCCGTCGTCCGCACCGGACGCCCGCTCCTCCGGGCCCCCCGGCGCCGGCGCCGCCCGGCCGCCCGGGTCCACGTCCATCTCGATGATCGGCGTGCCGACCTCCACGGTCGCCCCCGGCTCGACGAGCAGCCGGTGCACGACGCCCGCCCACGGCGACGGCAGCTCGACGAGCGACTTGGCGGTCTCGATCTCGACGATCGGCTGGTTGACGCTCACGGTGTCGCCCGGGCCGACGAGCCAGGTGACGATGTCGGCCTCGGTCAGCCCCTCACCGGCGTCGGGGAGGAGGAACTGCTCGTACGTGGGCATGGCGGGGAGCTCCGGGGGAGATGGGGGCCGGTCAGAAGGCGAGGGCGCGGTCGACCGCGTCCAGGACCCGGTCCGTCGTCGGCAGGTACTCGTGCTCGAGGCGGGCCACCGGGTAGGGCGTCGCCCAGCCGCCGACCCGCAGCACCGGCGCCTCCAGGTGGAAGAAGCACTCCTCCGCGACGCGGGCGGCCACCTCGCCGCCGATGCCGTGCGCCACGGGGGCCTCGTGCACGACGACGCAGCGGCCCGTCCGGCGCACCGACGCCAGCACCGGCCCGAGGTCCAGCGGGCTCAGCGTGCGCAGGTCGACGACCTCCAGGCTCGTCCCCTCGCGCGCGGCCGCCTCCGCGGCCTTGAGCGCGGTGCCGACCGTGGGCCCGTAGGCGACCACGGTGACGTCGGTGCCGGCACGCACCACCCGCGCCCGGTCCAGCCCGCCCGCGCCCTCGTCGTCGGCGGGGTGCGCCGGCGGGAGAGCGGCGTCGAGGTCGACCTCGCCCTTCTCCCAGTAGCGGCCCTTGGGCTCGAAGAACAGCACCGGGTCCGGCGAGGCCACGGCCTGCTGGATCATCGTGTACGCGTCCGCCGGCGACGAGGGCGAGACGATCCGCAGGCCCGCCGTGTGCGCGAAGAGAGCCGTCGGGTCCTCGCTGTGGTGCTCCACCGCGCCGATGCCGCCGCCGTAGGGCACGCGGATGACGACGGGTACCTGGAGGCGCCCGCGCGACCGGTAGCGCATCTTCGCGAGCTGGGTCGTGATCTGGTCGTACGCCGGGAAGATGAACCCGTCGAACTGGATCTCGCACACCGGGCGGTAGCCCCGCAGCGCCAGGCCGATCGCCGTTCCGACGATGCCCGACTCGGCGAGCGGGGTGTCGACCACGCGGTCCTCGCCGAAGTCGGCCTGCAGCCCGTCGGTCACGCGGAAGACGCCGCCGAGCCGGCCGATGTCCTCGCCCATGAGCAGCACCTTCGGGTCCTGCTCGAGGGCGCGACGGAGGCCGAGCGTGATCGCGCGGGCCAGGGTGACGCGCTGCGTGCCGGTCGTGGGCTCGGGGGCCCGGCGCGGGCTGCCCGGGCGCGCACCGGGGGCGCCGGCGCCCTCGGCGGCGGGCGGCGTGTCGGCCTGCGTGCGCTGCGGGGTCGTGGTGCTCACCGTCCGTGGCCTCCCGTCGTGCCGGTCGTCATGCCGGTCGTCGTGCCCGTCGTCGTGCTCGTCGGGCCGCCCGTGCCCTCCATCGCCGCCTCGAACCGCTCGTAGGCGGCGCGGTCGGCGTCCACCCCGGCGTGCGGGGTGGCGTAGACGTGCTCGAACATCGACGCCGCCTCGGGACGGCCCATGGCCCGCACCGCCGTGCGGACGCGCTCCCCGAGCGCGTCCGCCTCGTGCGCCAGGTCGTCGACGAACGCGTCGGGCAGCTCCCCCGTCGCCTCGAGGTGGCGGCGCAGCCGGTCGATCGGGTCGCGGTCGCGCCAGTGCTGCTCCTCGTCGGCGGAGCGGTAGCGCGAGGGGTCGTCCGACGTCGTGTGCGCGCCCATGCGGTACGTGAACGCCTCGACGAAGGTCGGGCCGCCGCCCGACCGCGCCCGCTCGAGGGCCGCGGCCGTCACGGCGTACGTCGCCAGCACGTCGTTGCCGTCCACGCGCACCGCCGGCACGCCGAAGCCCGGCGCGCGGTCCGCGATCGGCACCACGGCCTGCCGCGTCGTCGGCTCCGAGATGGCCCACTGGTTGTTCTGGCAGAACAGCACGACGGGCGCCCGGTTCACCGCGGCGAAGACGAGGGCCTCGCTGACGTCGCCCTGGGCGGTGGCGCCGTCGCCGAAGTACGTGACGACCGCGGTGTCCCGCGCGGCGTCGCCCGTGCCGACGTCGCCGTCACGCTGCACGCCCATCGCGTAGCCGACCGCGTGCAGCGTGTGGGAGCCGATGACGAGCGTGTACAGGTGGAAGCCGTGCGCGACGGGGTCCCACCCGCCGTGGTCGACGCCGCGGAACAGGCGCAGCACGTCGGCCAGGTCCACGCCGCGCGTGTGCGCGACGCCGTGCTCCCGGTAGGACGGGAAGACGTGGTCCTGCGGGGCCAGCGCGCGGCCGGAGCCGACCTGGGCCGCCTCCTGGCCCAGGGCCTGCGCGAACAGCGCGAGCTCCCCCTGCCGCTGCAGGGCGGTGGCCTCGGTGTCGAACCGGCGGACGAGCACCATGTCGCGGTACAGCCCCCGCAGGGCGGCGGCGTCCAGGTGCTCCACCCACGGGTCCCACGCCGGGTCCCCCACGCGCTCGCCCGACGGGGTGAGCAGCTGCACGAGACCCTCGGCGTGCAGGGGCCCGGGCGCCTGCGCGGACGGCGCCGGGAGCGCGGCGGGGGGCTGGGGCACGGGTGCCTCCTCGGGCGGGGACGACGAACCTACGTCAGCGTAGGCTACGGGACCGTAGGTTGGCGCGGGAGCCCCACGACCGGCGCGTCCGGGCACCCGTCGACGGGCCCGTGTGCGGGCACGCGCGCGGGTATGGGCACGACTGCGGGCCGCCGGTACCGCACCCACGGCCCCTGCTCGGGCCAGTGCACGAGCACGGAGCGGAACCCCCGCACCACGCGCCGGACGAGCCCCCGGCCGCTGCGCAGGGGCCGCGCCGAGATGCCCACGGTCATCGCCGGCTCGTACCGCACGGACCCCGTCGGCAGGTGGAAGCTGAGGTCCAGGTCGTCGTGCAGGTCCACCTCGCGGTGCACCTCGTCGCGCACCTCCCGCCAGGTCGCGGACCGCAGCGCCAGGCTCGACCCGAACAGCGGCGTCCCGCCCAGCGTGACGCCGAGCAGCCCGAAGTAGGCGCGCATGTAGAGGACGTCGGCGACGCGCCCGGCGATCGGGCCCAGCCCGCCGAAGCGCCCCGGCCCGGTGACCGCGAGGCACGCCGGGTCCGCGAAGGCCGCCTCCACCGCCGCGAGCCAGCCGGGCGGCAGCGTGCTGTCCGCGTCGCAGCGGGCGATGACGTCGCCCGTGGCGGCGTCGTACCCCCGCGCGGCGGCGGGCCAGATCCCCCGCCGCGGCTCGACGAGCACCGTCGCCCCGGCGGCCCGCGCGAGGGCGACGGTCGCGTCGCGGGACCCGTTGTCGACGACGAGCACCTCGTCGGCGGGCCGGTCCTGCGCCGCGAGCGACGCGAGGCACGCCGGCAGCAGGGCCTCCTCGTCGAGGGCGGGCACCACCACGCTGATCCGCAGGCGGTTCGCACCGCCTGCACGCCTGGACGGGCCGTCGACCCCCGCGCTCGTCACGCCGCCATCGTCGCGCGTCCGGGCCCGGCGTGCGCGATGGTGTCCGCAGGGCCCCGACGTCCAGGCCGGGCGGGCGGCGGGCCCCGCACCACCCGTGAGGTCCCGTGACGTCCGCCGTCGCACCCGTCCCCGCGTCTCCCGCGCCCCCGTCGGCGGCGTCGGGCCCGCTCGCCGACGCCCTCTACGTCCTGCCCCTGAGGTGGACCGACGACGAGGGCCTCGCCGAGCTCACCGCCTACCTCGCCGAGGTCGCGGCGCACCTGCCGGTGGTCGTCGTCGACGGGTCGCCCCCGGCCCGGTGGGCCGCCCACGCCGACGCCTGGCGGCCGCTCGTCGCCGCGGGGCGGCTGCGCCACGTGCCGCCGGCGCCCTGGCCGGGTGCCAACGGCAAGGTCGCGGGCGTCATGACGGGCGTGCACCTGGCGGACCGCGAGCGCCTGGTGCTCGCCGACGACGACGTGCGCTGGGACCGCGCCGGGCTGGAGCGCGCGCTGGCCCTGCTCGACGACGCCGACGTCGTGCGGCCCCAGAACCACTTCGACCCGTTGCCGTGGCACGCGCTGTGGGACACGGGACGCACCCTCCTCAACCGGGCGTTCGGCTCGGACTACCCCGGCACGCTCGTCGTGCGGCGCTCGGTGCTGCTGCGCGCCGGCGGGTACGACGGGGACGTGCTGTTCGAGAACCTCGAGCTGCTGCGCACCGTCGTCGCCGCCGGGGGGCGCGAGCACCGCGCCGACGACCTGCTCGTCCGGCGGCTGCCGCCCACCGCCCGGCACTTCCTCGGGCAGCGGGTGCGGCAGGCGTACGACTCCCAGGCGCAGCCGGCGCGTCTCGCGGCCGAGCTCGCGGTGCTGCCGGCGCTGCTGGCCGCGCGCCGGCGCCCGGGGCTGGTGGCCGTCGCGGCCGCGGCGGTCGTGGCCGTGGCCGAGCGCGGGCGGCGGCGCGCGGGCGGCGGCCGCGTGCTGCCGGCGCGCGCGACGCTCCTGGCGCCGGCCTGGCTGCTCGAGCGCGGCGTGTGCGCCTGGTGGGCGCTCGCGCTGCGGGCGCGCGGCGGCGTGCCCTACGCGGGAGGCCGGTTGCGCCGGGCCGCCACCCCCACCTGTGTGCTGGCGGAGCGGCTGCGCGACGTCCGGGATGCGACGCGGTAGGGGCGGCGGCACGATCGCGGCAGGCGCCCCCCGGCCGCTCCGGCCGTCGCGCGCGCCCGCTCGTCCCGCTCGTCCCGCTCGCCCGCTCGCCCGTCCGTCCCGCTCGCCCGTCCGTCCCCGCCACAGGTCCAGCCCCGGCCTGCGCCCGGCCGAGGAGGTCCTCGATGGCCCCGCACACCCTGTCCTCGCCTGCCCCGTCCTCATCCGCCCCGTCCTCGTCCGCCCCGTCTACCTCAGCGCCGGTCCTCCCCCAGCCGGCCGCGCCGACGACCACGGGTGCCCACGGCCCCATGCCCGTCCCCCCGCCGCGCGGCCCCGCCGGCCGCGCCCTCGCGGACGTGCTCCTCCGCCCGTCGCCCGGCCCGGCGGGCGACCTCGTCACGGAGGCCCTGCTCGCGACGTTCGACGACGCCGTCGTCGCCGCGCTGGCCGCCACCGACGACCTCCTCCGCGACGACGACCTGCAGGTCACGCTCCTGACCCTGCAGGAGCTGCACTACGGCGGCCTGGCCGGTGTGGACGACCGGTGGGAGTGGTCCCCGGAGCTGCTGCGCACGCGCGGTCGTCTCCAGGACGCGCAGGAGGCGGTCCTGCGCGAGCTGGTCCCCGTCCCCGACGTGCCCGCCGGCGCCACCGCGCAGGAGGTCGCCGAGGCCCTCTTCGCGCTCACGGGCGCCGAGGGCGGACCCGGGCTGTCGACCTACCTCGCCCGGACGGCCACGCTCGAGCAGGCCGCCGAGCTCGTCGTGCACCGCTCCCTGTACCACCTCAAGGAGGCGGACCCGCACACCTGGGCGATCCCGCGGCTGTCCGGGGTGCCGAAGGCGGCGCTCGTGGAGATCCAGGCCGACGAGTACGGCGGGGGCCTGGCGGACCGGATGCACGCGGCGCTGTTCGCCCGCACGATGCGGGCCCTCGGCCTCGACGACCAGCCGGGCGCGTACGTCGACCACATCCCCGCCGTGACGATCGCCTCCCTCACCACCATGTCCCTGCTCGGGCTGCAGCGCCGGCTGCGGGGCGCGGTCGCGGGGCACCTCGCCGCGTTCGAGATGACCTCGACCACGCCGAACCGGCTGTACGGCAACGGCTTCCGGCGCCTCGGCTTCGACGAGGAGGTCACGCGCTACTTCGACGAGCACGTCGAGGCCGACGCCGTGCACGAGCAGATCGCCGCCCGCGACCTCGCCGGGGCGCTGGCCGTCGACGACCCCGCGGTGCGCGACGACGTGCTGTTCGGCGCCGCGCTCTGCCTCGCCCTCGACACGTGGGTCGCCGAGGCGCAGGTCGGGGCGTGGCGCGAGGGCCGCTCGTCGCTGCGGCGCCCGCTGCCCGCCGGCGACGGCGCGACCCGGGACGGCGCCGCGTGAGCGGGGCCCCCACGCGCGTCGTCGCGTGCCCGGACGGGCCCCTCCTCGTGCGCGGCGACTTCGAGGTCGTCGACGCCGACGGCCGCCCCGTCGAGCGCACGCGCCGCACGGTGGCGCTGTGCCGGTGCGGCTCGACGGGCATCCCGCCGTGGTGCGACGGCTCGCACAAGGTCGTGGGCTACCGGACGCCCCGGACGGCGGCGGAGGACCCCCCGACGGGGTGACGATCGGGTGACGGTCGGGCGTGCGCCACCCGACCGGGGGACCGCGCGCTCACGCCGCGCCGGGCGGCCCCGATGGACGGGGTGGTCGGGGCGTCAGCGCGCCGCGGCCGGCCCGTCCAGCAGCGGCGGGCGTCGCGTCGCGCGCCGTGAGGAGGCCGCATGTCGAGCGCCCCCTCGCGCCCGCGGCGAGCCGCCCGCACCGCCGTGCCGACGTGGGCGGCACCCGCCGTGGCCAACCCGCGGACGATGGGTGCCGTCGCCGGCGGGTTCCGGACCGCCGGCGGCCTGCTGGGGCTGCTCGCGCTCGCCGTGCAGGGCGGCGACGTCCCGCACCTCGTGCCGCTGGCGACCCTCGCGGTGCTGTGCCTGGTGACGGGCCTCGCGCTGCTGCCCTCGGGGCCACGCCTCCCGCGCGCGGCCTTCCTGGTCATGCCGCCCGCCGGGGCGCTGGTCGTGACGACGGTCGTCCGGCTCGGCGCCGGCACCCCGCTCGCGGACGCCTACGGCACCTTCTACCTCTTCGTCGTCGTCGACACGTTCTTCTTCTTCTCCTGGCGGCTGGCCGCGTCGATGATGGCGGTCAGCGCGGCCCTGCACGTCGGCGTCGTCGTCGTGACCGGCGCGTCGACCACCCTCGCGGTGCTGCAGGAGGGCGTGTTCCTGTGCTGCGGGTCCTTCGTCGGCTGGCTGGTGCGGCGGGCCGCGGCGGCGACGGTCGACCCCGTCACCGAGCTGCCCAACAAGGCGGGCTTCGACCGGCTGCTCACGGAGGAGCTGCGCGCCGGCCGGGGCGCCCCCGCGGTGGTCCTGCTCGACCTCGACGGGTTCCGCCGGCTCAACGAGGTGGCGGGCGCGGAGGCCGGTGACCGGCTGCTGCGCGTCGTCGCCGCCCGCTGCCGCCGCACGCTCGGCGACGGCGTCGTCCTGGCCCGCTACGGCAGCGACGAGTTCACGGTGCTGCTGCCGCGCACGGGCGTCGACGAGGCCGCGGCGGTCGCCGACGCCCTCCGCGCCGCGTTGCTCCCCACGACGGCGGCCGCGGGTGCCGCGGTCGCCGAGCCCGACGACAGCCCGGCCGTCCTCCTGCACCGCGCGAAGACCGCCGCCTACCGTGCCCGGTCGCTCGGCGGCGACCGCACGGTGGTGCTCGACGCGGGCGGCACCAGCGCGGCCCGGCTGCGGCGCGCCATCGCCGAGGGCGAGCTCGTCGTGCACTACCAACCCGTGGTCACGCTCCCCGACGGCGCGGTCACCAGCGCGGAGGCCCTCGTGCGCTGGACGGACCCGGAACGCGGCCCCGTGCCGCCGGACGTCTTCGTGCCCCGCGCCGAGCGGGACGGGTCCGTCGTCGAGCTCGGGCGCTTCGTGCTCGACGAGGCCGTTGCCCAACTCGTCGCCTGGCAGGGTCGGCCGGGCCTGCCGCGGACGGTCGCCGTCAACGTCTCCTACCTCGAGCTGTGCCGGCCCGACTACGCCGACGACGTCCTCGTGACGCTGCGCGCGGCCGGCCTGCCGCCGGCCGTCCTCGTCGTCGAGGTCACGGAGACCACGCTGGGCCGCAGCGAGGAGCACGTGCTGGAGAACCTCCGGGTGCTGCGCGAGGCGGGCGTGGGCGTGTCCATCGACGACTTCGGCACCGGCTACTCGTCCCTCAGCCGCCTCGAGCGGATGCCCGTCACGCAGCTCAAGGTCGACCGGTCGTTCGTCGCGCGGCTGGGGCCCGGCACGGAGCGCACGCCGGTCCTGGCGGCCGTCGTCGCGCTGGCCCGCGGGCTGGGGCTGCCCGTGGTCGCGGAGGGCGTGGAGACGGCCGAGCAGGCGGCGGCGCTGGCCGCGCTGGGCTGCACCCACGCGCAGGGCTACCACTTCGGCCGCCCGGCGCCGGCCGCGGTCCTGGGCACGGGCGACCCCGTGACGCGGCAGCGGGGCACCGGCGGCGTCGTCGTGCCGCTGCCGGTGCCCCGCCGGACCGCCTGAGGGACCGCCCGAGAAGCCGCCCGGGAGACCACCTGAGGGTCAGGAGCGGCCCTTCACCTCGTCCTTGGCGTCGTGCTCGCCGTGCGACATCCGCAGGGCGCGGCCCATCGCCTCGTCCTCCTCGCGCTTGGCCTGCTTCTTCTTCAGGCTGCGTACGTCGCGGGCGGGGAGCTGCAGCGCGATCTCCGCCGCGATGCCGCCCTGGAGCTCGCGGCCCCGCTCGATCTCGGCGTCGAGCTCCGCGCCGAAGAGCAGCGCGAGGTTCGTGATCCAGAGCCACAGCAGGAACGCGATGACACCACCGAAGGTGCCGTAGGTCTCGTTGTAGCTGCCGAAGTTCGCGACGTAGAAGCCGAACGCCACGGTGGCGAGGGCCCACGTGACGATCGCGAGCGCGGCGCCGAGGCTCGTCCAGCGGAACTTCGGCTGCTTGACGTTGGGCGTGAAGTTGTACAGCACGGCGACGGCGAGCACGACGAGGGCCACGATGACCGGCCACTTCGCGATGTTCCACACCGTGACGGTGACGTCGCTCAGCCCGACGAGGTCGCCGATGGACCGCGCGACCCCGCCGCTGAGCACGAGCGCGGCGATGACCACGGCCACGATGACGACGGTCACGAACGTGACGAGGATGTTCGTCGGGCGCAGCTTCCAGAACGGCCGGCCCTCCTCGACCTCGTACACCCGGTTCATGGCCCGGCCGAAGGCGCCCACGTACCCGGAGGCGGACCAGAGGGCCGTCGCGAGACCGATGACGAGCGCGAACCCGGCCGCCGGGGTCTGCGTGAACGCCGTGAGGATGGGGCCGATCGTCTCGCCCGCGTCCGGCGCCACCTGCTCCACGACGCCGACGGCCTGCTCGACGAGCTGCGCGCCGTCGCCCACGAGGCTGAGGACGCTGACGAGCGCCAGCAGTGCCGGCGCGAGCGCGAGCACCGCGTAGTAGGTGAGCGCGGCGGCGAGGTCGGTGCACTGGTCGTCCGTGAACTCGCGCACCGTCTTGCGGAGCACGTACTTCCAGGACGGCTTCGTCAGGTCGTCCGGAGAGTCCGGCTTGCGGGGGTCCTCGGGGTCCGGGCCCTGGGCCTGCTGGTCCGCGTCCTCGTGGACGGATGGGGACGTGCTCATGTCGGTCCTCCGGGGATGTGGGGCGACCCGCCCCGACGCGGGGCGTCGGGGCGGGCCGGGGGTCCTACGGGTGCCGGGTCAGGAGGACGAGGAGGCGCGCACGTTCTGCGCGGCGTCGCCGGCCTGCTGCTTGACGCCCTGGGCGGCGTCGACGCCCTGCGCCTTGACGTCCTGCGCGGCCGCCTGGCCGTGCTCCTTGACGGTGGTGGCCGCCTCGGTGGCCCGCTCCTTGACGGCCTGGGCCGCGTCCTGCGCGGGCTCCTTGAGGTCCTGTGCGATGGAGCGCGCGACGCCCTTGGCCTCGTCGACCAGGCCCGACGCCTGCTCCTTGGCGGCCGAGGCCGCCTGGCGCTCCTTCTCGGAGCTCGGCAGCAGCGAGCCGAGGAGCCAGCCGGCGCCGAAGGCGATGAGACCGGCGGCGAGCGGGTTGCCCGTCGCCTGGTTCTTCACGCCGGCGGCGGCGCCGCGGGCGGAGCCCGTCGTCGAGTGCAGGGCGCCCTGGACGGACCCGGCCACGCCGTGGGCGCTGCCGGAGGCGTGGTCCTTGGCGCCGTGCAGGGTGCCGGAGACCGAGTCCTTCGCGCCGTGCAGCGAGTCCTTGGCCGAGTCGGTGGCGCCGTGCACGGTGTCCGTCACCTGGTCTTTCACACCCATCACCTTCTCGCGGACGGTCTCGACGGCGCCGCCGACGGCGCTGCGCGCCTTCTCCTTCTGGCGCTCGACGACGTTGTGCGGGTTGACCTTGTCGGTGAGGGCGTCGACGTCCGCGCTGAGCTCGCTACGGGTCCGCTCGATGTCGGCGCGGATCTGGTCCGGGTCGGTGCTCATGCGTTCTTCTCCTCGTGTCCGGTCAGTGCGTTCGGGATCTTCTTCGCCGTCTCCTGGGTGCGCGGGACGCCCTTCGTGCGGGCGAGCTCCTTCTTGCCGCGCAGGGCGAGGACGGCGGCGACGATGCCCCACAGGACCGCGACGACCACGGCCGCCCAGCCCAGGCTGTCGAACAGGGTGCCCAGCGCCCACATGAGCGCGAGCGACAGGAACAGCAGGACGAAGTGCCCCGCGACGCCCGCACCCGCGAGCATCCCGGCGCCCTTGCCCGCCTGCGTGGCCGACTCCTTGGCCTCGGCCTTGGCGAGCGCGACCTCCTGGCGCATGAGCGTCGACAGGTCGCGCGTCACCTCGCCGAGGAGCTCGCCCACGCTCGCCGACGGGCCCGGGCCGACGCCGGCGGAGCCGGCGGCGCTGGACCCGCCCGTCGTCTCGTAGGACGTGCTCACGGCAGGTCCTCCCGTCGCGTGGTGCCCGTGCCCGTGGCGTAGGAGTCACCCGTGGCGCCCGTGGCGGCGTCCGGGGTGGCCCACGGCTGGTCCGGGGAGCCGGAGGCGCCCAGCAGCGGGTCGGCGTCGTCGTCGACGAGGCCGGCCGTGCCGCCGAGGACGCCCGTGCCCGTGCTCGAGTCGTCGTCGTAGCCCGCCGTGTAGTCCGACGTGCCGGTCGCGAGGCCCGACGTGGCGTAGCCCGTCGTGGCGGGCGCACCGAGGCCGTACGACGAGGTCGTCGGCGCCGGCGTGTAGAGGCCGGCCGACGTGCCCGACGTCACGGAGCGGGGCACGGAGGACTGCTCGGAGGACTGCTGGGAGGCCGCGTCCTTGGCGCCGCGCGTGAGGCGGCCGAGCACGAGCCCCGTCGCGCCGGCGATGAGGAGGAACGTGCCCGGACGCTGCCGCGCGAAGCGGCGCACGTCGTCGAGCAGCTCGGCCGGCTCGGCGTTCTCGAGGCGCTGGGCCAGGGTCCCGACGCGCGAGGAGATCTCGTGCACCAGGTCGGTGGCGATGCCGCCCTCGGACGGGGTGGAGGCCATCTCGCCCAGCTGGTCGCTGACGGTGCGGAGCGTGCCGGCGAGCCGGCCCTGCTGCTCGCCCGCCTGGGAGGACAGCTGCGTCCGGGCCTGGCCGAACAGGTCGCGGGCCTGCTGCGTCGCGGCCTGCGCCACGCCGCTCGCCTCGGCCTTCGCGTCCCCGAGGACGCCCTTGGCGGCCTCGGCGCCGGATGCGGCGACGTCCTTGGCCTGGTCCTTGGCGGTGTGCGCGACGCCCGACGCCTCGTCGCGGGCGGTCTGCGTCGTCCCGGCGGTACCCGTGGTCCCGCCCGTGGCGATCCCACCCTCGGCTACGTGAGTCATGTCGTCTCCTCCAGGAGGGCCGCGCCCGGCGACGGGCACGACCGGGCGGCCGCCCCGTGGCGGTCGCCGTTGCGTGGTGGGGTGCACGCCCTGCCCGGGGTGCACCCGGTCGTGCTGGACGGTGGGAGGACCGTGTGTGCTCACGGCCCGCCCGCGGCCGTGGCCGCGGTGCTGGCGTCCCGTCCGGCCGGGCGGTCCGCCTGTGCAGCTGTGCCGGCACGAGCGCCGGCGGCCGGGTCCAGGAGGACCCGTCTGACGTCGACGCTAGGGCGACCCCGGCGGGTGCGCCACCGGAACGGGCGCGCAGCCGGGCTTACGGGTGCAGCCGGGAGGAATCGGGCAGGTCGGACGCAGGTCGGACGGAGCTCGGACGGAGCTCGACGGCCTCCGTCAGCCGGCCGGGTCGGACGGTCCGCCAGACCGTCCGTCAGGCGGGCAGGTCCGCCGTCCACGACAGCAGGAGGTCCGTGGCCTCGGGCTCGCCGACGGAGACGCGCACGCCGTCGCCGGCGAAGGGGCGGACGAGCAGCCCGGCGGCGGCGGCCGCGGACGCGAAGGCCGCGGCGCCCTGGCCCAGCGGCAGCCAGACGAAGTTGGCCTCGCTGTCCGGCACGGTGCGCCCCTGCGCCCGGAGGCCGGCCAGGAGCCTGGCCCGCTCGGCGACGACCGCGTCGACCCGCGCCCGCATCTCCCCCTGCGCCCGGAGCGACGCCAGGGCGGCCACCTGCGCGAGGGCGTTCACCCCGAACGGCGTCGACGCCGCGCGGATGCCGGCGGCCAGCCGCGGCCGGGCCAGCGCGTAGCCCACCCGCAGCCCCGCCAGCCCGTACGCCTTGGAGAACGTGCGCAGCACGACGACGTTCGGGTGCTCGCGCAGGGCGGCCAGGCCGTCGGCCGCGTCGGGGTCGCGCACGAACTCGACGTAGGCCTCGTCGACGACGACGAGCACGTCCGACGGCACGGCTGCCAGCAGCGCGGCCAGCTCGGGCGCGCGCACCGCGGGCCCCGTCGGGTTGTTCGGCGTGCAGACGAGGACCACGCGGGTGCGGCCCGTGACGGCCGCCGCCATCGCCGGCAGGTCCAGCCGCGCCTCGGGGGTCAGCGGCACGGGCACCGCCTGCGCCCCGGCCAGCCGGACGGCGATGGGGTAGGCCTCGAAGGACCGCCACGGCAGGACCACCTCGTCGCCCGGCTCGCACACCGCCGCCAGGACGTGCTCGAGGACCGCGACGGAGCCGCACCCGGCGACCACGCCCGCCGGGTCGACGCCGTGGTGGGCCGCGACCGCCTCGACGAGCTCCGAGGCGTACATGTCGGGGTAGCGGTTGAGGTCCGCGGCGGCGTCGGCCACGGCGGCGACGACCGAGGGCAGCGGGGGGTAGGGGTTCTCGTTCGACGAGAGCTTGTAGGCCGCGGCCCCGACGGCCGCCCGCGCCCCGGGCACGTAGGGCGGCAGGTCGGCGAGGGCGCGACGCAGCGGCACGTGCGGACGGTCCCCGCCCCGGTCTCGGCTCACGGTCGCCAAGGATGCCACCCGGGCGGGCGTGCCCGGGCAGGCGTGCCCGGGCAGGCGTGCCCGGGTGGGTCCGTCCGCGGCCGCCCGGGATCCGACCGCGGTCCCGGGGGTGCCTCTGGCAGGATCGCCGCATGGCCTTCGTCGGACGCGTGCTCGTCTCGGGGGCGGCGATCTGGGTCGCCACCCTGCTGCTGCCCGGCATGCGGCTGGTCGGCGCGGAGACCCTGCCCGGGCAGGTCGGGGTCGTGCTGCTCGTCGGGCTGCTGTTCGGGCTCGTCAACGCGGTCGTCAAACCGGTCGTCGCCGTGCTGTCGCTGCCGCTGTACGTCCTCACGCTCGGGCTGTTCCACCTCGTCGTCAACGCGCTCATGCTGCTGCTCACCGCCTGGATCAGCGAGCAGACGACGCTCGGCCTGCGCGTCGACGGCTTCGGCACGGCGTTCGTCGGCGCCCTGGTGGTGTCGGTCGTGAGCTGGCTGCTCTCCGCGCTGACGCGGCGCGACCGGGACTGAGCCCGCGCCGGGCCGGGACCACCCGTCCCGCCCTCGGGCGGCGTCACCGGTCCTCCGGCGGCCGCGCGAGCTCGACGACCGTCGTCGTCGCCGTGGTGCCGGCCGGCCCGAGCACGGCCGCGAGCGCGGCGTCGACGGCGGCCGTGCGCGGGTCCGGCCCGAGGGCCTCCGCGGCGCGGGCCGTCGCCACGTACGCCCCCAGCCCGTGGGCACGGCTCGCCGGCAGGCCGGGGTCCCGCCGCACGACGGTGACGTCCCCGCCCACCACGTCCGGCAGGCCGTCGAGCTGCGGCACCGGGTCCGTGGGGTGGCGGTAGTGCCGGACGGGGACGCCCGGCGGCAGCGCGCGGGGCACGTCCGGCGACCCGGCGGTCAGCACGCCCCGCACGGCGTACGTCCCGGCGGCGGCGCCCGCCACGGCCTGCACGACGAGCCCGCCCTGGCTGTGCCCGGCGAGCAGCACGGGCTCGTCCGGCCCGACGCCCGCGCCCGCCAGCACCGCGAGCGCGCCGGCCGTCAGGGGGTCGGACCGCCCGGCGACGAGCTGCAGGTCGCTCGTGAGGTCGGCGGGGACCGACGTCCCGGGCCGCCACTCGACCGTCCCGGGCACGAGCAGCAGCCACGCCCGGCCCCCGTCGGGGTGGTCGAGCCGCTGCAGGCCCACCACCGCCCGCGCCCCGGGCCGGCAGGCCCAGCCGGAGGCCACCGCGCCCACGGCGGCCAGCACCCCGGCGGCGTCCCGCGGCGCCGGCACCTGCGGCGGGTCGACGACGGGCCGCACGACGACGCCGTCCCCACCCGGCCCGTCGACGAGCCCGGCGAGGCGACCCGCGGCCACCGGCACGCCGCCGGGACCACCGACGACCTGACCCAGCACGGTCACCGCCGCGCCCGGCAGGCCCCCGCCGACGAGCGCGGTCCAGGCACCCCGCCCCGTCTCCGCGCCGTCGAGGGGCAAAAGCGCGCGGGCGGCCGCGACCTGCGCGCGCAGGGCGAGCAGCGCCCGGCGCACCCCGTCGTCGGCTGCCGCGTAGCTCACCCGCACCTGACGCAGGTCCGCCGCCAGCGCCTCGGCGGACCGGGCCAGCGCGGCCGCTCCCCGGGGCGGCGCGGCGGCTGCCGCGATCGTCGCGCGCCCGGCGAGCGCCCCTGACGGGATGCCGCCCGGCCACCCGGCGGACGACCCCGGGTCGGCGAGGGCCCGGTCCGCCGCGTCGAGGGCGGCGGCGGCGCGGCGCAGGTCGGCGGCCACGCCGTCGAGGCGCCCGGCCACCACCGCGAGCAGCGCGAGGTCGGCGACGGTCGGCCCGGTCCCGCCCAGCACCTCGACCGGACCCGGCCTGACGACCCCCGCCGTGCCGACGGACCCGGTCACCACCCGCCCGGCAGCAGCCCCGCCCGTCACGGCCACCCCCGCGACGACCGCCACGACGCCGGCGCAGCCGTCGGCCAGGCCGCGGCCGACCTGCCGCCGACCCCGCCCCCCACCGCGGCGTGCACCGCACCCGGCAGGTCGTCCACCGCGTCGCGCAGCGCGGCCAGGCCGACCCGCAACCGCGTGAGCCGCTCCGTCGCCCCGTCCGCGGCCGGCCCGCGCCAGGCGTCGTCGAGCCCCGGCGGCAGCGCCGCCTGCGCCGACGCCACCGCCACCGCCGCGTGGTGCAGCAGCACGAGGACGTCGACCGGGAGGTCGGCGCCGGGCGTGGACGAGGGGGAGAGCGGCACGCGGGCGACGGTAGGAGCGCACCGGCGCCCGCAGGGTCGACGGCGGCCGCGACGTGGGCGCGCGCGGCCGACGACGGGCTGGGGACGGCCCGATGACAGGCCCCGTCCCGCGACTGCCGGGACGCGGGGGGCGACCGGCGCCCCGGCCGCCTGCACGCGTCCTAGAGCCCGGCGAGCAGCTCCCGCATCTGCGCGATCTCCGCCGTCTGGTCCTCGACGACGCGACCCGCCAGCTCGGTCGCCTCCGGCGCCCTGCCCTCCTCGAGCTCCTGCTCGGCCATCGTCACCGCGCCCTCGTGGTGGGCGATCATGAGCTCGAGGAAGCGCCGGTCGAACGCCGCGCCCTCGAGGGCCTCGAGCTCGGCCATCGCCTCCTCCTGCGTCAGGCCGTCCATGGTCATGCCCGCCATGTCGTGCCCGGACCCGCCGTGACCCTCCATGTCGTGGCCCTCCGTGTCGTGACCCTCCATGTCGTGGCCCGCCTCCGCGTCCGCGGACACGTCCTCGCCCCACGCCTCGAGCCACCCGGTCATCGTCGCGATCTCGGGCCCCTGCGCCGCGGAGATCCGCCCGGCCAGCGCCCTCACGTCCTCGCTGCCGGCGCGCTCCACGGCGAGGTCCGCCATGTCGATCGCGCCCTCGTGGTGCACGACCATCATCTGCGCGAACGCGACGTCGGCCGCGGCGTGGGTCGCGCCGGCGGACGCGGTCGCGCCGTCCGCCCCCGACGCCGCCCCCGCGCCGCCGTCCGACCCGCCGCATGCGGCGAGCCCGGCGGCGACGACGAGGGCGGTCGCACCCGCGAGGAGGCGGTGGGTCGAGCGGGTCACGGCGGACCTCCGGGGGTCGGCACGGCGCGGCGGCCGGGCGAGGGGGGACGGGGGCGTGCATGACAGCACCTCCAGCATCACCCGCCCCCGGCCGTGCCGCGGCCCGGCGACCATGAAGATCCGATGTCGATCGCCCCCGCGGCGCCCGGGACGACCCGCGTCCTCGCGATGATGACCGGGTGCAGTCCTCCTCCCGGCCGTTTCCGGCCCCCGCGTCCGGCGCGCCCGGAGCGTCCGGACCGCCCCGGCGGCGGGCGGTCGTGGTGGACGACGAGGTGCCGCTCGCCCGGCTCGTCGCCGGGTACCTCGAGCGCGAGGGGTTCGAGGTGCGGCTGTGCCACGACGGCGCCGCCGCCCTGCCGCTGCTGCGCGAGGTCGACCCGGACCTCGTCGTGCTCGACCTCGGCCTGCCGGGGCTCGACGGCCTCGACGTGTGCCGTCGGCTGCGCGAGTTCTCCGACTGCTACGTCCTCGTGCTGACGGCACGGGCCGAGGAGTCCGACACGCTCGTCGGGCTCGCCGCGGGTGCCGACGACTACGTCACCAAGCCCTTCAGCCCACGCGAGCTCGTCGCCCGCGCGCAGGTGCTCCTGCGTCGGCCCCGCCGGCCCGTACCCGCGCCGGACGCACCGCGCCCGCCGCGGCCGCCCCTCGTCGTCGGGGCCCTGGTGCTGGACCCCGAGGCCCGCGAGGTGCGGCTCGACGGCGTCGAGGTGCCGCTCACCCGCACCGAGTTCGACGTCCTGCACGCGCTCGCCGCGCGGCCGGGCACCGCGCTGACCCGCCGCGAGCTCGTCGACGCGGTGTGGGGGCCGGGCTGGGTGGGCGACGTGCACCTCGTCGACGTCCACGTGCTGCACCTGCGGCAGAAGCTCGGCGACACGGCCGAGCGGCAGCGCGTCGTCCGGACCGTGCGCGGCGTGGGCTACCGGATCGGGGAGGGACGGTGAGCGCGTCCACCCGGTGGGGCCTCGGCCCCCGTCTCATGCTGGCCCTCGCGCTCGTGCTGCTCGTCGGCGGGCTCACGGCCGCGGCCGTCGCCCTCGCCGTCGGGCCGGGCGTGTTCCACGAGCACATGGTCCGGGCCGGGGTCGACGACCACGACGCCGCCGTCCTGCACGCCGAGGAGGCGTTCCGCTCGGCCGGCGGCTGGTCGCTGGCCCTCGCCCTCGGGGCGGCGGCGGTGACCTCGCTGGCCGTGTGCGCGCTGCTCACGCGCCGGGTCGGCCGGTCGCTCGGCGCCCTCGCGCACGCCGCGTCCGGCATCGGCGCCGGCCGGTACGGCGCACGTGTCGCACCCCCCGGGCTGGGGGCGGAGTTCGACGACCTCGCCGCGGCCTTCAACCGCATGGCCGACGACCTGGCGGAGGCGGACCGGCTGCGCTCGCGGCTGCTGGCCGACGTCGCGCACGAGCTCCGCACGCCGGTCGCGACGCTCGTCGGCTACCTCGAGGCGGTCGAGGACGGGGTGCAGCCCCTCGACGCCGGCACGGTCGCCGTCCTGCGGGCCCAGGGCGACCGGCTCACGCGCCTGGCCGGGGACCTCGCCGCCGTCACCCGCGCCGAGAGCGGAGACCTCGTCCTCGACCGCCGACCGGTGGCCGCAGGTGCGCTGCTCGACGCCGCGGCGCGGGCCGCGGCGGACCGGGCCGCCGCCGCGGGAGTGGGCCTGACGGTGACGGGCTCGTCGGGCGCCGTGGTCCACGTCGACGCCGACCGGGTCGCGCAGGTGCTGGACAACCTGCTCAGCAATGCGCTGCGGCACACGCCGCGCGGCGGGCGCGTGGTCCTCGACGCGCGGCGGGAGGGCGACCGCGTGCTGCTGCGCGTCGCCGACACCGGCGAGGGGATCGCGGCGGAGCACCTGCCGCACGTCTTCGAGCGCTTCTACCGCGCCGACACCGCCCGCGACCGGGACCACGGCGGCTCGGGCATCGGCCTGGCGATCAGCAGGGCCCTCGCCGAGGCGCACGGCGGCACGCTCACCGCGACGTCGCCGGGGCCCGGGCGCGGTACCGAGGTCGTGCTGGCGCTCGCCGCGGCGGACGGCCCGGCCCCGCGTGCGACGGCCGGCTGAGGCACGGGCACCCCGTCCGGCGGTGGGGGACGCGGTGGGATCATGACGCCCATGACGGCCCCCGACACCGCCCTGCCCCCGGTCCCCGCGCGCGTCGTGCTGGCCGACGTCGAGCCGGCCATCGCGCTGGGCCCGCTCGACGGCCGCTACCGCCCGACGGTCGCCCCGCTGGTGGACCACCTGTCGGAGGCGGCGCTCAACCGGGAGCGGTTGCACGTCGAGGTCGAGTGGGTGCTGCACCTCACCGAGCACGGCGTGGTGCCCGGCGCCCCGACGCTCGACGCCGTCGAGGCCGACTACCTGCGCGAGGTCGTCACGTCCTTCGGCGCCGACGAGATCGCCGAGCTGGCGGAGATCGAGCGCACGACGGTGCACGACGTGAAGGCCGTCGAGTACTTCCTCAAGCGCCGCCTGGCCGCCGCCCCCGAGGTGCTGGGCCGGCCGACCGTGCTGCCCGCCGCCTCGGAGCTCGTGCACTTCGCCTGCACCAGCGAGGACGTCAACAACCTGGCGTACGCCCGCATGGTCCGCGGCGCGGTGCGGGACGTGTGGGCACCGGCCGCCACGGCCCTCGTCGACGAGGTCGCGGCCCTGGCGCACCGGTACGCGGAGGTGCCGCTGCTGGCGCTCACGCACGGGCAGCCCGCCACGCCGACGACGCTGGGCAAGGAGCTGGCCGTCCTCGCGCACCGGCTCCGGCGCCAGCTGCGGCGCGTGGCGGGCGACGAGTACCTCGGCAAGATCAACGGCGCCACGGGCACGTACGGCGCGCACGTGGTGGCGGTCCCCGGGGCGGACTGGGAGGTCGTCGCCCGGACGTTCGTCGAGCGCCTCGGCCTGACGTGGAACCCGCTGACCACGCAGATCGAGTCGCACGACTGGCAGGCCGAGCTCTACGCCGACGTCGCCCGCTTCCACCGCGTCCTGCACAACCTGGCGACGGACGTGTGGTCCTACATCTCGCGCGGGGTGTTCCGGCAGGTGCCGGTGGCGGGCGCGACGGGCTCGTCGACGATGCCGCACAAGGTCAACCCCATCCGGTTCGAGAACGCCGAGGCCAACCTCGAGATCTCGTGCGCGCTGCTCGACACGCTGTCCGCGACCCTCGTCACCAGTCGCCTGCAGCGCGACCTGACGGACTCCACCACCCAGCGCAACATCGGCCCGGCCTTCGGGCACGGGCTGCTGGCCATCGACAACGTCCGCCGCGGGCTCCGCGCGCTCGACGTCGACACGGACCTGCTGGCGCGCGAGCTCGACGAGAACTGGGAGGTCCTCGGCGAGCCCGTGCAGTCCGTCATGCGCGCCGCGGCCGTCGCCGGGGTGCCCGGCATGGACAACCCCTACGAGCGGCTCAAGGACCTCACGCGCGGCCGCCGGCTCACGGCGCAGGACATGCGGGAGTTCGTCGCGGGTCTCGGGCTGCCCGACGAGGCCGCCGCGCGGCTGGCCGCGCTGACCCCGGCGGCCTACACGGGTCTGGCCGCGTCGCTCGTCGGGCACCTGGAGGACGCGCCGCGCTGACGGGCCCTCGCCACCTCCGGCGCGCTGCGCGCCGGAGGACGAGGGGTCAGCGGCGCCCGCGCCGCCGCTGCCGACCGAGCAGGTCGGCCGCGCCCTGGACGCCACGCGTGAGACGGGTGCGGCCGGACCGGCGCTCGAGGCCGCGGCCGGCGGCGCCCAGCGCCTTCGCGCCCAGGGGCACCAGCACGGCGGCGATCACCCAGCGCCGCAGCGCTCGGGACAGGAACATCCACATGCGGGTCTCCTTGGGGTGGCGGTGTGCGCGGCGCACGTGCGCCGCCTCTGCCCCGATGCTCGCCCAGGTCGGTCCGCCCCGCGCGCCGAGGGGCGCACCGAGGGGTGCGCCGGTGGCGGCACCGAGGACGGCACCGAAGGGCCGTGGCGTCAGGCCGGGGCGCCCGCGTCGAGCGCCAGCACCGGCACGTCGATCGCGGCGAGCTGCGCCAGGGCCGCGGCGAAGCCGGCCCCGTCGCCGTCGCGGGCCGCCGCCCGCGCCCGCACGGTCGGACCGTGCAGCGCCCGCCGCACGCGCCGGCGCAGCGCCCGCTCGGCGCGCTCGTCGCGGGCGTCCTCCGGCAGGGCGGCCAGCGCCGCCTCGAGCCCGCCGAGCACGCGCGTGCGCTCGGCGACGACCGCCGGGTCCCACGCGCGGATGCGCCGCTCCGCCTCGAACCCCGCCGCCATCTCGGCGGCGACGGCGCGCGCCTCCGCGACGGCCGCGTGCTCGGCCGGCGCGTGCTCGGCGACCGTGTGCAGCGTGACGAGGTGCACGCCGGGCAGGTCCCCCACGCGGGGGTCGATGTCGTGCAGGAGGGCCAGGTCCAGCACGGTCAGCGGGCGCGGCGCGGCACCGTCCCGACCTGCCTCGTGCCGGGCCGCCTCGAGGTGCTCCGCGGTGAGCACGGGCCCGGCCGCGCCGCTGCAGGCGACGACGAGGTCGGCGTCGCGCACCTCGTCGGCCAGGTCGCGCCCCGGCGGGACGGCGTCGACGCCGCGGGCGGACGCGAAGTCCCCCGCGCGGCCGGACGGGGAGAACACGCGGACGTCGCCGCAGCCCCGGGCGCGCAGGGCCGCGAGGCTCGCACCGGCGTAGGACCCCGTGCCGACGAGCACGCAGCGCACCGCCGACCAGTCCGGCAGGTCCCGCTCGGCCAGGTCGAGGGCGACCCCGACGACCGACCGCCCGGTGGCACCGATACCCGTGCGCGCCTCGACCGCCCGCGACGAGCGCGAGGCCGCCTGGAACAGCGTCTCGAGGTCCGGGGTCGTCGTGCCGTCCCGGCGCGCGGAGGCGAGGGCGCGCCGCACCTGGCCGGCGATCTCCCGCTCCCCGACGACCATGGACTCCAGGCCGCTGGCGACGCCGAAGAGGTGGGCGCTGACCTCGCGGTCGACGAGCAGGCGCAGGTGCGCGGCCACGTCGGCGGGCGCCAGGCCGGAGCGCGCGCCCACCGCCCGGGCCACCGCGGTGCGGGCGTCGCCCACCGCGTCGGCGTCGGGGACGTCGACGTAGAGCTCAAGACGGTTGCACGTGGCGAGGGTCACGGCCCCACGGACCGGACCCCTGGCCGCCACGAGCTCGGCTCCGACGGCCGCAGCATCCGTGGAGAGCCTGTCGAGCACCGACAGGTCGAGGTCGTGGTGGCTCGCGACGAGACTGACGAGCACCACGTGCTCGATTGAAACACGCCGGTAATTGTCCGGCACAATCGTGTGGTGAGCCTCCCACAGCAGCACCCCCTCGTCGACGGCCGGACGACGAATTCGCCCCTCGTCCAGGCGTATTCCGGACGGGGCGGCGCGACCCGTCCGGTGTGGTTCATGCGGCAGGCGGGGCGGTCGCTGCCGGAGTACCGGGCGGCCCGCGCGGGCACGGCGATGCTCGACTCGTGCCTCGACCCGGCGCTGGCGTCGGAGCTGACGCTGCAGCCCGTCCGGCGGCACGGCGTGGACGCCGGCATCTTCTTCTCGGACATCGTCGTGCCGCTGCGGCTCGTCGGCGTCGACGTGGAGATCAAGCCCGGCGTCGGGCCGGTCATCGCGGACCCGGTGCGCACGGCCGACGACGTCGCGCGGCTGCGCGACCTGGGACCCCTGACCGCGGAGCGCCTCGCGCTGGTGGCCGAGGGCGTCGCGCTCACGGTCGCGGCGCTGGGCACCACGCCGCTCATCGGCTTCGCGGGGGCGCCGTTCACGCTGGCCGCGTACCTCGTCGAGGGCGGGCCGTCGCGGGACCACCTGGCCGCCCGCACGCTCATGCACGCCGACCCGGCGGTCTGGGACGACCTGCTGACCTGGGCGGCCGACGTCACGGGCACCTTCCTGCGGGCCCAGGTCGAGGCGGGCACGAGCGCCGCGCAGCTCTTCGACTCCTGGGCCGGGTCGCTGTCGCTGGCGGACTACGAGGCACGGGTGGCGCCGGCGTCGGCGCGGGCGCTGGGGCACGTGCGCGACCTGGGCGTCCGCACCGTGCACTTCGGCACGGGGACGAGCGAGCTGCTCGTGGCCATGCGCGACGTGGGCGCGGACGTCGTCGGGGTGGACCACCGGCTCCCGCTCGACGAGGCCGTGCGCCGCCTCGGCGGCACCACCCCCGTGCAGGGCAACATCGACCCCGCGCTGCTGTTCGCGCCCTGGCCGGTGCTGGAGGCGCACGTCCGGGACGTGCTCGCGCGCGGTGCCGGCGCCCCCGGGCACGTGGTGAACCTCGGCCACGGCGTCCCACCGGAGACGGACCCCGACGTGCTCACCCGCGTCGTGCGGCTCGTGCACGACGTGGAGGTCGGGGAGGCGTGACCGCGGCGCCGGACGGCGACGCCCGGGACCCCCACGCCTGGGACGTCGTCGTCGTCGGCGGCG
Organism: Cellulomonas sp. plas2; assembly: GCF_057221735.1. Taxonomy (NCBI): domain Bacteria; kingdom Bacillati; phylum Actinomycetota; class Actinomycetes; order Micrococcales; family Cellulomonadaceae; genus Cellulomonas; species Cellulomonas sp. plas2. The sequence continues at coordinate 3,751,144 of NZ_CM170155.1, forward strand.
GGGTGGCCGGGCTCGTGGCCGCGCGCGACCTCGCGCGGGGCGGGCGGCAGGTCCTGCTGCTCGAGGGCCGCGACGAGGTCGGCGGGGTGGTGGCGGCGCACCGCGTGGACGGGCTCGCGCTCGACGCCGGCGCGGAGTCCTTCGCGACGCGCGGCGGGGCCGTGGCCGCCCTCGCCGCCGAGCTCGGGCTCGCGGAGGCGCTGGTCAGGCCCGCGGAGGGCGGCTCCTGGGTGCACTCCCCGCGAGGAGACGGGCCGCTGCCGCGGACCGGGGTGCTCGGCATCCCCGGCGACCCGTGGGCCGCGGACGTGCGCGCGACGCTCGGCCGCCGCGCCGCCGCCCGGGCCGCGCTCGACCTCGTGCTCCCCGCCCGCGTGGGCGCGCGAGAGACCACCCTCGGCGGGCTCGTGCGCGCACGGATGGGGGACGCCGTGCTGACCGGGCTCGTCCGGCCCGTGGTCGGCGGGGTGCACGCGGCCGACCCCGACGCGCTGGCCCTCGACGCGGTGACGCCGGGGCTGGCGCAGGCCCGGGCCCGGGCGCGCTCGGGGTCGCTCGCCCGCGCGGTCGCGGCGCAGCGGGCGGCGGCTCCCGCGGGCAGCGCGGTGCTCGGCGTCGCCGGCGGGCTGCACCGGCTCGTCGGGGCGCTGCTCGACGACCTCGTCGCCGCCGGCGGGACCGTCCGGACGGGTGCGCAGGTCACCGGCCTCACTGCGGCACGGACGTCCTGGGGGGGCCACGCGGCCGACGGGCCCGACCCGGTGCACGTGCTGCACGTGGCCGGCGACGCGGCGCCGACCCGCGCGCGGGCCCTGGTCCTGACCACGCCCGGCGCGGCCTCGCTGCTCCCCGGTGTCCCCGCGGGCACCGCCACCGACCCGGGGGCGCGCATCGCGCTCGTGACCCTCGTCGTCGACGCCCCCGCCCTCGACGCCGCCCCGCGCGGCACGGGCGTGCTCGTCGCCCCCGAGGCGCGGGACGTGACGGCGAAGGCGCTGACCCACGCCACGGCGAAGTGGGCGTGGCTCGCGGCGGAGGCCGGACCGGGGCGGCACGTCCTGCGGCTGTCCTACGGGCGCGGCGGGGAGGACCCCGGGGCCGACGACGAGGCGCTCGTCGCCACGGCCCTGGCCGACGCGGGCACGCTGCTGGGGACGCCGCTCGCGGCGGCCGCGCTGCGGGCGTCGGCCGTCGTGCGGTGGTCGCAGGCGCTGCCCCGCCCGAGCGCCGCGCACCGGGCGGCCGTGGAGGCCGTCGCCACGGCGGCCGCCGCCCTGCCCGGGGTCCTGCTGACGGGTGCGTGGGTGGCCGGCAACGGCCTGGCCTCGGTCGTCCCGCACGCCCGGGTCACGGCTCGGACGTGCGTCCGGGGAGGCCTGCCCGCGAGCGCGGCCGACGCCCGGGACCCCCGGAGAAATGCGTAACTGACGCGTTGTCAGGATCGTCCTGACGGGCCGTCAGGAAAGGCTCACAAGAATGCGCCGCAGAGCCCGGGACCGCGGTCCCACGAGCATTCTGAGGGTCGCCCCCGACCGGTGTCCACGGCACATGCCCGGCGGATTTCGCGCCCCCGACCGACGGGGTGACACTGGACGCATGCCCGCTGTCCGCATCGGCACCCGCGCGAGCGCGCTCGCCCGCACCCAGACCGGCCACGTGGCCGACGCGCTCGTGGCGCTCGGCTGCCCCGCGGTCGAGACCGTGCACGTCCGCACCGAGGGCGACGTGTCGACCGCGCCGCTCTCGAGCCTGGGCGGGACGGGCGTCTTCGTCACGGCGCTGCGCGACGCGCTGCTCGACGGGCGGTGCGACGTCGCCGTCCACTCGTTCAAGGACCTGCCGACGGCCGCCGCCCCCGGGCTGCGCATCGCGGCGGTGCCCGTGCGCGAGGACACCCGGGACGTCCTGTGCGCGAGCGGCGGCCGGACGCTGGCCGACCTGCCCGCGGGCGCCCGGGTCGGCACCGGCTCCCCGCGGCGCGCGGCGCAGCTCCGGGCCGCGCGTCCCGACCTGGAGGTCGTCGACCTGCGCGGCAACGTCGACACCCGCCTGGGCCGCGTCACCTCCGGCGACCTGGACGCCGTGGTGCTCGCGCGGGCCGGCCTGGCGCGGCTGGGCCGGCTGGAGGCCGTCACGCAGACCTTCGGGCCCGACCTCATGGTGCCCGCGGCCGCGCAGGGGGCGCTGGCGGTCGAGGTGCGGGCCGACGAGGCCGACCGCGCGCTCCTCGCGGCCCTCGCCGCGCTCGACCACCGCACGTCCCGCCTCGAGGTCCTGGCCGAGCGTGCGGTGCTCGCCCAGCTCGAGGCCGGCTGCGCCGCGCCCGTGGGCGCCACCGCCTGGATCGACGAGGGGCGGTCGCCGGAGGGCGGGACCGGCCCCGTGCTGCACCTGCGGGCGGCCGTCGTCGCCGTCGACGGCCGGCGCGCGGTGCACCGCGAGGCCAGCGCCCCCCTGCCCGCCCCGGCCGCCGACCCCGGTGCCGCGACGGACCACCCCGACGACGCCGCCGTCGCGGCCACCCTGGGCGCCGGGCTGGCCGAGGCGCTGCTGGACGCGGGCGCCGCGGACGTCGCGGACCTCCGGGCGGCCAGGTGAGCGAGGCCGGAGGCCCGTCAGCAGGCCCCTCGGCAGGTCCGTCGGCAGGTCCGTCGGCAGGTCCGTCGGCAGGCCCGTCGGCAGGTCCGTCGGCAGGCCCGTCGGCAGGCCCGGCCGGCACCGGGCCGCTCGTCCTCGTCCCCGGCACCCCCGCCGGCGGCCCGGCGGCACGGACGTCGCTGGAGGCCGCCGGCGCGCGCGCCCTCGTCGTGCCGCTGCTGGTCACGGCCCCGCCCGCCGACCCCCGCCCGCTCGACGAGGCGCTGGCCGCCCTCGCGGCGGGCCGCCACGCGCACCTCGCCGTGACGAGCACGGCCGCCGTCGCGTCCCTCCTGGAGGCGGCGGCCCGGTCGGGGCAGGCGCTGCCCGACGTGGTCGCCGCCGGCGGTGCGCGGGTCGCGGCCGTCGGGCCGGGCACCGCGCGGGCGCTGCGCGACGCGGGCGTGCGCGTGGACCTCGTGCCGCCCGCCGCCGTCGCCGCGGGGGCCGCCGGGCTGCTCGCCGTGTGGCCGCCGGCCCCCGCGGGCGGGGCCCGGGTCCTGTTCCCGCGCGGCGACCGCGCGCTGCCCACGCTGCCGACCGGGCTGCGGGCCCGCGGCTGGGACGTCGCGGAGGTCGTCGCCTACCGCACGGTCGACGGGCCCGACCCGGCGCCCGAGGTCGTCGCCGCCTGGCGGGACGGCGCGGTCGACGGCGTGCTGCTGACGTCGCCCTCCGCGGTCGACGCCGTGCTCGCGCGTCTCGGGCCGCCGCCCCCGACCACCCGGACCGCCTGCATCGGCGCCACCACCCGCGACGCCGCCGAGCGCCACGGGCTGCGCGTGGACGCCGTCGCCGACCGGCCGACCGCCGCCGCGCTCGTCGCCGCGCTCCTGGCCGTCCTGACCACCCCGCCGCCCCGTCCCCACCGGAGGACCCCGTGACCACCACCAGCACCAGCCTGACCAGCACCACCCCCGAGGGCGTCACCCGCGACGTCCCCCGCGTCGCCGTCCCGGGCCGCGTGCGCCCGCGCCGCCTGCGCGCCACGCCGACCGTCCGGCGGCTCGTGCAGCAGCACCGCGTGCACGCGTCCGACCTCGTGCTGCCGGTCTTCGTCCGGGAGGGGCTCGACGAGCCGCGCCCGCTGCAGGCCATGCCCGGCGTCGTCCAGCACACGCGGGACTCCCTGCGGCGCGCAGCCGTCGAGGCGGCGGAGGCCGGGCTCGGCGGGGTCATGGTCTTCGGCATCCCCGAGCACCGCGACGCGGTCGGGACGATGGCGAGCGACCCGGCCGGGGTCCTCAACGTCGCGCTGGCCGACCTCGCGGCGGAGGTCGGCGACGCGCTGTCGGTGCAGGCCGACCTGTGCCTCGACGAGTTCACCGACCACGGGCACTGCGGCGTCCTGACCGCCGACGGGCGCGTCGACAACGACGCCACGCTCGTGCGGTACGTGGACATGGCGCTCGCGCAGGCGGAGGCCGGGGCGGCGCTGCTGGGCCTGTCCGGGATGATGGACGGCCAGGTCGGGGCCGTGCGCGACGCCCTCGACGCGGCCGGGTACGGCGACGTGGCGGTCCTCGCGTACGCCGCGAAGTACGCCTCGGCGTTCTACGGGCCGTTCCGCGAGGCCGTGGAGTCGGAGCTGCAGGGCGACCGCCGCGCGTACCAGATGGACCCCGCCAACCGGCGCGAGGCCCTGCGCGAGGTCGAGCTCGACATCGCCGAGGGCGCCGACGTCGTCATGGTCAAGCCCGCGATGAGCTACCTCGACGTGCTCGCGGACGTCGCGGCGGTCTCGACCGTGCCCGTCGCCGCCTACCAGGTGTCCGGGGAGTACGCGATGATCGAGGCGGCCGCCGCCCAGGGGTGGATCGACCGGCGGCGGGCGGTCGAGGAGTCCGTCCTGGGCATCCGGCGCGCCGGTGCGGACGTCGTGCTGACGTACTGGGCCACCGAGCTCGCCGGCTGGCTGGCCGAGGGCCGCTGACCGGGGCGCCGTCCCCCGCACGGCGTCCGGTCGGGTGACGGGCCGGCGTCCGGCCGGGTGACGGGCCCGGCGCCGCCCGGGTGACCCGACGAGGTGCCGCTCACCGCCTCCGCGAGGTCGGTCGACCGGCCCGGTATGGGACGTGTGCACCGCCGGGGGACCGGCTCGCCCTCGCCGACCGGGCGGGTGCCGCTGCGGCGGGTCGTCGCGGGCCTGGCCGTCCTCGTGCTGACGGGCGGCGTCGCGGCCTGCGGGGTCGACGCGCGCACCGCGACGGGTCGGGGTGCTGCCGGCACGTCCGGCACGGCCGCCCCCCGCGCCGGGACCGACGTCCCCGCCCCGCCGCTCACGGCCGGCGCGTCGTCGACGACACCGCGGCGCGCCACGTCCGCCGGCACCGCGACGCCGCCGGCCGCCGGCCCGTCGGCGCTCGCCGCCGCGACCCCCGCCACGTCCGCCCTCGACCTCTCCACGGCCACGCCGTCCGCGAGCCCCTTCGGCACCGCCGTCGCGAGCCGGGCCGTCGGCGCGCCCGAGGAGGGCGGGCCGCCGGGGGTGGCGCGCGCCCAGGACGTCCGCCTCGACGTCGCGGCCCTGCCCGCACCCGGACCCGCGGCGGATCACGTGGCGGACCCCGTCGCGGACCCCGTGGCGGGCGGGGCCCCGGGCCTCGCGACCGAGGGCGCCGACGAGGCCGGACCGACCACCGTCACGCTCGGGCTGCTCGACGGGGTGACCCTCGACGTCGCGCTCGCCGCGGACCCCTCGACCACCGTCTGGGAGGGCGGGCTCGTCGACGACCCGGACGCCGCGACGGTGATCGTCGAGCGGGAGGGGTACCTCGCGGGCACGGTCACCGGCCCCGACGGGACGGTCTACGCGCTGCGCGCCGACCCCGACGGCACCGGCCGCGTGGAGGAGGTCGACCCCGACGCGCGCCCCGAGCACGACGACGGCGTCCGGGCCCCCGCCGAGGCGCTGACCGACGCCCCCGCGGGCGACGCGGCGGAGGACGCCGCTGCCCTCGCCGTCGCGACGGCCTCGACCGCGACGTCGGTCACCGCCGACGGCGCCGTCCCCGTCGCCGACGTCCTCGTCGGGTACACCACGGCCGCGCGCGTGGCCGCGGGCGGGCAGGGCCGCATCGAGGGCCAGATCGCCCTCGCGGTCGCGCAGACCAACATGGCGTTCGTCAACTCCGGCGTCACCGCCCGGCTGCGGCTGGCGCGCGCCGTCGAGGTGCCGACCGACGGCGCCGTCACGGTCGCCACGCTCGATGCCCTCCGGCAGGCCGACGGCTGGAACGACACGCTGCTGGCGCTGCGGGACACCTCCCGCGCGGACCTCGTCTCGCTCGTCGTGGAGGGGACGTCCAACGGGTCCTGCGGCATCGGGTACGTCGCCGGCGGCGCGGGGTACGCCGGCCTGGCGTTCTCGGTCGTCGCCCGGTCGTGCGCCACGTCCCAGTACAGCTTCACGCACGAGCTCGGCCACAACTTCGGCGCGGCGCACGACCGCGGCGACTGGTCCGGCACGCCGCTGGCCGACTACGGCTACGACTGGGTGGACCGCGCGGGCGGCTGGCGCACGGTCATGGCCTACCAGAACGCGTGCGCCGGGTGCGGGCGCATCCTGCGGTTCTCCAACCCCGACCAGCTCTACGGGGGAGCGCCCCTCGGTGCCCCCGCGAGGGCCGCGAACGCCGCCGACAACCGCCTCCTGCTCTCGCTCACCGCGCCCACGGTGGCCGCCTACCGCAGCGCGGTACCCCTCGCGGTCACCTCGCCGGCGACCGGGGCCCTCGGCACCGGCCGCACGACGACGGTGGGCTGGACCGCGGGGGCGACGAGCCTCGGCGGCACCGTGCGGGTCGACCTCGTCGCCGCGGACGGGTCGGTCAGGACCCTGGCCACCGGCGTGCCCGCGAGCGCCGGGAGCTGGACGTGGACGCCCGCCGCGACGCTGCCCGGCGGCGCCGGGTACCGGGTGCGGGTCACGGGCACCGGGGACGTGCCGGTCACCGCGGAGTCGCAGCCGTTCGTGCTGGTCGTCTGCCCCTGAGAGGGGGTCGGCACCGGCCGCGGCCGGTGCCGGGCCCGCGGCTAGGGTGGCGGGCATGAGGCATGCCAGCACCGACAGCACCGGGACCGCGGACGCGCTGGACGTGACGGGTGCCGGTCGCGTGGGCCGGGCCGGCACGACGACGAACGCCGACGCCTTCAGCCGCGCGCAGGGCGTCATCCCCGGCGGGGTAAACTCCCCCGTGCGCGCCTTCGGGTCCGTCGGCGGGACGCCCCGCTTCCTCGCCTCCGCGTCGGGGCCGACCGTCACGGACGTCGACGGGCGCACGTACGTCGACCTCGTGTGCTCCTGGGGCCCGGCGCTGCTGGGGCACGCGCACCCCGCCGTGGTCGCCGCCGTGCAGGAGGCCGCGTCCCGGGCGCTGAGCTTCGGCGCGCCGACGCTCACGGAGGTGGAGCTGGCCGACGAGGTCCGCCGCCGGGTGCCGGGCGCGGAGCGCGTGCGGCTCGTCTCGACGGGGACCGAGGCGACGATGACCGCGCTGCGCCTCGCCCGCGGTGCCACCGGCCGCGACCTCGTCGTGAAGTTCGCCGGGTGCTACCACGGTCACGTCGACGCGCTGCTGGCCGCCGCGGGTTCCGGCGTGGCGACCCTGGCCCTGCCCGGGTCCGCCGGTGTCACCGCGGCCGTCGCCGCCGAGACGCTCGTCCTGCCCTACAACGACCTCGCCGCCGTCGAGGCCGCCTTCGCGGCGCACCCCGGCCGGATCGCGGCCGTCATGACGGAGGCCGCGCCGGCGAACATGGGCGTCGTCCCGCCGGCGCCGGGGTTCAACGCCGGGCTGCGCCGCCTCACGGCCGAGCACGGCGCCCTCCTGGTCCAGGACGAGGTGCTGACCGGCTTCCGCGTGTCGGCCGCCGGGTGGTGGGGGCTCGAGGGCGCGCACGAGGGGTGGGCGCCCGACCTGTTCACGTTCGGCAAGGTGGTCGGCGGCGGGCTGCCGGTGGCCGCGCTGGCGGGCCGTGCCGAGGTCATGGACCTGCTGGCGCCGCTCGGCCCCGTGTACCAGGCGGGGACGCTCTCGGGGAACCCGGTCGCGACGGCCGCGGGCCTGGCGACGCTGCGGCTCGCCGACGAGGCCGTCTACGCCCGGGTCGACCACGTCGCCGACGTGCTCGGTCGCGAGGTCTCGGCGGCCCTGTCCGCCGCGGGGGTGCCGCACCGCGTGCAGCGCGCCGGCAACCTCTTCAGCACGGTCTTCGGCGAGGGGGCGGCCGAGGCAGAGGTGCGTGACTACGCCGGCATGCTGGCCAGCGAGTCCTGGCGCTACGCCCCCTTCTTCCACGCGCTCCTCGACGCCGGGGTGTACCCGCCGCCCTCGGCGTTCGAGGCCTGGTTCGTCTCGGCGGCCCACGACGACGACGCGGTCGGCCGCATCGTCGACGCCCTCCCGGCCGCCGCCCGCGCCGCCGCCGAGGCGACGCCGCCCACCCTCGCCGCGTAGGAGGAGCAGCCGACGCCCCGCACGCCCTCCGCCGGGCGCGGACGCCCCGGAGCGCGCGCTCCTCGGTACGGGCGGGACGGCCGGCGACCCCGTGACGTCACACGCTGCCGCGCAGCGCCCTCCCCGTCGCGACGTCGAGCACGTCGGGCGACCGCTCGTCCTCGTCGCGTGCGTGCGCGGCAGCGCCGTCGGCGTCCACCTCGACCACCTCGCGCGCGAGCGTCGTCGGCACCTCCACGGTCGAGCGCACCGCGTCCACGTGCACGCGGACCCGCTCCCGCGGCACGACACGGGTGACGACCTCGACCTCCTCCTCGGACAGGACGAGATCGAGCACCGGCTGGTCGGGCACGCGCAGCCGCCAGTCGTCGGCGGTCGGGCCGGTGCCCCCGGTGCCGGTGCCGGGAGCGTCCCCGTCGACGAGCGGCCGCTCCTCCACCACCAGCTCCTCGCGCCGGACCTGGACGGTGACCGTCCGCTCCTCCACGACGACGCGCTTGCCGACGACGACGCGCGCGACCGGGACGCGCTCGACCCCGGCCACCGCCCGCTCCTCGGACCGGAGGACCTCCGCGCGGTCGGCGGCGGCGACGGCGCCCGGGACGGGGACCCCGGGGGCACGGTCGGGGGACGCGGCCGTCAGGTGGTGCTGGTCCACGGTGGAGCTCCTTCGGTAGGACGACATGGCCCCCTCGTCGGAGGCACCCGTCCACCCTCGCGCGGCCGGGACCGCCCGGCATCCCGAAGGAGCCGGGCTGTGCTGGGCCGCGCCCGCACACAGCGGCCGGCAGATGGTCCGGCCGACACCCGCATCCAGCAGCTCCGTGCACTGAGCACACCCGCACTGCGCATCACCCGCCCTGTTCTCAGAAGGGTGGGTCATCCGGTTCGAGGTCGACCGCTCTCGCTTCCGGCGCTCGTGGTGGAGGCGGTGGGGGCGCCGGTGGGAACGCCGGGTGGGTGGTGCGGGTCCGCCCCGTCGGGCTGGTCCAGGTGAGCGTGCCGTCCTCTGCCTGCGTCATCCGCCACCGCGTCCGGTGCTTCAGCCGGTGGTGGTGCCGGCAGAGGTGGGCGTTGTTGCCGCGGTCCGAGCAGCCCCCCGCGGCCCACTCGACGGCGTGGTCCACGTCGCACGCCGTCGTCGACCGCGAGCAGCCCGGGAAGCGGCACGTGCCGTCGCGGACCTGCAGGAACCGGCGACGGGCGCCGGTGACCGCGTACGTCGCACGGTCCACGTCCGTCACGGCGTCCGTGACGGGGTCGGTGAGCAGCCGGGTGAACGACGAGGCGGACGCCAGCAGCTCCCGAGCCGTGCGCGCGTCGACGGGCCCGTACCCCGCCAGCTCACCCGGCTCGTCACCACCGAGCGCGGACCCGAGGGGCACGGTCACGAGGACCGTCGGCCGCCAGGCACGCCCGCGGCACCGCGGGTCCGTGCACCGCGGCGATCCAGAGCCGTCGTCGACCGCGTCCCGCACGTCGTCCGACACGCGTGGTCCGTTGGTGTCGCGCGACGGGTCGGGCGTCGACGTCCCGGTCAGCTCGGGCAGCAGCAGGTCGACGAGCAGGTCCGCGCGGAGCTGCGGCACGAGGGCGTCCTGCGGGGACGCCGTCTCGTCCGCGCGCAGCATCCGGGCGCCGAAGGACAGCCCCTCGTAGATGGCCTGCGCGTGCGGCGCCGGCAGGAGCGCGTGCAGCCACGCCATGCCGTCGCGGTCCGGCTCCACCCACACGCGCCGACCCGCGCGTGCGCGCTCGTACCGCTCCGACATGGTGGTCGGGTCGTGCCGCTGCGCCCAGGACCGCGCGCGCCGGGCCAGCTGCGTCGGCGTCCAGGAACCGCAGCCCGGCAGCAGGGCGGCGTCCGCCTCGGCCTGCACGTCGGCGGGGAGGTGCCCGGTCTCCCGCAGCAGCACCTGCACGTGGCGATAGGCCACCCGGCCCGACGCCAGCGCCTCCAGCACCGCCGTCCGGGGCCCGGTCAGCGCGACGGCGTCGTCGAGCAGGCCACCCGTCGTGACCTCCGGGAGCTGCAGGACCGTCGCCAGCTCGGCCGTCACCGCGCGCTCCGCGAGGTCCCGGTCCTCCCGGCTGAGCTCGAGACCCTCCGCCGCGGCAGCCACCGTGTCGGCCAGGGCGGCCGTCCGCGCCGCCGTGGCGAGGGCGACCGCCCGGGCAGCCGTCGCCGCGCGCACCATGGCCTCGCACCGCTCGACGAACGACACCAGGTCGGCGTACCGCGCCCGCAGCGACTCCTCCGTCTCCGGCAGCGCGTCGTGCGGCGGGAGGGCCTCGAGCCCTTCCGGCGCAGCAGTCGCCGTCGTCGTCGTCATGGGGAGAGCCGACCACCGACCACTGACACGCGACGAGCACGTCACCACCCCTGTCCGGGGGTGGTGACGTGCTCGTCACCCGGGGTGGAGCAGGACCGCTACGCCTCGCAGGCCGGCACGGCGACGTCCCGCGACAGGTCGCGGTGCCACGCGCGCTGCAGGACGGGGCCGAGCAGGCCCTCACCCGTCGCGCGGTCGATCACCGCCGGCGGGTCGCCCTGCAGGCCGACCGTCCAGTCCTCCTGCACCGCCCAGCCGCGCCCGCACACACCGGCCGGCAGCTGCTCCGCGGTCACGCGCACCCGCTGGTGCCCCTCGACCGCGGCCACGAGCGTCTGCCGCCCGCTGTTGCTCCACATCGGCGGCAGGCCGGCGTCGAGCTTGCGGTAGACGTAGACGAGCGTGTGCTCGGCCGGCGCGGCGTCCTCGACGAGGACCGCGACCGTCCGGGCCGGCACGGTGACCGTGCCGGTGGCGGCGTCCCACGTCGTGCCGCGCACGACCGCGTCCGACCCCTGCTGCTGCACGTCGGACAGGCGGTACTGCCGTCCCGCCAGTGCCGCGACCGGCACGGACACCGGCTCCGGCGAGGCGTTGAGCACGGTGAGCACCCCGTCGAGCTCCGGGTCGACGTCGGTCCCGACGGTGTCGTCCACGTGCATCGCCACGACACCCGGCAGCGCGTCCGGGCCGGAGCCCGGGAACGTCAGCTTCTCCCGGATCAGCCCGGCGTCGCCGAGGCGGAACAGAGGCGTCGACGTCCGCAGCCGCAGCAGGTCCTGCGCCGCGGCGGTGGCGGTGGCCACGTCGGCGGCCGTCGGCTGCAGGGACGCGTCCGCCAGGAGCGGGCGCATGTACGGCCACTTCGCCTCGTTCGGCCCGGCCGGCGGCAGGCCCCGGCCGAAGCCGTTGTCCTCCCCCGTCCAGTCGAGCACGTTGAACCAGTCGCCCGAGTCGTAGCTGTCCCGGTCGAGCGACTTGGACCGCAGCAGGTCCGTGCCGGCGTGCCAGAACGAGGGCGTCTGCGCCAGGGCGGTCGTCGCCAGCGAGACCGTGTTCATGCGCACGCGGTCCGCCATGGGCGTGCCGGCGGGCAGCTTGTACGTCAGCGCGTCCCACAGCGTCTCGTTGTCGTGCGCGTCGACGTAGGTGACCACCTCCTCGGGGGAGTCGGCGTACCCGGCGGGCTGCCCGTTGTAGTCGAGCTCGTCGCCCCGCTGGACGACGCCCTCGCTCGTGAGGAACGCGTAGTCGCGCAGGTTGCCCGCCATGCCGAGCCGGACGAGGTCCGTCTCGTGCGCCAGGCGCGCCGCCTGCTCCTCGGGGGTGCCGTTGACCGCCACCCCGTTGTCGTCGGTCGCCAGCCCGCTGCCGAAGCCCTGCCGGCGCGGGTCCTCGTCGAAGGGGCCGCCGCCGCGCACCGCGTCGCGGAGCCGGTCGGAGAAGGTGCCGATGCCCGTGCCGCCGAGGTTGCCCTGCCGGGCCTGCTCGAACAGCGCGTCGTCCGCCACCTCGCCGAAGTTCCAGCCCTCGCCGTACAGGTACACCGCCGACCCGTCGACGCCGTCCTCCGCCACGGTCAGCGCGTCGAGCGCCGCCCGCACCGCGAGCATCGACGCGCGGCTGTGGTGACCCATGAGGTCGAAGCGGAAGCCGTCGACCTTGTAGTCCCGCGCCCACGTGACGACGGAGTCGACCATCATCTTCTCCGCCATGGCGTGCTCCGTGGCGATGTTCTGGCAGCACGTCGACGTCTCGACCGCACCCGTGGCGCTGAGCCGGTGGTAGTACCCCGGCACCACGCGGTCGAGCACGGACCGGGCGTCCTGCCCGCTCGCGCTCGTGTGGTTGAACACCTGGTCGAGCACGACCTGCAGGCCGTCGGCGTGCAGCGCGCCGACCATCGTCCGGAACTCCGCCACGCGCGCCCCGCCGAAGGGGTCACGGGCGTAGGAGCCCTCGGGCGCCGACCAGTGCAGCGGGTCGTAGCCCCAGTTGTAGCCGTCCCCCGGGCGCACCGGCTCGATGCACTCCTGCTGCCTCTCGGAGTCCGGGGCGTAGGAGCCGAGGTCGCACGCCGGCACGTCCTGCGCCGCGCGGTCCTCCTCGATCGTGGCGATGTCGAACGTCGGCAGCAGGTGCACGGTCGTCAGACCGGCGTCCGCGAGCGCCCGCAGGTGCTCGCGACCCGCGGTGCCCTCGGCCGCGAAGGCGCCGTACGTCCCGCGCAGCTCCGCCGGCACCGTCGTGTCGGAGATGGAGAAGTCCCGCACGTGCAGCTCGTAGATCGTCTGGTCGACGGGCGCGACCACGGGCTGCGCCGCCTTCTCCCACGCCTTCGGCCGGAAGGCCTTGTCCGCGAGGTCGACGAGCACCGAGTGGGTCGAGTTCACGGTGAGCGCCACCGAGGCGGGGTCGGTCACCTCGTTGACCTCGACCTGGCCGGTCGAGGGCACGAAGACCGTCACGGCGTACCGGTACGCGGCCCCCTTCCAGGAGGACTGCCCGCGGACCGACCACGTGCCGTCCGCGGCGCGCGTCATGCCGACGCGCTGCGGGTCGGCCGTGAGGTCCGGCTGCGCGCCCTTGCGAGCAGCAGGCCACAGCAGCACGTCGACGTCCGTGGCCGTCGGCGCCCACAGGCGCAGCGTGGGCCGGTTGCCCTGCCACGACGCCCCGAGCACGGCGTCGGCCGCCGCGTCGGCGTAGAGGTCGTCGACCACGCCGGGGATCTGCACGCCGGTCGCGGCGACGAGCGCGTCGTCCGCGCCCGACCCCACGACGAGCAGCTGGCCCTGCAGGAGGGACGCGACCGTCGCCTCGTCGGGCCCGGTGCCGTCCGCCGTGCGCACCCGCAGGACCGTCGCGTCGACGAGGTGCGGGAACGCCTCCGCCAGGTCCGCCGGGAGGCCGGCCGGATCGGGCTCGAGCGCGAGCTCGGTCGCCCCCTCCGGCACGGTCACGGCGCCGTCCTCGACGACGAGCCCGCCGGACGCCGCACCCCACAGGGCGTAGGTGCCCGCCGGGAAGTCGCCCGGGACCACCAGCACGTCCTGCGCCAGCCACTGCGCGGCCGCCTGGCCGAGCCCGGCGACGCCCTCCGTCGCCCCGCCGACCGTGAGCAGGTGGGTGACGGGGTCGTAGGTCAGCGTGACGGCGTCGCCGTCCGCGACCTCGACGGGGATGTTGCCGCCGCCCGGGGCGCCGCCGGCTCCGTAGTTGACGTCCCAGGACATGCCGTGCGTCACCTTCACCTCGTAGCTGCCACCCGGCAGGGCGTCCGTCGTGTAGGTGAAGAGCCCGTCGTCGTCCGCGTCGGTCAGCATCGTGGCCAGGCAGTCCGGCGACCAGTCCGCCGGGCAGCCGAGCTCGCTCTGCAGGCTCCCCGCGAGCGTGTACACGGGGTGCATCGCGGTGGTGAAGAGGTCCTTCGTCGCCGGGTCGAAGTACATCGACACGCTGCCACCGCGGTGCGTGTACGGCACGTTGGGGCCGTTGAGCGCGCCGCCGGCGCCGAAGTTGACGTCCCAGGCGCCGTCGACGGCGGCCTTGAACTCGTAGTCGCCCGCCGGCAGGTCGAACGTGCCCTCCCAGACGCCGTCCTCCCGTGCGGTCAGCTGCGCCTGCGCGCAGGCGGGCTGCCAGTCGGCCGCGCAGCCCATCTCGCTGTTGTGGCTGCCGGGCACGGACACCGCGTCGTACAGCGGCACCTCGCCGGACCCGCCGTCGTCGACGACGCCGTCCACCGCGACGCCGACCGAGGCGAACGTCGAGGCGGCCGTGCGCGTGCCGGCGGCGTCCACGGACACCGCCCGGTACTCGACGAGGGTGCCCTCGGCCAGGTCGCGCACGTCGGTGTAGACGCGCGGCTCGTCGTCCTCCGCCGTGCCGAGCGGCGTCCACGCGTCGTCCCCGACGACGCGCCACGCGAAGGACGTCTCCGCCCACCGGTGGTCGGCCACGTCCGCCTGCACCGGCGCGAGGTCGGTGACCGCAGCGCCCGCCGAGGGCACGGTGACGGTGAGCGTCGGGTCGGCCGTCGCGGCGACCTCGCGGTCCGCCACGAGGAGCACGACCCCGCGGGCGGGCACGGTCAGCGTCACGGCGCCGGCGTCGTCGGCGGTCACGGACGCGTCCGTGCCGAGCAGCGGCTCGTAGGTCGCACCCGGGGTCAGCGTGGTCACGGTGACCTCCGCCGCCGCGTCACCGGAGTTCGCGGCGACGAGGTGCTCCACCTTCTCGTCCCGGTCCACCCGGGCGAAGGCGTACGTCGACCCCTCGGCCAGCAGCTCGACCTGGGCGCCCTGGCCGAGCGCCGGGTGCGCCTCCCGCAGCGCCGCGAGCGCCGCGATGTGCTCGTACAGCGGCGCGTCGGTGTCGTACCGGTCCACCGACCCCGCGACCTCACCGGTCAGCAGCGCCTGGTCGGCGTACTCGCCCACCTGCGTGGCGAAGAGAGACTGCCGCGCGGACTTGTCGTTGATCGACCCGTCGGCCCCGAGGCCGACGAAGCCCTGCTCGTCGCCGTAGTAGACGACGGGCTGCCCGCGGGTGAGGTACATGAGCGAGTGCGCGAGCTCCGACCGCTCGAGCGGCGCCTGTGCGGTCCGGACGAAGGCGCCGATGCGCCCCATGTCGTGGTTGCCGAGGAACGTCGGCAGGGCGGTCGCCGACGAGTCCGGCGTCGTGTACCGGTCGTCCCCGGCGAAGAGCCGCTGGAGCTGCGTGGCGGGCCCGCCGGCGGCGAACGCGCTCGTCGCCGCCTGGAAGGTGAAGTCGAGGACGGAGCTCATCTCCGTCTCGCGCACGTACGGCGCGAGCAGGGCCGGGTCGGCGTCGTACACCTCGCCGAACATGAAGAAGTCGTCGTTGCCGATCGAGCGGGCGTGGTCCATGACGCCGGCCGACCACTCCTCCCAGAACTCGCGGTTGACGTGCTTGACCGTGTCGATGCGGAAGCCGTCGATGCCGAGGTCGACCCACGTGGAGTAGACGTCGACGAAGCCGTCCACGACGCGCGGGTCCTCCGTCATGAGGTCGTCGAGCCCGTCGAAGTCGCCGTACGTCACCGACTCGCCCTCCCACGTCGTGTTGCCACGGTTGTGGTAGACGGTCGGGTCGTTCAGCCAGTCCGGGACGAGCGTCGGCGCGTCGGGCCCGCGCACCGGCGTCCGCGGGAAGGACGTCGCGGGGTCGAGCGCCGGGAAGGCGTCCGAGCCGGCCAGCGCGGCGACGTCCACGGGCGCGCCGGCGGCATCGGTCCAGGGGCGGTCGGCGATGTCGACGTAGGAGTAGTCGTCGCCCTCGTACGAGATCACGTCGGCCGTGTGGTTCGTGATGATGTCGAAGTAGACCTTGATGCCCCGCGCGTGGGCCCCGTCGATGAGCTCCGCCAGCTCCTCGTTGGTCCCGAGGTGCGGGTCGATGCGGGTGAAGTCCGTGACCCAGTAGCCGTGGTAGCCCGCGGAGGCGTCGGCCCCGGTGCCCTGGACGGGCCGGTTCGCGAAGGACGGGGTCAGCCAGATGGCGGTCGTGCCCAGGCCCTCGACGTAGTCGAGCCGGTCGATGAGGCCGCGCAGGTCCCCGCCCTGGTAGAAGCCGCGGTCCGTGGGGTCGAAGCCCGTCGTCCCGCGGTCGCCCGTCAGGCCGCCCGTGTCGTTCGCGGCGTCCCCGTTGGCGAAGCGGTCGGTCATGACGAAGTAGAAGCGCTCGTCGCTGCCCGGCTGCCGGACGGGCGGGGCGACGAGGGACGCGTCGTCGGCGCCGTACGCGCCGGCGAGGTCCAGCGGGGTCACCGCGATGCGGTGCGTCGTGTCGTCGTACGTGAACCGCACGGGGGTGCTGCCCGCGACCGTCAGCGGGACGTTCGCGTCGCCGCCGTCGCGGCCGTACGCCTCGTCCCACGCGCCGTCCAGCGCGACCTTGTACTCCCACGAGCCCGCCGGCACGACGAGGTCGGCGGCGTAGACACCGGCGGCGTCGGTGGGCGCCAGCACCGTGGCGGTGCAGTCCGGCTGCCAGTCGCCCGGGCATCCGAGCTCGGACTGCAGGGACCCGACGAGCGTCACGGTCCGCGCCGCGGCCGGCTCGACCGCGGCCGCGAGCGCGGCGCGCGCAGCACCCGCGCTGGTCAGGGCCCCGGGCCCGGCGCCCGCGGCGGGGAGCGACGCGCCGGCGAGCACGCCGGTGAGCGCGAGGGCCGCCGAGGTCGCGGCCGCCAGCGGGCGGCGCGTGCGCGCTCGTCGGCCGGTCGGCGGGGTGGGGCGGGGGTGCTGACGTGCGGGCAGGGGACGGCTCCACGATGAGCGCAACGTGACTCCCTCGTCACTCGGGCCGCGGCCGGTCGGCCGACGTGCTGGCGCAGCATACCGCGCACCTCCTCTGCGGTGCAACGGTCCTGCACAGCGTGAACACGGTTTGCAGTGGCGAGGGCTGCATCCCATCTCGCGGACGCCGACCACCCGGGGAGGTGACGCTCCTCCACGACGCCTCACACGGGTAGGGGTCCCGTCGAAGGGAGGGGGACCCACGCAGCCCCTTGCCAGCAGGAGCCCTCCCATGTCCTCGACCACCCGTCGACGCCCCGCGAGGGGCGCGGCCGTCATGACCGTCCTCGGCGCGGTCCTGCTGACCACGCTGCCGGTGATGGAGCTCCTGCCGGCTGCGGAGGCGGCACCGTCCAACAAGGTGACGATCTGCCACCGGACGGCGTCCCACACGAACCCCTACCGGCGGATCACCGTGGCCAAGACGGCGGTCGACGGCGGCGGGGGCAGCGACCACACCTCGCACACCGGCGCGCCGTACAGCTCGACCACGACGTACCAGCCGAGCCAGAAGTGGGGCGACATCATCCGGCCCGTCCGCACGGGCGGCAACACCTCCACCGCCGGGCTGAACTGGCTGGTGCCCACCACGAGCACGCTCGACGCCGCCATCGCCGCGGCCGGCCTCCCCGCCACGGCGTGCCGGGGGATGACGGCGCAGAAGTTCGTCAACGTGCAGCTCGACGCCGGCGTGCCCCTGGCGGACGTCCTCGCCGACCTCAAGGAGCAGGGGACCATCGGCGACCCGGCGCCCGAGCAGATCGACACCATGGACCGGGACCCGAACCTCGGGCCCGGGGACGGCTTCACGGTCGTCGACGAGGAGACCGGCGAGGAGACGACCGCCGCACCGACGACGACGGCGCCTGGGACGACGTCCCCGGCGACCACGTCCCCCGCGACCACGCCGGCCACGACGCCCAGCGCCACGCCGTCGGAGACACCCACCGGCACCCCGTCCGGGACGCCCACGCCCACGCCGACCGTGACCCCGTCCGAGACGCCCACGGCCACGCCGACCGCGACACCCACCGCGACACCCACCGCCACACCCACCGCGACGCCCACCGCCACACCCACCGTCACCCCGACCCCGACCCCGACGGCCACCCCCACCGCGACGCCCTCCCCGACCCCGGGCGCGCCGCTGCAGACCATCGACGGCACGGTGTGGCTGGACCTGGACGCCGACGGCGTCCAGGACGCCCGCGAGCGCGGCGTCCCCGGCATCCGCGTGCAGCTCGTGCGCACCAGCATCACGCCGGCCGACATCGCCCCCGGCGTCGGCGGCCCCGGGCGCGTCGCGTCGGCCCGCGTCGCGGCCGCGTCCACCGTGGAGGCGACCCAGGTCACCGACGCCTCCGGGGCCTTCAGCTTCGGGGAGCTGCCCGCCGGGGACTACGTCGTCGTCGCGGAGCAGCCGGCGTCCCTCGCGATCACGTACGACGAGGACCAGGACCTGGACGGGTCCGCCGCGGTGACCCTGCCCGAGGGCGGGCACGAGCAGGCGGACGTCGGGCTCGTCGGGTCCAGCACCGTGCGCTCGGCCGTCCTCACCCCCGGCGGCACGCCGGCCACGGGCGACGTCGTCGTCCGGTGGTCGGGGCTCGACGCCGTCCTGCGGACCTCGGACGACGTGCTCCTGACCGTGACGCTCGTCGACGGCGTCCTCGTCCAGGGCGGCCTGCCTGCCGGGCCGGTGTCCCTCGAGACCACCGAGGGGCTGGTCTCCGCGGTGTTCACGCTGACGGACGGCGGCACCTACACCGCCCCCGTCGCGCTCGTGCCCGCGGTCACGCCGAGCCCGACGACCGTGGCGGCGTCCCTGCCGACGCGGCTGGCGGCCACGGGCGCAGGCGTGCGCGCCGCGGCCCTCCTCGGAGGTGTCCTGCTGCTCGCCGGCAGCGGCCTCCTCCTCGTCGAGCGGCGGCGCCCGACCGCCTGAGCCCACCCGCGAGCCGACGCGCAACGGCCGGTCCCGTCCTCGACGGGGCCGGCCGTCGTCGTGCGCCCGATGCGGTGCTCGCGCCGCGCCGGACGCCGGCGGGCAGCACGCCGACAGCCGCGGGCCGGGCACCGGAATACCCCGGGGGGGTACCGTGTTCGGGTGGGCATGACGGACAGCGCGCAGCACGGGTACACCGACGCCAAGGCCGAGTACCTGCGTCGGCTCAAGCGCATCGAGGGGCAGGTCCGCGGCATCGCGCGGATGGTCGACGAGGACGTGTACTGCATCGACGTCCTCACGCAGGTCTCCGCCGTGACCAAGGCGCTGCAGGCCGTGAGCATCGGCCTCGTCGAGGACCACCTCGGCCACTGCGTCGTCGACGCCGCCCGGCGCTCCCCCGAGGAGGGCGAGGCGAAGGTCAAGGAGGCCGCCGACGCCATCGCCCGCCTCGTGCGGAGCTGAGCGCGCCGGCCGCAGGCCGTCCCGTCCGTCCCCCGACCGCGCCCAGCGACCCACCACCATCCCGAGAGGCACGCCCATGAGCACCCAGACCGTCACCACCACCCTGTCCGTCGACGGCATGACCTGCGGCCACTGCGTCCGCGCGGTCACCGAGGAGCTGTCCGCGCTGCCCGGCGTCGAGGACGTGCAGGTCGACCTCGTCGCGGGCGGCTCGTCGCCCGTGGTCGTCACCTCGCAGGGCCCGCTCGACGACGCCGCCGTCGGCGCGGCCGTCACCGAGGCCGGCTACGCCCTCACCCCGCGCCGGAGCCTGCTGTGAGCGCCCCGACGACCCGTGGCGACGGGCGTGGCGACGCGCGCGACCCGGGCGTCGTCAGCGTCGACCTCGCGGTCGAGGGGATGACCTGCGCCTCGTGCGTCGCGCGCGTCGAGAAGAAGCTCAACCGCGTCCCGGGCGCGACCGCCACCGTCAACCTCGCCCTCGAGTCCGCGCACGTCACGCTCGTGCCCGACGAGGGTGCCGGCACGTCCACGGGCACCGCCGACCCCGAGGCCCTGCTGGCCGCCGTGCGCAGCGCCGGGTACGACGCGCGCGTCACGGCCGTCCACGACCCGAACGCCCCAGTCCGGCTCACCGCCGGGCGCGCCGAGCACGGGCAGGAGCACGGGCACGGGCACGGGCACGACCCCCTCGACCACGCCCTGTCCGGCCACACCATGGCCCCCGGCCACGACATGGACCCCGACGAGGACACCTCCGCGCCGACCGACGCCCGCGGGACCGAGCTGCGGTCGCGGCTGCGCGTCGCGGCGGTGCTCACCGTGCCCGTCGTCGCCCTGTCGATGCTGCCGGCGCTGCAGTTCGGCGGCTGGCAGTGGGTGGTCGCGGCGCTGGCCCTGCCCGTGGCGACGTGGGCGGCCTGGCCGTTCCACCGCGCCGCCGCGCGTGCGGCCCGGCACCGCGCGTCGACGATGGACACGCTCGTGTCGATCGGGATCGTCGCGGCGACGGCCTGGTCGCTGTGGGCCCTGCTCCTCGGGGGCGCCGGACGGCTCGGCATGACGATGGAGCCGACGCTCTGGCCCGCCGCCAGCGCCGCGCACGCCGGCATGCCCGAGCTGTACTTCGAGGTGGCGGCGGTCGTCACCACGTTCCTGCTGGCGGGTCGGTACCTCGAGCACCGCTCGCGCCGCCGCGCCGGCGACGCCCTGCGCGCCCTGCTCGACCTCGGCGCCAAGGACGTCACGCTGCTCGTCGCCGACGACCCCGGCGGCCGCCGCCGCGAGGAGCGCGTCCCCGTCGACCGCCTGGCCGTCGACGACCTCTTCGTCGTGCGCCCCGGGGAGAAGGTCGCCACCGACGGCGTCGTCGTCGAGGGCACGAGCGCCGTGGACACCTCGCTGCTCACGGGCGAGCCCGTGCCGGTCGACGTCGGCCCCGGCGACCCCGTCACCGGCGCGACCGTCAACAGCGCCGGCCACCTCGTCGTGCGGGCCACCCGCGTCGGCGCGGAGACGCAGCTCGCGCAGATCGGGCGCCTCGTCGCCGCCGCGCAGACGGGCAAGGCCCCCGTGCAGCGCCTCGCGGACCGCATCTCGGCGGTGTTCGTGCCCGTCGTGCTGGTGCTCGCGCTCGGCACGCTCGTCACGTGGCTCGTGCTCGGCGGCGACGTGCAGGCCGCCTTCACCGCGGCCGTCGCCGTCCTCATCATCGCGTGCCCCTGCGCGCTGGGGCTCGCGACGCCGACCGCCCTGCTGGCCGGCACGGGCCGCGGTGCGCAGCTCGGCGTGCTCATCAAGGGCCCCGAGGTGCTCGAGCGGACGCGCCGCGTCGACACGGTCGTGCTCGACAAGACCGGCACGGTGACGCAGGGCCGGATGGCCCTCGTCGACGTCGTCCCGCTGGGCGGCACCGACCGCGACGAGGCGCTGCGCCTCGCGGCCGCGGTCGAGGCCCGCGCGGAGCACCCCATCGGCCGGGCCGTCGCGGCGGCGGTCCCGGTGCCCGCCGACGACGCCCCCGTCGGCGGCGACGGCGTCGTGGTCGGCTCCGACCAGGTCCTCGACTTCCGCGCCGACGCCGGCCACGGCGTCAGCGGGGTCGTGCGGACGGCGCACTCCGGCGTCGGGCTGGGTCGGCGCGTCCTCGTCGGACGCCTCGGCTGGCTCGCCGACCAGGGCGTCGACGTCGGTCCCGCGCGCGCCGAGGTCGCGGCGGCGCAGGACGGCGGCGCGACCGCGGTCGTCGTCGCGTGGGACGGGAGCGCCCGCGGCGTGCTCGTCCTGCGCGACCCCGTGAAGGACGACGCCCGCACCGCCCTCGACGAGCTGCGCGCCCTCGGGCTGCACCCCGTCCTGCTGACCGGCGACAACGCCGGTGCCGCCCGGGCCGTCGCGGCCGAGGTGGGCATCGCGCCCGACGACGTCGT
This sequence comes from Cellulomonas sp. plas2, assembly GCF_057221735.1. Classification (NCBI taxonomy): domain Bacteria; kingdom Bacillati; phylum Actinomycetota; class Actinomycetes; order Micrococcales; family Cellulomonadaceae; genus Cellulomonas; species Cellulomonas sp. plas2. The sequence goes on from NZ_CM170155.1 coordinate 3,772,738, forward strand.
CGCCGAGGTGCTGCCCGCCGACAAGGTGGCTGTCGTGGAGCGGCTGCAGCGCGAGGGCCGCACGGTCGCGATGGTCGGCGACGGCGTCAACGACGCCGCCGCCCTGGCCGCCGCGGACCTGGGGCTGGCCATGGGCACGGGGACGGACGTGGCCATCGAGGCCGCCGACCTCACGCTCGTGCGCGGGGACCTGCGGTCGGTGGGCCGCGCGATCCGGCTGTCGCGGGCGACCCTGCGGGTGATCCGCCAGAACCTGTTCTGGGCGTTCGCCTACAACGTCGCCGCGATCCCGCTGGCGGCGCTGGGCCTGCTCAACCCGATGATCGCGGGCGCGGCGATGGCCTTCTCCTCGGTGCTCGTCGTCGCGAACTCCCTGCGGCTGCGGGCGTTCGACCGCGTGCCGGCCGCCGCCCCGCGGGCGTGAGGACCGGCCTGCGGACCAGCACGAGGACCGGCACGAGAGCCGGCACGACGCCGACGCCGCCCCGGCGGCGCCCAGGACTCTCCCGGGCGCCGTCCAGGGGCGGCGTCTAGCGTGCCGCGGGTGAGCGCCGACGTCCCCGCCGCAGCCGTCCCCGGAGCCGGCGCCGGAACCCCGCCCGTGTCCGGCGCGGCGTGGCGGCGACGGCTGACGGTCGAGGTGTGGATCGTGCTGGGGTTGTCGCTCGGGCGGTCCGGCGTCTACGCCGTCGTCACGATCCTCGACCGCGTGACCCGGCCCGAGGCCCTCGGCGCCCAGACCGCCACGCTGAACCCGAGCCGCGCCGACCGGCCCTGGCTCGACCTCACCTACCAGCTCCTGTCGCTCGGGTTCGCGCTCGTGCCGGTCGCGCTGGCGCTCTACCTGCTCTCCGCCCAGGGCCGGTCGGCGCTGCGGCGCATCGGGCTGGACCGGGCGCGGCCGGGCCGGGACCTGCTCGTCGGGGCCGGGCTCGCGGCCCTCATCGGGATCCCCGGGCTGGGCCTGTACGTCGTGGGGCGCCTGCTGGGCGTCACGGTCGAGGTCCAGGCCGCCGCGCTGGACGCCGCCTGGTGGACCGTGCCCGTCCTCCTGCTCTCGGCGCTGCAGAACGCGCTCCTCGAGGAGGTCGTCGCGGTCGGCTACCTCGTGGAGCGGCTGCGCGAGCTGCGGTGGGGGCCCGTGGCGACCGTCGCCGCGAGCGCCCTGCTGCGCGGGTCGTACCACCTCTACCAGGGGTGGGGGCCGTTCGTCGGCAACGTCGTCATGGGCGTCGTGTTCGCCGAGTACTACCGGCGACGAGGGCGCGTCGGCCCGCTCGTCGTCGCCCACACGCTCATGGACGCCGTCGTGTTCGTGGGCTACGCGCTGGTGCCCGACGACATCAGGACCTCGCTCGGCCTCTCGTGAGGCGCGCGCCGGACCCGGCCCGCGCGCCGGACCGGCTGCCTAGACTCGCGGCATGTCGGTGACGGACCAGCCCGCGGACCCGCGGGCCACCGACGACCCCGCGCGGCCGGACGGCGGCGCCGCCGCAGGCACCGCGCGCCGCCGGGGGGCCTCCGCGTGGGACGGACGGTCCACGCCCGTCCCCGTCGTCGGCGACGAGCCCGGGGACGGCCGGGCGCGCCGCGTGCACCACCCCTCCGACCTCGTCGACACGGTGGTCGCCGCGCTCGGCGTCGTCCTCGTCATGGTCGCCGCGGTCTACGCGCAGAACACCGCGACGGGCGTCGCGGAGGACGTCCAGGCGTCCGCCGAGCTGCTGCGCCGCGTGCTCTTCGTCCCGGTCGCGGTGCTCGAGGGCACTGTCACGCTGCTCGCGCCGCTGGCCGTCCTCACCGAGCTCGCCGTGCGCCGCCTGGGCCGGCAGGTCCTCGAGGTGCTGGCCGGCGCGGTCGCCGCGGTCGTGCTGAGCGCGGTCCTCGTCGCGCTGGTCCGGGTGCTCGGCTCCGCGGAGCTGCAGGCCGGGCTGTCCGTCGTGCGCGGCGGTGCACGCGTCGTGGAGGTGCCGGGGTACCTGGCGATGCTCGTCGGGCTGCTGACCGTCGCCGGGCCGCGCACGCGTCGCCGCAGCGTGCGGTGGTCGTGGAACGGCCTGTGGGTCGCCACGGGGGTCCTGCTCGTCACGGCTCAGGCGGCCCTGCCGGCCATCGCCGTGGCGCTCCTCGTCGGGCGCACGGCGGGGCAGGGCGTGCGGTACGCGCTGGGCGTCCGGTCCGAGCGGGCGTACGGCGTGCGGCTGGTCGAGGCCGTCCGACGGGCGGGTTTCGCCGCGGCGTCGCTACAGCGCGCGGGCGACGACGAGCCGCTCACCCGGACGACCGACCACCGCGTCTACACGCTCACCACGACCGACGGGGGCCGGCACGCCCTCGTCGCCATGGACGGGGACCGGCAGGTCGTCGGCGGGCTCGCGCGGCTGTGGCGGTCCCTGCGGCTGCGCGGGATCGAGGGGCGGTCGGTGGTGTCGCTGCGGCAGGCGGCCGAGCGGTTCGCGCTGCTCAACCACGCCGCGCAGGCGGCCGGCGTGCGGGTGCCCGCGCTCGAGGGCATGGGGCAGGCGGACGACACGATGGTGCTCGTCCTGCAGGAGCCCGCGCGCGCCCGGGCGCTGTCCGACGTGCCGGCGGCGGAGATCACCGACGCCGTCCTGCGGGCGGCCTGGGAGGAGCTGGCGCGGGCGCACGCGGCCGGGGTCGCCCACCGCGGCATCACCGCCGACGCGATCCTCCTCGCCCCGGCCGACGAGGGGACGCCCCAGGTGTGGTTCACCGCCTGGGACCAGGGCGACGTCGCCTGCTCGGACCTGGCCCGCCGGCTCGACCTCGCCCAGCTCGTCGCCGTCCTGGCGCTGCGCGTCGGCGCGACGCGGGCCATCGCCGCGGCCGCCGACGTGCTGCCCGACGCCGACCTCGTCAGCATCGGGCCGCTCCTGCAGCCCATCACCCTGCCGCGCCGGACGCGCATGGAGCTGCGCGACCACAAGGAGGTGCTGCCGGACCTGCGCGAGGAGCTCGTCGCCCGCATCCCCGAGGCGGACGTCGCACCCGAGCAGCTGACGCGGTTCGGCGCGCGGACGCTGCTGTCGATCCTCGTGACGATCCTCGCGCTGTTCGTCGTCCTCACGTCGATCAACGTCTCGACGATCGCGGAGGCGCTCGAGCAGAGCGATTGGCGGTGGAGCGTCGTGGCGTTCGCGCTGGGGCTGGTGACGCTGCTGGGAGCGGCGCTCACGATCGTCGCGTTCTCGCCCGTGCGGCTGTCGGTGTGGCGGGCGACGATCGTGCAGACGGCCGCGACCTTCGTCGCCCTGGCCGCACCCGCCGGGGTGGGGCCCGCGGCCCTCAACCTGCGCATGCTCACACGGCGGGGGGTGAGCACGTCGCTCGCCGGCGCCACCGTCGCGCTCGTGCAGGTGAGCCAGTTCGTCGTCACCGTCCTGCTGCTGCTGGGGCTGTCCGTGGTGACCGGGCGGGGCGAGGAGTCGACGCTGCCCATCTCGCCCGCGATGCTCGTGGCGGTGGGCGTCATCGCGGCCCTCGTCGCCGCCGCGCTGCTGGTGCCCAAGGTCCGGCAGTGGGCGGTCGCCCGGATCCTGCCGGTGCTCGCGCAGACCTGGCCGCGGCTCATCGCGGTGCTGGGGCAGCCGTGGCGGCTGGCGCTGGCCGTGACGGGGAACCTCGTCATGACGCTGGGGTACGTCTTCGCGCTGGACGCGTGCCTGGCCGCGTTCGGGCGGGACGCGCTGCTCGTGCCCGTGGCGCTGGCGTACCTGGCGGGCAACACCGCGGGCTCGCTGGTGCCGACCCCCGGCGGCGTGGGCACGGTCGAGCTGGCGCTGGCCGGTTCGCTGGCGAGCCTGACGGGTGTGAACGTCGGCATCGCGACGTCCGTGGCGGTGCTGTTCCGCGTGCTGACCTACTGGCTGCGGGTGCCGCTGGGCTGGGCCGCGATGCGGTACCTGCAGAAGCGGGGCGAGCTGTAGGGCCGGTCCGGCCGGCCCGGGTCGGCGTCGATGTCCTCCCGGGCCGTGGTGGTGCGTCAGGGGGTGGAGTGGCCGCACGGGCCACGGCTGAGGAGGAACGACCATGCAGTTCGTGCTGTTCATCTGCACCGACCCGACCGGTGAGCCCTACGACGAGTCGGCCGACGACGTCGAGGCCTGGTTCACGACGCTGCAGGAGCAGGGCCGGCACCTGGCCGGGGACCGGCTGCGGCCCGTCGAGGACGCCGTCACCGTGCGCGTCCGCGGTGGCGACCGCCTGGTGACCGACGGGCCGTTCGCCGAGACGCGGGAGTGGATCGCGGGCTTCGACCTGGTCGAGGCGGCGGACCGGGACGAGGCGGTGGCGATCGCGGCGGCCCACCCGATGGCGCGGTTCGGGCGCATCGAGGTCCGCGCCGTCTGGCCGCTGTGAGCCGTGCCGGCGGGGGCGGGTGCTGGGGCGGGTGCTGCGGCGGTGCCGGTGGCCGACGCGCCCGTCGCTGACACGTCGGTCGCGGCCGCCCTCGCTCGGGCGGTCGCGACCGACCACGCGCGGGTCATGGCCGCCGTCATCGCGACGGTCGTCGACTGGCAGGTGGCCGAGGACGCCGTGCAGGACGCCTGCGAGCGCGCGCTGACGGCGTGGGCGCGCGAGGGCGTGCCCGCCAACCCTGCGGGGTGGCTGGTGACGACCGCTCGTCGTCGGGGCATCGACCTGCTGCGCCGGGCCGGGGGGCGCCGCGCGACGCTGCAGCGGTACGGGGTCGCGGTGGAGCGGGGGCTGCTGGAGCCGGCCGGGCCCGGCGAGGCGGAGGACCCCGACGAGCGCGTCGGCGACGACCGGCTGCGGCTCGTGCTCACGTGCGCGCACTCCGTCCTGCCGCTCGGGTCGCGCGTCGCGCTGACGCTGCGGACGGTGCTGGGCTGGACGCCCGACGAGATCGCGCGCGCGTTCCTCGTCTCGGAGGCGGCCGTCGCCAAGCGGCTGGTGCGGGCGCGGGCGGCCCTGGCCTCGTCGGGCCTGCCGTACCGGGTGCCGGGACCGGCCGAGCTGCCCGAGCGGGTCGACGGGGTGCTGGCGGTGGTCTACCTCGTCTTCACCGAGGGGTACGCCGACCCCGCGAGCCGCGGGGCCCTCGCGCCGGAGGCGGTCCGGCTGGCGCGGCTGGTGCGGGACCTGCTCGACCCCGCGCGGCCCGAGCGCCTGGAGGCGTCGGGGCTGCTCGCGCTGCTGCTGGCCCAGCACGCGCGGCACGGGGCACGGGTGGGGCCGGACGGCGGGACGGTCCCGCTGGACCGTCAGGACCGGTCGCTGTGGGACCGGGCGGCGCTGGCCGAGGCCGAGGGGCTCGTCGCCGACGTGCTGCAGCACGCCGCGCACAGCCTGCGCCCCGTAGGGCGGTACACGCTGCAGGCGGCGATCGCCCTGGAGCACGGCCGGCCGTCGACCGCGCAGGAGACGGACTGGGTGCGGATCGCGCGGCTGCACGAGCTGCTGAACCGGCTCGACGACGTGCCGGCGCAGCGCATCGCGTGGGCCGTGGCGGTCGGGCGGGCCGAGGGGCCCGAGCGCGGGCTGGCGGTGCTCGACGGCGTGCGGCGCGGCGAGCGGCTGCACCTGCTGCACGCGGCGCGCGGGGACCTGCTGGAGGCGGCCGGGCGGTGCGACGAGGCCGCGGCCGCCTACGCGCGGGCCGCCGAGCTCGCTCCCGGTGAGGTGGAGGGGCGGGTCCTGCGCGCGCGGTCGGAGGGGCTGGCGCGGGGGCCCGTCACAGCGGGGCCAGGCGCCGCCTGAGGAGGCAGAAGACGTTGCCCTCCGGGTCCTGCAGCACGTGCCAGGACTCCTGGCCGGTCTGCCCGACGTCCGCGGGCCGCGCGCCGAGCGCGAGGAGCCGCTCGAGCTGATCCGGCACGCCATGCCGTCACCGGTCCTCTCCTCGGGTCCGACGTCGGCGGGCCGCGCGCTCGTGGCACCGCCGGGGGACGGTGCCACGAGGCGTGGGTCAGGCGGCGACCGTGGGGCGCTGCGTCGGGACGCCGGCGGCGGCGACGCGCGAGGCCATGCGCGCCCAGGCCTGCACACGGGCGGCGGGGAGGGCGACGACGCGGTCGGTGACGAACTCGTCGACGACCCCGTTGACGAGGCCGGTGTCGGTCGGCTCGAGGGAGAAGCGCTCCATGGCGGTGTCCTGTCTGTTCGGTGGCCCGGCTGACCGTCGTGGGTCCCGTGGCTTTGCGTCCCCTCCTTGCGGAGGGTTTGCCGTTTCGCTGACGGAGGAGACAGTACGGCAGCGCCCTACCCCGGTGCGAGCCCCTGCCGCGGCTTTTCACCCCCGACACGCCGACAGATCGCGTGATCCACAGCCGGCACCGGTCGGGAGGACGACGGATCAGCAGGTCAGGGCCGTCCGACGGCCGGATAGGGTGCGGTGGGCCGTCAGGGTGGCGCCACCGCAGAAGTCCTCCGCGGTGCGCCGACCGGGTGACGCGGACGGCGGTCGCCCGCCGCCCGCGGCCGCGCACAGGGGCGCACAGGGGCACGTGCGCTCAGCCCGCGGCGAGCAGGACGTCCTCCAGAGCGCCACGCAGGGCGGCGGGCAGGTCGAGGGCCGCCAGGTGACCCAGCCGCACGTGCAGCGGCGCCCCGCTCGTCGCCACCTGCAGGGCGTGCGCCTTCTCCTCGTAGTCGGACCGGGCCGCGTCGAGGACCGCGACGAGCCGCGCCCGGACGTCGTCGGCAGCGGGACGGGCCTGCGGCCCGACCACCACCTCGACCTCCTGCCCGACCGGCACCTCCGCGACGGTCACCCGCACCAGGTGCGCGGTGCGCGTGACCCGGGCCGCACCGGCGGGCGGGAGGTCGTCACCCTGTCCCGGACCAGCACCGCCGACCCACGGCAGCGCCAGCGGACCAGCGAGCAGGACGTCCGCGGGGCGGTGCTCGGCGGCCGCTCGTCCCGGCGTGACGGCGGGCGGGCGGACCTCGTCGAGCGGGACCGCCGTCCCCGCGACGCGGACCTCGGGTACCCGCCCGGGGTCGACGAGCAGCGTCACGGTCCACGCCCGCCGCGCCGGCAGCCACGGGGGGGCCGTCGTCGCCGTCGGAGGGTCGGCGACGGTGCTGGTGGCGTCGGTGGTGGTGGCCGTGCTGGTGGCGTCGGTGGACGTGCCCGTGCGGGCGGCGCCGATGCGCAGGGTGCCGGTGGCCTGGTCCCAGGTGAGGGGCGTCCGGGCGGTGCGGGTCTCGTCGAGCCCGTCGCCGGAGCCGTCGTCCTCCACGAGCTCGCCGAGGCCGTCCGCACCCGGCACGACCACGACCTCGACGTGCGACGGGGGGACGGGGTCGTCGGCGGGGACGGCGGCGGCGTCGAGCGGGAGGACGGTGCCGAGCGGGGCGAGGACCGGCGCCGCGGGCAGGTGCCGGTGCAGGACGGCCTCCCGCCCGCCGTCGTAGACCTGGCCGGAGACGAGGTCGACCCACGTGCCGGGCGGCAGCCAGACGTCCACCGCGGCCGTCCGGCTGACCGGGTCGAGGGGTGTGACGACGGGGGCGACGAGCAGGCCGTCGCCGAACCGCGCCTGCGCGGGGTGCCGGTAGGCCGCCCGCTCGTGGGGCCAGCCGTGGTACAGCGGCGTGACCAGCGGGACGCCCTCGCGCGCCGCGCGGTGGTTCATCGCGTGCAGCCACGGCACCAGCCGGTGCCGGAGCCGCAGCCAGCGGGTCTGCACCTCCTGCTCGGCCCTGCCGAACGCCCACGGCTCCTTCGTCATGAAGGGGTTGGCCGACGAGTGCAGGCGCAGGACGGGCGACACCACGCCGAGCTGGACCCATCGCGTCGCCAGCTCGTCGTCCTTGGCGCCGAACATGTGACCGCCGATGTCGTGGCTCCACCAGCCGTAGCCGATGTTCGCGGCGCGTGCGGTGAACTCCGGCTGGAACGCCAGCGACGCCCACGACACCACCGTGTCGCCCGAGAAGCCGACGGGGTAGCGGTGCGAGCCGGGGCCCGCGTACCGGGAGAAGGTCAGCGGCCGGCGGTCGTCCCGCCCGGAGTCCAGGAAGTGCAGGTGGTTGAGCACCCACAGGGGGTCGACCCCCGCGCGCCGCGAGTACGGCCCCGACTGCCAGTCGAGCCACCAGAAGTCGACGCCCTCCTCCTCGCGGGGGTGGTGGGCGTGCTCGAGGTAGGCGGCGAGGAACGCGGGGTCGGTGACGTCGAAGGCGACGGGCTCGCCGTCCGCGGGGTCGCGGCCGAGCGCGGCGCAGACGGCGGCGTAGGCGTCCTCGTAGGCACGGATGCCGTCGGCGGGGTGGACGTTGAGCGTCACCCGCAGGCCGCGGCGGTGCAGGTCGGCCAGGAACGCCGGCGGGTCGGGGAACAGCGCGCGGTCCCAGGTGTAGCCCGTCCAGCCCGAGCCGTAGCGGGGGTCGACGTCCGTGAGGTGCCAGTCCATGTCCAGGACGGCCACCGAGAACGGCACCCCCTCCGAGGCGAACCGGTCGAGGAGGGCCGCGTACTCCTCCGCGTCGTAGCGGTGGTAGCGGCTCCACCAGTTGCCCAGGGCCCACCGCGGCAGCACGGGCTGCGGACCGGACAGGGCGTACAGCGCCCGGACGGCCTCGACGTGGTCGAGGCCGTAGGCGAAGACGTAGAGGTCCTGCCGGTCGCCCGGGACGCGGGGCTGGAGCGACCCGTCGTCGCCCAGCAACGGGGTGGCGGAGTCGTCGAGGACGGCGTAGCCGCGGCGGGAGACCACGCCCGGCTCCAGGGGGACGGCCCCGTCGGCGCCGTCGAGGGTGCGGGCCGTGCCGCCGAGGTCCTCCGGCGGCTCCCCGTACCGCCAGACCGAGTGGTACGAGCTCACGCCGCCGAGCACCTCGACCATGAGACCGCTCGGCGTGAACGGGCCGCGGTCGTAGGTGAGCCGCAGGCGGGAGGTGGTCAGGACGAGGTGCGTCCCCGTGTCCTCGACGCGGAAGTCGGGCACCGGCTGCCGGCGGTGCAGGGCGAGCGTGGAGGGCCGGTCCTCGACCGCGTCGTCGGCGGCGTGCTCGAGGCGCAGGAGGCCGTCGGTCAGCACGGTGAGGCGGAAGCCCGGGCCGCGCACCACCGCCGCGGGGTCGGCCACGGGGTGCGTGGCGAGGCGCGGCAGCGGGGCGGGGTTCATGCGGGGTCTCCTGGGGACTGGGATGCGGCGGGACGGTCGGGGGCGTGGTCGGCGCGGAGCGTCCCGACGACCACCGTGGCGTCGTGCTCCTCGTCGCGCACGGCGACGGGGTCGAACCCGTGCGCCGCGAAGGCCGCGGCGGTCAGCGGGACCTGGTCCTCGCCTGTCTCGACGAGCAGCGTGCCGCCCGGGCGCAGCCAGCGCGCGGCGGCGGCGACCACGCGACGCTGGACGTCGACGCCGTCGTCGCCGCCGTCGAGGGCGACGGCGGGCTCGTGGTCGCGGGCCTCGGGTGGCATGCCCGCGATGGCGGCGGTGGGGACGTACGGGGCGTTGGCGACGACGACGTCGACGCCTCCGAGGAGCGTCACCGGCAGGGCGTCGGCCACGTCGCCGGCGTGCACGTGCCCGCCGACGGCCGCGAGGTTGCGACGCGCGCAGCGCACCGCAACGGGGTCGAGGTCGACCGCGTGCAGGTCGACGCCGGGGACGGCCGTCGCCACGGCGAGGCCCACCGCGCCCGTCCCGCAGCAGAGGTCGGCGACGACGGCACCGGGTCGCACGCGTGCGACCGCCTCGGTGACGAGGAGCTCGCTGCGCCGGCGCGGTACGAAGACGCCGGGTTCCACGTGGACCCGCAGCCCCGCGAAGGCGGCCCAGCCGAGCACCTGCTCGAGCGGCTCGCCGCTGACGCGTCGGGCCGTGCGGCGCTCGAGCTCGTCGGGGTCGGGGGTCTCGTCGAGCAGCAGCGCCGCCTCGTCCTCCGCGAACACGCAGCCCGCGGCGCGCAGGCGCTGCACGAGGGTGTCGACGTCGGCCACCCACCCATCCTGCCGTGCCGGACCGGGAGGGCAGGTCCGCGGGCGGTCAGGCGGCGAGGACCACGCGGTCGCGGCCGGCGCGCTTCGCCGCGTAGAGGGCGCGGTCGGCGGCGGCGACGAGGGCCTGCGCGTCGAGCCCCGGCGCCGCCACGCCGACCCCGACCGACACCGTGACCTGCAGGTGCGTCCCGTCGGGCCGCGCCAGCGACAGCCCCGCGCAGCGCCGCCGCAGGTCCTCGGCGTGGTCGAGCGCCGCCTCGGGGGCGAGGCCCGGCAGGACGACGACGAACTCCTCGCCGCCGCTGCGCACGAGCGTGTCGCCGGGCCGGACCCCCGCCTGCAGCGCCTGGGCGACCGCGCGGAGGGCCAGGTCGCCGGCGGCGTGGCCGTGGGTGTCGTTGAGCACCTTGAAGCGGTCGAGGTCGACGACGAGCACCGCCGCGGGCGTCCCGGCCGCGAGCGCCGCGGTCAGCGCCGGCGCGAGCGCCCGTCGGTTGGCGACGCCGGTCAGGGCGTCGGTCGCGGCCTCGCGGTCCAGCCGCTCGCGGAGGCGCTCGTTGACCTCGAGCTCGGCGGCGAGGCGCTCGTGCGTGCGGGTCAGCCGGCGCTGCTGCTGCTCGAGGCGGCGCGCGGTGTCCTCGAGCGCGACCTGCTGCGCGACCTCCTCCGACACGTCCCGCAGCACGACGACGCGGCCGAGGGGACGTCCTCGCCGGTCATGGACGGTCGAGGTCCGGGCCTCGGCGTGCAGCCCGGGGGCGAGCTGCAGCGTGCGGCGACCGCCGACGTCGGCGCGGCCGGCGGCCAGGGGGTGGGACGGCCCGAGCGGCAGGACCTCGGCGACGTCGTGCCCCACGTACGGCTCGGGCAGGTCGGGCCGCAGGCGGCGGACGAGTGCGCGCCCGGCGGCGTTGAGGTCGACCACGCGGTCGTGCGGGTCGAGGACCGCGACGGCGTCGGCGATCCGCTCGACGACGTGCTCGCGGACCACCGGGACGACGCTGAGCAGCCCCTGCCGGAACAGCGCGTGGGCGCACGTCAGGCCGGTCACCACGAACCCGAGCGGGGCCACGTCGACCATGCCGCGGTCCCCGGCCTCGATGGGGCCCGCGAGGGTCAGCACGATGGGCGGCACCGCCGCGACCAGGAGGCTCGTGAGCTGCCGTCGGAAGTAGCGGTGCGCCGCGGGCCAGGCGCGCACGAGCCGCCACAGCCCCGCCGCCGACAGGGCGTAGCAGTAGGCGCTGTGGAGCCAGTAGCCCAGCACCGGGAAGGACACGAGGCGCGGGACGTCGGGGGGCCCAGGGGTAGGCGGCGGGCGACCCCGCCGGCTCGACCGTCTCGGCGAAGAACACCTCGCGCCACGGGTTCAGCGTGATCGCGACGAGCACGACGACCGGCACGACGGCGAACCGCCCGAGCGTCCGCCGGTCGAGCCGGTGCTCCCCGCCGACGGACGTCACGTCGCGGCAGAGCGCCCACAGCCCGAAGGTCACCGCGTGCACGCACAGGTACGTGCTCCACCGGGCGGCGTACTGCAGCCAGAGCGGCACGGGCAGCGCGGCCACGACGGCGACGAGGCACCACACGGCCGCCACGACCATGATCCCGGCGAGGGTCCGCGCGGCCGGCGTGCGGCGGCGGCGCCGCCAGCACAGCGCCGCGACGGCGGCGCTCCCGCCCGCGGCCACGACGAGGCCCAGCACGAGCACGAGCCGCAGGAACGGCATGGTCACGCCGCACCTCCAGCGCCGGGTCCGCCCTGCACCGGCCGGACGCGGGCGCGCAGGGTGCCGGCGCGGCACGGGTGGCTCGACCGCGCACGACGCCCCTCCCATCGGGGCCCGCGCCCCGTCCGAGAGGGGCACCGGCGGCCGTCACCCCCAGGGACGCGCGGACGGCTGACGGGTCGGGCACCGGTGCGCGGCGGGCGGGAGCGCGACGGCGCGGCGCGGCGCGGCGCGGCGCCGTCAGCGGGGCGAGGCGGCGGAGGCGGCGACGACGACGTCCCGGCCGGCGGCCTTCGCGGCGTACAGCGCGGCGTCGGCGGCGGCGAGGAGCGCGTCCGGCGTCTCCCCGTCGGCCGGACCGGTGGCCACGCCGACCGACACCGTCACGCCGATCGTGGGAGCGGGCGCGGGGGTGGACCGGGCGACCGGGGCCACGCCGACCGGTGCGACCGGGGCGGTGGGGACGGTCGGAGCGGGGGACACGACGTCCTCCCGGCGCAGCGGGACACGCAGGCGGGCGCACGCGGCGCGCAGGTCCTCCGCGCGGCGGAGGGCGGCGCGGCGGTCCGTCGCCGGCAGGACGACGACGAACTCCTCCCCGCCGAGCCGGACCACCGTGCCAGGCCCGCCCGCCGCGTCGACGAGGGCGGCGGAGACCGCGCGCAGCACCCGGTCGCCCGCCTCGTGGCCGTGCCGGTCGTTGACCTCCTTGAAGTGGTCGAGGTCCACGAGGAGGACCGACGCCGCCGATCGGAGTCCGCGCGCCTCCGCGAGGGCGGCCGCGAGCGCGGGCTCGAGCCCCCGCCGGTTGTGCACGCCCGTGAGGGGGTCGCGCGCGGCGTCCTCGGCCAGCCGCTCGCGCAGCACCGCGTTGACCGCGAGCTGGTCGGTCAGGCGCGCGTTGGCCGCGAGGAGCACCTCGCCCTGCGCGCGCAGCCGGGCCGTGGCGTCCTCGAGCCGGGCGCGGCGCAGCTCGGTGGCCGTGACGTCGCGGACGACCACGACGCGGCCGAGGTCCCGCCCGCGCGCGTCGGCGAGGACGGAGGTGCGCGCGTCGACGTGCAGGTCGGGTGCGAGGGCGACCGTCAGCCGGCCCTCGCCGTCCGGCCCGGGCGGCTCCAGCACGTCGCCGGACAGCACGTCGGTCGCGGGCCGCCCGACGAACGGCTCGGCCAGCCCGGGTCGCACCATCCGCGCCAGCCGCGTCGCCTCCCGGTTGAGGTCGACGAGCACCCCGGCACGGTCGACGACCGCCACCGCGTCGGCGATCTCCTCGAGGACCTGGGCCCGGGCGACCGGCAGGATGCTCGTCCAGCCCTGCCGCGTGAGCGCCCACGTGCACAGGAGGGCGGTGACGAGGAACCCCAGCGGCGTCCAGTCGACGACCGGCCGACCCGTCGCCGACGCCACCACCGGCACGAGCGAGACGACGACGGGCGGCATCGTCGAGACCACGAGGGTGCGCAGCTGCCGGCGCTCGTACCAGCCCGCACGCCGCCACGAGCGCAGCAGCGACCCCGTCGCCGCGACCATGAGGCCGTAGGCCCACGCGAGCCCCAGCCAGAAGCCGGCTCGCGGACGGTCGACGAGCGTGTCCGGGTGCGCGGGGTCGATCGTGTCCGCGGCCATGACCTCGTGCAGGCCGTTCGTCGCCCAGAGCGCCAGCAGGGCGACGGCCGGCAGCGCGAGGGCCGCCAGCGTCCGGCGGGACACCCGCCAGCCGGGGCGCGTGCCCGCCCGCGCCAGGCACCACAGGGCCGCGGCCGTCCCGTAGACGCCGGCGAACTGCAGCCCGCGCGCGACGAGGAACGCGTCCGCGCTCGGCGCGACGAGACGCCCCGCGGACGCCAGCGACCACAGCGCGACGCCCAGCGACACGGCCGTCAGGACCCCCGCCGCCGGCGTGCGCGCCCGGCGCCGCCACGCGACGACCGCGACGCCCACGGCGACGACGGCCGCGAGCGCGAAGGTCAGCACCACCCCGTCCGGCACGCCACCTCCCGATCACCGCTCGTCCGTGCAGCCCCGCGCGCGGTGCTCACCGCCGACCAGGGCCGGGCCGCCGCGCCTCCGCACGGCTCCCCGGTCCGATCGGCAGGGCCACCGGCACGCTGAGGAGCCGGCGGCGGGACGCACCCGGTCGAACCCGGACCACGGTCAGCCCTGACGGGCGACGTGTCATCCGCCGCGCGGTCCTCAGACCTGCATGTCGACGAAGCGCGAGAAGTGGCCCTGGAACGCCACGGTGAGCGTGGCCGTCGGGCCGTTGCGGTGCTTGGCGACGATGAGGTCGGCCTCGCCGGCGCGGGGTGACTCCTTCTCGTAGGCGTCCTCGCGGTGCAGGAGGATCACCATGTCGGCGTCCTGCTCGATGGAGCCCGACTCGCGCAGGTCGCTCATGGCGGGCTTCTTGTCGGTGCGCTGCTCCGGACCACGGTTGAGCTGCGAGATCGCGATGACCGGGACCTCGAGCTCCTTGGCCAGCAGCTTGAGGGCGCGGGAGAACTCCGAGACCTCCTGCTGGCGGCTCTCGACGCGCTTGCCCGAGGTCATGAGCTGGAGGTAGTCGATGACGACGAGCTTGAGGTCGTGGCGCTGCTTGAGCCGCCGGCACTTGGCGCGGATCTCCATGAGCGACATGTTCGGCGAGTCATCGATGAACAGCGGCGCCTCGGAGATCCGGCCCGTCGTCGTCGCGATCCGGGACCAGTCGTCCTCGCCCATCTGCCCGGACCGCATGCGCTGCAGGTGCACCCGTGCCTCGGCCGACAGCATGCGCATCGTGATCTCGTTCCGGCTCATCTCGAGCGAGAAGATCACGGCCGTCATGTTATTGTGAATTGCCGCGGCGCGGACAATATCTATTCCTATGGTACTTTTGCCAATTGCAGGTCTCGCTGCAATAACAATCATCTGCCCGGAATGCAGGCCGTTCGTCAGGCGGTCGAGGTCGGCGAATCCCGTCGGGACGCCGACCATGCCCTCGCCGCGGTGGCTGGCCGCCTCGATCTCGTCGACGGTGCCGTTGATGATGTCGCGCAGCGGCAGGTAGTCCTCCGAGCTGCGGCGCTCGGTGACGGCGTAGACCTCGGCCTGGGCGTTGTTGACCAGCTCGTCGACGTCGCCGCCGTCCGTGGCGTAGCCGAGCTGGACGATGCGCGTGCCCGCCTCGACGAGCTTGCGCAGCACCGCGCGCTCCCGCACGATCCGCGCGTAGTAGCCGGCGTTCGCGGCGGTGGGGACGCTCGCGATCAGGGTGTGCAGGTACGGGGCGCCGCCGATGCGGGCCAGGTCCCCCCGCTTGGACAGCTCGTCGGCCACGGTGACGGCGTCCGCCGGCTCCCCGCGGCCGTACAGGTCGAGGATCGCGTCGTACACCGCCTCGTGGGAGGGGCGGTAGAAGTCCGTGCCGCGCAGCTGCTCCACGACATCCGCGATGGCGTCCTTGGAGATCATCATGCCGCCGAGGACGCTGCGCTCCGCGTCGAGGTCCTGCGGCGGGGTGCGGTCGAAGCCGCCGCCGTTCCGCGCCGGGGCCTGCATCCCCAGCTCGAGGTCCTCGATCGTCACGCGCCCCACCCTCCGCTCGTCCCCGGACCGCCTCGGCGGCCACCGCCGGTGCGGTTCTACCCCCGCCCACCGACACACCACCGGCAGCGCCGCCGGGACACCTGGGGTGCCCCGACCCGGCGCCACCGGCACCCGCGGGCCCGACGACCGGACGACGGCTGGCAGGCTAGGTGCGTCGCCGCCGGCCCCACAAACAGCCCTGTGGACGCAGATGTGGACGGCGTGTGGACCGGAGGGCGTCCGCCGCTCCGCCCCGTCCACAGGACGTGGACGGCGGTGTGGACGACGACACCGACGACCGCCGCCGGACGCCGCTGACGTGCGGCGGGACCGTGCACCGCTGTGGACCCGAGAGGACGGCCGACCATCCCACCTGCTGGACACACGCCGTCGGTCGACCGCGAGATCGTGGCCCTGGCCGTCCCCGCGCTGGGCGCCCTCGTCGCCGAGCCCCTGTTCGTCCTCGTCGACACCGCCGTGGTCGGCAGCCTCGGCACCGCGCCGCTGGCCGGGCTCGCGCTCGCCTCCACGGTGCTCGTGACCGTCGTCGGCCTGTGCGTCGTGCTCGCCTACGCGACCACGGCGGCCGTGGCCCGGCGCTCGGGCGCGGGGGACGCGGCCGGCGCGATGCGGCTGGGCGTCGACGGCCTCTGGCTCGCCCTCGGGCTCGGCGTCGTGCTGGCGGCCGTGCTCGTGCCCGCGGCCTCGTGGCTCGTCGCCGCGCTCGGCGCCCGGGGCGACGTCGCGACGGCCGCCGTCGCCTACCTGCGCTGGTCGGCCCCCGGGCTGCCGGGGATGCTCGTCGTGCTCGCCGCCACCGGCGCCCTCCGCGGGCTCCGGGACACGCGCACGCCGCTCGTCGTCGCCGCGTCCGGCGCGGCGCTCAACGCGGTGCTGTGCGTCGCCCTGGTGCTCGGGCTGGACCGGGGCGTCGCCGGGTCGGGCGCCGCCACGGCGGTGACGCAGCTGCTCATGGGGGCCGCGCTCGGCCTCGTCGTGCTCCGCGGTGCCCGGCGGGTGGGCACCGCCCTCCTGCCCGGCCGCGCCGGCGTGCTCGGTCACGCCCGGGCGGGCGTGCCGCTGCTGGTCCGCACCCTCACGCTGCGCGCGGCCGTCCTGCTCGCCGCGGCGGTCGCCACCGCGCTCGGGCCCGTGGCGCTGGCCGGGCACGGCGTCGTAGCGGCGGTGTGGGGGCTGACGGCCTTCGCGCTCGACGCCCTCGCCATCGCCGCGCAGGCGCTCGTGGGGCACGCGCTCGGCGCCGCCGACCCGGACCGCGCGCGTGCCGTCCTGGCCCGCTGCCTGCGCTGGGGCGTCGGGGCGGGCGTGGTGCTCGGGCTCGTCGTCGGCGGTCTCGCGCCCGTGCTGGCGCGCCTGTTCTCCGCCGACGACGAGGTGCGGGGCGCGGCCACCCTCGGGCTCCTCGTCGTCGCGGTGTCGCTGCCCGTCGCCGGCTGGGTGTTCGTCCTCGACGGGGTGCTCATCGGCGCCGGGGACGGCCGCTACCTCGCCGTGGCCGGGGTCGTGACCCTCGTCGTGTACGCGCCTGCCGCAGTCGCCGTGCTGCGGCTGGCGCCCCACGGCGCCGCCGGGCTCGCGTGGTCCTGGGCCGCCTTCGCAGGCCTGTTCATGCTCGCGCGGGCGGTCACGACCGGCGTGCGGGCCCGGGGCACGGGCTGGTACCGGCTCGGCGCCGCGTGAGGGCCGACGACGAGCGCCGCCGGCGCTCATCGGGGACGGGTCCGCCACCCGTCCGGGTGCGGACGCGGTCCGCATGGCGTGTGACGGGTGCCACATGTCGGGACGGCGCGCGTCGTCGAGCCCCAGGTGGGTGATCGTCACGGCGCGACCGATATGGGAGTGTGACCCAACCGTGTCCGGGACGAGACCGTCACCCGTGTCCCATTAACGGTCCCGAAACGCAGCACGCCTAAGTTGCGCCACAGCCCGGCACGCGGTGCCGGATCGTGCCGCCCCTGCCGGCGGACGACGAACTGATGGAGGTTCCCCCATGCGCACACGCACCCCCCGGGTCGCGGGTCTCGCGCTCGTGCTGGCGGCCGGTCTCGCGGTCGCGGGCTGCGCCGACCGCTCCACCACCGGCGGCACGGAGGCCGACCCGACGGCCTCGGGCTCGGCGGCCGAGGGCGGCGGCACCAGCGCCGCCGACCTGTCGATCCAGCCGCTCGTCCAGGTCGACGCCGAGGGTGCCGAGGTCGAGGCGGCGGGCGACGGCAGCGAGGCCGCCGACCCGGCCGGCGACGGCTCCGCGTCCTGCTCGGGCATCGCCATCGCGATGGCCGGCGCCCTGACCGGCCCGAACGCGGCCCTCGGCACGAACATCCTCAACGGCGCCACCCTCGCGGTGGACCAGCACAACGAGGCCAACCCCGACTGCCAGGTCGAGATCAAGCAGTTCGACACGCAGGGCGACCCGCAGGCCGCCACGCAGGTGGCGCCGACGATCGTCTCCGACACCTCGGTCATCGGCCTGCTCGGCCCGGCCTTCTCGGGCGAGACGAACGCGACCGGCCCGATCTTCAACCAGGCCAACCTGCTCTCGCTCACGGCCTCGGCGACGAACCCCTCGCTCACCCAGAACGGGTGGACGAACTTCTTCCGCGGCCTGGGCAACGACAACTCGCAGGGTGCGGCGGTCGCCAACTACCTGACGGGCGAGCTCGGCTTCAGCACGGTCTGCGTCGTCCAGGACGACTCCGACTACGGCATCGGCCTCGCCGAGGTCGTCACCGAGACGCTCGGCGAGGCGGCGAACCCCGACTGCGCCGCCGAGGTCAAGACGGGTGACAAGGACTTCTCCGCGACGGTCCAGATCATCGCGGACGCCGCCCCCGACGCCGTCTACTACGCCGGCTACTACGCCGAGGCCGCCCCGCTGCTGTCCCAGCTGCGCTCCGGCGGCGTCGAGGCGGCCTTCGCCTCCGGCGACGGCTCCAACGACGCGCAGTTCGTCTCCCAGGCCGGCTCGGACTCCGAGGGCGCCTACCTGTCCTGCCCGTGCGGCCCGGCCCCCGAGCCGTTCGCGGCGGACTACGAGGCGGCGTTCGGCCAGGCGCCCGGCGTCTACTCGGTCGAGGGCTACGACCTGGCGACGATCATGCTCAAGGGCATCGACTCCGGCGTGTCCGACCGGGCCGGGCTCGTCGAGTTCGTCTCCTCCTACTCGGGCGTCGGCCTCGCCAAGCCCTACGAGTGGGACTCCACGGGCGAGCTCGCCTCGACGACCACGTGGCTCTACGAGGTCCAGTGACCTGACGGCGGCGGCCGGGTCCTCCGGGGCCCGGCCGTCGTCGCGCGTCCGACCTCTCCACCCCTGCGAAGGAGCACGATGAGTGCACTCGTCCTGGCCGGCGGCCAGGTGCTCGCGGACGGCGTCATCGACTTCAACGTCGGCGCCCTCGGCCGCAACTTCTGGTCGCTGACGGTCAGCGGCCTGACCTACGGCTCGATCTACGCGCTCGTCGCCGTCGGCTACACGCTCGTGTACGGCGTGCTGCGCCTCATCAACTTCGCGCACTCCGAGATCTTCATGCTCGGCATGTTCGGGCAGTACGCGACGCTCATGCTGCTCGGCTTCAACCCCAGCGGCGACGTCTACCAGCAGGGCGTGCTGCTCACGATCGTCTTCCTCGCCGTCGCCATGGTCGGCGGCATGGTGGTCTCCGGCGGCGCTGCCGTGGGCCTCGAGCGGATCGCCTACCGGCCGCTGCGCCGGCGCGGGGCGCCGCCGCTCGTCTTCCTCATCACCGCCATCGGCGCGTCGTTCGTCATCCAGGAGTTCGTGCACTTCGTGCTCCCGAGCCTGACCGGCAACACCCTCGGCGGCGTCAACGCCCAGCAGCCCATCCGCCTCGTGCAGCCCGCGACGCAGTTCGAGGTCTTCGGCGCACGGGTCTCGAACGTCGACCTCGTCATCGTCGCGTCCGCCCTCGTCCTCGCCTTCGCCGTCGACCGGTTCGTCAACGCGACGAAGTTCGGCCGCGGCATCCGGGCCGTGGCGCAGGACCCGGTGACGGCCACGCTCATGGGTGTGTCCCGCGAGCGCGTCATCATGCTGACGTTCCTCATCGGCGGCGTGCTCGCCGGCGCCGCGGCGCTGCTCTACACGCTCCGCGTGCCCAGCGGCATCATCTACTCCGGCGGCTTCATCCTCGGCATCAAGGCGTTCTCCGCCGCCGTCCTCGGCGGCATCGGCAACCTGCGCGGCGCGCTGCTCGGCGGCCTGCTCCTCGGCGTGATGGAGCTCTACGGCCAGGCCCTGTTCGGCACCGAGTGGCGCGACGTCGTGGCGTTCGTCCTGCTCATCCTCGTCCTCATGTTCCGGCCCACCGGCATCCTGGGCGAGTCCCTCGGGAAGGCACGCGCATGAGCACCGAGCTCACCACCACCGCCCCCGCCGCACCCCACCTGGGCGTCGGCGACCGCGTCCGCCTGTGGTGGGACGCCCTGCCCCGGCAGGCCCAGTGGGTCGTCGGCGTCGTCGGCGTCCTGCTCATCGCCCTGCTGCCGGTCCTGCGACCGCCGGTCCTCACGACCGTCGGCACGGACTTCGGCGGCGTGCTCGCGCAGTTCGGCATGTACGCGCTCCTCGCGATCGGGCTCAACGTGGTCGTCGGCCAGGCCGGCCTGCTCGACCTCGGCTACGTGGGCTTCTACGCCATCGGCGCCTACACCGTCGGCCTGCTGACCAGCCCGAGCAGCCCGTGGAACGCCACGGACGACTGGCTGTCGCGGGACTGGGCGTGGCTGGCGGCCCTGCCGCTCGCCGTGGCGGTCACCGCGGTCTCGGGGCTGATCCTCGGCACGCCGACCCTGCGGCTGCGCGGGGACTACCTGGCGATCGTCACCCTCGGCTTCGGCGAGATCGTCCGGCTCCTGGCCGACAACCTGTCGACCGTGACGGGCGGAGGGCGCGGCCTCAACCAGATCGCCTACCCGGTCGTCGCGCAGTCCGAGACGCGGCCCAACGGCATCTTCTCCGCCGGCAACACCGCGGTGCCGTTCAACTCCGGCACCTTCTGGTTCTGGCTGAGCCTCGTGCTCATCGTCGTGGTGCTCGTGATCGTGGGGAACCTCGAGCGCTCCCGCGTCGGCCGGGCCTGGGTGGCCATCCGCGAGGACGAGGACGCGGCCGAGATCATGGGCGTGCCCACCTTCAAGTTCAAGCTGTGGGCATTCCTCATCGGCGCCTCCATCGGCGGCCTGTCCGGGGCGCTGTACGCGGGCCAGGTGCAGTTCGTCGTGCCGACGACGTTCAACGTCATCAACTCGATGCTGTTCCTCTGCGCCGTCGTCCTCGGCGGCCAGGGCAACAAGCTCGGCGTCATCCTCGGGGCGTTCGCGGTGGTCTACCTGCCGAACTTCTTCCTCGGGCGCACCGAGCTGTTCGGCATCCCGATCGACGGCAACGCGATCGCCAACTACCGCTACCTGTTCTTCGGCGTCGCGCTCATGGTGCTCATGGTGTTCCGGCCGCAGGGCCTGTTCCCCGCGCGGCAGAAGCTGCTGACGTACGGCCGCGAGGTCTACGTCATGGCCCGCAAGGCAGCCACGGCCCTCGCGGGCCGCGGCGCGGGCACCGCCGCGGCGACGACGACCGACCGGCCCGGAGGTGCCCGATGACCCAGCCCGGAGGCATGGCCGCCGGTTCCGAGCACGGCGACGAGCACCTCGGCGACCCGGGGCGCGCGAACCGCCAGACGCCGGAGCAGTACCTGCCCGACGGCGGGGTGGAGCCGCCGGCCGCGTTCGACGTCGCCGACGTCCACCCCGAGCTGGCCGACGAGGCCGTCGTCGCGGAGATCGTCGCCCCCGACCGCGACATCCGCGCCGAGGTGGGCGAGCCGCTGCTGCAGATGCAGGGCGTGACGATGCGGTTCGGCGGCCTCACCGCCCTGGACGCCGTCACCTTCGACATCCGCCGCGGCGAGATCCTCGGCCTCATCGGCCCCAACGGCGCCGGCAAGACGACGTGCTTCAACGCGATGACCGGCGTCTACCGGCCCACCGAGGGCCAGGTCGTCTTCGACGGCAAGCCCCTGGGGAAGATCAAGCGCAACGAGATCACGCGCCTCGGCATCGCGCGCACCTTCCAGAACATCCGGCTCTTCAGCGACATGACGGCGCTGGAGAACGTGGTGGTGGGCACCGACGCGCGGCACCGGACCTCCGTGCCGGGGGCGGTCTTCCGCTCCAAGCGGCACCGCGCCGAGGAGCGCGACGCCCTCGACCGCGCGATGGCCCTCCTCGAGTTCGTCGGGGTCGGCAAGCGCGCCACCCAGCAGGCCCGCAACCTGCCGTACGGCGACCAGCGTCGCCTCGAGATCGCCCGGGCGCTGGCCACCGAGCCCAAGCTCCTCTGCCTCGACGAGCCGGCCGCCGGGTTCAACCCGGCCGAGAAGGTCGAGCTCATGGAGCTCATCCGCAAGATCCGCGACGACGGCTACACCGTCCTGCTCATCGAGCACGACATGCGCCTCGTCATGGGCGTGACCGACCGGGTCGTCGTGCTCGAGTTCGGCCGCAAGATCGCCGACGGCCTGCCGCGCGACGTCTCCGCCGACCCGGCCGTCATCGCCGCCTACCTGGGGGTCCCCGACGATGCCACTGCTTGAGCTCAAGGACCTGACGGTCTCCTACGGCCGCATCGAGGCCGTCCGCGGCATCTCGCTGACGGTGGAGGAGGGTGAGCTCGTCACCCTCATCGGCGCCAACGGCGCGGGCAAGACGACGACGATGCGTGCGGTCTCCGGCGTCCGGCCGCTGTCGCGCGGATCGGTGTGGTTCGACGGCCAGGACATCGCCAGGGTGAAGGCGCACGACCGCGTCAACCTCGGCATCGTCCAGGCGCCCGAGGGCCGCGGCGTGTTCCCGGGCATGACGGTCCTCGAGAACCTCGAGATGGGCTGCTACTCGCGCACGTTCCCGACGAGGGCCGCGCACGACGAGATGCTCGAGCACGTCCTCGAGCTGTTCCCGCGCCTGCGCGAGCGCAAGGACCAGCTCGGCGGGACGCTGTCCGGCGGCGAGCAGCAGATGGTCGCGATCGGCCGCGCGCTCATGGCCCGCCCGCGGCTCCTGCTGCTCGACGAGCCGTCGATGGGCCTCGCGCCGCTGGTCATCCAGCAGATCTTCCGGATCATCTCCGAGATCAACGGCGAGGGCACGACCATCCTCCTCGTCGAGCAGAACGCGCAGCAGGCGCTGTCGCGCTCGCACCGCGCGTACATCCTCGAGACGGGCGAGGTCATCAAGACCGGCGCCGGCAAGGACCTCCTCGCCGACCCGGCCGTCAAGGAGGCCTACCTGGGCGTCGCCTAGGGGGGCGGGTCCCGCGCGCCGTCGCGCGGGACCCGTCCCGCACGACGGTCAGGCGGTGCCGCTCGGGCCGGCCCCGGTGGCCGGCACAGCCGTCGCGCCCCGCTCGCGGCCCCCGTCGTCGACGGCGGAGGAGTCGTCCGTCGCGGCCTGCGGTACGGCAGCACGTGCCGGCCGCAGCCGACGACGGAGGCCGGGGAGACGTCGACCACCGTCGGCGGGCGAGACGTCGACCACCGTCGCCCCCTCGACCTGAGGCCGTAGTACTCGCCGATGTGGTCGACGAGCGCCGCCCGGCGTGCCCGCTCGTACGCGCGCGCCTCGCGGCCGAACGCGCGCACGGTGGCCCAGCAGATGAGGAGCATGACGACGCTGAAGGGCAGCGCGATGATGATCGCCGCCGTCTGCAGCGCGCCGAGACCCCCGGAGAGCAGGAGGGCCACGGCCAGCAGCGCGGAGACGAGCACGAAGAACACGCGCACCCAGCGCCGGGGCTCGATCTCGCCGCCGCTCGCGATCATCGCCATGACCAGCGCGCCGGAGTCGGACGAGGTGACGAAGAAGAGCGCGACGAGCACGATCGCCCCGACCACGAGCGCCGGCCCCGCGGGCAGCGTCTGCAGCACCGCGAACAGGGCGCCCTCGAGGTCCACGGTGCCGTCCGCACCCACCAGACCGCCCTCGCCGAACACCTCGCGGTGCAGCGCCGTCCCACCGAGCACCGCGAACCACACGAACGTCACCAGCGTGGGCACGAGCAGCACGCCGAGCACGAACTGCCGCACGGTCCGCCCCCGCGAGATGCGGGCGATGAAGATGCCGACGAAGGGCGCCCAGGAGATCCACCAGCCCCAGTAGAAGCTCGTCCAGGACGCCTGCCACGCCTCCCCGGCAGCGCCACGGAACGCGGTGACGTGGAAGGACACGCCGACCACGTTCTGCAGGTACACGCCGATGCCCTGCACGAGGTCCCGGAGCAGGAACAGCGTCGGCCCGGCGACGAGCACCACCACGACGAGCAGCCCCGCGAGCACGAGGTTCGCGTTCGAGAGCCACTTCATGGCCCGTGTCACGCCCGACAGGACCGAGGCCAGCACGGCCAGCGTGGTGACGCCGGTGAGGACGACCTGCAGCCCGGTGCTCACCTGCAGCAGGCCGATGCTGCTGAGGCCGGAGCTGATCTGCACGACGCCGAAGCCGAGCGACGTCGCGACGCCGAACAGGGTGCCGACCAGGGCCACGACGTCGACGAGGTCGCCCCAGCCGCCCCGCACCCGGCGACCGAGCAGGGGCTCGAGCGCCCACCGGATCGAGACCGGCCGGCCGCGCCGGTGGATGGCGTACGCGAGGGCGAGACCCACCACGACGTAGATCGCCCAGGCGTGCAGCCCCCAGTGCAGGTAGGTCTGCGCCAGGGCCTGCTGCGCGAGCTCCGAGGGGGTGCCGGTGACACCGGGGCGCGGGGACGCGAAGTGGCTGAGGGGCTCGCTCACGCCGTAGAACACGAGGCCGATCCCCATCCCCGCGGCGAAGAGCAGGGCGAACCAGGAACGGGTGCTGAACTCCGGTGTGTCGTCGTCGCGCCCGAGCCGCAGGTCGCCGTGCCGGCCGAAGCCGAACCACAGGCTCATGGCGACGAAGAACGCCACGACGAGGACGTAGTACCAGCTGAAGCCGCGGACGATCGACCCCTGCACCGCGGACAGCGCACCGCCGACGGCGCGGGGCGCGAGGATCGCGGCGAGGGCCGCCGAGACGGTGAGCACCGCGGCCGGCCAGAAGACCCGGCGGGCGACGGACGGGCGGGGTGCGGCGTGGGTCTGGCTCATGGGTTCTCTCCGGCCGGGAGCGGGGTGCCGACCGCCAGGACGACGGCCTCGCTGCCGGGTCTCGACGCGCGCCGTAGGTGCCGACACCGTACGCCGCCCGGCAGCACGACGCCCCGCCGTCCAGGAGGACGGCGGGGCGTCGTCGTCACCGGCGCCCGGGGAGCAGGTCCCCGGTGCCGGTGGGTGCTGCGGGTGTCAGGCCGCGACGACCTTGACGGTCACCGTGGCGGCGACCTCGGCGTGCAGCCGGACGGACACCTTGTACTCGCCCGTGGCCTTGATGGGCTGGGCGATCTCGATCTTGCGGCGGTCGACCGCGGGCGCGCCGGCCTCCGTCACCGCGGCGGCGATGTCGGCGGTCGTCACCGCGCCGAACAGCCGCCCGCCGGCACCGGCGGTGGCCCGCACGACGACCGGCCGGGACTGCAGGGAGTCGCGCGTGGCGCGCGCCTCGTCGAGCGTCGCGATCTCGCGCGCCTTGCGGGCCTTGCGGATGGCGGAGACGTCCTTCTCGGCGCCCTTGCTCCACGCCGTGGCGAGGCCGCGGGGCACGAGGTAGTTGCGGGCGTACCCGTCCTTCACCTCGACGACGTCCCCGGGGGCACCGAGACCGGTGACCTCGTGGGTCAGGATGAGCTTGGCCATGGTGGTCCCCTCTCTCAGCGCGCCGACGACGAGTACGGCAGCAGGGCCATCTCGCGCGCGTTCTTGACGGCGCGGGCGATCGCGCGCTGCTCCTGCACGGACACCCCGGTCACCCGGCGCGCACGGATCTTCCCGCGGTCGGAGATGAACTTGCGCAGCAGCGCGGTGTCCTTGTAGTCGACCACGTCGATCTTGGCGACCTTGAGCGGGTTCTGCTTCTTCTTGGGCTTGCGGACGACGGGCTTGGCCATCGCGGTGCTCCTTCTGCTGGAGCCCCGAGCGTTGCCGTGCTCGGGGATGTGGGTGTCAGGGGTGGGTCGCACCCGTCAGGCGCGACCCGGTGGGGACGTCGGTCAGAACGGGGGCTCGTCGGAGTAGCCGCCGCCGGACGAGCCGCTCGCGGGCGTGGCCCACGGGTCGTCGGACTGGCCGCCGCCGCCGGAGGACGAGCCGCCGCCGTAGCCGCCGCCACCTCCGCCGCCGCCGTAGCCGCCACCACCGCCGCCGCCGAAGCCCCCGCCGCCGCCACCGGACCGCTGGGTCCGGGTGACCTTGGCCGAGGCGTAGCGCAGGGAGGGGCCGACCTCGTCGACCTGCAGCTCGACGACGGTGCGCTTCTCGCCCTCGCGCGTCTCGTACTCGCGCTGGACGAGCCGGCCGACCGCGATGACGCGGGTGCCCTTCGTCAGCGACTCGGCGACCTGCTCGGCCGCCTCGCGCCAGATGGAGCAGCGCATGAACAGCGTGGTCCCGTCCTTCCACTCGTTCGACTGGCGGTCGAACGTGCGGGGGGTCGAGGCCACCGTGAAGTTGGCGACGGCTGCGCCCGAGGGCGTGAACCGCAGCTCCGGGTCACCCGTGAGGTTCCCGATGACCGTGATGACGGTCTCTCCTGCCATGACTGCTGCTCCCTCCGAGAGCTGGACCTGCGACGCGACGACGGACGTGCGACGGCCGCCCGCGGGCGGCCCCGCCGGTCACCCTAGGGACGGGCGCCCACACGCGTGGGCGGTCGTCCCCAGGACCGGCGGTGCGACGTCACTTCTCGGCGCGGAGGACCTTCGTGCGCAGGACGGCCTCGTTCAGGCCGAGCTGGCGGTCGAGCTCCTTGGCCGTGGCCGGGGTCGCCTGGAAGTCGACGACCGCGTAGATGCCCTCGGACTTCTTCGCGATGTCGTAGGCGAGGCGACGGCGGCCCCAGATGTCGACCTTGTCCACGCTGCCGCCGTCGGTCTTGACGACGGTCAGGTAGCGGTCGAGCGACGGGGCGACGGTGCGCTCCTCGATCTCGGGGTCGAGGATGATCATGATCTCGTACTGACGCAGGCTCATACCCACCTCCTCTGGTCTCGGCGGTCACGGTCGGTCCGTGACAGGAGGGTGTGTGCGTCGCGGCGCCGTCCCGGCCGGGAGGCAGGGGTGCAGGCGCAGCAGCGGACCAGGCTACCCGGTCGGCGCCGCGCCCGACGAATCCCCTGCCCCGCCGCCCGCACCGTCCCCGGCGTCCTCGCCGCCGGGGGCCGGGGTGGGCGCGGTCGTCGCCGGCGGTGCCGTCGGCGCCGGCGCGGCGGGCGCCCCGGACGACACCACGACCCGCACGGCGTCGCCCGCCGCGAGCGCGGCCCCGGCCCCCGGCTCGAGCCGCACGACGCGCCCCGCGGCGATCTCCGCGGAGGGCTCGGCGACGACCTCGGCCGCCAGCCCGGCGCCCTGCAGCGCGGCGACGGCGTCGGCCTGCAGCGTCCCGACGAGGCCCGACGGCACGGTCACGGCCGCCGGCTCCGCGGTCGGCGTCGCGCTCGGCGTGGGCGTCGGGGTCGCGGACGGCGTCGTCGTCGGCGTGGCGCGGCCGCCCACCCCGGCGCGCGGCGGGAAGTCCCGCACCGCGGCGAACCGGGGCTGGTCGAGCACGGGGTCCATGTAGGTCGCCCACAGGACCGCCGGCCAGGTGCTCCCCGTGATCTCGCGGACGCCGCCGAACGGCGTGACGGTGACGGGGTTCTTGCCGAACCCGCCCTCGTCGTACTGCGTGAGGACCACGGCGGTGGCGATGGTCGGCGTGTACCCGACGAACCACGCCGACAGGTTGTCCGTCGAGGAGCCGGTCTTGCCCGCGACGGGCACGTCGATGACGCGCCCCACGTTCCGCTGCCCCGTGCCCCGCTCGACGACCTGCGTCATGGCGTACGTCGCGTCGGCCATGACGTCGGCCGCGAACACCTGCGTCCGGGTGCTCTGCGCCGTGTACGCCACCGTCCCGTCGGAGTAGGTCGCGGACCGCACCACGAACGGGTCGGAGTGGAAGCCTTGCGCGGCGAACGTGGCGAAGGCGTCCGCCATGTCGAGCGGGTGCACGAAGTCGATGCCCAGCACGTTCGACGCCCTGTCCGGGGTCACGGCCGTCCGGATGCCGGCGCGCTGCGCGACGTCCGCGGTCGCCGCCGGCCCCACCTGCACGTTGAGCTGCGCGTAGACCGTGTTGACCGAGTCCTGCGTGGCACGGACGAGGTCGATGCGTCCGTAGTCCGTGCCGCCGAAGTTGCTCACGTCCTCGCCGGGGTTCCCCCAGCCCTCCGGCTCCTGCGGCGAGTTGCCGTTGTACGTCGTCGTCAGCGGGATGCCCTGCTCGAGGGCCGCCACCAGCGTGAACGGCTTGAACGTCGAGGCCGCCTGCGCGGTGAGGTAGGTCGCCGCGTTGCGCGCGTCGGCCAGGTAGTCCTGCCCGCCGTACAGGGCGACGACGCCGCCGTCCGCCGGGTCGACGGAGACGATCGCCAGCCGCGCGGCGGGGTCCGGGGCCGACCCGCCCGCGAGCGTGCCGTCCCAGAGGCTCGTCGCGGTGGCGACGGCCTGGTCCTGCGCCGCCTTGTCGAACGTCGTGTCGATGGCCAGGCCCGCGCGCTTGAGCTCGTCCTCGGTCATCCCGAGCCGGTCCTGCGCCTCGGCCTCGACGAGCTTGAGCAGGTACCCCGTCGGCCCGGCGTAGGTCTGCGACTCCTCCTCGACGACCGTCTCCGGGAACACCGCCGCGTCCCGGTCGGCGGCCGTGATCCACCCGTCCTCGGTCATGAGGTCCAGCACCCGCTCCCAGCGCTGCTGCGCGCGCTCGGGGTTCGTCGCCGGGTCCCAGTTGTTGGGCGAGGGGATGATCCCGGCCAGGAGCGCCGCCTGGCTGATGGTCAGCTGCGCGGCGTCGACGCCGAAGTAGGCCTGGGACGCCTCCTGGATGCCGTAGGTGTCGCGGCCGAAGTACACGGTGTTGAGGTAGCGGTCGAGGACCTGGTCCTTCGACTCCTGCCGCGAGATCTTCAGCGCCAGCAGGGCCTCCTTGGCCTTGCCGACGTACCCGATCGTCGAGCGCTCCGTGTAGTAGTTCTTCACGTACTGCTGGGTGAGCGTCGAGGCGCCCTGCGTGTCCCCGCCGCGCACGTTGTTGACGAACGCGCGCGCGATCCCCGTCACGGAGATCCCGCGGTTCGTCCAGAACGAGCGGTCCTCCGAGGCGACCACGGCGTTGCCGACGTAGTCGGGCAGGGTCGAGGTGTCGACGATCGTCCGCTGCAGCCCGGGCAGCTCGCCCATGACCTCGCCGCGGGTGCCGTCGGCGTTGCCCCAGTAGACCGTCGTCGTCTGGTACGTGGCCTCCTCGCCCGGCGCGGGCACGTCCACCAGCGCGTACGCGGCGACGCCGAGGCCCACGACGAGCAGCAGCAGCCCGACGAGGGACCCGAGCACGACGCGCCAGGTCGGCACGAACCGCCGCCAGCCCGTCCGCCGACGACGGCCGGCGCGACCGCGTCCCGCGCCCCCGGACGTGGCCGCCCCGGCAGCACCCGTCGTGCGGCCGCCGGGCCCGCGCCCGGTGGCGCGTCCGGCCCCGCTCGCGGCCGTGCGCGGCACGCGTCGCGGCGCGCCCGACCCCTGTCCGTCCCTGCCGGCCACTGCTGCCACACCCCTCGTCGTCCGGGCCGGGAGGTGCCCCGGCGACGGTCCAGTATGCGGCGGGCCCTCCCACCCGCCGCCGCCCGGGACCGCCGGCGGGACGCACGTCCCCCGGACCGGCGCGCGACCTCCACAGGACACGCACACGCCGTACCACGTCCCCGGTTGTCGCCCGGGGCGCGCGCCCCCTACTCTCCCGATGTATCCACTCGATACATCGGGTGCACGACGAGCAGGACGAGGGGCAGGTGACCACGGTGCGCGCACGCCAGCAGGTGCTCGAGACCGCGATCCTCGGCCTCCTGCACGACGCCCCCATGCACGGGTACGAGCTGCGCAAGCACCTCAACCTCGTGCTCGGGTCGTTCCGCGCGCTGTCCTACGGCTCGCTGTACCCGTGCCTGCGGGGCCTCGTGTCCCGCGGCTGGATCGAGGGCACCGAGACCATGGACGGTCCGGCCGTGTCCACCCGGCGGGCACGCATCGTCTACGCGCTGACGCCCGCGGGCAAGGAGCACCTCCAGGCGGAGCTGGCCACGTCCGGCCCCGCCTCGTGGGAGGACGAGCACTTCGACGTCCGGTTCGCCTTCTTCGGGCAGACGGACGCCGAGACACGGCTGCGCATCCTCGAGGGCCGCCGCTCGCGGCTCACCGAGCGGCTCGACACCGTCCGCCAGGGCCTGGACCGGGCCCGCGGCCGCGTCGACGAGTACACCCTCGAGCTCCAGCGCCACGGCCTGGACCTCGTCGAGCGCGAGGTCCGCTGGCTCGACGAGCTCATCGCCCACGAGCGGGGCAGCACCACCCACCCGACCACCGGTGGCGGCCGTCCGGCCGACCCCGGTCCCACCGACGCCATGCGGGCGGTGCGGCAGGACAGGCCTGTCGTCGACCCCGGGCGCACCACCCAGAAGGAGCGAGGATGACCTCCATCCGCGTCGCCATCGCCGGCGTCGGCAACTGCGCCGCGTCGCTGGTCCAGGGCGTGCACTTCTACGCCGACGCCGACCCGCAGCAGCGGGTCCCGGGCCTCATGCACGTCGAGCTCGGCGGCTACCACGTGCGCGACATCGAGTTCGTCGCCGCGTTCGACGTCGACGCGAAGAAGGTCGGCTTCGACCTCTCGGAGGCGATCCTCGCCTCGGAGAACAACACCATCAAGATCGCGGACGTCCCGCCGCTGGGCGTGACCGTGCAGCGCGGCCCGACGAACGACGGCCTGGGCAAGTACTACTCCGCGACGATCGAGGAGTCGGACGCCGAGCCCGTCGACGTCGTCCAGGCGCTGAAGGACGCGAAGGTCGACGTCCTCATCTCCTACCTGCCCGTGGGCTCGGAGGAGGCGGACAAGTTCTACGCGCAGTGCGCCATCGACGCCGGCGTCGCCTTCGTCAACGCGCTGCCGGTCTTCATCGCCTCCGACCCCGAGTGGGCCAAGAAGTTCGAGGACGCGGGCGTGCCGATCGTCGGCGACGACATCAAGTCCCAGGTCGGCGCGACGATCACGCACCGCGTGCTCGCCCGCCTCTTCGAGGACCGCGGCGTCGTGCTGGACCGCACCTACCAGCTCAACGTCGGCGGCAACATGGACTTCAAGAACATGCTCGAGCGCGAGCGCCTGGAGTCCAAGAAGCTGTCGAAGACGCAGGCCGTCACGTCGAACATCGACGAGGGCCCGCTCGCCGGCAAGAAGGAGGACCGCAACGTCCACATCGGCCCGTCGGACTACGTCGCGTGGCTCGACGACCGCAAGTGGGCGTACGTGCGCCTCGAGGGCCGCGCCTTCGGCGAGGTCCCGCTGAACCTCGAGTACAAGCTCGAGGTCTGGGACTCGCCGAACTCCGCGGGCATCATCATCGACGCCCTGCGCTGCGCGAAGATCGCCAAGGACCGCGGCGTCGGCGGACCGGTGGACCCGGCCTCGACGTACTTCATGAAGTCGCCGCGCGTGCAGCTCGAGGACCAGCGGGGCCGCCAGGTCCTCGAGGCCTTCATCGCGGGTGAGGACGCCTGACGCGTCGTCCCCCCGCAGGTCCGCACGTCACGACGACCCCGGTGCCCCCGCGCCGGGGTCGTCGTGCGTCCGTCCGTGCGTCCGTCCGTGCGTCCGTCCGTGCGTCCGTCCGTGCGTCCGTCCGTGCGTCCGGAGCCGGACGCGGACGTGGTGGCCTGTCGGCGCGGGGTCGTAGCCTGCGCGGGTGCAGGTGATCGACGACCTCCGGGCCCTGGTGCCGCTGCCCGGGTTCCGGCGGCTGCTCGCCGTGCGCCTGACGAGCCAGACCGGGGACGGGCTGTTCCAGGCCGGGCTGGCGACCCTGTTCTTCTTCTCGCCCGAGAGCGCGAGCACCGCGACCGGGGTCGCGACGGCGTTCGCCGTGCTCCTGCTGCCTTTCGCCGTCGTCGGCCCCTGGGCGGGAGTCCTGCTCGACCGGTGGCGGCGGCGGGGGGTGCTCGTCGTCGGCAACCTCGTGCGCGTCGCGCTGACGCTCGTCCTCGCGGCGCTCATGGTGACGGTCGGGGTGGGTCCGGCCGTCTACGTCCTGGCGCTCGTCTGCCTGTCCGTGAACCGCTTCCTCCTCGCGGCGCTCTCCACGTCGCTGCCCCGGGTCGTCGAGGGCGAGCGGCTGCTCACCGCCAACGCGCTCACGCCGACCCTCGGCGCGGCCGCCGCCGGTGCCGGCGCGGGGGCCGGGGTGCTGCTCGGCCTCGTCGTGCCCGCGGGCGGGGTGCGGGACGTCGTCCCGCTGCTCCTCGCCGCGGCGGCGATGGCGGTGGCCGCCGCACTGGCGTCGCGGTTCGCGCCGGACGGGCTCGGGCCCGACGCCGTCGTGGCCGGCGCCGCGCTCGCGCGGGCCCTGCGCTCGCTGGCCGGGGGGCTGGCGGAGGGCGCGCGGCACCTCGTCGCCCGCCGCACGCCGGCCGCGGCGCTCGGCGTCATGGCCTGGCACCGCTTCCTCTACGGCACCGTGTTCATGGCGAGCATCCTCATCTCCCGCAACCTGCTCGCCGACCCGGCCGATCCCGCGGCCGGCCTCGCGGTCTTCGGCGGGGTGCTGGCGGCGTCCGGCGCGGGCTTCGCGCTGGCGGTCGTCGTCACGCCCCTCGTCGCGCCGCGCCTCGGCCCCCAGCGCTGGGTCGTCGTCTGCCTGCTCGTCGCCGCCGCGAGCCAGCTCCTCGTCACGGTCACCGTGGCGCGGTGGGCGCTGCTGCTGGCGGCGGCGGTGCTGGGGCTGGCGGCGCAGGCGGCCAAGATCGCGGTGGACACCGTGGTGCAGCGGGACACCGCCGACGCGTACCGGGGCCGGGCCTTCGCCCTCTATGACGTCCTCTACAACGCGGCCTTCGTCGGGGCCGCCGCGCTCGGCGCCGCCGCCCTGCCCGACGACGGGTGGTCGCCGCCGCTGTTCGCCGCCCTCGCCGTGGCGTACGTCGCCGGGGCCGCCGGGTACGCGGCCGTGTCCCGCACCGACCGGCGCACGGGCGACCTCGAGCGGGTGGCGGCGTGAGCGGGGACCGCGCCGTGACCGCCACCGGCTGGTCCGCGGAGGACGCCGCGGACCTCGTCGCCGACCACCTGCTCGTGCGTGCCGCCCGCGACAGCGGCGTGGCGGTCACGCTGTCCGACCCGCACCTGCCCGACGAGCCCGTCGTCTGGGTCAACGACGCCTTCACGGCGCTCACCGGGTACACCGCGGCCGACG
The DNA here is from genome assembly GCF_057221735.1 of Cellulomonas sp. plas2. NCBI lineage: Bacteria > Bacillati > Actinomycetota > Actinomycetes > Micrococcales > Cellulomonadaceae > Cellulomonas > Cellulomonas sp. plas2. The sequence goes on from NZ_CM170155.1 coordinate 3,805,430, forward strand.
TGCTCGGCCGCAACTGCCGGTTCCTCCAGGGACCCGGGACCGACCGCACGGCCGCGGCCACCCTCGACCGCCGCGTGAGCCTGGCCGACACCCAGACGCAGGTGCTGCTCAACTACCGCAAGGACGGCACGCCGTTCTGGAACCAGATGGTCATCGCGCCCGTGCACGACGAGGCGGGCCGCATCACCCACCGCATCGGTATCCAGGTCGACGCCACCGACCGCGTGCGCCTCGAGCAGGTCCGCGACGTCGAGCTCGAGCTCGCGCAGGCGACGACCGCGCGGCTGGACCTGCTGGCCCGGGTGAGCGACGCGCTCGCCTCCCGGCTCGACTACGCCGACGCGGTGGACACGCTGGCCGACGTGGCGGTCCCGGCCCTGGCCACGTGGGGCTTCGTCGTCACCACCGACGAGGCGCGGCGGGTGGAGCGGCTGCACGTCGTCACCCGGGACCGGGCGCGGCGGGAGGACGCCCTGGCGCTCGAGCACGACACCATCGGCTGGCTGTCGCGCTCCCCGCGCGTCAACGCGGCGCTGCGCGGCGAGGACCAGCACGTGTCGGCGCCCTGGGACGTGGTGCCGGATGAGGTGGCGACGCGCACGACGCCCGAGCAGTTCCGCGTCCTGGAGCGCCTCGGCCTCGGCAGCGCCCTCGTCGTGCCGCTGCGCGCCCGCGGACGGGTCATCGGCGCCATCGTCCTCGTGCACCGCGAGGCGGGCGGGTTCGGCGCCGAGACCGTCGTGACGGCGGCCCACCTCGGCCGCCGGGCCGGGCTCACGCTCGACAACGTGCGGCTCTACCTGCGCGAGCGGACGTCCGCCCTGACCCTGCAGCACAGCCTGCTGCCGGAGATCCCGGACCTGCCCGGCATGGACGTGGCGGCCCGTTACCTGCCGTCCGGGCAGCGGGCCGAGGTCGGCGGGGACTGGTTCGACGTGCTGCCGCTGAAGTCGGGGCGCGTGGGGCTCGCGGTCGGGGACGTCGTCGGTCACGACATGCAGGCCGCCGGCGCCATGGGCCAGCTCCGGTCGATGCTGCGCTCGGCGGCGTGGCGCGAGACGGACCCCGTGGCCGCCCTCGCCGAGGTCGACGAGCTCGTGCGCGCGCTCGACATCGGCGCCATCGCCACGGTCGTGCACCTGGTCTGGGACCAGGACGGCGACGGCGCGCGGGTCGTCTTCGCGCAGGCCGGGCACCCGCCCGCGCTCGTGCGTCGCCCCGACGGCACGGTGGAGCGGCTCGACGGCGCCCTGAGCCGTCCCGTCGGCCTCGGCCCGATGGACCCCACGGCCCAGCGCGAGGTCCGGCTCGAGCTGGGTGCGGTGCTCGTCGCCTACAGTGACGGGCTCGTCGAGCGGCGCGACCGTCCCCTGGTCGAGGGGATCGCCGCCCTCGAGCGGGCGCTGGCCGAGGCGCCGTTCGACGCGGGGTCCGCCGGCGTGCGCGACCACCTGCTGGCGCGGCTGGTGCCGGAGCGCCCGGAGGACGACCTCTGCCTGCTGGTGGTCCGGCACCGGTAGCAGCACCGGTAGCAGCACCGGTAGCGGCACCGGAGGAGCCACCCCGGGCGGTCCGACGGCACGGCCCTCAGGACCCCGCGGCGCCCGTCCGGTCGGCCCACCAGCGCAGGAGTTCCGCGCGAGCGACGTCCTCGCCCAGCGGGCCGCGCTCCATCCGCAGCCCGAGCAGGTAGCCGTAGGCGGCGCCGACCTCCCGGCCCGGCGGGATGCCGAGGACCTCCATGATCTGCGTGCCGTCGAGGTCCGGGCGGACCGCCGCCAGCTCCTCGGCCTCCTGCAGCCGGACGATGCGCGCCTCGAGGTCGTCGTAGGCCGCCGAGAGCCGCCGCGCCTTGCGCACGTTGCGCGTCGTGCAGTCCGAACGCGTCAGGCGATGCAGGCGCTGCAGCAGCGGCCCGGCGTCCGTGACGTACCGGCGCACGGCCGAGTCCGTCCACTCGCCCTCGCCGTAGCCGTGGAACCGCAGGTGCAGCTCCGTCAGCCGGGCGACGTCCTTCACGGTCTGCTTGTCGAACCGCAGGGCCTTGAGCCGCGCGGACGCGAGCTTGGCGCCCACCACCTCGTGGTGGTGGAAGCTGACCCCGCCACCCGTCTCGAAACGGCGCGTGCGCGGCTTGCCGACGTCGTGCAGCAGGGCGGCCAGCCGCAGGACGAGGTCGGGCCCCGGCACCGGGCCGTCGGGACCCGTCTCCAGCGCGATCGCCCGGTCGAGCACGGTCAGCGAGTGCTCGTACACGTCCTTGTGCCGGTGGTGCTCGTCGATCTCGAGCTGCAGCGCCGGCAGCTCCGGCAGCACGTGGGCGGCCAGGCCGGAGTCGACGAGGAGCTCCAGCCCGGGCCGGGGCCGGGCCGCCAGCAGCAGCTTCGTCAGCTCGTCGCGCACCCGCTCGGCGGAGACGATCGTGATCCGGTCGGCCATCGCCCGGACCGCCGCGTCCGCCGCCGGGTCCAGCGCCATGCCGAGCTGCGCCGCGAAGCGCGCCGCGCGCATCATGCGCAGGGGGTCGTCGTCGAAGGACCGGTCCGGCGCGATCGGCGTGCGCAGCACCCCGGCCGCCAGGTCCGCCAGCCCGTCGAACGGGTCGACGAACACGAGGTCCGGCAGACGCACGGCCATGGCGTTGACGGTGAAGTCGCGCCGCGACAGGTCGCCCTCGAGCGTGTCCCCGAAGGCGACGAGGGGCTTGCGGGAGGCCGGGTCGTAGGCGTCGGTGCGGTAGGTCGTCACCTCGGCGACGACGTCCTGCCCGCCCGCCACACGGCGCCGGGCGCCGATGGTCCCGAACGCCTTGCCGATGTCCCAGTGCGCGTCGCCCCAGCGGGCGAGCAGCCGCTGCGTCTCGTCGGGGGAGGCGGAGGTGGCGAAGTCGAGGTCGGCGCTCACGCGCCCGAGGAAGGCGTCGCGGACCGGCCCACCGACGAGCGCGAGCTCGTGCCCCGCCGCGCGGAACCGCTCCCCGAGCTCGCGCGCCTCCGCCGGCAGGCCGGCCAGGACCCCCGCGGCGCGCCGGCGCAGGGCGTCGAGGTCGGCACCCGCCGCACCACCGACCACACCCCCCGACACGCCACCCTGTGGACGCGGCGTCCCTCCGGCGACGAGGGGCTCCCCGTCGCCGGGCGCGTCCGGACGGGTCGTCGGCCTGGGCTCGTGCGCGAGGTCGGCCGGCTGCTCGTGCGCGGGCTCGGCCGGCTGCTCGTGCGGGGGCTCGGAGGGCTGGGGCACGGGGTCCAAGCCTGCCAGACCGCGCAGGGGGAGCGTTTACAGTGGCCGCATGCCCAGCGCCGCCCTGCCCCCGGTGCCCCGGGGTGTGCCCGGCGGCCGCTCGGGCGGCCCGCCCGGGGCTGCGGGCGGTGGCCTGCCCGGGCCGCCGGGCGTGCGCGGCGGCGCCCCTCCGGCTCCGGCGGGACGTCTTCCCGTCCCCGCCCCGCCGGGCGGGCACGCCCTGCGGATCGACCCCAGCGTCCCGCCCCGCCGGACGACCCCGCTGCCCGTGGTCGACGAGACGTCGGCCGGCGGCCTGGTCGTCACGCGCGAGGGCGGTGTGCACCTTGCAGCCGTCATCGCGCGGCGCAACCGTGCCGGACGCCTCGAGTGGTGCCTGCCCAAGGGGCACCTCGAGGGCGACGAGACGCCCGAGCAGGCCGCGGTCCGCGAGATCGCCGAGGAGACGGGGATCGACGGTCGGATCCTGCGGCGGCTGGGCGTCATCGACTACTGGTTCAGCGGCGACGACCGCCGCGTGCACAAGGTCGTGCACCACTTCCTGCTCGGTGCGGTCGGGGGCGAGCTCACGGTCGAGGGCGACCCGGACGGCGAGGCCGAGGACGTCGCGTGGATCGCGGTGGCCTCGCTGCACGAGCGGCTGGCCTACCCCAACGAGCGACGGCTGGCGCAGGCGGCGCTCGCGCTGCTCGACCGCACCCCGTGACGGCGACCGGCGCGCGGGTCGCACCGGCACGCGTGCCTCCCGGCGGGACCGACGGGCGTCGGCGCCGGCGGGTCCGGACGGGTCTGCTCACCGCCCTGGTGCTCGCCCTGCTCGGCGCGCTCGTCGTGCCCGCCGCCGGCCCGGCCGCGGCCGCGGGCGAGGGTGCGCTGCCCGTGACGGTCGCCGTCACGTCCGTCGAGCCGGCGGTCCTGCGCCCCGACGTCGACCTCGTCGTCACGGCCTCCGTCCGCAACGACGGGGACGAGGAGGTATCGGCGCCGCAGGTGTCCCTGCTGCTCAGCCGCTTCCGGCTGGGGGCGCGCAGCGAGGTGGCGGCGTGGGCCGACGCCGGCCCGGGCGAGGCAGCCGGCAGCCGCGTCGTCACCGTGCCGCTGGCGGGGCCGCTCCCGCCCGGCGGGTCCGCGGACGTCACGCTCACCCTGCCCGCCGAGGACGTGCGCCTGCTCGACCTGCCCGACGTGTGGGGCCCTCGCGGGCTGGCGGTCGAGGTGACCGGGGGCCGCAGCCGGCTGGGGCTGGCCCGCACCTACGTGCTCTGGCAGCCGGACGGGGAGGTGGCCCGCGCGCGCGTCGCCGTCGTCGTCCCCGTGGTCGGGCCGGCCGCGGTCGCCGACGGGGCGGCCGGCACGGGGGGCGACCCGGCGTCCGGGTCGGAGGACGAGGCACAGCCCGACAGCGCGCCCGATGCCATGTCCAGCACGCAGCCCGACGCAGGTCCTGGAGCCGACCCCGACGCAGGGCTCGGCACGGAGACCGGCACGGAGACCGGCAACCAGACCGGCACGGAGACCGGCACGGAGACCGGCGACGACCCCGGAGCAGGAACCGAGGCCGGACCAGACGCCGACGGGGTGGCGGCTGCGGCGACGGACGACCTGGAGGCGCTCACCGCGCCCGAGGGACGGCTCGGGCGGTTGCTCGCCGCCACCGCCGGCCAGGACGCGGTGACATGGGCGGTGGACCCCGCCCTCGTGGCCGGCGCCGCCGCCGGCGGTCCGCTGGCACGGGTGTGGGCGACGACGGCGCTCGACGGGCCGGCCGCCGACCGCTGGGCGCTGCCCTGGGGCGACCCCGATGCCGCGGCGCTCGCGCACGCGGCCCGCGGCGGGCTGCTCGGCGTCGCCATGGCCCTGGGCGCGGAGGCCGCGGCGACGACCGGTGCCGGCGGGGCGGGCGACGTGGTCTGGACGGCCGGCGCGGCCGACGACGCCACGGTCGCGGCCGCCGCCGCGGCGGGTGCGGACGTGCTCGTGGTCGACGACCCCGGCGCCGCGACCGCCGGCGGCCTGGCGACCGCGACGACCGCGCAGGGCGACCTCGTCGTCGCCACGCCGGACCCGCTGCTGACGGCGCTGCTCGTCGAGGGCCGCGCGCCGGACGGCGCGGCCGAGGTCGCGGGGAGCACGGGCACTGGCCCGACCCCGACCCCGACCCCGAGCACGAGCACGAGCACGAGCACGAGCACGATCGTGGGCACGGACGACGAGGACGCGGCGGCGGACGCGCCCGCGACGACCGCCACCGCCCGCCAGCGCCTGCTTGCCGAGACCGCCGTGGCCGCGCGGACGGCGGCCGGGGACCGGCTGCTGATCGCCCCCGGTCGGGACTGGGAGCCCCAGGAGGAGCGCACGGCGGTCCTCCTGGCGGCCCTGGCGGACGCCCCGTGGGTGACGACGACGGACCTCGCCGGGCTCGTGGCCGGCGGGGACGACAGCCCTGCCGCCGACCTGCCAGGCCGCGTCGTCGACGAGGACGAGACCGACCCCGACGACGTCCGCGCCCTCGCCGACGCGCGGGCGGCCGCCCGCTCGTTCGCCGCCGTCGCGAGCGATCCCGACGCGCTCCTCGCGGGCGTCGACGCGACCACGCTGCTCCCGCTCTCGGTCGCGTGGCGCGCCGACCCCGCCGGTCGCGACGCCGCGGTCGCCGCCGCGCTGGAGGCCCTGCGGGGGCGGGCCGCGGGGCTGTCCGTCGCGCCCGTCAGCACGGTGAACGTCGTGTCCGCGCAGTCCGAGCTGCGGCTGTCGGTGCGCAGCGCGCTGCCGGCCGACGCCACCGTGCGGCTGCGCGTCGACCCCGACCGGGCCTGCCTCGCCGCCGACCGGTCGCCCACCGTGACCGTGCCCGCCGGCGCGGAGGTCGCCGTGCCGGTGCACCTCGTCGCCACGGCCAACTGCGACGTCACCGTGCGCGTCTCGCTGACGACCGCCGACGGCATCCCTGTCGGCGAGCCGGTGGCCTTCGAGGCCCGGGTCTCGCCGACCATCGAGAGCGTCGGCGTGGTGGTGGTCGGCGCGCTGCTGGCCGTGTTCCTCGTCGTCGGGATCGTCCGCACCGTGCGGCGCGGGCAGAGCTCGACGCGTGGCGCCGGCTCCGGCGCGGAACCGGGGTCGCTCGGCGTCCTCGGCGGCCGCGGCACGGACACCGGCGCGCACCCCGTCGTCCCGGACCCCTCGACGACCGACGACGTGCCCGCCGACCGGGGCGACCGGCCGTGAGCGGCGCGACCACCGCCACGGGCGCCGGTGGCGGCGGCGTCCGCCGGGGCGCGGCCCTCATGGCGTCGGGCACCGCGGTGTCCCGCGTGCTGGGCCTCCTGCGCGGCATGGTGCTCGTCGCCGCCATCGGAGCCACGGGCCAGGCCGCCGACGCCTTCGCCGTCGCCAACAAGCTGCCCAACGTCCTCTACATGGTGCTGGCCGGCGGGCTGCTCAACGCCGTGCTCGTGCCCCAGGTGGTGCGCGCGTACCGGCGCGGCGCCGGCCAGGAGTACGTCGACCGCCTCCTGACCCTGGGGTTCGTCGTGCTGGCGGGGCTGACGGTGCTGCTGACCCTCGCCGCGCCGCTGCTCGTCACCCTCTACGCCGACGACGCCGGTGGCCCGCGCCGGGCGCTGGCCGTGGCCTTCGCCACCTGGTGCGTGCCGCAGCTGTTCTTCTACGGCGTCTACGCCCTGCTGGGGCAGGTCCTCAACGCGCGCGGGTCCTTCGGGCCGTACATGTGGGCGCCGGTGGTCAACAACGTCGTGGCGATCGCCGGCTTCGGCGTCTTCATCGCCGTGTTCGGCGGCGCCGGGGGCGACGGCGCGGGAGCGGGCGGCGGCCTGCAGGACGCGTCGACGTGGTCCTCGTCGACGGTCGCCGTGCTGGCCGCCTCCGCGACGCTCGGCGTCGTCGCCCAGGCCGCCGTGCTCGTGCCCTCGCTGCGGCGCGCCGGCGTGCGGTACCGGCCGCGGCTGGACCTGCGGGGGTCCGGGCTGGGACGGGCCGGGACCGTGGTCGGCTGGACCTTCGCCGGCCTCGTCGTCGGGCAGCTCGCGTACGTGGTCGTCTCCCGCGTGGCGTGGGACGCGCCCGCCGCTGGGGGGACGGTCCAGGGCGTCGCGGGCAACGCCGCCTACGACTACGGCTTCCTCGTGTTCATGCTGCCGCACTCGCTCGTCACGGTGTCGCTGGCGACGGCGCTGTTCACGCGCCTCGCCGCCCAGGCGCACGACGAGGACCTGCCCGCCGTGCGCGGCACGCTGTCCCTGGGGCTGCGCGTCGTCGGGCTGTTCACGGTCCTGGCCGCCGCCGTGGTGCTGGTCCTCGCGGTGCCCGTCACGCGCCTCGTCCTCGTCACGGGGGCGGCGGCGGACGTCCCGGCCGTCGCCGGCGTGGTGACGGCCATGGTCGTCGGGCTGCCGGCCTTCGGTGCGTGGTCGATGGCCCAGCGCGTGTACTACGCGTACGAGGACGCGCGGGGCCTGCTGCCGGTGCAGGTGGCCATGGCCGTGGTGGTCGCCGGTGGCGCGCTGCTGGGCCGCGCGGTGCTCCCGCCCTCGTCGTGGGTCGCGGGCGCCGGCGTCGCCATGTCGGTGTCCTACGTGCTGGGCGCCCTCGTCGCGCTCGTGCGGCTGCGCGGGCGGCTGCGCCGCCTGGACGGACGGCGCGTGCTCCGGACGCACGTGCAGGCGGTCGTCGCCGCGCTCGTCGCCGCGGGGCTCGGGCTCGGCGTGCTGCGCGGGCTCGAGGCGCTGCTGGCGGACACCGTCGGCGCGCGCCTGCTCGAGTGCGTCGTCGTCGGCACGGTGATGGGGCTGGTCTACCTCGGCGGGCTGCGGCTCATGCACGTCGCGGAGCTGGAGGTGCTGCTGGGTCCGGCGGCCCGGGTGCTGCGCCGCCTGCTCGCGCGGGGCCGACGACGCTGACGGCCCGTAGCATGCCCGTACCCCGCCGGCACCGCTCCGCCGGCACCCGCACCACCGGACGGAGGGCGTCGTGACCGAGGCCGTGGGCCCCCTGCGCGTGGAGCCGGGGACGCTGCTGGCCGGCCGCTACGCGCTCGACCGACCCGTGGGCAGCGACGTGGCGGGGACGCGCGCCTGGGCCTCCACCGACCGGATCCTCGACCGTCCGGTGCGGGTGCTGCTCCTGGCGGACGGGCCGGTCGCGCGTGCGCTCGACGCCGCCCGGCGCGCGGCCCTCGTCCCCGACCCGCGGCTGGCCCGCGTGCTCGACGTCGGTCAGGCCGCGGACGTCGGCGGGTACGTCGTCGGCGAGCGCGTGGACGGCCCGACCCTCGCCGACCTGACCGCGCGGGGGCCGCTGACGGGTCCGCAGGCGCGCGCCCTCGTCGGGGAGGCCGCGGGCGCGCTGGAGGCCGCACGCCACCGCGGCGTGCACCACCTCGCGCTGCGCCCCTCGGTGCTGCACGTGACGACGACCGGCCGGGTGCTGCTCACCGGCCTGGCCCTCGACGGGGTGCTCCTCGACCAGCCCGACGGCGACGCCCGTGCGACCGCCCGCGCCGACGCGGTCGGCCTCGTCCGCCTGCTCTACACCGCCCTGACCGGCCGCTGGCCCGGCGACGAGGCGTCGGCGGGAGGGCTGCCGCCGGCCCCGCTGGTGGAGGGCCGGCCCGTGCCGCCCGCCGACCTCGTCCCCGACGTCCCGAACGACCTGGACACCCTGTGCGCGGTCACCCTGGGACCGCACGACGACGGCCCGTGGACGCCCGCCGAGCTCGTGCGCGACCTGGAGCCGTGGGGAGAGATCCGTGCCACGGCGCTCGGCCCCACGGGCGGCCCCGCCCTGGTCGGCCCCGCCACGGGCAGCGTCCCCGTCGTCGCGCCGCCCCCGCCCGGGGCGCCCCAGTGGTCGTCGGTGCGGAGCTGGTCGGACGTGCTCGCGCCGGCGGACGAGGCGGCCGCCGGCTCGCCGGTGCTGGCGTGGGCCCCCGTGGCGGCCCCCGGCACGACCCCGGCCGCGGACTCCGCCGACGACGCACCCGACGACGCACCCGACGAGGACGTGACGGACGAGGACGTGACGGACGACGAGGCGCACGGCGACGCGATCGACCACGCGGTGGACGACGCGATGGACGACGCGATGGACGACACGGTGGACGACACGGTGCGCGAGGACGTGACGGACGACGGCGTGGCCGACGACGACGAGCCCGGGGGCGACGAGCGCGGGGGCGACGAGCTGCGGGACCACGGGGGCCCGACCGACGTGGGCCCGACCGACGGGGGCCCGACCGACGGAGCCGCCGACGAGCAGCCTTCTGACGACGAGCCCGTCGACGGGCGACCCTTCGGTGCCGGGACCCCCGAGCCCGGAGACGACGGCACGCCCGACGCGTCCCCGGCCGGTCCCGTCTCCGCTCCCGTCCGCCGGACCTCGGTCCGCGAGGTCGTCCAGGCGCGCCCGTCGCTGCGCCCCGGCACCCCGCCACCCGCGTTCCCACCCGCACGACTGCGGCACCGGGGGCACCGGCCCAGCGGCGGCGGCTCGACCGCCGCCGGCGCAGCCGCCCTCGGGGCCGGTGCCGCCGCGGTCGCAGCCGCCGCCGCGCGCCGCCCGGACGGGCCGGACGGGACGACCGCGGACCCGAGGTCGGAGGCGGTCGAGCAGGCCGCGGTCCCGCACGCCTCGGTCCTGCCGGACCCCTACGGCCCGGCCGCCTCGGCCCCGACGCCGCCCACGGGCACCCCCATGGCAGCCGGGACCTCCGGGGAGCAGCCGACCGTCGGTACCCGTCCCGGCCACGACGAGCCGCCCGCCACGACCGGCTCGGTCGCCCTCGGGGACGGCGTCCTCGACGTCGGCCCGGGTGCGGTCGGAGACCCGGTGACCGTCTCCACCCCGAGGCGCATCCCGCTGATCGCCCGCACGGGCGTCCCGTCGAGCGGGACGACCACCACGCCGCCCGCGGCGACGAGCGAGCCCCCGGTCACGGGCGCGGGCACGGGCACCGACCCCGTCGCCGCAGCCGCGGCCGCACCCTCCGCCCCGGACCCCGTCGACGAGGAGTGGGACGTCATCGGCGTCATCGCCGACGACGACGAGCCCCGCCGACGCGGTCTCGACGGCGGGGTCGTCGCCCTCCTGCTCGTCCTCGTCCTCGTCGTCGCCGGGGTGGCCGTGGCCACCCGGTCGCTGCTCGCGCCCGTGACCGCCGACCCCGCGCCGACGACGAGCGACCCCGCCGCGGCCGCGGAGCCCACGGCACCGGAGGGGGAGCCGGCGGCTCCCGCGCCCGAGGCACCACCCCCGCCCGCCCCGCCCGCGATCGCCGGCCTCACCTCCATCGACCCGACCGACCCCGCCGGCGAGCACCCGGAGGCGGTGGCCGCCGCCCTCGACGGCGACCCGGCGACGGCCTGGTACACCTACACGTACCGCACCTCCGCCCTCGGCGGCCTCAAGGCCGGGGTCGGCCTCGCCGTCACGCTCGCCCAGCCGGCCACGGTCACCACGGTGACCCTGCGCGTCAACGGCCCGGGCGGCACCTCCGTGGAGCTGCGGTCGACGGACGCCGCCAACCCGACCGCCGGGGACGTCCTCGCGTCCGGGACGGTCGGGCCCGAGACGGTGCTGACGCTCGCGACCCCGACGGAGACGGCGTCGCTCGTCCTGTGGTTCCCGGCGGTCCCGCCCGCACCGGACGGCGACCGCTTCCGCCTCGAGGTCGCCGAGCTCGCGGTCTCCTGACCGCCGGCGCCGTCCCACCCGGTCCTCGCGCCGCACCTGTGGCGACCGGTCCCCGAGGGGACGTGGGCGTCCCGGGCCGCGGAACAACCGCCGACTACGATCCGTTGAGCGCCTCAGCACGCCACCCCCGATCACCGGAGCACCCCGTGACCTCGTTCCCCGCCAACCTCGCCGCGACGTCCGCCCTCGACGGCCTCCTGGCCGGCACGCAGGCCGGCACGCAGGACGGCACGTCGGACAGCACGCAGGACACCTCCACGGACGCGACCACCGCCGCCACCCCCGAGGACGACGTGCGCGACCTCGTCATCGTCGGGTCCGGCCCCGCGGGGTACACCGCGGCGATCTACGCCGCGCGCGCCGGCCTGCGCCCGGTCGTCGTCGCCGGCTCCATCAGCGCGGGCGGCTGGCTCATGCAGACCACCGAGGTCGAGAACTTCCCGGGCTTCCCCGAGGGCGTGCAGGGCCCGGACCTCATGGAGAACATGCGCGCCCAGGCCGAGCGCTTCGGCGCCGAGATCATCTGGGACGACGCGACGGAGCTCGAGCTGACGGGCGACGTCAAGCGCATCGTGACCGGCGGCGGCGAGGAGTACCGCGCGCGCGCCGTCATCCTCAGCACGGGCTCGGCCTACCGCCGGCTCGGGCTCGAGGAGGAGGACCGCTTCTCCGGGCGGGGCGTCTCGTGGTGCGCCACCTGCGACGGGTTCTTCTTCCGTGATCAGGACGTCGTGGTCGTCGGTGGCGGCGACTCCGCCGTCGAGGAGGCCACCTTCCTCACGCGGTTCGCCCGCAGCGTCCTCATGGTGCACCGCCGCGACGCGCTGCGGGCGTCGAAGATCATGCAGGACCGCGCGTTCGCGGACCCGAAGATCTCGTTCGCCTGGAACAGCGAGGTCGTCGCCGTGCAGGGCGAGGACAAGGTGAGCGGCGTGACGCTGCGCGACGTCGCGACGGGCGAGACCCGCCAGGTCGACGCCACGGGCCTGTTCGTCGCCATCGGCCACCTGCCGCGCACCGACCTGCTCGTCGGCCAGGTGGATCTCGACGAGGAGGGCTACATCGCCGTCGAGGGCCGCACCACGAGGACCAACCTCCGGGGTGTCTTCGCCGCGGGTGACGTCGTGGACCACACCTACCGCCAGGCGATCACCGCGGCCGGCTCGGGCTGCGCCGCCGCGCTCGACGCCCAGCACTTCCTGGCCTCGCTCGCCGACGCGGCGCCCGGCGTCCCGGACCCGATGGTCACCACCTCGGTGCCGGTGCTCGTCGGGGAGGGCGCGGGGGCGTGACCGGCCCGGCGTCCCCCGTCGAGCCGGTCACGGACGCGACGTTCGAGGCCGCCGTGCTCGACGCGGACCTGCCCGTCGTCGTCGACTTCTGGGCGGCCTGGTGCAGCCCGTGCCGTGCGGTGGCGCCGGTGCTCGCCGAGCTGGCGCGCCAGTACGACGGCCGGGTACGGGTGGTGTCGGTGGACACCGACACCAACCCGCGCGTCGTCGCCGACTACGGCATCGTCTCCATCCCGACGCTGCACGTCTTCCGCGACGGCGAGCTCGTCGACACCGTCGTCGGCGCGCGGCCGAAGGCGGACCTGGCGCGGCACTTCGAGGCGGCGGCGGGCGGCTCGGCCGCGTCCTGAGCAGCGCGTGCGACACTGGCGCGCATGACCTCCTCGCCCGTGCCCACGCGTCAGACGTCGGGCCAGCCCCCCACGTCCGCCGCCGCCGGCACGCGCCTGGACCCCTGGTTCGGCTCCTACGCCGAGCGCACCCACGGCATGCGCGCCTCGGAGATCCGTGCGCTGTTCGCCGTCGCGAACCGGCCCGAGGTCGTCTCGCTCGCCGGCGGGATGCCGTTCCTGCAGGGGCTGCCCCTGGACACGCTGGCCGAGCTCGCGCAGCAGGTCGTCGCCACGCGCGGCCTGACGGCGCTGCAGTACGGCTCGGGCCAGGGCGACGAGACGCTGCGGGAGCAGGTCCTCGAGGTCATGCGCCTCGAGGGGATCGAGGCGCACCCCGACGACGTCGTCGTCACCACCGGGTCGCAGCAGGCCCTCGACCTCGTCACGCGCGTCTTCATCGACCCGGGCGACATCGTCGTCGCCGAGGCGCCGTCCTACGTCGGCGCGCTGGGTGTCTTCCGCGCGTACCAGGCGGAGGTCGTGCACGTGCCGCTCGACGAGGACGGCCTCGTCCCCGAGCTGCTCGAGGAGACCCTGACCCGCCTCGAGGCCGCGGGCCGCCGGGTCAAGTTCCTCTACCTCGTGCCGAACTTCCACAACCCCGCGGGCGTCTCCATCTCCCTCGAGCGCCGCCCGCGCATCCTCGAGATCGCCCGCCGGCACCACGTCCTCGTCCTCGAGGACAATCCCTACGGCTTGTTGTCCTTCGACAGCGACGTGCTCCCCGCGCTGCGCTCCTGGGACGACGAGGGCGTCATCTACCTCGGGTCGTTCTCGAAGACGTTCGCCCCCGGGTACCGGGTCGGCTGGGCCGTCGCGCCGCACGCCGTCCGCGAGAAGCTGGTCCTGGCCAGCGAGTCGGCCATCCTCTGCCCCTCCAACGCCTCGCAGCTGGCCATCAGCACGTACCTGGCCAACCACGACTGGAAGGGCCAGATCAAGGTCTACCGGGAGCAGTACCGGGAGCGGCGGGACGCCACGATCTCCGCCCTCGCCGAGTACCTGCCCGACGCGAGCTGGACCGTCCCCACCGGCGGCTTCTACACGTGGGTGAAGCTGCCCGAGGGCCTGGACGCGCGCGACATGCTCCCGCGGGCCGTCACGGCGCGGGTGGCCTACGTGCCGGGCACGGCGTTCTACTTCGACGGCCAGGGCGCGGACCACATGCGGCTGTCGTACTGCTTCCCGACGCCGGAGCGCATCCGGGAGGGCGTACGCCGCCTGGCAGGCGTCGTGTCGGGGGAGGCCGAGCTCGTCGAGCTGTTCGGCACCTCCCGCGGCACCGCCGACGACGAGGTGCAGGCGCCCGCGCCCGACGTGTCCTGACCCGGCGGCGCGGTCCCGCGTCCGCCGACGATGACGTCGTCCCGGTCGCGCCCCCGGCCCCCGCGGCACTGCAGCCGCCCATCCGCCCCCAGCCCCTGGTCCGCCCGGACCACCGACCGACCGGAGCCCGCACCGTGCCCCTCGCCCCGTCCCCGCGCGTCGCCGTCCTCGCCGGCGGGCTGTCCCACGAGCGCGACGTGTCCCTGCGGTCGGGCCGCCGCGTCGCGGAGGCGCTGCGCAGCGCCGGCGTCGAGGTCTCCGTGCACGACGTCGACCAGCGCCTGCTGCCGACGCTGGCGTCCATCGGGCCGGACCTCGTCTGGCCGCTGCTGCACGGCGCCGGCGGCGAGGACGGGTCGATCCGGGACGTGCTGGCCCTCGCCGGTCACCGCGTGCTGGGCACGGGACCGCGCGCGAGCCGGGTCGCCTGGTCCAAGCCCATCGCCAAGACGGCCGTGTCGCGCGCCGGCCTCGCGACCCCCGAGTTCGTGACGCTCCCGCAGTCGCTGTTCCGGGAGCTCGGGGCCGGGCAGGTGCTCGACGCCATCGCCGGCCGCCTGGGCCTGCCCGTGGTGGTCAAGCCCTCGCAAGGTGGGTCGGCGCTCGGCGTCACCCTCGTCGACGACGCCACCGGCCTCCCGCACGCGATGGTGGACTGCTTCTCCTACGCCGGCACCGCCCTGGTCGAGCGGGCGGTGCAGGGCACGGAGATCGCGGTCAGCGTGGTGGACACGGGCGACGGGCCCGTCGCGCTGCCGGCCGTCGAGATCGTCACCGAGGGCCCCTACGACTACGACGCCCGGTACAACCCCGGTCGCACCGAGTACTTCACGCCCGCCCGGCTCGACGAGGACCTGGCCGCCCGCGTGGGCGCCGCGGCGGTCCTGGCTCACCGCGAGCTCGGTCTGCGGCGCCTGTCCCGGACGGACCTCGTCGTCGACGAGGACGGGACCGTCTGGTTCCTCGAGGTCAACGTCGCTCCCGGCATGACCGAGACCTCGCTGCTCCCGCAGGCGGCGGAGGCAGCCGGGCACCAGCTCCCGGACTTGTACGCGGCCCTCGTCCGAGCGGAGCTGGCGGACGGCGTGCCCGCCGACCACGGGGACGCCTGACCGTCAGACGGCGGCGAGCCCCGGGTCGTCGGGAGCCAGGCTCGCGAGGATGCGGTTGAGGTCGTCCACGGAGGCGAACTCCACGGTGAGCTTGCCGCGCGACCGGCCGAGGCTGACCTTGACGCGCGTGTCGAACCGGTCGGACAGGCGTCCGGCCAGGTCGTCGAGCGCAGGCGTCACCAGCTCCCCCCGCGGACGCAGCTGACGCAGCGGCGCGCGGTCCTCGTCGCCGCCCAGAGCCACGATCTCCTCCACCGCGCGCACCGACAGGCCTTCGGCGACGATCCGCTGCGCCAACCGCTCGATGGCCGCGCCGTCCGCGAGCCCGAGGAGCGCCCGGGCGTGACCGGCCGAGAGCACGCCGGCCGCGACGCGCCGCTGCACGGTGGCGGGCAGGCGCAGCAGGCGCAGCGTGTTGGAGATCTGCGGTCGCGAGCGCTGGATGCGGGCGGCGAGCTCGTCGTGCGTGCACCCGAAGTCTTGGAGGAGCTGCTGGTACGCAGCCGCCTCCTCGAGCGGGTTGAGGTCGGAGCGGTGGAGGTTCTCCAGCAGCGCGTCACGCAGGAGGTCCGCGTCCTCGGTGTCCCGGATGATGGCCGGCACGGACTCCAGGCCCGCCTCCTGCGACGCGCGCCAGCGTCGCTCGCCCATGATGAGCTCGTAGCCGTCGCCCGCCTGCCGCACGACCACCGGCTGCAGCACGCCGACCTCGCGGATCGAGCCGACGAGCTCGGCCAGCGCGTCCTCGTCGAAGACGGCACGCGGCTGCTTCGGGTTGGGCCGGATCGCCGTCACCGGGAGCTCGGCGAAGCGCGCCCCGGGGACCTGCACGAGGCCGTCCGGCGTGGTGACCGTCGCGTCCGGCTGCACGTCCGACGACGCCTCCGCGCCGGCGTCGTCCGGGGGCACGTCCTCCTGGGCGCCTTTCTGGACGACGACGTCCACGGCGGAGCCCGTCACGGTGGCCTGGTCCACAGGCTCGGCGGCCGCACCCGGTTCCTCCGCCGCCGCGCGAGCATCCTCGGCGGCGGGCGTGGGGGCAGCGCCGCCTGCACGGCGCGCGGGCCGCTCCCGCGCCGCGGTGCTGCCCGCGTACGCCGGGACGGGGGCACGGCGTCGTCGGGCTGGCGCCTTCGTCGTGGTGGCCACGGCCGTCGTCGGGGGCTCGTCGGCCGACGGGACGTCCTCCGGCGTCGTCCGCGTCGTCCTCGCGGGACGCGCCTCGGGGAAGAACACGTCGACCGGCCGCTCCGGTGCACGCACCTCGGCCGCCTCCGCGCTCTGGGGGATCAGGGCCCCGAGGCCTCGACCCAGACCGCGCCGCTTGTCGTTCACCGTTCCTCCTGCCGGCGGGCGGACCCACCCTGGTCACCGTCGTGCTCGTCGTGCTGCTGCGTGCGGTCGCCGCGTCCGCGCTCGGCGATCTCGCGGGCCGCCTCGAGGTACGCCAGCGCGCCCGAGGAGCCGGGGTCGTACGTGATCACCGTCTGGCCGTGGCTCGGCGCCTCCGAGACGCGGACGGACCGGGGGACCGTCGTGCGGAGCGTCTGCACGGGGAAGTGCTCCCGCACCTCGTCGGCCACCTCCCGGGCGAGGTTCGTGCGTGCGTCGTACATCGTCAGGACGATCGTCGACAGGTGCAGGTCGGGGTTGAGGTGGGCGCGGATCATGTCCACGGTCTTGAGCAGCTGGCTCAGGCCCTCGAGCGCGTAGTACTCGCACTGGATCGGGATGAGGACCTCGCGCCCCACGACGAACGCGTTGACCGTCAGCAGACCCAGGCTCGGCGGGCAGTCGACCAGGACGTAGTCCAACCGCGGGAGGCCCTGCTCGTCCCGCCAGCCCAGGTAGGCGTCGAGCGCCCGCTTGAGCCGCGTCTCGCGCGCGACCAGTGACACCAGCTCGATCTCGGCACCCGACAGGTCGAGCGTGGCGGGCACGCACCAGAGGCCGGGCACGTGCGGCGACTCCTGCACGGCCTGGTGCATCGGGAGCCCGTCGACGAGCACCTCGTACACCGAGGCCGTCCCGGAGCGGTGGTCGACGCCGAGTGCGGTCGACGCGTTCCCCTGGGGATCGTTGTCGATGACCAGGACCTGCAGCCCTGACTGCGCCAGCGCCGCCGCCAGGTTGACCGCCGTCGTGGTCTTCCCGACCCCACCCTTCTGGTTGGCGATCGTCAGGACGCGTGTCTCCGGGGGCGCCGGGAATCGCCGCCCCCGCAGCTCGATCCGCCGGCGTGCATCCACCCGGAGCGCGGCCATCAGGGGAGTGTCCTCGTCGGCCGTCGGAAGGCTCTGCACCAGCGCTGCTCGGCGCAGCTCGTCCGACGTCTCCGTCGTCGCGCTCCCCCGGTCCACAGTCACGCGTCCACCCGTCCGTCGCCTCCTTGTCGCACGTCGCCGCGCGCCCGGTGCAGCCTAGCCGCGACCCCGCCACGCGAGCCGCACCCCTGTGGGCGCGCCGCTTGATCGACTCTGCGCGTCGCCTGATCGTCACCGGCGAGGCCGGCGAGGGCACCGCACGATATCCGCCCGCGGTCGTGCCGCCTGCGGTCCTGGTTCTGGTTCTGGCCGATCCTGGTCCTGGTGGTGCTCCTACTGTTAAGTCGGCCGTGCCGTGGGGCACCTAAGTACGTCGCGAGACCGTCCTGGCCACCAAACGGAGCATAAGTCTCCTGGCGCACGCCGCGTTTCACGTGAAACGCAACGCATTCCTCGTGCCTCGACCGTCGACTGCACAGCCGCGGACCACGTCTCCCGCGCGCGTATGGTGGAGCGCGTACGTTCCCCGGCGGACGTCGGGTCCACAGCCTCGAACGGCCGCGCGCGGATCTCGCGCACGTTCGTCCGCCACGAACACAGATGGCGAGGCGACGCGTGGCGCTGTCGAGAGCGCCATACCGCAGGCCTGGGCCCATAACGCTGCGGTTCACGTGGAACAGATCTTCAGGCAACGCACGTACGCCCGCCGACGTCCGCGGGTTCGTCGTCGGCTCGGCCGGCGCCGCCGAACGAGTGCGTTTCACGTGAAACACCATGGCGCTCCGGCGTGGGCGCGTGACAGGTCACGCTTGTTCGGTGTTTCCGGGCGTACGACGGGTCCACGCCCGCAGTACAGCCGACACGCGGCTCCGGCTACCAGCTCGCGAGCGACGTGGCTCACGCCCGCCATACAAGGCGTTGTCGAACGCGCTTGCAGCGGCTGAGCATCGTGGCGATGCGGCTGTTCCACGTCCAGCGATGGCTAGCGTGGACCACCCGTCTAGCAGCGTCGCCCGGAAGGCACCGAGATCGCGGCCGCTGTGGTCGGCCGAGGGCGCGGCGCGGGAGGGGCCGTTCACGTGGAACGTGAGGCGCACGTCGGGAACCCCATCGATACCGCTACACGGCGCGTCGGCAGCCAATGTCGCCTCAGCCGCTCGACACCGACTCCGGACGCTACTCCTCGACATGGCCTCGCGTGCTGCAGCGGTCGGAGTTGCCCGGCGATGGTCGCTCTTTCAAGTCGTCCGTCTCCTGCACGTGCTGCGCTGCTCGTACCGGACTCTCGACCTCGACTGGCACTGACGCGAGTGCGGCAGCGGGTCTTCCGTCCACGCAAACCTCGTCCGCCTCCATGTCGCGTTCCACGTGAAACATCTCCTTCCATCGCCGGCAGGGCGAGGGCGTGCTGCGGGGCCTGGTCTCTCGGCGGCCACGAACGATCGCCGACGAGCAAGCCACTCTCCCGTGCGATCGGTGCCGCTCACGCCCGGGCTCATACCTGCCGCTCCGGGAGGCCAGAAGGTAAGGGGCGCCGGGGCGGGATCGGTCGAGCCCGCAGCAGGTGGTCATCGCTTGCGGGAAGATGGAGCACGGGCCGTGCCTGCGCGGCGACAGCAGCGGGCACATGCGTGGAGGCCAGCATGGAGCGCCGGGACGGAGGACGCTCAAGCGCCCACCCGACGTCCACGACGTGCTCGGCGACGGCGTCGGGACGAACTGCTCCACGACGACGCCGGGACGACCTGTTCGGCGACGATATCGGCGCGCCCTGTTCGGCAACGGACGGAGCGCTCGGTCCCGGCGGGATGCACCTGCTGACAGGACCTCCGCGCGCATCGGTACGACGTCCGACCCGACCTGTACCGACGCGCCGCCCTCCGCGGCGACTCGTTGGTGCGTGCTTCTTCTCCGCTCTCGCGTAAGAAGATGGTGACGCCGTCGACAGCCATGTCGGTGCGTATGGCGTCGACCAGCATCCCCTCGTCCACGCTGCCGACGGGCCCCTCGACAGTGGGGAACGCGAAATCCAGCGCGTCCTCCTCGGTGACGACGTGCCGCACAAGCGGGCGGCAAGAGAGCGACGAGCTTGTAGGGCGCGCCGCGGGTCCGCTGAGCTAGGTCCCGTGGACGAGCTCTGTCCGCTCCGCGTCGTTCTCGCGCCCGCGTGCTCACCCGGCGCCCCGAGATGGACCGCGCGCCTCGCATCAAGGGGTCGCCGCAAATTTCCGCATCGGCCGTTCGGCTGGAAAAGCGTTCCACGTGAAACATCGCGGTACCGCCCGGTGGACGGTGGGGCCACGGTGCAGCCTCACTCAGGGGAGCCGACGCAGCGCAGTACTGCACCGGATGCAGGAACTTCGTGCGAGCCGTTCGACATCGACCCGCGTCCCCGTGGGCGATCGAGCATCGATCCTCGCGATCCGACCGCGTCCGACCGTGCGTGCACGGCCGCGAGGTCTCCTCGCGCAGGCCCGTTCACCACACGCGAAGGAGCGGAGCTTTGACGGACGAACGTCGGCGCGACCTTTTCGAGGCCGGCTTGCACCCGTCACCGCTGCGCGGGGTCTGCAGATGGTGGCACCGTGCGAGTCGCCCCTGCAGCCCTTCCTGGCGCAGCACTGCACGTCGTGCGCGTCCCTGCTCGTCTACCTCCACCTTTCGTCACCGGGAGGGCGCTGCCAGCGCGGTCCACTGTTGCGACTCCTGCGGGTCACGTCCTCGAGCGGTGACGGCACTGCCACGAGCTCTCCCACGCGGTCAGGGTCGCTCGTCCGGTCGTCGCACCGCACACCACGAGGCTCGGAAGACGCGGGGCACGACCTGGACGGACGATCGCACGGAGCCCTTCGCGTGCGGCCGGCCGCCCTCCGCCGTCCTCGCCATATGCGAGGGCGAGGAGCGCCGAGCGGGTGCCACGGTCCGACGTCCGCGAGCGCGATCTGCGAGCGACCTGTTCAACCGTGTCTCCGCAGCCCGTTCGGCGGGTGCGTGGTTGTGCGACCGGTCTGGTGCACGAGGACGTCATCGGTGCCGACCGCTACCGCCGACGACAAGCAACGCGATGACGGCCCTGAGGCGGAAGACCGTTCGTGGCGAACGGCAGTGCCGGTCGGCACGTTTCACGTGGAACAGGTGGCCGTCCGGGCCGTGCCGCGATCGATGGGCCTTGTTCGCGGGACGGGCCTGATTGCTACGCGGCAGTGTTTCACGTGGAACGACGGCTCCGCCTGCAACAGCCACGGTGACGACGCACTTCTGCCTCCAGCCAGCCGTGACCCTGTCTACTGGGCTCGTCAGGACGCTTCCAGCGCAGCCTGCGGCGTGGCTTGCGCAGGAGCGTGCTGGTCACGCTCAGGTTCGCGGCTCTGCATCAGCTCCCACAGGTCGTCGAGAGACAGCTCGACGACCGTGGCCACTGCCGCCACCGTGGAGAACGCCGGCGTGGCGACACGGCCCGACTCGATCTTGCGCACCGTCTCGGGCGACAGCCGCGCGGCGAGCGCCACCTCCAGGATCGACCGACTGCCTCGCGCAGCTCGGAGAGCGGCACCGAGACGGCGACCGCGCTCCACGTCGGCAGGAGTCAGGGGCAGACGGACCATGGCGATCACACTACTGCCGGGATACATTGACCGGTATATCTATCGGGAGGCGTGATGATCGAGCTGTTGAACGACGACGAGCTGCACAGGGCTCGCGCGACCGGACGTCTGGTCGCCGACATCCTGCAGGACCTTCGGGGCCGGAGCGTTCCGGGCACCAACCTGCTCCAGATCGACCGGTGGGCCCGGGAGGCGATCGAGGCAGCAGGGGCCGTGTCCTGCTACGTCGACTACGCACCCTCCTTCGGCAGGGGCCCGTTCGGGCACTACATCTGCACCTCCCTCAACGACGCCGTCCTCCACGGCCGGCCGCACGACGAGGTCCTGCACGACGGGGACCTCCTCTCCCTCGACCTCGCGGTCTCGCTGCAGGGCGTCGTCGCGGACTCGGCCATCAGCTTCGTCGTGGGGGACCGTCGGCCGCCGGGCTCCCCGGAGCTCATCGCCGCCACGGAGCAGGCGCTCACCGCAGGCATCGCCGCTGCCGGGCCGGGTGCGCACGTCGGCGACATCGCCCACGCCATCGGCACGGTCCTGCAGGGCGCCGGCTACCGCGTCAACACGCAGTTCGGCGGCCACGGCGTCGGCTCGACCATGCACCAGGACCCGCACGTCCCCAACGCCGGTCGCCCGGGCCGGGGCTACCGGCTGCGCCCGGGCCTGCTGCTCGCCATCGAGCCGTGGGTGATGGCCGACACGGACGAGCTCGTCACCGACGAGGACGGATGGACCCTCCGGAGCGCGACCGGGTCCCGCACGGCCCACAGCGAGCACACCGTCGCGATCACCGAGGACGGGGTGGAGGTCCTGACGCTGCCGACACCCGCGTGACGCGCCGCCGCGCACGCGCCGGGAACACCAGGACCGGATGCGTCGTGTCGGAGCGGGCCGATCCCTGGATCAACCGCGGCGTCGTCGGGCCTTGCGCTGCCCGGCGACTCCGCCGCGGACGGGCGGCGCCACGGCACGCTCCCGCACCACCGTGACGACCCTGGTCGACTCGACGCCCTCCACGGTCGCCACGGTGCGCACGGCCGGGACGCCCGCACCCCAGGCCCGCCCGGTCTCGCCGGACGCCTCGATCTCCTCCTCGGCCCGGGCGCCCTTGAGGGCGACGAGCTCACCGCCGACGCGCAGCAGGGGCATCGCCCACCCGTACAGCACGTCGAGCGCCGCCACGGCGCGCACGGTCACGGCGTCGGCCGAGAACGTCCCGACGACCTCTTCCGCGCGGCCCCGGTGCACCTCGACGTTGTCGAGGCCGAGGGTCCGGACGACCTCGCCGAGCCACTCGGTGCGCCGCAGCATCGGCTCGAGCAGGACCACCCGGGCACCCGGTCGCATCGCCGCAACGACGACCCCCGGCATGCCGGCACCCGACCCGAGGTCGACGATCGTGCCGACGGTCGGCAGGAACGGGACGACCGCCGCCGAGTTGAGCAGGTGCCGCTCCCACAGCCGACCGACCTCACGCGGCCCGACCAGGCCCCGCAGCACGCCCTCGCCCTGGAGCATGCGGTGGAAGCCGGAGACGGCCGGCCACGCCGGGCCGAAGAAGCCCGGCAGCCGAGGGTCGTCGGCCAGGGGGTCCGTGGCCGCCGCGGCCTCACCGTTCCCGGTGGGCACCCGATGCTCCTCCACCGTCAGGCCGGCCGGACCACCACGTGGCGGTTCGGCTCGATCCCGTCCGAGTCGCTGACGAGGCCGGAGGCGGCGACGACGTCGTGCACCACCTTGCGCTCGTACGCGTTCATCGGCTCGAGCGCGAGCGACGCCCCGGTCGAGCGGACCTTCGCGATCGCCTCCTCGGCCACCGCCGTCAGGGCCGTCCGCCGGCCCGCCCGGTAGCCGGCGACGTCCAGCATGAGGCGGCTGCGCTCACCGGTCTTGGCCTGGACGGCCAGGCGTGTGAGCTCCTGGAGCGCGTCGAGGACCTCGCCGTCGCGACCCGCCAGGGTGCGCAGGCGGCGGTCGGCCGGGTCCTCCGAGACGATCGCCACGGCGGCGCGCCCGTGCTCGACGTCGATGTCGATGTCCCCGTCGAGGTCGGCGATGTCGAGGAGCTCCTCGAGGTAGTCCGCCGCGATCTCGCCCTCCTCCTCGAGCCGGCTCGTGCCGGTGCCGGCCTCGGGGACCTCGGGCTGCGTCGTCGTCATCGTCGTGTCTCCGTTCGTCGTGCTGCCGGGTCGTCCCGGCGGAGGTCGGGTGGGGACGCCGTCCCCTGCGCGCTCCCGTGACGGGAGGCACCGCGACGGGCGGCGACGCCGCCCCGTCGCCTCAGTCCGTCTGGCTCTGACCGGGCCCGCGCCCGGACGGACCCGCGTCGCCCGCGGGGCGCGGTCGCGGCGTGCGCTGACCCTGGCCGGGCGGCCGCTTGCGCGGCTGGCCGGAGGCCGACGCGCCCGACCCCGGGCGTGCGGCCGACGACCCGCCGGACGCCTTCGTCGAACCTGCTCCGCCGCCCCCCGGCGCCCCCGCCTGACCGGCCGGACGCGGGCGCGGGGTGCCACCGGTCGCGGACCCGCCCGACGAGCCCGCCGGCCGCGGCCGGGGGGTGCCGGTGCCGGCGGCACCGCCCGGACGGGCGGCGCGGTCCTTGCGCTTGGGCTGCTCGCGCTGGCCGCGCGGCTTGTCCTCGACGACGACGCCGGCGGCCGGCGGCTCCTCGAGCGGGAGCCCCTTGGCCGCGCGCTTGCGGGCCTGCCGCTCCTTGAGCGCCCGCTCCGCCTGCGACCCCGGCGCCGGCATCTTGCGGATCGTGTAGAACTGCTGGCCCATCGACCACAGGTTCGTCGTCGTCCAGTAGACGAGCACGCCGATGGGGAAGTTGATGCCCGAGACGGCGAAGATGATGGGCATCAGGTACAGCAGCATCTTCTGCTGCTGCGCCATCGGGCCCTCGAGCGCCGTGGGCGGCATGTTCTTCATCGTGAGCTGGCGCTGCGTGAGGAACGTCGTGGCCGACATCGCGAGGATGAGCACCACCGTCACGATGCGGGTGCTGACGTTGTCGCCGGCCAGCGTGAACGTGCCCGACAGCGGGGCGCCGAAGATCGTCGCCGCCTCCGCCTGCGAGGCGAGGTCCCGGGTGAGGGCACCGATGCCGTCACGCCCGTTGACCTGCCCACCCTCGGAGAGGAGCTTGAGCGAGTTCAGCACCCGGAAGAGCGCGAAGAAGATGGGGGACTGCGCGAGGATCGGCAGGCACGAGGAGAACGGGTTCGTCCCGTGCTTGCGGTAGAGCTCCATCGTCTCGCGGGTCATGGCCTCGCGGGACGCCTGGTCCGTCTTCCCCTTGTACTTCTTCTGGATCGCCTGCAGCTCCGGCGAGAGCATCTGCAGCCCACGCGACGCCTTGATCTGCTTGAAGAACAGCGGGATCAGGATGATCCGCATGACGATCACGAGCCCGACGATGGACAGCACCCAGGAGGCGCCCCCGGTCTCGGACAGCCCCAGCGCCGTGAACAGCGTGTGGAACTGGACCATCGTCCAGGCCACGGCCAGCATGATCGGCCAGAGCAGCGCGTCGAACCAGTCCATCTCGGAGGTACTCCTCGGTCGGTGTCAGTGCCCGGCGTGCACGTGCGGGAGACCCGCGGACGAGCGGCCGGTAGGAGCAGGAGAGCGCGTGGCGCTCGACGTGGGCGACGGCGTGGAGCCCGGGACGGTGTCCCACGCATCCGACGTCCCGCGGGCCCCGGTGGTTCCCGGCACGTCGTCGACACCGCCGGCCGCCCACGGGTGGCACCGGCCGAGCCGTCGGACCGCGAGCCACCCGCCGCGCAGGAGCCCGTGCCGTTCCAGCGCCACCACGGCGTACGACGAGCACGACGGGTGGTAGCGGCAGGACGGCGGCGTCATCGGCGAGACGAGGAGCTGGTAGGCGCGCACGACGAGGACGAGCAGCCGCACGAGCACCCGGGCGGGGACCCGCACCAGACGCCGGAGCGCCCCGTCGGTCGCAGCCGTCACGACGTCACCGCCGGCGCACGTCGGCCGCGACCACCCGTCGTCCCCTCCGCGGCCCGGCGTCGCGCCGACCGCAGGCCGCCGTCCAGGTCCGACGCGAGGTCGGCGGAGGAGGCCGCCGCCGCGGGCGCCAGGGCCCGCACCACGACGCGCGCGTCCGCCGGCAGGTCGCCGAGCCGGTCGCGGACGAGGGCCCGCAACCGCCGCTTCACCCGGTTGCGCACGACCGCGTTCCCCACGGCCCTGGACACGACGAGACCGACCACCGGGCCCTGCGGCCCGAGGTCGGTCGTCGTCAGGTGGACCACCAGCGTGGTCCGGCCACCGCGCGCCCCCCGGCGCACCGTCTGCTCGAAGTCGGCAGAGCGGCGCATCCGGTGCGGGGCGGGCAGCACCGGGGTGGGTCAGGCCGAGAGCTCGTCGCGACCCTTGCGACGACGGGCCGCGAGGATGGCGCGGCCCGCGCGGGTCCGCATCCGCAGGCGGAAGCCGTGCGTCTTGGCGCGGCGCCGGTTGTTCGGTTGGAACGTGCGCTTGCTCACGAGGTACTCCACTGCTCCGAAGGTGCCGGCCGCGGCCGGAGGGCGTCGTGCCTCGCGAGACCGCTCCTCGGACGCCCGGCGCCGCGACGATCACGTCGGCGGAGCGGTGCGCGGGCGTCAGGGCACGCCAGCAGGAGCCACTTTCGAGGCTGGGCCACGTTACGCCGCCGCCGCGTGCCGGGTCAAACCACCACGGCCTACCACGCGCCCGGGTGACCTCCACGCCGACACGCCGAACCGGGTGCAAGTCGCCGGGCGGAACGGCCCCCGGCGCCCCGACGGGCCGTTACGATCATCGCTCGTCGCTGCCCGCCCCGGCGGGACGGGGCGCACCGGTCCTGCCGGTGCCGGCAACCGTACGGCACCTGCCCGGGGAGGGTCTGTCCCCCCGAGCGCTCGTGTGGTACGCGCGTTCCGCACAGGTGTGGACAACTGTGTGGACAGGCGACCGCGTGCGAGACTCCGGCACCGGACGGACCGAGACCGAGGGTAGGGCG